>NZ_CP036271.1:2802313-5202313 GCF_007745175.1 Caulifigura coniformis | reverse complement strand
CTTTGCAGCGACGTCGTTCAAACTGTCGATCGCCGGCTCGATGTTCACCGCGTACGCGGTCCTGCCGCCCGTCGCCTGATCGGTCACCGTGACGGTCAGTACGCCATTGGTCACTGGAAAGTCGAGGGCCGACTTAGCCAGCGGAATCGTGGCGTCCGAGACGCCCCGTTCACCGTTGAGGCTGGTGAACGGTCCCCCCAGGCCGAGCCCCTGGGCGTGAAGCTGGTCGGCCGTGCGGACGAGGTCGTAGGCGAACGTCTCCAGCCGCTTCTGCATCCCGCCGACGATGACGTTCTTCGATTCCAGCAACCCCTGCAGCTTGCCGGAGCCGGCCGGCAGCGGCGATGTCCAGCCGTCGATCGTCAGCTGGTACTTGCCGTTCGTCTGAACGACATCGAGCTTCGGCGCGTTCGTGGTGATCAGCATGGCGCCGTTGGCGGCCGAGAAGACGTGCGGCTGCCCCGTGGTCTCATGCGAGGAGACGTCGATGTATTCGGCCAGCTGGGAAACGAGCAGGTCGCGCTTGTCGCGCAGGTCGTTCGCTTCCTTTCCCGAGGCTTCAGACACCGCGATGTCCTTGTTCAGAATCGCGATGTTGGAGGTGATCTGGTTGATCGTCTTGACAGTGTCCCTGATCTGGGTGTCGAGGTCGAGCGAGAGCTCCGCCATCCGGGAATGCAGGGCGTTCACTTCGGAGGTGAGAGACGCGGCGGTCGCCAGCAGGTCGTAACGAACGGTCGTCTCACCGGGCTGGGACGAGAGGTCCTGCCAGGAGTTGAAGAAGTCTTCGACGCGGCTGGTCAGGCTGCCGTCCGTCACCTGAAACAGCGTGTCGAGCTGGTGGGCGACGTCGTTGCGGACTTCGGCCGAGCCGTTGGCGGAGTTGTTCCTGAGGAGCGACCGCTCGACCCACACGGAGCGCATCCGCTGGACGTTGTTGACTTCAACGCCCGCGCCGATGCGGATATTGGCAACTTCGGCTCCAACGGTCTCGCTGAGGTGCGCGACCTGCCGGTGGTAGCCGGGCGTGGCAGCGTTGGCGAGGTTTCCGGAGATGGCGGTCATGCCGGCCTGCGACGCGCGCAGGGCGGAGACCGGAATGTCGAACAGGTTCACGGCGCCGACCTCACATTCATCCACGCCCCCGCGGAGGCCAGCCGTCCTCGTTCGGGTGAATAAGTTCCCGAAGTCGGCGTGGGGAGGAACCGGGCCAGCGTGGCGTTCATTTCATGCGCCGCGCGACGCAGGTTCAGTTCGAAAGCGCCCAGCATTGCCCGCTGCGATTCGACTCCACGCAGCGCGTTCGCAGTCGGCCGCTGGGCGGCGATCTCCGCGACGCGCTTCTGCACATCAGCCGCGACCAGTGCGCAGACGCGCTCAACCGCCGCCGCCGACTTCACCGATCCCTGCGAAATCTGGAGCATCAACAGCCCCGTCTCCACCAGGATGGCGTTCAGCGCTTCGATGTTGGCGGCGGGTGACGTCGACATGGCCGGTTCCTCCGGAGACTGGAAAGTGCGTGGCCCGCTCACGCTGAGACGGAGAGCCGGCCGGGTTGCAGCTGCTCGACGAGTCCGAGTCCGCCCGCCGACACGATGTGCTCTCCCATCGACTGGTCGAACATCCCTCCCCAGACATCCGCCCCATCTCCGCCGAACATCTCGCTCGCCATCGTCTCGCGCATCGTCTTGAGGAGCATCGATACGAAGAGCCCTTCGACCTGTTTGGCCGCGTCTTCGATCTTCCCCGACGATGCGTTCCCGACGTCCAGACCCAGCAGGCCGGACTCGGCGGATGACGGAAGTGAAGTGATGGCATTCATGGCGGACATCCTTGTCCCTGCGAAAATGCTTATTTGAACTCGAGTTCGGCGTGCAGCGCCCCGGAGTCGCGGAGCTGCTGGAAGATGACCCCGAGATCGCGCGGGGCGACTCCCAGGGCGTTGAGCGCTTCGGCCAGGTGGCTGACGGTCGTTGTTTCTTCGATCTCATGGATCGGACGGTCTTCCTCCACCGCGTTGACCTCCGTCCGCGGGACCACCACGGTCTCGCCGTCGGAGAACGGCTGCGGCTGCGAAACCTCCGGAGATTCCTTGGTGAAGATCGCCAGGTTCGCGTGCGTGATCAGCACGTGCGACAGGCGCACGTTCTCACCAATGACGATCGTCCCGGTGCGTTCGTTGATGACGACCTTCGCGCGGACATCGGGCCGGACTTTCAATGATTCGATCTGCGCGAGGAACGACATGATGTCGTCCGGCTGCTTACCTGCGACATTCAGTTCGATGGTCGCCGGATCGATGGCCCGGGAAGTCTGCGGCGAAAAGCGATTGATCACATCGACCATCCGCGTCGCCGTTTCGAAGTCGGGCTCGCGCAGCAGGATCCGCACGCGGCCGTTCTTCGTCAGCGTGGTGCAGACTTCGCGTTCCACAATCGCTCCGCTGATAATGCGGCCAGCGGTGGGATGGTTCTTCTGAACCGTAGCGGCCTGTCCCCCGGCGACAAACGAGTCGACCGAAACATTGCCGTCGGCGACGGCATAGACCTCGCCGTCCACACCCATGAGAGGCGTCGGAATGAGGAAGCCGCCGGTGAGGCTGGCGGCGTCGTCGAAGGTCGACACGTTCACGTCGATCTTCTGCCCCGTGCGTGTAAACGCAGGCAGGCGGGCACTGACGACGACGACTGAGATGTTGTTCGTCTTCTCCCGCGTATCGGTGCGGATCTGGGCCCGGATGTCAGGCGGAATTCGGATCCCGTACTGCTGCACGAAGTTCATCGCCAGCCGCCGCGTGATCGGACTCTTGCCGCCCGTATTGTTCAATCCCACGACGAGGCCGAACCCGGTCAGTGCGTTGTCCTGGACTCCTTCGAAATCGGAGAGGTCCTTGACGCGGATGTCGGCCGCGGACGCGCTCGATGCGGCGCAGGCGATCAGCAGCAGCACGGCGATGAGGCGGGACATGGGAGACTTCAGACGGGGAACAGGATGGACAATGAGATGCTGCAGCTCGTCAGAACGGCCAGATGCGGTTGAACGTCCGCCCCAGCCAGCCCTGCCTGGTAAACGCCTGGTGCTCGCCCAGGCCGACATACTGGACGTTCAGGTTCGCGATGAAGTCGGAGCCGATCGTGCCGTTGGGCGCGATGTCAAGCTGGCGGATCACCCCGGAAAACAGCAAGTGGCGGTCGTTTCCATCCACCTTGATCTTTCTGTCGCCCGAGACCCGCAGGTTCCCGTTTGGCAGCACCTCGCGCACGGTGACCGTGACGCGATCGGTGAAGCGGTTGTCGATCGTCGATTCGGCCTCGCCGTCGAACGAGCGCTTGGCATCATTCGAGAGGTCGAGCGACGCGGTCGCCCCCTGCTCGCCGAGCCCGCCGCTGCTCTCGCTGTCGAAATCGAAGCTCTCCGACACCTTGGCCTGCTTGGCGAGCTTCTTCTCTTCGCTGTTGTCGACGATCGTGTTCTGGTTGATCAGGATCGTGACGTGGTCGCCCACATCGTAGATCGGCTGGTCATAGAACATGAATGCCCGCTGCCGCGACCGCTTCTGCCACAGCGAGTCGGCATCGGACGGCGCCGGCGTCGCGACAATCGCCCCCGCGATTGCGACCGGAATCACATATCGTTTCATCGGTTCCCCCTCCCCTGGCTTTCACGCATCGTCACGTTCAATCGAGAGGAATCTCGACTTCCTGGTTCGAGACGACCCTTCCCGTGATGATCTGCCCCGATTGAAGATTGCGAAGCCGGATGACGTCCCCCACGTTTCCCGCCTCGAGCGCTTCAGCCATCTGCAGAGTCACCGACAGCTTCCCCTTCCGGGCCGTCACCTTCACGCCATTCCGGGCCTGGATCGCCGGAGCGGTTTTCTGAACGGCGAGATCCTTTGCCGTGACCATGTCACCCTGGCTTAGCCCGCGCCGCGCGACGTAACCGACCACCTGTTCCGCCCGGACCTGTTCCACGCGATTCGCCATCAGCCGGCGGTCTTCGACGATGTCCTGCAGACGGATGGGCGCTCCGCGCTCGATCCGGTGCGTCGCGAGAACGACCGTCTGGCGCAGGCGGGCTTCGAAGGTGACCGAATCGATCCGCTCAATCCGATTCTGGCCGACCCAGCGAATTCTCGCCTGAACCCGGCCGGGTTCGACGCGCGTTGGCAGCTCCAGCTCGGGAATCGCCCCCGGAACCGGCTTGAGCTGCTCAGACGGCGTCGACAGAAACTGCACTTCCACGTCGTCGGGCGAAGCCATCCACGCTTTGGCGAGCGCCTGGACCGCCTGCGTCATGAGGTCGTCGCCCGCTCGCCCCCTGGTCGCCGCGACCTGCACGACATCGCCGCCGGCCGCGAAAGAGACCTGGCATTCGTCCGCGCCGACCAGGGTGACCGTCTTGTGGTCGATCCCTTCCAGCAGCACGCGGGCCTGCACATGCCGCGAGGAAACGATCTCGCTTGCGCCGGAGCTTTGCCGGTCGAGCAGGTCGAGGCCCTTGAGTCGTCGCTCCAATGCGGCCGAAGAGGCGGTGATGTCCGCGATGTCTCCCAGCATCATGACGTCGCGATCGACTTTCGCCGAACTGCGCAGGTGGACAATCGCGGTCTGCGCGCGGACCTGCTGTCCCGCGAAGGCCAGCAGAATCACGGCCAACACCGTCATGCGGGCCACATGGGCGGCGCCGATCATCGGATCATCTCCGTGGTCGTCGACAGCATCTCGTCACCGGCGCGGATGGCTCGTGAATTGATTTCGTAGGCGCGCTGGGCCGAGATCAGCCCGATCAGTTCCGTCACGACTTCCACATTCGAGCCTTCCAGCGCGTGCTGGCGGAGCGTGCCCATGCCGTCGACACCCGGGACGCCCTGCGTCTCCGGACCGGACGCGGCGGATTCCGCGTACAGGTTGCTCCCTTCGCTGCTGAGCCCCGAGGGATTCACGAACCGCACGATCTGCATCTGGCCGAGGTTGAGAGTGGCATTGGTGGCGCCTCCCTGGACGGCCGTGACCGTGCCGTCGGTTCCGATGTTGATCTTGTCGATGGTCACACCCGGAGGAACCCGGACGCCGCCAGCGAGGATGTAACCGTCGGCCGTGACAAGCTGGCCCGCGCTGTCCATGCGGAACGAGCCGTCACGGGTGTACCGGGCCTCGCCGCTGGGCAGATCGACGCGGAAGAAGCCTTCCCCTTCGATCGCCACGTCGAGCGCATTTCCGGTCTGCTGGAGCGTGCCGTTCAGGAACAGCTTGTTCGTCGAAACGGGACGAACGCCAGTGCCGACCTGCATTCCAGTCGGCGTCTGCACGCCAGCAGCGATCTCCGTTCCCGCAGGCTTCTGCGTGGAGTAGATGAGATCGGCAAAGTTGACCTGGCTCCGTTTGAAGGCGGTCGTGTTGACGTTGGCCAGGTTGTTGGCCGTCACGTCGATCAACATTTCCTGCGCCTTCATGCCCGTGGCGCTGGTATATAACGCGCGAATCATCTTCGGGGCCCTCCCTGGCCTGGTTCCAAAATCAGTTCAGGTCGATGCGTTTCTGGGCGGCACGATCCATCGAGGTCGCCGCCTTCTGCGACATTTCGTAGTGACGCTGCGCGGCGATCAGGTTGACCAGTTCGCTGACGGGGCTGACGTTCGACATTTCCCGGACGCCCTGCACCACACGCGCGGTCGACTGCTGGGCAACGAGTTCGGGAGGCGCGGCATACAGCGTCGCACCGACCGACTGCAGCGCTTGTGGGTCGTCAAACCGGCGGATGTCGAGCTGCCCGAGCTCCTCTTTTCCGATGCGGACCGTTCCATCGGCCGCAACCACGAGTTCCGAAATGGGACTGTTGGGGGGAATCGTCAGTGTTCCCGACGCCGTTTTGACCGGCAGACCGTCGGGAGTGGTCACCTGCCCCTGTCCGTCCACCTCGAAGGTTCCGGATCGCGTGTACAGCGGTCCATCCGGTCCATTGACCACGAAGAACCCGTCGCCATTGATCGCGAGATCCAGCGGCGCGCCGGTGCGGTTGAGTGGTCCGGCGGTGAAATCGGTGGCGGGTGCTTTCACGCTCGTCCCGGCGAGATGCTCCTCCGGCGTGTCGCCGTGCGGATTCTGCATCGCCTCGAACGTCGTGAGCATCTTGCGAAATCCGGGAACCGAGGCATGCGCCAGGTTCCGGGACGTCACTTCATGGGCATTGGCGGCCGCCTCCATGCCGGTGGCGGCGGCATACAGTCCGCGAAGCATTGCAACCCCCTCCCCGTTGGAGTCGAGCCTTCAGGCTGCTGCGCGGCGAAACGAGCTCGCGTTCGACCTGAGGCGTAACCCCGAGCCTCTTGTTCAGTGACGGCCTCATCGCCCCACGGAACGCGTCGTCGCCGACGCCCCCGGAGTCGTCCGTCCTCGAACACATCGGCAGAATCGACCTGCCGGGACCAATCGTTCGAACCGGAACGACCCGCAAAGATGGAAAACCTTGACATCCCCGCGCGGGCAGCTTCATGCGACTGGGGTGCCGCGCCGGGGCGGGGCCGTTCGGGTGGTGCCGGCGAGCCCAGCCGACCTCGCTGGCAAGATGGGAGGCTGGCGAAACCTGCAGAAGCATCGCGCGCAAAGGATTTGCTCCATCACCTTGCGCAACCGGCAAACTCTTACAGTGGCGGGCCGTCTCCGGTCGATTTTTCCGATGCGCCTTATCCCCCCCGACTCGCTTTCATTAAGAGAGACGGACCGTGTCCGCAAAACCGACGAACCCTGGTCATGACGAGCAAGCCCCCCCGAAGAAGGGGCCGGGGCTTGTCGTATGGGCGATTGTCTCGCTCGTCTCCGGAGCCGCCGGCTTCTTCGTCCCCATGCTGCTCACCAGCAAGTCGCATGCGGAGAAGGCGGAGGAGCACAAGACGGAGGCTCCCGTCGCCAAGCAGGCGGAGAAGCTGGTCGTCATCCCGTTCGACGACATCCGCGTGAATCTGAACGAGGTTCAGCCGCACTACCTCGCGATCAAGATGGCGTTCCAGGTCGACGCGACGCAGGAAAAGATCGTCACCGACCTGATCGCTGAGAAGAAGGTGCCGCTGAAAAGCTGGCTGCTGATCCACCTTGGCGACAAGGACATGGACGACGTTCGCGGCGGCGCCGGCAAGAACATGCTGAAGCGAGAGATCCTCGAGCGGTTCAACTCGATGCTGTTCACCGATGGATACGACCGCATCTACGACGTCCTCTTTGAGGACTTCATGATCCAATGACCACGCAGGCCGCAGTCCAGCCCTTCGACCCTCGCCACGCGCGCGGCATTTCGGCCGATGCGCGTCGCGTCGCGGATCGCTGGTTGAAAGACGCCGCCGTTCGGATGAACGAGACGTTCTCCGAGTTCGGCGTGACGGCGAAAGTCAGCTACCAGACCGTCTTCACCCAGGACGCCCGCACCGCACTGTCGAACCTGCCCGATCCTGATGTCTCCGCGCTCCTGCACATCGGCAAGGCCAGGATTCCCGCGGCGATGTCATTTCGCACCGGACTGCTGCTTTCTCTCGTCCAGGGGCTCCTCGGGGTCCAGAGCACCGAGTGGCCGGCGGACCGGTCTCTCACATCGATCGAGCTTTCGCTCGCGAAGATGCTGTTCGAGCGGTTCGCCGTCGGCCTGTCCGATGCCTGGCCGTCGCGAGAGGCCATGGTGACCGCGTTTGTCCGCCCTGTCCTGCGCACGTCCCGGGCCCGACTGTTCGACCCCGCGATTCTCCTCGCTGCGGCCCAGTTTCAGGTTACGACAGCCGCGGGTGAGGATTCGATCCTCCTGATCGCGACCCATGAACAGCTCGAGCATCTCTGCGGCGAGGCACTGCCGGCTCCGGCCCCCAAGGCAACTCCCAGCGCCCGGATGGCCGACCTGGCTCCGCTGGTCCCGATGCCCTTCAGCGTCGAACTGGGACGTGTCCAGCTGTCGGTCAACGAGGCCGAGTCGCTGAAACTGGGGGACGTGCTCGTCCTCGACCAGACAACCAACGACCTGCTCACGGCCCGCGTGGCAGGCCGACCGAAATTCCAGGGACGGCCGGGCCGGGTCGGCGGGCGCGTCTGTTTTGCCATTGATGAAGTGATGGAGGACTGAATTCCCATGGCGGCGGGTCAAGAGAGCACAGAACGACTGGCGATGCCCGGCGAAGCGGGAGCCGGCGCGGATGCGCTCGTAGAGATTCAACCGGCAGAATTCCCGGCAATGTCGTCGCGGGGATCCGGTGGCGCCACACGTCCCCTCTCGCGGTTCTACGACGTCAAGGTAACGGTCACGGTCGAACTGGGCCGAACAAGCATCCCCTTGAGTGAAATGCTCAAACTGAACGAAGGCGCGGTCGTAGAGCTGAATCGCGCTGTCGGTGAACCAGTCGACCTCGTGGCCGACGGAGTGCTCCTCGCGCGGGGAGAAATCGTCGTCGTCAACGACTGCTACGGAATTCGAATCACGGAAGTGAACGCGGCCGGCCCCTCGGGCGACGCGACCAAGAACTGAGACTTGCGGGGGAATCCCACCTCCGGGCCCTCATTCAACCAACGAACCCTCCGTGACGGCAGGACGCCGCCGCGGTTTCAAGAGCGACGGATCGCCATGAAGATTCCCACAACGCATCTTCCAGTACGCGTGCTGTGGGTCGCGGCGTCGGTCGCCACCCTCCACATCGCCGGCGTCCTGAGCGCGGACGACGACATTGGACTGCCACAGGTCGCTCCGTCCGACATCTTCCAGTCGCCCTCCCGGCCCACTCCTCAACCGGAGGCCGCGGTCGAGCCGGCCGGGCAGGCCAATCCGTTCACGGCGCTTCCTCCCGGCTGGGAACCCCTGGAGGACCGTCGCCCCGCCAACAAGCCCTGGCAGTCGTCCCCGGAGACCCGGCGTTCGCTGCGCGACGTCGTCCCGGAAGAGCGTCTCGTGCCGGTTCAGGCCGTTGAGCTTCCAGCGATTCCCGCCCCGGTCGTCGACACCGCTGCCGCGAGCCTCGTCTCGCCGATGCGGGCGGCCCAGGCACACCCGGTCCTGAGCCCTCCTGAGCCGACTGACGAGGAACTTCCGGTCACGTTCGTTCCACGTCCCGTCTCCGAGGAAGAGCCGAGCACGGCTCCGGCGGAAGCAACGGCCACGTCCGCCTCCGCGGAAGACCTCGAAGGCATGCTGCACGGCATGGTGTGGATCACCGCGACGATCGGTCTCGGCGCCGTCGTTTCGCTCTGGATGCTGAAACTCTGGCTGACCCGCGGCGGACGCGGCGTTCTCCCCTCGAAATCCCTCAAGCTTGTCGACACGCTCCGCATCGGACCGCGTTGCGGCGTCTACCTGGTCCAGGCCGAAGCGCACCGGGTGCTCGTTGGCGTTGAGCATGGCAAGACCATGTGTCTGATGCCGCTGCCCGCGGATTTCAGCGAGTCGCTCGAAGCGGCCGACAGCGCACAGGGCGAAGAGACAGCTCCCGCGGGCGGCTTTGAACGCGTCGCCGACCTCTTCAGCGCCCTGCGCCACGAAGAACGGTCGAAAGGGGCGGCGTCATGAATCCGCTCGGACTGAGCCAGCAGCTCACCGAAGCCGGCGGAACTGGCGGACTTTCGGCCCCGATGCAGATTGCGCTGTTCCTCGGCGGAATGGCGTTCCTGACGTCGGCGCTGGTAACTCTGACCGCGTTCACCCGGATCGTCATCGTCCTCTCGTTCATCCGCAGGGCCCTGTCGACACAGGAAATCCCGCCGACGCCGGTTCTGCTCGGGCTGTCGCTGTTCCTGACGCTGTTCGTCATGGGGCCGACGTTTGAGCAAGTCGAGAAGCATGCCATCGGCCCTTACATGAACAAGGAGCTCTCCGCGGAGAAGGCATGCGTGGAAGCCTGGACGCAACTCCGGAAATTCATGATCCGGCAGACGCGCGCCAGTGACCTCAAGCTGTTCATGGAGATGGCCCGTCTCGATCCCGTCGAAGGACCGGACGACATCCCCGCCCGCGTGATGATTCCGGCGTTCGTGACGAGCGAGCTCAAAACCGCCTTCATCATGGGCTTCTGCATCTACGTTCCCTTCCTGCTGATCGACCTCGTGGTCAGCGTCATCCTTATGTCGCTCGGCATGATGATGATGCCCCCGGTGATTATCTCGACGCCCCTCAAGCTGCTGCTCTTCGTTCTCGTCGATGGCTGGCCGCTGCTGCTGAAGTCGCTCAGTTCGAGTTTTCAGTAGTCGCGAACACCCGTTCCTGATTCCCATCGATTTTCCTGATTCGCCGCGTGTCTACCCCGACCTCACCCACCGCCAGCCGCTTCCTGCAGAGTGAACTCCTGCTGGCCGGGGGGATGCTGTGCATCCTGGTCGTCATGCTCGTGCCGCTTCCGACGGCCCTGCTCGACATGCTGCTGGCTTTCAACCTGGGGCTGACGCTGCTGCTGCTGCTCATCACGATGAGCGCGAAGCAGCCGCTCGACCTGTCGGTCTTCCCGTCGCTTCTGCTGCTGCTGACGCTGTACCGCCTGTCGCTCAACGTCGCCACGACACGGCTCGTCCTGCTCGATGGCGACGCCGGAAAGATCGTCGAGACCTTCGGCGGCATGGTCGTCGGCGGAAATCTCGTCGTCGGACTGGTGATCTTCCTGATCCTGATCGTGATCCAGTTCATCGTGATCACGAAAGGCTCAGAGCGAGTTTCGGAAGTCTCCGCGCGATTCACACTCGATGCGTTGCCCGGCAAGCAGATGGCGATCGACGCCGAGATGAACGCCGGCGCCATCAACGAAGCGGAAGCCCGAAAGCGACGCGAGCTTCTCGGCCGTGAGATGGAGTTCTACGGCTCCATGGACGGGGCCAGCAAGTTCGTCCGCGGCGACGCTATCGCCGGCCTGATTATCACGGCGATCAATCTCTTCGGCGGGGCGATCCTCGGCGTCAGCCGCGGGATGTCGGTCGGGGAATCGATCCACACCTACTCGGTCCTCTCGATCGGCGACGGTCTCATCTCGCAGATCCCCGCCCTGATCGTGGCCACGACCGCCGGTATCCTCGTCACCAAGAACAGCTCCGAGGCCAACCTCGGGCAGGAAATCGGCAAGCAGCTGTTTTCCAACGACCGTCCGCTGTGGATGGCCGCGGGCATGTTCCTGCTGCTCGGCATGGTCCCGGGCCTTCCCAAGATTCCATTCGTCCTGTTGACCGTCGGCGTGATCTGGCACATTCGTCGCCTGCGCCGTCCCGCCCCGGTGAAGCCGGCGGCGAGCGCCGAGCCCGCCCTGCCACCGACGCCCGAGTTCGACGAGAAGCGTCAGCTCGAAGAGTTCCTCGTTCAGGATCGTGCAGTCGTCGAAGTGGGGGCGCGCCTGATTCCGCTGGTGAATCCCAAACGGGCCCGCGGAATTGCCGACCGCATTACATCCCTCCGCCGCGACTTCGCGAAATCGAACGGCATCTGGATTCCGCCGATCCGCATCCGCGACAACCTCGAGCTTGGCCCCGAGGAATATCGCGTGGTGATCGCCGGACGGGAGGCCGCCCGCAAAACGCTACGGGTCGACCTCATGCTGGCGATCGCGCCCGAAGCGGCCACCGTCGCAATCCCTGGTGAGGAAACGACCGACCCGGCATTCGGGATGCCGGCCAAGTGGATCGAACCAGCCATCCAGCGCCAGGCGGAGTTCTCCGGTTACACCGTCGTCGACCCTGCGAGCGTGCTCATTACGCACCTCGGCGAAATCCTGAAACGCCACGGCTCCGAGTTGCTCAGCCGTGAAGACGTCCGCAAGATGCTCGACAAGGTGAAAGAGCAGGCCCCGACCATCGTCGAGGAGCTGAAACCCGACGTTGTTCGAATGGGAACGCTGCACCAGGTTCTGGTCCAGCTCGCGGCGGAGCGAGTTCCGCTCTCGGACCTGGTGCTCATTCTGGAGTCGATCGCCAACCACGGAACCACGACCAAGGCCCCGGACGATCTGCTCGACAAGGTCCGCGAGGACATCGGCCGCATCATCTGCGGGCGCTTCTGCGACGACACGGCGCGACTGCAGGTCATCGTTCTGGAACCCAGACTCGAAGCGAGGCTTCGCGAATCGCTGCACGAGGGCCAGCTCGCTCTGGACGGCAAGCGACTCGAGAAGCTGCTCGAGGAGATTGGCGAGCATTGGCGGTCCGCGGCGCGTCAGAGAATCGAAGTGGCCCTCATCATGGATCGCCGGCTCCGCAGGCCGCTTCGCAAGCTGCTCACCCGTGCCCTGCCTGACCTGGGCACACTGAGTTACACGGAAGTTCCCGCCGACATCATGCTCAACCCGGTCGGGATGGCGCGATTTGCGGCCGTCTTCGACGAGCCAGCCGTCGACGAATCCCGCGCGGGCCAGCGAACGGCCGCCGCAGCCGCATAGGACACCAGGAGAGACTCAAGTAACACCATCCAGAAAGCTGTCGCCGGATCGACGGCCTTGCCCTAGACACGGAGTAACCGACCACGACGTCGCGTCGGCCAGATGACCACGTCCACAGCACAACCCGGACAGCCGTGGGCACGCGCAAGCGGCCTTCTGGGAGGATGCGCAACGACGATTGCCGGAGTCGCCCAGTCCGTCGACCCCGACGTGATTGTGTACCGGGCCACCGTCGCGGCCGTCACGGTCGCCGTCATCGTTCGACTGTTCTGCATCCTGTGTCAATCGGCCACCCCCATCGAAGACGAGGACGACGAATAAACCGCCCCCTTCCACGACGCGCTGTGTAACCCCCGACCTCGAACCACCGATCTCTCAGTTATTTCCCCGGCATGGAAGCCATCGCTCGAGCCTACCGCCACGTCGCCAGTCGCAACAGCCGCGACCAGTTGATCGTTGATCACCTGGAGTTCGTGCGGCACGTGCTCGGCCGAATCGTGTCCGGGCTTCCCAAGGGGATCGACTGTGAAAACCTCGAGGCCGCGGGAGTGCTGGGCCTTGTGGAAGCAGCAGGCCAGTTCGACGCCGCTCGCGGAGTGGCGTTCAAGACCTATTCATTCCCGCGCATTCGCGGAGCGATCCTGGATGAACTGCGCCGCAACTGTCCGCTTCCCCAGCAGATGCTGCAGCGCTGGTCGGTGATCCGCCGCGCCGCGGGCGGGACGACGTCGCTTCCTGATTCCGAAATCCTCGCCCAGCGCACCGGCCTGTCGATCGACGAGATCGATGAGTGCATGGAAGCGATTCGCCTCACACGGCCCGAGAGCTGGCGCGAGGAAATGTCGTCCGGCGGCGTCTATCACCGGGTCGACCCGGCTGAAGGCATCGAGAAGGCGGACCAGTCGCGCCTTCTGGCAGATGCCATTGAGCAGCTCCCCCGCACGGACAGGCTGGTGGTCTCGATGTACCACCTGGACGACATGCGGCTGAAGGAGATTGGAGAAGTGTTGAATCTCTCCGAATCGCGGGTGAGCCGGATTCTCTCCCGAGCGGAGCAGCGGTTGCGGGATTCGATGCGTCGTCGTGAAGTCAGGCGCCTCGCCTAGAGGCGTTTCGGGCCGGCGCGATCAGCGCCAAAGTCAGTTGAGAAACTCCATGCAATCACTCGTCAAACCTGCCGCCTCACGAATCCTGTCGGCCGCTGCGGTGCGGATCAGCAATGACCGTGCGTCGGTCGCGAACACGGTCGACCGCGCCTGCGCGGCGTCTCCGCGGATCGAAACCCGCCAGCGGAACGGCGCGATCAGCGAGATCGTCATCACCTGCGGATGCGGCCAGCAGACCGTCATCGAGTGCGATTACAACGACGCAAACCGCCCCAAGACATGAACACCTGACTTCGTGAACGATCGCCGGGCAACCGGCGAAAGGTGGCGACCATGACCACTTCCCGACCCTCCTCCCGCCGATCACCAATGACGCCCCGCCCGCGGGCGGGCGGGCGCCGTCTGCTTGGAGCGTCGCTCGCGAGCGTGATGGCCTTTTCCGGTTGCGGACTGACCAGCCGCATGACCGCGCCGAACAAACTCCAGGAGGTCGCCTCGGCCAACCCGCTGCCTCCTGCCTTCTCGCAGCCTCCAGTCGAGCCCATTCCCGCGCCGGTCGCGATCGCACATGCCCCGCCGGCAACTCTCCCGCCGCCACCGCTGCAGGTCCCCGTGCCGGAGTCGCCGCCGGCAAACGACGAAGTCACTCAATTGAAGGCGGAACTCGCCGCTCTGAAGACGCAGCAGGAACAGTCGCAGAAGGCGCTCGAATCGCTGACGAACAGCTCGCTGGCCGCCGCTAACCGCTCGGCGGCGATCGAAGCCCATCTCGCGTTGCAGTCATCGCTGATTGATGACCTGCGGACTGCGACGCAGCAGCAACAGCGGGAACAATGGAAAGCGCTGGACGCGGTATCGGAAGGGATTGACCGCATGCTCAGGACGTCGGGCCAGGAACCGGTCCGGCAGGCCGACCCGCCGCCTCCCGCCTCACCTCCCCATCAAACACCAGCTCCCCACGACACGCCGGGCGACATACCGCTGCAGGAAATCCTCTCGCGGCAACCGGGTGAAACAACAGAGAGGAAGCTGCGATGAATCGATTTCGCCGCCGAGTCATGGCGGCCGGGCTTGTGGCGGCCTTGCCAGGCTGCGGTCCGGCCGTGCCTCTCGCTCCGCCGCGTCCGGCAAGTCCCGTCGCCCTGCAGGTTGCGCCGGGGCTCGGGTGTTCGTTGCAGTCCGCCGGAGCGGTGTACCTGGTCGTCAATGCGATCGATGCGAAGAACCGCGGGATCCTTCACAACCTCTCGGAAATCATCGCCGGCGAGTTGAGGGCAGCGACGCCCGCCGAGGTGACCCTGCTGGTCGATGCGGGGCTCGACTGTCCGCCCGCCGTCGAATGGAACGATCTCTGCCAGGCCTGCCACGTGCCGATTGAAGGCGCGCCTCCTTCCGCAGTGGTCGTCTTCTGTGACATCCTGGAATACGATCCCTACTCGCCACTCCGCGTCGGCCTTTCCATGCGCGTGCGCCGAGCGAGCGATGGCGTGGAGCTCGTCGCCCTGCAGGGGACCTGGGTTGGAAACCCTCCGATCACGCCTCAACGATCGCCGTTTCACTGGCTGTGGAAGAAAGGGCCTCCGCGGCCGAACGTGGACTACGCCTGGACGGCGCAGTTCGAAGCACAAAGCGCCAGCGAACTGGTCCGTCAGGCCGCGTTCCAGTGCGTCGCCTCCATTCAATCGGCCGGAGGCCGGCCGCCGCACGCCTATCTTCCTGCGGTGGAGCCTCAACGTCCCGCGGCCGAGCCACATCATTTCGAAGGGCTCGTCCCGCCGGCGCCTCCCGCGCTGCCTGAGATCACGCCCCCTCCGGAGCCAGGACTGACTCCGGAGGAAATCGCACCGCCGTCGGCGGCGCCTCCGATTACCGAATCAGACCTGTGAGTTCCTGAAGAACCTCATCTGTCACCGTGATCGTTCGGGCGTTGGCAGAGAAGCCGCGCTGGGCCGTGATCAGCTGCGTGAACTCGAGAGCGATATCGACGTTCGAACGCTCGAGGTAATTCGACTTCACGGTTCCGCGGTCGCCCGACAGGGCCGTGCCGATCTCGGCGTCACCCGACGCCAGCGAGGTGTCGTAGTAGTTGCTCCCCGAGCGAGTCAGACCGCTCGGATTGCGGAAAGTCGCAATCGCCAGCTGGGCAAGAGGAATGCTGCGGCCGTTGGTCGCAACGCCTTCGATCAGGCCATTGGAGCTCATGCGGACTTCCGTCAGCGTTCCCGATGCATAGCCGTCCTGGAACGCCGAGGTCGTCGACGCGGCCGACAGCTGCGTCATGCCGTCGTATGAGTTCTGCGAACCGAAGCTGAGTGTGATGACCTGGGGCTGGGCAAGGTCGCGCCAGGTGAACGACAGGTTCAAGTCGGCCAGGCCAACGCCGCCCGCCTCGAGGAACGAGCCGTCGTCGTTGAAGCGAATGTTGTCAATCTGTCCGTCGAGGATTGTGCCGTCTCCCGACGGAATCGTCGCCGACAGGTTCCAGCTGCCGTCGGCCTGTTTCTGCAGCGTCGTCGTGACCGAGTGAGCTTTGCCGCGGATGTCATAAACCTCAAATCCGCCCAGCACTTTCGTCCCTTCCCGGCCGTTCTCGGCGACGACGAATGGATGCGTGTCGAACCGCACCGCTCCGGTGTTGCCCGTCACGTCACGAATCTGAACGCTGAACAGCGCTTCGCCAGTCGTGTTCGACGTCAGCTGGATGTTGCCATCCACGTCGATCGTGGCGGTTCCATCCGGGAATGCGGCAGTGATGGCATTCAGCATGTCTCCGACCGTGGTGGTCGGACCGACATTGAAGGTCGTGTTGACTGGCGTGCCGTCCTTATTCGTGCCGGTGAACTGCAGCGAGTCGCCGGCTGCGTAAGGGGTGACCATGGATTCCAGGGAGTTGAGCAGCGTCGCGTTCGTCGCCGGCAAACCGCCTGAAAGCCAGGGGGCATTGGTCGAGAGCACTTCCGCTGCCGGTCCCACCGAATCGGATGACAGGTTGCCCACCAGGTTCACCAGGGACGTCGTCTTGCCGGGAATGCTGGCGCCAAAGGGAACGTGAATGTTCATGTCCCCTGCGATCTGGAACGATGGATCCAGGCCGTTCGGCTCGCCCGCGTCTCCGAACCGCTGCACGCGATAGCCCGTCGACGGGTCGATCAGGAGACCATCGGCATCGACCGAGAACGAACCGGCACGGGTGTACTTCGGGGCGCCGCCGCCGCTCACCACGAAGAACCCGTCTCCGTCGATGGCGAAGTCGAGGTTCTGCCCGGTCGGCTCGAGGTTGCCCTGCGTGAAGTTTGCGGTGATCTGCCCCACCTGGCTTCCGCTACCGACCTGCGACGGGTTGATGCCGCCGATCAGTCCGTTCGAACCTGACGATGCGGCCGATACCGTCTGGTACAGCAGGTCAGAAAACAGCACCCGCTGCGCTTTGTAGGCCGTGCTGTTCAGGTTGGCGAGGTTGTTACCGATGACCTCCAGCATCTTCTGGTGCGAGTTCAGACCCGACACACCCGTCAACAATGCGTTTCCCACAGCCATCTCCCTGAATCGAATCCAGTATTTCAGTGTCGGCCCGCCGACCAGCGGCCGTTCCCGGCTTCTTGAATCAACCGTTGAGAATCGACGTCACGTTGTCGATCGGGATGTCCTTGCCATCGATCTTCAACTGCAGGTCCCCCTCCTTGACCGAAATCGAGTCGACGACGCCCTGCTGGCGAACGCCGTCCTCGTCCAGCCACTCCACATTCTTCCCCACGAGGCTCGCTCCTTCCGAAAGCTGTTGCAGCTTCATGAAGGACGAGAAGTTCGCGTTGAGTTTTTCGATCCCTTCCAGCGTCGAGAACTGCGCGAGCTGGGCGATCGAGTCTTCCTGGCTCACCGGATCCATCGGATCCTGGTTCTTGAGCTGAGCAATCAGCAGTTGCATGAACTGCGCCTGTCCCAGCTCTGAAGTAATGGCTGCCATCTGGCCCTCAGTTGGAAGTGTGTTTCTGGTGAAGCGGCGTCAGACGACGACGTTGATGGCGGAATTCGCGGTGACAGACTTCGGAGTGGTGCGGACGACACCTGCGCCGGTGGCAAACGATTGCAGCGTGGGGGCGGAGACCCATTCTTCACCACCGGCGAACGCTCCCCCTGAGTTCGACCCGCTGAACTGGCCCAGGTCGAAACCGGAGAGCTGAAGGCTTTGCTGCAGTTCCGCCCCGCTGGTTTCGAGCATCGAGCGGACCGATTCGTTCTCTGCTGAGATCCGGACATCGACCCCCTTGGACGTGCGCGACATCTGCACCAGCAGGCGTCCGAGTTCCGGGGGATCGAGCAGCATTTCGAACGACCTCGCTCCGTTCTGCGGCAGGTCCGCTTCGTACGCAGCCAGCGCCTGCATCACCTGCTGGGTGACATTGACCGGTGCAGCCGAAGCGGCCGCGTCGCCCGAGCTGATGGTGGCGATCGATGCGGGCCGACCCACGGCTCCTTCCACCATCGGTCCAGCCGTGGCGGGGACGGCTTCCCCATCCATCGCCGCCATCGCGGCGAACTCGTCGTCTCGCGAATCCTGATGGACCTTGTGACCTCGCGCCGCATCGTTCTGAAGCGCCACCCCTGAGGTCTGTTCCACGGGAGCGAGGACGTCCGGCAGTACTGGTTCCGAGGCGCCCCCCACTTCAGGGCTCGCCGTCACAGGTCGATTCGGCGCGGCGGTCGTCGCACGTTCTGACTTTGGCGCGGCCGTCGCCCGGTCGCTGCCTGATGCACTCTCAACCTGCTGCGTTTCTTCAAGCGGATTGGCAGATTCGAGGTCCGATGCCTGGACGACGGGCGGCTCTCCCGCGACCGGGTGGACTTCACTCTCCGCCACAGGCGCTTCAGGCATCACCGGTTCGGCCGGCGTCACATCGACATCGGCCACCGGCGACTCAGGGATCGCCTCTTTCAGAATGGGATGCGAATGCTGTCCCTCGGGCTTCTCCAACGTGGGCCCTTCGGAGGGAGCCGGCTCGTCCAGGCCTTCCGTTTCGACGGCCAGCTCCGTTGAAACCGGTCGATCGTCGGTTGTGGTCTGTGCAGCCGCCGACTCTCGGACTGCGACAACGGGAACTTCGGGACGGGCGGGCTCGTCCGCGACCGCCTCCGGCGCCTCGAGCGTGAGCCGCTCGTCCTCCGTCGTCAGTACGTCCACGACGACGGGCGATTCTTCAGCGACAGGGGCTGTCTCAAGTGTTTCGACACCAAGCCCGGCCAGTTCCGCGGCTGCGGTAGCGTCGCTCGGGACGCCGGCCAGGTCGGAGGTGGTCTCGCTCGTCGACATCGCCGTCGTGTCCGCTGTCGGGGCGACTTCAGTCGTCGTGACGGTCATCACGGCCGAGTTCGAATCTGCGGCGGTCGTCGTCGTGAAGCTGGACGTGAACAGCGGAGAGCCGGCGCCGTCGCGCGGCACATCAGTCGACAAGGCCGTCGCAGAGTCGACCACTGTGGACCCGGTGGTCTCTCCCGGGGATTCAGCGAGCGGCGTCGAGACCGACATCATCGCCGCGAGCATTTCGGCGAACGCATCCATCTTGTCCGAGTCGCCCGCGGAATCGGGCTGGCTCGACTCCAACTCGTCCAGTTCCCCGGGCGCAACCTGTTCGCTCTTCGCAGGGCGTGGCTGCGAAGTCGGTTCCGGAGGTGGAGCGGCGGAAAGGAACGAGAGAAGCGACGTGTTCATGCGGCTGGAATCTCGGCGCAAAGCGAGCGTGTCGACGCCCGGTCAGGTAACGGTCGCATTGCACGGGCCGTGCCCGGTCCTGCTTTCGCGCCCATTCCGGCGGCGGCCCTCTCACGCGATCCTCAAGAGTCGCTGGAACTTGCGCCCATCAGAATCCCCGAGCGCCACCGACTGGATCCCGATCGAGTCGCAAAACCTGCCGGAACGAAACGATCGGATCGGGGAGGAATGACCGGGAAGAAACGTTCCGCTCCGTCCCATCGCGACATCCCCGGAACCTGCCCCAAGTTGGTTGCCACTTGCCGCCGATCACCGGACGATAGAGGCCCACTCCCACCCCCTGCGGAAATCCTGTGAGCACTGCATCACTCCCTCCCACTGACACCGACTTCGAAGCTCTCAAGGCGCCGGCCAGCCGCGAAGAGGCCTTGGCGACGCTGGATCGCCTGGCCGACGTCCTGATCGAGAAGCAGGATTTCCACCGGCTTTTCGATGCAAGGCTCGTCCGGAAGAAGTTCGAATTAGGTCTGCCGCTCAACCGGCCTTCGTCGCTGAGCGATGTGCCCGAGCCTCTTCGTAAAGAGGTGGAAGCGGCCTACATCGAGGCCGCCCGTGACGCGGGCCGCCGCTTCCTGGACGCCGGAGAAATCGGACAGGCCTGGACCTATTACCAGGTCCTTCGCGAGCCCGAGCCGGTCGCCAGGGCGCTCGATGCATTGTCGCCGGCCGCCGAATCGAGCGACCGGCTTGAGGAACTGATCCACGTCGCATTGATCCAGGGAGTCAACCCGGCGAAGGGATTGCAACTGATGCTGAAGGCCCATGGCACCTGCAGCACGATCACGACGCTGGACCAGACGCTGCAGCAACTTCCCCCCGACCAGCGGCAGGCATGCGCGCGGGTCATGGTCCGCAGCCTGTATGACGACGTCACCGAATCGGTCCGCCGCGACGTGGAACGCCGCATTCCGGGTCTTCCCCCGGGAGAACCGCTCCGCTCCCTGATCACCGGCCGCGACTGGCTCCTGGAAAGTGGCAACTACCATGTCGACGTCTCCCATCTGCACGCGGTGATCCGCTTCGCACGCAGCATGGAACCGCCGGCGCCCGAGCTGGATCTCGCCCTGCAGCTGTGCGAATACGGGCAACGTCTCGCTGAGCCCCTGCAGTATGCCGGGGAGCCCCCCTTCGCCGACTATTACCCCGCGCACGCTGCATTTTTCCGGGCCCTCCTCGACAAGGACCGGGAAAAGTCGCTCCAGTACTTCCGCGACCAGCTGGCGAACGAGCCTGATGAAGGCGACAAGCCGCTGCTCGCGTATGTCCTCGTCGACCTCCTCTCGCGTGTCGGCCGTCTCGATGAGGCCGTGGACGTCGCCTCACGGTGGCTGACGAATCTCAGCGAGGATGTCCGCATCTCGTTCGGCGAACTCTGCATACAGGCAGGTCGGCCCGATGCGCTCCGCGATGCGGCCCGTCGAAATGGCGACCTGGTGACTTACGCGACGGCCCTCGTCAGCAGCCTGCCGGCGGATCCGAAGTCGTGAGCGCAAGTGAATCGTCCGGAAGCGGCCCTGCAAACGCACCCCAGCACCGGGAACCGCTGCTGCACGTCGTCCTGTATCAGCCCGACATTCCGCAGAATACGGGCAACATCGGCCGAAGCTGCGTGGCGGTGGGGGCGAAGCTATGGCTGGTCCGGCCACTCGGTTTTCAACTCGACGACCGTTACCTCAAGCGGGCGGGCATGGACTACTGGCAGCACCTCGAATGGGAGGCCGTCGACTCCTGGTCGGAAATCGAAAGCCGCCTCGCGGGCCGGACATTCTGGCTGCTGACGAAATTCGCCGAGCGCCACGTCTGGGACGCGTCCTTCAGCCCGGGCGACGTGCTCGTTTTCGGAAGCGAAACCCGCGGGCTGCCGGAGAGCCTCCGAAGGGAGCACCAGTCGCGGTGCCTGAAGCTGCCGATGCACGAGGCCGTCAGAAGCCTCAACCTTGCCAGCACTGCCAACACCGTCGTCTATGAAGCCGTCCGCCAATTCGGCGGCCTCAACACATGACGCAGAACCCGCCGGTTCCGTGAGTCAGGGACGTCTCCTACGACCGCTGGCAGACTTTAACGGTTGTGACGCCTGGCCCTCTTAATCTCGATTCCCGAAGAGAAGTTCGGCAGCAGTAGTGCATTGTGAAGCGCTGCGACGACGAAATCTGAGACACGGACGTTGGCTCCGCAACCACTCGGGAGAGAGAGATGCGTTTGAAACTGGATTGGGCCCGCGGGGCTGCGATCGTCGCCGGCCTCAATCTTGCTGCTCCTCAGGCGATGATGTTCGCCGCCGAAGCCCCGGTCACGAAGCCGGCCGCCAAGGTGAAGGATGTGAAGCTGACCTCCGCCGGCGAACTGACCGGCCGCGTCGTCACGGCGGAAGGCAAGGCGGTTGACGGCGTGACCGTCACCATCTCGCAGAACGGCAAGCCGGTTACGCATGTCGTCTCGACCGGGTCGGGCGAATTCAAGGCGCCCGGCATGAAGTCCGGCCTTTACCAGGTCTCGGCCGTCCGTCAGGTCCAGTACGTCCGCGCCTGGCCGCAGGACGTCGCTCCTCCGTCCGCCATGCCGCAGACGACCTTCGTTCAGGGCAACGTCGTTCGCGGCCAGGACGAGTTCGACTATCTGGAGACCGATGAGATCATCATCGGCACTGTCGCCTTCGCCGCGCTGGGGATCGGCATCGGCGCCCTCGTGGTCGCCAACGACAACGACGACAACGGCGGCGGCCCCCCGCCGGCCAGCCCCTAATCGCGGAACCCACGCGCTGGACCTCCGGCTCGATGGCAGGCACTGAAATCAACAACGCTCGCGAATCCCAAGGTTCGCGAGCGTTGTTCGTTTGCGTGCGTCGCTTTTCAGCTGGGTTCTCTGGGAACGCCGCTCAGCGGTTCTCGTCGGAACCGGGATGCAGTTGCACCAGCTCCGGTTCACGCGCAGACCGCGGCGTTCCGCATTTCCCGCAGCCTGAACCGCATGATGCGTCTCCGGAAGCCCACCTCACCGCGCGGCGAATCCACCACGCGGCGGCAAGCACCACGCAAAGGAGGGTGACGGCGGTTTGCCAGTCGAGGCCGGACATGTTGCTGCGGAAATTCGAATCAGGACCGTGTCACATCGGATTCACCCCATCATAGGGCCGGGGATCACGTCCGGCCTCACTTCGCTGCCGACTCGTCGCTCGATTCCGCGAGATCGTCGTCATCCAGGCTCTCGTCGTTGTCATTGAATTCGTCGGGGCGAACGACGATGGTCGCAGTCCGCTGACTCTCGACGGTGAAGCCCATATCGGCCAATTGACTCCGCACCAGTTGCGCCACGTGTCGGCAGTCATTCGCTCCCTGCAGCATCGTGATCGGGATCCAGCGTTCTCCCGCCCACACCAGCGCCGTCGGCGTGTCCTGATTGGCTCTCGATCTCGCCCCGCGATTCTTTGCCGCCAGCGGCGAGTTCTCGACAGTGACGTGGGTGATCGTTTCTGTCGCAAGCGACTTCGTATACGCGAGCGGTCCCACTCCCCAGGAAGCCCGCAAGGCGTCCCTGTCGAGGCGTACACTCAACCGCCCCGCAAGAATGAACAACGCCACCCCCACGATGGCCACCCCCACGCCGACAAACGGGAGGATAAACACGAGCATGAACAGCATGCTGGCGTTGAATCGCGCGCCAAACAGAGTTGCCCACAGAATGGTGCCGACAATCGAGTTCCAGAAGAGCGCGAACAGGACAAACGCGAGGGCCGCGCCTCGCCGCATACTCCGGCTCTCGAAAACGCGCATCCCAAACTCCAGGAGGTCCGGAGTCTGCTCGGTGACGGTCACCCGATCAGCGGGAAACTCGCCAACGGCCGGCTGCACGTCACTCGGACCTGACAGGACCAGCTTCATCTCGGCCTTGTTGACCGTTCCGCAGAACGGACACGTGGCCTGCTGAACCTCTTCGGTGGCCCCCGACAGCGAGCCTCCACACGAGGAACAGTTCTCGGGAAGCACCCGGGTGAGCGTCGGCCCAAAGGACGGATCATCCGGATCGAGAGCCGGCGACACCCCCAGAAACGCGTTGATCCGATCGACGATCCACGCCTTCTCCTTGTGCTCCAGCGGCGTCGCGAACTTCAGCGGACGCGGGTCGCCCTTGAGGCAGACGGCATCGATCGGCACATCGTTCTGTCGGTACGACTCCACGAGTGTCGCCGGCTCGCCGATGGCCAGGGTCGTCTCGCGAGTGTTCGTTCGGCCGAAGAATGTCTGCTGCAGCACGGCCCGCGTCGGCTCGATGAGGATCAGCGTCCGCGTGTGCCGCATGCGCAGCGAGAAATAAAGCATGGCCAGGCCAACCAGCCAGAACGGAACAAGGAACAGAAGCTCGAACGCTCCCGGCCCTCTCTGACGCACGTCAATCAACACAACCGAGGTGATGATCGAGATGATCGTCAGCCAGATCAGTCCAAAGCAGCCAAGCTCCCAGCCCCGTTTCGGGCCCGACGGAATGAAGAGCACGAGTCGCTCGTCGCTCTGTTCGAGGATTTCAATCGTGCTTCCTGCAGGTACGGGGGCGCCGCCCGACGACGATTCAGGACTGTGCAGTTCGTCTTTCATCAAGCAAATCCATGGCCCGGGGAGATCCCGGGGAGTTGTAACACATGATGTTTTCAGACGGGCAGGCGATTTCTCAGCGAGGTCGTGGCCCTTCCGCTCCCCCTGCATTCGGGCGATGTCCAGGAAGCGGGCTACTCCCTCTACATGCTTCGCCCGTAAAATGTTCCGGCGATCATCGACCGATGGACGGAGCGAACGACCGTGACGACTGCTGAAGTGGAGAACAATGTTGAGACAGCCCCGCCTCCCCGGCGCAAGCGGCGCAGAGTCTGGCCGCTGATCCTGATCCTTCTGGTCGCCGCCGTGTATGCCGCGCCGTGGCTGCTCAGCATTAATGGCGTCGCCCAGCAGGTTACGGCCACGGCTCTCCCCTGGCTTCCACCGGGCTCGAATATCGGAAAGCCTTCGCTGGGTTGGATGTCCCCCGTTCATCTCGCCGGTCTTCGCTTTCTCGACGACCACGGGCGCGTCCTCCTGGAATGCGAGCACGTCACCTCGCAGAAGTCACTCTGGGAGATGGCGACTTCGCCCGGCTCTCCGGGCGGATGGGTTCTCGAGAACCCGCGCGCTTACCTGTACGTCGACCCCGCCGGCTGCAGCATCAACCCGGTGATCCGTGCCTTCCTCGCGCGGCAGAAAAACACCCGGCCGCTCAACTTCGACATTGCGATTGAACGTGGCCTGATCGAAGTCCGCGATACGGAGAGCAAGCCGCTGGCCACGATCTCCGAAGTCGCCGCCCGCTATCTCAACTCCGCACAGTCCCGTTCTCTGGAGGCCAGAGGGGAGCTGACCGATGGAGTCCAGAGGGAGACGATCGACCTCCGTGGACAATGGGCGGCATCCGATTCGAGATCGACTTTGCCTCCGGCCGACTTCCACGCCGCCGTCAGCTACCTGCCGCTCACTCTTTTCGAGCCCTGGCTGCAGGCCAATTCCACGATCGCCCATGTGGCCGGCGGGGGAGAACTCCTCGTCGAACTCGCCTCGACTCCGGCCGAGGGAGCGGGGGCCGTTTCCGCAAAGGCGACATTCAAGCCGCGCGACGCCGTCTATCGTCGCACATCCGATCAGGTCTCCTCTCCGGTCCCCACCGGTGGCATCGGAATCGGCGGTCAATGGGACGCACAAGCCGATCGTCTCACGTTCGACAACCTCTCGGCCACGGCCGGAGCGATCACCGTGTCGGGAAGCGGCCACATCGAGCAGCCCCGGGATGCGGGGATCGTCGAAATCCGGGCGACGGCCGATCAGGATCTCACGGGAATTCTCGACCTGCTGAATCCCCAGGTCCGCAGCCATATCGCGGTCAAAGGGCTGCGCGTTCGCAATGTCGCAGTGACCGGCGCGCTCTGGCCGGACAGGTTCCAGGCCAGAAGTTCCGGGGAGCCCCCTCCCCCGCCCGCCACACTGGCCGGGGACATCACCTGGTCAGAAGCGATGATTTATGGCATCCGCGCGACCCCCGGCGCGGTCACAGCCGCGTTTCAGCCGAGCGGCCTGGCGCTCTGGCCGCGCGATGTGCGGGTCGGCGATGGCCAGCTCATGACCCTTCCCGAGATTCACCTCGTGGAGAATCGGCAACTCGTCGCGCCGGCGGGGCCGATGCTGGTGGATGTGAACCTCACTCCAGAAATGTGTCGGGAGTGGTTGAGGTTCGTCTCCCCCATACTCGCGGACGCGACGGCGGTCGACGGCAAGATCACGCTGATCATCGAGTCGGGCCAGATGCCGTTCGCGAAGCCCGACGCCGCGGAGATCGCCGGGATTGTCCGGGTCCACTCGGCCAACGTCACCCCCGGTCCGATGGCCCGACAGGCCGTCGACTCGGCCGCGACCCTCGCGAGGCTCATCACCCGTAAGGACCCCGCCTGGGCCGACGACGATCTGCGGATTGCCCTGCCTCCGCAGGACATCGCTTTCCGCATGCAGGGAGGCCGCGTCTATCACAATCGCCTGACGTTCCAGGCGGGCGACGTCGTGGTGACGACGCGGGGATCGGTCGGCATCGATCACACCCTCGACATGCAGGTGGAATTCCCGCTGCCGGACGCCTGGCTCCAGGGCGGTCCCGTCCAGAAATCGCTGCGGAACGAGCTCGTCCAGATTCCCATTCGCGGAACGCTCGAACGGCCCCAGGTGGACGGGCGAGCCGTGGCCGATTGGGGAACACGCATCGGCGCCGGCGCTGCCGGCGGGCTCCTGCAGAATCTGCTGGAGAAAGGCCTTGATCGAGCGGCAGAAAAGGCCCAGAGACGCCGTGAGATTCGTGACGCTCCTTGACCCTTGGGCCCGATCGTGCCGATAAGGTGGTTGAGGCAAGGCCGGTCGACTTTGACGGCGCGCCTCGAACGCCGGCGGAGCCTGCCGGCCGTTTCCAGAATCGAAGGCACGCCGGGATGGCGAAGCGTTCCCGCATCAAGCGCACTGCGACCGCAGCGGCATTGGCCGCCAGCTGGTTTTGTACGAGCGTCGATGCCGCACCGATCCGCGGAGTGCTTCCGGGCCGCTCGCGGGCTTCGGCTGCGCCGGAGAAAAAGTCGACGCAAATGCTCGACATCGCGCTGGATGACGACCGCAACTTGCGTGGACGTTTCATCGACAGCGAAGGCGCCCCGATCGACGGCGCCATTGTCACGCTCAGACAATCGGACCGCGTGATCGCACGTTCGACGACGCTTCACGACGGCACCTTCCAGATCGACCGTGTTCCCGCCGGAACCTATCGCCTGTCCTGCGGAGCCGCCTCAGGACAGATCCGCTGCTGGCCGTCAGAAGCCGCTCCCCCCAACGCCGTCGTCGATGGCGTCACCTTCCAGGACAGCGTCGTTCGCGGCCAGGCCGTCGCCCTGGCGCCCGCCCTCTTCGGATCATCGGCCATCACGGCCGCCGCATCGGGGGTGGCGATCGGCGGAGTTGCGACGTATGCGGCAACGGAGACTGGTTCAGCTGATCGCGCCAGTGGCGGAATCGCCTCGGAAAACCCTCCGCCGCCGTCTCCCGCCTCGGATCTTGAAGGCCAGCTCGTCGGACGCGACCCCGACGGAAACCTCATCCGCATTGAAGGCCCCGCTCCCTGGGAACAGAACGGTCCTGACGGCTCGACCGCCCCCTCCACTGTGACAGGCGTCGTTCTCCCCTCAAAGTGGACGAAGAACGACGAGATTCTCCCCCGGCCGGCCAGCCCCTGAGCCCGAGTCGTCTCAGCAGATCAGCGCCGTCTCTTCCGGATAGCCACACACGAGGTTGAAGTTCTGTACGGCGACCCCGGACGCTCCCTTGATGAGGTTGTCCAGCACCGCCATGACGACAACCTTGCCACGCACGACGCGGGCCGTGATGTCGCAATAATTCGTTCCTGACACCGCCTTCGTCGTGGGGATCTGGTCGGTCACGCGAACGAACGGCTTCCCGGCATAGAACGAACGGATCTGCTCGAGGAGCGACTTCTGGTCCACGACCTTCGTCGGGGTGGCGTAGATTGTCGCGAAGATGCCCCGGTCCATCGGGACCAGGTGCGGCGTGAAAATCACTTCCACCTTTTGCCCGGAGGCCGTTGTTAGCACCTGCTCGATCTCCGGCGTATGCCGGTGGTTTCCGACGGAATAGGCCGTGAAGTTCTCGTTGGCCTCGGCGAACAGCGTGTTGAGCTTCGGCGTTCGTCCCGCGCCTGAAACGCCGCTTTTCGCATCGATGATAATCCCGATCGGCTCGATCAGCCGGCCCGCCAGCAGCGGTGCCAGCGCCAGAATCGAAGTGCTCGTGTAGCACCCGGGATTCGCGATCAGCTGCTGACCCGGAATCCGGTCCGCAAACAGTTCGGGCAGGCCGTACACCGTCGACTGCAACCGGCCTGTATCGGTGTGGGCATGCCCGTACCACTGTTCGTACACGGCCGCGTCATTCAGCCGGTAGTCGGCGCTCAGGTCGATCACCTTGAGACCGACATCCAGCAGCTGCGGCACGACTTCCATGCTCGCCACGTGCGGCAGACAGCCGAACACCACGTCCGCCCGATCCCGAAGCTGCGCGGGAGAAAGATTTTCCAGCTTCAGGTCCAGCCGCCCGAGCAGCGACGGATGCACAACGCCGATGTGACCCGTTTCAGAACGGCTCGTGACCGCCGTGATCTGCACGTCCGGATGGCGCAACAGGATGCGGATCAGCTCGAGCGCCGTGTAACCCGTCCCTCCCAGAATCGCAACGCGTGTCATCAGGCCTTGTTCCCTTCTGCCGAGTGGACACCACGTCCCGAGTCATGTTCGGGCAGCAGCTGCGTCAGCAGGAATCCTACGAGGGCATACGCTCCACCCACACACGCCGCCATCAATGCGAGCTTGCCGGGGTTCGGTTTGTCCGAAGCCGCAAGGGTCAGGGTGATGAACGCCGCCGCCGTGCCGATCAGCCGCCCGCCGATGTTCGCGGCGAAGCTCTCGCCGGTTCCCCTCAGGTGGAGCGGGAATGCGTGCGGAATGTAGTTGCCCCAGAAACTCATCTGGCCAATCACAACGAACCCGCACAGGAACATCGCGATCTTGATTCCCAGCAGCGAGCCCTCGGTTCCGAGATTGGTGGACAGCCACCAGTAAAACGCGGGAATCAGGATCAGCGACGGGATCTGGAACAGACGAAACAGCGTCCGACGGCTCACCACCTTGATCACCAGGAACGCCAGGGCGAATCGGCCGAACAGACCGCCGATTTCCTGCCACGACTGCACGTTCGCCGTCGTCGCGGTGATCGCGTTGGCCCGCCTCACTTTCAGCTGCTGTTCCGTCAGCGGATTCTCGGTTCCTGCCGCCGCCTCTTTCGCCGCTGCCACCGTCGCGTCCGCGCCCTTCGTCACGTCGACGTGTCCCGAAAGAATCTGCGGCGTCTGCTGGATCGCCCCGAACGCCAGGCCGAACGTCGTCGAGAAGAGGATCGTCGTGACGATCGTCGTCTTCATCAGTTCCGGGCTGAACAGCTCGGCGATGCTCGGCCGCTTGAGAGTGCCTTCGGCCTTTTTGCGTTCCCAGTCAGGTGATTCCGGGAGGAACGGACGAATCAGGATCAGTGGAATCGCCGGGATCAGGCCGCTGATCAGCGTGTAGCGCCACGCCTCATGCTTGGCATAGATCGCCGGAAGCAGCCCGGCATACTTGCTGAGGAGTGCGGCAACCACGGCCACCAGGATGCCGCCGAATGACGAAAACGCCTGCGTGTATCCGAGCACTTTCTCGCGCCGCTCGGGGTCGTGGAACAGTTCCGCCAGCCACGCGACTGCGGCGACGAACTCGACGCACACCCCGATAAACACCAGACAGCGAAAGAACAGAAGCATCGGCAGCGACGTCGCAAAACCGGCCGCTGTCGCTGAAAACGCGTAGAGCAGGATGCTTCCCGTCAGGACCCGCCGACGGCCCAGGAGGTCTGTCAGATAGCCGCCAAGCAGTCCAAAGATCCCACCCGCGATGGCTGGAACGAAGAACAGCATCCGGGCCCAGTGGACGTAATTCACGCCGCCAGGGGCCCAGGCCGGGTCGCCCGCCTCGCCGGGGCGCAACGCCGAAATTGCGTCCTTCACGATCAGCGGCAGCATGAGCAATTCGTAGATGTCGAACGCAAAACCGATCGCGGCCATCGTGCAGATCAGCCATTGCGTCGTCGTCAGGCCACGCTCGGAAGACTTCGACAGTTCATCGCTCATGAATGGATGCTTCGTCAGGGAGGGCGGACGGGCGGGACGCCGCCACGGGACGCGGCAGGCGGGCTCGCTAGAATACCGGCATCGTAGACATCAGCCAAACGGGCGGCCGGTTCCCGACTCCATCGCTCCGGTCGCCCACCTGCAGTGTTTGACAGCTCATGCCCGAAGTCGCCCCGTCCCAGCTCGACATCCTCGTCGTCGCCGCCCACCCCGATGACGCCGAAATCAGCGTGGGCGGCACGATCGCCACGTCGCTGCGGGCTGGACTCAGTGTGGGGATTCTCGATCTCACCACCGGCGAGCCGACGCCGTTCGGGACGCTCGAAAAACGACTGGCGGAAACCGAGGCCGCCAGCCGCGCCCTGGGCGTCACGTGGCGGCAGAACCTGAATCTGCCGAACCGAAAGCTGCAGAACGATCTCGAGTCCCGCGCGAAGATCGCGGAAGTGTTCCGCCTCACGCGGCCGAAGGTCATCCTTGGGCACTATCCTGAAGACGTCCACCCGGACCACGTCGCCGCCAGCCAGCTCGTCGACGCCGCCCGCTTCTGGTCGAAGCTCTCGCGGACCGATCTCGCCGGCGAACCGTGGTGGCCGCCGCGCCTCTATCACTACTGGAGCATCCACCTGCGGATTCATCCCAAGCCGTCCTTCGTGCTCGACATTTCGAGCGCGATCGACGCCAAGATGGAAGCGATCGCCTGTTACAGATCGCAGTTCACCGAAGGCCGCGAACCCGTCTTCCCTTCCCCGCTGGACGACATCCGTGACCGTGCCCGCTACTGGGGCTGGTCGATTCACAAGGCCTTCGGCGAGCCCTTCGCCAGCCGGGAAGACATTGGCATCTCCGCGTTCGACTCGCTGCTGTAACGACCGTCCCGGCCTGGTCCCCCCCGCCCGGGACGCGTCGAAGTCGTTCCGGTAGAATGCGGGAATGGAACTCGATGATCCCGTCTGCTACTGCTTCCACGTGTCGAAGCGGAAGGTGCTGAATTTCCTCCGCGTCCATCAGCCGCGACGAGCCAGCGGCCTGAGCGAGTGCGGGGGCGCCGGCACCGGCTGTGGATGGTGCATCGCCACCCTGAAGCGCTACTTCGAGACGGCCCAGCGCGGCAGTGAACTGGAGGAAGGGATGACGCGCGCCCAGTATGAGGCCGAACGCGCCGCATACATTCGAGCCGGTAAAGGCCGCCCGGCCCCGGGCGCCATCCCGCTTCCTGCCGAGCAGTCGCCGCCGGCATCCGGCTGAAGGTCTACTTGCGGCTCAGGCAGTGGTCCGCAACCGAGCGCCAATCGACGTACTCCATCGACGTCTTGACCAGTTCCCGGTACAGGGGATCGATCTCGACCGGAAGTTGGTCCAGCATTTCACGTTCGATCTGCTTTGCCAACTGGATCCGCGTCGCTTCCTCCACGGTGATCACCTTGTCTTTCACCATTTGCGACTGGCTCGCCGCCTCCCGTTGTCGCTGCGCCTGCTGCGCCCAGTAGGCCGCCTGGTCCGGATTCGAATGGATCCAGTCGGTGACTGCCGTCGTTTCCACTTCCCCCTGACCGCGGTCCACATGCGCCCCGCGGCCGGAACCGGAGATCTGGTATTTCTTGCCCGGCACCTGCCCGTGCACTTCCGAATCGAACATCGCGCCCGAGACGGACGGATTCTTGGTCGAGCCGATCTGGTAGAAGCCAACCGGATCCGTGAAATAGCGGGCGACGGCTTCCTTCACCTTCTTATCCTGCGTGACGAGCCACATCACGAGGAAGAAGGCCATCATGGCCGTCACGAAGTCGGCATAGGCGACCTTCCATGCGCCGCCTCCCTTGCCCGCCATAACTCAGTCCTTCGATGTCTTCAGGGTGGGTGATCGACGGCTTGGCCGCCGGCTGGCGAACTACGCTTCGCTGAAGATCTCTTCCATCTCTTCTCGCGTCGGCCGGCAGTCGGTCGCCACCGTCCGGCGCAGCTGCCCGATGATTCCTTTCGGCGATCCGCCCGCGTGGAACGCGAGGATCGCATTGGTAATCGTCCGCAGGAACGCTGATTCATCGTGGCCGGCGAACTCCATCCGCCCCGCCAGCGGCGCCAGGAACCCATAGGACGCGAGAATCCCGAGGAACGTTCCGACGAGGGCCGCACCGACCTTGTGGCCGATCTCTTCGACCGGACCGCTCACCGCTTCCATCGTGACCACGATGCCGAGCACGGCCGCCACGATTCCGAACCCCGGCAGTGCGTCGGCCGTCTTGGAGAGGGCCGCGATCGCCGCGTGGTGTTCATCCTCCATCACCTTGATTTCCTGATCCATCTGGGCGATCAGCTGTTCAGGAGTGGCGCTTCCGTCGGTCACCGCCAGCAGCGACCCCGTGAGGAAGTCGCTCACATGGTGGTTGTTGACGATCCGGGGATACTTGGAAAACACGGCGCTTGCATGGGGATCGTTGAGGTGTGCGTCCCATGCCAGAAGGCCATCGCGCCGGCCGATCTTGAACATCTCGTACATCAGCTTGAACAGCTCGATGTACGTCTGCTTGCCGTAGGCGTTCCCCTTCAGCAGCCCGAGGGTCCCCTTGATGAGGTCCATCACAACCTTGGGAGGCGTATTGATGATCAGCGCGCCCAGCGCCGCCCCGCCGATCGTCACCACTTCCGAGGGGTGGAATAACGCCATGACGTGCCCGCCGGCCATCATGAAGCCACCGAGAACGCACCCGATCACGACGATACAACCAAGGATGACGCCCATCCCGCTCCCCTCTGGCCAACGCGCACGAAAAGGCGATGCCCGCGCGTGAGGACAGGGAGAACATCGAACTTCGGCCCCGCCCGACTGCGGCCGCTTTCGCCGCTTCGCCCCGAGACGGAAAGACCCTCTGTCAAACTCTGCCGGCCTTAGCGATTGGGAGAGAGAGGCCGCCAGCAGCACCCCGGCCGCTCCAAAGCAGCCGGGGTGCTCGAGCTGCACTCTCAATCGTCATCAATTGCCAGTCGAGTACACACACCGGGAAGAACAGGCGTCCCCCCGTTCACAAACCGACAGTATGCGTCGCCCGACTCGAACGATCGAAGAACCGCTTCCCGCGACGGTAGATCGCCGGCGCGCCAGTTCGAGTAGTCGCGGTAGCTCGAGAATTCCCAGTCTTCCGCACGGCTCACCAGCCCCGCCACAACGGGATTCAGGTGGATGTAGCGGGAAAGGTGAAGGAAATACTCGTCTCGTTCGACGTGACGCGATTCAAATCGCCCCTGAAACAACGGCCCGACGCGACCCCGAGCTCGGTTGATCGCGTTGGTGTAGGCCTGCGACAGCGACTGCATTCGATCCGATAGATCGTCGCCATTCAGATGAACCAGCAGGTGATAGTGGTTGGGCATCAGGCAATAGGCAACAACCTCGACAGGTCGAGTCACGGAGCCGCAGACACTCGGGTCGGCCACCTGTTGTTCATCGAACAGGAACCGCCGCAGTCGTTTCAGGAAGAACAAGTAGTTATCGCGTCCGAAGAAGACCGGTTCGCGATTCACGCCACGGTTGTAGAGGTGGTAGTACTCGCCCGGCGCAATGATCGTCCTTCTTCTCGGTATGAGAAGCTCGCCCAAAGAAGTCAGCCCAACCGCAAAGCACCCCGGCTGCCTGTGAGCAGCCGGGGTGCGAAATCTCACGCCCGTGGAACCGGGGTCGACGGTTTGGGGACGCTGGCCGTCATGTTTGGAAAATTCTGACGCAGGAACTGCACCGTGTCGTCGACCACGTCCGCCTGGATCACCAGCAGTTCGTCTGACCGCACCATCTTGATCGCCAGTTCGGTGGCCGGAATCGCCCCCTGCACCGGGATGATCTCCACCGTCCGCGGGGCGTTCTTCAGCCCTTCCATGAGGAAGCGGATGATGTCGCCCGGCTCGCGACCGCGGCAGTAGTCCCCTTCGTACAGGATCACGCGGTCAAAGTGCTGGCCGAGCAGTTCGCCCTGCCGGACAAGATCGCAATCGCGGCGGTCTCCGGCGGTCGAATAGACCACCAGCCGCTTCTGCTGCGGGAAGTGAGCCAGGGACTTGGCCAGCGCCTCGACGGCCGATGCATTGTGGCCGTAGTCGATGACGCACGTCGTGCCATTGATGTCCAGGATGTTGAACCGACCAGGATTCAGGTCGAGGTCCGCCTGGAACGACTCCGCCCGCAGGCGGATCAACTCCGCAGGGATGCCCACCGACCACGCCGCCGCGATGGCGGCCAGCGTGTTCTCGACATGGAATTCGATCCGGCCGGCGTTCGTCAGCGGAACGCGGTCGATGCTCACGATCGGAATCTCGTGGGCTCCGGTCGCCAGGATGACATGCCGGTCGCGGACAAAGACGGCGCGGCCTCCCTTGGCCCGGTGCTCCGCGATGATCGGGTTGTCCCCGTTCATATCGAAGTACAGCACGTTGCCAGGGCACTTCGACGCCATGCCAACCACGTAAGGATCAGCCGCGTTGAGGACGGCGAATCCGTCTTTCGCCACGACGTCGACGATGCACCGCTTGACCTTCGCCAGCTGATCCAGGGTGTGGATGTCCGACAGGCCGAGGTGATCCCCTTCGCCAATGTTGGTCACGACAGCGACCTGGCACTGGTCGAAGCCCAGGCCTTCCCGCAGGATGCCGCCCCGCGCCGTTTCCAGCACGGCGTAGTCGACCTTCGGATTCGAAAGGATCGCCCGCGCGCTCTTCGGTCCGCTGCAGTCGCCCGTGTCGATCCGTCGGTCTCCGACGAAAATGCCGTCGGTCGAGGTCAGGCCGACCGTCTTTCCCGTCCCGCGGAAAATGTGAGCGATAAACCGCGTCGTGGTCGTCTTGCCGTTCACACCCGTGATGGCCACGACCGGAATCCGGCCGTTCTCCTCACCCGGGAACATCATGTCGATGATCGCATCCCCGACCGGCCGGGCCTGGCCCGACGACGGGGAAAGGTGCATCCGCAGCCCAGGGGCCGCATTGATCTCGACGATCACGCCGTTCTGTTCTTCCAGCGAACGCGAGATGTCGGGACAGACGATATCGACGCCGGCGATCTCGAGTCCGACGACCTGCGCCGCCTCAACGGCGCGGGCCGCCGTTTCCGGGTGCACGAGTTCGGTGACGTCGACCGCCGTGCCGCCGGTGCTCAGGTTGGCATTCCGGCGGATCAGCACCCGCCGGCCAGTGGCCGGAATCGACGCCGGAGAGAGTCCCTGCTCGCGCAGAACTCCGAGACTGACGGCGTCCAGGCAGATCTTGCTCAGGATGTCGGCGTGATGATCGGCCCGGCGCGGATCGCGGTTCACGATCTCGACCAGCTGCTCAATCGAATGCACTCCGTCGCCGACGACCTGGGCCGGCTCGCGGCGGGCCGCCGCCACCATCCGGTCGCCGACCACCAGCACCCGATAATCCTGCCCGGGGCTGTACCGCTCAACGATGATCCGCCGGCTGATCGCGGCCGCCGCTTCAAAGGCGGCGCGAACCTGTTCTTCCGTCTTCAGGTTCAGGGCCACACCCTTCCCCTGGTTTCCGTCCTGGGGCTTCACCACGACCGGGGCGTCGATGTCCTGGGCGACTTCCCAGGCCTCGTCGGCCGAAGTGACGGGCGCGCCGGGCGGAACCGGAATTCCCGCTTCGCGCAGCAACTGGTTGGTCAGGTTCTTGTCCTGGGCGACTTCCTGAGCAATCGCGCTGGTCCGATCGGTCTCGGCCGCCATGATCCGGCGCTGTTTGCTCCCGAATCCGAACTGCACGAAGCTGTCGGTATTGAGCCGGCGAATCGGAATGCCGCGTTTGGCCGCCGCGTCGACGATCGATTTCGTGCTCGGCCCCAGAGCCACGCGATCCCGAATCCGGCGCAACCGCTCGACAGCCGCTTCGACGTCGAAGTCCTGCCGATGGACGGCCGCCATGATGAGGTCGTGGGCTTCGTACACCGCCGCCCGGCCAACCTCTTCATCGTTGTATTCGATCACCACCTTATAGACGCCCGGTTCCGACGTCTCGCGTGCCCTTCCGAAACCGACGACAGAGCCGGCCAGGGACTGCAGTTCAAGAGTCACATGCTCGAGCACATGGCCGAGCCACGTCCCGGTTTCCAGGCGTTCAAAGAATCCGCCGCGGTAGCCGAGCCCGCAGCGGTGCTCGATCATCGATGGCAGCCACGCCTTGATCCGGTCCGCGAAACCGTCGAGGTCGCAGGACGGAAGAAGTTCAAAGTATTCCAGGTCGACCAGACACTCGAGCACTGGATAGTTGGCCCAGAGATTGGGCCCTCGCAGGGCGAGTACCTTGCGAATCGTCATTGAAGTCTTTCGGGGAGGAATTCGGTCCGAGCGCCGGACCGGGCGGGAGCGTTGTTCAGCGGGCAACGCGATGCCACATCAATGAAGAAGATCCATGCTGGCGGGGCCGACATCGTAATGGCGGTTGACAGTCCGTTGAGCAACACCTGCGCCAACCCTCGATGGCAGGACCGCTCGGCGCGAGCGTGACTGCCCCCGGCTCGCCGGGAACAGCGTGAAAGGATATCGGACGCCGGTCAAGCGAAACAGAGGGGGACGGTTCAGGGAGCCCAAACTTTCTCTCCCAGCGGTCCAATGTGCACAACCCACCGTCCGCGCGTTGCAATCCGTGCAAAGGGGCGACTCAAAATGCGCTGACTTTGCGCGCAATTCGCCCGTCCAAATGGCAAATCCCCCACCCGCCGGCCTCCAGACACGTTTCCGGCCCCCGGCCCCCCATCCCCGACGCCCCCGGCAGGAGCTGCCGGAATCCCGTCAGAATGACGTCAAAGCGCCGCTAACTTGCGACACTCTCACATGTTCGTGCGCGCATCGGTAGCCGCCCCCAGCACCGACGCCAATGCACCATGCAGCAGGGCATCGTGCTGGTGGTCCTGCGAGTAAATCCGGAACACGAGAAAGCTCAACGGCAAGGCTTTGAAAAGCTCGTCGTCACTCAACTCCTGGGGAACGCCCGCGGCCGGATCAAACAAATAGTTCTGGCCACCCGCCGGCAAACGCCCGCTCGGCCGGTGGTAATGACGCGCCACGTCGATCCGCAACGGCATATTGCAGACCGCTTTTGGCAGACGTTCCCGCACCCGCTGTAACACCAGGTCCGGAGCCGAGAAAATCGACATCCGCTCCGCCCCGGCCGTGTGGAAGTTCACCGTCCGCTCGACGGCCATCTTCCAGCTCACTTCCCGCGACAGGATCGCCCGCCATTTCTGCCCCAGTTCCCGGAGCGTCGGGTCGGACGAATCGCCCCACCGCTGCACGTCCACCAGGAACGACGATTCCGTGAACAGCCGGTAGCGGTTCAGGTTGTCGATCGGATTCCCCTCGAACAGGTGGGGCATCGTCTGCGGGAACAGTTCCTCCAGCGAGAGGTCCAGCGCCCGGACCGTCCGGTGGAAGTACACGGTCCGGAACAGATTCGCCCGCGTCTCGACAAAGTGAATCAGCGTCGGCAGCCCGCGAACATGAATGGTCAGCCCGCTCTCGGTGAAGAAGCTGTAGTGCAGCAGCCGGTTAATGTCGAACGCCTTCGTATTGATGCCGGTCATGTAGGCATCCCGAAGAACGAAATCCATGTTGTCGACGGTGTAGATCCCGCTGAACAGCGACCGCAGCTTCCTCAGCCACGTCGGATGGCCTTCATCCTGCTGCCCCCGGGGCCGCCGGATCAGGAAGGCAATCTGCTGCGGGTCGATCTCCTCCAGCGGCTGCAGTTTCCCGTTCGGATTCCGCCGGACGCGACGAAGCAGGTCTCCCAGTTCGTTCTGGATGATCGCCGCGCCGACGTCTTCGTGCGTCACCCCGAACTGGTCGAGGTAGTGATCGTCGAAGAAGTGCCCGAACGGGCCATGCCCCACGTCGTGCAGGAGCCCCGCCAGCCGCACCAGGCTTTCCACCAGCGCCCGCGACGGCAGGTTCGGACATGTCGCCGCCAGCGAGTCGTACCACGCCTCGATCGCCCGCGACCCCAGATGCATCACCCCCAGGATATGCTGGAACCGCATATGCTCGGCCGACGGAAACACCCACCACGCCGTCTGCAGCTGGTGGATATGCCGCATCCGCTGAACCCACGGATGATCGATGATTTCCTGCTCGGAAACCTCCCCGGCCGGCAACCCGCTCCGCGCCGTAAAAGGGATGTACCCATGGACCGGGTCGTGAGAAAGGCTTTCCGTGGTGAAATCGCGGGGCATGGAGTCGATCCGTCGGCAAAATGGTATTGCGCGGATGATATTGCGAGATCCCCTTCACGGGCAGCCCGTAACGAGCGTGGCCTGGCATCTCGGCCACTGGCCGAATCGACCTGCGATCCGCTTCCAATTCTCACGAGACGCGCTGCAAGAGCACTCGCACCTGGACTCCCTCCTCGCGCTGGAGATGGGCGATCACCGCGAACAGACTTTCTGCTTGCGGGTTCCCCGTCGCGCTGAGCATTCGCATCAGGCTCTTGGGTGATTTTTCGACGGCGTCCCCCAGTTCCTCAAATCCAACCGTGGAGTTGACGTAGTCGCGCAACAGAGTCTTTCCGACGTCTGTCTCACCGCGGAGAAAGGCCTCGGTCGCTTCCTGAAGCATGGCGACACGGAACTTCCGGTCCCGCTGCGCACGCGACTTCACGGTTTCCTTGAAGCTGCGAGTGAGTGCCACCTTCATCCACCTTTCTTGCGTCGCCGGTATTCCGTCCAAAGCTCTCTGGCGAATGCAATGTCACTCTGCTGGCGGCGCTTCGTTCCACCGACGAACAGGACGACCAGCTCTGCTCCATCGCGGCCGTAGTAGACGCGGTATCCGCCGGCGAAATGCAGCCGCCTCTCCCAGACTCCTTCACCCACCGGCTTCGAGTCCCCCAGGTTTCCCTGCTCCATCCGGATCAGCGCCACTCGCACCTTCGCGGCCACCTGTGCATCGAGCGAGTCGAACCAGGCGGCGAACGGGCAACTACCGTTCTCACGAACGTATTGGTTGACTTCGATCATCAAATGGTAACTTTTATGTTACTATCCAGCAAGCCAATTGAGGAGAACCGCCCACCTGCGGAGTCAGCCCGGCCGATGAAGCCGCACCGACTCTACCGTTCTCCGCCTCCTCACCCCAGCTCGAGAGCGACTGTGCGTCCGAGATCGCGTGGCCTTCCCGCTCGACTCCGCCCCCGAAATCGCGATACTTGATGGCTTGCTTCTGAGTCGTCTGTCCAAGGAAATCCCGTCGTGCTGCCCCCCCTGCGTCCGCTCGTCAACGACCACACCAGCGCCCAGCTCGCGCAGTGGTGCGTCGAACAGGGGCAGAAATCCTTCCGCGCCGACCAGATTCGCCGCTGGATCTTCGGCCGACGCGCCAACTCGTTTGACGAAATGCACGACGTCCCGGCCGCGCTCCGCGCGAAGCTGGCCGAACATTTCGACTTCTTCGCCGGCGAGATCGCACGCCATCAGGTCTCCAAAGACGGCACCGAAAAACTCCTCATCACGCTCCGAGACGGCGAGCAGATCGAAACCGTCCTGATGCGTGAGGAAACCCGCCGGACCATCTGCGTCAGCTCGCAGGTCGGATGTGCGATGGGCTGCATCTTCTGCGCGAGCGGCCTCAACGGCGTGAAACGCAACCTGACGATGGGCGAAATCCTCGACCAGGTCCTCCGCATCGACCGCCTCCTGCCGCTTGAAGAACGGATCACGAACCTCGTCGTGATGGGCATGGGCGAGCCGCTCGCCAATCTGAAAAACGTCCTCCCGGCCCTCGAAACACTGAACCAGAAAGGGGGCATGGGCATCGGTGCCCGCCGCATCACCGTTTCGACCGTCGGCCTGCCTGAAAAGATCCGCGAGTTCGCGAAAGTCGGCTTCGCCTACAACCTGGCCGTCTCCCTGCATGCGCCGAACGACGAACTCCGCACACAGATCGTCCCCGTCAACAAGAACATCGGAATCGCAGAAATCCTGAAAGCGGCCGATGAACATTTCGAAGCAACCGGCCGACGCGTCACGTACGAATACTGTCTGATGGCGGGCATCAATGACGATCCGGCCCAGGCCCGCGAACTCGTGAAGCTCATGCAGGGACGCGTCGCGCACGTCAACGTCATCCCGATGAATCCCGTGGCGAGCATCGACTGCCAGACTCCCAGTCAGCCGCGCACACAAGCCTTTGTCGAAGCGCTTGAACGCGGCGGGATTGTGGTGACTGTCCGCAAACGAAAAGGCGCCGACATCGACGCCGCCTGCGGCCAACTCCGCATCAGCGCCAAAAAGGATGAGGCCGCTTCTGTGCTTCCCGTTCTTCAAACGGCCCCCTGAGCTGCAGGAACGATTCAAATCGGGCCGGACGACTTCGAACGTTTTCCGGAATTGCCGCCATCGGCTGGAAACACGCCGTTCGCCCGGCGCTCGGGCGGCGCCTCGAAGATCACCGCGGAACAAGCAAACGGATCATCCAGCGGTCCGTACGTCGCGATCGGCTTGCCGTTGTTGATCTCCGGCACCTTCTTGTCGAGCGCGTATTCCCCCGCGACGATCAGGTCATAGGGATATTGCTGCAGTGAGAACACGAGCGGGAACTCGAGCGCCGTGATCATGTTCCGGCGTCCGGCCGCGTAGAACTCGAACACGTAGGCCTGGTCGACGGCCAGTGTCGCATCGGGCGGCAGCTTGCTGAGCAGCATGCGGCAGAAACGCGGGGCGTCGTAGGCAATGTCATCCCAATGGCGGATGTGCTGGACGAGCGTCCGCAGTCCGCACCCCGGAATCATCAGAAACGCCGCCGCTCCCGCCAGGCTGGCAAACGCAACCTGCCGCGCGTGAGCCGTTTGAAACACCGCGGCCACTGCCCGATCGAGCACCATCGCGAACGCAATCCACAGCCACCCGCCTGTGTAGCACCAGTATCCCTTCGTCGGATGCGTCCCGAGGCTCACCACATGGAAGTACATCGCGGAAAACGACAGGAACACGATCAGTCGCCAGCTTCGATCGCGAACGGCAAGAAAGGTCGCCGCCAGCAGGCTGCCAATCATCAGCAGGCACTGCCAGATCCCGACATGCTCCAGGTAAACCAAGGCCTGCACCGGCAGCGACTGCCCCGGCCAGAAAAGTCGCCGCGACAATCCCGGCCCCACCTGCAGCCCCATCAGGTCGAGGAATTGCTCCTTCCACAACAACGGCTCCGGCAGGATCAGAATCAGCCACAGCGAAGCCACCGCCACCGCCGTCGCTGAAAAGATCGAGGCCAGTCCCAGTTTCTCCCGCCATCCACGCCCGGCCCAGAGACAGAGAAGCCCCTCCTGGGCCGTGTAAACCAGCGCAAACGGATGGGTATACAGCCCCAGCCCCGTCAGCAGGCCCGCCAGCGCGGCATCCTTGCGGGACCTCGTCTCAAGGAGCCGCAGGGCGAACAGCATTGATGCGAAGCCGAAGAAACCGGTCAGTGTGTCGGGCCGCGACATCAGCCACGGAAAGTAAACGACTCGAGAAGCCGCATAGAACGCCACGGCCGTCAGCGCCACACGCTCGCTTCTGGTGATCCGCAGCGCCAACGCCCCGAGCAGCAGAATCGCCCCCACCCCCGCCAGCCCCGAAGCGAGCCGGGCGCTGCCGATCGTCGCCCCAAACACCGCATAACTGGCCGCCTGGAAGAAAAAATACAGAGGCGGCAACGTCAGCAGCCGGTCGTCACCCCGGTAGAACATGCTGCCGCGATCGCGGCATGGCATGAACGGAACGCGCAGCCGACCTTCCTGCAGCAGCGTCAGCCCCGGAACTCCGTAGAAATCTTCATCGCCGGCCGCATGCTGCCGGAACATGACCGGAATCTTGAGCAGCAGGCAGACCGCCGCGATGGCGAACACGATCGTCCAGAATCGCCGACGGGACGGACGCGGTGCATCGCCGGCGATTCCCATTTCGACGCCCGACTGCATTCCAGACGCCCCGCGAAGACAACCCGTCGTTCAGTGATCCGCCGCCCGTATCCGGCGCCGTTACCACAGGATCACCCCGCCGCTCGTTCCCGCGGCGGGGTGATCGTCTATGGCAATGGCTTACTTCCGCCCCTTCCAGTCGACACCCGACATCTCGGCGAGCGCCAGCATCAGGGCGTGCGTTCCATTCCGGCCCCAGCCCTTCGCCTGCACCGAGAGGTACAGCTGCTCCGCCAGCGCCAGGCCCGGCAACGACAGCCCCATCTTCTTCGCTTCCGCGAGTGCGATCCCCATATCCTTGATGAAGTGCTCCACGTAAAAGCCGGGATCGAAATTCCCCGCCAGAATGCGCGGCCCAAGGTTATCGAGCGACTTGCTGCCGGCGGCACCCGTCGACACGCTCTTGAACACCGTCTCGAGGTCGAGGCCCGACTTGTAGCCGTACAACAATGCTTCACAGAGCCCGATCATCGTCGTCGAGATCAGGATCTGGTTCACCATCTTGGTGTGCTGCCCCGCCCCGGCCGGCCCCTGGTGGACGATCGTCTTGCCCATCGCCTCCCAGCACGGCTTCAGCGCGTCAACCACGTCCTTATCGCCGCCGATCATGATCGACAGCGCCGCATTCTTCGCCCCGACATCGCCGCCCGACACCGGCGCATCGACCGAGTGAACTCCCTTCTTCTTCGCGGTGTCCGCAATCTCGACCGCCAGCGACGGCTCGCTGGTCGTCATGTCGACCAGCACCGTTCCCGCCTTTGCACCGGCCAGCGCGCCCTGGTCACCCAGGAACACTTCCCGCACGTCCTTTGGAAACCCAACGATGGCGAACACGACGTCCGACTTCTCGGCCACGGCCTTCGGGGTGTCGCCCCACGCCGCCCCCGCCTTCAGCAATTCGGCCGCCTTGTCCTTCGACCGGTTGTAAACCGTCGCCTTGAAGCCGGCCTTCATCAGGTGGCCGACCATGCTGTGCCCCATCACGCCGGTGCCGATCCAGCCGATGTTGGTTTTCCCGGGGGCGATGTTGAGCGACATAGTGGTTCCTCTGGATTTGATACAGTAGCTCCGCAAATTGACGGGATCAGCCGTGAACTTCAAGGCGGGCGGGAAAGGAAACACGAAGGCACGAAGACATAAAGGATCACGAAGTAGAGAGGTGGTCGAAGTGGCTGGCGAATTGTCCCCCAGGGCACGCTTCGAGTCGGTTTTTCTTCGTGACTTTGTGCCTTCGAGTTGAATTTGAACACTTCGAGGAATACGGGGCTGATTTCAATGATCGAACCAATCCCGGAGCAAACGGAATCTGTCGTCACCGCAGTGATCGATGCCGCGTTCCGCGTCCACACGACTCTCGGCCCGGGGCTTCTGGAGTCTGTCTACGAAGCATGCCTCTGCCACGAGCTTGCCAGACGCGGACTTGCATTCGAACGCCAGCTGCATCTGCCCATTATCTACGAAGGCCTCCGCCTGGAGGCCGGATTGCGACTGGATCTGGTCGTCGCCGACTGCGTCATTGTCGAACTGAAACACGTCGAGAAGGTGCTTCCCGTCCATAAAGCCCAACTCCTGACCTACTTGAAGCTGACGGGCCACCGTGTCGGCCTGTTATTCAACTTCAATGTCGAACGAATCAAGGAGGGCATTTTTCGGGTCGTTCGTTAACCTTCGTGCCCCTTCGTGTCTTTGTGCCTTCGTGTCAAAACTCCGCCTTCCATCGCAACCTGGCCCGGAAACTTCAATGACCTGGATCGCCGACCGCATGCACAAAATCGACGCCTCCGGGATCCGGAAGGTGTTCGACCTCGCGGCCAAGATGAAAGACCCGATCAACCTCAGCATCGGCCAGCCCCACTTCGATACGCCTGCCCCACTGAAGCAGGCGATGATCAGGGCCGTCGAAGCAGGCAAGAACGCCTACAGCCAGTCCCAGGGGATCGCCCCGCTCGTCGAAAAGGTCCAGTCGTCCGTCGACAAGGAGTACGGGCACGCCGATCGCAAAGCGTTCGTGACCAGCGGCACCGGCGGCGGCCTGATGCTCGCCCTGCAGACGCTGGTGAACCCCGGCGACGAGGTGATCGCCTTCGACCCCTGGTTCGTGATGTACAAGCACCTCACAACGCTGGCCGGCGGCACGACGGTGCAGATCAGTACCTATCCCGACTTCAAGATTGACATCGCGAAGCTCGAAGCGGCGATCACGCCGAAAACGAAGGTCATCCTCTTCAACAGTCCGTCGAACCCGACGGGCAAGGTCGCCAGCGAAGAGGAGATGAAGGCCGTCTGCGACCTCTGCCGCGACAGGAACATCGCCCTCATCAGCGACGAGATCTACCGCAGCTTCTGCTACGACCGGCCCTTCGTGAGTCCCGCGAAGTTCTACGACAAGACGATCGTCGTCGATGGCTTCAGCAAGTCGCATTCGATGACCGGCTGGCGCATCGGCTGGGCCCACGGTCCGCAGGAGATCATCCAACAGATGATCAAGCTGCAACAATTCACGTTCGTCTGCTCGCCGCACCCGGTCCAGTGGGCCGGAGTCGAAGCCTGGGACTACGACGTCTCCGACCGCACGGCCGAGTACAAGGCCAAACGCGACTTCATGCTCAAGGAACTTTCGGGCCTCTATGACATTCGCGGCGCCGACGGGGCCTTCTACCTGTTCGTCAAAGCCCCCTGGGGCACCGGCACGGAGTTCGTCCAGAAGGCGATCGAGAATGAACTCCTGATCATTCCCGGCAACGTTTTCAGCCAGTACGACACGCACTTCCGCCTGAGCTACGCCGCGGAAGACAAAACGCTCGAGCGCGGCGTGGAAGTGCTGAAACGAATCGCAACGAAGTAGGGCCACTGGGACGCCCGGGGGTTGCAGCCCGATCGAGGGTGGCAGGGTGGATTTGACTCCCTGCCAGAATGAGGCGACCGCGCAGCGAGAGGTAGTTGTGGTTCAGAAAAAGGACGCATGAACGGCCAGACACAGTATCTCAATACCGACCTGGATCTCAGATCCTCCGAAGATCTGAAACCGCTCACATCCGCGCTGGAAGCCCGAGGCGTCCCGCCGCTGCATGTGACTCAGGCGGAGAACGGGTTGTGGTATTCAATTCTGGAAACCGCTGTTCAGTTCTCGGCCCCGGAACCCAACATCGCCGCGATGGTTGAAGGGATCGAGTCCCTCGACCGCACAGCGACGTCGATCTGGGACAGCTGCACGCAACGGGACTTCAACATCGGCTACGACTGCGGCCTTGTCCCCATGGGGCTTCTGTCAGGGGCTCTCTCCAGACCTCCTCGGCCGCATCGCGCGTCTCGGCGCCGCAGTACGGTGGACGCTCTATCCTGACCGTGAACAGCCGAAGGAATCGTGAACTTCCGAGCATCCAATACTAGGCCGGGGCTTCCCCCGGCACGTCCTGCAGCCAGCGATCGCCCCGGCCGGATTCACCATCACAACCAACTTCACGGCCGGCCAGGTGTTGGGCCCCGGAGGCACGGCCACGCTCAGCGTGCAACTCGACGCCGCAGCCGCCGGCAGCTTCAGTGGACTTCTCTCGTTCGCGACCAACGATCCGGACGAGAATCCATTCCAGTTCACGATCGCCGGAAGCGTGACGTCCCCCTCGGCCGTCCAGATCATCGACAACGGAGACGCCGGCTACACGACCACCGGCGCCTGGACCAGCTGGAGCCAGGACGGACACGGCAGCGATCTGCAGTGGTCGCATAGTTCCGAAGGGCCCGCCACGGCGACGTGGACCTTCACCAGCCTCATCCCGGGGACCTACCGGGTGTCGGCCACCTGGCTGGCGGCCTCGAACCGGGCAACCAATGCCGCCTATTCCATGAGAACCGCCACCGGCGGGCTGCTCGGCAGCGCGCTGGTCAACCAGCAGCTGGTCCCCAATGATCTCACCGATCAGGGATCGGAGTGGGACCATCTGGGGATCGTCTCCCTCATCGGCTCGACCCTCGTCGTCGAACTCACGAACGTGGGAGCCGACCAGTACATCATCGCCGATGCCATCCGCATCGAACGCATCGGCGACTGACCTCCCGGCCGTGGCCCCGCAAGGCTTTCCCGCCGACTCTAATTCACGAACAGCAGGTCCCGGATTGAATTGGCAATCTGCCACTCATCGATGTTTCCTGGGACGATGTGATTCGACAGGACGACCACCGTCAGATCCTTCTCGGGATAGTAGGCGAGCAGCCCCTTCGAGCCCGGCGACGAGCCGCCATGCACGATCAACTTCGGTCGGCCCGGATTCGACAGCACCGACCAGCCGAGGGCCGAATCCTCCTTGCGGATCTTGATCCAGTCCTCGCGTTCATCCGGGCCGATCGGCGAGTCGGCATCGAGCGCCTTCCTGAACGCAAGCAGGTCGTCGACGCTGCACACCACCCCCGTCGCTCCGCGATGCGCCCAGCCATGCGGCCAGGGAACCATCTGTCCAATCGCGGCCCTGCTTTCAAACCGTGACGGCACCTTCTCCCCCTTCAGAGGTGGGTCGCTGCTGAACCTGGCTGTCCTCATGTTGAGCGGCTTGAAAACCAGCTCCCGCATCGTGTCCTCGTATCCCCTCTTGTCGACGACGTCGATGATGGCCGCCATCAGAAAGTAGTTCGCGTTGGAATAGATGTGCTTCGTTCCGGGCGGGGCCTCGAGCCCAATCTTGAGCAAGTCCGCGACGACGGCGTCACGCTTCATCGTGTCCACCTTCAGGTCGTAGCTCTTCGAAATCCCTCCCGTGTGAGATAGCAACTGCTCGACGGTGATCTCCTTTTTATCCTCGGGCACGTCTTTCAGGAGCGTGCCGAGCTTCGAGTCCAGCTGGAGAGTTCCCAGCCTCGCCAGCTCCAGCGTCGCCAGGGCGACCATCGGCTTGATGATCGAACCGATGTCGAACCGCGCAGTGGGGGCGAGCTTCGTCTTCGACTTCGGATCCGTGATGCCGTACCCCTTGCGGTGAATCACGTCGCCATCGAGATCGACGAGAACACAGCCGGAGAATCCGTTCTTCGTCAGCGGCGTGACGATCCCGTCGATTCTCTTCGAGAGGGATTTTGCGTCGTCCGCAGCCCGCGCGGCCCCGGTCATCATCAATGCCGCTATGCACACCAGACGTGTCGACATGGATTTGGCCCCATCACAAGTGACAGCTGTAAACCCGACCTGCCCAGAAAGAACCTCTAAAACACGATAAAGTCCGCTGGCAGCAATGTCGAACGCAGTGCTCGATTCGCAGCAGGACCGCTTGTCACCCTGCTCTGCATCCCGGACAGTGCGTGGGCCACATCGAATCACTTCCCGGAGCCACATTGCGCCATGCCGAACGAGGCCACGACACGGTCGGATGTCACGATCATCGGCGGCGGCATCGTCGGTCTGGCGACGGCGTACCAGTTGCTCCGTCGACACCCGGATCGGTCGGTCACGCTCCTCGAGAAGGAAGACCACGTCGCCGCCCACCAGTCGGGCCACAATTCGGGCGTACTGCATACCGGCATGTACTACCGTCCCGGCTCCTTTCGCGCCGAGTTCTGCCGCGAAGGCAAGCTGCAGATGCAGGAGTTCTGCGAGCGAGAGAACATCCCGTTCCAGATCATCGGCAAGGTCATCGTCGCCACGAGCGAAGAGGAGCTTCCCCGTCTGCAGACCGTCTTCGAACGCGGCCGGGCCAACGGAGTGCGGTGCTCCCTGGTCGACGGCGACCACCTGCGCGAGATCGAGCCGTACGCCGCCGGCATCCAGGCCATCCATGTCCCCGATGCCGGGATCGTCGACTACAAGGCCGTCTGCCGCAGGCTCGCCGAGAGAATCACTGAACTGGGGGGCGACATCCGGCTGGGCTGCCGCGTGACGGGCATCGAGCACACCCCCGAGGCCGTAGTGCTGCGAACCAGTCAGGGCGACATGAGCACCGGTCTGCTCGTCACCTGCGGCGGTCTCCAGGCCGACCGGTTGACGAGTCTCAGCGGCCAGACGCCCACGGCCCCCATCGTTCCTTTCCGCGGGGAGTACTTCGTTCTGAAACCGCCGGCCGAGCATCTCTGCCGGACGATGATCTATCCAACTCCCGATCCGCGGTTCCCCTTTCTCGGCGTCCATTTCACGCGCACGATCGAAGGGCACGTCGAGTGCGGTCCCAATGCTGTGCTCGCGTACTCCAGGGAAGGCTATTCCAAGCTCGATCTCAACCTGCGCGACCTCGCGGAGAGCCTGTTCTACCCCGGGTTCATGAAGCTGGCCCTGCGATCATGGCAGACCGGACTCGGCGAGCTGTGGCGGTCATTCAACAAGAAGGCCTTCGTCCGGGCGCTGCAGAAGCTCGTCCCGGGAATCACCGCGGCCGACCTTGTTCCAGCTCCGAGCGGCGTCCGCGCGCAGGCGCTGGGACGCGATGGACGGCTGATCGACGACTTCGTGTTTCAGGAGAGCGACCGCGTGATCAACGTCGGCAACGCCCCCTCACCCGCGGCCACGTCGTCGCTCCGGATCGGGCAGTCGATCGTCGAGAAGATCGAATCACGCCTGTGATGTACTGGCGGAGCCCGCGGCATCCCTGGGCCCGAAGATTTCGAACTTCGCCAGCCCCAGCTTCTGCAGCCAGTACTGCCCCATGACCCACAGCGTCGTCAGGCCGTACTTGATGCAGCGACGGAAATTGATGCTGCTCGCTTCGTCGAAGTACCGGACGGGAACCGGAATGTCGCCCAGCTTGAAGTTGAAGTACACCGCCTGGGCGAGGAACTGGGTGTCGAACGCGAAGTCGTCTGTGTTCTTCTCGTAGGGAATCGTCTCGAGCACTTCCTTCCGGTAGGCCCGGAACCCACTGTGGAAGTCGCCCAGGTTCTGTCCCAGCGCAATGTTCTCCGTGATGGTCAGCATCCGGTTGGCGATGTACTTCCAGGCCGGCATGCCTCCGGCCAGCGCTTCCCGCCGCGTCCGGATGCGCGACCCCATCATGACATCGCAGATCCCGAGCATCAGGAACTCGATCGTCGCCCCGATGACGCGGCTGTCGTACTGGTAGTCGGGATGGATCATCACGATGTAATCCGCGCCCCGTGACAGCGCCTCGCGGTAGCACGTTTTCTGATTGCCGCCGTAGCCCTTGTTCTTTTCGTGGACGATCACCGTCAGCCCCAGGCGGCGGGCAATCTCGACGGTGTCGTCCTTGCTCCCGTCGTCGACGAGAATCACTTCATCGACGGCGCCGGGGGGAATATCGGCGAGTGTCCGCTCGAGGGTGCGGGCGGCGTTATAGGCCGGCATCACCGCGATGACTTTGCCGGGAGAGTGACGGAAGGACATGGCTGTTCGATCGCCGCGATGCAGTCGCAGGGCCCGGAGCGGAACTAGAACCGATGGCCTTCCTGCGGGCCGTTCTGGGTAAGCGTCAGGATCTCGGGTCCGTTCTCGGTCATCAGGATCTGATGCTCGAACTGGGCCGACAGGGTGCGGTCTTTGGTGATCACCGTCCAGCCGTCCGCGAGCGGACCTTCGGTCTCCTTGGCGCCGGCATTAATCATCGGTTCCACGGTGAAGCAGACGCCGGGAGTCAGCACGCGATTTCGCGATTCACGCATGGGGGTATGCGGAATGCCCGGGTCCTGATGAAAGCGCCGCCCGATTCCGTGCCCCTGGAAGGTCTCGACGACCCCCACCCGACGCTCCATCCCAAGCTTCGCGATGGCGACGCCGATGTCGAGAACCGTCCCGTAGGGCTTGAGCGCCCGGATCCCGGTCCACAGGGCGTCGAACGCCGTCTGCACCAGTTCCCGCGCCGCGGGCGAACATTCCCCAACCAGGAACGTCTCCGAGGCGTCGCCGTACCAGCCGTCCACGATCGTCGTGCAGTCGACGTTGATGATGTCGCCCGACCGCAGCGGGCGGTCGTCCGGAATGCCGTGGCAGACGACCTCGTTGATGCTCGTGCAGATCGATTTCGGGTAGCCGTGGTAGCCGTGAGTGGCCGGCACGTGACCGTGACTTCGCGTGTAGTCGTCGACCACCCGATCCAGTTCGTTCGTCGTGACGCCTGGAACGATCAGAGGCCGGACAAGGTCGAGCACACTCGCATTGAAGGCGCCCGCTGCCCGGAGACCTGCGATCTCCTCCGGCCGTTGGTAGAGCGGAAACTTCGCTGCGCGGTGACGGGTAAACAGGCGACGCATGAAGAACACAAGATCCGTCAACTCTGACGCCTGCGATTCCACTTTCTCTGCGCTCGAACACCGAGACGCGACTCACAGCCAATGCGGCAATTGTGAAGTGCGGCCTTCACCGATGCAACCGGCGTCCGGCCGCCGCACTCCAACCGGGCCCATGCCAGCACTACCCGATGAACTCGAGCTCAACCGGGTTGGGCAAAAGGCCTTCCTCGTAGCCGCGCTGCAGCAGCGTGGCCACGGCCTTCCGCCCCCGCTCGCCGAAGTCGATCGTCCAGTCGTTGACGTACATCCCCACGAACTTGTCAGCCTGGCTGCGGTCGAGATCGCGGCCGTACTGGAGGGCATGTCCGAGCGCTTCACCACGATGCTTGAGGCCGTACTCGATGCTCTCCTTGAGCAGCCGGGTCACTTCCTTCATTCCCTCAGCGCCGAGGTCTTTCCGGATCGCGTTTCCGCCAAGCGGCAGCGGCAGGCCGGTGTCTTCCATCCACCACTCGCCGAGGTCCCGGACCAGGTGCAGCCCCTGGTTGCCGTAGGTCAGCTGGCCTTCGTGGATGATCAGGCCCGCATCCGCCTTCCCGGCGGCCACGAATTCGAGAATCTGGTCGAACTCGACGACCACGTAGTTCGGATGGACGGAATCGCTCACGGCCGCGCCGCGGGCGGCGGGCTGCGGCAGGACGACGCCGGCGACCTTGTGTTCAATGGGGCGGCGGTCCTTCAACCACAGCCGCAGGGCCAGGTTGGCCGTCGTCAACGTGCCCGGGATCGCGATCGTCTTCCCGGCCAGGTCTTCGCGCGTCATCGGTGTCTTGGCGACGACCATCGGCCCGTAACCGTCTCCCATGCTCGCGCCGCAGGCGCAGAGGGCATAGCGATCGGTCAGGTAGGCGTAACCATGCAGGCTGACGGCGGTCAGCTCGAGCTCGCCCGTAAAGGCCCGACGATTGAGCGTTTCAATATCGACCAGTTCGTGGACGAACTGATACGGCCCGGAATCGATCTTGTCGTTGGCCAGGGCGTGGAACATGAAGGCGTCGTCCGGATCGGGGCTGTGGCCGACGCGGATAAGGGTCTTTTCGGTCGTCATCTTTGCGAACTTTCTTTCACTCTCGCGGGCGTCTTCAAACGCCCTCATACACATTGAACCGCGGGCTCAGCCCAAACCCAACGGAGTTTGAACACGCTGAAATCCGACAGACGGAGCAGCCGCCAGCAGGGGCCGGCCGCCCACCTTATGCCGCGAAAATCCGGGCGAGGCGCGGATCCTTCTGCAGCTCGCCTTCCTTGGCCGGTGTTTCCTGGATCAGGCGCTCGATCACCTTGTCTGAGGTGACGCCATCGCTCTCGGCCGAGAAGTTGACCACGATCCGGTGACGCAGTACGGGAACCGCAAGGGCCTGGATGTCTTCCGTCGAAACGTGCGTCCGCCCCTTCAGCAAGGCGCGCGTCTTCGCCCCCAGCAACAGGAACTGCACGGCACGCGGCCCCGCCCCCCAGCTCAGCTGCTCGGTGATGAAGTCCGGCGTTCCCTCCTGGCCGACGCGAGTCTGCCGCACGAGCGCCAGCGCGTAGTCGACCACGTGGTCGGTCACCGGAACCTGCCGGACGACCTGCTGAAGCGCCATGATCTCTTCGCCAGAGAGCACCGGGCGGACATCCTCTGAGGAAGTCCCGGTGGTCTGCAGGGCCACCTGCCGCTCCTCCGCGAAGCTCGGATACCGCACGAACACCTTGAACATGAACCGGTCCTGCTGCGCTTCGGGCAGCGGATAGGTTCCTTCCTGCTCGATCGGGTTCTGCGTCGCCAGAACGAAGAAGGGGTTCGGCAGGATGTGGCGGACCATGCCGACGGTCACCTGCCGCTCCTGCATCGCTTCCAGGAGCGCGGCCTGCGTTTTCGGCGGCGTCCGGTTGATTTCGTCCGCCAGCACCATGTTGTGAAACAGTGGACCGCTGATGAACTGCGGCTCCCGCTGCCCGGTCGACTGATTGATCTGCAGCACGTCCGTGCCGGTGATGTCGGCCGGCATGAGGTCGGGCGTGAACTGGATGCGGCTGAACGACATCGACAGGCACCGCGCCAGGGTGCTGATCATCAGAGTCTTGGCGAGGCCGGGCACCCCTTCCAGCAGGCAGTGCCCCCGACTGAACAGGGCAATCAGGAGATGCTCCGTCACTTCCTGCTGGCCGACGATGACCTTCGCCATCTGCTCCCGCAGCCCGTCATAGGCCCGCGCCAGGCGCGTGAGGGAATCCTCCATCGAATTCGTCATCTCGGTCATTCGTCACCAGGCTTTTCCAGTCGTACGGGCAGCTCCGTTTTGCGCTCCGTCCGGACTGGATTCTTGGACGCCCGTCACGCGGATGCAAGCGGCGCACGAACCCGCGAAGAAAAAAGCCCCGTTTCTGTAGGAATCCCGGGGCCACACGATGGCGCGGGTTTGCGGGGGTGGGACGCCCGGAAACGGACGCAGCCGCAGATTGCTCTGCGGCTGCGCACTGAACACTGGATTTCCGCCGGAGCCCTCTACAGCCTCTCGACTCGGAGGGCACTCGCGGGTGCCGGCAGACTGGCCTGCCCGGGTCAGTCGGTGATCAGGAACGACCCGTTGTTGGCCACGTTGAGCAGCGGCATCCCTGCATTTCCGGTGACGCTCTGGTTCCGCGCCTTGCCGCCGAAGGAGTAGGCCAGTCCGACGGAGACGTTGAACTGCTCTTCGCCGGAGCCGTTGGGTCCGTTCTTCGCGCCGGGGACGACGTAGTTGGAGTTGCCGTAGATGGACCAGCTGTCGCTGAGCGGGGCCTGGCCGAGCAGGCCGAACTGCCAGTCGCCGATGCTGGCGTTGTCGAGCATGCCGGTGTAGCCGGTGACCTGGCCGCCGAACGCGAAATTCTGCTTGAGATAGATGTTGGCCTGGTTGGCCGAGCGAATCGTCCTGAGCAGGTTCGGGGCTCCGGCGACGGTGACGGCGGCCTCGTTGTCCTGTGCGGCGAAGGTGCCCCACACGCCGATTTCGGTCGCATCGGTCAGGGCGTAGCCGATGATGGCGCGGAACTGCCCCAGATCGAACTCGTTGCCGTTCACGCCCCATTCGTCGGCGTAGAAGAGGTCATAGACGAAGCCCCAGCTGATGGGATCGCCTTCGTTCGTCATGTCGCCGCGTTTATAGAGACCGGTGGTGAAGAACATCTGCTGTTCCACCTGCTCGGCATGCTCGACGATTCCGAGCCGGCCTTTGTAGTCGTAAACGCCGTAGCTGGCACCGATCTGTCCGCGGAAGGGGAGATCGCCGAGGCTGAAGCCGGTGTTGATTCCAACGGTGTTGCCGTAGCTGCTGGAGAGCGATCCGGTGCCGCCGTTGATGTTCGTGATCCGATCGCCGACGGACTTATAGACGTCGAAGCCGGTCCAGACCTGGGTGTTCTCGAGAGCGTCCGACAGAAACGGCATGTCGAGTGGCTCCTCGTCGCTGACGAGGGTTGTCCAATCGTTGGCCAGGCCGCGATTCGTGAATCCGCCGGTGAAGGCGACCGCAGCAACGCAGAGAGAGAGGGCCAGCCGCTTCACAGTGTCTCCTCCATGATGAACGTCATTCGACAGCGGCAGGAACTCTCCCGGCCATGTCCTGTAGCCATGGCCAACTGCAACCTTCCCGCCAGTTCGCCCCGGCCTTCGTGCGGGGCGGATGAATGCAGGGGTCCGTCGAGAGTTCCGTGCGGGCAATCCATGCCATGCACCCGACGAACGGGTGTTTCACGAGGAGCATCGACGCGAGAGTCGTTTGGCGAACAACGATTGTGACGTTGCGATGAGAATCCCCGCCGTCGCCAGATTCGGCCCGAGTAGACAACGAGGTCGATGTGGAGCGATCGGAATTGTCGCCAGGCCTGCGCCCCTGAAATTTGCAGAACCGTTCCAACGGGATCGATCCTGCACGCGGACCAGCGACATGTGCGAGTTCCACGAAAAAAGGCCCGGTTTCCTTGGAGAAACCGGGCCTGATCAGGTTGTGATTCCCGTTACTCGCCCGGTTCTTCGAGGTACGTGTAGCCGTTCAGGCCTTCCTCATAGAACTTCACGATCCGGCCGGCCTGCTGGTGGTCAATCCGCCCCTCGCGAACTGCTGATTCCACCGTCGCCTGCACGCGGTTCATCAGGTCCCGCCCCTTGAACTGCACGTAGTCGAGCACCTCAGAGACCGTGTCTCCCTTGATGATCGTCTCCAGAAGCACTTCGCCGCTGTCGCTCAGGTCGACGTGGACGGCGTTCGTGTCGCCGAACAGGTTGTGCAGGTCGCCGAGAATCTCCTGGTAGGCGCCGATCAGGAACGCCCCCATGTAGTACGGCTCGTTGTCGAAGTGATGCAGCTGCAGTGTCCGCTTCACGTCGCGGCGGTCGATGAACTGGTCGATCTTGCCGTCGGAATCGCAGGTGATGTCGCTCAGCACGGCATGCCGCGTCGGCTTCTCAGCCAGCCGGTGAATCGGCATCACCGGGAACAACTGGCTCACGGCCCAGCTGTCCGGCATCGACTGGAACAGCGAGAAATTGCAGAAGAACGTGTCCGCCAGCATTCGGTCGAGCCCCGAAAGATCGTCCGGAACGTCGTCGGCTTCCTTGATCAGCCGACGGATCTTGTGGCAGATGGCGAAGAACAGGTTCTCGGCCACGACACGCTGATCGAGCGGCAGATAGCCGCCGCTGAACAGGTTGGTCGCCATATCCAGCGCCTGCTGCGCATCGTGGTAGGCCTCCTGCACATTCCGGGCGTTGACCTCGTTGTAGGTCAGCATCAGGTCGTGCAGCGGCTGCTCGTATTCGTTCGGAATCGTCTTCGGAATCTCGTCGTCGTCCCCCTGCTCCGCGACGCCCAGCGTGCCGAAAATCAGCACCGCGTGGTAAGCCGCGACAGCCCGGCCGCTCTCCGAAATGATGTTCGGATGCGGGACGCTGTTCTCGTCGCAGGTCGTCTGGATCTGGTAGACGATGTCGCTGGCGTACTCCTGGAGCGAGTAGTTCATGCTCGATTCGAAGTTCGTCTGCGAGCCGTCGTAGTCGACGCCCAGGCCGCCGCCGACATCGAGGTATTCGAGCCCCGCGCCGCGCTTGTGGAGGTCGACATAGATCCGCGACGCTTCGTTGATCGCCGCCTTCACCTGCCGGATATTCGTGATCTGGCTCCCCAGGTGGAAATGCAGCAGCTTGAAGCAGTCCGCCATGCCCCGCGCCTGAAGTTCGTTCAGCGCCTTCAGGATTTCGCTGACCGTCAGCCCGAACTTCGAGCGGTATCCGCCCGACGCCTGCCAGCGACCCGACCCCTTCGACGCCAGCTTCACGCGGAACCCGATCTGCGGACGCACGCCGACCCGTTCGGCATATTTCAGAACGAGGTCGAGCTCGGTGTACTTCTCGACGACCGGGATCACCGTGCGGCCCAGCTTCTGGCCGAGCATCGCCAGCTCGATGAACTCCGCATCCTTGAAGCCGTTGCAGATCACCGGCATGTTCGGTTCCGTCATCGCGAGAACCGCAATCAGCTCGGGCTTGCTGCCCGCCTCGAGCCCGAACCCAAACTGCTTGCCGTATTCGACGACCTTCTCGACGACTTCCCGCTGCTGGTTCACCTTGATCGGGTAAACGCAGGCATACTTCCCCTTGTACTCATGTTCCTTGATCGCATGCGAAAAGACGTCATGCAGCGTTTTCAGGCGATCCTTCAGGATGCCGTTGAAACGCACGAGGATCGGCAGATCAAGTCCGCGCAGCTGAAGGCGGTCGATCAGTTCCTTGAGATCGAGCTTCTGATTCGCATCCCGCCCGGGATGCACCCACAGGTTGCCGTTCTCCCCGACGGAGAAATAGCCCTGGCCCCAGCCGGCGACTTCGTAGAGGTCGCTCGCATCCGTCGTTGTCCAGCGCTTCAGCTCTTCGATCATCAAAGTGGTCTTTTGCAGAGTTCCCCCGGAGATTGCCCGCGCTCGCGAGCGATCCCACAGTGTCGCGGGAAACGGGTAGGGTTCAAGAGAGCAACGTGCGAATTCACGAACGATTGGGCGCGACGGCCGTGCGCAGGGAGGTTGACGTGGAAAGCCATTTCTGGCGGCAGACGGGCTTGATGCCGCTGGCCAGTCTCACTGGGAGCCGGCGTCCTTCCTGCTCCGCTGCCGCTCGGCGTAGAGATCGCGGAAGCTCTTTTTCGGTGCCGCCGGCAGTTCGCGCTGTTTCCCCCAGGGATTCAGCGGGTTGTAAACAACAAACCGCGGCAGCTTCGGGAGCCAGAAGCGGGCCATCCCCCCCGCCAGGTTCAGCAGCCGTGCGCTCCGCAGCACCCGCCCTGCCAGCGCCATCCCCCACCGCTTCGACCGCGGCAAAAGCCCCTTGAGAGCCAGCTTGTTCCGCCACGTGTAGAGCTGCAGATGCAGGTCGATCTTCACCGGGCAGACATCCGTGCACGATCCGCACAGCGAACACGCATACGGCAGCGCCGCATGCTTCTCCGGATTGGACGCCGGAGCCAGGATCGAACCGATCGGCCCCGGAACCACCGCCGAATAGCTGTGCCCGCCGCTCCGACGATAAACCGGGCAGGTGTTCATGCACGCCCCGCATCGGATGCAGTTCAGCGACCGCCGGAAATCCTCCGAGCCCATGATCTCGCTGCGGCCGTTGTCCACGATCACGATGTGCATTTCGCAATCGGGAGTCCGCGGACCGCGGAAGTGCGTGGAATAGGTCGTGATCGGCTGCCCCGTCGCCGAGCGGGCCAGCAGCCTCAGGAAGACCGCCAGGTCCTCCTTCCGGGGAATCAGCTTCTCGATGCCCATTGATGCGATATGCAGCTTTGGCAGCGAGGTTCCCAGGTCGGCGTTCCCTTCGTTGGTGCAGACGACGAAGCCCCCCGTTTCGGCGATGGCGAAGTTCACGCCCGTCAGACCGGCGTCCGCTTCGAGAAAACGCTGGCGCAGATGCCCACGGGCCGCCTTCACGAGATAATCCGGATCAGTCGCCCCCTTCTCTGTCCCGATCTTTTCGTGGAACAGTTCGCCGATCTCTTCGCGCTTTGTGTGGATGGCCGGCATCACGATGTGACTCGGCGGCTCATTGCGAAGCTGTACGATCCATTCGCCGAGATCTGTGTCGACGACCGTCACGCCATTTCGCTCGAGGAACGGATTGAGATGGCACTCTTCCGTCAGCATCGATTTCGATTTCACGAGCTTCGTCGCGCCGTGCTTCTGCAGCAGCGACAGCACGATCGCGTTGTGCTCGGCCGCGTCTTTCGCCCAGTGGACGACCGCCCCGGCGGCCGTCGCATTCCGCTCGAACTGCTCCAGGTAGTCAGCCAGGCGCGACAGTGTGTGCTGCTTGATTCCCGAAGCCGTCTCCCGGAGCAGCTCCCACTCCGGAATCGTTGCGGCGATCCTGTCTCGCTTCGACCGAACGAACCACAACGACTGGTCATGCCAGTGGGCGCGTCCCTCGCGGGCGATGAATCGTTCGGCGAGAACCGGATGGGAAAGTGTCGACGAGCCAGCCATGAAGGACGAACCGAACGCGACGCGGGCAGGGAATGCAGATCCGCAATCATAGCGGCCATGCCGCTCGTTAGGCGACGACGATCACCAGCGATAAACTGCACTTCCCCGCCGCGTTCCCGCGGCGCCTGCCCTGGATATCGATTCGCGACTTTGTCGCTGACTGGAGGCCCTCCCATGGTTCGCACCGCATCCACCATGTTGCCGCTGGGAAGCGCGGCGCCCGATTTCTCCCTTCCCAACGTCGACGGCCGCACGCTTTCGCTCCGCGATTTCGCCGATCAGCCGGCCCTGCTCGTCGTCTTCATGTGCAATCACTGCCCGTTCGTGATTCACCTGAGGTCCGATCTCGCCCAGTTCGCCGCCGAGTACCTTCCCAAAGGCCTCGCCATCGTCGGCATCAGTTCCAACGACACCGAGGCCTATCCCCAGGACGGCCCCGAACAGATGAAGGCCGAACACAAATCCGCCGGATACACGTTCCCTTACCTCCACGACGCCACCCAGGCGACCGCCAAGGCCTATCACGCCGCCTGCACGCCCGACTTCTTCCTGTTCGACAAGGAACGCAAGCTCGTCTATCGCGGCCAGTTCGACGACAGCCGCCCGAAAACCAACATCCCGGTCACCGGCGCCGATCTCCGGGCCGCCTGTGATGCCGTCCTCGCCGGCGGTCCGGTCACGGCCGAACAGAAACCGAGCATCGGCTGCAACATCAAGTGGAAGCCGGGCAACGAGCCCGGTTACTTCACCGGTGTCGCCGCCACCTGAGTTGAGGCCGACGGCTTGCCGCGGCTTTTCCCGGAAACTCCCTCCTGACGTCCCTCTCTTGGAACTGGATCGATGCTTCAACGACTGACGCCGCTCGTCCTTTCAATCCTGCTCGTGCCAGGCGCAACGGCCTTGGCCGAGGTCCGCATGCCGGCCATCTTCGGCAGCCAGATGGTGCTGCAGCGAGGCATGCCCGTCCCCGTCTGGGGCTGGGCCGATGCCGGTGAAGAGGTCACCGTCACCTTCCAGGACCAGAAGAAAACCACCAAAGCCGACGCCGATGGCAAGTGGTCCGTCAAACTCGACTCCCTGAACCCCGGCCTCCCAATCCCCCTCGTTGTCAAAGGGAAGAACCAGCTCACCTTCGACGACGTCCTCGTCGGCGATGTCTGGGTCTGCAGCGGCCAGTCCAACATGGAGTGGTCGATCAATGCGGCCCTCGATCCCGACCTCGAATCACTCGCCTCGAAGAACAACAAGCTCCGGCTGTTCCACCTCGTGAAGGCGACCAGCACCACCCCCAAAACTGACTGCGTCGGAAAGTGGGCTGTCGCCGGTCCAGGCGCCGTGAACAACTTCTCGGCCGTCGCCTACTACTTCGGTCGTCAGCTCCAGCAGACGACCGACATTCCGATCGGCCTCATCAACACCTCGTGGGGCGGGACGCGCGCCGAAGCCTGGACCTCCGCCGAGGGCATGGCCTCCCGCGGCGAGTTCAAGCCGATCATCGACTCGTGGGCCGCACAGGAAGCCGACTACCCCAAGAGGAAGGCCGCCTACGAAGAGGCGATGACGAAGTGGAAGAAGGAATCGGCCGAAGCGACCGCCGCCGGAAAAAAACCGGCTCCCCAGCCGAACGCCCCGGTCGACCCAAGCGCCACGCCCCACCGCCAGACGAATCTTTACAACGCGATGATCGCACCGATCGTCCCCTACGGCATCAAGGGCGCCATCTGGTACCAGGGTGAATCGAACGCCAGCCGGGCCGAACAGTACCGCACCCTGATGGCCACGCTCATTAAGAGCTGGCGCGACGCCTGGAAGCAGGGGGACTTCCCATTCTACCAGGTGCAGCTCGCGAACTTCATGGCCAAGAAGGATGCGCCGGGTGACAGTGCCTGGGCCGAACTCCGCGAAGCGCAGGTGATCGCGTCGGAAGCCGCCGCTCCCGGCGGAGTGGCCTGCATCATCGACATCGGCGCCGCCAAGGACATCCATCCCAAGGACAAGCAGAACGTCGGCAAGCGTCTCGCTCGCCTCGCCCTGGTCGACCTCTATGGCCTCGGGGGACAGGTCTCCCGCAGCGGTCCGACCTACAAGTCGATGGACATCAAGGACGGCAAGATCGTCCTCCACTTCGACAACCTCGGCGAAGGGGGCCTCCGCGGTCTCATCAGCTACTACAACGAACCGCTTTCCGGATTCGCCATCGCCGGTGACGACAAGAACTTCGTCTGGGGCGACGCGAAGATCGAGGGCGACACCGTCGTCGTCTCGAGCAAAAACGTCCCGAACCCGACGGCCGTCCGGTACAACTGGGCAGACAACCCGAGCGGAAACCTGTTCAACAAGGTTTACCTGCCGGCCTATCCGTTCCGGACCGACAACTGGGACGGAGTGACCAAGGGCAAACTCGCCCCTTAATGAATGCGAAAAAAAAAGCACCCCGGCTGCTCAAAGCACCCCGGCTGCTCAAAGCAGCCGGGGTGTTTCGCGTTGGGCTCCACCGAAATCAAACCAAAAAATGCGATCTCATCGGGCCACGACAATCTCTTCCATCCGCTGCAGCCGGGCCAGCCCGCTGAACCAGGCGCTCTCCCGCAGCAGCGTCTCGGGCGTCCCGATCGCCGCCACGCGACCGCCATCGAGAACCATCACCCGGTCGCACCGCGACAGCGTGCTCAGCCGGTTGGAAATCAACAGCGTCGTCCGGCCGGCCGAGGCCCCTTCCAGCGCCGTGGATATCTCGTGCTCGGTCTCGGCATCCACCGATGCCGTCGCGTCATCCAGCAGCAGGATCGGCGGATCGAGCAGGACCGCCCGGGCGATTGAGAGCCGCTGCCGCTGACCGCCCGACAGCGTCGATCCATACTCGCCGACCATCGTGTCGTAACGCCCCGGCAGCTCCTGGATGAACTCCGCCGCCGCCGCCACGCGGGCCGACCGCTCAATCTGCTCCAGCGTCGCTTCCGGCTGGCCGAAGGCGATGTTCGCGCCGATCGTATGGCTGAACACGAAGCTCTCCTGGAACACCAGACCCATGTTGCGGCGCAGGTCGTCCAGATCGAGTTTTCGGACGTCGTGGCCATCGACACGGACGGCCCCGGAATCGACGTCATAAAACCGCATCAGCAGCGACAGCAGCGTGCTCTTGCCGCTGCCCGTCGCTCCCGTGACCCCCAGACATTCTCCCGGCGACACCCGAAACGAGATGTCCGTCAACGCCCGTCGCCCGGTCGGATACGTGAACGTCACTTTGTCGAACTCAATCTCGCCGCGGGCTCTCGGCAGGGGAAGCGCATTGTCGCTGGAGGTGATCGCCAGCGGCGCATCAAGCACTTCGAAAACTCGCTGGGCCCCGATCAGGCTCGACTGGATGGTGTTGGCGATATTCGTGATCTGCCCCACCTGGTTGGCGAACTCCTGCAGCAGGTTGGCGAACACGAACAGCCCCGAGCCGAGGGCCACCTGCCCCTGGATCACGAGCCATCCGCCGTAAACCATCAGGATCAGCATGTTGAGCTGCGTCAGCCCCCCCATCACCGGTTGGAACGCACTCACGTTCCAGAAGATTTCCTCTTTCTGCTTGCGGATCCGCGTTGTCGCCGCCTCGAAACTGGCGATCGCCTCCCGCTCGCGTCCGAACCCCTTGATGACGTGCGCCCCCTGCACGTTTTCCACCAGCAGGCTGACCAGCTGATCCGCCAGTTCGCTCGCCCGGCGGTACATCGGCTGCACGCGCCGAGAGAAAAACAGCGACCCCACCCACAGGAGCGGCGTCGTCGACAGGCAGACCAGCGTCAGCCCGACATGCACCCGCAGCATATAGAAGATATAGACCGCCAGAGTCAGACTCGTGATCGACACCTTGATGATCACGCCGTCGACGAACGACCGCACGGCGTTCACGTCGCCTGCTGCCCGGTTGATGATCGAGCTCGACTGCCCCGCGTCGTAAAACGCGAAACTCAACCGCTGCAGCTTCTCAAACACGCCCGCCCGCAGGTTGAGCAGGATCTTCTGAGACAGGTTCGCCGCCGAGATGGCCGCAGCCCAGCGAACGAAGGCGTTGATCAGCGCCGAGGCTAGCACCATCCCGGCAATCGCCCAGATGACGGACTGCGGCGACCACTCGGCTGGCGGGGCCATCCCCAGCGGCCAGCGCGGCGCGGGGCTGGCAGGATCGACCGTTGTTCGCAGGTAATCGATTCCCAGCCCGGTGAGCCCCAGGCCACCCAGGCTCAGGCCGACGATCACCAGTTGCAGGGCGACAACCGCGAGACATTCCCGCCGGTATTGAAAGCCGAGCACCAGCATCCGGCGCAGCAACTTCCAGGAAGTTGTCGATTCAGGCTTCGCCACCGCCTCCGGCATTCAAGCAATCCGTTCGACTCGATCAGAACTCGATTCAACGAGAGAACGCTACAGCATCACGACGAAACTCACCACGCCCACCAGGCCCGGGTGGGCGTGGCTTCCGCCGAGCCGCAAACGCAGCCAGCCCCCCCACGCAGTCGCACCGTCTCCCCCCCACGTTGTGGCACCGTCTCCCGACCGCAACCCGACTGTCAGGTCTCCCGCGAGCCACTCGCCCCCACCCGGAAACACTCCTCCCCCGTGACTTCCTTCCCTTCTGTTCCCCCTTGAATCCAACGACAGCAAACCCGAATCCCCATTACCGGCCCCTTCGCGATGAAACCCCTTTCTCCTTCCTTATTCTCCTGTTCAACCTCTCCCCGATTCCCTTCGTGTCTTCCTGACTTCGTGTCGAAATCCCCCCACCGACGTGACGCCTCCACAGTCACACTCCCCTGCGTTCCCCGGTAAGCTGGTGCCACAACTCGACCGCGCTTCGTCCGACGGGGGAACCTCAATCGTGCTGCGTCACCTGACCTGCTCACTCGCCGTTTCTCTGGCCGCCGCCTCCACGGCCCCGGCCGCCACGCCGGTTTTCGAGCCCGTGGTCCTCGAAGACAACTCCTGCCGCGTCGCTGTCTACGCTGTGACGCTCGCCGATGTCGATGGCGACGGAAAGAACGACGTCGTCGCCGTCACCGAGAACAAAGTCCTCTGGTACCGGAACCCCGACTGGAAACGCCACGTCGTCATCGAAGACCAGACGGAACTCGATAACGTCTGCATCGCGGCCCACGACATCGACCGCGACGGCAAAATCGACTTCGCCCTCGGGGCCGGTTGGCTCAACGGCAAACACCTGGGAACGATCCAGTGGCTCTCGCGGGGCAAATCGCTCGATGAGAAGTGGACCGTCCACCCCATCGGAGCAATCTCGTGGACGCACCGCATGCGATTCGGCGACGTCCTCGGCAAAGGCGAGCCGCAGTTGACGGTCTCCCCCCTCAACGCCACCGCCGGAAAAGGGGGCGTCGAGCTGACCGCCTTCACGATTCCGAAGAATCCCAAGTCGGAGCCTTGGCCTCGCGAAGTGCTCGATGAGTCGATGAACCGGATGCACAATCACTGGCATCTTGCTGGTCCAGGCGGAGGAATGGCGACGGTCACGGCGAGCCAGGAGGGAGTGCATTGGCTGTCAGGGCTGAGAGCGTTGGGAGTGCATCAGCTCATCCACCCGGGAGCGACCGGAGAGAAGCCGGAACAGAAAGGGGCCGGCGAGATCAAGCCGGGAAAACGCAGCGACGGCGGCTTGCTGCTCGCGACAATCGAACCGATGCACGGCAACCAGGCAGTGGTCTACTTGGTCGACAAGCCGAAGCAACTCGGCGGCGTCGACGTAAAGCGCATCGTCCTGACTGACCAGCTCAAGCAGGGCCACGCCGTGTATCCCGCCGACTTCGACGGCGATGGAGACGACGATGTCGCCGTCGGCTTCCGCGAGCCCGGCCCCGGCGAGATCAAAGGCCCCGCCCTCCTCCTCTTCGAAAACGTCTCCGGCGACGGCACGAAATGGGAGCAGCACGTTGTCGACAATGGCGGCATCGCCCCCGAGGACATCGCCGTCGGCGACCTCGATGGCGATGGCCTCCCCGAGATCATCGCCGGCGGACGTTCCACAAAGAACGTCAAGCTCTACCGGAACGTCACCCCCCGCTCGAAATGAGTCGCCTCCGTGGTTGTCGCTCGCCCCGCTGCGCGTGATGATCCCATTCCCACCTCCAAACCTCCCAGGAGCCCGCCATGCCGACCCGTTCGAACCGCCGTCACTTCCTCAAGAGCACCGCTGCTCTCGGTACGCTCGCCCTCCTTCCCGCGTCCAGCTGGGCCCGCGTCGCCGGAGCCGCAGGCAAGCTCCGCGTCGCTTCGGTCGGGTGCGGCGGCAAGGGCTGGTCCGACCTCGTCAACACGGCCGCCAGCCCGAATGTCGACGTGGTCGCCCTGTGCGACATCGACGAATCGAAGGACCATTTCGGCCGGGCCTCGGAAAAGTTCCCGCAGGCCAAGCGGTACACTGACTGGCGTCGCCTGCTGGACGATGCCGCCTCCTTCGACGCGGTCATCGTCTCCACGCCCGACCACATGCACGCCCCGATCTCGCTCGCGGCCATGCAGCTCAAAAAGCATGTGCAGTGCCAGAAGCCGCTGACGCACACCGTCCATGAAGCCCGCCAGATGCAGCTGGCCGCGAAGAAGTACGACGTCGTCACCCAGATGGGCAACCAGATCCAGTCGCACTCCGCCTACCGCACCGCGGTGGCCGCAGTGCACGCCGGAGCAATCGGCAAGGTTCGGGAAGTCCATTCGTGGCAGGGAGGGAGTCCGACGTGGCGGCTCGTCGACGATCGTCCCGCTGGCTCCGAGCCCGTCCCGACGACCATCCACTGGGACGAATGGCTCGGCGTCGCCCCCGAACGTCCCTACCTCCCGAAGATCTACCACGCCTTCAACTGGCGCAACTGGCTGGACTTCTCCAACGGCCAGCTCGGCGACTTCGGCTGCCACATCCTCGACCCGGTCTTCATGGCCCTCAAGCTGACCGCCCCGACCAGCATCCGGGCCGATGCCCCGCCGATGAACAAGGAGGTCTGGCCGAAGAGCGAAACGGTCGTCTATGAATTCCCCGGCACGGACATCACCGCCGGTAAATCGGTTCGCGTGACTTGGTACGACGGCGCGAAAGTCGTGCCGCCCCGCGAAACCCTCGGACTTCCCGAAAGCGTCAAGCTGGGAGGCGCGGGATCCGTCCTCGTCGGCGAGAAGGGAAGCATGCTGATCCCGCACGTCGCCATGCCCACGCACTACATCGACGGCAAGCCCGCGGAAAAGGAACTGCCTGTCGTCGAAGCCCGGGATCACTACGTCTCCTGGGCCGATGCCTGCCGTGGCGAGGACAAGACGACCTCCCACTTCGACTACGCCAGCCCGCTGACGGAGACGGTCCTCCTCGGAACGATCGCCGCCCGGCTCCCCGGCTCGGTCCTCAAGTGGGATTCCGCCGCCATGAAACTCACCGGCGCCGCCGAGGCCCAGGCCATGCTCACCAAGCCCTACCGCAAAGGCTGGGAACCAACCTGGATCTGACGATCTGCGTTTCAACGGAACCGCGCACCACGGCTCGCCGATCCCGGCGAGCCGTCGTTGTTTCCGGATTGGGCGTCGTCGGGCACTGGCCAGCGCCCGCTGGCCCGCGGTTCGCATTCTTCACCCCTGCAAGGGTTGACTGTCGTCTGTTCAGAGACGGGAAAAGTCATCCTGAGGAAATCGGGATAGCCCGCCAGGGGACGTGTTCCGGCATGTTCTGCCGGGCGACCCTGCGAGGAAGCGACTGGCGACGCGGCGAATCGGCCAACGCCGTACGATTCCCGCGCGCGGCGGGCAGAGTGGCGTCACCCGGCGGCGCGGTTCCCCCGTCGTTCCGCACGTCCCTCCCATGCTTCGCCTGGCGCCGCTGCTGACCATCTTCGCCCTGCTGGCCTCATCGCCGGCCGCGGCCCAGTCCTCGCTCCCCCCGCTTCCCGTTCCCGACGCCCCCGCCTCGAATGATTTCGATGCGCGGCTTGACCAGGTGTTCAACGGCGTGTCGGCATCGCCCGTAGAGTCCGCCGTCCCCGCTGTCGAAGCAGTCGCGGCCGACGAAGTACCAGCCACGGTGACGCTCGAGCCTGTGGAAACGCTGTCGCCGGTCCCCTCCCTCCCCCCGCCCTCCGCGAGCCAGGCGCCCACGCTGCACGTCACCGACGACATCTTCGGCGATGAGGAAGCGACTGGCGGTGAAATCCGCTGGCGGTATTTCAACGAACACGGACGCCTCAGGCCCGGCGATCCGCGACAGCAGAATACGTATCAGCAGTGGCGCGTTCTCATCGACACCGCGCTCCAGACGGAGATCTTCGAGTTCCGCGCCACCTACATCGATGCCTCGAACTTCGGCGAGGAATTGCCGAGAACAGTCTTCGATGAAAACCGCTCCGACCTCCTCCAACTCTACGGCGATCTCCAGCTCGTTCTGGAAGGAGAGCTCGAATCGCGCATTCGCGTTGGCCGGCAGCTGCTCGACTACGGCTCGCAGCGGATGATCTCCCGACTCGACTGGGCCAACACCGAACGCAACTTCGAAGGCGCGCGATTCTACACCAGCTGGTCGGATTCATTCATCGACGCCTTCGTCTCGCGCCCCGTCAACTCCGCCGCCGGAAGCCCGCTCCGTTCCCGCAGCTTCGATCACGCCGACCAGAGTGCAATGTTCAGCGGCCTCTATGGAAGCACAAAGAGCGAATCGCTCGGCGAGCTCGATCTCTATTGGCTCTTTCTCGATGAAACCGAGCCGCAGATCACTCGGCTCGATGGCAGCGTCCACACGATCGGTGGCCGCTGGAATCTCGAAGTTCCGACGGAACAGGACGGCTGGTCGGCCACCTGGCTCTTCGAGCTCGAGGGAGCGGGCCAGTTCGGAGAAGACAACTTCGTCGCCGGTGGAAATGGTCAGGAAGTGACCGCCGGAGCGATCTCGGTCGTCGGCGGCACGCGCCTGGGGACCGATGAAAACTCGCTCACGCTCACCGGCTTCTGCTGGGTCGGCTCGGGCGACGGCGACGCCACAGACAGACGCATCAACACCTGGCACATCCTCTATCCCGACAGCCACGGCTACTGGGGCCTGATCGACAACCTGTCGGGGTCCAACCTCACCGACCTCGGCCTCCGGGCCGAGTTCGCCCCGGTTGCGGATGTGACCTTCGACCTGCAATGGCACCGGTTCCACAAGACGCGCACCGGCGATTTCGTCTACGACGTCCAGGGCCTGCCCATCCCGGGCTCGGCCTCCACGCCGGGCGACATCGGAAGCGAACTCGACCTCAGCCTCATCCTCGGAAAGTCGACCGATTCCTCCCTGCAGATCGGCTACTTCTGGTTCTGGTATGGAGATGCCATCAACGCGAACCCGGCGCTCAGCCGTCCGGATGCCGGACAACTCTACGTTTCATTGTCCAGCCGGTTCTGAAGTCTGCCCGCCGTCGCCCCCCCCCCCCCCGGTGTTAGCAATTCAACGGCCCTGCGGTTCATCGTGCGGAGGATGAAATGCGCATTCCAACGATCACCGGGCTGATTCGCCGACGGCTCCTGCTGAATTTTCGAGTCGATCCACAGATCATCGAGAAGCTCCTGCCCCGCCCCCTGCGGCCGAAGATTCACAACGGACATGCCATCGCCGGACTGTGCCTGATCCGACTGGAACAGATCCGGCCCACGGGCGTCCCGGCGTTGTTCGGCCTCGCCAGTGAGAACGGCGCCCACCGGATCGCCGTGACGTGGAACAACACAGACGGCAGGTGCCTCAACGGAGTCTACATTCCCCGCCGGGACACGGGCTCGATGTTCACCTGGCTCGCGGGCGGCCGGCTCTTTCCCGGCGAGCATTCGTTCGGGACATTTCAGGTCCGCGACGACGGGCGAAACGTGCAGCTCGACTATCAGGCTCGCGACGGCCTCGAGATCCACGTGTCCGGAAGCGACTCCAGCCACTGGCCCGACGACTCCTGCTTCGCCTCGGCCGCGGAATCGTCCCGCTTTTTTCAGACCGGCAGCCTGGGCTTCTCGAGAACAGGAGACTGCTGCCGGCTCGATGGGCTGGAACTGGTAACGACGGACTGGCGCGTCGAGCCTTTTTCCGTCGGGCGAGTGCAGGCAACCTGGTTCGATGACCGCTCGAAGTTCCCCGCAGGGAGTGCAGAATTCGACCATGCCCTGGTCATGCGGAACATCTCGCATGAATGGCGTTCGACGGAGTCCATGCGCGTGGAACCGATCGGCCTCGACCAACTGGCGTCCGCGGTTCGCTGAAGGAACTGCGGACGCGAGTATCAGGTGGCGGCGTCGTACCGTTCTTCCAGTTCCGCGACGACGGTCAGCAGTTCGCCGGCCGTCGTCCAGATCACCCGCGAGCTTCCACGATTCCGCAACTTGCGGCGGAGTTCCGCCGCTTCGCAGTTCGCCGCATCCAGGAGGGTCCGGGCCAGCCCCGTCGGCACTCCGACGATGTGTCGATCGGTCAGTCCCTGACAGGTGTGGCGGGCTTCGTCCAGGGCCAGCAGCAATTCAGTCATTCGTCCAACTCCCCGATGTTGGAGCCATTGAGCACACTTCCACTTCCCCATTCTTCGGCAGGCTTTGCCAGACTTGCCCAGCACAAAGGCCACAAAGGCTGCGGGCTTTGTGGAACCGCTGCCGGTTATGCATGGTGTGAGCTTCGGTTCACCTTCGGAAACGCCCCTCCGGCTGGACTCTCCATCCGCAAGCAGCCAACCTGCAGTCTCCCCCCTCGTGAACCGCGACCTGTTGCCTTTTTGCATCAAATGCCCCATTCGGCCGAAGAGATCACCGCCTGCCACGAAGCGGGGCACGCTGTCGTCGCACTGGCCCTCGGCCGGGCGGTGCAGCGTGTCAGCATTCTTCCTGATGAAACCAGGCTCGGGGCCTGCACCATCCGCAAGGGGACTGTCAAACCGTCCGATGACGACCTCGAAACGGCCATCCTGATCTTCCTGGGAGGTCTCGCCGCAGAGGCCCGGCTCACCGGCGTTTACGGCTGGGCCGGCGCTTCGCAGGACCTGCGCGAAGTGCATGCGATGTGCCTCTCCCGCGCGGGAAACGACAGGCGGGCCGAGAAACTTGTCCGCCGCATGCTCGATAAAACCGAGCACCTCCTCGATCAGCCCGGCATGTGGGACGCCACTGAGCGGATCGCCGCGGAACTGCTCAGCCGCACCACCATCAGCGGCCGGGCCGCGCGACATCTCTTTGAAGAAGCGCAAATGCGCGCCGCGCGGAACTGACGGTTTGCATTTGCCGCGCGGCTGCCTTCAAATGTCCGACACGTCACAACGACGGTTCATCTCTCGCGATCACAGCGCCTCCCGGACTCCGTCACTTACCTCCGGCCTTTCCCAATGATCCTCAGCGGTCCCGAGATTCAAGCCCGGATCGGCAGCGACATCGCCATCGACCCGTTCGAGGAGTCGCAAGTGAACCCCAACAGCTACAACCTGCGTCTGCACAACGAGCTGCTGGTCTACGAGGAAGTCATTCTCGATATGCGGCGGCCCAACCGACACCGCAGGATCGAGATTCCGCCCGAAGGACTCGTCCTCGACCCCGGCCGCCTCTACCTCGGCCGCACCCTCGAACGCACCGAGACCCACAACCTCGTCCCCATGCTCGAAGGCCGCTCCTCAATCGGCCGGTTGGGATTGTTCGTGCATATCACGGCCGGCTTCGGCGACGTCGGCTTCTGCGGCTACTGGACCCTCGAAATGTTTGCGGTCCAGCCGATCCGGATTTATCCCGGCATCGAGATCTGCCAGATCTTCTACCACACGGTCGAAGGCGACATCCGCGAGTACGCCAGCGGAAAGTACCAGCACAACCGCGACATCCAGCCCTCGATGCTCTATCGCGAGTTCAGCGAACAGCCCGACCGCCAGATGAAGCTCGAGTTCGCCAAGAACTGACGCCCAGACGGCACTGGCCCAGACGGCACTGGCCCAGACGGCACTGGCCCAATCGGCACTGGCCCAATCGGCACTGGCCCAATCGGCACTGGCCCAATCGGCACTGGCCCAATCGGCACTGGCCCAATCGGCACTGGCACTGAGTGCTCAACCGAAATACGCGACCGCGTTCTCGAAGATCTTCATCCCGTCGCCGTACCCCTCGCGTCCGTCGCGAGTCCACGTCGGGTGCTGCTGCGCCCAGAGGAACCGCTCGGGGTGGGGCATCAGCCCGAACACCCGGCCCGTGGCATCGCACAGTCCCGCGATGTTCGCCAGCGATCCGTTCGGATTCACAGGGTACTGCAGCATTTCGTCGTAGTTTTCCGTTTCGGTGCCGTGATAAGTGACGGCGATCTGTCCCCGCTCACGCCATGTCTTGAGAATGGAGGCATCGCGGACAGCAATCCGCCCTTCGGCGTGAGCGATCGGGACGTCGATCGTGTCGATCCCCTTGAGAAACACGCACTGCGGCGACCGCACCTTGAGTTTGACCCACAATGCCGTGTACTTCCCGTTGACGTTCCACGTCAGCGTGGTGTCGCGGGGTTTCGTCGGATCGGCGGACCAGCCCGCTGCGCCGTCCGGAAGAATGCCGGCTTTCACGAGCACCTGGAATCCGTTGCAGATTCCGAGGGCCAGTTTGTCCGCCTGCAGGTAGCGTCCGATGGCGTCGCCGAGCCGTCCGCGAAGCTGCGAGCCGAACACGACACCCGCTCCCAGGTCGTCGCCGTAACTGAATCCACCCGGGATGCACAGGATCTGGTACTGGTCGAGGAGCGTGGGCTGCTCGAGCAATCGGAACAGATGCACCTGGTCCGCAACGGCGCCGCACGTTTCAAAAGCGAACGCGGTCTCGACTTCGCAGTTCGTGCCGGGGGCACGCAGAACACAGACTCTTGGCTTGGACATGCCGCTCAGCGTGGAGAGTCGTCGGCATGTGGTCAAGCAAGCGACCTCAAAGCGGCCGATTTTGCCGTCCGGGCGAAAGTTACCAGTCGCGCGTGACGTTCTTGCAACACATGCGTCAACCCATCGACGCTGTTTGGACGGCGCGAGTCGTCACTTTGACGAGCCCAACCTGCCGACCTGGAAGGCTGCGCGGAGTTGAGGGCCGTTTTGTGCCTCTGGAACGCCCTCATCCCACTTGGCACGCCTGCTGCGAACTGTCCTGCCATGCCCGGAGGACTGAGGAACAGCAAACCTCGCGGGCGTCATCACACCAAGGAAAAGAAGGAATCTGCCATGTTTCGCAAAACTCTCCTCTCAGCGGCCGCGGCCCTGTCGATGTTCTCGGTCGCCAATGTCGAAGCGTCCGATCGGTTCTCGCTCGGCCTGAATCTGGGTGGGAACTACCCCGTCTATCAGCCCGCCCCGGTGATCGTGAACCCCTACCCCACCGTTTACGCCCCCAGCTACGGCTACACCACGCCGGGCTACGGATACGGCGGTGCCTACGGGTATGTGAACCCGGGTGTGAGCTTCAACTACTCGAACTACAACGCCTACCGCCCTGTCCGGCCGGGCTACAACAACTTCCGCGGACCGGTCAATCACTACGGCCACAATCGTTTTTGCCGGTAATCGATGATGACGGCCACTCCAGCACCTCATTGACGACGCCCGAATCCCGAGCGTCGTTTTTTTGTTTGAAAAGCCCTGCCCTCCCCCGACCGTCCAGGGGCCCCACCCAAAACGAGCCACCGTCCAAAACCTCCTCCCGTCACTTCCGTGTATTCCGTGGTTCCCCACTCCCGCCTGCCAACCAGCCAAAATCCATCGCGTCACGCCCCCCATTCCTGATCCGTCCTATCCGTCTTATCCGTGGTTCCCTTCCCCCCAACAGCACGCTGGCATCCCCGCGCGCAACCATCCAAGTCAGGTGGAGGAACCATGAACACAATCACAACCTCATCAAGTCACCCGGCTCGACCGTATCACGCGCGCCGGATTTCCACGCCCCGGCGCCCGCGGGAGGGCCTCTTTTCACCCGGCCGAAAGATCCCAGGGGAGGAATGGCAAGAAACACGCTCAGCCCCCCGATCCCGTGTTTCTTGGATTTCTTCCCCTCACAGGAGGCCCAGGCGACCAGCCCAGCCGGCCTGCACCAGTGCGTCCGGCCAACCCGCTCCTTACAATCAGGGTCCTCACCGCGATCCCTCTCAGGATTGCGTCGTTCGTCCCGCCTGAACCGGAGCGTCGTCCGATGCTGCGTGCTGATGTCCTGATCGCTGTCGCGGTCGCGGCGACCTGCTTCAGCGAAGCGCTCGCCCAGGCCGCCCCGCCGACCTACAACAAGGACATTCGGCCGATCCTGGTCGATGCCTGCTTCGCCTGCCACGGCCCCGATTCCGCCTCCCGCAAGGCCGACCTGCGCCTCGACCGTTTCGCCGATGCGACGGCCACGGGCGCGATCGTCGCCGGCAAACCCGACGAGAGCCAGTTGATCGCCCGGATCACGTCGACTGATCCCGACGAGATCATGCCCCCGCCCTCGACGAAGAAGCATCTGACGCCGGCCCAGATCGAAACCCTGAAACAATGGGTCGCCGCCGGCGCAGTCTATGAGCAGCACTGGTCGCTGATTCCCCCGACGCTTCCGGCCGTCCCGCACATCGAGAAGCCCGCCTTTCCGCTCCGAAATCCGATCGACAGTTTCATTCTGGCGAAGCTCAACGCCGCGGAGCTGGCGCCCGCCCCGGAAGCCGACCGTCGCTCACTGGCCCGCCGCCTCAGCCTCGATCTCACGGGGCTTCCACCAGCCCCTGAGACCGTCGAGAAGTTCATCGCCGACTCATCGGACGATGCCTACGAAAAGCTCGTCGACAGCTTCCTCGCCTCCCCCGCCTGGGGCGAACATCGTGGCCGCTACTGGCTCGACGCCGCGCGCTACGGCGACACCCACGGCATCCACATCGACAACTTCCGCGAGATGTGGACCTACCGCGACTGGGTCATCAACGCCTTCAACAGGAACATGCCGTTCGATCAGTTCACCGTCGACCAGCTCGCCGGCGACCTCCTCCCCAACCGCACCTACGACCAGCAGATCGCCTCCGGATTCAATCGCTGCAACATCACCACCAACGAAGGGGGCGCAATCGCGGAGGAATACGCCGTCCTCTACAACCGCGACCGCACCGAGACGACCGCCCAGGTCTGGCTCGGCCTGACCGCCGGTTGCAGCGTCTGCCACGACCACAAGTTCGATCCCCTCTCGCAGAAAGAGTTCTACGAGATGGCGGCGTTCTTCAATAACACGACTCAGAACCCGATGGACGGCAACATCAAGGACACGCCGCCCATCATCGTCGTTCCCCAAGACGAGGAACTCGTCCGGTGGAAGGAACTGGAAATCGAAGTCCCGAAATCGAAAGAGCTCGTCGAGGCGCGGAAGAAGGACGGCCGGGGCGACTTCGACAAATGGCTCGAGACTGCCGGACAGGACATCGTCGACAAAATGGCCCCCGTCTCGGGGCTGCTCGTCCAGGCGCGGCTCGGAGAGGGCGAAGGAAAATCCCTGGCGGTGAAGATCGGAGAGGAATCGAAGACGCTCGATCTGGCCGACAAGGCGAAGTGGCAGGATGGCCCCCCCGGAGAAAAGGCCCTGTTGCTCAATGGCGGCGCAGCTGCGGAGTCGCCCGACATCGGGGATTTCGAGAAGGACCAGCCGTTCAGCATCGCAGCCTGGGTGAAGGTCGCGTCGAACGATTCGAGCGGCGCTCTCTGCGCACGGATGGACAACAGCAAGGATTTCCGCGGCTGGGATTTCTGGGTCCAGCAGCGACGGATCGGAATGCACATCATCGACTCGTGGCCCGGCAACGCACTGAAGGTCGTCTCGAAGGCGGCGCTGCCGGTCGACAAATGGACCCACGTCGTCATCACCTACGACGGCACGGCAAAAGCCGACGGCCTGAAGATCTACTACAACGGCAAGCCGCAGTTCGTGAACGTCGAGCAGGACCGGCTCACTGGCAGCATCAGGACCCAGGTCCCCTTCAAGATCGGTCAGCGGAACGGCAGCGATCCGATCTCGGCCGCTGGCCTGCATGACCTGCGGATTTACGGCCGTGTCCTCGAAACCTTCGAAGCCTCCTCGCTCGGCCAGGCCGACCTCCTCGCCAAAACCCTCAGGAAGCCGGCCGACAAACGGACAGATGCGGAAGTCAACGGTCTCTACGACTGGTGGCTGGGTGCGATCGACGAGGCCTACCAGGCCGCGGCGACGAACCAGGGAAACCTCGAACGCGAACAGGCCGCGATCCGGGGGCGTGGAAAGATCGCCCACGTGATGCAGGAGAAAACGGAACCGGCCATGGCGTTCGTGCTCTTCCGTGGCGAGTACGACAAGCGTCGCGATGAAGTCCGTCCGAAGACGCCTGCCGTGCTTCCCGCCTTTCCGGAGGACTACTCGAAAGATCGCCTCGGCTTCGCAAAATGGCTCCTGCTCCCCGAGCAGCCGCTCACGGCGCGCGTCACGGTGAACCGCTTCTGGCAGGAACTGTTTGGAACGGGGCTCGTGCGCACGGCGGGGGATTTCGGAATCACTGGCGAGCTCCCATCCCATCCCGAACTGCTCGACTGGCTCGCTCTCGACTTCCGCGACAACGGCTGGGATATCAAGCGGTTCTTCAAGCAGGTCGTCATGTCGTCGACCTACCGCCAGGCGGCGGTCGCGACCCCCGCGAAGCTCGAGAAAGACCTGGAGAACCGGCTGCTGTCCCGCGGCCCCCGGTTCCGCATGGATGGCGAGATGATCCGCGACGGAGCCCTCGCCACAAGCGGACTCCTGTCACCGAAGATCGGTGGTCCGAGCGTGAAGCCCTACCAGCCGGACGGCGTGTGGGAAGCCGTCGCGATGATCGGCAGCAACACCCGGAACTACGTCCGCGATACGGGCGAAAGCCTCTACCGCCGCAGCCTGTACACCTTCTGGAAGCGGAGCGCTCCGCCGGCACAGATGGAGATCTTCAACGCTCCCAGCCGTGAAACGTGCGTCGTGCGCCGCGAGCGGACGAATACTCCGCTCCAGGCGCTCGTGACCCTCAACGATGAACAGTTCGTCGAAGCGGCCCGCCGCCTGGCCGAGAATACTTTGAAGGCCGGTGGAAGCTTCGACGAGCGGCTGGACTTCGTGACATCCCGGCTCATCTCCCGCCCGCTGGAGAACACGGAACGCAGCATCGTCCGTGGTGTCCATGACCGCCTCCTCGCCGTCTACAGCGCCGACGTCGAGGCAGCGAAGAAACTCATTGCCGTGGGAGAATCGAAAGCCGATGCGATGCTTCCGCACGGTGAACTCGCGGCCTGGACGATGACCATCAACGAGCTGATGAATCTCGACGAGGTCCTCAACAAGTAGCGGCAGCCGCCTGGACCGCCGGCTCGCCCGGCGTTTCCGATGCCGGTCGTTTCTCGCCCGGCCTCGGAAACCATGCCTTCAGCGACAGGAACGGCCTTTCGAAGAACTTCCAGGAAAGCGCCGCGCACACCAGCGAGAGGGCGAGAGTCGCAACGAAAACCGCCAGCGGCTGAATTGCTGAAGGAACGACCGCCCAGTCGGCCCTGGTGACAAGTTTGTGGACCGGCCGGTGCATGACGTACATCGCGTAGCTGAACTGTCCCGGCAACGTCAGCCAGCGCTGCGACAGCAGGCGGGCGGCCAGGTGATCGGGCTTCATCGCCGCTGCCGAAAAGACCAGCATCCCGAACAGGAAGCCCAGCAGAGTGTGTCCGATCGTCTGGGCGCCGGCCGTCTGCGTCTTGAGTACAGGCCAGACGGCATCCAGTCCGACAATCAGGCCGGCCAATCCGATCATCCCGGGAACCGCGATTCGGCTGAGCCGCGCATACCACACCGGCGACCTCAGTCCGATGGCGAACAGGCCGCCCAGGGCCAGGCTGTCCATCCTCGTCACCGTCGTGACGTACATCACCACCGAGGGTGCGCCGCTGATCCACAGCCCGATCCGCAGCGCCAGGGCGCCGATCACACAGGCCCAGCACAGACGCGTCAGGCCACGCAGGCTCAGCCAGCCCACAAGGAAGGGCCAGACCAGGTAGAACTGTTCCTCAACGGCCAGCGACCAGAAATGATTGAGGTAGTTGACGTCGGGCCAGTGCCCTTCAAAGGCCATCCACCAGTTCTGCAGGTAAGTCCAGAACCAGACCTGATGCGTCGAGAGGAGGCCGATGCGCTCGGAGATCGGGCCTGCGGATGGCAGGAACTCCGCGAGCTGTGGCAGGAGGACGAACGTGATCCAGAGCGAGAGGAAATACAGCGGGAAGATTCGCAACGAGCGACGTGCGAAGAAGCTCGACAGGTATCCCGGCTTTCCGCGCGAATCGAGCAGGATGCCCGTGATCAGGAATCCCGACAACACGAAGAACAGGTCGACTCCGACCCAGCCCGCAGCACTCGCCTTTCGGACCACGAAGCTGATCGGGCCTCCCGGAGGGAGTTTCAGGCAGTCGTAGAGGAAGACCGTGAGGATGGCGATTCCGCGAATGCCATCCAGCGCTCGTCGATGATCGGAAGGCGCGGACGAATACTCACGAGTTTCCAGAGTCCACATGGTAGGCAAGTTCATGCCGGCGTCCCTCCAGCCACCGCATCGCTGCCGACGGCTCGCTGAGGCACTTCTCCCGCGGGGCCGCGCCATTTCCGGAGGAGGGACCGGGCCCACTGCGTCCCGATGGCCAGCATGGAACCGAAACGGTTGGTGGTGAACACCACGTCGCCGACCGCCATACGCCCCGGCCAGACATGGTCCAGAAAGCTTCCCGGCCGCGCGCAGCCATCGATTCTTTCGCACCCCGTCAGCTGCCCCAGATGAGCGCGAACTTCAGCTGCGAGGAGAAACCCGGGACATCCCCTTTCCCATTGCGGATCCCAGCCGATCTTGAACGCAAAGTACTCGGACTGCGCCCGCAACAGGCACATGCTGGCGATGACCCGGTCGTCCACCAGCAGTTCCGCAAAGCGGATCCGGTCCTGCATCGACAGCGACAGGGCGACTGTCCGGAACCAGTCGGCCTCCCGCCGGGTTGAAGCCAGCGACGAGCCCGCCTCTCCCTTCCACCCGAGTGATTCGAGCCGCAGGAACTCATCGATCGCCGATGGATCGTCGCGTGAACAGTCGCGGAAGCGACTCCCGACGTTTCCATGACGCGCCAGGGCGCGTCGGCCCTTCTGCAGACTCTTCGTCCGCTTCTCCGAAATCCCGACATTGTTGGAAGCGTCGTCGAGGCTCACGGTGGCACGATGCTGAACGCCGTCCGTGACCACGGCCAGTTGTTGTCCGGAGCAATGGGACGACAGCAGGTCGCCAAGCCGGCTTTCAATGGGAAACTGCGGGAATGCAACGCCGTGCAATCCCTGGGCGTCGAGGGCGCGCCAGATTGCTCCGATGGCCTCCCCAGCATGCGCGGGATCCAGAAGAAGCCCGCTGAGGAAACAGTGCTGCCCCCGCACGGCCTGCAGGTGCGGAGCGGGAAGCTGGCGAGATCCCGTCACCGCCTCAAACACGCCGGCCGCGTACCAGCGGCCGTCCGCATCCATCACGGTCAGCAGCTGTGCAGAATCGTCGGGCGAGAATACGCCCGGCTGCGAGAGCAGGAATGATGGCGACAGAAACGGGCTGGAATGGACGCTGCGGCGTTCGAGATCACGCCAACCCGCTTCGAAGAACAGTTCAGACGTCCGTGGTACGGAACGGAGCTGCACGCTCAGAGGGCCACCCGCCCGTCCGGAGCGGTGACTCGGAGTCCGTGTTGCAATCGTGGTCATCAGAGCCTCGCCGTTCGGTCTCCGCAGCTCATCGGCGGGACCTTACGGAGACCCTACGTCGCAAGAGACGAGGTTCTGGCGATCAACTGCGAGGCACGGCCGAGACGCCGCCCTCACAATCCATACGACCGCGATATTCCTTTTCAACGGCAAGACCGGCGCGGGCTTCATGGTCCGGTGTCAGGCCGCACGGACATTCAACCTGCCCTGCGCGCCGGCGAAAACTTCCCGGCCCGATGTCAGATTCTCGTTGCGGCACGCGACGCAACCACCTTCCCAAAGGAAGTTTCGGGCCCCAGGCCCCTTCAGGCAGGCGAAGACTCTTCTCGATGCGCAACCTCGCCCGTCAGGTGAGAGAGTTCGTTCTTTGGCAACGCAAACAGAGAGGGATCAGCCCCGCGAGAGGGGGTGAAAAACACTCCACAGCTCGTCACACATGTCACACATGTCACAGGTCCAGAACTCCAATGTTTCAGACGGTTGTTCGCTGTCACAGGTCGTCACAGGTCTCCCCCCCGGGGGGCCGGCCTCCGCGACAGCGAATGTCAACGTGCCCTAATCCGGAGAGACGCGGACTGCACACGCCTTGTACGACGGTTGCTTCGAGTAGGGGTCGAAGACGGCGTCCGTCAGGCGGTTCGTCGCTTCGTAGTGCATCGGAATGAAGACCGTTCCTACGGCGACTGTCGGCGCGATGACGGCCAGGGCCCGCATCTGCCCGCGCTGCGACGACACGGTCACCCAGCGATTGGGCACAATCGCCAGCCGCTTCGCGTCCCCCGGGTTCAGCTCCACGTAGGGCTTTTCCGGGTAGAGCTTCCGCAGGACGGCCGACTTCGATGTCCGCGTCTGCGTATGCCACTGCGAGGCCGTCCCGCGGCCCGTCAGCAGTAGCAGCGGATACTGGGCCGACGGCAGTTCCGTCATGGGCCGCGGCTCCTCAAATACGAACCGCGCCCGGCCATCCGGATGAAAGAACCGTCCGTCCGCAAACAGCCTCCGCTCCGGGTGATCGTCGCCCCCCTCCTGCGGATAGGGCCATTGCACGCCCCCCCGCTCATCGAGAAATGCGTAATCACGCACGCCGCTGAAATCGCACGGCTGACCTCGCGACAGCTCCTTCATCGATTCGAACACCGCCGCCGGCGACGTCCATTTGGAGAACATCTTTCCGCAGCCCCACGCCTCCGCCACTAACCGGAAGATCTGGAAGTCGGCCAGCGCCTGCCCGGGGGCCTTGCGCACCTTCTTGATCACACCGATGCGGCGCTCGGAGTTGATGAAAGTTCCTTCCTTTTCTCCCCAGCCGGCGGCCGGCAGCACGAGATGCGCCCGCTGCGCAGTTTCCGTCGTGTGATACATGTCCTGCACGACGAGAAAGTCGAGGCGGTCGAGAATGTCGCGAGCCGAACTCTGGTTGATCCACGAATGAGCCGGGTTCGTGCAGATCACCCACAACCCCTTGATCTTCCCGCGAAGAATCCCCTCCATGATCTCGTTGTAGGCCAGGCTGTTCTCGGTCGGGATCGTCGCGGTGTCGATGCCGAGCACACCGGCCACTTTCTCGCGATGCTGGGCGTTGGTGAAATCGTGTCCACCGAGGAGGCCCGTCGTGTTGCTGAACAGCCTCGAGCCCATGGCGTTGCACTGCCCGGTGATCGAGTTGGCCCCGGTTCCAGGCCGTCCGATGTTTCCGGTCAGCAGGGCCACATTGATAATCGACTGCGCCGTGCGAACACCCTGGTGGCTCTGATTGACTCCCATCGTCCACCAGAACGATGACCGTCCCCGCTCATGAATCGTCTCGGCCAGTCGCTCGATCTGCGATGCCTTGAGTCGCGTCTCAGCGACGACACGATCGAGGTCGAACGGCTGGACGAACTCCCAGAACTGCTCGAAGCCCGCCGTCGACTGATTGATGAAGCGCGAATCGATCCAGCCGTTTTTGATCAGGATCCGCGCCAGCCCGTAGAACAGCGTCTGATCCGACTTGGGGGCGAGAGCAAGATGCTGCGTGGCCGCCATCGCGGTTTCGGTCGCCCGCGGATCGATCACGACAATCTCCGGCGACCGCCGGTTGCGCATGACCCGTTCCCACATAATGGGATGCGCAAGGCACGGATTCGCGCCGACGAAGACGAGTACGTCGGACTCTTCAAAGTCAGCGTAGCTGTAGGGAGGCGAATCAAAGCCGAACGACTGCTTGTAAGCGACGACGGCCGACGCCATGCACTGCCGCGTGTTGCCGTCTCCGTGCAGCATCCCCAAGCCGAACTTGGCCAGCGATCCGAGAAATGCCATCTCCTCCGTCGGCATCTGTCCCGTGCTGAGAAACGCGATCGAATGGGGCCCGTGCTGCCGCTGAATCGACTGGAACCTGCGGACGAACTCTCCCATCGCCGTCGGCCAGTCGACCGGCGCCAGCCTCCCGGCCGCGTTTCGCAGGAGCGGCGTCGTCGCCCTGTCCGGCGCATCGAGCACGGTGAGCGCTTCCCACCCTTTGGGGCAGGCCATCCCGAGATTGACGGGGTAGCTCGTGGTGGGGCTCAGATTGACCGCCTGGCCGTCCTTGAGATGCACGTTCAGGCTGCAGCCCGTCGAGCAGTAACCACAGACCATCGACGTCGTGGCGTCCGGTTTCAGTCGTTGTGGAGCGAGCCCCAGACCATGCGCTCCCGGCTCCAGAAGCAGTTCCCGCGTCAATCGGCCATCACGCTGGTGCAGGAGCGAACCTGCCGACAGACGGGGATTCTGAGCTTCAATCGTCACGAACGAATGCCTCCGGGCATGCGCGGGGCAGCGACCGCGGCGAAGAAGAGATAACGCTCGAGCAACTCTCCCGCGAGGCAGGCCATCCAGGCGACTGCCATGCTCACGGTAATCGTCAGGTCGGGCCGGGCCGCATCCGGAAGGGCGTTCAACACGAGCATCGGCAGGGCGATGCCTCCCAGGATTCCCGCTCCAATTCTCGCAAGCGCGATCGGCGACAGGACGCCAGTGACCAGGAGCGCGGTGCGTCTGAGCGAAGTCAGGCGAAGGTCGGCCAGCGACTTGAGGATCAGCAGGTCGAACACGAGCTTCAGGCCCGTCGCGAGCATGAGGCCGCGGGTCAACTGCGGTCCCGCCGCCGTGAGAAGCTCCCTGGCGATTTCGCTGTCGACGGAGCGCGAGACCAGCAGCAACGACAGCCATGCCGTGGCGATGCCGAGCAGTGCAGATGTCATCGCGAAGCGGGCCATGGTGCGTTCGAAGCTCCACAGTTCGCGTCGCGTGAACACGTAGATCATCCCCGAGCAGAAGACGCCGAGCGCCCCTGTCGCGGCCACGGTCATTCCGAGCGCCGGAAGGAGGGCCGAGGCCTGTTCGGCCCAGCGCGGGCCAAGCGGCCTTCCGGGCGAAGCAATCCAGCACGCCGCGGCGTAGGGAACGGCGAGCCCCGCAAACAGGCCGAACGCGACGATCTCGCGACTCAGCCACGAATGCCGCAGGCCGAGAATGCCGCGAAATGCCAGGAGCGGCCGGCCGAGATGGCACGTACTCGCCCCGAGCGCCAGAAGTCCGAGAACGAGCGCTCCCGTCGCCTGAAAGGGCCTCAGTACGGCCGCCAGCGTAGCAGGGAGCGTCTCATCCAGCAGCACCCCCACGATGAATGTCCCCACCGAAAGCTGTGTGAGGACCAGCATCACGATCAGCGGCCAGTGAGGATGTTCGGGGCTCAGGGCGTGGTAGTCGGCGGGGAGTGTATTTCGGGGAAAGACCCGGGTGGACCGATACAGGGTCGTCGGGAGCGTGATCGCCGGATCGGGGGCGGCGGGAAGGAACCGATTCGTCTCGGAGTCTTCCCGCACACGTTCCGTCGAAACGACACGAATCGAAATCGCTTCGTGCGGGCAGGCCTGGACGCATGCCGGCGCTTCACCCGTCTTGAGCCGGCTCGAACACATGTCGCACTTGCGGACGATCCCTTTCTGCGCGTGGTACTTCGGAACGTTGTAAGGACAGGCCAGCGTGCAGTACTGACATCCAAAGCACTGGTCGTCGAGATGCTTGACGATGCCCGTCAGCGGGTCTTTCTCGTAGGCATTGACCGGGCAGGCGATCATGCAGGCCGGCTCGACGCAGTGGTGGCAGGCCGCCGTGACATGCTGGATCACTGGCAGCTGCTCGGTTCCTCCCATCAGCAGGCCGACGTCCCGCCACGTCTCCTGCTCGTCCAGCCCGTTCAACGAATGGCAGGCAGTGACGCACGCCTTGCAGCCCGAGCAGCGATCGAGGTCGACTTCGAATGCGTACTGCTCGCCGGGGCCGGGAGGAGCGGCAGGCAGGAGACGCGAGTAGTACTTCGCCTGCGCCGGGCCGGTGCAGGACGCATGATCGCGTGAGAACGCTTCAACGGCCGTCAGGTCGTGCTGCTCGGCCAGTAACTGATCGAGCAACGAAACCGTCGCATCGCCGGCCCCCTTCAGGCCATTCGAAAGGTCATCGAGCGTCAGCAGCCGCGTCGTCGTCACGCTTCCACCAGTTCCCGGTTACGGTGGGTGAGACAGGAGGACGCGAGCGCGCATCCGATCTCCGTCGCATGGCGTTCATCAAGCACTTCGACCGGCGGCAATCGCAGGCAAACCGCGCTCCCCTCGACCTTCACCGGGAACGTCTCGATACTGTATTCGGCGTCCGACAGCGACTCGCCCGTCTTCAGCGAGAACGTTTTCTTGTGGAGCGGGCAGGCGACTTTCGGTTCCCCCTTCTGGTCGCCCACGATGCCCCGCGCGAGAACGAATGCTTTCTTGTGCGGGCACATGTTCTGAGAGGCGTACCATTCCCCGCGACTCGCGAAGTTGAACACCGCGATCTGAGTCTTGCCGTATTTGATCGTCGCCCCGGCATCCATCGGGAAGTCGTCGATGACGCCCACCTGCACCCAGCCTGAATCGTCGACTTCGACTTCTTCGGCCGCGGGCTTCGGCAGTGACTGGAACTGTTCCAGTGATACCAGTTCGCCGGGCCAATCCGCGGGACGCAACTGCCCCCTCTGCGAAATGACTTCGATGCACGACTCAGTCTCGTCGCTGTTCATGAACTGGCGGAACCGTTTCCGCTTCTCGGGGTCTTTCACCACCGCGGCCCATTCGCACTGGTACGTGTCGACCAGCCGCTGCAGCATCTGCTCCAGTTCGGCCGCGATGCCGAGCTTGTCGTGCACCACCACGTCGCGGATGTGCTCGATGCCCCCTTCGAGCTTCTCGCACCAGGTCGACGTCCGCATCAGCTTGTCGGCCGTTGAGATGTAATACATCAGGAACCGGTCGACATACTTGATCGCCGTCGCCTCATCGACACAGGCCGCCAGCAGCTCGGCATGCCTGGGTTTCGTCCCGCCGTTGCCGCAGACGTAGACGTTGTAGCCACCTTCCACGGCGATCAGCCCGACGTCTTTCGACTGCGCCTCGGCGCATTCGCGCGTGCAGCCCGAGACAGCCATCTTGATCTTGTGTGGTGAGCGGATCCCCTTGTAGCGGTTCTCGATCTCGATCGCGAAACCGACGGAATCGCGGACACCGTAGCGGCACCACGTCGATCCCACGCAGCTCTTCACGGTCCGCAGCGACTTGCCGTAGGCATGTCCGCTTTCGAAACCGTTCTCGACCAGGCGCTCCCAGATCTCCGGCAGTTCGTGCACCTGCGCCCCGAACAGGTCGATCCGCTGGCCGCCGGTAATCTTCGTGTACAGGTTGAATTCCCGGGCGACCTCGCCAATCACAATCAGTTTCTCGGGAGTGATTTCTCCACCCGGGACCCGCGGCACCACGGAATACGAGCCGCCACGCTGAATGTTGGCCAGGAAACGGTCGTTGGTGTCTTGCAGCGATTCATGCGGCGCGTCGAGAACGTTCTCGTTCCACAGCGAAGCGAGGATGGACGCGATGGCCGGTTTGCACGTTTCGCAGCCGTGGCCCGTCCCGGACTGCTTGAGAACTTCGCTGAACGTTCGCAGTTGCTTCGTTTTGACGATCGCGAACAGCTCCGTGCGCGAGTACGCAAAGTGTTCACACAGGTGATTCGTGACGGACTTGCCGAGCTTCTTCATTTCGGCTTTGAACAGGTCGGTCACGAGCGGGAAGCACCCCCCGCATCCTGCCCCCGCCTTCGTGCATGATTTGACGGCCGCAGGGGAATCGCAGTTCTGATCGCGAATCGCCGAGCAGATGGCCCCTTTCGAGACGTTGTTGCACGAGCAGACCTGGGCCGAGTCGGGCAGACCATCGATCCCGCCGGCCAGCGGCGCGCCGCCGGAACTGCCGACGATCAGTTCGTGCGGTTTGCATGGCAGCGCCGCGCCGCTCTTCGCCAGCATCGACAGCGTGCCGTACTGCGACGCATCGCCGACGAGAATCCCCCCGAGCAGCGTTTTCCCGTCCTTCGAGAACAGCAGCTTCTTGTATTCGCCTCCGAACGGGTTCTCGAAGAACAACGGCGTGGCCTTTTCGGGGCCAGCCTCGTAGTCGCCGAAGCTGGCGACGTCGACTCCCATCAGCTTGAGCTTTGTCGACAGGTCGGCCCCATTGAAACGCCGGTCGCCGCCGGTCAAGAGCGTCGCCAGGGTCTCGGCCATGTCGTAGCCAGGCGCCACAAGCCCGTAGACCATTCCTCCATGCAGAGCACACTCTCCGATCGCCGAAATCCGGCGATCGGAGGTCGTGAGCCGATCGTCGACGACAATCCCGCCGCGTTGACCGACGTCCAGGCCGCATTGGCGGGCGAGATCATCCCGCGGCCGGATGCCGGTCGACACGACGATCATGTCGACTTCGAGTTTCGTGCCATCCGAAAACTCGAGTTCCTCCACACACCCGTTCCCCAGAATCGCCTTGGCGCTGCAATTCAGGTGAACGTGGACTCCCAGCGACTCCAGCTTGCCGACGAGGACGCGCGAACCGGCGTCGTCGATCTGCCGCGGCATCAACCGACCGTTGTACTCGATGACGTGCGCTTCCAGGCCCAGGTCATACACGGCCTTGGCCGCCTCCAGACCGAGCAGCCCGCCTCCGAGCACCGCGCAGCGTTTCGCATTCTTGGAGTAGGCAATGATCCGTTCCAGGTCCTCGATGGTCCGGTAAACGAACACCCCCGCCTTCTCGACACCCGGCACCGGTGGCACGAACGGAATCGATCCCGTCGCCATCACCAGGTTGTCGTAGGGAATCACGACTCCCTTCTGAGAAGTGACCTGGCAGCGTTCGCGATCGATGACGTCCGCCCGGTCTCCCAGATGCAGTTCCACACCATGCGCCGCATACCAGTCGAGCTTCGCCAGCATCAGCTTCTCGGCATCGCGATGCGCGAAGAACGATGTCAGGCCGACGCGGTCGTACGCCGCCCGCGGCTCTTCGCAGAACGTCACGATCCGGTATTCACCCGCCTTGTCGAACTCGACGAGTTTTTCACAGAACCTCAGGCCCACCATCCCGTTGCCGATGACGACGACAGTCTTTTTCGGTGAGTTGATCGAAACGGATTCCGGAACAGAAATCATCAGGAGATCCAGGTCAGGAAGAGGGATGAACCAGGAAGCCGGCCCGTCCTGCGGGTCGCTGCGAATCAGGCCTGCGCGATCGCGGCGCCGTGGCCCAGTGAGGGTTCACCCTGCGGGGCAAGGTCTTCTGCAGCCTTGTCCGCAAAGCGGACCGCAAGCACCGCAAACGACGACAGCGTCACGATGATTCCCAGCAGGAACATCGCGGTCGGCCAGGTGATGGCGGACGACTTGAAGAGGAACCCGGCCAGCACGGCTCCGACGTTTCCGCCGGCCCCGACGATGCCCGTCACGCTGCCCAGGGCCTCGCGATTCAGGAACGGCGCGACTGCGTAGGTCGCGCCGTTCGACATCTTCACGAACAGCCCGAGCAGCATGAGCAGCGGAATCCCGACGGCAAGGGTCCGGGCCTGCGAGAACATCAGCAGGGCGATGCCCTCACAAAACAGCGTCAGGAACAGCCAGCGGGCGCGGCCGGAGAGCCCCGATTTCGATCCGAACTTGTCTCCGATCCAGCCCCCCAGCGCCCTCGCGAACAGGTTCATGGAACCGAACAGCCCTGCGATGAACCCCGCGGTCTTGAGGGCCGACATCGGGTCGGCCGACTTCAACTCCGCGAAGTAGTCGACGAAGTAGAGCGCGGCGACATTGTCGAGCGTCAGTTCCAGGCCGAAACAGCAGGCATAGGCGACGAACAGCACCCACACGCGGCGATCGCGACAGGCCGCCCGGAACGAGCCTTCGACGGCAGGCTTCTTCGCGAGCAGGCCGCGAGCCTTGAGGTCGGCGTAGTTTCCCTGCGGCGTGTCCTGAGTCAGGAAGTAGTAGGCGATGCCGGTCAGGAAGCAGATCGCCCCGGCGACGAACATGCTGCCGCGCCAGGCGGAAGAACTCGTCCACCCGAGACTCGTGACGAACGCGCCATAGACCAGCGGCATGACCATCTGCGTCACGCCGCCCCCGAGGTTCCCCCAGCCGGCGGCCGTTGCGTTGGCCGTTCCGACGCACGACGGCGCGAACATCACCGAGGTGTGGAACTGCGTGACGACGAACGACGCCCCGATCATTCCGATCGCCACGCGAAAGAGCAGGAACGTGGTGAAACTGTCGGCCAGGCCGATCGCCATCACCGGGATCGAGCCGATCAGGAGGAGGCCGGTGTAGGCCAGTCGCGGTCCGATACGGTCGCACAGCCAGCCAATGAACAGGCGGGCGAAGATTGTGATTGCGACCGATCCGATGATGCACCAGCCAACCTGGTCCTTCGTCAGATGCAGTTCGTCGCGAACGATCGGCATCAGGGGAGCGATGCCGAACCAGGCGAAGAAGCACAGGAAGAACGCGAACCACGTCATGTGGAACGCACGCATCGGAGGAGAATGAACATCAAGAAGCCGGATCGACGTCGCCTTCTCAGCAGCACTCATGGAGTCGCCTTCCCATGACGAGACTCACCGCCGACCAGAGCACCTCGATGTGAGCGCAGCGAGGAGATCGACGACGGCAGCATGGGCGACTCCAAATGCATTGCGAAGGCCGGTCACTCCAGAGAGGGGGTATTTGTTCGGATATCCGAACAGTCCGGCCGCGATCGTGGCCCTGAGCCAATTTCCCCCTGTCGCGCATCCATGCAGTGCTGCACGAAACCGTTGCAGCTGTGGAACCTGACGTCCGCCCGAAACCCGCGATTCTCCCCGTAACGCGGGAAGTCTCCCGATTTCAGGTCGAACGGCACGTCGTTTTCCTTAGGGCCTCCCGGAACGTGAGGACTGACCTGCCACGGCCGTCTCGGACGTGCGCTCATTCCAGAAATTTCCACGGTTTCACGGCTCACCGAGCCGTGGCGAAAAGTTACCGGCCCGGCCCCTGTTTCTCCGTATGCCTCATCGTCCAGAACTGCTGATTCGCCGCCTCGGGCGGCGTTACGGCATCGCGCTGGCCGTCGTGGCAGGGCTGCTGCTGCTGGATCAGGCTGTTCTGCAGCCACTCCTCGTGCGGCTGAATCTCTCGGCACCGGTCATCAACCTTGCCGGCCGGCAGCGAATGCTCAGTCAGAGCATTGCCAAGGACGCGCTCGCCATCGCGATTGATCCCCAGGCGCACCCGTCTGCAGACCTCGCCCTGCAGGACAAACTCGCCGAGTGGCGCCGCGTTCACGAGGGACTGAAGCAGGGTGATGCGTCGCTCAAGCTCTCCGAGACCCGGAATCCCGAGATCATGTCCCACTTGACCGGACTGGACCGACAGGTCTCGTCGATCGCCACGGCGGTCAACGAACTGCGTGAGCGCCCCTATCAGAGACACCGTTCCATCGCGAGCCTGCTCGCAGCCGAACGGGAGTTTCTTCCCGCAATGGACCACATCGTCCAGCTCTACGAGGAGGACGCACAGCAGCAGGTCGTGCGACTCCGCGCCACCGGGCTCGTGGCGACCATGCTGGTCATCACCCTGATGGCCGGCCTCTACTGGCTGGTCCTCGGGCCAGCCGTCACGCTGATCCGGCAGCAGGTCGAGCGGCTCGAAACCCATGAACTGGAATTGATGGAGGCCCGGGATCAGCTGGAACAGCGTGTTCAGGAACGAACGCTCCAGCTCTCCGACCTGAACGTCGCCCTCGCCGAAGAGGCTTCCCAACGGGCTGCCTCCGAACAGCGCACGCTTCAGCTCCAGTCGCAGCTGGCACATGCCTCACGGCTGAACAGCCTGGGAGAACTGGCGACAGGAATCGCGCACGAACTGAACCAGCCCCTGGGCGCGATCTCCAACTACGCCGAAACGCTGCTCATCCTGACCGACGGCGATCTGGTTGACCGTCAGCCTCTGGTGAGAAACGCCTCGCGCATCCGCGAATCGGCGCAACGCGCAGGCGCCATCATCCGTCGCATGCGAAACTTTGTCCGGTCTCGAACGACCCCGCGGGCGATCGAGTCAGTCAATTCCCTGATCACTGATGTCGTCGCGCTCTGTGAGCCCGATCTCCAGAGCCGATCGGTCACGGTCCGTGTCGAATGCGACGAGACCACCCACTCCCAGGTCTTCGTCGACGCGATCCAGATCCAGCAGGTCCTGGTTAACGTGATCCGGAACGCAGCTCAGGCGGTCGAATGCCGCCCCCGGGGCCGGCGCGTGGTCTCGATTTCGACGACGTGGTCCAGCGAGGACATCGATATCCGCGTCGACGACAATGGCGAGGGATTTCCCGACGAGTTCGACGTCGCCGGCGCTTCGCTCCAATCGACGAAGCCCGATGGTCTCGGACTCGGACTTTCGATCAGCCGCAGTATCCTCGCTACTCACGGCGGCGAACTCCAGACTGCCAATCATGAAGAGGGCGGGGCCCGTGTGACCGTCCGGCTTCCACTTGTTGAAACGACTTCACGCCTTGAGCCTGCCGACCGTCTTTGTTGTTGATGACGATCGCGATTTCCGCGACTCACTGGCCGCGCTTCTGTCGGCTCTCGGACATCGTGTCGAGACGTTCGATTCTGCGGCCGCTTTCCGCGAGGGAGTCGACGCCGGCCGGCCTGGTTGCCTGCTTCTCGATATCCGCATGCCAGTCGAATCCGGCCTCGAGATGTATGCTGATCTGGTTCGAGCCGGGAAGCGGCTGCCCGTGATCTTCATCACGGGTCATGCCGATGTCTCCACAGCCGTCGCCGCGATGAAAACCGGGGCCGTGGAATTCCTGGAGAAGCCGTTCCAAAGGGAACAACTGGCCAGCCTGGTCGACCGCGCCCTGGCGATCGATGCCGAATGGCGACTGGCCGACAACCGATTCCGGGAGCTGGATGAGAGCATCCAGAGGCTCAGCCCGAATGACCTCGAGACGCTCCAGCTGATTTTTGACGGAGCGACCAACAAGGCCATGGCGGCGCGCCTGTTCATCTCGGAACGGGCCGTCGAGCTGCGCCGCCAGCGGCTGATGCAGCGTCTCGGTGTCCGGTCGGTTCCCGAACTGCTCGAACTGGCGATCACCCACCGAATCCTGTCCGAACTCCGCTCCGCGCGGCATACGGTGCAGTAGGAGAGGTCGCCCCCGATCCCAGCCAATGCCCCCACTTTGCCGAAGTAGGACTGCGAGCGAGGAGGGCGCTTTGATGGGTGGTCCCGACTTCTTGCCCTCTTTCCCCCTGAGCCCGCAGGGCAGGACTCTCGCAACGGCCCCGGATCGGTCGCACGGAATTCCTGCCCTTCCGGATCCTGGTGTGTGACGGATTGCTGATGATGGTGTTCATAGTCCCTCCATGAACACGTGGCCGGTTGCGCGCGGAGCTGCGTGCGGGATGGCGGTGGCCATGTGGAGCGTCTTTCATTCCCATATTTTCCGCCGAACTGGCCCGGAATCGGTGGCAATTGCCGGCGGGGCGTTCTGGGCCTGAGGAGGGCTGTTCGCGCGATGCGGGGCTCGACGGGCGCCTCGGTCCTGCCGGAACGGCGAGCTGGCGTGTCCGCGGTCGGGCGTTGCCTTGCTCATGGGGGCCAGACGTCTATCCTTTCCTCTTCGCATTTGCCCCGTTTCTCACTCGGACCCCCGCCTGCCGCGGCCGCGGTCCCTTTTTCCGAGCGTCACGATGCCCCGCGTTTTGATTACTGATGGTCTGTCCGCCGCTGGCCAGAAACTTCTCTCAGAGACCCCGGGGATCGAACTCGTCGTCAAATCGGGTCTCAAACCGGAAGAAGTCCGGGAAGAGCTGAAGAACGCGGACGCGATTATCGTCCGCAGTGCAACCAAGCTGACGGCCGCCCTTCTGGACGGCCAGACCCGGCTCAAGGCGATCGTCCGCGCCGGCGTGGGCGTCGACAACATCGACCTCGCGGCCGCCACGAAGCAGGGCATCATCGTTTCGAACACGCCCGCCGGAAACACCACCAGCACCGCCGAACACACCATCGCCCTGCTGATGGGCCTCGTCCGCCAGATCGGGCCTGCATCGCAGACCATGCGGGAAGGCAAGTGGGATCGCAAGAGCTTCAACGGCACGCAGCTCGCCGGAAAGACGATCGGCGTCGTCGGCCTCGGACGGATCGGCCTCGCCGTCGCCCGTCGCTGCCGTGGGCTGGAAATGAACGTTCTGGGCTACGACCCGTTCCTTTCACCTGAGAAGGCAGCCGAGCAGGGCGTCGAGCTGTTCCGCGACATCGACGCCATGCTTCCCAAGTGCGACGTGATCACCGTCCACACACCGATGACCGAAGAGACGAAAGGCATCATCAACGCCACGCGTCTGGCTGCGATGAAGAAGGGAGTCAGGATCATCAACGCGGCCCGCGGCGGCATCGTCGATGAAACGGCTCTCGCCGACGCCATCGAAAGCGGCCACGTGGCCGGCGCGGCGCTGGACGTGTTCACCAGCGAGCCGCCGAAGGACTGGCGCCTGCCGAAGCTGCCGCAGGTTCTCGCAACCCCGCACCTGGCCGCGTCGACCGACGAAGCCCAGGAGCAGGTCGCCGTCGAAGCGGCCGAGATCCTGCAGGCCTTCTTCACGCGCAATGAAGTCCGGCATGCGGTCAACATGGCCGCCATCTCGGCCAAGGAAGTGGAAGGCCTGAAGCCTTATCTCGACCTCGGCTACCGCCTGGGCCTGTTCCTCGCCCAGCTGACCCGCGGCGCCGCCGTGAATTCCGCGACGATCACCTACCAGGGTGACGCGGCCGGCCGGCCGACGAAGCTGATCACGAATGCGTTCACCGCCGGCCTGCTCCAGCACGCCCTGGAAGAGGTCAACATCATCAACGCCGAGCTGATGGCCCGCGATCGCGGAATCAGCATCACGGAAACGAAGTCCAATATCTCGGCTGATTTCGCATCAATGATTTCCGTTTCGATCGGGACGACTGAAGGCGAACGGCAGGCGGCCGGCACGATCTTCGGGAACGAGTTCCTGCGGCTGGTGCGTCTCGACGAGTACCAGATGGACGCCTACCTCGACGGTCTCATGCTCGTCTATCGCCATAAGGACGTCCCGGGCCTGATCGGCGCCATCGGGACGGCGTTCGGCAAGCACCAGGTCAACATCTCGCGGATGGCACTCGGCCGGGCCAAGAATCAGCCGGGTGGCGACGCGATCGCGATCCTGAACCTCGACAACGAGCCTTCTGAAGCGGCCCTGAAGGAGGTCTCCGGCCATCCGGACGTCACGGGCGTGCAGCTCGTGACGCTGCCGCCGGCCGGCGCCCCGCTGCCGTGGCTCGGGCTGTAACCGCCCGGACCGATCGAGCGAACAAAAAAGGGACGGACACGATTTGTATCCGTCCCTTTTTTCGTCGAGTGGAGGCGAAGGGAGTCGAACCCTCGACCTCAGCATTGCGAACGCTGCGCTCTCCCAACTGAGCTACGCCCCCTCGCGATCCTCCGCGCGTCCCGGCAAGCCGAAACGACGGGGAGACGCAGAATATCGGCCGCCGCCCACGGTGAAAAGCGAAGTTCAAGAAGAGAGCAGGGACGGTTTGTTTTGGTGCTGCTCTGGAGCGCGGTGGATGTTGAGGCGTGCGGTTTGGCGAACAACTCCTGGCTCGACCGGCGGCTCGCGCCTTGCCGCTCACCTGGCGAGCGTCCTCTATCTTAAATCGAGTGGATCGACGTCGATCGTCAGCTCGACTTCGTCCGGCAGCGAAAACCGGGCTTCCGCGGCGCGCCACCATTCGAGAATCTGCTCGATCGTCGGGGCCGACAGCTGGCAGTGATATCGGAATAGCTTCTTCAGTCGCAGAATCGGCGCGGGGGCGGGACCGAGAATCCTCAGGTCGTCGCCGCGCCCTTTGGCCGTCTCTTTCAGCGTCTCCACGATCTTGCGGATTTCGGCCCGGACGAGGTCCTCACGGGGCCCGCGGACGATCACCCGCGCCAGGTTCGTCGCGGGAGGGGCATGGTGCTCCCGCCGCTGCGCCAGCTCCCGCTTTGCGAATCCCAGGTAATCGTGCTCGGCGGCCAGCTGGATCACGGCGTCATCCGGGGACATCGTCTGCACGATCACCCGCCCTGCCTTTTCCCCGCGCCCCGTCCGCCCGGCCACCTGGGCGATCAGCTGGAACGTTCTCTCCGCCGCCCGCAGGTCCGGCTGGTGCAGCATCGAGTCGGCGTCGATCACGCCGACCAGCGTGACGTTCGGGAAGTCCAGCCCCTTGGCGATCATCTGCGTCCCCAGAAGGATGTCGATCTCGCCCTTCCGGAATCGCTCGAGCGCCTCGTCGTGGCTGCCCGGCTTACGCATGGCGTCGCTGTCCATCCGCACGATCCGGGCGTCGGGAAACTTCGACCGCACTTCCTGCTCGAGCTTCTGTGTCCCCGCGCCGAGGTATTTCTGTCCTGGCTGGCCGCAACTGGGGCATCGCTCCGGGGGAGGCATCTCAAAGTCGCAGCTGTGGCAGAGCAGCTTTCCGCGGTCGCGATGCCACGTGAGAGAGATATCGCAATCGGGACATTTCACGCCCTCGTTGCACTTGAGGCACCACAACACGGGCGAGTAGCCGCGGAGGTTGAGGAACAGGATCACCTGCCCTCCCTCATTGATCGACCTCTCGATCGAGTGCTTGAGGGCCCGGCCAATCGAGTGCCCCCGGGGAACGAGAGCATCGTTCCGCGTATCGACAATCACGACCGGGGGAAGTGGTCGCTGCTCGACTCGGTTCGGCATCTCGATGAGGCGATCGAGGCCTCGCTGAGCGCGATCGAACGATTCCAGAGTCGGGGTAGCCGATCCCAGGACGAGCGGCACACCGGCACGCCGGGCCCGTTCCCGCGCGACTTCGCGGGCGTGGTAACGCGGAGTCGCGTTCTGCTTGAAAGTCGTCTCGTGTTCTTCATCGAGCACGATGATCCCCAGGTGGGGCGTGGGAGCGAACACGGCGCTCCGTGCCCCGATGACCACTTCCACTTCGCCGCTGGCGATCCGCTGCCAATGCCAGTGCCGCTCGGCATCGCTCAGATGGCTGTGCAGCACGGCGAGAGACGAGAACCGGCTTCCGAAGCGGCGAATCGTCTGCGGCGTCAGGCTGATTTCGGGGACGAGCACGATCGCCTGCCGTCCGTAGCTCACCACTTCGCGGATGGCGCGGATGTAGATTTCCGTCTTACCGCTGCCCGTCACTCCGTGCAGCAGGATGGTCTCGTGCCGCGGTGCCTGCAGGGGCTCGAGAATCGCGTCCAGCGCCGTCTGCTGGTCGGGGTTCAGGATGAGGTCGGCCGTTCTTGCCGCGGGTGTGTATTCCTCGGTCATCGTCGACCGGCGCTGACGGACCGGCACGATGAGCTTCTTGTCCCGCAGTGCATGAATGGGGGACGTGCCGCATTGCGCGGCGGCTTCGAGCTGATCAACCGGCACCGGGCCGTCGGCTTCCTGCAGCACCTCCAGGACCGCGCGCTGTCGGGCCGGCAGCTTCAACGAGGCGGCCTTTTCGAGCGCCCCTTCCGCAAGCTGGAAGCACCGGATTTCCCGCGTGCCGGCCTGCTTCTTGACCCCGGCGGGAATGACGCTGTCGAGCACCTGTCCCCAGCTGCCGAGATAGCGCTCCGAAATCCATTTCGTCAGTTCGAGCATGTCGCCCGCAATAAGCGGTTCGCGGTCGATGAGCGCATCGATCGACTTGAGACGCCGCGCGGCTGGAGGCGGCGAACCGACGGCCACGACGAAGCCGACTTTCAGCTGGTCGCCTCGCCCGAACGGAACCTTGACCCGTTGGCCTGGCCGGATCAGATCGCGGAGTGCGTCCGGAACCAGGTAGTGAAACGTGGTCGGAGTCGGCAACGGCAGAACGATCTCCGCCGTCAGCAGGTCCGCTTCAGCAGCGAGTTCCCACGGCTCTGGAGCGTCGGGGAGATCGAAAAGTCGGGGTTGGCCAGCCATTGCGGAACAGGTGAAGTGTTGTCCGCAATGGTAGCAGGTTCCCGCGACGCGACCCTAGCGGCCGTTCGCCCCCGCCTGGTCCATCTGCATTCCCTGGTTCGTGGCGTTCAAGATCTCGGCGCCGCGGCCGGTGAAGAAGTCGTTCAGTTCGATCGTCGCCGGCCCGAGGAGGAACATGAACACCGCGGGCATCAGGCAGAGCACGGTCGGAAACAGCAGTTTGAACGTCGCCGCATTCGCCTTTTCATCGGCCCTCTGGCGATAGCTCTCCCGCATGTTGTCCGAATGCTCGATGAGCGCTTCCGACATGCTCGTCCCCATCCGCTCGGTCTGGATGAGAAGTGACGTGAACGAGTGGACTTCCGGAATATCGACGCGGTTGGAAAATGCGCGCAGGGCCTGGTCGAGCGTGCCGACGCGGGCCTGGTCGGTGACGATCTTCAACTCCTTCGCCAGCGCCGGGTAAACGGGATCGAGTTCCTTGCTGACGCGGGCCAGAGCCGTCGGGACGGTCATCCCCTGGCTGACGCACATGTTGAGCAGGTCGAGCATGTCCGGCATGCCGCGCCCCATTTCTTCCAGACGGTTTTTCGCCCGCGTCCGGACGTAGATCGTCGGCAGCGACCAGCCAAGGATCGCGAACACGACCATCGCACCGATCACGTAGGGCTCCAGCGGCTCTGGAACCAGGACGAGCAGCAACCCGAAGATCAGGATCGGCAGGACGATGCCCAGGCAGCGGATGGCCGCCAGGTTGTGCCACGCGTGCGCCGAGTAGTATCCGGCGTTCTTGAGCGTCGTGGAAACGACTTCTTTCCGCTCATCGGATTCCGGCAGCAGTTCGGCCAGGGACGGCGTCGCGGCGCCGAAGACGTAGTCGCTGTCATCGGCGATCGGTGTCCCGCGCCAGGTCCCGCCGACATCCGGCGCTGCAGGCCGGTAGGCGGGGGGCGTGTAGATCGGCTTGGTTTCCATCTGCACGGAACCGGCCGACCGGGACGTAATCGTCGCCGGCTGGGAAACGGGAGTTTTGGCCTTCACACGCGCGGGTCGCGAGGCGGATTGCTTCCGCCAGCGTTTGTAGACGATCCGGACGAAACAGAGCGCGATCACCAGCCCGAATCCCGCCGCGATCAGCAGGCGGTTGTTCGGAGTAAAGCCGGGGAGGAGTTGTTCGAGCATGGCGGCCCCCTTCTGCGGGGATGTTTCAGTTCCGCCGGCGAGACGAGGTTCGCCGGAAGTGGATCGGTGATTCGCGAAACGTCGTTACGACTGCTGGCTCTTCCGGAGAACGGCCATGACCCAGATCGCTCCCACGAACTCGAGGAAGAACGCGGTGATCGTGACGAAGCGGCCCCAGGGCGAGGCCATCAGGTTGCTGAGGTAGTTCGGATCGCGGAACGCGAAGAACGCCAGGATCGCCGGAGGCAGGACGATCATCAGGAACGCCGTTCCGCGGCTGGCCGCCGTCGCGGCCTTGAGACGCCCCTGGAAGGTCATTCGGTCGCGGACAGTCTGGGCCAGCCGCTCGAGGACCTTCACCAGGTCACCGCCCGTCTGGCGATGGACCGACAGCGCCGTCACGAAGACGCTCGAACTGACAAGACCGGTGCGGGTCGGAAATTCGCGGAGGGCCGCGTCGAGCGGAACGCCGAGGGCGAGTTTGCGGGTGCATGTCTGCAGTTCGCTGCCCAGCGGCAGCGGGGTGTCTTCCGCCACCTGCTGGAGGCAGTGTTCGAGGCTGCGTCCTGTTTTCGCTGCACGGGCCAGTTCATCCAGCATGCCCGGCATCTGGCTCATCATGGTCGATTGCCGCCGCATGCGGGAGGCCGCCATGGCGACGATTGGAAGCAGCGTTCCCATGACGCCGGCCATGGCCGTCGTCAGGAGGTTCTCCTGGATGACGAAGACCAGCCCGCCGAGGAGCACGCCCGTGCACAGGCAGAGCGCCAGGACCACCGCCGGCGACCAGCCGAATCCCGACTGGATCATCAACAGGTCGAACCAGTTGTTGATCCGGTTGCCGACGTCCTGTCGATCGGGCTGCGCGTAGGTTTCCTGGGGCTTCAGGATCCCGGCGAATTCCGGCTGAACTTGAATGACTGTCGGAGACATGTCCCACCCACTCAGTCTTCACTCAAAGTCACAGACAATCTGTCTGTGCAGCACAAACAGGGTGTCTGTGCCAAGGGTTGATTTCGCTGCGGCTCAGTTGGCCGGCTTGTATTCCCCGCCGGTTTTCAGCTCACGTGCTGTAAACAGGCCGGGGTCCAGTTCGATGCCGCGGGCCGCCATGCGTCGGAGGGCCACCGGCTCATGACCGGTCGCGTAGAACGAGCCGATCAGTTTTCCCCGTTCGTCGATGCCGGCTGACCTGAAGACGTAGATGTCTTCCAGCTGAAACTCGCCATCGACGACTCCGGTGAGCTCCGAGATTCGCATGACCTTGCGTTCACCGGTGCTCAGGCGGGCGACGTGAACGAAGAGCTGGATTGCAGCCGCGATGTACTGGCGGGCGACCCGGGTCGGCAGTTCCGCTCCCGAGAGGGCGATCATCAGTTCCAGGCGGTGCAGAGCGTCACGCGTGTCGTTGGCGTGCAGCGTGCTCATCGAGCCATCGTGGCCCGTGTTCATTGCCTGCAGCATTTCGAGTACTTCGCCGCCACGGGCTTCGCCGACGATGATGCGGTCCGGCCGCATACGCAGGGTGTTTCGCAGCAGGTCGCGCTGGCTGATGACCCCTTTGCCTTCGACGTTCGGCACGCGGGTTTCGAGGCCGACGACGTCCGGCTGCTGAAGCTGGAGTTCCGCCGTTTCCTCGATCGTGACAACGCGCTCGGCCAGCGGGATGAAACGGCTCAGGTTATTCAGGATCGTCGTTTTGCCCGCACCGGTGCCTCCCGAAAGCACGATATTCTGCCGGGACTTCACCGCGGCGACGAGGAAGTCGGCCATCTCGGGAGCCAGGGTTCCGACGCGGACCATGTCCTCAAACTGCACGATGCGGTTCTTGAACCGGCGAATCGACAGGGTCGGGCCCCGCAGCGCCAGCGGCGGAATCACCGCGTGCAGACGGGAGCCGTCCGGCAACTTGGCGTCGACCATCGGCGACACCTCGTCGATCCGGCGACCCGCCTGCCCGACGAGCCGCTGGATGAAATTCAGCAGGTGATCGTCATCCGCGAACCGGACATCGGTCCTCTCCAGGAGGCCGTTTCGTTCGACGAACACCGTGTCGGCGCCGTTCACGAGCACGTCGCTGACCGTCGGATCATTCATCAGTTCCTGGAGCGGGCCGAAGCCATAGACTTCGTCCATCAACTCGCGAACCATGGCATCGCGATCGCGATCGGACAGTTCGGAGCGACTGGCCAGATGGCTGGCCAGCGCCTGCATCTGCTTGCGGAATTCGTCCGGCCCGAGTTCGCCGGCCTTCGACAAGTCGATCGAATCGACCATCTGCCGGTGCAGCCGTGTCTTCAACTGCTGGAACGCCCGCCGGTGATCCGACTGCGGCTGATTCAGAGCAACCATGATGACTCGCCTTCAAGGATTCACTGCAACCGGGAAGCGCTGCTTCCCGGTCGCCTGCCATGTCTAACTCGAAGCAATTTCACAACGTGTTCGGTGGAAGCCAGGCCCCGGGCCCGCTTCGATCTCAGTTCGTCAACAACGCCTTGCACACATACGGATTCCAGAGCACCGGCATCTCGTCGTCGACGATTGCGGTCCTGGTGACCACGACGGCCGGCTGCAGCTGCAGGACGACCATCCCATCGGGCGACTGCTGGATGGCCAGGATGCGAACCGCAACCAGTCGGCTGCAGATGAGGTTCCATTGATCCGGTGAACTTCCGGGCGTGACTGCGTCGTACAACAGGCACATCCGGGCCTGGCCGATCAACGACCTCAGCTCGGTGGTGACTTCATTCGGAATCTTCGGCGTCGATTTCAGGGTCAGCGGCTTGCCGTCGAGCCAGAGTTCGCCGCCATGCTTCCGAAGGTCGTCGGCCGACCATCCATCGCGACACTGGTCGGCCAGCTTGCGTCCGGAGAGTCCGTTGCCGATATCGAAGACGTGGACAGTCGCCAGCATCTGCTGCTCGGGATCGGCTTCGATCGGCGCGGACCACACCGTGACCTCGGAAACGCCGTCAGGAATCGGGGTGACTGTCGCAGTTCCGTAAGGCACACTGCTGGTATCCAGGCCCGCGCCCGCGGTGACCGCTGCATCCCAGCCCGTCGGGCCGACGGCCGCGATCGCAATGGGGAGCATGGGGGCGTTCACGCCTTCGTAAGGCCTGAGGCCCGCCACATGGTGATCGACTTTCGCGCGGACAGTCGTCCGGAGCAGGCGGCCGGCGCCGGTCAGATCGCGAACGAGCAGTCCCACGGGATTCGAAGGTCCGCGTCCCTGTTCGATGTGCACGGCCACGCAATCGGGCCGTTCACTGGTGCGAACAAAGACCTTTCCGCCCGTCGCATCTTCAATTTCACGCCCCAGCTCGATGTCGCCCTCCTCGTCGGCCCACAGCTTGACCGGCTGTCCCCCGACGAGATTTCTGGCAGCGATGTCCGACGCCGCGGTGCGAGCCGTCTGGCAGATGGTTTCCCAGTCCGGAACTTTCCGGAGCGTGCTGTCATCTGCGAGCCGGTTCGCCGCCGCGAGGGCAGCCGCTTCACCGGCAGCACGCAGTTCCAGGAATGCCGAGTCCTGCCAGAGTCGATCAAACACCAGCGCGATGGCGCCTCCGACCACCAGCAGCGCGATCGCGATCGCCGGGACCATGCTTCCCTGGCGGCGATGTGCGGTGTGCTTGGACGGACGGCGAATCATGGCTGGACCGCCGGCAGACGCCGGCCGATGTTGCTCGGGGCTCGAAGGAGAAAGATCGCCCCCCGAAAGGGGCGCTGGACCTCATAACCGCTTACAGTCCTTCGCCCTGGCTGAAGTTCGAGAACCCGTTGTTCAGTCCGTTCTGGCCGTTGAATCCGCCCTGATTCATCCCGCCCTGGTTCATTCCGCCGTTGCGGGCGGAGTTCATCATCGAGTTGTTGACGTTGGCGTTCTGGCCGTTGTTTCCAAACTGGCCGTTGCCCGAGGGAACGGAGAGCAAACCGTCTCCGTTCGGGTCATACAGGCGGGGCGGGGTCCGCATCCGGTCGAGCGCATCGCCCGACCGATTCACATCGCCATAGTCTCCGCCGACCCGCTTGCCGTCACGGAACTGCACGACGCTCCGGCCCGAGCCGAAGAACATCTCCACCGTCCGCGGCGGCGCTTCCTTCTTCGGCTCGCTGAGTCCGAGAATTTCCGAAAGCGTCGCACGGTCGGCGTCGGCGACGGCCACTCCGCCGTTCCCCTTTCCTTCCGGGGTGTAGGTCAGCTGCAGGTCGCCCTTGTCTTTCGCCAGCAGGATGATGTTGGCCTGCTCCGGGGAGAGTTCGAGGGTCACCGTGGTGCTCCGTCCCGAGCGGGCGTTTCCGCTGCCCATCGAGAGGATCTTCACGCCCTTGAACAGGGTCATCGTGAACGGCCCCTTGACCGGGTCGGGATTCGAGGAGGGAGTGAAGTGGACGTTGACGTACTGGCCGGCGCGGACCAGGCCATCCACCTTGGCGCTCGCGTCCTGGAGATCGATCGAGACCGCCAGCATGCCCGGGGCAATGTCGAGCGGAGGAAAATCACCGGGCGGATACAGGTCGCCGGTATTGATCGGCTCGGCACGTTTCAGCGTGTTCTTCACCACGCGGCCGACGAGGATCCGTTCCGAGCGGACCGATTCCGGGATCAGGCGTTCGCGCTTGATCCTGGCCTGCCCCAGGTGAGCGGACGTGATGACCGTTCCCGGCGGCAGATCCGCGACCGGAACGGGCATCAGGTCGAGTTGCGGAGCTTCGACCACTTCCTGCCGGGCCATCAGCTTCTTCCCGGCATAGAGGGCCACAAGTCCGCCGACGCCAACGAGCATCAGCGTAAACAGGGTGGCGGGAGTCAAACGTTTCACGGCGAACCTCTTCTTGAAGCGATCAGGTGTGTTTCGTTCCGGCGCGGGACCGCTATTCCTTGACCATCCGTGACTGACAGGAAATCTCGCGACCCTTCAGGCCGAAACCAATCGGCCACAACAAGTCGGGCGAAGCCGCCGACATGGGGACCCGCACGGTGACGACCACTTCATCGCCCGTGTATTCCCCGGGTTCCGTCTCGATGACCGCCTGAGGCCCCAGCCTGGAGCCCAGCGACCAGCGGATTTCTTCTTCAATGTCTTCCCGCGTGGCGAATGCCAGCGTTCCGCGGCGGCATCCCGCGCGGCACGCTTCGACGACATCGCCCCGCGAGGCGAACAGCAGCGAGTATTCAAACAGCCCGAGCAGCAGCAGGCCGAAGATCGGCAGCGTGATGATCAGCTCCATGCTGAGCACGCCCCGCCGCTTCCGGGAAACCAACGTCTGCGCGTGAGTCTTGAGCCGGCGACGGATCATTTCTGCACCTCCGCCGGTTGGGCAGGAGCAGCCTTCTCCACCGGCTTCTCTGCGGCCCGGGCAGCCTTGTTCAGACCGGGAATCTTCCAGGCCAGAACCAGCCACGTGGCCAGGGCCACTGGCACTGCGTAGGGCAGAATCCGACGAGCCTGCTTCTGAGCGCGGGTCTCGCCGGCCTTGGCTTTGAGTCGCTCCTGGGTCTTCCGCATTCCGCGGTTCAGGATGCCCCAGACGACCGCGCCCATCGTCAGCAGGACGACTGCGGCCGTGCTCGTCACGAGGACCAGCAACGTCATTTGAAAGCCCATCCAGACGGACATGGCCCCCATCAGCTTCACGTCGCCGCCACCGCCGCCGCCGATGAACCACAGGACGAACAGGACGCCAAAGCCGATGGCGAAGCCGGCCAGGCCGTCGAGGACTCCCGCCCACCCGTGAAACGCGATCTGGTAGATCCAGCCCGCGAAAAACATGGGCAGCGTGAGCTTGTTCGGAATTCGCTTCTCGCGAAGATCCCACGCCGCCGCCACGGCCGTGAACACGACCATGGCGACAACGAGAACCCAGTTCGCGGCAGTCAGTGAAAGCATGTTTTCGGGAACACCCGGTTTCAGGAGGGGGGTGGCAGGCCGTCGAGCCTTCGCCCATCGGCATGCAGCCGGGAAGAAGCACTCCCCGCGCCAATGGAACGCGATGAAGGCACACTCTGCCCAGCCTATGTTGCAAGCCTACGACACGTTTCCAGAACGCGCGTCCGATGTTGCCAAATCGTTACAGAACAGTGCCGACCGCGTGCCACGAAAGTTGAATGGTCCGACCATTCCGCCTGCATCGAATCGGTCACGAGCCGGCGAAATCGCTACGATCGTTTCGACCAGTGCTCCGTCACCGCCCCCCGTGCTGCCGAGACGCCTCCGCGCCACCCTCGTCGCACGGTCGGCGATTCCCACTCCTCCGCCTTGAGCTTTGCACACCGATGCCCGGCCAGCTCCTGACGATTGGGCACTCGAACCACCCGTTTGAAACTTTCGCCGGGCTGCTGTTGCAAAACGGCATCACGGCCGTGGCCGACGTCCGCTCCACGCCACACAGCAGCTACAACCCGCAATTCAATCGCGAGCCCCTCGCCGCCCGTCTTTCCGATGCCGGGATCGCCTACGTGTTCCTGGGGGAGGAACTGGGTGCGCGGCGTCTGGAGCCGGAGTGCTACCGTGGAGATCAGGTCGACTTCCTGTTGACCTCCCGATCTGCGCTGTTTGCACGCGGCCTGAAACGCGTCAGTGAAGGGCTGAAACAATTCGACATCGCCCTGATGTGCGCCGAAAAGGATCCCCTCGAATGCCACCGCACGGGCCTGGTGTGCCGCCGAGGCGCCTCTCACCTGGGTCGGCCCGGCCACATTCGCCCCGATGGCTCGATCGAAACGTGCGACGACCTGGAAACCCGCCTGCTGGACCTCGCCGGCCAGCCCCGGACGGACCTCTTCCGCTCCCTGGAAGACCGCCTCGACGAGGCGTACGCCTGGCTGGAGAGACGCATCGCATACCGAAAGCCTGCAGGGAAGAGACTTTAGCGACGGTGCGGGTGAAACCGGCCGTGTGCCGCGGGGCTCGCACTCCACCCCAATTCTCATGTCCTTCCGCTCTCTGCTTCGGCTATGATGTCCGAAGCTTTCACTCTCTCAGCGAACAACGAAGCGCGGCCAGCCGGTAGTCTTCCATGCCGATGTGTCTGATCCCGATGGACGGCAGCACACCGGTGCCGGTCGACAAGGCGGTCGTGCTGTTCGGCCGCCAGGCCGACTGCGATGTCGTCCTGCTCAACAGCCGGAAGGTGTCCCGGCGACATTGCTGCATTGCCCAGATCAACGGCGAATTCGTGATCCGCGACCTCGGGTCGATGAACGGCGTGCGTGTGAACGGGAAGCAGGTCAACAAGGAAGCCCGGCTGGGCATCGGTGATGAGATCCACATCGGCGACGTGGGCTATCGCCTGGCCGCCGTGGATGCCCTTCCGAAAAGAAAGCCGGCGCCGGTTCCTCCGCCGCCGCAGAAGCCCCTGGTCACCCCCGATCCGCGCTACCTCAGCCAGGATATCCCGGTCGCTCTGCCGGACGAACAGGTCAATTTCGCAGTCGAGGAAACCGCTCCCAAACTGAAGGCCGTCCCACGCCCTGCTCCGAAAGCCAAGGCGAAACCGAAAAAGCCCGGCAGCGTCTTCGAACTCTCCGAAGACGACATCGTGGATGACTGACTACAATTCGAGGTGATTCGTCACCTTACGCACGTCCCCTGGCGTCATGACCTGGCTGCACCCGGCAATTCTTTTCGGCCTCGGCCTCGTCGCCATTCCGGTCCTGCTGCATTTCCTGATGCGGCAGAAGCCGAAGAAATTTGTCTTCCCGGCGCTCCGGCTGATCCAGCAGCAACGGCGGTCCAACGCCAAACGCTTTCGCCTGCGGCACCTGTGGCTGCTCCTGCTGCGAATGGCGGCTCTGGCCGCGATTGTTTTCGCCATCGCGCGCCCCACCCTTCCGGCCGCCAACTACGGGCTGAACCTGCGTGAGGGCCTCACGCTCGCGGGTGTCGTCATCGCGGGTTTCATCGCCTACCGCGTGGCGCTGCACCGCGTCCGGTCTCAACCTCTTCCCAAATACGACCTGAATCTCAAACGCACCCGCCTGCGCGGCTGGGCGACCGGGTTGACGGTGCTGTCCGCCGCGTTCCTCGCGGGCTGTCCTTACCAGCGCCGTGTGGCCGCCGAGATCACGTCTCCCGCCCCCATCGCCCAGTTCGATCTCCCTGTGGCGGCCGTGTTCCTCTTCGACAACAGCCTCAGTCTCGAATACACCCAGCAGGGGCAGACGCGTCTCGCCGTCGCCAGGAAGCTCGCCAAGGAACATCTCGGCGACTTTCCGGCCGGAAGCCGTGTCGCGATCGCGGAGTCGTCGAATGACGACCCCGTGATTTTCCAGGCCTCGATCAGCGCGGCCCACTCCCGCATCGATGCCATCGAGCCGGCCGCCGTCAGTGTTCCTCTCAACGATCGCATTGTCGCGGCGGCCTCGCTGCAACGCGACGACAAGGCCCGCGTCGCTGCCGAGGGAGGAGACGTCAACCGCGACCGCTTCATGCGCCGCGTGTATGTGTTCACTGACCTCGCGGCCGGGGCCTGGCGATTCGGTCAGTCGACAGCGATCACTCGCAGCCTCGAAGAACAGCCGAATCTCTCCATCCAGATCGTGGATGTCGGGGAACTCCAGCCGCTGAACACTTCGATCGGACCCATCACTCTCTCAACGGAAGTGGTCACCCGTGACCTGCCGCTTTCCGTTTCTGCAGAAGTCAAAGTCGTCGGAGAATCTGGGGATCGGAAGGCCGTACTGTCACTGCTCGGCCCGGGGGGGCAACTGATCCCCCGCGACTCCCAGATCCGGACGCTGGAATCCGGCGTCCCCCAGCGCTTCGATTTCGCGCTGCTGACGGGCCTGGTCGGTCCTGTCGTGCATGGGGAGCTCCGGCTGCAGTCGACGGACCCCCTGAAGTTCGACGACGTGCGGTCTTTCACCGCACTCGTCGGGGCCGAGCCGAAGGTTCTGATCGTCGCGCCGACACTTCGGGAGACGACCGAAACGGAAACGGCCCTCGATATTGTCGGCTTCGAACCAGCCATCATCACGCCGCAGCAGCTGAACACCGCGGACGTCTCGAAGTACTCGGTGGTGTACCTGGTGAATGTCGAAGAAGTGTCTGACGAAGTCTGGAACAAGCTGGAAGCGTTCGTGAAGGCCGGAGGCGGGCTGGCCGTCGTCCTCGGAAGCGACCGGATCGACCCGACCAAGTACAACCGCGCCGCGGCCCAGCAGATCCTGCCCGCGCGGCTCGACACCTGGCAGCCATTCGGCAGCTACAAACTCTCGGTCGATCGCCGCGAGCATCCAGTCTTCTGGAAGTTCCGCCAGTTCCACGACGACAACGCTTTCGCGGCCTTCCAGAACGAAAACAACATCTACCGGTTCTGGCGGCTGACCGACCGCGCGGGCGATTCATCCGTGGCGGCGTCATTCACCGACGCCGACCGCTCGCCCGCCATCATCGATCGCCCCCACGGCCTGGGCCGGACGGTGATGTTCGCCACTTCAGTCCACCTGGCGGATTCCAACGCCGCGCGCTGGAACGATCTGCCGAGCCCGAACAAACCGGTGTGGCAATGGCTGGCGTTCATCGAACAGCTGACGGGGCATCTCGCCCGCGCCACCGACTGGCGTTTCAATGTGGTCGCCGGAGAGACCGTCACTCTGCCGATGCCTCCGCTCGAAGAAGACCGTGAGTTTCTGCTCCAGCGCCCTTCCTTCGCCCAGACACGGATCATCCAGAAAGCCAAGGCCCCGACGATCTCGATCTCCGAGACTCGTGAACTGGGGCAGTACAACGTCGCCCCGCCAGGCGGTCCGGCCGTTTCGGGCTTCAGCGTCAATTCCGCGCCGGAAGAAAGCGATCTCACTCGAGCCACCGAAGAGCAGTTCGAGCAGTTGCTGGGAAAGGGGCGTTTTCAGATCGCCCGTACGCTCGATGAGATCAAGGCCGACGTGAATGCGTCCCACCTTGGCAAGGAAGTCTTTCCCCTGATTCTGCTGCTGGCGATTCTCGCCTTCTGCGGAGAACACTTCGTCGCTAACTGGTTCTACGACTCCGACAACGACCGCGGTGAGACGCCGTCAACACCCGCACGTCGGCGGGCTGAACGCCCTTCCGAGCCGGTCGCCACGACTTGAATGCACGCCGAACGGTAGACGCTTCACCGGAACAGGTGGAGCTTTCCGGCGGTGCTTCCGGCCCGTGTGCCTGGCGTGCCGCTCAACACTCGCGTGGACGTCGCCTGGGCGGAGGCTTCCAGCGCCGGCGGCCGCAGGTGAGCGAGGCGCGGACGAAAAACGACCATCAGCACCAGTGGCAGGTACCACAGGAGGTACACGCCCCCCTGCTGGGTGAACCAGAACTGCGTTCCCACGATGATCGCCGCCGAGTGGGCCAGCAGGTGCTCCACCGTCTTATGTCGCGGCCAGACTGTGACCGAAAACAACATCGCGAAGTACGCGACGATGATCGGAATGCGGTAGATCGAGAAGAATGTTCCTTCGTCCCAGAACAGCGGGACATTCTCGCCACTGCGGAACGCCAGGCGGGCGACGTCGAGTGTGCCGATCGCCTGCCGGAGGAACGAGTTCGCATCCACGGACGTCATCAGCGCGCGGCCGCCAACGAGCACGCACATGACACAGCCCAGCGCTGCCGCAAACTTCATCCACCCTCGACGACCGTAAAACGCGGCCCAGAGCGGAAGCAGGAACAGCGGGAAAAACATGCTGCCGCAGGCCAGCCCGAGCAGCACGCCCGAAACCGCCGGCTTTCGGTAGGCGACAAACGCCCACACGATCAACGCGGCCGGGAAGACGTGGTTCAACTCGCCCACTCCGTAAGCCGTGCAGGGAAGCAGCAGGTACAGGGTCGCCATCGCCCAGCCGGCGAGCGGGTCCCCAAACAGCCGCTGCCCGACCGAAAGCAGGCCGAGGACGACGGCGAGGTGCGCCACCGTCGCCAGGATGCGGACAGCGAGGACCTCCGGAGGAACGCCGTCACGCGTCGCCAGATGCTCGGCGACGATCTCGACGGGAGTGGAAATCAGAGAACCGGCCAGCGGGTTACTGGCGGGATTCACTGGCGGAGCCGACGCGACGGCCGCCTTCGGCGCCACCTCATCGGGAGTGGGGGCGGGTTCGGTCACGGCGGCTTCGTCCTGCGTCACCACGACGGGCTTCGCGGGCGGCTTGGTGATCGCCTGGGCCGTGAGGAACACGAACGTACAGATGCACAGGAACGCCATTCCCGCGCCGTTCAGGTTTTGAGCAAACTGGGGACGGCGGGTGAGTGCCGTGTCCATCAGCAGGCGCACCAGAAGAACGGCCGAGACGGCGAACAGCCAGGTATACCCGACCGTGCGGAGCGTCTGGTCCCCTTCGTTGCCCGCTTCCACTAGAAGCAGGCCGGGCGACGTCGACAGCAACAGCCCCAGGTCAAAGTTGCGCAGTGACCACAGGCGGCTGAAACGGAAATAAACGGCAACGATCAGCAGCAGCGACAGGTAGAACCATGTCGCCGGAGTGACCGAGTACCCTCGGAGAATCGATTCCATCGTGAATTGTCTCGTCGAACCCAGCTCGACAACCGCCTGAGCGGGCGGTCAGTGGTCTCATCCTGGACCTTCGGCTGTGTCCGGACCCACAGGCATGCAGTCTCCCCGCATCCCCAAACAAACGACTCCTTCGCAGTGTCGCAGAGAGGGCTTACCCGGCCACATCTCCGCATTCGACAGCCCGCCTGGCCGCCGAATGTCATGTCGTACTCCAAGAAAGAGCTTATCGGCGTCCACCCGGCGTCGATAGGCGCAGCATGAAATCCAGATGCAGATTCCGGATTTCAGCGTCAGACAGGGCCTGCGAGACTTGACAGGAAAACCTGGCAGCTTTCGCAAAGTTTGAGGGTTCGGCCGACCTGAATGGCCACGCCACTCCCAAGAGGGTCCCCGCAACCCGATCAGCGGGTCGCCGATTCCGACGGTTCCCTCGCCACCCGGGTCCGGGCCTTCCCCTGCTGCATGATCGCCCGCTGGGCCAGGTTCTGGAGATCCGGGTTGTCAGGCTGCCGCTTGACGCACCACGTCAGGTGCTCGGCGGCCTGATCAAACTCTCCCTGTTCGAAGAGAATCGTTCCAAGGCGCTGACGGGCCAGCACCGAATTCCGGTTGGCATCCACAGCCGACTGGGCCGATTCCAGCATCAGGACGGGATCGTTCAGCTGCCTGTAGCAGTTGGAGGCCTGCAGCCAGTGGCGGACGGCCTCGGTCGGCGAGGCGGTTTTCGCAGCACCGATTTCCGCTTCCGCGAGGTGCGTCAGGACAATCGCCTTTCCTTTCTCATCCTCCGAATTCTCGTACGCCGACCACAGCATTCGAGTCGAATCGAGGTCCATCTCGAAGTTCTGCAGGAAGAACGTCGGAGGAACGAGTTCCGCCAGGCCCTGGATCAACTGCCTGCGATAGGTCGGGTCGCGATCGAAGGCTTCCCGCCAATGCTCCATCGCCGGCTCGAACCGCTGCGCGATGAACTCCCGGCGTCCGATCACGAAATGGACACGCGGATCGAACGGCCGCACCTCATACGCTTGGTCGACAAGCAATTCTTCTTCTTCATCGCCTGCCCCTTCCAGCCACGCGAGGTCGGAAAGCATCAGGTATCCGCGGCCGGCCACCGGGCACAGTTTCAGCGCACGCCGCGTACAGTTCAGGGCGGCCGACAGCATCTTGCGACGTTCGCCCAAGAGGGCCGGCTTCTCCAGCCACTCGAGCATTTCTTCGACCGACTCGAAGTTGCTCTTCGCCGCATCGCGAATCTGCGACAGCGGCATCGCATTATCCGAGTCGGCCAGCTTCAGCTCGACATACTGCACATACGATCGAGCGAGCGCCATCTGCGCCCGATGGGAATTCGGATTGCATCGCACCGCGGCCGCAATGGTGGCCAGCCGTCGGCGGGCCAGTCCCAGGTCAGCTGTCGACTCCTCGCGCTCTCCTTCGTCGGCGTTCATCGCCCGCGTCAGGTGGATGTAGTTGAACCAGTGGGGTTCGGCGGCGACGAGCGGCCACTCGAGCCGGATCGTGAAGGCCGCGAAGCAGGCCACACCACAGGCGGCTGCCGCCCATGTCATCCGCCCGAACTGGCCCCCTCCCTCCGCTGCCGCCGGCTGAGGCGCCGGGGACACCATCTGGTAGGTCCTCACCGCGGCAGCGGCGACGATCAGCACCACGGCCATCAACGCCGGGACATACCAGATGAAATCCGTGATCGAATGAACCAGGTTCATCGCCAGGACGGCCGTGATCGCCCCCAGCAGGGCGGCGGTGCGTGGGGAAGTGCTGCGTGAGATTCCCCGCAGACACCACCACGCAACGATCCCGATGAACAGGGCGGCGATTCCAAGCCCGGCGACGCCGGTCTCCATCAGCACCTGCAGGTAGCCGTTTTCGGCATGCGTGTACTCGACGCCCTCATTCCTGCCGTTGTAGTAGGTCGGATAAACCTCCACATGGCTGCTCAGCCCGGTTCCGGCGATCGGAAATTCCTTCGCCGCCGCAATCGCCGACGACCAGATCTTCCGGCGTGCTTCTCCCTGGTCGAGGGTCTCGACGTCCGTCGTCGCCAGGTCCGAAAGGCTCCGCTGGACCAGCGCCTCGATATTGTCGCCGAAGAACGCCAGTGAGGTGGCGCTCGCCACCGCAAGGCCGCAGATGGCGAGCGTCAGCCCCGCGCCGATCAGTCCCTGTCTCCACAGGAAGAACAGCGTCACCGCCGCGCCGATCGATCCGACAGCCATCCCGCCTCGCGACTGCGACAGCAGCAGCCCCGCCCCGATCACCGCCAGGCAGATGGCGGCCGCGACGGTCTGCAGTTTCTGGATGTCGCTCGTGACCCGTGACGACCTCCACTCGCTGCTGCTCCGCGAGCGCCGCCCACTCGATTCCTTGTCGACGGTCGCCAGCTTCCACAACCAGATGGGAAGCCCGAGCGCAATGAAATGCGCAAAGTGGTTCGCGTTCGTGAAGCCCCCTTTGGCAATCAGCGTCGCGTCCGTAAACGGGTGCTCGTAGAACCAGAAGAATTTTCCATTGCCGAACAGAAGTTGCAGCGAGCCGAACGCCGCCATGCCGGCCGTGGAAATGCCGATCCACGTCAGGACCTGCTGGACATCATCCGACCGCTGAAACCGTTGCACCGCCGTAAAGAACAGCAGCATGCACGACGCGACCGTCAGCAGGCTCGCGAGGGTGTCCTGCGGTGTCAGGCTGATCGTCGTCCATTCTCCGAGTTCGGAGACTTCGCTCCACAACGGAAGCCGCTTCTCGAGTGCCGGGGAAATGGAATGAACGGTGGCCGTGGGCAACGACACCACCTGCAGGATCAGCAGCGCCAACCCCATCGCGAACAGAGGCTCAGCGCCTGACCATCGCCACTTCGGGCGATCGGACAGAATCTGATGAATCGACCAGCAGAGCGCCGTCCAGCAGGTCAGCAGTCCCAGCAGGAGATGCCCCCACGCCTGACGCCCTCCCATCACATAGGGCAAGACGAAGATGATCGCGGCGAATCCGGCGTCCGTTCCGCGGACGAACGGCCCCGTCATGCCGGGATCAGGTTCGGCGGGACGCGACCGCGAACTGCGCTGGCGTCGGTGGGTGACGGTCTCATCCATGATCGCAGTCCGCTTTCATGCCGCGCGGCGAATCGGTTCCGCGGCGGGTTGGTCGTGCATTTCTTCACCGTACACGTAGCCGTACCCGTATCCGTAGGCGTACTCGTCGCCCTCACGGGCGTTGAGGTGGTTCACGACGATTCCGATCAGCGGGCATCCCAGCGCGGTCAGGTTCTCGGCCGCCCTCAGCACCATCTTGCGACGGTTCCGATCCGGACGGACGGTGATCAACGCGCCATCGACGACGCGGCCGATGATCTGGACGTCCGACACGGCCAGGGACGGCGGAGCGTCGATCAGGATCTGGTCGTACCGCTCCTGGGCCCACGCAATGAGTTCCGGAAGACGGTCGCCACTGAGCAATTCGGCGGGATTCGAAGGTCGTGGCCCGGCAGCGATGATGTCGAGATTCGCCAGTCCTGGCCGATAGATGAGAGGCTGCACGGCCTCTTCGATCGGACGATCCGATTTCAGGACGTTCGACAGTCCCGCCCGCTGGCCAAGGTCGAACAACTTCGTGAGACCCGGCCGACGCATGTCTCCGTCGATCGCCAGGATCCGTTTTCCGCCCTGGGCGAACGCGACGGCGAGGCTGCCGATCACCGTCGTTTTCCCGTCGCCGGGCTCGGTGCTCGAGATCGTCAGCACCTTCGTGTCGTTGTCCGAGAAATCGATCGCCGTTCGCAGCGACCGGAACGCTTCCGCCTCGACGGACGTCGGCCGGGCGTAGGGGTACAGGGATTCCAGCCCGTGTGGCGCCAGCGGCGGCAGCTTGCGGACCATGGCCAGGATCGGGGCTCCGATCTGCACCCGCAGATCATCCGGCGACCGGAAACGGTCGTCGATCAGATCGATGATGTAGACGGCGCCGAGTCCGCTTCCCAGTCCGCAGACCAGGGTCAACAGCATGATCATCGAGAGCTTCGGAGAGACAGGCGTCCGGTTGATTCGCGGGTCGGTGATCACCTTGGCCCGGATCCCCGTCTGCTTCCCCAGGTCGAGGTCGCGCATCCGCTCCATCAGCAAAGTATGGTGCGACTGCAGCTGGTTGATCTCGGCCGTCAGGATCTGAAGTTCGGCCACCTGCTGGTTCCTGCCGAGAGCTTCCTCGCGAAGCTGGTTGAACTGCCGTTCCAGTTCCTTCTCGTTGGCCTCGGCCAGCGAAAGGCGGGTGCGGGCGATCTCCAGCAGCCGGGGGGCAAGGACCGTCTTGCTCTGCTCGTTGGCCACCGCGCCGATCACTTCCTTGCGGCTGACGATGTACCGCTGGGTTTCCCGAATCCGGGCATCCAGAGCGATCACCTCCGGATGGCGCGCGCCGAGCACGGACAGCTTGTTCTGCAGTTCGGCCTGGTCGTTCACCATGCTCTGTTCGAGGCGCGCAACGGTCTGGGCATCGGAGGGCCCCAGCCCGCTGGCCGCCTTGATGAACTCCGTCGCCAGCGATTCGCTGAGTTTCATGGCGATCGCCTGGACGTCGTCGCCATTCTTGATGGCGGTTTCCAGGGCCGCTTTCATCGCGCGGGCGTCGGTCGTTTCCCGCTTGGCGACGATGAGGTCCTGGTTCAGCCGGATGATCGCCTCGTTCAGAACGTTGACAACCTTTTCGTCGGTGCTGAACAGCAGTTGCGATTCGCGGGTGAGCTGCGTATTCCGTGCCTGCTTCTCCTGCAGCGCCTGTTCGGTGCGGTTCAGGTCGGCCCGAAGAATCTTGAGCACGTCGAGGGCGGAGTCGGAGTGCATCGAGTTCAGGAACTCGAGCGACGCCGAAACGAGAGCGTCGACCACATAGTACGCCGTCTCCGGGTCCTTCGAGCGGTAGGCCACCTGGATGAGATTGGTCCGCCGCGCCGTGGACACCGAGACGCTGTTCCTGAAGGCGTCGAGCCAGCGATCGGGCGAAGTCCCGAGGAAGTCGCTGCGGTACTCTGAAGGAAGTTCACGCAGGGTCTGCTTGAGGACGCGATCGCTGGTGAAGACGCGTTCGAAGTTCGGCATCTGGTCGGTCAGCGACCGACCGCCGCCGCGATCCTTGTCGAGAACGCTCCCCCCCTGCTCCAGTACCAGCACTTCAGCGTGCGACTCAAAAAGCCGCGTGGAGGTGACATACTTCACCACCCCGAGGATCGAGCAGACGGTGAAGAACAACAGGACCGTTTTCTTGCGGGCCCGTGCGGTCTTCAGAAAGCGCACCATCCACGCCACGAGATCGGCGTGTTCGCCCGGCGTTGAAGTCTGTCCGTTCCCCACGTGCATGCGACTTTCCGAAGTCCCGTGACGGCAAGGATGCCGTCCCCTCCCCTGACGACGCCAACGGCCGCCTGATCTCAGACCCTCCCGCAGGAAGTCTTCCCGCCACCTCTCAAGGCACGGCCTGGCCAGATTGCTCCGGTCAGAACAACGCACCTCCCAGATTCACGCCAACCGTTCGGATAGCGTCCAGGAACACCGTCCCGGGCGTCTGCTCGATCGAAACCGTATCGCCAGGTTCGAGGAGCATGTTTTCGTTTCCGTCCCGCTTCGCCTTGCGGATGCTGGTTCCTACCAGCATTGGCTCCGCCCCTTCCCGGCGGCGGATGATGAACACCTTGTCCGCCAGCTGGTTCGACGTTCCGCCTGCCAGGGCGATTGCGTCCGTCAGCCGCATGTTCTTTCCCAGGGGGAATTCGTAACGATCGGGTTTGCGGACCAGCCCGATCACCTGAAGTGCCGGCGGATCGCGTTTCTCGACGCGGACGACGGCCCCGTCTTCGAGGTCGTAGTTGGTCGGCGCGCCCGATCCGAGCGACGCCAGATCGACCTTCAGCGTCCGCGACGACACGGTCTTCGCCGTCGTGTCATACGAGGTCAGCTGGTTGCCGGCCGCATCCGTTCCTTCGGCAATCCGTGGATTTCCATTATTGAGAGGACGGAATCCGGGATGATGAATCTCGACCATCGAGCCCGCTTCCTTCGTCAGGTTGCCGGCCTCCACCAGCGCCTGCAGCAGGTCGCTGTTTCCATTGCGGAGTTCGACCACGCCCGGCTTCTCGACAGCGCCCAGCACCGTGATCCGATTCACCTTCGGCCGCTTCATGACGACCGTCACGTGCGGAGTCCGGTAGATTTCACGGTCGATGCAGGCTCGCGTGATGGCGGCCTCTGCCTCTGCAAGATCCAGACCGGCCACGGGCACCCGCCCGACATGCAGAACATCGACTTCACCTGACTCGCTGACGCGGGAGGGCATGGTCTGGATGTCTTCCCGCTGCGTTCCCGCCGCGATCGTGACTTCCAGCACATCCTCGCAGGCGATCAGGTCTTCAGGGATGGTCGCCGAGGACAGCTTGGTCATATCGAACGTCGTGACGTTCGGAATCGACTTGGCATGCCACTGCGCAGGCAGGTTCTTCGCCGTGTAGACCTTCGTCTGCGAACACCCGCAAACGGCCAGACAGGCCAGAACGATTCCGAACCGCCGAAGGCGAAGCGAATGCCAGGTTGTGGTCGAAACGGGCATCATGCCGATCGTTTTGCGACGCGAAGGCAGGTCAAACCGGAAAATGTGTCCCAGGGCCAGAGGCGCAGACCTTCCATAGTCACGCCGCGCACCCCGGGCCGACAGGGCCGGGAAACTACGCCATCCTCGAAAAACGGGTCAAGACGATGTTGCCGCTTGAAGCCCTCGTAAACCCTGATTCTTGAATGAATTCTCGCGGCATCATTCGTTTTTGGAAAAAATCACTCACCGCTCGCAACGCTCGCATCCCCCGGAAGCCGTTTGTCATTGAGGAGCCGCGTCTCCCCGGCTGACAGTGCCGCCACGGTTCCCGGCGGGTTACAGTTTTCTTCTCCGGTTCCTGCCTCGTGGAATGCGCTCCGATGAAACTCCCGCTCGGTTCGAGATCTCTCCCCCTGCTCCTGCTGCTCGTCGTGTGCGGGTTCGCCGCGCCGGCCGTGGCCGCTCCCGACATCGTGCTGTTCATCGCCGACGACCTCTCCCAGCGAGACATTTCTCCGTACGGGGCCAAGGCGTTCCGGACACCCAACCTCCAGGCCCTGGCGGACGCGGGCCTGACCTTTGAAAACGCCTATGTCGCTTCCCCCAGTTGCGCCCCCAGCCGGGCCGCCCTGCTCACTGGCCTGATGCCCGCCCGGAACGGCTCGGAGGCTAATCACAGCAGGCCGAAAGCGGAGATCCGCAAGTGGCCCGCCTATTTTCAGGAGCTGGGTTATGAAGTGGTGGCCTATGGCAAGGTCTCGCACTACAGGCACACGATCGACTACGGGTTCGACTCGTTTGCCCACGACAAGTTCCACGAGGACATCGCCATCCCGGAAGCGGTGAAGTTCCTCCGCAATCGCGGGAAGGGCTCGAAGCCGCTGTGCCTGCTGGTCGGGACGAACTGGCCGCATGTCCCGTGGCCCGACACTCCCGAGGGCTACGATCCGGAAACCATTCCGCCGGCGCCGGGCAACGTCGACACGCATGCGTCGCGTCTGGCCCGGGCCCGCTATGCGGCGGCGGTCACACGGGCCGACCGCGATCTGGGCCTCGTAATGTCTGCCGTCCGTGAGGTGCTCGGGGACCAGGCATTGATCGCATTCACGAGCGACCACGGCTCCCAGTGGCCATTCGGAAAATGGAACTGCTACGAAGGGGGTGTCCGCGTTCCGCTGATCGTGTCGTGGCCGGGCGTGACGAAAGCCGCAAGCCGTACCTCCGCGATGGTGAGTTGGATCGACCTGCTGCCGACGCTGGTTTCCGTCGCCGGCGGCGCGCCGTCCGACGCCATCGACGGGCGTTCATTCGTCGGCGTTCTCAAGGGGACCGCGGACGCGCACCGCGACGCGATCTTCACGACGCACAGTGGCGACGGGAACTGGAACGTCTATCCGCAGCGCGGCGTCCGCGTCGGCCGCTGGAAATACATCCGCAACCTGCATCCGGAGTTCGCCTTTACCAGCCACGTCGACCTTCCGGATCGGCAGGGCAATAGGACCTATTTCGAGTCGTGGCAGAAAGCCGCGGAAACCGATCCCGCGGCGGCTGCCGCCATCAAGCGCTACCATCTGCGTCCCGCCGAGGAACTGTTCGACCTCGATGCCGATCCGCTGGAGCAGCAGAACCTGGTGGAAGATCCCCGCGGCAAAGAGGCCCTCGACCGCCTTCGCAGGCAGCTTGATGAGTGGATGACCAGCCAGGGCGACCAGCAGACCGTGTTCGGCGAGCCGCGTCTGCTGACTGATCCGACGAGCTTCGGGCCGGACGCGATCAGCGGCGATCCGCAGGCACGAAAACGGGCCGGAAGAAAGGCTCCTTGAACGGTCGCCGGTCCTTGATCGCCAACAGCCCGGTATGTCCTCGGCTTGCAGTCCTTGCCTTCAGGTGGACAGACACAATCCCTCTCAGGAAGCCGGGCTTCCATACGTTTAATCCACTGGACTTCAAACCTCTCTGGAACAGACCTCATGTTCACGATGTCATCGCGGCTGCAGGGGGTGATGTTCGCTCTCCTCACGCTGGTCTGCGCGACCGCGCCGGCGGCCGAAGGCAAACGCCCCAACATCCTCATGATCTTCGCCGACGACTGGGGCCGGCACGCGAGCGCGTACGCGAAGCTCGAACCAGGCGGAATCAACGACATCGTGCAGACGCCGCACTTCGACCGCGTCGCAAAACAGGGAGTCCTGTTCCGCAATGCGTTCGTCAACTCTCCGTCCTGCACTCCCTGCCGCAGTTCGTTCATGTCCGGCCAGTACTTCTGGAGGACTGGACGGGGCGCCATCCTGCGGGGGGCCGTCTGGGATTCCACGATTCCATCCTGGCCATTGCTTCTTCGTGACGCCGGATACAACCTCGGCAAAACGTATAAGGTCTGGAGCCCGGGCTCGCCTGTCGATGCCCCCTACGGCGGGAAGGAGTACGCCTTCGACAAGGGAGCGGGGCAGGTCTCGAGCTTTTCCGAAACGGTCACGGCTGCGGTCGCGAACGGAACTCCGGTCGAAGACGCGAAGCAGGCCGTGCTCTCCAACGTGCGGGAGAACTTCCAGGCGTTCCTCGCGAAGCGCGACCCGGCCAGGCCGTTCGCCTACTGGTTCGGAACGACGAACACACATCGCAAATGGAAGCGGGGGTCCGGCAAGGCGATCTGGGGACTCGAACCCGACAGCCTGAAGGGGAAGCTTCCGAAGTTCCTGCCAGACGTCCCCGAAGTCCGTGAGGATCTGGCCGACTACCTCGGCGAGGCGCAGGCGCTCGATGCCATGATTGGCATCCTGCTCGACGAACTGCAGAAAACCGGCGAGGCCGAGAACACCCTCATCGCCATCAGCGGCGACCACGGCGCGCCCGGGTTTCCACACGGCAAATGCAACCTGTACGACTTCGGCACCCGCGTCAGCCTCGCAATCGCGGGCCCCGGCGTCGCAGGTGGCCGCGTGGTCGACGACTTTGTCTCGATCCCCGACCTGGCGCCGACGTTCGTGGAAGCCGGAGGCGGAACCCCGCCGGCCGTCATGACGGCCCGCAGCTTGTGGCCCGTGTTGCGATCGAGCGCGTCGGGCCAGGTCGATCCCGCCAGGGACGCCGTCTATATCGGTCGCGAGCGCCACGTCGAGATGGCGCGCGAAGGTTTTCTCCCCTATCCACAGCGAGCCATCCGAACCGCGAACCACCTGTTCATCATCAACTTCCATCCCGAGCGCAGGCCGCTCGGCGATCCGCTCGAGGTCGCCTCCGGTACTCCGCCATCGTTCAGGGACCTCGAGAACGAGACCTTCGTCGCGTTTCCCGATGACGATGCCGGGCTGACTAAAGCCTGGCTGGTTTCACATCGCGACGACCCGCAGTGGAAGCCCTTCTACGAGCACACCTACGGGCTGCGTCCCCGTGAAGAGCTCTATGAACTCCGTAACGATCCCGATCAGATGAACAACCTGGCCGCGGATCCGGCCTATCAATCGCAGGTCGCTGACCTGCGGCGACAGCTGATGGGGGAACTCGAGCGATCGGGGGATCCGCGCGTGAAAGAGGACGGTCGATTCTTCGAGTCGCCGCCCTTGGCGGGCCCCCTGCCCGGCGACGTGCAGCAGCCCAACCGCCGGCGGCGTGCTAACTGAGAAATCACAACTGTCCAGCGGCCTCCTGACGTAAAGCCTTGCCATTTGATCCTTTCCGGGAAAGGGGCTTGTCGGCCTGCGCGAACGCCTTTTAGACTTTCATAAAGACCGCTTCACTGAACGCAGGGGACGATGGTGCTCGAATACGACTGGGAAAACAGCGTTGGCTACTGGATCTGCACGACCTCGCATGCGATCCGACGCGCCTTGAGCAACCGCCTCGCGCAGGAACGGATGACGCTTCGTCAGTGGGAAGTCCTCGCCTGCCTCTCTCAACGTCAGAACTCTTCGCAGGCCGAGATCGCAGAGTGCCTGGGAATCGAGCCCCACACGCTGACAGGCATCATCAGCCGCATGGAGCGAGACGGCTGGGTGAGGCGCGTCGCCTCATCCACCGATCGTCGCCGCTATTCGATTCTCCCCACGGAACGGGGACATGCCGTCTGGACCCGGGCCGTCGACTGGTGTCGCGAAGTCCGGAACCAGGCGCTGACCGGCTTTTCCCCGGAAGAGTGCCGGCTCATGAAGCAGTACTGCGAGCGGATCCGCAGGAACCTCGGCGACGACTCCGACATCAACATGCCCGCCGCAAACGCGAAGGCCGAATCCTTGTCGGAACCAACGGAATCCGAAAGCTCGATCCTCGAACTGGCTCATTCGGCTGGTTGAAATTCCGGCGGCGCTATGCACACCGCTGAAGCGCGGATCCCCCGGCGGCGACCGTCCGGCAAAGATAGGCCAGCGTCAGCAGCCCGTCGCATCTTGGGATCGGCCTGGCAATCCAGTAACGCCCCGCGCCGTCGCAACCGAGGAGCGCCCGGTGACGCCGCATCGCGTCGACGAGTTTCTCCTCTCCCGGCCCGCAGGTCACCAGCCGTACACCTGCCGCGTTGAGTTCGGTCCACATCAACTCTTCCGCCGCCACCACCCGCACTTCCCGCTCGCCTGTTTCCTGCCGAAGCTCCTGCGCCAACCGTTCAGCGATGAACCGATCGGTCCGCAGCCCCTCGCGGCGGTCGACCCACCACGCCTGGCGGCCGTCGGCTCCGAACACCACGCCGCCGCCCATTCGCTGCCGGACAACGTCCTCCTGAAGCGCTCTCAGCAAGGTGGCGGAAGGAGCTTCGTCACACCGGCCTCCCGGACAGGCTTCCCGCAATTGGCAGGCCACTCGCGCATCGAGCCCCGACCAGGTCGACTGCAGCACCGTCCCCATGCCGACCGCGGCCAGTTCTGTCGCCACAGGCCCGTAGTGACGAACAAGACTCTCGCGATAGGCCGGCAGAATCTCGAACGACTTGACCGCTCCGGCAATTCGTGACGGCCGCCCCGCCCGTCCGTCCATCCATTCAACTACACCGCCAAGCCGGCCTCCTTCCGACCAGGCCGACGAGGCCGGCCCCGTGACGCGAATCCCGATCCCCGCCGGCGAGCCGCCACCTTCCACCCAGATTCCTGCGGAGCATTCGAGATGGTCGACCGCGAAATCGAGCGCCGCGCGACTGACAGCCCCAAGCGAAACGACGCGGCAACCACTGCGGCTCATCCGACGGATGACTTCGGTCGAAAACGATTCCGCCACATCGGAAGGATGCGCCGCCACGCAAACCAGAGGCCCGGTCGGTCCGCAGGTCTCGCCCGCGTTCCATTCATTCACCGGAAGCTCCCAGGGCGTTTCCTGCCACAACAGCGCCGCCAGCGCCTCACAGCAGGCAAGAATCTCGGCTCGCGCCCCCGGGCTCCGCAGCGATCGCCACAGCCGCTCCCGCTGCAGAACCGGAGCCAGCGTCGTCTCAACACGGTCCGGCCGCACGGGAAGCCCGATGCCGCCGAGGTCGCTGCAATGTGGACACGCCGAGCACTTCGCATAGTCGGCCGCGAGCCGCGCAAGGTGAACCGACCGACTGATCGGATGCACCTCTCCCGGACACACGTAGCTCCGCACCGACATGACCGCTGGCGTCCTCCATGAACCTGAGCGTCAGGGCGGGAAGACTCTCAGAAACCCGATTTTGCGAGAAGACGAACTGTGTTTCTCAACGGAACGGACGATCTCTAAGCTGTAGGAGCATTACAGGGGCCCCGCCAATAGCGACCGAGTGCAAACCTTGTCTGCTCAGCGATGAAGACCGGCAGCGCGTACGGCCCTATCTCATCGCGGCCGGGGGCGCCTATCTCGGGGCTTTCGCGATCTCCACGATCGTGGTGCTCTGCAATTGCTTCGGCGTTTTCGACAGCGGCAGGTACATCATGGCGTTCGCCTTGCTGCCGGCCCTCGTGCGGTACCTCGTCGTGTACCCCATCAGTCGAAAGACCGCCGCGATGACCGGCCAGCCGGTCCCGAGTGTATCAATCGTGGGCTACCTGATCCTCTTCGCGTTTCTGGGCCTGTATCTCTCGACGTTTCTCTGATCGCCTGCGATTCCTGCGGGGCCCTTTTCCAACGCTTGCCGACCAGGATCGAGGCGCATAGCCTCCAGAGCAAGAAACTGTCGAAAAAGTTGTGGAGGCGTTCACGATGACCGGCCGCCCGGAAATCGGCGGAGGGCAAACTCTGCTCGAGAGTCCATCGCCCGCCGAGCCACTGCCGGCCATCCCGGGTTACGAGGTCCTCAGTGAACTCGGTCGCGGCGGAATGGGCGTCGTCTACCGGGCCCGGCAGCTGAGCCCTTCACGACTGGTCGCCCTCAAGCTGATTCGCGACAGCGTCCTGGCGGGGCCTCAGGAGCGGGGACGCTTCCAGATCGAAGCCGAAGCCGCCGCACGCGTGCAGCATCCGAATGTCGTCGCGGTCTACGACGTCGGATCGCACCAGGGCCATCCTTATTTCGCGATGGAACTCGTCGAAGGGGGCAGCCTCGCCGATCAATTGAAGGGCGAATCTCAACCACCGCGAGATGCTGCGGCACTGGTGAGCGTCCTCGCCCTCGCTGTTCACTCGGCCCACGAGCAGAAGATCGTTCATCGCGACCTCAAGCCGGCCAACATCCTCCTCGAACGGTCCGTTCCGACGACCGAGGTTCCGTGGACGCCAAAGATCGCCGACTTCGGACTGGCGAAGCGCCTCGACAGCAACAGCACCGCCTGGACGATGGACGGAGCCCTGCTTGGAACGGCCAGCTACATGGCGCCCGAACAGGCCGCCGGACGCGCCAACGAAGTCGGCCCGCCGGCCGATATCTACTCGCTCGGCGCGATCCTGTACGAACTCCTGACAGGCCGGCCGCCGTTTGTCGCCGATTCGGCGATCGGGATTGTCGAGCAGGTGCTGCACGCCGAGCCCGTCCGTCTCACTCAGTTGCTGGCCAATGTACCGGCGGACCTCGAGACGATCTGCCTGAAGTGTCTCGAGAAGTCACCCGCCGCACGCTACGCCGATGCCGCCGAACTGGCGGGCGATCTCGATCGATTCCTGAGCGATGTTTCCATCGCGGCCAGCGCCATCGATCCCTTCGAGCGGCTGGTGCGATGTGCGGCCAGGGATGGCTATCAGATTGGCGACGAGATCGGCCGCGGCCCGAGGAGCGTCGTCTATCGCGGGCTGGCGACAGCGACGAAGCATGGCGTGGCGATCAAGGTCTTTCACGACGGCGCGCTCCCCGAAGCGAGCTGGCAGCCCCGGATGCAGGCCGCCGCGCAGCAATGGGCGTCGCTGAGCCATCCCCAGATCCTCCTGCCGCTCACCATCCGCTGGTGGGATGGCCGCGGCTGCGTCGTCATCGACCATGTTCCCCAGGGTGACCTGACCACGGTGTCCCGATGGTCGATCAGACAGTCGCTCAAGGTCGTCGAGCAACTGTCGGAGGTTGTCGGCTATCTCCACCGGCAGGGCGTCGCTCACGGAAACATCAAACGCACCAACGTGCTCCTGGCGCCCAGCGGCATTCCGCTGCTGATCGACCTCTCGCCGATCGGAGGCCTGTCGCTGCTGCCCAGGGCGGAAGTAGATCACGCCTCGGTTGTGAGCCGCCTCGCCCCCGAGCAGATCGATGCACGCGACGCCGAACCCGGATTCGCGACGGATATTTACGGAATGGGGATGGTGCTGTACGAGCTGCTGACAGGCCGGACGCCCTTTATCGGCGAAACCGTGGCCGAGGTTCTGGAACAAATTCGATCAGCGGAACCCGTCGCCCCCTCGACGTTCAATTCGGACGTGTCACCCGCGCTCGATGCGTTCTGCCGCCGCTGTCTCCAGAAGAATCCCGCCCGGCGCTACTTCCGGGTTTACGACGTCACCGCGCGGCTGAAGGCACTTCAGAACGATCAGCACGGCAAGACCGTCCGTCGCCGGAAGCCGATGTGACGCCGAGAACCATGAAACACAAAATGCACGGAAGACTTTCGTGTCTTCCGTGCATTCCGTGGTTCAAACGAGACACGACGGCAAAGCCGTCGGTCTGATTACTTCTTCATCGCCGCAGCGAGAATCGTCGACGTGCTCGGCCGCATGATCCGCGGGTCGACCATGTCGCCCTTCTGCAGCGTGGCGCGGACGTCCTTGCCGCTGATCGACCAGGGCTTCTCGTCCTTGTGATTCTCCGTCAGGTCGACGCGGCCCATCGACTCGTAATAAGCCGCGAAGCCGACCTTCACCGGCTGGATCTTCAGGTCGCCGCTCAGCTTGCCGAACATCTCCTGGGCATCAAAGTCGCCCCAGATGTTCGTCCCGTCGGCGTACGGCACGTCGGCATGCTTCCGGCCGATGATGATGTTCGTGTAGCCCATGTTCTGGCGGTAGATGGCGTGCATCACCGCTTCCTTCGGGCCGGCGTAGAACATCTTGATGTCCAGGCCGAGCAGCTTCACGCGATCCGGAACCGATTCTCCGCGCTTCTTCCACAGCTCGACGTCGCTGTCGCCGTCGCCGAACTCGCGGTTGTTGATCAGGCTTTCGTACGTCTGCATCCGGATCTCGGCATTGACGTCGTCACCCTTCGTCTCACCGATCAGCGGGTTCAGGACGGCGCCGGCGTTCTTGCCCTGGCGGATCAGGGTTTCCAGGCCGTAAACGAGTGCGTACTCGTGAGCGCGGTGCAGCGGATTGCGCGTCTGGAAGGCAACGGCCGCTTCCCAGCCGGTCTCCGCCAGCAGCTTGCGCACTTCGCGGGGCGTCAGCACGTACTTGCCGAACTTCGCGTTCTTCGGCTGGGGCAGCGCCTTGATCGTGCCGCCGACGAGGTGAGTCTTGTCTTTGTCCCCTTCGAGCACCATGGCGGCACCCGGATGATCCGTCCGCTCGGTCTGGTAGACCCCCTTGATGTAGGCGGGCTTATCCCATTCGAAGACGTCGCTGATGTCGAGCGTGGCGACGACTTCACCCGCCGGGTTCGTCAGGGCGACCTTCTGCCCCTTGGCCAGCGTCTTGGCAAGTTCGGCCGTCACCGGGAACGCGATCGGAATCGTCCAGGCGTACTTCTTGCCGTTGTTGACGATGTGGGCCTCGTTGAGGACCAGGTCGTAGGTCGCCTTGTCCATCGGGCCGGTGAGGGGGCTCAGCGTGCCGTCCGCAAAGCGATAGACGCTCGACAGGTCGGCCGCGGAAACCGGAACCTTCGGCAGTTTCTCGGCTTCCGCCTTGAACGCGTCAATTTCCGCAGCGCCCACGGTAAGGCAAACAGGTTCCGTCAAACCGCCATGCGGCGCAATGAGATCAGCCATCGACATGTGTTCCCAAAAAGCAGACTGGTGTGCGATTGTTTTGCGAGGGCAAGGAACGTAGGGGACTCGGGAAGCGACCGTCAAGGGCCGCTGGAAATCATCGTGGCTTCCCGGTCGCGTTTCGGGTTTTTCCTGCGCCCCGAGTCCCCTCCCGCAGCTCGACTCCCACATTTCCACCACTGCACGAAGCGGCCGCCGGATGCGAGTTGCCAGCAAGCCGTGTCATGGGTCAAAGTCTCAACTCTCAGCGACTCGCCCGCTTCACACTGCAACTGGAGATCTCCACATGGAGTCGCCCGCGAATCACGTGCCCGATCAGGACCTCCTCTCCACGTATGACCCGCCAGTCAAACGGCGAATCCCCCTTCACACCAAGATCCTGATCGGCCTCGTCATCGGCGCCGTGCTGGGGCTCATTTTGAACGTCGCCGGCACGGGCCGCGGTCCCGATGCCAATGAAAACGGGCTCGCCGACTGGCTGGACTCTGCCGTGTACTGGGTCGAACCGGTCGGAAAGATCTTCCTCCGGCTGATGTTCATGGTCGTGCTGCCGCTGGTCGTTTCGGCTCTCGCCCTCGCCGTTGTCGAGATTGGCGATCTCCGGCGTCTCGGCCGGATGGGACTTCGAACGCTGCTGTTTACCGGAATCCTTTCGGGATCGGCCGTCCTGATCGGTGTCACCCTGGTCAACGTCGTCCAGCCAGGAAAAGGACTTCCGCCCGAACTGACGGAGCGGATCATCCAGCAGGAGGGAACAAAGACCAAGGGCAGGGTCCAGCAGGCCCAGTCGGCCAAGAGCCTCAGGGATACGCTGGTTGACCTGATCCCGGAAAACCCTCTGCAGGAAATGGTCGGAGCGTTGGATGGCAGTTCCAAGGGCAACGGCATGCTCGCCGTCATGGTCGCATCCCTGATCCTCGGAACCGCGATCACGGTCAACCCCGACAAATGCCAGGGGCTCGTCAGCTGGCTCGCGGGATTGAACGCCGTATCGATGACAGTGATCGAATTCGCCATGCGGCTCGCTCCGGTCGGCGCCGGCTGCCTGGTCTTCACCGTCACGGCCCAGCTTGGATTTCCGATCCTCAAAACGCTGGCCTGGTTTGTCGGGGCCTGCATCCTGGGTCTCGCGCTGCATCTGTTCGGCACCTACTCGATCGTGCTGAAGGTGCTGGCGCGGAAGAGCCCGCTGGAATTCTTCCGGCAGTGCCGCGAGGCCATGCTCGTGGCACTGGGAACCAGTTCGTCGAACGCGACGCTTCCGACGTCGATCAAGGTCGCCATCGAAGATCTCAAGCTGCCCCCCCGCGTGTCGAACTTCGTGCTCACCGTGGGGGCGACGGGGAACCAGAACGGAACGGCCCTGTTCGAGGGCTTCGTGGTTCTCTTCCTCGCTCAGGTCACGGGCGTCGACCTGAGCTTCAGCCAGCAGTTCACGGTCGTGCTGATGTCGGTCCTCGCGGGCGTCGGAACGGCCGGTGTTCCCGGAGGCTCGATTCCACTGATCATCGTCGTGATGCAGTCGGTCGGCGTGCCGGCCGAAGCCATTGGCATCGTGTTCGGCGTCGACCGCATCCTGGATATGTGCCGGACCGTGGTGAACGTCACCGGCGACCTCGTCGTCGCCCAATGCGTCGCATCGAGCGAACCGCCGGAGGTGGTGGCCGCCGCGTAAGGGACGTGTCTTTCATTCGGAGGGCTTGAAGATGTGCAGCAGGTTTCTCCTGGGCGGTTTGGTGCTGTGCTGTTCGATCGGCGCCTCGGCGAGTGGCAACGAGCTGCTCACGAAGCTCGATCGAACGATCGTTCGCGAGCCGAAGTACGAGAATCGGCCACGGTATACATTGCTCGTCTTTGGCGATCGTGCTCAGCAACTCATCTGGATGGTTGAGGATGGTCAGATCCTCTACATCGACCGCAATGCGAACAGGGATCTGACGGACGACGGCCCGATTCAGGCCACAAACCTGAACAAGCCGGGGTTGGTCTCGAGCCGGTTGCGACTCCAGTATGTGCTGACGGAATTCGGAACGGCCGACTCGTTCCTCCACAAGGATTTTTCGCTCCACAGGTGGAATAACGACGCCGAGTCTCAGGACTCGTATGGACTGTCGCTGAGCGTGGACGGCGCGGTGCCGATGTATTCCGGCTGGTTCAACGCGTTCTGGGCCGCGACTCCGAAAGAGGCGCCGGTCTTTCATTTCGCGGCCCCGCTGACGCCTCATCTCCTGCGGTCGAAGGAGTTCGTCATCGGGAGGCCGCTGGATCGGCTGAGCATCTGTTTTGCAAACATCGGTCTGGAGAAGGCGGACGCCACGCGACTGAGCATCGATTCGCTTCCGGCAGGCGTCACTTTCGAAGTGGACATCGATTGGCCGGTGGCCCAGGGAAGCAAGCCGCTGAAGACCAGACACACGATTCATGAACGGTGCTGCTACTGGGAGTTTTACACCACGACATTCAGGGCTCCGGCAGAGGCAGTTCCTGGCTCGGCGACGGTCACGGTGCACGTCCCGATTGGATTTCCCTTACCGCTCGCGACCAACCAGTTCCAGGTTCCGGTGGTGGCGAACGCGACGAAGGCCGACTGAGGGCTCGGAAACAGAGGCGATGACGCAACGCCTGGCCGATCGGCGGTTGGGCGGCGTCATGGTGAGGAGATCATCACACAACCAGGTGTCGTGATCCGGCCGGATGAACAACACCGACTGCTCGGGTGGAGAGTCTGGCGAAGCGTTCAAATCGCAAATTTGTGAGTGATGGAAGAAGCCGGGCTTCTGGCGTCATTCCACTCCAATCCTGGCCGCCATGGGCATCCGCCTCCCGCTGCCGAAGGCGCGGCCTGACAGCTTGATCCCCGGCGGCATCTGGCGGCGCTTGAACTCGTTGCGGTCGAGGCGTTTCGCCACCCACTGCACGGTTTCCAGCGGATAGTGCTCGGCCACTTCCCGCACCGACATCTCCCGCTCGACGAGCCCCTCCAGAATCCCATCGAGAACGGGATAGGGCGGCAGCGTGTCCTGGTCGGTCTGGTTCGGCGCGAGTTCGGCGCTGGGCGGCTTCGTGAGCGTGCTGACGGGAATGACTTCCCGCTTCTCGAGTTCGTTGACGTATTTCGACACGCCGTAAACGTCGCGTTTCAGGAGATCGCAGAGAACGGCAAACCCGCCGCACATGTCGCCGTAAAGCGTGCAGTATCCGACCGCGAGTTCGCTCTTGTTGCCGGTCGCCAGCGCCAGCCATCCATAGCGGTTGCTGCGGGTCATCACGATCGCCCCGCGGATGCGGGCCTGCAGGTTCTGGTCGGCCAGACTGGCTGCCTCTCCCTGCAGGTCGTTCGCCAGCACCGGCAGGGCTTCATAGGCCTTGTGGACGCCGTCGATCGGGACGATCTGCCAGTCGAGCCCCATCGCCTCGGCCAGGGCTTTTGCATCGGCCACGCTGTGATCGCTCGAGTAGCGGCTCGGCATCAACAGCCCATGGACATGCGCCGGGCCGACCGCCCGCGCCGCGATATAGGCCGCAAGGGCGCTGTCGATTCCGCCGGAAAGCCCCAGAACGCAGTCGGTGAACCCGGATTTCGATGCGTAGTCCCGCAGTCCGAGGATGAGAGCATCCAGCAGCAGCGACTCCCTGGGGGTGTCAAACAACAGATGCCGGGCCGGCAACTTCGTCGTATCGATGACCCGAAAATCGGGCTCGAAGCCTGCCAGGCGCTCGACGACCCGCCCGCTGGCATCGGTGACGAAGCTGTGGCCGTCGAAAACGAGGTCGTCGTTTCCGCCGATCTGGTTCACGAACAGGAACGGCCGCTGGTGTGCCTTCACGTGCCGCTCAACGAGCCTCGACCGCCGGTCCGGCTTGGCCACTTCAAACGGACTGGCGGAGAGATTGATGAACAGGTCCACCCCCTGTTTCGCCAGCTCGGCGACGGGGTCGAGCTGCCGGATCGGCTCATCGTGGTAGCTGGTGCTGGCTTCTCCCCACCAGGCGTCTTCGCAGATATGCACGCCCAGGCGGAGGTTCTTGAATTCGATCGGCTTCACCGAATCGGCCGACCGGAAATAACGCCGCTCATCGAACACGTCGTAATTCGGGAGCAGCGTCTTGTGGATCGTCGCCTCGACGCGCCCGCCGAACAGCAGGCTCGCCCCGTTCGCGAACCGCCCGGAGGTAATGCCCCGATGGGTGGGGTGGCCGACCAGGACGCCGAGTTCCGGAGGAACGCGTCCGGCCAGTTCCGCGACGGCCTTGTCGCAGGCGGCCACGAAGCCGCTCCTCAGGAGCAGGTCTTTTGGCGGATATCCACAGATCACCAGTTCTGAACAGACGAGAAGTTCCGCACCCTCTTCCGCGGCCCGGCGTGCGGCGGCCTCGATCAGCGCCGAGTTTCCGGCCAGGTCGCCGACGGTCGGGTTCAGTTGGGCAAGGGCAATACGCATCGGCAGGGCGCAGTCTCGAAGTGGCGGAACGTGTTCCCGGATTATTCCGCACGCGCGCCATCCCGTCACCCCCTCAATTTGGGAGCGATCGGCCGGGTCGTTTCTGTCCTGACTCTTCTCCGATCCGGTGATTCAGGAGCCCCAGGGGATCTGGAGCGTGCGTCTGGAAGCAAGGAGACCAAGACTGACGGCGTCAGGGTACGGTGCGTCTCAGATGCCCTCTCTCCCCTTTTTCTCCAGCCGGGACACGACTTCCATCCTGACCGGATTGGGGTTGTGCCTGCGAACCGACTGCATACGCCGGCAGCGCGAGTTGTTCGGCGCAGTCGGCGGCGAGGTCCGGGTGATTGATGTGTTTGTGATGATGGTCTGCATGGTCCCTCCACCCTTCGTGGGAGGTTGCGCGCATTGTGGGTCTGAATGTGCCGGTGCTTCGCGGCCGACTGGGACCGTTCGCGGTAATGCTGAGTTGACGGCGGACGCTAAGATTCAGCATCCCCTTTCCATCCTGACGAGGTCACGACGCGGATGTGCGGTATCGCCGGCGCCAGCTGGATTCAGAACGGCCGGCCGATTTCCCGCCCAGACCTGCGGCGGATGACGGACGCCATTGTCCACCGCGGGCCCGACGATTCGGGGGAATACTGGTCGTCCGAACCAGGTCCGAACGGATTCCCTGACGCGGCGGCCCCCGGCGCGGCCCTCGGATTCCGACGCCTGTCGATCATCGACCTCTCGGCCGGGCATCAGCCCCTCTCGAATGAGGACGGCAGCGTCTGGATTGCCTTCAACGGCGAGATCTACAACTACAAGGAGTTGCGGCCGGCGCTCGAGGCCCGCGGCCACCGCTTCGCGACGCACTCCGACACCGAAACGATCGTGCACCTGTACGAGGAGCATGGCGTCGATTGCGTGAAGCACCTGCGAGGGATGTTCGCCTTCGCGATCTGGGACGACCGCCGGAAGCGTCTGTTCCTCGCCCGCGACCGGGCGGGCAAGAAGCCGCTCGTGTACCGGCTCGAAAACGACCGCCTGTTCTTCGCCAGCGAATTGAAGTCGATCCTGCAGGTTCCGGGCATCCCGCGGGAGGTCGATCCGCAGGCAGTCGACCTGTTCTTCACCTACCAGTACGTCCCCCATCCCCGTTCGGTTCTCAAGGGGTTCAACAAGCTCGCGCCGGCCCACACCGCTGTCTATGAAAACAGCCGGCTCGACGTGCAGCGCTACTGGATCCCCCCCTACTCGGCCAGCGATCCGATCGACAATCCGGATCTGGCCGGAAGTGAATCGTGGACGCCGGACGAGTGGCGAACGCGACTGCGGGACACGCTGACGGAATCCGTTCGCCTGCGGATGCGGTCGGACGTTCCTCTCGGAGCGTTTCTCTCAGGCGGGATCGACTCGACGATCACGGCCGGACTGATGCAGTCGCTCTCGAACCGGCCGATCCACACCTTTTCCATCGGCTTCCCCGTCGCGCAGTTCGACGAACGGACGTTCGCCCGCGAAGCGGCGGCGCACCTGGGAACGAACCATCACGAGTACCTCGTCGAGCCCTCGGCGCTCGAATCGCTGCCGAAGCTCACGTGGCATTACGACGAACCGTTCGGCGACAGCTCGGCCATTCCAACCCGCTACCTGGCGGAAGTGACGCGCCGCGAAGTGACGGTGGCCCTCTCCGGAGATGGAGGGGACGAACTCTTCGCGGGCTATGAACGCTACGAAGCGGTGCGACTGGCGACCCGGATCGACCGACTCCCGCAATTCGTCCGCAACATCTTCGCGTGGAACCTCTGGCAGAACATTCCGACCTCGGTCAACCAGCGGGCGCTCGGGCGGCGCATCAAGCGGTTTGCAGCCGGGCTGGCGGAAAGCCCCGAACTGCGCTACCTCCGCTGGATCGGCATCTTCGACGCCGAACGACGAAGCGACCTGTATACGCCCGAATTCCGCCAGAAACTCGAGGGCTTCAACGCGGCCGAGTTCCTGCTGGGCTGTTATCGGGCCTGCCCCGACCGGGACCTCGTCACGCGGACGACGTGCGTCGATGTTCACAGCTATCTACCCTGCGACATTCTCAACAAGGTCGACATCGCGACGATGGCCCACAGCCTCGAGGCGCGCTGCCCATTCCTCGACCACCGGGTGATGGAGCTGGCCGCCCGGATGCCGATCGAACTGAAGCAGAGCGGCGGCAAAGGGAAACGGATCCTCCTGGAGACCTTCAGCGACCTGCTGCCGGCCTCGATTCAGACGCGCCCCAAGATGGGGTTCGGCGTCCCGATGTCGCACTGGTTCCGCAACGAGTTGCGGCCGCTGCTGAACGACACGCTGCTCGACGCGACGGCCCGGTCGCGCGGCTATTTCCGCACGCAGACGGTGCAGCGGATGATCGACGAGCACCAGTCGGAGAAGTGGGACCACAGCTATCGGCTGTGGGCACTCATCGTCTTTGAACGGTGGATGCGGGCATTCGTCGACGGGAACGTGGCCCCCAGCGGGCCGGTCTGATTTCTGTGCTGGAGAAGCACGGCCGGTTAGATTGGCGTCCGGGTTCCTCGTCCTGCCGACATCGAACAGGTTTTGCCATGAGCCGATTGCTGTTGCCTGTGCTGGCCGTCCTTTTCTTCACGCCGCCCCTGTCGGGCCAGGACAAGGAAACGAAGCCGCTTCGCATCGTGGTCTTCGGCGCCCATCCGGATGACGCTGACTACAAGGCGGGCGGGACGGCCGCACTGTGGGCGAAGGCCGGGCACAAGGTGAAGCTCTGTTCGGTCACGAATGGCGACATCGGCCACTGGCAGATGGCAGGCGGCGAGTTGGCCCAGCGTCGCACCGCGGAAGCGGCGGCCTGCGCGAAGACTCTCGGGGTCGAGAGCCAGGTCCTCGACATTCACGACGGCGAACTGCTGCCGACACTCGAGAACCGCAAGCTGATTACGAAAGTGATTCGTGAATGGCAGGCAGACGTCGTCATCGCCCATCGCCCTTGGGACTACCATCCCGATCACCGCTATGTCGGCGTGCTCGTGCAGGACGCGGCCTACATGGTGACCGTGCCGTTCTTCTGTCCGGACGTGCCGATCCTGAAGACCAACCCGGTATTCCTGTATTCGAGCGACGGATTCCAGAAGCCCTACCCGTTTCGGGCGGACATCGCCGTCGCAGTCGACGATGTGTTCGACCAGAAAATCGACGCGATTCATGAACTGGAATCGCAGCACTACGAAGGAGGCGCGAACGGCAGCCAGGAGCATGTCGATAGCGTTCCTCCGGCCAGAGATATCGCCGGGCGGAAGGCATGGCTCCGCAAGCGCTGGGATTCCCGACAGTCGGCCGAGGCACGCAAGGGGCGTGAAGCTCTCGTGAAGTGGTACGGCGAGGAGCAGGCGAAGAACGTGAAATACGCTGAACTGTTCGAGATCTGCGAGTACGGCAAGCAGCCATCCGACGCCGAGATCCGCGTTCTCTTTCCGTTCCTGGGCAAATAGGGACGTGTCTCGCGTGCGGCTGGATTCACTCCAGTCGCACGCCGACGGTGTACTCGCCCGAGTTATCGGTGAGGCTGCTGAAGCGGTCGTTCACCCGGAAGTAGAGCGTCCCTCCGGTGGCGGGTTCGATGACGGTCGAATCGCCGACGGCGAGAGGCTTGAGCAACCCACCTTCACCGCCGATCTGTTTAGGGTCGTCGACCACCGCGGCGAGCAGCATTCCGATTGGTCGCCCGCCGGCATAGCGGAGCGAGATCCCCGCGGGCCCGCTGATCCACGGTTTCGTGGACGAACCGAGCGTCACCTGGCCGGTCGCAGTGATGACATACGCTTTTCCCCGCTGCAGCATGAGTCCCGACGACTGCCACCCGCGATCGGCCCGGACCGTCACGTCCACGGGACGGGCAAACGGAGCCCCTTTACGAAACGCAATCGCGCTGCGTTCGAAATCGAATCCGGGCTCCATCTGTGAAATGAACAGCCGCCATTCCGGATCGAGGCGTTCTTCGTCGCGGTAGGCCTCCCGGAGGCGTCGATTGAAGCCAGGTTCGTTGCTGAGCCGGCAAAGTTCATGAAAGCGGTCGCGGAACGTGGGGTGCTTGTCGAGGAACGAACACAGCAGCCAACTCCAGGCGTACGGCCGCTTCTGGAAGCCGGCGAAATCGGAAGGCCCCAGGGTGGCGACCTCCTGGGCCGCCATCGCCCGGCCGGCGGCTATTTCGTCCGCGAGGAACTTGATGCGTGCGAATCCTTCGTATTTCCGGCCGGGTTCCGGAAAGACGCCGAACTGCATGGTTCCATCCGCATCGGCATGATGGCATCCGAACATCTCGGCCATGCCTTCGTGGAACCAGACGGGCTGGTCGGCCCCGGGGACGGCCGTCATGAAACAGTGCGTCGCTTCGTGAAGCAGCAGGTGTTCGCGGTAGTAGTCGAACTCCTGCTCGTTCATCCAGAATTCGAGACCGATATGCCGGCCATGATCGAACGCGGGGACGTCATCGCGGAGCATCTTCGCGGCGCGAAAGCGGTCGGCGTCCTTCATCAGGTAGCCGGTGATCTGGAATTCAGCCCCGTCGGCGGCCGGCGGAAGCGGGCCGAATTTGGCCGTCCAGACGTCGTAGAGGCGGTCGACGAGCAACGGCAGCGGACGGGCTTTTGCAGGGTCGATATCCGTGAACAGCCGCAGCCGTTTCGATTCGAACTTCTCGATTCCAAGTTCTCGCAGGCGGGCGTCGTCGTACTCGGAGCGGGCGACGGCCGGCCGAACGACCCGGTCGGCGGCGGGCGTCGACGATGCGCTCGCCAGGAGCATGACGACGAGCACGAAACGGAGCTGGGCGATCCTTCGCGACATGCCCGTAGGCATACCTGCTTTCGCGAGACTCGAACAGTCTAACCGGGGGGCCGGAGAGGGACGTCCCAGCGCCGCTGCAGTTCGCGTTTTCCCCGGATGTCGCCTTCGTAGAGGTAAGCCTCGACGGCGGATTCGGCGAAGGGCGTCATCAGCGGGAGGCGTTTGCGCACGTAGAGCGAGTCGGCTACGCCTTCGACTTCATCGAGGACCTCGAGAATGGCGGGGGAGACTTCGTAGACCTCTCCCTCGATCTGCCCGCCGGAGTTGTCTTCCACCAGGGCCGGGTACTCGCCGAGGTTGTAGAGGCGGAAACCGGGGGCGGTCGTCGCGATTCCGAGGAACCGGCTCCCCGCCATAAATCGGTGGCGGCAATCGCCGCGTTTCAGCGTTCCGTAGACGAAGACCAGCGGCATCGGCGTCCCAGGCCCGGCTTCTGCGCGTTGGGGGAACGGACGTGCGAGACGCCTCGAAATCCGTGGACTACTTCCGCCTGTCGTCGTCCTCGTCTTCGAACTCGTCGACTTCGTCGAACTCGAGTTCGTCGTCGGAGACGGCCGAGAAGTCGTCCGAGGCCTCCGCAAATTCATCGTTCTCGGCGACTTCCAGTTCTTCGGACGCCGGTTCCGCAACCGCAGCGGCATTCGCTCCCTTGGCCGGCTCGGCCTTGGCGGCGGCCTTGGCTTTTGCAGGTCCGGTTTTGGGGAACATTCCCGTGATGATCAGCAGCGGAAAGAAGGCGAGGAGGGCTCCGGCAGCCGCGGCGACGGCATAGATGCCTTTCAGCACGCCAGGAGCATCGCCGATGACGCCGAGGGCGCCGAAGATCGCCATGGCCAGACCAGGGGCGGCCCCGATGATCGACATCGAAAACAGCGAAGAACGAGCGGTCACGTCGGGTCACTCCGGGAAGATGGGCTCCGGTTGCCACTCTACGAACGCAACGGAACCACGGGCAAGGGCGTCCCTCGCGCTGCCATCGTCACCGGAATGGCGGCAACTTCAACTCGAAACGACGGGCCGCATGGCGGCGGCAAGGTCCCCCCGGACTGCCCCCGGGCAGCCGGTGCGACCGCTACAAACGGTCGCCGGAGGCGGGGAGGCCGGGCCAGAACGCGATGGGCCGGCCGTGATCGAGCGCGGGCTGGGTCCAGGTCGTTTCAGCGATGCTGGACGCGAGGCGCGAGAGATCGGCCAGGGGAAGCCCAGCGAAATGGGACGCGCCGGATTGCGCGCGGACGTGAGTGACCAGTTCGAGGGCTCGAAGTGCGTGGCGCTGGACACCTGCGGGTTTCCCCTCACGTACCTTGACGCCTGCCGCCGCCAGCTTGATGAGGGCCTTCAGGAAGTCGGCCGTGGGACCGTGGCGTCCGACGGCGTGCCAGACGGCTTCCCATTCTTCATGGGCTTCCCAGTAGTAACCGCGGCCAAAGAGGGCGACGCCGCGCGCGAATTCGGGGACGGCGTCGATGCGGTTGTTCTCGACGATGATCGTGCGAACCGGCTGGCCATGCGAGTGGCCGGCCGGATCGCGAATCGGATGGGGCGTGACGCCGGGAGTGTAGGTGTACGGTGGGAATCCGGGTTCGCTCGTCATGGTTGCGGGATTCCCGCCGCACGGGCTCTCCCTACGACGCCTGTGTCACGTGGCAGAGCGGGCCGAGGAGTTCGGCGATGATGTTGGAGTGGGGATAGGGATGCCCCAGGTGCTGGCGGAACGCCTCACCGTGCGCCTTGCCGATCACCGCGCCGCGCTTGCCGCTCCACTTGGTGCAGCTGTCGAGGTATTCGTCGACTCCGTGCTGCCGGCGAAGCCAGGCGCGCTGGCTGTCGTGGGCGGCGAGCATCTTCATCTTGAGATCGTTGGTCGAGGTCGTATCGACGATGAAATCGTGGGGAACCGGCTTGCCGAACCAGTCGACGCCTTCGAGCGGATCGCAGTAGTAGAGGTGGGGGATCTTCTCGGTGGGAGGGGCGGCGTCCCATTCGTGCGTCTTGTAGAAGGGGACGCTGGCCGAGAAGAGGGCGTCGCGAACGAGGCGGCTGGTGACCTCGTGGTCGGCCATGTAATCGATGGGGGGGGCGGTGATGACGACACTGGGGCGGGCGCGGCGAATTGCTTCGGTGACGCGGCGGCGGGAGGCGTCGTCGACGACGATGGCGAGGTCGCCGAACTCGAGGCACATGTAATCGGCGCCGAGGAGGTCGGCGGCGGCCTTGGCTTCCTTGCGGCGGATATTGGCGATTTCGGTCTGGGAGAGCTCGGCGCTGCCGAGGTCGCCGGCGGTCATCGTGGCGATGGTGATGTGACAGCCCTTCTGCTTCAGGAGGGCGAGCGTCCCGGCAATCTGGAACTCCACGTCGTCAGGATGGGCGTGAATCGCGAGAATCCGGGGCTGGGGGGAGCCATCGGCCATTGAAACTGTTCTCTCTGTCGAATCTGATAGCAGGACTGCAGGGACCGCGACGCTCGCGGTCCGCGCGGGCAGCCGGCCGGCGAACACTTCGCCGCCCCCCGCGCCACAATTGACGATCTTATCGGCCGATTTGTTGATGAACATGCTTGTCGAGCACGCGAATTCCCGGGGGTCAGGAACGAGGGTTTACGATGAACCCGGGGCCCGGGCTGTCGAGGGGGTCAAAAGTCCGGCGATCATGTTCCGGACTTCGGACGGCGTGGGCCGTCACGTCGCCCATGAAGTGGCCGCCCTGATCCGCGAGCGGAATGCCGCGGGCAAGGCGACGGTGCTGGGCCTGCCGACGGGCTCCACGCCCGTGGGCGTCTACCGGGAACTGATCCGGCTGCACCGGGAGGAAGGGCTCGACTTTTCGAACGTCGTGACGTTCAACCTGGACGAGTACTGGCCCATGAAGCCCGACTCGCTGCACAGCTACAACCGCTGGATGCGCGAGAACTTCTTCAACCACGTGAACGTTCCCGAGGCGAACATCCACATCCCCCGGGGAGACATCGGGCGGATCGAAGTGGAAGAGTTCTGCCGCCAGTACGAGCAGGCGATCGTGGACGCCGGCGGCATCGACATCCAGATGCTGGGCATCGGCCGGACGGGGCACATCGGATTCAACGAACCAGGAAGCTCGAAGAGCAGCCGCACGCGGATCATCAATCTCGATCCGGTGACCCGCCGCGATGCAGCGAGCGATTTCTTCGGCGAGGAGAACGTTCCGCAGCGCGCCATCACGATGGGGGTCGGCACAATCCTGTCGGCCCGCAAGGTGTTCGTCATGGCGCTGGGCGAGCACAAGGCGAAAGTGATCTACAAATCGCTGGAGGGCCCCGAGACGCCTGAGATCGTGGCCTCGTTCCTGCAGTCGCATGAGAACGTCGAGTTTGTGCTGGACGCCGCCTCAGCGGCACAGCTCACGAGCGTCAAAACGCCATGGCGGTTTGAGCACGTCGAATGGACGCCGCTCCTGGAGCGGCGCGCGGTGGTGTGGCTGTCGCAGCAGGAGAAGAAGCCGATCCTCAAGCTCGACGCCCGCGACTTTCACGAGAACCACCTGACCGACCTGATCCACGAAAGCGGGCCGGTGGAGCGCATCCGCCAGAGGGTGTTCGATGATCTGCTGGGCACTCTGTGCCCGCAGCCGGGGGGGCAATCGCCGACGAAGATCATCGTGTTCAGTCCGCACCCGGATGACGATGTCATTTCGATGGGCGGAACGCTGTGCACGTTGTGCGACCAGGGGCACGAAGTCCACGTTGCCTACCAGACGAGCGGCAATATCGCCGTCTTCGATCACGATGCGCTGCGCCACGTCGACTACGTCAGCGAGTTCCTCGACCTCTTCGGCCTGCAGACGCCGGCCAGCATGCAGCTCGAGCAGAAGATCCGGCAGCAGGTGGCGCAGAAGCCGCCAGGCGCCTGCGACGGGCCGGACGTTCTCAAGGTCAAAGGCCTGATCCGGAAAACCGAGGCCGTCGCGGGCGCGCACATTGCCGGCGTTCCGGGCGAGCGGTGCCACTTCCTCGACCTGCCGTTCTACCAGACGGGGCAGGTCCACAAAAAACCGATCGGGCAGGAAGACGTCGATATCATCGCGGCGCTCCTGCGCGAGCTGCAGCCGACGCAGGTTTACCTGGCAGGGGACCTGTCCGATCCGCACGGCACGCACCGGATGTGCGCCGAGGCGATCCTGAAGGCGCTCGCCGCCGTCGAGAAGGAAAACGTCACTCCCGAAGTGTGGCTGTATCGCGGGGCCTGGCAGGAATACGATCCGCACGAAATCGAGCGGGCCGTACCCCTCAGCCCGGAAGTCACACTCCGCAAGAAGCTGGCGATCTTCCGGCACGAGTCGCAGAAGGACGCAGCCCTGTTCCCCGGACACGACGAACGGGAGTTCTGGGTACGGGCCGAAGAACGGACCAAGAACACGGCCCGGATCTACAACGAGCTCGGACTTCCAGAGTTCTACGCGCTCGAGGCGTTCCGGCGGTACGACGGGATCCTGTAGCAGTCGGCCGACGCGGACAGCGCCGGTTCCGAGAACGACTGAGAAACCACGGATCAGACGGATGACACGGATGGCTCGGCAACATCGAAGCCATCCGTCTTATCCTCTTGATCCGTGGTTTGTTTTTTTGTTCCGGGTGTTTGACTCGCTGAAATCACGGGACGAGTCAGGCCCACAATTCTGCCTGATCCGCCCCCGGCTTTCTCACGTTGCAGTGGTTGAGCCGCGGATCATGCGGCACAATTGAGACACGTTGGGTTTCCGCCTTCGTCGATTGAGGAACATATGTCCGCTTCTCCCTCGGGCCCGGTCACCGGGTCGCTTGAACGCATTCGCTCCGAAATCGGCCGGCTCGTCGACGACGCCTGGACCTCGGGCGAGCGGGCGATGGACGCCATCGGGCTCCGCCGCACGTCGATGCCGGCCATCGATGTGATCGAGCATGCCGATCGCGTTCACGTCGCCGTCGATCTGCCCGGCGTCACTCCGGAATCGATCGACGTCTCGATTGTCGGCAACATGCTCACCGTGCAGGGGAGTTACGCGACGATCCTGACGGAAGGGGGAACGACGCATCTCTCCGAGCGCCCCCGTGGAACGTTCAAGCGGCTGGTTCCGCTCCCGGCTTCGGTCAATTCGGAAGATGTCCGCGCCGAATCCCGGAACGGCGTGCTCCAGATCTCGGTCGGCAAGATCGAGACGGCCAAGCCCCGCAAGATTCCGGTCTCCGGCGCGCAGCCGATGATTTGAGTTCCCGTTTCAAGCACCCCGGCTGCTTTGGGGCGGCCGGGGTGCTTCGTTGTTGCAGGTCCACCGATGTCGCGCGCCCAGGAATTGATTTCCCTCCTCGAACTCCAGCCACATCCCGAAGGGGGCTGGTATCGCGAGATTCATCGCGCCGCGGCGCAGGTGATGCCCGATGACGGCCGGCCGGCCCGGTCGGCCCTGACGGTGATCTATTTCCTGCTCGAGCGGGGACAGTTCAGCGCCTGGCATGTCGTCTCTTCCGATGAATGCTGGCAATACTGCGAAGGGGATCCGCTGGAACTTCTGACGTTCGATGCGCAGACCTCGAATCGACTGAGCGTGGAACTCGGCCCCGTAACGACATCGCGTCGATCGACTGCGGTCGTTCCTCCGGGCGTCTGGCAGGCGGCGCGCTCGCTTGGAGAATTCACACTGGTGCAATGCGCGGTCGGTCCGGGCTTTGATTTCGCTGATTTCCAGATGCTGCGCGACGTTGCGGCGCGGAGCGCGATCGAGGGGGCCTTGGGCGACTGGCGGGGGTTTGTGTAAGCGGCAGCCGACAAAGTCGGACCGATGGCTGCTTGACACACCTCAGGCGGCGAGTGGGGACAGAGCGCGCCCCCTCATCCACTCTTCACGCACCTTCTCCTCGCTGAGAATGCTCCGACGTGGAGGAAGCTGACTGCGGAGAAGGCTGGAGGGCTGTCTGCCTGAGAGATGCGTGCCAGCGCGTCGTGCAATCCCGGTCGGTTCGATATGCTGGCGGACTCCATTTACGTCCCCCCTTTCGCCAGTCGCCTGCCGATGACGACGTCCCCTGCTCTTCCCACTTCGCAACCCGCCAGCAAACGCGGCCTCTGGATGGCCCTCATCGCGGCTATTCTCGGCTGGATGTTTGACGGATTTGAGATGGGACTGTTCCCATTGGCAGCCCGTCCGGCCCTGCGGGAAATGCTCACTCAGAGCGCCTCGCCCCCGGCCAACCTGGACCAGACCGTCGGACTGTGGATCGGCGTGATGACCGCCGGGTTCCTTGTCGGCGCTTCGGCGGGCGGCGTGATCTTCGGCTGGCTCGGCGACCGTCTCGGCCGTGTGCGGGCGATGACGCTCAGCGTTCTCACGTATGCCGTCTTCAGCGGCCTCTGCGGTTTCTCGCAGGAACCCTGGCACCTGTTCGCTTTTCGTTTTCTCGCTTCGATGGGAATGGGGGGGGAGTGGTCGCTCGGCGTTTCGCTCGTGATGGAATTGTGGCCCAGTTCGTCGCGGGCCTGGCTCGCCGGATTGATCGGGGCCGCCTCGAACGTCGGCTTCATGCTGGTCGCCATCATCAGCCTCGTGCTGTCGCAGCTGATCGCTGACGTCGGTCAGGGGCTCCTGGCGATCGGCGTCCCGGAGAACATCACCGCCGCATTGACCAGCAATTCCGGCTGGCGGCTGCTGATGATCTGCGGTGTCCTGCCAGCGTTGCTCACATTCTTCATTCGGCTCTTCGTCCCAGAATCGGAAAAATGGGCGGAAGAGCATTCCAAGGGGACGACGAAGCAGTGGTCGAGCGCCGACCTGGGCGCCGTTGTTCTCGGTACGCTGGCCGCGATGGCGATGATCAGCGTCTGGGCCTATCCGGAGATGTTCGGCGCGACGATGGCCGAGTCGACCCGCCTCGCAATCCAGATCAGCGTCACCGTAGTTGGCCTGGGACTGACCTACGCCGGGTTCACCTATCCAATCCGCAAGTACATCGGACGCACACTGGCCGAGAAGCCGGGCTCCTTCGGGACGTGGACGGGGCCGGCGATCCTCCGTCGCCTGATCATCGGGGCGACGCTCAGCGGCGTCGCACTCCTGGGCACCTGGGCCTCGATTCAGAACGCCGCTCCGTGGGCGAATGAACTGGCGGAGAAACAGGCGGAGAAACAGGCCCTTGCGGCAGGCGAGACGGATGTCGCGGTGGTGAAAGCCAAGGCCGCCTCGGCCGCGGCGTATACCCAGATCGCCGCCGGGTTCGGGGCCGTGGTCGGGACGATCTTCGCGGCGTTGCTGGGGGACTGGGTCGGGCGTCGGTTTTCGTATGTCCTCCTGTGCCTGGGCGCGCTGATCTCATCGCTCGTCTTCTTCCAGACGAATACGAACTATGACTGGATGTTCCTCGTGACGGTGTTTTTTGCCGGAGGACTCACCGCGTCGTTCTACGGCTGGCTGCCCTTGTATCTACCGGAACTGTTTCCAACGCGAGTCCGGGCCTTCGGCCAGGGTTTCGCCTTCAACTTCGGCCGCGTGATCGCCGCCGTGGGAGCACTGCAGTTCGGTTACCTGATGCAGAATGTGTTTGACGGCAGCTTCCCGAAGGCCTGTTCGGTGCTGAGTCTGGTGTACCTGGTCGGAATGGTGGTGATCTGGTTCGCCCCGGAAACCCACAAGCAGCCGCTCCCGGAGTAAGTCATGGCAATTCGCTCTCAGGCCCCAATCGATCAACGCATGGCCGACGCCGGTGGGCGCGTCCTCGTCGTGTGCAGCGACCTGTTCTTCAGCACCCAGGTGGCGGGCATGGTCCGCTCGGCCGGGTTTGACGCGGTGCTCGAGATGCAGTCGGCCCGCGCCGCGGGTCAGCTTGCGACGGGCTGCTGGGCAGGCGTCGTTGTCGATGTGGAATCGGCCGGCCTGGACCTGCCCGCGTTGGTGGCCTCTCTCGGGGACGAGCCGCGTGCCCGCGTCGTCGCCTTCGGGCCGCATGTGCACACCGCAAAGCTCGACGCGGCCCGTGAAGCGGGCTGTGACGCCATCCTGACACGGGGCCAGATTTCCTCGAACCCGCAGGGGCTGCGCGTGGCGATCCTGGGGGATCGACCGGCCACAGGCTGCAAGGGAAGCTGTGACAAACACGCCGGAACTCCGGCCGACCTGACGCTTCCCGGGCCAATGGCCGCGCAGGAATGACCAACCTTCATTGATGAACGCCGTCTGGCGGAGCCGCCGGCGAACTTGTGATCCAGGGTGGGACGACTCTCTACGGAATGAACGATGGCCGCTGAAGCACGCATTGCCGAACTGAAACTGCAGCTCCCGAATCCCCCGAAGCCCGGCGGCGTCTACAAGCCGGTCGTGCAGGTTGGAAACGTCTGCTACGTGTCCGGACACGGCCCGCTGAAGGTCGACGGCACTCTGATCACCGGGAAGGTGGGGGCTGAGGTGACCGAAGAGCAGGCGAAAGAGGCGGCCCGGATCACGGGCCTGGCCCTGCTCGCCTCGCTGCGGGCGCACCTGGGCTCGCTGGACCGCGTCGTCCAGCTGGTGAAGTCGCTGGGAATGGTCAACGCAGTGCCCGAGTTCGGCCGTCATCCGGCAGTAATCAACGGCTACAGCGAACTGATGCGCGACATCTTCGGCGAGAACGGCGTCGGGGCGCGAAGCGCCGTCGGAATGGGATCGCTGCCGGGCAATATCTCGGTCGAGATCGAGGCGATCTTCGAGGTTACGGGCTGATCCCGGGCCCGGGCCTGCCCGTCAGACTCCCCCCGGAATTCTCGCAAATTTTTCCGCGGGATCGCGGGGGCGTCTGTTCTGCGGTCAAACGGCTGTTTTACGATGCGCTGTCGAGTCGGCGGCTGCGCCCTGAGGGCGCGTCTCACAGGCCGTCGATTCGTCAGGGGTGAAGTGTCTTCTCCCGGCAGGGTCGCCGGGTCCGCCGCCAACGGATGAAAACGAACTTCTGCCGCCGCGTCTGCTCGCCGTCGGTCATGGAGACGTTGCGGCCACGAAATCCGTTGACGTCCGTTTCATACCGTTCAGAGCATTCAGACTCATGCCCACGACTCGTCCGCTCAGCCGTGCCTGGAAGTCCTTGTGGAAGAAATCGCGCGCGACCCGAGCGCTTGCGAATCGCTGGCAGACGGCCGAACCACTGGAAGTCCGTGTCCTTCCGGCAGCGGTCACGATCACCGCTTCGGTCGACGGCTACGCCCGGGACGCCAATCGCGACGGCGTTTTCACGGTGCTCGACGATACCAGTGAAACCCTGCTCACGCGGTTGTCGACCTCTGCAACGATCGGCGCCGAGCGGGCGATGTTCGAGTTCGACCTGACCGCCACCTCCACGGCGCTCTCGGTCAGCTCCGCGACCTTTATCGTCAACGTTTCGCAGGTCGGGAAGAACGGCGCTGTCCTGCCGAAGATCAACCTGTTCGGCTACAGCGGCGACGGCACGCTCACACTCGACGACGCCTCGGCCATCGGAACGGCCGTCTCCAGCGCCACGATCTCTACGACCGGCGAGCTGCGACTGGAACTCGACCTCGACTATGTCCGCTCGAAGTTCGGAAGCTATCTCGGCCTGCGGATCGAGAACGCTGTGCTGAACGGTCCCTTCGCGGTTTACACGTCGCAGGAATCGGCATTCACGGCTCCGAAGCTCGAACTCGACATCAACGACACATCGTTCAATATCGACGAGCGACGCCCGAAAGGGACGATCGTGGGCCGGATCGGCATCGGCACGAATTCGAACTACACGATCACAGGGGGCGATCCGGGCAACGTGTTCGCCCTGAATCCGACGACGGGCGTGATCACGGTTCTCGACAGTTCGCTGCTGACCTACGCCAACCAGCAGAAGTATGTGCTGAACGTCCAGGCGGTCCTGGCCGATGGCAGCTTCGGGACGTTCAACGTCACGATCAACGTCAAGAACGTGTTCGGCGGGAACAACCAGCCAGTCGTCACGGCCTCGGAATTTGAACTCACCGAGTTTTCGCCCGTCAATACGGTCGTCGGCAGAGTGGAGGCGTCCGATCCCGACTCGGCCGATCCCCTGACCTACTCGATCGCTGCCGGCAATACGGGGAACGCGTTCAAGATCGACTCGCGAACGGGCGTGATCTCCGTCAACGACCAGAATGCACTCAGCTACATCGCCTCGCCGAGCTTCGTGCTGTACGTCGGCGTGCGCGACACGCGCAGTCCGGCCGGGACGCAGCCGGTTCTGCAGAAGGTCCAGATTTTCCTGACGCCGCGCTCGACCCCCATCAATTCGTCGAACTTCGTCCGCATCACACCCGGGTCCGACGCCGAGGCGCGCGACGTCAACAACGACGGCACGTTCGAATCGGTCGATGCTCCGGCCAACGTGATGTTCATTCGCCCGGGCGAGCCCGGCGTGGTCGGTCGCCGCCCGGTCATGGAATTCGACCTGTCGGGCGTGAGCAGCGGCAAGGTGGTGAAGTCGGCCTACCTGACGATCTACGTGAGCGCCTACGGGGGTTCGAACCACCCGGTCAGCGTCTACGGCTATGCGGGAGATGGAATCGTCACGGCCGGCGATGCGGTGCTGGGAACGTTGATCGGTTCGAAAACGATCACGATCAACAGCAAGGCTGACCTTCGCGCCTATACGATCGAATTGAACCCGGCCTTGATCCAGCAGCTGATCGGCACGCAATCGGACCTGGGCCTCGTGCTGCGGAATGACCTGAACCTGAATGTTCTCGGAATCGACAGTGTGGAAGGCCCCGTCAACCTGGGCAATCCGCTCTCGCGACAGCCGTCTCTGAACCTCGTCCTGGAGGATCCTTCAGACGACGTCGTCTTCCAGGACAACTCGACCGGCGCCCTGACGGTTGCCCGTTCGGACGGCAGCACTTTCGTGAACCAGCCGGCAGCGGTTCTCCGGCCGGGAGTGACGTTCTCGGAACTGTTGACCGGGGACTTCAACGGAGATGGACGGCTCGACATCGCCGGCCGGAACGCGGCCAACGGCCAGGTCCTCGTTGCGCTGGCTTCGGGGAACCAGTTCGTCACTTCGGCCACCGCGTGGACGACGCTGCCGTTCGCCAGCACGATGCGCGACTTGTTCGTCGGCGATTTCAACGGCGACGGGAAGGACGACATCGTCGGCCGGAACGCGCAGGGGCAGCTGCAGGTCGCACAGTCGAACGGGACCAAGTTCACCAACGTGGTCTACGAAACCCTGCCGGCTGACCTGCGAGCCCTCACAAACGTGAAAGTGGGCGACTTCAACGGTGACGGACGGGATGATCTCGTCGGCTTCAATACCTCGACGGGCCAGGTGATCGCGTCCATCTCGAACGGCTCGACGTTCACGTCATCCGTCTGGGGCAACGTGCCGCTCAACGTGGCGGTCACGGAAGTCAACGTGGGCGACTTCAATGGCGACGGACGCGACGACGTGTTCTTCCGGCAGGGCACCCTCAATCTCGTGGTGCTGCGGTCGACCGGCACGGCCTTCTCCAGCATGGCGTTTGGCATGCTGAAAGCCGGAGTTCCCTACATCGGCTTCCGGATGGGTGACTTCAACGGAGACGGACTCGAAGACATCGTCGGCTTCACGGGAACGGGCGCGATGACGCTCTTCCGATCGACCGGAAGTTCGTTCACCCAGCATGGCGGCGGAATCCTGCCGGTCCCGGCGGTCGGGATCGATCCGAAGGACATCGTGATCGGTGATTTCAACCGGGATGGCAAATCCGACATTCTCGTCCGGAAGGCCGTCAGCACGACCATCGGCAAAGTTACCACCACGACCCAGAATCTCTATGTGGCGCAGGGGACCGACCTGAACGTCGACACGTTCACCTCGAGCCTGTTCGGCACGATCGAGGGCACCGGGCCGTTCTCGCTGATCGGTGTTGGCAACTTCTGATCCGCCCTTCGGTTCCAGGAAATCGAGCCCGGACGACGTCCCGTCGTCCGGGCTTTTTTTGCGTCGTGCCCCGGGGAAGGACCGCCGCCCCGGGAGATGCGCCAAGCCCTGCGCAGTTTCACAGCTCGCCCCACCTTTCCTCTTGCGCGGGCGAACGGGGTTCCTGGCCGGGCCGGACGTGATTTCTGCGGACCTCATGGGAACGGGACCGGTACGATCTGTGCTGATCCGGGTCTCGCGAGCCAGCCCGCCTGAAGACGTTCAGTTGTCGCGGAGGCAGGATGATTTCCCAGGTGACCAGCAGAGCCTGTTCAGGACACACCTCGACTCGAGGATGGCGGATGGCCCTCGTGGCGATCGGCATCATCGGCCTCGTTTCGCCCGCATTGGCCGACCGGCGATTCTTCCGCCGCGTTCAGTCGTCGAGCGTGCCGGCCCCCTCGCTCACTCCCGCTCGGCCCTCTGTTCCGCCGGCGGAGCCGATCCGGCCGCAGCTCGCGCCGAGCGAACCAACCCCGACACTCTCCACTGAGCCGACGCTCGCGGCGCCGCTGACCGATGCGCCGCGGTTTGTCCCTCCCGGTCTTCCGAGCGTCCCGGGCGTTCCCGGCGTCCCGGCGCTGAAGACGCCGACGCTTCCCGATGAGCCCTTCCCGCGCCAGGCGCCTGAAGGCCCACAATCCATTCCCCCACGGACGATCACTTCGCTCCGACCGGACGGAGCTGCCTGCCTGTTCATCGACGTCACAGGCGCCTACCTGAACAGCCTGATTTCGACACCGCGGCAGGACGCCGGCCCGGTGAACGACATGGTGCTCGGGGCGCGCGTCGAAGGAGAGCAGACAACGCAGTCGAGCGTCATCATCCGCACGGTTCCATCAGCGCAGTCGGCCAGCCTGGACGTGAACCTCGGAGGAGAAAGCTGCACGCGAACGACGGCGATGACTCCCCAGGCGTCAATCGACATGACCGGCCGCCAGCGTTTCAGCCTGCACAAATCGGTCGAGTTCGACGGGGCGCATTTCCTCACGAGAACGCCTGCCACGCAGCTTGAATCGTGCCAGCAGAATCTTCGCGCACGCACGATGGCGAGCCAGATCCCTGTGGTCAATTCGATCGCCGAGACGATCGCCCTCAACCAGGCGAACCTCCGCCAGCCGCTGGCCCGTCAGGAAACGGCGAGGCAGGTGACCAACCGCGTCGTTCCTCCGTTTAACCAGGCGATCGACGAACGCCTGGCGGCCGCCAACGACTGGCTGGCCAACCTGTCGACCACGCTTCCCAACGTTCACGCGTTCCTGACCAGCGGTCGCTGGTCGTCGACGGGATCGGCCGTCACCGGCCAGGTGGCGTCAACGGTTCCGGTATCGAGTGCGCCTCCCGAGCCCCGCGGCGGCGCGACCGTGCGAATCCATGAATCGCTCGCTCCCTCGCTGTCCACGGCGCTTCAGCTCAACGGCCGGGAAATCACGATCGAAGAAATCCGCCGCTGGATCGACCTGTTCGGCGATGATATCGGCGGAGTCTCCGGCCCCGACTCGCTCATGCCGCCGCTGACGTCGCCGACCAACGTGTCGCTCCGGCTGGCGGACGATGAACCGCTGGCGCTGTCCTACCAGAACGACGAATTTCGCGTCGTCCTGCGGGCGTCCATTCGGGCCGGGGACGCCGTCGACCTGCCGGTGCACCGGGTGTCGATCGGCTACTCGATCCGCCGCGTGGCCGACTCGTTTGAACTTCAGCCGCTGCCCGTCGACGTGCAGGCGGAGGCATCAGGAACGTTCGTCTCCGGCACCGTCGAGCAGTTGATCAAAGCCCAGATCGAGGGACGGCTGCGACCCGTCACGATCTCGACCGACGCCATTCCGCCGATGGCGAATGGCCACCGGCCACGGGTGAGCGACGTCACATCCACCAATGGATGGCTGACGGTGGTCTTTGAGTGATCCTGATGGGCTTCAAAGGCACGCATTCGATGCGTGCTGCCCGTTTAGCCGCCGATGGAGTGCATGGCCCTGGTCGGCTGAACGAAGCGCGACGTGTTGATTTCGTGTCCTTCCCACTTGGACGCGATGGACGCCCGAACAGCCGAGCGAATGTCGTCATCGGTCGCGTCGCCGCGAATCAGAGACCGAACATCGGTCTCTTCCAGGCTGAACAGGCAGTTCCGAAACTTGCCGTCCGCCGTGAGACGCGCGCGGTTGCAACTGGCGCAGAATGGCCGGCTGATGGATGAAATGAACCCGATGCGACCGACTCCGTCCGCAAACACGTAGTCTGAAGCCGGGGCCTTCGGGTCCTGGTCCGGGGCCGGCTCGAGCGGCCCGATGCCCTCCTCGAGCAGCCGGAGCATTTCGTCTGCAAAGAGTACCTTGTCGCGCTCCCAGGCGGCATCGGCGTCCAGCGGCATGTATTCGATGAATCGGACTTCACAGCCCGTTTCGCGGGCGAAGCGGCCGAACGGGACGACTTCGTCCTCCGTCAGGCCCCGGATGGCGACTGCGTTGATCTTGATCGATTCAAACCCGACGCGCCTCGCGGCTTCGATTCCCTCGATCACTTTTTCGTACCCCTCGCGCCGGGTGATCTCGCGGAACTTTTCCGGCGAGAGCGCATCGAGGCTGACGTTCAGACGCCGCAAGCCCGCATCGAACAGGCTCTGTGCCTGCTCCGCAAGCAGGATGCCGTTGGTCGTCATCCCGACATCGTCGACGCCTTCGATCCGCACCAGGCGCTCGACCAGCAGGTGCAGGTCGCGGCGGACAAGCGGCTCACCGCCGGTCAAACGCAGCTTGTTGACGCCGAGCGGAACCACGGCCCGCGTAAAACGTTCGATCTCTTCGAACGTGAGCAGGTCCCTGCGGGGCATGAACTGCACGTTGTCGGCCGGCATGCAGTAGAAGCAGCGGATGTTGCAGCGATCGGTGACGCTGATCCGCAGGTTGTTGTGCACGCGGCCGAAGGAGTCGATCAGAGGCAGTTCGCGGAGCATTTGCGTCCGGCGGCTCAGCGCCGCGCGTTGATTGTCTGGACCACTGCGGCAAGCGATTCCCCGTCACGCCCCGCCGGCGCGAAAACGGCCGGAGCCGTCTCTTCTTCCGATGGTATCCGCAAATCAACATCTGGACACGAAAAACGGCCCGTCTGCGGGAAGCAGGCGGGCCGTTTTCTCAAATCGATCGATTTCGGCGGGTCGAACCCGCAGGAAATCAGTTCAGGATCTTGCTGGTGCTCTTGGCCAGAGTCGCGATCTTCTCGTCGGTCAGTTCGTTGGCCTTCAGGGCCTCGTTGACCTTCACCTTGCTGTCCACCCACATCATGACGGTGACGTCGGCGTCCTTCGAGATCTTGTACTTGTCCGGTCCGGCGAGGCCGTCGAACGTCGTCAGCGGGGTGTTCTTGATTTCCTGCTTGGCGGCGACGGTCTTGAGGGCTTCGGTCTGCGCTTCCGGGTCTTCGGTGAGCACGACGACGAACGCAGCCATCTTGGCGTCCTTGTTGGCGCCGACCTGGTCATCGATCTGCTTGGTGAGCTTGGCCACCTTGTCGTTCATCTGCTTCGCGAAGATGCTGACGACGGGGCGAGCGCCGTACTTGCAGCGATAGCAGAGCTTGTCGCCGGCCGAGGGACCGGTCACGTCCGTCACGTAGAACGCGGCGACCGAATCGCCTTCCTTCAGGCAATCGCTCTTTTCTTCGGCCCAGGCAGCGACGGTGGCGCAGCAGGCAACGCTCAAAACGGCCAGAAGCTTCTTCATGTTCGTCGTCTCCATCGAATGAACTGAAAGTCCTCGCGGGCTGAGATCACGCATCTCCCCGCGATCTGCATCACAGAAAAGGGTTGTCTTGGAACATCCCGGTTCGGGTGACGCGCTCCGCGCCACGTTCTCGAACCAGGACCGTGCGTGCATGGCCATGCACAAGACGGACCGCGGCCGGAACGCTCGCGTGATTATCGCCACGTCCCCCGGATTGTCCAGCCAACAGTCAACTTTGATGCGTTGCAACTGTCGATTTGACAAGTTGTTAACATGCGAAAGTGTCGAACTTACAACCCGGTTTCCAGAGTCGATGACCCCGCTTCCTGTCGTCGTTGTTCCCATCGAGTCGTGCCAGGGGTGCGGCGCCTGCTGCAGTGAGCAGGGAGCGCCGCCGGACTATGTCGCCCTGCGCATGAGTCCCCACCTGGCGGACGATCCGAGCTTCGCCGACGATCTTGCCCGCTCCCGTTCCCTCTCCGGCGAGCCTCTTCGACTGCTCGACCTGTACTTCGAAGAACGGGAGGCCGGACGGCGTTCGGAAAACGGAGTCTGCGTCTGGTTCGATACGGCAAACTGTTGTTGCCGTTTCTATGATCTGCGGCCATCCACATGCCGGGTCTTCGAGCTCGATTCTCCGGGATGTCATATTTATCGCCGCCGGCAGGGAATCGGAGCGGGCCAGCCTTCGACGCGCGACCTCCGTCCCGGCCCTCCCTCTCCAGCGGAACAGCAGGAACCGCTCAGGACGACCTGATTGTCAGCTTCTCAAGGAGACTCGCGGTCGCCCGGTGAACACCGTCGACGCACCGCGCACATCGGACTCGCGTTCGGAATCGGCGCCGCCCTCGCCTACACCTGCACCAACATCCTCCTGCGAAACTCCGCCGGCCCCACCGACCTCGGCTGGAACTGCTGGGCCACCTGTCTCAAGGCAGTCCCCTCAGCGCTCGCGGCGTGGGCCCTCATCGTCTACCGCTGGACACAGGGGGAGCGCGGGCTCGACGGCTGGAAGTCGTTTCTGTGGCTGACGCTGAACGGGTTCGTCATGCAGTTCGGCGGAAACATCTCGTTCCAGTATGCCATGAGCTTCGGCGGGCTGGCGCTCACCGTTCCGATGTGCTTCTGCACGCTCATCCTTTCGGGAGCGCTGGGAGGACGGTTGTTCCTCAAGGAAACCATCAGCCGGCGGGCGATGGTCGCCATGTGGTGCCTGATCGCAGCCGTCGTCATCCTCAGCCAGGGGGCGAATGAAGCCGCAGACAAGATGCGCGGCGAGGCGACTTTCGCCGACATGGCGAAAGCGATCGTGTTTTCGGGGCTCAGCGGGCTTGGTTATGGATTCGGCGGAGTGTCGATTCGCCGCGCCGTCACCGGCACGGGAACGATCGCCTCGACGATTGCTCCGCTGTCGACGATTGGAGTCGTGGGACCAGGGCTCATCGCGTGGAACCAGATGGGTTCCTCAGGGCTGGCCGCCGTCCCGTGGGAAATGAACGCGACGATCCTGGCCGCAGGAACGTGCAACGCGTTCGGATTCTTCTTCGTCGGCGCCGCGATGGCCCGACTGCCGATCGTGCGTGTAAACCTCATCAACGCGTCGCAGACCGCGATGTGCGCCCTGGGCGGGATCATTTTCTTCAGCGAGCCGGCCACCTGGTGGATCGGCCTACCTGGTGGATCGGCCTGGGGACCGGGATGACGATTGTCAGCCTGGGCATTCTCGGGACACAGGATCCTCACTCGCCCGATGCGGACACCGCGCTGATCATGGAAGCCGAACAACCGCAACCGCCCGAATCATTTGCGGAGGGAGTGCCGCTGGAGGCCGCCCTGACTCCGGATTCGTGACTGCTCAATTAACAACGGCCCTTATTGTCCTTCGCAGACCCGGCGTCGACTTCAGAAAGAATACCCGCCGATCGAACCGATCCGAAGGAGCGTCTCCTCGACGAAATGTCCGTCTGATCGGTTCGATGCGTGCTGGCCCCAAAGAACAAAGCCCGGCCTACCCAATAGGCCGGGCTTTGCTGCGACATCCCAAAGGATGATTCTCTCCCGATGTCAGCTGGAGCCGACATCGACGTTGTTCGGTCTTACGGAGGGGGCGGGAGTTCGAAGTACCGCGATTCACGCGGAGCGGCCGCCGAGCCGCCGACATCATCCGGCGGAGGAGGCAGGATCTGCACGAATCCGCGCAGTCCGTCCATCTTCTGGATCGAGGTCGGCTTGGCTTCGAGATGCTTTGCGGGACTGGTCGCGCTGACGCTTCCGGGCGTCTGCGATGGCCGGGCCGACAGCGGGATCGAGCTCTGCGTCGACTTCACCGCAGGTCCCAGCGACTGGGCCGCGCGCCACATGTGGTGCCGGGCGGCCGACGACACAGGGCCGAGCTTCGGAAGCGTCGGTGGCCGCAGGCCCCCCGGTCCGACGGGAACCGCGGGCGTTTCGAGGAACGGATCGACCTCGGGCGTCATCAGCTGAACAGCCGGCCCGCCGACGGGGTCGAACATGCTGGCGCGAGGTCCGGCCGTGCAGCCGGCGAGACACAGGACAGGCAGCGCAATCAGGGAAAATCGCATCAGGAGATCTCCCGCCGGTGAGGGGACACCGGCATCGGACACACGTCCCCACAGTGAACCTGGGGAATGAGGAGCGTCAGCCATGCCGCCCCTCGATGGCGCGAGCGATCCCCGCCCGCGCCGCACACTCAAACACCTTTGCCGACCGTTGTTACTCCTCAACTCCGATCCGGTACTTCATTTCGTTGAACAGTTCGCCGTACTCGACGCTCGACGAGTGGACATGCTCCCCTTCGGTGATGAAGCGGATGGTGTCGCTCACGGGGAGGCGATGGTCTTCGAGGATTCCTTCGAATGCCTCGAGCTCGTGTCCGTAGAGGACAAGCAGCTTGTGTTCATCGAACTGCACTTCGAGCGGCATCGACGGATTGAGCACGGCGATGCCGGTGCAGCCGTCGTTCATCAGCATCTCTTCGTAGTCGTAAAGAATGCTCTTCAGGATCGGCAGGTCGATGTTCTCGCGGTGCATGTCCTTATGCCGCTTGCCGTGCGACTGATGGCTCGTTTCGAGAACCACGTCGACTTCGTCTCCCAGCGGAGTCAGGAGATCGATGAACAGCTCGAACAGCTTTTCACGGGTCTGCGCGGCGATGATCACGGGGACTTTGACCCGCGCGATGTCGTCGACATAGGCGTCGCGACGCCATCCGGCACTGGGAACGACCTGCAGGTCATAAGAAGGACGGACGGCTTCGGTCAGCCGAAAGCTGCCGTAGCGCGCAATCGCGAGATGCTCTTCGAGCTGGTTCTCAGACACGCCTTCGAAGCTGCTGCGTCCTTTTTTGACGCCGGCGTCGCGCGTGTTCGATCGCGATGATTTTTTGATGAAACCCATGACTGCATCACTCCCGGAACAGGACCAGCCAGGAAAGGCCGGTGTTTCGGGCAGCGTCCCGACGTCACGCCGGGGGTTCACTGCCGTGCAAATCTAGCACGGGCTTTTCGAGGGCAGGCTGCGACCCGCAACTGGAGGCGGATTTCACGCCGGCGTCGCTCCTGAGAAGCGCGAATTGTGACGTGCGTAGAGATTGGCGGACCGCGAAGGCCGAACGAACGTGACGGTTGGGCGGGTCAGGAGGCTCGCGAAGCCCGACGTCTTCAGCCGGTCGCAGCGCCTCGGATCCTGGAAGGAACAACCGCGAACCACCCGGTGCCGATTTCCCTCGCTTGCACCGACGGATTCATCGAGGCGCACGACCGCCGGCCTGACATCACCAGGAATGAGATAGCCGCTCACGGAGTTCTTCGACACCGGCCGAATCGGTAAAGGACCGTTAAGGCGGATCAGTGCAAGGCTTTGAAACAAAGCGTCTGCTCGTCAATCGCACGCTCAGGGCCCGCGGCCGCAGGTCGAGCTAGCCGCGGATTGGCTTCAATGGATATGATCTTCTGTTCACGATTCCACGTTCGCGGGCAAACGAGCGTCGATCGGTGCATCGGACTTCCCTTCGTCTTCCGTCTCCGCAGTGAACACACCCGCACCTCGCGACGCCCTGGCGACCCTGCAGATCAAACGCCGCGATGAGCGCCGCGGTCCGTCGTTTCTCGGACGACTGGTGCAGCTCATCGGACTCCTGGTGCTGCTTGCGGCGCTCGGGATCGGCGGCTTCGTCTTCGCGCAGCGTCAGGGCTGGGTTGCCGCCTCCGACGAATGGATCCCGCAGGCCATTCGAACGCTCAAGCAGGTCCGCGTGACAAAGGTCACCGTCGAGACGGGCCGGTCGGCCGATGCCGTCGTCGTCGCCACCGGATATCTCGAGTCGTACCAGCAGGCCAACATCGGCGCCCGCGCCGCCGGCCGGATCGAGAAGATCAACGTCGAAGAAGGAACCCGTGTGCAGGCCGGTGAAGTCATCGCCGTCTTGGACCACAAGGACATTGATGCGGCGCTGGCCGGGACGAAGGCGGCCGTTCTCCGGGCCGAGGCCGAACTCGCTGAGCAGGAAGTGGCCATCGCCCGCGCGAAGAAAGACCTCGAACGGAAGACAAAGCTGAAGGAATCGAGCGCGCTGACGGAATCGCAGTTTGATGAAACCAACTTCCAGTACCAGGCGATGGTCGCCAAACGAGGGACTCTCGAAGCCGCGGTGAAGCTGGCGCAGGCCAAAGTGCTCGAGACCGAGCAGATGATCGAGAACATGATCGTCCGCGCGCCGTTCACGGCCACGGTCATCAACAAGACGGCCGAAGTCGGCGAGTCGATTCTCCCCGGCGGCATGGGCGAAGCCTCGGGTCGCGGTTCGGTCGTCATGATCGCCGATCTTGATCGTCTCGAAGTCGACTGCGACGTCAAAGAAGATTACATCGGCCGTGTGCTCTCCGGGGCGCCGACGGAGGTGGCTGTCGACGCCGTTCCGAACCGCCGATACCACGGGCTTGTCCGGAAGGTCATTCCGATGGGAGATCGTGCGCGCGCGACGATCAAGGTGAAGGTCGAGATCACGGATGCCGATGCCCGCCTGTTCCCGAACATGAGTGCGAAGGTCTACTTCCTGCCCGAACCCGGCGAGAAGCCGCCGGAAGCGAAGGAAAAGCGGATCTTCTGCGATAGCGCCGCCATCATCGGCACGGGCGCCAACCGGGCCGTGTGGCAGCTGGGAGACGACCTGCGGGTGCGTCGCGTGGCGATCACCGGCGGAGAAGACCGCGATGGCCGGACAGAGATCCTGGAAGGCCTCAAAGGTGGCGAGCGGGTCGTCGTTGATCCGTCACCCGAACTTCATGAGGAACAACTCGTGAAGGTGAGGGATTGAGTCGAGCAATCGGGCTCTTGTGAAAAGCGAACACCGGACGTGCATGGGGGATGGGCGCCCCATCACAATCCGGCCGGTCCTCCGAGGAGCGAGAACGTGTCTGAACGTGTCGTTGTCATCCGCGACCTGTACAAGGAGTTCCATCGTGACCAGATCACGATCCCGGTTCTCAGCGGGCTGACGCTGGAAATCGACCAGGGCGAGTTCGTCTCGCTGATGGGGCCTTCAGGCTCGGGCAAGTCGACACTGCTGAACCTGATCGCCGGACTCGACAAGCCGACCCGCGGAGTGGTCCAGGTCGTCGGCGAGGACCTGAAGCAGCTCTCGGAAGGACAGCTTGCCAACTGGCGCTCGCGGCATGTGGGCTTCATCTTCCAGCTCTACAACCTGATCCCGGTTCTCACCGCCTATGAGAATGTCGAGCTGCCGCTGACGCTCACCCACCTGACCAAGCGCGAGCGCGACGAGCATGTCCGTGCGGCGCTCGAAGTCGTCGGCCTGGCCGAGCGGATGGACCACTTCCCCCGCCAGCTCTCCGGCGGTCAGGAACAGCGCGTCTCGATCGCCCGCGCGATCGCGACCGATCCGACGCTGATCGTCGCCGACGAACCGACCGGCGACCTGGATGCCAAGTCGGCCGGCGAGATTCTCGACCTCCTTGGCCGGCTCAACACCGAGTTCAAGAAGACCATCATCATGGTCACCCACGACCCACACGCCGCCGAACGGGCGACCCGCCAGCTGCACCTGGAGAAGGGCGTTCTCGTCGGCAATCCGCAGCCCGTTTCCGCGGGGCGCACCGCATGAAAACGCTCAAGTACATCTGGCGAAACGTCATGCGGAACAAGCTCCGCACGACGCTGACGATCCTCTCGATCGGCTTCAGCCTCGCGCTCATGACCGTGCTGCACGGGTTCATGGTCACGCAGTCGGCGTGGGGCGATGAAGCGAAGAAATACAACCGCATCGTGGCCCTCAATATCCAGGGCTTCTCGGGACGGTTGCCGATCGCCTACGTCGAAAAAGTCCGTGGCATGGAAGGGATCGTCGATGCGGTCCCGTATGCGTGGTACGGCGGGCTCTACAAGGACGAAGCCCAGATGTCGTTCGCGCAGTTCGCAACGGATGCAGAACATGCGTTCAACGTCTGGGACGAATTCAAGATCACGCCCGACGAGCACAAGGCCTGGCTGGCCGACAAACAGGGCTGCGTGGCCGACCGAACACTGGCCGAGCAGCAGGGCTGGAAGCTCGGCGACAAGATCCCGCTGAGGTCCACGTTCTACACGTTCCCGCTCGACCTGAACCTTGTCGGATTCTTTGACGCGCCGAACAACACCGGGCAGATCTGGTTCCACTGGAAGTATCTCGACGAAGGCCTGCGGAACACGAACGCCCGGGGCGACGGCAATGCCGGGATGCTCTACGCCAAGACCAGGACCGCCGCTGTCATTCCCGATCTCGTCAAGAAGATCGATGCCGAGTATGCCAGCTCGGAGCATCCCGTGCGGACCCAGACCGAAGCGGCATTCGCCCAGATGTTCAGCGACATGATGGGCAATGTTCAGGGCTTCATTCAGAGCATCGGAATCGCCGTCGTGTTCTCGCTCTCGCTCGTGGCCGCGAATGCGATGGCCATGTCGATGCGGGAGCGGACGACCGAGATCGCCGTCCTCAAGGCGATCGGATTCCCACGCAGCCGAGTCATGCGGATGATCCTCGGCGAGTCGTGCCTGATTGCGCTCTTGGGAGGGATCCTGGGCGTCTCCATCGGTTGCGCCTTCCTGGAACTGGGGCACCGCGCCAACCCGCAGTTGTTCGCGTTCGGCGTGAAGGCCCTGGTCGGGCCGTGGATGCTGGTGCTGCTGGCGGTTTCCGCGGGCATCGGCCTTGTGAGCGGCATCGTGCCGAGCGTGCGTGCGGCCCAGCTCTCCGTGATTGATGGCCTGCGCCGCGTTGTCTGAGACGAGTTCATCCCGGAAACCCCGACTCCTGGTTCCTGATCCCTTCCGATGATTCCTCTCAAATACAACGTCCGTAACCTGCGCGTCCGCTGGATCACCACGCTGATGACCGTCATCGGCACGGGGCTGGTCGTCTGGGCGATGGTCCTCACGTTCGGTCTCACCGACGGCCTCGAGCACGCGCTGTCGATCAGCGGCCAGCCGCTCGACCTGATCGTCCTGCGAAAAGGCGCCAACGACGAAACCGGAAGCAACGTTGCGCAGGCCACCGCCGACCAGATCGCCGATCTGGAAGGCGTCGCGAAGAACGACCAGGGCCAGCCCCTCTGTTCCGCGGAGTTCGTCACGATCCTGACGAAGCCCCGCCGCAACAACGGCGGAACGACCAACCTGATCGTCCGCGGAGTGGACGTGATGAGCCGGGAGCTTCGGCCCGACTTCAAGATTGTCAAAGGCCGCGACCTGAAGCCCGGCGTGAACGAAGCGATCACCAGCGAGAACATGGCCCGCCGGTTCGAGAATCTGGCGATCGGAGAGAAGCTCGAAATCAACAAGGTCGACTTCGAGATCGTCGGCTACTTCGAGGCCGGCGGCAGCTCGGCCGAGTCGGAGGTATGGACCGACATCCGCGACATCGCGAGCGCTCGACGCACGGCCGATGCCATTTCCTCGGTGAACCTGAGGGCCCGCGACAAGGAGTCGCAGGCCCTGCTGGTGGACAAGCTCAAGAACGACGAGCAATTCAGCCTTCAGCCGCTTCCGGAGCCAGAGTATTTCGCGAAGCAGCTCGAGCAGGCGGTGTTCATCAAGTTCGTCGGGCTGTTCATCGCGGTGTTCCTGACGATCGGGGCGATGTTCGCCGCGGCCAACACGATGTTTGCGGCCGTCGCGAGTCGTGGGCGCGAGATCGGCACACTGCGGGCGCTCGGGTTCAAGCGCCGCAGCATCCTGCTGTGCTTCCTGCTCGAATCGGTGATCCTCTGTCTGCTCGGGGGAATCCTGGGATGCCTGGCGACGCTGCCGTTCAACGGGCTCTCGACCGGGACGGCCAACTGGGCCACATTCAGCGAGATCACGTTTGCGTTCCGGTTCGGGCCGCGGGTGCTGCTGCAGGGAGTGCTGATGTCACTCGCGATGGGCCTGCTCGGCGGGCTCATTCCCGCGATCCGCGCGGTGCGGCTGAACATCGTGAATGCGCTCCGCGAGCAGTAGCCCCCTCAGTGAGTGGGACAAGTCGGCGACCGATCCGTGCGGCCGGGAGTCGCTGCGTCATTTCTTCGCGGCCTCTGGTTCAACAGTTCTGGCCGACACCACGAGCAGCCCGGACGGATGGGGGGAAGCGACGTCCCCTTCACGCCCTGCGACGACCACCGAATGCCCGCTCGGGATGCTGACCGTCGTCTGAGTCCGTTGCTGGACGATGGAACTGGAACGGACGCGATCGTCCGCTGCACCTCGCTCGTTCGCCGGATCCTCGACCATCTCCGTCGAGTCGCAGATCAACTCGCAGAGGATCTCGCTTCTGTCGTTGAAGCGGGGAATCACGCTGAATGTGACGCCGACCTTCTGGTCCGTTCTCTGGGGCGTCGTTCCCCGGGAAGTCGTCATTGAACCGACCACTCTTGGAACGATCTCGGTGATCGCCGTGCTCGCAATCTGTTCGTCGAGGGTCGTCAGCGTGTACGCCCGCGCCCGTGCGACCTTTCCTTCCCGCACCCACTCGCGCGCGGTCTTCAGCACCTCACCGGCCGATCCTTTCAGAAGCTCCGTGTCGATGCCGACCGGCGAATTCCCGTCGGCCGCCTCCGCCAGGTCGATCAGGACTGCCTGGACTTCAATGCGTTGTCTCGGCCGGTCTGCAATCTCCAGTTCCTTCAGCACATTGTCCATCTGCGCCGTTGTCGCCGTCCGAACCGAAAGCACATTGCCGCTCGGCCCGGCGACAAACCTGATCCCCTTTTCCTGCTCGTAGGCCTTCGACAGAAAAACCGCCAGGTCCTGCACCGACTGATTCCGTCCGCAGTACAGCATCCGCACGCCCGGTTCGTTCGGCTGGGCCTCCTGCGCCAGGATCCGGCCCTCCGCTCCGATGGCCCACAACGCCGTGACCAGCATCGTTGCAATGGCTCTCTGCATCTCCCGCCTCCTGAAGACTGAGATTCCCGAAAAGGGACCGACAGGACACTCGTCAGCCCACCATCCCGCCATTGGCTTCCGCTCATGCAACACCGGGTCGATCTCAAGGTTTCGGACGATCGGGAGGATCCTTCTCTCAGCATGCGTATGCGTCTCTTCCTCGCGTGAGCGAGTCTCCCGAAACCCCGCTCCCCGACCTGTCGCCAGCTTGAGTCCTGCCGCGTCGATCGTGATGATCGCACCATCATGGCTCACCCATCACTCACCGTCGGCGACATCGCGCGGTTCCTCGCCGAACTCGCGCCCCCCGGCCTCTCGGAGCCCTGGGACAACACCGGCCTCCTCGTCGGCGATGAAAACTCTCCCGCACGGAATGTGTTGACCTGTCTCACGCTGACGGAAGACGTTGCCGAAGAAGCCGCCCACGCCGGGGTCGGCCTCGTCGTCTCTCATCACCCGCTCCTCTTCAAGGCCGTGAAACGCATCACGGCCGAATCGAGCGAAGGCCGCACTCTGCTGACCCTGCTGAAGGCGGGCATCGCCGTGTACAGCCCGCACACGGCGTTCGACAGTGCGGCCCAGGGCATCAACCGCCGGCTCGCCTCGAAGTTTGGCCTCTCGGACATTCGGCCGCTGCGTCCGACGGGCGATGAAAGTCCGGCCGGCGGAGGCCGCTTCGGACGTCTGCCGGAGGCCGTTCCGCTGTCGGAGTTTCTGCAGGTCGTCCGCAGGTCACTGGGCGTCGACGCTCTCGGCTACGTCGGCCAGTTGGACAGGTCCGTCCGGATGGTGGCGGTCGCCTGCGGCGCGGCGGCGGAGTTCCTCGACGACGCACTCCACCATGACTGCGACGTGCTCGTGACGGGCGAAGCCCGCTTCCACGCCTGCCTGGACGCCCGCGCCAAGGGCGTGGCGATGATCCTGGCCGGCCACTACGCCACCGAGCGTCCCGCCGTCGAGGAACTGGCCCAACTGATTGCCGCCACATTTCCCGGCCTCGTGGCCGCGGCGAGCCGCGTGGAAAGCGACCCGCTGAAGTGGAGCACGCCATGACGAGCGAGACGCCCGACGACCGGCCGGCGATTCGCCGCTGGACGCGCCCGGAGTATCCCACGCTGGTCCAGCGGGCCCTGAAGCTGCGCTGCCCCCGCTGTGGCGAAGGCCAACTCTTCAGCGGCTTCTTCCGCATGCATGAGCGCTGCAGCAGCTGCGGGCTCAAGTACGAACGCGCGCCGGGATACTACCTCGGCTCGTCGTATGTAAACTATGGCCTGACGGCCGTCGCGCTCCTGATCGCCTACATCATCCTGCACTACAAGCTGGGTTACTCCAACCAGCAACTGGCCGGCCCGCTGGCCGGTTTCTGTGTCATCTTCCCGCTGCTGGCCTTCCGCTACGCCCGGGCCCTGTGGCTGGCGATGGATTGCCGGTGGGATCCGGCGATGATGACGGATGAAGAGGATTGAGGACGCAAAGCTCCGAAGGAGCGACACTGCTTAGCCGGGTGCGTCAGCACCCGGAATGAGCTCCCACACGTCGCAGCCTCGAAGGGGCGACAGATCGTCTGCCGTCATCTGGATCGATCAGTCGAATCTCGATCTCGTCACCGGCGAGGCGCGCTTTCATGCGTGTGCCGCCTTCCACTGGCCTGCGGTGAACGCGAACGGAGACAGCGCAAGAAAGAAGCCCGGGGGTTGCAACCCCCGGGCTTTCGCGAGAGATCAAACTTACGCGCCGGCTGAAGCCAGTTCCTCTTCCGGAGCCGCTTCTTCGGCCGAGGCCGTGAACTCCAGACGCTTTTCTTCGCCAACTTCCGCGACCTTGACCGTGATGACCGTCTTCCCCTGGAACTCGCCGCGGAGAAGCTCCTCCGCCAGCGGGTCTTCGACGTACATCTCGACGGCACGACGAAGCGGACGCGCGCCGTATTCGGCTTCGCGGTTGCCTTCGACGGCCCGGGCCTTCTCGATGACGAACTGCTTCGCTTCGTCGGTCAGGATGAGGGTCATGCCCCGTTCCTTCAGACGCTCGCGCACCTTCGACATCTCGAACTCGACGATGCTCTTCATGTTCTCGTCGGTCAGCTTGTGGAACACGACGATCTCATCAAGACGGCCGATGAACTCGGGCTTGAAAACGCGGCTGACTTCCGCCAGCACGTTCTTCTTCATCTTGTCGTAGCTCGCGTTCTCGTCGCTGGCGACGTCGAACCCGAACGACTTGTTGGCGATCGCCTGGGCGCCGACGTTCGTCGTCATGATCAGGATCACGTTCTTGAAGTCGACCTTCCGACCGAAGCTGTCGGTCAGATGGCCTTCTTCCATGATCTGCAGAAGCATGTTGTAAACGTCGGGATGCGCCTTCTCGATTTCGTCGAGCAGGACCACGCTGTACGGCCGGCGGCGGATCTTTTCCGTCAACTGGCCGCCTTCTTCATAGCCGACATATCCCGGAGGGGCGCCAATGAGGCGGCTGATGTTATGCCGCTCCTGGTACTCCGACATGTCGATCTGCACGAGGGCGTCTTCCTCGCCGAACATGAATTCGGCGAGCGTCTTCGCGAGCAGCGTCTTGCCGACGCCGGTCGGTCCGGAGAACAGGAACGTCGCCGTCGGACGCTTCGGGTCTTTCAGACCGCTGCGGCTGCGGCGAACCGCCTTGCACACCAGCTTGATCGCCTCGTCCTGCGAAACGACCCGCTTGTGCAGCTCCTTCTCCATCTCCAGCAGCCGAACCTGGTCTTCGCTCGACAGCCGGGTGAGCGGAACGCCGGTCATCTTGGCGACGACCTCCGAAATCACCTCGCCGTCGACGACTCCGTCGACTTCCTTCGACTTCTGACGCCACTCCTTGTTGATCGACTCCTTCTTCTTCTTCAGCTTGTCGGCCGAATCGCGCAGCGCCGCGGCCTTCTCGAAGTCCTGATTGGCGACGGCTTCTTCCTTCTGGGTGTTCAGCCGCTCCATTTCCTCTTCGAGCTCTTTCAGATCCGGCGGACGGACCATGCTCTTCAGCCGGATGCGGGCGCCCGCTTCGTCAATCACGTCGATCGCCTTGTCCGGCAGGCAGCGGCCGGTGATGTAGCGGCTCGACAGCTCGACCGACTTCTCGAGGGCGTCGTCGGTGTACTGGACGCGGTGGTGGCTCTCGTAACGATCGCGCAGACCCTTGAGGATCTCGACCGCCTGGTCCTTGCTCGGCGGATCGACCATCACCATCTGGAAGCGGCGTTCGAGAGCGCCGTCCTTCTCGATGTACTTGCGGTACTCGTCGAGGGTGGTCGCTCCGATGCACTGCATCTCGCCGCGGCTCAGGGCCGGCTTCAGCACGTTCGAGGCGTCGATCGCCCCTTCCGCGCCGCCCGCGCCCACGAGGGTGTGCAGTTCGTCGATAAACAGGATCACGTTCTTGGCGCGACGAACTTCGTTCATCACGGCCTTGATCCGCTCTTCGAACTGACCGCGGTACTTCGTGCCGGCGACCATCATCGCGAGGTCGAGCACGACGATCCGGCGATCCCGCAGGATCTCCGGAACGTTGCCTTCGATCACGAGCTGGGCGAAGCCTTCGACGATGGCCGTCTTGCCGACGCCCGCCTCACCGAGGAGCACCGGATTGTTCTTCTGGCGACGGCAGAGAATCTGCGTCACGCGTTCGATCTCGTTGGCGCGGCCGATGACCGGATCGAGCTTGCCCTGGCGGGCGAGTTCGGTGAGGTCGCGGCCGAAGCTGTCGAGGGCCGGAGTCTTGCTCTTGCCCGACTGCTTCTCGGATTTCTGCGTCCCCCGTTCGGTCGATTCGCTCCCCTGCTCGAGGCCATGCCCCAGCAGGTTCAGAACCTCCTCGCGGACGTCTTCGAGCTTCATGCCGAGATTCATGAGAACCTGAGCGGCCACACCTTCCTGCTCGCGCAGGAGGCCGAGGAGAAGGTGCTCGGTGCCGACGTAGTTGTGGTTGAGGTTGCGCGCCTCTTCCATCGCGTACTCGATCACCTTCTTGGCGCGAGGCGTCTGCGGCAGCTTGCCCATCGTGACCATGTCCGGACCGGACTGGACGATGTTCTCGACCTCATGGCGGATCTTGCGGAGGTCGACGTCCAGATTCTTCAGAACGTTGGCCGCGACGCCCGAGCCCTCTTTCACGAGACCCAGCAGGATGTGTTCCGTGCCGATGTATTCGTGGTTGAACCGCTGAGCTTCCTGGTTGGCCAGTTGCATGACCTTCCGGGCTCGATCGGTAAATCGTTCGTACATTCAAAACTCCTCGCAACTGCCGTTGCGGCAGGAAGTTGCAAAACCGAGACCGGAGCATCCCCGACTGGGTTTCGTGCTGGAAGGACTGGTCCGTCAGCCCCCGTAATAATCTGCGGAATTCTAGTTGCGGACAGGGGAAGCGGCAAGATACGGGTTGACTCGGCGATTCGTCCGCAAAGCCATTCTCATCCTCCACCGCCCCTTCCGATCCTCGCGCTCTGAAATCATACGTCGCAGCCGATAGGATCCGGGGTACAGACCATGGATTTGACGGCCGGGACGTGTTGCCCGTTCGAAACATCCGGCCCCCGTCCCGTTCTCCCGCTCAAGTTTCTGCCGTGCGTCTCGTCGAACTCACCGCCACGCACGCACGCATTCCACTCAAGCGTCGCATCCGGCACGCCTCACACACGCGGACCGACAACGACACGCTGCTTATCCGGGCCCGACTTGACGATGGCACGATCGGCTGGGGGGAAGGCCTGCCCCGGGAGTACGTCACCGGGGAGACCATCGAAACGGCCTGGGAGCATTTCGCCCGATTCGACTTCGGCGCGGTCCTTGGAGGCGAACTCGACGCACGGAACGTCCTGGCAAATGTCGCCGGCCGGCTGGAAATGTTCACATCGACACCCCTCGATCGGGCTCGTCGATCCAGCTTTGGCAATGCGTTTCGCTGCGCCGTGGAACTGGCCGTCCTGGATGCCGTCTGCCGCAGCCTCGGCCGGCCGCTCTCGGCGGTATTCGATGCCATCCCCGGCGCCGAACCGCTGCGCCAGAATCGCGATCGGGCGCAATACAGCGGTGCCCTGTCTTCCACTGGTCCGATTCGCACCCTCATCGGAGCCGGAATGTTCCGGTACTACGGCTTCGAGTTCTGCAAAGTCAAAGTCGGAAAGTGGCCGCTGATCGATCCGTGGAATGTCCGCGCCATTCGGCATGCGTGCGGTCGGAAGATGGACCTCCGCGTCGACGCGAACGAGGCGTGGCGCCCTGATGACGTCGAGAGACGCGTCGCCGCACTTCGGCCCGCCCGAATTTCGGCCGTGGAACAGCCTGTCCGTCATACGGACGTCGAGAGACTCGCGACCATTCGTCCGCGACTCGGTGTCGATGTGATCCTCGATGAGTCGCTGTGCAGTACGGACGACGCCCAGCGCGCGATCGACCTGGGACTGTGCGACATCTTCAACCTCAGACTCTCGAAGTGCGGGGGAATCGTCAGAACGGGTGCCCTGGCGCGCATGGCGCGCGCGGCGGGGCTGGAATTCCAGCTCGGCTGCCAGGTCGGCGAGACCGGGTTGCTCTCCGCCGCGGGACGGCACTTCGCCTGTAAGATCGGCCCGCTGCGGTACGTCGAAGGAAGCTTCGACCGCCTGCTGGTGGCCGAGCCGCTGATCAAGGAGGACATCACCTTTCGCCGCGGGGGCTGGGGCGCCCGGCTCGAAGGCCCTGGCCTGGGGGTGACCGTCGACCTGGACGCCGTCCGGCGAGTGACCATTCGCGAGAATCGCCGAACGCTGGGTTAGGGGCGACGGGCCGCTTCCCGGGAGTTCGCCTCGCGATTCCATTCAACTTGGAGAGGTCTGGTGGACGATTCCCCCAGTGCTTGAAGCGCCTGCGACAACGGTCGTAGAATTCAGGCAAGCAGGGGGAACTTTCCGGGGGATACTGTGTCCCCGCTTCCAGGCGACCCGCCGATTCGGCCGGTCGCCAACCGGCGGCCCTGGCTGGCTTTGTGATTCAGGACGCCGCTTCGCGCGGGAGCACCTTCATGGCGACGGATTTCCGCATCAAGGAAGAACTCGGCCAACTCACCGACCGGCTCGTCGACAGCTATCTCGAGCACCGTTCGATCAACTATCTGGGGCATTGCCCGCTCCCGAACGTCGCGGATGTCGTGAGCATCGTCTCCGATGTGAAGGAACTCCTGTTCCCCGGCTACAGGCGGCGGCAGCATCTTCACATGGGCAACGTCACCTACTTCGTCGGTGACATGATCGATTCGCTCCACGACCGGCTGACGCAGCAGATCGCCCGCGCCGTCCGCTATGGCAGCGACACCCAGCACAGTGATTGCTGCGAAACCGAGAAGCTCAAAGATTTCGAAATGGAGGGACAGCGACAGACCGTCCGCTTCCTCGAATCGCTGCCCGAACTCCGGCGACTGCTGGCCACAGACGTCCAGGCCGCCTTCGACGGCGACCCGGCCGCCTCCGGACTCGACGAGATCATCTTCTGCTATCCCGGCCTCGAAGCCATCAGCAGCTACCGCATCGCCCACCAGTTGTTCCGTCAGGGAGTCCCGCTGATTCCCCGCATGATCTCGGAAGACGCCCACAAGCTGACCGGAATCGACATCCACCCTGGGGCGAAAATCGGCCCGTCCTTCTTCATCGACCACGGAACGGGCGTCGTCATCGGCGCGACGTGCGAGATCGGCTCGCGGGTGAAGATCTACCAGGGAGTCACTCTCGGGGCCCTGAGCTTCGCCAAGGATGAAGACGGAAATCTCGTTCGCGGCAGCAAACGGCATCCGACGATCGACGATGACGTCGTGATCTACGCGAACGCGACGGTCCTGGGGGGGGAGACGACTGTCGGCGCCAACTGCGTCGTCGGCGCCAGCGTGTCGCTGACCCGCACGATCCCGCCGTACACGGTGGTGACCATCGAGAAGCCCCAGCTTCGATTCCGGGACCTCCAGCCCAAGCCTGAAGCAGGTTGATGGGGGCCGTTTCCGGGGTCCAGCTCCCGCCCGGCGGCGGGACTTCTCCGCCATCGCCTTCCGGAACCTGAAGATCCGCTCACCCCGCGGATTGTCTCCACTCCCCTCCGTTGCATTCATTCCCCGGCCTCAGTGCCTATAATTTCGGGTTGCCGCCGCAGGAGCCTGCGCGGTGACCTGTCCCACCCGTCGATTGCGGACGGGATGTCCGCACCCCGCCTCACTGTGTTCAGGAAGTCCTGCCCATGCGATTGTCCCACTGGCTCATTCCCGCGGCGCTCGTCACCGCTGGCACCGCTGGACTGATCAACTGTCTTGCCGCGGCTGAGAAGGACTCGAAGGACGAAGACCCGACCGCCATGGCGGCGGCGGAGATCAAGGCACGGGCCGTCAAGCCGTCGGACTGGCCGCAGTGGGGCGGCTGGACTCATCGCAACAATACGCCCGACGCGAAGAACGTCCCGATCGAATGGGACGTGGAAAGCGGGAAGAACATCCTGTGGTCGGCCCCGCTCGGCTCCCAGACCTACGGCAACGTCGTCGTGGCGAACGGCAAGGTCTACATCGGAACCAACAACCACCACGCCTGGCTGAAGCGATACCCCAAGACTGTCGACCTCGGCGTGTTCCTCTGCTTCAACGAAGCGGACGGCAAATTCCTGTGGCAGCATTCCAGCCCGAAGCTGCCCACCGGACGCGTCCACGACTGGCCCGATCAGGGAATCTGCGCCGCCGCTTATGCGGAAGGCGACAAGGTCTGGTACGTCACGAGCCGCGGTGAAGTCGCCTGCCTCGACGCCGAAGGTTTCCACGACAACGAAAACGACGGCCCCTTCAAGCAGGAAGACAACGAGAACAAGGACGAGGCCGACATCATCTGGAAGTATGACATGATGGGCCAGATGGGCGTCTCGCAGCACAACATGTGCAATTCGTCGCTGATCTGCGTCGACGGTGTGCTGTTCGTCTGCACCTCCAACGGCGTCGACGAAACCCACGTCAACATCCCGGCCCCGAACGCCCCGAGCTTCTTCGCCATGGAGCGCGACACGGGCAAGGTGCTGTGGACCGACAAGAGCCCTGGCATCAACATTCTGCATGGCCAGTGGTCCAGCCCCGCCTATGGCGTCATGGGGGGCCAGAAGCAGGTCATCTTCGGCGGCGGCGACGGCTACATCTACAGCTTCGACCCCGCCGGCGACGGCCAGGGAAATGCCAAACTGCTGTGGAAGTTCGACTGCAATCCGAAGGCCTCGGTCTACTCCGTCAGCGGAAAGTCAGAACGGAATCACATCATCGGCACGCCGGTGATCTACAAGGGCCTGGTCTACGTCGGCGTGGGTGAAGATCCCGAGCACGGCGAAGGCAACGGCCACCTGTGGTGCATCGACCCGACCAAACGCGGCGACGTCAGCCCCGAACTGGCCCAGGACAAGGACGGCAAGCCGATCCCGCACCGCCGCCTGCAGGCTGTCGACCCGAAGGCCGGTGAAAAAGCGGTTCCAAACCCCGACTCCGCCGCCGTCTGGCACTATGTCGGCTTCGACAAGAACAAGGACGGCAAGCTCGAGTTCGAAGAGGAGATGCACCGCACCTGCGGCACGGTCGTCATCAAGGATGACATCCTCTATATCGCCGACTTCAGCGGCCTGGTCCACTGCCTGAACGCCCTCACCGGCGAGCAGCACTGGACGCACGACATGTTCGCGGCCGCCTGGTCAAGCCCGATGCTCGTTGAAGGCAAGGTCTACATCGGCGATGAAGACGGCGACGTGACGATCTTCAAGCACGGTCCGGAAATGGAGATCATCGCCGAGGTGAACATGGGGAACAGCGTGTACAGCACCCCGGTGATGGCCAACGGCGTTCTCTACATCTCGAACAAGTCGACGCTGTTCGCCATTGGCGAGAAGAAAGACTGATCCGGACGGCGGCCCCTGCCGTCGTGAAGCGATTGAAGTGTTCAGGAGTCATCCTCCGACCAGGCGGCTCCGGGTTTCACCCCGGAGTCGCCGGCGGATTGTCACCCAAGGAAGCGACCTCGTGAGTTCCGTCCCACCGAGCGGCCCCAAACCTCCCACAGCCACCAAGCCGCAATCCCGCTCGGAGGACCGCGAAACGGAAGCGCGCCGGACGGGCCCGCCCGTCCCGATGGTCCTGCTCCTGATCTCCATCATCCTTCTGGGATGGCTGTGGAGCCAGGCGGCCGCCATCGGCACGCGCGTCGACTACAGCTTCTTCTGGGATCAGCTCACCAAGCAGGACAACGTCAAGGACGTGAAGATCGTCAACACGACGATCACCGGCTCGTGGAAGAATCCTCCGTCCAACCCGGATGAGGCCACCAAGGCCCGGATGCCCACGCTCACGCCCGAATTCAACACCGAGATGCCCGTGGTCCCCGAGGACCGCGACCTGATCCCCGAACTCCGCAGGCGCAATATCAAGTTCGACGCACGCACGGCGCGGCCCAGCGTGTTCGTCGAAGCCTTCGCCTATTCGCTACCGCTGCTGCTCGTGTTCGGCATCATCATGTGGATGATGCGCCGATCGTCGGATCCCATGTCGTCCGGCGGCATGTTCGGCGGATTCATCCGCAGCCCCGCCAAGCGCTTCAAACCGTCCGACCAGAAGACCACCTTCGACGACGTCGCCGGCATGGAAAACGCCAAACGCGAACTCCAGGAAGTGGTGGAGTTCCTGAAGGACCCCGCCAAGTTCCAGCGGCTCGGCGCCCAGATTCCCAAGGGCGTGCTGCTCATGGGCCCTCCCGGAACCGGAAAGACGCTGGTGGCCCGTGCCGTCGCCGGCGAGGCGGGAGTTCCCTTCTTCTCGATCAACGGCAGCGAGTTCATCCAGATGTTCGTCGGCGTCGGCGCCAGCCGCGTCCGCGACATGTTCCGAGCCGCCAAGGAACAGTCCCCCTGCATCCTGTTCATCGACGAAATCGACGCCGTCGGACGCATCCGCGGCGGCGGCATCGGCGGTGGGCACGATGAACGCGAACAGACGCTCAACCAGATCCTCAGCGAAATGGACGGCTTCAACCAGTCCGAAGCCGTGATCGTCATCGCCGCGACGAACCGGCCTGACGTGCTCGACCCGGCCCTGCTCCGCCCGGGCCGGTTCGACCGCCACGTCACCGTCGACCGCCCGACCCGCGAAGGCCGCCTGGGCATCCTCAAGGTTCACGTCCGCAAAGTTCCGCTGGCCGAAAATGTCGATCTCGAACGTGTGGCCGGCAGCACCATCGGATTCTCCGGCGCTGACCTCCGGAATCTCGTCAACGAGGCCGCCCTCAACGCCACGCGCGAAGGCAAGACGGCCGTCGACCGCCACGACTTCGAGATCGCCAAGGACCGGATCGTGATGGGCGCCAAGCGCGAGGAAATCCTCGACGACTACGAGCGCGAAATGACCGCGTATCATGAGGCGGGGCACGCCCTCATCGGCTGGTATACGCCCGAGGTCGATCCCGTGCACAAGGTCACCATCGTTCCGCGCGGCCGGTCGCTGGGAGTCACCGAGTTCCAGCCCGAGGAAGATCGCTACCACATCGGCGAACGCCGGCTGCACGCGCAGCTTCGCATCGCCATGGGGGGCAGGGCGGCCGAGAAGCTGGTGTTCAACGAATACAGCGCCGGCGCCGAGCAGGACCTCAAGCAGGCGACTTCCATCGCCCGCAAGATGGTCGGGCGCTGGGGCATGAGCGAGTCAGTGGGCCCCGTCGCGTTCGTCGATGCCGAAGAAAATCCGTTCCTCGGCAAGGAAATGCACGACCAGCGCCACTTCAGCGAAAAGACCGCCTTTGCCATCGACCAGGAAATCCAGCGATTCCTGAGCGACGCCCAGGAGAGCGCCATCCAGCTGCTTCGCGAACATCGCACCGAACTCGATAAGGTTTCCGAGGCATTGCTGAAGTCGGAAATCCTCGACCGCGAAGCGCTCACGCTCCTGATCGGCCCCCCCAAGACGCGGAAATACGCCCCCGACAAGGTCGTCACCGTCTCACCCGACCAGCCGGTGCATACGTAATTCCGGCGCCGCGCAGGCTCTCCGGACTCTCAATAGGCGGCCGGCTCCTGGCTTGCCTGTCTGCGCAAACGCGACCCGTGTCTGTACAAACGCGAGAAGCCCGGCAGGGTCCCAAGGCCTTCATCGCACATCGTTCTGAAGAACGATGCGATGGGGATCGGGAAGCCGGGCTTTCAGTACTGGCCGGAAAGAAACTGACCGCAAAGAAATGATGCCGCTCGGCGGGGCGTCTACGACGCGCGGTTCCTGTCGTCTTCGTTCTCAGCCTCCTCAGCCATGGCGACATGCTGTGCCGCAGCCGGGCCAAAACCATGGCGACATTCGAGCATGCCGAGCATCGAGGCGAGCGCAATGAAGAGGAAACAGACCACGCCAGAAGCGCTGTCGGGATTGAAGGTCATGGCGAGAGTCTCCGGACTGACGGGAACGGCCGGAATTGACGTGCAGGACTCCGACACCATTCAGCGTAGAACCGCCCCTTAAGCCCCTGATGAGCCCTTCTTAAGTTCCTGTTCATGTTCCCTGACGGGCGTTCCGTAAGACGCCCGGGTGGCCAAACAGGGGGCTCTGCAAGTCTGCTGATTGGGTTAGGATCGGTGCATTCCAGGTGGCCGCTCCGTCGAACCAGAGACCTGTTGAGTGGATCTCAAGAGCCCTGAACCTCTCTGGCCAGTCCTGAACGGGCTGCTGGCGTCCTTTCCGGCACTCGAGCAGGACGCACATGCCGAGGTGGCCATCATCGGCGCGGGCATCACCGGCGCGCTCATCGCCGATCGGCTCGCACGGGCCGGTCTCGACGTCGTCGTGGTCGACCGCCGGGAAGCGGCCCACGGAAGCACAAGCGCCAGCACCTGCCTGCTGCAGTACGAAATCGATACGCCACTCCTGGAGTTGATCCAGCGACATGGCGAGCGTCACGCCGTGCAGGCCTACCGTCTCTGCTCCGCGGCGATCGATTCGACCACCGAAATCGTTGACGGGATCGCCGCAGACACGGGCGACTTGTGCGGTATCCGCAAGACGCCGAGCTGCTGTTTCGCGAGCACGCCGGAAGACGTCCCCGCACTGAAGGAGGAGGCGCTGTTGCGTCGGCAGCGGGGACTCGATGCCCGCTATCTGTCGGCCGGCGAACTCCAGGAACTGTTCGACTTCCACCCACCGGGAGGTCTCTGGTCCGATCATGCGGCGGAAGTGGATGGGTACCGTCTCACGTACCGGCTTTTGGCGCGGGCCGTGTCAAATGGGGCACGCGTTTTCGATCGGACGGAGATCACGAACTTTGTCCATTCGCCGGAAGGCTGGAACCTGGCGACGGATCGCGGCGCAGCAATCAGGGCAAGGCAGCTCATCGTGGCCGCAGGGTATGAGGCGACATCCCTGCTTCCGCGCGGGCTCGTGTCGCTGCACAGCACCTTCGCGATCGCGTCGCAGCCGCTGAAACAGTTCGACGGGTGGCCCGAGCGGTGTCTCTTCTGGGAAACGGCCCGGCCCTATCACTACGGACGAACGACGGCGGATGGGCGCGTGCTGTTCGGCGGGGAAGATGAGCCGTTTCGGTCTCCCCCCGCGCGCGACGCCCTGGTCGGCGCGAAGGGACTGAAGCTCCAGACCCGTTTCCAGGCTTTGTTCCCGCGCATACCGATCGAGGTCGAGTACGCGTGGGCCGGAACATTCGCCGAGACGGACGACGGTCTGCCATTCATCGGCCGCCATCCCGACATCCCCGACGCATTCTTTGCGCTGGGCTACGGAGGCAACGGGATCATCTACAGCGTGATCGCGGCGCAACTTCTGCACGACGCGATCATGCGAAAGAGCAGCCCTGATGCGGGACTGTTTGCATTCGGGCGAATGGAGCGAAGGTGAATCGTCCGCCCCGCCTCCGCGCGGAGCGGGAGGAAATCCTTCAGAATCCTCCGTGAACTTCACCTTCGTCGCGAAGTCCGGGACCTCCGCCGGCTCACTCTCTTCGCTTCAGCCATTGGACCGAAAGATCGGGGAAGTCGGTGCACACGTCGTCGACTCCCGCGACCGCAAACAGGGCTTCATGGAGCCCGTCGATCGACGGGCAGTTCTCCGGGAGCGCGTCGCGGCGGACGACGCCCGAAATCACGCGCAGGCCGGCCTCGTGGGCCAGGCGCGTGAAGTCGCCTGCGCTGGGATGCCCGGCCTGATCCCAGGTGACTACACGGGCCTGGTTCGGAAAAACTCCCTCCACGAAACCGGCGAGTTCCTTCAGTCCGTCGGAGGTGGCGAGGGCCTGGTAGTCCGAACCATCCTCCCCGGTCCGTCCGGCCCCATAGATCATCATCAGCCGGCCGCGCCAGCCGAGGTCCTCGCGGAGGCGTTTGAGGGTGGTCTTCTCGAAGCACTGAATCCAGCAGAGGGATTCCCGGTCCCTGCCGTACCCATGCCGCGTCAGCACGTCGCACACGATCCGCGCAATGTCGCGCCCCTCGTTCGTGTGAAACGTGGGCTTCTTGATCTCGGTGAACAGTCCCACGCTGCGCCCGGTGCTGAAATTGAGCCCCTGGATGAAGGCGATTTCTTCTTCGAGCGTGTGGAGATGGCCGGTGTAGCCGGTCAGCGGGAACCGCTTCGGCGAAACGGGCTTGCCCGACTTCGGGTCGAAACGCTGGGTCGCCTTGAGCTGCCGGATCTCCGCCAGCGTGAAATCGATGGCAAAGTAACGGCCATCCGCGCGCTTGCGGTCGGGAAAGCGGCTGGCCACATCGGTGACGCCGTCGAGGTGGATGTCGTGAAGGACAATCGGGACGTCGTCCCTGGTGAGAACCACGTCCTGCTCGAGGTAATCGGCGCCCTGCGCATAGGCCATCGCCTTGGCGGGAAGGCTGTGTTCGGGCAGGTAGCCGCTCGCGCCGCGGTGAGCGAAGACCAGGTGGTCCCCGGCGTGCAGCGACGCGGGCGAGAGGAGGCAGATCGCGAGCAGGATGAGTTTCATGGCTGCCGACGGCGACGGAATCGGTGAAGGGGTCGTCGCCAGGGGGTTGGGGAACGGGGCGGGATCGACATCGCCCGGGGCGTCTCCCACAGCGGAGAGTCGCGGTGTGCTGCGGGAAGCGATTGCGGGCCGGCGATTGTCGGCCGCCCGCGACCACGCGGCAAGCACGGGCTTCTGTCGGATGTACGATCGTCGCCGGCCTCGGCGGCCGCCTGTCGGCGATCGACCGGCTTGGTCTTGACTCATTTTTTCAAACGGGCCTATAAGCCGCGCGGAAATCAGGAGGGAGTCGTCCGGCGGCAGGGGCGGTGCACGGTCGCATCGGTTCGTCGGAACCATCTTCGGGATCGCCTTGTCATGCGAACGCCCGCGGCTTCCTCCCCTCAGGAGAACCTGTCATGAGTGAACGGATTCACTCGAGCACCGGGCCGAACGGCGCGGGTTCGAAGCGCCGCTTGACGTCGATCGTTGCCGGAACCGGAGTCGCCGTCGTGGGCGCGGGTCTGGCCTTCCAGTTTTTCCGGGCGGAACCGGCCCATTCGCAGACGCAGGCGCCGAAGACGGCCGCCGCTCCGCAGACGACGCAGCCCGTGATGGCGCGCGTCAACAATCAGCCGATCTACTACGACGCAGTCGCCAAGGAATCGGTGAACCGGGTCGGCGCTGAAGTGCTCGACAACCTGATCAACCGCCTGATCATCCTCCAGGAATGCGATCGCCGCGGCATCACGGTGTCGCAGGAAGAAGTCAGCCGCGAAGTCACCGAAATCGCCAAGAAGTTCAACCTTCCGGCCGACACCTGGTACCAGATGCTGCAGTCGGAGCGCAACATCACTCCGCAGCAGTATCGCGACGACGTGATCTGGCCGATGCTCGCGCTCAAGAAACTCGCGGGGACCGAATTCAAGCCGACGAACGAAGATATGGACCACGCCTTCAAGCGGGACTACGGCCCGCGCGTGAAGGCCCGTGTGGTGCTCGTCGATGGCAACATCCGCCAGGCCAACGAAGTCTGGCAGGAGTGCGTCGCCAATCCGGATGACTTCGACCGCATCGCCCGCGAGAAGTCGGCCGATCCCAACACCCGCGCCCTCGGCGGCGTCGTCCCCCCGATCCGGATGTACGGCTCCCCGGAACAGGCCCAGGTCGAACAGGCGGCGTTCAAGCTGCGGACCGGCGAGGTCTCGCCCGTGATCGAGATCGATCAGAACCGCTACCTGGTCATGAAGTGCGAAGGTCGCACCGATCCGGTCGTCACCGACATCAAGGACGTGTGGGACGAACTGTACAAGCAGGTCGTCGAAGAGAAGACGCAGGCCGCCGTCGCCTCGGTGTTCGAGAAAGTGAAGAAGGACGCCCAGGTCCAGAACTTCCTGGTGAACTCGACGACCGGCGTGAAGAAGCCGGCCGGTGCTGGCGTTCGCCCGGCATCGGCGGAAGTTCCGGGAGCCGCGGGAACGAGGCCCCCGGCCGCCGTCAGCCAGCAGCCTGGCGCGGCAATCCCCCGCTGATCGTTTTAAGCTGCCGGCCCGGCGACGGGCCGAGGATCCATTCAGAGGCCGCCATACGGGTCAGGCGGCGGCCTCCTGCACCGCAACAGCCCGGGTCTCTCTCGCAAGAGGGAGTCGCCGGGCTGCGGCGTTTGAGACGGCCGTCTCCAGGCGCGGACCTGCTCTGCCGATGGCTCCCCCATCGCCCTCTTCCGCGACTCCGCGCGCAACCCGACACGTGTTGATGGAGGGCCACGAACATGCGAACCGCAAAGTCGTCACGGATTCCAACCCGTCCCGTCGGCATTCAGATTCGAAGGGGACAAGGCCACAGCCGTCGTGTCATGGGGAAAAAGGGGAGGAGAGGGCGAGAAGTACGCGACCACCCATCAAAGCGCGCGCCTCGCTCGCTCGCCGGCACGCATCCGCCGGGACGCCAGTTCCCATCGCAGAGAGACTCCTGGTTTTTCCGCACGCGGGAGAGTCCCTTGGACCTGTCGCACAGCGTTCACTAGGATAAAGTGTCCGAAAAGCTCGATCGCACGGAGTGTCCCCTCGGGATCACGCCGGGCGGGCCGTTCGAGGGGACGCGTTTCGAGTTGTCAGTTCCATCACGGGCCAGCGTCGCTCGCCCCGCACTTTCGGTTCTGCGTATGCGTTGGGAGCAGAAACTCCAGCATGCAACGCTGTCTGACGTTGGGCTGCGGCGGCAGAACAACGAAGACTCGGTCGCGTCCCATGTCTGCGGGAGCGAGGCCGAATTTGAGCGCCGGGGTCACCTGTTTCTCGTGGCCGACGGTATGGGAGGGCACGCCGTCGGGGAACTGGCCAGCCAGATGGCGGCCGAATCGATCCCGCACGCCTGGAACAAGCTGCCGGGCGATGACATCGCCCAGGTGCTCCGCGAATCGGTCGTAACGGCGAACAGTTTGATCCACGAGCGAGGTTCCTCGAACCGCGACTTCCTGCGGATGGGGACGACCTGCACGGTCCTCGCGTTGACGGCCGGCGGAGCCTACGTGGCACACGTTGGAGACAGCCGCTGCTACCGGATTCGCCGCGACCGGATCGACCAGCTGACGTTCGATCACAGCCTGCACTGGGAACTGCAGCGCCAGGCTCGCGAAACCGGCATGCCCGTCGAGCTCCCCGAACATCGAAACATCATCACGCGGTCGCTCGGGCCCGAGGCGGAAGTTCAGGTCGACGTCGAAGGACCGTTCCTGATCCTGCCGGGAGACATTTACCTGCTCTGCAGCGACGGACTGTCGGGGGAAGTGCGCGACGACGAGATCGGGGCCCTGGCGGGTGAACTCTCCCCGACTCAGGCCTGCCGCATGCTGGTTCACCTGGCGAACATGCGAGGCGGGGGGGACAACTGCACCGTGACGGTCGTGAGAGTCGGCGAATTGCCCGCGAACGTGCCGCCCCCGGAACTTCCGATCGAGTCCCTTCCGAAGCAGTCGGTCCCTGCGCCGACATTGATCGCGGGCGGGGTCGCGCTGGCGGTCCTCGCGCTGGGCGTGATCACGATGCTGATGGGACAGATCGTGATGGGGGCAGTCCTGTCGGCGATTTCGGCGGCGGGACTGATCGTGCTCATGGCGAAGCGGCCCAAACCGGCCGTCGTCGAATCGGCCCCGGAAACCGACCTCAGCCGGACGAATCTGTGGCGCCCCTACCGGACCGCGGTGAGCCGGCCGACGCAGGAAATCTACGAGAGCCTTTCCAATCTCGAGGGCCAGGTCGCCAAGGTGGCCCGCGACGAGGGTTGGCCGGTGAACTGGTCGCAGCATACGGCGGCCATTCAGGCGTCAGTGCAGGCACGTCTGGAACAGCGGTACGCGAAAGGGCTGCGCGATGTTTCGCGGGCGATCGACCTGCTGATGAACGCGCTCTACACGGCCCGGCGCACGCCGCGTCCGGCGGCCGTTCCGGAACGCGGCGGGGCGGCATAAAGCGGCCGAAGAAACCGGTCGGCGGGCAGAGCGAAGGTCGGGCGCAGGGTGTCCGGGTTGACCAGCGCGTCTAGGATGGAACTGGAGGTTTCTTTCCCGTTTCAGATCGACTTCTGATGGCACGTCTTTCGATTCTCGACCTGGCCTTCATTCCGGAAGGAAGCACTCCGCGCGTCGCGCTCCGCAACAGTCTGGACCTCGCCCGGCATGCCGAGGAATGGGGCTACCAGCGTTTCTGGCTGGCCGAGCATCACAATATGGTGGGAATCGCCAGTGCAGCGACTGCCGTGGTGATTGGCTATGTCGCAGGCGGCACCCGAAAGATCCGCATCGGCGCCGGCGGCGTGATGCTGCCGAACCATTCACCACTGGTGATCGCCGAGCAGTTTGGCACCCTGGAATCGCTCTATCCCGGGCGGATCGAACTCGGCCTGGGTCGCGCCCCGGGCACCGATCTGCTCACCCTGCGGGCGCTGCGACGCGGCCCCGAAAGCGCCGATCGCTTCCCGCAGGACGTCCAGGAACTGCAGTCGTATTTCTCCGCCGACGCCACGAACCTAAAGATTCGCGCCGTGCCGGGAGCAGGGCTCGAGGTTCCGCTGTGGATCCTGGGATCGAGCCTGTTCGGAGCCAGGCTCGCGGCGGCGATGGGGCTCCCCTACTCCTTCGCATCGCACTTCGCGCCGGCGGCGCTGGAACACGCGATCGAGATCTACCGGACCGAATTCCAGCCTTCCGCACAACTGGATCGCCCGTATGTTTCGGCAGGAGTGAATGTCGTTGCCGCGGAAACGGACGAGGAGGGAGGGCGGTTGTTCACATCGCTGCAGCAGCAGTTCACCCGGCTCGTGCGGGGGACGCCCGGGCAGCTGCCGCCGCCGGTCGAATCCATGAACGGGGTGTGGTCGCCGGTCGAGAAGATGCAGGCGTCTTCAATGCTGAAGTACGCGTTCGTCGGCTCACGCCAGACGGTGCACGAACAACTGGCGGCGTTCGTCGAGCGAACCGGGGTTGATGAAGTGATCGTGGCATCGGCGATCTACGACCATGCCGCGCGGTTGCGGTCGTACGAACTGCTGGCGGACGGCTGGGACGCCGGATGCGAACTCGAGAATGCGGCCGCCGCGGTGGAATGAGCGGCCTATTCCCGGTGGTAGGGATGGCCTTCGAGGAGAGATGCGGCGCGGTAGAGCTGTTCGGTGAGGAGAACTTTTGCGAGCCCGTGAGGGAGCGTGAGCAGGCTCAGGGCCCACAGGGACCGGGCCCGATCCTTGATCTGCGGCGCGAGACCATCGGGACCGCCAATGACCAGGACGATCGTTTCGCCCCCCTGTTTCCATTTTCCGATCAGCGCGGCAAGTTGCTGTGTCGTCCGCTGGCTGCCACGTTCATCGAGGGCGATGACATGCGAGTTGGACGGAATGCGGTCGAGGATGCGGGCGGCCTCGGCCTCGAGAATGACGCTCACCGGACGGCCTTGAGAGCGGGGCTCGGCCTTGAGGTCGATGAACTCCACCTTGAAGTGAGACTTCAGACGCTTCGCGTATTCGTCGACGCCCGCGAGGACCCAGGCAGGCTGTTTTCCGGTGACCGACAGGATGACGATGCGCATGCAGACTACAACCGGGCCGCGAGGATCCTGCGGGCCATGAGATAGGCCGAGAGATTCAGAAACGCGGCCAGGCCGAGCATCATGATGCCCACCGGCTCCGTGAAGAGACGCGTCGTCTGAAGAGGGTCGAAGAAGACGTAGTAGACCGCAAGGATGATCGGCGGAGCGCAGGCCATGTAGAGGGCCGACTTCCTGGCCTGGGCGGTCTCGGCCTGGAGTTTTCGTTCGAGCCGCTGCAGTTCGCGGACTGAGACCGCGATCCGCTCGACCGTTTCGTTGAGGCGGCCGCCGCTGGTGCGGCTGGCCTCCAGTGCCGCGGCGAAGAGGGCGAAGTTCTGACTGCGAAGGCGCTCGCGGGCCTCGCGCAGGCAGACTTCGAGCGTCTTTCCCATGCGGTATTCACCGAAGATCTGCCGGAACTCCTGCTGGATCGGCCGGGGACACTGCTGGGACAGAATCTCGAGCGCCTGCGGCAGCGACAGGCCTGAACGAACGGCACTGGAGAACGAGACCATGGCATCGGCCAGCTGGTCTTCAATCTGGACGCGGCGCTTTTCGGCGATCCTGCGGATGACAAGCCACGGAATGGCGGCGACAGCCAGGGCTGCGATCACTCCGGCCCAGATGGAAGCCATCACAACCGTGACGGCGAGGCCAGTGAGGACACAGACGATGATCCAGCCTCGCACCCAGGTCCCGGCCGAGCGGGTGGGGAGTCGGAGATTGCGAAGCTGAGTCTTGAGGTCGGTTTCGATGGCGCCGACGCCGCGGCGAAGGAAGTCCTCGCCGGCGATCACCGAGAAGGCGATAGCGGCCCCCCAGAGGAGCGTGGCGATGACGGCGAGTTCGGGCATGAGCTGACGGGTGGCACTGGCTCTGCCAGTGCGATGAGAATTAGGGCTCCGTCTTGGATTGCACTGGCGAAGCCAGTGCAATCCGACGCACGCCGTCTACAGATAGTCGTTGATGATGTTCTCGAGGTATTCCTGACGGCCGGATTCGTTTCGGGCCGCTTCGCCTTTCTCGAGCATGTACTTCTCGAGGTCGGCGAAGGTCGCTTTCCCGTCTTCGACCTGCTTCCCGATGCCCTCATCAAAGCTGCGGTAGCGCTTCGCGACAAACTGATCGAGAACGCCATCTTTACGGAGGGCGGCGGCGATCTTCGTGCCGCGGGCAAAGGCGTCCATCCCGCCGATGTGGGCGTAGAAGAGATCGACGGGATCGAAGCTCTCGCGGCGGACCTTGGCGTCGAAATTGACGCCGCCGGTTCCGAGCCCCTGCTGCTTCAGGATGACCAGCATGATCTGGGTCGACAGATAAATGTCGGTCGGGAACTGGTCGGTATCCCAGCCGAGCAGCGCGTCGCCCGTATTGGCGTCGATCGATCCGAGCGCGTTGTGGATGCGGGCGACTTCGAGTTCGTGCATCATCGTGTGACCGGCGAGCGTGGCGTGGTTCGTCTCGATATTGAGCTTCACGATGCCATCGAGTCCGGCGCGGCTGATGAAATTGAGGCAGGTCGCGGCGTCGAAGTCGTACTGGTGCTTCGTGGGCTCCTTCGGCTTGGGCTCGAAGAGGAACTGGCCCTTGAAGCCGATCGACTTCGCGTGATCGTGCGCCATGTGCATGAACTTCGCGAGGTGATCGAGCTCGCGTTTCAAGTCGGTGTTGAGGAGGTTGTGATAGCCCTCACGGCCGCCCCAGAAGACGTAGTTGACGCCGCCGAGATCGTGGGTGACTTCGATGGCTTTCTTCACCTGGGCTGCGGCGTAGGCATAGACATCGGCGTTGCAGCTGGTGGCGGCTCCGTGCATGTAGCGCGGATTGGAGAAGAGGTTGGCGGTGCCCCACAGCAGTTTGACGCCGGTCTCGCCCTGCTTGTCCTTGAGCTTCTTCGCGATCTCATCCAGGTTCTTATTGGACTCGCGGAGGGTGGCGCCTTCCGGCGCGACGTCGCGGTCGTGGAAGCAGTAGAACGGCGCCTGGAGCTTCGTCATGAACTCGAAAGCGACGTCGACCCGCTTCAGTGCGTTGGCGACGGAGTCGCTGCCGTCATCCCACGGGCGGGAGAGAGTCGCGGCGCCGAAGGGATCGGTGCCGGTGCCGCGGAAGGTGTGCCAGTAGGCGACGCTGAAGCGGAGCAGGTCCTTCATGGACTGCCCTTCGACAACCTCCTCAGGGTTGTAGTGCTTGAACGCCAGCGGGTTCTTCGACTTCGGGCCTTCGTAAGCAATCTTCGAGACTTCAGGGAAATACGCGGCCATCGAACCACCTGAGCGCAAGCAGACCCGGGGATAACACCACTCTCGACGAGGCGGCGAGTCTACGATGTGAGGGGGACGTTGACGACTGATGGAGACTGCCTCCAGATGTCGCCTCGAGCCGATTGTGTGTTTTTCCGCGTTTCGAGCCACCCGGGCGGCCAAACGCAAAACACCCCGGCTGCCTTGCAGCGGCCGGGGTGCGGGATCAGGAGCAGGTTGGGATTTCGCGCTCAGCCCTCGAGCGCCTTGATCCAGGCGATGACGTCGGCGACGTCCTGGGCCGAGAGATCCTTTTCAAGGCCGACGGGCATCAGGGACTGGCCAGTCGATTTCAGGATCTCGATCTGCTCGCGTGGGATGACATCCTCCTTGCCTTCGGCACGGCGGAGCGTGACGGACGAGTCGGTTTCCGAGACGAGGATGCCCGTAAAGATCCGGCCGTCGTCAGTGGCGACGGTGTAGTTCATGAACTGCGGGAGTGCTTCGCGATTGGGATCGAGAACCGCCAGCAGGAGGTCGCGGGGAGACTTGTTCTTCACCGAGACCAGTTGCGGTCCGACGAGGAAGCCGTCGTTTCCGACCTTGTGACACTGGGCACAGGTCTTCTTGAAGATCGCGAGGCCGCGTTCGGCGTCTCCCTTTTCGAGGGCCGGCTCGTACTCGGCGACAATCTTGAGACGGTCGGCCGAGGCCGCTTCAAAGAGTTTCGACGCCAGCTCACGGATCGACGCATCGGGATGGATCCGCAGTTGCTCACGACGGTCGGCGGGGAGCTCGACGGCTTTCACGGCGCCCGACTCGACGGCCGCCAGGAGAATCTTCGTGCGGGAAGGAGATCGCATCAGACCTTCGAGGAACTCCACCCGGAGCGCCGGCGCCGCGGAGGACCAGTGGGAGACCATCCACTCGGCCGACTTGTCTCCGGCGCTGTCGGCGACGGCCTTCGCGATGACCGTCTGCAGGCTGGAGGGAGTCTGCGGAGTGAGAGCTTCTTCGGCGACGCCCAGCAGCGAATTCGGGTCGCCCATCGCGAGAAGCTGGAAGGCCTGGGATCGGGCGGCGGGCTTCGCGTCGCTCTCGGCGGCGATCCGGGCGGCGTTCTCGAGTTCGCCGGTGATGACGGCTTTCGCCTCGGGGCCGAGATCCTCGCGGGCCAGAAGGTCGACCAGCGACAGTCCACGCTGGCGAAGCCCCACAAGGCTGGCGCGAATGGCCTTGGACATGCGATCGGCCGGAAGCTTGTTCTCTACCAGGGAATTCAGGAGCTTCGTGAGGTCGTCGCTGCCACGGGTGGCGGCGAGCGAGATGAGCTGATCTGAAAGGGCCGCCAGTCCGGACGTCTTCGGCTGTTCCGGCTTGCGGGAGAGTTCGGCCAGAACAGCGGACGCCGTCGCTCCGGCGCGATCGACGACCGACGACATCAGGGCGTCGGACAGTTCCTTCTTGCCGTCGATCCCCTGGGACAAGGTGAGGAAGGCCGGGATGAACCTGTCGGTCGGCCATTCGGCAATGGCGATCGAGAGACGGAACCGGAACGGAGCGAAGGACGACAGGTGATCGGCGTCGACCGACAGCGCGAGGTACTTCTCGGCGATCTCGGGATGGGAGGCGACGATGCCGCCCACCTGGACAGCGAAAGCGGCGACCTGAGGCTGGTTGCTGGCGAAAGCGACGTCGAGAACGTGGCTGACGTCGGCGGGCTTCAGTGAGGCGAGTGAGTTCAGAGTCGCGAGCGCGTGCACCAGGCCGACGTCGCTCTTCGTTTCATTCAGGAGTGTGCGAATGGCGGCGACCACCGATTTGTCCTGCCGTTCCGTGAGCAGGCGGCTGGCGGTCTGGCGGTGCCAGGCGTTCTTGTGGGCGAGGAATGGAACGAGTTCGGCGGAGGAAAGTTTTCCGAGGTTCGCGATCTTCGGTTCCTTGAAACCGGGAGGGGCAAGGCGCCAGACGCGGCCCCATTCGCTGCCGCTTTCGAGATCGAGATGGGCCTTGATGTCTTCGGGAATGGAGTACGGGTGCTCGATCGTTTCGCGGTACATGTCGAGCACATAGAGGCAGCCGTCCGGACCGTTCACGAAGTTCACGGGACGGAACCAGGTGTCGGTGGAGGTGACGAATTCAATGTTCTGGTCGGCACGCGTGGCAACCAGGGCCGCTCCGTTGGGAGCGAGCGTCTTGCGGTGGATGAGGTTTCCGCCGACATCGCCGACGAAGACGTTGCCTGAGAATTCCGGGGGATAGGCATCGCCGCGGTAGATCGTGACGCCGGTTGCCGATGTGAAGAATCCACCCGTGACGCTGCGCTCGGATTCCGACAGCCTTGCAAGCGTCTTGGGATCGGCGATGCGGCGTTTTGTGCGAACGATGCGCCAGGGCTCGGGAGGACTGGTGCGGAAGACCGGGGCGGCCGGGCCCTCCGTGGCAATGCTGCGGATCATCTGCGACGGGGTGAATCCTGCCGTGCGGTTGGCGGCGGAGAGCGGGAACACCTCCTGGCGGATGTGATCGCTGTTGCTGGAGACGAAGCGATTGCCGAAGTCGTCAAAACTGTTGCCGAACTGGACGGCCCCGGCGATGCGTTCGAACCACTCGGGCCTGTAGGGCTTTTCCGGCGTGGCCGATTTCGCTTCGGCCGGAGGCGTGCCGAGGATGGCCTTCGGATCGAAGATGAAATCCTGTCCGCGCAGCGGGCCGATGGGGACGCCGTTCCAGACGAGGTCGCCGCCGTTGGGACCACCGGCCCCGCAGATGCGATTGTCGAGCGTCCACTTGAGGTTGTTGGCGGCGGCCTGGACGTTGTAGCGGCTGAAACCAGTCAGGACGATCTTCTTCTCATCGGCGACGCCGTCGCCGTTGGTGTCCTTGATGTAGTAGAGGTGCGGGGGAGCCAGGACGAACACGCCGCCGTCGTAGCAGGCGACCGACATGACCCAGCTCAGGCCGTCTGCAAAGACGGTGCTCGTTTCGAACACTCCGTCTCCGTCCTTGTCTTCCAGACGGCGGACGAGGCAGGCGTTGTGCTTGCCGATGGCCGTCGGCTGCTGCGGGATGCGGATTTCCTCGGAGTAGGGATAGCTCTTGAACTCAGCGACATACATGCGGCCAGCTTCATCGAAGGCGGCGTCGACCGGATCAGCGACGTTGGGCTCGCTGGCGGCGAGCTGCATGTCGAAGCCTTTCTGGATGGCGAGAGTCTTCTTCGCCTGATCCGGCGTAAGGCCGGGGATTCGATCGATCTTCTCGGGATTGGCAGCGGGATCGACGGTGACCGGATCGATGCGGGTTTTGTCGGCAACGATCGCGGGAGGGACGGCAGCGGGAGTTGCGGCAGGCTTCCCGGTTTCGGCCTTCGGCGGCGACGGGGGCGCGGCGAGAGCGAACAGGGACAGCGTGAGCGCAACACATGCAACAACGACAGCGACCGGCCTCATTCGAGATTCCCCTGAAGAAACAGCTTTTGACGGCGCGGTCGCATCATAAGCAAGCGGCGCGAAATTCACGTTGGTGGGCGCCAGTTCCGGTCCGGGGCTGTCGCATATTTGGACAGGAATGCGGAAAGGGAGCGTCGTAACAGCTGCGCATTTGCGATCTGCCGGCAGTTGCATCGGACTCAAACGCAAAGCACCCCGGCTGCTGGAGCAGCCGGGGTGCAAGCAATGCGGAACAGGCTGCCGCCTGGACTCCTGCGAATCAGACCTTGATCTTGCGGGCGTGGCCGGCCTGGCCGAACGCGACCATGCGATCGATGCAGACCTTCTTCATCGCTTCGCGGGCCGGCTTGAGGTAGTCACGCGGATCGAACTTCTCCGGGGTCAGCGAGAACACCTTGCGGATCGCGCCCGTCATGGCCATGCGGTTGTCGGTGTCGACGTTGATCTTCCGCACGCCGTGCTTGATACCCCGCTGAATCTCTTCGACCGGAACGCCCCAGGTCTGGTTCATCTTGCCGCCGTACTTGCGGATCTCGTCCTGCAGTTCCTGCGGAACCGACGAGCTGCCGTGCATCACGAGGTGCGTGTTCGGCAGGCGGCGGTGGATCTCTTCGATCACGTTCATCGCCAGGATGTCGCCGTCCGGCTTGCGGGTGAACTTGTAGGCGCCGTGGCTGGTGCCGATGGCGACGGCCAGAGCGTCGACCTTCGTGTCGGCGACGAACCGCTCAGCCTCTTCCGGATCGGTCAGGTGCGACATCGCCCCTTCAGGCTCCGGCTCCTGCTCAAGGTCCGCATCGTGCGGCTCAGCGGCCTTGGGAGCGGCGGAGGGCTCCTTATGCTCGAGCGAGCCGAGCGTGCCAATTTCACCTTCGACCGAAACGCCCTTGGCATGAGCAAGAGCGACGACTTCCTTCGTCACCTTCACGTTGTAGTCGTAGTCGGCCGGGGTCTTGGCGTCTTCCAGCAGCGAGCCGTCCATCATCACGGAGGTGAATCCGTTGTCCATGGCGGAGATGCACGTCTTCGGGCTGTTGCCGTGGTCCTGGTGCATGACGACCGGGATGTGCGGATACAGCTCGACGGCCGCCAGCATCAGGTGGCGGAGGTAGTTGTCCTGCGAGTAAGAGCGGGCGCCCCGGGAAGCCTGAACGATGACCGGCGATTCGGTCTCGTTGGCAGCTTCCATGATCGCCTGGATCTGCTCCATGTTGTTGACGTTGAACGCGGCCACGCCATAGCTGTTGGCGGCGGCGTGATCGAGAACGGTGCGCAGATTGACAAGAGGCATCGGAAACAGACCTTCTTCAAACGGTTCGAGATTTCGAATCGGCGAATGTAGAGCAACGGGCGGAAGGCTGCAAATCGCGACCAGGTCGCTCAGCACACGCGGGCGATTGTGGGACGGAGACGATGCGTTTAGACTGGCCCCGTCAGTTGAAAAGTTCCTGCACCATCACCTGCATTTCTGAAGGTCCATGCCGTCCAAGGCCCAAGACGTCTGCTGTGCCGACATCCTGAAGGTGCTGGCCAACGACATCCGGCTTCGAGTCGTGCAGCAGCTTCTGGACGGCCCGAAAAACGTGTCGCAGATCAATGGAGAGCTGAACGTCGAAAAGACGCTGCTCTCCCACCATCTGAAGACGCTCCGCAGCAACGGTATCGTCGAGACGAAACGAGCCGGCAAGAACATCGAGTATCGGCTGGCGGCGCACATCGAACTGGCGCGGCGGGGGGGCGGCCTCGACCTGGGCTGCTGCCAACTCGTGTTTCTCGAACCGTAATCCAGCCGGCCTGATCCGTTTCGCCCGGCGCTCCACGGACTTCACTGCGATCTGAATCCATGAAGAGTCTGTTTGCAGCGGTTGTTTGCGTTCTCTCGGGGTCGGCGGCGTGGGCCGACATCGGAATTATCTCCCCTGCCGAGGCCCGGACGATGATTGAGTCGCCGGATCCGTTGAAGCGTCCGATCGTGCTCGACACGCGAGGGGGCTACAAGGACTACTTCCGCGGCCACCTGCCGACGGCGCACCACCTTAATTTCGATACGCTCCGCGGGACCGATCTGGGCGTGCCGGTGCAATACCTGCCCGATGAAATCACGCGGACCCTGCTGGTCCGGGCGGGTGTCGACAGGGACCGGGTCCACCTGATTTACGCCACGGGAGAGGCGCTGCCGAACGACGAAATCCTGAGCGCGAGCATGGTGGCGTATGTGCTCGAAAAATTTGGCGTCAAGGAGATCCGCATCGTCGATGGCGGACTGCCAGCCTGGAAAAAAGCGGAACTGCCGGTGACCCAGGAGTATTTCGGAAATCCGAAAGGGCGCCTGCCGGCAACGATGAATCCCGGCATCGCGCTGACGGTCGATGACCTGCTCGCGAGGAAAGGCCAGGCGGGCGTCGTGCTCGTCGATGCCCGACCGAAGAATGAGTATCTCGGCGACGACGACATCTGGCTCCGCAAAGGTCACATCCCCGGAGCGGTCAGCTTTCACTGGGCCCGGCTGATGGAGGACGACAACACCCACCAGTTCAAGTCGCCGACGGAAACCAAGCCTGAACTGGAAGCGGCAGGACTGACGCCGGACAAGGAGATCCTCGTGTACTGCGGCACGTCCCGGGAGGGAAGCCTGCTGAGGTTCTACCTCAAGCACGTGGCGAAGTACCCGAACGTCCGTCTGTATGAAGGATCGTGGAAGGAATACGCGTCGCTCAAGAAGTATCCGGCGGAAACCCGGGAAAACGTGGGCAAGTGACAGGCGCATCGTGCTGATCGCCCTGCTCTTCCTGGCGGCCTGTTTCGTCGCCTTCACGAACGGCGCCAACGCCAACTTCAAGGGCGTCGCGTCCCAGTATGGCAGCGGGACGACCACGTTACGCACGGCCCTCTACTGGGGGACGGCGACGACATTTGCCGGTTCGCTCGCGGCGGCATTCCTGTCGCACGGATTGATCAACCGCTTCGGCGGGCGAGGGCTCGTTCCCGAGTCGCTGATCCAGACGCCGCACTTCCTGGTCGCGGTGGCGCTCGGGGCGGCGGCGACAAGTTTTCTCGCGACGCGGTTCGGTTTTCCAGTGTCGACCACGCACGCGCTCGTCGGGGCGCTGTGCGGCGCGGGGCTGGTCGGAAGCGGCTCGGACGTCCATTTTGAAGTGCTGGGCAAACTGTTTCTCGCCCCCCTGTTCTTCAGCCCGGTCATCGCCGCAGTGATGGGGGGAGTGATGTATCTTGTGATGCGCCCCTTGCGACTGGCGCCGGACCACAGGACGCGGACGCTCGACACACTGCACTTCATCAGTTCCGGGGCGGCGAGTTTTGCTCGTGGTCTCAATGACACTCCGAAAATGGTGGCCCTTCTCGCCGCGGTGCCTAACCTTCCGGTCACCTGGGGGTTTGCAGTGATCGCGGTGTTGATCGCCCTCGGCGGACTGCTGGACGCCGACCGGGTTGCCGAGACGCTGGGAAAGAAAGTGACCGCCATGAATCCCGGGCAAGGCCTGGCTGCGAGCATTGCAACGGCAACACTCGTCACGACCGCGAGCCTGCACCAGTTTCCGGTGAGCACCACCCACGTCAGCGTAGGCGCGCTGCTGGGTATCGGAGTGACGACGCGACAGGCAAAATGGAAAACCGTCGTCGAGATCATGCTGGCATGGGTGAGCACGGTTCCGTGTGCGGCGGCGCTGGGCGCGATGTTCTACCTGCTCGTTTCACGACTGTGACCGGGAAAATTGTGACCGGGACATGAGAGAGCAAGCGATCCAGGAACCCGCCTCGAACGACAGCCTCGCGGATGCGCAGCGAGCCACGACGGCCGCGCTGCTGGCGGAATGCGGTCCCGACGGCCATTGGATCGGGGAGCTCTCCACCTCCGCATTGTCGACGGCGACCGCGGTGATGGCGCTCGAATGGATGCAGCGGGCGCGTCCGGAACTGAGGCCGACGCTGCGGCTGCTCATCGAGAACGGTCTGCATTGGCTGGCCAGGCATCAGAATCGTGACGGTGGCTGGGGCGACACCGTCCTGAGCATGAGCAACATCGCGACGACGATGTTGTGCGACGCGTCGTTCCGGGCGGTCGACACGGAGCGATATGCGAATCTGCTGCACCGGTCGCGGGCGTGGATCGATGCGGCCGGTGGTGTCCCGGCGCTGCGGAAGCGTTACGGCAAAGACAAGACGTTCTCGGTTCCGATCCTGACGCACTGCGCCCTGGGAGGAGTCGTTCCGTGGACAGAGGTGATGAGCCTGCCGTTCGAACTGGGTTGCCTGCCACACCGCTTCTTCCAGTGGATCCGACTCCCGGTCGTCAGCTACGCCCTGCCGGCGCTCATCGCGATCGGGCAATTGGTTCACACCAGACGGCCTTCGTGGAACCCGGTGCTGAGAAAGGTCCGGAATCTCGCCCGCCCTAAGACGCTGGATCTGCTGACAGCGATCCAGCCAACAAGCGGCGGGTTCCTCGAGGCCGCTCCGTTGACGAGTTTCGTCACGATGAGCCTGGCCGGAATGGGACTGGCGCAGCATGAGGTCGCGGAAAAAGGACTCCAGTTCCTGATCGACTCGGTCCGGCCGGATGGGAGCTGGCCGATCGACACGAACCTCGCGACCTGGGTGACGACACTTTCGGTCAATGCACTGGAGGAGAACTCCATCACGCCGGAGCACGCAGAGCTTCTTCTGCGATGGCTTCTCGGGCAGCAGTACCGGTCAATCCACCCGTACACTCAAGCCGCCCCGGGAGGCTGGGCGTGGACCAATCTGAGTGGCGGTGTTCCCGATGCGGACGACACCCCGGGCGCGATGCTGGCCGTGATCAAACTCGCGGGACGGCTCGGCGGCAGGGATGCCGCGCTCGAGAGCGCGGCCCGGGAATCGCTGGAGGCGGCGGCGACGTGGCTTCTCGATCTCCAGAACCGCGACGGCGGGTGGCCGACGTTCTGCCGCGGCTGGGGAGCCCTGCCCTTCGATCGCAGTTCCAACGACCTGACGGCCCACGCCCTCCGGGCGCTCCACGCTGCGCAGGTGTTCGATTCCTCCGTCGTCGACGAGCGACGGGCGGCAACAGCGAGGGAACGCGGACTGCGATTCTTGAAGAAGAACCAGGGAGGCGAAGGAGCCTGGAGGCCGCTGTGGTTCGGGAACCAGCACGCGCGGGATGATGAGAATCCGGTTTACGGAACGTCAAAAGTCCTCGTGATGGCGGCCGAACTTGGATTTCCTACCGAGATCGATTCTGAAAAGGGGGCCAGGTGGCTGGCCGGAATCCAGAATGCCGATGGAGGCTGGGGGGGGGCGGAGGGGTGTCCCTCGAGCATCGAGGAGACCGCGCTGGCGACGGAGGCGCTGCTCGAGATGGGGGACGACGGTCGGGTCGCCGCCGATCGGGGACTGAGGTATCTGGGGCAGGCTGTTCGTGACGGTCGCTGGCGAAACGTGTCTCCGATCGGGTTCTATTTCGCGAAGCTGTGGTATTTCGAGCGACTTTATCCGATGATTTTCACGACTTCCGCCATGAACAGAGCGCGGAAGCTGCGGCGTACGCCGGACAATACGAAGCCCTCCGTCACCGGCGGTTCGCCCCACTGACATCCAGGATGTATTGAAATGAGCTTGTCGGCGTCTGTTGATGAAATCCCCGCCCAGTCGACCGATGCTGAATTGCTGCAGGAACGAAACGGCAAGTCCGCCTCCGGGCGCGAGAAATCGGGCCGCAGCACAAGCCACCTGAAAATCGTTCCCGAGACTCTCGAACAGCGGGAGCACATCAAGCGCGAAGCCGAGGGCTACGCAGCGAAGCTCGACAAGAGCCGGGCCTTCACGAAGGCGCAGCTCGAACAGCACGCCCGCAAACTGCTGGAGGAACTCGGCCAGCCGGAGAAGTACCTCGGTTTCACGATGGTGATGATCGGGAACTTCTTCTGGAAGAAGCAGTTCCTGGCGTTGCCGTTTAACCGGCGGATGCTGTTGCTTCCGCACTGCCTGAAGCACGCGGACGGCTGCCCGGCAGACTACGATGAGTTCGGGCTGGATTGCGAGAAGTGCGGGGCCTGCTCGATCGCGGACTACAAGGTGCGGGCGGAGCAACTCGGTTACAAGGTGCTCGTGGCCGAGGGGTCGCCGGTCGTTCTCAAGATCATCGTCTCGGGGCACATCGACGGCATTCTGGGGGTGGCGTGCCTGAACGTGCTGGAAAAGGCGATCGACAAGATCCTCATCGCCGGCGTGCCGTCGTACGCAATCCCGTTGCATTCGGGGGATTGCAAGAACACGACTCTCGACGAAGCGTGGGTGTGGGAATGCCTCGATAAATACGAGCCACTCGATGAACCACAGACGGCGAGCTACATCCCGCTGATGCGGCGGGTGCAGACCGTCTTCGAGAAGCAGTTCCACTCGCTCGTGCCTGGAGCGTCTGAGACACCCCGGGCAGGAGCCGCGAGCAGCCCGCTGGCGTTCACGGCGGACCTCGCCCACGACTGGCTGCAGAACGGCGGAAAACGTCTGCGGCCCTTCGTGACACTCGCGGCCTACGACGCGCTGACGGGCGGCAAGGCCGTGAACGCTCGCACGGAAGAGGACCTTCCCGAATACGGGCCGGAAGTGCTGCGGGTGGCCATGGCCATCGAGGCGTTCCACAAGGCATCGCTCGTCCACGACGACATCGAAGACGGCGACGATTTCCGCTATGGCCGCCGGACGATCCACAATGAGCATAGCCTCGGGGCCGCGATCAACGTCGGAGACTTCCTGATCGGGCTGGGATACCGGCTGATCAGCGTGAACCGCGGACTGCTCCCGAACGACGCCCTGGCGGACATCCTCGACCGGCTGGCCCAGGCGCACCTCAAGCTCTGCGAAGGCCAGGGAGCCGAGTTGCAGTGGACCAGCACCAAAGAGATGCTGACCCCGCTCGAAGCGATGAAGGTCTACGCACTGAAGACTTCGCCCGCCTTCGAAGCGGCGCTCTATGCAGGACTGCGGCTGGCCGGTCCGGTGGATGCCTATGAGTCGATGCTGACGCAGTTCTGCCGGCATGTGGGGGTCGGTTTCCAGATCCTGAACGACCTCCAGGACTGGCAGGAACACGCGTCCAACAAGAACTACACGGCCCGCGATGCGGAAACCGCGAAGCCGACGCTGCTGCTCGCGCTGGCTGCGGCTGCAGCTTCGCCGGAAAAGAAGCTCGAGCTCGATGCGATCCTGAGCGACGCAACTCCCCCACTGGCACGGATCGAGCGGTTGCGAAGGCTGTACCAGGAGCTTGGCATCTTCGACCAGGCGCGGGCACTTGTGGAGAAATGCAGGGCCAAGGCCGAAGCACTGGCGGACGAAACGGAGCCCGATGCGCTTCGACAGCTGCTGTACTTCCTGACCGACACGATCCTGTCACAGGAATCGAGCGAGCCGCCCCAGATTTCAGTGGTGCCGCTGTCGATCGTGACGCGTCACGCCTCGGCCTGATCGTCCATGAGCGACGCCCCTCTGCGGTCCGAGCCCTATCTGTTGCGCCTCGGCTCACGGCTGGGTAACGGGCTGCGCGGTCTCGAACCGGCGCGGCGCGAGGCGCATCGGCAGTACCTCCTGTCGCAGCAGAACGACGACGGCGGGTTCACAGGACGCATCGTGCCTGACGAGGATGACGATCCGGATCAACCGCCCGCCCGCGATTCGGACCTGTACTACACGTCGTTCGCCGTGCGGGCCATGGGACTGCTCGGGACGTTCTCGCAGGACGACGCCGAGCGAGTGGCGCGGTATCTCCAGGCGATCGGTCGCTCGAGCGCCAGTGTGATCGACGTCGTCAGCTGGCTCTACTGCGCCGTGATGGTGCAGCTTCAGGGAGGTCCGGACGTCCTGGCCGATGCCCCGGCTGACTGGCCGCAGAAACTCGCGGCCACGCTCGAAGAATTCCGGACCCGAGACGGCGGCTATGCGAAAACCCGCGAGGGAGCCATCGGGAGCACTTATCACACGTTCCTGGTCGTGCTCTGCCTGGAACTGATCGGTCAGCCCCTGCCGGAGCCCGACCGCATCGTGGCGTTCCTGCTCGATCGTCGGCGCGACGACGGAGGCTTCGTCGAGATCGCTCCCATGAAGAACAGCGGGACGAATCCAACGGCCGCAGCGGTGGCCGTTTTGACTCTGCTCGACGCCGTCACGGACGACGTCCGCGCCGGAGTGAGCGAGTTCCTGCGCGGGGTTCGTGGCGACGACGGCGGGTTTCAGGCGAACGAGCGGATCCCGTTCTCGGACAGCCTGTCCACATTCACCGGCTACCTGACGTGCCTCGACCTCGGGCTCACGGACATACTCGGGCCACGGCAGATCCGGAAGTTCCTGGCGGAACTGGAACTGAAATACGGCGGGTATCGCGCGGCTATCTGGGATAACGCCGCCGACGTCGAATACACGTTCTACGGATTGGGGCTAACGGCGTTGATGCGTCAGGGCGAGGCGAATCCGCCGGCGCGGTGAGCCGGCCCCGGTTACGGACCGGTGATCCGGGCCTGTGGCAGCGAGCTTCGCAGCGTTGCGATTCCCTGCGAGGACACGCCGGCGCCCCGCACGTCGATCGCGCGCAGCGACTTCCACCTGGCCATCAGCGCGAGTCCTGCGTCCGTCACTCCCGTATTCTGCAGTTCCAGGCGCCGCAACCCTGCCAGCGATTGCAGGTGAATCAGCCCCGCGTCACTCACCTTCGTGCCGCCCAGCGAGAAACCCGGAAGCGGCGGCAGTCCCGCCGGCGGCGTTGCACCCGATACGATCTCTTCCGTCGCCGCGTCACCCTCCGACTGCAGCCGACTCAGTTTCGCCAGCTGGACAAGTCCGGCGTCGGTCACCTTCGTCCCCGCCAGTTCAAGCATCTGCAGCTTCGGAAGACCACAGATCTGTTCCAGCCCCGCATCACCGACTTGCGTGTGGCCCAGATCGAGCGTGTGCAGATCGGCCATTCCCTTGAGATGAGCCATTCCGGCATCGGTCACGCCGGTGTGATCGAGCACCAGCCGCTGCATGCGCCGATGCTGCGCCAGGTGGGCCAGGCCCGCATCGCTCACCAGGCAGAAACTCAGAGAGACCCCCGGCAGCCGGGGAAGCTGCTTCAAATGGACCAGTCCCGCGTCCGTGATCCGCGTGTTTCGCAGGCCCAGCCACTGAAGGTTCTGCATCCCGCTCAGGTGTGCGAGTCCGTCATCAGTGACCTTCGTCCCTTTGAGGCCCAGCAACTGGAGCTGCACCATCCCCTTCAGCGACTCAACCCCCTCGCTGGTGATCCCATTGTCGGCGAGATGAATCGCTTCCAGTTTGCGAAGTCCGGTCAGGTTTGGCAGTCCCCGATCAGTGATCTTCGTCCCGGCGAGGCTCAGTTCGATCAACTCCCGCAACCGGCCGATCCACTCGAGGTCCGCGTCGCCGGCAGGAGTTCCGGACAGGTTCAGGCGGGTGATTGTCTTGTTGTCGTCGCCGAAGGTCACCTTCCCTTTGAGCTGCTCGATGCGTGCCAGCACTGCGTCGGACGCCGGCGGATCGGATGTCAGGTCGACGATGACGATCTGCGCCGCCTCGCGAACATCGATTCGCGGAATGCCATCGACGGACGTCACAACGCCAGTCACCCGGATGGTCTTCTGATCGAAGTGTTTCGCCGGATCGACGATCCCCGCGTCATTGAGTTTCGCCGCGCCGGCCCGATCGATCACGACGGCGAAGTTCTTCTCGTCGCGGAAGTCTTCTTCGGCATCGAGATAGATTTCGCCCCGCTTCTCGAGCCGATCCTTGGCCGTCTTCACCTTCATCTCGACGAAGACCGACAGTCCGTCTTTCACCCGTGCTTCGACGGGCGTCAGGGGAGGCGCGGCAACGACAGGCGTCCAGGTCGCGGCCATGACCACGAAGCAGAGGCTCGTCGACACTCGGCACAGGGCATCACGAATGAGAGACATCGAGACCATCAGAGACTCACACTCACGGGATACTGTCGAAACCGGCGGCATTAGAACTCGCCGACCACCTCTCCTCCACCGCGCGTACTCAGGCTTTTGAGGACGTTCGCATCGATGTTCTCCGAAAGGGTCCGAACGCTGCCATCCGCCAGGCCGAGATTGGCCCCGCCGGTATGCAGACTGCCAAAGGCATTGAGTCTTCTCGTCGATTCGACTGACGCGTCGAAGGTCGCCGCGCTGGAAATGCTGCCTGGGCGATTCGTGAAGTTGAAAGGAATTCGGGAATTGATTGGCCCGAAGCTGCTCATCGTGACGTCCGTCAGTCCGAACTGCCCCCCCGCGGGAGCCCAGTAGCCCCAGCCCGTCATGGGGTTCGTCGCATACCCGCCGGCGAAGAACGTGTCGTAGTTCGGGTCGAAGTGGCTCCGTTCCCCGACCAGCAGCGTATTGGAAGTTCCATCTGTGACGTCCCGAATCCTGACCAGCGCATGTTGAACTGTGGGCGGCGTCGTGATCGCCGGCCCTGTTCCCGCAAAAATGCCGTCCCCCTTCGTGGCCGCTGGCGGATGCGACTGCGTCCCGCCGTTTCCGCCATAGCTGGTAAGCGCGTACCGCGCGCCGCTCGGCTTCGTAAACGGATTCTGGAGCTGGCTCTCCGAGGGGCAGATCAGCACCGGCAGGACCGCCGCCGTGCTGCCGTTCGTTTCATTGACGAGGGGATCCGCGAAATCCCACTTGTTGTAGAGCGCCCCCTGCTCGAAATACGGCAGGAGCTGGACGAACATCGACCACCCTCTCACCCGCGGCTGGGAGGCGAACCCCATCCGGATCTGGCCCGGCGGGAAGCAACTGTGCGTGCTTTCATAGTTGTAGATCGCCAGCGAGAGCTGTTTGAGCTGGCTGCGGCATTGAGTCCGCCTCGCGGCTTCTCGAGCCTGCTGGACCGCCGGCAGGAGAAGTGCGATCAGGATGGCAATGATGGCGATCACCACCAGCAGTTCAATGAGGGTGAAGCCCGCTCGCCGAATTCTCATGCTGCACCTGCTAGACTCGACTACGCAAAGATACTATTCTGACATAGCACGACAGTATCATGACATCCGCGAATTCCGGCAATCGCGTCCGTGAACTTCGGGTTCAGGCTGGCCTGACGCAGGCAGAGCTTGCCGATCGCGCCGGGATTTCGCGCACAGCCGTCACAGCCATCGAAGGCGATCGCCTGGTCCCCTCGGTCTCCGCCGCGCTCGCCGTCGCCGCGGCACTGGGGACGACCGTGGAAGTCCTCTTTGGCAACGCGCCCCCCCAGGGCGGAGGGGAGGTCTGGGCGTGGGAACCCGGCAGCACTCCGGACCGACGATGGAAAGCGGAAATCGGCGGACGCACGGTGCTGTATCCGGCGGGTGTGATGCCCATGTGGACGCCGCTCCCTGACCCGTCTCAATGTCGGCCGGAGAATACGCTCGTCCTTGCCTGTTGCGATCCCGCGGCCGGCCTTCTCGCCAGCCAGTACGCGGCGGCAACGGAATTCCGGCTGCTGGTGCTTCCGCGCTCCAGTCGGCAGGCGGTGGAGATGGTGCGAAACGGTTTCGCACATCTGGCAGGAATCCATCTCTCCACGAACGATGATCCCGGCCGCAATGGCCAGGTCGTTGCAGACGCGCTCGGCCGTGATTTTCGGCTGTTGCGAATCACCCGCTGGCAGGAAGGCGTTGCCGTCACTCCGACGGCCAGGCTGCGCTCGGTGCGTTCGGCCATGCAGAGCCGACTCACATGGATCGGACGCGACCCGGGCTCCGGCGCTCGTCAGTGTCTCGACCGCCTCCTGGCGGATCGGCCTGCGCCTCGTCACATCGCGCGCGACCACCGCGGTGTGACCGAGGCCGTGCGTTCAGGCTGGGCGGACGCTGGAATCTGTGTCCAGCTCGCGAGTGTCGAGGCAGGACTCGATTTCCTGCCCGTCCAGGAAGAGGCCTACGACGTCTGCATCCCTGAAGCACTCGCGGACGACCGCCGGGTCAAGGCGTTCGTCAGCGTGGTTCGCTCGGCCGCTTACCGCAAGCTGCTGGGACAGCTACCTGGCTACACCACCCAGGGAACCGGCGACCTGCAGCGTTCCTGATCCGTGCGGTCACCGAACGCGTCGCGGCGCCGGGGCGACCGGTCAGCGCGTCTCGACCGGAATTTCAGCAACTCCCGCGGGCAATGGCGGAGAATAGCTGTGGTCGCAGCGATGGTCGGTGTGTGACCCGCACGGGACGGCCGGGAAACCTTTTGAAAGGGCGCCAATCATGGCTGCTAACATTCTGCTGAAGATTGCTGGTGTCACGGGTGATTCCAAGATCGACGGACACGAAGGAGAGATCGATCTCCTCAGCGCCTCGTTCGGTTCGAGCAACCCCTCGTCGCGTGCCTACGGCGGGGGCGCCGGCACGGCCAAAGTCAACGTGAACGACCTCGTCGCCACCAAGCGGGCCGACGCGGCCTCCCCCGAACTCTTCCTCAAGACCTGCGATGGCACGCACTACGACGATGCCACCGTCTACTTCCTGAAGGCAGGCGGCGACGGCGGACCGGTGGAATACCTCAAGTACGAGATGACGCACGTGTTCGTCAGCAGCTGGCAGCAGTCCGGCGGCGGCGACCAGTTCGCGTCGGAAAACGTCTCGTTTTCCTTCGAGAAGGTGAAAGTCACTTTCACCGGCCAGGACGATACCGGGGCGGCCACCGAGCCGGTCGAAGTCGAATGGGACATCGCCGCCAACAAGAAGCCGTAACAGCATGGTTGACCCGAACAGCGGGCGGTTGAGGGCCGGAAGTCATTCCGCCTCGGCTGCCCGCTGATTGCGTTCGTCGATCCATCGGAACGGAACGAAATTCAGAACGAGTCCAGGCCGTCGATCAGGTCGTCCAGCGCATCGCGGGGCTTCTCCGGCAGGTTTGACTGCCGCTTGGGAATCCCGACTGACATCCCCACGGCTGTCCGTCCGTCGGCGACGAGTTCGGTATCGCGCTCCAAGACCGCCAGTTCGAGGGCGGATGGCGCCCCGAACAGCTTGGAGAGATCGATCTTGAAATCCGACGCGCCCGAAACAGGAGCGCCCGCAATACCCGGAGTCTTGTGCTCGGGGAAGATGATCGCGTTCGCCGGGCAGACCCGGCTGCAGGCCGGGCATCCCTTTTTACAGTTGTCCTGCTGCTCGACGAGAATGCGTTCCTGGTCGTCGAGCCCGTAGACGCCGAACAGGCAGAAGTCGATGCATTCCATGCAGTTGGTGCATCGGCTGTAGTCGATCACCGGATACCACCGGCGTTTCGCGTTGCCGGTAAAGTCCGAACGGGTCGGCTCGGTCGAAACCGGCGCCGCATGGTGGACGGCCGGGCTGGCTGACAGTCCGAAAAAGTCGAGCGATACCGTCTCGACCGTCGATTCGCGCGCGATCCGACGGATCTCGCTCAGGAAGACTTCTGGTTTGGCATCGATCCGCAGGTCGAGCACGTAGATTGACCGGTTCGGAACCTGGAGCGCACCGATGGCGTTTGGCGAGGGCGCCTCCGGTTCCGGTTCGTCTTCGTCGTCATCGCCCGAGCGCAGCAGGACCGTTCCCTCGCGTCCTTTGACTCCCATCCGGTCGAGGATCCAGTGCGCCGCCCGCGGATACAGCCACGCCAGCACGACAACATCACCCGGGACCGATTTCAGCCACAGCGCGCCGCTGTCGTCGGCCGAGAGGTCGTTCAGGTGCGGAACCAGTGAGACGTTCGCGGTGTTCTCAATCAGCAGCTGGGCCGCGATGTCTTCTTCCAGCTGGCGCTTGTTCGGGTTTTTCCCCGGCGCCTGGGCGATCACCACGGACAGTTTGCGGTCAGCCATGAATCCTCGTCCTCAATTCGCACAGCCTTCGGGGCCGATCATTCGGCCTCGTTGTACTGCCCCTTCAGCGTCCTCTGCGTCGCGTCCCAGGTGGCGTTCAGGTGGGCCACATAATCGTCGACGGTCATCATCGGCGCGGCGGTCTCGATTTCATAGAGCCATCCGCCGTCGTAGTTGTCGGTATTGATCAGGGACGGATCGTTCATCAGGGCCGGGTTGAACGCCACGATGCGGCCGTCCAGCGGCGCGTACAGGCTCGCCACCGCCTTGGACGTCTCGATCTCCCCCACTTCCTGCTTCTTGCGGACGGCCGTGTCCGGATCGATCGACCAGTCAAGAAAATAGACGTCCTGCAGCAATCGCACAGCGTACGAAGTGAAACCGACCCGGTAGACCGGACCTTCCTGCTTCAGCCAATGATGGTTGTCGGCGTAGGAGCGGTCCGACGGGAGGACCGCTTCGAACTTGCCCATCATGAAAACGACGCTGGAGTCCGACATAAGCGGCGGGAATGACCTGAAATCGCGGGAACGACGAGGGGCTGGCAGTTCGTGCGAACGTCAATCCCCGGTGTCGGGATCGTCGTCCGTGTCGAGCTTACTGGAGTCGATTGCCGGCGAAAACGCTGGTCCCGGCGGCCGTGCCTGCGGAAAACGGGCGACAATCGCCTCCAGGTCCCGCACACAGGCGTCGATGGAAATGACAGCCTGCCGGAAATTCGTGTGGTCGGAGGCCAATGGAGCGTCGTTGGCAAACTGGATCGACGCCTTCTTGAGCTTCGACAGCTTCTTCCGGAGCTGGTGGATGTAGGCCGGAGGGTCGCCGACGCGCGACTCCACTGCGCGGCAAAGGTCGAACACGTTCCGGACAATCCCCATCAGCTCGGGAAAGTCCTCGACCTCCTGACTGTGCTTCACGAACGTCCGCACCATCCACGCATGCGCGAGGATCGTCTGGCACTGTTCAACGGCGGCCGCATCGGGCAGAAGCGGGTTACTCATCTCGGTCCCAGGGCGCGGGTGGAATCTCGAACGACCGGCGAGAAAGATCGCTGGCTGCATGCTGGATTTTTCGCAGGGCGACGACGATCTGCTCGATGTCGGCGTCCGTGCCCAGAAGCACCGGGTGATGCAGCAGCACGATTCGTCCGTCTGCACGATCGGCCACCGGGAGAGGCCCAGCCGCGCGGAAGCGCCGGGCGGCATGGATTCGATGCAGGCTGCGGAACCCGGGCCAGAATGCGATTCCTTCGGACCGCATCGCCAGGCAAAACGTCTCTCGCGACAGGCCGGCCATCACCGTCGGGTCATACTCGAATCCGACCTTGTAATACCCCGCCGCCCGGGAATGGTCGGGAGGGATCAGCATCCTCAGACCGGTGATCTCCGCCATCAATCCGTGCAGAGAACGCGTGCTGCGGCGGCGTTGTTCGTTTTGCTCATCGAGTGATCGCCACTGGGGAACCAGAGCGGCCGCCTGGAGCTCAGAGAGGGGGGACAGATCATTGCCCCGCATCACATGACGCTTGATGCGTTCGATGACGTCCCCGCGATCCGTCAGCACCGCCCCGCCACGCCCCGCCGCCGTCAGTTTGCTGCCCCCGAAACTGAGGACTCCCACGTCACCGGCCGAGCCGGCCGGTCGGCCATCAATGACAGAGCCCGGGCATTGGCAGGCGTCTTCGACGATCGGAACGCCGTCGCCCACAATCTCACGGAGCCTCGCAAGATCGACGCTCCCTCCATGCAGGTGCGAGATCAGGATCGCCTTCGTCTTCGACGTCATTGCGTCGCGCACCTTGTCAACGTCGAGCTGCCAGTCGTCAGCCCGCACGTCGACCAGCACCGGCAGAGCGCCGATCGCCAGCACATCGGTGAAGTTGGCTTTGAAATCGTAGGCCGCGAGGATCACCTCGTCCCCGGCGACGACGCCCAGCCCGCGCAGGGCCAGTTCCACGGCCGCCGTCCCGCTGCTGCACAACCAGGCGTGCCCGACTCCATGTCTCTCCCGCAGCAAAGCCCGCAGCTCGTCACCATATCGGCCGACGTACCGCCCCCAGGCGCCCTCGTCCGCGGCCTGGCGGACGGCATCCACCACCGCAGCATTCCGTGGAGGCCAGACGGGGGCTCCTTCCGGACGGACAGGAGTCCCGCCAAGCAGTGCCGGTCGTTCGTCATCTGGCTGCGCGGACACGGATAGCGATCGTCAATGAATTCGAAGAACGGGCGGTGAAACAGGCGTGCCAAAGCTTAGCGGCAGGTCCAGGGCGAGTCACTTTTTCACAAGAGGTCGTCTCTCGTCACCGCAAGTCATTTGGCGGCAACAGCGCAACCCAACGATGAACTGGCCCATCTTGAAAAAGTGACCAGCCGTGCGCGGAGTTCGCAGGCTCGGGCAGGGATTGGGAACACTGCGGAGGTGTTTGACGCCAAGGGGGGCGAGGAGGGCGCGTTGTGTGGGTGGTACTGTACTCCTCGCCCTCTTTCCCTGCGGAAGTTCAGCGGAGGGATCGGGAGAGCGTGCGTGATGCAGACATGGAGCTGGCGAGGCCGGGGGGGGGTGACGACAGGTTGACGGTGGTTGTGTTCATAGGTCCTCCATCATCACGGGGGCGGTTGCGCGGATGGGTCCGGTACGCGGGAGTCGGGAGTGCTTTGGCGGATTGGGATTGGGGCGGGGCGAGTCACTTTTTCTAAGTCGGTCGTCTCTTGTCGCCGCAAGTCATTTTGCGGCAACGACGCACACCAACGACGAATTGGCCCATCTTGAAAAAGTGACCTGCCCTGCGCGGCAGGCCGGGCTCATTGCCCGGCGGCGCTCGCCGGGTGTACGCTGGTCGTCTCCTTTCGTGATTCGTGATCGAGACCAGCAGCAACGCATGCCTCAGCAGATGAAATTTGTGCTCGTGGGCGGCTTCCTGGGCGCCGGGAAAACGACAACGATTTCGCGGCTCGCCCGCGACGCCATGAAGCTGGGGCTCAAGGTCGGCATCGTGACGAACGATCAGGCCCAGGACCTGGTCGATACGAACAACCTGCGTTCCCAGGGGTTCGATGTCGGGGAAGTCGCCGGAGCCTGCTTCTGCTGCAAGTTCGATGACCTCGTCGGAACCGTCGAAAAGCTCGACCGTGACAATGCCCCGGACATCATCCTCGCCGAGCCTGTCGGAAGCTGCACGGATCTGGTCGCCACGGTGATCCAGCCGCTGAAACAGCTCTACGACGCCCGTTTCGAGATCGCCCCTTACGCGGTCATCCTGAAGCCCAGCCAGGGGCGGAAGATCCTGAAGAACGAGCCAGGCAGCGGCTTCTCGCCGAAGGCCGCTTATATTCTCGAAAAGCAGCTCGAAGAAGCCGACGTCATCCTGATCAACCGTGTGGACGAATTGACTGCTGCGGAACTGCAGGAACTCGAGACGCTTCTCGCAGCGCGGTATCCGCAAACTCCGCGCCTGCGCATTTCGGCAAGAACGGGCGAGGGTTTCGAAGCACTCGAGGAATTCCTCAACCAGTCTGGCGACTTTGGCCGCCGGATCCTCGATATCGATTACGACATCTACGCCGATGGCGAAGCCGAACTGGGTTGGCTCAACAGTTCCGTCCAGGTGAACTCGGCAAAGCCGTTCGCGCTCGATGAACTTCTTCTCGACCTCATCGGACGTCTGAAGGAGACCCTGGCCGCAGAGGGACTGGAACCGGCCCACCTCAAGGCGATCGGCCTGTGGGAGGGATTCTTCGGAGTGGCGAATCTTGTGGCCAGCACGATGACGCCGGAGCTGTCGCTGCCATCCAAGTGTCAGGTGAAGGAAGTCGACCTCGTGGTGAATGCGCGGGTTGCGTGCGATCCGGAGCAACTGACGCGACTGGTCTATGATGCTGTGACGAAGACATGCGCCGCGTTCGGCGCGACAGCCACGTTCGGTTCGACACAATCGTTCCGGCCGGGGCGTCCCATGCCGACGCATCGGATGTCGTTGGCGAAGTAAGAGAGAGTCCAACGAGTTCCCGGGGGCTCACGCCTCCGGCTCGACCGACTGTCGTTCACGAATTGCAGTGAGCTGCTGATGTATCTGCGAATGGCCAAACGGGTCCTGCTCGAAGCAGACAAGCGTCTGGTCTGGAAGCTGGCGTACAACTTCGGCCTCAAGGGCGCGCTGTCCGTTCAGCGTTTCAAGCGGCGGCTGAAACGGGGAGAGTACTTCCCGCCGTTCCTCTACATCTCCGTCATCAATTCCTGCAACCTCCGCTGCCAGGGGTGCTGGGTCGATGTGGCCGCCAAGCAGCAGACGATCGACCTCGAATCGCTCACCCGGCTCATCAACGACGCGAAGGCGGCCGGCAACAGTTTCTTCGGCATCGTCGGCGGCGAGCCGTTCATGCATAAGGACCTCCTGAAGGCACTTTCCCGGCATCCCGACGCCTACTTCCAGATTTTCACGAACGGGCATTTCATCACGGATGAAGTCGCCAAGGAAATGCGGCGTCTCGGCAACATCACTCCCCTCATCAGCGTCGAAGGAACGGAGATCGTCAGCGACGAGCGTCGCGGCCGTCAGCATGTCCTCTCCGACACGATGCGCGGCGTCGAGAACTGCCTGAAGAACCATTTGCTCACGGGGGTCTGCACGAGCGTCTGCCAGACCAATTTCGACGACCTCGTGCAGGAGAAGTGGCTCGACCGCCTGATTGAAATGGGGGTCTTCTACACCTGGTTCCACGTCTACCGGCCGATGGGCCCCGATGCGAATCCCGAACTCTGCCTGACGCGTGAACAGCAGTTGAAGCTTCGTCGCTTCGTCGTCGAAATGCGGGCGAAGAAGCCGATCGCGATCATTGATGCCTACTACGACGGCGAGGGAAAGGCGCTCTGCCCGGCGGCGACCGGAATCAGCCACCACATCAATCCCTGGGGCGGCATCGAGCCCTGCCCGATCGTGCAGTTCGCGAAGGAAACGATTCACGACACGCGGCCAATCGACCGCGTTATGATCGAATCGAAATTCCTGCACGACTTCCGCCAGCTCGCCGCCTCCAGCACCCGCGGCTGCATCGTTCTCGAACGGCCCGACCTGCTCCACGAACTGGCCGTGCTGCACGACGCGGGAGACCAGACCGCCCGGAAGACCGCGGCGGCCGAACTCCTCGCCATGACCGCGCGGACTTCGCAGGACATGCCCACCCAGGAAATCCCGGAGAAGAGCCTCGTTTACCGCTTCGCCAAGCGGTTCTTCTTCAACGATTTCGGCGCCTACGACCATCCCGTGAGCCCGCTCAAGGCGCCCGCAGTCCCGCAGAAGACCTGAGCCGGAATTCCGCGTCGAGACCACTTTTCTCTTCGACCGCGCCACAATCGCTGGGCGGCCGGTCAGTCCACGCGTTCCTGGTGCAGGGCTTCGTGCGACAGGCGTCTCAGCGCCGGAAGGACTTCTCCGACCTGAACGGCCGCTGATTGTTCACGGCCGAAGGCGTTGTAGAGCTTGAGAAACAGCTCGTAGAGCTCGTTGCCGATCCGAACGCCGGGCGGCGCGGGTTCGACGGTGATGTATTCGGGGCAGAGCGCCTCCTGGGCTTCTTCGACGGTCTTGAAGGCACCGGCCGCAAGGAACGCGAAGATGGCCGAGCCGAGGCTCGTCGTATCGTCCTTCGGAACCAGGATCGGGACGTTGAGGATGTTGGCGTAGACCTGATTCAAGACTGAGCTGCGGCGCGGGATGCCGCCGGCATTGATCACGCGCCGGATGGGGACGCCGTACTCCGCGAGACGAGCGAGGATGTTGCGGGTGTGGAGCGCGGTGCCTTCGATGGCGGCGAAGAGTTCATCCGCCGCGGTGTGCTGGAGGTTCCAGCCGAGCGTCATGCCGCCGAGATGCGGGTTTGAAAGGACGCAGCGGTCGCCGTTGTCCCAGGCCATCCGCAAGAGGCCGGTCTGGCCGGTCCGGTAGCCTTCGATCGATTTCGAGAGCTGTTCGAGCGGGACGCCCGCGCGGCGGGCGATGGCATCGAAGAGGTCGCCGGCGGCCGAGAGTCCGGCTTCAATCCCAGTGTATCCGGGATGGATCGAGCCTTCGACGACCCCGAACACTCCGGGGATGAGGGTCGTGGTTCCGGTGATGGCCATGACACAGGTCGACGTGCCGATGACGTTCACGATGTCGCCCAGACCGATGCCGGCGCCGACAGCGTCCCAATGGGCATCGAGCGCGCCGACGGGCAGCGGGATGCCGTTCCGCATGCCGAGGCGACTGGCCCACTCGGGGGAGAGATGCCCGGCGATCGCGTTGCTTCGGTCGAAGCGTCCGCCCAGGCGATCGCGGAGGCCGGTGAACAGCGGGTCGACGCTGGAGAGAAATTCTTCTGAAGGGAGCCCGCCGAGAGAGGCGTTCCACATCCATTTGTGGCCCATTGCGCAGACGCTGCGCGGCAGTTGCGAGGGCTCGTTGATTCCGCAGAGGACTGCCGTCATCAGATCGCAGTGCTCGACTGCGGTCGCCATCTGCGAGCGGCGGTGCGGGTTGTTGCGGAGCCAGTGGAGGAGCTTCGAGAGAGCGAACTCCGAGGAATAGTTGCCGCCGCACCATTCGAGGGCCGGCAGGTTCACACGCCTGGCGGCCTCGGTGATTTGGGCCGCTTCGCGCCAGGAGCGGTGGTCGCACCAGAGGTAGTAGTCGTCGAGCGGCTGCAGGCGGTCGTCGACTGGAACGATCGTGGAGCCGGTGGTGTCGATGGCCAGGGCTTCGACGCGCTGGCCTTCGATTCCGGCTGTTTGCAGCGCCTGTCGGGCGGCTTTCTCGAGCGACGCCAGATGATCGGCGTGGCTCTGGGCGGCGTAGTCGGGATCTTCCCGCCGGCGGTGCAACGGATAGGCACACAGGCCCGAGCCCAGGCGACCACGTTCGCTGTCGACGATCGACACGCGGACGCTCTGGGTGCCGAAATCGACGCCGGCGACAATGCTCATCGAATCCCCGCGGAACTCGGGACGGAAGTGGAACGAAATGAGAGGACTGGCGTTCCCAATGCCTCTGGAGTGGAGGTCACCACTTTGATTGCACTGGCGGAGCCAGTGGCCCCCTTAGCTTGAGTGGTGACACTGCACTCGCCTGGTTCAGGCCGGTTTGCGTTCGGGCAGTTTCAGGAACAGCGCCAGCACGGCGCTGATGATGTAGAGGATGGCAAAGATCCACATCACGGTTCCGACGCCGTAGCGGGTCCAGAACAGCGACACGATGGCAGGGCCGACCCAGTTGCTCGCTCCGGCGCCGAGGTTCAGGAGCGACATGGCCGCCCCCTTGCTTTCGGGAGCCAGCGAGGGCATCAGCGCGGACAAGGGAACATAACCCGCAAGCGTTGCTCCATAGAGCACGGCGGCGAGGACGCAGAGCGGATAGTTTGCGCCCTGGGTGGTGGGGACGTAGTAGAGGAGGAGCGTCGTGATCGTGCAGCCGAGGCCGCCACAGAACGCGACGGTCTGCCGCCAGCCGAGCTTGTCGCCGATGATTCCGAACAAGAGGTTCCAGATGACGTTGCTGATGAACATGAAGCTCAGCATCTGGAGCCACTGTTCCTGCGTGAAGCCGATGGTCTTCGTGAAATAGATCGGCATGAAGACGAGGAAGCCGTTCTGCGGGGCCGTGTTGATGATGCGGACAATGCACCCGATGGCGGTTTTGGGATGGCGCCAGGCAATCGAGATGCTCGAAAGGAGCGTCCGGACGGGATGCTCGCCGGCGGGCGCGAGGCGGCGTTTACCAATCGGCTCCTGAAGACCGAGCAGCGCGATCAGGCCGCCGATGACGACGAGCCCCAGCGAGAGCCAGAGGGTCTGCATCGGGCCGATTTGCGGGATGGCGAGACTGGCGGCCAGAGGGCCCAAGGCGAGCAGACCGCCGGTGAAGGCGAACCAGAACCAGCCCACGGCGGTTCCCAATCGTCGATCGGGCGCGGCGACCGAGATCCAGACGAGGAATCCATACGCGAACAGCGGGTAGCCGAGTCCGCGAAGGGTGTACATGACCATCGTGAGGGCGTAGTTGCCGGGGCCGATTCCGAGGACGAGCAGGCCGACTTCGAAGGCGATCCAGATCGCCAGACCGACTGCCATCACCTGCCTCGGGCCCCAGAGATCGGACAGGGCTCCGGAGAGCCAGGCCGCGAGAGCGACGGCGAGACCGTAGGCGGTGAAGACGAGGCCGACGCTGTCCTCGGTCGCGATGTTGCGGTCGACGAGATACTTGGAGAGATAACCGGCCTCGACGCCGTCGCCGATCATGAAGAGCAACAGGCCGACGTAGCCCCAGACGAGCGGCGGGTGAATTCCCAGACGGTCAATCAACGAGCGTGGGGGCGGCTCGAGAGTGTCTGCAGCCTGCATTGTCTTCTCCGTGAGCGTCAGAGGAGTCGATCGAGGAATTCCAGTGATGGCCAATGACCGTTGCCGCGTCAATCGCCGGCCGTGAGTCTTCGTCCCAATTCGCCGACATCGGTCATGATGTAGTCGGGAGGGGTCGGCATGGCGGCCGTATCGGCGGCGGTGGCTTCGCCGCTGAGAACGAGGACCGAGACGGAACCGGCCCGCTGAGCCATGGCGATATCGGTGTAGAGACGGTCGCCGACCATCGCGAGTTGGGAGGGCTCGAGATGATGCCGCGCGGCCAGGTTCAGGAGGATCACCGGATCGGGTTTGCCGAGGATGACGGGGGTGCGTCCGGTGGCAGCGGTGAGGCAGGCGCAGATGGCTCCGCAGTCGACGAGAACTGTCGGTTCGTCCGTTGGACAGACGAGGTCGGGATGGGTCGCGATGAAGGGGAGGCCGAGGCTGATGCCGTAGGCGGCACGGCAGAGACGTTCGTAGTCGAGCGTGGTGTCGAACCCGATCACGACGGCTTCGCACCCGTCCCAGCGGACCTGGAAACCGGCCTCTTCGAACTGTCGGCAGAGCGACGGAGTTCCGAGGACGCCGAGCACCTTCACCGCAGGAAGGGATTCACGCAGATAGGTCAGTGTGGAATCAGCCGGCGTGTAGATCTGCGGAGGGCTGGTTTCGATTCCCATGGCGCGCAGCTTGTCGACGTAGTCGGTCTTGCTGCGGGAGGTGTTGTTGGTGAGGAAGGTGTAGCCGATGTCGTGGTTGCGAAGGGCGGCCAGGAACGGGAGCGTGACGTCGAACAGTCGATTGCCGCGATAAAGCGTGCCATCGAGATCGAGAACGACGTGACGGACGTCCCGGAGCGATCGGGCGCCGGACGAGGCGGGAATCTTTGAGGTCATGAACGCCCTGCCCCGGCGGCCCAGCAGCCGGTATGCGAGAACAGTTCGTCCATCGCGGCTTCGCCTTCACCGGAGAGCATGGCGAGATCGAGAACGGTGAAGCGGCGCCTGATGTAGAAGGCCTGTTCGTAGCTGAGGCGAAGGCGCGTCCGCGAAATGCCGATCTGCTCGGGCTCAAAGGCGGCCCCTGCTTCGGCCAGCATGTCCCTCAGGCGGGAGAAGGGAATCAACTGCTGCTGGAGCCGCTGCTTGAGCTCGGGCCAGGCGGCGTGGAGCCGGTTCATCTGTTCGCGGAGCTGCGAGCGCGAGGCGTACTTGGCCCGGGTTTCTTCGACGGCCTTCTCCGCGAGTTCCCCCGGCTCGAACAAGTCGCGGATCTTCGATTCGAGTTGTTCCGCGGTGGGCCAGCGCTGCATGAGGTCGTCGACGGATCGCGATGTCAGGTCACGTCGAATCAGTTCGTCGTAGAGGCCGATCGAGGCGAGGGTGCCGATGCCGACTTTGAATCCGTGTGAGGGGGCGACACCGTTGTGAGTATGGTGCTGCATGTCCCAGAGATGGCTGAACTGATGTTCGGCCCCAGACGCGGGTCGACTCGACCGGGCAGCCTGCATCGCGAAGCCGCTCATCATGAGGCCCGCGACCAGGCTGCGGAGCGCGGTAGGGTCGGAGTTGCGGATGCCGGCGGGGGATGAAACCCAGTGGTGCAGCCGCGACTGAACGGTTGCCCAGACATCCGGGCGAATGGGTTCGATGCCTGCGGCGTCGGCGATCATCCAGTCGGCGCCGGCCGCGATCTTGGCGATGAGGTCGGCATAGCCGGAGGCGTTCAGTCCGGGGGGCGCCGCGGCGATGACTTCGAGATCCGCGAGGACGGCCTGGGGGGCGGGGCAATCGAAGGTCTGCTTCGAGCCCTTATCGGTGATGGAGGCTCCGTAGGCGGTGAAGCCGTCCATGGAGGCCGCGGTCGCGACCGCGAGATAGGGGCGATTCAGGCGGTGGGCGACGAGCTTGGTAAGATCGTTGATGGTTCCGGAGCCGACGGCGACGGGGATGCCTTCGACGCCGGTCAAGGCCGCCTGCAACTGCTGGACGCACCGGTCCTCGGCGTACACATCCGGCCCGAAGACGAAGGGATCGGCAACGGGATGGCCGTTGCGGTGGAAGCTGTCGACAACGTCGCGTCCGGCCGCCGCGAAGGTGCTTTCGTCGGTGATGACGATGGCCGGCGCCGTCCCGAACTGTTTCTCAAACACCGCGGCCGAGTCATGTCGGGCGCCGGCGGCCGTCAGCAGAAAGCGGGTTTCGGTCGCCGATTCGAGCGCCCGTTCAATGAAAAGATCGTCGTCCATGCGCGGTAGTGTCATGGAACGGTGGGGATTTGCAACCGGGTTCAGGCCGGAATTGGCGGCCAGCCCCCGCGGCGATTCAGGCGATCAAGCAAGCTCGCTTCAGAGACACGGGGCTTCGTTGGCGATTACTATTCCAGCACGGACATTTGCTGCGGACGGCGTGCTGTTGTGCCTAACCATTTCGATTTCCGGGAGCTACCCAATGCTGTGGCGATCCTGCATGTTCGTCTGTGTCTGCTGGGGATTCGTGTCGTCGGCCTATGGCCAGTTCGAGGACCTCGCGGGGGCGACGCAGCGCGATGCGAACGCGATTCTCGCGATTGATGTCGCCGCATTGAAATCGAGCCCTCTCGCGACCGAACGCGGGTGGACGAAGAAACTGGAAGCCGCCTATGTCGACCGCGCGACATTCCTGCCGCCGGAGGCAAGCAGCGTGCTCGTGGCGGGACAGCTTGTCCTGGACAGGGAATTCCAACCGGCCTCGGAAGTGGCCGTGATGAAACTTCTGACCCCGGTTTCGATGGCCGGCCTCGCCCGGGCGAACGGCGGCCAGCTGGAGACACTGCGCGGCCGGGACGCCATCGCAACGACGGGCGACGCGTACATCGTTGCGTTGGGCGAGAATCTGATTGGCCTGTACTCGCCAGCTCACCGGCAAGCGGCGTCCCAATGGGTGGCCGACGCAGGACGCAAAGGAGGAAACGGGCTTTCGGACTACCTGAAGAAGGCGCTGGCTGGTGGAAACGACAAGACCCAGATCGTCCTCGCGATGGAACTCCAGGATGCCTTGTCACCGAGAACGATCGCGGAAGGCCTGAAGAAGATCACGCTGCCAGCGGGCGGGACGGTCAGGCCGGAGGACCTCGCGCCTCAACTGGAGACGTTGCGCGGCCTGACCGTGGAGATCGCCGTCGCGAAAGAAGTGAAAGCCACCACTCGGATCGACTTCGGGAAAACGGTCACCTTCTCCGCCGCCATCGCGAAAACGCTCTTGGTCAGCGCGATGCAGAACGCCGGCGTCGAACTTCCGGAAATTGCTGACCACCGTTTCGAGATCCGAGGAAGCACTGTCGTCGCGGAAGGAGAACTGTCGCCCGGCGCGCTGCGACGGCTGATGAGCCTGCTGGAGGTGCCGAACGTGGAGCTTGCAGCGGCCGAGTCGCCGCCGGAGACCACGCCGAGTTCCGCCGACCAGATGGCCGCGAAGTCGCAGCTCTACTTCAAATCGGCAGTCTCGCTTCTGGATGATCTCCGAGGCGACCGCTCCAAGCAGGATCCGCGCGGCGGAATGGATGCCGTCTGGATGGACAAATACGCTGCCAAGATCGATCGCCTGCCGAGCCTGGACGTCGATGAGGAACTGCTCGTGTGGGGCGAGAACACGGCCCAGACGCTCCGGGTGATGGCGAGTGCCCGGCGGGGACGCGGGCTGTCGGCGGGAGCATCCAAATCGGGACTGCGGACTGGGGTGTCGTGGGACGGTTATTACGGCGTGAGCGCCTCGGGCGCAACAGCCACCCAGGCGAGCGCGAACCAGATCGACGTGACGCAGGGGAACATGGCGACGGCCCGCCGCGTCGAAGGTTGGCGACTGATCGACAACGCGACCGCCGAGGTTCGTAAAAAGCTCACGCAGCGGTATCGCGTCGAGTTTTGACCACCCCGACGGTGGATGCCTCCAGCTGCTGACGGCCGCGCATTTGTGCGCGCTGGACAATTTCCCACCAGGAATTGTGTCCGCGGTTTCAGCTGCGCGAACCTGTATTTGGCCAACAGAGTTCAGTTGGATAACGTAGGCATCCCATTGGGCGTGGCTTTCGGTGCTGACGTGCCCCCCCTGACGGCGCGTTCTGACACCCATACAAATCCATCGAATACGGACAAGGCCGATGCTGAACCGGTGGTTCTTCGGGCATTTCTTCTGTCACTGCGCGCTGTGGATCGGGATTTCCAACGCCAGCGCAGCCGAACCTGTGGCGACCAGGGAGTTCGAGATCCGCAACGACCGGCCGTTCCTGGGCGGCCAGGAAGTGCGGCTGTGGGGCATCCGCTGCGGTAACGCGATTCACAGCGAAGTGGTTACGCAGCGGCACATCCAGAACCTGGACAACATGGTGGCCCACGGGATCAACCTGATCGGCGTCTACATCCAGGGAAGCAACGCCGGCTGGCCCGATCCGAATGTCGCAGCGAACGGCTTCACGCGTGACGGCCTGCTGAAGCCGGAGTTTGCGGAGCGGCTGGAGCGCATCATCCGCGAGGCGGACAAGCGGGGCATGGTCGTCATGGTCGGACTGTTCACGCCCCGCAAGGACCAGGAATTCTATGACGACGCAGCGATTCAACAGGCGATCGAACAGGCGGCCCGGTTCCTCAGCACCCGAAAGCTGAAGAACGTGTTCATCGACATCATGCACGAGTTCAGCCATCCCGAGCGGATCGACAAGGAGATCTTTCGCGAGCCGAACGGAGAACAGAAGAAGGCCAAGCTGACGAAATGGTTCAAGGACGTCGCCCCCGACATCGAGGTCGGAATCTGCCCCGATGCGGATACCCAGACCAAAGACACCTATCCCGGCATGGATGTCCGGCTGATTCAGAAGGATATGCCGATCGCGACGACGGGCTTCGTCGTCAACGTCGAGATGCTGCGGCAGGACGTCTATCAGAATGACGGAGTGTTTGGAGAGGCCGGCATCGCCGCGGTCTATCGTGACTGTGAAACGTACAAGGCCGCCGAAAACTCGGCATTCATGTTCCACTCCGCGTTCGTTCAGGGGATCACCAACAACAGTGGAACCGCCCCTCACGCCGAGATGGGAGGGTACGGCCGGAAGGTCAGCGACCGCGGGGTGCGTTTTTACTACGAATGGGTCCGCGACAACGTCGGACGTTATGAGTATCCGCGCCACGTTCCCGTGAGCAAAACTCCGTGACCGTCACTTTCAACCAGGGCCACTCGAGCGACCGACCCATGTCACCACGCCGGGGTTTCACGCTGATCGAACTGCTCGTCGTGATCGCCATCATCGCGATCCTGATCGGGCTGCTGCTGCCCGCTGTGCAACAGGCCCGCGAAGCGGCCCGCCGGACGCAGTGCAAAAACAACCTCAAGCAACTTGGGCTGGCGATTCATAACTACGAATCGATGCTCGGCTGCCTGCCGCCGACGGCCGTGATCGAACAGCGCGGGGCGACGCTGTGGACCGGCTATATGAGTCCACACGGACGCATCCTCCCCTTCCTCGAGCAGGGGAACGTCTACGCGGGAATCGACAAGGATTCGGCATACGGCTCGGTCGTCAATCTCCCGGCTGTGGCCCGCGTCATCAACGTGTTCATGTGCCCTTCCGAACCTCGTTCAGAGCCATTCCTGCACGCGACGTTCGGCAACATTGGAGGCGTCAACTACGGGTTCTCGATGGGCGACTGGTATGTGTGGGGCGGCTTCACGACGCCCGCGGCGCCGATCACGCGGTCGGCGTTCGGCGTGAACCTCAGCCGGAAATGGCGCGACTTTACCGATGGAACGAGCAGCACGCTGCTGATGTCCGAGGTGAAGAACTACCAGGTGCATATCCGCGATTGCGCGCAGTTCGCAAATATCAACGACTACAACAACATCCCTTCACCGGATGCGGATCCCCTCTCGGTCGCTCCCGAATACAACGGAGGAGGCTGTTCGGTGCTTCTGAACGCTCATTCCCAGTGGGCCGAGATGGCCGTGCATCACAACGGATTCACGACGGCCTGGCCGCCAAACAAGAAAACGCCGGGGGGCCCTGCCATGGAACACCCGGATGTCGACCTGATCACACGGCGGGAACGCATCGGCGGTCCGACATGGGCCGCAGTGACTTCGCGCAGCCACCATACGGGCGGCGTGCATTCGCTCCTGGGAGACGGGGCTGTTCGCTTCATCTCCTCGTCGCTCGACGGACATGTCTGGCGCAGGTTGGGGACCGTGGGTTCCGGCGAAGTCGTGAGCGAGTTTTGATCGGGACGAGTCGGGTGATCCTGAAATCTGTCAACAAAAAGCCCGGGCCATCCGCATGCGTTTCCTCCTCATCACCCTCTGTCTGATCACGGCTGGATGCCGGGTGTCTGTCACGACCACCGAATCGGCCGAGGACGACCGTGCGGCGCGGGAGCTGCTGATTACCGCACTCGATTCGTGGAAAGCAGGTAAGGTTTCTTCCCTGCGGAAGCGGACTCCGCCAGTCCGCTTCACCGATGACGACCTGCGGGCCGGGTTCCGCCTGGCGTCGTACGAACTGGCTGATCCCGAGGCAGCCGTCAGGCCGTTTCAGAACACGGACGTCAAGCTGGTTCTGGTTCGCGGGAGCGGTCCGAAGATCGAGCGTCTGGCGAGCTACCAGGTCAGCCTGAAGCCGGAACTCACGGTGCTGCGAAGCGATCCCTGATCGCGGCAGGGCGCCCCACAGAACTCCGGGATAGAAATGAAGAAGGCCCGCTTTCGCGGGCCTTCGGAATCCAGAATCATTCGCAGTCCATTAGATGGGGCGAACGTTCTCCGCGCGGGCGCCCTTGGGGCCGCGGCCTTCATTATAAGAAACCCGCTGCCCTTCACGCAGATCGTCGAACTGAACACCTTCCAGGTTCGACATATGGAAGAACAGATCGGCGCCCTTGCCCGTATTGATGAACCCGAAGCCCTTATCTGTCAATTTCTTGATCGTGCCTTCAGCCATCGAAACATCCCCCGAGATCTGCGAACGAGACCCATCGCAACAGCAGCGTATGTACGTCCCCCGCTTCACCCGCCAGCGTATCAATGTTTAGGGGTGTGGCAACGGGAACCATTGCTCCGCGACAGAATTGACCATCGAGGATGGTGCTTCCGGAGAGTAGGCAGACCAGGACCAACAGGGCGGTCGCGGCGATTGTAGGGACCCTGCTACAGGTCCTCCGGCGCCGCCGGGACATTTCCCAGATCCTCCCCCCCACTCATCATGCCTTCCATGGGGACCACATCCGGAGGATCGGGCAACTGTTGGAGCGGCCAGTCGAGGTTCGCAAGAATGGGGTCTTCATTGGTTGGAAGAACCAGAACCCGCTGGGGCTGATACTGGAGCCGCTCGGAGACTTTCATCCAGTAGAGCGTCATGTTTGAGGTCTGCGAATCGATCGCCGACCACAAGACCGGCTGCTTCCGTGGAATCGACGTGACGGCCGCGGCCTCCAACGGCTTGGCGTCGGCCAAACCAGACTGGAAGAAGAACGGCTGGCCGGTGAACGGATCGTGTGGCAGCGGGGAGGCAAGATCGCCGAGGGAGACCGGGAAAGTGCCCTCCAGCAGCCGATGTCGCTGCAGCGCAATCGCGACGGCCGTCAGATTTCTTCGTTGCTGGACTCCAATCATGAATCCCTGCCAGGCCGAGATGGTGTCGCCCTGCGGGATGATGTGCGCCGCATCGGCGAGTTCCGGCGGGAGCAACGGAGTCGTCTTGGCGTATCGCGCGAAATCCACCTGTCGATTCTCCCAGGTGGCCGGCGCGTTCCCCGCGGTCTGCAGTTCAGGAAGACTCGCAAACGGCATCCGCAATTCCTGAAGAGTCGCCCAGTTCAAGAGCCGCAGCACCCGTTCCCGCTCTGCCGCGGCAAGCCGGGAATAGAACCAGCGGGCCTCCGGCCCCCCGTCCGCTTTCCGCTGGCTGACGATCGCTTCTCCAATCCGGCCTTCTCCCGTGCAGAACCCCCGGAGGATGACATATCGCCTCTTCAGCATTTCCCGGGCACTCAGGGCCAGATCGTCCGTGAGGCCCGCCGGCCGATCGGACGGGCTCACCCGGCCTGCGATCAACGCCAGGGCCTCATCCAGAAGGGCCTCGTCCTGCTCGGGCTGGGCGGCCCATGCGCGAAGCGCCGCGAGGAGGCGACCTTCCGCACGAAGACATGAAGCCAGATCACTCCAGGAGCTGGCCTGCCGCTGAAGATCGTGCACGCCTGCGAGGGCATTGCTGATTCTGTGGAGGTGGCCATTCAGCATCGGCCGCGGCGCGGTCATTCCCCCAGGGACGGAATTGAGAAGTACGGCGTTTCGAAAAACGGAATCCTCCAGCGCGGTGAGAGCACGGGGGATTGAAAACCCTGACGGCTCCAGGACGGACGCAGTCATCAGCGGATCGATCGAACCCGCCGCTGCCTCGAGGGCCTTCGCGTCCCAGGGCGTTCCGGCTGAGAATTCCTTCGCAGCCTTCTCCCGGCGACGCGCGCGCTCGGCCGCTGCCTCACCCTGGGCCTGAATGGCCGATCGCTCTCCGGGCAGGGAGCCGTTCACGGCATGCTCCCACCGGACCGACCAGGCCTTGTCGAATCGGTCCATGGCAGCGGCCTGTGCCCGCCAGTCGAATCCGGGATCGGTGTCCGGAACCTGCCAGCCGCGTGACGCAAGGGCGAACCCGGCGCATCCGAGGAATGGAATGACGATCCAGGCGATCTGCCTGACACGCAACCGCCAACCGGACCACTGTTCCATCCAGGCGCGACGCGTGGCCCAGATCGCCAGCATGAGGGCAATCAAAACAGGCCAGACGGCTCCTGAGAGAGGAATGTCCTTATTGATGATCATGCCGACCCAGATCAGGAACAGGACGGTGCCAAGCGAAGCGAGCGACACCGCCAGGACGGTGCGGCGAACCCAGCAGGAAACGACCTGACCCACCAGGAACAGTCCAACGAACAGGGCTCCGACCACGGAACAGAGTCGAACGACGGACTCGTCGTCGCGAGGGCCCTCCCCTCGTGATGACTGGGCGGGATCGAACGCCGGAATCCCGAAGGGCCTGAAGGGCGTCGTGACCGACCACGAAACCTGGGGCGCCGCGGTCACTGCGTCGACTGCCAGCATGAAGGCCGCGACGCCGACGGCTGCGGAAAACCAGATGAACGACTTCACGGCCCAGACACGCGCGGGCGAGATGCCGCGGTCGCTGAGAAAGCTCATCAGAGACTGGCGCTGCTCCTCCCGAAACGAGAGCACTCCGAACATCACCACGACCGGACAGAGCGCGAAGAGGCTCACCGTGCGAAAAGGACGCTCGTGAGCCAGCATTTGAACAATCAACAGCACCGGCAGAAGAGCCAGGACGGCAACGAGCGCGCCGCAAATCTCTTTCCAGAAAAGGACCGTCCATCCACGAGCCTCCAGCGGCCCCCGGGTGACCAGCCATTTGAGCGGCAGAGACATCCAGGACTGCAACCCGATGGAGCTTCTCTTCGCACGGATCACGGGCGACCTCCAGACTTCCCTCCGACGCCAGAGCAGGATGAGCCCGAGATCGACCAGCGCCAGCACGGCCAATGTCAGTCCCAGCACCACCTGACCGCTGGGATACCCCGTGTCGCAAAGGCCGGTGATCAGGAGCGAGGTCAGCGCCGCGGCGATCATGACAATGAGCGGCCGCCGGAACAGGACGGAGTAGAACAGCCCCCAGAGAAAGCAGCCTGCAATCGACAACAGCGCCTGGCTGAGCGGGATATAGAACCGCACGACTCCCTCCACGTTTGCGAAGCGGAGAGCAACGGACGCGACAACGAACGTGGCCGCTGCGAAGCAGGCCACCGCGCCGACTCCATACCCGACTTTTCCGAGAATCAGTTCGCCGGAGGAGATGGGGAGCTGACGCAGCCAGTCGGCGTGCCCTTCTTCGGCGTCGCCGGCGAACAGCAGCGACGCGCACGCAGCCGCGAAACCGGCAGACGCAACGATCGCGGTTCCCAGAAACAGGTCGGGCGTCGAGGTCCGGAGAAAGACAACGAAGATCGCCTCAATCAAGACGACTCCGAACAACAGGGCCGTGCTCACCGGCAGCTGCGTCCGAAACTCTTTCCAGAACAGGCGGATGACTGCGTCCATGGGACCCTTCAGGAAGCGGGCAGAGCTTGAGTCACAGTGAAGTGAGGAATCAGCGATGCATGCCGGCGGTTTCCGCAGCCACGGCGGGGGTCGTCCAGGGATCGGGCGGCAGTTCGACAGTCCCGCCCAGCCGCACCTCACGGAGCATGGCCAGAAGGATGTCTTCGAGACTGGGATGACGGACCTGGGGGGCGGGGACGCCGAGCTGCGCGCTCATCGCCGTGAGCGCGGCCTGATCGAGATCCCGGACCATGAACAACTGCTCGTGGTGTCGCGGGACATGCGCGACGACCTTGCCCGGCATCGACACCGGAAGTCGCCATCCGGGCGGCGTCTGCAGGACGACTTCGCTCACAGTGCGTTTCAGGTCTTCCAGCCGCTCGAAACAGACAAGCTTGCCGTTCAGCAGGATCGCCACCAGATCGGCAACCCGCTCGACCTCGGTGACCTGATGGCTGGAGAGGAGCACCGTGCGTCCTTCGGCCGCGAGATCGATCATGCTTTCCAGGAACTCGCGGCGGACGAGCGGATCGAGCCCGGAGGTGGGCTCATCAAGGATCAGCAGTTGAGGCTTGTGCGCCAGCGACAACGCGAGCGCGACCTTCGCCCGGCCCCCTTTCGACAGCGCCTTGATCTTCTGCTTCCCTTCCAGCCCGAATCGTGCGGCGATACGGGCGAATTCGGTGAGGAAGCCGGTCGGATAGAACCCGGACGTGAACCAGCCAATCTCGTCGACGGTCATCCACTCGTAGAGGGCCGGTTTATCGGAGACGTAGCCGACACGACGACGGACCTCGAGCGGCTGACGCTGGGGATCCATTCCCATGACCGTCGCGGTTCCGCTGTCGGGACGCTCAAAACCCAGCAGCGAGCGGATTGCGGTCGTTTTTCCGGCCCCATTGGCGCCGAGCAGGGCACAGACCGTTCCCGGCGGAACCGACAGCGTGACGTCATCCAGCGCCACCGTCCGCCCGTAACGCTTCGTGACCCGCTGCAGCTGAAGCACAGGTTGCATAAAATGCCCTTCCGGGGATTCGAGAGCGAGGCGCTCTCCAGTGATGTGGTTATCCGCCGCCTTCCCGCTCCGGAAGGCGTACGAGAACCGACTCCATGAGCGAACGGATCTCTTCGTGTGAAACGCCGTTGTGGACGGCCTCCGACAGCACCGCCCGCAGTCGCTCACGGATCAGATCGAGTCGTTCACTCCGGCATTGCCTGGGAGCGCCCTGCGCGACGGCCAGACCAGTTCCCCGAATGGGAAGCAGCAGTCCGGCAATCTGGAGGTCGCGGTAAGCCCTGGCGACGGTGTTTGGATTGATCGCCAGCCGACTCGCAAGCTCGCGCACCGATGGAACATGGTCGCCGACATTCAGCGATCCGTCCGCGATGGCGAACTTCACCTGCCGAACGATCTGCTCGTAGATGGGAATGCCGTTCGATGGATCAACGTGCGCAAGCATTCGCCACCTGTGTACCAGTGACATAGTACACCGATTCACGGGCCGGTCAAGTGGAGGTTCGCATGGCCGACGAGGAAGAAGCCCGTGTCAGCGGAGTCACGACCGCTCTGCCGAGGCCATCGATACGGTCGGTCACCTCCCGTAAGAAGGAGCTGGTCTTGCAAAGCCGCTCTGGCGTCCGCAGGGCGCAAACCGGCCGTCTGGACCGGTTTTGAGACGCGAAATCCCGGGCGGGACGCCTCTGGGATTACATCTTCGTAAGCCCGGCCGAAAGGCGGTTTACGCACCCGCGATGCGCGACTACGAATACTGAAACTGCTTGTCGTGCGACAAGGTGCGTTGGACTCGGGGCGCAAGAACATCTCGGGCTGGCAATGGGCAAAGTCCCCATGAAACGCTTACTGGCCCGCATTGGGCTCCTGACGATTCTCTCCTGCTCCCTTTCCGCGTGCGCCAAGCACGACGAAGAGCACCACGAGGAAGCTCACCGCATCACGGCAACGACGCCCGTCTCCCGTGACGTCACGATCAAGCAGCAGTACGTCTGCCAGATTCACTCGCAGCGGCATATCGAAGTGCGGGCGCTGGAGCGGGGCTATCTCGAACAGATCCCCGTCAAGGAAGGCCAGGCGGTGAAGGCCGGCGATGTGATGTTCACGGTCCTCCCGAACGTGTATCAGGCGAAGGTGGATGCCGAGAACGCCGAAGCCAAGCTGGCGCAGCTGGAATTCGACAACACGAAGCGCCTGGCCGAAAAGAACGGTGTGTCACAGAACGAGGTGGCGCTGTTCCAGGCGAAGCTGCTGAAGGCCCAGGCGAACGCACAGATGGCGGCCGCCGAACTGAACTTCACGAAGATCGTGGCGCCATTCGACGGGATCATCGACCGGCTGCATCACCAGCATGGGAGCCTGATCGAAGAAGGCGAGATGCTCACGACGCTTTCCGATAACAGCGTCATGTGGGTGTACTTCAACGTCCCAGAACGGCGGTACCTCGAATACAAGGCGACGCTGGACAAGCACCAGGAAGACCTCGTGGTCGAGCTGATGCTCGCGGACCACTCGAAATTCCGGTACGCCGGGAAGATTGGAGCCATCGAGGCCGACTTCAACAACGAGACCGGAAACATCGCCTTCCGGGCCGACTTTCCAAACCCCGAAGGGCTCCTGCGTCACGGGCAGACCGGAACGGTGCTGATCAACCGGGTGCTGCCGAACGCAGTCGTCATCCCGCAACGCGCGACGTTCGAGATTCTCGACAAGCGCTATGTCTACGTCGTCGACAAGGACAACGTCGCCCACCAGCGCGAGATCTCGATTCAGAATGAACTGGACGACATCTTCGTGATCAAGGACGGGCTGGCCGTCGACGACACGATCGTCCTGGAGGGAAGCCGCCAGATTCGCGACGGCGAGAAGGTGGAATACGAGGAGAAGGCGCCCACCGAGGTGATGGCCCAGCTCAAGAACGTGGCCGAATAGTCACGACGTCAGGGAGCACGCTCGCTCTCACATTCCGGAGCGAGGACCTGCCGGATCCTCGCAGCACCATGTTTTCACAGATCCTGCATCGGCCAGCCCTGGCCATCGTCATCTCGCTGATCATCCTGTTCCTGGGCGGTCTGGCGATCAACACGCTGCCGATCTCCCAGTTTCCGAATGTGGCGCCGCCCAGCGTGATCGTCGCGGTTTCCTATCCGGGAGCCAGCGCCGAAGTGCTCACCGACTCGGTGCTCGTGATCCTCGAGCAGGCGATCAACGGCGTCCAGGACATGCGGTACATGGCTTCCGCGGCGACCAGCGCCGGCGAAGGTGCGATCCAGATCATCTTCGAGCCGGGCACGGACCCCAACGTGGCCGTGCTCAACGTGAACAACCGCATCCAGATCGTGAAGAACCGGCTCCCCAAGATCGTGGAGCTGGAGGGCATCATCGTTCAGCAGGCCATGACGAGCATGCTGATGTACGTGAACGTCTACAGTAAGGACAAAGCTCTCGACCAGAACTTTCTCTACAACTACGTCACGGTCAACCTGCTGCCGGAAATCCGGCGGACCCGCGGCATCGGCAGCGCCAATATCCTGGGCAACCGCGCCTACGCCATGCGCATCGAGCTCAACCTCGAACGCATGCGGGCCTACAACCTGTCGGCCGACGACGTGATGAAGGCGGTGTCCGAGCAGAGCATGATCGGGTCGCCCGGACGCCTGGGACAGGCGACCGGCAAGACGTCGCAGACGGTGGAATACGTGCTGACGTATGTCGGGCGCTATAACAAGCCCGAGCAGTACGCCAACATCATCCTCAAGGCCAAGCCCAACGGCGAAATCCTGCGGCTGAAGGACGTGGCGAGCGTGGAACTCGGCTCGTCGTTCTACGACCTCTACTCCGACATCGATGGCCACGCCTCCGCCGCCATCGTGCTCAAGCAACTGCCTGGCACCAATGCGGCGACGATCATCGAGGAAGTGAAAGAGAAGCTCAAAGAAGCCAAGGCGGAGATGTTCCCCCCGGGCATGGACTTCGAAGTGAGCTACGACGTCTCCGCGTTCCTGGAGGCCTCGATCGAACAGGTGCTGCATACGCTGTTCGAGGCGTTCGTGCTGGTGGCCCTCGTCGTGTTCCTCTTCCTGGGAGACTGGCGGTCGACCCTCATTCCGACGCTCGCCGTGCCCGTATCGCTGATCGGAACGTTCTTCTTCATGCTGATGTTCGGGTTGTCGATCAACCTGATCACGCTGTTTGCGCTCGTGCTCGCGATCGGGGTGGTGGTCGACGACGCGATCGTGGTGGTGGAAGCCGTGCATGCGAAGATGCACGAAAAACACCTGTCGCCTTACCGGGCGACGAAAGAAGTGATGAACGAGATCAGCGGCGCGATCATCGCCATTACCCTCGTGATGACTGCCGTGTTCATCCCCGTGACGTTCATGTCAGGACCGGTCGGCGTCTTCTACCGGCAATTCGGCCTGACCATGGCCATGTCGATCGTGCTCTCCGGCGTCGTGGCTTTGACGCTCACACCGGTCCTGTGCGCGATGATTCTCAAGCCTCACTCCACGCAGAAGAAGAAGTTCCGCGGTCCCATCGCGATCCTCATCGGGCTCTTTGACAGGTTCATCAACAGGGTGACTCTGGGATACGCCGCCTTCCTGCGGCCGATCGTGACGCGCCGCGTGCTGACCCTGGGGCTCGTGGCCGGGTTCAGCGTCGCGATCTACTGCGTCAACCTGGTGCTGCCGACAGGATTCATCCCGCTGGAAGACCAGGGAATGATCTACGGCATCATCCAGACGCCTCCGGGCTCGACGCTCGAATACACGAACGCCAAATCGCACGAACTGCAGGAGGCGGCCAAAGGGGTCGACGGGATCGCCTCGATCTCCTCGCTCGCGGGTTACGAAGTGTTGACCGAGGGACGCGGCTCCAACGCCGGAACATGCCTCATCAACCTGAAACCGTGGTCGCAGCGCAAACTGACGTCACGGCAGATCATCGAAGAACTGGAGAAGAGAGGCCGCAAGATCTCGAACGTGAAACTGGAGTTCTTCGAGCCTCCTGCGGTTCCGGGCTTCGGAGCGGCCGGCGGGTTCTCGCTGCGCGTGCTCGACAAGACGAATACCACGAACTACCAGGCCCTGGGGGAAGCAACCGACAAATTCCTCGAGGCGCTCGCGAAGCGTAAGGAAGTGAAGGGCCTGTTCACGTTCTTCGCCAGCAACTATCCGCAGTATGAACTGGTGATCGACAACGACATCGCCATGCAGAAAGGGGTGACGATCAAGAACGCGATGGACAACCTCTCCATCGTGATCGGCAGTACCTGGGAGCAGGGCTTCGTCCGGTTCGGCCAGTTCTTCAAGGTGTACGTCCAGGCGTCCCCCGAGTTCCGAAGGTTCCCCGAAGACTTCGACAATATCTTCGTCAAGAACGAAGGCGGGGAAATGGTTCCCTACTCGGCGTTCATGCAGCTCAAGAAGCGGCAGGGGCTGAACGAAATCAACCGCTACAACCTCTATCCGTCGGCAGCGATTCAAGGGGCGCCGGCGAAGGGTTACAGCACGGGCGAAGCGATCAAGGCAATCAAGGAAGTCGCCGCACAGACGCTGCCGCACGGTTATGACATCGGTTGGGAAGGCCTCTCGTACGATGAAGCCAACAAGGGCAACACGGCGGTTTACATCTTCCTGATCGTTGTGATCTTCGTGTACCTCGTGCTCGTCGGGCAGTATGAGAGTTTCATCCTGCCGCTGGCGGTCATCATTTCGCTGCCCGTGGGAATCTTCGGATCGTTCGTCTTCCTGGAGTCCATGGGGCTGGCGAACGACGTCTATGCCCAGATCGGGCTTGTCATGCTGGTGGGACTGCTGGGCAAAAACGCGATTCTGATCGTCGAATTCGCCGTGCAAAGGCACCGGGAAGGGATCAGCCTGAAAGAGGCGGCGATCGAGGGCGGACAGTTGAGATTCCGGCCCATCCTGATGACCTCCTTCGCCTTCATTGCCGGCCTGATTCCGCTCGTCCGCGCCACCGGACCGGGCGCCATCGGCAACCGCACCATCGGAACGACTGCGGTCGGCGGAATGCTGATCGGCACTGTCATTGGCGTGCTGGTGATTCCAGGTCTCTACTACCTCTTTGGCGGACTCGCCGACAAAGGCCAACTGATCCAGGACGAATCCGATGAACCGTTGAGCGAATTGCTGGAGCACCATCCCGCCGCCGCAGGACACGAGCGGACATCTGACGCGCCCCGCTGACACCGCGCCGAGCTGAAACACTCATGTCACAGGACGACTTGATTCGTGAGCTTCAGGAGCGCTACCGGCAGGAGCGGAGTTCGTTGAACGAGCGTCAGCGCCGCCAGTGGGCCGCCACGGAAGCGATGAAGCTGGGACATGGAGGAATGACGCTCGTCTCACGGGCGATCCACATGTCGCCCAACACGATCAAGCGTGGCATCGAGGAACTTGCCGCCGGGGACGCGGAATCGGCGCCCGACCACCGGTCTCGGATCCGCAGGCCGGGTGGCGGGAGAAAGCCTCGGACACGGCCGGAAACTCCGCCGGCGCCCGAGGCCTGACGAGCAGCCTCATCCCCCGCTCGCGACGTTACGAGTTCGGCAGTTTCGGCTGTCGCATCAGGGTCCCGCAGTGAGACAATCCTGCCGGTTTGCGCCACATAAATTCGGCATCATCCACAGACCTACACCCTCTCGGGGACTTTTGAGCGGCGTGGAGACGAGTCGCGGGCCGCCTTGGGTCAGACTTCTCTCGGCGCCTGCGCAGACGAGTGTTCCTTTGCAGAACGTCATGCTTCCTCGCAAGTTCCGTTGCGGCGGATGACTTCGTCGCGGCCGGCTTGAGAGGCACGCGACACGAAACCCCGAACGGTAGGACGCCCTCGCCGGATGGGCTATGTCCTTATTCAACGTGCGGCATTTTCTGCGACTCTTCGCCGCAATCGCACTCTTCCTAAAACACACTGCCCCCCGCATAGGCATCAACTTATTCATTCTGCTTGAGTTGGCTGGACGAGATTCGGAACTTCGGAGGCCCGAGGTCGATGAACCGCGTACCTGGAAAGTTCGGGCGGCGGCAATGAGTCTCGGCTTGCGGCATCGGCGCGGCGTCTCTGCAAGGTCGCAGAGACGCCCACGGCATGTCGGACGGGATTCTTCCGAAGCCCGGACATTGCAGGGAACAGAGCAGTCACGCTGCGGAGCAGCGGGCGGCCCCCTGAAGAAGCAGTCCGATGAAACACGTGGAGGTTGCCAGCCACTGCCGCAGCCAGCGAAGCGGGATGCTTCGCCTCGGAGGATTCTGAAGATCTCGTCGGAGCCGACTGACGGACTTGTTCCGACGGCCTGCCTGACGAGCGCCGGATCGATCAGAAACCGCGTCACTGGCGGGACAACCTGAACGCAGAAGCTGGCGGGACGCAGGACGTCTGACAGGCAGACGTCCCACGTCCTGAACGTCACGACGACCTGTCGGAACGGATTTCTGACAGACGCGAATTCATCAAGGATGGTGGCGATGATCCACTTTGTGAGATCTTCGAAAAAGCGTTGCTTCAGCGCTGCGCTCGCGCTGGGCGGCATGATGTCTCTCCCGGGTTGCCACATCCCCGATCTGTGCGGCCCGGAGCCCGGGCATGCGCTGCCTTCGGACTTCAATGGCCGGCAGACCGCGGAGAACTCGGCCTACGTTGGATTCGAAGAGTTCTTCAACGACCAGACGCTGACCTGCCTGATTGCGGAAGGCCTGGCGGGCAACCAGGAACTGAAGATCCTGTGGCAGGAAGTTCAGATCGCCAACAATGAAGTGCTGAAGCGGCGGGGAGCCGTCTTTCCGTTCGTGACTCTCGGGACTCGGGCCGGCCTGGAAAAATCGAGCACCTTCACGCGAGCGGGGGCCGTCGACAGCCAGCTGAATCTCTCCGGCCATTCATTCCCCGATCCCCTCCCCGACTTCCTCGTCGCGGCAAACGTCACCTGGGAAGTCGACATCTGGCGGGCGCTGCGGAATGCGCGCGATGCCGCCGCGCTCAGATACCTGGGTACCAGGGACGGGCGGAACTACGTCGTCACGCGGCTCGTCGCGGAAATCGCCGAGAACTACTACGGGCTGATGGCGCTCGACAAGCGGCTGGAGACGCTCGATGCGACGATCGCCCTGCAGGAACAGAGTCTGCAGATTGCGATCGCCAAGAAAGAAGCCGCGCGCGGAACGGAGCTGGCTGTCCAGCGTTTCCAGGCCGAAGTGCAGAAGAACCAGAGCGAAAAACTGATCGTCCGGCAGGAGATCGTGGAAACGGAGAACCGGATCAACTTCCTGCTCGGCCGCTTCCCGCAGCCGGTCCCGCGGACGTCGACCGACTTCATCAACCTCAACCTGAACTCGCTCAAAGTCGGCGTCCCCTCGCAGTTGCTTCAGAACCGGCCTGACATCCGCAGGGCCGAGCGTGAGCTGGCCGCGGCGGGGCTCGACGTGCAGGTGGCCCGGTCCCGCTTCTATCCGTCGCTGACGCTGACGGGCGGCGTGGGCTACAACGCGTTCAATCCGAAGTACCTGTTCATCACGCCCGACGCGCTCATCGCCAACCTGGCCGGCGACCTTGTCGCCCCGGTGCTCAACAAGTCCGCCATCAAGGCCGACTACTGCACCGCGAACGCCGTGCAGCTGGAAGCGATCTACGACTACCAGCGGACGATCCTGAACGCGTTCACCGAGGTGATCAACCGCATCTCGAAAGTGGAGAACTACAGCGAAAGCATCGAGATCAAGAAGGAACAGCTCGCCTCGCTGGAGGCCTCGGTCGACAACGCCAGCCGGCTGTTCCAGAACGCCCGCGCCGAGTACATCGAGGTGCTCTTCGCCCAGCGCGACTACATGGAAGCGAAGCTGGTGCTGATCGACACCAAGAAGGAACAGCTTTCAGCCATCGTCAACGCCTACCAGGCCCTGGGAGGTGGACTGTTCCAGTATGCCACCCATGAAACGGTCGGCGGCCCGATCGAAGAGCCATTGCCATCTACAGACCGGATCGAGGAAGACGCGCCGTCACTTGCTCCGCCCCAGCCTGCAGCGCCCCAGCCTGAACCGGCACAGCCGGCTCCGGACGCCCCCGGCGACGCCCCGCCGAAAGTCACCCCGCCCGCGCCCGATGAGCCTGCTGGCAACTCGTGAGCGTCAGCGTCCATTGAACCGGTCGACCAGGTACGTCAGGTCCCTGTCTCGGGTTGAGATTCCGTGCTCTCCGGCCGTGGCGGCGGCGTGCTGCGTTTGGCCCGGCTCACGCCGGCCGGCGGAGGTGGAATCTCACCCGACTCCGGCATCCGATAGGGGCGATCCTGATCGAGCACCGCTCGCACGCGTTTGGCAATCTCGCGACGACTGTCGGTGTCAGCCGCTTCCTCACCCAGTCGTGCGAACTCGCGCGCCTCCTCGAAATTGCCATTCTCCGCGGCGACGACCGCTTCCGTGACGTGAATCGACCAGGCGTTCATGCTGTTGCCGAGCTGCGACCGCACAGCCTTGAGTAGCTCCAGGGCCTTCTTGCCATCCCGCAGCTTCTCATCCGGAGCGGTCGTCAGCACCCAGGCTTCGTGCACGCGCGACCAGGCCGCCCGCGAAAACAGGTCGTAGTCCTTCCGGAAAGCGGCCAGGGCTGCTTCGTACTGGCCCACACCACAAAGAGCCACCCCTTCGATTCGCGACAGATCGACAATCTTCAGGTAAACAGCCTTGGCCTTTGCCACATGTTCGAGCGCTTCGGCCGCCTGCCCCTGCTCGGCCAGGGCCCCGGCCAGTTGCTTCCTGGCCTCCGGACATTCAGGGTAATACTCGACACCCTGTCGCAGCGCCGGCAGGCTCCTGGGACTCTCCGAATTGAGGCCGGCCGTGATCGGCGGCGCCTTGCGAATCCGCAGGTTCCGAAACACGGCTTCCCCGGTGACGCCGGTGCGATTGCTGTCGCCAAACACGATGAAATCGTTGAGAGGCTGACTGGGTTGCCGATCAGCGACCACCAGCCCGTGCATGGCGTACATGTGCGTCTCGCCCGGATAACGGCGAATCCCGAGGTGCTGGAATCCGTCAACCGGCTGCGGGTCGGGAATGAAGTCGACGGCCCCCGGGAGACCGATCAATGTCCGGTCGAAGAAGATCGCGATCATCGTCGGACCGGACGAAAGCTGTTGTGGAAGCGGAGACTGGCCGAGCCTCATCGCGGCTCTCGCGCCGATGACAATTCCCGCCTGAACGTCTCCCTGCAGCGCCCGGACCGGTTTGATTTCAGCCTCCACCATGTAAGGCGGGGCGAATCGCGTGAGTGGTTTCAGCTGCATCGACGAACCGCTGTGGGTGGCGGTCAACCGCAGCGTGGCCGGGTCGATCAGGTCGTACTTTGCCGCCCGCGCCGTCCAGAGAGTCATCTGGGGATCGAAGGTCAGATTGACCCAGTCGCCCGCAGCGTAGGTCTTGAGTTGCTCAAGCATGCGGCCGGCGATGTCGTAGTAACCGGCTGCCCTGGAATCCATATCCATCGCGCGGCACTCCTCCAGACGCTTCTGCATCTCTTCCACGTCCGCGACCTCCGGCGCCTCGGTGGCTTCACGTGTCAGGAAGTCGTGAATCGGGGCGACGATCTTCTCGGCCGGTCCTGTGATGGCGTAGGACAATCCCATGCTGTAGCGATACCCGACGCCGCGATCGATGCTCCACCACCGGTCGTTCGCCTCCGGGCCAATGTCAAATGCGTCGCGCGCCTTCCGGTAGTCGCCCGCCTGCACGAGCAGCGACGTCATCAGCGCCAGCGGTTTTGCAAAGTTCTCAGGTTTGACTTCTCCACGTTTCATGGCGGCCGCGAAGGCGTCGAGGTACGCCCCTGCGATCTTGACGGCTGTCGGGTTCTTCCCGGCAGGATCGTTGGTTTCATTGTCGAGCGCGATCAGCTCGACGGCGGTCTGGGCTTCGGAGGGAACGACGGTATCCCAGCGGCCGGTCGCGATGCATTTCTCGGCAAAGTCGGCGATGGCCTGGTGGCTTCCTCCCCACCGGGGCATCGTGACGAACATGTAGCGGTAGTAGGCGTCGTGGTAATCGAACTGCGCCGCGACCGCAGCATGAAACCATTGCTCGGGCGACCACGTCTCGTCGCCGCCGGCGGTGGAGAGCATGATCATTTCTTCCGCGGCGTGGGGATGCTCGGGATGCAGGAACCACGCCCGCCGGAAATGACGGGCAGCCCGCGGCATCAACTCGCGAAACTTGCTCCAACCCTCACCGGAAACAGTGTCGGCGAAACCGCCGCCACGGTGTTGCCAGGCCAGCTTCGCGTAATAGTCGCCGCCCAGAAGATGGATGATGTAGGGATCGATCTTCGGCTCCATCAGGCAGGCCTGATACAGTTCCAGCCGCTGGTCAGCGGCCTCCCGATCGAACCCCAGCGTGTTCTTCACCAGGGTCAGCAACACGTCGGGATCGGCCGATCCCGATTCCTTCGCGAGAAACCTGGCCGCTTCCTCATAGGCAATCTGCCGCATGGTCAATGAAGGGATTCCGGCCAGCACGTTCCTCTCAGCGAGTTCGGCCAGATAGGCCCAGACCAGGAACCGCAGGACGGGCGGTGGATACGCCCCGTCAGTCAGCTGCTCTTTCACTTCACTGAAGACCTCCGCCGACTGGGCGGGCTTCATCGTTTCCATGCTCTCGCTGACGCGGGCGTGAAAGACGCGAACCAACGGATCGACGCTTCCCGCCTTGATCGCCGCATCGCCCAGTGCGGCAATGGCCTTGAAGTCCCCCTTCTGCGTGGCGGCCCCGCGCGAGTAGGCGTCCAGAAATGCAATCGCCGGGGCGCGGGCTGCTTGCGGGTCGGAGGTCCCTGCACGATACGCTTTCACTGCACGCAGCCTGTACTCGAGGTACGCCTCGGCCGCCTCGGCCCCGGTCATCGCACCCTGGCCATGCGGGATCAGCGGGCCCTGGTCGGCGGACCAGGTATGTTTGGCCTGCAGGGCATCCATCGCCGGCAGGTCGGCGGTGATCTGCGCCTCGATCGGTTCTTCGAGCGTTGCCAGCCGCTTCCCGAGAAATGCGGGATGGGGCAGTTTCATCGCCTCGTCGACGACGCCGGACGACGGCGGAGTCAGTGGATTCTGACCGCCGAACTCGATGAGGGCGACAGCCCCCACGGCGACGACCACACAGATCAGCCCGTAGATGAGGATCCTGCGCACCATGCCAACTCGCCCCGCAATCGACGTTCAAGAATCGCCCGATGTCACCATAGCAGATGCCGTTCGCCCCGACCTCTGGGCGAGAGGCCGCATTCTGATGCAGGCCCGCCCGCGTTCATGTCCCCGACCTCCAGAGTACGTCCCGAGTCGATCCTCGGCCGGTCGACGACCGTCGGCCCCCGGAGACAAGCCCCGCGTTGACCTCCGGGTTTTCCTGGGCGGCCCGGATTTTCTGCAAATGAGGCGACACTCTCGCGAATCGCCAGGGTTTCAGATCGCGTCGCACACACCCCGTTCTGTCATCGACCGAGAGCCTCAGCGGTCGATTGCCTCATTCTCCCTTCCGTGATCGCGGTATGGACTCTGCCTTCGAAACTGTCGCGAGTGATTCATGGCCTGTCGTGACGGCCAACGATCTGGGCAACTGGTTTCCAGCCGTCGCCGATCATGCATCGCCGTCGCCCCGCCCGGCCGACCACGCAAGCCCTCCATCCTACGAACTGAAGTACGTCCTCAACGAAATCGATGCGGTGGCCGTGGAGCAGGAACTGAGCGCGTGGATGACGATCGATCCGCACGCTGATCCGACACTCGATCGTTCCTATCGCATTTCGACCGTGTACGCCGACACCCCGCGATTTGATGTGTTCCACCGCGCAACGGGGCATCGGCGCACCAAGCTTCGCCTGCGGCGCTATGGCGACTCATCGACCATCTTCCTGGAACGCAAAACCAAGCGGGGCCGGCAGGTCTCCAAGGAACGCGTGCAGGTCGGCCTCAAGCACCTGCACCGACTGGCATCCGCTGATCCCGCCGACTGGCCGGGCGAAGACTTCCGACAGGAACTCGCACGCCGGGCTTTGCTCCCGGTCTGCGCCGTGAGCTATCTGCGGCGCGCCTATTTCGGAGTGACTGAAGAAGGCCGGATGCGGGTCACCTTCGACCGCGGGCTGCAGGGCCAGCGTGTCGACGACTGGACCTTCGCCCCCGCACTTGAAGGGCCCGGAATCGCACCGGACATTGTGATCTGCGAGTTCAAGTTTCGCGGCGCGATGCCAAACGCATTCAAGCGGGCCATCGCCCGGATCCAGGTGTTTCCCGGCGGCTTCTCGAAATATCGCACCTGCATGAAAGCCCTTGGACTGCAGCGGCGGGAGTTCCTGCTGGAACACGAAGCCATTCAGGGACTCAGGAACTGACCAGCACGCCAGCGAGCGCACGAAAGAAGCCGCGACGGACAGGAATGAATCCTCGTCCGTCGCGGCTTTCGCTTTTCGATTACGGCTTCTTGTTGGCCGCGATGTCCCATTCGGTTTCGACCGGTTCGGTCGCAGCGCCGGCGTCGTCCTGGCCGGTGAACGTCACCTTCAGCTTCTCGAACGACAACGACACGTTCTCCATCGCGAACTGGTTGCCCCCGCCCGACTGCTGCCAGCTCGACACGAACACATGCGTCATCTCGTACTTCATGTACTCCACCGGGCCGCCGTCGCCGCCCGCCTTGCGGAACACCAGAGTGGCCGAGTCGTAGTGCGTTCCTTCGCACGTCTTCAGGAAGAACGTCGGCGAGGCCTTGTCGGCCCGCTTCGTGATCACCAGGTCGTGCACATTCACCTTGGCCGTGCCGGCGCCGCCGCCATAGGCCCGGGAGGAAGGGTTCGTGGCCCCGAGCGAGGCGCTCAGGATGTCGATTTCCCCTTCGTGTCCATCGGTCTTCGAATCGCCTTCCACACCTTCGATCTTCAGCAGAATGTCGGCAGCCATGATTGGCATCCCTGGAATGAGAGTTGTTTCGTTGCGGACGATCACAGACCGACCGTCGCCGAGTTCTCTACTTATTGTCTGCTTGCGACACGGAAGGTTGCGTGGCGCCTGGCCGTCTCGCCCTGGAATATTCGTCGAGCCTCGATGCCACCCTCGCACCGGCCCTCAAAGAGGGCCCCGACGAATCCCGCAATGAGGGGACCGTCGACCGCCTCTTGTGCTCGTGGCCGTGGCGATCACAATAGGATCGACGTTCTCTCCACATCTGCACTGTCCGCCGGAAGGGATGCTCTGATGCAGATCAGAATCGCTGTCGTTGCCTCTGTTGTTGCGATCGGGAGTGCCGTGGCCGAGGCTCAACCACCCCGCCGTCCGGACGGTCCTCCGCATGCCGGACATTCCACGCCCCAGGCCAGGGTGGTGACCCGGGTCAACGTCAACGTCGACACGGATGTCGATGTCTCGCACGGACCTGCCCGGCCGGCCGACAGTGACGAAGGTGGCAATGAGGAAAACGAGGTCTCCCGAGACTCGAATGCCTTCGGAGAACTGGTGGAGGCCGTGCTGAACCGCACGGGATCGGGTCCTGCGATCAGCGTGATCACGGACATCAACATCAACGTGCAGACTTCCGTCCGCGTGAACAAAGGCCCTGCCCCGGGACACCGGCCGCCGCATGGGATTGATGACGAACGGCGGCAGCAGGCCGCCCCGCGATCCCCTGAGAACAGACCTGCGAAGAAGAAAAAACGTCCCCGAAAGCCGAACTCGGAAGAATCCGAGGCCAAGGCCCCGGAGCCGGAAGACATTCGAACGACGATTTCATTGGACAGGCTGAAGCTCGGAAAGGACCTGGAGGTCGGACTGTCAGGGGAAGTTCGCGACGAGGAGCAGGCCCGCGAGATCGCCCGGCAGATCAATGCCAGAACGCAACAGTCCCTGCTGGGCGTCGCGATGATCGGCATGCTCGTTCCGAATGAGCAGGAATCACTGGCCGTGATCCGGAAAGGCCTCGGCAGCGTGAAGGCCGATGCACAAGGCGCCGAACTGTCCATCTCCGCCGCCATTCCCCGCGAGACTCCACTCGCCGTCAAGAACGTGATCCAGGCCGCTATGAAACGCTGAACGGGCAGCTCGCGGAGCGAGGGACCTGCCAGCCCTGGATGAGGAGAGCACCAGCGCATCGGATGTCGCCGACACTGCCGTGGCGACTCACCAGGGAGCGCGAGCTGGACATTGGCGACCGTCGCCGGGCACCATTGCAGACGTGGGCCTCACCTTGTCCCGCGGAGGCGCCGTATGGCCGTCTCATTCTCTTCAAAGGATGTCGACAGGAAAGCCGTCGCTGTGCGGACGGCCATCGCGACAGCGAGGGAGAGCCTGAAGGACCCCAAGTTCGTGCAGCAGCTCGGGGCTCGTCGCACAGACTTCGAGTCCCGGCTGAACCGCCTCGAAGCCGCGCTTGCGGAATACGAAGCGGCGATGGGGGCCGCCCGCCCGGAAAACGACGGCACAGTGGCGGCCGTGGGAGTTGCGACCGTCTCTGCCGGCGGGGCCAGCCTCAATCCATACGTCATCATCGGAGGGCTGCTCATCCTGTCCTTCGCTTCGTCCGTCGGACTCGCGGAAATGACGCGCGCGATGAAGGCGTCCAGACGACTCGACACTGAAAGCATCGGACTGCGTGACCTTCTGCAGACGCTCACCAGGCCGGTATCCCCGCCCGTCCCCTCGCCCGTCAGCCCCGAGGTAATGACGAAGCTGCTCGACACGATGGTGCAGCGGGCCATGGAAGCCGCCGCCATTGCCACGACCGCGGCTGCCGCCGAGAGCTGGATCGAACTTCAGCGATACCTGGGCACGACGATCCTCGCCGTGGCCGGGACCAAAGCCGCGGTTGTGGCAATTCACCACCGTGTCATGGAGATTGTGGGGCGCTTCCCACCGCAGCCGAAATGTCTCGACCTGCTCGATGACTACATGGATGCGTGGCACTGGGCCACGCGGAATCCGATGAAAGGATGGAACCGATTCCTGAAAGCGGCCCTCGCGCTGATCAAGTGCATCGGACGAGATCGTCCCGGTCCCGGCGGTCTGACAGCGGGAATCCTGTGACTCTCCCCCCGCCTGACAACGAACATCCCATCTCGCGTCACCAGGAGTCGATGCGTCGCTGATCAAGGGCTCTCAATGCAAAACGCCGATCACTCTCGTGACCGGCGTTCATCTCGCTGAATTCAGCGGCGACTAGATCGGGCGCACGTTCTCGGCGCGCTCGCCCTTCGGGCCGCGGCCGGGATTGTACGACACCTGCTGCCCCTCACGGAGGTCGTCAAACCGCACGCCTTCCAGATTCGACATGTGGAAGAACATGTCGGCGCCACGGCCCGTGTCGATGAAACCAAAGCCCTTGTCGGTCAGCTTCTTGATTCTGCCTTCAGCCATCTGATCGCTTCCTCGAATACTGCGAACGAGACTCACCGCAACAAAAGCGTATGTACGTCCCCCGCTCAAAGAGCCAGCGTACAGAGGTCGACGATTCGGCAACACTCACCACGAGGTGAAAGTCATGCGATTTCATTCGCATGCGATCTATTTTGAGAAGCCGCCACAAGCGTTGATGCCGCATCTCGTCGCACAAACGAGCGCCCCCGGTCACGTCATCTGTTTCTCCTCGAAGGAGTTGTCCAGATGATCCAATGGCTTGCCGCCGGCGTGGGTTTTCCGGAATGTTTGGGTCTGGTCGTCATCCCGATGGGATGCCGCCAGAACGAAATGGACGTCGGTGAAGCTGTCCACCGCTCGAACGGAGTCCGACGCCTGCACCGTTGATCGCTGGGCCAGTCCCCGGGCAAAAACATTCAAAGGAACCAGCCATGTCCCGATCGCTTCTGCGATTGTTCCTCGCCCTGCTTCTGCTTTCGGTCTCCTTCCCGGCGACCGCCGCGGCGGCGCGGCCGAACATCCTGTGGATCCTCGTCGACGACATGTCGGCGAACTTCTCCACCTACGGCGAGACGCACATCCGGACACCGCATGTCGATCAACTGGCCCGGGAAGGGACAAAGTTCACGCACGCCTACACCACGGCTCCTGTCTGTTCTCCCTGCCGGTCCGCCTTGATCACGGGGATGTACCAGACGTCGATCGGCGCGCATCACCATCGAAGCGGACGCGGCACGGAGAAAATCGTGCTGCCGGCCGGTGTCGAACTCGTCCCTGCACTGTTCAAGAAAGCCGGCTACTACACCGCCATCGGCGGCTGGCCCGCCAAAAGATCCGCACTCGGCAAAACCGACTACAACTTCGAGTGGGATTCCGCGATCTACGATGGCAACGACTGGAGCGGACGCGGAAAGGACCAGCCATTCTTCATGCAGATCCAGCTGCCTGGCGGCAAGCTTCGCAGGCCCGCCTGGAAAGACCAGGCCCTCAAGGCGCTGGGAAGCCTGACCTCTCCCGAGAGCGTCGAACTGCCGCCCTACTATCCGCGCGATTCCGTCCTGCTCGATGACTGGGCCCAGTATCTCGACACCTGCCGGTTCACGGACCTGCAGGTCGGCCAGGTCGTCGAGCGACTGAAAGAGGAAGGCCTCTACGACTCCACTGTCCTCATCTTTCTGACGGACCACGGAATCAGCCACGCGCGCGGTAAACAGTTCCTCTACGACGAAGGCATCCACATCCCGCTGGTGATCCGGGGACCGGGAGTCAAAGCAGGCCTGGAACGCACCGATCTCGTCGAGCAGATCGACGTGGCCGCCACCTCGCTGGCCCTCGCGGGAATCGAACGGCCGAAAACCATGCAGGCGCGTGACCTCCTTGCCACCGACTACGCCCCGCGCGACGCCGTGTTCGCAGCACGCGACCGATGTGATGAAACGGTGGAACGACTCCGCAGCGTGCGAACCAGTGACTTCAAGTACATCCGCAACGGCTTCCCGCACCGGCCGCACCTCCAGCCCAATCGGTATAAGGACGGCAAAGAAATCGTCCAGCAATTGCGGTCTCTGCATCAGGCCGGCCAACTCACCGGACTCCCCGAAAAACTGCTGTTCGCTCCGAACCGTCCGGCGGAAGAGCTGTACGACCTCCGGAATGATCCCTTTGAAACCAGAAACCTCGCCGGTGACCCGGCCAGCGCGACCAGGCTCACGGAACTGCGGGCGAAACTCGACCGGTGGATCATCGAGACCAACGATCTCGGACAGAGGCCCGAATCCGTCGCGCAGTATGACAGCGACATGAAGGTCTATGTCGGACCGGAGGGCGGCAAGAACGCCAGGCAGCAGCAGATTCTGCGATCGAACATCGAGCTCATGAAGCAATGGGCCGCGGAAGGGAAATGAGGCTGGCCGTTGTCATCCACGGCAGCGCCGCGGACGATGGCGCATCCCCTTCGACACAGCGCTGCCCCCCGGAGCAGGAATGGAGCAGGACGTCCCTGAAAAGCCCAGATCGGGTCTCGCGATCGAGTCACCGGGCGTCTATGCATGCGTCATCCTGACAAGCCTGTCCTGTCTCGTTTTCACCGCCTACGAAGACTGGACCGGGCCGACTGCCGGATGGGCCGCTCCCGTCTATTCGTGCCTCGGCACCCTGGCATTCTGCGACTGGATCAGGAGCGGAGCCCCGGCCATACGCGGGCCACACGATCCCGACATCGACAGGTCCGTGATGGGCGCCTGCGCGGCCGGCTTCTTCGCCAATGTGATGGCCCTGGCAGCCATCGCCGCATGGCCTTTCGGAGCGCCGCGACTGGCTCGCCGCCTGGGCAGGGCCGCCTTGTGCTTCGGCCTCGCGTCGATTGTGTTGTTGGTGGGGAGCGTCAGAATGTTTGAACTTCACGCGGGGGGCTACCTGTGGCTGGCGTCGATGACCCTTCTGGCCTTTCACAGACGGTCGCAGCCTTAGCTCTCGCAGCGGACGAGCGTCGACTGCAAGGCATCCACTCATTCGCTCCATGGGGGATTCTGCAATGAAGAGAAATGGGTCTCGAAGCGGAATTCTGCGACTCCTGCCACTCGCGGCGCTGGTCGTCTCCGGCTGCGGAAAATCCACTGAGCCGGCAGGCCCGACCAGCGCAACTCCTGCAACATCGGCCTCGGGGTCTCCCGTTCCGGCCCCGATGACCGCCAGCGACCCCACCGACGTTTACCGCGATTTGCTCGAGGCGCTGAACACGAAGGTCGCCCTGATCTCCACAGTTCAGGACATTCCTTCAGCCAAAGTCGTCTCGGATCGGTTCCCCGAGGCGGATCGTCGTCACAACGTCCTGGCGGACCAGTATCGGAACTCCCTGCTGACGGAGGCTCAGCGGAAGGAAATCGAGCAGCAGTTCGGAACCCGGCAAGCCGAACTGGAGAAGGCCTGGAACGAACACTACTCGAGAGTCGCCTTCATCCCGGGAGCGTGGGAGAACATGCACCCCGAGCTGGCGCCCTTCGCCGATATGACGTCCTACCCGGACGATGCGGCCGGTCTCGAAGCGGCGATCATTGAACGGCTCCAGAAATCGATCGAGATTCAGCGGCAGGTGACCGACGTCGAAACAGCAAAGAAGTGGGGCACGCAGTATCAGGTTGCGTCGGCGCGAATCGGCGTCCTGCTCGGGAAGCACAATCAGGCCCGCGGCGCTCGAGGCGGCAAGGACGCCGACACGCCCACGATCCAGCAGCTTCGTCGCGAGTTTGACGCCCAGCGACAGCGCATCAATGGCATTCCTGATGCAGCCCGACTGCTGAATGGGGAAGCGCCGCGGACGACGACGGTCGTTTCTCTTGAATCGTCGGCCGACTGGCAACCGATCGTGATCGAGCTGCAGAGCGGAGACGTGGTCCGCGTCCGCAACACGCTGAATCAGATGAGCGGGATCAACCCTCCTCCCCCCTGGAAGTCACACGTGTTCCCGGAGTTGATCAAGCTGCTCGATTTCGAACCGGTTCGGGGCTCCGCCGCCGAGGCTCTCAAAAAAGGATGGTTCGGTCCGCAGCAGTCCCTTCAGGTCCTCGATGCCGCCGATCACCAGCAGGACCGGGGATTCAAGGAAATGCTCTACGAAGGAGTCAGCCGGGTCCCAGGCCTGGAAGAAGCGACAATCGAACGGCTGGCAGCACTGTTCCCGATTTCACCGGGGAAGACCGTCAGCCTGCTGCGCGAGGTGGGGCCGAAGGCGGAGCCTGTTGCCCAAAAGTATGCCGGTCATGAAAATCACGAGGTCCGGATCTGCGTCTGCGAAGTGCTTCGCGATATTGGATCGCAGGCCAGCCAGGACCTTCTGAAGACGCTGGCGGAGGATTCCAACAAAAGCGTCGCCTCGAAAGCGAAAGAGGCGCTGCGCGAAATCGAGAAACCCGCTGCTCAGAGGCCGCATCTCCGCAACCGTAAGTCGGCCTGATTCAAGGAGGTGAATCACGCCTGCCTGACCAAGACGAGAAAACAGCCACGACCGACGAGGGATGCGACTCGTCGGCCGTGGCCGCAACGACATTTCGATTACGGCTTCTTGTTGGCCGCGATGTCCCATTCGGTTTCGACCGGTTCGGTCGCAGCGCCGGCGTCGTCCTGGCCGGTGAACGTCACCTTCAGCTTCTCGAACGACAACGACACGTTCTCCATCGCGAACTGGTCGCCCCCGCCTGACTGCTGCCAGCTCGACACGAACACATGTGTCATCTCGTACTTCATGTACTCCACCGGGCCTCCGTCGCCGCCCGCCTTGCGGAACACCAGCGTGGCCGAGTCGTAGTGCGTTCCTTCGCACGTCTTCAGGAAGAACGTCGGCGAGGCCTTGTCGGCCCGCTTCGTGATCACCAGGTCGTGCACATTCACCTTGGCCGTGCCGGCGCCGCCGCCATAGGCCCGGGAGGAGGGGTTCGTGGCTCCGAGCGAGGCGCTCAGGATGTCGATTTCCCCTTCGTGTCCATCGGTCTTCGAATCGCCTTCCACACCTTCGATCTTCAGCAGAATGTCGGCAGCCATGATTGGCATCCCTGGAATGAGAGTTGTTTCGTTGCGGACGATCACAGACCGATCGTCGCCGAGTTCTCTACTAGCATCCGGTTCCGAACCGGAAAGTTGCGTGAATTCTCGAAAAGACGCCCCCGGTCCCGGTGCCCCTCAATGAACGGCCGCCCCACGGCGGTCGGACCTGTGCCAGCGAATTGGCCGTCGCGGACTCGCCGCAGTCCGCCCCCATGACCTGAATCGATACGATGAGGTCCCTCGGGCCTGAAGATCCGGAATTGCAGGGTGAGCGCTCGATGACCACAGGTCATCAGCAGCTGGCGCTCGCGGGCGATCCTGGATCATCAGCCAGCACGTTCAGAGTCGCCGGCCGATCGCCCATCCCGCCGACATTCCGAATGAGAGGATGAAGGGACATGCTTCGACGAACGTTTCTCGGGTGTGGCCTGGCCATGGGCCTGTCTTCCACACTTCGCGCGGCAGACGGCTCGAAGGGCTTCGATGAAGCCGCGGCAATCCTTCAGCGGGCAACCGCGAGCGGGCAGTTGGCGGCGGCGTCCCTGTACGTCTCTCGCGGACAGGACGCGCGGAGCCAGTCCTTCGGAACGGCGCGCAATGTCGATGCGATGTATCTCCTGGGATCGATCTCCAAGCCCATCTGCATGACCGCGCTGATGGCCCTGTACGACCAGGGCGGGTTCCGGCTCGACGATCCCGTCAGGAAATTCCTTCCGAAGTTTTCAGGGGACGCGCGTGAGGGAGTCACGGTTGGGCATCTGCTCACGCACACCTCGGGCCTCCCCGATCAACTGGCCGACAACTCGACCTTGCGCAAAAGCCACGCCGACCTGCCGGAGTTTGTCGCCCACGCGGTCCGTACTCCCCTGAGCTTCCCTCCCGGAACCCGTTATCAGTACTCGAGCATGGGCATCCTGCTCGCCGCCCGCATCGCCGAAGTCATCAGCAAGGTCGGCATTCGAGACCTCGTCGAGCGCTCCGTCCTCACCCCGCTGGGCATGTCCCGCAGTGCACAGGGGCTCGGCAAATTCCGACTCGACGATTTCATTCCCGCGCAGATGGACGGCGCCGCGCCCGAATCAGGCGGCGGGGATCCGTCCTCGATCGAATGGAACTGGAACAGCCCCTATTGGCGCCAGCTCGGCGCCCCCTGGGGCGGAACGCACGCCTCGGCACCGGATGTTGGTCGCTTCCTCGCTGAGTTCCTTTTCGGACAGGGCAAGGTCGTCAATGCATCGACGGCCAGGTTGATGACCACGAACCAGAACCCTGCAGGCATTCAGCCGCGCGGACTCGGCTTCAACGTCGGCCCCGCGGCAGGAAGCAGAGGGTGCTCTCCGCAGGTCTTCGGACACACCGGGTCGACGGGACAACTCTCCTGGGCCGATCCGGCGACCCGCACGATTTGCGTGGTGCTCACTTCGCTGCCCGCCCTGGCCGCCAATCCCCACCCTCGTGAACTCGCAGGCGCCGCAATCGCGAGCGTCCCTTCGTAAACGCGATCCAGTGCCAACCGGATCTGTCGTGCCCCATTCCCGCCGTGCCCCCGATGATTCGCTGCAAGGAATGCGAAATCCCCCCGGCGACTGGCCCCCCTGCAAACGAACACACGCCGGAAGGACAGGGGATGTCCTTCCGGCGTGCGAGATTCGATGGTTTCGCGAGAGACGGATTAGGCCTCAGCGTCACCCGTCAGATTAGCGGCAAGCACCGCAGGGAGCGGCACAGCCCGGGTCGCAAGGAGCGGCACAGGCCGGAGCAGCGCAGCCCGGGTCAACCGGAGCGCAGCAGCTGGGAGCCGGAGCACAGCAGTCGTTCTTGGCGCAGCAGCCGCCGCGGCGGTGCTTCTTGAACCAGCCCATCAGGCCGCCGCAGCACTTCTTCGAGCCGCAAGCCGGAGCACAGCAAGCGTTGGCCGAAGGAGCACAGCAGGCCGGAGCACAGGCCGGAGCACCGCAACCCGGGTCGCACGGAGCGGCACAGGCCGGAGCACAGGGAGCCGCACAGCCCGGATCGCACGGAGCGGCGCAGCCCGGGTCAGCGACCGGAGCGCAGCACGTCGGTTCGGGGCAACACGTGTTCTTCTTATGGCACAGGCCATGGTGCCCGAAGAGTCCTGCGCTCGCGCTATTGACGCCAGCGAACAGGATCAGGGCAGCAGTCAAAGTCGTCCACTTCATCTTGAAATCTCCTGACTTTCCCGGGTTGGAACAGAGGCGCCGATCGCCTGCACGTCGTTGATTCAGGCGGCGCCGTGACAAGATGGGTCCACCTGCCCCAATGATTCGACAACCCTTCCGGCAGAAATCGACTCGATCAGCCCTGCTTGCACCCCCAACCGCCCTCGACGGGGCGGTTGTTCAGGTTGTTCCGTCCGTGCGAGCGGGACACAATCTGGTAATCCCGCGCTCCCCCCGGGTCGCACCGTCCCCAAAGCGGATTGGCACGTGATTTCTGCCAGTTCCTCCCAATTCCGCGACGTTCTCGCTGTCAGCCGCCCCCTGCTCAAGCCCGACTGCCGCACTTCGCAACACGATCGGGCCAGGTTGCTTCGCGCGCCAACGATCCACCATCCCTCAGCCGCGGCGAATCCGCCATAATCCCTCACCGCGGGCCTCACGTCCCCCCGCAAACCGCCCCTCGTCGTTCGAAATCCCGGATGGCCTTCTACTTCCGAAAACGGAGCACCCTGCGGCTGCCGCTGACCCTCAGCGTCACCCTCATGATCCTCAACGTCACGTTGATGGTCTTCTGGATTGTCCTCCTCGCGCAGGGAGCGAAATGGACGGCCCTGGCCGCCGGCGTGGTCGCCTTCACCCTCATTCTCGGGGGACTCTCGTTCTGGCTCGTGCTGACGATTAAAGAAATCCGGCTCAACAACCGGCAGGCCAATTTCGTCGACAGCGTCACCCACGAGCTCAAGTCGCCGATCGCTTCCCTCAAGCTCTATCTCGAAACGATCCGCCTCCGCAGCCTCGACGAACGGAAACGGCAGGAATTCCACGCTGTGATGGAACAGGAACTCAACCGGCTCGACCAGCTCATCAACCAGCTGCTTGAAGTCGGCCGCCTCGATGCCATCGGCGACCAGCAGGAACCTGAATTGATCGAGCTCGAACCGCTCCTCCGGCGCTGTGCGGAAACCGCCTGCACGCACCACCGCCAGAAGCTCTCGGACGTCTTCGACTTCCAGCTGCCGCAACTCACCCTGACAGCAAGGCAGATCGTGCTGGAGCTCGTGTTCACCAACCTGCTCGACAACGCCGTCAAGTACGGCGGCGAGCCGCCCCGGGTGCTCATCGAAGGAGACCCGATCGGGCAGAACAGGGTCCGGGTCCGCATTACCAACGATGGTGCGGGCGTTCCCTATGAAGACCGACGCAAAATCTTCGGCATCTTCTACCGCGGCGGAAGCGAGCTGCAGCGACGGCGGAAAGGAACCGGCCTCGGGCTCTACATCGTCAGCACGCTCGTCCGCAAACTCCGCGGGAAGGTCCACGTCGAGGATCGCAACGACGGCAAACCTGGCTGCACCTTCGAAGTTGACCTGCCAGGACGCGTCGACCGCCCTGCCCCGGCCGCCGCGACGCCGCAGGATTGAATTTCCCCGCGCGAAAGCAGCCCGCACCCGCCAGAGTCCGCCGTCCACGAACGACGAACGGCGCAACTACATCCCCAGGGCTTCAAACGGCTGGTTGCCGATCGGGTACTGCTTCCAGTCCTTGTAGTCGAAGTGCCACCACTCGAACTCGTAGACGTTGAATCCCTGCTCTTCCATCAAGTCGCGGAGGAGAGAGCGATACCAACGCTGCCGTGACGTCCCTCCCGGGTAATTGGGATACGAACGCGTCGAAAACTCGTCGTAGCCGGCAACCATGTCGATCGGCTCCCCCGTCTTCAGGTCGTACAGGGACAGATCGACCGCGCAGCCGCGGTTGTGCCGCGACCCCTTGGCCGGGTCGGCCACGAAACGCCTGAGGTGGAACGGAGTCGCTTCGCGGAACATGTACGTCACGAACCACGGCCGGTAGGCGTCGTGGATCAACAGGCCGACGCCGTGCTTCTTCGCGGCCTCATGGGCCCGGACGAGCGCTTCGGCCGCCGGCTTCTGCAGAAAGGCGCGAGGCTGCTGGTAGAACGGCGAATCGAGGAAATTGTTCCGCGAGGCATAGCGGATATCCAGCTGGATCGTCGGATCGAGCTTCACGAGTTCCGTGAGTTCCGACGTTCGAAAATCGCCCGCCTCGTTCGGAGGCTTCGCCTTCATGGCGGCCGGACGAATGGCGTCAACCATCTGGAGCGGCACGACCTTGTACGTCTCCCCGGGCCCGGTCAGCGGACGCCGGAGGAACTCGACTTCCGCCGCGACGCATTTCGTCCCCCGGCCCTCCGCATCTCGCGTGAAGATCAGCTTCTCACCGTGGTACAGCCCGGCTTCGCTGGGGAACGCGAACTCGTTCTCGGAAATCTCGGTCAGCGGATAGAAGTAAAACCACTCGATCAGGGCGTACAACTGGCCGCGGTCTTCATAGATGTACAGCGTGTTGTGGTCCCAGCCGTACTCGCCGATCAGGCCCTGCCAGTGCTTCGGCGGAGCCGCAGGCGGCAGCGATGAATCCGCCCGTGCGTAGATCTTGTCGCCAACTTTCAGGCTCTTTTCCGCGACATCGACCACGACCTTCTGACCGAATCCCGAAACGTCATCCACCACAAGCGACTCGCCCAACAGTTTCAGCTCGACAAGGCGGTAGCCTTCCCGCAGAAAGAGCTTTCCTTCCCGCGACTGGAGTTCCGCGAACTCACCGGTCTTTTCGTACCGTCCTGCAAAGGCGGCGGCCATTGCCGGCGGAACCGGAATCGTCGTTTCAATCTTCGGAAGCTCTTTCCCCTGCTTCCTGGCGAGCAGAAGACGCAGGGCGTAGTCGGCAACGCGACCGCTGAAGCCGTTCGCACAATCGAGCGAGGCGACTGCCGCCACGGCGACTTTCTCGGAGGCAATCCCCTTCACCTGGGTCGCATAACCGTACACCGCTCCGCCATGCCCGAACGTGTCATGACCATCAAGCTTCCCGACACCAAAGCCGATCCCGTAGTCGCTGCCGCCGTCCTGCGGAGTGAGCATCTGCTGGAGAAGGTCCGACGACAGCACGCGCGTCCCCTCGATCTCCCCTCCACCCAGGACGGCGATCAGGAACCGGCTCAGATCGTTGACGCTCGAATAGAGATTGCCGGCCCCCAGTGTGCCGAGATCCCAGGTCGGCGCGGGGAACCGCTGGCCGTCGTGAGACCACATGAACGCCTCGGCGATCCGCGCGGGATCGATGCGTGACCGCAGGAACGAACTCGACTGCATCCCCAGTGGTTTGAGCAAGGCGGACTGGATCTGTTCTTCGAACGCTCGGCCCCCCACCGTTTCGACAACGGCCCCCGCCAGCCCGATCCCCGCATTGCTGTACTTCGTTCGCGTTCCCGGGGCGTAGACGAGCGACGTCCGATTGAGGCTTTCCGTCGTGGCCAGCTGGGTTGGCTCCTCCGGATCGAAGTAGTTCCCAACCGGAGGTTCGCGCACGAGCCCGGCCCGATGCGACATCACGCGGCGCAACGTGATCCGGCCATCAAACGGATTCGTGACGGCGAACGTCGGCAGGACGGCTTTCACGTCCGCATCGAGGTCGATCTTTCCCTGCTCGACCAGCTGCATCACCGCCATGTCGGTGAACAGCTTGGAGACGGAACCGACGCGATAGAGCGAATCGGCCGTCGCTGGAACATTCCCGTCGGCGCGAGCCGTTCCGAATCCCTGCGCCCACACGACGCGGTCCCCATCCACGAGCGAAATCGAGAACGCCGGAATGTTCTTCACCTGGATCTCGGATCGGATGAACTCGCTCAGTCGAGCCGCGATCTCCTGATAACCCTCGGCAGGAGGCGTGTTGGAGGGAAGCACGGTCACGCGTTTCTCGGCAGGCGGGGCGGATGCGGAATTCACGGCAGAGAGGATCGAGGTGGTGAGATTCTTGAGAGAGACGCCCTGCAGGTTGCACATGACAGCCACGGCCGATTTACGCGACGGCGTCGACAGCAGGTGCGTCGACGTCCCCGCCTGGCCGCCGCTGTGTCCGACCAGCGGCTCGCCATCCAGCTGCTCTACGCGCCAGCCCAGTCCATACTGCGTCGCCTTTCCGGCAGTCGTTCTGCTTTCCGTCCACATCTCCTTGATACTCTCCGGCTTCAGGAGCCGGTCCCCGTTCAGGGCGAGCGCGACACGCACGAGGTCGCTGCTGGTGGAAAGGAACCCGCCCCCCGGAATCTTGCTGCTCGTATCGTGCAGCCGGGCGTTGTAGAGCTGGCCCGTCGCCAACCCGGCGAACTCCACGAACGAATCGACTCTCCCGGGGTTGGCCCACAGGTAGCCGCGAGTGCGATGCGGAATGATCGCGAAGACCGAGTCGACGCACGTGTCTTTCATCCCGGCCGGCGTGAACACTGACCGTGTCACCAGCTGATCGAACCGCTCGCCGGAAGCCTTCTCCATCACCGCTCCGAGCAGGTTGAATCCGAACGACGAATAGACGTACGCCGTTCCCGGCTCATGAATGAGAGGGTCGTCCGCAAAGACGGCCAGTCCCGCCTCGACGCTCGGAAAATGGCCGGACATCGACGACTCGGCCGCCGATTTGTAGTGCCTCACGCCCGCCAGGTGTCCCAGCAACTGACGGGAGGTGACAGGCCACTTTTTCGTGGGAAACGCAGGCAGGTAGGTTTGGATTGAGGCGTCGAGATCGAGTTTTCCTTCTTCGACCAGCTTCATCGCCGCGATCGCCGTCAGCGACTTGGCGATCGAAGCGGTTCGGAACTTCGTTTCCACTGTGACAGGAAGTCCGTTCTCGACGTCCGCCAGGCCGAAGCCCCGCTCGAACTGGATCTCGTTGTCCGTCGCCACGCAGATCGACAGGCCGGGAATGTGCCGCCGGGCCATTTCCTCGGCAATCAGGGCCTCGATCCGCTTCTGGACAGCGGGCGGCAACTCCGCGGAAAGCGAAGAGGAAAGCAGCACGATGGCGATCACCGGCAGGGCCGACCGCCACATTCGTCGAAACGCCGTCATCTCTGTCCTCGAGACAAGTCGATCCGCCGCCCTGGACGGCGGCCCCGAAACGCTTTGGCGAGCAGGCCGATGATACGGAAACCGATGCCGCAAGGAAGCTCACGCGCCGGCCGTCCAGACGCGTTGCGCAACTACGATGGCCCCGGCACGCAATCCACAGCGGGATCCTCTACCCACCTGGGTCGACAACGACGTCGTGAGAGCGAGGCCCGGTCACCGGACATGCAGTGTCACCAGTCAAAGGCGAGACGGAATCTGACCACGGTCTTCCAGGACGCTGAGCCCCGAGAGGGGCGGCACGGTTTCGCCACGGGCGCCAGCCCGTGGAACACCACAGCAACCAGACAAAGCCCCACAAGGGGTGACACATCGCATCCATGCGCCGCCCCCGTTCCGCCGGGCCGTGAATGTCGCCGGCCCCACACCAGAATGAACCGCGCCTCTAATAGCCCGCTTCCATAACTCCCTCATCGCTGACCAGCGGGTGCAGGCGGGCATCGTGCAGCAGGAACTTGAGATCGCGCGGCTTGCCGTCAACCGTCATCGCCCGCTTCACCAGCCGAATCCCGTGGCTGTAGTCGACGTACCAGTTGACGTGGACGATGGTGAGCGGCTGGATCGGCGTGCCATCGGCGAAATGCCAGCCGAAGATCGCCACGCGGTTGGGCTTCTCGCTCAGGCGATTCGTGAGCACAACGTCCTTCTTGATGCCGGCCAGCAGGGCGCTGCGAAGGACCTCGCCCCGCTGCTCTTCGATGAGATCGTTGTGCTTCACGAACGCGGCAACCGACTCGCGATCGGCGGTGAGCGGCCTGGGCGTCAACCGGATGCTGGCTATTTCGGTAATGTCCTCGACCATCTTTCGCGTCGGCAACGTCGCGCCGAACGCATCCGCGATCGTTTGTGCAGACTGCGGGGAAATCGGAATTCGGACGAAGTCGTCGTCGCTGCCGACGGCGAGATAGTCGGGCAGCACCTCATAGCTCGCGCGGTGCGGCTGGCCGGCGGTGTCCGTCGCTTCGACATCGACCGGAGCCCACGGGCGGAGAAAATCGGGGATGTTGCCTTCGAGCACGGCCTGCACCAGCACCTGTTCGCGGGCTTCTCGCGACGCATGGGCAACGCTCTCCAGAACGGCGCGGCCTCCCGCCGCGCCGGCCGGGCGAGCGGGAATTCCCGGAGCCGGCTGCACGAACTCCTGGTAAGCGCGGGGCGCGGCGAGGCTCCCCCACCCGCGGCGGTCGGTCCCGGAACTCAGGCCTTCCAGCAGGCCGTTCATCTCGCCGACCATCACGGTGTGCAGGATCTTGTTGTGAGGATTGGGATGAACGTGCAGAACCAGCTGTCCCCCCAGGGCGGATGCGGTGTTGAAGTCGCCGGCCTTCTGTTCCGTGAAGGAAACGTCCTTCTCGAAACGAGTCCTCATCCGGCCCGTGGCCCGATAAGTTCCCCCCGTCTCACTGACGACCTTCTTTCCATCAAACACGATCTCGCGGTCGTCGTAGGCGATCACGATGAGCCGGCGTGACGCATCCCCGCGCAGCCAAGCGAGCAGCTTGTCGCCATGCTTCTGCTCGTCGTCGTAGGAGTAGTTCGCATCAAGAAAGACGATGCGGTCGATCCACCCGGGGATCGCCTCGGCCGAGTTGATGAAGCCGAACAGAAAGCTCCCGCCGCCGCTGTGGCACGCGAGCGTGACAGTCGGCTTTGACGGCAGCCACCCGCGGAGCGTCTCGACGATTCGGGCAATCGCCGCCGCGTACTCCGGCCGCTCTTTTCGCCAGGCGGGCCACGACAGCCCTTCGGCCGCGACGCAGGCCAGCGCGATGTTCTCGTCCGGGTTCAGCCGCCGCCAGAGTCGCGTCTGGGCGGCCACATGCTGGATGTCGACATGCCAGTCGGCCCCCCGCTCGAACCGGCAGCCGAGCGTCTGCTCGACGGTATTGCCGTTGGGAGTGGCGAACACGATCAGCCGCGTCGGCCGGCCCGGGTCGAAATCGGACGGAAGGTTCATGACGGCGTGGACCGAGCCTTCCAGCCATGTTTCACGCACCGATTCCTGGAACCAGGGCGAGTTGTGGAACCCCGGGAGTGGCGCCGCGGCGACGGCCGGGCCGGCGACGATCAGGAAGAGCAGTGTCAGGAGCGGAATTCGCATGCGAGCCACTCTATCGGGGGCTCGCCGGAAACTCACCAAGTCGCGCCCGCGAACACGAGGTTTCCATGCGTAGCCTCGGTCATGGAAGCTTTCGCTGGCGAGGCCGGAATCGGCCAATCGATCGACCTCTTCGCACCCTGGTGGAACTGGACTCCGGAAAACGCCGGCTTCGGCGACTACGCCTATCGCTGGTTCAACCTGTTTGAAGCCGCGGCGTGGTTCCTTTTCGCGTGCGCCGTCTGGCGACGCTGGCGACGCACACACCACTCACCTCTGGAACTCCTCTACGCCACAGCATTCGTGGCGTTTGGGCTGACGGACGTGGTCGAGGCCTGGCAACAATCCCTGCCGCTGCTCGCGCTGAAGGGCGCTGTCCTGGCGACGCTCCTTCTTCTGCGTCATCACATCCGGAAACAATGGTACCCCGAGAGTTCGCTTTACTGAGTCGTCTTGGCGTCCGCCGCGCGCTGGGCGGTGAATTGCAGGCTGCGGACCAGTTCTTCGTCGCGGGAGCCCATCTGGTCGACGAGCTTGCTTTCGACCGCGAAGACGAACGAGGCCTGCTTTCCCGAAGGTGCGGCGCACAGGTAATAGATCCACGTCGTCGGGATCACCACCTTTTCCTTCGGACCGGCGATCGTGTGCTTGCCGTCGGCGATCACGCGAAACACTTTCATCCCGGTGTCAACGTTCAGCTGCTCTTTCGCGCGGATGCTGTCGAGGCGGGCCCCGAGCGAAGTCTTGATGTCGTTCTCGAACTGGTCGAGCGGCACATGCTGGCCGGCAGTCGCCCCCGCGATCGGAGACATGTTGCACTGGGCGATGATGCTCCCCTTGTCCATCAGCCGGAAAATCGCCACCTGCGGGGAGTGCTCGAGAGTCGCCTGGTAAAAGAACCACTCCCGCGAATGCCTCAGCCGGATCCCCCACGGACCAGCGTCGTAGACGAGGTCGAACGCCCCGGCCGGAGCGGTGATCGGAATCGCGGCCAGCACTTTGTCACTCAATCGCCCCGGCGCCTCCAGCGTCTGGCGGTGCGTCTCCACTTCCATCACCAGGTCGAGGCCGGGGCTGACGGCGCCAATGCTCGATTTGACCGAGTACGTCAGCTTGGCCTGGGAGACTGCATCCTTCGCGCGGTCATAGTTGATCGTTCCCTGCAGTGTGACTTCGCAGTTCGCTCCATCCCGCTGGCCCTTCACGCTGCCGCTGATGGAGATCGTCGCGGTGGAGTCGGTCGCGGAAGCAAGTCGGCAGGTCAGCGTCGATTTTTCGATCGCCTCGATGGCGGCGAGCATCTGCCCCGCCCATTCCGGAGGCGACCACGATTCGTCGACATCCACCGACTTCGGCGGCAGCAGGGCCGTCAGCGCCAGCGGATCGCCCGGAAGCTCGAGCAGGTCGATCGTCTCCCGCGTCATCGGCGACGTCGGACAATAGCAATCAACTCCCGACGTGCGTCCCTCGGCCACGATGAACTGCAGATGCTGCGGAAGGATGACCGTTGTCTCGGCCTTCGGAATGTTCGGCGCCGCCTCCCCCTCGGGAGTGACGACCGATTCCATCCGGGCCAGCTCAAAGTCGCGCGCGGCCCGCAGCGAAAGCGCATCGCGCCCGCCCGACGGAAGTCGCCGCTCCGTGAAAGCGAACTCGGCCCGCGCCGTCATCACGTGAGGCGCGGTCTTGCCGCGGCCTGCCGAGAGGATCGGCTTCCCCGTCGCCTTCACACGCGTGCTGACGCGGTACGGCGTCGAGGACTCATCGCTCGTTTTGAACGTGACGGCCTCGGCCAGGGCGAACCGGCCTCCGGCCAGCACCAGGGCTGCCCCGAAGGCAACGCGGAGAGTGACGCGGGACATCATGTCAGGATTCCTTCGACGCGACGGAGTCGCGGTTGTTTCGTGGTTCAGGCAGCGCGAGCCATCTCGCCTGCGGCCGGCAGGAACACGTAATTTCGAATTCGGGAGTTCATCTGGCCGCTGGCTTCGCGCTGGGCGCGAGACATCCGGACCGATGCCCATTCCTCGAGTTGGATTCCCTGCACGACATGCGCGCAGTAGCCCAGTCGCTCGACGAACTCGATGGTCTCGTCCACGGGACGGCCGTTGTGTTCGGCAATGATCTCGACGAGCAGCACAGGCCGGTCGCGGGCGATCAGTTCACGAGCGCCGCGGAGCACCTGCTGTTCGTGCCCTTCGACATCAATCTTGAGGAAGCCGACATCGACCAGCCCGTCGTCGTCGAGTCGCGTCGTCGTGACCGGGATCAGTTCGCAGTCCGCATCCGTGCTCGCGGGGCGGAGCGTGCCGATGTTGTTGGAGTATCGACCTTCTCGACGAGGGACGCGAAGCACCGACTGCCCGGCCTGGTCGGAAAGCGCCCGGGGGAAGACCGTCACATTCTGCGGCGTGCAGCGTGTCAGCATCCACCGCATCGCCGGATTTGGTTCATACGCGTACACATGCCGGCACAGACGCGAAAGGAACCACGTGTAAGTCCCCTTGTTGGCGCCGACGTCGACCGCCGTGCGGTGCGGGTCGACGAGGCCCGCGAGAAGCTGCAATTCAGGTTCGCCGCGACGCCATCGCCGAAGCGATCGCATCCAGCCGTAGACCGGGCCCGGAATCAGGGAATGCTTGAGCCGTTGGGCCGGCGTCAGCAGCCGACGGACCAGGGCATGGTCATCACATGGGGACGACGGGCCGGCGGCGACCAGCGGCTGGCGCACCGCGGTCGCGCGGTCAGGCCGGTCAGCGACGAGGGGGCCAGAGTCATCCATGAGCAACACTCCCGTGGCACTGATCCATCATCGTGATGGACCAAGAATGCCCGGAGTTTTAGGGGGTTTGGCGGATGGCGCAAACGCCAAGTTCCCGGGGCCGCCACACAGGCGCCCCCCATCGGTTTTCTCACGCCTCCAGGGGGGAGAGACCGTTCAAGCGGTTCACCAGGACGTGGTCATCCCAGATTGCCGCTTCTGCCTCATTTCCCGTAGAGGATCTCACCCATGTTCTTCTTGTAGGCCTCGACCCCGGGCTGGCCGTACGGGTTGATGCCGATCAGCCGGCCTTCCACCGCGGTCGCCAGCATCATCATCTGCAGGAACTGGCCCACGGCGTATGCGTCCAGCTTCGGCAGGTGGATGTCGGCCGTAGGGCGGTCGTCGTCGGCGTAGGCCTTGTTCGTCCCGGCGATGGCCGCGGCAAGCAGGTCGGGCATCCCTTTCCAGCCCAGACGATTGAGCTGGTCCTGGTCGCGATCCGCCGCGACCTGCGGAACTTTCACCGGTGCCAGCGACGCTTTGTCGACGATGACGTTGGTGATCAGCTTGTCGCGCTTCCCTTCCTGGTGTTGCTGCCCTCGGCTGTGGAGGTCGCGCGTGTTGACGACTGTGAGCGGCAAGGCCCCCCGTTCGTGCTTGCCGAGGCTTTCCGCAAGAAGCTGGTCGTACCACAGCCCGCACGCTTCCAGCTTCTTTCCCCACGTCGACAGGATCCGCACATCCATCCCGCTGTCCCGCTCCAGCAGGTGACAGATGCCGGTATAGTCGAGCACCGGATTCTGGCCGAGCGGAGCGGTCTTGAAGGTCGTCGTGATCGCGGCCGCCCCCTGGAGCAGCGCGCGGATGTCGATTCCAAGAACCGCGGCCGGGAACAGACCGACGGCCGTCAGTACCGAGAACCGCCCGCCGATGCCGTCCGGGATGGGAAACGTGTCGGGATACCCGGCCCCGTTGGAAATGCTACGCAGCTTGCCCGTTTCCCCGGTCACCGGGACGACGAGCTTCTTCGCCAGTTCCGAGCCTGCGCCGTAGTACGTTTCCAGCGCGTCGCGGAAGATCCGGAACGCAGCCGCCGTTTCGAGGGTCCCGCCCGATTTCGAGATGACGACGATGCCCCACCGCTGGGCCAGGTCCTTCGGGTCTTTGCAGTGCGTTTTCAGCAGGTCCAGCAGGGCCGCGACGGAATCGTTGTCGAGGTTGTCCCCCTCGAAGTGCAGGGTCGGAACTCCGCCGCGCTGCTCGCGGGTGAGCTGGTTGTGATAGGGATTGCACAGCCCTTCAAACAGCGCCCTGAGCCCCATGTAAGACCCGCCGATCCCGAGAACGACCATCCGGTCGACTTGCTCGCGGAATCGCTTCGCCGATTCTTCGATCTTGCGAAGGAGGCCGTTCTCGTCGCCGGCCAGCAGCCGGGCAGGCCAGTCGATGAAACCCGCATCCAGCGGATTTTTGTCGGCCGGAACAGGCCCCTTTGAGGTCAGAATCGCGACGTCGTCGATCACTTCCATGCGTGCGGCCTCGAGCTTCGGGGCAAGGGCCTCACGAGCGCCGGCCTTCAGAAATTTCAGGGCGGCGGACGGATCGTAGGTCAGGGCGGCGCTCATGATGTCTCCTGTGTTGGGTGTGAGCAAAGATACCCGGTCGCACAGGAAAGGCGAGCCGCCGGCGTCAACCAGCAAATGGCCCGCCTGAAAGCGTGAATCCTTCATGGACTTCATCACGCAGCCATCGCCCCTCCGCTCGCCAGGTCAGCTTTCCCACGCCGGCGCAAGTTGTCCTCCGTTCGACGTATAAGGCAGCCAGCACAGGGTGACTTGATCGACGGCGATGTCCGATTTTCGGGGAGTGATTTCGCGGGATTCGAGCTTGATCGACTCCGCGGAGTACATGTCCTGGATCGCCTTCACCTCGTCGTTCATGTCGTCCACCAGCGTCTCCTGCTGCTCTTTCAGCACCTCGATGGTTTCATCGGCGCGGGCCACATCACCCGCCTGCTCGGAGGCACGCGTCGCCGCCCGCATGCTGGTGGCCGCCTTGCCAAGATTGGTCGAACTCAGCTTTTTCCGGCTGAACAGCGCGCCGATCGCCGCCATTCCGGCGCTGATGAACGCCCCGGTCTTGGCGCTCGAGGCCTGCTCGGCTTCCTTGACGCGACGCTGTTCGGCCTTCTTGATGCGATCGGCCAGCGTGTTCAGCTTCGAGGCATACCGGCCGCGGAGCCGCTCGACCTCGGTATCCCGCCGCTCGCGTGCCGCCTGCGACAGTCGCACCCGGAAATCCCCCTCGGTCTCCCCCGGCTTTGACGATTCCTTCAGATCCGGAGCGGAAAGCAGCGTGAGCACCGCATCCCGGTAAAGCGTTTCCTTGAGCGACTTCGACCAGCCTGCGTACGTCTTGGCCCGCGTCAGCTCCACAGGGAGTTCGGCATAACCGGCTTCGGCGGCCGGGCTCGATTCCGTCTCAAACTCCTCCTGCTCCCGTGCCTCAGCGGCATCCCAGACATCAGCCGGCACTTCTTCGCTGATCGCCGAAAGCCGGATCACTTTCTGCCACACATCAACGGACGCCTTCGAGTCGACGTAGTGCAACCGGGCGAGGCCAAGAACGGCCGGGCGATAGACGATCTTCGCGTCGCGGGGCACTTTTCGGCCGACGGGAACATATGTCGGGACGACATCTGGCGGGAGCAGCGGCGGAGCCGACGAGGCAGTCCCCGCGGCGGCCACGCTGGGGGTGGCTGGCGATGTCGCTGCCGTGGCCGACTTCCGCTCCGCCATCAGTCGGCCGATCTGGTCTCGCGTCAGCGGGCCGCGCAGGTAGTTGAGAACCCAGCGTGTCTGGATGACGACCGGAGCATCCTCGTGAACGTTGTTCATCAGGAACACGCGGTTGCCGAGCCCCGACAGAATCCGTTCGGTCGCCGCGCGGTCGAACGCATGCCCGGCCGAAGCGCTTGCGCCTTCGAGCCCGTCGAGCACCCGCGCCTTGTCGCGCTCGGTCTGCAGTCGACCAAGGAACCACGTCCCCGCGTTGGAGAGTGCCTTGTAGTCGAGGTCGACCGGGTTCTGCGTCGCGAGGACGAGGCCGACACCATAGGCCCGCGCCTGTTTGAGCAGCGTCAGCAGCGGCGTCTTCGTCGGAGGATTGGCGGTCGGCGGGAGGTAGCCGAACATCTCGTCCATGTAGAACAGCGCCCGCAGGCTCGATGTCCCGGGCTGAGCCCGCATCCACGAGATCAGTTCATTCAGTAGGATCGTGATGAAGAACTGCCGCTCGTTTTCCGAAAGATGCGCGACCGACAGAATCGACATCCGCGGCTTCCCCTCCGGCGTATACAGCAGACGCTGGATGTTGAGCGGCTCACCCTGCGTCCACGCTGCAAAACCAGGTGAGGCGAGGACGTTATTCACCGTCATCGCCAGCTGCATGCGATCGCCGGCCGGAAAAATCGCCTCCAGGTCCATCACTCCGATCTTCTTGAACGGCGGCGCCTGGATCTCCCGGATCAGGCCGGCCATGTCGAGGCTTCGACCATCGCGCCACGCGGCGTCCAGGATGTTCGAAATCAGGATGTGCTCGCGGCTGCGAAGCGGATCCGCGTCGACACCCAGCAGCGCAAGCAGGCCCGATGCCGTGGCCGAGACGCGCTCCCGCATCGCCTCGCTGCTGTCGAGCGTTTCGGCCGATGGAGCCTGGAGCGACCGCAGGATGCTCAACGGCAGCCCCGCGTTGCTGCCCGGCGTGTAGATCGCGAGATCGACGGCGTCCCGGTATTTCTGGATGCGGTCCGGAGCCTGCTGCCAGTCGCCCAGCCCCTTCCGCCACAGCTCGGCGACACTCGCAGAGTATTCCTCGAGAGTCTTCCCTTTGCGGGACGCTTCCTCCCGGTCGATCCACGGCTGAAAATCGGCCGGCTGCAGGTTGGGAAACGACAGGAGCAGATTCCCCAGATCCCCCTTGGGATCGACGACGATCGCGGGAATCCCGTCGATCGCCGCCTCCTCGAGCAGGGCGATGCCGAGCCCCGTCTTCCCGCTTCCCGTCATCCCCACGATCACGCCGTGCGTGGTGAGATCCTTCGAGTCGTAGAGAACGAGATCCTCCCGGGCGGCCGCGGCGGCCGAATCGTATTCGCGGCCAAGGTAGAAGACGCCCAGTTTTTCGTAGTCGACCATCAGTGCAGCTCGGGATTCGATGGAGGAGTTCCGTGGACCAATTCCCCGGACCACGGGTCGAGGGTCACACTAGCCGAGCGGGATCAACAGCGACAAGGCGATATGCTTTGATCCGTCGATCAACGCCCCTCGTTCGCATGATGGAATTCTGACAGCACATCGGGAGCAAAGCATGACTCAACGTGGAGCGGTTTTCGTCGGTTGCCGATTGATCGCGGTCTATCTGGTCGTCGAAGCGGTGATCACAACGGCCAGCGCCCTGTTTAATCTCGGTTACATGTACTCGACCATCGGCGGAGGGCGAGCGGGAATGGGTGGGATGCCGCTCGGCCCGGTCTTCCAGTCAATGTTCCTCACCGGTGTCGTCCGCGCCGGCGTCGCGGTCCTCCTGTGGGCCGCAGCGGCAAGGATTTCGCGAGTTGCGGCGGAGCCAGCGGATGGCGACGATGGCTGGCATGGCGAATAGCGCCGGGCGAAGATGCCCCGACCTCTGAACCCATTCTCGCGACGCATCGGAACGCACTTTCCCAATGGCCATTCAGCTGGACTGTCCCGCCTGCTTCAAGACGCTGCGAGTCGCCGACGCCGCGATGGGAACCGTCATCGCCTGCCCGAAATGCCAGGCGAAGATGCGCGTTCCCCGCGTGGCGATTCCGGCCGCGACGGCCGGATCCGGATTTGAACCCGATCCGTCCCCCATGTTTGCGGCTCCCCCCGCATCCGGGGAGGCGTCGCCGTTTTTCGCCGCGGACGACGATGACGGCCCCGGGCCCCAGGTCAACCCGCACGCCGTATTGGCGAAGCGGAACCAGCGGCGGATGAGCCGGGGCTGGATCGGCATGATTCTCGCCTTCGCTCTCGCGACCATCGGCGTCACGGGTACGTGGTGGTGGTCGAACCGGCAAAACGTCGTCCGGACCGCCGATGCCGCGGTCATCGCCAATGCAACGCTCTCCAAGGACCTCAACGCCGGCGACGTCAACGTCACCTCGGCCGACTGGCGCGCGATGACGACGTCTCTCGAACTCAATCCCGTCGAACTGACGGAAGCAAAGATGAAGGTGCGATTCGGGTCGGCCGCGGACCGCCTGCAGCTCTCGCTGACGCCGACAAGCGAACGCATGCTCGTCGCGGTCCCGACCTCCGCGATCGCCGAACTCCAGGACCCCGCGACCGTTGCCGCTTTGCAGGAAGCCTGGAAATCCGCCCTCAGCCACTCCGTCGGCCAGATGTCGAAGTCGATCCAGGAGGCCGTCGCCGCCGGAGTTCCCGCAAGGCTCGGCAGCTACGGCGACGTCGTCGGAATGGAAGGCCTCGCGGGACCGAAGGGCTACCACTTCCACGCGGCCGTGGGCACAACGGCCTACCCCTGCGTGTTCGAGGACGCGAACCGCCAGCTCTATTTCCTGGTCCCCCCCGGAACCCAGTCCCTCGCGGTCATTCCCCGCGACATCGGGGCGCGAAACGCACTTCCAGAGAAGATGCGAATCACCGCAACCGTGAAGTAATCGGCGATCCCGCGCCGTCGAGGCGAAGCCGGAAGGCAAGGGAACCGCTTCGTCATTCCGAAGTCTGTCGCTTCGACTGCCAGATCGCCCACCCGAGCGCCGCAATCGAAACCACCACCGCGCCCCACCACAGCCCGTCGCGGCTCAGCAGGCCGAAGTCTTTCGGCAGCTCGAAGTGGAACTCATTCGCTCCACTCGTCACCCGGTCCACCACGTTCGCGTCGTAACGCAGCGCCAGCGGCACGGTCAGGATCGACACCATGTTCATCACCTTCAGCAGCGGATTCACCGCCGGGCCGGCCGTGTCCTTCAGCGGATCTCCCACCGTATCGCCCGTCACCGACGCCTTGTGCTTTTCGCTCCCCTTGCCGGTGTTCGCGACCGCATCCCGCGGCTCGTCTTCCACCATCTTCTTCGCGTTGTCCCATGCCCCGCCCGCGTTGCACATGAACGACGCCAGCAGCTGACCCACAACGATCGACCCCGCCAGGAATCCCGCCAGCGCCACCGGCCCCAGCAGGAAACCGACCAGCACCGGGCTGAACACCGCCAGGAACGCCGGGCCAATCAACTCCTGCTGCGCCGAGGCCGTGCAGATATTCACCACGCGGGCATAGTCGGGCTTCTTTGTCCCCGCCCAGATCTCCTTGTCATGGAACTGCTCGCGGCATTCATTGACGATCAGGTACGCCGCACGCCCCACCGCCCGGATCGTCATCGCCGAAAACAGGAATGGAATCCCTCCCCCAATCAGCATCCCGACGAACAGGTGTGGATCGGAGACGCTCAGCATTCCCGCGACGCGGTCGAACAGTTCGATCGGAATCGGCTTCTCTTCCCCTGCTCCGCCCGATCCGATCACCGTGATGTAGCTCGCGAACAGCGACACCGCCGCGATCACAGCCGAGCCGATCGCCACCCCCTTCGTCACCGCCTTGGTCGTGTTCCCGACCGCATCCAGGTCGGCCAGGATCTGGCGGGCCTCCTTGTACTTCGCCTCTCCCATCTGCTCGCGGTCGTAACCCATCTCGCCGATCCCGTTCGCGTTGTCGGCAACAGGTCCGAACACGTCCATCGAAATCGTGTTCCCCGTCAGCGTCAGCATCCCGATCCCCGTCATCGCCACGCCGTACGCCACGAAGATCGCGTTCGTTCCCGAATACACCGCCGCGGCCGTATAGATCGCCAGGCACAGCGCCAGCGCCGTCCACACCGCCGACGAATACCCGACCGAAAACCCTTCGATGATGTTCGTCGCATGCCCGGTGGTGCAGTTCCTCACGAGGCCGCGCACCGGGGCATACTCGGTCCCCGTAAAGTATTCCGTGATCCGGTTCAGCAGGATGCACAGCAGGATTCCGATCAGGCACGTATAGGCCGGCCGCATGTCCAGCCCCTGCGTCCCCAGGTTGGCCCACGTCGGCAGCGCGTTGATGGCCGCCAGCGTCTCGGCGTTCGTCATGTTGGTCGAATCGAACCGCAGGTAGACGTAACCCAGGATCAGGAAGCCGACGACCGAAATCGCCGAGCCCACGATGAATCCGAAATTGATCGACTTCATCGCCTCGCCGACGTTCCCCTTGTCGCCCGCCTTCACCAGGTAGGTGCTGATGATCGAGGCGAACACCCCGATCGCCCGGACGAGAATCGGGAACAGCACGCCGACATGGCCGAAGCTCGCCCAGCCCAGGATCATCGCGGCCACGATCGTCACTTCGTACGACTCGAAGATGTCCGCCGCCATCCCTGCGCAGTCGCCAACGTTGTCCCCCACGTTGTCCGCGATCGTCGCCGCGTTCCGCGGATCGTCCTCCGGAATGTCCTTCTCGATCTTCCCGACGAGATCAGCGCCCACGTCCGCGGCCTTCGTATAAATCCCCCCGCCGACGCGCATGAACAACGCCAGCAGCGTCCCGCCGAATCCGAATCCGAGCAGCGCCTCATACGCATGCTCGCCATACGCCATGAAGATCAGAGTTCCGCCCAGCAGCCCCAGCCCATCCGTCAGCATTCCCGTGATGGTCCCGGTACGGTAACCCAGCATCAGCGCCCGTCCGAAACCGACTTGGGCCGCCGCGGCCACCCGCAGGTTGCCCGTCGTCGCCAGCCGCATCCCCACGAACCCGACCAGCCCCGAGAAGACCGCCCCCATCAGGAACGCCCCCGCGCGTCCCCACGCGAACGGATCCTGACGCCCGAGCGGCGAGGAAGCCGCCTTCGTCTCGAACAGCACCGCCACCAGCACCAGGATCAGGATCGCCACCGTCGTGAGCTGTCGCTTGAGGTAAGCGTCCGCCCCTTCACGAATCGCACGCGCGATCTCCTGCATCCGCGGCGTCCCCTGGTCCGCCTCGCGCACCTGCTTCATCAGCATCCACGCATAGGCCAGCCCCGCGAACGCCACTCCCAGAACCACAAACAACAAGACCCTCTCCACATTGGAGAAGGCCGGGTCGTTGATGAAGCTGAAGTAGTGGAATCGTGCGGCCGGTGCTTCCACCGGAGCCGCCGCCTGTCCGAGAAGGGCCCCTCCTGGAAGGGGCCAGAACGCCCCGAGCGCAAACAGAGCCGCCAACAACGCCAGCCACACCGTCGGCAAACGCTTCATGGTTCCCCCTCGAAAGGAAAACATTCCGGCAAAGCGACCGCGACAAGCAAGTTCTTCTGCGACGTCTGCGTTGATGTTTGTGCGCGAGCTACGCGAACGCAAGGGCGCGCCGGAAGGAATCAGCGCTCCGGCCTCTGTCGCAGGCGGTGATCAAACGAGGGGCCGCGCATTGCTCCGGTGCCCCCAGGTGGAGGCACAACCGTCGAGTCGCAATGAACTCCTGGCAGCAATCAGCCAGGGCCGCCTGAGGTCAGCTCGATCGTGAAGTCGTTGACTCCGTCATTCTTCACCTCCACGATGATTTCGCCCTTCTGAACGCACAGCATCTTCTGCTGCTCCTTCTTTTGCTTCTGACGCTCCGCGATCTTGGCCTTCTCTTCGGCCGACCCCTCCGCAACCGACGGTTCATCGGAGTCTTCGTCTTCCGGGCCGAAGTAACGCACAGAATGCTTGCCGACGATCGCGCCATCGAACCGGTCGTTTGTCGTCAGCGTGAATGTCCCGTCAGGACGCAACGTTCCCATCGCCGGCTTGCCCGATTCCATGCTGCCCGGGTCGCCCACAGGAGTGAAGGAGATCGAACCGATGCCGACAGGCCGGCCGCTGCACAGAACCTTCCCTGTCGCCGGCCGCACCGGAAATTTGCCTTCCCCGCAACCGGCAAACGCCATGCAGAGGGCTCCCGCAAGCACCAGCGTGCGCAATGAATCTGTTCGGAACACGAGAGGATCCTCGAAAGGTGTGAGTCGGATGGGTTCACGCGAACAGCGGTTCAGAACTCGCCGCTCACCTCCCCTTTCGCGCGCGTGCTCACGCCCTGGTACAGATTCATGTTGATGTTCTGCGAGACGAACCGCACAGCCCCGTCGGACATCAGGAACTGCGCCCCGCCGACGTGGTAGCTCCCCGCATATTCCCCCGTGTTGTTGTAGTAGCCATCCACATCACGGTGATTCGCATTGATCGGATCGTTCAGCTCCATCCCCACCAGGTACTCGGTGATGTCGGTCGGCGGATTCCCGTCGCTGTTGTCTGAGAAGCAGTACCGGCGGTCACTCCCCGGAAGACGGTTCTGGTTCGGAGAGCCGTTCAGTTCGTCCTGCACCTCGGCGACGAGGAATGTGTTCGAAGTTCCATCGACCACATCTCCGATCCGCACCCGGCTGTTCATGAAGAACATTCCGTCGCCGGCATAGCCCACGTCCGTGGCCGCATCGAGCTGGTCGTCATTGAAGCACACGCTTCCGGTCACGCCGTTATACGTGCTGACCTGGTAGCCGTTCTTGGAGGAGTTCGAAATCGTGGACGCCGGATGGGACGGACACTGGAAGTTCGTGATCTTCGTGTCTCGGCCGGCCAGAAGCTGCTCCGTCGAATTCTGGTTCCCGACGTCGGTTCCCATCACCCCACTGACCCGGTTGAACAACGGCGCCTGGTCGATGAACGGCAGGATCCGGGCGTGCCACGTCCAGCCATCGCCCCGCACCGTGCCATCAAACCGCACCACGTTCGCCATCGGAAACACCAGGTAGGTGTCGTGGTAGTTATGCAGCGCCAGCCCGATCTGTTTCAGGTTGTTCTTGCACTGCGTCCGGCGGGCCGCCTCACGCGCCTGCTGCACGGCCGGCAAGAGAAGGGCAATCAGGATGGCGATGATCGCGATCACCACCAGCAGCTCAATCAGGGTAAAGCCACGAAAACGACGACGACGATGAGCAGCCATTCCCATCCTCCCCCGAGTTATGGAATGAACAAAGACCTGCCGTTCAGCGGGCCATGCCCTCTGTCAAACGGCATGGAACGAACCTACGCTCACGCGAAGGAACCGTCAAGAAATTGTTAAGATTTTGTCGCCACAATACGGTGAGGACTGCCTATTGAGATCAGGTCGCGACAGTCACCCGTGCGGACAGATCCGACTGCTTTGCTCGCAGCCCATCTCACTCGCTGCTCACGACCAGGGAACTTTCTCCGACGGCCTATTTCACAGGTTCCGCCAGCGGAATCTTCCATTCGCCATCCAGCAGCGTTCTCCGCGGACGGTAGAACCTCAACAGATAATTCCAGCCCGGCTCGATCGGCAGGTAATTCGTCCCCTTTTCATCGCCGCCGAAACGGATCGTGACGGTCCCGTCAGTCGCCGCCTTGGCAGTGATGTTGTTCAGCGAGTAGGCCCCCAGGGCGTTCTTCTCGAAGTACCCCTCCTTGTTGTACACGCTCACCGACCAGAACCCGTCAACAGGCACGTCTTTCAGGACGAGGACGTAGGGTGTCTTCCCGTCGTTCTCGGCCGGAGTCGCCCCCGAGTAAAATGCGTCGGCCCGTGGATTCCCGCCCCACCCCGCGGCCGTGCCCAGGAGATGCTCCACCGGGTCGACCTCCTCCTTGCTCCCGAACATCCGTGCCGAATTCAACTCGCCGTTCGCCTCGACGACGCCAAGCAGCGCGTCGCGCATTCTCTTGTGTGAAACAGGATCCCACGTCGGCGCGACGAACTTCCCCAACTGCTTCTGCTCCGTCTTGATCGCATCCTGCAGGGCGTGGACCGCATTGACATCCGCCGCGTCGTCCGGGTTGACAAACGTCCGCACCGCGAAAGCGACATAACGCGTCCCAACCTTCTCCCTCGTAAACGTGTGCCTCCCCGGCGCATACACCACCTCTGGCACGTAGTGATCCTGGTTGATCACCATCAGAGCCATGAAACGCTTTCCCGCATCCGGCAGCGTGACAATCACCGGCGAGGCATCCAGATCGAACACGCCAAACGAATACAGCGTGTCGCGGTTCAACCGGATCACTGTCTGGTTGTCGATCGAAGCCAGCTCGCGATCGTGTTTGAACTTGCCGAAGCCCCCTTCATTCACGAAGCGGCCGAAGTACATGTCCGTTTCCGCGCGAACAAAATTGTCCACGGTCACCCGCCGTGAGTTGGTCTCCTCAGCGACCAGGCAGGAGGCGGGAATGGCCATCGCCACGAACAGAAAGAAGCCAACTACGTGCCTCAGCGACATGGTGCAGTCCTAATCGAGAGCCGGTCTGCCGCGGGCGTTCGCGTCCCGCAGTTTCAGCCGCAGCCCAGTCTACCCGCCGACCACAGCGTCCGCGAATTGCGATGGCCGCCGGCAGGCCGCGACCTCTCCCCTGAGACCCCGCACCTGCGAAAAATGGCAGAGAACCTGGATACCGAACCTTCTGGCCAACTCGGTATCTTCCTTACTTCCTGACAAGCGACTCCCTTCCTGCCAACGGCTCATTCCCCACGACGCCGCATGAAAGCCCTCGTCAAGAAGCACGCCCAGCCAGGTCTCTGGCTGGAGGATGTTCCCGAGCCAAAGGTCGGCATCAACGACTGCCTCATCCGCGTCGACCGCACCGGAATCTGCGGCACCGATGTCCATATCTACAACTGGGACGCCTGGGCCCAGAAAACGATTCCCGTCCCGATGGTCGTCGGCCACGAGTTCGTCGGCGAGATCATCGAGGTCGGGGCCAACGTCCACGACTTCTTCCCGGGCGAGATCGTCAGCGGCGAAGGCCATGTCGTCTGCGGGCATTGCCGCAACTGTCTCGCCGGCCGGCGGCACCTCTGTGCCGACACGAAGGGCATCGGCGTCAACCGGCCCGGAGCCTTCGCGGAATATATCTCCGTCCCGATGACCAATGTCTGGCATCATGCCCCCGGCATCGATCTCGATGTCGCTTCCATCTTCGACCCGTTCGGCAACGCCGTTCACACCGCTCTGTCCTTTGATCTCCTCGGAGAGGACATCCTGATCACGGGGGCCGGCCCGATCGGCTGCATGGCGGCCGCCATCTGCCAATACGCCGGCGCCCGCTACGTCGTCGTCACCGATGTGAACCCCTGGCGGCTCAACCTGGCAAAAACACTCGGAGCCACCCGCGTGGTCGATGTCCGCACCGAGAAGCTGGCCGACGTCCAGAAGGAACTCGGCATGAAAGAAGGCTTCGATGTCGGCCTCGAAATGTCGGGCAATCCCACGGCCTTCCGCGACATGCTGGCCAACATGGCCCACGGCGGAAAAATTGCGATGCTCGGCATCCCCGAGAAAGAGGTCGCGATCGACTGGAACACCGTCATCTTCAACATGCTCACGATCAAGGGCATCTACGGCCGCGAGATGTACGAGACGTGGTACAAGATGACGGTGATGCTCCAGGGCGGCCTCAATATCGCCCCCGTCATCACCCACCGCTTCCACGCCAGAGACTTCGAAAAAGGTTTCGAAGTCATGCGCTCCGGTCAGTCCGGAAAAGTCATCCTCGACTGGAAAGAGTTTTGACAGCAGATTTTATTGGGCTGCGAGAGATCCCGTCGTTTCTTGCGATTGCGTCAACAGATCATGGAATATCGGATCTTAGACATCGAGATTGTGGCTGGGTCACTCGTTGTCATACTTGAGGAATGTCAACTCGACACATCGCAACGAAGCAGCTGGAGCCGGGTCGTCGTCCGATGCGGAGAAGACCCTTCCTGGTTCGATCTCGACGACTCCTCTCGCCGCGCGTTCGTCTTGCGTAACGAGCAGACGATTCATTGGCCGAGCAGTGGACGTTCGGTCAATGTTGATGAGCTCCTGCAAGGGCGCAACCCCTCGTTCCGATGTCGCTGGCGGAATGATCGTGCCCGCAGCGACATCGACCGGGAAGCCCTGATTGGCTGCTGGGAAGATCCCCAAGGATGGGTCAGGATCCTGCTGGAGGCCGATGGTTCGGCACGCGTGCGGCACGTCTCCAAAGGGAGTGCCTTCGACCTTCCTGGTGACCATCGCTGGGAGTGGCTCGGCCAGAATGCCTTTACACTTACATCTTCAAATCCGAATCCAAACGTCGCGATTGGTGAGCGCTATGTTGCGTGCCGGTTCGACGGGAACGTCTTGATTCTTGAATCGTATCGCGAGCTACCATTTCCCTGCACTGGCATCGTGACGACAAGGACATGGCGAATCTGGACTCGATCCCGCCGTCCCAAAGGTTGGCGAATGTGACATCACTGGAACCCGTCGCAATACGAATGGATTGAGTGGTCTGTCAGGACCGAACCATCGGGTCTTCCGGTGGAGTCGACGCGTGAGCTGAGGGCGTTGATTTGGCCTCCGGCCAGAGGTTGCCAACGACTTCACTTCACCGTCGCAGCATGTAGAACTCCCGACATTGCGCCAATCCTGCCGAGTACCCAGTACTCCGTTCCCCCTCCTTCCACATCTCTTCGGATCCCAGGCACCCTTTGCTCCGCGTCACCTTCCTCATCCCGACCCTCGACCGCTCCGGCGCCGAAAAGCAGCTCGTGCTTCTGGCCACCGGACTGCCCCGCGACCGCATTGCGCCCGAAGTCATCGTCCTCACCCGCTCCGGCCCGCTCGAAGACGACCTCCACCGCGCCGACATCCCCGTTACCATCCTCGGCAAACGCGGCAAGTTCGATCCCCGCACACTCCGCACCCTGAAGAAACGCCTGCGCGAGAACCCGCCCGACATCCTCCATTCCTGGCTCTTCGCCGCCAACGCCTACGGCCGACTCGCCACCCCCAGGCGACGCGCATTCAAAACCGTCGTCTCCGAACGCTGCGTCGACTCCTGGAAAGCCAGCTGGCAGCTCTGGCTCGACCGACGACTGATCAGCTGCACCGATGCCCTGCTCGGCAACTCAGAAAGCGTCGCCACGTTCTACGAGCAGCAGGGCGTCCCGCGCTCACTCATCTCCGTCATCCCAAATGCCGTCACTCCACCACCGCGGCCGACAACGTCCCGTGCCGAATTCCTGAACTCCCTCGGCTTCACTCCGGAAACAAAACTCGTCGGAGTCATCGGCCGCCTGGCAAAACAGAAGCGTGTCGACGACCTTCTCTGGGGGATGCAGGTCTTGCGGCAGGCGGAACCCACTGCCCGCATGCTCATCATCGGCGACGGCCCCGAACGGGCGCATCTGCAGCAGCATGCCCGCGATGTCGAAGTCGCCGACTTCGTGAACTTCCTCGGCCACCGCGACGACGCGGCCAGCCTCATCCACCATCTCGATGCGTTCTGGCTCGGCAGCGGCTTTGAAGGCATGTCGAACAGCCTCATGGAAGCGATGGCCGCCGGCACCCCCGTCATCGCCAGCGACATCCCCCCCAATCGCGAACTCATCACGCACGGAGTTCACGGTTATCTCGCCAACGTCGGCGACGGCGTCGCCTTCGCCCAGTATTCGGTCAAGCTCTTTCAGGATCCGGCCCTGCGGCAATCCCTCTCCACCGCCGCCCGCGACCGCATGCAATCCGAATTCAGCGTCCCGCGAATGATTGAACGCCACGCAGCAGTCTACGAGGAACTTGCCAAGGGCGCTCACGCTCAGGCTTGATGCACTGGCCCTGAAAGGGCCTCACACCAGAGCCCAGGGCAACGCCCTGGGTTGGCGTTTCATCTTGATCGATCCAGCCCTGAAAGGGCGACACAGGCACGAACGCGCGATTCGCAATCGAACTCACCGCCCGCCGCCAGGCCCGGCGTGCATTTCACATCCGGCAGGGCAGAACGCGCCGTCCCGTGAGCCGCTAGGCGCTAGCCGGCGGGTCGAGCCACCTGTTGCTCTCATTCCAGACGTCAACAACCTTTCCATCCCCTCCAGTTGAAAAACGTGCCCGCCCCGGACCGCCCCTGATCGACTCGCATTTTTCACCAAATGTGAAAGACTGGCCCCCGATCCATCACTCTGGAGACGACATGCTGCGCTTGTGCTCGACGCTGTTGTTGCTGTTTGCGGCGGCTCCGTTGCTGGCGGCCGCCCCCGTCCGCTCCACCGTCTTCAAGAACGGTGATGACGGTTACAAGATCTTCCGCATCCCCGCCCTGGTCCTCGCAGCCAACGGCAACCTCCTCGCCTTCTGCGAAGCCCGTACCGGGGGTGATGCGAGCGAAATCGATCTCGTGATGAAACGATCCCTCGACGGCGGGAACACCTGGGGGCCCCTCGAGAAAGTTCAGGAGAGCGACGACTTCAAGCCCCTCTTCGGCGAGAATCCCCCTGAGATCACGATCGGCAATCCCTGTCCCGTCGTCGATCATCTCGACCCCGAACATCGCGGCCGCATGTGGCTCCCGTTCACCGTCGAGAACGATTTCGTGTTCGTCACCTATAGCGACGACCACGGAAAAACATGGGCCAAGCCGCGCGACATCACCAGGGACGTCAAGAAGCCCGGCTGGGGCTGGTATGCCACCGGCCCCTGCCACGCAATCCAGCTCCTCCACGGCAAGCATCGCGGCCGCCTCGTCATCCCCGCCGATCATCGCGTCAGCGCCACCGGCGGCGACAAAGGCCCCTGCGGCGTCCAGATGATTCTGAGTGACGACCACGGGAAAACTTGGCGGCTGGGCCTCATCGACGACTTCTACGACGACACGCTCGAATCCAATGAAACCACCGTCGTCGAACTCGGCGACGGCCGGCTCTACATCAACACCCGCGACCAGAACGGCAAGATGCCCGGAACTCGCGCCGAAGCCTGGAGTTCCGATGGTGGTCAGTCCTTCGATCCCTCGGGAGCCGCCGAATGGAAAGGCTTCAAACCCGCGCCGGAGATCATCGACCCGCCCGTCGTACAGTGTTCGCTCTGGCGCATGACGAACAACGGCAAGGATCCGCTCGTCGTCTTCTGCGGCCCCGATGATCACGGCCCCTCCGGCGGCGGTCGAAAAGACCTGCGGCTCCGTTTCAGCTCCGACGACACGAAGACCTGGCGCGACGGTCCATTGATTCACGAAGGCCCTTCGGCATACAGCGACATGGCCGAGGTCCGCCCGGGACACGGCGAACTCGGCATCCTCTGGGAAGCCGGCAACGCTGGAACCAAGTCAGCCACGCGTATCGACTTCACTGTCGTCCATCCCTATGCAGAATAGCCGTTGCCGACGCCGCCAGCGTCGGTTGCAGAATCGGTTTCAAGGCAGGCCTGAGCGGCGGCGTTCATCGCAATGAGCTCAACGCTGCTGATTGTCGCCGCCTGCCTGGCGATCGCCTCCTTCCTGCAGGGACTTACCGGATTTGGCTTCGGCCTGACCGCCATGGGGCTCCTGCCGCTCTGGCTCCCCGTCCGCGATGCTCAGACCCTCTGCACAATGGTCGGTGTCGTCGTCACGTCGATGAACATCGCCGTCGCGCGGAAGCACTTCCGCGCGCAGGGCACCCTGCCCCTGCTTCTGGGCTCGTGCGTCGGCGTTCCGCTGGGCTACCAGTTCCGAACCTTGATCCCCGAAAACTCCGTCCGCCCCTGGCTCGGAGCCGCGATCTGTTTGATGGTCGTCTGGGACGTCGTCGGCCGGCGATTTCGCAAGGCCCCGGCCGGGGATGCCGATGCGCCGACCGCCACCGCCACCGCAATCGGCGTCTTCAGCGGCTGGCTCACCGGGGCCTTCAACATTGGCGGCCCCCCCCTCGTCGCCTACCTCTACTCCAGGCCCTGGCCCGTCCATCGCGTCGTCGCCGTCCTGAGCGCCATCTTCCTCGCATCGGGCCTCGTGCGTCTTGCCGTCATTGTGGCGGACGGGCGGATCGCGGAGCCCCTGCTGACCGCAACGGCCGTTTCGCTCCTGCCGGTCCTCGCGGGAATTGCGATCGGGCAACGCTGTCTGTCCAGAACCTCCCCCGACCTCCTCCGGGCAGCCGTTTCGGTCGTGTTGTTCGGTCTCGGCCTCGCCTTTCTCCTCAGCTCTCCCGGCCCGGGCTGAAATCTGTTCCCCGCCGGCAATCCCACGGTTATCCTTGATTCCACGGTGCGGCCCCACGGCCCCCGGTCTGTGCGCACCCTTGAGTTGAGGATGACGGCATGTTGCGATGCGGAATGCACCTTGGACTCATGGTCGTCGCAGCGCTCGTCTGCTCCAGCGCCCTGGGAGAAACTCCCGATGCCGAGCGCGAAGCCGCCCGGCGCAAGGCGTTCGAAACCCACATCCGTCCCCTGCTGGCCGCCCGCTGCTTCAAATGCCACGGTGACGAAAAGCAGAGCGGAAACCTTCGGCTCGATACGAAGGCTTCCATGCTCGCTGGAGGCGACAGCGGCGCCGCGCTTGTCCCCGGCAAGCCCGGCGAGAGCCTCATCGTCGATGCGATCAACTACGAGACCCTCGAGATGCCCCCGAGCGGCAAGCTCCCGCCGGAAGAAATCGCCCTCCTGACGGAATGGGTCACCAGCGGCGGCTACTGGCCCGACGGCGACGCCGCCGCGCCGGTGAAGACTGCCCCCGTCGAACGCATCACGGACGCCGACCGCGCCTATTGGGCCTATCAGCCTCCGAAAGCGGTCACTCCTCCCGACGTCTCTCAGGCCGATGCGAGCGTCGGCAAGGCCCACGGACTGGATCGCCCCTGGGTGCGAAATCCCGTCGATGCCTTCATCCTCGAGAAGCTGGCCCAGGCCGGCATTTCCCCCTCGGTGGAAGCTGGCAAAGTGGCCCTGCTCCGCCGAGTCACGCAGGACGTCATCGGCCTCCCTCCCACCCCGGCCGAACTCGATGCCTTTCTTTCGGATGAATCCCCCGAGGCCTATGAGAAGGTCGTCGATCGCCTCCTCCGCAGCCCCCGTTTCGGCGAGCATCAGGCCCGCCAGTGGCTCGACCTCGTCCGCTACGCCGAGTCCGATGGCTACAAGCAGGACGACTATCGCCCCACCGCCTGGCGCTACCGCGACTACGTCGTGAAGTCGTTCAACGACGACAAGCCCTACGACCGCTTCATCACCGAACAACTCGCCGGTGACGAAATTGATCCGGACAACCCCGAGGCCCTCGTCGCCACCGGGTTCCTCCGGCATGGGATCTACGAATACAACCAGCGCGATGTCCGCGGCCAGTGGCGCGACATGCTGAACGACATCACCGACTGCGTCGGCGATGTGTTCCTCGCCACCAGCGTCGGCTGTGCCCGCTGCCACGACCACAAGTTCGACGCCGTTCTCCAGAAAGACTACTTCCGCCTCCAGGCCTTCTTCTCGGGCCTCTCATTCCAGGATCACGAACTGCCGGCCGCCGCCTACGACGCCGACTTCACGAAGGCGATGCAGGGCTGGATGGAAGCGACTACCGATGTCCGCCAGCGCATCGAAGACTTCAAGGCCGCCCGCTACACCGAAGCGTCGACCAGGGCCCTCCAGATCTTCGACAAGGAGTTCCGCGCCATCTGGAACAAGCCCGATGGCGAACGCCGCCCCGAAGATGAGCCGATCATCGCCCTGATGAAGCTGCAGGTCGACGGCGCGGCCGAAGGGTTTGCGGCCAAGCTCAAGGGCAAGGACAAGGAAGACTGGAAGAAACTCCAGGAAGAACTCGCGACCTTCGATTCGCTGAAGCCCCGGCAGCAGCCCCAGGCCCGTACCGTTTCCGAGTTTGGCCCGACCGCACCGGTGGTGTTCATTCCCGACAAGCAGCGGATGGGCCCCGTCGATCCTGGCTTCCTCTCCGTCATCGATCCGGAACCCGCCCGCATTCCGCCCCCCGCAGACAACGCCTCCACCTCCGGACGCCGGACGATCCTCGCCCGCTGGCTGGCCCAGCCCGACCATCCCCTCACCTCGCGGATCGTCGTCAACCGCATCTGGCAGTCGCACTTCGGCAAGGGTCTCGTCGCCACGCCCAGCGACTTCGGTCGGCTCGGCGAAGCCCCCTCGCATCCCGGCCTCCTCGACTGGCTGGCCGTCAGGCTGGTCCAGAACGGCTGGAGCCTGAAATCGATCCATCGCGAAATCCTCCTCTCCTCCGCCTATCGTCAGGCCGCGTTTTCGGCCGACGACGACCAGGCCCGGAACGGAATGACGCCCGTGATGGCGAAAGCCCAGGAGATCGATCCCCAGAACCGTCTCGTCTGGCACGCCCCCGTCCGCCGCCTGGGCGGCGAGCAGATTCGCGACGCCGCTCTCGCGGTCGCCGGTGAACTCGATGTCCGCGCCGGCGGAGAAGGGACCGACATCCAGGAAAAGCGTCGCTCGATCTACACGAAGGTCGTCCGTAACAAGCGCGATCCCCTGCTCGACGTGTTTGACTTCCCCGAACGCTTCAGCAGCGTCGGAGAACGAAACACCACCACCAGCCCGACTCAGTCGCTGTTCATGATCAACGGCGACTGGATGCTCGACCGCGCAAAGACTCTGGCCGAACGTCTCGTTCGTGAAGCTCCCGGCGGTGAAGACTCCCGCGTCCGTCTCGCCTATCGCCTCGCCGTGGCACGCGACGCCACGGTCCCCGAACTCGAGCGGGCCGTCAACTTCATCTACGAACGCCGCGGAGAAGCCGGCCCCGCCGACCTGGCGAAAGTCGACTCCGCCCTGGTCGACTTCTGCCACGTCCTGCTCAACTCCAACGAGTTCCTGTACGTCGATTAGGCGCCCCTCGCTCCAGGAAGAGGTGACGCCGACGCCGCCAGTGCGGTCGAAACCGGCCCCCTCCAACCTCACGGAGGATCCGCCGAGCCACTGGTGCCCGCCTCAGTGATCAGGCGTGACGAACTCCGGGTCGCAGTTCACCCTCCCGGCATGGTGATGCGACCGTAACCCTCTCAGTGGCCGCCGCCATCATTCTCCGCTCGCCTCGCAATGCACCTCTCCTCCCGTCGGCGATTCGTCGCCTGCTTCGCGGCGCTCCTGGTCTGTTCCACCGCGCTCGCCGAAATCGCCCCCCGTCCCCCGCGCGCTGAGACCGTCCGGCTCGTCTTCACCGGCGACATCATGCTCGACATGTTCCCCGGCGCAACCCTCAGCCAGGGAGTCGACCCCTTCGCTCACTACGCCGACGTCTTTCGCGAGGCCGACCTCGTCGTCGGCAATCTCGAATGCGTCGTGACGACCGGCGGCAGGCAGTTCCGAAAGCCCTATACCTTTCGCGTCCACCCCCGCGCCATCCCCGTTCTCGACCGCTGGTTCGATGCCTTCTCCATCGCCAACAACCACACCGGCGACTTCGGCGACGAAGCCCTCCTCGAAGAACTCGAGTTGTTCGCCGGAAAAATCCCCCTCTTCGGCGGCGGCCGCAATCTCGCCGAGGCCCGCAAGCCCTGGCTCGTTGAACGCAACGGGGTTCGCATCGCGATCCTGGGCTACAACGAATTCATCCCGAAGGAATTCGCCGCCGGCGAGAACGATCCCGGAGTCGCCTGGGGCGTCGATGAGCATGTCCTCGCCGATCTCCGCGCCGCCCGCGAAATACACAAGGCCGATGTGGTCATCCCCTTCATGCACTGGGGCTCCGAATATGAGCCCCAGGCCGACGACCGCCAGAAGCAGTTTGCCCGCGCCATGATCGATGCCGGCGCTTCCGCCGTCATCGGCGCGCATGCCCACGTCACCCAGGGAGCCGAGATCTACAACGACCGCCCCATCATCTACAGCCTCGGCAATTTTGTGTTCGACGGGTTCGAAGAGCCGGAAGCCAATGTCGGCTGGGTCCTCCGCCTCACCATCGACCGCCAGGGCATCGTGAACTGGGACACCGTCGTCCATGACATCAACTTCATTGGCACCCCCACTCCCAACTGGTCGGCCACCGGCCCCGCCGCAAAACGGGGCGATTCCACCGTGACGCAACGCGTTCCCGATCGCCCCAACCTCACGAAAAAGGTCGACTCTTCCACCCCGGACCGCCCCGGAAGATGATTTGACGGAATCTGGATCGAATTCCGGCACATTCACGCTCGACGGACGGCCCGCTCGTCGATACAGTCCCTTGCCCGGAAGAAATTCTTCCGCCACAACGCGGGGTGGAGCAGCCCGGTAGCTCGCGAGGCTCATAACCTCGAGGTCGCAGGTTCGAATCCTGTCCCCGCCACTTTGAACGGTTGTGAGGAATCACAATCGCCTGAAAACCCCGACATCGTCGGGGTTTTTTTCATGTACTGACCTCACTGCCGAGTCCCGTCACGGCACGTTCGGCGTCACAACCGGCGCCAGGTCCTGTGCCAGCGCAGCCCGGTAATCCGCCTGCGAACGGTAATACAACAGCAGCGCTTCCACCTCTTTGAACGCCGATTCCACGGCGTACTGCTCGCGAAGCGTCACCTTCAACAGGTCCGATGCCCCCGCGTCGAAATTCTGGCGCTCCCGCACCGCCAGTTCCTCCGCCAGCCGCACGGCTTCACGCGTCTCCAGCACCTGCGTGTGGGCCGACGCCAGCGCGATGTACGCCGTCTGCACGCTGGCGACGATCTTGTCTTCCACGTACCGCCGTTTGGCTGCCAGCTGCGACAGCTTCCCCTCGACCACCTGCATCTTGCCCCGGCCTTTGCGGCGCTGCAGGGGCACCTCCACAAACAGCGATGCTTCCGCCTCGAACTCCGACTTGTCCCCCTTGGAACTCGTCGGTTCACCCATGTCCTGCGATCCCGTGAGCACGCCATCCACCTGCGGCCGCAGGTCGTTGTGTGCTTCCGCATAGTCCACTTCGTACTGCCGCCGCTGCAGGTCCAGGACTTTCAGCTCCGGTCGGGCCCGGAGGGCAATCTGCGCGTCCGCCGCCAGGTGGTCGCGGTCGATCGCGTCCGGCTCAGGAAACTCGTTCAGGACGTCCGGACCGGGAACGATCGGGTCGCCGGAATCGTCGCGCAGGTACAGCGAAAGCTTGACTGCCTTCTCCTGCAGCTTCTGGCCGGAGGACGCGAGCTTTGCCTTGCGGTCGGCGATCAGTCGCAGGTTGTCGGTCAGTTCCGGCGGATCGATGAACCCCGCCTCCACCTGCTGCTCGATCCGCTGCGTGCGGTTCTCGGCCAGCGCCAACAGGCGTTTTGAAATGCGGTAATCGCGCCCCGCAGCCACCCAGTCCCAGTAGGCATAAGACGCTTCCTGGACGAAACCGATCAACTGGGCCTGAATATCCGGTTCCACTCGCTGGATCTCGAACGTCGACCGCCACAGCTCCGCCCGACGCGCGTCGATTGTCCGATTCCGCCCCAGCGGAACCGCGAATCCCGCCTTGAACTCGCCACCGCCGTTCGTCTGGCGCTCCTGGTACCAAGGCTGGTAGTCGCCCCGACCGATGCGATAGCCGGCAAACAGTTCGCCGCCGTTGTACGTCGGCTGCGACAACCCCAGCATCTGCCGGTACGTCTGGTAATAGCCGGTCGGACCGTTCTCAGACGACGCTTTCAGCTTGGTGTCAAAGCCTCCCGCCGCAGCGAGCTGGTAGCCCGAGGCGACGTTCCGCTCGTAGATCGCCGCATGCAGGTACGGGTAGCTCGTATAGACCGACTGAACGACCGCCTCCAGCGGCAACGCTTTGGCGCCCGGAGCCCGATACCCGTCCGGAGCAGGCGGGGCGATCCGTTCCTTCTCCCCGGGATCGGGCGGAGCCTCGTCGGCGGGAATGACGCGTTTCTCGTCCTCGTAACTCGCTGAAGTGACTTTCGCCGCCGTCCGCACCTCGGCCGTCTCGTCAGCAGGAAGTTCCGCGTCTGCGGCTTGCACCGGGCGACCGGGAAGTGGGCCGTTGTCACGGCCGACGACTCCCCCTCCTCCTCGTGGCGTCGTCGAACAGCCAAAAGCGATCAGGGCCGACAGGTGCACGCAGAATCTGCGCATCGAATGGCCCCTCCCTGAGCCAGTCCGCGAGTGATTTCGGTAAGCCTCCAAGGAGACTGCATCTGGTGCATCGACCGCCGATCCCGCCAGCCGAAACGTCGAATTGTGCCTGTTAGATGGATTTTATCTGCGTTTCCGGCACGCGCCGCAGATGCGGAGAGGTCACCGCAGTTTGACACGCCGCCCCCCGCTCGATCACTTCGGCAGTTTCGGCGGCTTGGATTTGCTTCCGCCGTCTTTCTCGTCCATCGAGACCACTGGCGGGAAGCCGTTGAGATTCCGCCACACTTCGAACCACAGTGGAACCTGATCAAGAAGCACCCACCCGTTGGCGCGGACCCCTTGCCTCAGGAATCGATCCTGCGGCCAGGGAATGTCGTCAGCGGCGGGTCGGATCAGGGCTCGGAATCTTCCCTTGCCATCGTCGGTCGCATCGACCGAAACGATCTCCCCGCCAAACGTCCCCACCGCCACTGAAGGCCATCCCGAGAACTGAATCGCAGGCCAGCCTTCGAACTGCAGCCGGACGTGTCGGCCTGTTTCCACCAGCGGAGCGTCATTGCCATCCAGCCAGATCTGGACCGCCCGGTCCTCCGTGTCCGGAACAATGGTGCAGATCGGGTCTCCTTCCTTCACCAGCGCGGTCCCGAGGTTCGCCGTGATCTTTACCAGGATCCCGTCAAACGGAGCCGTGATCACCTGGTTCTTCTGGCGGGCCACCTTGATCTGCGACTCCACCAGCTCCTTCTCCGCCTTGCTCAGTTCCTGCTGCGTCTTGGATACGTCGGCGTCCGCCTTGTTCGCATCTGACTCCGCCTTCCGGAGCGTCGCTCGGGCATACTCGATGTCGATCCTCGCTTTCTCAATCTTCGCCGAGCGGTCACGCGTCTTCCCTTCCAGCTCCGCCTTTGCTGACGCAACGTAGGCCTCCGCCCGACTCACCTTCGCCTTCGACTCATTCAGCTTCCGCTCGGTCTCCTGCAGTTTTTGAAGAGCCAGGTTCCCCGCGCGATGCAGAGTTTCCGAACGCTCGAACTCCGCCTCCAGTTGCGGAATCGCCGCCTTGTATTCTTCCAGCTGCCGTTCCTCCGCCCGCACCTTCTCCTCCGCCTGCACGACGTAGGCGTCCTGCGCGGCGGTCGTGTCGTCGAGCACCGTCTGATACGCAACCACCTGCGCTTCGTAGGCATGCGTGACCGTCAGCGCCGCCTCAAACGACCGCCTGCTGGCGTCGAGCTGTGTCGCAGCCGCTTTCACAAGGTCCTCTGAGTTTCGCAGCTGAGCAGTCAATCGCCCGGCATACTCCTCATCCAGATCCTGGATCTCGGCGATGACCGCCCCTTTCTGAACCTTCGCATTCTCGAAGATGTTCTCGCCAAGCCTCACGATCCGGCCTTTGATCGGGGCTTCGATCACCTGCTGGCGTTCGAGAGGCGCATACGCGATCACATTGCCGCTCGCCTTCACCGACTGCTGCCATGGCGCCGAGACCATTAAGATCACCGCGAAGCACATCGCGATCATCAGAAACAGTGCCAGCTTCCTCGCCAGCCGCGACGACTTCGCCATCCGCAGCGCCGGCAATGAAGCCTCGTCAAATGCGACGGGCCCATACCGCTGCGGACGAAGCTCACGCCGCGGTCGTTCAACCACAATCAGGTCAGTGGGCACCGGGAGCCTCCAGTTTCATCATCGGCCGGTCCGTGGCTTTCTCGAGGTGAAGTCGCTCGGGAAGCAGGTCCATGACCGCCTTCCGCGTCGTTGAAATCAAAAGCGTCCACGTCTTCGAAGGCTCCATCAGCCGCGTGACAATCGCCACCGCCTCGTCATCCGGTAGCGCATCGAGCGTGCCGTCGATGATCAGGAGCCGCGGGTTCCCGATAATCGCCCGCGCAATCATCAGCCGGCATAGCCGACCGTTCGTCAGAGGCCGGCCTTCACCCGTAATCAAGGGCGTGTCCGAGGCCTCCGGCAACGACAGCACCTCCTCCAGCAAGCCCACCATCTTCAACGCCTCGTGGATATCCGCGACGCTGACGTCCGGACGCATGAGATGGATATTTTCGCCGATCGTTCCGCTGAACACCTCGATCCCTCGCGTCAGCGCCACGCAACGGCGAAGCGCGTCGGGACGCAATTCCTGGGGAGCAATGCCGTTGATCGTCAACGTCCCCCCCGTCGGCCGGCGCAGACCGTAAATCAGGTCGAACAACGTGCTCTTGCCGCTTCCATCCACCCCCGTCACCGCCCACCGCGACCCCGGCTCGACACGCCAGTCGATCGGCTGCAGGCCCTCCCGGCTGCTCCTGTAGCGATAGACGACTTGCGACAGATCGAGAGTGATTCCATCCAGCGTCGAAAGCGTCACCTGTCCATCCTGGGATTCGACCGGCAGATCGTCCAGATGCCCGATTTTATCCATCGACGCCATCACGTCGTAGAAGCTCTCGAGGTGCTTGCCGAGCTTCGCGAACGCCCCGACGATCACCGCCACGATCAGTTCGGCCGCCACCAGCTGACCCAGCGTCAGCTGCCCACTGATGACCAGCCAGCCTCCCAGGCCAAGCAGCGCAGTCGCCGCGACAGCCTCCAGCGCCAGCACGAACAGCATCTGCCTGATCAGCACCCGAAAGTGCTTCTTCCTCGCGGTGAGGTATTCAAAAACAATGTGATCGGCCCGTTCCTGCGCGAACTCCTGGGCGCCGTCGTAGCGGAATGCCGTCGGACAGGCGGCGATGTCTTCCAGCCAGCTGGCCGTGGCGTACTTGGCCTTCGATTCCTTCACGCTTGTTCGCACCGCTCCGCGGCCAAGCACAAAAATCGCGATCGACATCATGACGATCAGCACCGCGTCGAACCCCAGCAGCCACGGGTGATACAGGCCCAGGACCGCCATGCCGATCAACGCCGACATCACCAGCGCCACTCCATCCAGCAGTAACGTCGCCGTCACCTTCTGGATCGTGACCACCTCAAAGAACCGGTTGACCAGTTCGGGCGGGTAATGGTGCTCCATCGTCTCGACCTGGGCCCGGGGCAGCCGGAACGCCAGCTTCGCAGCGATGCGGGCAAACAGCCTCCGCTGCAGGATCTCCACGATGAAAATCTGCAGGCCCCGCAAAGCCGCCGAAAACGACAGGAACCCCAGCAGGATCAGCGCCAGCACGACCACCGGTTGCAGCATCCTTCCGAATGCCACGGTGCTCACCAGCGCCTCGACCGCCAGCGGCGTCGCCATCGCCAGAATGCCCGTCACCACCGCAAAGGCGATCACTGTCAGAATGTCCAGCGACTCCGGCTTCAGCAGCGACCAGTAACGATGCAGCAGCGACTCTTCATGATGCCCGGAGTGGTGATCCTCCCCGTGTTCTTGGGGCGGCCCCCCCAGTAACGACCTGTCCAGAACCACATACCTCGCCGTCGGCGCGGCACCGAGCGCCTTCAGCTTCCGCGCCGCAGCGGACCGGCTCAGAGTCAGATGCGCCGGCTCGCCATGCGGTTCCAGCCACGTCACCCGGGACGAATCACCCCCGACGACTGCCACCCACGAGGATGGACCTGTCGGACGCGTAATCACCGTCGCCCCGTGATGGGCCAGTTCGAGCGCCTGCTGCGGCTCGCAGTCCACCACCCGCGCGGGACGCCCCAGGCTCCTGCCCACCTCTGCAATCCACGTTGGCCACGCATCGCCCGCATCACCGGGCCATGCCGACACCACATCATCCACGATGCGCCTCAGATGCGATCGTTCCAGCGGCTCGGCCGAATGAATCACCAGTTCATCAAGAATCCATGCGATGGAATCCTGTTCCACATCGACGGTCGAACTGACAGCGGTGCCTCTCGCCAAATGCGTGCTCCCTACCCTCGAAAAGTCGGCGTCCGCCCTGGCGACTGCACACCGTTTGCCAAATCCTTGGGATCTGGCCGCGATCTGGCAACAACCCGCCCCTGATTGTTTATCGGAAAAACTGAAATGAAATCGACTTCATTAACTCATTCTCATGTAAGCAGTTGCAGTTGTGACGCCTCCCCTCGAATCCATCATGTTTCTCCGCCTCTCACCCGATGAGTCGACTTGGCAGGGAGGCCGACATGTTCGCACGTGGTCACAAAGCAATCATTCTGGCCGGGCTGGCTGCAGTCGCATTCACAGGCTGTGTCGCCGTCACTGACCCGTCCTGCGGGCCCTGCGAAGAACTCTCCCGCACCATCTGCTGCCCGCCACCCGCTGGCCGGACCAGCTGCACCGACCAGTTCGGCTGTGAAGACTGGTATCTCCGCCCGAACTGCTGGCAGCACCAGTGTCCTCCGCTGACGTCCTGCTACCCCGTTCGCTCGAAAAACACCCCCGCCGGCAACGTCTTCCAGTTGCCTGAGTAAGCGGAAACCGCCAGCCTCCGCCCCCCATGGTCTGGCGACGCAGCCTCCTCTCCCTTAAAAGCTCGCGGCGTGATCACGCCGCCAACGACCAGCCCTGAAGTCGCCAGCGACTCGACCAGCCCCCCGCGCCACGGGCAGCTCGCCCCGCTCGCCTGGTCGCTCCTCGCAGCCGTTCCCTTCCTCCTCTTTCCGCTCATCCATTTCGAGCGCTGGGCCAGCGAAGCCACCGGCTTCACCACTTACGACCTCCCCTACTACGTCGCCAACGCCCGCGCCATCCTCGACCGCGGACACGCCGGCCTCTACCCCAACCCCTTCGACCCCGACCCTGCCGCCCCGGTCATCTACGTCCACTGGCTGATGAACGTCCTCGCGACGCTCATCGGCCCGCTCGGCCTCTCTCCCGGCCACGCCCTGTTGCTCATCCAGGCCATCGGAGCCATCGCCAGCGCGCGGGTCATGTATGCACTCGTCGCCTGGCTCCTGCCAGCGTCCCGCTGGCGCACGCCCCTCTACCTCCTCACCATGTGGTCCGGCGGCGTTCTCGTCCTCGGCCGGCTCGTCGCCAACCTCTTCACCGGACTCGCCTGGAACACGAACCTCCTCGCCTTCGATCCCGGCCAGGGTCTCTGGTGCCTCAACTTCGGCCGCAACCTCATCCTCCCCACCGAAGCCATCTACCACGCCCTGATGCTCGCCCTCTGGCTCAGCATCCTCAAAGGCCAGTGGACTCGGGCCGCGTTCTTCCTCCTCGCCATTACCACCACCCACCCCTTCACCGGTGCCCAGGCCCTGGCCATCGTTGGCGCCTATGGAGGAGTCCAGGCCTTCGCCAGCCTCACCTCCCCCCCGCCCCCCACTCGTCGACGCGCCACACGGGAGGGCGAGGCTCCCGCCGAGCCGCACACACCCCCCGCCTCCGCATCAACACCCGGCCTCCCCCCGCTCTCCTTCATCATCACCTACTTTTTCATCGCCGCCGCGTTCGTCGCCTACTACTTCGTCTTCCTCCCCCGCTTCCCCCAGCACCGCGAAATCCAGCACACCTGGACTCTCGGCTGGACCCTCTCCGGCCCCACGATCCTCGTCGCGTATGCCCCCGTCGCGCTGCTCGCCTGGCTCGCCATCCGCGACAACTCCGCCTGGCGACGCCACGTCCGTTTCCTCCTCATCGCGGCCGGAGTCTCCTTCCTTCTCGCCAACCATCAGTGGTTCATCACGCCCCGCCAGCCCATCCACTTCACCCGCGGCTACATCTGGACTCCCCTCTTCCTCATCGGCCTCCCCACACTCGCCAGCCTCTTCGACCGCCTCTTCAACACAGCGCCAACTCCTCTCCCCTCAGGGGAGAGGGCCGGGGTGAGGGGCGACCGCTCGAACACGCCTCCCAAAGCCATCGGCTTCCTCGCGATCGCGCTCCTCTTCGCCCTCGCCCTCTCCGACAACGCCGCCTTCCTCCTCATCAACGCAACATCGCCCACGCCCCCCGGCTTCAACCTCACAGCCGACGAACAGGCCGTCTTCCACGACCTCAACACGAAACACCTCACCGGCGTCCTCCTCACCGATGACGACCGTCTCGGCTACCTCGCCGCCGCCATGACCTCCGCCCGCCCCTGGCTCGGCCACAAATACAACACGCCGAAATTCGATGACCGCCAGACCCGCCTTGCCGCCTTCAAATCAACCACCGCCGCCGGCGACCTCCTCGAAGAAGTCGACCTCGCCCTCACCGCCGACCCCCGCGTCACCCGCCGCCTCCACGACAACGACTGGCAAAAACTCTCCACCCAAGGCGACCTCCAACTCTGGCAAAAGCCCCAACACAATCCCACCCCCTGAAAATCCTCCCCTTCCTTCCCTACCCACCACCCACTCCCTTCACTCATTCGCCTCCCCAACCTCCCGCGCGCTAGAATCCAACTCTCACCAATCCACGCTCATCCCAGCGCCAGGAGTGCTCACTCATGTCCGCCGCCGCACCCGCCAAGCCCGCCGCCAAAAAAGTCGCCCGTCCCAACGTCCGCCAGACCAAGATGCTCATCGGAGGCCACTGGGTCGACTCCGAGTCCGGAAAAACCTTCCCCACCTTCCACCCGGCCACCGAAGAGAAGATCGCCGACGTCGCCCGCGCCACCGAGAAAGATGTCGACCGCGCCGTGAAGGCCGCCCGCAAGGCCTTCGAAGGCGAATGGTCGAAGATGGATGCCCGCGACCGCGGCCGCCTCCTCAGCCGCCTCGCCGACATCATCGAGGCCAACAAGGACGAGCTCGCCGCCCTCGAAACCCTCGACAACGGCAAGCCCATCAAGGACGCGATGACGGCCGACGTGCCGCTCGTCATCGACACCTTCCGCTACTACGCCGGCTGGGCCGACAAGCTCACCGGCCAGACGATCCCCGTCCGCGGCAACTTCTTCTCCTACAGCCGCCGCGAACCCGTCGGCGTCGTCGGCCAGATCATCCCCTGGAACTTCCCGGCCCTCATGGTCTCCTGGAAGTGGGCCCCGGCCCTCGCCGCTGGCTGCACCATCGTCATGAAGCCCGCCGAGCAGACCCCGCTCTCCTGCCTCCGCATGGCCGAATGGGCCATCGAAGCCGGCTTCCCGCCCGGCGTCATCAATGTCGTCACCGGCTTCGGCGACGCCGGCGCCGCCCTCGTGAAGCACCCGGATGTCGACAAGATCGCCTTCACTGGCTCGACCGAGACCGGCCAGATCATCATGAAGGAGGCCGCCAACACCCTGAAACGCGTCACCCTCGAACTCGGCGGCAAGAGCCCCAACATCATCCTCGCCGATGCCGACCTCGATGCCGCCGTCGCCGGCACCGATTTCGGCCTCTTCTTCAACCAGGGCCAGTGCTGCTGCGCCGGCAGCCGCGTCTTCGTCGAGAAGAAGATCCACGAACAGTTCGTCGAAAAGCTCGTCGAGCGCGCCAACGCCAGGAAGTTCGGCATCGGCGACCCGTTCGATCTCGAAACTGTCCAGGGCCCCCAGATCGATAAAGATCAGTTCGACAAGATCATGAGCTATATCGGCAAAGGCAAAGAAGCCGGAGCCAAATGCGTCACCGGCGGCGGCCGCTCCGGCGACAAGGGCTTCTACATCGAGCCCACCGTCTTCGACCACGTGTCCGACGACATGCCCATCGCGACCGACGAAATCTTCGGACCCGTGATGAGCATCCTTCCGTTCAAGGATGTCGACGAAGCCGTCCAGCGCGGCAACAAAACCTTCTACGGCCTCGCCGCCGCCGTCTGGACCAAAGACATCGCCAAAGCCCACGCCATCGCCCACAAACTCCGCGCCGGCACCGTCTGGGTCAACTGCTACGACGTCTTCGACGCCGCCGCCCCCTTCGGCGGCTACAAGATGTCCGGCATCGGCCGAGAACTCGGCGAAGCCGCCCTGTCGAACTACACCGAACACAAAACGGTGACGGTGAGCCTTGGAGGGTAGAACGAATCTGGTGCGTGCGGCAGGCAGCTCGACAAATCTGCCTGCTGCGCATATCGCACTTTGAAACATCTTCCAACGCCTCACCAATCCCGAGCTTCAGCTAACTCAACACGACGAATGCCAACGACAAGGGAGCTCACTGAGCTATTCCGCGCCATTGCCGAGAATGACAATCAGCAAGCGTCCGCCATTGCGTCGAGAATTTGCCGTAGCGAGGAAACGAAGGGGCATCGCTCGCTCGCACGAACACTGCGGGGCGCCCTCGCCGCTGGTGAGTTGAAGGGCCCATTCCCTTCCCCACAGCCGTCAGAGCCATTCTCCAATGGATCGGCGCTCTTGAGTACGGCGTTACTCCGATTGGACAGTGGCTGTCCAATCTCATCGATTACGCTGGAGCCTACACTTCGCGACGAACTCGAGACGATCATCGGCGAATGGTCCGGCAGAGACAAACTACAAAGATACGGATTGCAACCACGGTCAAAACTTCTCTTCTACGGTCCTCCGGGTTGTGGAAAGAGCATGACCGCTCGTGCGATCGCGACTGAACTTGCGATGCCCGTCTATATGGCGCGATTTGATGCCCTAATCGGCGCATATCTCGGCCAAACGGCAATACACTTGCGACAAATCTTTGATTTTGTCGAACGGACGCCATGTGTCTTGCTGCTGGATGAGCTTGATGCCCTGGGAAAACAGCGAGGTAATCCGCTTGATGTCGGGGAACTCGACCGCATCGTCATAGCTCTCATGCAAGAACTGGAGCATTCTCGGCCGCTTGGCCTGATCATCGCGACATCCAATCTGGCATCACACCTCGACGCGGCCTTGTGGCGACGGTTTGACCTGGCCCTTCACTTCAACGCTCCGACAAAGGAACGACTCGACAGCTTTCTAAAAGATCGGGCCGCGCAGTTGGGCGTACAACTATCACGACCTGACCTCAGACAAGCGCTGAAAGCTAAGAGTTTCTCGGAAGCCGAGGCTGCTCTGCTAGTTGCGGTGAGACGCCATATTCTCGGGGGAAGTTAACGAACTATGCCCCGCACCGACTCAAAGAACTTCTTCTTAAACGAGACGCACGAACTAAGTCCCGAGGAAAAGGCGGGAGGGGGTCGCCTTCCTAAGTATACGAACATCTCATGGTCCGCTCGATCGCAACGCTTGTTCTCCAGTATGGAGAAACTCGACTCGAAGCTCAGCGCCTCACATGATCCACTCAAGGAGGAGCGATATTTTGTCTTAGCGGTTCCGGTCCCAGAGCTCGAAAAGGAATCTACCGACAAGCGCAAGGCCCCGGATGGAACCTTTGCGGAAGAAACTGACTTCGGCGGTGCTCATTGCAAGATCTTCGACCGCCTCGGGCTGGATCTATTGCAGGTTACGTCTGACGGCAAAGCAGTTGTTCACGCCGACAAACTGACGTTCTCGCAGTTGTCGAATCGAGCAGCGAGGCTGCCGACACTTGGCGTTCGCGAGCAAGCTCGCTGGGCGACAATCGACTCGTTTGACCTACCGCAGCCCAGTCTACGAGTTGACGATGAGTGGCTGCATTCTCTACCGCAATCAGAGTTGAGCGACGTAATAGTTGAGCTTCAGCCGATCTTGCGGAGACGCGAAGCCGACGAAGTAATGCGAGCGATTCTCGCTTTGATGAATCGTGAGGGAGAAACGCTCACCGCTAATGGGGCAGATTTCTCTGGTCGAAGGTGGGTACGCGGGAGATTCACGCGAGCATCCGTTCGTGCAGTAGCGAAGGATTTTTACTCGGTCCAGTCGTTGCACGCGCCGTTGTATTCGTTGGCAGCCGCTCAACGGGGGACTCGCGCAACTGTAACTACAGGTCGATCTGGTCAACATCCGGTGGTTGCTGCCGATCTTCCATGCGTTGCGGTCGTAGACATGGGAGTTCCCGATAGCCACATAATACTGTCCCCCTACAGAAGAGGGCAGTTTTACGGGCAATCAGTCGCTCGCCAAGCGATCGGGAATCACGGTTCACTCGTCGCGTCCCGCGTTGTCTTCGGCGACCATTCGTCGCATGAGAGCATCGCTGGCGCAACGCCGGCATGCTCATTCTATGACGCGATGATTGGAAGTGTCCCCCACTTTGGCAATACGTTCCATGATAAGGCCGTCATCGATGCTCTCTCAGGCGTTCGGGGCGCGGCGCCGGATGTTCGTGTCTTTAATTTAAGCATTGGCGACCACAAGACTTTTTCAGATTTCAATGAGACAGATCTCCGAGAGAAGCGGCTCACGCTGCAGGATTTGGACAACTTTGCTTTCGCGAACGACTGTGTCCTAGTAGTGGCCGCAGGCAACTCCGTGCCTGGAACTGCGCCAGCACCTCCATACCCAGAGCATCTTAAGGATTCAAGATGGGCACTCGGGCCGTGGGCTTCCGGATTCAATACGTGGATTTGCGGAAGCTACGTGTCGCGAATTACTTCGGGTGGTCTCGTAGTTCACAGTGGATGGCCGAGCGCGTTTACTCGAATCGGACCTGGGCTCTGTAACTGCCCGACTCCGAATTTTGGTGCACCCGGTGGCAACTGTGACGACGCGTATCGTGTTGGTAACAACGGACACGGTGTCTGGGGTATCGCCGCGAATGGTCTAGGAGAAGACCATTGTGGGTCGTCGCACGCGGCGCCAATTCTTGCTCGCGAAGTGGCGTTCACTCTTCGCGAACTGCAACGCTACTGCGTTCAAGGAACCACGCCGTTCGCGGTGACTGCGAAGGCGTTCTTGTCGCTGACTGCGACAAGGACGACGGAGGACGCCGAAGTTCGGGAATTGGCGGGTTGGACGCTTGGACGAGGAAAAGCCTCAGTGCAGCGACTGCGATCCCCGGCTACAGGCAGTGCCGTGATCCTTTGGCAAGGATACATCGAGTCATCGAAGGATACGGTCAGAGTTCAGTTGCCAATACCGAAGCAATGGCTCGCGTCGGCTGAGAAACCAGTGCTCCGGCTCATTGTCTGTAGTGACCCTCCCGTGAACGAGGCCGCTAAGAACGACTGGGCTTGCCGGAAGACCGTCGCCAGATTGCATCCAAGTCCGGACGCTAAAGCAGTTCGAGCTCCGCGAGGTGGCCACTATTCATATCCGTTGATCGACCGAACGTATGATTTGCAGCGGCACAAACCAGGGGAAAGTGAAGAAGCACCCGAAGATTTGTGGGTGCTGGAGTTGTCTTACGAAGAGATCGCGCCGTATGTCGCGGCGGTCGAGTTTGATCCAAGACAACGCGTTGCGTTCGCTGCCGAACTGCTGGATTTGAGCGAAAACCCTGTAGATCCCCAGCCTATGATGCAGGCACTTCCTATCGCGGCAAGTATGACTCGACTGTCTGTGACCGCAACGCCTATCCGACCTCCAGTCATAGTTCGGACGCTGTGACCAGGTACCGGGTACCACCGGTTGACGTGACGACTATTCAAAGTGGGTACCACCGGTTGCTGTGCAACCGGTGCGGCGAAGCCGCAGGAGGCTCTCCTCCCAAGACGCCGTCCATTCTTTGTTCCGCCCGCGTCTGAAGCAGCCTCTTGCCGCTCCGCGGGACCGGTGGCACGCCCAACGCCCCCCAAACCCGGGTGGCACGCCCTGACTGACGCCAGGAAGGCAGGGCGTGGCAATCGTTGCCGAGCCCTCCCTTCGACAATGTCCCCTTGGTGCCTTCGCGTCTTGGTGGTTCCCTCACCTTCCCCGCCGGCCGCCACTGCCAGGCCTGAATCAGGGCGCCACTGCCCTGCTTGCAGCCAGTGCCGAGTGTTGCCGAGGCATGATCCCTTCCCAATAATCCCCTCCCGGACACTCTCAACCGGAGGGCTGAACATGGGCGCGTCGCCGTATCAGAATCTGGCTCCCTGGCATTCCGACCCGGGCATGGCCTTAAAGCACCTGCAGGCCACATTTGTCGCGGAGAACTACGACCTCCCCAGCGTGATCCGCGAGCATCTGCAGGGGAGTCGCGAGGCGGTGCAGATTTCTCAGGACGAAGGCGACCCGTACGGACTCGTCGATCTCTACAGGGAGAACGTCGAATACCTGGAGTCGATCCTTGATCAGCCGATTCCGGATTCCGCCCCCGAGCGAATCGCCATCCTGCAACGCATCTGGCAGTCCGGCGGCGAAGGGCTCGGCAACATCCTCGACATCAATGGCATTTCAGAGCGCATCGAACCACTGACCGCTCGCGTCCTGAGTCGCGACGAGCTGATCGAGGCCTGCGGAACTCATCAGCCATCGAAGCGTCAGGCCCCCGAGATCTTCAGTCGCCTCGCTGGCGACATCGACCGCGGCCAATGCATCTGCTTCCCCGTCTACGAAGCCGAAACCCCCATCGGCTGGTGGTTCGCCGGATACAGCATCGACTGAACCCCGTAGGCCCGCCGGCGAGATAGGTGTGGTCACCTGCTCCTGACACAAGAGACGCGGCCGGAGACGCAGCGGAGTGGCCTACGCTGGGTCTCGCCCCAGCAAGTTCTTACACCGGCGACCACCCCACCGCCGACGCCCCACTTCTTCGTGTCCTTCGTGCTCTTCGTGTTTCAAAATCCGTGACGATCTGGGTGGCACGCCCTGACTGACGTCAGGAAGGAAGGGCGTGGCAGGCGTTGCCGAGCGCCCCCACGCTCACCAACTCAGCCAATGCCTTCTTGTTTCAGCACCGGGCCCCTACAGTGGCGAAGTTGCCCTGGCACGCGACCACGCCCTTGGCAGGGCGTGCCACACAGAGGGCAGTTCTCATGGGGCTGGCTGCATGCGTATCCGTGATCCGCACTCAGGCTCGTCCTACTTCAGCAAACGCCGACGCCGAGTCGACGATGGCTTCCCTCGAGAGCTCACCTTCTCCTGCTTCCGCCGCATCCGCTTCCTCGAGAAGGACCGCGCCCGTCACTGGCTTCTGACGGCTCTTGAAGACGCCCGCTCTCGCTGGCCCGTCGATCTCTGGGCTTGGGTCATCATGCCGGAGCACGTTCATCTCCTGGTCTCCCCGCGCGACCCGAAACTCGAACTCGGCCGCTTCGCCGGGTTCATCAAAGAGCACTCTGCCCGGCCGGCCATCCGCTGGCTCGCAGAACATTCGCCAGCGTTCCTCAATCGGATCACCGTCCAGGAAGGAACCGTCACACGCCGCCGATTCTGGCAGCCTGGAGGCGGTTATGACCGGAACGTCGGGCAGGAACGAACACTGGCCTCGATGATCGAATACATTCACCAGAACCCTGTTCGACGTGGTTTGTGCGAGCGTCCCGCAGACTGGGAATGGTCGAGCGCCCGTTGGTATGCGGGAGTCAGGCCGGCTCTTGTGGAGATCGATGCCACGCTGCCCACAATTCATGACTGTTGATCGTGAAGTGGAGGCTCGGCAACGCTCGCCACGCCCTTTGCAGGGCGTGCCACCTGTACCGCCTCGAATCACGAGGCCCTTTCGGACCACATTGGACTCGACGCCAACCACACTCCACAATTCGCCCGTTCCGGCACGCGACCGGGGTTTCGCCGAATAAGGCTCCAGCCCCGGCCACCCGCAGTTCCGGCCACCCTGCCGATGATCGTGCTGCATGTCTGCACCCCGTTTCCAGAGCATCGACCACGTGATGATTCCACAGTTCCGAGCCTTGTTGCCCGTTCTTCTTCTGGCAACCGCCACCGTCGCTCCGCAGGGTCTGGTGGCCCAGGAAGCGGTCAAACCCGCTCCCAAGGTGACTCTGTCGGCCGTCGCTGACCGCAGCGACGCCCAGTACAAGCCGGGGGAAACCGTCACCTTTACGATTCAGGGCAAACAGGATGACCAGCCACTCGCTCAGGGTGAGGTCACCTGTGTTCTGTCACAGGACGGATGGAAGCCCCTGTCACCCCAGATCGTCAGTTTGAAGGACGGCCAGGCCACGATCACCGGCACACTGGACAAGCCCGGCTTTCTGCTGCTGCGCGCCCGTGTCGGCAACAACTCGGTGCTGGCAGCCGCGGCCTTCTCTCCGCTTGAGATCCAGCCGAGCGCAGACGTTCCCGACGACTTCGACCAGTTCTGGGATGCCCAGAAAGCCGAACTGGCCAGGGTTCCTGCCAAACCGGTTCTGACCCCGGTCAAGGCTCCTGCCCCGGGCATCGAGGCCTTCGATGTTCAGGTGGGCTGCCTCGGCAAACCGGTTTCGGGATATTTCGGCAGGCCGGTCAACGCACAGCCTAGGTCACTGCCGGCCATCCTGTTTGTACATGGGGCCGGTGTTCGCAGCGCCGGCCTGAACAGCACTCGCTGGGCCGTGAAAAGCGGCGGAATGCTGACGCTGGACATCAATGCCCACGGCATCCCGAACGGCCAGCCCACCAGCTTTTATGAGGAACTGACCAAGGGTGAGTTGAACAATTACCGGGCCGTTGGCCGTCAGGACCGCGATCAAAGCTACTTCAAGGGGATGTTCCTGCGTCTGGTACGGGCCATCGACTTTTTGACGGAACAACCAGAATGGGACGGCAAGACGCTGATCGTGTATGGCAGCAGCCAGGGCGGGTACCAGGCCTTTGCCGCGGCGGCCCTGGATGCGCGAGTCAGTTTTTTCTGTGCCGGCGTCCCGGCCGGCTGTGACCACACCGGCAGCCTGGCCGACCGGATCAGTGGATGGCCGAAACTCGTCGCCATGGACCAGCAGGGCAAACCGGATCCGCTGGCGTTGCAGGCCTCGCGCTATTTCGACTGTGTCAACTTCGCCACCCGGGCGAAGTGCCGGGGGGCGGCAGTCACCGTCGGCTATATCGACCAGACGTGCCCTCCGACCAGCATCTACGCTGCGTACAACGCCCTGTCGATTCCCCGTTCCATTCACGTTGATGTCGATGCCGGACATACCAACACGCCGGCCGCATCAAGGTTCATGGAAGCCGCGGCCAGTGAGCACGTCCGTGCCCAGCAGAACCCTGGGCAAGGTGGCGCGCCCTGACCGAGGTCAGGAAGGAAGGGCGTAGCAAAACGTTGCCGAGCCTCCCACACTTGCCGAGGCCACCATTGACCACGCCCGTGGTGCCATCGCGTCGTCGTGGTCCCCCTTCTTCGCCATTGGCGCCGCCCCTGCGCGTCCATCGCGATCACCTGTTCAAAACTTCCTCCCTCCGTGCGTCTCCGCGTTCTCCGTGCCTCAGTGGTCAACGAGTCCCGTCCCAAACGGTCTCCTCTTCCCCGCGCGCAACCGCGCCCGTAACAGTAGGGAAGTTCGTTCTTTGGCAATTCAGAACCGACGCGCGATCACCGGGCCAGACGGGGCAACAAATGGCCTCAGAAACTTGTCACACATGTCACAGGTCCAGAATCCCAACGCTTCAGGCCATTTTCGGCTGTCACAGGTCGTCACAGGTCTCCCGCCCAACCTCCACCGGGACACTGACACGGCGCGCAAACTCAGGCCCCCACTCAGGCCCCCACTCAGGCCCCCACTCAGGCCCCCGCTCAGCCCGACGTTCACCGGCAACCGCAACCGGATCCACAACCGCCGCTGCCAGGGCAGCGATTGCACGGATCGCACAGACCAATGCAGTCCGACAGATCGAGATGAAGCGGGCAGTTTCCCACCCAGTACTGGCTCCCCGGCCCGCCCGGACAGCACGGGTCATAGCCGCTGCCCCACGACGTACATCCTTTCACTACGGTCTGGCTCGCGCCCCGCACAGTCACCGCCCCGGAGGCCGCCTGATCGACGTGGCCCGCCAGGACGATCTGCTCTCCGCTCCGGGAAACTCCAATTCGGACGACGCGTCCCGCAGGAATGGCCCTCAGAGCGCGGGCGAACCGGTCCGGACTCCCGAATCCACGGCCGTTGAGGTCACGAATCGAGTCCCCCGTTTTCAGGCCGATCTCGTCGGCCGCGGTCCCGGGTTCGACGTTCGTCACCTGCAGGTTCGCTGCGACCGTCAGGCCATACGCTTCCAGATCAGCCGGTTGCACGCTCGTCGCCGGAGACGCCGGCGTCGGCGCCTGGCCAAAACCTGGACCGGCCATCGACATGACAAGGACTGCGCACAGTAACCGTGAAATCATCGGTCGTCCTCGTTTCAGGAGACAAGGGCCCCCGCCCCTCCGGTCGCCGCCGCAGCGCGGTGGTTCCGAGGTCGCGTGTCAGCCAGCTCCGGAAACAATGCCCTATCTCGATGCGCCCGCCGGGAAATTGCCCGAGAATCCCCGTGGATTCAGGCAGTCGACCAGCCGCGGCCGACCGTCGCTGAAGCTGGGCAAGATTGAACGGCCTCACCAGTCACGCAGCCCGCGCGCCTTGCGCCGACAACCTCGCGCCCGCAGCACAGCTCGCGAGGCATCTGTGTTATCGAATCGTGTTCGAAACCGGCGGCAGCGCCACCGGCGCCGGCGACCGCGGGGCCCCTGCCACCGGAGTCTTTTTCACGAGCTTCCTCAGCGGGATGTCGTAGTACCGCACCCCCAGCCGCTGCGGCTGGCCGTCCACCGTGTACGAGAAGATCCGCACCACCGCCAGGTCCGCAAGGTGACCGCCAATCTCCACCTGCCCCGCCAGGATGCCCTCCTCGTTCGGCTTCATGGCCATCGGCGCCTTCAGGAGATACGTCCGGCTGCCATCAGGCCGCGGATGGCTGAGCGCGAAAACGTGCACCGAATGAATCGGCTTGAGCCGTCCCTGGTCCGCCAGCTTGAACTGCACGTTCAGCTTCCCGTCCTTGGTCGCCGTCACGTTCCCATCGTACTTCAGGCCCCATTCGTCTTTCGAAGGGCCGAGTTCGTAGTAAACCGCCCAGACGCGGCTCGACATCAACGCAACCGCGGCGACAACCAGCACGCCCGTCGTGAGGAACGAGAATCGAGAGCCCATGTCACATACGTCTCATGAAGGGAATCGCGGGGCACAATCCAGGCATCGGAAGGTCGGCCCGGGGCACATGCGCGGAGAATTGAACCGGCCCGCCCAGATTCCGGCAAGATCAATCTCAGCAGCGACCCCATACCGCTCGACGAACCTTCCCCTGCGATTCGCCACCACACCAGCCGCCCCTCGATCGCTCGCGAACAGCCATTCGATCTGGCATGCTGCAGGTCCCTCTCGTCCGTCGCTCCCCCCGGAGGCCTCGTCATGCGGACAATCCAGTCGCGACCGACGCCACGCAGCGTCCTCCGGCTGCTGCTGACGCTCTGCGTGGTCCATGCCTCTTCCGCTTCGACGGCGGCCGTTGAGCCCTCAAAACCGAAACCCGACCAGAAAGCACTCGCCAGCCTCGGAAACTATCCAGTTCGCTACGTCGTCGACTATCCCGCGGCCGATCGCTTCTCCCCGCCCATCGCGACGGCATTCCACGACGCCGTGAACACCGAGTTCGTCCACAAGGGAAAACGCGAACGTGCCCATCCAAATGGCGGCTATGCGGTCGCAATGATGGAACGCAACGGAGTATCGCTGCTGCACACCGGCGCCGACCTCGGGTGGTTCCGCGTCGGGGCCCCGGTCTTCGCCATCGCCGACGGCGTCGTCCGCCGGTCGGCCCCCGGGCTCAAGCAGATCAATGCCGAGTTCAATCTGAAAATGCAGGTCCCTGCCGGACCGGTCGACTATGGCAACCTGATCATCATCGAGCACCGCACCGCCGAAGACGACTATTTCCTCACCCTTTACGGCCATCTCGGCGATGACCGCCTGGTCCGGGCCGGCGACGTCGTCACAGCGGGCCAGGTGATTGGCACGATTGGCCGGGAAGCCGGCAACGTCAACGGGCGTTACAAGCCCCATTGCCATTTCGCGGTGCACGAAGGGCGCTGGATCGAACCTGGACACCGGCTGATGACGCTCAGCGTGAACGGCGCCGAATCGGTCGTGCGACTCGAGGAACCGGGTGAGAAAGAATCACGCGTCTCCATCACGCCAACCGTTCCGAACATCCGGCTGGTGAACGAATCCGGCCAGGCGATCGAATTCCGTCGCGATGGTGAGAGCTACCTGATGCCATCGTCCCCGCTATGGACGATGGCCGGCCTCTCCGGCGCACGACTGGCGGGCTACCTCCCGAGCGTCGACGGATTTCGGGACCCGATCCGGTTTCTCAGGGACGCAGGCGCCGACACCTCACCAGCGCCCACCCTGCAATGCACGACCATTCACCCGTTGTCACTGCCGCAGGTTGTGGATCAGCCGGCTCCCGAACTCTCAGTCTCCGAGTGGCTGCAACCATCAGAGAATCCGCCAGAACTCACAGGCCTCCGTGGCAAGGTCGTCTGCCTGGTCTTCTTCCAGACCAACTGCGCCGGCTCCGTGTCTCACGGCCTGCCCGCGCTCAGGGAACTGGCCGACAAATACGCCAGCGACGACCGCGTCCAGGTGATCGGCGTCCACACCCCCACGCGGGACTTCCGCCGCAGCGCCCCAACGCAGGCGCGCAAACTGGTTCAGTCCGCACGACTAACCTGCCCCGTTGCGCACCTGGGCGATGCCCGACAGCCGGACGATGTGGCCCGCTTCGGCGTCCGCGCGACGCCCTGGGTCGTCCTGGTCGACGCCCGCGGGACGATCGATTTCAGCAACTGGATCATTCGCCCCGCAGGAATCGTTGATCGGATCGATCTGCTGCTGAGGAATGCGGCCGAGGAACAGTAAGCGTCTGCTAAACGTCAGGGTTCAGGCGGGCGCTACGAGGTCGCGAACTGAGCCACCGTGATGGTCGAACTGCGCTATGAAATCCAGGCCTGCAGCCAGACGCCCCCTGCTGGCTGACCGAACGTCCGGGCGATCGACCGCCACGCGGATTGGATGCCCGGACAGCGCGGTGTAAGCTCATCACTGTCGCAACACCTTTCGCTGCTGGCGAGACGCCACCTTTTCTGAAATTGCTCCATGCCGGATCCGCTCGAGGGCATCACCCTCAAAACGATCGTCACTGAACTTGTCGAAGCTTATGGCTGGGAGACGCTGGCCGCGGACATTCCGATCCGCTGCTTCTCCCACGATCCGAGCATCTCCTCGAGCCTGCACTTCCTCAGGCGCACTCCCTGGGCCCGTGCGAAAGTGGAGAGCCTCTACCGGCAGCACCTGGCCACCGAGCCCCGCAGCCAGCCTCCTGCACGGGAATAATCGAACAGTCGGAACGTCTTCACGGCCTGTTTGCATTCACCAATCCGATTCACCGGCCTGCGACACCAAGCGACGTCTCACCTCCCCGGAGCCACGATGCGCCAACGCCCGTCCGATCATGTTCCCCGCGCGACTGTGGCCTCATTGCTGGCGATGGCGGTCACGATCACGTCCGGCGCGGTGAGCCTGGCCGATGAGCCTTCGCCGTCCCCGCGACGAATCTTCCTGAACGAGTTTCGGCCAGTCCCGGTCCTCAAGGTCCAGGAGACGCGCCTCGAACGGGCGAAGTTTCCGGTCGTCAGCGTCCATACGCATCTCGGCCCGTTGACTGCCGCGGAGATTGATGAGCAGGTGAAGATCATGGACGCGGCCAACATCGCCCTCCTGGTCAGCCTCGATGGTCGCATGGGCCCGAAGTTCCCTGAGCATTTCCAGATGCTCACCGGCCGCCATGCCGAACGGTTTCTTGTCTTCGTCCGCATGGACCACGTGGGCGACGGACAGCGCGACGATCCGAAGACCTGGGACCTCCACAAGCCCGATTTCGGCGTCCGCCTCGCGGACCGGCTCACCGAGGCCGTCCGACAGGGAGCCGCAGGGGTCAAGCTGACCAAGGAACTCGGGCTCAGCCTGAAGGACGCTGAGGGCCGGTTGATTCGCCCCGACGATCCGCGATTTGATCCCCTCTGGGACCGGGCCGGCGAGTTGGGCGTGCCGATCCTCTGGCACTGTGGAGACCCGGCCGCGTTCTTTCTCCCCTTCGACGAACGCAACGAGCGCTGGGAGCATCTCTACCGCAAGCAGGAATACCGGCTCGATGGTCCCGGCATGCCCTCACTCGCGTCGCTGCTCGAGGCACGCAACCGCGTCTTCGCGCGGCATCCGAAAACGACCTTCATCTGCGCCCACATGGCCGACAGCCCGCAGGATCTCGAGCAGTTGGGAACCTGGCTCGACCAGCATCCCAACATGAACGTCGAAATCTCCGCCCGGCTCGGTGAAATCGGACGCCAGCCCTACACCGCGCGGAAATTCTTTGTGAAGTACGCCGACCGGATCCTCTTCGGAACCGACACCAACGTCGCCCGGCCGGTCGACCTGCAGCCGCACTTCCGGTTCCTCGAAACGTGGGACGAATACTTCCCCTACAGCCCGTCCGCGTTTCCACCACAGGGCTTCTGGAACATCTATGGAATCGGCCTCCCGGACGACGTGCTGCGGAAGGTCTACTCCGAAAACGCCGAGCGGCTCATCCCGGGAGTGAAGGACCGGCTACGGGCCTTCCAGACGCGGCGACAGGACTGACTGATCGGCCACCGGAAATTCAGGAGGCAGGACAATGGCAAAGCTGCAGGCAAACCCCGGAAACGCAGTGGACGACCAGCATCTCAAACTGGCCGTCCTCATTGATGCGGACAACGCGAACGCGGGTGTCATCGACGGGCTCCTCGCAGAGATCGCCGCCTACGGCGAGGCGACCGTGAAACGCATCTACGGCGACTTCACCGCCCCCACGAGCGCCCAGTGGAAGAAGGTTCTGAATCGATATGCGATCAGGCCAGTCCAGCAGTTCGCCTACACCACCGGCAAGAACGCAACCGACAGCATGCTGATCATCGATGCGATGGACCTGCTTTACACGCGGCGGTTCGATGGCTTCTGCCTCGTCTCGAGCGACAGCGATTTCACCGGCCTGGCCCTGAGAATCCGCGAGGAAGGCCTGCTGGTTTTCGGCTTCGGAGAGCAGAAGACTCCCGAAGCGTTCCGGAATGCCTGCCACAAATTCATCACGACCGAGATCCTCAAGTCGGTCGCGCGTCGGAAGCCCAGGACCGACGAAAGCCCCGCCAAACCGAATGGCGCTGATGCCGGAACCAAACCGGCGACAGCCCCTGCGGGAGCACCAGCGAAAGACGACGACTTCCCGACGGCCTTCATGCGCGCCGCCCTCGACCAGGCGGGCGACGACACCGGCTGGGCATCCCTCTCGACGTTCGGAAACTATCTCAACAAGCTGCAGCCCGATTTCGATTCGCGGCTTTATGGATTCAAGAAACTCAGCGATCTCGTGAAGGCGAAACAGGAAATCTTCGAACTGCGATACAGGAAGGCCTCCGGCATGGGGCGGAAAACGATGTACCTCCGCGGAAGAAAAAGTCCGCCCCAAACGACGGAACGAACCTGATGCGACTGCAGGGGACGATTACGGAATGGAAGGACGAACAGGGCTTCGGATTCATCACGCCCAGCGACGGCGGCCCGCGCGTGTTCGTGCATATCAAGTCGTTCGCCAACCGGCATCGGCGTCCGGCGGAAGGCGACATCGTTCATTTCGAAACGACCTCTGACGCTCAGGGCCGCGCTCGCGCGGTGAGCGTTTCGTTCGAAGAGAAAGCCATCTCCAAAGAGGCCGCCGGTCGGCCGAGCCCGGTAGTCTTCCCGGCGTTCTTTCTGGTGATCGTGGGGGCGGCCGTGCTTCTTGGTCGGTTGCCCGTCGCTCTCCTGGTTCTCGACCTGACGGCAAGCCTCGCCGCGTTCGTGGTCTACTACCAGGACAAGCTCGCGGCCCGGCTCGGGCGATGGAGAACTCCCGAGAGCACGCTGCATCTGCTCGCGCTGATCGGGGGCTGGCCGGGAGCGTTGCTGGCCCAGCGGTTGCTGCGTCACAAATCGAGTAAGGTGTCGTTCCTCGTCGTGTTCTGGGGGACGGTCATCCTCAGCTGCGCGGCCCATGCCTGGTGTCTCACCCCCTCCGGCGCAAGCGAACTCAGTAAGTGGCTCGAGACAGTCGGCGCCTCGAAATAAGTGGCCAGCCGCCCACTCGCCAGGCCGCGGCAGTTGCCGTGGTCGAGGTCCCTCTCGACAATCAGCCTCCATGTCCAGAACCGCGCTCATCGAAGCCTATCTCGCTGGCGGTGAAACCCTCCGCGCCGCCGTGGCCGGGCTGCCGCGGGATCAGTGGACCTCGCTCCCTGGGCCAGGCGCGTGGAGTATCCTCGAAGTCGTTTGCCACCTGGCCGATTCCGAGGCCCTGTTTACCGACCGCATGAAGCGGGTTGTTGTCGAAGAACGGCCTCCGCTGATTTATGCCGACGCAGCCGCGTTTGTGGCTGGCCTGGCGTGCCCCGTCCGCGATCTCCCTGAGGAGGTCGAACTGCTGAGCGCCATGCGCCGGCAAATGGCCAGGATTCTTGAGGCCCAACCGGAGTCGGCATGGAGTCGCATCGGAATTCACAGCCGCCAGGGAGAGCAGACGCTCGAGCAACTGCTCCAGAAAGCGATCGTCCATCTCGAGCACCACGTCGGATTCATCCGCCGCAAACGGGAAGCGCTCGTCGTCATGTGAACGTCGCACCGCCGCGGTCGGTGTTGCGTCGACGTCGTCGCCGCCCGCTGCATTCTCGTCCGCCTACTCCCCGTCCGCATTCAGAACCCCGGCCCACAGGTCGCCATCGGTCTTCCACGGGTCCCCCCCGCCGTTCTTCCCGGAGAGCGTCTTGTGGAACCCCGCTTCGATGTACGTCTCGGACAGAGTCTGCGCCGCCTTGAGACTCTCGATCACATGGTCCCGTTCGGTGTCGATGTCTTCAGCGATGTGGTGCGTCACCTGCCCGGTTGTGTGGCTGAAACCGATTCCCTTGTCGTAGCTGGCCGAGCCCACCCACATCGGCCGGCCATCCGGATCGTCAACCGGAGACCTCCAGAACCGCACATGGTGGCGATGCTGCGGATTGCCTCCGACAGGCATCTCGAACGCCAGGTCTTCCTTCCTCCCATAGAGGTACAGCGAACTGACAGGCGCTGTCTGGTACGGACGGTCGAGGACGGTATCGGCTGCGATTCGCGCATCGCTTTCCAGGCCGAGCGGATCAGCCGCCCGCCAGCCGGCCGCGCGCATCGACCGGTCGACATCGTCACGAGCCCCAATGAGCGCCACATTGATCGGGTCGCCCGGAATGCCGGACCCGGTCTGCGTGATTCCGGGAGTGTCATCGAGTGACGGATGGCGGTGGAAATGAAAACTCCACCACTCCGGCAGGAGCAGGTACGCCAGCATCCCCCATAGCGCGAGCGTACAGCCCAGGGCGGTCAGCATCCGCCGCCTGCGCGAACGCCGCGGACGCGCCGGTGTATCGGAACGGGATTCATTCATGACATGCGATTCCGAGGGAGCGCATCACAATCTCATTCGCGTCCGGAGCGCCAGGCGGCGAGCCAACATCATTTCGCCTCCGCAGGCCGAAGCTGCTTCACGAAAAACGCTTCGACCTGCTGGCGCGCCCCGGGGAGTTGAAACCGGCTCCCGTTGGGCCGCGCGCAACGGCAGCCGCCGGAAGCCCCAATCTCGAACAGCCGGCCAGCCACCTCCAGAGTGCCGTCCCCGGAACCGAATCACAACTCCACCCCACCCAACTTCAGAAATGCCAGGCACCGAGCATCGCGCGCATCCCTCCACGTATTGCTGGAGGAACCGATGCACGCCCCATCACTACTCACCACAACTCTTCGATCCGCTCCCGCTCTATGGGGAAAGGGGGCAATCGGGCAGGAAACACGCCCCCATCGAAGCGTCATCCCTGTTCCAGCAGCCACCCGATAGCACACCCGGGCACAATCGATCACAATGGGAAAGATGCGGCGACGGCGCAGAGGGAGAGGCCGGGCCGCCTGTCACACCCAACAGCAGGGATGTTCCAGAATTCCAGAAGAGTGAACCCATGACACGAAAAGCCTCCAGCATCGCAGTGGTCGCCGCCCTCCTCGCAGGGACCTGCAACTCGGCCGACGCCGGCCTCTTCTTTCATCGCCGGGTCGTCTACCGCCCGGTCGTCGTGAGCCCCGTGCTGGTCGCCCCGGTCTACGCCGCCCCGATCCGCCCGGTGCTCTATTCGCCGGCCCCTGTTGTGTATCGGCCCGCCACCACCCTTTACACCCCGGGCTATTACGCTCCGGCCCCGGCCTATTACGTGCCGGCCGCTCCGGTCTACGTCGGCTGGTAACCATTCACCTCCTGACCGCTCCGCCGATGACGGACGTCCTGCACATCAGTGTCACGATCCGTCGCCGGCACGACGAGGTTTATGAGTTCGCTCGGGATGCGCGCAATCTGCCCCGCTGGGCGGCGGGGCTTGCGCAGTCCGAGGTCCGTCCCGATGGCGATGCCTGGCTGGCCGATGCTCCGTTCGGCGCCGTGCGGGTGAAGTTTGCCGAACACAATTCCTTCGGCGTCCTCGATCACGATGTGACCCTGGAATCTGGCGTCACAGTTCACAATCCGATGCGCGTCCTGCGGCGGGGGGACGCCAGCGAATTCGTCTTCACGCTCTTCCGTCAGCCCGGCATGTCTGACGATGACTTCGAGAGAGATCGCGCGGCTGTCGCCGCCGACCTTCAGACGCTCAAGCGTCTCCTCGATCCCTCGACTCCCTGACAGCGGGCCCCGCACAGATTTCAGCCGATTGTTTCGGGCCGGGAGATTCTCAGGTAGGTCTTGCGCCATCCAAACGATGTGTTTGTGCGGGAGCTTGCCGCCGTGGACTCGACTTCAAGTCCGTCCATCGAGGCCAGCGTTGCTCGGGAAACGTTTGAGAGATGTTATCGATCTGATTTCTTCCGGCCCTCAAGGTGTCACAATGCATGCGAGCGCGTCGCGTGGGAGGCGTGGATTTACACTGATTGAGCTCCTGGTGGTCATCGCCATCATCGCGATCCTGATCGCGCTGCTGCTGCCCGCCGTTCAACAGGCCCGCGAAGCGGCCCGTCGAACCCAGTGCAAGAACAACCTCAAACAGGTCGGACTGGCACTGCACAACTATCTCGACACCTTCAGTACGTTCCCCATCGGAACCAATTTCTCCCGCGGGGCCCTCGCCAGCCCCGGATTCGGCGTCACCTGGTGGGTCTCGATTCTCCCGTATCTCGATCTGGGCAATCTCAAGAACCAGATCACCGTCGAAGGCAGCCATCCCGGCAGCCTGTCGAACTCGAACCCCCAGTTCACCGGTTTCGTCGTCAACGGCCCGATCGTGAACGGACTTCCGATCACCGTCATGCTCTGCCCCTCCAGTCCACTGCAGAGCGTTCGCAGCTCAGGTTACGTCCACACGATCACCTGTCCGCAATACACCGGAATCTCGGGTGCGGTCGGCGACACGGCCAATGGATTCGTGAACGCGTCCGGACGGGAATGGGTTGGCTACCAGTCCGGCATCGTGGCTGCCGGAGGAGCGCTCGTCCCGCTGAAGGCGGTCCGCATTGCGGAGATCACTGATGGCACATCGAACGTCATGATGGTTGGCGAGCAGTCGAATTTCGCAAAGACGGCGACCGGCGCCCCGACAACCATCAACAATCACCACGGCTTTCTCTGCGGCATCAACGAAACGGCCTATCCCGTCACCGGCCGGACGTTCAATGTGACAACGATCCGCTACGCGCCGAACTCCGCCAACACCGCGCTGACCGGTGTCCGGAACAACGACGGCGTGAACAATGGCATCTTCTCAGCGCATGTCGGCGGCGTGCAGGTTTTGCTGGGGGATGGCTCGGTTCGCTTTCTGAGCGAGAACCTGGATATGGTCAACGTCCGGCGGTTGGCCACCCGGGATGACGGCGGTGTCCTGGGCGAATTCTGATCGTCCCTGCGGTCGCTCGAACGCCGTCGGAGACGCCCCGTCGCCGATGGCGTTCGCGTCGAAACGGTCCTGCATCCGCTCTCAGAGAGTCATTATGTCAGTCATGCGAACAGGGCCTGGACTGGCCCTGCTGGTCGCGTTCCTTGGCGGACCAGTGTCCGCGGAAGAAACACGCACCGAACTCACTGTGGCGTCAATTCCAAGTACGAGGGACGGCCAGCCGCAGTCGGCCCTTTACTGGGCCCCGTCTGGCGCCAAAGAAAAGCCCACGCCGCTGCTCGTGTTCCTCCACTCGTGGAGCAGCACCTACCAGCAGGACTGCTCACCCTGGTGGAAAGAGGCGAGCACCAGGAACTGGCTCTACCTGCAGCCCGATTTCCGCGGCGCCAACACTCGGCCGCAGGCCTGCGGCTCGCCGCTGGCACGGCAGGATGTGCTGGATGCCATCGACTGGATCAGCGACCAGTACAAGGTCGATCCATCACGCATCTACCTGGCCGGCGCGTCAGGGGGCGGCCACATGGCGATGTTGATGGCCAGCCGTCATCCCGAACGGTTCTCGGGCGTCTCCGCGTGGGTCGGAATCAGCGACCTCGCGGAATGGCATCGCTTTCACACTCGAGGGGGCAAGCCGGGCCGCTATGCGGAAAACGTGGTCGCCTGCTGCGGCGGACTGCCGGGCGACTCGAAGGCCGTGACGGCGGAATACATCGACCGGTCGCCCATTCACTGGCTCCAGAACACCGGCGACCTTCCCCTGGACCTGGCGGCCGGAGTCCATGACGGCAAGACCGGCTCAGTTCCCATCGCCCACACACTGCGAGCCTTCAACATTGTCGCCAAAGTCCGAGGCGCCGACGCCGTCTCCGAGGACGAAATGACCCAGCTTCAGGAACACAGCCGTCTCGAAGTCCCGCGAAAGGAGGACCAGCAGGTCGACCCGACCTACGACCGCGCGCTCCATCTGCGGCGTCACGCCGGCACAGCACGGGTCACGATCTTCGAAGGAGGGCACGAAGGTTTGGCCGCCCCGGGTTGCGCCTGGCTGGAGAAGCAGACGCGAATGACGTCCGCGACCGGCCGCGGGGCAACATTGCAAGAAACGCCGGAGGCCAGGTAGTCCCGGACCTCCGGAATTCTCCATGCAGGGTTTTACACGCGAAGGATGATCGCATGTCTTCAGATCGCTCACGTCGAATGCGGTTGGTTGTCGGACTGGCGATCCTGATCGCAGGGTGCCAGAAGAGCACCCTGCCCGGACCGTCAGGCACTGTCTCCGGCACGGCCACCTACAAGGACCGCCCGATCCCTCAGGGATCAGCGATCGTGCTGGTCCACAAGCAGACAGGCATCATTGCGTCGGGCGTGACCGATGCGGACGGAGAATTCCAGGTCGCCATGCGGGACGCCCCGGATGTGCTCGTCGGCGAATACACGGTCAACGTCGTCCCCCCGGGCGAGATTCCCGATACGGTGAACGTCGTCACGGAAAAGAACGCCCCGGAAGCCTGGAAGCAGGTCCCGAAGGCTTACTGGTCGCAGACGACGAGCCCCGAGAAGTTCACGGTGGCCGAAGGGGCGAACGACTACAAGTTCGTGCTGCACGACTGACCGCCTGACCGCAGTCGGGGAGGCCCCTGGCCTATTCCCCCACCGCCGGCAGGCCGACGATCAGCACCGGGTCGATCGCCGAAACGTCGGTCGCATCGTGCTGCAGCAGCAGACGCGTCACGCGGGCCCCAGGCTGGTAACCCATGGCCGAAAGGTCGATCGCGGTCGCGAGACACTTCGCCCGCATGCACCGCGGGATTCGCGACTTCAACGTCGCCTCCTGAAGTTCCTGCATGGACCGGATCGGCGCCGTCGCGTCATAGACCTGGTAGTCGCACAGTTCGAGAGCCTGCGGACAGGTGAGATCGAGATCGAATGCCGTGATCCTCAGCGGCTCGACGCCCGGCGGGGGCTCCACGGGCGTGATCCATACCGGATCGCCCGACTCGCCGTGGACCAGCAGGTGCAGGTCGAACAGGACGATGTCAGGGCCTGGCCCATTGGTGACGGGCTCGTCGAACGTCACCTCGATTCCCTCGCTGCCGTTCAGTTCGGGAATCACTCCCCGGCGGGCCGGATTCACCACGCCCGTCACGAGGCTCCAGTCGTTCAATAGTTCGAGGCGTTTTTCACCAAGCGGATCACTGGCTCCCAGCAGGACGCACAGCACCGAACTCTTCTCGATGCCGGCGAAATTGGACAGCCGGCTGCGGATCAGGTCGTCGCGACCATAAGTCTCGACTTTTCCCGCGCGCTGCACCGTAACGGTCAGCAGTTCTTCCGCGTGTCCGCCAGGGCCAGTCGTAGCGTCGTAGCGGACGACGCGATCGGGCAGCCGATCGACGAAGTTGACGTCGATCCCCTCAGGAGGCGCTGCGAGCTGCCGCGCATCGTGGTCGACATACGCCGCGTCCCCCTGTTTCAGAAGGCGAGGCTGGGATTCCTTCGTGCCACGCGATTCCAGCGAGGCCGCCCCTTCGACCACTTTCAACGTCGTCTCGCCCCCCATTTCGACATCGACGGCGAAACGGGTCCCGAGATCGACGATCAACGCTGATGGCGTCTCGACCCGGAAACCTTCCGCACCGGGAGGGGCATGCACCGAGCAACGACCGGCACGCAGCAGGAGAGTCTCGGGCCCTGTCGCTGAAAAGATACAGGGAGATTCGAGCACCGCCCGGGCGCCTGATGGAAACGTGACCGCCAGCAGCCCTTGCTTGAGGATCAGTTCCTCGCCATAGGCCAGCGACTGGCCGGGGGCTGGAGAAAAAGCCTGTCCGTAGATGCGGGCGCTGGCCGCCTCATCGATCACGACGGCCTTCGCCTCCGCAGCGGCCACCTCACGTCCGCCATCCGCTGGCCGGGACTTCACGTCGTGGCGACCGCCATTGAACCACATCACCCCAACCGCACCCAGGAGGCCCAGGGCGGCGAGGGACGACACGCTGCGTTTGGGCCATCGGGTCTGCACGGGCGCTGCAGGCAGGGAATGCCCCACGTGAGGCCGGCCCATTTCGAGCAGGTCGATGTGCAGACCCGTCAGTTCGAGATACCGATCGCGCAGCGACACAGATCGCAGCAGCAGACCGTCGAGCCGTTCGTGCTGGGCGGGCGTGATCGACCCGTCGAGGACAGCGGCCAGCAGCCGGTCGAACTCGTCGCGTTCAGCGGAGGTCGGGGAGGGGTGACTATTCATTGACGGACTCGGTCTGGACGCGACGATTGACGCACTCGAGGAGTTTGACGCGGAGGATCCGCATTCGGTTATAGGCAGTCTGAAGCGCCATCCCGCAGGCGCGGGCGGCGACTTCATATTCGGTCCCGTCCCAATAGACGGCCTGGACCAGCTGACGATCACGCTCGGAGACCTGCTCGAGGCAGGCCTTGAGCGCAGCCGTGCGGTTCTTTTCCTCGGACTGCAGTTTTTCGCTGTAACGGTCGGCAATCCCCTGCACGACTTCGTTGCTGAATCGCAGGCGTCCGGCCGCGGCCGTCCTCCGGAAATTCTGGACTTCGAGAAAGGCGATGCCGTTGGCCCACGCCAGGAAACTGCGTGACTGGTCGAATTCGTCGAACTTTTTCCACATGACGAGGCTGGTGCGCTGCACAAGGTCCTCCGCGTCAGCTTCATTCAGCACGAGGGAATAGATGTAGTGCAGCAGCGGACGCCGATTCTCGGCGATCAATTGCTCATAGACTTTCAACCGCGAGACGCCATCAGGCTCCACGTCCTGGGCTTTCGATCGCGGACGAGAGAAGGGAGCGGGCACGGGACATTCCTGCGGTCTTCCGGGCAACGACGAACGCGACACTCAGCGCGCCGTCTCGCCAATCGTCGTGATCCACTGTCACCGGCAAACGCCCGGCCTGCAATCCAGGCCAGGGCTGGCGCTCTCGCAGGAGCTTACGAACCGTTTCGTCGGCCAAGTCCCGAATTTACCGGGTCACTCAAGCATTTCGCAGCGATTTCCGGAACGTCGCCCAAGAACGTCGGACGCTCCGGTAAACTCCCGCGGTCCGGTACGAATTCCGACGGGAGATCAGCACGAACAGGTCCCCGGAGAACGTGGAGTCTTTGTCAGAAATGCCCCGGCTTTCGGCCTTCCTCACCATCGCGTTTCTGGCCACGAGCCACCTCGTGCCGGCCCCGGCCGCTGGCGCGGAGCGCAATGGAAAATGGCCTGTCGACTTTCAGCGAGACATCCGGCCGATCCTGGCCCAGAACTGCTTCACCTGCCACGGCCCGGACGCTGCCAGCCGGGAAGCAGGCCTCCGGCTCGATCGCCGGCCTGATGCCATCGGCAGGCTCGAAAGCGGGCAGGCCGCCATCCATCCCGGTCACGCCGAATCGAGCGAACTGATCCGCAGGCTCGTGGCGGACGATTCCGAGCTCATGCCGCCCCCCGAAACCGGAAGGCGACTCACGCCCGAGCAGATTGATCTCCTGCGACGCTGGGTCGATTCGGGGGCCGAGTACGCGGGACACTGGGCCTACCTGCCGCTCACCCGGCCTGAAACGCCGGCCCTCGCAAACCCGAAGGCGGCCAGGAACGAAATCGACCACTTTGTCCTCGCCGCTCTGGACCGGGAGAACCTCGCCCCGGAGACCGAAGCGGACCGCACCACCCTGATTCGCCGCCTGTCGCTCGACCTCACCGGCCTGCCCCCCACTGCCGCCGATGTCGCTGCGTTTCTCTCCGACAGCCGCAACGATGCCTACGAGCAACTTGTCGAACGGCTTCTGTCGTCACCGCACTTCGGGGAACGCTGGGGGCGGCACTGGCTCGATCTCGCCCGCTATGCCGACAGCGATGGCTACCTCGGAGACGACCTGCGCCCCAATGCGTTCCGGTATCGCGACTGGGTCATCGAGGCGATCAATCGCGACCTGCCCTTCGACCAGTTCACGATCGAGCAGATCGCCGGCGATCTCCTGCCCGATGCCACTCTCGAACAACAGATCGCCACCGGGTTTCATCGGAATTCGATGAAGAACACCGAGGCCGGGGCCGATCGCGAAGAGGACCGCGTCAATCAGGCGGTCGATCGCGTGAGCACCGTCGGGAATGTCTGGCTGGGGCTGACCGTTGGCTGTGCCCAATGCCACACCCACAAGTACGACCCCATCACCCACCACGAGTTTTACGGGCTCTATGCGTTCTTCAATAACGCAGACGACCGGGATGTTTCCATTCCTTCGCCCGATCAGTCGCGGCAGAAGGCGGCCTTGAAACAGTGGACCGTCGAACGCGATCAGGCGGAGGCCGCCGTTCGAAAAGTGGCGCCAGGCCTGTCGAAAAAGGAACTCGATTCCCTGATCAAGCTCCTGTCGAAATCGGCCGCCAGGAGAGACGACGATGAAGAGTCGCGACTGGCTTCGATGCTGGAAGACCTCGATGAAGCGCAGCGCCTGTCGCTGTCGGAGTTTGAAGCGATCGCCGCCCGTAAGCCGATTGTCCAGGAATTCAAGGCCTCGACGATCGCTGTCGCCGCCAAGGCCCGCGAAACCCATGTCCACATGCGGGGCGACTTCCGAAGCCCCGGGGACATCGTCACACCCGGGACGCCGCAGTTCCTCAATCCGCTGAAGACGCGCGGCGATGCCCCCGACCGGCTCGACCTCGCCCGCTGGATCGTCGACGACTCAAACCCGCTGACGGCCCGCGTGGCGGTCAACCATGTCTGGAAGCACCTCTTTGGTCGCGGCCTCGTTCACCCGTCCGACAACTTCGGAATCTCGGGAGAGCCGCCAAGCCATCCGGAACTGCTCGACTGGCTGGCATCGGAGTTTCGCCGGCTCGGCTGGAGCCGTAAGGAGCTGATCCGGCTGATCGTCACTTCAGCAACGTATCGTCAACGCTCCACGAGTCGCCCGGAGGTCGAGGCGCGGGATCCCCTCAATGTCTGGCTGGCGAGGCAGTCGCGACTTCGGGTCGAGGCGGAAATCGTCCGCGACCTGGCGCTCAGCGTCAGTGGTCTGCTCGAACCGAAAGTGGGTGGGCCCAGCATCCGGCCCGCGCTGCACGCCCGCGTGACCGCCATCAGCCGTAATCGCGAATGGGAAGTCAGCGGCGGTTCCGACAGATACCGGCGGGGGATGTACGTCCTCCTCCGGCGCGCGACCCCCTACCCCATGCTCACCCAGTTTGACGCCCCAGACACCACCGCCTCATGCAGTGTGCGCGAGCGATCGAATTCTCCCCTCCAGGCGCTCACCCTCCTCAACGATCCCGTGTTCCTCGAATGCGCCCGGCACTTTGGCGAACGGCTGACCCGCGAAGAAAGCAGCGACGCACGCGTCTGGATTGCGGCCGCGTTTCAGCAGGCTCTCTCTCGCGCGCCGGAACATCGAGAGCTCGACCGCCTCGTGGAGCTGCATCGCGAGCATTCCGAACTCATCTCGCGATTGCCTGCGGCCGAACTCGCAACGCTGATCGCCCGGGCGCTGCCGGAAACTGAAGCCCGGGAACTGGCTACGCGCATCCTCATGGCGCGAACGCTCATGAACCTCGATGAATTCATTACGCGGGAATGACGGCATGAGCTCTCCATTCGACGCACTCCGTCCCGCACGTCGCCAGTTCCTCCAGCACTGCCTCGGAGGAGCAGGAACGTTCGCGCTGGCCCAGCTGCTCGAAGCGCAGGGGTTCTCCTCACAGGCCGTCGCCGAGGCCAACGATGCCTCCGATCCATTGGGGGTGCGCACGCCACATTTCGCACCGCGCGCGAAGAGTTGCATCTATATCTATCTGGAGGGCGGGCCCAGCCAGATGGATCTGTTCGATCCCAAGCCGACTCTGAACCGGCTCGATGGGGAGCCACTCCCGGACAGCCTCGCCGAGAAGATGCAGTTTGCATTTCTGCAGAAGGAGACGGCGCGGATCATGGGCTCGCCGCGCCCCTTCCAGAAGTACGGCGATTGCGGGATGGATCTGTCCGACCTGCTCCCCAATCTGGCGACGTGTGTCGACGACATCGCTTTCATCCGGTCGATGCACACCGATCAGTTCAATCATGTGCCGGCCCAGTTGCTCATGAACTGCGGCTCGGCGCTGGCAGGTCATCCGAGCGTCGGGTCCTGGCTCAGTTATGGATTGGGGAGCGAGTCGCAGAACCTCCCCGCGTTTGTCTCCCTCGTGATGACGGGACGGGGCGTGCCGGGAGGTTCGGCCAGCTGGTCGAGCGGATTCCTTCCCTCCACCTATTCAGGGGTCATGTTCGGCAACGCCCCCGGCGAAACCGTCCTGAATCTCGACAACCCGCCCGGCGTGAACTCCGCGCTCCAGCGTTCCTCGATCAATGCGGTGAACGACCTGAACCGCATGCGCCTCGCCGAAGCGGGAGACGGGGAAATCGCGAGCCGGATCAACGCCTACGAGCTCGCGTTCCGCATGCAGACGGCCGCTCCCGAACTGGTCGACCTTTCGGGAGAGACGCGCGAGACGCTCGACATGTACGGCGTCGACCGGAAGGAGCCCCCGATCCAGTCCAACCGAGGTGGCATCGGCCTGTACCGGACTTTTTCCCGGCAGTGCCTGCTCGCCCGGCGATTGATCGAGCGGGGCGTGCGGGTCGTCAACATCATCCATTCCTCGTGGGACCACCACAGCAACCTCGACCCAGAGCTGCGCCACAACTCCGGTATGGTCGATCAGCCGATCGCCGCGCTGCTGAAGGATCTCAAGGCCCGCGGCCTGCTCGACGAAACACTCGTCGTCTGGGGCTCGGAGTTCGGACGGACGCCACTCGGTGAAAACCGCCCCGGTTTCAAGAAGGTGACCGGCCGCGATCATCATCCCAACGCGTTTACGGTCTGGCTGGCCGGCGGAGGCGTGCGCGGCGGGCAGATCATCGGGGCTTCGGACGAACTGGGCTGGAACGTCGCGGAGGATCCGATCCACGTGCACGACCTGCACGCCACCATGCTGCACCTGTTCGGCCTCGACCACACCCGTCTGACCTACCGGTTCCGCGGCCGCGAGTTCCGGCTGACCGACGTCCGCGGGGAACTGGTGACGAAGCTGCTCTGACTGCAGGAGAAGAACGCGTCAGGCAAAGTTCTGCTTTCGCCTGTTGCAGTTCGGAGTCGTGAACGCCCTGAAAGGGCCGCATTCCGACGGGCATCACTCCGAATCGTCAGCTTCTCGACAGTTCAAGCGTCCCTCCCGCCACGTTTCGTGGAAATTCGTGGGGCGGCACGCGCAGAACCGGGCCCCTTCGTGCGAATCCTCTTCTGTGGGGTTCAATACTCGATGGGACCTGTGCGACATCGGTCGCCTTTCGGAGTTGCTGTCATGCTCGTCAAAACACCGGCCAGGCTGATTCCGTTCAACAATGGAAACTTCGGGCCCAGTGGCTCGCATCTCTACTACGTCAAGGACGGCGACAACTGGGGAAGCGTCGCCACACGCGACGGCTGGGCCAATGCGAAGGATTTCGTGGAGTTCAATTTCCAGACCCGCGACCCGGAAGAGGTCAACTGGTACCTCCAGAATTTCGTCGGCTGCACTGTGTCGAAGGACGGAAAGAACTACTCCTTCAGCAGCAGCGACGCAGTGCGGATGACCGACGGCTCCTCGCAGCGGGGGCACATCTTCACGAAGAACGACATCGTGACCGGGCCGCCTGTTCCGCTCGACGACAATGACGTCGCTCGGGAATCGGTCCTCAAGGTCCTGGGGGAAACCGGCACGCTCAGCCGGATCCGCTTCGAGATGTTCACCTTCCATATCGACGGCCCGAGTTACGGACGAATGAAGAAATATGTGGAGAAGCGTTCCATCCGCGTGCGACACAACAGCTCGCTGGCGGCGGACGGTCGATACGACTGGGAATCGGACACGCTCAACCTGGGATTCACGACGGCGGCGACGGTCGATCGGCGGTCGCTCATCGTGCACGAGCTGACGCACGCCATCATGGACGAGCGGGCGGCGAGTTGGCTGACCAGGAAACGGTCGGAGGCGATCGCATTCGCGGCCCAGTGCATTTATGCGAGCGAACTCGGCTACACGCTCTACAACGCGATTCCGGGAATCCCGGCGACGGGCGACGATCGGAAGTTTGAAGTGGGAGAAAAGATCGCGGCAGCCGTGGCGCGGGGAACCCACAAGGTCCCCACGAGCCTCGAAAACGAAATGATTGAAGCGCTGAAGGGCGATTCGCACTACGGCCACTACAGCGGAAACACTTTCTACAACGGCATCATCGAGCGCGAGGACCCAGACTGGGGCGGCCCGGTCATCCCGTCGCAGATCTGAGTGGAACGATCCCGGGCTCTCCAGACGCGACAGGCCAAGATGTCCTGGGGAGCCGTGAGACTTCCCCTTGCCCGATCGGGCGCTCTTGGGCATAAGTCTGAATCGTCGCGCGAGGTCTGCGCGACGATCCAATTCATGGCCCCAGGATTGCTCGATGGAAACGATGTCGCCGAATGACCTCATGAACCGGATGATCACCGGCTACTGGTCGACCCAGGCAATCTACGTGGCCGCAAAGCTGGGGATCGCCGACCTGGTGGTGTCCGGGCCGCGCACGGCGGAAGACCTGGCTCGATCGACCGGAACCCACGCCCCCTCGCTGTACCGGCTCCTGCGGGCCCTCGCCAGCATGGGCGTTTTCGCCGAGGACGCCTCGTCGATGTTCGGGCTCACGCCGCTCGCCGAATGCCTGCGAAGCGATCTGCCCGGCTCGCAGCGGGCACTGGCGATCATGAGCGGTGAAGAGCACTACAAGGCCTGGGGCGAACTGCTGTACAGCGTCCAGACCGGAAAGATCGCGTTCGACAGACTCTACGGAATGCCCGTCTTCGAGTTCCTGTCGAAGAATGTCGAGCAGGCGAAGGTGTTCGACGCCGCGATGGTTGGCGTTCATGGCCGCGAAACGTCCGCCATGACCGATGTCTACGATTTCTCCGGCATGCGTGTCCTGGCCGATATCGGAGGCGGAAACGGCAGTCTCCTCGCATCAGTCCTGCAGAAGCATCCTTCTCTTCGCGGCTTACTGTACGACCTCCCCGGAGTCGTGGATCGGGCCAGGGACAGTCTCAAGGCCTCCGGCGTCGCTGATCGGTGTGAGGTGATCGGCGGCAGCTTCTTCGAGTCCGTGCCCCCCGGGGCCGATGCCTACCTGATGCGTCACATCATCCACGACTGGGACGATGAAAAGTCGCTGGCGATTCTGAGAAACGTGCACCGCGCCATGAGCTCAACGGCCCGCCTGCTGCTGGTGGAGGGAGTGATTCCTCCCGGCAACGATCCCTCTTTCGGAAAGCTGCTCGACCTGACAATGCTGACGATCCCCGGCGGCAAGGAACGCACCAGCGCCGAGTACCAGGCGCTGTTCGAGGCCGCTGGCTTCGAACTCGTCCGGATCGTGCCGACGGCCGCCGAGGTCAGCGTCATCGAAGGCCGGAAACGGGAGACGGCCAGCGTCTGAACCGCGACAGAAACACCGCAACGCGACGGCCGTTCGGTCCGCCGCGAACCGCGCCCATCGCTGCCTGCAATCGGCATTGCCGCGATCCCTGAGGCCGCATACGCTCACGTTTGGAGTCGCGATGAGCGCGACTCGCACTCAAACAGGAGACGACCATGGGGAAGGGCGACAACCGGCAACAGAACGACAAGAAGAACAAGAAGCCGAAGCAGGACAAGAAAAAGTGAGTTCCTGGCGTCGTGTCCTGAACGCCCGCGGGTTTCAGGACGCGACGGGTCACTCGTCAGACGCACCGTCCCTCACGCGACCATCGGTCACTGTGAAGCTCTCCGCGACGTGCTCTCCGCCGCACTCAGTTCGGCGACTGCGGACTCCAGTTCCCGGAACTCCTGGCTTCCGGTGACACGCGCGGCCATCTGGAGATCCTGCGGCAACGTTCCGAGTAACTGCTGCTGCAGCAGCGACGCCAGCCACGCCGCACGCCGCTGGGTGAAGGCGTTCTCCAGCTGCCGGAAGCGTGCTTCAAAATAGCCCGCGCCCGTTCCGGCCCCCGCACTGAGCACTGTCTCTCCAACCGCGGCTGCGACCGTCCCGCCGGCCACATCGCCGGCAAAGTGCATCACCCCCTGAACCGCCGCGTCGGCGAACACGGGCGTGATCGCATGCCCCACTGGACCGAATCCCGTGACGAACAGGATGACGCTCGTCGCCGGCCGTGCGGCCGCGGCCACCGCATCGAGCCTGCGCACGGCTTCGTAAGCAGTGGGGCTGTCCGTACGAAAACTTTTCAGTTCCGAATCGACGAGCGTCCGCAGTTCGGCCTCGAAATCGATCGACTGATGGGCCTCGCGAATCTTCGCGATCAGGTCGACGCGGGACGCGCCCGCGAGCATCGACTGCAGCCGGGGCTGAAGGAGCGGGTTGCCCAGTTCTGCCAGAACGGTCAGCCGGTCGTAGACCGACTCGACCGCCGTCAGGATCGCCCCCCATTCCCGCTCCCGGTAGTGATTGAGCATCGGAACGGCAGGGCCCTGGAGGACGTCTTTCAGCTTCCGGACAGGCCAGGCGATGCTGTTCCCCACCGCGTTGTAGAAGCCATGAACTTTTCTCGACCAGCCCTCGCGCTGCTCGCGCCACCAGCGGCGAAGCTCCCCGATCACGGCAGCCGCCGGGACCACCGGCCACTCCCGGATCTCAGCGAGCTTGTTCGCGGAAAGCAGTTCTCCCGCACCGCGGAATTCCTCGCATCGGCGTCGCGCCTCCGTGAGATAACCCGGCACACCGTCCACGCGGTCGACCACCTGCCGCACGCTGCCACGCAGAGCCCGCCATTTCACCTCTTCAAACCGCGTCTCCGAGAGATCCTCGAGCAGACTGCGCGGATCGGTCGTGACAGCAGAGGCCTCAACCGGGCCGGCAGGCCACTCCCGCACGTAGAACGGCAACGCGTTCGCCTCCGCTGCCCGTCTGTCGTTTGGCGCCAGGTAGACGGCTTCCGGATGGACGCCCGTTTCGCGGCAGAAGGTCTCCACCCACAGCGGCCAGTACGCCTCGTCCTCCGGCATCAGGAGCTGGTTCAGGACAACAATGATCGCCTTGTCCTCGGCCGCGGCCTTCCGGAAGAACTCCTTGACGGCCGCATCGTTGTATTTCTGCTGCGTCAAAACAGCGATCAGCACATCCGCACACTGCCGGACATGGTCGGCCCGGTCCCAGTTCACCCGCGCATCGCTGTCGATGTCCGGCGTATCCAGGACCAGGAGATTCGATCGCATCTCCGGCGATTCGCGCCAGAAAAGCCGATGGACGGCATCATCGCGCAGGGCGTCCTCGGCCCGCTCCCACGGCGTCACCTCAAAACCGGCGAACAGTTCGCCAAGGTCGTGTCGCTCTCCGAAGCCGGCCGGCGCCAGACAGGTCGGATGACGCGTGCCAGACGCCAATGGCGACGTCGCACTGGCCCGAAACCCGGCCACGTGGTTGAACACCACGCTCTTCCCGATGTTCGTCCCGCCGACGACCGCCGCAATCAGAAACGACTCGTCGCCCAGCTGCGGACGCAGCTTCCGCGTGAGGACTTCGTACCATTCCCGGCCGGAGAGAGGCTGCAGCTGCAGGGCCTTCGATGATGCTTCGAACGCCTGCAGGGCGCGGCATAGGCGGGCCACGGCGTTGGCGACGGACGAGTTGGAAGACATTTTCGTTCGCACGCCGCGTCGCGGCTGACGTAGTTCAGGCAAAGGCAAGGTCGTGAGACGCGGACAACGTCCGGTTACGACACGACCAAAACAGCTTTGTCAGTCATTCGTCCGAAGAACGCAAATGCTTGGACGAAATCGGGACGGTTTGCGGTGGAGTCGGTGAGCACGACCTGGTGTCGCGACGGATTGGAGGCGTCCATAATGAACGACATGAGTGATTCACCCCCGAGGAAGAATCCGGTCCGGTCGATCTACCGGCTGCTGACGTCGCACCGCCCCATGGAGCACGAGACATCGCTGTTCCTGCTCGTCAGTTTCCTCGATTTTTTGATGACGTACTGGATGATCTATCCGCGCGAACACGGTCCGCGATTCGGAGAGTCGAACGCCGTCGCCAACTGGTTCCTCAGCGGTTGGGGCATCCGCGGTCTCCTCTACTTCAAGGTCGGCATCTGCGTGTTCATCGTCCTGTCGACGCAGGTGATTTTCCTCCGTCGTCCACAAGTGGCCAGGGGGATCCTCTGGCTCGGAATCGCGGTCACGGCTCTGACCGTCGTCTACAGCGGAGCGCTCTACATCCGTCACGCCGCCCCGCCAATCGCCCTCGAATAGAACGGCCAACGTCAAACCGACTCGACTCTGAAATGCGGCAGCCGAAAGCCGTGGGCCAAAAAAAGAGCGTCCCACCGGGCCAGGCGGGACGCTCAAAATTGGCGGGAACAAGAGCGGGCTAACGCTTGCTCGACCGCCAACAACATCGTAGGCGAACTATTCGGGTCTGCAAGCGCGATCTCGCGAGTTTTTCCGTCGACAAGGGTTCCCCCTGCGGGCCGTGTTCGCCGCAGGCTCCTCCCCGGAAACGAGTTACACTTCCTATTCCGCCGGTCCGGCTTCTTGTGTTAACAACCCGCTTCGCAGTTTCCGCCGGACGATCGTATGGAGTGCCAGACATGACTCGACGCAGCTTCGCGTGCATGTGCGTGCTGCTCCTCGGCGTCCTCGCGGGGTGCAACTCACTGCAGGGCGACGCCCAGGTGTCGCGCGACCAGTGGGAGCCCCCATTGGGCCCGGCAGCCACTGCGGAAAAGTAGAATCTCCCTCGCCGCAGGACGCGGCTCCCGGGAACAAGACCCCTTTCACCCAACCGGCCATGCAAGGATGCAGGCTTTGTGTCTGGCTCGTCGCCGCGTGCCTCCTCCAGGGGTGCGAGGTTGGGCGCACGATGTTCCAGATGGACAGCAACTCGGGCCAGCCGTTCTTCGGCGTCGACCTCCTGCGGTCAAAGACCGCCCAAAGCACCGCGCGGCCGAATCCAGATGCGTCCAAAGTCGTGACCCAGGTCCGCAACGGTCCGACATCCTCCGTCAAGCCGGTCGTCAAGGTGGCCGAAGCCCGATCCACCGAGCCAACCCTGCTCGAACGCCTCAAACTCAAGCGCCCCCCGGAGAGAATCTCCCTCTCGCTGTCCGAGGCCGAAGAGGAAACGGTTGAAGGGCCGGTGGAAGAGTTCCGCTAGAACGGCTGCACCTCGCCGGGCCCTTGGGAATGCCCATTCTCCGCCATCTCCGGCGGCCCGCGTGATCCTCTGCTAAGCTGCGCAGGGGCCATGCGCCGATCTGATCTCTCTGCGGAGTCGCCAACATGACGCCGTTGTTCCTCGTTCTCGTTCTCGCCGCCGACCCCAACCTGGCGGCCGTCGAACTTCAGGTCGATGGCGTCACCCGCGAGGCGCTGATCGCGATCCCCGAGGGAGCTTCCAGCGCGAAGCCCGCGCCGGTGGTGTTCGCATTCCACGGCCACGGCGGAACCATGCGGAACGCCGCACGGACGTTCGCATTTGAGAAGGCCTGGCCGGACGCTGTCGTCGTCTACATGCAGGGGCTCAAGACCGCGACCCTACGCGATCCTGCCGGTGAACGGCCCGGCTGGCAGAACCTTCCCGGTCAGCAGGGCGACCGCGACGTCAAAGCCTTCGATGCCTTCCTCGCACACGTGAAGTCAAAGACGTCGATCGATGACAACCGCATCTACGCCACCGGCCATTCGAACGGCGGCGGCTTCACCTACGCTCTGTGGGGAGCCCGGCCGGATCTCTTCGCCGCAATCGCGCCTTCGTCCGCCAATCCGCCACTCTCAAACTCCCTGAAGCCGCTTCCCGTGTTCCAGGTGACGGGAAAAACCGATGCCATCGTCTCCTATGCCGGCCAGACGCGAACGGTCGACGCCGTCCGACGGATCAACCGTTGCGAGGAAACCGGAAAGAGCTGGGCCACCGACTGCACAGAATACCCTTCACCCTCCGGGAAGCCGGTCATCTGGATGGTGCACGACGGCGGGCACAAATACTCCGCCGATGCCCCTGCGCTGATCGTGCGGTTCTTTAAGGAACAAACCCGGAAGCCAGCGGCGGCGAACGCCGGGACGACGAGCACTCCCTGATTGAGGACAACCGTGACGACGCGAACCACCAGCAACGCTCTCTCCCGACGCGACGCTCTCGCCCGCTGCGCCGCCGGCTCACTCGCCGTCGCCGGCTTTCATTCCCTGCGCTCGGCGGGGGTGGCTGAAGCCAACGACGAGCGTCCGCTCGTTGCTCGTTCGCATGTCGCGATTCGCGGCATCTACGGCGGCTATCCGTCCGCGATTTTCGAGCGAGGCCAGAAGCCCGACGACTATGGCGTAAACGCGGTGTGGATTGGGTCCGGAGGGCTCAACCAGGCGGAGATCAACCGTTGCCACAAACTCGGCGTCAAGGTCTTCGCCGAGTTCAACTCGATGCATCATGCCGCGTTTCTGAAACAACATCCGGATGCCGCCCCGATCGGCATCGATGGAAAACCCTCGCCGCCCCCCGAGGGATGGCAGGGCGTCAGCCCGTTCCACGCAGGGTACCGGCAGGAACGGATGGCCGAGTTCCAGCGCGTCCTCGAGACCTTCGAGATTGATGGCATCTGGCTCGACTATCACCACGCGCATGCGAGTTGGGAACGCGACACGCCGCTGATGCCCGATACGGATTTCTCTCCCGCCGCCCTCGAGCAGTTCGCGAAGTCGACGGGGATCGTGCTGCCGGCGAAGGTTTCTGAGGCGTCGACGCAACTCCTCGGACCACTTCGGAACGCGTGGACCGAATTTCGCTGCAATGTCTTTACCGACTGGGTGCGGGAATACCGCGAGATCCTGAACGCCACCCGCCCCGGAGCACTGCTGGGAACGTTTCACTGCCCGTGGTCGCAGGAAGACTACGACGGCGCGATCCGCCACAAGTTGGCGATCGACCTGCCGGCCCAGGCGAAGTACATCGATGTCTTCAGCATCATGCCCTACCACGCCCGGTTCGGGCATCCGCAGGACGTCTCCTGGATTTCACGACAGACCGCCGCGCTCGGGAAGTTGCTGAACCTGACCGGAGCCCGGAACGAACTGCAGAAGATCTGGCCGATCGTCCAGTTGGCAGACTGGGGCGAGACCGTGAAAGCCGCCCAGGTTCAGGACATCATCGACCACGGGACGCGAAAGCCCTCCACCGGCGTCATGGTCTTCCACTGGTCCGGTGTGTCCAAGCAGTGGGACAAGGTCGACGCGATGGGCAAGGCCTACGAGGCAATCCGCGGATAATTGCGCAACATCTCATGGCGAGTCCGCGTCGCCGTGGCGAATCCTCGCGCGAGTTTTTCGCTCAATCCTACGCGCCCGCTCAACCGCGAGCTCGACGATCAACATGATTAGAAACCCGATCACGGCCGCCCAATAGGGATGCCTCGCAGCCGCGGCCAGAACTCCCGGTCCGGAAAGAACGGTTCCGATAGCAAGGACCGCGATCACGAAGTGCGAGAGCAGACTCGCCAGATCGATGGTGCAACTGCGGGTGGACAGCAGCCATCGAGGGGCGAATCCAGGCTTCAGCCGTAGAAGCCGATGAAGCCACGACGTGTGAGAGTTCACTTCCGCGGGCCCGAAACGGCCGGCTGCAGATTCTGAAACAGGAAACTGCTGAGGTCACGGGGTTGATCAGTTCCCGGGCGAATCTCCAGCCCTGGCAGGTCTGCGACCGCAATGCATCCCACCTCGCGACAGCGATCCTGAATCGCCTTGGCGTGCAGCGGATGATGGAGCAGGTGGCCCCGACCCGTCACCGGTCCGCCGGGCCCCTTGGTCGATAGAAACACGGGCGGGTCATCTTTCGAGATCAGGCCGCACATGTCGCAGTCGCTGCGGATCTTCTTCCCCGCCTCGGATTCGAGCTCTGTCCAGGTCGTGAGGCCATAGAACGTCGGCAGCAGAAGTTGCTCGGCGACTGATTGATCGGCCTTCTCGAACAGTTCCTTCCAGCGGGGAATGTCGTACGTGAACTGCGTCGAGTTCGCACCTGCACAGGTCAGACGCGTCGACTCCCGCAGCACAGGATCGGCACTCGCCGGATCGGCCAGATCGTCGTGATAGGCCAGCCACAGGGAGGTCCCGGCCCCGGCCGAGCCTCCGTAAGACGCGAAGCGGGTCTTATCGATGTTCCAGTCGGCCGCCTTCGAGCGCAGGAATTGGATCGCGCGGGCGCAGTCCCGAAGGATCTCCTGAATCGGCGCCGCGCTGCGGTAACGATAGTTGATCGCCGCGAAGGAGATGCCCCGGTCGAGCGACGCCTTGATGATCGAGTCTTTGCGAATACCCGACTTGTCCCCCTTGGAGAAACCGCCGCCATGGATGAACACAATGACGGGAGTCGCCCTCGTCGAGTCGGCCTTCCAGAAGTCGAGCACGTTGCGGTCGTGCGGACCGTAGCTCACGTCCGCATGAGTCGGAGCCGGATTCTCCGCGAGCCCCGGCGCAGGCACAAAGGCGGCGAGAAACGCGAACGCAATCAGGCGAACGGACATGGTCTGCCTTGAAAGGAACCGATGTGTCTGGATCTGTCCGACCGGCCCGGACGCGACCTTTTCGCCGTCACGCCCCTCGACGATGCGGCTCGAATGTCGTTCGTGACTGCTGCTCGGCCGACTGGTTGGCTCGCTTCGCTTCATCATACAGCTTCTGTTGCGAACGGAACGGCGTCCGCTTCCCGGGGACCAGCCGGCGATGCGTTCCGTCCGACAGGAGCTTGCGCGACTTCACGTTGTCGCTGAAGTAACTCTCGAGAATGTTGATGACCTTGTCGCGGCAGGCCGGGTCGATGACCGGCACGAGAAGCTCGATTCGCTTGTCGAGATTGCGCGGCATCCAGTCGGCGCTCGAGATGAACACGCGGTGATCGCCGCCGTGGTGAAAGTGCAGGATGCGGGCGTGCTCGAGAAACCGGTCGATGATGCTGACGACCTCGATGTTCTCGCTGAGCCGCTTCACGCCCGGCCTCAGGCAGCAGATGCCCCGGACATTCAGCCGCACTTCGACCCCCGCCTGCGACGCCTCGTAAAGTGCATCGATGAGAACTGGATCGACCAGCGCGTTCACCTTGGCGTCGATCCGGGCGGGGCGGCCCTGCTGCTTGAACTCCGTCTCCGCACGGATCATTTCCAGAAGCTTGTCACGCAGCCCGATCGGCGCCGCCTCGATCTTGCGATAACGCTGCGGCTGCGAATATCCCGTAATGGCGTTGAAGAACGCCGCCGAGTCGGCGCCCAGGTCGCGATCCGAGCTGAAGAGACTGATGTCGCTGTAGATCCGCGACGTCTGCTCGTTGTAGTTCCCCGTTCCGAAATGCATGTAGCGGACGATGCCATGCGGCTCACGGCGGACAATCAGGCAGCACTTGGCGTGGGTCTTCAAGCCTTTGACGCCATAGATCACCTGCGCGCCGACCTGTTCCAGTTGCCGTGCCCATTCGATGTTCCGGGCTTCATCGAAGCGGGCCTTCAACTCGACGATCACTGTGACATGCTTCCCCTTCTCCGCCGCCAGCATGAGCGCTTCGACGATCTGGCTGTCCCGAGCCGTGCGATATAGCGTCTGCTTGATCGCCAGGACGTCGGGATCTGCCGCCGCTTCCTGCAGCAGCCGGACCACGGGATCGAAGGACTCGTAGGGATGGCAAAGCAGAACGTCGCCCGCCGACAGCACGTCGAACATCGAGGCCCCTGCCGGGATCGCCGGCGAAGGCTGCGGTGGCCACGCCTCATATTTCAACGCATCTGCCGCGGGTCGGTCGGTCAGGCGGAAGAATGCGGAAAGCTCCAGCGGCCCGGGCTGACGGATAATGTCGATGTCGCTGAGACCCAGCGAAGCCCTGAGGAAGCCCTCCAGTTCGGGTGAGGCCTGGTCGGAAAGTTCCAGCCGCACGCAGTCGCCCAGACGCCGTTCATCCAGGAGATTCTCCATCTCTTCCAGCAGGTCGGGGGCCGCGTCTTCACGCAGCGACATGTCGGCGTTGCGCGTCAGCCGCAGCGGTACGCACTCGGCAATCTCCTCTCCCTGGAAGAACTTGCCGACAAGCACCCCGAGAGCATCCTCAAGCAGGATGAAAGCCTGCGCCGCTTCTGACGGAAGTGAGAGGAACCTCGACACGCCGGGACCGCACGGAATGAGAGCAAATCGCGCCGTCTCATCCTCCTGACGCTTCTTCAGCCGCACGCAGACACAGAGCAAGCCGCTCGATACCAGCGGAAAATCGGCCCCAGACGTGACCGCGATCGGGGAGAGGACCGGGAAGACTTCTTCTTCGAAGACCCGCTCGAGGACCGATCGCTGTGCCTTCGACAGGCCTTCGACCCGCAATCGCCGGAGCCCCTGCGTCGACAACTGCTGGTCGAGTTCGTTGTAAATGCGGTGCTGCTCGGCCGTCATCCGCTGGACGCGATCGTGAATCGCGGCCAACTGTTCATCCGGCGTCATGCCCGACGAATCGGGTTTCACACCCCCCTGGGCAACAACCATCTGCAGTCCGCCGACGCGGACGCGGAAGAACTCGTCGAGATTCGACGCGGAAATCGCGAGAAACTTCAGACGCTCCAGGAGCGGGATGGATCCATCGGCCGCTTCATCGAGCACCCGCTGGTTGAACTCGAGCCAGCTCAGCTCGCGATTGATGTACCGGGGGGGAGTCTTCGCCATTTGCCTTCAGTCCGCACAGGGTGCCAGGAACTGAACTGTCGCCGACAGAACGGGTTCCGTGCAACCGCCCGCCCCCATTGAACCCAGCGCGCCCGCCTCCGGGCTCGCCCAGTGAGCCGCCGGTGCTCGCAGCCCATCGGCCCTGCACCTCACACCAGCGCCAACAACGCCGCTACTCACTTTCCCCGAACTCGAACTGCCTCGGCAACAGCACCTCGAGCGTCGTCCGGTCCGCGGAAACCGGCTTGCCGGAGGAGTCGACGTCCACGAGCCACACGGTCAGCCCGCGGGAGAACTCTGACAGGACCTGGCGGCACGCGCCGCAGGGAGCGTGTCCCCCGGTCGTCGTGATGGCAATCTCGACGGCCCGGCGCCGACCCGCCGCGGCCATCTGGGCGACAGCGTTCCGTTCAGCACAGATCGTCAGTCCGAACGACGAGTTCTCGACGTTGCACCCGGCGTATACCGAGCCGTCGTCTGCCCTCACCGCCGCTCCCACCAGGAACTTCGAGTAAGGCGCATAAGCCCGCATGCGCACGGCGGCCGCGGCATTGATGAGTTCGATCGGCGCGGCGGGGTCCTCGAGCATGGTCAGATTCCCAGTTCCTGCTTCACTGCCGCAAACTGCTCGACGGCGAAACGCAGGTCATCCACGGTATGAGCGGCCGACACCTGGGTTCGGATGCGGGCCTTCCCCTGCGGCACGACCGGATAGGAAAAGCCGACGACATACACGCCCCGTTCGAGCATTCGGGCCGCCATCGTCGATGCCAGGGCCGCGTCGCCAATCATCACCGGGCAGATCGGATGCTCGCCCGGCAGCACCGACAGGCCTGCGGCCGTCATCGCCTGACGGAAAAATGAAGTGTTTTCCCGCAGCCTGGAAAGCAGTTCAGGCGACGACTTGATGATCTGGAGTGCCTTGAGAGTCCCCGCGACGATCGGCGGCGCGACGGTGTTGGAGAACAGGTAAGGGCGGGAGCGCTGGCGCAGCAGGTCGATGATCGGCTGGCGTCCGCTGGTGTACCCGCCGCTGGCTCCGCCCAGCGCCTTCCCAAGCGTTCCGGTCAGGATGTCGATGCGATCCATCACTCCGCAGTACTCATGTGTCCCGCGTCCCGAGGCCCCCATGAACCCCACGGCGTGCGAATCGTCGACCATGACGATCGCGTCGTACTTGTCCGCGAGCTCGCAGAGGCCCGCCAGGTTCGCGACGTAACCATCCATCGAGAAGACGCCATCCGTCGCGATCAGGCGAAAGCGTGCCGACGACGCGTCCTTCAGCCTCGCCTCCAGCTCAGACATGTCGTTGTTGCGATAGCGGAAACGCTGCGCCTTACACAGCCGCACCCCATCGATGATGCTCGCATGGTTCAGCTCGTCGGAGATGATCGCGTCCTCTGGGCCGAGCAGCGTCTCGAAAAGCCCGCCGTTGGCATCGAAGCACGACGAATACAGGATCGTATCGTCCGTCCCCAGGAAGCTGCTGAGTTCGTGTTCAAGCGACTTGTGGACTCCCTGCGTGCCGCAGATGAAACGCACCGACGCCAGCCCATAGCCCCATTGGTCAAGTCCGTCGTGCCCTGCCTGGCGAATCGCAGGATGCTGCGCGAGCCCCAGGTAGTTGTTCGCGCAGAGATTGAGCACCTCGCGGCCATCCACCGCGACGTGCCTCCCCTGAGGCGTTTCGATGATGCGCTCTGGCTTGAGGAGACCTGCATTTTGAATGCTCTCCAGCTGCGCAGAAATGTGGCTGAGAAAGCGGTCATTCATCGAACATGAACCAAAAAACAGATTTGTCGCGAAAAAACCGGTTGCTGTCCCAAGGGGCGACAGCACTGTAGTTTGCGAAATTGGCAGTCGACGCAAAGTCTTTACGCACAAGCCACGATAGCGAACTCAAACCAGGTGGAACATTGACAGGCCCCGCGCCCCCCCCCAAAGTGCCCCCCGTCCTGAATGAGTTGAACGAATGTGATGAGCGTTCAACCCGAGGACCGCGCGACGTCCACGACGTCTCGGACCACAACTGGGGAGTGGATCTCGAACTCGAGCGCGAACCAAGAGCCTGCCGAGGACGTGAACGGAGTTTGGCAGGTGTTTACCCGGATGGTATTGAAGGGAGTCAAGATGGTTGGTTGTTTCTTGCTGACGGCGGGCCTGTTCTTCGGTGCTGAAGCTGCTGCTTCCGACACCCCGCACACCGCTGAGTTCGCAAACTATGGCGAAGCCTGGAAGGCCGCCAAGGCCGACAAGCGGCCCATGCTCGTCGTCCTCAACACCGGCGACGAAAAGAAAGACGTTGACGTTCACGGCCTCCGCGACAACGAAAAGCTCTCCAAGGTCCTCGACGAATACGTCGTCGCCCAGATCGACACCACGACCGAGCACGGCCAGAAGGTCCTCAAGAGCTTCGGCTCGCCGACCCTTCCCCGCCTGGTTGTCATCGACAACAAGCAGAGCAAGCAGGTCTTCGCGACCAGCGCGAAAGTCTCGGAATCCAACCTGAAGAACCTGCTCGAAAAGCAGCTCAACTCGAAGGAAGCCACCACCAGCCTGAACCTCGACATGTTCGGCAACCCGAAGCCGGATTGCCCGAACTGCCGCCTCAAGGCGATGGGCCTCCTGAAGTAACAATGCGTCCAGCCTGCCCGGGTCTTGAACCCCGGGCAGGCAATATTGGCCTCGAGTTCTCCCGCATCGCGTGGAGAACACCACAGGCCGCGACAATTCAGCCCCGCGAACACGGCGAGAAGCACGAGATGAGCTCGGCTTTTCGCCGTGTTCTCCATTGGGAATGGCGACTCTCAACGACAAAAGCCCCGCGGCCGCTTCAAAGCGGCCGCGGGGCTTTGTGCATGAATCGACTTGAGAAAACGCGACTCGCTACGTCGCCGCATCAGTGTCTGATTGGCAGCCCGCCCGTTCCGGAGCGTCAGCCGTCAGCCCCAGCACTTTCTCGAGCTGCAGGATCTTCTCGATCCGCCGCTGATGCCGCCCCCCTTCGAACTCGGTCCGCATCCACAGGTCCACGATCCGCCCCAGAAGACGGTCCCCCAGCATGTCGGCCGAAAGGCACATGATGTTCGCGTCGTTGTGCCGACGGCTCATCTCCGCGGTCACATCGTCGTGACACGTGACGGCCCGCACCCCGGGAAACTTGTTGGCCGTGATCACCATCCCCATCCCCGTCCCGCAGATCAGGATGCCCCGATCGACGTCTTTCAACGAGACGGCCCGTGCGACTTTCGACGCAAAATCGGGATAGTCCACGCTCTCGCCTTCACTCGGACCGACGTCGAGCCCTTCGTGGCCCAACTCCGCCAGCTGCGACAGAATCTGCCCCTTGATCCGCACTCCGCGATGATCGCTACCAACGGCGATTTTCATGACCGGCCTGCCCCCCTCTCCTCACCAAGAATCTCGTCGAGAAGTGCATCGAGGTGCGAAGAAATCTGGTCGAGGCATTCGCGATACTCCCGCTCTCCACCACCGATCGGGTCCGCCACGTCGCGGCCTGCCGGACACAGCAGACGCACCTTGTGGGCGAATTCCGGCATGTTCGACACGATCGAATCCCGGTGGGCACGCGTCATTGTGACGACTCTGTCGGCCTGGTCCAGAATCGCCCGCGTCACCATCTGGCTCTCGTGGCCGCGAAGGTCGATCCCATCCTCCCCCAGAATGCCGATCGCTTCCTGGGCCGCCGGTGCTCCGCGCTGGGCGGAAAGCCCCGCCGACATCACCGAATATCCGTGATCAAGCAGGTCGTCGTCCGAGCAGTTCAGCCGACCGGCAAGCTTCCTTCGGCACAGCGATTCCGCCATGGGGCTGCGACAGGTGTTCCCCGTGCAGACAAACAGGATCATCTCCCCCGACATGCGTTCAATCGCCTTTTCTGACAGGACCCCCTCTTCGACGACACGCACGTCAGTCCCCTGGATGCGAACCACCGTCGGACCTTGATCGTAACGCGCCGGTCCATCATCCACGAGCATGTCCACGTGCTGTCCCACGGCCCGGTTCAATTCCGTCGAAGTGGCCCACCGATCGCGGTCCTCCGTCGGTATCGAGACGACCAGCGGCCCCGGAAGATGACGCAGAAGGTTCCGCACGAACTCGTGTCGTGGAACGATGGTCCTCACCGCGCCGTCGCTCGCCAGACGCGATTGGATCGACTCCGGAAGCCCCGCCAGTCGGGCATCACCGGCCAGTCCCGCGAACTCGGCAATGAGCGTCCCCGGCCATGAGCGTCTCAGCAGGCGATGCGGCCTTCCGGAGAACGGCCCCGCCAGGTCGTCCACCGAGGCCAGGTCACGAAACGCCAGGGCTCCCCGCGCCGCCGAAAACCGGGACAGATGTGATTGCGCCCCTTGGAACCGCCAGTCCGGAAGGACGGCCGTCACGTACGACGTTTCAAACGGCAGAGCGACAGGATCCCCCGAGATCAGGGCGTTCGCCACAACTTCAAGCGTGCCAGGAGAATCGCCGAGCGCCTGCAGGTCGATGATCGTCGGCATGGAATCCTGAAGACGACTTTGAATGACGCTGGAAACAGCCCGGTCCCGTGCAGACGGATGACTGGAGAGGATGCGTTATCATAGCTGCCTCGAAGGTGAAGGCGAGAGGCGCATTGCGTCGGTTGCCAGTTCACAGGCCGAAATCGCCCTCCTCTGTTTTGATGAATCCCCACTCCATGCCCCGGACCGTCGTACTCCTTTCCATTCCCGGACTGAGGTCGCGCGATCTCGGCTCGATGCCTCGCCTGCTCGAACTCACGCGAAAGGGGCTGTCGGTCCCCCTCTTCCCCTCATCCCCCGCGGTTAGTTCCTCGGTTCAGGCCAGCCTCACGACCGGCGTCGGCCCGGAGCGACACGGAGTCGTCGGCAGCGGCTTCTATTGGCGGGAAAAAGGGGAAGTCGAAGTCGGGACCGCCTGGAACCAGGCGGTCCAGGCGCCGCAGATCTGGGAGACGCTCCGGCAGCGCGACGCCTCACTCACCTCCGCGCTCTGGTTCGCGACTCTCGCCAAGGGAGCGAAAGCCGATGTCATCTGTACGGCCGATCCCGTGCTCAACCCCGACGGCAGCGACGCGCACTACTGCTACTCCAAACCGCCCGAACTCTACGGCACGCTCCGGGACTGCCTCGGCCAGTTCCCGCGCGGTCGTGTCCAGGAACCGCAGCCCGGCATCAACTCGATCGCCTGGATCGTCGACTCCTTTGTCCAGACCGCCTACGTCGTCAGGCCGCGGTTCAGCTTCGTCTCTCTGCCCTACCTCGACTTCGCGACTCAGAAATTTGGCCCGAACAGTTCCGAAACGTTGAACGCCGTCGCGGAACTCGACATGGCGATCGGAGCGCTGGTCGATGGCTTCACCGCCGCGGGAATCAGGAATAGCGCCTGGCTCGTGGCCAGCGAGTACTGCGTCACTCCCGTCTCGTCGGTCGGGTATCCCAACCGCGTGCTCCGCGAGGCCGGATGGCTGATGCCCGTGTCGCAGGACGGGCATGAGTCTCTCGATTTCCGGGCCACGCCGGCGTTTGCGATGGTCGACCATCAGCTGGCGCACATCTACATCCGCGACGCCGCCGACATCCGCCGCGTGGCCGACCTCTTCCGGAATGATCCAGCCATCGCCCACGTGATGGTCGGTGAACAGCGAACGAAGATCGGGCTGAACCACGAGCGGTCAGGCGAAGTGGTGCTCGTCGCAAAGCCCGATTCATGGTTCGCCGGCGATTGGCAGTTCGACGACACGAACGCTCCCCGCACCAGCAACGCCCGCCCCAGGCCGGGATACGACCCGCTTGAACTGTTCGGCGACCGACAGCACGCAAGAACGACACTCGACGCCACGCTCGTCAAAGGCTCCCACGGCGCCCTCGACAGCGAAGAATCGCGCGAGGGGGTGTTGGTGTCCTCCGAGCCGGCCGACTGGTTCGCAGGAAAAGACGCTGGTATCAGCGACATCGACGTCGCCCGCCTCGTCACCAGCTTATACGGGCCCTGAGCGGCAACGGGCCCTACTGGGCTGCCTGGAATTCCGATTTGACTCCAGCCGCCGGCCTGCCAGGGGTCGTTACAACCGGCGAGTTTGGCATTCCGGTCACGCAGGTCGTCCCAGTTCGACGGACATCCCCTGGAACAGGGCTGGTTTTCCTGCGGTGGCAGTACCATTTCTGCCGTGGGTCCGAGGAAAACCAACGATGCCAAGCGCCCTGATCGACCTCATGCACGCTCTGTATGAGCGCTGGCGAGACGCCACTCCGACCGACTTCCTTACCCTGGGAGTCGCAATTATCGCCATTGGCTGGCTCGCTGCCCGGCTTTCCGCTGAAGCCTGATCCGCAGCGGCTCGAAGGAACCTCCTCTCGGCAGGGGGCATTCCTCCCGTCTCTCGTCAGTTCTTTGATCCATCAAACGGCCGCGTCACGATCGCCTTGTCGAAGTAGTTCGTCGACATCCCGGCATCGATCACCAGCCCCTGGGCATTGATGCCCGATGACCTGGGGCTCAGGAGAAACGCCGCCGTATTCGCGACTTCCTGTGTCTGCACCGCTTCCTTGCGCAGCGTCGCCTGCTCGGCGAACAGGTAGGAGTCGACATAGCCCGGAATGCCGGCCGATGCCGAGGTCTTCAGCAGCCCCGGGCAGACGGCATTGAAGCGGATCTTCGAGAACCCGCTGAACGACTTTGCCAGAAAACAGACCGTCGAATCGAGCGCGGCCTTCACCGGCGCCATGTAGCCGTAGTTCTCCGCCGCCATCCGCGTTGTGGAGATGGAGATCGTGACAACGCTCCCGTGCTCCTTGTCCACGAGGTCGCGCAGCGCGTTGGAAACGGCGATCAGCGAGAAGCAGGAAATGTCCACCGCCTGCAGGAATGCCGACCGCGGCGTTTCATGGAATGGCTTCCAGCCGGCCGAGTAGTCCGCGAAGGCAATCGAATGCACGATGCCCTGCAGCGTTCTTCCATCGGCCGAAAGTGAGTCGCGGAGGGCGTCGATCTCGGCCTGTTTTTCGACGTCGCAGATGTAGATCGGCGCGTCCCCCGTGAATCTGGCCAGCTGATCACGGCGGGCTTCGGAACGCACGGCATAGACGACTTCCGCGCCGGCCTCCGTCAGAACCTGGGCCGTCTGCCAGGCCACGCTTTTGCGATTGGCCACGCCCATCACGAGGATCGATTTGCCGGCGAGTTGAAGAAAGTCGCTCACGAGTCTGTGGAACAAAAGGAAGGGAATCGGACGTCTTGAGACGGTGTCGCCGGCGGAGGCCTTCGACGATCGCAGGGTCTTAACGGTCAAACGACCGCAGCGCCTCCAGCAGGCGGTCAACTTCTGCCTGCGTGTTGTAGTGCAAAAGGCTTAGCCGCAGCGTCCCCCCGGGCTCGAGATCGCAACATTCGCAGAACGAGAGGGCGTAGTGATTGCCGGCCCAGGTGAACAGCCCACGTTCCAGCAGTTGGTCGCACAGTTGTTGCGGAGTGAATTTCGCGTGCGTCAATGAGAATGTCGGCACCCGTTCGTCCCACCGCGAGGAATCGGCGATCCCCCACAGCCTGAAGGTCTTCAGGTCGCGCAGCCCCGACAGCAGACGCTCGCCAATTGTCCGTTCATGAGCCCGGATCCGCTCATAGGCGACATCCAGCCGCTGGCCGCGGAATCCGGCGTCGCCTCCCAGTGAAGCGAGGTAGTCCACAGCCGCAGCGCCCCCCCAGATTGACTCGTGGCTCTGCGTCCCGGTCATCCATTTGCCGGGTGGCCGCGCTGGCGCGGGACGCAGCCTGTACGCCTCCAGCCGCTCCAGATGCTCGAGTCGGCCGTACATCACTCCCAGGTGCGGACCGAAGAACTTGTACGGCGAGCAGACCAGGAAGTCGCAACCGAGTTCGGAAACATTGATCCGTCCATGCGGGGCAAAGTGGACCGCGTCGATGAAGGTCAGCGCCCCCGCGCTCCGCGCAAGCCGGCAGATCTCGGCGATCGGGTTGATCGTCCCCACGGCATTGGAGGCATAACCCACGGCGACGAGCCGCGTCCTGGAATTCAGGCGACTCGCGAGTGCCGCCAGATCGAGCGTGCAGTCGTCGGCATGGAAATCGATGGTGTGAACCACTGCGCCGGCGTCCCGGGCGGCGAGCGTCCACGGAGTGACGTTGGCGTCGTGGTCCAGACGCGTGACGATGATCTCGTCTCCCGGCTTCCAGGTCCGAGAGAGCGCCCGGCTCATGGCGAACGTCAGCGACGTCATGTTCTGACCGGTGTACACCTCCGCCGGATCGGCAGCGCCGAGAAAGTCGACGAACGCCCGATGCGCTTCCTCGATCCGTTCGTCCGCCTCGCGGCTCGTCGGAATCGCGCTACCACGATTGGCATTGTGATTCGCCAGGACGTCAGAGATCGCGTCGATGACCGACTGCGGAACCTGGCTTCCAGCCGCGCCGTCGAAATAGGCCGCCGGATGATCGTTGAACCGCCGGGCCAGCGCCGGAAAACGGGAACGCAGCGAAGCAACGTCGAGTGGAATGGCCATGGAACTGACAGCCCGGGGAGACAACGAAGAGAAATGGGGTGACGCGTCAGCGATCGCCACGAGGTCCGGATCTCGCCGCCAGCGCGTTCGAGAGTCGCACGAGATCCGCAGGCGGCAGATCCTCGGCCCGGCTCTCGGCCGAAACGCCTGCGAGTTCGAATGCCGCATCGACAGCCGGCTTGTCGTGCGTCGCCTTGAACATCGACGCGACAACGCCCCGCAGACGCTTGCGACGCTGCGTAAAGACGTCACGCAGAAACGTATGCAGGAATTCCCGGTCCGCGATTGCGTTCCGCGCCTCGAGGTCCGGATCGATCCGTACGATCGCTGAATCGACCTGCGGCCTCGGCCAGAAAACATTCGGCCCCAGCTTCTTGAGCAGCGTCACTTTCGTCTGGGCCTGCAGCCAGACGGTCAGGGCACTGTATTGGGACGAGCCCGGAGCGGCGGCCATCCGTTCCGCCAGTTCATACTGGATCGTGACGACCATCCGCCTCCACGGCAGCTCGGTGGCGATGAGATTCGACATGACCGGCGTCGCGACGTTGTACGGCAGGTTCGCGACAAGCTTCAACGACTTCAGGCTCCCGGCGGGTCGGGCGTCGAGGGCGGCCGTCACCGCCTCGATGACGTCGGGATTGAAGCGGTTCTTGTTCTTCAGGACGTCGCAGTTGAGCAGGGTCACCTGCGGACGCGATTGGAGCAGCTCTTTGGCGATTTCATGAACCCGGCGGTCGTACTCCACCGTGATCACTCGGTCGGCATCCTTGGCGATTGCGCTCGTCAGCGCCCCCGTGCCCGTCCCGACCTCCAGTACCACGTCGTCCGGAGTGATCCCTGCCTGCGCCACGATGTAGTCGTGCAGGTTCAGGTCGATCAGGAAATTCTGCCCCAGATCGTGTCGGGGATTGGCGCTGTGCCGCTCGAACAGCGACATCAGGTAGGAGCGGGTTTGACGCGGCGGCTCGGACACGGCGCTGGCGGACTTCAGGAAAACGGGAGACCGATAGGTGTCGCTGAGTGTCCCGGCCCCGCCACGAGGACACAACCTTCGCTGACGTCCATCTTTCCCACGACCTCGGCCGCGCAACCCCACATGCAGGAATGGAGGGACAACAGCAACTATGAAGACCAGCGCTCGCCAGACTCAAACCATCCGGACTGCCGCTCTTGAACGGCCGATTCAGGGCCCTGCGCTGCCCCGACAGAATTTCGCACGGAAAGAGAGCCTCAGGACCGCTCCTCATACACCCGCGCCCTCCTTGCTCTCTCCCCCTTCCGGACAATCGGAGCCGGGGCCATCCACACACGGAAACAGCAACGGCCATTCGGGGAATGCCCGACCGGAAACCCCCACCCCGACGCGACTTTCGGGACGCGGGCGGTAGAATGAAGTCACTGAAGTTCCAGGTTCCAGGTGCGCCGATGCCCGTGAATGTCCTCGTCCGCTACGGGCGAATCCCTGAAGTCGCGAAAGTCGTCGCCGACGACCGCCGCGAGCGCGGAGAGCAGGTCGTTGTCCGCACCCACCGCGGCCTCGAACTGGCGACGGTTCTGGAAACCTTGAAACCGTCGCCCGGCGCGAGCCAGGTCGAGTCCGATTTCGTCGTCGTGCGGGAAGCCACCCCCCAGGATCAGTTTGAATTCACCGGACTGGCGACACGCGCAGGCGACGAATTTGACGCCTGGAATCAGCGCATCTGCGACTGGAAACTCGATCTCCAGCTCATCGATCTCGAATGGACGCTCGATCGCGAAAAGCTGATTCTGTATGTCCTGAACGACCGCGGCCCGGAATGCACACGGCTGGCCATCCAGGCAGCGGCCGAAGGCCTGGGGATCGTGGAAGTTCAGCCAGTGTCGGCAACGGGACTGGTTGCGAAAGAATCAGGTGGCGGCGGCTGTGGAACCTGCGGCTGCGGACACTGAGTCACCGGCACGGATCGATGCGTCTTAAACCTCGGGAGATTGTGAATTGAAGGGCGGCATCATCTGGGGCCTGGTTGGATTGAGCTGCGCAAGCCTGCTTGCGGCCGCGGTGTTTGTCCCGATGGACACTCGCCCACGGCGGTCGCGTCCCGCGGTCGAATCTGCCGCGACATCGGAATCGCCGTTGATCGTGCAGGAACCATCGGCGACGCCGGACGGAATGGCATGGATCCCCGGCGGGGAGTTCCGCATGGGGTCGGAAATCCCCGCGCAGGGCAATCCCGATCGCGTCAAGGCGGATGAATTTCCCGCCCACGACGTCGCACTCGACGGCTATTGGATGGATACCGTTGAGGTGACCAATCGGCAGTTCGAGGAATTCGTGAGGATGACGAACTATGTGACGTTCGCCGAAAAAGAGGTCACCCCGGAAGAACTGGCCAGGAGTGGCGTTGACGCGACGCTGTTCACGGACAAGACCATCAAGCCGGGTTCGATGTGTTTCAACCCGGCGTTCAGTGGAAAGGCGCTGATCCTTCAGAAGGAGCAGGCTCCCCTCTGGGAGTATGAAGTCTGGAAGTATGTCGACGGCGCCAACTGGCGGCATCCCGACGGCCCGGACAGCTCCATCGAAGACCGTATGGACCACCCGGTCGTTCATGTGTCCTGGGAAGACGCCGTGGCTTACTGCAACTGGGCCGGCAAGGAACTGCCGACGGAAGCCCAATGGGAATATGCCGCTCGCGGCGGCCGCCAGAATGAGAAATATCCTTGGGGTAGAGAGCGGGAGCCAGGCGGGAAGTATCAGTGCAACTACTGGCAGGGGGCATTCCCCGCCGAACGGCTGAACCTGGATGGGCATCAGGCCACGGCCGCCTCGAAGTCGTTCCCGCCGAACGGCTATGGCCTGTACGAGATGTCGGGAAACGTCTGGGAATGGTGCGCCGATTACTTTGATGACGGGTACTACGCCGTCAGCCCGAAACGCAATCCGCAGGGCCCGGACAAGAGCCACGATTCCCGCGAGCCGCACATCATCAAGCGCGTGACGCGAGGCGGCTCATTCCTCTGCAACACGAACAGCTGCACCGGCTATCGCTGCGCGGCCCGCATGGCGGCCGAGTTCAACTCGGGAACGTTTCACACCGGGTTCCGCTGTGTGGTCAACGCACCGCGCCGGGCCGAGTACGACAAGGCGCAGAAGCGAATCGAAGAGTGGCGCCGCGCCGGCTCCTGAGCGAGAGGCGATCACGGCCGAACTCGACCTGAATGGGTGACTGGAAACTACGTAGCGGCCGGAGGGCCGGACGGCGGAACGTTGCCGGGAATCGGCGGCGGTTTGAGGTTGCTCCCCGCCCCCCGTGCTGTTGGACCGCGATGGAATTCCTGGCACCCGCTATTGCCAGTCACCCGCAGGCGGAATGGCCGAAGTGCCGCTGCGAGACACAGGCCCGCGGTTTGATGCGTCGCAATGGCATTGAGTTCGATCTGCCAGTTCTGACAATCAACACACAAGCCCCACTCTTTCTTCGGGTTCTGGTCGGTCATCGACAGTGTCATCCTGAGGGCCGGCCCGACCACAAAACCAAGTCTACGCAACTCAGGTGCCAACGGCTGATTTGCCCATTTTCTTCGTGAAACGAACCACCTGAGGAGATTTCGGTTCGACGGGCGTGCACCCTGGCGGCTGGCCGTGCACGTGCCCTCACACAATCTCGCGTGATAAAGTCCGCTCAATGCCGCCCGCAGACACGGATGTCCCGCTTCAAGCGTCTTAAGGAGTCAAGACCCATGGGTTTCCCTCTTCGGTTCGTCGCCGCCGTGCTGGCGGCGGTGGTTTGGGCTCCTCTCACCACAGCGGAGGACGCGATCGAAGCCAGGGGCTTCAGCGGGAACCCCTTCGGCATTGGAATGGTGCGGGTCCCCGTGCGAGGCAACCGTCCCGAATCGCAACCCTCGGATGTCACGTGGATGGTGGAAGGCACGGACGGCCGGGTGTTCTATCCCTGCTACTTCAGGGAATCGATTCCCGGCTCAACCGACCCGAACGCGCTCTCGGCACGTGGGGCGTACTTTCTGTTCAAGGGAGATACTCCGCTGAAGGTCAAATTCAGCGACGGCCGAAAGACGACGGACCACGAACTGACGGTGGTCCACGATGCAAAAGGGAAAGACGCCCTGCTTGCACGCTGGTGGTCGCAGTACCAGCGCTCAGCCAGTGGCATGGCGAACATGCCGATCGTCGAGAACTACACGACTCACATGCTGGCCCGGCGGCTGGGACTGACCCCGCCCGCGCCGCGGTCTGGAACGTCGTGGCCCCAGGACGAGATGCTCGGTTCGTTCCTGGGCTTTGAAGAAATGCGACTCGCCATGCAGGCCGACCGCATGCTGGACAACGGGGACGCGCCGGAGCCGGCGGACCAGCCGCTGCCTGCAGCGGCGCTGCCACCGGCGATTGAGGTGCCGGAGTTCGTGGCGGGGGAGGTCGAACCGCTCGCCTCGCGGGTTCCCGAAGCCTGTTTCTATCTCCGGTTTGGCAGCTATGGGAACTACCGCTGGTTCCGGGACACCATGAACGAATGGGGAGGAAATCTCCGCGAGATCGTGGCCGTTCGGAGCGTCGACTACGACATCGCCGGCAGACTGGAACGGCAGCTCGTCCTGAAGGACAGTGAACTGGGCAAACTGCTGGGAGGAGCGGCGATCAGCGACATGGCGGTGATCGGGACGGACACGTTCGTGCGGGAAGGGGCTTCGATCGGCGTCCTGTTCCAGGAGAAACAGCCGGGAATTCTGGCCGCGGCGATCAAGGCCCAGAGACTCGCCGTGAAGCAGCAGGCCGGCGTCACGGAACAGGCTCTCGACATGGAGGGCGTCCCGGTCTCGGTGTTGACGTCTCCAGGCAATGTCATCCGTTCGTACTATGTCGCGGATGGAGGCTTTCACTTTGTGACGAACTCGTCGACGCTGGCCCGGCGGTTCGTCGCCACCGGCAAGGGCGTCGGGCGGCTGTCAGACCTGCGCGAGTTCCAGTACGCCCGGACCAAACACTCGACCGGCAAGGAAAATCCAATCCTGGCCTATCTGTCTGACCCGTTCATCCGCCAACTGGTGAGCCCGGCCTACCGCGTGGAAATGACGCGCCGAATGAAGGCGGAAGCGGATGTGGAGCTCGTCGCCCTGGCCCGGCTGGCCGCCATGGGAGAAGCGGCGGCGCATGGCTCCGTCGACGAGCTTGTGGCGGGCGGATTCCTGCCGGCCAAATTCGGCAAGCGGGCGGATGAGACGATTCCGCTGCTCGTGGACGGGAAGACGGTGGACTCGCTGCGCGGCGCCCGCCGGACGTTTCTGCCCGTGGCGGATGTCCATGTCGAAGCCTTTACGAAGTCGGAGGTTGAAGCGTACCAGAGATTCTCCCAGTCATATCAGGCGCTGTACCGCCGAATGGATCCGATCTCGATGAGCCTCACACGGCAGGCCACCAGGGAGGGGCGAGAAAGAATCGTGCTCGATGTGTCCATCACCCCGTTCACACGCCAGAACCTGGGCGCGCTGGCCGGTTTTCTCCCGCCGGCCAGTCGTCAGGAGATCACGGCCGGTCCGGAGGTGCTTGCCTTGCTGCAGGTCGGCAGCAAATCGCAGGTGTTCGCCGGAGTGTTCGATTGTGAAATCGAACATCGCTTTGAGAACGGCCGGGGCGTGGCCGACCGGGCGACTGAGGAACGGCCCCCGCTGTTTCTGGGTGAGTACGGAAACGCCTATCGCGATCTTCTGGACCTGAAGGGAGAGAAGTCCGCGGACGGCTATTTCAGCAGTCCCGATGCGTTGAATCCCGAGCCGGCCCGACGGTTCGGCCTGGACTATGGCCGCGAGTGGAAGGAGTGGTGGGCGGCCTCGTTCCGGGAGCAGGCGCTAAAGGAGCTGACTCCCGGGTTGTCCATTTCTGAAGGCGAGCGGCCGGCGCAGCTGCGTTTGAAAATTGGCGATCTCGGCCAATCGAAGTTGGCGACGCTCCTGAGGGCCGGTCTGTACCAACTGGAGAGGGAGGCATCGCGCGCCAATGCGCGGTCGCTCAATTCCTACACCACACAGTTCAAGGTGGAAGAGGCCGGCGCACTGTCGGCCGCTGCAGAGGTGCTGGGGGCCAATCTCGTCTGTCCGCTGGGGGGCGAGTACCGCCGCGATCCGCCGGACTACCAGTTTTCGACGCACCAGCCCTGGTATTCGACAGCGTGGCCCGCTCCGAAAGAGCCCTGGAAAGAAACTCCATTCTTTGAACGGCTTTCCCTGAGCCACCTGCATGAGGTTCCGGCGAGTTATGACCCGAAACTGCTGAAGTGGGTGAAGGGGCTCGCTGTCGAGGTGCGTTTCGAAGACCAGACGATGTTTTCTCGCGTGGAGCTGGAAGTCCAGCCGGCAATTCCTTGAGCGTCCCTCACCGCCTGGAAACAAAAAAAGCCCAGGGGTTGTGCCCCCTGGGCTTTTGGATTTGAAGAGACTCGAATCAGGCCGCGGCCGAGCCTTCGCCGGCGAGAAGCTTGGTCTCGCCGCGGACGACTTCCGGCGTGATGACGTACCGCTGGCCGCGCTGCCGGTCCGGCAGTTCGTACATCAGCTCGAACATCACTTCTTCGATCACCGACCGCAGTCCGCGGGCTCCGGTTTCCTTCTGCTTGGCGATCCGGGCGACTTCCCGAAGGGCGTTCGGCGAGAACTCGAGTTCGGCCCCTTCCAGCTCGAAGTACTTCTGGAACTGCTTGACAAGGGCGTTCTTCGGCTCGGTCAGGACGTGGACGAGGTCGTCCTCGCTGAGCGGCGACAGCGTGCTGATGACCGGCAGACGCCCGACAAGTTCGGGAATCATGCCATAATCGAGCACGTCATCCACAGTGACCTGGGACAGCAATTCGCCGCGGCGTTCGGCCAGAACCGACGGGTCGTTGCCGAACCCGATCATCTTCCGTCCCAGTCGCTTGCCGACGATCTCTTCGATGCCGGCGAAGGTTCCGCCGCAGATGAAGAGGATGTTCGTGGTGTCGACCTGGATGTACTGCTGCTCGGGATGCTTCCGGCCCCCCTGGGGAGGCACGTTGGAAACGGTCCCTTCCAGCATTTTCAGCAGGGACTGCTGAACGCCTTCGCCCGACACGTCGCGGGTGATGGAGACGTTGTGGCTGGTTTTTCCGATCTTGTCGATTTCGTCGATGAAGATGATTCCCCGCTGGGCGGCTTCGATATCGAAGTCGGCTGCATGCAGCAGTTTCAGCAGGAGGTTCTCGACGTCTTCGCCAACGTAGCCGGCTTCCGTCAGGGTGGTCGCGTCGCCGATCGCGAACGGCACCTGGAGGAGCTTGGCGATCGTCTTGGCCATCAGGGTCTTGCCGGAGCCGGTCGGACCGATGAACAGGACGTTGGACTTTTCAATTTCCACGTCGCCGTTGCGTTCTTCAGAGAACTGCAGCCGCTTGTAGTGGTTGTGCACCGCGACGGCGAGCGTTTTCTTGGATCGCCCCTGCCCGACGACGTACTTGTCCATGTGCGCGACGATTTCGCGCGGCGTCGGGATGCGGTTGAACAGTTTCTTGGAATCGCCGCGGCGTTTCCGTTCCTGTTCGAGGATCGACTGGCACAGATCGATACACTCGCCGCAGATGTACACGTCGCCAGGCCCTTCGACGAGGGGCCCGACATCGCGATAGCTCTTTCCGCAGAAAGAGCAGTTGGCGTTCTTCTTCCCCGTCGAGCTTTTCTTGCCGGGGGTGAAGTCTTTCTCCGAGGGCATGCAGTATCCTTCACAGCGGTCGATCGACCAGCAGGTTCCGATCTACGGTCTGTTCCGTTGCCGCTTCCCTGATTCGGCAGGCGGAGAAGTCAGTCATGAATCGTCGTGAAACAGTGTCCGATTCACGGGTTGGCCGGATGACGACGATTCCACGCTTCGCGTAGTTCGCAGCCTTCCTGCCGCTTTGGTCCGGAAAAGTGGAGGACGCCTGTTGCGACCTCTGTTCCGGCAGCATGAACCGCCAACCGGCAGCTCACGCTGGTTCGGGCCTCACCCGGCGGCCGGTTCATCTCCCGGCGCGCCCGTCTGGGTGTTGCCCCACTGTTCCGACCGTTCCGTCGAAGTCGCTTTGCCCGCCGGCAGTGTCTGCCCCCTTTGCGTCAGGGTGGCTTCCACCGCACGTCGTGCAGCGCGACTCTGGATGGATCGGAATTCCGCCTCGGTGAGCGCACCCGTGCGGCGCATTTCCTCGGCTCCTTCCACTAATAGCTGGACGTCGCCCGCAGGATCCTCATCATCCCAAAACAAGGCTCGGATCTTGACGACGACCAACGCCAGAATCACGATCGCAACTATCAGGCCAATCCACCACGCCGTGGAGTCCCGCAGCATCTCCTGCACGCGGTCCATGCTGTTCACACCCTGCTGTGTCATGCGGATTCTCAGCAGTCTCCGGCGATTTCGTTGCCGCGGTCGATTATCCGGCGTTTCTGCGCGCCCGACAAGAAGACGTCACGGCATTTCCTGCCGTTTCACGACGCCCCCAGATTGTACGTTCTTCGCGCCGCCAGCGACAAACTTGCAGCAACGATCCGCCGCTCCACCTTCGACATTGATTCGCGCGGTGATCCATTCGGTCAGCCACGATTCCTCCCGCGTCCTCGACGACTCCCGGGTGATCCTCTATCGTCCGCAGCTGACCTGCTTCCATGCGCCCGCGCGGCCGATGGCCGATCGGGAGCCTGCGTTCGTTTTCGCTACTTGCCGCGCCCCCGCGCGGAACCCTGGTTCATGACCGCAATTCTGGATTCCTGGCAGCTGATCCTGCCGCTCATCCTGGGCGCCGCCGCAGTGTGGTGGCTGTTGCCGACCTCTGCTGCCGCCCGGCCGAAGATCGTGGCTGCATTTCTCGGAATCGCGGCGTTCGCCATTCTTGCCGGACGCCTCAGCCCCGCGATGGATGCCAACGTCTCGCGGTTCATCACGGCGCTGTTCGGGCTTTCGGCAGTCACTGCCGCAGTCCTGATGGTCACGAACCGCAATCCTGTCTACGCCGCATTGTGGTTCGCCGTCGTCACGCTGAGCGTGTGCGGGTTGTTCCTGATGCAGTCGGCCCCGTTTCTCGCGGCGGCGACGATCATTGTCTACGCAGGCGCGATCATCGTGACGTTCCTGTTCGTGATCGCACTCGCGCAGCAGGCCGGAGCCACCGTTTATGACCAGCGTGCCCGTCAGCCGTTCATGGCGACGGTCGCCGGATTCGTCCTCCTTGGAGGAATGCTGTTCGCCTTGAGCAAGGGACTTCCCCTGGAACCTGGGCGTGCTCCGGAGCTTCGCATCGCCGCCAGGAAGGCCGCGGTCGCGCAGGACGTGCCGGACGACGAGGCCGTTGTCCCCGAAGGAATCGTCATCCGCCAGCCGGAACAGGTGGGAACGCTGCGCGGGCTGGGGCAGCTGATGTTCACTCACTACCTGTACTCGATCGAAATCGCCGGAACGCTGTTGCTGATTGCAACCATTGGGGCAATCGCCATCGCCCCGCGACGGTCCCACGGAACGTTGTAAGCCGGCCCGAGCGTCCCGCAACAGAAGCCCGATTCGCCTTCGCGATTCAGACGCCCTTCACTCGCCGGGTCAAGGCGATGACCGGGCTTTGCGGGGGGAGAACCCGATGCGTGGTCTCTTGCGGACATTCCTTCTCGGGCTGGCAGTGGCAGGGCTTGAGTCGTCGCCCGCGCCCGGGCATTCTCCGCCCACCGCGATGCTCCGTGTGGCCGGCCGGGTGGTCGATTCCGAACAGACGCCGGTGGCCGGGGCATGGGTCTGCTGGTCGCCTGGCCATGTCATAGATGGGCGGCCGACACTCACGGTTGAAGCGGAAACGAACGCCGAGGGTCGGTTCGAGCTCTCGTCACCCGACGGTCGAGAGCTGCCTCCTGAGTCCGACCAATGGGGCTTCCTCTGGGTTGTGGCCAGCGACCATGCGCTGGCAATCAGCCCTGCATACGATTTTCGCGAGGGCGCGAATCCTCCGGCAATGCGGCTGTCACCGCCAGCCCCCTTCCGCCTTTGCGTCGTCGATCCCGACGAGCGACCCAGGGCGGGCGAACTCGTGGAGCCACTCCACGTCGTGAATCCTGAACGCCAGATGGTCGATTTTCCCAGGAAAGTGTGTGACCGCCTGTCCGGCATTACGGACGCGAATGGCGAGCATCGGGTGAATTGTTTCCGGCGGGGAGAGCGTGTCGGTTTCCGGGTCGTCTCAGAGCAATTCGGAATCTACGACGAAATCGGGGCCGAAGCCCGCGAAGTAGACTCACTGGTCACCATCCCAATGCGGGCTCCTGCACGTCTCGATGGAATGACGGTTGGCGACAACGTGAAGGCGTTCGCGGGGCTTCGGCTGCGGGTGACAAGCTATGTCTCTTCACCAACGCCGATCCTCAACCGCGTTACGGATCTCCTTTCCCAGTCAGAGGTCGTCGTGGGCGATGACGGGCGGTTTGTTGTGCCGTCGATTGGCGCCGGGACTCTCTCGGTTTTGACCCGCCGGGAGGGGCGCCTCGACAACGCCGTTGTCACGGCGCCTCGAACGGTTTCCCCCGGGCACACGGCGACCATCGTCCTCGGGCCCGAGCCAACCACGATCTTTCGCGGGACGGTCGTCACCGAGGGAACGAACGAACCGGTCGCCGATGCGACCGTCACGATCTCCGCCGGCCAGCGATTCGCCATGCAGACGACAGCAACAGATTCCGCCGGCCGCTATAGCGTGACCAGCTTCGCCCGGAACAGCGAACTGCGGGCAATTTCTCGGGGCCAGATTGTCGAGTGCAGGGAAAGCGTGGAGGCGAACGCGGCTCCGGGGATGAAAGTCGTCGAATGCCCCCCGATCAAACTCCCTCCCGTTCGTAGCATCCGCGGCCAGCTTGTGGATACGGCGGGCGCGCCGGTCTCCGGTGCCGAGGTGATCGGGCTCGAGGTCGCGATCCACCACGGGAAGGGGACGAGTTCGACCAAAGGCGAGTTTGAACTCGTAACTGCGGCCGATCGCGCAATTACCGATTACATCGTGCACATCGACATGGAACCGCGAACGGTGACCGTTCAAAGTCGCGATCCGCTGGTGCTCGTGCTGGATGAGAAAACAAAGTCGGATTGAGTCGTCGGCTGCCTACCGAACCGATTTCAGCGTCACAGGGCGTCGGACGCGGCGCGAGTTCTGCATCGCGATGATGATGCGGTCGCTGGCCCCCGCAGCTTTCAGGATCGACAGGCCGGTCGGGTTGAGGTCGAAAGACGAAAAGGATTTCTCGACCGTATTGAGGATCACTTCTTCCGACTGTCCATCTGCCAGCATCTGCAGGACGTCTTCATTCTTCAGGGCGATTTCGAGCGTCTGCCGGTAGTGTTCGTCCGCGGTGCGCTCTTCTTCCTGCTCACGGAGATCCTGGGCGGCGCCGGCAGTCCCTCCGATCACGCCCCCTGCAGCGCCGGCGATCGCGGCCCCCTGAAGGGGCTTCCCCACCCGGCTGCCGATGACCGCTCCGGCAAGGGCCCCGACACCCGCTCCGGTCGCCGCGCCGGTGGTGGTGTGCGTGGCGGACCGGCAACCGAAACTCGCCAATGCCAGTAGAACGGCAACGGCGCGGCGGCCTCCTCTCTTCGAAGGACAGAGTTGTTCACACAGGGGGAATGCGAAGGACATAGGGCGGAGGGAAGGGCGTTCGCAACGGGACGGGCTTTCCGCTGGTAGCTAGAATGGGGTTATCGGTTTCCTGATTCGCATCGGGAAGTTGAGCCACTCCCCCGGCGGAGAGCCTTGCGATCCAGCTGCAGAAGTTGCCGCACTTTCGCTGAACCCGATTGCCCAGAACTCCATGCCTTCCTTCGAGCTCTCGTCCCAATTCGCTCCGGCCGGAGACCAGCCGCAGGCCATCGAGGCTCTCGTCCGAGGCCTGAAGGAAGGGAAACGCGACCAGGTTCTGCTTGGAGCGACGGGAACGGGCAAGACGTTCACCATGGCGAACGTCATCGCCCAGGCGCAAAGGCCGGCGCTCGTTCTGGCTCACAACAAGACGCTCGCCGCGCAGCTCTACGGCGAGTTTCGCGATTTCTTTCCTAACAACGCGGTCAGCTACTTCGTCAGCTACTACGACTACTACCAGCCCGAGGCCTACATTCCGCAGCGGGACATCTACATCGAGAAAGACGCCTCGATCAACGAGGAGATCGACCGCCTCCGGCTGCTCGCGACCAGCGCCCTCGTCAGCCGGCGCGATGTGATTGTCGTCGCCAGCGTCTCGTGCATTTACGGCCTCGGTTCGCCGAAGGACTACCTGGAAATGATGGTCCCGATCACCGTCGGGCAGACCATCGACCGGGATGAGATGCTCCGGAAGCTGGTCGACATCCAGTACGAGAGGAATGATTTCGAGCCCTCGCGGGGAAAGTTCCGTGTGCGGGGAGACGTCATCGAAGTGTGGCCCGCCTACGAAGAGTTCGCCTACCGCATCGAACTCTGGGGCGACGAGGTCGACAAGCTGTCGATCATCGATCCGGTCACGAATGCCGAATCGAAGTCGCTCAACGAGATCTACGTCTACCCGGCCAAGCACTTCGTGCTGCCGCAGAGCCGCATTGATGCGGCCATGGGAGAGATCGAGAGCGAATTGGAGGACCAGCTGGCGAAGTTCAAGGCCGAAGGAAAGCTCCTCGAAGCACAGCGGCTCCACGCGCGGACCCGGCACGACATCGAACTGATGCGCGAACTGGGGTATTGCCCGGGCATCGAGAATTACAGTCGCGCGCTCGGCGGCCGGAAGAAAGGGGAGCCGCCGTTCACGCTGTACGACTTCTTCCCGCAGGACTTCCTGCTGTTCGTGGACGAGTCGCACGCAACCGTCCCGCAGGTGCGCGCGATGTTCAATGGCGACCAGGCGCGGAAAACGACCCTCGTGGATCACGGATTTCGGCTGCCGATGGCCCTCGACAACCGTCCGCTCAAGTTCGAGGAATGGAATGAACGTCGCGGGCAGGCCATCTACGTCACCGCGACTCCGGCCGACTGGGAACTGGAAAAGGCCGAAGGGGAAGTCGTCGAACAGATCATCCGTCCGACGGGCCTCGTCGATCCCGTGATCAGTATCCACCCGGCGCGGGGCCAGGTGCCACACCTCGTGGAGCAGATCCGTATCCGGGCGGAACGTGAAGAACGGGTCCTCGTCACCACGCTGACCAAGCGTCTCTCCGAGGATCTCGTCAACTACCTGAAGGAAGAGGGCGTTCGGTGCGAGTGGCTGCACTCGGAGCTGAACGCGATTGAACGCTGGGAGATTCTCCGCGAGTTGCGTGAGCACAAGTTCGACGCGGTTGTCGGGGTCAACCTGCTCCGCGAAGGACTCGACCTGCCTGAAGTATCGCTCGTCTGCATCATGGATGCCGACAAGGAAGGCTTCTTAAGGAGCGCCACGAGCCTGATCCAGACGATCGGACGCGCTGCCCGGAATGTGAATGCCGAGGTGATCCTGTACGCCGACCAGGTAACCGACAGTATGCAGAAAGCGATCGAAGAAACGAATCGACGCCGCTCCCTGCAACTGAAATACAACGCCGAACACGGCATCACGCCCGAAACGATCCGCAAGGCAATTCGTCGTGGCATTGAGGAGGAACTGGAAGCCCGACGCGTGGTGCAGGAAGCGGCCGGCCTGAAATCGGAAACCCAGTACATCACCCAGGAATTCCTGGGTGAACTCGAAGCGGAGATGCTGCGGGCTGCTGAGAACCTCGAATTCGAGCGAGCCGCGCAACTTCGTGATCGGGTCGTCGAACTCAGGAAGCAGGTCGGCCAGCACGTTCCAGTGCTGGCAATCGATGCCTACACCCCCGAGGAAGGCGACGAGAACAGGCCGGGATTCGCCAGGAGTGGCGGAGGGAAGGGGCGGAAACGGGGTGACGCCTCTCCGAAATCGCGGGGGCGCGTTCCCAGGCCGCGGAAGAATTGACGAAAGGATCTCGGGAGACTTCGCTGCGGGTTGTACCGGTTGTGGCGGTTCGGCCTTCGGCCTGGAACGTGGGCAAACCGCCGATTGAGAAATCCTCCTCGTTTTGCGGCGACCCCGCGCCTTGTTGAGGCGTAGGGTTCATCAAATCCGAAACATCCGTCTCCCCCAGCCGACCTGCCGCACCATGAGCCGCATCCTCAACTTCCTCCGGCGAGAAGATGGCCCGACGGCGGTTGAATACGCAGTGATGCTGGCCTTGATCGTTGCCGTCTGTATCGCCGCCATCGGTGCGCTGGGCAACAACACGCGAATGATGTTTAACGACAGCGGCGACAAGCTCAATTCGGCCTGGTAGCGCGAAACTGCGGCCCCTCACGCTTCGCAGGGGACGCCTCCATCGAACCGTTGCAACGACCGGGACGTTCTGGCACTGTGTGAGCGCCTCGAACTTCCTCACGACGGAGAGACGGTGTCATGATTGAGAAGCTTTCGCGCAGCGCGGGACGCGTGATCGGGTTCAAGCTCTCAGGGAAGCTTCACGACGCCGACTACAAGACGTTCGTTCCGGACATCGATGGGGCCATCGCACCCCATGAAAAGGCGCGGATCCTGGCCTGGTTCCATGATTTCCATGGCTGGGACACCGCCGCCCTCTGGGACGACATCAAATTCTCGACGACGCATTGCGCCAAGGTCGAACGCATCGCGCTCGTCGGCGAGAAAACCTGGGAAAAATGGATGGCCCAGGTCTGCACGCCGTTCACCATGGCCACGATCCGCTATTTTGACGCGTCCCAGATCGAAGACGCCTGGAAGTGGCTCGAAGAGCCCTGATCGCCGCTCGCGGAACTTCGCCGGGTTGACTCTCCACGCGCCAACCGAGCCGCTACATTTCCGCGATGCGCTCCTTTGTGGCATTTGGCGGGAACCTCGGATACGTCGCAGACACGTTCAGGGCGGCGGCAGAACGCGTCGCGAAGCTGCCGCAAACCCGGATCATCACCCGCAGCCGTCTGTTCAGCACCACTCCTGTCGGCTCGCGTTCGACAAACCCCTATCTCAACGCGGTCGCAGCCGTCGCGACGGAGCTTCCCGCCGACGAGTTCCTGGCGCGGCTCCATGAGATCGAGCATGACTTCGGCCGGCGGCGAACTGGTCGCTGGGGTCCGCGAACGCTCGACCTCGACCTTCTCGCTTACGGAGACCACATCTCGACGACCCCGGAACTGCTGTTGCCGCATCCGCACTGCTGGTATCGCCGGTTCGTGCTCGATCCCTGGTCCGATATTGCCCCCGGTTTCGTCCTGCCCACCCTTGGCGAGTCCGTCGGATCTCTGCTCAAACGACTCCGGCAACGCCCGCTGCCGATCGCGGCGCTCGATGACATCGCCAACGCGGAGGTCACTGCAAGTATCGCCGCCCTTCCCGAAGTCGAACCGCAGCACGATCTGGCCGGTGACCCGGCGATCATTTTCTCGATGAGTTCCGGCGGGCCCCGCGAACGGATCGTGAATCTGTCGATGGCGTCAGACCCCGCCGTCTATGCACTCGACGTTCTTCGGGCTGCCCTCGACGAGCCTCGCCCGATCATGGACTCGCGGGAACTTCCGCGGCAGCAGTCCTGATTCGGATTCGCTCCAGGCCGCGGGTGCTGCCCGAACAACATCCAGCGTGAGTGCCTGCAGGACAGACGGGCGTCTTCTCGAGCGCTTGGGAAATGGCAGGAAATGGGCCTGTCCTCTTCATTCTTCGCAGGGCACACCGATTGCACGTTGATCGACGTCTGCGAGCCTCTCCGATCGCCATGACAAGGGAGCCGAGAATCCGCGTGCGAAGATGAAACACCTGGACCTGAGAGAATGGCGCGACCTGCTGGTGCAGACCGGCCGGGAATGGAGTGAAGATAAAGTTCCGCGTCTGGGAGCCGCGCTCGCGTTCTACACCGCCCTCTCGATGGCGCCGCTGCTGGTCATTTCTCTCCGCGTGGCGGCCCTATTCTTCGGAGATGACGCGGCCACTGGAGAGATCGAACGCCAGGGGCAGGCGCTCATCGGTAAACAGGGCGCCGAAGCCCTCCAGGCGATGATCGAGAATGCGGACAACGAACAGTCCGGGACACTCGCCGCCGTCCTCGGCGTCATCACGCTCCTCTTCGGAGCGTCGGGAGTGTTCGGACAGTTACAGGAGAGTCTGAACACCATTTGGGAAGTGCAGCCCCGTCCGGGACGCGGAATCTGGGGATTGATCCGGGACCGCTTCCTTTCATTCGCGATGGTGATGGGAAGTGCATTCTTACTGCTCGTCTCGCTGGCGATGAGCACGGCCCTCTCTGCGACCGTCGCCTTCGTCGGCCACGGTCGTGGGGATCTCCACTCGCTCTTCACAATTGGAAACACCGTAGTGGGTTTCGTCGTGATCACAGGGATTTTTGCAGTCACCTTTAAGATGGTCCCGGACGTAAAGATCGCCTGGAAGGACGTCTGGGTCGGAGCAGTGATCACGTCCCTCTTGTTCGCGATCGGCAAGTTCGCCCTGGGGCTGTACTTGGGCCGAAGCTCGATGGCATCGTCCTACGGAATGGCCGGGTCCTTGATCGTGCTGCTGGTCTGGGTCTACTACTCCGCGCAGATCGTGTTTTTCGGAGCGGAATTCACGCAGGTGTACGCCAACCGATATGGCACTCAGATCGTTCCCTCGTCCAACGCGATTGCTGCCACAGAGGAATCGAGGACTCAGCAAGGACTGGGAAATTCGCCCGAGATGAGGCCCAACTGAGGTTTTTCGAAACCCATGCGCGAGCCATTCAAAATCGTCTAAGCCATTTCCCTGAAAGAGTTTTCACCACTGCCTCCGTCTGGCAGCACGGGAATTTCGTCTCCCAGGGCAGAAACTTCCGAGATTCGCGGTGCAGGTCTCGCACGTTTCTCGCATTCAGGGCGAGGACGTACCAAAGGCCACTGAATCGATCGGGCAGAGTCGCAAGACTTCCGGCAGCAATGCCGGAATCGACCAGCGGATCCAGGCCACTTCCTTTTTTGCCGGGCTGGCCCGGCGACCGTCCGGTTTCGGGCGTTCGTCGGGTCTCATTTTTTGCGCCGGCAGGAATGGACGACGGCATCAGCGAGAGGCCGTCGTCCAGACTCTCGGGCTTTCGGAGACTCCATCGATCTCCTAGTTTGCAGGAAGTACTACGTCCTTCCAGCAAACCATCTTTGATGGCCTCTCCCAGGCACACGAAATCGGATCCAATGACGCCGAGCCTGTCGCCGCGGCGACGACGACGGCGTTGGATCCGCTGGAGCCTCCTCGCTCTCTTCACCGCGATCCTCCTCTTCCATGTTCCCATTCTGCGCGGCATCGGAAGACTGCTGATCGTCGAGACGGCCCACAGCCACCCGGATGCCCTGTTCATGATGTCCGGCGACGGCGCCTACAACTACGCCGCCAACGCCGTACGGAACATTCCGGGCCCGCTCATCCTCAAGCCGGAGATGTCGAAGACTCGCCTGGAAGAACTGGGAATTGCTCCTGACCGGATTGCCGAATTTCATCGTGAATTGGCGCGCCGCGGAGTCCCTGATGGACAGCGGATCGTGCTGCAGGGCGAGGCACGCAATCAGTGGGAGGCCCTCGAGCTTCTGGACCGCTGGCTCGTTCCAGGGTCGCCGCAACAGGTCACGGCCCTCTGCGACGAATTCCAGACTCGGCGACTGAAGATCATGGTCGACGCCGTCCTCAAGACACGTGCCCCCCAACTCGGCATTCAACCGCTGACTGATCGCCGGTTCGATGCGACGAACTGGTGGAAGTCGCGCGGGGGGATCCGCGCCGTCGTCCTGGGAGGAGTCTCCCTCGCCATTGCGTCCATCCACCGTGGAAGCCCCGCCCAGCCGACACCCTTCGATCCCGAGGAGTACGAGACGGCCCTCAAGGCAGGCAGGGCAGTCGACTCCGGGCGAAACGCCATGTCAGCGAGTTGGCTGGAGTCGGTCGCGCGGTGGCTCGATATCGGCCAGATGCCAACAAAAGTCGACCACGTCGTCCTGCTGCCCGGAGACGAAGACGTCAGGCCTTTCGTGGCGGCCGCCCTCGTGAATGCAGGCCTGGCGGACGACATCCTGTTGCCGCGGAACCATGCCTCCCCGTCCGTGGAAGATGGCCTCGCGTCGCCTGTTCACGAGATCGCGGCCAAAGCCATCAGCCGGCGTGGAGTCTCGCTCGACCGATTCCAGGTTCTCTCCATGAAGAGCGACGGAACGATCGAGGACGCGATGGCCGCCAGGGAAGTGCTGGACCAGGAGCCGGACGCCAGGGTGGCTGTCGTGACGAGCTTCTACCATACACGCCGCGCACGGATGTCGTTCCGGGCGATCTATGGGCCTCGCGCGGATCAGTTCCTCTATGTCTCGGCGCCGGTGGTCGACTTCAATGCTGCCAACTGGTGGAAAACTGATACCGGGATGCAGCTGATCGTCACGGAACTGGTCAAGGTCGCGATCTACTGGGTGAGCTATGGCCCGGGGAGATACTGGTTGCTGTCCGGCCTGGTCCTGCTGATCGCCGCCTGGCGCTGGCGAAGAACGATTCGCCGGCGAAGAAAACGTGAAGAACTGGCAAAGTCCGTGACGGCCGCCGCCGCGGTTCCTGCGTGACTTTCGAAAGCGGCTGTCTCGACTGTCGCGATGCCTTCTGGAAGTCGGTAGTCTGCACCTCGCTGCTGACGCCCTTCCACCCGCGCGAGCGGGCCCCGCCCCAGGTGTCCGACCATGTTGACGCTTCGCCCGCTGTTCGCGGTTTCGTCCCTCCTGATGTCACTTGCGACTTCAGGCGTCGCCGCAGATTGGCCCACCGAACGCGGTGACAATTCACGCAGCGCCTCGACAGACGATTCACTCACGCTGCCGCTGAACTCTCGCTGGATGATTAAGGCCCCCGCAACACCACGCCTCGCGTGGTCCAGCGCCGAGGGGCGCGTGATGGAAGGCAAGCTGATTGCGCACCGTATCCGGTTCGATGACGCCTTCCGAACCGTCTCTTCGGACGGCAAGGTCTACTTCGGTTCGACCGTCGACCACCAGGTCCACTGCGTCGACCTCGCGAGCGGCCGTGAGCTCTGGACGTTCTATACCGGTGGGCCGGTGCGGCTGGCCCCGACCGTTGCCGGAAACCGCCTTCTGTTCGGCTCGGATGACGGGCGCGTGTACTGCGTCGACAAGCTTACGGGAGCCCTCCAGTGGGAGCACCGTGTCGCGCCGCAGGATGAATGGCTGCTCGCCCGGGGTGAAATGATCTCGAAGTGGCCCCTCCGCACCGGGGTCCTTGTTCATCGTGGAGTCGCGTATTTCGGGGCGGGCATCTTCCCGCACGAGGATGTCTATCTGGAAGGCGTCGATGTCGAAACCGGCCGGCGCGTCTGGGGCGTCGATCAGGTCAGCTCGATGGATGCCGGACGAAATGATCTTTCGCCGCAAGGGGCTCTCCTGGCGAAGGAGGACCTGCTGTTCGTTCCCTCAGGAGGATCGCTGCCCGGCGCTTTCGATCTGAAAACCGGCACGCTGCTTCACAAGCGGACGCATAGCTGGCGCACGACCGCCGGCGGCGTCGTGGGCGGCACGGTCGCCGTCCTGGCGGACGGACAGATTTACAGCGGCGGCGAACACCACTTCCTCGCGATGACTGAAGCAAAGGGAGATGTCGGCTTCGCCTGGCTGGACGGTCATCAGCTCGCGATCCAAAACGACCAGGCGTATGTCGCGACTGGCGCCTATGTGGCCCGTCTCGATCGTCCTAAGGCGGCGGCCGCCAGTCGGCGGCGACATGCCATCGAAGCTCAACTGGCCACGCTTGGCAAGGAACGCGATGCCGACGCGCGCAAGGCGGCCGCTGAAAAAAAGAAGAAGCTGCAGGACGAACTGGCGACGCTGAAAACGACCGGAGTTGACTGGCAGGTCGAGACCCCCGACGACTCCTCGCTGATCGTCACCGCCGAGCATGTGATTGTCGGCGGGAAAGGAAAGGTCACGGCCTACCGCAAGGACAACGGCGAGCAGGTCTGGACGCACGAAGTCGAAGGCGATGCCCGCGGCCTGTCGGCTGCGAATGGCTCGCTCCTGGTGAGCACCGATGCCGGCGTCGTCGCCGCCTTCGGGGGGGCGACGCCTGTGGCCGAAACGCTCGCTGCCTCCGGGAAGAAGACGCCGACCATCGATCCCGCTATCCGCAATGCCGCGGCGCAGATTCTTGCCAGCTCCGGAGTCACTCGGGGCTACTGCCTGATCGTTGGCGCGGAAGAAGGACAGCTGGCTCACGAACTCGCGACGCACAGCGATCTCAAGATCTACTGCGTGGAGCCGAATCCCGAAAAGGCCGCGCGGGCCCGTCAGTCGCTTCAGGCGGCCGGACTCTACGGTCACCGGATTACGATCCACACGTGGAAGCTGGACGAAATCCCCTATTCGAACTTCTTTGCGAACCTGATCGTTTCGGAAACCGCGATTCGCACCGGGGGCGCTCCTTTCTCGGGAGAGCAGGTCGCCCGCCACCTGAAGCCAGTCGGCGGAGTCCTCTGTCTGGAAACCGCGAAGCCTGAGTTGGTCGAAACCGCTCGGAAGGTGATCAACGAGACCGGACTCGATCCGGAATCAAAGGTCGAAAGCAGGGCGGAGTGGACCACACTGGTTCGCGGAAAACTACCCGGCGCTGGGGACTGGTCACATCAATATGGAAATGCGGCCAACACCGCTGTCAGCGCCGACAAGCGGGTGCAGGGAGACCTCGGAGTTCTCTGGTATGGCGATCCGGGCCCGGGTGAGATGGTCAACCGCCACGACGGAGCGGTCGGCCCGCTTGCCATCGACGGCAAGCTGATCGTGCAGGGTGACAACACGATTCAGGCCTACGACGCCTACAACGGCGTTCACCTGTGGACCCACACCAACGACGGCGCCATCCGCACCGGCGTCTTTCAAAATCAGAATCCGGCCAATATCGCCGCCGGACTCGGATGCGTGTTTCACTTCGTCGGCAGCAAGTGTCTGCAGCTCGATGCCGCGACAGGCCGCCTCGTGGCGACGCACGAACTGCCGGCCAGCCGCAACAACGGTCGGCATCAATGGGGCTTCGTCGCCATCGAAGGGGGGATGCTGATCGGGGCGGCGACGCTCCGTCCGCAGCTCGCGGATCAGGCGCGTCGACGAGGCCGGGTGACCGACGATTCGACAGACGCAATCTTCGCCATCGAACTCGCAACCGGGAAACACGCCTGGTCGTACAACGGCAACACAATTTCGCATCACACGCTGGCGATTGCCCCGGACAAGGTCTGCTTTATCGACAGCTCGATCACCAGCGAGGAGCGCGATGCCATCCTCCGGCAGGACAAATCGAACCTAGCCGCCCTCACCGGCAAAGAGCGGGATCTCGCCGAAGAGCGAATGAAGAAGGCCGACGTCCGGATGGCGGTGGCCGTGAACATCAACTCGGGAGAGAAGCTCTGGGCTCATCCGGTCGACGTCACCGATTGCAGTGACATCGGGATCGGCGGCGGCAAGCTGACCATGATGTTCGCCGATGGAAAGCTGGTCCTGTGCGGTGCAAATGCGAACGGCCACTACTGGAAGCAGTTCGTCGACGGCGAATTCAGCCGACGCAGGCTCGTCGTCCTTTCGGCTGACGACGGCTACAAGCTCTGGGCCAAGGATGCGAATTACCGCAATCGCCCCATCGTGATCGGCAACCAGATCCTGGCCGAACCCTGGATCTACGACCTCGCCAACGGCGAACAATTGACGCGGCCTCACCCGATTACCGGGGAACCCGTTCCCTGGAGCATGATGCGGACCGGACATCATTGCGGAATGGTCACGGCCTGCGATTCAGGAATGCTGCTGTTTCGATCGGGTGCGACGGCATTCGCCGACCTGAATCAGGATGAAGGGATCCGGCACTTCGGCGGCCATCGCCTGGGATGCTGGATCAATGCCATCGCGGCGGGTGGCCTGGTCATGATTCCTGAAGCAAGCGCGGGATGCGTCTGCCAGTTCTCGATCGCTTCCACGATTGTGCTCGAGCCGCGCGAGGCCCGTCGTCCCTGGACGATCTACAGTGCCGTCGGCAGCCTGACGCCGGTCAAGCATCTGGCCATCAACCTGGGCGCTCCCGGAGATCGCAAAGATGCCGACGGGAAAATCTGGTTCGCTTACCCCCGGCCGCTCCCGTACCGGGAAACCTCCCTCGAAGTGAAACTCGACATCGCGCCGGCGTTTTCGAAACAGGGCGGCTTTGAGGCTGTCGGGTCGATTGGCAGGCACAACGTGACCTCCCCGACCCCCTGGCTCTATGAATCGTGGGCCAGCGGGCTGCAGTCTCTGTCGATCCCGGTTCTCGGGAAGGATGACGAAGCCGCAACCTACACCATCCGTCTCCATTTCGGCGACCTGCGCGAATCCCCCTCGGCCACAGCGATGAAGATCCGACTGTCGTCGGGAGACGACAGCAAAGAGATCGAAGTCAACCTCCCGACACCCGCCTCGAACACGATCGCTCCGACCGTCATCGACGTGACCGGCGTGAAAGTGAACGGCACATTGCAGGTCGACCTGTCGGCAACGACCGGACTGACGCTCCTCAACGGCCTGGAAATCGTCCGCGAGTAACCCCGGCTCATCATCGAGTGAGCGGCCGTCGCTCGCCGCCGGTCTGATCATCCATCGCCGTCCCGACACCATCGGGACGGCGAGGCTCCCGCCGAGCCGCGAAAATTTCCAACGCCCGCGTTGTGGCACGGTCTGCCGTGCCACACCAGCCAACCGTCAGTTCGCCCCGCGCTCCGGCACGCTCGCCCCCTCGCAATTTCTCGCATTCCGGCATGCGGCCTGCAGCACCCCCGTCCGCCCGGCCCGCGCGTCCATCGGACGTCGAGAACCGGGCCATCTGCGCCGAATCTGTCGAGGTATCGAATGGACCACACTCAGTCGAGCCCCCAAGAGAGCACTCAATCTGGCCTCCCGGAGAACAAACGCCACGCCCCCGGTGAAGAGCAACCGGAAAAGAACGCATCTAGCCCGGGCGCCACAGTCCAGACTCCCGAAACGACGCCTGCGCAAGAACGTGGCGAGCGGATTGCCACGGGAAAAGCCATCGCCCGCGGTGGGAAAACGACCGGGGATGTCCCCGGAGCGACCGAGGACAAATAGGTCAACTGCCGCTGTCCATCCGCCCCGTCCAGCTGATCTTGCCGGATTTCACCGGCCCCGATAGCTTTCCCCGCGCGCCGACCGAAATCGGGATGAAGGCGATCAGGTCGATGCATTTCCGGCCGATGGGAAACGTGGTGAAGGGGAGCCACGCATGGATGCGGGGCGCGGTTCGTATTTGTGTGGTCTGGTGCTCGGCATGGCCGTTGGGGTCGCCGGTACGCACCTCGCTTTGAGCGGCCGTCCCTCCCGGCCCCCGTTGCGGCTCCCTGATCTGTCGATCGGAACGCCGATTTCTCCGGATTCTCCCGAGGCTCATCTTCCGTCCCTCGAGTCGCTCACTCCCGAGCTTCGAACAGCGTTTGCGCCCGAACCTTCGACCGTCCACGCCATCGCGACTGCCCCCGTAGAAACGACACCCGCTCCCGCTTCGCCCGGCGATCCAGCCCCCATCGAGCCGCCGCGTCAGCTCCCGATCATGCCGGATGCCGAGCCTCTGCCGGCCGAACTGCCACGGGAAGATGCCGAATTGCGGGCTTTCATCCGCGATGAACTGCAGACACTCGCGGCCAGCGAACACGACGTCTGGTATGAAACGCTCCGCGGCCTCTCGCGCGACGACGCAACCGAAATCCTGCGAATCTGGAAGATGACCCGCGGTCCCGATTCCGGCGCCGTTTGGCCGGAGCTCGATCAAATCGCGTCTGCTCCTGTCCCGGCCGCTGTCGCGAAAGTCGCGGAAAAGAAACCGCCTGCAAAACCAGCCGCCCCGACGACCAGTCATACGCCGGGTCTGACGCACTTGTCGAGCCATCAGGTTGAGGTTCGTCGCGTGTGCCAGCACAACCTCGCGAACTCTTCCACGCCCGGCTTCAAACGCCGCGAACTGATCGTCTTCGAACACACGGGCCGGTCCCCGAAAGAATCTCCCGATTCTTCGGCGGTCATCTCCCTCATCAACACGTCACAGGGAAAACTGACGACGACGCAGCGGCCACTGGACTGCGCCATTCATGGAAACGGCTTCTTCCAGGTGAAACGGGGCGAAGACGCCTGCCTCACCCGCTGCGGCCGATTTGTGCTCGATCGCTCCCGCCGGATCGCGCTTCCGAGGAGTCAAGGAGAGCCCTGTCCGATCGAACCTGCGATCGTCGTCCCCGTGAATGTCGAGCGCCTGGAGATCCTGGCGGATGGCGAAGTTGCCGGGAGAATCGAGGGGAGCCGGCAAGTTCTGGGAAGGATCGGCCTCGTTCAGGTGGTCGATCCCTCGGCACTCGAGCCCGTCGGCGACAATCTCTTCAAACCGACCGCCGCCTCCGGCGCTGTGTCTGCCACGACTCCTGACCAGCGCGGCGAACTGATGCAGGCCCACATCGAAGAATCGAACGTCGATCCCGCCGAGGAACGACGCAGGCTCGAAGCGCTCGCCGCGCAGAGCGCTTCGCTCTGAACCGACCGCGACTACGCCCCGGTCGTCGTTTCCTGCGGCCTCTTCAGATACACCATCAGCACAGCGAGGTCCGCGGGCGTAATGCCGCTGATCCGCCCCGCCTGTCCGATGTCCCGCGGCTGGACCCGTGACAGCTTTTCCCTGGCTTCGCTCCGCAGCTGCGGAATCGCCCGGAAGTCAAATGCTTCGGGGATCCGCACCGAATTCGTCTTGTCCGCCCGGGCAATGTCGAGTTCCTGCCGCCGAACGTATCCCGCGTACTTCGTCTCGATGGTGACCTGCTCGGTCGCCCTCTCGCTGAGATTCAGGTCCAGCACCGCCGGCGCAAGAGCCTCGAGCGCCGGCCAGTCGATCTCCGGTCGGCGAAGCCATTCCTCGAGCGTCGCTCCCTCGTGCCGATGCTTCTGCAGGTACTCGATCCCTCGGCGGACTTCCAGGTCGTGCTCGCTGAACCGCTCCCAGCGATCGGCGCCAACCAGACCAATCTTCCGCCCCAAAGGCGTCAGCCGACGATCAGCGTTGTCATGCCTGAGCAGCAACCGGAACTCGGCCCGCGAGGTGAACATCCGGTACGGCTCATCCACGCCCTTCGTCACGAGGTCGTCGATCAGGACGCCGATGTACGCCTGGTTGCGGTCGAGGATGAATGGGCCGGCGCCACTCAACTTGAGCGCGGCGTTGATGCCCGCCATCAAGCCCTGGGCGGCGGCTTCTTCATAGCCCGTCGTCCCGTTGATCTGGCCGGCGAAATAAAGCCCCGCGACGCGCTTGGTTTCCAGCGTCGCGTGCAACTGGGTCGGGGGAGCGTAGTCGTACTCGACGGCGTAGCCGTAGCGCATGATCTCCGCCTTCTCCAGGCCCCGGATCGAACGAATGATTTCGTCCTGCACGTCGCGCGGCAGGCTCGTCGAGATGCCGTTGCAGTAAACCTCGCAGGTGTTGCGGCCTTCCGGCTCCAGGAAGATCTGGTGAGACGGCTTTTCCGCGAACCGCACCACCTTGTCCTCGATGGACGGGCAATACCGCGGCCCCGTTGAATGAATCTGGCCGCTGTACATCGGCGCGCGATGCAGGTTGGCCCGGATCGCGTCGTGAATGTGCGGGTTGGTCTCGGTCAGCCAGCAGGAAAGTTGCGGCTCCGTGATGCGATCCGTCATGAACGAGAACGGAACCGGCGGCTCGTCGCCGGGCTGCTCCTTCAGCGCCGAATAATGAATGGTCCGTCCGTTCAGACGGCACGGCGTTCCCGTCTTGAACCGCGCCAGTTCAAAGCCCGCCGCCCGCAGGCTGTCCGACACCGTGCCCGTCGTCCCGTCCCCCGCCCTGCCCCCCGGCGTTTTGGATTCTCCGGTATGCATGATTGCCTGCAGGAACGTCCCGGTGGTCAGGATCACTGCCCGCGACTCATAGACGGCGCCTCCGCGGACTCGGACGCCCGTCATCCGCGCCTCGTCCCCCGTTCCCTCGACGAGAAGTGCTTCAACGCTTTCCTGCCTGAGCGACAGGTTTTCCTGCTGCTCGACGACGTGCTTCATCCGGAACTGATAGGCCTTCTTGTCCGCCTGGGCTCGCGGACTGTGCATCGCCGGGCCCTTCGTCCGGTTCAGCATCCGGAACTGGATCCCTGTTTCATCGGTGCACCGCCCCATCTCTCCGCCCAGGGCGTCGATCTCGCGGACAATCTGCCCCTTGGCGACCCCGCCAATCGCCGGATTGCAGCTCATCTGGGCCACTGAATCGGCGTTCATCGTCAGCAGGGCCGTCCGGGCTCCCAGCCGCGCAGCGGCCAGCGCCGCCTCGACCCCGGCGTGCCCGGCTCCCACGACGACAACGTCATATGAATATTGCGAAGTCATTCTCGTCCATCTGAACCGTCAGACGTCCTCCGCGACCGCCGGTGGATTCCCGTAGCCAGGCGCGGATGAACGCAATCTCGATCGCCAACCTCATGTCGCGACCGGGCTATGACTGTACTGCAATTCGGCAGGCGAACTCGAACGAACCAGACACAATTCGGCGGTGTCCGGTTCCCTGCCGCAGGCCGATCCATCCTGTCACCCCGGCCAGTTCGTGCGCAACCGTTCACGGAGGGATGGAGGGATCATGAACACGACGATTCTCAAACCATCGCAAGCAACCGCACCTTCGGCCATTCTGCCCCGCCGACCGTTCCTTGGGGAACAGCCGGCCCGCGAGGGCGGCGTCTTTCGGCTCCGGAAACGGGCAAGGGAGGAAGGGCAAGGACAACGCACCTCCCCCTGCCACCGTATTTCTTGCCCCGAATGCCCCTGATTGCAGAGATTTGGAACACCCGCCCCGCGGCGAACGGGCCTCGCCGCACGCGATTGGCCCGGTTTCAGGGTCTCCCCTCACGTGAGGAACCGAGGTTCAAAGGTGTTAGAGAACATCACTTGCAGCCCGTCTGGAAACGGACAATACTGCCTCTCCACCGATTGGCCGCCGCGGCCAGTGGGATCGCCTTCTCCTCTGAAAAGGCGACCTCCGGCAAATCGCGGCGGCGATTCCATTCCCGGATAGCTCAATCGGTAGAGCGAGCGGCTGTTAACCGCTAGGTTCCAGGTTCGAGTCCTGGTCCGGGAGCTGAACAGGGCAGAAGCGGAACACCGCTTCCCCACGCGTTAACACAAACGCCGGTCACGAGAGTGCCCGGCGTTTTGCGTTGGAATGCGTGGTTCTCGAATAACTTGCGCCGATGCAGGCGTCGCAGTGGACTCTCAGTGCGGGCGTCGCTCCTACGGCACGCGAGCAGGTTTCAGCCGCGCTTTCGCGCTCGACGGCCTCGACTTGGCCCCAGACTCTCTTTCTCGCGCGAGAGCGCCGCCCCAGTGGTTAACAGGCCAGTTGGTCGACGACGGATGGGCCGAGCGATACGGTGGGGAGCAGTGGCATCATGCCGCAGGGCTGATCGCAAACGACGCGGTCATCGGAGGATGAACTTCCGACGTGACGTCGTCCGCAATCGCGCCGCGCGATTTAAATTGGGCACCACCACATTAGTTGAGTACAGGCGGAACGACGGCATGGCGAAGCGGAAGGCATCCAAAGAATCCAAACGCGATCTTCCGTTTGAAGCACAGCTTTGGAAGGCGGCCGACGCCCTGCGGTCCAATATGGACGCGGCGGAGTACAAGCATGTCGTCCTGGGGCTGATCTTCCTGAAGTACATCTCGGACGCCTTCGAGGAGCAGCACGCGAAGCTGGTGGTCGAGGCAGACAGCGGAGCCGATCCAGAGGACCCGGACGAGTACCGAAGAATCAACATCTTCTGGGTGCCGCCGGAGGCCCGCTGGTCAAACCTGCGGAGCCGGGCGAAGGACCCGATGATCGGGAAGATCGTCGACGACGCCATGCTGGCCGTCGAACGCGACAATCCGACGCTGAAGGGGGTGCTCCCGAAAGATTACGCCCGGCCGAATCTCGACAAGCAGCGGCTCGGGCAGCTGATTGACCTGATCGGCAACATCGGCCTCGGGGACGCCGCCAGCCGGTCGAAGGACATCCTCGGCCGGGTCTACGAATACTTCCTGTCCGAGTTCGCCAGTGCGGAGGGGAAGAAGGGCGGGCAGTTCTACACGCCGCGGTGCGTCGTCCGGCTGCTGGTCGAGATGCTGGCCCCATACAAGGGGCGAGTCTTCGATCCCTGCTGCGGGTCGGGCGGAATGTTCGTCCAGTCCGAGAAGTTCGTGGAAGCCCACGGCGGGCGGATCGGCGACATCAGCGTCTACGGGCAGGAATCGAATCACACCACCTGGCGGCTGGCCAAGATGAACCTCGCCATTCGCGGGATCGAGGCCAACCTCGGGAAGGAACACGCCGACAGTTTTCATCGCGACCTGCACCCCGACTTGAAGGCCGATTACGTCCTCGCGAATCCGCCGTTCAACGACAGCGACTGGCGCGGAGACTTGCTCAAGGAGGACTACCGCTGGAAGTACGGCGTCCCGCCGACGGGCAACGCGAACTTCGCCTGGGTGCAGAACTTCATCGCGCACCTGGCCCCGGCCGGCATGGCAGGGTTCGTCCTTGCGAATGGCAGCATGTCGTCGAATCAGTCCGGCGAGGGGGAGATCCGGAAGGCCATCATCGAGGCCGACCTCGTCGACTGCATGGTCGCGCTGCCCGGGCAACTGTTCTATTCGACTCAGATTCCCGTCTGCCTGTGGTTCCTGACGCGGACGAAGGGGAACGGGCGGTTCCGGAAGCGGCCGGGGGAGACGCTGTTCATTGATGCCCGCAAGTTGGGGACGATGATCGACCGGGTCCAGCGGGAGTTGACCGACAAGGACATCGAACTGGTTGCGGGCACCTACCATGCCTGGCGCGGCGACAAAGGGGCGAAGGAGTATGCGGACGTCGCGGGGTTCTGCAAGGCGGCGACACTGGAGGATATTCGGGGGCACGTGCACATCTTGACTCCGGGGCGCTACGTCGGTGCGGCCGACGCGCAGGATGAATCCGAGCCGTTTGAACTGGCAATGAAGAACCTAGTTTCAGAATGGCGACAGCTTTCCGCTCAGTCGGCTGCGCTCGATGAGCAAATCTCTTCCAGCTTGAAAGGGCTCGGGCATGGCGAGTAGCGCCGGATCGGTCCTATTGCGACTGGGCGAGTTTTGCGATCTCAGGTACGGAAAGATCGTAAAAAAAAGTGAGTTGGACGCCCTCGGATATCCGGTCTGGAGTGGCTACGGAATTGTTGGCTACCACTCAGAGTACATGTTTGAACAGCCGCAGGTTTCAATTACTTGCCGCGGAGTCGGAGGCACCGGCAACGTTCACATGACCCCGCCGAGGAGTTGGGTCACCAATCTCGCCATAACGATCGTGCCCCGAAATCCGGAGCAGTGTGACACGAATTATCTTTTTTGGGCGATGAAGGCCTCAGACCGTCGCCACCTCATTACAGGGTCCGCGCAGCATCAGATCACTATCGAGCACCTGAAGCGGCACGAAGTCCCAATTCCGCCAATCAAAACTCAACGCTCGATTGCCGAAGTTTTGGGCGCGTTGGACGACAAGATCGAGCTGAACCGGCGGCGGAATCAGACGCTGGAGGCGATGGCGCGGGCAATCTTCAAGAGCTGGTTCGTCGACTTCGACCCGGTGAAAGCCAAGGCCGCCATCCGCCGCGAGCACCCCGACTGGACCAACGAACAAGTCAGCCGCACCGCCTGCCCGACGATGCCGGACTCAGTTGCGGCGCACTTCCCAGACACCTTCGATGTTTCCGATATTGGGGCGATTCCGACCGGGTGGTCCGAGACCTGTCTGGCCGCCGAAGTTACTGCCAGCAAAGGCCTCAGCTACAAGGGGCAGCATCTGTGCGAGGCCGGCTTCGGACTACCGATGCACAACCTCAACTCCGTGCTGGAAGGCGGCGGTTACAAACACGCGGGCATCAAGTGGTACGACGGAGTATTCAAGCCGCAGCACCTACTTGCGCCTGGCGATGTCATCGTCACGAACACAGAGCAGGGCTTCGAACACCTGCTGATCGGCTTCCCCGCGATTGTTCCGAAACGGTTCGGGGCTAGGGGCATTTTCAGTCACCACACGTACAAGCTGTCGCGGAAGTCCCAGAGCTACCTGCCGGAGTGGTTCACTTATTTGTTGCTGCGCACGCCCGTCTTTCACGATCTTGTGGCGGGACATAGCAACGGCACCACGGTCAACATGTTGCCGATCGACGGTCTACAGAAACCGCGGTTCGTCCGGCCGCCTCGGCCACTGGTTGAGCAGTACGGAAGGCTTTTCGTTCCCCTGCAGGATCGAATCGAAGTTTCGCAGGAAGAGATCGGGACGTTGGGGGAGATCCGCGATACCCTTCTGCCGAAGTTGATCTCGGGCGAACTGCGGATTCCGGACGCGGAGCGACTCGTCGAGAGGACCAGCTGATGTACTACGAGGACCTTGTGAAGGATTTTGCGAAACGGACGCAGCGAAACCTTGCTGTCATTCGCGAACGCCGAGCTGCAGGAGACGAAGTGTATGACGTCACACAACTCATCAATTCAATGCTGGGCCTGCTCGTGCTCCCGAAGGAGCACTACTACGACAGAATTCCTCAGACTCCGCTTGATGAGCTGCGAGACGCCGGCTGGCCCGCGCCGGTGGTGACCGGTGAAATGCCCGAGCCGAAGGACCTCCGAAAGCTGATGGCCCTTCTTCGCAACAGCATCGCTCACTGCAACATGACGTTCACAGAGCGAGGAGGTCGAATCACAGGAGTCGAAGTTTGGAACACTAAGAATGGGAAGAAGGATGGGGAGCGAAACTGGACAGCCCTATTGTCACTTCAGGACCTTGAATCCATCACCGACCGGTTCACCGAAGTGATCCTCTCATTGCCCTCCAAAGACTAATACGGCCGGGAACTCACCTTCCGAAGCTTGTGGAGAGTCTGATGGCGAATTCGATTGCAGGGCTCGGTCGACTGGAGCGTGTCGAACTACGGGCAGCGTGGGCCAGTGAATCGGGTGACTTCACGCCCTGGCTGGCTCAGGAAGACAACATCCGGCTCCTCGGCGAGGCCATCGGCATCGAGCTGGAGGTCGAAGCCGAAGAGAAAAATGTCGGTCCTTTCCGCGCCGACATCCTCTGCAAGGACCTCGCGAACGGAAACTGGGTTCTGATCGAGAACCAGCTGGAACGCACCGACCATTCGCACCTCGGGCAGCTGATCACCTATGCCGCCGGCCTGCACGCGGTAACGATCGTCTGGATCGCGGCCAAGTTCACCGAGGAACACCGCGCGGCGATGGACTGGCTGAACGAAGTCACCGGCGAGGACATCCTGTTTTTCGCGCTTGAGGTGGAACTCTGGCGGATCGGTAGCTCGCCGATGGCTCCTAAGTTCAACATCGTCAGCTCGCCGAACGACTGGACACGGTCGGTATCCGATGCCCGCAAGGTGATCGAACAGGGAGCCTTGACAGAGTCTGGACAACGGTACGTTGAATTCTGGACCTACTTCGGAGAGCGCATCAAGGAACGAAAAAGTTCCCTGCGGATTCCGAAGCCGAACCGCGATTATTGGAAGACCTATTCCGTCGGTCGTAGCGAGTTCATCGTTTCGGCGCAGGCCTTGGCCCGTGACGAGTTCATTGCCGTGCAGTTGGGGCTGCTGGGACTTCGGGCGAAGCGCAGATATCAGGAACTCATGGCGCGGCGTGCAGAGGTCGAGTTGGCATTAGGAACTCCCCTTGATTGGCGGGAACTGCCGGACAGGAAGGAGAGCCAGATCCGGTTGAGTCGCCACGGAATGGACATGAAAGATCAGAAGAACTGGCCGGCGATGGCCGACTGGTTGATCGAATGGACCGAGAAGTTTCAATCCGTGTTCCGCCGGATCGCAAAGGAAGTCGACATTGAGGAGGACGGATCACCTGAGGACGTCCTGTGAGCCGATTCGCAGAGTCTCATGTGGAGGAAGCCGGCCTCGAATGGTTTAAGGGGCTCGGCTATGCCATCGAACACGGGCCGGACCTCCTGATCTCAGAACGCGGGGACGACTACGGGCGGGTCGTGCTGATCGACCGGCTTCGCAGCGCCCTCTCCCGCCTGAATCCCCGACTTCCCTCCACCGCGATCGACGAGGCCGTCCGGAAACTGACGATCCCGGAGTCCGCGACTCCGCTCGCCAACAATCAGGCGATGCACCGGCTGCTGGTCGACGGGGTTCCGGTCGAATGCCAGCGGGCAGACGGCTCGACCGCCGGTGAAGTGGTGCAGGTGTTCGACTTCAATGATCCCGGTGCGAACGAGTTTCTGGCGGTGAACCAGTTCACGGTCAGCGAGAACAAGCACGAGCGACGGCCAGACATCGTTGTCTTCGTGAACGGCCTGCCGCTGGCCGTCATCGAGCTGAAGAACGCCGCGGACGAGAAGGCGGACGTCTGGAAGGCGTTCTCGCAGCTGCAGACGTACAAGCTGCAGATTCCCTCCCTGTTCGCATGGAACGCGATACTGATTGCCTCCGATGGGCTGACGGGGCGCATCGGGACGCTGACGGCCGACCGCGAACGGTTCATGCCCTGGCGGACGATCGAAGGAGAGACCCTCGCGCCAAAGGTGCTCACCGAACTGCAGATCATCATTGAGGGCGTCTTTGAGAAATCGCGATTCCTGCAGCTGCTCCGCCATTTCATCGTGTTCGAGGACGATGGCAGCGGAAACGTCGTCAAGAAGCTGGCCGGGTATCACCAGTTCCACGCGGTCAACCTGGCACTTGCGTCGACACTGCAGGCCACAAAGAAGACTGGAGATCGGCGGGCCGGTGTGGTCTGGCATACGCAGGGCTCGGGCAAGAGTCTGACGATGGCGTTCTACGCGGGCCGGGTGATTCTCGAACCGGCGATGCAGAACCCGACGATCGTCGTCATCACCGACCGCAACGACCTCGACGATCAGCTGTTCGGGACGTTCTCTCGCTGCCAGTCCCTGCTCAGGCAGCAGCCTGCGCAGGCCGAGAGTCGCGAGCACCTGCGCGAACTGCTGAAGACGGCCTCGGGGGGCGTCGTGTTCACGACGGTCCAGAAGTTCTTCAAAACCGAGGATGAGGTGAAGTTCCCGGTGCTTTCGGACCGGCGGAACATCGTCGTGATGGCGGACGAGGCCCACCGCAGCCAGTACGACTTCATCGACGGCTACGCGGTCCAGATGCGGGATGCGCTGCCCCAGGCGTCGTTCATCGGCTTCACCGGAACTCCGATCGAGAAGGCCGACGCCAATACGCGGGCGGTCTTTGGCGACTACGTCAGCGTCTACGACATCGAGCGGGCCGTTCAGGACGGGGCGACGGTCCCGATCTACTACGAAAGCCGGCTGGCCAAGCTGAAGCTTGATGAGTCGAAGCGGCCGACGCTTGATGAGGAGTTCGAGGAAGCGACCGAGGGGGAGGAGGCCGACCACAAGGAGAAGCTGAAAACGAAATGGGCCGCGCTGGAGGCGCTGGTCGGGGCCGAGGAGCGGATCAACCTGGTGGCGGCCGACCTCGTGGCTCACTGGGAGAAGCGACTGGAGGCGATGGACGGCAAGGCGATGATCGTCTGCATGAGCCGCCGGATCTGCGTCGATCTCTACAACGCCCTCGTGAAGCTCCGGCCGGCCTGGCACAGTGACGACGACGCGGCGGGTGCCGTGAAGATCGTGATGACGGGCTCGGCTTCAGACCCGCTGGAGTGGCAGCCTCATATCCGGTCGAAGCCCCGCCGGGAGGAACTGGCCAAGCGGTTCAAGAAGGCCAGCGACCCTTTCAAGATCGTGATCGTCCGCGATATGTGGCTGACGGGCTTCGACGCCCCCTGCCTGCACACGATGTACGCCGACAAGCCGATGCGCGGGCATGGGCTGATGCAGGCGATCGCCCGCGTGAACCGGGTCTTCAAGGACAAGCCCGGCGGGCTGATCGTTGATTACCTCGGGCTGGCACACGAACTGAAGCAGGCGCTCGCCACGTACACCGAGAGCGGCGGGCACGGGAAGACGGCCATCGATCAGGAAGAAGCGATCGAGGCATTCCTGAAACACTTCGAAATCTGCGAGCAGTTCTTCCACGGGTTCGACCGGTCGAAGTGGATCGGCGGAACTGCCGCGGAGAAGCTCTCGGTCCTGCCCGCGGCCCAGGAACACGTCCTGCAGCAGCAGGACGGTAAGCAGCGGTTCGTGAAAGCCGTTTCGGACCTGTCGAAGGCGTTCGCACTGGCGGTGCCGTCGGATGCAGCCCTCGAAAAGACGGGCGACGTCGCGTTCTTCCAGGGCGTCAGCGCAGTCCTGGCGAAGTCCACGGCCGAGGGAAAGCCGGACCCGGGAGCGGTGGATCACGCGATCCGTCAGATCGTTTCGCAGGCAGTGTCATCCGATGAAGTCATCGACATCTTCGCCGCGGCCGGGCTGAAGAAGCCCGACATCTCGGTCCTGTCGGACGAGTTCCTCGCCGAAGTGAAGGGGATGCCGCAGAAGAATCTGGCGGTCGAGATGCTCAAGAAGCTCCTGCAGGGCGAGATCAAGCAGCGGTCGCGGAAGAACGTCGTGCAGGCCCGATCATTTGCGGATCTGCTGGAGAAGTCGCTCACGAAGTATCAGAACCGGGCGATCGAAACGGCAGCGGTCATCGAGGAGATGATCAGCCTCGCCAAAGACCTCAAGAAGGCCCAGGACCGCGGGGAGCAGCTGGGGCTGACCGAGGACGAGGTCGCGTTCTACGACGCCCTGGAGGTCAATGACAGCGCCATACAGGTGCTCGGCGACGCCCAGCTGAAGGTCATCGCTCAGGAACTGGTGAAGTCGGTCCGTGCCAACCTGACGATCGACTGGACGATTCGGGAAAACGTCCGGGCGAACCTGCGGGTGATCATCAAACGCATCCTGCGGAAGTATGGCTATCCGCCGGACAAGGCCGAGAAGGCGACGGCGACGGTACTCGAGCAGGCGGAGGCGCTTTCGCGCACCTGGACGGCCCAGGACTAATCCTCGGCGATGAGTGAGGCTTCATGTGTGAGGATATCGGAGGATGGCATGACAGCTTGCGGATGGTCAGCCCACCGATTGTAATCGCAGATTCTCAGGGCATCTCACTCGCATGGGTAGCGTCTTGAGAGTTACCGCAACGAGTGAGCGCACAATGGCCAAGCGGTCGTCGTCGAAGAAGCAGGCGAAGAAGAAGACCGACTTCCAACTCTGGTCCTCGACGACTTGGACCGTGAATTGTGGTCGACTGGTGCCTATGCCTGGGCGCCCGAATTCCGTGAAGTCACTCTTTCGCCACGTCGCGGAGAAGATTCCGTTTGAGGCGATCGACAGCGTTCGTAAAGAGTTTCGCTCGCGTGGATGGGACTCCGACGGTGTCTACATTGCTCACGACTCGATGGGGTTCGCTCGATATGTCGGCCGTGGTCAGATCTTTCAGCGGCTGAAAGCGAGAAAGAGGGCAGCGCCACTTGAGTTGCTGTACTTTTCGTTCTACGTCGTCGGCAACAAGAATCATGAACGAGAAATCGAAACGATCATGATCCGACTCGGTGGTGCTCACCTCCATTTCAATGAACGCAAGAAGCGAGTTGACACGACGGCTGGCAACATTCGCGACTACGAGCCGGGTACGCGATTCATTGAACGGCAGCGACGACGTGGCCGCGCAGCACGACTGACCTAGCCTGAGTGCAATACACGAGCGACAGGGCCCGTTCGATGTCGATCCGCAAGAAGACCGTTCTCGATTGCCGCACGTGCGCCACGATGGGGTGGGTCACTCACCGTTCCCAGCGAGACTCGACGCTTACGCTCGCAGAGCGGTTTCGGATCGACGAGGGAAATGAGATCGGCGTGCGTGCTAGGGGCTACTTCGCTGGAGGCACGTTGGTCGAGGATCTAGGCATAGGGCCGGCGCTCGTAAGAACTCGGGCGATCATCGCCGACGGCCAGATTGATACGATCTTCGAAGCCGCGTTCGAAGCTGGTGAGTTCGTGGCTCGCGTCGACGTTCTGCGACGGACGGCCGATGGCTGGCATGTCATCGAAGTCAAGTCGAGCCTAGACCCGAAGGACGAACACGTCGACGATCTGGCTTACTCCGTGGCAGTCGCGACAGCATCCGGATTGAACGTCGTTCAAGCGAGCCTGATGTTGCTTTCGAGAGACTTTCGGAACGGCCAAAGTGACTCCGAGTTATTCGCGCTGCACGATCGGTCAGCCGAGGTGCGAACTCGCCAAGCTGCTCTCCAGAATGATTTCGGTCGCATCGCTGAACAAGTTCTGGGCGAGACTCAGCCTGCACCGGAGCTCACCGTCGCCTGCAAGGGATGTGACTACTTTCCGGATTGCTTAGGGGCGGACGTTACGACGCCGATTTTTCGAATCCCTCGACTTACCGGGAAGAAGCTTGAGACACTGTTGCGCGATGGCATCTTGGAACTGAGTGACATTCCGGTTGACTTTGTCCTGACCGCCCCCCAGGCCCGGTTTGTTGAAGTCATGAGAACCGGGAAGGCGCACTTCGATGTCGAGGACGCACAAGCTTTTCTAGCCGAGATCAGCTGGCCAGCTCATTACCTGGACTTTGAAACTGCGACGACATGTGTCCCGCTCTACGATGGTTTGGCGCCACATGAGCAATTCGTGACGCAGTACTCTTTGCATGTGTGCGATAGTCTGGGAAACATCATCCACCATCGTGAACACCTCGCTGAACACTCTTGCGACGGACGCCGGGAACTGATCGAGAGATTGATCGACGATCTTGGAGAGCGAGGCAGCATCGTTGTCTACTCACACTTTGAGAAAACGATGTTGGGCAAACTCTCGTTGACATTTCCTGAGTATGCGCCGGCAGTTGGAGCGATTGTCGATCGCCTGTTCGACCTTGAACCTCTGTTCAAGAACTTTCTGACGCATCCGAGGTTCGGCGGACGGACCTCTATCAAGGCGATTCTCCCGGTCTTGACGACGCTGAGTTACGACGGACTCGAGGTCGCAGATGGAAGCCATGCGATGGCCGCTTTTGCGATGTTGGCGAAGGGAAGGCTTCTGGAGAGCGAGTCCGGCGAGTTGAGAAACGCTTTGCTGAAGTATTGTTGTCAGGACACGCTTGCAATGGTTCGCCTACATGAAGCAGTGCACCGGATCGCCTCAGGTGAGTTGCCGATGCCGGAGTGACAGCCAAACACAAATACCGCTCGACTACCCAGAAGAGGCCTGCATGGCGGCCAAAGCAGACAGTTGGTACGTCCGTGGTCAAATCCGCGATGGCGGTTACTGCGTGTACTGTGGGCTCGACTTGCTGTCGGATGTCGGACTTTACTGGGCTTTCCTTCAAAATGACCACGTGGTGCCGTCGCGCGGGGACACCGTGGAGAATCACGCTACTGCGTGCGCGTGTTGCAACAGCCTGAAGCATTTCTTTGTGCCGCCAGGATTCGAGACGATGAGTCGCGATGAACTCATTGCAGCGATCAGGGAATACATCGTTTGGAAGCGAGCGGAGAAAATGGCCGAGTTTCACGAGCGTCGACGACTTTGTGGTCGTGCCCCCCTCGATGCACTGCCAGCGCCCTGGGCCCAAGATGCGACGTTAGCGAGCGTGGACCAAACGCTCGATTGACCAGACCACTCGTTGAATTCCAGAAGCCGACGCAGCTGGCGTTCGGTGATTCGATCTCTCCCCCGACTAGGAAGGGCAATGCTGAGAAGGCTCTCTTGGATTGGCGCTGCGAGATTCAGCAGGTTCATGATCTGAGTGACCCTCGCTCTGGTGACGAATCCCAGCCTCGCCAGCTCCGCCTGATCTTTCACGACTCCATCGCGGATCATCTGGTCGAACTTGATCGCCAGCGCCATGAGCTTGGTAATCCGCGGCACGCGACCAGTCGTGGCAGCGGGTCGCAACACCGGCTCACCCGCCACCTTCTTCCCGCGGGTCCCTGCCCGGAGCGCGAGTTTCTTCGTCACCCTACCGGTCGTCTTCACGCCGCTTCCTCCACAATTTGGTTGTCCTCAGCCGGCAGCTGCCCGAACCGGAACGCCAGCGTCACCTCTTCCGACTTTCCGTCGAACTCGACCCCTTCGAGCACGTGCCGCAACAGTTCGCCCTGTTCGCGTCGGGTGAGCGCCCCCCACACCCCGTCGAACTCCGCCAGAGCCCGGCGCACGTCGCCAACGTGGGCGTTCTGGCGGCCGGTTGTCTCGATCTGGAGCCGGATCTGGGCCAGAACGCGCTGACGGTCGTCCACTTCGGCGTTCAGGGCGGCCAGTCGGTCGGGCTGGGAGGCCGCCTGGGCCAGTTGTCGGTAGATCCCGGCGATCTGGGCCTCGAGACGGTCGGCTTCGTTCCTGAGCGACTCGAGCCTTTCCTCCGCCTGCCGTTGCACCTCGGCGAACGTCGCGGCGACGAGGTCGGGATCTCGTCCGATCTCCCGGATCTGGTCCACGACGAAGGTCTCCAGCACCTCGGCTGAGACACTGGGCATGGGGCACTCGCGATAGCCGCGCTTCTGGGCATTCACACAGACGTAGTAGCGGTAGCGGCGGTTCTTCTTGACCGAGCAGCTGGGCGTCATCGCGCACCCGCAGGATCGACAGCGGACCAGGCCACAGAGAATGGCGCCGTCGGACCCGCGGGGGCCGTTTGGGTTCGTCCGGCCGTTGTCCGAGAGAAGCGCCTGGACCGCGTCGAATACCGCCTGGTCGACGATGCCGACGTGCTCTCCGGGATAGGTCTCGGCCTTGTGCCGAACCCTGCCGATGTAGACGACGTTCCGCAGCAGCGCGAGGACGTTGTCCTTGGTCCACCTCAAGCCGCCCTTCTCCGTGCCGGCCTTTGTATTCCAGCGTTTGGTGGTCGAGCCGCGGTCGTTGAGTTCCTGGGCGACCGTCAGCAGCGACCTGCGGTCGAGATACAATTCGAAGACCTCCCGGACCTGTTTCGCCTCGGGCTCGTTGACCTCCAATTTCTGGTTCACGACGTCGTAGCCCAGCATCGGCGGGCCGCCGGCCCATTTCCCCTTCTTGCGGGCGGCCGCCATCTTGTCCCGTGTCCGTTCCGAAATGATCTCTCGTTCGAACTGGGCGAACGACAGCAGAATATTGAGCGTCAGACGCCCCATGCTGTTCGTCGTGTTGAAGTGCTGCGTCACCGAGACGAACGATGTCCCGCGTTTATCGAACACCTCCACCAGGCGACCGAAGTCGGTCAGCGACCGGGACAGTCGGTCGACTTTGTAGACAACCACGCAGTCAATCTTCCCGGCTTCAATATCGGCGATGAGCTTCTTGAGCGCCGGCCGGTCGAGGTTGCCGCCGGTGAAGCCGCCGTCGTCGTACCGGTCCGGAAGACAGATCCAACCCTCCCCGATCTGGCTGGCGATATACGCCTCGGCCGCCTCCCGTTGGGCGTCGAGGCTGTTGAAGTCTTTTTCGAGGCCTTCGTCCGTGCTCTTCCGGGTGTAGATGGCGCAGCGGATCGACTTCGACGTGGTGTTTGGGCTGTTCGGTTCCTTCCGTCGAGCCATTACTGGCCTCCCTGCTTCTGGAGGCCGAAGAACAGGAACCCGTTCCAATGGGAACCGGTGACCACTTTGGCGACCGCCGAGAGGGAGGGATAGGTTTTCCCCTCGTATAGGAACCCGTCCCGCAGGACTTCGACGGAGACCTTCTGCTTCTTGTACGTTCGGGTGAGCACCGTGCCGGGCTTGGGGAGCCGGGCATCGTCGGCCGGCTTCGGGGCCGATGCCGGTTTCGTCGCGGTCGCGAAGACGAAGTTCTTCGGGGCCTTCAAGCGGAGATCAGCCTCGTTGGCGATCTCGAGCGCCCGTTGGCGAGCCCGTTCGGAGATCCCCCCGAACGCGCGGGCTTGGATTCCCCAGGCGGTGCGTTTGAAGAGCCACTGTTTGTTGCCGCTCCGGGCCGGCTCGTTGAACACCTCTTCGTACTTCGCTTTCAACTGGCCGACGGTCATCGTCTCCAGCGCCGCCAGTTGGGCGGTCACATCCACATCCACATCCACATCTACATCTACAGCCATGCCTCTGCCTCCTGTTCATAGTCGCGCTGCGGGACCCCGGACTCTCCGGGCGGTAAACCCGTGGGCACACTGAGGCGACTCTCGGCGGACACCTCAAGGCATGTCGAAACCGAGGCGAGATTCGGTTTCTGGATCGCGGCCGCGGGTGCGGAGTCCAGTAGGCGGAGGTAACCGCGGGCGAATAGTGAAGCGATAACGCTCAGTGAATCTGTTCGGGGCATGGGCACAGGCTCTCCCTAATTCGACCCCTTCCAGTACCCGGGCGACCTAGCGGTTAACGGAGAACTCTGGCAATAACGATGGGGGCTCATCCGGAAAGGGCAGGACAGTCATGAGCGGCGCCGGGGCTGAAGACGACGAGGAAGTGACGATCTATCCCGAAGACGTAGCTGCGGGAGAGGAACTGGCCAAGCTCCGGGACATTCCCGCCGAGGGCCGTCAAATAGCCATCGACCTCTTTGCTCGTCGCCATGCACGCCTTGGCGAATCATCATTTCGGCTCTACCACGGGATGCGCCCCCCGCGATCTCCGTACGAGGAGATCTATCACGGCTTCTACCTGAGTTCGCTCCCGGAATCGGAGTATGAAACGCAGTACCAGGCCGCGGAACGACGGCCGCTTGAACTTGCTGATCTGGTAGTGATCCAGGAGGACCTGCAGCGGATAGTCCACCACTATTCGCTCATGCTGCAGGAGATCCATGCAGCCAGACCAATGGAGCCTCGCAATCGCAAGAGGGACAGCCACATCCGGCTGGCCTCATACCATGCTCGAGAGATCTTCTATCCAGTCTCGATGAGCAACCAACGACTCGCAGCGCTCAAGCGTTTCGCCGCGCGCGTCCGTCTCAGGCACGGCTTTGGACTCCTGACGGCGGGCCAGTATCAGGAGAACACTGCGATTGGACTGGTCTTTCTGTCGACCAGATCTGCTGCACGCATCTGGCAAGAAGCCGTCGAGAGTGAAGAGAGCTCGTTCAAGAACCGTCACGGCGAGGGGCCGGTCTCCAGTGCGAGAATCTTCTGGAAGGCCCTGGAGGGAGGATTCGCGAAAGTCCCGGAACTCGAAGTGCTGCTGGAACAAGAGACTCTTGCCTGCGAATTGGCCTTGGAATCACCGTCGTCGCAGCCACAACCAGCGCCCGTCGACGCGCCTGTTTCAGCCGAAAGGTCCGGAGACTCGACCGGTCATGCTGAGACATCGTCGCCCACCTACGATCCTGTGAAACTTGACCGTTGGGCACTCGCGATTGAGGACCACCAGAATTGGTGGCTGTTCAGAGCCCATAAAGACGGCTGGCGTCGGCGCGGTCGCATTCGGATTCCGAAGGGGAAAGTGGCGACCCTCCTCGAACGCCTCATTGACGCCCGCGGAAGCTTGTCACGGAAAGAGGCGCTCGCTGCCATTCGTCCTCTTTGCAAGGGGATGGACCCGGCCAAAATGTCGCGGGCCGTGACGTATGCAATCACCAGGGCACGAGCGGTCATCAAGGCGTCGATCGCCGAGCGACTTGAGCGCTCAATCGAGGAGATTCCAGATCCACTCCCGCCGTTGGCCGGCGACTGTATCGCGTCCATTCAGGTTGGCTACGCCGTCATCATCGAGGACCGAATGGAGTTCCGGTTGAAGACGGAAATGCGCGGCTAATGTTGAGAAAATCAACGCTACTCGTTGTGGAATGTGGCGCGGGACGGTGCTCCTCCTGACGCACGGGCATTTACGCTAAGTCGCCATACGAAAAGGACTTGCCTCACTAGATTGCGACAGAAGAATGGCAAATTGCCCGGAAAAATCTGTTGCGCCACATCAGCGCCAGCCACCTCTTCACGAGCAGGCTAAATCCGAGCCTGGGCATCGTGAAAAAGGGACATGGAATGGCTTTCCAGGGAGGCGACGGAGGTCCCAGTGCCGAGGACCCCACCAAGGGCTACGCTGGCGATCTGATCCGCTGGAAGGCCCGGCGAATGGCCCTTCAGCTGGGGCTCTGCAAGTCGGACGAAGACGACATCGCACAGACGCTCCGGCTCGAAGTTCTCAAGCGGTCAAAAGCCTACCGGCCTGAACGCGGGGCCTGGAAACCGTTCCTTGAGACCGTGATTGACCGCCGCTGCCGCACGCTGGCCGGGAAATACCTCCGCAGTCGCCGCCAAGACCTGATGGATGGCAGCGACATGGGCGGGGCGGTGTCTCAGGCCGACCATTTCAGACGGGTGCATCGCGGCGCGGCCGCCCCGTCCGACCAGCCGGAGATCCGGTTCGACGTCCGGGAGATCGTCAATCGGATGTCCGACCAGGATCGTGCTCTATGCCGGGGCCTCTCAGCCGAATCGATCAGCGAGATGGCCCGTCGACAGGGAGTGGCGCGGTCAACGCTTCAGGACCACATCCGACGTCTCAGGAAATCGTTCGACAGCCTGAATCCGACCAGGAAACCGCCGGCAGATCCCAGACACCACGGGTAGGAGGGAGTGCCAGATTCTCAGGACCACCTACCCATGAACATCCACCGCTATTCCTTCCGACCTCAGACTAGCTTTCCCAGCGTCGAGGCCACCCTGCTCCTGGCTCTCTGGGCGACCGAATCCATCTTCGGCGAAGCGGCCGTCCGGCTCGATGCGGCCCACGTCATCGATGAAGAGCACCGGGTGATCGAAGTCGATAGTTCCACCCGGATCGGCCGCACCCTCAACAAACTGCTCGTCGGATTCCTGGTCCGGGAATACGGTCCTGGCGCCTTCGACGTCGAACGCCGTGGGGAACCCGTGCCGGCATGAGCCACTCCGCGATCTCGACGGCCGATCACGACGCGCTCCTCGAGGAGTTGGGCGAAGACACCGTTGCGCAAATGCTCGCGATGGTCGGCATGACGGACGAGGAGATCGCCCAGGAGATGCGCAACCTCGCGGCCAGAGGTGAGCCCGGAACGGTCAAGCAACTCGTCCGACAACGGGCACTTCGCCAACATCGCATCAAAACGAACCTCGATTCGGTTCTGAACTCCATCGAGGATCGGGGCTTCACGACCCGGTTGACCCGCGACTCGCTGGAACGGATCGCCTCGGCCGGGTTTCGTGGCAAGAACCTGGCGCTGGCGATCGTCGCCACCGACATCGCCTGTGACGAGCACCCGCTGACACTCCGCGGCCTGTTCTACCGGGTCGTCTCGGCCGGGTTCCTCCCCAGCACGGACAAGGAGCACTATTCCCGGATGGGCCGGGTCATGACGCGGCTCCGGGAAACGGGCGTCGTCCCTTTCGAATGGCTGGTCGACAACGTCCGCAGCAGCCAGAAGCCGTCGTCGTGGACCGGGATCCCTGAGTTTCTCGACACGGTGCAGCGGGCGTATCGGAAGGACTTCTGGGCCGAACTGCCCGAGTATGTCCACGTCATCGTCGAGAAAGACGCGATGGCCGGCGTGGTGTCGCCCATCACAGAGGAGTTCGACGTCACGCTATCACCGATCCGTGGCTATGCGTCGCTGTCGTTTGCCCACGAGATCGCCTCGACCTGGAACCGGATCGAGAAGCCGATCGACGTGTACTACCTGGGCGACTTCGATCCCTCGGGGTTCGATCTCGAACGAGACATCCGGTCCAAACTCTCCACGTACTGCCATCATGCGTTTCGCTGGCACCGACTGGGGGTCAACGCCGCGGACTTTGACGACTTCGATCTCCTGAAGCTGGAGCCCAAGAAGTCGGACAAGCGTTACCGCGCGTTCATCGAGGCCCACGGCAGTGCGGCCGCTGAACTGGACGCACTCCCGGCACCGGAGATCCGTGACCGGGTCCGTGCGGCCATCGAACGACACATCCCGCCGGAACAGTGGGAGCGGCTGCAGACGATTGAGCTTGAGGAACGGTCTCTGTTCCGTGCGACACTTGGGCGACTGCGTGCCGGGCACCATCCCTCGTCCGACGAGGAGGCGTGACATGGCGCCCGTTGAGCCGTCCCAGGCATCTCAGGACCTGCCTCTCGCAGCCACAGCGCTGGCGTTCTTCCAGACGCTGTTTGCGCCAGAAGACCATCTGCTGTTCCGGCCTACGGAGATTTGGTCCCAGTTCGGCCGGCGGCATTCCCGGGTGCTGTTCAAAGAGACCTGGTGTCGGCCACTTCGTGCATTGGGCGAAGTGACGCTCCTGCTCAATCTCCGCGCTGCAGCAGCGGAGCGAGCCAACTGTTTCTACGGCGTCTGCCCACGGGTCGGTCCGGAAGGCTATGACCAGTCGTGGCAGATTCGCACGGCCCGGTGCCTCTGGGCCGATCTCGATCACATCGCTCCTCCCGAGGCGTTCGAACGCTGCCAGGCTGCCGGCCTCCCGACGCCCTCGATGGGGGTGAACTCGGGTCACGGTGTGCATCTGTACTGGCTGCTGGATGAGCCGTATCTCATTGATGACGTCGGACCTCCTCCGCAGGTCGTGTCAGAATGGGTCGACCACACCCAGGTCGGCAAACGCCGCCTCGAGCACTTTGTCGATGACGGGGAACGAATCGATCTCCATGACCGAAAGACAGGCAATCGGCTGAGACGCAATGTGCCGCCGCTCAGCCCCAAGGCATTGCAGTTCCAGGACATCCTGGCCGGCGTGGCTGAGGCAATTGGCGGCGACCATACCCAGGACCTGGCCCGGCTGCTGCGAGTGCCGGGCACCATGAACCGCAAGGACGAACGGTCCGGGCAAGCACCGGTTCCTACATCGATCGTGCACCAGTCGCACGAGAGGTATTCGCTCTCGACGTTCGAGCGATTTGCAGCTGAGTCTCCGACAGCGAAACGCCGCCAGCAGATTGCGGCCATCCCGCTCCCCGCGCCTCGGAAACTCACATCGGCCGGGGCCGCCAAACTGTCCGACCGGATCAACGCCTGCCGAGTGGCTCCCGCCGGCTCGCGTTCCGAGACGGACTTCGCTCTGTGCGCGGCGGCCATCCGCAAGGGCTACCAGTCCCACGACATCTGGCCCCAGGTGGCGGACGTCGGCAAGTTCGCCGAACGGGGCGAGGACTACTTCCAGCGAACCTGGTCGAAGGCGGAGCAAGTCGTTCGCGTGGAGACACTTGAGCGGGCCGAAAAGGCTGCCGACTCCCACGCCGGTCTGAAAACACCGCCCGTTGTTGAACGCTTCGACGCGGCCGACGACGTCGTCGTGATCGACGACGCCCAACCGGTGGCCAGCGTGATGAAACAGATCACCGACGTCTTCGTGGCGGCCAGGAACACCTTCACCAGGACCGGAACGCCTGTCCGGTTCCACAACGAGACATTGGAACCGCTGGAGGACGCGGCCCAGTTGGCAGGTCTGCTCAATAGCCAGGCGGAAGTGGCCATCGTCCATGTGGGCGAGGACTCCTTCCGCCAGGAGTTCAAACCGCTGCCGCCGCAGTACGGAAACACCTGGCTGCATCACCCGACCGAACTGGCGCGGCTACCGGCCATTCGGCTGTTTACAAAGGCGCCGGTCTTCGATCCGGACTTCCGGCTCGTCACTCCGGGCTACGACCGGGCCACGGGGATCCTCTACGCCGGGCCGGCCGTTTCCCCTGTCCCTGGAACGGAACATCTGGACCGCCTGCTCCGGGAGTTCTGCTTCCAGAGCGAAGTCGACCGCGTGAATTACCTCGGAATGCTCCTGACGGTGGTGCTGATCTCCCACTTCGTCGGATCGAAGCCCGCGGCTCTGATCACCGGGAACCAGCCGAGCCTGGGGAAGTCGGTGCTGGCACAGCTGCTGGCCATCCTGCGTGACGCCCGTCAGGTCGAGACCTGCACGTACAACGACAATGACGAGGAGTTCGAGAAACGCATTGCGGCCCGGGTCCGGACGGGGCAGACGACGCTCGTCATCGACAACGCCAAGACCCAGCGGGGAGCGAAGGTCATCGATTCCCCCTGCCTGGAACGGTGCATCACCGATCCGGTGCTGTCGTTCCGCAAGCTGGGGCACTCGTCGGAGATCCGGGCCGAGAACGCCCACATCGTCTGCATCACGGCCAATACGCCTGAGGTGGGACGCGACCTGATCACGCGGTGTGTCCCCATCCGTCTATTCCTCGAAGGCGACCCCAGAAAGCGTCGCTTCCAGTTGCACGATCCTGAAGAGTATGCCGCCAGGTATCGGCTTGAGCTTCTGGGCGAACTGATCGGCATGGTGGAAGCCTGGAAGGCGGCCGGCCGGCCCCTGTCGAACGTCGAGACCCGGTTCAACAAGAAGGGCTGGGGACGGATCGTGGGAGGGGTTCTGGAGGCCAATGGCCGTACAGGGTTATTAGCGAACGTTGAGGAGATCGAACGCACTCTGGATCCGGTCCGTGCGGACTTCGAACAACTCGTTCAGGCCGCAATTGCGAGGGCGACTGCGCCCTCCACGGCCTCGGAATGGCTCAGCCTGGCTCAGAGCCACAGCCTCCTATCCGCAGAACTGGGGGGCGGCACGGCCAAATCGCAGGCGACGAAGATGGGCGGGCTGCTCACACGTTTTTCGAACGAGCGGTTCGTCGCGCCCACCGGCGACCTCGTGACGCTGAGGGGCCGGAGCAGCGGTAGCAACAAGACCTATGTCCTGGAGAGGTCCCGATGAAGCATCTGCAGGGCTGCGGCGGGGCGGGACCTCCGGGACGATTCAATGGCTGCGCGCCCATCACCGGTCGACAGACGGCTCACGACCTGGTCGCTGATCAACCGTTCTTCATCAACCGGAACGGTCGCGCGTTGGATTGCACAGGTCAAGGTCCCGAGGTCCCGCTCAGGTCCCGCGTCGTAAGTCGTTGGCCGGCCTCAACAGACGGGACCTTCAGGACCTTCTTGACCTTTTCACCCAAAGCTATGTGTGCGCGAGAGAAATACACATGTGTTTTTACGCGTGTGTATTGGACCGGGGAGGCAAGGTCCCACAGGTCCCGAAGGTCCCGGAAGAGTCGTGCTGAAGGAGCAGCACCGACCGTGACCTATGGCTTCTGCACTTCCGTGTCTTCCGCGAGCAGGGAGAGATAACGGTGGTAACGGTACATGCGGTCCCGCTTCTTGCCGGTGCTTTCTTCCAGCACGCCTGCGTGGACGAGGGCCTGTACGGCCTTAATTGCTGTGGGCTTCGTTGCGCCCAACAGTTCCGCCGCCATCGCAACGGTGATAGCCGGGTTTTCAGGGAGGTGATCGAACAGTCGGATCGACGTCACTGTTGCGGCCTTGTGGCTGGTGACGAGACGACGATCGTCGTTGAGCAACCTGAATACCCGGGTCGCCGCCTCCACTGCGTCGTCGGCCGCCTCTCGGACAGCATCCAAAAAGAATCCGATCCATCCTTCGAAATCGCCGTCGGTCCGAACGGCAGACAGACGGCGATAGTACTCCTCGCGATGTCGCTTGAACGACAGGCTGAGGTACAGCAGCGGAGCGCTCAGCAACTTCCAGTGTTCAACGAGGAGTGTGATCAAAAGTCGGCCGACACGACCGTTCCCATCCAGAAACGGGTGAATGGTCTCGAACTGGACATGAGCCAGGCCGGCACGGACCAGGGGCGGGAACCCGTCCTCCTGATGAACCCAGCGATCGAGCAAGGCAAGAGCTTCGGGAACGTTCTCCGGCGGCGGAGGAACGAACATGGCGTTGCCGGGGCGCGAACCTCCAATCCAGTTCTGGGACGTGCGGACGATGCCCGGTTGCTTTTCGGCGCCGCGTACTCCGTGCATCAGCCTCTTGTGGATCTGGCACAGCAGCCTCGTGCAGATCGGCAAGCCTTTGGGGCGAGCGACTTCGGCACGGGCATACTCGAGTGCTGCGACATAATTGCAGATCTCCTCGACATCATCGTCGCGGTCCGTCTGCCGGGTGGCCTCGAAAGTGATCAGGTCTTCAAAGGTGGCCTGCGTCCCTTCGATCTGCGACGAGATCACCGCCTCCTTGCGGACGAATCCGTACAGAAACCATTGCAGGCTCGGGACCGTCATCGCAGCCACAGACAGGCGTTGCAGCGAAGCCGCCGCGCGGTCGTGTCGCCTCGCAAGATCACCTTCGATTCGAAGTGCGGGCGATCTGGGCGGCAGTGGCAGCGGAGTAAAGGCGCGAAACGTCTCCCCACCCACTCGGAACGTGCGGTATGCACCAGATTTGCGTGGCATCGGCTGATAAAGAGTTCTTTCCCAAGGCGGACGGCTAGTAAAGGAATCTTTCCTAAGCCGGCAGCGTAGTCAAGACGTCTTTACTAGCGCAGAGCAGGAGAGCTTGATGAAGATCGAACTGTGGCCCGTCACCAAACCCAAGCCCTACGAGAAGAACCCGCGCCTGAACGACCAGGCGGTCGATGCGGTCGCCCGCTCGATCCAGGAGTTCGGGTTCCGGCAGCCGATCGTCGTGGACCAGGCGGGCGTCATCATCGTGGGGCACACGCGGCTCAAGGCGGCCGAGAAGCTGGGACTCGCCAAGGTCCCGGTGCACGTGGCCACGGGACTGACGGCCGCCCAGATCCGGGCCTACCGCATCGCCGACAACCAGACGGCGACCATCGCCGACTGGAACCCGGAACTCCTCGGCCTCGAGGTCATGGACCTGAGGGCCATGGACTACGACCTGGACCTGCTGGGTTTCGATGCGGACGAACTGGCCAAGCTCCTGAACCCAGACGTCGAGGATGGCCAGTGCGATCCCAACGAGGTGCCGGCGCCGCCAGATGAGGCCACCACGAAGCCGGGCGATCTGTGGATCCTCGGTGACCACCGGCTGCTGTGCGGGGACAGTTCCAAGGCGGGGGATCTGGATCTCCTGCTTGGTGGCCAGACCATCCACCTGGTGAACACCGACCCACCCTACAACGTGAAGGTCGAGCCGCGGTCGAACAACGCCATCGCGGCCGGCAACAGTTCCTTCGAGGCCCAGCCGAAGAAGCGGACACACCACCAGTCGCTCGATCTGGCCCGTCACCCGGGGAAATCAAAGCCGACCGGGAAGAAGCTGCGGGCCAAAGACCGGCCACTGGCGAACGACTTCGTGTCGGACCAGGAGTTCGATCGATTGCTGGACGCCTGGTTCGGCAATGCGGCCCGAGTTCTGGAGCCCGGTCGCGGGTTCTATATCTGGGGCGGCTATGCCAACTGCGCCAACTACCCGCCGTTCCTGAAGAAACATGCCCTGTACTTCTCGCAGGCCATCATCTGGCACAAGGGGCACCCCGTCCTCACCCGCAAAGACTTCATGGGGGACCACGAGTGGTGCTTCTACGGCTGGAAGGAGGGCGCGGGCCACACCTATCTCGGGCCGAACAATGCCACGGACGTCTGGTCCGTGAAAAAGGTGAACCCGCAGTCGATGGTGCACCTCACCGAGAAGCCGGTCGAGCTGGCTGTGCGGGCCATGCAGTACTCGTCGCGGCCGGGCGAGAACATCCTCGACCTGTTTGGAGGGAGCGGCTCGACGCTCATCGGCGCTCAGCAGACGGGACGGAAGGCGTTCCTGATGGAACTGGACCCGCTGTACTGCGATGTCGTCGTCGATCGCTTCCAGCGGTTCACGGGCGAGAAGGGAGTGCTGGAGCGGACAGGAAAGTCACCGATCCCGATGAAGCCTCGTGAGGAGGCCATGCGATGACGGCGCTACGACAGCCCATTGATCCGCGCGAGATCGTCCGCGTAGACGCACAGGCAGTCTTCGGCATGCCTTCCAGACAGTCGGTGAAACTCCTTCGGAAGCTCTTTGACCTCGATGGTTTTTCGCCCCCGCCCCAGTCCCATGGCGCGTGCACCGGCGCGAGTCCCCGCGTGCAGATAGACCTTCGTGGGCATCTTCTTCATCCACGCACCGATACGGCACGCGAAATCGAAGACCGCCAGAACGCCAATACCGTCAATGCTCTTGGTCGCCGTCTCAATCTGATCGTGGAGATCGTCGAATGACTCGCACGACGTCAGATCAGCATTCGAGAGCTTGCGATGGGCCGCTCGAAGCACGCGTTCAGGGATGCGGCGCTGGTGCGGATGTCGTTTGTCATCTTGCGTACGGGACATCACAGCCTGGTCCAGCAGCGTGGCGTAGTCCGGCTGCCGGGCGTACCACCCGAGATCAGCGTCCCCGATCGACTTGCCCTCGGCCAGGTATCGGGCCACGACCTCTGCATACGACTTCGCAGGCGTCTTTGTACTTGAAGGGCAGATCTTGTTCTTCGATGGCTTGCGTCGAGCGGACACGGCTGGTGGCCCTCATTGGTTTCGATCATCCGCGACGTCACGCCCACATTCGCCCACGTCGCGCCCAGCCAGAGAGCCTAACCGTTCCCCGCACCAACGACAAAACGCCCGGACGTGGCGAACGTCGGGCGTCTGGTGGCAACCGTGCCAAGCTAGGAGTTCGTCCGTGCCTCCTCCTCGGCCACCTTCGCCGCGTGGTAGGCGCACATCGCGACCTCGTCGGCCATCGCGGGCCGGACCGTCTGGATCTCGATCAGATCGTTTGTCTTCCTGGACCGGGCGTACAGGTCGACCAGCGCCGCGTGCCCCTTGGCCCGGGCGTTGTCCTCGTGGAGAGCGTCCACCACGACGTAGCGGGTCAGCGTGGCGACGTAGTAGGGCGTGACCCGTTCGCCCATCGCATCGACGGCGGCCTGCAGCGCGTCCCACTCCACCGGCGTCAGCATCTGGTCCTCGCGGGCCTCGAGCAGTCGCCTGGCGGCCGCCACGAGGTTCAGGTTGTTGTCGGTCGTCGTCATGGCTCAGGCCTTCCCCTTCCTGGCAGCGGCCTTCTTCGTCTGGTCCTTCAGCGTGAAGTGCCCACGGTCAGTCTTAGTGAACCTCGATTCGTTGCCCTTCACGTTAATCTCCCGCAGGATCGCCGCGTACAGCGTGGCGTGCGGCGTCTTGCCACCGGGGCTGGTCCAGTACTTCTTCGCGGCCATCGCTTCGATCATCGCCTTGGTCGCCATCGGCTCGCTGGCCTCGCCCAGCACCTTCGCCGCCGCGTCCAGGGCGCTCATGCCCCGCTCCGGCTTCGGGGCCTTGGTGATCGTCGCCTTCTTCGCCTCGGTCTTGGTGGTCTTGGCAGCCATCGTCGTGTCTCCCTCGTGAAGTTCGTTCGTGTGCAACCAACGCGGTCGCAACGACGACATCAGTTACCTCGCCCCCCAAGACACCTGAAGCCACATTCCGAGGCGTTTCCCAAGGATTCAGCAGGTTCTGCTCACGCGATCAGCAGCGCTCGGCAGCCCCGACTCCCCCTCGAAAGCCATAGGTACTCCCGTGGCCGGCTCCCCCCCTGCGGTCGCGAACATCGCGAGATTTTTACGCAATAACGGCCTGTTTCCCGTGAGTAAGTAAGCAGTCAAGATGGGCAAACCTGCGACCCCGATGGACGCTGCGCAGAAGCTGTCGAAGCAGCTCGACAAGGAGCTCGCGCAGAAGGCCGTCCGGAAGGTGATGGCGGGGGAACGACCGACCGCCAAAGAAGCCTCCGCCCTGCGAAGACACGAGGCGGAACAGGAAGAGACCCGTCGCTGGCAGTACTACGACAGCATCCCCCAGAAGCACTGGCGGGACATGTCCGGCCGGCAGACGAAGGTGTTGAACGAGCAGGCTGAGCGGTATGGCATCCCCTTCGGCGGACGCACGATCTGCTTACCCAGGGTGGTGAAAGCCTTCCATGACTTCCTGGCGAAGAATGCTCGCAAACTGGCCGATGAAGACGATCCCCTCCTGAACTCGGATGTCGCCAGTCCGGCCCTCGAGCGCTACCGGGAGGAACGGGCGGCCATGGCCCGGCTCGATCGTCTGGAGCGGGAAGGCCAACTGGTCGCTCGGGGCGATGTCCGGGAAGGCCTGGGACGCGTGGCCGCGATCCTGCGGGCGGCGGGAGACGGACTCCTGCAGCAGTTCGGACCGGAGGCTGCCGCCCTGCTGAACGAATCGATTGATGACGCCGAGCGGGAGATCGAGCGGCTGTTCAGCAGCGAGGCTCCCGGCAACAGCGCGCCGGAGGAACCAGCACCGTGACCGCTGACCCGTCGACCACGCAGGCCCGGGCCCGGGACGAACTCCTTTGGTTCCTGCGTCAGTCCCGCGCCCGGACCGTGCGCTCGATGCGGCAGTTTGCGGAGACGGAGATCGTCATTCCGGACGGTCCCTTCCAGGGACGCCGGTTCCGCTGTGATCGCCAGCCCTACACCCGGCTCTGGTTCGATGCGGTCGACAGTGGCCGCTGGAACCGGTGTGTGGCCACTGGCCCGACCCAGAGTGGGAAGACGCTGGCCTGCTTCGTCATCCCGCTCATTTACCACCTGTTCGAGATTGGCGAGACGGTCATCTGTGGCCTGCCCGACATGGATATGGCCATCGACAAGTGGCGCGAAGACATCCTGCCGGTCATCGAGCAGTCCCGCTACCGCAGCCTGATGCCGATCCGGGGCGGCGGGAGCCGAGGTGGCCGCGTGGAGTCAATCCCGTTCCGCAATGGCGCCACACTCAAGTTCATGTCAGGCGGCGGTGGCGATAAGAGCCGGGCCGGGTTTACGTCCCGAGTGGTCGTGATCACCGAGACCGACGGCATGGATCAGGCCGGCGCGACGAGCCGCGAATCGGACAAGATCACGCAACTCGAGGCCCGCACCCGCGCCTATGGCGCCCGGAAGCGGATCTACATGGAATGCACCCTCTCGACCGAGCAGGGCCGGACCTGGCAGGAATACACCGCCGGAACCCGCAGCCGGATCGTGCTCCCCTGCCCTCATTGCCGGCACGACGTGCTCCCGGAACGACAACACTTCACCGGCTGGACCGAGGCGTCGACCCAGGCCGAGGCCCGCAGCCTGGGAAAATTCGCCTGTCCCGACTGTGGAGAACCCTGGACGACCGAACAGAGGACGGAGGCCAACCGACAGGGCCGGCTGGTCCACCAGGGACAGTCGGTCGATGACGCGGGGAATCTGACTGGCGAGGCGATCGCCACTGACACCCTGGGCTTCCGCTGGAGCGCGATCCACAACCTGTTCCTGATGCCGGCCGATCTGGCGGCCGACGAATGGCGGGCGTCCCGGTCCCCCGATGAAGAGAACGCCGAGAAAGAGATGCGGCAGTTCGTGTGGTGCCTGCCGGTGGCCCCCTCCCGGCAGGACGAGACGACCCTCCTCGCCGAAGAAATCCTGCTGCGGCAGTCGACCTGGCCGCGGGGCCTCGTGCCGCCCGACTGCACCGTGCTGACTGCGGCCATCGATCTGGGTAAGTATCTGTGCCACTGGATCGTCGTCGGCTGGAAGCCCGATGCCACCTGCTATGTGGTCGACTACGGCCGCATCGAGGTTCCCTCGGACAGCCTGGCAGTCGAGCAGGCGCTCATGGTGTCGCTGCGACAGTTCCGGGATCTGGTCAAGGATGGCTGGCCCGTGTCGCAGGAGTTCGCGGCCTCACCCGGCAAGAAACGTCTGACGCCCGTGCATGTCCTCGTGGATGCGGGCTACATGACGCCGGTCGTCTACACCTTCTGTCGGGAGAGTCGCCAACCGTTCCATCCGGCCGTGGGACGGGGCGCCACCCAACAGCGCACCCAGTCGTATCACCATCCCACCAGTCGTGGAGCCACCGTCGTCCACATCGGACAGGACTACCACGTGAACCGGCAGCCCGTTGACCGGATCGACCTGGTCGAGATGGACGCCGATGCCTGGAAGACCTGGGTGCACCAGCGGCTCAGTTGTCCGCTCGATCAACCCGGCGCCCTGCGGCTCTACAAGGCGCCGCCGCAGGAACACCTGTCGCTGGCCAAGCACCTGACGGCTGAACGGAAGACCGAGGAGTTCGTGGCGGGCAAAGGGGTCGTTACACGCTGGGAGCGGATCCGGCGTCAGAATCACTGGTTCGATGCGCTCTACAACGCCTGCGTGGCCGGGCATGCGGCCGGCGTGCGGTTGATCCGGGAGCAGAAGGTGTATGTGCCGCCGATCCGGCCCTACGGCGTAATCAGTCGGGGGTTCTCGAATCAAAGGTTCTGAACCTGGGATCCTGCAGGGACACGTTTCGATGATGCTCGCCTTGGCCTGCACGAGGCCGCAACTGCACCGGGGCCAGGACGGTTCTCGCATCCGAACTCACTGAAACCGGCGGAAGATGGAGCGAGCGAGCCTCTGGCTGCAAAACTACCGGCTTGTCACCGACTACGAGTCTGCCCGGGTCAGGTTCCTCGCCGGCCATCCTGCACCGGGTCATCAAACGTTTGACGCCCGCATGAAACTGCTTCAAGTCGCATGGCATTTGATCTCTCTCGATCCACGTATGACGATGCCCGCGAAGGGGATAACTGGGCCAAATCATGCGCGAAGTGATCCTCGAGACCCCGAATCTGACTGCCGATGAAGTGAGCTACCCCCTGAGGCCTGTCCGGCCGTCCCCATGGTCGTGCGCACGGGGCTTGCGGTCGATTCCAATCGAAGGACTCGTTGAAGATCGGCCAGACCTGCCGCTCGACTGGGTCCAGACGCCACTTCACATTGCCGAGGAATCGCTGCAGCTTTAGACGATGGCTGCTGGAATCGCGTTTCATCTCACTGACAAGCATTCCGCATTGTTGCGACGGTCATGATTCGAAAGCGCGTCCTCACGATCTGGATTGCTTTCGTCGGTGCCCTCACCGCCGCCGGGCGCAGCGATGACGCTCCGCCGCGCCCTTCACCGGTGCCCGAAGTGCAGGCTTCCACAGGTGCCGGGGCTGACAGCCTCTCTTCCAACTCGCATTCGAGTCCGACGGACTTCAGCGAAGGCGTCGAGCAGGCCGGTTTCGCTGAGGCCCTGACGTCTGCATTGCACGATCACTGGGTCGTCGCGAAGCCGGAGTCGGCGAAGTTCGACAAGGCGAATCAGATTCCCGGCACCGAGATCTGGTGGAAGTTCGGGGGGTACATCAAGGGGGACTTCATCCACGACTTCCAGCCGGCCGGCACGCCCGATCGCTGGGTGCCGACGACCATTCCGGTGGACGGTTCGGACGGCCAGAACACGCTGATGCAGGCCAAGGCCACGCGGCTCAATCTTGATGTTCGGGCCCCAAGCGACTGGGGAACGATTCGCGGGTTCGTCGAAACGGACTTCTTTACGAATGGGAACCAACTGCGAATCCGGCACGCGTATGCCGAGGTCGGGCACCTGCTTGCCGGTCAGACGTGGACCGTCTTTACGGACCCGGATGGCATCCCTCGGACACTGGATTTTGAAAGTCCGATCGCGTTCATTGTGCAGCGACAGGCGCAGTTTCGCTGGACGGAAGAGCTGACCGACAATCTGAAGTGGGCGACGTCAATTGAGAATCCGACGACAGCCGTTGACGACGTCGTGACGGCGACAATCCCCGGTGATCCGGCCCAGCCGATTCCTGACCTCGCGACTCATCTGAAATACAAGAGCGAGTATTACGAGTGGTTCGTTGCCGGGCTCTTTCGCGATGTCGCCTACCGGCCGGATACCGGTTCCGAGCAGGATCGGTTCGGCTGCGCGATCAACATCGTCGGCATCCTGAAGCCTACAAAAGATGACAAGATCATTGGCCAGTTCGTGGCGGGCAACGGTCTCGGTCGGTATCGAGGCGGTTCTGACCTGCGGCTGGCCTCGCCCGGCAAGGTCGAACCTGTTGATCACATGGGGGGATGCCTCGCCTTGACGCACGCCTGGACGGAGACGTTGAGCAGTACGGGTGTCTACAGCGTCGCGGTCCGTCGTCGCGAGAGCACTGACCCGGGAGACACTCCGCAACTGGCGAACTACGTGGCCGCCAATGTGATCTGGGCGCCGATCGACAACACGACTCTCGGGGTCGAGTATCTCTATGGGTCGAACGAAGTGCACAACGGCGACTTCGGCGAGGCCCATCGCATCCAGGCGACGGTGCAGTACAACTTTCCCTGATGCCGCCTGAGCAAGTGGCGGGAATTTCGTTGCCTTTCTCGACTCGCGACGAGCATACTGCAGCGGGCACCTCACGAAGCTGACAGTGCCTGCAGTTGAGATCGAGTTCACCTGTTCATTGTCCGGCTGCACACCAGGGCAATCTGAATGTCGGTAACGCTTGAGCTGATCGTTCTTCTTGCCGCCATTGCCATCGGAGCCCGCGCGGGCGGCGTCGGAATGGGACTGTGGGGCGGAGTCGGGCTGGCCGTCCTGGTCTTCCTGTTCGGCGAGAAGCCGGGCAGCATTCCGGGCGAAGTGCTGCTGATCATTCTCACGGTCATCATGGCCGCCTCGGCAATGGAAGCGGCCGGGGGAATCGACTACCTGGTTCAGATTGCGTCGCGGATTATCCGCAAGAGCCCCCGTCACGTCACGATCGTGGCGCCGCTGGTGTCGTATCTCTTCACGTTTCTCTCGGGAACGGGACACGTCTTCTACCCGTTGTTGCCGGTGATCTACGAAGTCGCGATGAAAGGGCGGGTGCGGCCCGAGCGCCCGATTGCGGTCGCGACCATCGCTTCCCAGCAGGCGATCACAGCCAGCCCAGTCTCGGCCGCAACCGCAGCATTGATCGCAATCCTCGGCTCCAAAGGGATCGGCCTGCCGACGATCCTCATGATCTGTGTGCCGGCGACGCTGTTGGGTGTCATTGTCGCGGCGTTGATCCAGACTCGCGTCGGAGTCGAGCTCGATCAGGATCCGGAATACCTGCGGCGAGTCGCAGCGGGTGAGATTGAAGACCCCAGGGGATCGACGGACGACGATTCATCGAAGTCTCTGCCTCCCAGGGCAGCTCTCTCTGCGTACATGTTCCTGGCGGGCGTCGGTCTCGTCGTCTGCTGTGGACTGTTTCCGGCCATCCGCACCGTCGGCCCGGCGGATGCCTCGTCCGTGATCTCGATGCCAATGACGATTGCTATCATCATGTTCACCGTCGCAGCGCTGATGATTTCATTCACCACAGCGCCAGTTGATCAGATCGTGAAGACGAAGACCTGCCAGGCCGGGCTGACCGCAGTGATCGGAATTCTGGGACTGGCGTGGCTGGGTGATACGTTCATCAATGCCAACCGGGAGGTGATCATCGGGGGCCTGTCCCGGATGGCGGAGGCTTATCCGGCGCTGTTCTCCGTGGGGCTGTTCCTGACGTCCATGCTGCTCTACAGCCAGGCGGCGACGACGCAGACATTGATGCCGCTGGGCGTGACGCTGGGAATCGCACCAGCGGCACTCGCGGGGATGTTTCCTGCCGTCAACGGGTACTTTTTCATTCCGACATACGGAACGCTGATCGCGGCGGTGAACTTCGATCGCAGCGGAACGACGCGGATTGGCAAGTATGTCCTCAATCACTCATTCATGCTGCCCGGGATCGTGGCGACGATCGTCGCCGTGTCGACCGGGCTGATCATCGCAAAGCTCTTCTTCTAGGGGCGACCTATGACCGATCTCCGCACGCAAATCGAACCGGCCGCGCGCTCCATGGGAGTGGCGGCGGCCGATCTCGCGTCACTCATCGAGAAGGGGAAGCAGGTCACGTTCGAGGGAGCTGCCTGCCTCTTTCATGAATCGACGCCCCGCGAGTGGCTGGGGTTCGTTCTCTCCGGCAACGTGGAGATCGTCCGCGGATTGCACGGGACCCAAACCCACCTGGCCACGCTGACCGAAGGTGCGCTGGTCGGAGAAGGTCTGCTCCTGGATGACGGCGCCCATTCAACCAGCGCCTACGCCCGCGGAGCTGGCACCACAGTGATCCAGATTCCCCGCGCGGTGATGAATGAGTTGAAAGCGGGCAAACCGGATTTCTACTACCGCCTTGTCGCGCGGGTCGCTCAGAGGATTTCGGACCGGCTGCGGATGGCGTCCGACATGCTGGCCAATCAGAAGGCTGCGGCGCCGCAGGTGAGTTCCTATCGCGTTGAGCACGATTCGCTGGGTGAACGGGAGATTCCCAATAACGCCTACTATGGCGTCCAGACGGTCCGCGCCCAGGAGAATTTTGCGATCTCCGGTGTGCCGCTGAAGAACTTTGCACACTTCGTGAGGGCGCTCGCCTACGTCAAGAAGGCGGCGGCACAGGCGAACGGCGAGCTGGAATGCATCCCCTCGCCAGTGGCTGAGGCGATCGTCAAGGCGTGCGACGAAATCCTGGCCGGCAAGCTGCATGACCACTTCGTCGTCGACATGATGCAGGGTGGCGCCGGCACCAGCACGAACATGAACGCCAACGAGGTGATCGCCAATCGCGGGCTGGAGCTGATGGGGCATGCCAAGGGGGAATACAAGCACCTGCATCCCAACGATCACGTCAATTGCTCACAGTCCACCAATGACGCCTACCCCACGGCGATCAAGCTGGCAGTGATCTTCTCTCTGAAGGACACGCTGGCGGCGATGGGAGAGCTCAGGTCCCAGCTGCAAGCGAAGGAGACGGAGTTCGCACACGTCCTGAAGATGGGGCGTACGGAGAACCAGGATGCCGTTCCAATGACTCTGGGCCAGGAATTCGGCGCCTATGCGGTGATGGTTCAGTCCGCGATGGCTGCGCTCGCCCGGTCGGCCGAAGAGCTGCATGAAATCAACATGGGAGCGACGGCAATCGGCACGGGGATCTGCAGCCCGCCGGGTTATGCAGACCTGGTGACCAAACGGCTGGTCGAAGGGGCCGGGCTGCCGCTGCGAAAGGCGTTCAACCTCGTTGAGGCCACTCAGGATTCGGGCGCGTTCGCCCAGATGGCCGCCACCATGAAGCGAGCGGCGGTCCAGGTCTCGAAGATCTGCAACGACCTCCGCTGGCTCTCGTCGGGTCCGCGATGCGGGCTTAATGAGATCAATCTCCCGCCAATGCAGCCAGGCTCATCGATCATGCCGGGGAAGGTCAATCCGGTCATCCCCGAACTCGTCAGCCAGATCTGCTATCAGATCATCGGCTACGACGTGACGATCTCGATGGCGTCGGAGGCGAGCGAACTGGAACTGAACATGGCTGAGCCGATCATCGCGTATGACCTGCTGCACGGGTTGATGATTCTGAAGAACGCATGCGTGACCCTCGCCGCGCGGTGCATTTCCGGAATCACGGCCAACGAAGATCGCTGTCGTCACTTCGTCCAGAACAGCATCGGAATTGTCACGGCGCTCAACCCGGTGATCGGGTACGAGAAGTCGGCGTCGATCGCCAAGGAGGCCCTGAAGACCGGCGGGAGCGTCTACGACCTCGTGCTTCAGAAGGGGTGGCTCACCAAGGAGAAGCTTGATGATCTTCTCAGCCCGGCGAAGATGACGGATCCGCGGCAGCTCCCGGCGTGACTTCGTGGAACGCTGACTCTTCGAGCAGTGCCTGGTCAATGCTGAGGTGGCGTCCGAGGTAGCCGGTCTTCCCTTCCAGGCCGACGGCCCGAAGCAGATCACGGACTTTCGCGTGGGCTTCGACGATCCGGATCCGGGCGTTACGCCTGGAAAGCTCGGAGTGCAGTCCAGCCAGCATGTTGGCGCCGGCGACATCGACGACCGGCGAGTTCGAGAGATCGCAGATCACCAGTCGCACATCCGGCATTCCGGCGACGTGATCCCAGATGACGCGGCGGACATGATCTGCGTTGAAGTACAGGATCGATGACTCCGGGCGAACGATCACGACGCCGGGGATCGATTCGTTATCCGGATGACGCTCGAGAGACGAGAAGCGGCGGCTTCCAGGAATTCGACCGAGAAACGCGATGCTGGGAGTTGCAGCTCCTGCCAGTAGGAGGATCAGCGAAACAATCGCCGCGAGCAGAACGCCCTTCAGGATTCCAAACAGAAGAACGCCGACCAGGGCAACCAGCGCAATTCGAAATTCCCGGCGGCTCACTTGCCTCAGAAACCGCAGGCCGTGCAGGTCAATCAGGCCTTTCACCGCGACGAGAACGATGGCGGCGAGAACGACCGTCGGCAGTGATCGCAAGAGGTTCGTGAGACACTGCAGGCAACCGGCCAGAGCTGCAGACGCGATCACAAGCGCCAAAGGTGTCTTTGCGCCGGCCTTGTCGTTCACCGCGGATTGCGAAAGGCCGCCGGCGACTGGAAAACCCTGGCCGAACGCGACCGCGAGATTGGCAGCCCCCAGTGCGAGCAGCTCCTGTCGCGGATTGACCTCGGCGTTGTGCTCAGCGGCGAGCGCCCGGGCGGCCGAGATGCCCTCGATGTACGCGAGCAGAAAGCAGGCGATGCTGAGCGGAAGCACGCCATCCACATCGCGCATCCGAAGTGACGGCAGATGCAGGGCCGGAAGCCCGGGCCGAATCATTCCGACGGTCGGAACGCCGGCCTCCTCGAGCGAGGTTAACGCCATCACGACTGTCGCCGCCGCGACGACGACGAGCGCGACCGGGCGCCTCGGGAAGAGTCGATCTCCGGCGATGAGCAGCGCCACCGCGCAGATTCCGAATGTCAGGACGGCCAGGTTTGTTTCCCCGAGCTGTCCGAGAAGGATCCAGATCCTCTCAAAGAAGTTGTCACCCCCGCCCGGAACGCCGAACAACTTGGGCAACTGAGTCGATGCAATCGTGAGCGCCGCGCCGGCTTTGAAGCCCAGCAGCACGGTTTCGCTGATGAAGCTGACGAGCCCGCTGAGGTGAAGGAGCCATGCGATCGCGCTGACGACGGCCACCATCAGCGCCGTCAGGGCTGCAATCTCAATCCAGCGCGTGGCGTCACCGTCCGCCATCCCTGCCACGGTCGACCCGACCAGGAGGCCGATTGCTGACGTCGGCCCGATGGCCAACTGGCGGCTGGAACCGAACATGGCGTAGGCCAACCCGCCGAGCAGATAGCAGTAGATACCGTGCTGTGGCGGCACGCCGGCGAGCGTCGCATAGGCCATCGAGACGGGGATGGCGTAGGCCGCCAGCGTTAAGCCGGCGATCACGTCAAATCGAAGCCACGCGCGGTCGTACTGCCTCAGCCACTCGAGGGCTGGAAACAGCGAACTCCATCCCGAAGGTGATTTCTCCGCGCCCACGGCTTCTGGGTTCCACTCGCAGTCGACTCAGGACGGAGCCAAAATCCATTCCTTCGCCTGTGACAGCTCTCCCGACGGAAAGTGTCGGATCTCGGCGGCCACGAAGTGCGACGCCAGCTTCTCGGCAATTTCGCCGAACGTGGAGTCCGTTACTACAGCAATCTTCTTCACCTTCCGATGGTGATCACGCACGAATCGGAAATGCGCCATCATCGCCCCCAGGCTCTCCCATCCGGGGAACGAAGGCGTCTCGATGATGATGCCGCGAAGGCTACCAGTCGCTTCGATGTGCGGATCGACGACTTCAACGATCTTCGCGAAATCGTCGGCTGAGAGCGCGGAGGTTGGCCGGAGTTGGAGGACGGAACTCGTCGGATCGAAGTTGAAATCAAGATGCTGCATGCGTGCCTCCACTCCCATTCTCTGACCGGCCCTCACCCAGTCACGGAATCAAAAACGCCACTCCTCCGTAGCGAGTTCGTCGCAGGACGCAAAGAAACCTCTCGCCAGGTCAGGCGGCGAGAGGTTCGTTCCATCGGAATCACTTCGAAAAGTCCAGTCCCTTGTCGCCCGGGGGTGACCCGACGACCTGGAAGTGAAACTTCCCGTTCTGCGGAGCCGAGATCTCGGCGAGCATCACTCCGCCGGCGTCCGGCTGAAGCGCGAGAGTGTTCTCTTCGACGGCAAAGACACCTTCAATCGACTTGGCCTTCCCCTTCTCCGTGTACGTCCAGGCGAACGTGCTGTCATCGGAGAGCTTGAGGCCGAAGCTCGAATCGCCGGCGCCTTTCGCCTTCCACGATCCTACGAGATCCTGCTTCGGAATCGTCGCCGCGGCCGGTGTCGCCGGTTTGGGCGGCTCCGCTGACGACGAGGTCTTCGGCAGCGAACTCGGACCACCGATCATCTGCAGAAGCTGAAGGGAAACCGTGTCCTTCGGCTGAAGTTCCAGGACCTCCTGCAATTGTCCGATTGCCTCCGCGGTCGAACTGCAGGTGATGTAGTGGTAGGCCAGAAGGAAGTGGAGATCGGCCGACTTGGGATTCGAAACGACTGCCGATTCGAGTGCCCTCAACTGGGCCGTGTAGGTGTCGACGCTCGGATACATCCGGATGAACGTCGTCCAGTCCCAGCCAGGGCCGACCGCGAGAACGGGGTGGATGGTCGCTGCCGCATCGTGGTACTTCCCGGCCGCGAACAACGAGAGCGATTTGAACTCGTGCAGCGCTGCGTCGTTCGGCGCAATCGCCAGCGCGGCGTTGACCCGTTCGAGCGATCGCGGATAGTCGCCCTCGTAAAACGCCTGCCGCGCCTCGTCGTAGGCCTTCGTCAGGGGCGTTGGCTCGGTGCTGGCTGAGGGAACAGCACCCGGCGCGGTTGCCGTCGCTGTTGCAGACGCGACTGCTTCCACGGGGGCCGCTGTTTCGACCGGCATGGTCACCTGTTCGTACGTCATCAGAGGCTGCGAATAGTCGTAGTAGCCTCCGCCTCCGTAGCTGCCGCTGTCGCCGTAGTACGGGTTGTAGTAGCCGCCGCCGTATCCGAACCAATAGCTCAGACGATTGACTCCCCACGCAGTGACTCCGAACGCTGCGGCAACGGGATGGTACTCCCACATGTGATCCCAGTAGTCGCCGAAGTCGTCGTGCCAGTGGTCGTGGTACGCATCGTGGGCGTTGTCCCAGAAGTTCTCGGACCAGTCGTCCCGGTTTTGCTGCCGATTGTCCTGTCGGTCATTTCGGTTTGTCTGCCGGTTGTCCTGCCGATCGCCTCGATTCGTCTGCCGATCGCCCTGCCGTGTTTCGCGATTGGCCTGACGGTTGTCCTGCCGGCCCTGCATCCTGTCCTCGAGGCCCGCAGCACGGTCCTGACGGTTCGCGATTCGATCATTCATGAAGTCCTGTCGCGCACCGGGGCCGTCATTCCAGTTCGCGCGATCGCCGAGACCTGCGCCAACGCCGGCGCCGATACCGGCTCCAACTCCGAGGCCGGGCAATGTTGTGGGCCTCAATCCGGAGCCGGGGCCACCCGGGCGACCAACGCCGCCAGGTCCGCCGACGCCACCGGGTCGGCCCGCACCGCCAACGCCGCCGATGCCACCGGGGCCGCCAACACCACCGGGTCGTCCGACGCCTCCAACACCACCGACGCCACCGGGACGTCCAACACTTCCGACGCCGCCAACGCCACCGGGCCGGCCTGCGCCACCGACGCCGCCAATGCCACCAGGGCCGCCAACGCCACCAGGCCGACCGACACCTCCGATGCCGCCAACACCGCCGGGGCCACCGACCCCTGGACGGCCTCCGATTCCACCAGGTCCGCCGGCATTAATTGGTGGTCTGCCACCACCTGGGGTCAGACCTCCGCCAGGCCGGCCGCCCCCTGCGATGTTCGCGGGCGGTCGCGCCGAATTTCCTGGTCGCGTTGCACCGTTCGGCATGCGAACGTTGCCCGGACGAGAGCCCCCTCCGGCGCCGCCGGCGAGTCCCGGCGAACGACTCGGGCTTCCACCTGGTCTCGCACCGCCACTCGGCCGAGCGCCTCCGCTGGGACGGCTCGCCATTCCCCCACTTGGTCGTGATGGAGCGCGGCTCATCGACGGGGCTCGGCCACCGCCACCTCCGCCTCCTCGGAACCCACCGCCACCGCCGCGGCCTCCTCCTCCACCTCCGCGGCCGCCACCGAAGCCCCGGCCCCAGGTGTCAGCGGCTCCGACAATCAGGATGCAGCCCACCAATGTTGCAACCAGGCTGAATCGTTTTTGAGTCGTCATTGGACGTCTCCGTGGAAAGCAGTTGGCTTGTGTGAAGGACGACTATCTGGCGGTCTGGGCCGTCGCTTTGGATGCGGGCGCTGGGGGACGACGGACCATCATGAACTGGAGATCCGGCAACGACTCACCACCGACGACTCGATTCATGATGCCGACTTCAACACGGTCGATTCCCGGAACGAGCGTGCGGATTTCCGACTGAGTCGCCCCGGCTGAGTTCACACCGTTGATGGTCACAGTCCATCGATCTCCGACGTCGACCCATCGCGATTCCGCGAAGCCACCCCGGGAATCGAAGATCCAGCCGCGGATCTCTTTCCGCTGTGGATCCCAGCCCAGCCTCTGCGTCCCTTTGCCAAGCAGTTCGGCTCCGCGCTTCACCTGAAACTCCGAGAGCAGGAAATTTCGATCGTCATCCCAGTGGAACGTCGTCTCGACCGTTTCGTTTGCGTCCTCGTCGATCCAGTCACCGGAGAGCCACGCCAGCTGCCGCAGATACTCGAAGTTGCTCACCACCTCCTTCTCGAGCGATCGGGCGGAGATCATCCGCCAAGCGCCGTCCTTCTTCTGGTGGACGACCAGATAGCGCCCCCGCGAAGTCATGGTCTCGCCATCGGGGAAAAAGTCCGTTGCCCCCTGCTCCACCGCAATCTCCGGGGTGAGCATCGTCAGTGAATCCATTTCAAGACTGATCTGGGCCGCCGGCTCTGCCTCGAAGGCTGCCGCGAACGCGGCCCGAATCGCTTCGCCCCCCTGCACAATCGTCCCGTCCGCTTCTTCGATTCGCCCCTGGGGATCAAACAAAGCCGCCATCGCGGCAACGTCCTGGTCGTTGTAGGCATCAACGAACTTCACCGCGGCATCCTGAATCGCCTTTTCATCGGGCGATGGTTCGTCGTCAGCCGCGGGCAACGCCGCAAAGAGCAGTAACGGGATTGCGAGCAATGTGACGCGACGCAATGAGGTCATGATCGACTCCTTCAAAGCGTGAGTGGCGCCAAGCGACGAGCGCCATCGGGTGTGTGCAGCGCTGAGACACACGTTGCAGCCATTGCCTCTTCTCTCATCGGATTCGATTCGAGACTGGCCCAATCATCGCCAACCTCGGCCGCAGCGTCGATGCACTGGGCTGGCGATTTTCCGTCGCATTCGATTCGCGCCAGATTGTGCAGATCGTTCACAGCACATTAACGTCGCATCCACGAGGCTTGATGATTATCAGCAGGCGTGGGGAGCAAGCGACTCTTGGACAACGTGCCTTCGTCACCGTGGTACTCGTTCCGCAATCCGGAAACGGGCCGCGCCAGACGTCCGATCCTGTTTGCGATCTGCGTCTGCGCGGCACTGCTCGTTGCCGTGTGGCTCCGGCCCGATCAGAGCCTTTCGCCCGCCGCCCTGAGGGCGCTCTTCATCCTCGTCTTGGCAGTCTTGCTGTGGGCCACCGAAGTCATCCCGGCCTTCGCAGTGGGATTGCTCGTCATCGCCTTGAACGTGGCGCTTCTGGGCCGCCCGCAAGGCGTCTATGCACAAGACGCCAACGACTGGGAGCAGTTTGTCACGGTCTTCGGTCACCCGTTGATCTGGCTGTTCTTCGGAGGCTTTGTCCTGGCTGCGGGGATGGAGAAATGCGGACTCGATCGCCGGCTCGCGATGACTCTGCTTCAAAGGCTGGGCGGACGTTACGAGAACGTCCTTCTGGGGGTCATGCTGGCGACGTTCGTCCTGTCCCTGTGCATGTCGGGCACCGCCACCGCAGCGATGATGCTGGCTGTCATTGCACCATTGATGCGGCAGTGCGACCAGGAATCAAACGCCGGGAAAGGGCTGCTGTTGGGCATCGCCGTCGCTTCCATTCTCGGCGGCGTCGGAAGCCTGATTGCCAAGCCGCCAAACGCCATCGCAGCCGGAGCGTTGAGTGCCCTCGAACCGCCACAGGTCATCACCGTTCTGCAGTGGATGGCGCTTGGGCTCCCCCCCTCACTGATCGTCGCCGCGATCGTCTGGAAGCTTCTCACTCGCTGGTTTCCCGAGCCCGACAGGGTGTTCCGCTTCGAAAGCATCGCAGCCACACAGGCGGCTCCCGCCAATCGAGCGCAGTATGTGATCGTCGTGGTGACGCTGGTCTCTACGATCGGCCTCTGGCTGACGTCCTCCTGGCACGGAATCCCCACATCGGCCGTGTCGTTGCTGCCAACGGTTCTGCTCACGAGCACTGGGGTGCTGACGGCCAAAGACATTCGCGGACTGAGTTACGACGTCCTGTTCCTCATGGCCGGCGGGCTGGCGCTGGGAAATGTCGTCACATCCACCGGCCTGTCGAACTGGATCATCGGCCAGATTCCGATGGGCGCTCTGCCCCCGATCATGCTCGCATTCGTACTGTCCTATGCGACCACCGTCCTTGCCAATTTCATGAGCGCGACGGCGACGGCCAACATCCTGGTTCCGCTCGTCATCACGATGGCCGCGGGATCAGAAGCGCTGGTCGTCATCGCTGTGGCGATTGGAGCGTCCTGCGGGATGTGTCTCCCCGTGGCGTCGCCGTCAAATGCCATGGTCTACACGACCGGTCGTTTGAAAATCGGCGACCTCATTCGTGTCGGACTGGTTGTCGGACTGCTGTGCCCGCTGATCTCGGTGACCTGGCTCTGGCTGTGCCTCGATCGAGTCATGCGGTGAACTCCGCATCTCACACAATCGTGCCACCATCGCCGATTCGATCGATCACCGAGGTCTCGTCCGCACGTTCGATCCGGTATTGGTCAGAATAGCCCGGTGAGTCCCGATACCAGTGGCAGAACATGTTGTGGTAGCGGCAGGCCCAGCCGTATTTGGGCAACACGTCGTGGCGTTTGACACCTGCGAGCGATTCAAGAATCGAACGTTTGTGAGCCGCCACAAGTTCCCAGTCGATCACTCCCTGCTCGCGTGCGGCCTCGAGGTAGTTCACAAACCACCAGCCGTCGATATCTCGACAGATCGCGGCCCCGAGTCCATGCGACGAGGCCTGACCTGTCGCGATTGCATCCGACAACAGCATCTTGAGTGGCTCGGCCAGAATCACGCGTGGAACGATCGATGTTCTGGATTCGAGGTGATAGCACTCGAGGAGTGCCGATCCGAAGATGATGTCGTCGGTAAGGCAGAGCAAACCTTCGGTGAGAGCCCCCCGGATGAAGAAGCCACTGACGGCCATGCGAAGCTGATACCGCTGCGAACAGGCCAGGATGAACCGCGCGGCCAGCGCTGCCGATCCGGGCTCTTCGAATGGATATCCGACCACCAGATTGTCACTGAAGAACTTCACGCCCCAGTTAGGGGGGAGAGCCGCAAACTCCTCCGCCAGGCTGCGGCGGACATATCCGCGAGCATCGTTCAACGCCGACACAATGCGATCCACCAGCACCTGGCCTTCGCAATGGTCCCGGGAGTGTTCGATGGCCTGGGAGAAGCCCATGATGTCGAGAAATCCGACGATCGACGATCGCAGCCGCGGATGTCCGTCAACGTCGACGTAGCCTCGAGACGCGTCTTGCGGGTGATCTGGCACGGAAACCGATCTTGGTACTGCTTCTGAGATGGAACTTCAGGTGGCTGGTCTGAACTCAATCGAGCGACTGCGTTTCATTCACAGGGAAAGACGCTGGCAGCAGGAAGGTTTAACTGCCGGTTGACTGCGAACGCCACTGGTCGTGACGTTTTCGAAGAACCTCGAGAGCGTCTGTCCCATCGGCAACGCAGATCGGAATCTCCATGTCCTCCGGACTCGCCAGTGGAAAGTCGGGACGGAGCATGGCCGACCGACTCCAGTCGATCAGTCCGTCCCACATCTTTCCAACAAGAATCAGCGGCGTGTCGTGCAGCTTTCGTACCTGCAGAAGTTGCCAGATCATCATCGTCTCGAGCACCGTTCCAATGCCGCCGGGAACAACGACAAACGCATCCGACGTCAACACAAAGTGATGCAATCGCGTGAAAAAGGTGCCGTGCTCATAGGCGTCAGATACAAAGGCATTGATGTCCTGCTCGAACGGCAGCGCAATACGGATTCCGACCGAGTCCTGCTTTGCCTCCGGATCTGCAAGGCGGGCTCCTTCGTTTGCCGCCTGCATCAGGCCCGGTCCGCCACCCGTGACGATGTCGCATCCCATACGTGTCAATTCCGCGGATACGTCCCGGACCGCCCCGTAGACCCAGTGATTCGACTCCACTCGTGCCGATCCGAAAATGCTGACGCGATAGCGCTCCCGACGCGTCGGCTTCAGTCGCGAGAGTTGATTGACGACGCTCCACAGCCCCAACATCGATTGTGCGAGCACATCCCTGACCGCAGATTCCTCGGAGAGAAGGACGGTCTCGGAGTGGGATGTTTTCTGGTTTTCAGATTGATTCACATCTCACTCCGATTCGAGTGTCCCGGACGGCCTAGAAGTTCCACACTTCAGAAAGTCAATCGCAGAGGAGTGGCGACTTCTTAGGACGCTGCCTCAGTCGCAACCACCTCTTCCGGCCAGTCTCGCTCTCAATATCTTCCAGTCTCCTTCCTTCATTTTCCACGATCCCGATCGGATCGCGCCCTGCCGACAGGAATGACCAAGCCAGACTCGCATTCACAATCTTCCAACCAGGCGCGAATCCGCTCAATGAACTGCAGATGCCTGTGGGGCTCGGGGAACCGGGTATTTAGAAGCAGACGAAAGGGTGACCGGTCCTCATTGACGGTACCAACCACTCAATTGGAGGCGGACCAAAGTCCTCGGCGTGAGATTTCGCCAGTGAGGATCAGGAATCTCCTGCTGGTAGTACTCCTGATTCCTCCCGGAGGAGGCGTTCAAGGGGCAACCTTTCCGAAAGGAGGAAGGAAACCGACCTGCCCCACAGTTGTCACTACCCGTGCCACATCCAACTGCCATCCCTGATCAGTTCCGCTCCTCGCCACTGATGATTGACAGTCGTATTACCGCACTGCAATATCGATACTCGATATGAAGCAGTCTGACGACATCCTGAAGCACTTCTACGGCGGATTCGTGCGTCTGCACATTCTTTATCACGCCGCCAAAGAAGAAATCTTCGGTGTCGAGATGATGCGGGAACTTCGCCGCCACGGGTATCGCATGGGCCCCGGTACCCTCTATCCCATCCTGCACGACCTCCACAAATCCGGCTACCTGGTCAGCACCGAATCCGTCGTCAAAGGCAAACGCCGGAAGAATTACCGGATCACGCCCAAGGGGGCCCGGCTGATGTCGGCCGCCCGAGAACGGCTCCGCGAATTGTTCAGCGAGGTCATCGAACACCACGACAAGCTCGAGGAATCACGAAAGAAACCGCCGACCTGAAGTTCCAACGCCCCCTCCGAATCCTCGCCGTTGAGCCTCGCCCTGACGCCGCCGCATGAATCCGCTCTCTTTCGCGCTCCGCCGTCCGATCACCGTCATTGTCCTCGTCATCGCGGTCATCGCTGCAGGCTCGCTGGCGATTCGCCCCAAAGCCGTTGATCAATGGCTCCGCGGCTATGGGATCGAGCTCCCGCTCAGCCGGATGCCGATCGACATCTTCCCGTCGCTCAACCTGCCGGTGATTTACGTCTGCCAGCCCTATGGCGGCATGGACCCTGCCCAGATGGAGGGGCTGCTTACCAACTATTACGAGTATCACTTCCTGTACATCAGCGGCATCCACCATGTGGAGAGTCGCAACGTGCAGGGAACGGCTCTGATGAAGCTGCATTTTCATCCCGGCACGAACATGGCACAGGCGATGGCCGAGACCATCAACTATGTCAACCGCTCCCGCGCCATGATGCCCCCCGGAACCGTCCCCCCGTTCGTCATGCGGTTCGACACCGGAAGCGTCCCCGTCGGCTACCTCGTCCTCTCCAGCGGAACCAGGACGATCGCCGAGATTCAGGATCAGGCGCTCTTCAAAGTCCGGCCGATGTTCTCCTCGCTGCCCGGCGTTTCGGCCCCGCCCCCCTTCGGAGGCAGCGCCCGCAGCATCGTCATCCGGGCCAATCCGGAGCGTCTCCAGGCCTACAGGCTGTCTCCGGACGACGTCATTGCATCGCTCTCCGCCGGCAACATCGTCAGCCCCTCGGGCAACATGCGCGTCGGCGATCGCTATCCCATCGTGCCGCTCAACTCGATGGTCAAGGACATTCGCGACCTCGGCGACATCCCGCTCAACGTGCCCGGAGGCAACACCGTCTACCTCCGCGACCTGGGCACGATCGAAGACGCCGCCGATCTGACCACCGGCTACGCCCTCGTCAACGGCCGCCGCGCCGTCTACATCCTGGCGACGAAGCGTTCGGAAGCGTCGACCATGAGCGTGATCGACGAAATCAAACGCGCGCTCCCCGCCATGCAGAAGGAACTGCCCGACGACATCCAGGTGGCGTTTGAGTTCGACCAGTCGAAGTACGTCACGCGAGCGATCACCAGCCTGACGACTGAAGGCGCGATCGGAGCCATCCTCACCGGCCTGATGGTGCTGCTCTGCCTCCGCGACTGGCGGAGCGCTCTGGTCGTCGTGATCAACATCCCGATCGCGCTCATCACTTCCATCCTCGGCCTCTGGATCTGCGGCCAGACGATCAACCTGATGACGCTCGGAGGCCTCGCGCTGGCGATCGGCGTTCTCGTCGACGAAGCCACTGTGGAAGTCGAAAACATCCATACGCAGTTTGCAAAATGCCCCTCCATCGCCTGGGCGGTCCGCCGCGGCAACGCACAGACCGCCGTTCCGAGGTTGATGTCGATGCTCTGCATCCTGGCCGTGTTCGCCCCGTCGTTTGTGATGACCGGCGCCCCCCGGGAAATGTTCGCCCCGCTGTCGATGGCGGTCGGCTTCGCGATGATCGCCTCGTACGTCCTGTCGAGCACGTTTGTGCCAGTCGTCTCCGTCTGGCTCCTCCGCCATCAGGCATCCGGACCGGCGGAAAGCGAACGGCCCGGAATGATTCGCCGGATGTACGAGGCAGTGGTCAGTTCATTGATCTCGTTGCGGTGGATCACCGTGGCCGCATACCTCGCCGTGTGCGGCATCGGCATCACGCTTCTCTGGCCGAAGCTCGGCATGGAGATCTTTCCGACGGTGGATGCCGGCGAATTCCGGTTGCGGATGCGCGCTCCCGACGGCACGCACATCGACCGCACCGAAGAACTCGCCAACCAGGCCCTCGCCACGATCCAGCAGGAAGTCGGGGCGGAAAATGTGGCCCTCACGCTCGGATATGTCGGCACCGTCCCGCCGTCGTTTCCAATCAACGCCGTGTACCAGTTCACCCGCGGCCCGGAAGAAGCCATTCTGCGCGTGGCCCTCAAGGAAGGTTCGGGCATCAGCACCGAAGGTATGAAAGAGACGCTTCGCGACAAGCTGGCGGCCGCCCTGCCCGATGTTCGATTCTCGTTCGAGCCGGCCGATATCGTCAGCGAGGTCATGAGCTTTGGTTCCGCGACACCGATCGAGATCGCGGTTCGTGGCGGCTCGATCGTCGAGAATCGCGCCTTCCTCGCGAAGGTGGAAGCCGCACTCAAGTGCATCCCCGCCCTCCGCGATATCCAGATTTCCCAGTCGCTCGACTATCCGACGGTCGAAGTGAATGTCGACCGCGAGAAGGCGGGAATGTCCGGCACAACCGTCGCACAGGTCGCGCGGTCCATCGTCGCGGCGACATCCTCAAGCCGATTCGTGGTGCCGAACTACTGGCCCGATCCTAAATCCGGAATCGGATACCAGGTCCAGGTTGAGATTCCGCAATCCGCCATGGCGGGCATCGAAGACCTGGCGACCGTTCCGGTGCGGCGGTCCGGAACGCCGGTCCTGCTTCGCGATGTCGCCGACATCGCGGCCGGCACCATGCCCGGCGAGTTCGATCGCTACAACATGAAGCGCGAACTGTCGTTGACTGCGAATGTCGCCGGCGCCGATCTCGGGCGAACCTCCGCGGAAGTGGTCAAGGCTCTCGATGCGGTGCAGCGAAAGGACACCGCTGAGAAAGACGAACTCGTCAAACAGGGCCAGAAACCAGGCCGCGTGACCTACGAGCTGCGGGGCCAGATTCCTCCGCTCCGCCAGATGCTCAGCGGCCTCGGGGTTGGACTGTTGCTGGCAGTCGTCGTGATCTTCCTCACTCTGTCGGCGAATTTTCAGTCGTTCCGACTGGCGCTCGTGTCGGTCTCCGCCGCTCCGGCGGTGATCACCGGAATCCTGCTCGCGCTGTGGCTCACGGGATCGACGCTCAATATCCAGTCGTTCATCGGAGCCATCATGGGCCTGGGCATTTCGATGGCGAACGCCATTCTGCTCGTGACCTTCGCGGATGAGAACCGGCGTGCCGGCGTCGCTATTCGCGACTCGGCCATCGTTGGCGGCTCGGCAAGGTTGCGACCCATCCTGATGACAACGGGATCGACGCTCGCGGGCGTTCTTCCCATGGCCCTCGCCTTGGGAGAATCCGGGCAACAGACCGCCCCCCTGGGACGCGCCGTCGTCGGGGCGCTCCTCGCATCGACTGTCGCAACCCTGTTCGTGCTCCCCGCCGTGTTCGTGTTCCTGCAGTCGAGCCGCACTCCCCGTTCCGCTTCTCTCGACCCGCTGGATCCGGAAAGTCCCTTCCACTCGACCGCCGCCACAACCTGAATCACATGAAATCCCGCATCATGTTGAGATCGATCATCATCAGCCTTTCGGCGGCCTGGCTCGTCTTCGAGTGCGCGGGGCAGGCTTCCGCCCAGCCGCCGGCGTCGTCGGTTGCAGAATTGCCGAAGGTCAACACGGTGACCCCCGTGAAAAAGGGGATCGCTCAGAAGACCGAGCAGCCCGGACGTATCGAAGCCTTCCTGTCCGCGCCGCTCTATTCGAAGTCGAGCGGCTACGTGCAGTCCGTGAAGGTCGACATCGGCGACCGCGTCACCGGGCCGAAGTATGACGCGATTGGAACTGAGACCTCGCCCGGACAACCGCTCGTCGTGATCTCGGCTCCCGAAGTCGAGGAGCAGCTTCGGCAGTCCGAAGCGAAAGTCCTCCAGGCGAAGGCGGACGCCCGCCAGGCGGAGGCCGCCATTCTCGTCACCAGGGCCGTGCTGCGCTCCGCGACGACTCAGGTCGACCTCGCCCGCGCCAACACCCAGAAAGCGGACGCCGACGTCAAGCGCTGGCAGTCCGAGTACGACCGTGTCACGGCGCTCGCCCAGTCGAACGCCGTCACAGCCAAAGTCACCGACGAGGCCGAGCAGCAGCTCCGAAGCGCCGAGGCCGGACGCGCGGCCGCGTCGGCGATGATCCGCTCAGCAGACGCGAAGGTCGCGGAAGGTGAGGCCGGTGTCGCCAAGGCCCAGGCCGACGCGGAAGCCGTCAAGGCCCGGCTGGCCGTCGCGGAAGCCGAACAACGTCAGGCCGCCGTCATGGTCGGCTACCTCACGCTCCGCGCGCCGTTTGACGGCATCGTCACCTCGCGAACGGTCGATCCCGGCCGCCTGGTACATGCACCGAATACTCACCAGAACATGCCGCTCCTGACCGTTGTCCAGGCCACCACCGTCCGGCTCTTCGTGGAGGTGCCCGAGTCCGAATCCATCCTGGTCGAGAACGGCGGCAAGGCCACGATCAAGATCCCGGCCATTCCTGGCGAAACTTTCGCCGGCACCGTCACCCGCACCGCCTGGTCCCTCGAATCGTCCAACCGCACGCTGAAGACCGAATTTGATCTTCCGAACGAACACCAGAAGTTCCGTCCGGGGATGTTCGCTCAGGTTGAGCTCACCGTAGCGGAACGGAAGGATGCCATCGTCATCCCACGCGCGGCAGTTCTGACCACCGCAGGTACTCCCAGCTGTCTGGTGGTCGGCACGGACGGACTCATCGCCCGCCGCGAAATCCAGCTCGGACTGAGGACGCCCTTGGAGGTGCAGGTCATCTCCGGGCTGAAAATAGATGACCAAGTCATCGCATCGAACGCATCAGCCTTCAAGGAGGGTCAGCGCGTGGCGATCGCCAGCAAGAACTGACGAGAATCACTGGACGATCTGGTCGACAACTGCTTGGACGAGCGTACGCCTTCGAAATCGCTCTAAGAACGCGAGTCGGATACTTGGCCTTGCACGGACTGGATGACCTCAGCTCCGATCGCATCCGCCTCGGCCCACATCTCTCGAGCCTTCGCGTCGCGTTCGTCCGTTGGGGCGCGAAGTGATCGAACGACAAGGTGAGCGATTCCTCCCGAAGTTGGAAGGAGCGGTGGTGCTACCCGACCAGTTCCTTGTTGACTCAAGGAAGCTCCAAGGCCTTGTCGATTCGCTTCCAGCGATTGGAACTGTCCGGCCAGGTATGTGTGAACGAAGATTCGGCAAATGAATAAACGGCGCCAGCGTGTGCCTGGCTCAGGGCCCGCTGACATGGAGATAGGCCCCACATTGTTTCACGCCGCCCGTCGCGAGTACGACTTCAACTGACCACCCAGCCGGCTGTGGCACACGACGTCCAGCGGTTCAATTCGAAGGTCATCCGGAATGTCGAACGGGTCCGGCGGCAGGTTGCCCCTCGCTTCATGCGGCCGTTCCCGGTTGTAGTGCACCTGGAACTCGCTGTTGATGTAGTTCAGGTGCCGCCTGGCGACGATCACGAACTTGTCCAGGCACTCGTGCTTCAGCGTCTGGATGAACCGTTCGACGTGCGCCCGCAGGTTCGGTGACCGGTACGTGTTCCGTTTGATCTTGGCGCCGGAGGATTCGATGACGTGATCGAAATCACATTTGAACTTCGCGTCGTTGTCCCGCATCACCATCTGCGGCTTCAGATCGATGTCCTCGGCATGCATCAGAAAGTTCCGTCCCTGCTGCTCAACCCAGACCGCCGTCGGCTCGTCGGTACACTGACTGATCCAGCAACGCCTCGTGCCCAAGTGCAGGAAGACCATGAAGTACAGGTCGACCAAACCCTTCGGAGTCCACATCGGCTTGGTGACGAAGTCGCACTGCCAGAGTGTCGCGGCATGACGTCTCAGGAAGGCGTCCCATGAGTCGTCTGACCGATGTGGCTGCGGATCCAAGCCTGCTTCGACCAGGATATTCTTGACGGTCTGGCGAGAGAGCTTGATCCCGAGCTTCCGCAATTCACCGAGGATGCGGGTGTAGCCAAAATCTGTCTCTTTCCTGATTCTGATCACCAGATCCTGGATTTCTTGTTCGGTTCGTGGACGGCCCGACGGACGGCGGGTCACTTTCGGGATCGAGCCGGGGCCTTCGAACTCGCGGATCCAGCGCACGAAGGTCTCGTAGGTGCAGATCGAGATGAGATTCCGGAGTTGCGGACCAATCCTTCTGCCGGCGCGGACGAGCCTCCGCCGGTCCGCGATCGACGTCGGCATGCGTGGAGGCAGCCGACCGCGGAGGATCCGGTTCTCTTCCCTCAGGTAAGCCACCTGCCGGGCCAGTTCCTGTCTCGTACAGCAGGCGAGCATTGCCAGCAGCGGGTGAAAGATCCGTGACATCGTGCTACGGTCGATCTCAGGTGAAAATCAGGAGCGCAGAGTTTTTGTACCCCGCTGGAAGGACCGCACCGTAACGGCGAGGAGGCCGTCCGATGGTCTACACGGCGGGAGTTCCGAAAGCGAATCTAGGTTCGCCAGTAGCAGCTCAATCCGACTGCCCCAGATTGCCTGTCTTCCGGCCAGAGTGGCCTGAGGCTCGCGCCTTTTTCTCTCGGCGCTCGCGCGCGAGCGCGGCGCAAGCGCCGCGGCGCTCGCGCAGGGCTTGATTCTGTTAACCAAAGTCGCTTTTCGTTCCGTAACTTCGGGTCGCGGCGGCCGGCCCCCGAGCGCGACGCGGAATCGCGCACTCACGTGCTCTCAACAGCTTCTGGCTTTTGGCTGGAGAGAACCTTTCCGCTGAGCCGTTGTGTACGGGGAGCATCTGGGGATCGAGCCGCGGATTCGCCGCCGGGGGACGGATCACGGGAGCGGGCTTGGAAAGGTCCGCTGGGTGGTCGAGCGGACGATCAGCTGGTTCAAGGGACTGCGGCGGATGCGCGTGCGGTATGACCGCTCAGACGACATCATCGAGGCGTGGAAGTCACTGGCGATGAGCGTCATCACCTGCCGCCTGTGGCATCAGGATCTGGAGACAGCCGGCTGATTCAAACGGCGGTTTTTGGTCCGCCTCTAACCATTTCCGGATAGCCTCTGCGTGACCACGAGAGTGCAAGACGACGACGCTCGCTAGAATTCTTCCGTAGTGACTCGCAGTGTTTCGCCGCCTTCTTCCAGGAGTGAGTGGCTGTGCCGCATTCAGATCGCCCTCGATGGCCGCAGGAGGCCGTTGTGGCCGCAGCGGTTGGGCTGGCAACGACGGCCTTGATGGTGGTCGCCATCCTGATTGGCTCGCGGCGCCTGGCGCACTTCGATGCCGCGCTCGTGGGCTACACCTTCGCCACCCTGTTCGCCACCTTCGGCATCTCGTACCGATTCACCATCTGGCTGCAGCGTCCTCCCACCGCGATGTACTGGAAGCGGGGCTGGCAGGTGTTTCTCCGTCCAGACTCGCTGGGACGCAACCTGGTCCAGTGGCTCAAACGACTCGGAGCGATCTTCTTTGCCAACAGCTTCATCTGGCGGCGGGGAATCTCTCGAGGGGCGGCCCACTGGCTGGTGATGTGGGGCTGCATCCTGGCTTCCGCGATCACGTTTCCGCTGGTGTTCGGCTGGATTCATTTCGAGTTCACCGACGCCACCTTCCAGTCGTACACGGCGGTCATGTTTGGATTCCCCGTCTTCTCCTTCGGGATCCATTCCATTCCCGGCTACCTGATCTTTCATGGGCTGGTGTGGGCGTCGTTTCTCGTGATCGCCGGTGTGATGATCGCCATGCGGCGGCGGATGGTCGGACACGATGCCCGCGCACTGCAGCGGTTCGGCGAGGATTTCCTGCCGCTGATTCTTCTCTACGCCGTCAGCGTCACCGGGCTGATGCTCGTAGTCAGCTACAAGTGGATGAACGGCTATGCGTACGACTTCCTGGCGATCACCCACGCCGTAACCGTGATCGGCACGCTACTGTGGATGCCGTTCGGCAAGCTGTTTCACATCTTCCAGCGTCCCGCCCAGCTGGGCGTGCTGTTCTACAAGGATGCGGGACGCCGCGGCGAGCAGGCCCGGTGCGTTGTCTGCAGCCAGGAATACGCGTCTCTCATGCACATCGAAGATCTGATCGAAGTGGAACGCCAGTTGGGATACCGCTACGACTTCCCCGAGGGCTCGGTCGATCACTACCAGCGCGTGTGCCCCCGATGCCGCCGGCTGACGGTCGCTGCCGTTCAAACGCAGTTGTGGGCATCCGCCGCCGTTCCTGCGCAACCGGAGATTTCGGCTCCCCCTTCTCATTCCTGACGGACGTCGTTCATGGCCCATTTGCCCGTCTCCGAGATTCAGCTTGCCGACCACTTCGGACCGCACCTGGCCTATGCGAGGGGGGTGCGTCTGGAATGCGGCGTCGAACCGGACAAACTGGTAAAGACGCATTGCTGTTTCTGCGGCCAGCAATGCGGCATTCAACTCAAAGTCAAAGGCAATGAAGTCATCGGCTTCGAGCCCTGGGAGGAGTTTCCTTTCAATCGCGGCATGCTTTGCCCGAAAGGAGTCAAACGCTATCTGCAGGATTCGCATCCTGACCGGCTGACGACCGCGCTCATGCGCGATCCGCGAGAACCGGGTGGATTTCGACGTACGCCCTATACCGATGCGATTCAGGCGACCGCCGATGCCATCGCCAAATTGCAAAGCGAGCATGGTTCCTCCGCATTCGCCATGCTGAGCGGCGCAAGTCTGACCACGGAAAAAACCTACCTGATGGGCAAGTTTGCCCGCGTCTGTCTGAAGACTCCTTACATCGACTACAACGGGCGACTGTGCATGGTCAGTGCCGGGGCCGCCAACAAGAAAGCGTTCGGTATCGACCGAGCCGCGAATCCCTGGTCCGACATCATCGGCACGGAAGTCGTGTGGATCAGCGGGGCGAACGTCGCCGAGTGCGCCCCGATCACGACGAACTACGTCTGGCAGGCGCGGGAACAAGGGGCGAAGATCATCGTCGTCGACCCCCGCATCACTCCGCTGGCGCGGACCTGCGATCTGTTCCTGCCGGTGAAACCGGGGCGGGATATCGCGCTGTTCAACGGCGTCCTGCACCTGATGATCCAGAACGACTGGATCGATCACAAATTCATCGAAACTCATACGGTCGGATTCGAAGCCGTGGCCGAATCCGTTCAATCGTGGACTCCCGCGAAAACGGCGGAGGTGACGGGAATCGCCGAGCGTTCCATTCGGCAGGCCGCGGAATGGTGGGGGCAGGCCTCGACGAGCTTTCTCATGCATGCCCGAGGCATCGAGCATCACAGCCACGGCGTCCAGAACGTGCTCGGGGCGATCAACATCGTGCTGGCCAGCGGCCGCATCGGTCGTCCTCAATGCGGATATGCGACGATCACGGGACAGGCCAACGGCCAGGGGGGCCGTGAGCACGGTCAGAAATGCGACCAGCTTCCCGGGATGCGCGATCTGTCCAACCCGGAACACCGCGCTCACATCGCGAGAATCTGGGACGTCTCTCCCGACGACCTGCCAGGACCGGGAGTCGACGCCTATGAGATTTTTCGCAAGATCGATCAGGGAGAGATTCGCGGGCTGCTTTCGATCTGCTTCAATCCCGTTGTGTCGTTGCCCGACAACGACTTCATCGCGCGGATGCTGGACAAGCTCGACTTCTATGTGGCGATCGACTTCTTCCTCAACGACTCCGCCCAGCATGCCGACATCGTCCTTCCTGGATCGCTTCAGGAAGAGGACGAAGGGACCGTCACACAGATCGAGGGGCGCGTCATCCGCATCAACCAGGCGGTCGATCCGCCCGGCGACGCCCGGCAGGACTGGCGGATCATTCAGGACATCGCCGCTGCGCTGAAGCGGCCGCACGGATTCACGTTCACAGAGCCTCGTGAGATTTTTGACGAACTGCGCCGCGCCAGCCAGGGAGGAATCGCGGATTACTCCGGAATCACCTACGAGAAGATCGAGCAGCAGTTCGGCGTCTTCTGGCCCTGTCCCTCGGAAGATCATCCCGGCACGCTGCGCCTGTTCGAGAAAGGTTCTGACAACCCGATCGCTCGCGGGAATGGTCCCTTCTATTTTCCCGATGGAAAGGCCCGGTTCAATCAGGCCGACTATACGCCCCCCAAAGAAGACGTGGACGCGGAGTTTCCGATCATCCTCACCACGGGCCGTGTGGTCAGCCAGTTCCTGTCCGGCACGCAGACGCGGCGGATCGGGCCGCTCGTCGATCAGTACCCCGAGCCTCGGCTGGAGATTCATCCGCAACTGGCCGCCCGTCTCCAGATCGCCGATGGAGACTGGACGACCATCACCTCCCGCCGTGGGGAAATCACGCTCCTGGCGCTGGTCGTCAAGTCGATCCGTCCCGACACCGTTTTCATCCCCTATCACTGGGCCGGGCCGCTCAGCGTGAACCGGATCACGATTGCCGCTCAGGATCCGATCTCCAAAATCCCTGAATACAAGGTTTGTGCGGTGCGTCTGACCAAAGCCGCTGCGCCGCCTGATGGACGATTCGAGCGGACTGCTTCGGGCCTCGCGAGCAATGGAAAAGGAGGACGGTCCGCATGAGTGTTCCAGAGAGTCTGTTCTTCTTTCTCGACCCCAATCGCTGCATCGGCTGCGAGTCGTGCGTGCAGGCCTGCTCGGAGTGCGACACGCACAAAGGGCATTCGATGATCCATCTGGAGCGAGTGAATCGGTACGAGTCTCCGCAGACGATTCCGGTCGTCTGCATGCACTGCGATTCGCCGACGTGTGCGGAAGTCTGCCCGGCGGACGCCATCAAACGCACGGAGGACGGCGTCGTGCAGACGGCCCGCAAGCCGCGCTGCATCGCCTGCAGCAATTGTGTGCTGGCCTGTCCGTTCGGCGTTCCCAAGATGAACACCGACTACGAACTGATGATGAAATGCGACATGTGTTACGACCGAACTTCGGAAGGCAAGCGGCCGATGTGCGCCACGGTCTGCCCCAGCCAGGCGCTGTTCTTTGGAACCCACGCCGAGATTCAGGCGCTGCGTCCGCGCAGCCGCTCCCTGAATACGTTTCAGTTCGGACGCCAGACGATTCATACGAAGGTGCAGATGATGGTGCCCCGCGAGGCGCCTGTCATGCACATTGACGTTGCCGCCGCCTGGCACGATCCGCAGGGAGAGGATGAGCAGGACGACCCCATGCTCTCCGCCGCACTCTTTGAACTTCCTGTCCTGTCGAATTGAGGAGCGTCCGCCATGGAAATCGTCTCCACGCCGCCGCCGGCTTTTCCCGATGGCCAGCCGGAAGAACAGCAGCCGAAATGGCGGCGGGATTTTCCGGTCGACGTCGAGGCCGATGAATATGGCGCCCGCCGCGACTTCACGAAGTTTCTGGTGCTGACGAGCCTGGCGTTTGCCTGTGGCCAGCTCTGGATTGCGATGCTCAGCGTGTTCCGTCGCCGGACCTTCTCTGAACAACGTTTAACCGCGCTGGACGAGCTTCCCGTCGGGGGAGTCCTTCCGTTTCATTATCCCACGGACCGTGATCCGTGCCTGTTGATCCGCACGTCCGAACAGGAACTTCTGGCCTACAGCAGCCTCTGCACGCATCTGATGTGTCCGGTGCTGCCTCAGCTTCACGACAAGCAACTGCATTGCCCGTGTCACGAAGGGTTCTTTGAAGCGGCGACGGGGCGTCCCGTCGCAGGGCCTCCCCGACGTCCTCTGCCGCGAATTCAGATCCAGGTTCGCGAAGGAGTCGTCTATGCGGTGGCGGTCGAGGAACGCACCTCATGAATCCTTCCGCACGAAAACGCAAACAGCTCGTCGCCGTCGTCTATGCGATCCTGACGATCGTCCTGCTGCTGGTCGTCATGCAGCTCTGGCTGCTGACTGCCACGATGAACGCCTTTCTCGGCGGCAACCATTCCGTGGTCTGGCCGGCCGCGTGCGCCAGCCTGGTTTGCCTGGGATTGAATGTGGGATTGCTCCGCTATCTGGTGCGGCTCGATCAGTCGTGACAATAAGAGGCTTCCGCTGTCCACCACCGATTCCACTCCGTCGCCCCCCAACGCTTCCCCCAGCGTCGTTGCCGAATTGAATCCCAGCGGTTTCGCGCTGGTGATGGCGACGGGAATTGTCTCGCTGGCGTGCCATCTGCTTGGGATGCCGCTCATCGCGCGGGCGCTGCTCTGGCTGAACGTGCCGGCCTATCTCGTGCTCGTCGCCCTGACCCTCGCCCGCCTGGTCCGATTCCCGCGCCGATTCTTTCGGGATCTGATTGACCACAAACGCGGCGTCGGATTTTTTACGACCGTCGCCGCCAGCGGCGTCCTCGGGAATCAGTTTCTGCTGATTGCCGAACAACGCTCCGTCGCGGTCGTGTTGTGGTGCATTGCCGTCGTGCTCGGCTTCCTCATCACCTACACGCTGTTCACCGGATTCGCTGTCAAGAAGGTCAAACCTTCGTTGGCCGAAGGCATCCACGGCGGATGGCTGTTGGCGGTCGTGGCCGTTCAGTCGATTTCCGTGCTCGGAACACTGCTCGCCGGCGGCTTCGGAAACGACGCCCCCCAGGTGCTGTTCTACACCCTGTCGATGTGGTTGGTGGGAGGCATGCTCTACATCTGGATCATCTCGCTCATCTTTTACCGCTATTCATTCTTTTCGATGACGCCGGATGACCTGTCTCCCCCGTACTGGATCAACATGGGGGCCATGGCGATCTCGACACTCGCGGGCGCCACCTTGTTGTCCGCCGCCGGGCATTCCGAGCTGTTGCGGTCGATCTCGCCTTTCGTAACGGGCCTGACTCTCCTGTTCTGGGCGACCGCCACCTGGTGGATTCCGATGCTGGTCATCCTGGGCCTCTGGCGGCATGGGTATATGCGTTACCGACTGACATACGATCCGCAGTATTGGGGAGCGGTCTTCCCGTTGGGGATGTATACCGTGGCAACCTATCGACTGGCACATGCGGTCGACCAGTTGTTCCTGCTCGTCATCCCCCGGGTGTTCCTCTATTTCGCCCTGACGGCCTGGTGCATTGTGTTCGCCGGGTTGATCCGCCGTTTGGCGAGCCACATGCGGACCAACGCCTCCGGTTCCCCTCGTTCCTGCTGAGGCGGGTGAGGCAGTCCTGGTCGAGAGTCGGCAGGAGCCATTTGATGACGCATCCGGTACTCCGATCGATCCAGGTCGGCTTGCCTCGACAGTTCGGAACGGAAGGTGCGACAAATCCGATGGATCGCCCCTGGACGAGCGGCTTCGACAAACGCCCTGTCGTCGGACCACTGAGACTTGGCCTCACAAATCTCGACGGGGATGGGCAGGCCGATCTCGTCCATCACGGCGGGCCAGACAAAGCGATACTGGCCTATTCCGCCGATCACTATGATGGTTGGCGTCATGAACTGCAGATGCCTGACCTGCCGTTCGGAGCGTTCGGCGAGAATTTCACCGTCGAAGGGCTGACGGAGGCGAAGGTCTGCCTCGGCGATATCTGGCAGGTCGGAGAGTCTGTTCTGCAGGTCTCCCAGCCTCGCCAGCCCTGTTGGAAACTGGCCCGCCGCTGGCGGATCAAGTCGCTCGCCCTGCAGGTCCAGGAATCGGGCCGCACCGGTTGGTATTTTCGCGTGTTGCAGGAAGGGGTCGTCGCCCCCGGATTATCGCTGCAACGGTTGGAATGCGCTCACCCCGAATGGACTGTTGAACGGGCGAACGATGTGATGCACTTCGACAAAGACAACCTGAACCTGGCTGCGGCACTCGCGGCAATACGGCCCCTGGCTGCAAGCTGGAAGGCGACGTTGATGAAGCGGGCCGAAAGGAAGGCTCACTCCGATCCGGTCATGCGGCTCATCGGCCCGAATGAACCCTGATGGCCGGTTCATGTCATTTGTGTCGGACATCCCTGATCGCAGACGGAGCAGTGCTTTCTCGCCCAAGCGCCGACGATCGCGATGAGATCAGGGGCAAGAATCACATCAGCGATCAACGCCGACGATCTCCTTTCCCTTGTCCCGCCAATATTCAAGAAAATCAGCCACGGCATCCGGCGTCGAGCCCTTTGGCCCGGCTCCTCGTCGATGTTCGTCGATCGTGGATCCGAAATAGTGGCTCACCCAGCCATCGACGCGATCGCGGCCTCCCTCGACAAACTGATTCATTTCGTCCAGCGTGCAATTCAGCGGAAACGTCTCTTCAACCACGAGCGGCTTGCCGACTTCGTACACCATGAGCGCAGCGAGCGCCCGGTCGACCTCCCCTTTTCCCGGATACACATGGATGCTTACAAAGTCGAAGTGCTTTCCTGCCTCCGGCGAGTAAAAGACTGGTTTGGCGTTCGGCCAGATCTGGGCCCAGGGGATGACGCCGACGGTGATGAGCGTTTGTGGATCTTCCTGGCGAATGGCCTCGGTCATTTTGGACGACCAGGCGGCGGCAATCTGAACGTTCGTCCGTCCTCGCGCGTCTTCCGAGAGACGCTGGACGAAATAGAACCCGCCCAGTTCACCGCCGACCCAACGGGGCTCGCCCGGTTTGGCAGGTCCCCCGACGACAGGCTCGTTCATCAGATCGTAGCAGAAGACCGCTGGGTGCCCGGAGCAGGTTCGGGCGATCTCCTTCCACCAGCGGGCTTGAATCTCCCACCGATCTGTTTCGTCGAGTTTGTCATACCACGCCGGGATGTCCGCCAGCCGGTAGCAGCAGAGTCCGGTGAGATCGAGGTACAGACCGCACTCGCGACCAAGATCAAGCATCCGGCGCAAGCGATCAAGCTGCGTGCGGTCGAACTCGTCGGGCCCTTTCATGTAGGTGCCGAATTGCAAGTGGACCCGGACGACATTCGCTCCGAGCTTTCGCATCTCGCGAAAATCTCGCTCGAGACGAGGCCAGTCGGCATCCCAGGAGTCTTCCACCAGCTTTCCGAACTCGCCGAGATAATTGAATCCCCAAGGAACAAAGGACTTGTTCGATCCGGCTGGCACAAAACGCCGGTGATCGTCGGAGATCCGTATCTTCTGGAGCGAGGTAGGCGTCTCGGCGATCGCTGACATTGACGGAATGACGTTCAACACAGCAGCCCCCACAAAGAGCAGTGCTGTCAAGCGCCAAGATCGTTCAAGCGTCCGGTGGTGTTTCAACATGGTCACGTTCCGGCGAGAGGTTCTGCGACTGCGAAATGGACACGTACCGATCTTCAGTTGTCCGATCACTGTACGGCGGGATAGACGACCATTCCGCCCGACCTGATGGCAGCGCCCGGAGTGAGTTTCGCGGGATCGAGACGGCCTTTCCCCATGATGTGGAAAACAGTTTGGCCGGCGGCGATCAGGTAGTCCGTGACAATCCGCCGATGGCAGCGCCACCACACGGCCTCTGAACACATGATCGCGCAGCGCTTCCGGTGTCCTTCTTCGATCAGGTGTTCGAGACCCGCATGAAACTCCGGCGAGAGTGCGTAGTCGGCATAGTTGTGGAAACTCTCGTTCGTCCAGAACCCGTTGACGTCCCGAGGCAGGCGTTCGCCTTTTCCACGCCGGCCGCCAAGCGCGCCCACGTGCTCATACGAGATGTCGAACGCCGCCAGGGCTTTCGGCAGAACGTCCTGATTGAATTGCGGATTGGCTCTGGACCCGGGGAACTTCCGGATGTCGACGAGTCGCTCGACCCGAGGCTCGATCAGCAGATCCACGAATTCCTGGAAGCTGCGATTGGAGTGGCCGATGGTGAAGAAGGGCAGCGTCACGGAGCGTCTGTGTCACGCATCGTCGAGGACGCCGCCCCTGTGGGCCGCGATATGGTCCGTCTTGTCGCTCTTGATCTCGTACTGGGGATCGTCCTCGGAGGCATGATGGACGTGTCCCTTGTAGTCGAAGTCGGTCGTGTGAATGACGATGATCGTCCCCGACACGTAGCCGGCCTCGGAGTTCCAGCGAACGTGATCCCCCACCTTGAACCGTTTGACGTTCTTCCTGGCCATTTGTGAATTCCTCGCTGTCGGGGCTGGTCGCCGTGGGTCAACGCAAACAGGGCTCGCTCTGATGAACTCGGCCATCGCCGATACACAGCAATGAAATCCCCTCCGTTGTGAAGATCCATTGCCACGATAGCATCTGATCGTCAACGAAGAGAACGTGGTGCCGTCGCTGGAATGACGCATGACATTCAGCCCCCTTCCCCAATCGGTCAACCTGCCCCAGGCCGTCAACACGCCGTTGACGCGTGCCGCCCTGTTTCTCGTCGCAACCATCCGCGAGGGTGACTCTTCGCGAGCCCCGGTGCGATCGCTGTGCGGCGACCTCTCCTCACTCGTCCGGGCCGTGGGATTTCGCGCGGTGGAGCCCGGTTTGTCGTGCATCTTGGGAATCGGAAGTGATGCGTGGGCCCGGCTGTTCGGCACGCCGAGACCGGCGCATCTCCACCCCTTTCGCGAAATCCAGGCTTCAGGACGCCACGCCGTCGCCACGCCGGGTGATCTTCTGTTTCACATCCGTGCCCAGCACTTTGATCTCTGTTACGAACTGGCGACGCAGATCACCTCCCGGCTCGGCAAGGCGATCTCCGTCGTCGATGAGGTCCACGGCTTTCGGTATTTCGACGCGCGTGACCTGCTGGGCTTCGTCGACGGGACGGAGAACCCGACGGGACAGGCCGCGACGGATGCCGTCCTCATCGGAAACGAGGATCCCCCTTTCGCCGGCGGAAGTTATGTGGTCGTACAAAAGTACCTGCATGACCTGACGGCGTGGAACGCGCTGTCGACGGAAAAGCAGGAGCAGATCATCGGCCGCGCTAAGCTGTCGGACATTGAAACCGCGGATGAGAAAAAGGCCATCTACGCTCACAACGTCCTCACGAAGATTGTCGAGGACGGCCAGGAGGTCAAAATCATTCGTGACAACATGCCCTTCGGCAGCGCAGGCGGCGAGTCCGGCACCTACTTCATCGGGTACAGCCGAAATCCGGGGACCATTGAGCAGATGATTGAGAACATGTTCGTCGGCAAGCCGCCAGGCAACTACGACCGGCTGCTGGATTTCAGCCGGGCCGTCACGGGCGGACTCTTCTTCGTACCGTCAGCCACGTTCCTGGACGGCGTGACTGCCGACCCGTCGTAGTCACGCCTTGACTACAGGGATGGGCCGGTAGCAATTCCTTGTCTGCGTTCGCAATCATCGGAAGAGTGCAAGGGGATCAAGTGTGACTCAGCTGCGATTGGAGTAGTCGACGTGGGATGAATGCGCGATCTGTCCCCATGTCGAGGGCCGGTCGTCGCTTCTCGGCGAATGTCTGGAGTACAGACACTTGTTGACCTCACCGTGACTCGCAACCGCGACGTGATTTCCGTTGGGTTGGAATGGGCAATGGGCTTCAATCAGGGCGCGGGAATCTCTGACACCGCAACTTGCCAGTCTGTTGACTCCGACTGAGCCTGTGGATGGAGCGTAACGTGGACGGCATCGTCGACGACTGAGTCGGCTGGTGCCGACGAGCGGCCAACGTGTCTCGTCCTAACGCCAACTTTCCGGGCTGGCAGAATTCTTCGCACGATTTGCAAAGTTCTGCATAACTCGCCGCACGATTTGTTTTCATGCTTCGTGGACTGCGTCCAACAAGTTTGTTGCTGTTGACTTCGGTCAGTTGCTGACGCGGAAGCACGAAGAGTCGTTCAGCGGCATTTCGCGAGTGAGTCCGAATCGTGAAGATTGCATCCGATGAAGGGGCGATGCTGCTCGACGATTGCTCCTGGGTACCGCAACCTGACCGGAGCATCAACGTTGGCCTGGATTTTGGGTAATGGCAAAGTGAACCTGCGCGTCAAGATCCTTGACATGCTCGGGGTGTTCGCCGGTGTTTTGGCGAGCACACCTACGTTGCTCCCCGCAGCTGACCACCCTCGTCCGAACTTCGTGTTCATCCTCGTGGACGACATGGGATTTCGAGACATTTCCTGTAATGGAAGTCGGTTCTTTCAAACGCCAAACATTGATCGGCTGGCGTCGGAAGGCATGCGTTTCACGAATGCCTATGCGGCGTGCCCGGTCTGTTCTCCGACGCGGTACAGCATCATCTCGGGCAAGTACCCGGCCCGTGGGCGTCTGACGAACTACATCGCGGGGCACCGCTGGCCGGACAACTCGCCGCTCCTTCCCGTCGAATGGCAACCCTACATGGCCTCCGACGAAGTGACGCTCGCCGAGGCGTTGCAATCGGCCGGTTACAAGTCGGCCTGCATCGGGAAATGGCACCTCGAATCGCGCGGCGGTGACAAAGAGCTGACTGCGAACACGCAGCCCGATCGACAGGGCTTCGATGAAACGGTCTCGCGTGTCGTCAGTCAGCAGGACAAGGGAGTGGCCGGGCTGACGGATCGCGCCCTGGAGTTTATCCGGCTCAACAAGGATCGACCTTTTTTTGTTTATCTCGCTCACAACAGCGTCCACATCCCGCTCGAAGCGAAACCGGATCAGATCGACAGGCACCGTCAACGTGTCCGCGCCGATGATCCGCAGAACAATCCCATCTACGCAGCGATGGTTGAGACGGTCGATGCCGGCGTCGGACGAATCGTCAGCGAACTCGATCAACTCGATCTGGCGACGAACACCATCGTGATCTTCTGTTCCGACAATGGCGGGCTGTCGGTCAAGGAGGGCGCCAACACGCCGGCGACGTCGAATCTGCCGCTGAGGGAGGGCAAGGGCTATTTGCACGAGGGGGGAATTCGCGTTCCCCTCATCGTCCGGTGGCCAGGCCAGGTCCGCGCGGGCTCGACGTGCGACGTGCCGGTTTCCACCGTCGACTTCTATCCGACGTTCATGGAAGTCGTTCAAAAGCCTGTGCCGACAGGACAGCAGCTTGACGGTGAGTCACTGGTTTCGTTGCTTCGGCAAACGGGCACGCTCCAGCGCGACGCGCTCTTCTGGCACTACCCGCACTACAGCAATCAGGGGGGCCGACCGTCCGGTGCGATCCGGCAGGGAGAGTTCAAACTGATCGAGTCATACGAGGACGGCTCATTGGAACTGTACCGAGTCACTGAGGATCCAGGGGAACTGCACAACCTGGTTTCGCAGAATCCCGACCGGGCAAAGGCCCTGAAATGGAGACTCGATGACTGGCGCCGGGAGGTCGGTGCACAGATGCCGTCATCGAATCCGATCTATGCCCCATCTCGGCCCCCGTACAGCGACGCCGCAAAGGCGCCGGAGGCGTGGAAAGTCGTCAACTGACCGCGATTGCCCGGCCGAATCACGAATTGCGGCGCGTCGCAACGGCAGCCCGCGAGGTCGATCCGACGCACCGGGCGCAAATCATCTCTTCCGCGATGCGGCGATGAACCGGGCGCGATCGCCCAATCCGAGTCAGGTGTGATGGGAAGCCGATGCAATTGATCCGAGTCGCAATGCTGGCCATCGTGATCCTGTGCCGCCCGATGCGGATTCACGGACAAGATTCCGGCGACCGAGCTGTGCCACGAGAAGGCATCGTCAGGACAGTCGACCTCAACATCGGTGAATCGCAAACGGTCGCGCTCGCTGATGGAGCTGCGGTGAGCATCAAGCTTGTGGCGCTCAATGAGACTCGCGACGGGCTTCGCGACGCCGTGCGTGAGTCGGTTGTGACCGTGGAAATCAGCGGACAAACCTTTGAGTTGAAGTCCGGCCCCTATCGCCTTCCCCTCGCTCTCGGCGGAGTTCAGATTGATTGTCCAGTCACACGGGGATACACGCTGAACGCCCGAAACGGGACGGTCACCGCCGGGAAAGCCAATGCCTGGGGTCTGCGCAAGGACGTGAGGCTTCGGTTATGGCCCGTGGGCTCGGCCTGGATGTCGCCTGGAACCTTCCGATATCCCCTGCGACAGCGATGGTTCGCCAGCGACACCCACATGAGCAACGAGCCGACGTTCGTGAACGGCGACGAGCGGATTGGCGGGCAGGAGATCTATTACCACTACGGGCTCGATTTCGGCGGGGCCGAAGGCATGGTCGAGGTTGTGGCGGCGACCGACGGACTGGTCGTCAGTGCGGCAGGCGACACGCTTCCGGATCATGCCGATTCGCCCGCCCGCCGCCGTTATGACGTCATTTACATTGTGGATGAACGCGGCTGGTACTACCGATACAGCCACCTCAAGACGATTGATGTCCGGGCCGGTCAGCGGGTGCAGCAGGGACAGCGGCTGGGACTGCTGGGCAAGGAAGGAGGCAGCGGCGGATGGTCACACCTCCACTTCGACGTCACCACGAGGCAACCCTCTGGCAACTGGGGAATCCACGACGCCTATGCCTACGTCTGGGAGGCGTATCGGCGCGAGTATGCGCCGCCGGTCATTGCCGTCGCGAGGCCGCATCGGCTCGCCGCAGTCGGCCAGTCGATCGAACTCGATGCGTCGCAATCCTGGAGTTCGACAGGAACCATCGACCGCTGCTCGTGGCGGTTCACCGATGGTTCAACGGCCACGGGCGGGCGTGTCGAACGAACCTACAGTCGGCCCGGAACCTACAGCGAAGTCGTGCGAGTCGCTGATACCGCTGGTCACGAGTCGATCGACTTTGCTGTCGTCCAGGTGCTTGACCCGCACCATCCGGACGAACTGCCTCCCGCCATTCACGCCGCCTGTTCTCCAACGCTCGGGATTCGTCCGGGCGACGACGTCACGTTCAAAGTCCGCACGTTTCGAACCACCGATGGCTCAGAGGTGTGGGACTTCGGTGACGGCTCGCCGCCAGTGGAAGTTCGGTCCGACGGGGCTGTCAAGTTGTTGGCGAAGGATGGCTACGCCGTGACGACTCATCGCTACGCGCGGGAGGGCACGTATGTCGCTCGCGTCCAACGAAGCAATCGTCGCGGCGAAACGGCAACAGCTCATCTCGTCATAACCGTCGAACGTCGTGAATAGGTCCGAGAAGTGAGTCCCTCCGGGTGGAAACAATTCTAATGGCACATCGCAAGAATCTTTGGACGAGGTTGTGGTTGTGCACGATCACATTGGCGGTCGGTGGCAACTTCGATCAGGACTGCCTGGCTCAGAGTCAGAGTTCGCTCACGGCGTCGCGGGACAGTCTCCCCCTGCCCGCGCCGCAGCGGCTGCTCGACTGGACCGGATCTCCCGGGGGCTGCTTTTCCGTTGCCGCGGATCGCCTTCGCAACGAACTCCATCTCATCGTTGGTGATCGCTCAACGCTGTTTCATTCCCGGTCTGCCGATGGCGGCGACACGTGGTCGCCGCTCAAGGAACTGGTGCGGGGAGAATCACCCGATGCCGCCGTGGATCAACGGGGAAATCTGCATGTCGTCTATAAGTCGCCGGATCACGATGGGCGCATTGAGCATCGAAGCCTTGGCGACGGGCAACTCAGCGAAGCGACCGACATTTCGGCGTCCGAAGGCGATCGGCCGGCGACTTTTCTGGCGCCGAGGATCGCTCTGGACGGCGGCGACAACGTCCACGTCGTTTACTGGTCGATCCTGCGAGGGGGGGACAAACGCGATGGATTCCGCATGGGTTACGCCCATCGGAAGGACGGGAATCCAGCGTTCGATCCTGTCGAATTGTGGCGGGACCAGCGCCAAGTTGGATTCTCGAAATACGGGGATCTGTTCGTCGACGAACAAGGGAACATCCACATTTTTCAGGTGACCAACAGCAACATGTCGCACGGAATCGAGCGACGAATCCGTAAACCGACCGGCGAGTGGATTGCGCACGATCGCTGGGAAAGCAAGCTGATGGCGGATTGGTCGCTGTCAACGGCAGTGGGACGGGACGGCGTGGTGCATGTCGCCATGCAACGAATCGTCGATCAGAAGCCGCGGGTTCTGTACCTCAACAATCGGGACGAGCGGGACGAATTGGCAATGGTCTTTGATGGAGGCCCGGACACCACTGAGACCTACACCGATCTGCTGCTCGAAGATGACGGAGCAGTCTGGTTGGCCACCGGGCATCGAGAAGGCCCAGGCCGCGGATCCTCATCACCCCTCAATGTCGCGAAACTTTATCGCGCCGATGCGGAAACAGGCGTCTGGAGCACGGGAGCCGCGTTGTCTCCCGCTGGAGCAGTGAATTTGACGTCACGCGCGGCGGGTCATCCCCGGCTTGCACGGTGTGGAGGCAAGACGCGGGTTGTCTATCTTGAAAGCGACGATGGTCAGCGGTGGACCTTGTGGCAGAGGGTTCTGAAGTAGTTCCACCCCGCTTCAGTCAACCATACTGCACGTTCGATGAAGGCCGTGGCATTGTCCTCAACATCCGTTGAGCCCCGGCCGTTGCCGTGCAGAACGTTTCATTCCCCGAGGAAACGACATGCGTTCTGGAAGGTCTTTGAGCGGTCTCTCCATCATCCTGGTGAGCGCCATTGCACTGTTGTGTGACGAAGTCGAAGCAGCAGAGTCCGCGCGTCCGTCGCGACCGAACATCATTCTGTTCCTGGTCGATGACATGGGATGGTCGGACTGCGGTGCTTATGGCTCGACCTATTACGAAACGCCGAATATCGATGCCTTTGCCAAGAAGGCAATGCGATTTACTGATGCCTACGCCCAGCCGCTCTGTTCACCGACCAGGGGCTGCATTCTGACAGGCAAACATGCGGCACGGCACGGAATCACCTCGGCGACGGGGCATATTTCTCCGCAGGGCGCAGGCTTTGAGATCCTTCCCGCCGCCGCTCCTCCCAATCAGCGGATGCGAACGCCGGCCAGCAAGAATTATCTCGATCCCGAGGAATATACGCTGGCGGAGGCCCTACGGGACGCGGGTTATCGAACGGCACACGTCGGCAAGTGGCATCTGGGGCTGATACGGCCGCACTGGCCGGAACGCCAGGGATTCGAGGTGGCGTTTCACTGTCATCCTGATCCCGGACCGCCGGGGTTCTACTTCTCTCCCTATGGGGTCCACCCCAGCGGAGCCCCGAGCCAGGGTCGACGCGTCGGGACAATCACCGACGGGCCGAAGGGGGAATACATCGTCGACCGGCTGGCCGATGAGGCGATCCGGTTCATCGAAACCGATTCGGAGAAGCCGTTTTTCCTGAATCTCTGGAGCTACGGCGTCCATGGTCCCTGGGGCCACAAGGAAGAGTACACGAAGGGCTTCGCTTCGAAGGTGGACCCATCGGGGCGTCAGCAGAACCCAATCATGGCGTCGATGCTGCGGAGTGTCGATGAATGCTTCGGAAAGGTCCTCACCGCCGTGGAGCGAAGGGGTCTCTCCGGGAACACGATCATCGTGTTCAATTCCGACAATGGCGGGAACGTCGTCAGCAACACTCCGGCGGATCAGGGGTTTCAACAGCGCAAGGCGACGGTGCCGCCGTTGGCCACCTGGGAGCAATGGGCCGGCAAGAACCCACCGACCAACAACGCTCCGCTCCGTGAAGGCAAAGCATCACTCTATGAGGGGGGCACCCGTGTTCCTCTCATGTGGTCATGGCCAGGAAAGATCACGTCGGGTACGACCAACGCATCCGTCGTGGGTCACATTGACTTATATCCGACACTGCTGGCTCTCGCGGGCCTCGACAAACCGACGAGTCAGGCCATGGACGGGATCAGTTATGCTAATGTCCTGCAGGGTGGCGGAACGCTCGACCGAGTCGCCTTCTTCAACTACTTCCCGCATTTTGGCGGGCCCGGCAATGCCGGGGGAGCCTGGGTTCGCAGGGGCAATCGCAAGCTGATTCGCTGGTTCGGCGCCGCTCCGGAAGAACGGTTCGAGCTCTACGATCTCTCAGGTGACATCGGCGAATCAAAGAACCTGGCCGCGTCGGAACCCGAAGAAGTGCGTGATCTCGACGCACAACTCGAACAGTTCCTAGAGGACACGGGAGCCGTGCTTCCCCAGCCGAATCCGGCCTACAGGCCGACTCCGAAATGAGTCAGGTTTGCGGGCTGATGCCATTCGCATTCCTGCGGAACGCGCTGGGAGTCACGCCCAGCGATTGCCGGAAAGCCAATTCAATGTGTCTCAAATCGGTATAGCCCGTCCGGCGTGAGACGGCCGTGATCGGAAGATCGCTTTCGACCAGGAGCTGCTTGGCGCGGTCGAGGCGACTGCGACGAAGCACCGCTCCCAATGTGATGCCAACGGCGTCCCAGACTTTTCGCTCCAGGCTGCGGCGACTGATCGACACCGCGCGAAGCACGTCGGGGACCTGGATCGGCCGATGGAGATTGTCACGGATGAAGTTCAGCGCCGCCAACACGTCCGCATCCTCAATCGCGAGGAAGTCGGTTGATCGGCGAGTGGCGATCCCGATTGGCGGCAACAGAATGTCATGCTCGAGCGTTGTGCGCCGTTCCCGGATCAGTCTCTCCACCTGATTCACGGCTTCAACGCCGACGGCTTCGGCGGGAACGATCACCGACGACAACGAGGGGTCGGAGACCGAGCAATAGAGTTCGTCATTATCGACCCCGAGGATTGAGACGTCCTCCGGGACGCGGAGTTTAAGTTGTCGACAGGCTTCAATGACTTCCAGTGCCCAGAAGTCCCAGGGAGCCAGAAGACCGATCGGATATTCAAGTGATCGGAGCCAGTCGCAGAGGCGAAGGAACGTATCGCTTAGGGAAGTCCGCGGCCCGAGGTCCTGACGTCCTCGAGCGTCAAAGACCTGCAGGTCGCCGCCGATCGACTGCACTGCGGCTCGAAATGCCTTCTCACGCTCCTGCGAGAAGAGCAGGTCGTTCTGACCAAAAAATCCGAATCTTCGAATTCCACGTGAGGAAAAGTGTTCCGCTGCCATTTGCCCGATGAATCGATCATCGAGGTTGAGGCGCGGCATCGGCAGACCGGGCAAGACCGCGTCGATATTGACCGTGGGAATCCCGGTGCGGATCAGGAACTCGCACCATTCTTGCTGGTCAATGTGAGTGATCACGGCATCGACGTTTGAAAGGATTCGGCGGGTCGAGACCGAGGCCTGTGCCCGGACGAATAGGACACGCCAATCTGCGTGGTCATGGACCCGTCGTGAGATGCCACGAATCACCCCCCGATAGAACGAGTTGACGGTGTGAACCGCGAGCGCAATCACCCGAGTCGTTTTCTTCATGGCTGCCCTTGGCAAAAAAATGCGCAAGATTTGCAGATTTCTGCATAACGCATTGGTCAGCCGATTTCCATGCTGTTGTTGGCCTCTTGGGTCCAACCCAGTGGCGGCTTGGTTCAATGGGTGATTTGTCAGCGTTCTCTCATATTGCTCAAGGATTATTCACATGTCGCACACTTGTTCTGGTTCACCCGGTCATCGGCAGAAGCGACCAGGCTTCACACTGATTGAGCTTCTCGTCGTGATTGCAATTATCGCGATCCTGATCGCACTCTTGTTGCCGGCGGTTCAACAGGCGCGCGAGGCCGCGCGCCGCACCCAGTGCAAGAACAACCTGAAGCAATTCGGGCTGGGGATGCACAACTACCACGACACGTTCAACGTGTTTCCCTATGCGAGCACTTTTTCGGATAACGCGGCCAGTTCGTGCGCGTCGCCCGGACCCGCGGAACAGCACTTGGCCCAGCGACGCACAGGCGGATGGTTCATGCTGGTCCTGCCGTATATCGATCAGGCGCCGCTCTTCAATCAGATCGACGTCAATCTCCCGATGGCGCACGCCGCAAACCGCCCAAACATCGAGAACCGCTTCTTCTCGATCGCCAGTTGCCCGTCGAGTCCTCTCGCCAGCATGGGAGCGCGCGTGGACGGAATCGGCTTCTCGGACACAGGGTCCGCCGCTGCCGCGGGAGGCGTCGTCGTTTCCGTGCAACCCCGCATGTACTCTCCTGCGGGCGGTACCATCGGTCATCCGCAAAGCATCGGAAGAGACTGCCCGGGGGCGGTCACTGACAAGAACTTCTGCCGTAATGCGGACGGTGGGTACCAGCCCAATGGCGTCAGCGGCGGCTGGAGGTGCACGCACCGGGACAACGGCAACTGCCGCGGCATGTTCGCTCGCGGCGTCACGCGTCTCGGCATCAAGGATGCCACTGACGGAACGTCGAACACGATCCTGATGGGTGAAATGAAGCCGCATTACAGCGAGTACGGCTCGATCTGGGCGAACAACACGCCGATTGCGTTGTTCCATCTGCGGATCAACAGCCTCTATCTGCGGCAGGCCGAGGCCAACAAGACGGTCGCCTTCGCGGCCGGCGGCGGACACGCCAGCTATCATGTTGGCGGCGCCCAGTTCCTGATGGCGGACGGCTCCGTCCAGTTCCTCAGTGAGAATATCGACTACCCCACCTACTGCTACCTCGGCGATCGGGCGGACGGAAACGTGATCGGGCAGGCGTTCTGAGGCGTCGCGATCGGTCAACTCCTCGGCGTCGGACGTTCCGACTCGACGACGAAGGCTTCCTTTCGTCATTCCTGACAAGCTCCGGTTCAGTTGATGGGGTTGAACATGCGCTCATATTTGGCCAGTTGTCGACGTCTCGCCGGCCTCCGCTCTCACATCGCAGGGGGCTCGTTGGTTGTCCTCCTGTTTGCCGGCGGCTGCGGCGACGACGGCGACGGAGTCCCGGTTTCAGGGACGGTCATGTTCAATGGCGAACCCCTCTCCGACGGCAACGTCACCTTCGTCAATGACGCCAACGTTCCCGTTGCGATGGGCTTCATCAAGAGCGGCCATTACGCCCTGGAGCAAAGCGTCAGCCATTCGGGCATCCCGCCGGGAAAGTACCGGGTGTATATCGACTCCTGGATCGAAGAGCCGGGGCAGCAACTGCCGGGAGGCGGAATCAGCGAAGGCATTACCCGGCTTCCGGGCAAGTACCGGTCCGTCGACAAATCAGGTTTTACCGCCGAGGTGACGGAGTCGGGAGGAGTCTTCGATTTCTCAATGGAGGGAGAGCCGGACGCGCCTCCTAGGAGAAAACGAAAGTGAGCGTGCGGCCTTCGATCGCGTCATTCCGCAGCCACGACTTGCGAGAGGACCAGGCGGAAAGGGCGTCCACTTCGCAGGGGCGCCTCGTCGCCAGCTCCTTCATCTTCTTTACTGATTCAGCAATCACGACCATGCCGAAACGATTTCATCGAGTGCTCTCCGCCGTCGCCATGGCGGTGATTCTGATCTCGGAGAACCTTCAAGCCGCCCCACCCAACGTCGTTCTCATCATCTCGGATGATCACGGTTGGAAGGACTATGAATTCATGGGGCACTCTCAATTGAAGACGCCCCATCTGGATCGTCTGGCGTCAGAATCACTGGTCTTCACCCGCGGCCATGTTCCGATGAGTCTCTGCCGGCCATCGCTGTCAACGATCATTACAGGACGGTATCCGCACCAACATGGCATCGTCGGCAACGACCCGCCGATTCCGCCGCAGGCTCGCGAGCTTTCCCGTCGGCAGGTGCAGTTCCATCCCGACTACCAGAAAGTGAGAACGGAATACATCGCCCACATTGACGACGAAGCGACGCTGCCTGCCGTGCTGGGATCAAAGCTCGGCTATGTCTCGTTTCAGACCGGCAAATGGTGGGAAGGCCCAGCGACGCGAGGCGGATTCACCGAAGGCATGACGCACGGCGACATGACCCGCGGCGGCCGTCATGGCGATGAGGGCCTTAAGATCGGCCGCGAAGGCATGCAGCCGGCGTTCGAATTCATGGCGAAGGCCGTCCAGGACGAAAAGCCGTTTCTGTTGTGGTACGCACCTCTGCTGCCCCATTCCCCCCACAAGGCGCCGGAACGGCTGATCGACAAGTACAAGTCGTTGACGCCGCACCATGAAGTTGCCCGCTACTGGGCCTCTGTGGAGTGGTTCGATGAAACCGTTGGCGAACTGATGTCGGAGCTGGATCGACTTAAGGTTGCGGACAATACGCTGGTTCTTTACCTGGCCGACAACGGATGGCTCAACAAGCCGGATGCCGACGCTTACGCCCCTCGCTCGAAGCTGTCTCCCTACGAAGGGGGCCTGCGGACGCCCATCATGATCCGCTGGCCGGGCAAGGTGGCCCCGCGCCGCGAAGAGAAGCAACTCGCCAGTTCAATCGACCTGGCGCCCACGGCGCTCCGGGCTTGCGGCCTGGCTGTTCCGGAGACGCTGCCGGGCATCGACCTGCTCGACTCGCAACAAGTCGCGGCACGGTCGGCCGTCTTTGGCGAGATCTTCGAACATGACATTCAGTCGATGGACGCTCCCAGGGACAGCCTCAAGTTCCGATGGGTGATCGAAGGCGACTGGAAGCTCATCAAGCCCTATGAGAAACGGCTTCCGGATGCGACCGTCGAATTGTTCAACCTCGCGGATGATCCGGACGAGTTGAAGAACCTTGCAACGCACGAGCCGTCGAAGGTGGCTGAGCTCACTCGCAAGCTCGACGGGTGGTGGGCACCGGACACGCAATGATGGTTCGACGCGAGAGACCCTTCACGAAACTCCGGCTGCCCGATCGATGAAAGAAGCTCTCCTGCGATCCTGCGTTTCAGCGGTCATCTTTTGCGGGATTACGAATCCCCTCGTGGCCGGCGAGTCCCTGGGGCCATTGCGGGCTTGTCCTGAAAACCCTCGCTATTTTGCAGGTCCCGACGGCCGGGCCATCTTGCTCACCGGTTCGCACACCTGGAACAATCTTCAGGACATCGGCGTCGGCGATCCGCCGCCTGAGTTTCCGTTCGAGGCCTATCTCGATCTCCTCAAACGCTGCGACCACAACTTCATCCGCCTGTGGCGGTTCGAAATGACACGCTGGGATTCCGCGAAGAAGCCTACGCAGACTTGGACCGACCGCAAAGCGCTCTACTCGATCGCTCCCCATCCGTGGAAACGCACCGGGCCGGCCTTAGCTCGCGACGGCCTGCCGAAGTTTGATCTCTCCCGGCTTGATCCGGAGTACTTCGACAGGCTTCGCGAGCGGGTCGCCAGCGCAGAGAAGCGTGGACTCTACGTTTCGGTCATGTTGTTCGAAGGCTTTGGCGTATGGGCCCTCGCGGATGGATGGGAAACTCACCCGTTTCATGCAGACAACAACGTCAACGGTATCAACGGCGACTTGAATGGTGATCAGAAGGGGCAGGAAACGCACCAGTTGCTCGCGCCGGAAGTGCTGCGTCTTCAGGAAGCCTACGTTCGCCGCGTCGTCGACGCTGTCGGGGACTATGACAACGTGCTCTACGAGATCGCGAACGAGAGTCGCGCCGAGTCGTATGAATGGCAGGCGCATCTTGTCCGGTTCATCCAGGAGCTGGAACAGACACGAGGCAAGGCGCATCCCGTCGGGATGACGTTTCTGATGGGACCTCAAGACCAATGGCTGAAGTCTGATGAGAAGCTGCTTACGGGGCCGGCTGACTGGATTTCGCCCAGCCGGAATGCACTCGATGGCTTCTCCTATCGGACGTCGCCTCCTCCCGCCACCGGTGCGAAAGTGATTCTCGCGGACACGGATCATTTCTTTGGTGTGGGAGGTTCGGCCGACTGGGCCTGGAAATCCATGACCCGTGGTCACAATCCGATTTTCATGGACCCGTTTCGGAATGAAGTGCTGGGACGGGCGGCGCCGGAAACCTGGGAGCCGCTTCGAAAGAGTCTCGGCCAACTGCGACAAGGCTCCCTCCGGCTGAATCTGAACAAGGCTGTGCCTCATGGCGAGTTGGCGTCAACGGGTTACTGTCTGGCGTCCCCTTCCAGCGGTGAATACATCGTCTATGTCCCTGCCGGGCGTGATGTCTCAATTGACCTCACCAGGGCACCAAAACGACTCGTGGCCACATGGATTGATCCCATCGAGGGCCTCAAGAATCTGCAACAGCCTGTGGAGGGAGGGAGAACGCTTCCGTTGACAGCCCCTTTTGACGGGCCTGCTGTCCTGCAGATCAATCCTGCGCCATGACATGCTCACAGACAGGTTCAGAAGTACCTCGCGACAGACGCTGACGGCACGCCAGCAAGTTGGACTGCGAAATCCCATGTACGACGAGCCGACCAGGACGAAACGCACACTCTTCAGTCCTGCTCCATAAGCGCCTGTCGATTTCAGAGGGATCCGATCGAACCGAATCGCGAAACAACCTTGATCCCGCAGCGAGCCTCACCAGCCAAATCGTCCAGAATACAACGCCGCTGCTTGCTCGTCGCCTCTGTTCTCGTGCTCGTGTCGATGCTTTCGTGGTGGCACTGGCCGCGAGGGGATGAGAGGTTTGTGGGCATTTGGAAACTGAATTTGGGAGGTGCAAACAGCACCATTTCTTTCCGCGGAAACGGCACCGCAGTGCTATCGTCGACCACATACACGACAATCCCTTTTCGTTGGTCTGCGACGTCCGACAACATTCGCTTCGAGCAGCCAAAGTCCCGCGCGTTCGAACGCGTGATTGAAGTTCTTAGCAGAATCTGGTGCCGAGTGTCGGGCGCCAGACAGTTGTGGTGGGTGGCCCCGACGAACTATCAGGTTGTTCGATATTCACCTGAAGAGGTCGAACTCCGTGAGACGAGCGATGGCGGCGCGACTCTGATTCTGCAGCGGATTTCTGAATGACCGCAACATTAAAACGTCTCGTTGAACACGTCGTACAGTGGGTCAACTGATCATCTCAATGAGCCACCAATAGTCGGCATTCTGGTAACGCGATTAGAGTCTCCACTTCGCAATGGCGAGCTATCGGATCGTCGAGACGGGGAACAGTGGCTGTCCGGGGCTGAGTAGCGGGCCAATTCCCCGATTCCGCCCGCTCTCGCCTCGGGCAGCCTTTCTCAGAGCCTTGTCGTTCAAATCATCTATACCCGCATCACCAACCAGATTGTGGTCACGCGGGAATGGGGCTGCCGCCCGTGGTTCCAGCCCTGGCAGGTGAAACACACCGCCGGGAGCGTCACGCGGCCCTTGCAGCACAATGGCGAGCGTTACCAAGGAGTGAACGTCCTGTCGCTGTAGATGTCGGCCGAGCTGAACGACTACACGTCGCCATTCTGGCTGACGTTCCAGCAGGCGAAGGGGCGATCTTCACCGCGGCGTCGCTCGCAACAAAGGCAGTTGATTACCTGCACAGCCTGAGCCGCAACCGGTCGGAGGCGGCTGAAGCGACTCGCGACTTTTCGCTGGCAGTTCGGAGGGGGCCCCGTGTCGGCTGTATTCGAACGTTATCTGTGAATCGTGGCGTCCTGTCCGGCAGGCCCGTCCCTGCGGGACTGGAACTCGGACTTGGTTGTCTTGCGATTCATTGAACGCAACGATGTCCCTCGGACTGACCTTCCGGTGCTCCCGGATGATGTTCGCCGCCAGTTGCATCGCGGCATCCTGCGCTTCGGCGGGCACGTTCGCCAACTGGCCATGCTCCCTGAGCGAAGGGTGATGCACCGGATAGTCCCTTGCTGCCGCCCGAGCGACCAGTGACACCTCATCCCCGCAGCCAGAGGCTTCGATCAGCTTCGGGACCCGCACCCGATAATATCGTTCAGGTTGGGCGGGATCCGGAACGATAATACGCATCCTAATTCAAACTGACGCAACGAGGGCTTCGCAAGCTGCAGTGTTGCGAGAGGTTGCGTCAGCCATGGCGCGCTACTTTGAATTAGAATGCGTATAATACCCGTGCTCCAACAGCGCCTTTGGTTCCGCAGGACGTCAAACCGGTCTACCTTCATCGATCGCGGCAGCTTTTCATGATCGACGCCCAATGCGTAAGCGTCGCGGTCGCGGGCACAGAACGCCATCCGAAGTGCGTCAATCCGCTTCTCCGTCCACTGAATCGCGGCCTCTTCCAGTTCGCTGGTCTGCGGATCCGGCCGATCCAATCATGGGTGCCGACGTTCACGTTCCGTTTTGGGTGACTTGGTTCTCGGTGCTGCAGTGAGTCCACGCGGGGCTGTCACCACGGAAGCTGAGTCGTCTTGCCTCTGTAACTCACGTGCCGTGGTCTGAGCGGACAATGCTGTTGCGGATCTCGTCAGCCAATGCACGATGAATGGGCGGGAGGCTGGCCCCTTGTCGGCGGGCGAGGACGACTTCCGCGACTCCGAACCAGTGCTGTAACGAGCGGACTCCAAGGCCGCGGGCCTTCACGCCACGGCGTGTGCCCGCGATCACGCCGACTCCGAGCCCTTCCTTCACGGCGGCAAGCGTCAGGCTGCCACTGCTTGTCTCCAGGGCAACTTCATAGGAAGCGCCGGGGCTCAGCGCATGTACGATCGCCTCGAAGCGACGGCGGGAAAAGGCCTCAGGCCGGCCGAGGACAAGGGGGAAAGACAGGACATCCTGAAGCCTCAGTCGCTGCTTCGTCAGGATGGAATGCCCGAGCGGCGTGACAAGAAGAAAGTCCATCTGGTGAACCGACTCGAATTCGACGCCCGGATGATGCAAGGTCCCGGTTGCCGGCTTCAGCATCACCGCCAGGTCCGCATTCCCCTCCGTCAGAAGACGTCCGATATCGCTACTGTCCACCTCTCGTAATCGCAGCCCGATATCGGGAAACCGCTTGCGGAAGTTGCGCATGCCATGCAGGATTTCGTGGATCTGCACGCGGAGGCTGGAAACGACGGTAATCCGCTCGGGCCGCATTCCCGCGGTCTGACGCAGCACTTCTTTCGTGGAATCGAGTTCCGCAAGCAATGGTTTGACCATTTGCTGCAGCAGGAGGCCTTGACTCGTCGGCCGCACACGATTGCCGGCCCGTTCGAACAAGGTGGCGCCATAATGGGATTCGATCGCACGCACCTGCTCCCAGACCGCGGGCACGGTGAGCCTCATCGCCTTCGCGGCCGCAGTGAACCCGCCGAGCCTGCACACTTCGCAGAAGCTCCGCAGTTGCGTCAGGCTCAGGTCCTTGTATCGCAGTCGGCCGGCTCTGGACACAGGCAATTCGGGGTGATGGGAGCAGGGCGACGTCTGCATCGGCACTCAGGTCGGAACGACTTTTCGGTCAGATCAGGTGCTGCGCCGCAGCCCCCTCAGCCTACGGACGCCATGGGCCGTCACGCAAGATCCTGCTTGCGGAAAGACTTAACCATTCCTGGCTGAAGATTCGCGTTTGGCGAATCGAACAAACCCTTCAGGATCGCCATCCTTTCGGCATGACGACCGACAGTCCACACCCTGGCCGGCCTCGCACGCCGTTGCTCGGCTGCATCGCCGATGACTTCACCGGGGCCTCCGACGTCGCCGGAGGGCTCGCTGCCGCCGGCATGCGGGTTGCGATCTGCTTTGAGGTTCCCGACCCGGTCGAGGTCCCCCGAGACTGCGACGCCCTGGTCATCGGGCTCAAAACCCGCTCGATCGCGGCCGATCTCGCCATCGCCCGATCGCTGCAGGCCCTTCGACCCCTGCAACGCGCGGGGATTCGGCGGTTCTACTTCAAATATTGCTCCACGTTCGATTCGACCGACCGGGGAAACATCGGTCCCGTTCTGGATGCGTTGGTTCACGCGCTCGACGCGAGGCAGTCGATCGTTTGCCCAGCCACTCCGGCCGTGGGAAGGACCGTCTACCAGGGCCACCTGTTCGTCCACGGGCGGTTGCTCCATGAATCGGGCATGGAACGGCATCCCCTCAATCCCATGACCGACGCCGACCTGGTCCGGGTGCTGTCGCGTCAGACAGCACGACCAGTCGGTCTGATTTCACATGACGTCGTCGTGCAAGGTCCGGCGGCCATCCAATCCGCACTCCGGGCATTGAGCGAGGCACCCTTCGCCGTGATCGATGCCCTCAACGACGTCCATCTGGCGTTCATTGCGGACGCCTGCGCCGGGATGCCATTGATGAGCGGCGGAGCAGGTGCGGTGAACGCGCTCCCCCGGGCCTACCGCGATCTGGGTCTTCTGGAGACCCAAGTCGCCGTGCCGGACCTTCCAAAGGCCAAAGGGCACGCCGCGATCCTCGCCGGCAGTTGTTCAAACGCGACCGCCCGACAGATTTCGGACTGGAATCGCACCTCTCCGAGCCATGCCCTGAACCTGAGTGCAGCGACCCCCGAACTCGCGAGCGTATTGGCGCTTGAATGGGCCAGGCCTCGCCTGGCGAACGGGCCGATCCTGATTCATTCCGGCGCCGACGGCAGCGGCGTCGATCAGAGTCGTTCCGGAATGATTGAGAAGACGATGGGATTGATTGCGGTCGGACTCATCGACGCGGGCGTGCGGCGACTGATCGTGGCCGGCGGCGAGACATCCGGTTCGGTCGTGCAGGCACTGGGTCCGAAGATGCTGCGAGTCGGTCCCCAGATCGATCCCGGTATCCCCTGGACGGAAACGACGTGCCAGCCCACGCTGGCCCTGGCGCTGAAGTCCGGCAATTTTGGATCGGATGACTTTTTCCGCAAAGCCCTGGAGATGCTGCCGTGAACGAGGTCGAGACACGGGAGAGGATCTGTCTGCATGCCAAGTCGCTGCACGATCGAGGCTATACCTGTGGCAGTTCCGGCAACATCAGCGTGCTCGTCGACCGGGGCGTACTGGTGACTCCCACCAATTCGTGCTTCGGGCGACTTGACCCGGAGCGACTTTCGCTCGTCGATCGAGACGGGAATCATCTCGACGGTGACCGTCCGTCGAAGGAGCTGCCGATGCACCTGGCGGTCTATCGTTCGCGCCCCGGCGACCGGGCGGTCGTGCATCTGCATTCTTCGGCGGCCGTCGCAGTCTCGTGCCTGGCCGGCCTCAACCTGGACGATGCGCTGCCGCCGCTGACGGCCTATTTCGTGATGCGAATCGGCCGGCTGCCGCTCACTGCATTTCATCCCCCTGGCGACGCGCTGCTGGCCGAGTCGGTCGGCGAGGCCGCCAGGCAACATCGGGCGATACTGCTGTCGAATCATGGCCCGGTCGTGAGCGGCGTCGACCTCGATGACGCCGTGTACGCGGCGGAGGAACTCGAAGAGACCGCTCGGATCTATCTCACGCTCCGCGATCGCGATTTCAGTCCCCTGTCGCTGCAAGCCTGCGACGAACTTCGACGACGTTTCGGGCAGCAGTCGTCGTCTTCGCCATTCTCAAAAGACCGTTAGTCCCAGAGTGAACAACTCGACGAGCGGTCCGTTCGATTCGCGCGGTGGGTCGCGAGTCAGCAGACATCTTTGAATGCGAACTTCATCGGACCCGTAGCGACCGGATTCGACTTTCACAGATTTCGAAAGTCAGTTCGCACTTCTTTAATTTATGACTAAGCGTCCAGTTGTTAACAATTGGTCAACGCTTCGAACGTGCCTGTCCCATTCTTTTGTCGGAGGACATCATGCGGTCCACATCGCCTCGCTCGGACCTGCAGCTTCGAGGATTCACGTTGATCGAACTGCTGGTGGTGATTGCGATCATCGCCATTCTCATTGCGCTGTTGCTGCCGGCCGTGCAGCAGGCGCGGGAGGCGGCACGACGAACTCAGTGCAAAAACAACCTCAAGCAGATCGGGCTGGCTCTTCACAACTATCACGACGTCTTCCTGACATTTCCCCCCGGGTTCATTCGCGACTATCCCCCCGGCAGCAACAACTCCGCGGATACGAATGCACCGGAAGGTTGGGGCTGGGGGGCGATGATCCTGCCCCAGTTGGAACAATCCCCGCTCTACAACCAGCTCGATATCGGGCGTCGGGCGCTGTATTCGGTGATCGGTGCAGGACGCCCGACGGTCAACCCGGTCGAATCCGCCCCCTCGTTCTTTCTCTGTCCGTCGGATCCGGGAGGCAACATGGGAGCGACGCGGGCTCACCAGAGCTGGATCTGGACCAGCGGTCGCGGAGTTCAGGCGGCCGGTCTGTCACCGTTTCGTCCCGGGGCGTCGAATTACATCGCCAGTCGCGGCGCCAATGACCTGGACCGCGACCGGTTCGAGCGTCCCGGTCGAGGCACCGCGGGAATGTTTTACGGGAACAGCAGCGTTCGGATCTCGCATGTGACCGATGGCACGAGCAACACGGTCGCGGTCGGCGAACGCGACGGGCAATCGTGTTTTGGCGGCATCTGGGCCGGAGTGTGTCATCCCGACCGCAGCACGCCGGCGGACGGCGGGATCTTCAGCGCGCTGGGCGCCGGTGACAAAAACTGCAAGTTGAACAGCGCGGCGGCGGTGGGTGGCCAGCATGGGTGCAGCCGCGGTTTCGCGAGCCTGCACACCGGCGGGGCCCATTTCGCGATGGCGGACGGGGCGGTGCGCTTCATCAGCGACACCATCCAGTTCGTCAATCCGGAGACCGTGTTTCCGAATACTCCGGAAAGCGGCGTCTATCAGAGACTCCTGGCGATGGGCGACGGCCAGCCGGTTGGCGAGTTCTGACCGGCCGGCACCCGCGAGCGGATCACGGACGTCTTCGTTGCTCCGGCCGAATCCAAAGCTCTTGGACCAGAAGCTGAACCGGGCCGACCGAACAGCGCCGCTCGATGTGGACTTGGAATCGGCGCCTGGACAGAGTTCATTCAGCGACATGGAGATTTCATGAATCGCAACCTGACTGGCGTTCGATCCAGGTTCTCCCGGACTCTTCGTGTTCTGCTGTTTCCGCTCGTCGTCGCCGGCTGCTCAAACACTGGTGAAGGGCTCGGGGCGGTTGAGGGCGTGATCCAGCTCGACGGCAAGCCGCTCTCCGGAGCGTCGGTCATCTTCGAGCCGCTCAACGGCTCCCCGTCCATTGGTTACGCGGACGAGGACGGACAGTACGAGCTGCGGTTCTCGAGGCACGCGATGGGCGCCACGGTCGGAGACCACAAGGTTCGGGTGTCGACCGCGGAGGATCAGGAGGGACGCCGCTCCAAGGAACGCGTTCCGGCCCGATACAACGTCAAGACCGAGCTGACTGCGAGTGTGAAATCCGGCCACAACTCGATCGACTTTGATCTGAATTCGGGCGGCCCCGTGGTTCAGCCACGCAACTGACGACGCAGTGACTTTCCGTTCGACATTTTGTGGAGTGTCCCTTCCCATGGAGAAGCTCGTGATCGCCAGACCGCGCATCATCCTGGCTGCCGTGCTGCTCGTGGCACAATCAACGGCGGCCGTTGCCGCCGAAAGCGTCGCCCGGGGCGGCCTGCCGGATCTCACGGTGGATTCCCGAGGCGGCGTGCACCTCGTCTACGTGCGGGACGGAATGCTCTTTCACCGCGAACGAGCGGTCCCCACCGGGAAGTGGTCCGAAGAACAGAACACGGGATTGAAGGCCGGCCTGGCCCATCGAAGCGATCCGGAAGTCGTCACAGATTCCCGGAACAGGCCGCATGTCCTGGTCGGCTCCGGATATGCCTGGCGTGACGGAACGAAATGGATCGCGACCCCGATGGAAATCGTTCGCGATACCGCCATGGCGATCGACTCGAAGGACAATGTCTACGTGATTCGCCGGCGCGGGCATCAGGGAGGTCATATCGGCCTTTTCGTGCGAAGCGCCGGTTCGACCTCGTTCGAACCGTTGCCCGATCCGGACATCGCCGACGGCCTGCCCATTGGCCGGAACGACCACGTTTACGGCCACGTCTTCGTCGGCCGCGATGATTCGCTGTTCGTGGTGTATCGCCATGCCGCCCCCGACCGCTGCTCGTTTCGTGTGTCGACCGACGGGGGACGGACGTGGAAGGGCGGAGGCGTGAACAACGATGACGCAGAAGCTCCGAGCGGGGCCCTCGGCGGCGACCGACGGACGTACGTGGTCACCGGCCTGGGAAATGCGTTCCGTTGGCGGGATGCCGACCTGCGCTGGGAGCCGCTCGGCCGGGCGATCGAGGCGGAAGGCCGGGAACTCCCGATCGTCACCGCCGACGCCAGCGGCAACGTGTTTGTGAGCGGTTTCGGCGGCGACATCAACGTGGGAGTGGGAGGCAAATGGATCGGCCGGAAGGTCCTCCCCAGCGTCTCCGGCAAGTCGATCGGCTTTGTGGACCTCGCCCGCACGAAGGACGGCAAGTTTGTGTATGCCGCCTGGGAAGAGGGTGACGGAGTCGCCATCACCGACGATAGCGCCGGCGCCGTCGGCGAGTTCGATCTCTGTTTCTCGAAGGTCGATCCGGCGCTCGAGTTCCGGGACGACGCGCCCGTCGCCGATGAGGAATCCGGCGGCAAACGACGCGCGGCCCGGGCCGAGGCCGAGGTCGTCAGCGCCCGGGCACCACTCTGGGGGCGGTTCGAAGCGGCCCTCGAGAATCGAACGCCCTGTTCCGATCCGTATCGCGACGTTTCGCTGGAAGTCACGGCCACCCGCCCGGATGGCAAAGAGCTGAAGCTCGACGGCTTCTACGACGGGGAATTCACCTGGAGGTTCCGAGTCTTGATGGATCAGGTTGGCGAATGGCGGTACTCGGCGGCGTTTTCCGATGGGTCGCGCAGCGCTGCAGGAACGTTCCAGTGCATCCCCTCGGACTCACCCGGACCTGTTGATCGCGACGAAACGAACCCGATCTGGTTCGGGTACCGTGGCAACGGACATGGCCTTGTCCGCGGGTTCCATGTGGGCGACCGTTTCTTTGCGGAGAACTGGCCGGACCGCGAGAGACGCGCCTTCCTCGATTGGGCGCAGGGGCAGGGCTACAACCTGCTCTCCATCGCCAGCCATTTCGTGAACCGCCAGGAGCCGAAGCGCGGCGCGGGCTGGCGGACTCCCGACCTGTGGCCTCTCAACGCGGCCGAATACCGCAGGACGGAGGCGATTCTCGACGACCTTGCGCGCCGGCGGATGATCGTCTTTCCGTTCGCCGGGTTTTTCGGACAGAACTCCGACTACCCGCGCGACCCCCGCGATCAACAGCTCTACATCCGCTACACAATCGCCCGCTTCGGCACGTATCCGAACCTGATGTGGAACGTCGCCGGGCCGGAACCCGCGGCGGGCAACTGGATGTCGGAGACGGATGTTCGCCGGTTGGGCGAACTGATCGATCGACTCGATCCCTACGACCGCCTCTTGTCGGTGCACAACAAGACGGGCCGCGATACGTATCGTGACGCCGACTGGACGACCTACGGCATCGTGCAGGGTCCGAAGACAATCGATCGGGAGTTGCTGAGTCGGGATCTCCTGGGCTGGCGGCACCCACAGAAGCCGCTGCTCGCACAGGAGACATTGTGGTCGGGGAACATCAACCACATCGGCCGCATCGGGCGTGACTACACGAACGACGATCTGCGGAAGAACGCGTGGGTCATCAACATGTCCGCGGCGGCGCTGGTGTTTGCCGACAATGGCGGAGGAAAATCATCGGACGGGTTTTCCGGAACGCTGGACCTGTCCAGCCGTGACCAGCCCCGACATGACGCAATCCGTGCCCCGTGGGACTACCTCGAGTCGATCCCTTTCCACCGACTCTCGCCCAGGCAGGACCTGGTCGACCGCGGATACTGCCTCGCTGAACCGGGTCGGTGTTATCTGGTCTATATCGACTCACCGGGGTCGGTCCACGTGAAACTCGAAGGCGGTCCCTACGAAGCGGTGTGGGTCGATGGCAGCAATCCGAAAGAACGACGCCGGGCCGGCCCGGCGTCGGACGGCGTCAACCTGGCATCACCCACCGACGGCGACGATTGGCTGCTGGAACTGACCCGAGTGGCCCCTTGAATTCGACGACCGGCGATCGGGCGCTTCGCGAGAATCTCGTGACTGATGACACGTCCATGACTGAGCGGCCCGTGCAACGCGAACTCGTCGGCATTGCCATCGGGGCCGGACATTTCGGTCCCATCCAGCTCGATTCGTGGCGCCGTGTTCGCGGCGCCCGCATCGAAGCCGTTTGTGATCGCAACCTGACGGCCGCCCGAAGCGCCGCGGAACGGTTCACCGTGCCGCGATTCGGCGCTGCTGTCGAAGAACTGGTCGATCAGGTCCGTCCCGATTTCATCGATGTCGTCACGCGTCCGGAATCGCATCGCGAACTGATCGAATTCGCGATTGATCGAAAGCTCCACGTTCTCTGCCAGAAGCCGCTGGCCCCTTCGCTGGAGGAAGCACAGACGCTGGTTCGTCGGTGCAACGATGCTGGAGTGCGATTGATGGTCACTGAAATCTGGCGCTGGCAGCCCTGGTATCGGAAGGTCCGCCAGATGATCACTGCGGGCGAAATCGGCCAGCCCTTCCATGCCCGGTTCGTCAGCCGCAGGTCCGACGGCCGGGGGCACGCCCCCTTCCAGCGGCAGCCGTATTTTCGCGACATGCCGAGGCTGCTCATTTACGAGTCGGTCATTCACCTCATCGACGTCGTCCGGTTCCTCTGCGGACGAATTACCTCGGTCCAATGTCTTCATCGGCAGTTGAACCCGAAAATCGCCGGCGAAGACTTCTGCCTGCTGACGCTGACCACAGCCGCCAACGTCACCGTGACCATCGACGCGCACCGCCACGGTCCAGCCCAGCAGAGTCAAACGTCGGAACACCTGGTCGTCGAAGGCGAGGCCGGGAGCCTGGAACTTCGAACCGACGGCGCCATCCTCCTGCGATCCATCGACGGCGATGTCCGGGAACTGCGGACCGAGTGGCCCGCGGAAGGCTACCTGGGCGATAGCTGCCGGGCCTGCCTCCAGCATTTTGCCGATGGCCTGCACACCGGCGAGCCGTTTGAAACCGCAGGCAATGACAATCTCGAAACGCTGGCCGTCGTCTTCGCCGCCTATGAATCCGCGGCATCGGGAAGTCGGGTGACTTTATGACCGCAGGCAGGAATTCGGAGGCGCCGCTCGTCGCCTGTGTGCATGCGACGCCCCGGGCCATCGACCCCACCGAGATGCTTTTGAAAACCGTCGGCCCGGTCGCGGTCCATCATCTGATCGACGAGCAGCTTCTTGCGGCCGGTGACGACGCGGCAGGTCCATCCATCTTTCGCCGTGCCCTCCAGGAAGCGACGTCGCTGCGGCCGGCCGTGGTGCTGACGACCTGCTCGATGTACACGCGCTTCCTCGATGCCCTGCGGCAGCACACCAAGCCCCCGCTGCTGGGGATCGACGAGCCGATGATCGATCACGCCGCGCGGACCGGAGGTCGGCTCGGCTTCGTCGGTTCCATCGAGACGGCCGTCCAGCTCACGGCCGAGGAAGTCCTCCGCCGCGCCCGGGCGATCAACGTCGACGCCGACGTGGCGGAGACGCTGCTGGTCCCCCGCGACTCCTGCGACACCGACGCCGGACGCAGGACGCTAGCCGCGCAGATTCAAGAGTTGCGATCCCGGGTCGATCATGTGGTTGTCGTTCAGCTTTCGCTCAGTCCGGCTGTCGATCTGCTGACGAACGAGGAATGCCGCAGCGTGTTCACCGCCGTTCCCTTCGCGGCCACTCGGATCCGTTCGATTCTCGGGGCGGCCGCCACATGAAAATCGCCTACACCCTCACGCCTCCCGGCCCCGCCGCTCACAAGGTTCTTGCCTGGGCGGCCCCGTTGAACGAAGGGCTGCCACGCCTGGCGGACATGGGCTATGACGGCGTCGAGTTGATGCCGGAACTCTTGACGCCGGCCGACGCAGACAACGTCCGCCGCCTCGCCGAACTGTCCCGGATTTCCATTGCGGCGATCGGCACCGGCCTGGTCGCGATGAGCCACGGGCTGTCGCTGTCCGCCGAGGACGAAACGGCCCGTCGCGCGGCGGTGAAATCGGCCGAGGCCTGCCTGGAGTTCTGCCGCATCGTCGGAGCGTCGATGCTCACGATCGGCGCATTCCGTGGCCGGTGCGAGCCGTCGCAGGTCGACACGGCCAAAGGCCGATTCGCGGACTCCTTGAGCAGGCTGGCCGACGGCGCGAGGCGGCGCGGCGTCACAATCTGTATCGAACCACAGAACCGCTTTCAAAGCAGTTTCTTCCGGACCGTCGCCGAGACGATGCCGCTACTGGACGCGATCGGCGGTGACGCGGTCGGGCTGTCTCTCGACACCTTCCACATGAATATCGAAGAAGCCGGAATCGACGACGCCTGCCGGGCCGGGAAGGGCCGCGTTCGTTACGTCCAGCTTGCAGACAATCATCGAGGCGTCCCCGGCCGGGGCATGTTTCCGTTCAATCAGTTTCGTCAGTCGCTGGCCGCAATCGGCTATGACGGCTGGATGTCGTTGGAGCTTGCCCAGGGACCGGTTCCAGAGACGACCGCCAGCATGGCGATGAGCGCATACCGAGAGATGTTTCCAACGCGAGCTTTGACATGAGATCCACCCATCGCGTCACGCTGATTCCTGGTGACGGGATCGGTCCGGAGATCGTCGACGCCACCGTCCGCGTCCTCGAGGCCAGCGGCGCGCAGCTCCGGTTCGAAGAATGCCAGGCCGGTTTCGGCGGGCAATCCCGTTTCGGACATCCGGTTCCGGACGAGACGGTCAACAGCCTGCATCGCAACCGGATCGGAATCAAAGGGCCGCTGTTGGTCGATCGCGGTGGACAGCCCGTCGTCCTCAACGGCGGCGCTCGCTACGCGACGGCGAACGCCGCACTTCGCGGCGTCTGTGCCGCGTTCGCCAATGTGCGCCCGGTCCGCTCGTTCGCCGGAATTCGCGGCCGCTATGCCGACCTCACCATCGACCTGGTCATCGTCCGCGAGGTTTCCGAAGGCATTTACGTCGGCCGGGAAATCGAGATCGAGCCCGACCATTCGGCCGAAGCCACGCTTGTGACGACTCGCGCGGCCAGCGAGCGGATCGCCCGGTTCGCCTTCGAACTCGCCCGGCGCGATTCGAGGAAACGCGTCTGTGCGGTTCACAAGGCGAACGTTCTGGGACGAACGGACGGACTGTTCCTGCGCTCCTTTTACGACGTCGCCAGCGAGTTTCCGGACATCAAGGCCGAAGATCAGATGATCGATGCGGCTGCTGCGCTGATGGTCCTCAATCCTGCGCGTTTCGACGTCATCGTGGCGCCGAACCAGTACGGCGACATCCTTTCCGACCTTGCTGCAGCAATTGCCGGAGGCCTGGGCGTCGGGCCGGGAGGAAACTTCGGCAACGAGATCAGTCTGTTCGAGGCCTGCCACGGCGCTGCGCCCGATATCGCGGGACGCGGCATCGCAAACCCGCTGGCGCTTGTCCTCTCCGGGGCCATGATGCTCGACAAGCTCGGCGAGGAGGTCGCCGCCCGGCGCGTTCGAAACGGCGTCGAGAAATTCCTTCGTCGAGGCGAGGGACTGACGCCCGATATCGGCGGCAATGGGACGACGCGGCAAGCCGCGGACCGCATCGTCGCGCTGACCCGGGATGAAGAATGACCGCGGAACCGAAATGGGAAGACGTCTCGCTGGAGGGGGCCTTCGACCTGCATGTCCATGCCGGGCCCGATACCCGGCCGCGATGGTATTCCGCTCTCGAGATGGCCGAACGCGCGAGGAACGCCGGCATGTCGGGCTTCGTCCTGAAGAACCACAACTGGGAAACCGCGACGCTGGCCGCCGAAGTCCGCGACCGATTCCCCGACCTGCTGGTCGTCGGAGGCATCGTTCTCAACCGGGCCACCGGTGGCTTTGATCCAAGTCGCGTGATGCAGGCGCTCGCCGCAGGAGGCCGGCTGGTGTGGCTGCCGACCGTCAATGGATGCGGCGAATGTGAACATTTGAGTCGTGCCGGCGCGTTGCCGGTTGTCGATGAGCAGGGCGAAATTGTCGCTCCGCTGCGGCGGATCTTTCACGCCATCGCAAGCGCAGACGCGGTTCTTGCAACGGGCCACATCTCCGCGGCGGAGGTGCCTGTCGTTCTGCGGACGGCCCGACAGGATGGTGTGCGACGATTCGTGCTGAATCATCCCGAGATTCCGTTCCTTCAGTTTCCCATCGAACTGCAGGCGGACGTCCAGGGCATGGGGGCGATCATCGAGCATTGCTATCCGCGTCCCGAATCGACCTCAGGGTTCAATGGCATCGCTGCGGAGACCCGCGCCATTGGAATTCGGTCCGTGGTCCTCGCCACCGACCTCGGACGACCGGACCTTCCAGATCCATTTGAAGGCTTCAAGCGATTCATCGCCGCCATGACCAGCCGCGGCTTCACCGCCGCCGAGATTTCAGCAATGACGCGTGACACGCCGCTCCGACTTGTGAACGAAACGGAGCATCCCCGTCCCGACTGAAACGTCGGGGCATGGTCGCCCCAGGTGACGAACTCCCCAGGCTTCCTCCTCCATGCTCGTCCAGAACAACGTGAACGCCCCGACCAGCACCCAGGTTGCCGTGCAGCCGCAAGCACCGGAGCCGGCACGCATGCCCATCGGATCCTGGCCGTGGAAGGTCGCGGTCTTCCTGATGGCGGCGACCGCGTTGAGTTACATGGACCGACAGGCCCTCAGCGTCGTCGGGCCGATCATCAAGCAGGAGCTGTCGCTCAGCAATACCGATCTCGGCCAACTTCTCGCGGCGTTCTTCTGGACCTACGGACTAATGCACATCGGGGTCGGCCTGATCCTCGACCGCACCAACATCCGCTTCACCTACCCGCTGTTCGTTGCCCTCTGGTCGATAAGCCAGATCGGAGCCGGCCTGGCCACTGGCTATGCCTCCCTGTACGTCGCGCGGCTGTTTCTCGGAACGTTTGAAGCCGCGGGCCAGACAGGCGCAGCCCGCATCATTGCCCGCGTGATGCCGCCGGAGCATCGCGCCTTCGCCAACGGGTTGATGATGAGCGGCGGCAGCCTCGGCGCGATGCTCGCGCCTTTGCTAATGATCACTCTGGCGGACTCGTTCGGCTGGCGAATCGGGTTTGCCGTGTTCGGCGGCCTGGGACTCGTGTGGGCGACGCTGTGGCTCGCCTGGTTCCGACCGAATGTTCACGTCACGTCCGTTTCCGCCAATCCGGAACCGTGGAGCGACATCCTTCGCGACCGGCGGTTCTGGGGCTGTGTCGGCGGGGCGATCTGCACCATTCCCCTACTGCATATTCTCGGAAGCTGGATTCCCACGTACCTCAGAGACGGCTGGAACATCCCCACCGCCGATCAGCGGTTGCCGCTGCTGCTGCTGGCGATCGGGCTGGATGTCGGGTTCGTGGGCGGCGGAGCCGCGGTCAGCATTCTCGTCAAACGCGGCCGGTCGGCGCCGAAAGCCCGGCTGCTCGTCATGACCGCTGCCACACTGATGATGGCTGCGGCCGCCGCGGTTCCCAGAGCACCAAATCTGGTCACTGCGCTGGTGCTGCTCGGTCTCGTTCATATCGGGCGCGCGACCTGGGGCGCCATTTTCCTGGCGTTTAACCAGGACGTCGCACCTGGCCGCGTAGCGACAGTCGCCGGAACGATGGGCGCGCTCGGAGCCTGCGGTGGAGCGGGGTTGATCACGCTGATTGGTGCGGTGGCCGACCGAACGGGCGGTTTCTCCTCCGCGTTCTACATCGCCGCAGCACTCGCGGTCCTAGGCCAGGGTTTCATGCTGGTCAGCTTTGGCACCAGTAAGACCGCGCCAAAAGACTCGCGATGACGGACCTGGCCGCTCAGGACGCGCGACGATCAATTTCGAGGACAAACAGCCGCGACGCAATACCGCACATCGAACTTGAGCCGCTCGACGGAAAGCGGAGCAACGAAACAGTGAACCGAACTTCGCTCTTCTGGAATCCGATCAACTCCGTCGGTGAGGCGGCGAAGTGTTTCGGCTTGAAGGCCAACTCCAATGGCGCACGACTCGTTGAGTGACGGACCTGCCATGAACCTGAAGTCTTGAGAGTTTGCGGTCTTCAAGGCGTTTCGTCGATGTGACCTTCACCCCGTTTCCTGATCCACGCGAGGTGTTAGATTTTTCCAAATCTGGCACTCTGGAAGGAGCAGGATTTCATGGGGAAGAAGCACTTCACTGAGGAGCAGATCGCCTACGCCTTGAGGCAGCAGGAAGCGGGTACACCGGTCACTGAGCTGACACGTAAGCTCGGGGTCAGCGAGCAGACGTTCTACCGCTGGAAGAGGAAGTTCGCGGGCCTCGGTGTCGCAGAGCTTCGTCGGCTCCGGCAACTTGAAGAGGAGAACAAGAAGCTGAAGCAGTTGGTGGCCGACCTCAGTCTGGACAAGCGGATGCTCCAGGATGTGCTGTCAAAAAACGTCTGAAGCCCGTTCGTCAACGTGTTCTGGTGCAACGGCTGCGGGCCAGTTACGTGGTCAGCGAGCGTCGAGCGTGTTCCGTACCGCGAGTCGCTCGAACGACCGCTCGCTACCAGAGCAGACGAGACCAATGGGCGGCCTTGAGGATTCGACTTCGAGATCTGGCAGGGAGCCGGATCCGATATGGATATCGTCGGGTGTGTGTCCTGCTTCGGCGAGAAGGCTGGCTGGTGAATCACAAGCTGGTGTACCGCCTGTATGTCGAGGAAGGCGTGATCCTCCGTCGCAAAGGTCCTCGGCGCCGGAAGAGCTGCGCAGTTCGGATGGAGCGTCCGGCGGCCCGGAGAGCCAATGACAGCTGGAGCATGGACTTCATGTCCGATCAGCTGCTGGCGGGGCGTCGATTCCGGGTCCTGACGTGAGTGGATCACTTCAGTCGTGAGAGCCTGGCTCTGCGGGCTCGAGAACGGTTCCGCGGAGAGGACGTCGTCAAAGTCCTGGAGGAGGTCTCGGCGACACGTGGACTGCCCAAGACGATCCGAGTCGACAATGGCCCCGAGTTCATCTCGAAGTCACTGGACTGGTGGGCCTACTTCAACAAGGTGAAGCTGGACTTCAGTCGACCCGGCAAACCAACGGACAATGCGTTCATCGAGTCGTTCAACGGCACGTTCCGGATCGAGTGCCTGAACCAGCACTGGTTCCTGTCGCTGCCCGAAGCCCAGGTCGAGATCGATTCGTGGCGAGAAGACGACAACGGCTGCCGTCCCCACAGTGCTCTGGCGGGCCGGACGCCGAACGAGTTCGCGGCATGCTCAGCAGGGCCTAGGCCCGGCTGAGCATGCCGCCCGTCTCTCACATCCCAAGTGGATCCGAGTTGGGGGCAAGGTCAACTTGTTGCATGCAATGGTCTTTTGCTGCCTCAGGCGGGGGAGCAAACGCGATTCAGAACCTGCTTGCTGGGAATACGAGCAGGTTCTGAATTGGGATAAAGCGGATCGCTGACTGGCCTTTCCGGAGCTGAACTCCTTTTCAATCGCGAATGGCTCGCCGTGGGACGCTGCCTGAAACGAGCATGTTGTTCAAAATTCGGCCCGTTTCGAGATTCATGGCAAGGGCTGCTCAAGCCGCATTGCTTTAGACGATTGTCGTCGCAGGGAACGTTGTGCCTGGCGTGACCTGAATGGTGAACACCTGGGTCAGGACCACACCCCCGGCGCCGCGAAGCTGGACGCGGATCGAGTAGCTCGACTTCGTCGCGCGGTTGAACTTCGCCCGCGTCGTCAGCTGGTTCCCCGTGATCTGGAACTTCGAGTTGTCGGTCGCGCCAGACCCCGCGACGAGGCTGAACACCGGAGATGTGACGTTCACGTCAGCCGTTCCCAACGTTCCCACCACCGATCCAATCGGCAGGTTTTCGGCGACACTGTTGTTCGAGAGCGTCACTCGCGGGACATCGAACACATCGGTCACGTTGATGGTGAACGAACGGGACGATTGCGAACCATCGCTGCTGGTTGCCAGCACAGTGATCTGATGCGACGAGGCAGTCTCGAAGTCCAGGACTGCTCCGGCGGCCACAGTGACGACGCCCGAACTGGGATGGATGATGAACCGCCCACCGGCGCTGTCTGTCAGCGAGTAATACACGCTGTTGTTCGTGGCATCGCCGTCGACGGCCCGGGCCGTGAGACCGACCGGAGTTCCGGCCGGAGAGTTCTCGGCAACACTGTCGGCCGACGCATTCACATCGTTGACCGGGCCCACATCCAGATCATCCACGTCGCTCAGGTAAATGCTGAACGGCCTGTCGGTGTAGGACCCGTCCTGGCTTGTCGCCCGGATCATGATTCCCCAGCCGACGGCGGCTTCGCGGTCCAGCAGCGAGCCGTTGGCGACGGTGACCACTCCGGTGACCGGGTGGATCGCGAATCGGCCACCGGCGTTGTCGATCAGCGAGTAGGTGATCGCGCTGTTGGTTGCATCGTTGTCGACCGCCAAGGCCGTGACGCCGACCAATGTGCCGTTGGCAGCGTTCTCAGGCACCGTGTTCAGCGCCGGGTTGACATCGAACACCAGGCCGACGTTGGATTCGTCGACATCCCGGATCTGGACGATGAATTCCTTGACGTTGATCGATCCGTCCTGGCTGGTGGCGAGGACGGTGATTGCCCACGCGCCGGCGACTTCGCGATCGATGAGATTGCCGTTCGCCGTGACGACGCCCGTGGTGGGATGAATGGCGAACCGGCCACCGCGGTCGTTGATCAGAGAGTATGTGATGGCGTTGTTGGTGGCGTCGAGGTCGGTGGCAGAGGCGGTAATGCCGACCAGGGTTCCCGGCGGGCAGTTTTCGGGGATGGAGTTCTCCGCCGGATTGACGTCCGAAATCGCGCCGACCTTGAATTCGCTGACGTCCGAGATCTGGACGACGAACTCCTTGACGCTCTTCGACCCGTCCTGGCTGGTCGCGATCACCGTGACGAACCAGGAGGCAAACGCTTCGCGATTCAGGAGCGCCCCGTTCTCCACAGTCATGACGCCTGTCGCCGGATCGATTGCAAACCGTCCGCTATGCGTATTCCACAACGAATAGGTGATCCCGTTGTTGGTGGAATCGGCATCAGTGGCCGACGCGGTGATGCCCACCAGTGTGCCGGCGGCAGCGTTTTCGGGAACGATGTTGACCGCGGCGTTGGTGTCAGTGATCGCCCCGACATCAAACTCGTCGACATCGATGATGGCGATGGTGTACGTCTTCGTTGTCGTCGAGGTGTCCGCGCTGGTGGCCCGGACCGTGATATTGTAGGAGCCGACCTGGGGGCTTTCCCGGTTGATCAGGGCCGCCGTCGTGACGACGCCCGTGACAGGATGGATCTGGAACAGGCCACCGGCACTGTCGACAAGCGAATAAGTCACGGTGCTGTTGGTCGCATCGCCGTCGACGGAGCGCGCCGTGATGCCGACGGTCGTTCCAATCAGAGCGTTCTCGTTGACGGCATCCGCGGCCAGGTTGTCGTCGACGATCGGCGTGACATCGAATTCATCGACATCGTTGACGGCAATCGTGTAGGTCTGAATCTCTGTGGACCCATCCTGGCTGGTGGCCCGGATCGTGATGTCGTAAGAGCCGATCAGCGGACTCTCACGATTGATCAGGGCCGCTGTGGACACGACACCGGTCACCGGGTCGATCTGGAACAGCCCGCCGGCGCTGTTGTCGAGCGAGTAGGTGATGACGTTGGTCGTCGCATCGCTGTCGACGGAGAATGCTGTGATGCCGACGGTCGTTCCGATCGGAACGTTCTCGTTGATGGCATCCGCCGTCACATTGTTGTCGACAATCGGCGTCGCATCGAACTCGTCGACGTCGTTGATGACGATGGTGAAGCTCTTCGTCGTCGTCGAGGTATCCTGGCTGGTGGCCCGGACGGTGATGTTGTACGAGCCGATCAGCGGGCTTTCCCGGTTGATGAGGGCGGCCGTCGTGACCACGCCGGTCGAGGGATTGACCTGGAACAGGCCGCCGGCGCTGTCGACCAGCGAGTAGGTCACCGTGCTGGTGGTGGCATCGGCGTCGACGGAGTTGGCTGTGATGCCGACGCTCGTGCCGATGGGCGAGTTCTCATCGACGGCATCCGCGGCCGGGTTGGTGTCGACGATGGGAGTGACATCGAATTCATCGACATCGTTGATGGCAATTGTATAGGTCTGAATCTCTGTGGAACCATCGAGACTGGTGGCGCGGATGGTGATGTCGTAGGCGCCGGTCAGCGGGCTTTCCCGGTTGATGAGGGCCGCCGTGGTGACCACGCCGGTCGAAGGATTGATCTGGAAGAGGCCGCCGGCGTTGTCATCGAGCGTGTAAGTGACCGTGCTGGTGGTCGCGTCGGCGTCGATGGAGTGCGCCGTGATGCCAACCAGAGTTCCGACTGGCGAGTTTTCGCTGAGGGAGTTGGCCGCGGCGTTGGTGTCGACGATCGGAGTGACATCGAACTCGTCGACGTCGTTGATGACGATGGTGAAGCTCTTTGTCGTCGTCGAGGTGTCCTGGCTGGTGGCCCGGACGGTGATGCTGTAGGAGCCGATCAGCGGGCTTTCCCGGTTGATGAGGGCCGCCGTAGTGACCACGCCCGTCGAAGGATTGATCTGGAAGAGGCCACCGGCGTCGTCATCGAGCGTGTAAGTCACCGTGCTGGTGGTGGCATCGGCGTCGACGGAGTTCGCCGTGACGCCGACAGCCGTCCCGATGGGGGCGTTCTCGTCAACCGCATCCACGCCCAGGTTGGTGTCGACGATGGGAGTGACGTCGAATTCGTCGACGTCGTTGATGACAATCGTGAAGTCCTTCGTGGTGGTCGAAGAGTCCTGGCTGGTGGCCCGGACGGTGATGTTATAGGAGCCGACCAGCGGGCTTTCCCGGTTGATGAGGGCGGCCGTGGTGATCACGCCCGTCGAGGAGTTGATCTGGAACAGGCCGCCGGCGCTGTTGTCGAGCGTGTAAGTCACCGTGCTGTTCGTCGCATCGCCATCGACAGAGTTCGCCGTGATGCCGACAGCCGTGCCGATCGGAACGTTCTCGTCGACGGCATCCACTGCCGCATTGGTGTCGACAATGGGAGTGAGGTCGGACTCGTCGATGTCGTTGATGACGATCGTGAAGGTCTGCGTGGTGGTCGAGGTGTCCTGGCTGGTGGCCTGGACGGTGATGTTGTACGAGCCGATCGCCGGGCTTTCCCGGTTGATCACCGCCGCCGTGGTGACGACGCCGGTCGAGGGATTGATCTGGAACAGGCCGCCGGCGCTGTCGACCAGCGAGTAGGTCACCGTGCTGGTGGTGGCATCGGCGTCGACGGAGTTGGCTGTGATGCCGACGCTCGTGCCGATGGGCGAGTTCTCATCGACGGCATCCGCAGCCGGATTGGTGTCCACGATGGGCGTGACGTCGAACTCATCCACATCGTTGACAGCAATCGTGAAGGCCTTCGTCTGCGCGGAGCCATCCTGGCTGGTGGCCCTGACGACGATGCCATAGGAACCGCCCGGCACACTTTCGCGATCGAGCACGGCGGTGGTCGTCACGACGCCCGTGGTCGGGTTGATGGCGAACAGTCCGCCGGCGCTATTATCGAGGGAGTAGGTGATGGCGCTGGTGGTTGCATCGGCGTCGACTGAGAAGGCCGTGACGCCGACGGTCGTTCCGGCGGGCAGGTTCTCAGTGACGGCATCGACGGCCGCGTCGTTGTCGACGATCGGGGTGGCGTCGGCCTCATCGACGTCGTTCACCGTGATCACGAAGTCGCGGACGGAGAACGATCCATCGGAACTCGTAGCGCGGACCCTGAGCGTGTGCGTCGGACGGTTCGGGCTTTCGCGATTGAGGGCCAGCGCCGTGCTGACCACACCCGTCACCGGATCGATCTGGAACAGTCCGTCCGGATTCACGTCCAGCGAGTAGGTGATGGTCGACGTGCCGTCCGGATCGATGGCCTTGGCCGTGATGCCGACCGGCGTGTTGGGCGCTACGGTCTCGTTGAAAATCTCGGCCGCCGGGTCGTCATCGCTGATCGGGCCGACCGGATTCTCATTCACGTCTGTCAGGGCAAGAGTGAACGGGATCGTGGCGTCGGGCGAGGCGGCCGTCGCACCAAGCGTCTCGTCGTAAATACTGATGTTGAAGGTGAAGCCGTCCGGATTGGTTTCGTAGTTGAGTTCGACGCCGGCTCTCAGGTAGAGACTCCACACGCCCGTCAGAAGGTCCTGCCTCACCTCGAAGTGAGCCGCGTCTGCGCCGGAAAGGACATACTTGTTCGTTGTCTGGAACGCGTCATCGTCGGCTTTCATCGTGCCGAGAAGGCGTTCAACGGTCGTCAGCGGAGGTGTCGTTGTCAGCTCCGGCAGGGTCGTGACGGGGTTTTCGACAGACAGCCCGTCCGGCTTGTCATTGACGTCGGCGACACTGATCGTCAGTGCGCGTTCGAGGAACTGGCCACGCTGGTCGGTCGTACGGACGCGGACCGTGTAGGAATTCTTGTCTTCGAAATCGAGTGGTCCCCGGGCCTGCAGCGAGTTGCCGACGATCTCGAAGAGAGCGTTGTCGGTATCGCCCGTCCCCTGAACGAAGGTGTACTGGAACGTATCGCCGGCGTCGGGATCGAACGTTTCCAGCGTGCCCGCCACGGCGCCGATCGGCAGGTTCTCCGCCAGCTGCCCTGGGGACAGCGTCAACGCCATCGGCGTGTGGTTGATGTCGAGTTCGTACGCTTCGTTCCGGCCGGCGTCCGAACTGGCCGAGAAGAACAACCGGGTCAGCGTGTTGCTGCTGAGAGTCAGCAGGGTGAACTGATCCGGGTTGCGAAGTCCGCTGGTGTCGTCCGTTCCGAGGACATTCGGCGCGGCTGCCAGGTTGCCGTCGGTTTTCACGCGGACCGTAAGACTGTTCTGCGTGACCTCGTCGACGCCGACGGACCGCCAGAGCGTATTGCCGCTGACTCCGTCATCGGCCGCGAAGTAGATCGTGCCGTCGATGCTCGTCAGGTTCGTCGGGTTGGATGACCGGCGGCCGGGGGCGATGTCCTTGACGATGACAGTGTCTTGTTCGAGGCCGCGCGTCTGATAGAGCTCGCGGCCGTGGTCATCGGTCGTCGCGGCGAACAGCAGAGTCGGCGTGCCGTTGGCCATGGCATCGTTATTGAGCGTGCTGTTGTTGGCGATCGCGAATCCGCTGGGATTCGAACTGCCCGGCCCCTCTTCAATGTCCTTGACGAGGAAGGTGCCGGCGGCCGTTCCGTCGCTGCGCCACAGTTCCGAGCCCTTGATGCCGTCGTTGGCTCCGAAGTAGAGGATGCCGTTGTAACTGATCATGCCGGTGATGTCGGAGCCGGCAGCGCCGGCGCGGATATCACGGACCTGCGACGTTCCAGCCGCCGTGCCGTTCGTCGACCAGAGCTCGAATCCCTGTCCGCCGTTGGCGGAGAAGAAGACGCGATTTCCGGACAGCCTGAAGATTTCCCCATCGCCGTTGCGTTCGTCGACGATGGCGGTGCTGAGCTGAATTGTCCCTGCGGCGGTGCCGTCGGTGACGTAGGCCGTCCGGGCATTGGCCGGGCCGGCGGTGAAGTAGACGCGATTACCGATCGTCTGGAGGTACCTGGGGTTCGAATCACCCGCTCCGCCGTCGATGTTGAGGAGGAGCGTCGGCGCGCCGCCGCTGGACGTCCACAGTTCGGTGCCGTTCACACCGTCGTTGGCGGCGAACAGGATCTGGTTGCCGAGGACGGTGAGGAAGGTCGGGACTGCGTTGGGGTTTCCGGTCGATGCCAGGCGGATGTCGCCAAGGAGGGTCGCCGACGGGAGAGGGTTCGTGCTGGTCGGGTTGACGATTCGATACAGCTCGGTCCCAAACAGGCCATTGGCGTCCGAGGCCCCTGTCGCGCCTGCGAGGTAGAGATTGCCTCCCATGACGACCAGGTCATGTGCCAGATAGCGTCCATTGGCCGCCCAGGAATTGACGAGCGTGTTCGCAATATTCTGGTCGACGAGCGTCCGGCCGTCCGAGAAGGTGACAACCTCCGTCGCGCCGCTGGAACTGCTGGTGCGGAACAGGGCACTGACGTTCGGGCCCGTCGTCGCGAGGTAGTAGACGTTGCCACCGAGGACGACGAAATTGCGGATATCTGCGTTGCCGGTGGTCAATAGGCCGATGTCGCGGACGAGGGTCGCCCCGTTCGGTCCGCCGTTGCGCCAGAGTTCACGGCCATTCACGCCGTCGTTGGCCGCGAAGTAGACCTGGTTGCTCGCGAACGCAAACGAAGCGGGGCTGGAGCTGCCGCCGACGCTCGGATTGATGTTGGACAGGAGCGTTGCCGAGAGCCCCGAGGCCGACCACAGTTCGGCGCCGTTCACACCGTCATTGGCGCTGAAGAACAGGGTGGTGGTTCCACCGGCGATCAGGTTGGAGATCGACGAAGAGGCCGCACCGGGGTTGATGTCGGCGACCAGCGCGGCCGATGTGCCGCTTGCCCGGTAGAGCTCGCGCCCGATGGTCCCGTTGTCGGCCGTGAAGTAGAGGGAGGTCCCGACGGCGGTCAGGTTCTGCGGGTTCGAGCTGGCGGTCAGGTGGATGTTGGAAACGAGCTGGACCGCGTTGCCGTCGAAGTTGCTGGTCCACAGCTCGACACCGTTCGTTCCATCGTCGGCGGTAAAATAGAGGCGGTCGCTGTCTTCAACGGCCGTCAGGTTGGAGATGCCGGTCAGGCTGCCGGGCAGGGACGGGAGTGGAATGGTTCCGGCATCGGTGCCGTTGGTGCGGTAGATCGTGTTGCCGGCGCTGAAGAACAGCTGTCCGTTGAGGCTCACGAGATTGGTGGGATTCAACGGCCCGAAGGGACCGGTCGGGTTGGCGGGGACGGCTTGGGCCGCGGTGGAAACGACGATCCGCGTATTCGCGGCGGTACCGTCGCTGAACCACAACCGCCGCTGGATCGCGGGCAAAGTTCCGGTCGCAGGCGTGGGATCGGTGGCGGCGAAGTACACCCGAGTTCCGACGACCGTCAGGTCCTGGATGTTCGGTGTGCCGCCGATGTTCGTGAGGGCGGTCGCGTTGCCGACCGTGCCGTCGCTGCTCCACAGTTCCAGGTTGCCAGCGCTGCTCTGCGCCACCCAGAACAGGCGGTTCGTGGTCGCGACAAGTTGAGCGCCGCTGCTGCCTGTCGTGCCGGCGAAGACGTCTTGAACCACCGTGGTTCCGGACACTGTTCCGTCCGAGACCCACAGCTCGTTCCCGCGCTGCGAATCGCTCGCAAAGAAATAGAGCTTGCCGCCCATGGCGACGGGATTGGTGATGTTGCTCGCGAAGCTGACGCCGACGTCGTAGGTGGTCCCCTGCCGGCCGGGCTCGGCTCCTGCGGAGCCGGAGCTTGCCGTCTGCGTATACGCGAGATTGAACCGGCCCGTGTTGGGATCGAGATAGGTGAAGTAGACGCGGGCCGTGCTTGCGGTCTGCTGGACTGTGGTCAGATTGAGAGGACTCGACGACAGGGTCTGCGGGACCGTCAGGTCGGCCAGCTGGATCGTGCTCGCCGCCGAGCCGTCGCTCGACCAGATCTCGAAGTTCGGCGTGTAGGCGCCGAATGTGTTGAACTGTGAATTCTGGATTCCGGTCGCGCCGTTGATGCCATTGTCGGCGGCGAAGTACAGCCGGTTATTCGAGACAAACAGCTGGTTGTTGGAGAAGTTGGTCCGAGGTCCGATCGGAGAGAAGGTGGGGGACGTCGCCAGGAAGGCGTCGCCGTTCGATTTGAAGAACTGCTGGCCGTTCGGGAACTCGGGCGTCGTGGGTGTCGCGGGGCCGGTTTGCCAGAACGAGGGGAGCGTATTGATCTGGCGGACCAGGTTGACGGCTTCGTTGGCCTGCATCCGGTACAGTTCGAAGTTCGTTTCTCCGAACTGACTGAAGGTGTTGGTGGCGATGAAATACAGTGCCCCGTTCATCACGGTGAGGCTGCCGGGATAGGCGCTCTTGGTCGAATCGCCTGAGGACGTAAGTTCGGTATTGAGGTCGACGATGCGGTGCGTTCCCAGGAACGTGCCGTCGGTGACCCACAGTTCGTCGCCGGTCAGACCGTCGTTCGCGGCGAAATAGACCTTGCCATTGAAGGCAGTGAGGTTGTGCGGGATCGAGTTCTGCTTGAAGTCGGTGGTGCCGTTCGGGCCAACCTGGGCGATGTCGCGGACAATGACGGTGGGCTGCGCTTCGTTGGGGTCGCTCTTCCACAGTTCCCGGCCGACGTTTCCGTCGTCCGCAGAGAAGAACAGCACGCCGTTCAGGTTGACGAACGATTGCGGGTTCGAGCTCTGAACACCGGACCAGACGTCCTGCACCAAGACGGTGCCGGCTTCGGTTCCATCCGACTTCCACAGCTCGTTGCCGTGTACGCCATCGTTGGCGCTGAAGTAGACGACGTTTCCGACCGGCGTCAGGTTGTCGATTCCCGAGTCCGGCAGGCCGAGGCGGATATCCTTGACCAGAACGGGGATCGCGTCTGTTGCCGGGTTGAACTTCCAGAGTTCACGGCCCGTGGCGGGGCCGCCGGTCGCGACGAAGTAGAGAACGTCGTTGACGTTGGTCAGCTGAGTCGGATTCGAGGACTCTCCATCAGCGTAGATTTCATGGACTTTGTTCGTGCCGGTTTCAGTGCCATCCGACACCCACAACTCGCGGTTCCCGCCCTGACCCGTGATGTCGTCGCTGGCCGTAAAATAGAGTTTGCCCGACACCACAATCAGCTCGGCGCCGTTACTTCCTTCGTTCTGCTGGATTCCGGTCGTCGTGTGCGGGTTCGGAACGCTGCCGACGATGTCTTTGACGAGCGTGGTGGTCCCAGCGACGGGATCGTGCTTCCAGAGTTCCATCCCGCGGCTCTGCAGCTGGCCGCCGATGGTCTCCACACCGTTGGCGAAGAAATAGAGCGCCCCGTTGTATTCCGTCAGGTTCGTCAGCCTGGTTCCGGGCGAGAACCGGACGTCAACGAACGTCGTCCCGCTGACGGCGCCGTTGGTGAAGCCGAGAACGGGCTTGTCTGTGACGGTGGTGTTGTAGGTGAAGAACGTCAGCGAGCCGACGTCTGTGAACTCGGTCGGATTGGACGAGGCATTCTGGAACTGGGTGTTCGAGTTGGCGTCCGTGATCTGCGTTGGCGTGCCCGCGGGCAGGACGCGTGGTTCGAGATGTACGACCTGCCCGGCCATTGCGCCGCGGCTCAGCCCCGCAATTTTCCTGCGGCGGATGCGTTTGAAGCGCGGGCGAAGTCCAAGTGTTCGCTGAATCCAGCTCGCCATCCGAAAGGAAACCATCGCGCGCTCCGACCGTCACAAAGAAAAACGACCCAGAAGTACGACCCAGACCCAGAAGAACGACCCCACAGGACGCTGCTCGCACAGCGCTGCCTCAAGCACAACGACAGAATCAGACCCGCACTCAAGCGATCGACTGGCAAATGGCCACAAGTTCCAGTCGATCTGGGCGTAGACCTACGAGATGCCCACCTTGGCGGTCTACCGAGTCGATTAGAAAGCACGCCAGACTCCGTGGTCAACCCAGTTGTCCACGAAGTTGATCCCATTTTCCGGTGCCGTGAACGCAAGGAACCCGCCGAAGAGGGCAATGACGGCCGAACGGTTTTGTGGGCGATCGCTTGCGACAGCTGATTGCTAAAAAAAACTGGGCTGCGGTATGCAGCCCAGTGGGGCTTGATGAGCGGAGTGCGTGAGAACCGGTCATCTGCTGGCCGGTCGTCAGCGAAGCCAGAGGCTCGACATCTCAATCAAGGACCACGAAATCGCCAGTCAGCAGGTTCAGGCAGGTGTCGTTGTCGGTCGAAATGCCCCGAAGCCAACGGCTGAACTGGTGCACCATCAGCCCTGCAGAAATCGCGGCCGCGTAAATCGTACTGCGCGCTGTACACCTGCCACTCTGGGCGTCGACCTGCGCAAACAGCGTGGACGGATACTGCTCGCGACCGTGAAAATCGGCGACGGTCAGGATGCGAATGGCTTCACCCAGCATCCGGGCGTCGCACCAGAACGTCACTTTGTGCCCCAGCTGACGCCAGATTGCATCTCGGGCCGCGATCGTATCCACACAGCAGAAAATCGCGCTCCCCACAGGATACTTGCCTCGGAAACGGTCTTCGATGGTCGTGACTTCGATCGTGGGATCGATTTCCAGCACGGCCTGACGGGCCGCGACGACCTTCGGACTGTTCACTTCACGATGCCGGTACCCTTGGGTTGTGATATTGGTTTCATCGACTTGATCAAAGTCGATCAGCGTGAGTTTTCGCACGCCGATGGACGCCAGCTGGAGGCTGACCTGGCGGCCAATGGCGCCGACGCCAATGACGGCCACGCATTCCCTGGACAATTTTTCGGCCGGGACCAGGTCAGCCTGCCGCACGAAGCGGTCGTTCATGTGTCGCCCTTTCGTTGTTGAAGTTGCCGCTCACCAAAACGCTGCTTCCCAGAGGTCCGCCTCGTTGGCATCGCGAAAGATCGATCCTTCATTCATTCGGTGAACACAGTCCTCGGATTCGCCCGGGAGGCAGATACCGTGATAGGGATCACGAGTTTGGATTTTCGACTGATAGTCTTGAGACCACAGGAGTTGGTTGCTGGCCGGGAACGGAGATTCGAAAGCGACCTTCGCTGGAATCGGGAGCGCGCCACCTGGACCTGTGTTGAAGCGCAGCCGGGCTGTCGTCTCCCCGCCCCGTGCCAGAATGGCCATCACGGCCCAGTCGCACTTGCCGAACACACGCCGGAAGGTCTTTTCATCCGTCAGGCTCGGCTGAGCCGAGTCCCCGGGATGCGTATGAATCCAGACCCTCGCAAACGTCTCGGGCCTCCGTCCCAGGTCAATCTGCTGATCAAAAAAGTCGGCCACGGCGTCATCGTCGAATTGGACATGGATCGCCGTACACTGCTGCTTGACGATCGCAATGTCCTCAATGAGCAACGGATCGCGCTCTGTGGAGATCCCGAACCCTCCAATCTCAGTAGGGCCCCGATCCCTGAGGAACAGGAGCTTGGCCCAGGCATACGGGCTGAATCTCAGGTTCGGCCTGGATTTCGTCCTCCGCTTCGTTTTCTTCATGGGCTTCGATCTCCTGGCAGGCCCCGCAGCGGCCTGCTTCCAGGCACGAGGCGCAATAGTCGTCGGAACAGTCGGGGCAGCTTGAGAGGCAGCCTCGGCAGAGAATGTCACCACACGTCCGGCACGCATCCTGGCAACCGGAGCACAGGCTGCGGTGGCAGTTGGCGCAGGTTGTCGAGCATTCACTGCAGGCGTCGGACCGGCAGTCCTCGCAGGCCTGCGTGTCGTCGTCGCTGACGACCGAGCCGCAGTCGGGACAAGCGGTCCCTTCCCAGCGGCTCAAGGGGACATACGCGCTGTCCGCGTTGTAGGTCTTGAGAATCTGGTGAATGAGAACGAACAGGTCGTAAAACCGTCCCTGGCGCAGCGCCAGCTGGATCGGAGCTCGTCCGTCTCCCTCACACAAGTCGTCATGACGGACATGCGGATGGGGCGTTCCCGATTCGCCTGCGGCCGGATGGGGATCCAGGGCGATGACCCTGTAGGGCCTTGTACGGCCCAGATTCCGGTACTCCAGCACGATCTCGAATCGGCCCAGGGCGATGTCGTTGAGTTCAATGGGCTCAGTGACGACCGAAAGGCTCTTCGCCCTGAGGTCCCAACGGACTTCTGGGAACTCGTCGACCAGCGCGTCCAGGTCTCCCAGAATGTCCTTCAGCGACGCTCTGGGCTGCGGAGTCTTCCTTTTCCTGGCCATGTCGGCAATCGACTTCAGTTGCAGGATAAGAGATTCACAGGTGCGTCCGAGTTCTTCCTGTGCCCGGGGCAGTGCTGCGTGCCATTCCCTCCGTTCGATCTCGTTCATCCGTCGGACTGCCTGAACGTGGCGGAGCCAATCGAGGTCAGGCGGCCAGACCGTGCAGGAGGCTGAGGCGGACATCTGTCCCTCAAGGGCGACTGCGAGCCGGAGCTGCTGGCGTCGACGGGGCGTAATCACGGGAACTGCATCTCCTCAAGAGGGGGAACTGGAAACGCAAAGCGGCTCCCGGGGACGGGAGCCGCTTTGCCAAGGACCGAGTTCAGCTCGCGACCCCTACGCCGACGCTCCTTCGATCTTGGTCGGCGTGAAAGAGACCCGGTCGCCTTCCTGCAGGATTTGATCGGGACTGACCGGCTGGCGATTCACCCGGATCAGGTAGTTCCGCGGATTGGCGTGCTTCAGACGCGCCTGAAAGAGCTCTTGAACGGACTGGCCGCCAGGAACATCGATATGGTCGGCGAAGCCGCCGCCGTCGTTATTGATAAACAGGATCCGCATGGGAGTGATTGACCTTCTGGGGTTGGAATGATGGACCGGGAGAACTTGATCAGTGGCGACGTCTGGAGCGCCGTTCCCGGGTTCCGCGGAGCTGAATGCCCCGCAGCAGATAACGGCCAGGATGCCGTTTGCGGTTACGCCGCGGCAACGGCGTACTCCTGGTCGAGTTCGTCGTCGAAGTCTTCGTCGTGGCTGGGAAGCGGCCATGTTTTGCCGGGCCAGTCATCGTCCGAGAGCAGTTGCCGCAGATAGGCTGCTTGCCGTCTTTCCCAGTCGAAGACCAGCGGGCCCAGGTCCTCGTCCACATGTTCGTCGCCCAGCACCTGGAATCCCAGTCGTTGGATCGACTCGACCGATTCACCAGTGCGCAGGGCGACCGCCCGGTTCAGATCACGTTCAGACATGGAGAGGACCTTTCAAAAGGGGAGAAACGAAAACAGCCGTGCCCTCCACTTTCGGGAGAGCACGGCTGTTGAGATCGCGAGGCACGCACCTGAGCAGGACACAGCTCAGGTGGGGGGCTTGGGTTTCGGCTGAGTGGACGGGGGCGGGCCAGGTGTGGCCGTCTCCAGCGCCGGGACGGGTAACGCAAGGGGCGATGTCGGCTCGGCGGCCCAGTCAACGGACACCTGCCAGCCCAGACTGGAATAGAGAGTGCGAACGATGGTCGTCGCATTCAATTGCGACTGATCGAAGTGCTCCGGGGCGGACACGGCATGTTCGATCAGCCGCTGCATCTGCCGGTGGGCTTCTTGGGAGACCTCCGGATACGACTCGCCCCAAGGATTCACACGATTCCAAAGTCCTTGCTTGCTGTCGTAGTAAAAAGTCTTCTCATGGTCGACCCGTGCGGTCAGGACTCGAGGACGCGGCAGGATGATCCGGGCTGTATGGCGGACCTCGTCAACATCCACGATCCGGCTGTCTTTCAGTGGAATGGAAATGATGCCGTCTCCGCGGACCAACCAGGAGGCCGTCCAACCGTTGCGGTAGACCATGACGTCAGACACCGTCACTTTCTGGACGGCCAGATCCTGCAGGGCCTGCAACTTTTCAATGGTGGGACCAACAGTTGTGAGGATGAGCTGGGAACGAGTCCACCGCAGACCTGGCCACGGGACGACCGTCGCCAGAATGATCGCGACCGCCACGAGGCCTGTGGCCGCTGCAACCAGACAGATGACGATGGGCGTCGTGACAACACCGCGACGTAAGGAGATGAGAAGTTTGCGAATCACGTCGGCCACCTGTTCTAGGGTTGGGACGACGCCTTGGCGTCGCTGGAACTGGAATAGCCGCTCGTGACACCGGAATAGGTGCCGGAGACCTTCTTAGCGCCCGCCGGAGTGCCCGCTGATGCTTCCGCGCTGCTTGGAAGTGACTCAAGAGCCGGTGCGCTTTCCGACCGGGAACAGCCGCCGGCGGTCATGAGCAGCGCGACGTAAGATGCAACCAGAATCGACCGGGCCGCCTTGAGCGGGCTCCGGATGAGCTGGTCATTCTTGGAAAGATTTCTACGCATCACAGCCCTTATTCAAAAACAAAAGGAGCGTCGAACCATGACTGCTCCTGCAACCCCCGCCAGGGGGCCAACGAAACAGGCCAAGGCCGACGCCCCCTTGCGGGGGCGCGGTCCAAGGTCTGCCTTCGTTGTGCAAGAAGCCCCGGAAAAGGCTTCAACTGGCGGTATTTGCAGGAAGCAGCACTTGATGCACGCGCATCAATTCGAGTTGTCAGCACGGCGGTCAGCCGTCAATCAGGACCCGCAAGCCTCGTTGAAAGAATGATTCGATCGGCCGAAGCAGTTTCGGCACGTCCGTTACGAGTTTACCCGGGAGTAGACTGACCGCAATTCCGCGCTGCCGTCGCCTGTAGGCCCTGTGCCATAAGCCACTCCACTTCCGTCGCCAGCGCCTGGCTCCGCCGCTCGAACGGGCCCAGCCGCGGCCCGTTAATGATCTCGGCCCACCACTGCCCGTCCGCATCCGGCTCGATGTGACTGGCCCGGGTGATCACGGCCGGGCCCAGCCGCCGCAGGTCAAACGCCTCGTCGTACAGCGTGTGAATCGTTCCCCGGGCGTCAATCACGATCTGCATGACCGCTCCTGGCCGTTCCCGGCCGGACGATGGATCGGCGGGGGCGATCAATCAACAGGCCCTCCAGCGTGGCCTGGACCGCCGCCATCTGTGACGCGACCTGCTGACGACGCGCGGCGCTGTCCCGCAGGTCCTGGGGCTGGACGCCCGACAGAACGTCCTTGGCCCGCTCGACCAGCTGATCGAGTTCGGCGCTGGAGTGGACGCTGAGGGTGCGGAACCGGCCAAAGAATTCCAACAGGTTCTCGATGGCCGAGTCCCGGAACACCTTGGCCTTGCCATCCTCCCTTCCGGTGAGCCGCTCGGTGAGATGGCTGACGAGTTTCGACAGCTCGTCGAAGAACATCTGTTCGGTCAGCTGGACCGCTTCGTCGAACCGCGCCTGCATCCGCTGGCACTCCTGCTGGTAGAGCCGGGGATTCAGCTGCAGCAGGTAGCCAGGAGGTTCGACACTGGGAAAGTCCCAGGTGATCTCGAACTCGTCCTTCAGCGAGACCGGATAATCGGCTTCGCTGAACAGCTGGCCGAGGCGGTCGCGGGCGGTCCGCCTCAGTTCGGCGTAATGGTCGTCCAGGAGCGTGACCTGTTGCTGGAGTTCAGACTGGAACGTTCTGAGCTGCCCGTCAAATTCGGGAATGACGCTCTGGCGAATGAGCCGCAGTCCCGGTTCGGGGTAGGGCAGCGTCAGTCCCTTCCAGTACCCCACGATCCTGCCCTTGAGGGCCGTGACGGCCCTGAACCGGGGATGCTGGGTATCGAGCAGTTTCTTGGTCGCCGACAGGAACCGGACTTCGGCATCAAAGCCATCGGCCGCGCGGGCCTTCTGCTCGGACGTCAGGGATTTGCGGACACCCAGCCAGGTGAGGCCGACGCGGGTCGCCGCGAACTCCTGCCGCAGCCGCGACGCACTCTCCTCACGAATCGTCGGCATGGGGGTGGAACGGCGGACGGTTGTGGGCAATGGGTGGAAACTCCTTGGAAAAGAGGAATCAGGAGATGGGCGAAAAACTCAGTTGGCCGACGGGGAGGGCGTGACCTTCCGGCGGGAGGTTCTCCGTGCTGGCCGTTGGTAGATCCCCGGCCGATCGGCCGACAGGCAGCGGCCACTGGCCCAGTCCCGGAGCGCCTCGATGCTCTCGGCCGACGTGACGGAGACGGGCACCACGTTGCGAGCGGCCTCCGAGAGCGGGATGTCGAGCAGTGCCGACAGCCGACAACAACTCTTGATCTCGGCGCCTGTCCAGCCGTCGTCCGGGGGGACCGGCTGGGTCGGCGAGATGTCGTACTGGCCGCGGTAGAGCGACCAGATCGCCTGCCGTTGTTCGGGCGCTGGCAGGTCAACGAAGAACACGCCGTCCAGCCGTTCGGCCCGGGTGAACTCCGGCGGCAGGCGGGTGATGTCATTGGCCGTGCCGATGAAGAACACATCCGAAGTGTGTTCGGCCAGCCACGTCAGCAGCGTCCCAAACAGGCGCGTGGCGACCCCCGAGTCTCCCGATCCACCGACGCCTGACAGGCCCTTGTCGATTTCGTCCAGGTACAGGATGGCCGGCGCCATGGCGTCGGCAATCGCCAGCGCCTGCCGGACGTTCCGTTCCGTCTCACCCACGAGTGAGCCATAGAGGCTTCCCACGTCGAGTGACAGCACCGGCCGACCGACTTCGGCGCCCAAGGCCCGGCAGAAGGCGCTCTTCCCGCAGCCCGGCGGTGACAGGAGCAGGGCTCCCCGGGCCTTGATGGACCGACCGGGCGCGAGCGCCCGCCGGCAGAAGCTCTTGAGCGATTCCAGTCCCCCCAGCGATGCAAAGGATGCTCCGCCCCGGTTCAGGGTCAGGAGGTTCTGCTTGCGGAGAGACTGCGCCTTGAGCTCCCAGACGGCCTCGGGCCGCAGGGCATCATGGCGGGCCAGTGAGAGGGCGAAGGCCCCCTCGGCTTCCTGGCGGGTCAGGCCCGCGGCCGCGTCCAGCAGGGCGCGTTCGTTGCCGCCTGTCGGCATCTGGTCCGGCCGGTCGGCGAGCATCTCGCGGGCGACAGAGGCCAGCTGGCTCCGGTTGGGAAGCGGATGTTCCAGGATGACGAACAGCCGCTCCAGTTCAGGAGGCAACTGCACGACGGGGGCCAGAATGATGACGAAGGTTCTTCGCTGCTTGCCCTCGGCGAGTTGGGTCACCAGCGTCTGAATAATCTCGGGATTGCCCAGGAAGCGGTGGTAGTTATGCAGGAGCAAGAGCGTTGTACCGTCAGCCGTGGCCAGTTCCGGCAATGCCCGCAGAACACTCAGCGGATCGTGGGCATCCATGCTGGTCTTTGGCGACCGAAGACCCCGGGCGAGGTCCCAGACCGCGAGCGTCCACTCTTGATCTCGAGCAAGATCGGCAATCTCCCGCTCGGCTTCGTCCGGTTCGAAGGTCGTAATCCACAGGCCGCTGAAGGCCGCGTGGATGTAGTCGGTCAGTTGGGACAGCATGAACTGCGGGACTCCAGGATAGGGAAACGGGATCACAACGAGAGTGGCGGCGCAAGCGGCCCAGAACTCGGATCGCCTGGAGCCCGTGCCGGAGGTTCACCTTGCGGACGACTCTCAGGCCGGCCGCTCGACCGCCGGTTGAGGCATGCCGTCAAAGAGGAAGGAATGACCTTCAGGAGCGAGGTGGTGTGCTGGGGAGCGGGAGGCCGGCATCGGTACTTGCCGCGTAGAAGGCCTGAGTCCGTGTCTCTCCGACGATGTGCCCCAGGCCTTTTCTGAGGAACTCGGCAGCCGGGAGACAGTCGGTGCCCGTGAATCCGAGCGTCTCGAGGCGGATCTGGCCATTGGGACTGATGATCAGCTCGATGGACTTCATCAGGTGTGGACTCCCACTGTGATCTTGATCGAACCGTCGCTGAGTGAGTGCTCCGCAACCGAGTAGCCCTGGCGTCTGGCTTCAAGCGTGGCCTTCTCGACTGCATAGGCCTGGAGAAACCGGTCGAGATGTGCCGGGTCTCCCCAGCGGCCTTCAAAATGGTCGTACTGCACTTGTCCTGTGGCGATGTCACAGACGACCGGGTAGTGCCACGCAGGGAGCCGGACGAGCCAGCCAGTGGCCTCGGTGGAAAAGAGCTGGGATCTGCCCACGACAGGCTCCGGCAGATTCAAACGCTGGCAGGCAGAGCGGATCGCGACGGGATCGCGAACCTGAGTCTTGATCGTGATGGTGTGAGACAAAGGCAGACCTTTCCAGAGAGGGGGGCCAGTGGTGAACGCTTGGGGCCAATCAAAAGTCGTGTCTGAGCACGCCAGCACCGCTGGGGTCAAAGCATGCGAATCTGTCGGACGCATTCGAGAATGAGCGAGAGGCAGACAAAGCCGCCCACAATCAGGACGACGAACCGCCAGAGTGACCTGGCAAGCGTCCGACGTCTGCCGGCAGCGCTGGCGAACCGCACGAGGCTCCTGATGATCAAAGCCGTGAGCGCCAGAGTGAACAGGAAGGACACGAGTGGTGTAGCCACAATGAGGAAACTCCGATTGAGATAGGGGAAGGGGACGCGCGCGGGGGCGCAGAGACTCGTTTCGCTGGAACGCGGGAATCGATCGACAGCAGATGGCAGCCACTGACTCGTGCACCGCGCCGCTGCTCAGATTGCACGCGAGACGGCGGACACGCGGTCAGAACGTCGCCAGCGGAAGTGTGTAGCCAGATGCCAGTGGTGACGGCGCGGCCGCGCTGACCCTCATGGCCAGGCCGTCCGTAGCGCATGACTCCTGAATCCGCCTGGGCCAGCGCTAACGATCCGGATCAAGGAGTAATGCCGCGAAAGACTGCGAAATTCAGGCCCGATCACCTGCCTGACTGATCCCCGTCGGTCGCGAACACGAACTGTCAGCGTGTGACTTCGACAGACCGCGGTTACTGAAAGTGAAGGGAAGAGGAAACGTCCGGTGCCGGCGCCTCGTGAGACGGGTCTGCGACTTGGACAGGCAAGTGCCATCCGTTGTCGCTCGCGGAGGATCTCGAAGACCAAGTCCTCGGGGATGTGCTTGAGGCGTCGGCGGTGAGCGTCCTCGACCCATTCTTTGGGGAGGGACGATTCCCGATCGATCAGCGTCTGGCCTTTCGGGGAGCGGAAGGCCAGGAAGACTCCGATCTGGCAGTTCTCAATCCGCCCGGCCGCTCCGAAATTCATCCGTGCCACGCCGGGGCGCTTGCCCCTTTTTGAGGAATCCGCTGTCGTTGACAATCAGAACGCCGTCCGGTTCTCCAAGATGCTCGACTAGAGAGGCCGAAAGGTCGTCACGGATGGCATCGGCGCTCCAGGTGGCGCGGGCGATGAAGTGCTGGAGATTCCCGGGCGTCTCGTCGCCAGCGAATTCGGCGAGCGGACAGCCGTTCTTGCGCCCGACGGAGGCCAGGAGGCCCTTGAGAGAGCGGGCCGTTCGCGATCGAACTTCCGGGCGTTGGAATCGTGGGCCGATCCGGTCCGTCACAGCGGACTGTTTCTTGACCCAGTCGGCGACATCCTGTGCGGAATCCATCCCTGCGGCTCCCCTGTCCTCCGGACAGGGAACGGTCTACAAAGTTCAGCGATTCAGATGGAAGTGGAACGGTAGAACGAGAATAGGAGGTGCGAGCTCATCATGTTCAACATCGGATCGATCGTCACATTCAAGGGGATCGAGAACAGCCCGCAGATGGTCGTCACCCTCTTCAATACGCGTGACCGAGTAGTCGACTGCATCTGGTTCAATACGGCCGGCGAACTTCAACGGGCCCAGTTCCCGGCTCAGTTTCTCAGGCAGCTAGCTGAGGGCACAGACTCTGCCGCTGAGATGCCGGCTGTTCGGTAGTTGACCTCCACCCGTCCCCGGCTCTTCTCCCGCGTCCGCACAACCCGCCGGTCTTCATGCAGCCGCTTCCGGGCGTAGGGGGGAAAAGCCTCGCGGCTCGGCGAAGGCGATCTCGACGTCCCGTTTCACCGCCGGCTGGTTGTCCTTGAGCGTCACCAGATAGTCGCCGCCGGAATTGAGGATCTGCTGACAGACGTCCCGCTGGTAGAACATGGCGTCGGCCACCACGACTTTCCCCTTCAGCAGCACGGACTTGAGCACCTCGATCGCCGCCTTGGCTTAGTTGGTGGAAGGATCGACCGGGTGCTGCCGGAGCAGCGAGCCGGCGGACTGGTCCAGCAGTGACAGGACGTGGATGGCCGGATCGTGTTCGGGAACAGCACCGCGTAAGGTCTTGCCGTCGAGGATGACGGCGGTGAGGGCGTCCTGGGAGAGTGCCAGCCCCAAGCCTTCGGTGACCCACCGCCAGAGGGCGAGTCCCCCCGGCGACCTTCGGACGCGAGTTACCTGAAATTGGCCCAAAGGTCGTCGCGGGCGAGTCGTCCCGGCTGAATATGGAGCGTCATTGCACCCTGAGACCTCTTTTCATCAGTCGGCCCCCCGATTATCACAGGGGGCCACAGGTTGGCTGCGCACATGACCTTAATGATCAGAGCCGACGCATCATTGGTGGTGACGACGACTTGCGGTCCGTTGGGGGGGGAAGTTGCATCGACTTCATGACTATTCAACGCTGGTCAAGCTCTGCATGATGGTTGCTCCTGGAGCTTTCCGCGACGTTCGCCGGTCTTGCCCGGTGGCTGCGTGCGGTGAAACTCCTGGGAGCTTTTTGATTTGAAATCGCACTTTCCGGCCTGGGATCGTCACCCAGCAGAACGAAGTGCGCGCACTGTCTCTCACGAAGTCCACTTTGATGCTTGAAAAGGGCAGCCGGATTCTGGTGACGGGCCACCGCGGGCTCGTCGGTTCCGCCGTGGTGCGCCGGTTGAAGGGGAGCGGATTTGAATCCGTACTGAACGCGGACCGGAATGCCGTGGATCTCCGCGATTCACGGGGCGTGGACCAGTGGTTCGACGACAACCGGCCGGAGTTCGTGTTTCATGTCGCCGGGCGGGTCGGGGGGATCTGGGCGAATTCGACGCAGCCGGCAGATTTCCTGTACGACAACCTGATGATGCACGCGACCGTGCTCCGTGCGGCCTGGCGGACAGGCGTGACGAAACTCCTGTACCTCGGAAGCTCGTGCATTTATCCGCGGGACTGCCCTCAGCCGATCAAGGAAGAGTCGCTGCTGACCGGTCCGCTGGAGAAGACCAACGACGCCTACGCCATCGCCAAGATCTCCGGGCTGATGAGCTGCGAGGCGTACCGCCGGCAGCATGGCTGCAACTTCATTTCAGCGATGCCGACGAACCTGTACGGGCAGAACGACAATTTTCACCCGGAACAGTCGCATGTGCTTCCCGGGTTGATGCGACGTTTTGATGAGGCACGGAAGTCCGGCGCAGAGAGCGTCACGATCTGGGGGTCGGGTTCGCCGCGGCGGGAGTTCCTGCATGTAGACGACCTGGCCGATGCCTGCGTTTTCCTGATGGAGCACTACAATGAGCCCGGCACGATCAATGTCGGAACGGGAGTCGACGTCACGATCCGCGAACTCGCGGAAACCATCCGTGACGTGGTTTATCCCGAAGTGAAGCTGACGTTTGATACGTCGAAGCCTGATGGAACACCGCGGAAACTGCTGGATGTTTCCCGCCTGGAAGCCCTCGGCTGGCGGTATCGGACTTCCCTGAAAGAGGGGGTCCGATCCACTTACGACTGGTATCGATCGAACCAGGCATCGCTTCGCGCCCATTGAGCGAACAAGGCGCCCAGGCGAGGATGCGCCCCGAAGCAGGACATGATGACGAATACGGATTATCTCCACCCGCGGGATCAGATCCTGGAAACCATGGATCGGATCTACCGCCACCGCATGACGACGACTTCGGGGGGCAACGTTTCCATTCGCGACGGCAGTGGGGACGTGTGGATTACTCCGGCGCGCGTCGATAAGGGAGCCCTGCGGCGGGACGACATCGTCCAGGTTCGACCGGAGGGCACCCAGTCCGGACTGCATCGGGCGTCCTCCGAGCTGCCATTCCACCAGGCCATCTACGCTGCCCGCCCGGACCTGTCCGCGATTGTTCACGCTCATCCGGCGGCCCTGGTCGCGTTCAGCATGACGCGGACAGTTCCGGAAACCCGGTTGTTTCCGCAGTCCTGGTCGGTGTGCGGAGAAGTGGGACTGGCGACCTATGCGCTTCCCGGCAGTGCCCAGCTGGGGGCGAATATCGCCAAGGAATTTGCGGCGGGGTTCAACACGGTTGTCCTCGAAAACCACGGCGTCGTGGTGGGGGGCGCGAACCTGACGGAGGCGTTCCAGCGGTTTGAAGCTCTCGAATTTGCTGCACAGACGGCGATTCGGTCGACCACTTTGGGGAGTGCCCGGCCGTTGTCGGCCGCGCGGCTGGAGGCCGTGGGACGGGGTCGCAAGGAGCTGCCAGAGACTGATCCTCCGGCGCCGACGAGTGAAGAAAAAGAACTGCGGCGGACGCTTTGTGAATTTGTCCGCCGCGGATGCCAGCAGCGGCTGCTGATCAGTACGGAGGGAAGCTTTTCCGTGCGGCTCGGCGAGAGCAGCTTCCTGATCACGCCGGCCCATCGCGATCGTTATCGGCTCAGCCCGGAAGACCTTGTGCGGATTGATTCCGGACGGCGTGCCACAGGTCAGACGCCGAGTCGTGCGACTGCGTGCCACGAGGCGATCTACCGCAAACATCCGACAGTGAAGGCGATCTGCTTCGCCCATCCGATTCACGCAACGGCGTTCAGCGTCACCGGCGTGCCATTCGCCAGCCGGACCATTCCCGAGAGCTATATCGTCCTTCGCGACGTGCAGCGGATACCGTTCGGTCAGCCGTACGACGATGTGGATGCTGTCGCCTCGGCGGTTTCGCCGCGACAGCCGTCCGCAATTCTGGAGAATGACGGCGTCCTGATCGTGGGAACGAGCATTCTGGATGCGTTTGACCGGCTCGAAGTGCTGGAGGCGACAGCTGAAGCCCTGATTTTCTCGGGCCGGATCGGCGCCGCGGCTCCGATGTCGGATTCCGTGATTGATGAACTTCGAGCGCACTTTCTTCCGGAATGACCGATTGCACGGGTTTGTCGCCCGTCGTTACCACGAATGCAGCGTCACGATCCAGTTTTCCGAGGTCAGCGCTCGGCTGATCCGCGACTCTAAACCATCCTCTCCATCTTCCGCCCTCAGCAGGGGGATGGTGAGTTTCCTGCGAGCTCCAAACGATTGCGATGAAACCAATGCGACCGAAGCTGCCCCCCCGTACCGGCAAGAAGGCCCTGATTACCGGGATCACCGGCCAGGACGGTTCCTATCTCGCGGAGCTTCTGCTGGCCAAGGGCTATGACGTGTACGGAGTGATCCGCCGTTCGAGCTCGTTCAACACGGGCCGCATTGACCACATCTATCAGGACCCGCACGAGAAGGACGTCCGGCTGCACCTGCAGTACGGCGACCTGAACGATTCGTCGTCGATGAACCGTCTTCTGAAAGTGGTTCGTCCCGATGAGATCTACAACCTGGGCGCGCAGTCGCACGTCAAAGTCTCGTTCGAAATTCCGGAGTACTCGGGCGAAGTGACCGGTCTCGGGGCCGTCCGCCTGCTGGAGGCGATGCGCGACCTCGACCTGGATGCCCGGTTCTACCAGGCTTCATCGTCGGAGCTGTACGGCAAAGTCGTCGAGACTCCGCAGACGGAAACGACGCCATTCTATCCGCGGAGCCCGTATGCCTGTGCCAAGGCGTATGCGTTCTACATCACGAAGAACTACCGCGAGTCGTACGGCATGTTTGCCGTGAACGGCATCCTGTTCAATCACGAGTCGCCCCGTCGCGGCGAGACGTTCGTGACCCGGAAGGTGACCCGGGCGGTTGCGGCGATTAAGCACGGCAAGCAGGACTGCCTGTACCTCGGCAACATCGATGCGAAGCGCGATTGGGGATTTGCCGGCGACTACGTTGAAGCCATGTGGCTGATGTTGCAGGCCAAAGAACCGGACGACTACGTCGTGGCCACGAATGAAACGCACACCGTTCGCGAGTTCTGCGAACTGGCGTTTGCCCACGCCGGAATGCCGATTACCTGGAAAGGGACGGGCGAGGACGAACACGCACTTGGTCCCGATGGTCGCATCCTGATCAGGATCGATCCGGCTTACTTCAGGCCGGCGGAAGTCGACCTGCTTCTCGGCAACCCGGCCAAGGCGAAGGCGGATCTGGGTTGGGAGCCGAAAGTGAAGTTCGAGCACCTCGTGAAGATGATGGTCGACTCTGACATGGAAGACCTGAAGGGCTAGAGTTGAACAGGAAACCGTCGGCCGCGCCTCTCTTGTCGAGAGAGGCGCGGCCGATTTAGATTCGACGATCAGGCAATTGTCGCTGCGTGCGGTCGCGCTGTGGCTGGTGGATTGCACCAATCACCGTCCGCGTCATCCCGCGAGGGAAGCATCGCAGTTGATCGTTCGAGTTGCCCTTCTCCGGATGCATTGAGTTCGACCTGTGAATTTCACGAACGGGACGCTGGTCCTGCGGGACAGGTTGCTGACGGGCGCATCGCTCGAGGTCGTCGGCGAGTCCATCAAGGGCATTTCAGCGGCTCGCGCCGATGCGGAGTCGATTGATCTCGACGGGGGTTATCTCGTTCCCGGCTTCGTGGACCTGCACGTTCACGGCGGAGCAGGGCATGACTTCATGGACGGGACAGCGTCGGCCTTCGACGCCATCTGCCGGTGTCATGCACGACACGGCACAACGAGCCTGGCGGCGACGAGCACGGCCGCGGACGCCCCTTACATCCTGCGGTTTCTTCGGGAGTGTCGGGCGGCGAAGGGGCGGGACACGGGCGGCGCCCGGGTTCTGGGTGCTCACTTCTACGGCCCTTATTTCGCCGCGAACGCCCGTGGAGTTCATCCGGGGACTCCGATCCGGGCGCCCGAAGAGAGCGAATTCCAGCATTACCTCGACTACTCGGACATCTTCTGCACGGCGACGATTGCTCCCGAGTTGCCGGGAGCAGAAGTGTTCGCGCGGGCCTGCGCTTCGCGCGGCATTCGACTGAATGCCGGGCACTCCCATGCGACGTTCGGCCAGGTGGTCGACGCGATCAACTGGGGGGTGCGGCACATCGATCACCTGTTCTGCGCGATGTCCGATCGGGCCAAGTTGAGGCAGTCGCAGACGTTCCCGATGCGCGGCGGCATGATGGAAGCCACGCTTTTCTTCGATGACCTCACGACAGAAGTGATCGCCGACGGCAAGCACCTGGACGGAGCGCTCCTGCGGCTGGCGTACAAGTGCAAGGGACCGGAGCGGTTGGCGCTGGTCACGGACGCGATGCGGGCGGTGGACTGCCCGGATGGCGAGTACACCTTCGGGCCTCCCGAGCACGGCGAGCGCATCCGCCGATTCAGCAACGTGGGAGTGACGATGGACGGGACGGCGCTCGCATCGGGCGTCATGGGCATGGACGCCTGTGTGCGGACATTCCTGTCGGAGGTTCCGGAGACGAATCTTGTCGACGTGATTCGGATGGCAACGTTGACGCCGGCCCGGATTCTCGGGCTGGAACAGTCGATCGGCAGTCTCGAGGCGGGCAAGCTGGCCGACGTCGTGGCGCTGGATGCAGAACTGAATGTGAAGCTGGTGTACGTGGCAGGTCGGAAGGTCTTCGATCGGAGCGCAACATGAATCGACGGAGTTGGCTGATCGTAGGGGCGATGGCGTGCCTGGCGTGTGGAATCGGGAATGCCCAGGGGCCGGCAGTCAGGAAGGCTTCTGACGTGGGGGAACTGAGCGGACGCATCGTCGCCATTACGCTGGTGAGCGACTCCGAAGACCTGGTCCTGCTGTCGAAAGTGTCGGAAAAGACTTTGGGGGGCAAGACGTTTCTGAGTGGTGATGGTGTCGATGATGGCGAGACCGCAGACTGGCGGAACGGGGCGGTGGTGTACATTCCCGTCGACGACATCCAGCAGGTCGTCACGTTTCCCGACTTGAAGGCTTATCACAAGAACCTCGAAGCCAGGCAGGGGCGACTGGAAGGCAAGGCGGCGTCGTCGCGACTCAAGAAAGGGTCGAGGACGTGATGGTCTGCGACACGAGTACGTCTTGCTGTCCCCCACATTCCGTTCCCGTCACTCCATTACTGTGATCAATCGTACTCTCCCGCTGGTCAGTCTGGTTGCCTCTTCAGGGGCACGTGACGCGTGTGCCTCGCAGGCGTTGTCCGGTGCGCAGGCGGTTGATCCGAGTACAGAAGATATGGGGCCGGGCGTTCGCTTTTCGGGCGGCCACGACCGATGAACGCGGCAGCTCTCAGCGCGAGCGGGAGTTCGGCTGCGGCCCCCGCAACCAGGGCTCGCCTGCTCTTCATCAACCGGTCGTACTGGCCCGATACCGAGGCAACGGGGCAGCTGCTCACCGAACTGTGCGAGGATCTCGCGTCGACCGGCGAGTTCGACGTTCATGTGCTTTGCGGTCAGCCCAACCATGTGTCGATCAAGGGAGAACAGGTCGATCAGGATGCGGTTCATCATTGCGGGGTAACGATTCATCGAGCCCGCCATCTGCAGTTCGCCAAGAAGTCGATGGCCGGCAAACTGCTGAATCTGATGAGCTTCACGGTCGCCGCATGGCGGACTTCGGCGCGACTTCCCCGGCCCGACATCGTCGTCACCGAAACAGATCCCTTTTTCGTGGGACTGCTCGGCCGGCGTCTTCAGAAGCGACTTGGCTGCCGATTTATCGCGTACCTGCAGGACATTTATCCCGACATCGCCGTTGCCTGCGGGAAGGCCCGTGAAGGGTTTCTGATCGGCCGACTTCGATCAGCGCTGTTCGGAGCCTATTCGAAGGCGGATCGGGTCGTCGTCCTCAGCCGGGACATGAAGCGGCGCTGCATTGCCAACGGAGTTTCGGATGACCGGATCGAGATCATTCCGAACTGGTCTGACGTGACGGCGCTTTACCCGGTCAAAGTAAACAATGCGTTCCGGAAGGAGCACGGCCTCGAGGGGAAGGTCGTGGTGATGTACTCCGGAAATATGGGGGTACCGCACCTGCTGGAACCGATTCTTGATGCGGCAGAGGGGCTCGCCGGCGATGAATCCGTGGTGTTCTATTTCGTTGGCGGCGGCGTCCAGAAGGAGACGCTCCAGGCATCCGCCGAGCGAAGGCGACTGTCGAACGTGAAGTTTCTGCCCTACCAGCCGAAGGCATCACTTTCCCAGAGCCTGAGCGCGGCAGACATCCAGATCGTGTCGGTCAAACCGGGCGTCATTTCCTGCCTGATGCCGAGCAAGGTGTACGGCGTGCTGGCGGCCGGTTGCGCCGTGCTGGGGATCGCGCCTCCCGATTCCGAACTCGGAGAGATGATCGTCGAATTCCGGTTCGGCAAAGTCTGCGATCCGGCGAGCCCGTCCCTCTGCAGGGACCTTGTCGACGCCATCCAGGCAATTCGCGAGTTGAACGACCCGAGCCTTGCGGAACGCGGCCACCGGTTCGTCACCGAGAACGCGTCCCGCCGAAGCCAGGTCACGCGGTTTCACGAACTGCTGCGATCACTTGTTCATTCGCCAGCGGCCTCCTTCCCCCTCAAGACAAGCTCCACACGCTGATGCCGATCGCTCTCATTACAGGCATCACCGGTCAGGATGGCTCCTATCTGACGGAGCTGCTGCTTTCCAAAGGTTACCTGGTTCACGGCATCGTCCGTCGTGCCAGCCGCACGGAACGCCCGCGGATCGATCATCTGACGCTCGATGGCACGATATACGGGAGTCGGCTGTTCCTGCATTATGCGGATCTTCAGGATGCGACCACACTCCGCCGCATCATGCTGAAGTCGGCTCCCGACGAGGTCTATCACCTGGCGGGGCAGTCGCATGTGGGCCTCAGTTTCGAGATCCCGGAATCGACCTGTGAATTCACGGCGATGGGGACGCTGCGGCTCCTGGAGATCCTGCGTGATCTTCCGAAGGTGCCGCGGCTGCTGTATGTCGGAAGCAGTGAAGTCTTCGGCAACCCGGTCGAGTCGCCACAGTCGGAGACGACCCCCTTCCGGCCGGCGACTCCTTACGGGGTGGCCAAGGCGTTTGCCGTCGACATGGTGCGGGTTTATCGGCAGGCGTTCGGAATGTTCGCCGTGAATGCCCTCTGCTACAACCACGAATCGCCGCGACGCGGGGAATCGTTTGTGACCCGCAAGATCACCCGCGCGGCGGCCCGGATCAAGCTCGGGAGCAAGGAGACGCTGAAGCTCGGCAATATCGAATCGGTCCGCGACTGGGGCTTCGCGGGCGACTATGTCGATGCCATGTGGCGCATGCTTCAACAGGAGACTCCCGAAGATTTCATCATTGCCACCGGCCGGCTGTCGAGCGTGCGGCAGGTGCTGGAGTACGCGTTCAACGCGGTCGGCCTGCGGTGGCAGGATCACGTTCAGACCGATGCGGGACAGTTTCGCGCGGCGGATGTCCAGTCGCTGTGCGGAGACGCGTCGAAAGCCCGCCGGATATTGGGATGGCAGCCGACCGTCGATCTCGTCAAGCTCGTCGAAATGATGGTTGAAAGCGATCTGGCAGCGCTCCAGACGCACTCGGATGGTCGGCCGGAGAATTGAGAGTCTGATTAGACATGGACGTCCTGGTTCTCATCCCTCTCTACAATGACTGGGGCTCCGCGGCCGCGTTGCTCCCGGCTCTTGACGCATCGCTCGCCCGCGGTGGCTTGAGTGGCGAGGTGGCGTTCATCGACGACGGGTCGGCGATGCCGCGGCCAGCAGGTTTTGGCACCGGACCATTCCAGGCGATCTCTGCCTGTACTGTCGTTTCGCTCCGGATGAACCTGGGGCACCAGCGGGCGCTCGCTGTCGGACTGGCCTGGGCCGAGGCCCGCCGATCGGCTCCGTTCGTGGCCGTCATGGATGGTGACGGAGAAGACGCTCCGGATGATCTGGTCCGGCTCCTGGAGTCGAGTCGATCGCGCACTGAGCCGACCATGGTGTTCGCCGGACGTGCCAAACGCTCGGAGGGACGAACGTTCCGAGTGGGCTACAAGCTGTACCGGCTGATCTTCCGGGTGCTTGTGGGCATGAACGTGAACTTCGGGAACTTCAGCGTTCTGCCACGGCGAGACCTTGTTCGCCTCGTGGCCTCGGCGGACCTCTGGAACCACTACGCCGCCGCGGTCGTGCGCTCGCGAATTCCATACGAGGTGGTGCCGTCCATCCGGGGGACGCGCCTCGACGGCCAGTCGAAAATGAACCTGCTGTCGCTGGTGATGCACGGGCTGAGCGCGGTGGCGGTGTTCAGTGATCGCGTTGGCGTGCGCATGTTGACCCTGACGGCGCTGCTGGCGGCGGCCGGAGTCGGTGTGCTGGGGCTTGTGATCTGGATCCGTCTGTTCACGGATCTGGCGATTGAGGGGTGGGCGACCAATGCGGCGGGCCTGCTGGTGATCGCGCTCCTGCTTCTGACCGGGCTGTTCTTCGGTTTCTCGCTGATGATTCTCAAAGGGCGCGAGAACGGCGGATTTCTTCCCCTGCGCGATTACGGCTACTACATCGCGGGGGAAGAGGTGGTGACGGGCTGAGCGAACCTGGCGAAGTGATCCTGCCGGGCGCACCGCGTGGGGAGTCTGTGCGGGCCATTCCTGACGCACGACCGGCGCACCTTGCGTGACTGCCAGAGTTTGCCAGCGGGGGAGGAAGAACCGGCCTTCGCCGCGTGTCGAAAATTGACGGTGCTCGGGGACCGTCTTAGATTGATGTGTGCACGCACGCGCGCCGTTTCTCGTGGATTGTGCGCAAGTTGTGTAAATAAAGCAGGTTACGCAGTCGCGGGTGGTGTCACCCAAAGGAACGGAGTGCGCGCCTATTGCGGCGACCGCTGCTCCTGGCCGCCTCGCTCTCGCCGGCCGTGACGGAGTGTCCGCAGTCGGATGCTCGGACGATCTCACTGGACCCGAACTCTCACGTGGTCATTCAAGAGCTGCCTGAAATCGCCGTGTCCGCGCCGGTTCCTGATGGGAAATCGAGCGCTGTCGACACCCGCTATGAAGTCGTCATTGGTGCGCCGCGGCGTTTCGGTGCGGCTGACCTCCACGAACTGTGGTCTTACAGGGACCTGTTGACGCTGCTGACGTGGCGCACGGTCCGTGTGCGTTACGCACAGAGTGCGGTGGGACTGGGCTGGGCGCTGATCCAGCCGCTGTTCCAGATGGTGATCTTCACGCTGCTGTTCGGTCGCCTGGCCAACCTGCAATCGGACGGGGTTTCCTACGCCGCGTTCAGCCTGGTCGGCCTGATTCCGTGGACGTATTTCGCGAACGCCGTCCAGGGGGGAGCGGGAACGCTTGTCACGAACGCGGCGATGATTTCGAAGGTATATTTTCCCCGACTCGTCCTGCCGATGACGGAGGTGGGGGCGAAGCTGTTCGACTTCCTGATTGCGCTGGTGGTTGGACTGGGGGTGATCCTGATGCTGGGCGCCGCGCCGAACTGGGGCGTGCTCATGCTGCCCTACCTGGTGCTGCTGATGACCGTGACGGCGCTGGGCGTGTCGCTGTGGCTGGCGACCCTGGCCGTGCAATACCGGGACATCAATCATGCCATGGGGTTCCTGGTGCAGCTGATGCTGTATGCGAACCCGGTCATCTACTCGACTTCGATGATTCCGGAGTCGTGGACCCTTCCAGGGGGATGGACGATCTGGCCGAGGGCGGTGTTCGCGCTGAACCCGATGGTGGGGGTGATCGAGGGATTCCGGTCGGCACTGCTGGGAACGCGTCCGATGCCGTTCGGCTGGATCGCACTCGGGACGGTGACGTCGCTGATCACCCTGGTCACGGGCCTGAGGTACTTCCGACGGCGAGAGCGACTGATCGCCGACGTGACCTAGGGAGCGTGGACATTCGCTGTCGCGGAGGCCGGCCCCCGGGGGAAGACCTGTGACGAGACCTGTGACAGCGAAAAGCCGTCTGAGACATTGAAGTTTTGGACCTGTGACATGTGTGACATGTGTGACATGTGTGACACGCAGTGGGCAGGACGGTTGTTTCGGCGGCTGACTGCGTGATCTGGTCCGGTTTGAGTCGAGTTTGCATTTGATGTTCCTCCACCTGACGCGCCCGGTTGCGCGGGGCTGGATTGATGACGCTCCTGAAGTCCGCGAGCTGAACTGACGACTGTTCGAGATGTCGCTTCCCATCATCAGTGTCGAAAAGCTGTCGAAGGCGTACCGGATTGGCATCAGGGAGGAGGGGGCGACCACGCTTGCGGGAGCGGCGGTGGGGGCGCTGAAGTCTCCGTTCAAGAATTTCCGCAGGCTGCGTCGTCTGAACACGTTCGGCGAGGCGTCGGACGAGGCGGACACGCACTGGGCGCTGCGGGATGTGTCGTTCGAGGTGGCGGAAGGGGAGGTCGTGGGGATCATCGGCCGGAACGGGGCCGGGAAGAGCACGCTTCTGAAGCTGTTGAGCCGGATCACGGAGCCGACGAGCGGTCGGGCGGTTCTGCGAGGTCGGGTGTCGAGCCTTCTGGAGGTGGGGACCGGTTTTCACCCGGAGCTGACGGGCCGGGAGAACGTGTACCTCAACGGCACGATCCTGGGGATGACGAAGCGTGAGGTGGAGCGGAAGTTCGACGAGATCGTGGAGTTTTCGGGGATCGAGAAGTTCCTGGACACGCCGATCAAGCGGTATTCGAGCGGGATGACGGTGCGTCTGGCGTTTGCGGTGGCAGCCCACCTCGAATCCGAGATCCTGATTATCGATGAGGTTTTGGCAGTCGGCGATGTTGCGTTTCAACGGAAGTGCATGGGAAAGGTTCAGGAGATTGGCAAGAGTGGGCGTTCGATCCTCCTCGTCTCGCACAACATGGCGAGTGTGCAATCGTTAGCGACCTCATGCCTCGTGTTGAACAAGGGCGGGATTGCTTACCAAGGCGACACGACGACGGGCGTAACGCTCTACGGCTCGCTAAACGAGACCCGCGATCATGCAGATTTGAGCGAGATTTCGAGAGGGGAATGGAAGCACTTGTCACAGCTGGCGGAACTTAGAAATTTCGATGTTTCGCCAGAGGAATGTGTTCCATTTGGCTCGCCCATCTACCTAAAGGTACGCGTTCATTTGAAAGGCGATCTGCCGGAGTTCCGCATAAGTGCGACGATCTTCCGCAGTGATTCCGTACCGGTGGGCAGTTGGTTTACCGCGCCACTCCCCGGCGGTACAGCAGGTTCCGATGTCGAGATAATCCTCAAGTTCGCTGAGCACCGCCTTGCCCCCGGGTCGTACTACTTTGCGGTGGCAACAGGGATTGGTGACAACGACAGTGGCCATCAAGATTTCGACATCCTCTCGAACATCGGCCACTTCCAAGTGTCGCCAGAGGTCAGCGCCGATGGTTACCTGATGACTTGGGCTCACAATTGGGGACCGATTGCATTCATGAGGCCATCCACAGCCTCGGGGAATGTGGAGAACGTATGAGCGACCTGAAGGTGTCTGACTTGCAAGCCGCGGCGGATTACTCTCTCCATTACCGGACTTGGCACAACGAGACGCCCGAACACGCACAGATGATGGCGAACGGGTACAAGGCCATCTTGAAGGGACGAATTCCTGAGAAGGCGGAAGGTGCGGCGATCGACATCGGCTGCGGAATGGGATTTATGCTACTTGCCCTGCAGCAGTTGGGGTACAAGGATGTCGTCGGGATTGATGTCGACCCCCAGCAAGTGGCCGCGGCCAGGCGAGCGGGCCTGAATGCTCAAGTCGTGGAAGATTCGCTTGCTTATCTGGAGTCGAGGCCCGGCAAGTTCTCGCTGGTCACGATGTTTGATGTGTTCGAGCACATTCCCGTTAGCTGCCATATTCCAATGGCCAGGGCGATCTACAACGCATTGCGCCCAGGAGGGGCGTTCGTGTTGCAAGTGCCTAACGCAAATTCGCCCGTCGCGGCGCGGTATCGCTATATCGATCACACACACCACTGCAGCTTCACCGAACACTCGCTCTCGTATGTCCTACGGAACGCCTCGTTCTCTGACATTGTCATTGACGGTTACAGTCCAGCACTAAGGCCGTCGTTACGAATATGGCGATCTGACGTGCGCAAGCATTTCACTCTGAGCTTGAAGCGATGGGTGGTTTTTAAGCTTTGGCGTTGGCTATATGAGGTTGAGATAGGTCCGGTTGACGACCTGTCGAGAATCTCGTTCTCGCCAAACGTCTTGTGCCGCGCCGTGAGATCGTGATTCGGCCCAGCACACGCATCGCGTCGTTTGACGTCTTCGATACCGTTCTTGTGCGCCGAGTTTCGGTGCCATCGACGTTGTTTGACGAGATTGTCTCGGGTAGCAAGCTGTCGGGTAACGCGGATGTCGGACGCGAGTTCGCAAGACGCCGTAAGGAGGCTGAAGCGGCCGCTTCCGCAGAAACCGGTGGCAACCCGACGCTCGCAGAAATCTATCGCGTGCTTCAAGCCGCGACCGGCTTGAGCGATAGCGAACGCGAGAGTTTGCTTCGCGCTGAGATCGAGGTTGAGTCGCAATCAATATTTGCGAATCCTGTGGCGATGAAGCTGATTCAGGATGAGCGCCGAAGGGGCGCACACGTTGTGTTCGTGTCGGATATGTACTTGCCCAAGAACGACATTGCCCAAATGCTGCGAAAAGCGGGAGCGATGCTTGAGACCGACGAGTTGTTCGTAAGTGCAGATCAAGGGAAGACGAAGGCCAGTGGCGAACTGTTTGATGTCGTCTTGGAGCATTGTGGTGTACGAGCCGGATCAGTCGTGCATTACGGCGACAATCTACATTCCGACGTTCTGATGCCGTCAAAGAAGGGGATCAAGGCCGTACACGTTGCTGACGCACTCCTGAACGGGTTGGAAGCGGCAATGGGGCGGGGCGGCGACGTTGAACTGCTTTCATCAATCTTGGCCGGTGTAAGCAGGCGCGTTCGCTTAGGTGGCCCGCATGATACGCGGCAGCGAATTCTGTGGGACACGGGCGCGAGCGGCGTGGCACCGGTGTTGACGCTTTACACCGAATGGGTCTTGGAAACGGCAAAACGTCTGGGACTTCAGCGCCTGTATTTTGTGGCTCGTGATGGGTACCTACTGTACCGCATTGCCAAAGTGTTGGAGGGCAAAAGGAAGTACGGCCTAGATCTAAGGTATCTGTACGGTAGTCGAGAAGCGTGGCATCTAGCAGCAATCAATGACCATTGGGACGAGTCACCAAGTTGGATGCTGGATCGGGCGTCAGGGCTGACGCTAGCGCGGGCACTTGAGCGGGTAGGGGTGAGTGTCGAACAGATTCGAGGCGAGTGTGAGGGCGCGCAGCCTGGGGAATGGTGGCATCAACCGATTGACGATGAGTCGCTAAGTGTGCTGAAGAGCATTCTGCTCCGGAGGAATGTGCAGGAGCACATCCTAGAAGCAGCTCACAGAAGGCGCGCGAGTGTCGAAGGATATCTGAAGCAAGAAGGTTTGGAGGACGGGGAGCGATGTGCTGTTGTGGACTTGGGTTGGCATGCACGTCTACAGGCATCGTTGAAACGGTTGTTGACCCCTCTGGCCGGTGAGAGGCTGCAAGGGTTGTATTGCGGATTGCAGGCGATTCACGAAGATGCTGGTGAGTGCGACGCATTTCTTTTTAATCCGCGCGATCTTCGTGTGTTGAGCTCCTACCCATTCCTGCCTCAAGTGATGGAGATGTTTGGGACGGCTCCTCATGGCTCCACGAAGGGCTATGAAAGGGTCGACGGGATAGTCCGCCCAATACTTGGGGATAGTTCACGGTTGCAGTCGTGGGGGATACAAACGGTTCATTCAGCAGTGGATGAATTTGCTCGGGCTTATGCGGAATGCGGCAGGCGTGAATGGGACCCAGACGCGTGTAAGACGGTCGTTGGAAATATTGTGGAGCATTGGTGGAAATACCTGGACTACGGGCAAGCGGCGGTGTGGGGTGAATTTCCCTTCTCCGACTGCCAAATCGGCAAGACAGTGCGGCCGGTAGGCGTTCCCTACTCGGTGTCAGAGATCGCGACGATTGCCACTGGGATTGGGGGCACTGACTCGCGCGACCATCTTGTGTGGGAGCGTGCGTCATTGGCGATGACCAGCAGGGCGGGAAGAGCGCTGTGGAAGTGTGCAAGTGCGATTCGTCGAGTACGTCTCGCAGTCAGATGGCGGTTGGGCTGGAGATAGTCGAGCGATTCGGGGATGCCCCTGCAGTCGGTAGCCAGTTCGTCAATGGACGTCCCGCGTTGAACTTTACGTGCTTGGATAGCGAATAATGTTGAAGAAGATTCTCACACGGATGGGCATCGTTGCGGGTGATGAACTTCGCGCGGACTTGACTACTGTTCAACAGCAACTGCGGACGCAGGCAGCCGCAATGGAGCGAGCGCTTATCGTGCTTGGCGAGATTCGAGCCGCGCAGATTAGCCCGAAGCCGGCAGATACACTCGCAGACCATGAATTTCGTATCTTCTCGCAGTTTGGGGACGACGGGATCATCAGTTACCTGATGGACCTCGTACAGCCAGAGTCAAAGACGTTCGTCGAATTTGGCGTGGAGTCGTACGTGGAATCAAACACGCGCTTCCTGTTGTTGAAGCGGAACTGGCGGGGGATGGTGATGGATGGATCGGACTCGAACGTCGAGACGATCAAGAGGTCCGATGCCGCGTGGCGGCACGATTTGACCGCGAACTTGGCGTTCGTGACTGCAGAGAACGTCAACGAACTGCTCAGTTCCAGCGGATTCGGCGGGAAGTTGGGGCTGTTGCACATCGACATTGACGGAAACGACTACTGGGTTTGGAAGGCAATTAACTGCTGCGAGCCAGACACAGTAATCGTGGAGTACAACGCAGGATTCGGTCCGGATCGGGCGATTACTGTTCCGTATGATCCGGCGTTTGTGCGGTCGAAAGCGCACCCGAGCCACTTGTACTACGGTGCGTCTTTGTCCGCATTGGTTGAGCTTGGTGAGTCTCGTGGCTATGGGTTCGTTGGTTGTAACTCGGCGGGCAACAATGCGTATTTCGTTAAGCAGCCACTCCCGCATGGGTTGCGGGTGCTAACTCCGAAAGAGGGCTTTGTTCAGGCAAAGTTCCGGGAGACCCGCGACGCATCCGGACAATTGTTGTTCAAGACTTCGCTCGAGGGACTGGACCTGATTCGCGGGTTGCCGGTGGTGGATGTGCGGACGGGGAAGACGGAAGCGCTGTAGCCTTTGTCGATGTCGCTGGCCGAAGATCAACCGCTGGGCACGACCCTGTTGACCGGAGCTTCCGGTTTCCTGGGGACGTGGATCGAGAAGCACCTCCGCGAGCGCGGAACGACCGTGGTCCGCGCTCCGAAGGCGAGCGCCGCCTACAGTGGATCGAACGGGACGGGACGGGCGCAGTTTCTCGGCGAACTGGCGAGCCTGCTCAAGGAGACTCGGCCGACCTGCGTCGTGCATGCCGCGGGGAGCGCTTCGGTTCCGAAGTCGTTTGCCGATCCAGAGTGCGACTTCTTCGGGAACGTGGTGCTGAGCCAGGACCTGGTGAACGCGGTGGCCGACGATGCGCCGGAAGCGAAGCTGCTGCTGATTTCGAGTGCGGCGGTGTATGGTCAGCCGGAGACGCTGCCGGTGGGGGAACTCTGTTCCCTGTCGCCGCTGTCACCGTATGGGCTCAACAAGCAACTGGCGGAAACGATCGTGCAGAACGCGGCCCGGGCCCGAGGGCTGCGGACGGCCATTGTGCGGGTATTTTCCGCCTATGGCGACGGGCTGCGGAAGCAGGTGGTGTGGGACATCATGGAGAAGGCTCATCGCGGGCCGGTGATCCGCCTGCAGGGAACCGGGAGCGAATCGCGGGATTTCATCCACGCGAGTGACGTGGCCCGTGCAGTCGAGGCGGTGGTTACGAACGGACAGATGCAGGGGGAGGCTTACAACGTGGCGAGCGGCGAAGAGACGACGATCGCCACGCTGGCTGGGCTGCTCGTTCGCGAACTTCCGAGCCCGATCGATGTGCAGTTCGACGGGAAAATTCCTTCGGGGACGCCGTGTCGGTGGCAGGCGGATATCGGGCTGGTGCGGTCGCTGGGATTCCGGCCGGCCGTTCCGCTGGAAGAGGGAGTGAAGCAGTTCGTCCGCTGGTATCGGAGTGCGGCAGTTCACGTATGAGTGGTCATCGCATTGGAGTCGTGCTGCAGGGGGGAGCGCAGTGGGTGGGAGGTCTGGAGTACACCCGGAACCTGATCCTGGCGATCTCTTCGGCGGCGCGGGAATTGAGCTCGCCGGTTTCGATGTCGCTGCTGCACAGGCCGGGGGAGACGGGAAACGTCGAGGCGTTCAAGTCGATTCCCGACGTGAGCCTGATGCCGGAAGACCTGTCGGTCGATCACCTGTTAAGCGTGCGGATCGCGAGGAAGCTGGGCTTGCGCGTCCGAAACAAGGGGCTGGCGGCGGTCTCGAAGCGGGAGGGATTCCGGTTCGTGTTTCCGTTCGACGGAACTCGCGACGACGCGGGAACGGACTCGGCAGCGTGGATTCCGGACCTGCAGCATTTCCGTCTCCCGCAATACTTCGAAGCTCATGAACTGCGACTGCGGGACTGGGGAATGAAGCGGATCGCGGACAACGCTCCGATGATCATTGTTTCGAGCGAAGCGGTGAAGAAGGACCTCGAAGCGTTTTCGCCGGGGGTGGCCCCGAAGGTGCGCGTGGTGCGGTTCCGGGTGAGTGTCCCGAAAGAGACGTTTTCGCGATCACCGGCCGAAACGGTGGCGAAGTATCACCTTCCGGAGCGGTTCCTGCTGGTGTCGAACCAGTTCTGGGTGCACAAGAACCATCTGGGACTGCTCGAGGCGCTGAAGATCGCGGTGGAGCGGAGGCCGGGGATCTGCGTGGCGATGACGGGGCGTCTGCATGATGCTCGCCGGCCGGCCTATGGGGACGAGGTGCTTTCGGCCGTGCAGCGGCTGGGGCTGCATGCGAACGTGCGGTTGCTGGGGCTGATTCCGAAGAGCGACCAGTTGCAGCTCCTGCGGGGTTGCTGCGGACTGGTTCAGCCGTCGCTGTTCGAGGGTTGGAATACGGGCGTGGAAGAGGCGCGGGCGCTCGGCAAGGTGATCGTGGCATCGGACATTGCGGTGCATCGTGAACAGGCGGCGCCGGAGTGTGTGTATTTCGATCCGTCGTTGCCGCAGGACTTCGCGGACCAGCTTCTCCGGGTTTTTGATTCGCAGGCGCCGCTGTCGGTCGAGGGGGAGCAAGCGGCGGTGGACGCATATCGGCGGCTGGTGGTTGAGTACGGCAAAGAGTTTCTGGGGTTGAGTGGACTTGGCGTGGCCTGAGGAGGCCGTGGCGACAGCGGCGGCTCGCTGGCCCGCAGGGGCTTCCGATCACGGGCCGGCCGACGATGGGAACGGTGGCGGCCGAGGTATGAGCCCTACCTTCCAGTGGAGTGAGACGAACGATTCGGCAGTCGAAACAGAATATGTCGCAGGTCAACGTTTACTACAACTACTACGTGCCGAAGAACCCGCGGCGGGCGTGCGAGGTTCTGTCGTGCATGGGCGTGATGCTGGATGATCCCAACATCACTCGGATGATCGTCCTGGCGGAGCCGTCAGAGATTCACGAGCCGTCGGAGCTCGTTTACTGGAAGGTGGAACGGCGTCCGCTGGTCGCTGATTACTTCGCGGCCGCGGCGTTTCATTCCGGCGCTGATGACGTGAATGTGATTATCAATTCGGACTGCTTCATCTGTCCTTCGACGACGGCGAAGCTCAAGAAGACGCCGGCCGGCGAGGCGTACTGCCTTTCGCGCCGGGACATGAAATCGCTGGTTCCCTATCGGATCAACTGGGCGGAAGAGCGGGCGAAGCGTCCTGTGCGGTATGCGATGCAGGACGCATGGGTGTTTCGTGGTCCGCCGCGGCCGGGGATGTGGCTGGAGTTTCCACTGGGGAAGCCGGGATGCGACAGCCGTTTGGCGCATGAGCTGCAGGAAGTGGGATACCGGATCAGTGATCCGTTCCGGCGGCTCCGCGTGTGCCACTACCACGTTTCGGCAGAGCGGACCTGGAGTTACGACGACCGGGTTCCCCCTCCGTATGTGAATCCGCCGAAGAGCTGGGATCAGCGGGTGGTTGATAAATGCATCGGAGTGGCGAAGAAGCTTTGCGGACTGCAGTAGGACTTCGAGACGTGAATGCCGTCGCGCCGAATTGCCGTGTTGCTGTTGTGATGCCACTTCACAACAAGGGACCGTACGTTGCGCAGACGCTCCGTTCGCTGCAGGCGCAAACGTTCACGGACTGGACGGCAGTGGTTGTGGAGAACCATTCCGTCGACGATGGCCCGAAGATCGTGGAACAGTTCGGCGCGACAGATCATCGGATTCGACTCCTGCAGGCCCCCGCAGAGGTGCGCGGTCCGGCGGCGGCCCGACAGCTGGGACTCAACGAGTCGCAAAGCGAGTTCGCCCTGTTCCTGGATGCGGATGACCTCCTGGAACGAGACCACCTGGAGTCGCTCGTCGCACTTGCGGATTCGGATCGGGCCGACATCGCCGTCAGCAATTTCCTGCACGTGCAGGCCGACCGTGCTGAACCCGAGAAGATCCAACTCGAGGCAGGGCGCGTCGTCGATACGAGCGTGTGTGGGACTGGCGGGTTCGGGTTGAACGAAACGTCGATCGCGTTCGCCCCGTGGCCTCCTCACTGCGGGCTGGTCCGGAGAGCCGTGCTTGGAGAGCAGATCTGGCCTGTCGAACTGGACCGGTATGCGGGCGAGGACACGGCGTTCTGGTTTCGGGTGCTCCGCGGTCGAAGAATCGCGTTCTCCAAGAAATGCACGGCGATTTATCGGGCGGAAACGGTGAATGCCCGCGATTGCTTCCGTGACCTGCCCAAGTGGTCCGCGGCGATGGAGCAGGTGATTGCCAGCAATCTGGCGCATCTGGAGAAATCAGGACTGGAGCCGACGGCCGGGCAGTGTGAAGCGCTCTGCCGGCTGTGGGAATCGATCGGCAACCGGGCTCTCGACGCGGGGGATCGCGTTCAGGCGGACGCAGCGTTCGAGCGAGCGGAAGTGTGGCTGGCGAAATGCGTCGCGCTGAACGGTGGAGCTGGCGCCGGCCTGGCGGTTCGAAACTTTCTTGGGATTCGGCGCGTCAACCGGTTGAAGCGACTCCAGGGGTTTGTGCGGGCGCCGTTGAAGTTCCTGGGTGGCCGCAGCCGGTCTGGAGAGGGGCGATGACCGACACGACCGACTCAGGCGGTGACCTGTTTTTCGTGCATTCGGGATATTCGTGGTACATCCCGTATGCGATCGAGACCGCGATTCGAAACAGCGGCATGCGGGTGCATTTCGTCGGCGACAGGTTTGCCTGTCAGGTCGCGAAAGCCCTTGGGGCCCGGACATACCTGGCCGGCGAGTACAGCCGGCGTGCGACGGAGTTCGGGAAGATTTACCGACATCACAGTTCGCTGGGAGTGTCGTTCGAACGGATCTGTATCGAGCGTTGGTTCACACTGCACGAAGTGGCCGCGGCCCATGGCTTCGAGCGTTTCGTCTATGCGGATACGGATATCCTGGTCGTTGACAACCTGCCGCCCTATGTGCAGAAGACGGCGTCTTTCGGCCTGATGTTTGACGGAGTGTCGGCCCATCTGTGCTTCGTCAATCGTCGGGAGGCTTTGAGGCAGCTTTGCGATTTTGTCGAGGAGGTGTATCGGGACCGGGAGTGGGAACCACGCATGGAAGCGGTGTTCGCCGGGAAGATGGCTGAGTACGGAGGTGGCGGGGTTTCGGACATGACCATGTTCCAATGGTTCCGGGAGAAGCATCCCGACGTGCTGGGGACCTATGACGAGGTATTCGGCGTGAACCCATTCGATGGCTCGCTGTTCGAGTTCGTGGGGTTCGAAGCGGACGAAAAGGGTTTCAAGAAGCTCGGCTGGAACGGCAGGACGCCGAGCGCGACGATGTCGGACGGGCAGAGCGTGACTTTGGCGACCCTGCATCACCAGGGACATGCGAAGACGCTGCTGAAGGACAATGCGAGGCGGCTGGGATCGGTGACCGCATTCCAGCGGATGTCGGCCGAGTTGTTGGACTTCACGTACCGCGCCTCGCGCCGACTGCGACTGGTGAAGTGATGAGCGAGACTGGATCAGCGATGATTGCTGTTGTGACGACTGTCTTTAACGACCGCAAAGGGGTGGCGGAGTTCCTTCAATCGATGCGGGAACAAACTCTCCAGCCTTCGGAAGTCATCATTGTCGACGGTGGTTCACGCGACGGGACCTGGGAGCTACTTTCTGAAGCGTCCGACGCCCAGGGTTATGGATTTCAGCTGAAGATTCACCAAGAGACTGGCTGTAATGTTGCGCGAGGGCGTGACCTCGCGATCGAAATGGCCGGCTGCGAGTTGATCGTTTCGACGGATATCGGGTGCGAGTGGGACTCGGAGTGGATTGAAGAGCTGAGTGCTCCGCTGCGGAACGATGCCGGGTGCGACCTGGTGATCGGCAGCTGGGGGGTAAAACGTGAAGGGCTCGAAGGTCCGTGGGCGATGACTGAATGGGGGCTCAAGGGAGACCAATTCCTCGAGGCGACTCCCGATTCTTACAGCTCCTCACGCTCGATTGCCTATCGGCGGGCCGCGTGGGAATCGCTCGGAAAGTATCCGCAAGACCTGACACTGGCCGCTGACGATGCGGTGTTCCACTACCTGATCGAACAGGCGGAAGTCCCGCGCAGCAGTGCGCCGACCATTCGCTGCTACTGGCATCGTCACAAGCGTCTGAAGTCGTTTCTGCGAGAGGCGTCGCGATACGGTCTGGGCGATGGCGAGGCGGCGATCCGGATGAAGGATCACAGCCTGATCGCCGGACGGCTGTTGCTCGAGGTGATTGGTCTGGTCGGCGGGGGCCTGGGAGCGCTGTTCCTGGTCGGCTGGCCCCGAGCGGTTTGCCTGGTCCTGCTGACTGTCGCGGTGCTGAGCATCGTGGCACGGATCGCCCGCCTGCAGAAGGCAAGGGGAGCTCTCAAACGCGAGGGAATCGACTGGCCAATGTTCCGGCTCCTCGCCTTCGTCTATGGGACGAAGTTCAATTCGTCGGTTGGCTACCTGAAGGGCCTGCTGCGTGGCGGGACCGCGTGTCGATCGTGTCGGCAACGACTCCGGGAAATGACTCCACAACTTTACTCCGAACGCCGGGCAGCGATCGTCTCGGGCGACAGGTCGCCGAACTCGTTCGCGACATCGTGACCTCGCCCGCCCGCGCCTTTCATTTCAGTTTCGATTGGATGCTGACAGATGCTATATGCAGTCATTACGACGATCCAGGAACCGACGGATTGCGTCCGGAAGCTCGCGAAGCGGCTGCCTGAGGCGGCTGGCCGTCTTGTTGTGATCGGCGACAAGAAGGGGCCGAAGCGCTTCGACGGAGGCTCGGCCTCGGAATGGCCAGTCGATTTTCTGGACCTCGCCGCTCAGCAGGCGGGCCCGTTCAAGTTGGGAAATGCCCTGCCTGTCGGTCACTACGCGCGAAAGAACATCGGGTATCTGCAGGCCATCGCTTCCGGGGCGAGCTGCGTTTACGAGACCGACGATGACAATGCGCCCCTTCCAAGCTGGCAGCCGCGAACGGAACAGCTCAGCGACGTCGTCAGCGTGGGAGAGATCTCTCCCGCACGCTGGGTGAACGTTTACCGGTATTTCTCGAAGGAAAATATCTGGCCACGGGGCCTGCCTCTCGATGAGATCCGGAAAGGCGTTCCGGAACTCATCCCCGTGACGTCCCCGGTGAGGGCGCCCATCCAGCAGGGACTGGTCGACGGCTCTCCGGACGTCGATGCGATCTGGCGGCTCGTGCTCGACCACGCATTCGAATTTGATCGTGGACGGAGCGTCCATCTGCCCCCTGGAAACTGGTGTCCGTTCAATACGCAGTCGACATGGTGGTGGCCGACGGCATTCCCACTCCTATATATCCCGAGCTACTGCTCGTTCCGGATGTGCGACATCTGGAAGAGCTTCGTCGCACAGCGATGCCTGTGGGCCTTGAAGCTGGGAGTCGTGTTTCACGCGTCCGAGGTGTTCCAGGACCGGAACATGCATGACCTGACTCGGGACTTCAATGACGAAGTCCCTGGCTACCAGCTGAACCGTCGCATCACCGACATGCTGGCCGAACTGCCGCTGTCGGATGGAGTGGAGAATGTGGGTAAGAACATGCGGAGCTGCTATGCACGGCTGGTCGAGGCGGAGATTTTCCCGGAGAAGGAACTCGTGCTCGTCGATGCCTGGCTGGACGACCTGACCGGTCTGTAAGCCGACTCCACGATGTCGTCACCCTCGGTAGCGAATCGGGAGGACCATCATCCTCCCGGTCCTGGTTTTGAATCCATGAGTCAGAAGACGCTCGTTTATTTCGCGCCCGTCGGTGAAGGTGGGCTGAGCATCTATGCGGCGCAGCAGGTGGCGGCGATTGCCGCGTGTGGCGTCCGCGTGCATGTGATCGGTTCGAAGTCCGTCGTCCGTCGACTTCCGAGTTCTCCGCTCATTGAGGTGCAGGAACTTCCCGAGTCGGAGCCAGGGAAGTCACGCGTTTCAAGGGGACTGGCGTTTGTCCGACAGGCGGTTAGCCAAGTGAAGGAACTGGTGGCGTCGGTCCGGCGAGTGAACGCGCCCGCTGTGCTGATCTCGGCCTATTCGGAGTACTTTTCGCCGATGTGGGCGGGGTCGCTGCGACGGCTTCATCGCCAGGGGACGCGGTTTGGCGTCATCGTCCACGATCCGCAGCGCGATTTCGTGGTGGGGCCGCGACTCTGGCACGAGTTCTCCGTGTCACAGGCCTATTCGTTCATCGACGTCGCGTTCGTACATGGCGAGGGGCCGATCGATACGGGGCGGCCGTCGCGGCAATTGCACCGGGTGACCATCCGGCACGGCCTGCTCGATACTTCTGATCAACTTGGAAAGGCCGATCGGGGAAAGCACCGGGCGGAATTCGGCTTGCCGTCCGAGGCGCCCGTGCTGTTGTCGTTCGGTCATATTCGCGACGGGAAGAATCTGGACCTGATCATTCGCGCGCTGGCGCAGTTCCCGGAAGCACATCTGCTTGTGGTGGGACGGGAGCAGTCGGGAGCACAGCGTCCCATTGCCGAGTATCACGCACTGGCCGAGGAAGTTGGCGTCGCCGGGCGATGCCATTGGGTGCATGATTTCGTGCCGGACGAAGACGTTTTCAGTTACTTCGATGCGTCCGACATCGCGATGATCACGTACAGCCGGGAGTTCTGCTCGGCGAGCGGCGTTCTCAGCGCGGCCGTGCGCTTTGAGCGACGGGTCGTCGCGTCGGCCGGCGGAGGTCCGCTGCAGCCCGACGTGGAGGAGTACCACCTCGGGACGTTCTGCGAGCCGGACTGCGAAAAGGCGCTGGCGGTCGCCATCCGTTCAGAACTCGAGAACCCGTCTCAGCCGCAGTGGGAGCGATATCGCCGCGACCATTCCTGGGAAGCGAACGCGCAGACGTGTCTGGCCGAGTTGGGGGTGGTGTAAGGTGTCTGCGCCTCACCGCGACGCTCACCCGGAGAGTTTCCTCCGCCTCGGGACGTACGAGAAGGGGAGCTATACACCCGGCGCCGGGCTGCCGCGCCGAGTGCTGTGGTACTTGGTCAACGAGTTCATTTTTCACAGCGGCTATTTTCCATTGTCGTCGCTCAAGCGCGTGTTGCTGAGGCAGTTCGGCGCTTCCATCGGGAAGCGCGTCGTCATCAAGCCGCATGTGAACATCAAGTTTCCCTGGAGGCTGTCGATCGGGGACTATTGCTGGATTGGTGAAGAAGTGTGGATCGACAACCTCGACGCGGTGACGATCGGCCCGAACAGCTGCGTCTCTCAAGGGGCATATCTGTGCACCGGCAGTCACGATCCCCGGCAGCGATCCTTCCCGCTGATAACTCGACCAATCGTGATCGGGAATGGCGCCTGGATCGGCGCGCATGCGGTTGTCCTCGGGGGAGTGACCGTCGAAGACAACGCCGTCGTGGGGGCCGGGGCGATCGTGAACAAGAACGTGCCGGGAAATCACCTCGTCGTCGGGAGTCCGGTTCGCGACCTGGGCGACGTGAGGCCGGCGGGGCCGTGAAGAGCATGCGTCCTGCCTGGTCGGTGTTTCAACTCGGGGCACGCGAGCACTACGCCATTCCACGCGCGCTCCTCGCGCGCGGGGTGTCGACGCGGCTGGTGACGGATTTGTGGTTCCAGGGGGCCGGCCGGCGATTCCTGCCTCGCAGCCTGGGTGACCGTTCGCATCCCGAAATCTCCTCCCGCACGGTGCGCAGCTTCAACGGTCCGATGCTGGCCTTCGAGGCGATGAGCCGCTGGCAAGGGATCCGTGGCTGGCCATTGATCGAAGCGAGGAACAAGAGATTCGGGCGGCTGGCCTCAACGATCGACATGGGCGAGATCGTGTTCTCCTACAGCTACGCGGCGCTCGACGTGTTCGAGAAGGCGCGAGGGAGTTCCAGGCTGGTCCTGGGACAGATTGATCCGGGGCCATTTGAGCAGGACCTTGTCGAGCAGATCCATGACCGGCATGGGCTTGCGCGTCCGCCACGGCCCAGCCCGGAGTACTGGGAGCGGTGGAACGTCGAACATGAACTGGCGGATGTGATCGTCGTCAACTCGGAATGGAGCCGGACCGCGCTTGTCCAGCGCGGCGTATCCTCCGACAAGATCGCGGTGATCCCGCTGGCATTTGAAAGCAAGACACTAACATCGCCGCCACGGGATGCCCCAACGCGATTCACCCAGGCGTCGCCGCTTCAAATCCTGTTTCTCGGGCAGGTGATTGCGCGGAAAGGGGTCATCGAGCTACTGCAGGCAGCCCGGAGCTTGCGCAATGAACCCGTGAAATGGCTGGTTGTGGGAGGCGGCGATTCGACACTTCTGGAACAGATGGCGGCTGAACCTTCGATTGACGTTGTCGGACCAGTTGCCCGGAGCACGACCGAACAGTTCTACCGTCGCTCCGATGTCTTCATTCTCCCGACGCATTCGGACGGATTCGCCCTGACCCAGCTGGAAGCCGCGGCCTTCGGCCTTCCCCTGATCGTTTCCCGGCACTGCGGCGACGTCGTCGTCGACGGAGTGAATGGCCTGACGCTCGGAGAGGTGTCTCCTGAAGCGATTGTTCAGACGGTGAAACGCATCCTGGACCAGCCGGCCCTGTTGTACGAAATGGGCGAGCAAATGCGGAACCGGCGACAGCTGCGAATCGCGGACCTGGGCGAGCGACTGACTTCGTCCGTGTCCCCGCAACGGGTGACACGTTGATCGCCCCCGACTGTCGTGCGAGACGGCTGGGCGCCTGCAGCGACCGACCGGGTCGCCGACACCCGTCCCTGTCCGGCGAGCCGATGGGCAATCACTCGATTGAATTCACGATCTGCATGTTGATCGAACTCTCACGACATTGTCGGCGCGGGGATTTCGCGTCTGCGGCATTTCTTCCTTCATGAACAACCCGTTTCAAATCAGCGGATTCGAGCTTCCGTTCACCTATTGGATGACGTGCGGCGTGCTGGGGCTACTGCTGGCGAACGCCTTCGCCGCAATGCACCTGCTGAGAAACGTGATGGCTTCCGTCGTCTACCTGACGGTGGCCCTTTGGTATCTCATGGACCCGTTCATGTATCCGAAGGATTACGCACGCTTTCCTCCGGAAAGCGTGTCGTTCGCCTTCTTGCAGACCACGGTGTTCCTCCTGGCGCTGAGAGCGCTGCTCAATTTCGTTCCTCGAACGAAGACGGAAGCGCTTCGACAGTTCTCGGTGGAGGACCTTGACCACGGAGCCCTGCAAAGAGTTCTGCTCGTGACCTGGGCGGTGCTGTTTGTGTACGGACTGAGCCGAGTCGAATGGAACATTGTGACGGCGTTGTATCCGGTCGAGGCGCGGTCCAACTACTCGTCATATATGTGGCATCGCGGCCGATTCGGTGGGAGTTTCGATTTTCTCGTTTCGAGCGGCGACTATCTCTACCGTGCTGTCTGCAGCCTGTTCGGGTTCTTTTATGTGGTGAGTCGAAACACCACGCGACGGCGCGTGATGCTGTTCATGATGCTGCTGACATGGCCAATGTTTGTCTGTACCGGGACGCGGAGTGTCCTGCTTTCGGTTTGCGTGCCGGCAATCCTGGCGGTGCTACTCATCAAGAAATGGACGTTGTTCCAGAAAGCGGTCTTCGTCGGCGTCGTCGGTCTGTTGATCAATCTGACGATGATCGTGATGCTCGAATACCGCGATCGAGGCATTGACGAGATTGGGAGAGAAGAGCGGGCGCTGGGGCAGGTTGTCGAGAAGCGACACTTGGGCCGGAACATGGCGGAGGAACTGATCTATCTCAACCGCTACATGAACTCCGGGAAGATGCATGTCCGGTGGGGGGCAGAATACCTCGAGTGCGCGCTCAATTTCGTTCCGCGATCGATCTGGAAGAACAAGCCATTCCCGGGGCAGCAGTTCTCTGAACTTCGCGTGGGCAAATACACCAGCGGTCCGTTCAAAGGGCAGGCGGTGGCGACCATCTCCACCGGGTTGATCGGCCAGGGAGTGGACAATTTCGGCCTGTACGCCGGTCCGGTTGCGCCGGCTGTCTTGCTGGTGCTGTATTTTTGGTGGCTGTGCAAGCAGCTGACCTCCGGTGGTCACCGCATGCTTCGGATCGGACTGGTACTGGCCGCGCTTGGCAAGATCCCACACCTGGGCCGCGGGATGACGTTGTTCGATCTGTGGCCGATTGTGTTCCTGGCGGTGGGGATCAAGTTCTACGAGCGGATGGTGACAATGCGCGATACAAAGAAGGCTGCTTAGGACGACCTGGAGTGTCGACAAAGTTCTGGCGACGCGCCAGACGGGCCGGTATCGTCCGGAGACACAGTTAGTAAGTTCGCAATCGAGGTCGATTGCGGTGGGGCATGTGGAGCGGGCAGCGACGATGAGCGCACAACGATATCACTGGCTGACGCGGGTTCGGCCGGCGTTCCTAGGTTCCTTTCTCAAGCGGGTGCTGCGTGTCCAGCGGCGGGGCGTGAGCACGGCGGCGGGCGAGTTTTTCATCGACCCCGCGTCGAACTTCGGAGATTCCCTGCTTCGAGACGGCGAGTATGAACCACAGATGGCGGAAACAGTGACGTCACTGCTTTCCGAAGGTGACACGTTTGTCGACCTCGGGGCAAACGAGGGTTACTTCACGATCATCGCCGCGAAGAGAGTTGGGCCATCAGGAGAGGTGGTCTGCATCGAACCCCAGACGCGGCTTCAGGGGGTCTTGCATCGCAACATCACGTCAAACGGGTTGCGCAACGTGCTCGTTGTTCAAAGGGCGATTTCGGACTCGGATGGGTTGGCGACACTGGCACTGAGCCCTGACGTCAATACCGGCAGCTCAGGGCTATTGCGGGCGACGCGGTATTCCGGGGAAGAACAGGTGGTGCTGCAATCGACGCTGAAGAATCTTTTCGGGGCGTTACGGATTAACAAGGTGCGTCTGATCAAGATTGACGTCGAGGGCTTCGAGTATGAGGCCATCCTGGGATCGAAGGACGTGTTCATCAGCGGCGTGGTCGAACACATCGCGCTGGAACTGCACGACGACATGCTTGAACGACGCGGCCGCTCTTCGGCGGACATTGTTCAATTCCTGGAGACGTGCGGATACCGGATGAACTCCCAGTGTCCCACCATGGTGTTCAGTCGCGTCTGATTCCGGACGCGAAGTCGAATCTGAAGGCTGCTTGTGGCTGTGAACGTCGTCGTCCTGTTCTACAACATCGGTCCTTACCACATCGCCAGGTTGGAGAGCGCCCGCAGGGCGCTGGAGGCGATCGGGGGAAAGCTGGCGGCGATCCAGATTGTCGCGACGACGTCGGAGCATCCGTGGGGAGCCGTTGACGTTCCCGACTATGTGACGACGCTCGAGGAATTCCAGGCCGGAAACCAGCCGCGACTCAGTTCTCCGCGCCTCCTGACCGAAGCTCTCGATCGGCTGCGGCCTGATGCGGTCGCCGTCCCGGGATGGGGATTCGACTTTGCGCGTCAGGCATTGAAATGGTGCCGCAAAAACGACGTTGCACGGGTGCTGATGAGCGAGAGCCACCGGGACGACGCGCCGCGCGCATGGTGGAAAGAGCGCATCAAGTCCGTCCTGTGGATCAGCAAGTTCGACTCGGCGCTGGTGGGCGGAGTGCTTCATTCGGAGTATCTGCAGTCGCTCGGAATGCCGGGAGAGAAGATCTTTTTCGGATACGATCTCGTCGACAACGAGGGGTTCGCGGCCGACGTCGATGCCGCGCGTGGCGGGAACCTGCGGCCCACCGCGGTGTCCTCCCCCTATTTTCTGGCGTCGAGCCGCTTCATGGCCCGGAAGAACCTGGGACGCCTGATCGACGCGTTCCAGATGGCGCGCGAACGCCAGGGAGACCAGTTTCGCCATCAACTGGTGATCCTGGGAGACGGCCCGCTCCGGCGGGAACTCGAGTCGCAGATTGAGCGGGGCGGGTTGAAGGAGGTCGTTCATCTGCCGGGATTCCTGACGCGGCAGGAAATCATCCCCTGGCTTGGATTCGCGGATGCCTTCGTCCATCCGGCCCTGCATGAGCAGTGGGGGCTCGTCGTGAATGAAGCGATGGCGGCAGCCGTTCCCGTGGCGGTGTCCCGCAACTGCGGCTGCTTTCCAGAACTGGTTGTTGAAGGCGTGACCGGATTCGGCTTTGATCCGGAATCGGTGAGCGAGATGGCCGACAGCCTTTGCAGGCTGAGTGATCTTGGCGACCGGCGAAGCGCCATGGGGCTCGAGGCGCGGCGGCATTTGAATGAGGGGTTGCCGGTGTCGCGTTTCGGCGAGGGGCTCGTCGACGCCGTTCAGACGGCGCTCCGCAGCACTCGGTCAAAGGCCGTTTAACTCATGACATCCCCAGCGGTCGGTCGTTCAGCGACACGCGGTGACATCGCGGCCAGTCAAATCGACGACCTGGTGCAGCCGGCTATTCCCGGAGATGGCTGGAGTTCCGAGAAACCAATGCAGATTCTGATCGTTGCTCCCGACATGCATCCGAGAACCGGCGGGCCCCCGCGCGTGGTGATCGGACATGCCGTGGCCCTGGCAGGCCGCGGTCATTCTCCGACTGTCGTGGCGATGATTGACGGGGAGGAAGAACAGGAAGTCCGGCAGTTCTGGTCCGAGAGTGTCCGCCGGGCGGGCGGCAGCGACCTCCCGCTAAAATTATTCAAGCGAGTCCGTCCGAGAGCGGCCGGATTCAGTCCTGACTTCAATCGATTCATCGATCAACACGTTCGTGAATTCGACGTGCTGCATGTTCACGGCGTGTGGGAGCACTGCCTGGCGTATGCGGGTCGTAAAGCGGCGGCCGCGGGCATTCCCTGGCTCTTTACCCCGCATGGGATGCTCGACCGGTGGTCTCGGCGACGCTCGAAATGGAAAAAGCGGATCGCATCACTGGTCTTCAGGACGCTCGCGACGTTCTCCCGGGCGAATGGAGTGCACTTCCTGAACGAACTGGAACGAGGAGAGACATCGGACATGTCCCTGTCGGGGACGCCGTTCGTGATTGGAAACGGCGTCTTTCTCGAAACGGCCGACAAGGGCTCGGGGGGGCGGGCGGAACAGCGAACGATGCATCCGCAGCTCGCCGGAGGAGGAGAGATCATCCTGTTTCACAGCCGGCTGCATCCGAAGAAGGGGATTGTGAAGCTGCTCGAAGGCTTTGCCCGCGTTCGCCCACAGTTTCCCGGCGCGCGGCTGCTGGTTGCTTCCATCAAACAGGATCTGGCGTACGAAAAAGTCGTGCGGGATCGGGCCGCGGAGCCGGATGTCTCCGGCTCGGTGGTGATCGAAGCAACATCGTCCGGGGCTCACAGTTTCGATCCATTCGCCGGAGTGGAGATCTTCGCGCTGACGTCGTTTGAAGAAGGCTTCTCGATGGCGATCATCGAGGCGATGCTGAAGGGGTTGCCGGTCCTGATCAGCGGTCCGTGCCACATGCCGATCGTCGAGGAAATCGGCTGCGGAGTGATCGTTGATCCGACGGAGGAGGGGGTTGCAGAGGGGCTGCGCCGATTGCTGTCACTGACCGGTGAGGAGCGGAAAGAAATGGGTGCCCGCGGGGCGACATGGGTGAAGCAAAACTGCACCTGGGACAGCATCGCGGAACGCCTGGAAGCGGCCTACTGGCAGATGTCGAGCTCGGGCCAGATCGTTGCGAAAACACGGGCCTGACGGCGCAACACATCCACGTCGGACCGGCCCCCTGAAAACGATCGCAGCGACAGCGGAAGCCTGATGCGAGTCCTTCTTCTCTGTAATTCCTTTGGCAAAGGCTGGGCGGCGACGGCCCACCTGGCGGCCGAACTGGCGGAGGGCCTGGCCGACGGCGGCGATGCCGTGGAAGTGCTCTCGAGCAACGCCACGGCCCAGCACGAGGTCCGGAACAACGGCGGAACGGTCACCGTTCACAAGTGCAATTCGTTCATGAACTCGGGGCGGCTGCAACGTCATCTTCGAGAATTGTGCCTGCTGATGTACTTCTGCGGATGGGCGCTGAAATGCAGGGCCAGATTCGACGCGGTGATCTGCCTCGACAGCCCGCGTTTCTGTGCCCTGGCCGCGCTCATCATCCGCCGGAGAACCGGAGCGCGATGCGTCGCCTGGGTAATGGATCTCCCGTCTGAACAGGTGAGCCGCCATCAGGCTGGACGTGCGATTGCAAGCCGGATCTCTGGACTGATGCATGGCCTCAATATGAAGTTACTGCGCCGAATGGATGCGCTGGTGACGTTAGGGCGATGCATGGCGGATGTGCTCGTTCGCGGGGGCGCGGCGCGTGAGAAGGTGCATCTCATCAGGACATGGGCGGATGACGAATGGTCGGCCCTGAGAATCGATTCCGAAGCGGCGAGGCGAAAGTTCGGGCTGCGGGAACGGGTGACGATCATGTACTCGGGCTATGCCGGCCAGTGGCATGACTTCCGCACGCTGTGTGAAGCGATTCGTCCATTCCTCCAAGATGAAACCGTGCAGTTCGTGTTCGCCGTCTCCGGACCGGGCCTTGGCGAAGTGCAACGCCTGGTGGAGGAGACATCCGCCAAGAATGTCGTGCTTCACGACCGCGTTGACCGCCGAGACCTCCCGACCTTTCTTGCCTGCGGGGATGTCCACCTCGCCTCGCTCGCTCGGGAGATGCTGGGCACCTGCAGTCCATCAAAGATCTATCCCGTGATGGTTCTGGGGAGGCCGGTCGCGTTTCTCGGCCCCCTGGCGAGCCAGGCGGCAATGGATGTTCAGAGGACGGGCGGGGGCATCGCCGCGGAGACGGCGGAGGACCTGTGCCATCAACTGCGACTGCTTGTCTCGGATCGGGAAGCCCGGCTCGCGATGGGCGAACGGGCACGGGAAGCATATTTGAAGGACTTCAGTCAATCCGCCGGCGTGGCAGCGTGGCGAGCGGTGCTGGCCGCGTCGAACTGCCAACCGGATCATCACTCGAGGGATTCATGTTAAGACGAATGGCCAGGGCGATTACCCGCTCCTCCTCGCTGGCGGCATCCGCCAAACTGAACGCCGAGATGGCGCTTCCGACCGCCATGGGGCAGGAATGGTGCGGCAGGCGAACGTGGTCTCAGCACGGCGAAGATGAGGTGCTGATGAGGGAACTCTCGCCGTGGTTCAAGAACGGGTACTACGTGGATGTCGGCGCGAATCATCCGGCACGGCTGTCGAACACATTCCGCCTGTACGCCAACGGCATGAGCGGAGTGCTGGTGGAGCCGACCGATCGCCTGTGTGCCATGCATCTGCGGTATCGTCCGCGGGACATTGTGCTCAATACCGCGATTGGACCCCGCGACGGGCTGGCGAAGTTCTACGAGCTGGCGTCCCACCAGTTTTCGACGTTCTCGAAAGAGGACGCGGACATGCGGATCGCGGGGGGCATTCCACTGACCCGCATCGCCTACAAGCCGATTTTCACGCTGCGAACGATCCTGAGCGAGTGTATCCCGGAGAATAGGGAGCAGTTCGCCCTGCTGAGCGTCGATGCCGAAGGATGGGATGAGGAGATTCTGAAGAGCAACGACTGGGATCGATTCCGGCCGGTTCTGACCGTGGTGGAGGCGAACACCTCCGATGTGGACCAGAGAATCGAATCGCTGATGGGCAGCGCCGGCTATGCACGCATCGCGACCTGCGGCGTGAACGGGATCTTCAAAGACACGAGGCGATAGTCTCCGAAGGGGCCGAGCGCCTCGTTGTGGTGTGCGAGAGGAACAGGCCGGACGTCGGTGGCCGGCGCCGAATGAACAGGTGGATGAGGATGATGAGGCGGCGGCCCTGACGGGCCGGACTTCCGAACGGCGCGCGGCCGCGACGGTGGTCGACGGGCGCGGCCGTGACGAGAGGGTTGAGCAACTGGGAAGGCCGGAGGTTCCGAGCGATGCTTCGCAGGTTGATTGAAGTCGCCAAACTCAGCAAGAATCCCCGCGTGGGACCACGCAACGCGATCCGGCTCGATCAATTGCAGGCTGGTGGGAAGGAAGTGATTCTGCGGCCGACCTCCTTCTACAAGGAACTGCACCTCCGGCCGAATCATGGAGACTGGCTGGTCTTCGAGCAGATCTTCATCAACCTCGCCTACGGGGCGATTCTCCCTCACCGGCCGGTGAGGATCGTGGATGCCGGCGCCAATATCGGACTGGCGTCGGTTTATTTCGCCCAGCAACTGGGCGAGTGCGAGATCGTCGCCATTGAGCCTGAATCCGAGAACTTCGCAGCCGCGTGCCGGAACACGCGTCCCTATCCGCAGGTGACGATGATGCAGGCCGCCGTCTGGCCACACTCGGAGCCGGTCGAGATTTCGAACGCCGCAGAGGCGGGAAGCCTGGGTTTCCAGGTGCAGTCTGTCTCCGACCGCGGGAAATCCGCGATGGCGGTGGAAGGGGTTTCCATCTCGGAGATCATGCAGCGCCGGGGCTGGCCTGCGATTGACCTCGTGAAGATGGACATCGAGGGGGCGGAGAAGGAGATCTTCGAAGACGAGGGGTGCCTGCACTGGCTGGAACGGACCCGCGTGCTTGTGATCGAGCTTCATGACTGGTTCCGGCCGGGGTGCGGCGATGCGTTTCTGCGGACGATGTCGCGGATGGGGGACCTGAGTGTGTCCGTGGCGCACGAGAATGTCATCGTCGTCAACAATCGAGTGAAGCAGAGCTGAAGTTTCTCCCGGTTCAACGGTCGCACCGGGCGACTGCTTCTCTGAGATGCGCTCGGGATGCTTGAGTTCGACCGGGCAGGGGCAGCCAGCGGGAGCGGCTCCTGGTCTCCTGCTGTTCGTGTGAGGCTCTGAACTTGCCGGTCGCCGGCGAAGAGTGCTGAGAGGCGAGCGTTTTGACGGCCGGGCTGGCCGCCAGTTCTCTTTCTCTTCTTTGTGCATGCTGCACGATCGCGGCGCCACTTCAAGCGGCGCGCGCCTGACGCCTAAAATCCGGGGCGGTGCTTCCGTGCGGAGGACTGGCCGCGGCTTCGGCCTCCTCTGGAAACTCGTTGAAGGCGCAGCTTCAGGCATGCGGCATCGCTCCCTTCGATGAGGTGAGCGCCGCGCAATGAGAAAGGGCTGGAAACCGATGCGGTTCCCAGCCCCAGTTCTGGTCGATCTGAATCGCGATGGAGCGGGAATCTCAGGGGTCCCGTCGATCGGCGATGACGCTCTTCACAGAGCCGTCTTCTAAAGCGTGTTGGAAGCTTCACGCTGAGCCGCGCGGCGACGACGCAACCGCCAGCCGCCGAAGGCCGCGAGGCCGCACATCACGAGGCTCGATGGCTCCGGAACGGCGTTCACCGTGTCGAAGCCGAAGTTCGTTTGATTGTAGATCAGGGCATCGCCGTTCCCCTGTCCAGCGGCGGTGAAATAGGTGCTGGGATCCGGGCCGGCGAGGGCCGTCAACGTGTGTACGCCCAACTGAGTGACGACATACTGTCCCGAGGCGAGTAGGTAAGAACCTGGCGAGGTGGCGGCGTTCAGTGCGTTTTGTTCGATCGCCAGCGTGCCGAGGTTATAGAGGCCGGAAGGCATTGTCGCTCCGCCGTTCGGGAACGAATAGCCGCCAGGAAAGCTGAAAGCCGAGGCAATCGTGCCGGGCGCGATCGTTTCCGAGAAGGAGTCCTGCAGGCTGACGGAAGCGCGGGCGAGCCCGAAGTTGCCGCCGACGTTCGACGTTCCGCTGACCGTTGCGAAGATCTGCCAGTCGATCGTATCGCCGACGTTCACCTGCGTTTGAACGATGTTAACGTCATAGCTGAGGATGAGGTCGGCCGATGCGGACGCGGGCATCAGCAAGAGCGCGCACAACGCGAGCCTAGTAGCAGCAGCTTTCATCGCAATGGCCCTTATGAATCTGGGAATGCTACGCAGTTGAGCGAAAACATTCGGTGTGAATTGGAAAGTAGTGGTTGGGAGGACCTGCAACAAGTTCCAAGTCGTTGTCAAATTTCTTTTGCCCGAAATGGGCTCATGACTTTTTTATCCGGCCTCAGTTGGCGACTGGTCAAGACCTGCTGACGAGCGTCATGAAGCTCGTCAGCAGGTTTGAGCATCGGAAAAGCGGCCTACAAATGGACTGCGGCCGACAACTATGCGACGACGATTTCAAACGTCTGTTCCTTCCAGAGCCCCAGGCCGTTCTGGTCCGTCGCACGAATCCGGATCTCATAGGTGCCTGCCGCAAGCGGTGAGGCCGTTTTGAGCTCGTTTCCGTCGATGGAAAAAGCTGCGTTGTCGCCGTCGCCAGGCCCGGGCATCAAGGAGTAAGTGAATGCGTCACCGATATCAGGATCGTTGGCGCTCAACATGCCAACGATCGCTCCGGGAGGGAGATTCTCGGGCACTGAAGTTTCAGAGAGCACGATGTCGGTCGGAGCGTCGTTCACTGGCGTGACCGTGCCGTTGACAGTTCCCGTCGCGGTGCCGCCCTGGCCGTCCTGGAGGACGTAGGTGAACGACACCGGGCCGTTGAAGTTGAGGATTGGCGTGAACGTCAACGTGCTGTTGAGGTTCAGGCTGACCGTTCCCTTGCCCGGAATCATCACCGGGGAGCCGAACGCGATCGGTTGTCCGTTGACCTGGGTGATGGAGAAGGTGTTTCCATCGACGTCGGTGTCGTTGGCCAGGACGTTGATCGCGACGGATCCTTCCTCGGCGACGGTGAAGTTGTCGTCTCCCGCCACCGGGGCGTCGTTGACCGAGGTGATCGTCACCGTGATCGTCCCCGTTGCGGTACCTCCCTGGCCATCCGAGATGGTGTAAGTGATGGGAGGAACCGGGCCGTTGTAGTTCAACGCGGGTTCGAAGGTGAAATCGCCGGTCGCCGTGAGGATGAACGCGCCGACTCCGCCGATGTTGACGACGCTACCGGGAGCAAACGAGGACGAATTGACCGTGACGTTCGTGACGACCTTGGTCGCACCTGCGTCGGCGTCGGTATCGTTGGTCAACACGTTGCCCGTCACCGAGCCGTCCTCGAGGACGGTGTAAGAATCGGCGACCGCGATGGGGGCGTCGTTCTTGCCGGTGATGGAGACCGTCAGTGTGGCCGTCGTCCTGGCCCCGAACTCATCGGTGACCGTATAGGTGAAGACATCGCTGACGACCTGCCCGGCCGTCAATGCCTGCACGGCGGCCGATGAGTTGTTGAGTGTGTAGGTGTAAGAGCCGTCTGAATTCAGCACGAGCGTGCCGTAGTTTCCTGCGCCGCCACCCGTCGTGGTGAGAACGTGCCCTGCATCGACATCACTATCGTTCGTGAGCACGTTGCCGTTGGCAATCGCCGGGCCATCTTCTTCGACCGCTGTGGCCGTGTCATTGACGGCCACCGGCCGGTCGTTGGCGCCCCTGATCGTGACGGTCACCGTCACCGTGTCGCTCTCGCCATGCTCGTCGGTCACCGTGGCCGTGAAGACCTCGGTCGCCGTCTGGCCCTCGGTCAGCGTGTTGGCCGCCACCTGATCCAGCGTGTAGGTCCACTCGCCCGTCACCTCGTCGATGTCGATCACGCCATAGACCGGCGTGGCGTCCGTCTTGGCGATCGACCAGGTCAGCACCGCGCCCGTGTCGACGTCGGTCGCGTCCAGGTCGCCGCCCGCCACCGGGACCAGCCCCTCCGCCTGATCCCAGGCCAGCGACGTGTTCACGTCCCCCTGGTAACCGCCGAACCACGGGCGATTGTCGGAGAGGTCCAGCAGATCATGGACGTCCATCAGATCCCGCAGGTCGTCATACGCCGCCTGGCCGCTGGGCAGCATCTTGTCCCTGAGACCGACGTCGTTCAGGTTCCCCAGGAGGTTGTCGTGCAGCGACTGCAGACGCTGCGGCAGCGTGTCCGGATCGGCGCCGTCCGCCTCGTACTTGGCCACCACGTCCAGGAGCGGCTTGCCGCCCGTCCGGAGGTAGAGCGCGTATTCCACGCCGAGGCGGGCGCCCATCTCGTTGATCAGGTTGTTGTTGTAGCTGTAGTTGTCGTCGACATAGTCCCACACCGTGGCGATCGCATCGGCCAGGCTGGCCTGCGGACCGATCTCGGCCTGCACCAGCGGCAGCAGCGCGGCCATGTCCACGCCGCTCACCAGGTTCGCCAGCAGGAACGCGTCGATGTTGACGTGCGGCTCGAAGTGGTTGGGAGGCGTCGACTCATCGGCCTCCACCGCGTCCACGACGCCATTCTCGAACAGCGTGACGGCCACCGGACCGGTGCTGATCACCGGCGCGTCGTTCGTGCCGGTGATGGAGACCGTCAGTGTGGCCGTGGTGACCGCGCCCGACTCATCCACGATCTGGTAGGTGAAGATGTCGGTCGCCGGTTCATCCTGGGCCAGCGTGTCGGCCAGGTCGGCCGCATACGTGTACGTGCCGTCGGCATTCAGGGTCAGCGTGCCATACTCGCCCTCCACGGACGTCCCGGCCGCCGTGAACGGACCGGCTCCGGTCCCGGCCTTCACGCCCGAGACCGCCAGACTGTCGCCCGTGTCCACATCACTGTCATTGGTCAGCACATCGCCCGGGACGGACGGACCGTCCTCGACCGCTGTGGCCGTGTCATTGACGGCCACCGGCCGGTCGTTGGCGCCCCTGATCGTGACGGTCACCGTCACCGTGTCGCTCTCGCCATGCTCGTCGGTCACCGTGGCCGTGAAGACCTCGGTCGCCGTCTGGCCCTCGGTCAGCGTGTTGGCCGCCACCTGATCCAGCGTGTAGGTCCACTCGCCCGTCACCTCGTCGATGTCGATCACGCCATAGACCGGCGTGGCGTCCGTCTTGGCGATCGACCAGGTCAGCACCGCGCCCGTGTCGACGTCGGTCGCGTCCAGGTCGCCGCCCGCCACCGGGACCAGCCCCTCCGCCTGATCCCAGGCCAGCGACGTGTTCACGTCCCCCTGGTAACCGCCGAACCACGGGCGATTGTCGGAGAGGTCCAGCAGATCATGGACGTCCATCAGATCCCGCAGGTCGTCATACGCCGCCTGGCCGCTGGGCAGCATCTTGTCCCTGAGACCGACGTCGTTCAGGTTCCCCAGGAGGTTGTCGTGCAGCGACTGCAGACGCTGCGGCAGCGTGTCCGGATCGGCGCCGTCCGCCTCGTACTTGGCCACCACGTCCAGGAGCGGCTTGCCGCCCGTCCGGAGGTAGAGCGCGTATTCCACGCCGAGGCGGGCGCCCATCTCGTTGATCAGGTTGTTGTTGTAGCTGTAGTTGTCGTCGACATAGTCCCACACCGTGGCGATCGCATCGGCCAGGCTGGCCTGCGGACCGATCTCGGCCTGCACCAGCGGCAGCAGCGCGGCCATGTCCACGCCGCTCACCAGGTTCGCCAGCAGGAACGCGTCGATGTTGACGTGCGGCTCGAAGTGGTTGGGAGGCGTCGACTCATCGGCCTCCACCGCGTCCACGACGCCATTCTCGAACAGCGTGACGGCCACCGGACCGGTGCTGATCACCGGCGCGTCGTTCGTGCCGGTGATGGAGACCGTCAGTGTGGCCGTGGTGACCGCGCCCGACTCATCCACGATCTGGTAGGTGAAGATGTCGGTCGCCGGTTCATCCTGGGCCAGCGTGTCGGCCAGGTCGGCCGCATACGTGTACGTGCCGTCGGCATTCAGGGTCAGCGTGCCATACTCGCCCTCCACGGACGTCCCGGCCGCCGTGAACGGACCGGCTCCGGTCCCGGCCTTCACGCCCGAGACCGCCAGACTGTCGCCCGTGTCCACATCACTGTCATTGGTCAGCACATCGCCCGGGACGGACGGACCGTCCTCGACCGCTGTGGCCGTGTCATTGACGGCCACCGGAGCGTCGTTCGAACCGGTGATCGTCACGGTGAGAGTGGCTGTGGCCGTTGCCCCTGACTCGTCCACGATCTGGTAGGTGAACACGTCCTCGGCCGTCTGGCCCACTGCCAGCGTGTCGGCCAGAGCCAGATCGGCCGCATAGACGTAATTGCCGTCCGCCTGGAGGGTCAGCGTGCCGTATGTCCCCGTGACCGATGCGCCGGCCGCCGCGAACGGACCGGCTCCAGTCCCGGCCTTCGCGCCTGAAGCCAGCAGGCTGTCGCCCGTGTCCACATCGCTGTCATTGATCAGCACATTGCCGGCCGTCGACAAGTCTTCGACAACCGTGGCCGTGTCCGCCCCTGCCACTGGCGCGTCGTTTACGGGCGTGACCGTGCCGGTCACAGTGCCGGTTGCCACTCCACCGCTGCCGTCCGAGACGGTGTACGTGAACGAGACGGGGCCGTTGAAGTTGAGTGCCGGGGCGAACGTGATGCCGCCGCTGATGTTCAGCGTCGCCGTGCCAATGCCACCCGGGAGTGTGACCGGGACATTGAAGACGGCTGGCAAGCCGCTGATGTGAGTGACTGTCAGCGTGTTCCCATCGACATCAGTGTCGTTCGCCAGCACCGGAATCGAGACCGAACCCTCTTCAGCAACTGTGAAGGAGTCGGGGACTGCAACGGGATTGTCGTTCACCGATGTAATGGTGATGTTGACGACGGCCGTATCGCTTCCGCCGTGCCCATCCGACACCGTGTAAGTGATGGCCGGAACGGTCCCGTGGAAATTCGGATTCGGAGTGAACGTCAGATCGCCGTTTGTGGCGATGAAGATGGTTCCAGCTCCAATAATGCTGATCGGCGTGTTCGGGCTGAATGAGACGCTGTTGATCTCGATTGCTGTCACGGACAGAACGTCGCCCGCGTCGACATCGGTGTCGTTTGACAGGACATTGCCGGTTACGGGCAGCCCGTCTTCCAGGCCGTTAAACGAATCGTCCACTCCCAGCGGCGCATCGTTCACCGGTGCGACCGTGATGGCGACGGTATCCGAGTCTGACAATTCGGAGTCCGTGGTCGTCATTGTCAGATTGAATGACACGGAATTGAAGTTGGCGGCCGGACCATAAACCAGCGTCGCCAGGGCCGCGTTGATCTGAGCAGCGGTTCCGGTCAGTGTCAGCGTGGCCGTGCCGTTCCCTGCAACGACGCCGGGAGCGCCGGTGGCGGTCAAGGCGCCAGCGCCCACGGGAATCGAGACTGTCGTTGTCAGGGTGGCGCTATCGACGTCAACGATCGAGAGACCGGAGATTGAGAGCGGGGTGTCCTCTACGGTGGACAGTGGCCCTGGAACCGTCTGCACGGGGCCATCGTTCACCGGCGTCACGTTGATCGTGACCTCAGCGATGTCGCTCAGGCTGCCATCCGACACCGTATAAGTGATGGATGGAACCGCTCCGCTGAAGTTCGTGGCGGGTGCGAACGTCAAATCGCCCGAATCACTCACACTCAGTGTGCCGACTCCCGTGATCGTCGCACTGTCGCCAGGCGCGTAGGCCACACCGTCAAACGTGAAGCCCGTGACCGTCAGCGAATCGAGATCCTGATCACTGTCATTCGACAGCACGTTCGCGGAGAGAGAGCCTTCCTCGAGAAGCGAGTAGGAGTCATCGGCTGCCACCGGGGCGTCGTTGACGTTCTCGATGGTGACGGTGAACGTCTTGAGGAAGGTCAGGCCACCCTGGTCGGCGACCTGGACGGTGACGTCGTAGCTGGATCCGGCCTCGAAATCGAGGGCTGCGACCGTGCGCAACTGGTTGCCTACGACCTGGAATCGGCCTCCCGCGTCGTCGGTGAGCGTGAAGGTCAGGGTGGGAGCAGCGTCGGGATCGGTTCCGGTGAGGGTGCCGACGAGGGCATTGGCCGCGTTCTCTGCGACCGAGTTATTGGACAGGGCGATGTCCGTCGGAGCTTCGTTGACGTTCTCGACGGTGACGGTGAACGTCTTGAGGAAGGTCAGGCCATCCTGGTCGGCGACCTGGACGGTGACGTCGTAGCTGGATCCGGCCTCGAAATCGAGGGCTGCGACCGTGCGCAACTGGTTGCCTACGACCTGGAATCGGCCTCCCGCGTCGTCGGTGAGCGTGAAGGTCAGGGTGGGAGCAGCGTCGGGATCGGTTCCGGTGAGGGTGCCGACGAGGGCATTGGCCGCGTTCTCTGCGACCGAGTTATTGGACAGGGCGATGTCCGTCGGAGCTTCGTTGACGTTCTCGACGGTGACGGTGAACGTCTTGAGGAAGGTCAGGCCATCCTGGTCGGCGACCTGGACGGTGACGTCGTAGCTGGATCCGGCCTCGAAATCGAGGGCTGCGACCGTGCGCAACTGGTTGCCTACGACCTGGAATCGGCCTCCCGCGTCGTCGGTGAGCGTGAAGGTCAGGGTGGGAGCAGCGTCGGGATCGGTTCCGGTGAGGGTGCCGACGAGGGCATTGGCCGCGTTCTCTGCGACCGAGTTATTGGACAGGGCGATGTCCGTCGGAGCTTCGTTGACGTTCTCGACGGTGATGGTGAACGTCTTGAGGAAGGTCAGGCCATCCTGGTCGGCGACCTGGACCTGCACCGTGTAGCTGGCCGCGGATTCGAAATCGAAGCTCGCGGCGGTCTTCAGAGTCGTCCCGTCGACTGTGAAGAGGGCGTTATCGCCGACACCAGCAGGGAGTGTGTACGTGAACGTCTGACCGACGTCCGGATCACTTGCGCTGAGTGTGCCGACTGCGGCGCCGCTGGCCGAATTTTCGGGAATCAACGCATTCGACAGGCCGATGTCGAGCGGCGCATCATTGCCATTCGGTGGCAACAACGTGTTGAAGACCGATTGAATGGCGGTGTAGTCCGCGAACGTGACCAGCCCGTCACCGGTCGCATCGCCGGGTCCATAGACCCCGGGGAACGTGTTGAAGTGGCTCTGAACGGTGGTGTAGTCGTTGAACGTGACGGCCCCGCTGCCGTCGACGTCACCCGTCAGCTTGTGGAATTCAAAGGCATGGATCCGGCCGAGGTTCGGCGCAACGCCGGAGGCCGAAAGTTCGGCCGTGTAGTGACCGTTGGGGAGCGTGATCCCCGCGAGATTCCACGTGACGGAGGATGTGCCGTTTCCGGTCAGAGTCGCCGTGGAAATGTCGACGACATTTCCCGTCGTGCGATTCGTCAGCTTCAGAGACGCCGCGGAGGAAATCGTCACATTCTGATCAAAATTGATCGTAATTGTGTGAATTGCCGACCGGTTCGCATTTGATGAGCTACCGTTAATGACGTTACCCGTCACCTCAGGCACGGATGCGGACAGAAGCGTCCTCGCCTCAAGCATTTGCGGCGGGCAGTGAAGAAGTCCCCGCGGGAGCCGACGAGCCCTGCGGCGGCGCACAAACTGAGGCCTGACCTTCAGAAACCGACCTCGTCTCCAGACTGACGTTCCCGTCCGCAGAAGTTTCCGACGAAAATACGAACGGATGGAAGTCAGCCAAGTGCGGAGCATGGGCGTGCAAACCGATAGTGGTCGGAGACGAAGTGCCGAATTGCAGAAACGAAGCGGTCAACTCAAAAGCGCATCGATGCCCGCCGGGCCCGGTTGACATCAGAAAACATGCACATTCGCGCGCCGTGTGACCCCACGACGACGTGAACAAGTGATGCAGATTGCCGCAGTCTTGTGCACGCCCGGACCGCTGTCCAGTCGGCGGTCGGTGGAAATACGCGGAGACTGCGGAAAAGTTCTGGCCTCAAAAGTCGTCGAAAGACGGCCTGTCTGTGCTCTCGAAACGACAGGCCGGGACGCTGAGCCAAGAGGCTTCGGGGCACTCGCGACCGGGGCGAAATCGAACATCGCTGGTGGCCCGGTGCACGGTCGCCGCGTCAATCGCGGGAGTGCAGAAGCGAACTAACGCACTTCCACAGTTGCTTTTCAGAGGGATGACTGGGGAAAGGCATTCTCAAGTGGTTGGCTCCATCAAGGAAGAGTCATGCCTACCCCCTACTCAATGGATTTGAGGCGCCGCGTCGTGGCCGAAGTCGACCGCGGCTCTCCGCCGGCCGAAGTCGCCCGGCGATTTCAGGTCACTGAACGAACCATCTGGAACTGGCTCGCGCTTCGCAAAGAGACTGGCCAGATCACTCCCCGGCAGGGAGATGTCGGCCCGGAGTGCGTTCTGGAACCGCATCGGGAGCGGATTTTCAAAAGCGTCCAGGACGCCCCCGGCCTGACGCTCGCCCAAAGGCAACGCCAACTCGGTCTGCCGGGCTGCGCGACCACTCTGTGGAATGCGCTTCGGCGCTGGGGAATCACTCTCAAAAAAAGTGCTCAAAGCTGCTGAACAACAGCGGCCGGATGTGGCTCAGAAGCGCCGCTGGTGGAACATCCTGGTGCAGTCGAAAGCCTGTCGCCGTCTGGTGTTCTTCGACGAAACCGGGGCCGACACGAAGATGACACGGCGCTATGGCTGGGGACCCAAATCAAGCCGTGTTGTGGACCGCGTCCCTCAAGGGCATTGGAAAACGACGACGTTCGCAGCGGCTCTCCGGGCCGGCGGAGTGATTGCTCCCTTCGTGCTGGATGGTCCGATGGATGGGGAATGCTTTCTGGCTTACGTCCGTCAGTTCCTGATCCCGGCGCTGGAGCCGGGAGACCTGGTGGTGATGGACAACCTCAGCAGCCACAAGCAGAGCGGGGTGGGAAACGCGATTCGATCGGCCGGAGCCGAGGTGTACTACCTGCCCCCGTGCTCACCGAATCTCAACCCGATCGAGAAGATGTTCTCGCAGTTCAAGGCCCTGTTGCAGACGAGCGCGGAACACAAGCTACTTCTTCCAGCGATCGAACGTCTGCTCGCTGGTGCCGAGCTTACGTTTCAGCTCGACGACGGACGTGCCCGCTTCCTGCTTCCCCCCGACATGCGTGATCGGCTCTTCAGCGAATTGCTTCTTCCCGATGAGATCCTGCTCCTTCTTCGGTGCGAGATCGGTCAAAAATCGAACACCCGCTGTGCATTTAGGAAACGGGGTGAAGGTCAGCCAGACATACCAGCCGCCCCGCTTGGGAGTGGACTGGTCTTCATTATTCCTTAACAGACCCACAAGTTGAGCATGGCGTTCGGTGGGGTGGATTGGGATATTCGATGTTGGGCAGGAGGGCGGGAATCTTCTCAAGGAGAGCTACTGGGCGGGGCTGACTCCCAGTCGGTCCACAAGGGCATGCGATCTTGGTTTCGATGGGGCTTGACTTTCTTGAGAAGGGCATCGAGTGATGTTCAAGGTCTACGCGCTGGGGATTGCCCTGGCTTGGTGCGGTGCGGCGAGGGCGGATGTCATCTTCATGAACGACATCGTCGGCATTTCGCCTGCCGATCAGAACTCCTTTACGAGCGGGCAGGTCGTTCACACCGGTCTCGTCGTTTCCGGGATCGGTCGCGGTCCAGGCCTTTCGCCGACGGGGAATCCTCAAAACAGCTATGCAGTGACCGGATGGAGCCGCGACATTTCGCCCGATGATTATTTCGCCTTCACGATCGCGCCCAACGACGGGTGTAAGGTTGATTACAGCAGCTTTTCATTCACGGGCGACCGCTTCAGGTTTGGTCCGGATGCCGTGACGTTTCGTTCCAGCCTGGACAGCTTTGGCGCCGACATTGGGACAGCTCCCTGGCAAGGGGGAGTCATTCACCTCGATCTGCCAGAGTTTCAGGACGTCGTCGCTCCAATTGAATTCCGGTTCTATGCCCATGGCGGGGCCCAAACCACCGGCGGTTATGCGCTGATGGACTTCGCGTTCAGCGGGACGGTGAGTGAGATCAGCGCCGTTCCCGAGCCATCGTCGATGCTCTTGACCTTCATTCCCCTCGCAGCCGGATTCAGATGCATGTGCCGACGGCGCCGGGCGGCCCACCGGACAGGAGCTTGAGCATCCAGAGCCGTTTGAACCATCTGACGTCCGAGTTCTGGTTTGGTGGCGAAGACCACGTCCTCGGGGATGTACGCGACGCGTCGGAGGTGAGCGTCCTCGGCCCATTCTCTTGGGAGATGCAGGTCCCAATCGATCAGCGGTCGTCACGAACGGCATCGACTCTCCAGGTGGCGCGGGCGATAAACTGCTGGACATTCCTGGGCGATTCGTCGCCGGCGAATTCGGCGACCTGCCAGTCATTCTTGCGTGGAGCGGCGGCAGGGAAGCCCTTGAGAGAGAGGGCCGTTCGCACTCGAACTTTCGGGCGTTGGAATCGTGCATTGATCCGGTTCGTCACCGCGGCCAGTTCCTCGTCCCAGTCGGCGACAGCCTGTGCTCAAACCATCCCTGCGGATCCCCTGTTCTCCGGACAGGGGATGGTCAAAAAAACAGCGACTCCAATAGAAGTGGAACTTTAATATGAAGACTTGAAGCGATTAAATGCAGGGAGGCCTGTGGCTCGCTAGTGCATAGGCTCTGGGGTCTGTAAGTCTTGATTTAGAAACGTGTTGTGCTGTGAGTGGTTCGTTTTGGAGAGCAGTTCCGTCGCCGATTGACGCAACGGGCTTTATAAGAGGAGTTCGACAATTCGTAATTCCGCTTTGACTTTCGCAGGATGTTCGCGAGCATGATATCGAATTTGATCGCTTGGTAAGGGCCGCAGGAGGCAGCCTGTGTGTAATGACGGACCTGGGGACGCGATCCCGCACTCGGCCGAGACGGGGATCGATGGCACATCGTTGCCCGCAGATGGCGACGGCGACCTGCTTAAACGGGCTGAATGCTCGCAGCAGCATCGTCCAAAGCATGGCGATCATTCGGCAGCTTACCCGCCAGCGGCATCGATCTCGGCAGTTCCGTACCGGTGGCCGAAAGTCCGCCGGGCGCTGGCAGCGCCGTTCGAGAACGCCCGTGAAGCTACTGTGATTGCCCAGCTGCGATCCGTCAGTGAACCCGAGCAACTAGAACTTCTCGATGCTCGGCAGTCATCAACCATTGAGCGCGCCCGCCTGCTGGCGGTCGCCGCGGCGCTGAACGGGCGAACGTTGCCCGAAACCATCACCTGTCTGAACCGGCTTGTTCCCCGGGAGAGTGCCTGGACTGCCGCCAGGGTCCAGGTCTTGTGGGGGAGTCGGCGCAGTCTCGGAATCGGCCGCGAGCGAGCCGGTGACCAACCTGACGCCGCTTGGGAGTGGACTTTTCGATCCGGCAGGCAGCAAGTCAGCCAGGCTGAATGGTCGGTACTGCGGCACAGTCTGCGCGAGGCAAAACTGACGGGTGACCATCCTCTTGCGATCAGATTCGCGTGCTGCGGGGCGACGCTGGCCATTCCCAGTCCGCGGCGCCTGCCCGACAGCTGTCCCCACTGCGAATCCTGGCTCCGGAAGTCGTCCCTGAAGCCGGCCTCGTCAATGACCGCGGCTGAGGTGTGTCTCGAGTTCGCGATCGCGGAGGCGCTTCGTGGCGGCGACTTGGTCGCGTTCTACCGCGCGGTCTTTCCCAATCCTGACGATGGCTCCGAATCCTTACCGGCGGAGTCCACGTCCCGAGAACTGGCACTGCCGCGGGCGCGACAGGCGCTCTGGCAATCGCTGAAGGACTGCCGCCAGAATCTATCCACCGATCCCGAGCGAAACATGGTCCGCGCCTGCGAAAATCGGTTGGCCGAGGCGGTCTCACGCCATCGGCGAGCGCTGGCCCCGTCGCTGGCCGACTTTGTCAAGAGGATCAGTCATCTCGCCAGCCGCTTGGACAGGAACTTAAGTGATCGTTCGCTCCTTGCCGCCGTCCTGGGTCGCCAAAAGGTCACCTTGACCGTGTCACCCGATGGGAAAGGGGGGCGGTTCGGGCCCATCCCGCTTGAGATCGATCCCGTCGGGATCTGCAGGCTGGTCGGCGTCGATGTTCAGTGTGCCTCGGGACTGCGTCGGCGGCTCGTCAGTGTGCCATGCCGGATCTGGGCCACTCTCGACGGCGACCGTCTGTCCAACGTTGTCGCGATGAACGTCGATCGGCTGTCGGCTATGGGCCGAGGCCCCGACGAGATCGCTACCGAACTGGGCGCGTCGCCATCAGCTGTCGTCGCAGCCCTGCACGGGACAGATGCCCAGTGCGAGACCGAACGGACATTCTCGGGCTTTGCAGCAGGCGGTCCGCTGGCCAATGCGGACCGTCAATCAAAAGGCCCTGCGAGATCGTCACCCGGGCTGGAGTCGAGGCCGATCCTTGCGGCGCTCAAAGACCTGGTCACGAATTACTGCCGAGGGCTGCCCCTTCACGCAACCGAGCCAGAGTTGGGATTCCGGTTGCCACCGCTAATACCGAAACGGCCGCACACGGCCGCCCAGCCCAGTCAGCGTGAGCCGCCAGGCCCAACGAAGCTGGCGGCGTCCTGGCTGGCAGAGACGGAACTGCCGCTGACGCCACGGCAATCTCTGTTGACCGGCGAGACCAGTCATGGCGGAATTCGTCGTCATGTTGACCGGCGCTTTCGTACTGTCCTCAGGGCGGTCGATGACGGCGAGTGGCTGCCTTCGTCCGCAGATGCTGTCGTCCTGCGTCGCGTCGCGTCTGTGCTGAGGGCCATTGAGTGCGGGCGAGCTGATCGTCACTGGCCCGAATACCGGGCGCTCCAGCTTCGCTCGCACCCTGTGCTGCGCGTCATCGTGGATGCTCGACTGACTGTCAGGGATTCTCCCGGCGCACTGGCAACGTCGATCGGCCTTTCGGCCGACGTGATCGAAATCTACCAGTTCCTGTTTCTGGATCCGGCTTCCCCAGGTGGATACGCGGACGCGCCACCTGCCTATGCAGAGGCTGATCAAAGCCCGTTCCGCATCAAAACTTACTTGAGCGAGATCGTCACCTCCGAGGGCCGAGCAGGGCTGCATGAGGCTCTGCAGCACCTGCATCTCGCCGCGCCGACGATCGTCCCGTTCCAGTCGTTCGAGACACCGTTGACGCGGGAACATCACCTGGAACGTGAGTTCCGCTGGGTCCTGCATCGTCTCGGGAGCGATGCGGCCGCCGTCCGGCAGGTGAAAACGCTGTACCAGCGGTTTGCTGTTCAAAAGCAGAAAAGTCTCGCTCGAACGGCCCAGTCAGGTCGCCGCAAATCCGTCTCGTCCGAACACCATTGAGCACTCCTTGGGAGCATCATCATGGAGGATTCCGTCGAACAGACGGGGATGTGGGGTCACCGCGGCCTGACTCATGGGCAACTGTTCCAGCCACTCCCCGAACTGCCCCGTGTGGGCGTCCGGACCGGTGCCGCCTTTACGGAAGTCGGGCCAGGCTTCGAGAGCCCGTCGACGGATCAACACGTTAATTCTCTTCCGTCGTCGGAACTCATCAGGCGTGGGCGCCTGCGGGGGCTCCCGCGGGACTTTGTCGATCTGTCGCGGCCTTACGGCCCTGACGAGCCCGAACTGCGCTGTCCCCGGTGCAGGACGTGCCTCAACGATCGCCCGGTCCCCGAAGACAGCGTCACTCAGCCCGCGGTCCTCGCGATCGGACGCCCGTTTCGTTGTCCGGTCTGTCGGCACGAGCTGATCCTTCGATTGTTCGGCGTTCCAGGGAAGGCCGTTGAATGGCGCGTCCTGGAGGACCTGCAGTTCCGGCCAGGCGTACTGATCCACCCGCGCTTCCCCGAAGTGGTGATCGCGAATCTGCAGCATGGCTTCCTGTGCGGCGCCCCGCTGTCGGAACTTGCCGCGCGAGAATCGGCCCGCCTTGAGGGACGGCCCGAACGCCAACGGCGCCGCGCCGTCAGTCTCCTCTTCCGAAAGTCGGGCGCGGGTGTGTATCGACTCCCGGCCTCGATGACGGAGCCGCAAGGGCCCCGAGTCTTCCGAATCGCCCGCTTGCGATTTGCGCAGATGTCGATCCTGCGAGCCATCCGCCGGAAATGCGCCGGGCTGGCCTACCTTTCGCCGGACGGAGGCTGGAGGGCCGGGCCACGGCAGCCGATCAGGCTCTTTCACGATCAGGTCCCCCAGCACTGCGGTCACTGCGGCGGCAAAACCCGAATCGAGTCGAGCGGCACGGGTTTCCGCGTCACCTGCGGACACCGCCGGGTCACGACGCCCTGCGTAAACAGCTCGACCCGGAACGTGATCGGCATCAATCGCGCCCTGACGTTGTGGATCATCGGCCTCTTAAGAGATCGTTCCTGGGTAGACGGCCTGTTCCAGACCGCGATCCTCGGCCTGAAGCCGTCTCTGCCAGCCGACTTTGACTACGAACGTTTCCGCAGCCGGGTCCTCCCCGAGGATTTCCTCGCCCTTCCGGATGAGGGCAATCCTTCGCCGCCGCCGCCGCCGCCCGGAGCTGCCTCTGGGGAGCCGTTCACGGCGCCGATCTTTCAGACGTGGGTGAAGGAACTGGAGGCGGTGTTCGCCGAAGAAGCCAACCCTGCGCTGCGTCGCATGCGCAGCAAGCTGCTGGAGCGGGCTCAGGGGAGCGCGATTCTCAAACGCCGGATGGAGCGCATGCCCGTCTGCTCGGAGTTCATCCGGAACGCCGCGGCGTTATCGGATGTCATCGAGCGCGACCAGCTGCCCCCCGACCGGTTGTCGCGGATCATCGAGTCGATCGTGTTCCGCAGCGCGCCTGACGATCGAAGGCCTGGCGGCGCGTGGATTGCCGAAGTGCGTCTGAATCTGGGCCAACTCGCGATGCTGATCGAGCCCCGGGGCATGACCGCCGGCATGCGCGGCGCGAGTTGGATCGACGATCCCCGGACCGTCCCGCTTGATCGTCCCGCGTTGAGCGAACGCCTCCAGCAGCGAATCGTCGACCTGTTCCAGGGGCAAATGACTCAGCGCCAGGTTGCGGACGCCCTGGGTGTGTCGCAGGCCCTTGTCGCAGGCGTGCTGGATCGCGCCCCTCCGGAGAATCCCGCCGCAACCCCGCTTGCTGAACGCCGGCGTCAGATTGACGCCCAGCATGCGGCCCGCCTCGTGGAGCGCCACTCACGGGATCACGGTTTTGCGATGGCGAACGACTCCCGGACGGAGCGAGGTGACCAGGCACGCCGAAAGCACATTCAAACGATGGTGTCGGATGTTCTGAACGGCAGTGAGCCACTGCTGCACCTGGCCCCGCCACGCTTCGCCGCGGCGATCACCGGCTGCGACGATCCGGATCTCGATCTTCCTGAGCATCGGCCCGACCCAAAGCGGGGCCAGATTCTTGATGCAGTCGACGAGCCTGCGGGCATGCACTCCGGAATGGGCGGGCCTCGCGTGCCCGAGGACGACTGGCAGGTGCTCATCTCGAGTCCCGGTTCCGATCCCCGTCCTGCGCCGACCCCAGCCAATCTCGACACGTGGGCCCGGGAAGGCCTGCAGCACATTCGCCGGAGCCAATGGCCGGACTTCCTGAGAATAGCCGAGCCCGATTTCCTGTTGCAGGTGGCCCTCGACTGCCATGACCGTGGTGCTCCGATTCCGGGCAGCGTCGGCCCCCATGCCTTGATGGTGCGGGATGCCGTCCGCGCGCTGCAGTCGTACGACCGTGGGCAAATCGCGTTTGCCTGTCCGCTGGGAGGCGCGCTCTGGCTTCGCGGACTGGGTTCCGTTGAGACGCTGCTCACCGAAGCGCGGATTCTGGCGGGACAGCCTTCGTCCATCCTGGAAACCGCGCTCGGCTATCCCGCGGCCTGGTTCGACACCTACCGTGTTCTTCTGTTCTCGATTCCTCCGGCCGTCATCGATGTGTCCCAAATCGCTGCGGCGGGGCTGACGCCATTCGAGAGTCTGCGGCACCTCCTGCTCAATGTCGCAGGGCAGGGCCCCGAGCGGCTGGAACGGTTTGCCGCGGCGCTTGTCCGACTGGGACATTTGCGCGGCAGGCAGCGTTTTCAGATCCCGTGTCCGATGCTCGGGCGCGCGGAACTGGCCAACTACGAGATCTTTTTCCAGAGTTGCTGGCTGAGGCCCACTGAAGAGAACGCGAGATTTGTGGTCCGCCAGCGCGAACGGCTTGAACGTTACCAGCACAAGCGGCGTCTGAAGCAACGAGATTCCAGGATGACGGCCGGCCCAGGTCCGGATCTGGATGCCGCCGCCGCGATGCTGGAGGCGACGTTCGATCGCAAAGGGCCAGCTCAGGGCAAAGAGAAATCGGCCGGGGCCAGTGCTCCGTGCCAGCCCGGGGATTCGCGCCCGCTAAAGAGGTACAGTTCCTGAATTCCGCTCCCGCGGGGCGACCTGCAACAAGGACGCGACGGAACGGCGAAGCCCGGCGTCGCACGCATCGATGCGCCGTGAAGTCGTCCCGGATGAACGCGGCATCGGCGCGCGCTTTGGACATGAAGCAGACGGAAGGGTCGCGGTCTGAACTTCGCGTCCGATTCGCGAGACTCTTTTCACTTCCAGCGCTCCCCCGGAGTGAGATGAACGTCCCCCGACCTCGCGGCGTGCCGCAGGTTCTCGATCGGAGGGACGTTCCCCGGCTGAGCCGGGACGCTGCTGATGGTGGGACGTCCCCGCAGGGCGCTGCGGCGTCTGGCCGCGATTCATCGTCTGCGCTGCGGTCCTCAATCCACATCGCGCGGCGCGTTCCGAGCCATTCCGGGAATGGACGTCTTGTATGCGGGACGACTGTCATCGGGCGTGATCGAATCACCGACGTTTTGCAGTCATCCGTCGATCACTCGGCCTCGCGCCACCCTGCACAGGACATTGAGAGAGAATCACGGATGAATGGGGAAGATGGCGAGACTCCTTGTTGGGTGCGACGAGATTCGTGTCGATGCTGTACGCAGCTTTGGCGCCTCCGTCGTGCCCCTATTTATCCCATTTTGCCGTGTTGGGATCTCCTTTTTGGCAGTCTGTCACTGGGAGTCATCACTGTCGCGCTGGTGGTGAGCTGCTTGTGAGTGCCGGTGATGACAGTCAGCGGAGCACTTTGAGCCGCCAAGAGCTGCCGCTTCGGCTCCCGGATCGCCGGGCCGCGTTTGGCGTTTTCTCAATCGCGATCGGTTCACGAATCTCGTTGTCGACAACCCGTCGGCGGAGGACGCCCCTGCCTGTTGAGCCGCGCAGTGGCCCGCGTGATGCCGTCTGATGGGGATGGAGGTGGGGCTTTTGGCGCGCTCGCGGCCGACGACGTGGCCTCGATGGGAACGCCCTCACGCCGCTGGCTCTCAAAGTCCAAATGCGGGGCAGCCCGGGCGTTCGTCTCGCGGCGCCTCAGCTGACCGCCGCGCGGGATGCAGGCTTCTCGTGGTCAGAAGCGATTTCCCGGGTCAGCTGCCGGAAGTCATCAAGAGAGACGGGCTTCACGAGATGCGACTGGAAGCCGGCTTCGATCGCACGCCGCCGGTCCTCGGGCTGGCCGTAGCCCGTCATCGCGACGAGCCGGGTCGCTTTGAGCGCCGGGATGGCGGAGATCCGGCGGGCCAGTTCGTAGCCATCGAGTCCAGGCAGACCAATGTCGACGAGGGCGACATCGGGACGGGCGCGTTCGATGATCTCGATTCCCGACGGTCCGTCAGAAGCGATCCAGACGTCGTGACCGAGCTTGCGGATCAGTTCGACGACCGTGCTGCGGATGTCGTCGTTGTCTTCGATGACCACGAAACGCAGGGCCCGGGGACCGGGACCATCGGAGGACTGTGCGCTGAACAGTTTGACGGGCGACTCGGCCGAGACCCGCGGGGCGGCCAATGGGATGTGGACCGTGAACTCGGTCCCCTGGTTTTCGCCCCGGCTGTTGACGGCGACCCGGCCGCGATGGAGTTCCACCAGGTTCCTGACCATCGTGAGGCCGATTCCCAGCCCGCTGGAGGGGCGGGAATGGTTCGCCTTGAGCTGCACAAAGGGTTCGAAGACGTCGTCCAGCCGTTCTTCGGGAATCCCGATGCCCGAGTCGCGGACCTGGATCCGGGCGTGGCCCTCGTCCCGATCGGCGGCAATCTCGATCCGGCCGCGAGGGGGCGTGAACTTGGCCGCATTTCCGAGGAGGTTGATCAGGACCTGGTGCAGACGCGTCGGATCCGCGTCGATGGCGATGGGAGTCTCCGGAAGACGGACCGTGACCTCGCGTCCGTCGCGGGTGAGGTCGGACGCGGCGTTCTGAACCGCTTCCTTGATGGCCCGGCCGACATCGACCATCTCGAGGTGCAGCTCGATCTTGCCGCGGGTGATGCGGGAGACGTCGAGGAGGTCGCGGAGCAGGGAGGTCATGTGCTGCGCCTGCCGGGCGATGACTTCGCGGGCCTGTTCCGAGGCGGGATCCCCGTCGTCGCACAGCTGAAGGAGTTCGGCGCCGCTGACGATGGAGGCCAGGGGGTTTCTCAGCTCATGGGCCAGGATGGCGAGGAAGTCGTCGCGTCGGCGGACGCCCTCTTCCGCGGCCGCCAGGAGACGGATGCGATCCTGCGCGACGGATTCGCGCTGCGCGATTTCGGCCGCCAGCGTGGCATTGAGTTCCTGAAGCTCGCGGGTCCGCTCGGCGACTCGTTCCTCGAGTTCTTCGGCCTGGCATTTGACTTCGGCCGTCCTCAGAGCGAGGTCGACAAACACCGAGGCCTTGGCCAGCAGGACCTCCGGCAGGACGGGGGTGTGGATGTAGTCGACCGCGCCCAGGGAGTAGCCGCGGGCGACGTGGGTTTCGGTTTCGTCGTAGGCCGTGACGAAGATGATGGGCGTCTGGCGGGATTTCGGACGGCTGCGAATGAGGGAGGCGGTCTCGAACCCGTCCATCCCGGGCATGTTGACGTCCATCAGGATGAGGGCGAAATCATGCTGGAGGCACTGGCGCAGCGCCTCACGGCCCGAGTTGGCCCGGATCAGCTCCTGTCCGAGTTCCGCGAGGAGCGTTTCCAGGACGAGGAGCTGGTCGGGATGATCATCGACGAGCAGCAGCTTGACGCGCGGCGCGATCGGGGCCGCCGGGCGGGGCGGAGTGGCGTCGTCAATGGCGGACACGGTGTCGCCCACGGGTCAGGTTCCAGTCAGGGTCGCGAACGTCTTGGCTCAGGATGGCCTGAGTCGTTTCAGGGATGGCTTCACTCCGGAGCCGGATCAGCGGTGAAGCCAGGCCCTGAGGACGCCGAGCATGTAGTCGGGGTCGACCGGCTTCGACAGGTAGTCCCAGGCCCCGGCCTGCAGGCACTTTTCCCGGTCCCCTTTCATGGCCTTCGCCGTGACGGCGACGATGGGGAGCGACTTCAGAGTCGACACGCGACGGATCGTGCGTATCGTTTCATAGCCGTCCATGTCGGGCATCATGATGTCCATCAGGACGATATCGATATCGCTGCGCTCCTTGAGGAGCTGAATGGCATCCTTGCCACTTTCGGACGGGATCACGTTCATCCGATGCTGCTCGAGGATGCTTGTCATCGCGAAGATGTTCCGGACGTCGTCGTCGACGATGAGCACCGTCTTCCCGTCCAGCACGGTGTCCGATTCATGCAGCTGTCGGAAGAGCGTCTGCTGCGATTCCCCGAGCCTCGAAATGGGCGAATGCAGGTACAGCGAGGCCTGGTCGAGGAGACGTTCGGGCGAACGCACCTCCTTGAGGACGAGGCTGCTCCGGAGACGGTTCATGCGGGATTCGTCCCGCTTGGAGAGGCTTCGCGAGTGGTAGACGATGAGCGGAGTGTCGTTCAGGACAGGGCTCCGCTCCGCGGCATCGAGGATCTCGCGGAAGGCCATCTCTGGGATATCCGGACCGACGACCACGCAGTCGAAGCGCTCGGAGGCGATCCGCTCGAGGGCGTCGTCGGCGCTGGTGGTGGTTGTCAGCATCGCTCCTTCGTGAGACAGGAGATGACTGAGGGACGACGGGTGCGCCGGCTCGGACTCGAGCACGAGCAGCCGTCGCGCTTCACGCTCGACATAGCTCTTGAGGGAGAGGAGCGCTTCTTCCAGCAGTTCCTTGCTTTGGAAGGGCTTGGCCAGGACGCCAAGCGCTCCGCGCTGGCGGCCTCGTTCGCGCTGCTCGTCTTCGGTCGTGATGATGTAGACGGGGATGTGGCGGGTTTCGGCGTCGTTTTTCAGCCGGTCGAGAACGCGCCAGCCGTCGATATCCGGGAGGCGCAGGTCGAGGGTGATGGCATCGGGCCGGAGATCGCGGGCCATCGCGAGGGCCGCCGCGCCGCTGGTTGTCGCGATTCCCTTCCAGCCGATATCGCGGCAAGCATCGAGGAGGATGCGGACAAATGCTTCGTCGTTGTCGACGGCGAGCAGGACCCGCTCGCCGACGCCCAGTTGTTCACGATCATCTGCAAAGACGTTGCTGGAGATGACCGGATCGATGGCCTCGACGAGGTAGGCGCCTTCGTCGTCAGACCCGGACGGCGCGGGCAGGCCCGGCATGCCGGACGGCTGCGTCTCGGCGACGATCCGACGGTGGGATTTGACCGGGGCATAACTGACGGGCAGATAGAGCGTGAACTGGCTGCCGGTGCCGATGTGGCTGACGAGCCGGAGTTCGCCGCCCAGGATATTGGAGAGCTCGCGGCTGATCGCGAGGCCCAGGCCCGTTCCGCCGTATTTGCGGTTCGTGCTGCCGTCCGCCTGCTGAAACGCTTCGAAGATGATCCGCTGCTTGTCGGACGGAATTCCGATGCCGGTATCTTCGACGCTGAAGGCGAGGACCGTACGTGCCTTGTTCAAGGTGTCATGATCGGTGGACCAGCCGCCTTCAACCACCTGGATCGAGAGCGAGACGTGCCCGGTGTGCGTGAACTTGAACGCATTGGAGAGCAGATTCTTGATGACCTGCTGGAGACGCTTGGAATCGGTGTAGAGCGAACGGGGAAGCCGTTCGTCGAGATCGATGGCGAACTCGAGCCGCTTGGAATCGGCGACGTGCCGGAACGTGCGTTCGACGTAGTCGCGGAGGTCGCCGAACTGGAGTTCGCCGATATCGAGTACAACCGTACCCGATTCGATCTTCGACAGGTCGAGAATGTCATTGATGAGGTTGAGCAGATCGTTGCCGGCGGCGTGAATGGTCTGCGCGAATTCGAGCTGCTTGGCCTGCAGGTTTCCTTCGCGGTTCCGGCGGAGCTGGTCGGAAAGGATCAACAGGCTGTTGAGGGGAGTCCGGAGTTCGTGCGACATGTTCGCGAGGAACTCTGATTTGTACTTGGAGGTGAGGGCGAGCTGTGTCGCCTTCTCCTCCAGGGCCTGCCGTGCCTGTTCGACTTCCTCGTTCTTGCGTTCGACCTCCACGTTCTGCTCCGCGAGCAGGCGGGCCTTCTCTTCGAGCTGCTCATTGGTGCTCTTGAGTTCCTGCTGCTGGCTCTGAAGCTCGCGGGCCAGCGACTGAGACTGCTTGAGCAGGTCTTCGGTCCGCATGTTGGCTTCGATCGTATTCAGCACGATGCCGATCGATTCGGTGAGCTGATCGAGGAAGGCATGGTGCGCGAGGCTGAAGCGTTCGAACGAGGCCAGTTCGATGACCGCCTTGACCTGGCCTTCGAAGATCACCGGAAGCACGATGACGTTCAGCGGAGTGGCTTCACCGAGGCCCGAGGAGATCTGGACATAGTCGGGCGGCACGTGGCCCAGCAGGATTTTCTGCTTCTCGAACGCGCACTGTCCGACGAGCCCTTCGCCGAGCCTGAACGAATTGCCGATGTGCCGCCGCTCGCGATAGGCGTAGCTGGCCAGGAGCCGCAGTTGCGGCTCGCCGGAGTTGTCGAAGATGTAGAAGACGCCGTGCTGAGCCGAGACGACGGGGGCCAGCTCCGAGAGGATCAGGCGGCCGACCGTGAGCAGGTCTTTCTGCCCCTGGAGCATGCGGCTGAACTTGGCGAGGTTGGTTTTCAGCCAGTCCTGCTCGCTGTTCTTGTGCGTCGTGTCCTTCAGGTTGCGGATCATCTCATTGATGTTGTCTTTGAGAGCCGCCACTTCGCCGCGGGCTTCCACCGTGATGAACCGCGTGAGGTCGCCTTTGGTCACAGCCGTCGCCACTTCGGCGATGGCCCGCACCTGGCCGGTCAGGTTGGCCGCCAGCTGGTTCACGTTGTCGGTCAGATCCTTCCAGGTTCCGGCCGCGCCGGGGACGCTCGCCTGGCCGCCGAGGCGGCCTTCGACACCCACCTCGCGGGCCACCGACGTCACCTGATCGGCGAAGGTTGCGAGGGTGTCGATCATGCTGTTGATCGTTTCCGAGAGGGCCGCGATTTCCCCCTTGGCTTCCACCGTGAGTTTCTGGCGCAGGTCGCCGTTGGCGACGGCCGTCACGACGCGGGCGATGCCGCGGACCTGACCGGTGAGGTTGCCGGCCATGTAGTTGACGTTGTCGGTCAGGTCTTTCCACGTTCCCGACACGCCCTTCACATCAGCCTGGCCTCCCAGCTTGCCTTCGGTCCCCACCTCGCGGGCCACGCGGGTCACTTCTGACGCGAAGGAGCGAAGCTGATCCACCATGATGTTGACGGTGTTCTTCAGCTCGAGGATTTCCCCCTTCACGTCGACAGTGATCTTTTTCGACAGGTCGCCGTTGGCCACGGCGGTCGTCACTTCGGCGATGTTTCGCACCTGGGCCGTCAAGTTGCCGGCCATGTAGTTCACGTTGTCCGTGAGGTCTTTCCACGTGCCGGCGACCCCCTTCACATCAGCCTGTCCGCCGAGCTTTCCTTCCGAGCCCACTTCGCGGGCGACGCGGGTCACTTCCGAGGCGAACGAGCCGAGCTGGTCGACCATCGTGTTGATGGTGTTCTTCAGCTCGAGGATTTCGCCCTTCACATCGACGGTGATTTTTTTCGACAGATCGCCCTTGGCGACGGCGGTCGTGACATCGGCAATGTTTCGCACCTGGGCCGTGAGGTTGCCGGCCATGTAGTTCACATTGTCAGTGAGATCCTTCCAGGTGCCGGCGACGCCCTTCACGTCGGCCTGCCCGCCGAGCTTGCCTTCGGAGCCCACTTCGCGGGCCACGCGGGTCACCTCGGCCGCGAACGAACTCAGCTGATCGACCATCGTGTTGATGGTGTTCTTGAGCTCCAGAATTTCGCCCTTGGGCGCCACGGTGATCTTGCGCGACAGGTCACCCTTGGCGACGGCGGTCGTCACGTCGGCGATGTTGCGGACCTGGTTCGTCAGGTTCGACGCCATCGAGTTCACGGAATCGGTGAGATCCTTCCAGGTTCCGGCCACGCCGCGGACGTCGGCCTGCCCGCCGAGTTTTCCTTCAGAGCCCACTTCGCGGGCGACGCGCGTCACTTCCGACGCGAACGAACTCAGCTGGTCCACCATCGTGTTGATGGTCACCTTGAGTTCCAGAATTTCGCCCTTCACATCGACGGTGATCTTCTTCGAGAGATCTCCCTTGGCGACGGCCGTCGTCACCTCGGCGATGTTGCGGACCTGGTTCGTCAGGTTGCCGGCCATGTAGTTGACGTTGTCAGTGAGATCCTTCCACGTGCCGGCCATTCCCTGGACTTCGGCCTGTCCTCCCAGCTTTCCTTCGGACCCGACCTCGCGGGCCACGCGGGTCACTTCCGACGCGAACGAGCGGAGCTGATCCACCATGATGTTGACGGTGTTCTTCAGCTCAAGGATTTCGCCCTTGACGTCGACGGTGATCTTCTTGGAGAGATCTCCCTTGGCGACAGCCGTCGTCACTTCGGCGATGTTTCGCACCTGGGCCGTCAGGTTGCCGGCCATGTAATTCACGGAGTCCGTGAGATCCTTCCACGTCCCCGCCACGCCTTTCACGTCGGCCTGTCCGCCGAGCTTTCCTTCCGTTCCCACTTCGCGGGCCACGCGGGTCACTTCCGAAGCAAAGGAGCGAAGCTGATCGACCATCGTATTGATGGTGTTCTTCAGCTCGAGGATTTCTCCCTTCACATCGACAGTGATCTTCTTGGAAAGGTCGCCGCTGGCGACGGCAGTCGTCACTTCCGCGATGTTCCGGACCTGGTTCGTCAGGTTGCCGGCCATGTAGTTCACGTTATCCGTGAGGTCTTTCCAGGTGCCGGCGACGCCTTTCACGTTGGCCTGACCACCGAGGCGGCCTTCGGTGCCCACCTCGCGGGCGACGCGGGTCACTTCCGACGCGAACGAGCCAAGCTGATCGACCATCGTATTGATGGTGTTTTTGATCTGCAGAATTTCGCCCTTCACGTCCACGGTCACCTTCTGACCGAGATCGCCGGACGCAATCGCCGTCGCGACCTTGGAGACGTCGCGAAGCTGAATGGTCAGGTTGGAGCCCATGGAGTTCACGTTGTCCGTGAGATCCTTCCATGTGCCGGCCACCCCCTTCACCTGGGCCTGTCCACCGAGCTTTCCTTCGGTGCCCACTTCGCGGGCCACGCGGGTCACTTCGGAGGCGAACGACGAGAGCTGGTCGACCATCGTGTTGATGGTGTTCTTCAGTTCGAGGATTTCGCCCTTCACGTCGACGGTGATCTTCTTGGTGAGATCTCCCGTGGCGACGGCGGTCGTCACGGCGGCGATATTTCGCACCTGGGCCGTGAGGTTCGAGGCCATCGAATTGACGTTGTCCGTCAGGTCCTTCCAGGTTCCCGACACGCCTTCCACGCGCGCCTGTCCGCCGAGTTTTCCTTCCGAGCCCACTTCGCGGGCGACGCGGGTCACTTCCGAAGCGAATGAACGGAGCTGATCGACCATCGTGTTGATGGTGTCTTTGAGCTCGAGGAACTCGCCGCGGACGTCGACGGTGATTTTCTTGGTCAGGTCGCCGTTCGCGACGGCCGTGGTCACCTGGGCGATGTTTCGCACCTGATTGGTCAGGTTCGAAGCCATCAGGTTGACGTTGTCGGTCAGGTCGCGCCAGGTTCCGGCAAGGCCTTTCACCTGTGCCTGTCCGCCGAGCTTGCCTTCCGTCGACACCTCGCGGGCCACGCGAGTCACTTCCGAGGCGAATGACGTGAGCTGACCCACCATCGTGTTGACGGTTTTTGCGGTCCGGAGAAACTCACCTTCGAGTGGGCCTTCATCGGTTCCCAGTTCCATCGACTGCGAAAGGTCCCCCTTGGCGACGGCCCCGATCACCCGGGCGGTCTCCGTGATGGGATGGACGAGATCGTCGATGAGCCCGTTGATGGCCAAAAGACGCTGGGCCCAGGCGCCCGTCGCGCCGGCCATGGGAATCCGCTGCGCAATGCGCCCCTGCTTCCCGACGACGTTACTGATCCGCTCGACTTCACTCGTGTGGCGGACCATCAGGTCGACGAATTCGTTGAACGCGTCGGCGACCTTCCCGGCGACGCCCGTCCACTCCACCGGCAGACGGGCGGAGAAATCCCCCTTTTTCAGGGCCAGAATGGCGGTGAGCAACTGACGTTCGTCAATGCCGTCAGATTTGGCCGGAGACTCACGAGGGGCGGATTCGCCATTCTCCGGCTTGCCGTTCGCGAGGGCCTTTGCCGCCCGGGACTTTTTCACGCGTGTGCGCTTGGACTCCACTTCCGAAGGAGTGGAGGGAGAGGGCGCCATGCTCATGGATCATCCAAGGCAATTCAGTACGCCAGTGCGTCGCCGTCAAAGCGCCGCAGGGCCTTCTCGGTAGCCCGAGCATCGCTGCCGAAGTCATTTCCGCAGCATTCATTCGGGGACAGTCACGTGGCATCGTAACGCGGTCCCGGAACGCGCAGAAGTCTCTTCCCGAAAACATTCGAGGCCTGTTTCGGAGGTCCCGGACGAGTCCCAATTCGCGAAAGGTTGGCAAACCGTGCCGATGAGAATTGATCGACATGGCCGACGGGACTAAAAGGGGAAGTGACTCTTGCTGAAGAGTTGCAGCGTCCGCTCCGCACGACGAGGAGCGGCTCTCCATGCGAAGTGATTCGCCCGTGTTGCATTCAGGCATCCTCTCCCGGTGGCATGTCGGATCAGATTCCGCCCCAGGTCGAGACCTTCGTGGGCGACTGCATCGGCTCGATCGCCGAGCTTGAGCTGCTGTTGCTTCTTGCGGGCGACCCGTCGAAGGCCTGGACCGTGGAAGGTGTCTCGCGCGAGCTGTATGTGACGCCCGCTGCGGCGGAAGCTCTACTCACCGCCATGACCTCCCGGGGGTTGCTGACCCACCATGTGGACGGATATCGCTTTGCGCCGCGGAATCCGGAACTGGTGACGACCGTCGAGGCCCTGAAGGAGCTGTATGCCAGACGCCGTCTCAAAGTCGTCGAGATGATCTACGCCGGACCGGCGGACAAGTACCAGAGCTTTGCAGACGCATTCCGTCTGCGCAGAAAGGAATAGGGGAGCCAGACATGCCTGGTGTGGTTTTTCTCCTGTGCATGCTCACGAGCCTGGCGAGCGGAACGCTGTTGTGGCGGGCCGCTCATGGGCCGTCGCGCCGGCTTCTGAGCTGGAGCGCCGTGTTTTTTTTCGGAATGGCGGTGAATAACGCCATCCTCTTCGGCGACGTGATCGTGGGTCCGCAGACTGACCTGACCATGCCGGCGAACATCGTCGCCCTGATCAGTGTGTTTGCCCTGTTGTATGCCCTCATCTGGGAAGCCACCTGAATGAGCGACCTCATCCCTCCAGACGCAAATGCCTTTCTCCGCGGCGCGATCGCCATGGGACACTCAGTCGCCGGGCTGTTCTTCCTGCGCTATTTTGTGCGTTCGCGTGACTCGTTCTTCCTGATGTTCAGCATCGCGTTCTGGGCCCTCGGTTCGATTCGCGTCGCGATGATTTTCGTCGCCGACCCGATGGAACAGCATTACCTGTACTGGGTGCGGTTCTTCGCCTATCTGCTGATCCTGGGCGCGATCGTCACCAAGAATCTTCCGGCACGGAGCGGCGCTTCGGCGACCGGGCGGCCGACGTCGCCGTAAGGATTCGGCGCTCAGCGAGAGATTCCGGTGCCCCCGCTGTTGACCCTGTAGTGCACTACGGGGTTTATACTTGAGGCATGAACGCCTCAGCACGCACGGCCGCCGGCCCGGCACCTCAAACGCTCACCATCGGGCGGGTGGCGAAGGCGGCCGGCCTGGGAGTGGAAACCATCCGGTTCTATGAACGGGAAGGGCTGCTGCCTGCACCGTCCCGCCGCCGTTCGGGATACCGCAGTTACGACCCGGGTGTGGTTGTGCGGCTGCAGTTCATTCGCCGGGCCAAGGATCTGGGATTCACTCTCGGCGAAATCAAATCGCTGCTCGACCTGAGGCAGGATCCCTCCGCGACGGCCGCCGACGTGAAGCGGCAGGCCCGGCTGAAGATTGATGACGTTGAAAGGCGGATCCGCAGCCTGCAGGAAATCCGGGATGCGCTGCTCCACCTCGTCACGCAGTGCCGCGGTCAGGGCCCGCTGAGCGAATGCCCGATCGTCGACGCCATGGAGCACGGTCTTCGAACCGCATGCGACACGAAAGGACCAATGCCGTGAAACACATCGACCCCGTCTGTGGGATGGAAGTCGAGGAATCGACGCCGCATCACCTCGAGCAGGGGGGCGTTACAACGTATTTCTGCAGCGCCTCGTGTGCCCGGAAGTTCGCGGCGTCGCATCCGCATGCCGTCCCGGCCCGTCCGCAGAGAGAATCGGTGGACTTCTCCGGGGCGCTCCTGCCGGTGCTGGACCCGCCCGTCGCGACGTCGGGACGCGTCGATCCGATCTGTCAGATGGTCGTCGATCCGGCGCGGGCCCTCCGAGCCGAGAAGGATGGACAGACCGAGTACTTCTGCAGCGAGCATTGCCGGCAGGTGTTTCTGGGAACTGCGGCACCAGGCCATTCCTGCTGCGGCGGGACTCGTCCTACGCAGACGGGGAACAGGCCGCGCGGCAAGGCCTGGTTCTGCCCGATGTGCCCGGGAGTGGAGAGTGACCTGCCGGGCGACTGCCCGGAATGCGGGATGGCCCTGGAGCGCGCCCACGTCGGCGAGTCCGCGACGGTCTGGACCTGCCCGATGCATCCTGAGGTGCGACAGGATCATCCGGGCGACTGTCCCATCTGCGGGATGGCGCTCGAACCGGTCACCGATCCCTCAGCGGCGGCGGAGGATGATGCCGAACGGCGTTCCATGTCGCGACGGTTCCTGGTCTCGGCCGTGCTGAGCCTGCCGTTGTTCGTCCTGGCGATGGCGCCGATGGTCGGCGTCGACACTCATCAGTGGCTATCGCCCGGGCGCTCCCAATGGCTGCAGTTCCTTCTGGCGACGCCGGTCGTACTGTGGGGCGGTTGGCCCTTTCTTGTCCGGGGCTGGCGGTCGCTCGTCACCCGGCGGCTGAACATGTTTACGCTGATCGCGATCGGCACGGGAGCGGCCTATGTCTACAGCCTCGCCGCGCTCCTTGCTCCGAATGCGTTTCCCGAATCCTTCAAGATGCACGGCGTCGTCGAACTCTATTTCGAGGCGGCGGCCGTGATTACCACGCTGGTCCTGCTGGGCCAGGTCCTGGAACTGCGCGCGCGGCAGCAAACGGGGAGTGCGATCCGCGAACTGATGTCTCTGGCGCCGACGAGCGCGCACCTTCTGCAGAACGGTGTGGAGAAAGAGGTCTCGCTCGACCGCGTGAAGGCAGGGGATTTGCTCCGGGTCCGTCCGGGCGAGAAGGTCCCGGTCGACGGCGTGGTGAGTGAAGGTCGCAGCGCGGTCGATGAGTCGATGGTCACGGGGGAGCCGCTGCCGATCGAGAAGGGGACTGGCGACAAGGTCATTGGAGGGACGATCAATTCGACGGGGACATTCGTGATGCGGGCGGAAGGCGTCGGGGCGGACACCGTCCTTTCGCGAATCGTCGCGATGGTCGCGGAGGCCCGACGGAGCCGGGCGCCGATCCAGCGCGTGGCCGATCAGGTGGCCGGCTATTTTGTGCCGGCGGTGGTCGCGATCTCGGTCTTCACGTTCGTGGCCTGGGCCATGTGGGGGCCGGAACCACGTTTGGCGTACGCGCTCGTGAATGCGGTCGCCGTGCTGATCATTGCCTGCCCGTGCGCGCTGGGGCTGGCGACCCCGATGTCGATCATGGTGGGAGTGGGCCGCGGAGCTCGAGAGGGTGTTCTGATCAAGAGCGCCGAATCACTCGAACACCTGCAGCGGGCGACGACGATCGTTGTCGACAAGACGGGGACGCTCACGGAAGGCCGGCCGCGACTCACGGAAGTCATCGGCCTCGGCGGCCATGATGGCGACGAACTCCTGCGGCTGGCCGCCTCGCTCGAACAGTCGAGCGAGCATCCTCTCGCGCGGGCGATCGTCGAGGGGGCGAAAGGCAGGGGAATCCGGCTGTCGGAAGGCGGGAGCTTCGCATCCATTCCAGGCGGGGGGCTGGAGGGAGTTGTCGACTCGCGAAAGCTGTTGATCGGGACTCTCGTCCTGATGAGGGAACGGAATGTGGGAGGGATTGAGGGGGCTGAGGAGCGCGTCCGCCCGTTCCGGGAACAGGGGCAGACGGCGATGTTCGTGGCCGTGGACGACCAGCTGGCCGGCGTCCTGGCCGTGGCCGACCCCGTCAAGACAACCACGCCCGAAGCCCTGCGTGACCTGCACGAGCTGGGCCTGCGGATCGTCATGCTGACGGGAGACCACGAGGCGACAGCGCGGGCCGTCGCCAGCGCGTTGGGGCTCGATGAGTTTCATGCCGGAGTGCGCCCTGACGACAAGCAGCGGTTCGTGGAAACGCTGCGAACGAGCGGTTCGATCGTGGCGATGGCGGGGGATGGCGTGAACGATGCCCCGGCGCTCGCGGCCGCCGATGTGGGAATCGCGATGGGAACGGGGACGGATGTGGCGATCGAAAGCGCGGGGATCACCCTGTTGAAGGGGGATCTGCGGGGCATCACCCGGGCGGTCAGGCTCAGCCGCGCGGTGATGCGGAACATCCGCCAGAACCTGTTCTTCGCGTTCGTGTACAACGTGCTGGGGGTCCCGGTCGCAGCAGGTGTCCTGTATCCGGTGTTCGGATTGCTGCTGTCGCCGATGGTTGCGGCGGCGGCGATGAGCCTCAGCTCGGTCTCGGTCATTGCCAACGCGCTCAGGTTGCGGTCCGTACGCCTCGAATGATGGTCCGAATCGCGCGGTGGCGTGCCGGCGGAGGATCAGTACTCTCGCATTTCCGAACGCGACAACCGACTGGAGGTCCTTCCCGTGCGGAATGTGATCTTGAGCGGATCTTGCGGGAGCACCCTTTCACGGCGTTGCTCGACATCGTCGAAGGTGATCCGGCCGATTCGACTTGGCCGTCCGGACATTCAGCCTGCCCTCCGCGCTGGCGAAAACTTCCCGGCCCGCTGTCAGAGTCTCGCTGCGGCACGCGACGCAACCCCTTTCTCAAAGGAAGGTTAAGGCCCAAAGCCCCTTCAGGCAGGCGAAGACTCTTCCCAATGCGCAACCCCTCCCGTCAGGGTAGAGAGTTCGTTCTTTGGCAACGCAAACAAGGGGTGATCAGCCCCGCGAGAGGGGGTGAAAAAAGACTCCACTGCTTGTCACACATGTCACACATGTCACAGGTCCAGAACTCCAATGTTTCAGACGGTTTTCGCTGTCACAGGTCGTCACAGGTCGTCACAGGTCGTCACAGGTCTCCCCCCGGGGGGCCGGCCTCCGCGACAGCGAATGTTCACGTGACCTAGTCCGTTGATAGCGCGTCGTACGGGCGCAGTCCGACTTCCGCCGGCGCGTCAGGCGCCGAGCGAGACTTGAGCCACGTGTTCCACCCAAGGCGGGCGCCGATGCCGTTTCGATCACCGCAGCGGAGCGAAGGGACCTCTTCGGGACGGAGGCTGAGCTGCAGATCGAAATCGAGCTGGATTCCCGCGTAGACACGGGTGATCTGAACGAGCGGACGGTGGGCGTCGCCGATCGGAAGGAGCGAACAGAACTCGGCATACTTCAGCGGCCCGAGCTGGATGCGGAATTTTCCCTGGACTTCCCACACCTTCTGGCCGGCGACGGTGTCGACGCCGAGGCGGGTGTTGCCGCCGGCGACCAGCCGGGTCCGATCCGACGGTTCGAGCAGCAGCCATCGGCCGCACAGGCTGTGGACACGCACGGACCAGCCGAAGTGATCGGCCAGGAGCGCCTCGAGGCTGACGACCGGTCTTCGCCTCTGGGCGAACAGTCCCGCATAGTAGCGCCAGGTCTGGTCGGAGATCGCGGTCCTGGGTTCGAGCCTGTCCGGTTCCGGGAGGACGTAGCGAAGCGCGGGACTGGCGAGGCCGTTCAGCGACAGGAGAATCTCGCCGATCGGGTCGAGATGGGCCCGTTCGTCGACCACGAAGCTTCGCTTGTGTTCGGGGCCGGCCGCGGCCGCCTGCCGCTCGTGCCTCAGGGTTCGTTCGCCGCTGATCCAGAACTGGTACTTCTCCCAGGCCCGATAGAAGAGGGAGATGAGACGGTGATTGAAGAGATCCAGAAAGTCGCGAAGGGCGCGGTCTTTTTTCGCGAGTCGCTCGAGCAGCATCTCCGTGTAGTGTCTGGGCAGCGCTCCCAGCGGGCCCGTCAGGCCGAAAAAGGTGACCGTCATCTGCGGCGGCCGTTCGGAAGAGCCGTCGACCTTCACGTCGTACAGCTGGCTGGCAGGGAAGGTGTTGGAGGGGAGGGCGCCGAAATGGACCGCCTCATTCCGGGGGCTTGCATCCTGCCCGACGGCGGCCCGCTTCGGCCGCCAGGCTTCCAGCAGCCTCACTGCCTGAAAGAAGTTGAAGCGGTAGCCCTCGCGCAGGAGTTGTCCGATGACTCCCGTGGCACGAACGGGGCGAGGGGAAGAAGCCTCCTCGACTTCGGCTGGCTGCGGTTCAGTGCTCATCGCCGGAGTGAGGGCTAAAGGATCGTCTGATCGCCTACGCGATAGGGCCACACCTTGAAGGGCTCGGCCTGATTGGAGAAACGCGTGCTCAGCCGGGTGAAGGAATTGATGTTGGCATAGAGACCAAGGAACTTGTCGAGGACGCTGGCCAGGAGAAACGTACCGACGCCGGGATACTTCTGCGGATCGAACGCGAGGTCGATCTCCAGCCCGCGACAGAAGCCGATCGCGGCGTCGCCGATGATGCGAGCGGTCTTCCGGCGACTGCTGACCGACTCGATGCCTGCGATCTGCTGGGCTGTCGCACGGGTGTTGGTGTAGTCGTACAGCTTAAGAATCTCACGAAGGGCCGCCGCGCCGGCGACGCCGTCCGAGATCGACAGGTGATTCAGGGACAGGTGGGAGATCAGGCGCCAGCGCAGCTCGCCGGCCGGGAGCCGCGACGGAAGACTGGGCGGAACGAGCGGTTCGATGCGTCGAATCGGCGCCTGCCCTTCGAGCTGGAAGACCCAGCTTTCGCCTCCGTGGGTTCTCAGTTCGCCCGGGAGGTCACGGTTGCTGCAGGTGGTCCGCAGACTGAGCACCTCGGCATCCGGCAGCGAAGGATCGAAATTGAGATCGATCAGCGACAGCCAGACTTCTGTGCCGCGGTCGTTCTTCACCGTCGACGGCAATCGCTTCGAGGCCCAGTAGCTGGCCGGCGTGTCTTCACTGGCCCCGTGCCGGCAGGCGAAGAACGGCTGGTATTCGGTGATGACGCCAGTCTCGAGATTCGTGCTCGTGACTTCATCGATCGAATAAATCTCGAACGCCCGCCGGTTTCGGATATCCGGGATGACGTGGTAGTCGGTCGTTGTGTGGGTGAGGCGGATCGGCTCTGCCTGTTGCGAGAACAGGTTGACGATCGGCGTGCATCCGAGGCGGAGCATCGAGCGATCGACCCGCGGTTCCAGAGTGCGGTCGGCCCGCTTGAACAGGACGCACACATCGAGCTTCGGCCCTTTCGCCTGCGAAATGACCGATTTCAACCCGGTGAAATCGGCGAACAGGAACTTCTGCGGGAAAGCGAAGTATTCGGTGATGAGCCGGTAGCCCTCGAACGTGCGGGCGTCGTTGGGGAGCATCCCTTCGTCCCGTCCGAAGCCGACTTCGCGAATGGAATCGGCCTTGAGGAGCACCGCCGCCTGACTCGACGGATCGCGGACATAGACGCCGTCGCAGTTGTTGAACAGCGATTCGTAAAGCTGGTGCGTCGTCTTCTCGTCGCCGTGCAGGTAGACCCGCAGCGTGTCGAGGTTCAGCGTCTCCCAGGTGAGATTGCCCGTCAGGCTCAATTCGAGACGGAGCATGGCCTCGAACCGGCCGAGTCCGGGAGGGAGACGGATCTGCGTTCCGAACGGGGCCGTCAGATACGCGGTGTTGAGTTCAATCGGCCAGAGCGTGACGGGATAGGCGTTGCGGAACTTGCACTGCACGCCCTGGATCGAATGGGAAAAGAGCCGACTGTGCCGGGGGATCGTGAAGCCGTCCGTCGATGATCCGCTGCTGGGATCGAGCGTGAACTGCGCGATCGTCATCGATGGCACGGGGGCCAGATAGTGCGGATAGAGCAGCCCCATGAGCGCGTTGACGAGCTCCGGGAATTCATCCTCGAGCTTGAGGCGGACGCGGGCCGTAAGAAACGCAAACGATTCAATCAGCCGCTCGGTGTGCGGATCGGCCGATTCCCGGGCGTCCTGCGTCAGCATCAGGCGGTCGGCGATCTTCGGGCGATCCCGCGCGAAGTCGGCGGCCATCTTCCGGATGAACAGCAGTTCCTGTTCGTAAAACTGTTCGAGGCGATCGCGCATGGTCAGGTCGGACGGACCTCGCAGGTGCCGCTGGAGGACTCGACGGTCGTGTCGAACAGCACGGGTTCTTCGATGGGATTGACGCACAGGAGCGCCCGGATCGAGAGCCGGACATTGCGGTCGTGCTCATTCTCCGAGTCGACGACGACGACCTGCACCCCCTGAAGGCGTGGCTCGAAGTCGCGGATGGAACGTTCCACGGCCGCCCGGATCCGCTCGCGTGACTCGAGGCCGCCTCCGATCACGCCGGTGAAGTCGGGCAGGCCATAGGCGAGGCTGGAGATGGAGAGTTCACGGGAGGGCTCGAGGAGATCGGCCCGCCCGTGGCGGGTATTGAGCAGGAACTCGAGATCGCGGCGGACATGCTCCCGGAGCTCGTCGACTCGATAACTTCCCCGCCAGAGCGGCTCGGTCGACTGATCGGGCTCGTCGTCAAAGAGCCTGTCCAGCAGCGACGGAAGCAGGGGTTGCTGCGGAGCGATCGGAGGCATGGGGTTTCGCAAAAGCGGCACATTCAGACCAGACGCCCCGGCAACCTTATCCGGGAAATCGGGTCGGAGAAAGGGAATTCACGCAACCACGCGGCGGTCCTGCAGACAATCGCCCGTACCTGCCACTGTCGATTTTTCGCGAGGTATGTTCCATGAGCGATCCGCCGGCGCACGGTGTTTTCCTGACTGGCGTCTCGATACAATTCGCGCGGATCGCTGCGGTCGGTGTGCTCCGGGTTTACGATTCGGCCGCGGGATCCAGACAATCAGTAAGTTCGATCGGACGTGCGTCTTCTATGAGCGGCGGTCGTCGACGGTATCTGAGCCAGGGCAACAGGGGGGCATTTTCATGCTGACCCCGTCTCCGGCGCATCTTGATTTTGACGGGCTGCTGGCGCCGATTCCGGGCGAATCCCCGTGCGGAGAGAGCCTCAGGTGGGATCCCGTCTGGGATGAGATCAGCAACCTTCGCAAGACGCGGAAGGATCCCCTCGACTCCAGCGCCGACAAGGAGCCTGACTGGGACGGCGTCGTCCGTCTGGCAACGGAGCTTTTGTCCACACGGTCGAAAGACCTCCTGATCGCCGGCTGGCTGACCGAAGCCCTCCTGAGAACGGCGGGGTTCTCGGGAATGCGCGATGGGTTCAAGCTGATCCGTCAGCTCTGTGAACTTTACTGGGAGCCGCTTCATCCGTTGCCGGAAGATGGCGACCTGGCGGTCCGCGCGGCGCCCCTGGCGTGGCTGATGTCGCATGACGGCGGGGCGCGGCTGCCCGCCGTGATCCGCGAAGCGCCGGTGGCCCCGGCGGCCGGCGGGACAGTGATGAACTGGTACTTCTGGAACCTGCGGCGCGCAGCCCCACAGGGAAAAGATGAGAAAGAAGAAGCTTTCAAGAAGCGAACGCAGGACGCGGAGCAGAAGCGGGTGCAGTTCGACACGTCTGTCGAGAACGCCCCGATCGTCTACTTCCAGACGCTGCTCGCAGATCTGGATGCCGGAGTCGCTGAACTCGATGCTCTCACGGTGATTCTGGACCAGCGCCTCGCCGACCAGGCTCCAAGCGCGACCGAACTGAAGAAATCGATCTCCGAAATTCGCGTGTTTGTCTACGACGTCCTCAAACGTCGGGGCGGCCTGAGCGTCGCCGCTGCGACCGAGGCTTCAGTGGATCAACCCATGAGTGCGAACGGCTCTGCTGGCGATTCCCCGTCCAACAACCACGCCGGCCCTCCCCGGACCCGCGCGGAGGCGATTGCGCGTCTCGGTGAGGCGGCGCAGTATTTCAGTGACGCGGAGCCGCACAGCCCGGTGGCTTACCTCGTCCGCCGGGCGATCCGATGGGCCGATATGCCGTTCGCGGAAGTTCTTGGAGAGCTTGTGAAAGATGACAAGCTCGTGAAGCAGATTGGTGAAACGCTCGGAATTCCATCGAAATAGCCGTTTGCGCCCGGTCACTTCCACGTTTTGAGTCCTTTGAAGTCCCTTCCGATCGCCTTGTCGCGATTCAGTGAAACCTCCCAGGAGTCCGTGTCATGGCGAAAGAGAGCTTGCAGAAGAAACTCGACCGCGTTCGCCCTCCGCGGGTGCAGATCAAGTACGAGGTGTATGTCGGGGACGCGATGGAAATGAAGGAGCTGCCGTTCGTCGTCGGCGTGCTCGGCGACTTCTCCGGCAAGCCGGCCAAGCCGCTCATTCCACTCCGCGACCGCAAATTCGTCGACATCGACCGGGACAACTTCAACAAGGTCCTGTCAGCGATGGCTCCCCGGCTGGCGTTCCAGGTGGACGACACCGTGACCGGCACGCCGGACCAGAAGCTGAACGTCGAGCTGAAGTTCAATGGCATCGACGATTTCAGCCCGGAGAACGTCGTTCGCCAGATTCCGATCCTGAGGGCTCTCCTTGAGCAGCGTGAAAACCTGAAGAACCTCTCATCGCGTCTGGAAGGCAACGACAAGCTCGATGAACTGCTCCAGCAGGTGCTGTCGAACAGCGACCTGCGCAAGTCTCTCGAGAGCGAACTGGGGACCAAGCCGCCGGAAAGCCCGGCCAGCTGACGCCGCTTGCCGGGACCGCCCGTTCCGGTTGACCAGAGTTCACTGCCTCTCAACCTCATACCCTCAGTCGCGATTCACAGAAGGAACACTGCAATGGACCAGGCACAACAGGCCGCGGCGGCTCAAGGGGGCACGGCATCAGCCTCCGAAAGCGTTCTGGAGACCATCTTCCGGGAAGGGATCCGGCCTGCGGACGATCAGGAAAAGACGTATGCGGCGAACCTGATCGAGACTTTCGTCAAGACACAGATGCAGCCGGGCATGGTCGTCTCCAAGGACGCCCAGCGGAGCATCGATGCGTGGATGGCCGTGATCGACAAGAAGATCTCGGAACAGCTCAACCTCGTGATGCACAGTGAGGACTTCCAGAAGCTCGAAGGGAGCTGGCGCGGCCTGCACTATCTCGTGCACCAGTCGGAGACCGGCACCGAGCTGAAGATCAAGGTGCTGAACGTCTCCAAGAAGGACCTGCTGAAAGACCTGGAACAGGCGTCCGAGTTTGATCAGAGCGCCTTGTTCAAGAAGGTTTACGGCGAGGAATACGACGTCTTTGGTGGCCATCCGTTCGGCTGCCTGATCGGCGACTACGAGTTCGGCCGTCATCCCCAGGACATCGCCCTGCTCGATCGCGTCGCCGAAGTGGCCGCGGCTTCGCATGCCCCGTTTCTCTCAGCGGCGGCGCCGCAGATGTTCGGCCTGGAAACGTTCACCGACATCGGAAAACCGCGCGACCTGGCGAAGATCTTCGACAGTGTCCAGTACGCGAAGTGGAAGAGCTTCCGGGAATCGGAAGATTCGCGATACGTCGGCCTGACCATGCCGCACACTCTCATGCGGCTGCCGTACGGCAAGGAAACGGTCCCCGTCGACGCGTTCAACTTCGAAGAAGACGTCGACGGACGGGACCACAAGAAGTACCTGTGGGGCAACGCGGCCTACGCCCTTGGAACGCGGCTGACGGAGTCGTTCTCCAAGTATGGTTGGCTGGCGACGATCCGCGGAGTGGAAGGGGGCGGCCTGGTGCAGGGGCTGCCTGTTCACAACTTCGAGACGGACGATGGCGAAGTCGCCATGAAATGTCCGGTCGAAGTGGCGATCGGCGACCGCCGCGAAAAGGAACTGAGCGACCTCGGCTTCATTCCGCTTCTGCACTGCAAGAACACCGATTACGCGGCGTTCTTCGGAACGCAGTCGTGCCAGAAGGCGAAGAAATACGATTCGCCGGACGCGAACGCCAACGCCCGACTGGGCACGGCGCTCCAGTACCTGCTCTGCGTGTCGCGTTTCGCGCATTACCTCAAGGCAATCGCCCGCGACAAAATCGGTTCGTTCATGGAGCGAAACGAGTGCGAAGTGTGGCTGAACAAGTGGATCAAGAACTACACGCTGGCGAACCCGGAAACGGCCAGCTTCGATTCCAAGGCGAAGCGGCCGCTTCGAGAAGCGCGGATTGATGTGCGTGACGATCCGAGCCGGCCCGGCTGCTACGAAGCCGTCGCGTTCCTGCGTCCGCACTTTCAGATGGAAGAGCTGAGCGTGGGGCTGTCGCTGGTGGCTAAGCTGCCGGAAGCCAAGGGGAAATAGCCCGCAGGATGCGGAGGGCTGTGGTCCAGACGAAGGCCGGTTTCTTCCGGCCTTCGCTTTTGTGGATGCGGAATGCCAGGGGCTGCGGATGCCGCGGAAAATCGTGGAAATCCACGCAACTTCCCCAGGCGGCAACAGACCATAGTGACGGTGGCAGCGATGGTCGGTGTTCGACCCCGCGGCGTCCACCGGACAAATCCTGTTTCAAAGGATGCCAATCATGGCTGCCGACATTCTGCTGAAGATCGAAGGTGTGGAAGGCGATTCGAAGACTGATGGACACGAAGGGGAAATCGACGTGCTGAGCGCCTCGCTCGGGGCCACGAACCCCTCCTCCCGGGCTTATGGCGGCGGCGCCGGCACGGCCAAGGTGAATGTGCACGACCTGGTGATCACGAAGCGGGCCGACAAGGCCTCGCCGACGTTCTTCCTGAAGACGTGCGAAGGAACGCACTACGACTCGGCCACGCTGGTGTTCCGCAAGGCGGGCGGCGACGGCGGCCCGGTGGAGTACATGAAGTACGAGATGACGCATGTGTTCGTGTCGAGCTGGCAGCAGTCAGGCGGGGGCGATCAGTTCGCGATGGAGAACGTGTCGTTCTCGTTCGAGAAGCTGAAGGTGACGTTCACCGGCCAGGACGACACCGGCGCTGCGACCGAACCGGTCGAGACCGAATGGGACATCGCGGCCAACAAGAAGCCGTAAGGTGAAAACGCGGCAAGGCAACGGGCACAGGACGAAAGTTCCTGTGCCCGCGAGCGGCCGCCTTTTCTGGTTCTTGAGCTGTTCGGTGTTTTGCTCGTGAATGATGGGGCTCCGCCGCTGGTGGGCGAATCATTCCTGACAAGGCTGCTGCAAAAACTGGAATCCTGAGCGAGGACACCATGACCGCTGCCGAGCTGTTTCACATTGGAAAACTGTCGGAAGCTGTTGAGGCGGCCATCGCCGAAGTGAAAGACCAGCCAGGGGACCTGGCCCGGCGGACGTTGCTGTTCGCCCTGCTCTCGTTCTCCGGCGACCTGGAGCGCGCCCGGCGGCAGATCGATGTCGTCGGAAACCAGGCCGCGCTTTCAGAAGCTCCGATCTACCACTCTCTACTGGCCGCAGAAGAGCTTCGCCGGAAGGTGCTGACGGAAGGGCTCCGGCCCAAGTTCTTCGAAGAGCCGCCGGCGCGGATCGAGAAGCATCTGCAGGCGATCGGCCAGCTGGCCGCCCGGCAATTCAGCGAAGCAGAGACGCTCCTGCGTGCGGCGGAAGAAGAGCGACCCGAGTTTTCGGGCGAACTGAATGGAACGCCCTTCGATGATTTCGCGGACGCGAACGACGTCACGCGGTCGATCTTCGAGTTCCAGCAGGGACGCGATTATTACTGGATTCCGTGTGATCAGCTGGCCCACGTACAGGTCGTCATGCCGGAGCCGATCCGGCCTCGCGACCTTTACTGGGCCCCCTGCCAGGTCATTCTGAAAAGCGGCGCCACCCAGCGCGGCTTCACCCCGGTGATGTACGTCAACTCGTGGCAATCGTCCACGGACGAGCTCAAGCTGGGGCTTCAGACGACGTTTCGAGATGATGGCGGGGTCTATACGGGATTCGGGCGGAAGCAGTTTGTCGCCGGCGAGGGAGACCCGACGGTCTTTGACCTGGGCGACCTGACTTTCGCGTAAACGTGGGCAGCATTCGACGCGTGGCCGATTGAAACGATCCCGGGCATGACGGCCTGTGTTTCGAAGGCCGAACGAACTGCCTCCTGCCGCGGCGATCCAGGTGGCATCTTCTGAAGCTTGCTGCGCAAAGGGTCGGCGCGCTTCCCGAGTGCATGCTGCAGCCGGGTCCGAAAAGAATCCCGGTCTGTTCATTCTCCGGTCGAGATCCGGCCGACGGCGCGTCTGTAACAGAACTCCGCCGTTCACGCTCTGAGATAAGACATTCAATCACCCGTGGCTCCAATGGAATTCTGACATGGCTTCTTCACGAGATACTTTGCAGGCGATCCGGAATCGGATTGGAACGGCCCACGTCGGCTGGCAGGCGTTTGGCGAGGCATGCGTCGCCCCATACGACGCCGCCCTGTCGCTGCACAAGAAGGCGCTGCAGGACGCGGAGAAGCTGACCACGGCGGTCAAGGCCAACCAGCTCTGGGAAGTGTTCGGTTTCATGATGGAGGCCTTCGTCGGGCCCTGGGCGAAGAAGCTGCTGACTCCCGTGGCCGGCAAGGTGAAGACTTTCATCCAGGGACAGACCTACATCATCGACGATCTTTCGGCCGCGTGGACTTCGGAGGCGTTGTCGGGGCTGCACGAACCGGCGGGCGATGCGCTCAAGTCGATCAAGGGAACAGCGCTTGAAAAGCTGAAGGGTGAGAACAAGACGATGAAGGATGCCTTCGCGACGTCCGCCGAAGAGACGGTTGTCGCCACTTCGCGGCTGAAGGAAGGCATCCACATTCGCGGCAAGCTGCTGATGGCGATGATGGACGAACTGGTCGAACGGGCCGACAGCATTCCGGAGTCGTTTGCGAAGGCGCTGTTCACCGGCTTCACCACGAACTGTTCGTTCCTCACCGATGTGCCGGACGACACCGGCGAGGGATTCAAGAAGGACTTCCAGAAGCAGGCCGAGCTGGCGATGTGGGTCTCGTGGGCGGTGGCCCGTGATGAGGCGTACTGGCGAAGAGTGCAAGGCTGGGAGTCCGTCAAAGACAAGTTCCGGCATGAGCGGAAGGCCATGAATCCGATCTGGAGGCGGCTGATCGATCTGGGCGTCCCGGATCACGAAATCTCAGAGCATGACCGGGGAGGTGGTTACGAAATGTGGATGTATGACGGCATCGACATGGTCAAACTGATCGCCTGGGCGAAGAAGATGTCGCAGCCCAAGAACCTCTACAGCTCGCCAGCGAAGAACGTGTGCTACAGGGTCGATCCAGGCTGGCTGCAGCTGCGGCGCGACCCGAACAAATGCTACGTGCAGTAACGGGAGTGAATCGGGGACAGGTGGCGGGCCTGCGAAGGATGCGTGCACGTGGGGGGCATTTTTGTGGCTCTCTTCCCTTTGGTCCCGCTGACGAAGAGCGTGGCGATGGCGCTGTAGCGGCCGGATGCGTCTGATTGTCTGGCTGCTGGTGATGGTTTTCATTGGTCCTCCATCGTTCCGTGCGGGGTTGCGCGCAGGCGGCGGAAGATCGGGCAAGCCGGGGCGTTTGAGTCGCACGCGCAACAGGGTCTCCCTGTGGGGCGCGGGGTTTAAAGCCAGAGAGGACTTTCGGACTCCCCTGGTGAAGGCCCTTTGCAGCGGGCTGATCGGCCATGTGTGACGACCTGTGACGACCTGTGACGACCTGTGAAGGCAAACAATGGTCTGAACCCTTGGGATTTTCGACCTGTGACAGCAGTGACATGTGTGACGAGTTTTCGAGGTCGTCTGTCCCGCAGGGTGATCACTTGTCAGTCCAGAATTGCCAAAGAACGAACTCTCTCCCAGTCCGGGAGCGGTTGCGCGCGGGGCAGGGTTCTCAGGAAGGAGAACATGGCGACGGGGCCAGCGAACGGTCGAACGTGTCGCCCCTTGCGGGGCTTTGTGCCTCGGGAGGCCATTTCCACGGGCTGACGCCCGTGGCTACGACGTGCCGCCCCTGTCGGGGCTCAGGACTCGGGAGCGGTTGTCGTCGAAGCGTGTGTCGCGGTGTGCCCGTGAGACTGCGTGATCCGTTCGTCCGGACGGGGTGCACCGGGCAGCAGCATTGTTCGTTGACGGGACCAGGGGGCTGATGCCCCCGCTCGCCTGGCCGATCGCGAAGAACTCTCCGGGAGACGCGGCGAGCGAGTTCTGGCCGCTGTAGGGGCTCAGTGTTTGGGGAGGTCGGCCTTTGCCTGGAGGGGCGCGTCGGCCGCCGTGGCGGTGCCCGAATCGGGCTTAAGCGGCGCTGCCCCGGCGTTCGCTGCCGCCGAGCTTCTGGGCGAGTTGTTCCAGCGCCTTGGCGTGCATGCGGCTGGCCCAGCTCTTACTGATTCCAAGGCGGTTGGCGGCCTCCTGGAGAGTCCGATCCTCGTAGTAGACGGCCCGGAGGAGGGCGGCAGCGTCGGGCGGGAGCTGTTCGAGTGCCTCGGCCAGCTTGTTCTTCGATTCGTTGTCGGACAGGCCGCTCCAGGGGTCTTCGGCCTTCGTGTCGACGAGATCGAGCGGCCTGCCTTCTGATCCAGCGCTGACGAGGTAGACCATCGCGAGGGAGGCGGTCATCCGGCCGAGCCAGCTGGCCTCCGCAGCGAGATCGTCCTGGGCGCCGGCCGATTTCTCGGCGGCGGTCGTTTCCAGAAGGTCGTCGGCCATCGGGCCATATTTGGATTCGGGCGACCTGGCCGCGCGGAACCACATCAGTTTGTTGACGCCCTCATAGATGGCGCCGCGGATGCGGTAGAAGGCAAACGTCGAGAACTTGTTGCCCCGGCCGGGATCGAAGTCGCGCGCGGCCTGCATCAAACCGACCTGGCCGTACCCGATCAGGTCATCCATCTCGACCCATGACGGGATGCGTTTTCGCACCTGCTGCGCCAGATGCCGGACGAGCCCCTGGCATTCTTCGACGAGGCGGTCTTTCTCGGCGGAGAGTCCGGTCATGCGACCTCCGCGTTGAGGCGAGCCCAAAGCTTTTCCAGCCGTTCGCTGGTCTCGGGATTCTCGAAGAGCGTTTCGGCGACGCGGCCGGCGACGCTGGAGAGCTGCTCTTCGCTGGTCCAGAGTCCCTTGAGCTGCCGCCGGAGCATGGCGGTGACGAGTTCGATGACGACGGGCTCGAGGCCGAAGTCGGCCCCCTTAAGCTTGGTGGCCACATCGCGAAGCGGGGCCAGGTCGGCCGGATCGGTGGGGGTTTCGAACGAGTAGAGCGAGGCCGTTTGCCTGATGACGTCTTCGAGGACGCGGCGTGAGACGGAATCGCCCGGGCGAAACGCCGACGGACGGCGATTGTCGCCGGCTGGACTGTTGGACGCCGCCGCCATCTCATGCTCCATCGCTGAGACCGCATAGCCGCTTCCGCGTTCAGCAGGCGCACTGCCAGCGGTGAGAGCCCCTCACCGTGACCACGGACGCCCGTACTTCACCATGCAGGGGGCGTGGCGTCAACTGGACGGCGGGCTCGGCAATGATTGGGAGTGGCTAGGAGCAGGCCAGTGGCGTCCGGCGACGTATCGCCCCTTTCGGGGCTTGTCGTGTGACGGCCTGCGATGTTCTCCGTGGCTGACTCCCGTGGCCAAAACGTGCCGCACCTGCCGGGGCCCAGATTCTGGAGGGGCCATGACCAATGGGGGCGGCCGTCACTCAACTTTTTGTCGGGTTTGACCGCCGTCACTTCGTGTCCGGTATCAAGGCCTCTCCCTCCCGTCGCCGCTTCGAGCGTCGCGGTGGGCAGTGGCGTTGTGACGATCACTGACCGCCGCCGCCGATCCGCAGGTCGTAGATTCCCTTGAGGAAGTCGACGTTCTCGATCTGGCCGGGATAACGGTCCTCGACGAGCTGATACTGGCGTTCGATGCCCTCGGCGAGGTCTTTGACGTAGCGCGCCTGGGGCATGCTCCGCTCGAGAATCGTCGTGAGCTGGGCGTCTTCCGGTTTTTCTCCCATGCCGTGCCAGCTCGAGATCTTGATTCCGAGGTGCGGCGCCCGCGGCCAGATATCGCGCGCCTGGAGCTGCTGATCGGAATCGATCAGGTCGAGAAAGATCAGGTGTGCCCCGTAGGCCCGGCTGAGATACTCCTCGAGGATCCGGCCTGTGAGGGGCCGCGACTGAAGTCCGGTGCTGGCCGCCGTGGCGAGCGAGAAGTCGTCCGGGACGAGGGTCAGCTTTCCCTGGAAGACGACCATCACGACGGAGTGCAGGCTTCCCGGAGTGCCGGTGCGGAGGTTGTTGTGCATCTTGCCGATGAGCTCGCGGAGCCGGTTCTGAACGGCGGCGGAGGGGACGTTCATCGCATCGTGAACATGGATCCGACTGAAGGCGTCGGACGCCCAGACCTCCTGTGATGCCTGCTGAGAGGTGAGGGCTTTCGCCTTGAGCGCGCCTCGCGTCTTTGTACGGAGTTCTTCGCCATTTCCCGTCCCGAGAAGCAGCAGGTAGAGCTCCTGTTTCTGGTCGGGCACCTGGCATTGGACGACGAGCTCGTTGGTGCAGCCCAGTTCCGAGGCGACCCGGCCTTCGCTGCCGAAGATTTCGACACTGATCAGGTTGTTGTCCCGGTTGAAAACGACGTCCGTCGAGAATGTGCCGATGCCGGGCTCCTTCTCGTCGAATACGACGGGCACGGTCGGGAGCTTGAACAGATTGACCCAGATGCGGGCGGACAGAGGGCGCTTCGCCATGGCCGGGTCGTGGAGCTTGACGCGCCCTTTCAAAGGGAGATACGACTGGCTGGCCGGCTGGTCGAAATACCCGGTTCCATCGTTCCGCAGGCGGGGTTTGAGATCGCCGACGGAGACGATTTCCACCGTGGCGGCCGCGGGGACATAAGCAATCCGCAGGACGGCCTTGTCGCTGAAGCCTCCCCGGTTATGTGCCTGGAGGGAAATCTCGTTGACGCCTTCAAACAGCTCGATGAGCTGCCGCTTCACGAGTCCACCGGCCGGGACATCGGTGTCAGGAACGACAAAGGGCTCGACGACGGGCTGCTGGGGCCCACCGCGAACTTCAAACTGAACGCCGGCGGGGGCGGCGGAATCGATGCGGTATTCGATTTCGAGGCGTGGCGCAGCGACCGTGAGGGAGGCGTCGCGTGCGGCGGGACTGAGGATCGTCAGAGTCGGGGGCGCAACGGGAGGCTTGTCCATCTGGACGGCCCTGCGGGCCGGCAGCAGCGAGACGCCGTCATCATTGGCGACGGTGAGCTCAAACTGGTGTTCCCCTTCGGCCAGTCCAATGTTCCCGGCGGAAATCACCCAGCGGTCCGGCGCGGAGGCATCCTGCTCGATCCGCAGATTGGGGACTTCGATCGACTCATCGAGCATCAGCCGCGCGGAGCGCAACGGAAGGACCGAATGAACTTTCGCGACGACGTCAAGCGGCGTTCCGGCAAGTCGTTCGGGAGCGAGGAGTTCGTCGATGCGCGGAGGCCGGCGCAGTTCGAGATCGATCTGTCGGAAGGATGACTCTGTCGACCATTCGTTCGACACCCTGAGGCTGAACGACTGTCGACCGCCGGCCAGCGGGAGCCGGGCAGTGAGGACGTGTTCCGCGGGGGCGCTCCGGTCGATCTGGATCTGGCCAGGTTCGATTTTCTGGTCGTCGGCCAGGAATTCCACGGAATAGTGCTGGCTGAGGTCCCCCTGCAGTGTTGCCGTCAGGAGAACGACCTGTTCGTGATAGCCTTCAAAGAGGACTCCATCGAGATACCCGGCGATTGATTCGGGCAGCGGTTTGAGGGGAGCGACGTCGGATTGGAATCGGGCGATGGTGGGCGTTTGCGGTTGATAGGAGAGTGACACCGTGCGGTCCGCGCTCCGCCCGCCGACGGCCGAACGGACGACAACGGAGGTCGTTCCGGGGGGAATGGTCAGCAATTCGTCAAACTTGAACATCCGGCTCGCGCCCGGCTGAAAACCGGCCATCTGCCGCTGCGTTCCGCCGAACTCGAGGAGGGCAGTGGAGATGTTGTCGGTGGCTTCGATACTTCCCTGGATCCGGAACTGCGGCTGGCCCGACCGATGGACCAATTCGACCGGTTCGATCGGCTGGAGCATGCCTTCTTTTCCGCCGCCCAGGACGGCATCGATCTGGACGCGTGGCGCCTCGGGAATTGCCCGTCGCACCACGGCTGCCTGCCGCGTCATTTCGGCCGGGCGTTCCGCAGCTGACGTTCCCTGGTTCCAGACCTCCAGTTCCAGGCGGTTCTCGCCGGGAGCGATGGAAACCGGTTCCCGGATGGCGAGTTCCTCAGCGCCGGACCACGTTTTGAGAACTGTTGGTTCGGCGGTACCCGGGCGGTGGATGAGCAGCCGGGCTTCGAACGGTTCGGTCGCCGGCTGAATCGTGGCTTCGACTGCGACTTCGTTCTCACGGATCTCGGCAGCAGGACTCCAGGCCGGTTGCCAACGCAGCTTCGGAGCGGCGGGGGTGTACTGCACGCGGACCAGTTGCGTCACTTCACGCTGGCCTGTCTTCAGTTTGACGGAAATTCGGCGACGCCCCCTTTGCCAGCGCAGCTGGGAGAGATCGGCGGTCCAGTGGCCATCGGACGAGGGCTGCAAAGTCCCGACGGGAGAGTCATCCAGCGAGACCGCGAGCGACTGCACGGACTTCATGGGGACACCGGTGACCTCCGCATGGACGCGGAGGTTTCCGCTGCTGACTCGCGGGAAGCTGTCGGATTGTGTGGAGAGAACGTTGCCTTCGGCGTCTTCGAGCCAGATCGATAGACGCGGATCTTCCTTCACGGTGGCGGCCACGAGTTTCTGGGCGTCGATCAGCTGCGCGAGCAGATCGCGGCGGTAGAACGTGTCGCGGTAGTCGCCGATGGCCGCATAGCGCGCGGGGCGTTCGAGGTCGCCGGTGTTGAACTGCCAACCAAGCCAGCCGTCGACATCCTCGCCGCGTGAATCGAAGTTGCCGAGGGGATGCCAGCCGATCCATTGCCACTCGCGGCCGTTGGCCGACGGGGAGACGAAGAGCGAGAAGAGGGGTTTGACTTCATCGATCGCCTGTGCGACGGGGCAGGTGACAGTCTGCGTGGCGCCGTTGCGGCGGATCGTCATGTCGAGGGGCGTTCCGGGCTCGAGCGCGAGGGCGTATTCATAGAGTTCCTTCGCCGTTCGAACGCCGATGATTTCGCGCGAGCGGAGCACGCCGACGATCTCGTCACCAACTTTCAGCGGCAGTTCCGGAGGCGCGCTGCGGACGATGAGCTTATTGTCGCGGACGTCGACGGCGAGTCCGGCGATGCGGCCGTGCTTTCCGAGCGTGTTCCCGGCGAGATCGGTGAGCGTCCAGACGGAGACCACCCGGTCGTCGCCGGTCGAGACGAGCATCCGGCCATCAGCGGAGAACGAAACAGAATTGAGTTTTTCGGTATGCCCGACGCACCACCGCAGCGACTCGCCGGTGTCGGCCCGGAACAACTGCAACCGGGGCTGGCCGCGGAATTGCGACCCGACCGCGGCGAGAGGGACGGGGCAGAACTTCGATGCGGGAATGACGGCCTGGCAGGTCGGCGTGAAGCCGGTATCGAGCGTGATTTCGATGTTCGATGTGCCAGGACCATCGACGCGCAGCTTTCCGGTCGCGGCGGGCTTGATGGACCAGCCGGCCTCGTCCGCACGAGCGCTGGTCCAGCGCGGCGCGGCGAGTTCCAGCGTGCGATTCCTGAAATCGGCGACGATGGAGCCGGTATTCTGAGCTTCGGGCGAGAGTTTGAGCCCCCAGGCGCCGTCGGCCTGCACGAACTCGGCGTCCTGAAAAATCAGACCGGCGCTGGCGAGCACCTGGCCGCGGTTGGCCCGCCTGTTGAGGAGATCGGAGACGAGGTGGACTTCAATTTCGTCGCGGTCGCTTCCGGCGAGCGCGAGACGCGTGCCATCAGGCGACGCGGCAACGGCGACCTGGCGGATGCCGCCGGTCCAGCCGAGCGGGACTTCACCCAGGAGCTTGAGCGTGCGTCCCGCTTCAAACAGAAGCAGGCGATACTCGCCCTGGTTGCCCGGCAGGTAGTGCGTGACGACACAGGCGATGCGCGGAGGCGCGCCGCCCTGAGATGGGATGAGGGCTGCAGCGGCGGCGAGATTCTGCACCTTGCCGTTGACGCTCGGCGCCGGGGCGGCGAGGAACTGCTCCTTCTTCAGCGATTTGCCGGCGGTCGCCAGCGCGGCGCCGAGTTGCCAGGTTCCAACCGACGCATGAGCGCCCGTAAAGACCCTCGCGGACTGGTCGTCCAGTGGGAGGACGGCGAGGACATTCTGGCTGGATGCGGCGCTTGCGACCTGGCCTGTCGCGACGTCCCAGATTCGGAACTGGTCGTCACCCCAGGCGAGGGCGACCCGTGTCTGCTTGGGAGAATCGCCAAAGCTCCAGGCCGCGAGTCCCGGACGAAACCCCTGCAGGGATGGGAGCGAGGCCGCGGCGGTGGAGAACGATTTGAGTTCGGCCACCTGAGCGCCGGTCGTCACATTCCAGAGGCGAACGACGGGCTGGAAGTCGCTCGACGTGTCGGTGCGTTCTTCGGCGACGGAGACGAGCAGCGGAGTTTTTGAGGCTCCGCGGACGAATGCGACGGCCTGAACGGGGCCCCGATGGCCGCGGAGGAGTCGCGTCGAACGGTCGGCCGTGTTGAAGACATAGATCAGCCCCTGCTGGAGTTGCGCGTCGACATCGAGGATGCCGACGGGGACGATCCAGCCTGATTCCCGCTGCCCGGAGATCCCGGTGGCGTAGCCCTGTCCGCCAACCGCGAGCCATTGGCCATCGGGCGAGAGGGAGAGGGTATTCAGGCCACCGTACAAGCCGGCCCCGGTGGGGACGCGCAGGGCGGCGCGGGGGGTGAATTCGAAGCGGCCATCGGCTGCCTGGTTCCAGACGAGGACGGCTTTGTCCCAGCCGGAGGCGTAGAGGGTGTTGCCGTCGCGGCTGAAGGCGAGGCCGCTGACATAGCTTCGCGGCCCGCCGGTCTCCAGGCGGAGATGCGGTGTCTTGTCTCCGGGCGGAAGGACCGACTGCGCGCTGGCAGACCAGGGGAATGTGGCGATCAGCACCGCGGCCAAACGCAGCACGGATCGGGTTGGAAGAGCGGACATCGTTGATCACCCTGGGAACACGGCATCTGGCCGCATCAGGGAACTGTGTGGTCCTGAGGCGAATCCTCCGAGAACAATCCGTCATTCTCCTTCGGAGATTGTCTGATTGCGGCGGGGAAAGTTGCGTCAATTGCGGACAAAATTCCGGCCGGCGGAGAATTCGCGGGAGGCCGTTGCGGAGCCGGCTCCTTCCGTGGAGATGACGACCCGGAAGCCGATGTAGGAATCGAATCCGATTCCGTGCTCGGGGAGCAGGACGAGTGTTCCGATGCCGTCGAGATCTTCCTGGGATCGCAGGGCCTGGCCGCCGGAGACGTTCTTGACCCACAGCTCTTCGGGGGATTCGCCCATCATGGGGAAACCTCTCAGACGGGCCGAGTAGAGACCGTCGCGGAGCGCCTTGTCCGTTGCTCTGGGAACGTCATTCCGGTTCAGGGCCTTGAGGTCGGCTTCGGCGGACGTGAAGCTGACGAGGGTCGACGTCATTTCGGCCGGCAGCGTGCCGCTGGCGAGCCTGTCGAACTTCAGTCCATAGGGAGAGCACCCTTTGCAGGAGGAGCCTTGCGCGGGATTGAACTCGCCGAGCGAGGGGCCTTTCCCGACCCACGACTCCGCACCGAGCAGCGGATCGGTCCTCCGCATTCGCGTGATCTGCTGAATGGCGTCGGGAGTGAGTTCGCCGCGGGCTTCCAGCAGCTGCTGGAAGGCGTAGTAGCCTGCCGCGAGCTCCCATTCGGAGGTGGCGGGGAGCGACCCTGACGGGCCGGCGAGCCAGCGAGCGAACCGCTGCGCCTCGAGGACGTAGATATCGGTCACCGGGCCTTCCGGTCCGGACTCCCATTTCCTCTCGTCAGTCGATCGGCTTGCCAGCTGGTAGTCGGGCGTTGCAGCGGCGAACGCCTGGAACTGGGCTTTGGAAACGAGCCGCTCCATGACGTAGAAGGTCCGGATGCGACGGTCGTTGATTTCCGTTTCGGGAACGAGCAGCATCCGAACGGTTTCCGCGCCGACGCGCCGCTCGAGAACGGTGGAGAAGACTTCGTTTCCAATCCGGCAGAGCCGCGAATCGGAGGCTTCCCGGTAGCCCAGGCTGCGAAGGGAATCGGGAAGCCAGGCCTTTGGACGGAGGGGGTTGAGCTCGAGCCGCTGTTCGAACGGGTTGGACAGATGGGATGCGGTCGCCTTGAAGACCACTGCGAGAGGGGGCGCCGGGCCCTGGTTCGGATCGTCAATGACGATGGAGTACGTCCGCGACGATCCGGTTGCGGCCTCTTCCTTCACGACGACTCCTGCGGGGGCCTCGGGCACATCAAATTTCAGCGTCGCGTCGCGGGGCACATCGAGGACTTCGAAGGCGACGGTCAACCGTTCGCCGGCGACGAGTTCCAGCGGCTGACCGTCGAGAGGGGCGATTTCCGCTCCCTTGACGGACGACAACGTCGAAGTGGTCTCGAAGGTGAGGGAGGGCTGACCCGGACGCGTGAGTCCGAACACGGCCACTGCGAGGAGTGCGAGCGCGGCAACGATCCACGGCCAGCGCGTTCCACCGGACGACCGCTGCCGTTCAGGATTCCAGGAATCGAGCCTCTGATCGGGCGTGGGGGCGGTGTCGTCCAGTTCGCCCGGGCGAAGCGTCTGCGACAGATCGCGGGGCCGGGACGAGGCGGCCGCCGGGGCCGGCTCCATCGCTCTCAGGAACTGGTCGCGCACCTCGGACATGGTCGCGGGACGCTTCGCCGCTTCCTTTTCGAGGCACTGCATGACGACCGCTTCCGCGGCCGCGGGGTATTTGCGGTCGGGGGCGACTTCCGAGAACGGGGCCGGGAGCTGATGGGCGATTGCATTCAGGCATTCCGCCAGCGCCATGTGCGAATTGTCGCACTGCTGAAAGGGAACGCGGCCGGTCATCATCTGGTAGAGGATGACGCCGAAGGCGTAGATATCGGAGGCGACCGTGGCGACGGGGGAGGTTCGCAGAAGTTCGGGCGCCATGTACTCCACGGTGCCCGCTCCATCCTGCGTGCGGTTGCGCTGGGTTCCCTTGGCATCGAGCTTGGCGGCGATTCCGAAATCGAGCAGGACGAACCGGGCCGGATGGGACGACGACCCGGTGCGGTTCCGGCTGGTTTTCAGGATGATATTGCGGGGCTTCAGGTCGCGGTGAATCAACTGGTCGGAATGGGCGTGGGACAGCGCGTCGCCAACCTCGGCCACCAGCTTCCGCAACTGCTCGTTCGTGAGCCGGTGTCCCTGCTCCTTGAACAGTTTTTCGAGGTCGTCGCCCTGCAGGAACTCCATCACCAGGTACGCGAGACCGTGATCGTTGCCGTAGTCGCTGACCTGGACGATGTTGTCGTGCCGGACCTCGGCGGCGAGCTTCGCCTCTTTCATGAACTCCCGATAGGAGAGCCCGACTTTGACAGCGACAGAGCTGTTGAACTTCTTGTCGATACCGCGGTAGACGACCCCGAAGCCGCCACGGTCGATGAACTGGTCGAGGAGGTAACGTCCGTCGAGCTCGCGGCCGACCAGTCCTTCAAGGTCATCAGCATTCAGCTCGCCGGTGGTCATGAGATCGGCGTCAAATTCTGGAGTTGAGGACCAGGAGGCCGCGGTCGAGGCTGCAGACGGCCACGGGCGAGAGCGGATCATTCGTCCACCCTCGGTCGATGATACAGGGCTCACCTTCTGATTCAAAAGCCGCTTTGCGTCACCGCCGCTGTCGCTTTCCCAGCGGGTGAGGCGTGCGGGGGATCGCCCTCTGGAGCAGGCGGGCGATGCGACGAGCTGCTGATGAGGCGGCTGGAACATGTCGTTCCAGGCGTACGGACGTGTGAAGTGTTACACGAGCGAAGTAGCGGCTTATTCGAGGCTCACAGCTCGCGGTCCCATTTCTCGATCACGAGCGGGGTCTGCAGCCGCCGGGCGTCTCGATCGAGCGAATCCGACGACGTGAACGAAATCCGCAGGTCGTCGAGATCGCCATCTCCCACGTCGAACTCGTAGGTGATCTGCCGCTCGGTTTCGAAGAGCCTGCTCCGCCAGGGAAGCGCCATGGGGAGAAAGACCTTTTCCACCATGGATTCACGTCCCAGTTCCACGCGCACGCCGGCGACGTCGCCCGTCGCGGCCTGGCGGTCAGCCTGAAGTCGAACCAGCACCTTGCCCGGCTGACGTTCCGCCACGGCGACCAGGGCTTTCTCGGGCCAACCCGGGAGGCTCAGCTGCTGGGGACCACCGATCAGCTTGGAGAAGGGGACCTGCTGATCGGGGGGAGTCCGCGTCATTTTCCAGATCGCCTGGATCTCGGGCTGGGCGTCGGCCTCCCAGGCTTTCAGTTCGACCTGCCAGGCCGGAATCGATCGGTCGGGAGAGAGCTTCCACGAGCGGGAGGTGTTCTGACGCGCGGCGCGGGAGACGATGTCGAGCCGGATTTCGGCAGGACGGTCGATCGCGCCCAGAAGGTCGTCCCGGTCCATGCCGAGTTCCAGTGTGGCGACCTTTCGGGCGCCGTCGTAGTCGGCCCGCAGGTAGCCGAAGCGCGTCGGTTCGGTTGGAGCGAAGGTTTCCGAGTTCGCAGCCCTGCGGAACAGGAGCAGCGGAGGGCGGCGCGGACGAAGCTGGCTGGAGACGAAATCGAGATCAAACTGGAGCTGTTCGCCGCCGTAGAGGGTGACCGTGGAACTCGCCAGCCCGGGGAACCGCACTTCGTATGATCGCGGAGGGCGATTCACGATGGGGCTCCCCAGATCGGCGAACTGTTCTTCGCGCGGCTCGACGCTGCGGGCGAGGGAGTACTGCCGGGGCTTCATCACGGTTCCGATGGTCCGCGCGAGATCACCGCCGGTCGGCGCGGAGTAGAACTGCCCCTGGGTTTTCGTGGCGAGGTCAGTCAGCAGGTCGAGTTCGAGCTTCTGTTCGACGCCAAATGCCACAACGTGCAGGGAGAGTTCCGGATGATTCTGGAGCAGGTCCTGCAGGGCCTTGAATCGAGGGCCTTCGCGTTTCTCGTCGTTGTAGGCCCCGTCGGTGATGGCCACGACCACGCCGCCGCGTTGACGCTCGAGGAGAGTTCTTGACGCAAAGCTGATCGCGCCCAGAAGCGGGGTCTGTCCATAGGGCTGAAGCGTCCCGATCTGCTGGATCATCTGCTGGTAACGGTCGTCCACCAGGCGCGAGGGGGAGGTGAGCAGCTCGAAATCATTGCGCCAGTCGTCGCTGACGGCGGCTGGAATCGCGGACTTCCAGTCGGGGTTCGTTTCGGTTTTCAGGTAGTCGCCCCCCTTCGTACGGGCGCGATGTCCGTAGGCCATGAGGCCGACGACATACGGGTCGCGCTGCTCACCGACGGTCGGGCTGTCGCGGAGCACCCGCAGCGCATCGCTCAGCGCCTTGCGGGCCGCCTGGAACCTCGTTTCCCCCTGCTTGTTCTTCGGATCCATCGGATCCGCCATGCTGAGCGAGCAATCGAGAATGAAAATGGTGTCGCGCCGATCCGCTCCGAAGACGACGACCTGCCCCGTGGGAGCGTGCGGCAGGTACTCGAAATCGAGCGAGTCGGGCGGACAGGGATTGATCCGCAGGAGCTGTTCTTCGTGATCCCAGAATCGTCCACGGAAATAGAGCCTGGGACGCATGGCCACATCGCCGCAGGGGCCCGAGGGAATCGCCTGCTGCTTGCGGATGGTCCAGTCGGTCGTGGCGGGGGATTGTTCGACGCCCAGTCGTGTGGGGGGAACGGCGTCGAGGCCCGTGGCGGGATCGGAGATGAGCCAGACTGCTGCCACGCCGGGAGGGACCTTGTCGTTGCGCTCGACGGTGACGGAGGTCGGGCGCTGGCTCGTGAGGGTCAGGTCGACTTTCTCTGATGGCAGCGCGAGCTCGAGCTTTCCGAGCCGACGGTTTTCCAGGCGCTGGGCGGCCTCCGCGCGGGCCGTTGCCAGCGCCGGTACGGCCAGGGATTCCGACAGGCGACCGGCCGCCTGCAGGCATTGGCCCGAGGCCAGTGCAAACCAGGGTTCGCGGTTCTTTTCGCCATCAGTGCCCCAGAAGTCGTCGGCATAACGTCCTGCCTGTTCGAGGCAGGTTGCCGCGAGGTCGAATCGCTGGAGGCTTCGCAGAGGGTCGCGTTCTCCGGTCAAAAGAACGGCATCGTCGCCGTGGAACGTTCGTTCCGCACGAACGGCCGCGAGGAGGATGCCTTCGGCCTCCTTCAAGCTTGCGGCGTTTGCCAGGCTGGGCTGGGCCCGTTCGACACGCTGGCGATACTCCTGGCGGACCGACTGCCCGAGGTTGACCAGCAGGTTGATCTGCTTGGCCGGATCAACGACGGCGTTTTTCCAGTCGACCCAGTGCTCGTGCATTGAGGCATCTGCGAGACCCAGTGAGACGGTCTGCAGGGCCCAGAGTGACCGCCAGCAGCCATCGACGCCGGTCCAGTCATCCCCGTTCCAGGGGGTGGGTTCTCCGACGGGGACCTTCTGCGAATTGACGTGCAGGGTCCGGTCGCTCTGTTCGAGATCGGTGAACAGCGATCGGCGGAGGTCTGCGGGGAGGCCGTTCCACTGGAGGGCGTTTCGTAACCGGAGCCAGTGGAAATACTGTGGCTGCCCGGCGCCGGTGCTTGTACCGCCCGGGAGGTCGGTCACGGTCGCCCCGATGAGGCCTTTCGCGTGGCGAAGAAGGCGCGCCTGGAGACCATCGAGGCCGCGATCGGGATCCGTCAGCTGCTGCCGGAGTGTCTGAAGCTCGGATTTCCAACCCTGGTCGCTGGCGAAATCGGAGTTGGCCGCGAGTTCGCGGTCAAGCAGGCGGCCCAGTTGGCGCGTCTGTTCGAACAGGAGGAGGAGGTCGGTCTCGGTCTGCTGCAGGCTGGCGTCGTCCGAAGAATCAGGAAGGCGTCGCTGGTCGGACAGAGACGGGGGGCGGAACCGCGACTCATCAATGCCCTGGGCGTAATCGTTCATCAGGCGGGCGCGGCGGGACTCTGTCGATTTCGATGCCAGGCTTTCGACGGGCATGCGCTCCGCCGCCCAGGCGGCGAGCGCGGGAAGCTCCGAGAGGAGCCGGGAGTGGAGAGCGTGGGCGGTTGAAAGCTCGCGCACAATTTCTGAATGGGCGTCGAGACGCTCGCTGGCGGAGCCGCGCAGCAGCCGGGCACGGTCGAGGTCGGCGGCATTCCCAACGAACAGCAGGTCTTCCGCAATGCGGCGGTCGCGATCGGCGGCGGGCAGAAGTCCGCCCGTCCACAGGCCGGCGCGATAGGTTTGCCAGGCGGCCTGTTCCGCGCTGGCCCTCAGCGCGACGGCCGCGGCGCGGGCGTCTCCTGACACCGGTTGCGGCGCCTGGGATTTCAGGGCCGCTTCGAGCTGCACTTCCGGAAGCGGCGGATCGGTGACCGAGGGGGCGAACGTTCCGCGGCGAGAGAGACCGGCGGCGAGGAACGGAGGCAGCCCTGCGGCGGGGTTCCTTGACGCTGCGGCCGTCAGGTCACGCAGCGCCGATTCGGCTTCATCGAGATGGGGAGTCATGCCTTCCAGCTGCCCGGCGAGTCGCCATTGCTCGGCGCGGCGGAGGTGCTCATGGAACTTCTGCCACTCCAGCGGGGTGTTCTGCGCCGGAGTCCGCGGGGCCCATTGGTCGCGCGCATCCCACAGAGCCTCGAGACGCTTCAGCAGGGCGCCGTCCACCTGACGGGCCACGTCGTCGCCGGTCGGGGTCGGGCGGCCATGAACTTCAAACAGCACGGTTTTCTTCAGTGAATCGGCCTGCTTTGAGAACAGGAGCAGGGGGTGCTGCCCTCGCGTGTCGCGATTCTGAAGCACCCAGTGATTGACATGCTTCAGGAGGAAGGCGTGGACTTCTTCGAGGCTGACGCGGTAGTCGCGCGGCTCACCCGCCGCGCCATCGGCATCGCCCTTCAGCGCGCGGACTAGGAACTGTGCAAAGACGGACCGGGCAAACGCGGGACTCGACCAGCTGAGCTCGCCCGGGGCCGCGGACGTGATGACCGCGAGGTTGGGGATCGCGGCGGCCTCTTCAGTGAGCTGGAGGCTTCCGGAACCATCCGGGACGCCGACGGTCGGTCTGATGAACAGTCCCCAGCGTTCGTCGACCGGTCCGCGGGCGATGTCGATCGCGACGATTTTTTTCCGTTCCGCCGGCGTGGCCGCGAGATACTTCCACAAGTGTTCAATGGGGATCGTCCCGTCTGCGTCGTCCGGACCGGAATCCATCGTGTACAGGACGACCCCCGAGCCCGTCCGCCCGGCCATGGCCGAGACATAGATGAACAGCGGCCCCTGCTTCGAGGAGGAGGCTGCGTCGGCGGAGGAAGAGGGAGAGAGCTGCTCGGGGAGGCTGGCGGCATTGAGGTCGGCCCGAAACGCTTCACGATCCTGCTGTGAGAAGGGGGAGGGGGGCAGGGCGGCGTTGTTGTAAGGCGCGGGGGCCAGGACGGCGAACTGCGTCTCTGAGCAGCCGGGGACGAAGACGAGAAAGATGAACGTTGCAATTGCGGCGATGGCGATGGCAGTGGAGATCAGGCCACCGACGGCACGAATCCAGCGCCCCCGGACGGGCCAGGCGGCCGATGCCGCCGGCGTGCCTGGGCGTCGCCAGGATTGTGCGTTGCCGCGGCCAGGAGTCGGCTCCGATCCGCGCCACGATGGACCTGCACCAGACGCCATGTCGATCGATTCTCCGTGAGCTATCCGCGCATCGCCGATGCGGCATGCTGCCAGATCCGCCAGCCGAGGTAAGCATCGCCGGCCAGCACGGCCAGCGTGACGACCAGCAGGCAGAAGGTGACTGCGGCCGCACGTCGGTTCCTTGAACGCCATTCTTGCGACCAGGCGACGTCGTTCTGTTCACTCATCAGACGCTGCATGACGCCATGCACAAACCCCTGCCGGGCCGCCTCGTCGCCCGTCGCCGCAAAGTAATATCCGCTGAGCCGAACCGGCTGGGAGAGCCGCAATTCGCCCATGACGGTTCTGAGTTCGCGTGACAGCCGGGCGCGGCGTTCGGTGAGTGTGCAGAGGAATTGATACAGCTGACGGTTTGTGGGATTGGCCAACTGTTTGGCGAACTCGGCATAGACCCAGTCACGAAACCAGGTGATGCCGCGGTCGACCACCCAGTCGGTCGACTTGTCATCGACGCGAAGGCCGGCCGGGAAACGGGAGCCGGCCCGGGAGTCTTTGAACCGGGAATCGAGTTCGCGTCCGCGTTCGATGAACTGCGTCAGACCGGTGAGGTCTTCCAGGCCGGCATGCAGGCAGACAACCGGGAACTGCTGGTGCAATTGCAGGTGGAGTGTCTGGACGTCTTCGGCGGCGGAGGCGAAAAGCGGCTCGTGCGACTGACTCTGAGTCCAGCGGATGGGAAGGACATAGAGCAGGCCGTTGACCGGGCAGTACGGGCTGCGGTCGGCCGTGAGGCGCGAACAGAAGTGGCTGACCCGGCGGCGCGCGAGGCGCAGTTCTTCCTGGCTGAGCTTTTCCAGGGGGACGGGCCGGACTGCGGTGGATGCAACGGCCGAGGCAACTTCGCCGGGCCGGATCGTTTCGCCGAATCGCGCGGCCCGGGGGGGCGACATCGTGGCTCCGGCCGCGGCCTGCTGGATGGCACCGGGCGCGAGAGTTTTGTCGCCGGTCTGGAGTTGTTCGGGGCGGCGCGTCTGCTGGGCGGCGGCCTGGATGGCGCCGGGACGAAGCGTCGCCTGCGGGCCATAGTCGGAGGTCGTCGATCCCGTCTGGACGGCCCGACTGATCGCGGGCTTGCTCAACTGGCGGGACATGGCGCCCACATCGTCGAGGCAGATGAAGACGGCTTCGTCGCAGGCGTAGAAGGACAGGGCCGCGGCGGCGGGGTCGTCGGACGGAGTGACCTTCCACTGCATCCGCGTGCTTTCGAAGAGGCTCTTGCGCTGCTGGGGCGTGGTTCCGGCGACGAGGAACACGGGGAGCCAGTGAAGGTCGAAGCCTTCACGGGCCAGGGCGTCGAGGCCTGCTTCCCAGGCGCGATCGATGTCTTCGAATTCGGAGACATCCTTCGCGAGCAGCAACTGGATCGCGGCGATCAGCAACCGGACGAAGAGATAAAACAAGAGGAACTGGATCGCGACGTAGAACCGCTGTACGAACCAGTTGGAGATCGGGACGCGTGACTCGGGGACGAGTCGCGGGCTGTAGATCGCGAGGACGACGGTGACCGCGATGATGATCGCGTAGTGAATGCCGCGATAGAGCGCGGGCGAGACGCGTCCGCCGCGCGGGATAATGCCGAAAATCAGGCCCAGCCAGCGGAGCATCCCCCGCACGACGTTGTGAGCGGCGTTCAGCGTTCGCGAAAAGCTCATCAACCGCATCAGCGACATGCCCGACCGCCTCCCACCCGAGCCAAATGATCGTCCCTCACGCTCACTCCCCTGTCTATTTCGCCTGCGACAATGGAACCGCCGCCGTGGTCGTCTGGCCGGCTTTCACGTCGACTTTCGCTTCGCCTTTTTCTTTCCGCCCGATGACCGCGTAGTTGACGTTGACCGAGATCTGGTACTGCCCGGGAGAGAGATCGCTGAAGGTGATGCTCTCGCCGGAAACCTGTTCAAGCCGCGCGTCAGGCCCGGTGATCTGGACGGTTGCCTTTCCGCCGCGGGAGATCTGCAGGTTGACGACCAGTTTGCCTTTTGTCGCCTTCACCGGGACCACAACCACCGGCTTTTTGAACGTGACGTTGAAGTCCCTGGCCGTCACGATGCCGGCCGAATTCGTTGCCTGGACCAGCAGCCGCCGGGTCTCTTCGTCCTTCTCGAGCTTCGGCAGCCGGGATTTCGGAACGACGACTGGCCAGGCGACCGTCGGGTTATCGAAGCCAATGAGCGCGCGGTTTTCGTAGATTTCCTCCGGCTGCAGGATCTTGTCGGCGTTGGCGTCAAATCCGTAGGCCAGCTTTTCGATTCCAGATTCGAGATCGGTCGATTCGATGCGGAATGGCAGATCGAGCGTAATCAGGCGGGCATCGGTGGTCAGGCCTTTGACGGCGAGGTCGGGCGGCTGATCGTCGTCGACGGCGAACCGGAGCGCCGCCGAGGCGACGGGAGTCTGAGGATCGTCCGCCTGCGTGAGCTGCGCGTTGAGGCGGAACCGCCCGGCCAGACCGCGGATTTCCGAGGCCGGCTCGATCGTTTCGTAGTCGTTGGCGGCGGTGGTGACCTTCCACACGCCTCGTTGAACGCCGTTCAGATAGACGTGCCGGTTGAGCGAGGAAAACAGTCGCCAGGAATGCTGCAGGGGAGTCGCTTCGACTCCATCATCCGTTTCCCGCACGACCTTGTAGGAGAGCGTCCAGTCGCCGTTTCCTTCCGTTCGATCGAGCGTCGCCGCGTCGACTTCGAAGAGCAGGTGGAGCGGTTCCTGGCCTCGTCGGACGATGGGGGCCAGCCGGGGCGGCGCCTTCGGTTCCGTCGCCAGGAGCAGGCGCGGATTTACCTGCGGAGGTTGCCCGCCGATGAGCGGGAGCGTTCCTGACGCATCGAGCCGCCAGCGGTAGGCGTGGGGGATCCCGGCGACGTCAAGGACGATGTCCCACGTGTTCTGGCGGGCCCTGTCACGCCACTCGGGAGGCAGCTTGAACGAGAGGGTCATCGTCTGTCCCGCTCCCAGCGGCCCGCCGAGCGTGAAGTCGGTGACGATATTCTGCAGCGACGCAGGGAGCCGCATCTCGACGGGAATCTTGTCCGGAATCAGCAGGTCGTCCTTCGCTGCGGGGGCGCGTTCGATGACCGCCACGAATCGATCGTCCCGCAGCTCCGGCTGCGGAGTGTTGACGAATTTCGTCGCCGACCAGAACGTCGGCCGAATCACAAACTCGATCGGTTGCTGCCCTTCGGGGGTGATCTCGAAGACCCAACCGAGCGCCAGGTTGGCGAGTGGACCTGGAAGGGCCTCTGCATTCTTGGCCTCGCCCGCGGCGGCCGGAGGAGGGGGCGGAGGGAGATCAGTGACGATCGTCGTCCGCTCCTGACCCGCTTCGAGCTTGAGCTCGATGTTCTCCGCAATCGGTGCGCGCCCCGACTCGCCGACCTGGAAGATCGTCAGCCTTGCAGACGGAGTATTCTCTTTGACGGGGCGAATGAGTTCGGCTTTGAAGGCAATTTCCCCGTTAGGCGGCAGGAAGACTTTCAACCCCTTCGGGTTCGTCGTCGGCGAGGCCTGCAGCGGCACGCCTGTCTTTGGTTCCACGAGTTCCACGCGCCAGGCATTGGGATCGAACGGCGGGCTCAGTGGAACCTGGCGGAAGTCGACGGGGAACCCCTCGTCATCCGCCAGAACGACAAGCAGGTCCTGGGCGACATCGACCTCCGCATCGAGCAGCAGGTCGACGACCCATTTGCCATCGGCGGCAGCGGGCCGCGCAACGGCCTGGGCAGCGAGGTTCTGACCGGGAGCGTCGCGCAGGCGAATGCGGTTGCCGGTGAGGTACAGCCGCGTCGGCAGGTTGCCTCGAGCGGCTGCCGAGATCTCGAGCGTGCCTTCACGGGCCGGATTGAACTTCGGCGGCGGAATCTCGTTGAGCGTCGGAGCCACCGGGGGCGTGCCGGGAAGCGTCGCGCCGGCCAGTTCCCACATCGCGGTTGGCGGCGTTTGTGCGCCGGTCCCGGCAAAGCGGGTATTCCAGCGGCGCTGGTTCCAGTCGGACGCGAACAGAGTGAGCCAGGCATTGAGCTGCCGCGATTCCTCGGCGAGCAGCCGCTGATCCGGATCGGTTTCCGGGATGACCGTCGGATCGAGCGTGGCGGCGATGAGGGCCCATTTTGAGGCTGGCTGATCAGTTCTGACGGCGCCTGCGCGATCCTGCAGCTTCCGCCAGGTGAGGCGCACCGACCGTCCCAGCTCGGCCCGGCGGCGGATGGATGCCAGCTGCTCGGCATCTCCCTTCGTTCCCGCAGCCTTGCCCGACAACTCGGCCAGGCGATCCCAGTCTTTCCAGAGCTGGGACGTGTCCTCGGGATCCTGTGAGAGCAGGCTCATGGCGGCGATGGCCCAGAAGCCCTGCCAGACGCCGTCCCTGTCAACATCGCGACTGGCGAGGCCGTCGCCCTGCGGAGTCAGCTTTGTCAGGGCTTCCAGCGGCTTGCGGTCGGAACTGGACAGCCAGGCGTATCCGAGCAGGCGGCGGGCGTCCTGCTTGACCTGCGGCGTGGGCTTGTCCGCCGTTCCCAGCCGCGGAATGGCCCGGGAGAGTTCCTCCTGGAAGTCGCGGCGGTGCAGGGCAATCTCGGACAGGAGATAACCGAACGAACCATCGGAGGTCGTGGCGGGTCGATTGCCAGACGGAAACAGCGCCTGTTTCAGTCGTTGGACATCGACGAAAAGCGTGAGGAGCTTGCGTTCGAGATCGGTCCAGCGGGACGGGCGGTCGGGCCACGGACTGACCACCGAGGAAACGTCCCATTGCCTGTTCCGCTCGGAATCGGCCCATATGCTGGCCACGGTTCTGAGGCTTTCCACGGAGAGGTCGCGTCGCGGGTCGTCGCCCGCCCTCGATGCGACCCAGGCCGCGTAGTCGGGAAGCTCGATCAGGAGGTCGTTCCAGTCGGCGAGCGTCTGGACGTACTGCCGTCCCATCGATTCACAGCGGGTCAGTGTCGATTCGGCCTGGTCGAGCCATTGCGTCGTTTCAGGACGCTCGCTGCCGACGATCAGCATCCAGCGCTCGGCAGCCGTCAGAGCATGGAGCACCGAGGCGATGTCGTCCTGTATGAGTGGCAGGGCGGTGGTGCGCTCGACGGCCAGTCGCCGGGCGCGATCCCGGAGGGTGAAGAGCCGTGAGAGCGAATTCCCGGCCGCCAGCCGCGCTTCTGCGTTGTCCATCTGGACCGCGTTCCGGACGAGCATCGCCTCCACCGTCGGCGGCAGGCCGCCGATCTCATCCAGTTTCGAGACGATCTTTCGCAACTCCGGCCACGCCCGACTTCCCGGGTCGGCGAGCAGCTGCTGACGAAGCCAGGTCTGGATCGTCCACGCGTCCGGAACCTGATCGGCCGGGAGCACGGGAGGGGGGGCGACGCCAGGCATCGGCGGGGGGGCCGTGACGAGACTCTGCAGGTATTTCGCGGCCGCGGCCAGCGCTTCGCGCGAAGGCGGCGCGTTGGAGGGACTGAATCCGAGAGCCCGACGCGCGGCGTCCAGGTCGGCCGCCGAGGTGGCGCTTCCCGCGAGGAGCGACTTTTCGAGGAGATCGGCTCGTTGAACCACATCGGGGGCGAGGTCGGCCTGGCCTCCCTGGATCAAAGATTCGGCCAGTTCGAGCTGCGCATCGAGCGCGCGCCACGCAAACGGCATCCGGGAGCGGAGGACCGAGATCCGACCGCTCTCCTGAAGGGCATCCCGTGCGGCGCGCATTTCGGCGAGCCGCGCCTGCCAGTCAAACGGCCTGGGCTTGGGGGGAGTGGGAGGGGGAGCTTTCCCCGGCTCCGTGTCGCCGTCGGCTGCGGGCTTTGTCGTGGCGACAGTCGCCTCGGGAGGCTTTGCGGGGCTGGCCTGATCTTTGGAAGGGGCCGGACGGGCAGGCCGGGGGGGATTCACGACGGCCAACGGGTAGTCGGTCGTGTCTTTTATTAACTGGACCGTTTGCGGCGCGCCGAACTGTGTGGAGACCTGGGCCGCCACGCGGGTGCGGGCAAACGCCGCAAGTTCGTGCAGCGTCACCCGGCGATCCTGCGCGCCCTTCGCAGTGGGTGAGCCGCCATCGACGGCCCCGTCGGCTTCACCAGAGAGGCCTGCGACCAGCGCCGTCACGAACGCGGACTGCATGTCGGCCGGCCAGCTGGCCTGGCCGGGTGAGGCCGCCAGCAGGATGGCCACCGGCGTCTGCGTGGACGACGTCGATGAGTTCGCGGCGGACTGCGCCTGCGCGACGACGTCGTTCGTGAGGATTCCGGACCGCCAGTTGCTTTGCAGCCGCGAAACATCGAGAGCGAGAAGGACATGCCGGGCGACACTCCTCTGCAGCCGCTCGACCAGATCGTCGAGCGGGACCATGGCGCCGCCGGTGGAACTGGGGCTATCGGGCGTCGCATCAATCGCGAACAGCTCGATGCCGCCCGAGGGCTGCACCAGTGCGTGGAGCGTGCAGAACACGATCAGGTTGCGGCCTGCGACCGCGGGTGACTGTGCTTCCTGTTCGAGAAAACTGAGCAGCTGGGCGCCGCTGAGTGCATTGTCTTCCTGCCGGACAGGCAGGAACTGATCGGGGAACTGTTCGGCGAGGCTGTCGAACGCCTGGGCATCCCGCTTTCCGAACGGGTTGACCGGCATGTTGCCGGTCGGCGTGGCACGACCGCCATAGGAGCCGATGCCGAAGGCGACAATTTGTGTTTGAGGGACGCGATCGGCGATGGGTGCAAGCAGGAGGCCGATGACGGCGACAACGGCCACGATGCCGACCACCAGCAGGCGGACGCGCATGGTTTTCGACAGGCCGGATTTCGATTCGCCGGAGCCACCTCGCCACTCACGTGCATAGGCCGACTGCGCTGGAGGCTGGGCTCGCCAATCGCGCGAAGGTGGCTTTCCGGCGTTCATGAACGAATGCTTCCGGCGATGTGTGCGGATCGCGGCCGCGCATCGCTGCGGGCGATCCGCCTGCGTGCGAGTGTGTCTTTCCGCCGATGTTCCTGCCAGCCCTGCATTCTGGAATTCAGCCCTTCCTGTGGATTGCGTCAGCCGATCATGACCGTCGGGCTGCACATGACGATCGACCCACCATGCGCCGTCATGTCGCCAATCCGCGCGGCCGGCTGTCCGCCGATCATGACGGTGAATGATCCCATCGCGATGACATCCGGCGGTCCGACGCAGATCGCCATGTCCCCCACGCGTGTGGCAGGCAGGAATTCGATCATCACGTTCGGACATGCGGCGCACACCGGACCACCGACGTGCGGTATGGGTACGACAGCCGGCGTCTGCATGGGGCAGACGTGCATGTCGGAAATGCGTGCTGCGGGAGGCATGGTGCGCCCTCGATTCAGTCCTTGCCAGGGGAGACAACGGTGGCGGACGTGGAACTGGGGCTGAAGCCCCGCTTTCCCAGCTCGTCGGAAAATGTGGAAGGCGCGAACAGGCTGAGCTGCGCGGGCGCCTCGGAATCTTCGACGGCAATCCAGCTCAGCTTCGACAGCACCGGATTCATGCGATCGGGCTGCTGGCAGGTCAAAACCAGCCGAAGCAGGGACGGCCAGTGAAAGATGCTCAGGGCCTTTCCCGGCTGACCGTTTTCAACGCCGCTGATCGCCTGCCAGTGTTCCATGAACTCTGCGTCGTCGAGCGTCGAACCGACGCTCACCAGCGCGTCTTTTCCCCACGCCGACTGCAAAAGCTCTGCGGAGACTCCTGACGACTTGACGATCATTGGCGAGAACTGCAGCTGCTGGTCAACGGAAAGCCATGAGAAGAGGGGCGCCCAGGCGGGATCGATTTCCGTTGGCTGGACGCCAGTCTTCCGGAAATCGACGATCGCGCGGACCGTCGCTGATTTTCCGAGCAGGTCGAGCAGCTGCTGCGGCGTCTGAATTCCGCCTGGAAACTGGTACAGGGACCACCCGCAACTGGCGGCCGTCATCGTGTAGTGGCCGCCTCCCGCCGGTTTCATGGGACTGGCGGCTGGCCTGGGCGATGGTGGCGCGGCGGAGTCGTCCATCCGGACCTTGAACAGGTTACCCGTGCCGAGTTCGATCGTGTCGCCGCCGCGCAGCTCGGTGCGCGTGGCGGGGGAGCGGTTCACCAGGGTGTCGCTCGTCACACTGAGATGAACGAGCTGCGCGTCGGGGCCCGGAAACTCGATCCGGCATTGCTGCCGCGAAACCGTCGGATCCTGGGTGATCGGGATGCCGCACTCAGGCAACCGTCCGATGGTCAGTGAACTCCCCAGGGGAATGGAGAATGACTGCCCCTCAAGCGGGCCGCGAATGGCATCGAGGATCAGGTACTGGGACATTTCACGGGTTCGGACGTGGATCGGGCGACGGAATCGACGATCGATCAATCGCAGGACTTGCTGCCAGTTTTGGAATCGTCGGCTTTCTTGAAATCGCTGTCGTCAGGTTTGTTTTGGCCGGCCTTGATCGGTTCCTGGGGACTGTCCGGCTGAACGCCGGGGCCGGCCCCGGCCGCGCCGCCGCTGTTGATCAACGTCATCGGCATGCCGTTGATGGCGACGCCGGCGACCGAGATGTCGACGAAGTTGCCGCCGACCTTGAGCGACAGCTGCATGTCGGCCTCGATGACGACGGTCATTCCCTTCAGGTGCAGGACCTGGCCGGCCTCCATCGCGGCCGATTGCTCGATTTTCGTATCCATTCGGCCAGCCGTCATGGACAGGTGACCGTCGACCTTTTCCGAGCGGTCGCCGTCGACTTTGGTGTGGTGGTTTCCTCCCACCTGCTCCATGTGATCCTTCTCGACGTACTGATGCAGATTGCCTCCGTCGGACGCTTCTCCCACTCCAACTGTGAGGTACTGGTTGCCTTCGACCTTCTCGACCTTGTGCTGTTTGGTCTTCAGCCGCCATTCCTTGTGCACCAGCTGTTCGCAATAGCCAACGTCCTCGCTGTTGCCTTCATCGCCAACAATCAGGTAACGGTCGCCGACCACCTGGGTCCGCTGCGTGCTCTTCACCCGGACATCCATGTCTTTCTCGGCATGGATGAAGACCTGCTCCTTGTCCTTGGTGTCGTCGAAACGCAGCTCGTTGTAGCCGTCGCCCCCCTTGGTGGAGTTCGTCTTGATGCCGCTGATGTTGGGATCGACCTTGTGCTTGTCGTCCGGTCCGTCCCCCAGGTAGGGGGGCATCTGCTGGTTGTTGTAGACGGTCCCCACGATCACAGGCTGATCGGGATCGCCTTCCACAAACGCGACCATCACTTCCTGGCCGATCCGGGGCCAGAACGAGGCGCCCCACCGCTTGCCGGCGGCGATCTGCGCGACGCGGACCCAGCAGGCGCTCTTTTCGTCGTTGTTTCCTTTCCGGTCCCAGAAGAACTGGACGCGGACGCGGCCATATTTATCGACGTAGATCTCGTCCCCCTGCTTGCCGACGACCCTGGCCGACTGCACCCCCTCGACGAGTGGCTTGGGCGTTTTCCGTTCGGGACGGTACTGGACGTCCGCGGGAATCGCGGTGAAGGTGTTGCGATAGGGGGTGAGGCTGGCCTCGCCCGTGATGTAGCTGGCATCCTGGATGGCGGAGTGCTGGATGCTGGTCAGCAGGTATTTCTTGCCGGAATCGTGCTTGAGGCTGAACCGGTAGCCCGACACGAAGCCGCGGCAGTGGCTCTCGCCGGAGAAGGTGTGATGCGATGCCTCCGATTCCTGGGCGCGGAGGTCGACCAGCTTCGAGCCCTGTGAATTGACTTCATCGAGCCGCTGGTCAGGGAGGTTATAGCGCAGGGCGCCGCCGCTGGGCCATTCAAAGACTTCGAGCTTGTCGTTCTTGGCGAGCACCGTTTTGGGCGCGACGCCGGAGTAGTCGATCTTGTTCTGGGCGAGCTGCGGGTGGTAATCGCGGGCGGCGAACTTTCCGGAATGGATGACCCGTTCTTCCCGCCACTCCATGACCGCGTCCTTGCCCGATTCGTCCGGACCGGATTCGACCCTGAGCGCGACCTGCGCCTGGTTGGGGACGTCATTGCCCGCCGTGAGCGAGTCGTCGATGATCAGCTTGTGGCCCGAGTCGGTGTGTTCGAAGTAGTAGTACAGGCCGTCCTCTTCGAGCAGCCTCGAAATGAAGGAGAGGTGCGATTCCTTGAACTGCGTGCAGTAGTCGATTTTCTTGTAGTTGCCCCGCTGGGCACGAATCTCGAACTTGAACTCGCTGAAATCCCCCTGGAGTTCCTTGAGAATCGTCTCGACGATGTCGGGGACGTTCTTGTCCTGGAAGACACGCAGGTCGGCCTTCTTCTCGAGCAGCCACAGCCAGGGAACGAGGTCGGCTTCGAAATAGTGGAAGCGGTGATCTTTGCCAACGGCCGCGAACCGGTTGCAGACTCCGTCGAAATAGCGGTAGGGGCCCTTGGTGTAGTCGTCTCCCAGCGAAACCCGCAGCGACATGCGCTTGCCGAGCAGCTGGTCGGCTTTCACCTGGCTGGCCTTGTCGACGGTGACGAGCAGGTCGACGTGGACGTTGAACAGTCCGGACATCTGCTCACTGGCCGTGAAGCTGGTCGGCAGCAGCAGGTCGGACTTGCCGTCGGCCTTGAACAGCAGCAGACGGGCCTTGTCGGTGTATTCGGAGGGCATGTTCGCACTTCAACGTGTTCGGACCGCGAAGCCGCGAAACAACGTGAGGGAGGATCGCGTGGTCATCGTCGATGCGAGCTTCACTCCGGATTGTCGGCCGCTCCCCTGAGAAGTTGCGTACAAAGTTGGCCCGCTACTCGAACTCGTAGCGGAAGCCGCTGTTTTCGGCCAAATCGATGGTCACGCGGGCGACCGACCGCTCGTCGGCCATACGCGAGAGGAGTTCACGCGAGATGTCGGGGAGCACCGAGCCGGTGAGGATGTGATCGACGTTCCGGGCGCCGGTTTCGGTTTCCTTGCACCGGCTGGCGATGTGGTCGACGACGGCGTCCGGGAACGTCAGCTGCGCCCGGTGGTTTTCCTTGAGCCGCTCGCCGATGCGGCCGAGCTGCAGGCGGATGATGCTCTTGAGCACCTCGTCTCCCAGCGAGAAATAGGGGACGACGGTCATGCGTCCGAGGAAGGCGGGCTTGAAGCGTTCCAGCAGTTTCGGGCGGAGCAGTTCGCCGAGCTTGTCGGAATCGGGCTTGGTGTCGGGATCGGCGCACAGCGACTGGATCAACTCGGACCCGACATTGGAGGTGCACAGGATGATCGTGTTCTTGAAATCGATCTCGCGGCCTTCCGCGTCTTCGAGCACCCCCTTGTCGAAGACCTGGTAGAACAGCTCGAGAACGTCGTCGTGCGCCTTTTCGATTTCGTCGAGGAGGACGACGCAGTACGGCCGCCGGCGGACGGCTTCCGTCAGTTTGCCCCCCTTGCCATAGCCGACGAGCCCCGGGGCCGAGCCGATGAGGGTTGAGGTCGTATGCCCCTGCTGGAACTCGGTCATGTTGATGATGACCATGTTCCGTTCACCGCCGTAGAGCATTTCGGCGAGCGTCATCGCCGTCTCGGTTTTCCCGACACCGCTGGGGCCAACGAGCAGGAACACGCCGATGGGCCGTTTGGGGTCGGTCAGGTTGGCGCGGGCCGTCTGGATGCGGCGGCTGATGGCGGTCAGCGCGTGGTTCTGGCCGATGACCCGTTCGGTCATCCGTTCATGGAGCGATGAGACGAGCCGGATTTCATCCGTCAGCATCTTGCCGACTGGAATGCCGGTCCAGGCTGAGACGACTTCCGCGATCGCGGCGAAGTTCACGCAGGGCTGGACCAGAGGGGCCTCCCCCTGCAGTCCTTTCAGTTCGGCCTGCAGCGTCGTCAGTTCTTCCCGCAACTGCTGTTTCTCCGACTCCGCCAACTGGGTGGGGGGCGGCGCCTTCTCGTCGGATCCGCCCTTCTTCTGGATGGGGGTTCCGGCGAGGCGGTCGCGCAGTTCGCAGATCTTCGTGACGAGATCGCGCTCGGCCGTCCATCGCGATTCCATCTGCTTGAGTTCTTCGATCGCCTTCTCGCGGCCGGCCTTGAGTTCTTCCATGCGGACAGCGTGGTCGGCGCCTGCGGCGGCTTCCCGCTCGAGGATCTCGAGCCGCATCGCATCCTGTTCGATCTGCCGGGCGAGGTCTTCAACGGCGGCCGGCGTGGCCGATTGTCCGACGGCGACGCGGGCGGCGGCCGTGTCGAGCAGACTGACCGCCTTGTCCGGCAACTGACGCCCCGTGATATACCGCATCGACAGCTTAACGGCCGCGGCGACCGCTTCATCGAGGATGCGGAGCCCGTGATGCTTTTCGAGCATCTTCACGAGGCCCTGCAGCATGATCTCGGCCTGTCGTTCGGCCGGCTCTTCGACTTTCACCACCTGGAACCGTCGGGTCAGGGCGGCGTCCTTTTCGAAATACTGCTTGTACTCCGACCAGGTCGTCGCGCAGATCGTGCGGAGCTCGCCACGGGCCAGGGCCGGCTTGAGGAGGTTGGCCGCATCATTCTGGCCTGCCTGTCCTCCCGCTCCGATCAGCGTATGGGCTTCGTCGATGAAGAGGATGATCGGCTGGGGCGAGGCTTTGACTTCCTGGATCACCGATTTGAGCCGGTTCTCGAATTCGCCTTTCACGCCCGCGCCTGCCTGTAGCAATCCGAGGTCGAGCGAACGGACGGCCACGCCGCGGAGCGGGGGCGGAACATCGCCGGCAGCGATGCGCTGGGCGAAGCCTTCGACGACAGCCGTTTTTCCTACGCCGGCCTCGCCGGTCAGAATGGGGTTGTTCTGCCGGCGGCGCATCAGGATGTCGATGAGCTGCCGAATCTCGAAATCGCGTCCGGAGACGCTGTCGAGCGCGCCGCTGCGGGCCCGTTCCGTCAGGTCGACGGTGAACTGGTTGAGGGCCGGCGTCTTGGGATTGCCGGCCGCTGGAGCGGCACCCGTCGACGTGGCCGACTGCGTCGCCTGCACGGAGGCGACATCTTCGGACGTGCCGGCGGTGACATCTTTCAGTTCGCGGGACAAGCCATCCGGCGTGAGCTTCCCGAGGTCCTTGACGCTCCCGAGGAAGAGCTGGCTGACCTTGGTGTTCGTGAGCGCCGCGAGCAGCAGATGTCCGCTGCGGACAGCGGTCTCGTTGTACTCGATCGAAGCGAACACCCACGCATCTCGAACGAGGTCGACCAGCAGCGGAGAGAGAGCAGGCGGTCGGGCATTGCCGGTCTTGAATCCGTCGATCGCCTTGGTCAGTGCGGCCTGAAGCCGGCTGTGGTCGACTTCATAATGTTTGAAGATGGCGGCGACGTCGGTATCCGGCAGTTCCAGCAGTTTCTGCAGCCAGTGCTCGACTTCAACGGTGTAATTTGTCCTTGAAAGACAGAGCCCTGCAGCACTCTCGAGTGATCGCCGACAAGGCTCATTGAGTTTCCCAACGAGCGACCGCAAGCTGACATCCACGTGCCGCCTCCGATGAGTTCTGCCCCTCGCCCAAGTTGCCAACAAGTGAGCGAGTCGACGTGAGTCATATTGATGCGGAGGCCGGAATTCAACGAACAGGGGGAGGCGTGGTCTCCATCTGGGGCGGAGCTGCGGAGCGGGGGACCCGGCGATTCGCGGAATTGGCCGGCAGCTTCCGCCGGAAACGGGTCGACCTAATCTGCACAACTGAGTCGCAGGGCCGCAGGCTGAGCAAGCTGTAACACCCGTCTGAAAACCTTTGACGATTCTGAAGTTTTCTTCCCGATACGCGAAGTGACACTGTCCTCATTCCGCGCGTTGGGTAGAGACCATGATGGCCACCCGTTATCGCAGATGGACCTGCGGCGCTTTTGCGACTGCACTCACGCTGACGACCGCCTCCTTCGGGCAGGATGCGGCCGCACCCAAACCGCCTGCGGCACCGCCGGCGCCCAAAGGGGCGCCGATTCCGCAGACGCCGGAGTTCGCCAGCCCGGACATCAAGCCGACCTTCTGCGACTGGCTGCTCGCCCGCCCGGTTGCACTGGCGAAAAAGCTCAACCGGACCGACCCGCTCCAGCGCCCGCCGTTTGCCGGGGCGCCGACCGACTCGCTCAAGGGAATGGCGGCCGGCATTCGCGCGGTGCAGCTCGATGCGCCGAATCGCGTCGCCGCCGCAGCCTATCTGGGAACGGTTGACTGCGCGACCTACCCGCAGGCCCAGGAGATGCTGATCGCGGTGATGAACGAGGACCCGCAGGAGGAGGTCCGCTACGAAGCGGTCATGGCCCTGCGGATGATGCTGACCCGCGGCTGTGCCAATCTCGACACCGAGTGCGAGTGCGAATCCTGCGAGAACAAGAAGGAGATCGCGGCGGCCTCGGAAAAGCACTCAAAGGAACATCAGCGGGCGTTGATCAAGGACGCCAAAGGTCCGGCCAAGGCCGAGGCCCGCGACGCGAAGCGCAAGAACGAAGTGCAGGAGAAGCGTTACGACTGTTGCCGCGGGTGCTGCAACGCCAAGGTGCTGAACGCCCTGGCGAAAGTCGCCTACGAAAAAGACGGCGCGTGCTGCTTCGTCGAGCCTTCCGAACGCGTCCGCGAGGCGGCCAAAGAAGGCCTCTGCCTGTGCTGCACGGTTCCCGGGTGGACAATGCATTCGCCGGAGCCTCCGGTCGCGCCTGCTGACGAGCCGGAAAAGACGCCTGGCGAAACGCCGGCGCCGGACGACAAGGAAGTGAAGCCGCCGCAGCTCGAAGAATCCGTGCCGAAACTCACTCCGCCCCCTGAAGGATCGGCGGAAGGCCCGGTGACCCAGACGATGGCGACCAAGTCTTCAATGTCCGGCACGCCGTTGCGTCCGGCCATTCCGGGGCTCAAAGGCTACTGCGTGATGGAACTCCGTGACCGGAAGTTCGTCGCGGCGAAACCGGAATTTTCGTCGACGTTCGACGGACGCACCTACTACTTCTCCTCCAAGGAGAAGAAGGCGGCCTTCGACGCCGAGCCGGAGCGGTTCGGCCTCGCTTACCGCGGGTACGACCCGGTGGTCTGGCAGACGAAGCGGGAAATGGTCGATGGCCAGTTCCTTCGTGAATACCAGGGGCAGTTCTACCTCTTCGCAGCCAAAGAGAACTGGGACAAGTTCAAGGCGGCTCCGCAGAAGTTCGTGCTCCGCGATCGTGTCACGACAGGGCAGTCCGTCGTGTCGCGGTGAAGCGTGGCAGCTTTCGGGTGGCTGAAAGTCGAGTGTGTCTGTTCGGGCGTTAAGGATCTGCAAGCGGAATTCAAGAGTCACTGAATCAGGATGTGCGAGCGGCCCTGTCAAGGATTCGACGATGCAGAGCGCTTTCTGGAAACCGAGTCTCGTCGCTGCGGCCATCGCGTTCGGCGCGCTGCCCGCCGCCGCACAGACTCCGACGCCTGGGCTCGCCGCTTTGACGGAAGACGAGCAACTGTTCGATTCGAAACTGGCGGCGCAGCCGGCGTCGTGCACGGTCGGATGCCCGCCGGCGAACTGCCTGCAGACGCCCGGTGCGACGTCTCCGTACGGCACGATGACGCCCGGACCTGCGGCTTCGATGCCCCAGCCGATGGCGACTCCCGACTCCGTTTTCTCTCCCGGAAATGTCGGCTCGCTGTCCGCAGGGCAGGGGGCCCTCGGCGGTGAGAACCTGGTGGCCGCCTCGATGATGGCGGGTGGTTATCTCGATCCGGCCGCGCCCGTCACGATGTTTCGCCTGCGGTACGATATCGCGAACGACAACCCGTTCCCGGATCGCGGCGAGTACTTCTATGCGAAGTGCGGCTGCTTCAGGCAGATTGGCGCAGATCCCGACGCGGCGGGCCCGATCGGCCTGAACACGAGCGTCGACTACCAGGAAGTCCGCGCGTACTTCGAATACGCGTTCAATCCGAAGTTCTCGCTGTTCACGGAACTGCCCGTTCGATTCGTCGATTACACATCGCTCCCCGGGCTTCCCGCACTGGGAAGTTCGAACGGCTTCGCCGACATGACGGCCGGCTTCAAGTACGCCTTCATCGCGGAAGAAGATGAGTACCTGACGTTCCAGTTCAAAACCTACATTCCGACCGGCGATTCACGCGAAGGCCTGGGAACCAACCACGTCAGCCTGGAACCGGCGATTCTCTACTACCGCCGACTCTCCGAAAACTGGCTCCTCCAGAGCCAGTTCAGCGAGTTTTGCCCGATCGGCGTCGACAGCTATGCCAGCAACGTTCTGAGCTACGGCGGCGGCCTGGGCTACATCCTGTATGAGAGCGACGACGTGTCGGTCATTCCGATGCTCGAAATGGTTGGCTGGACATTCCTCGGCGGTCAGAAGTTCGATGCGAGCTCCGGCGGCGTGGACCCTGAAAGCGCCAACGGCGACACCATCGTCAACGTGAAGCCTGGCGTCCGCGTCGGCCTTGGCGATCGGGGACCGGCCATGATGCAGAGCCAGTCGATCTACGCCGGATTCGGAATCCCGGTCACCAACGAAGAGTTCTACGAGGAACTGTTCCGGGTCGAGTACCGGATCCTCTTCTGATGCGAGCCAATGTGCGTATCAAAGCCATCAGTTCACGAAGTCAATAATTCAGAAGTCCCCGCCGGAAGTGGGGACGCGAAGGGATGGAACCCATGGGCTTCTTCACTCAAACGGGCGTGCTGCGCTGCCTGCGGCTGGCGACGGTGGCGGCGGCGATCCAGTGCAGCGCGGTGAATGCGGCGGAACCGAACCGGGTTGCGCAGACGTCGGCCGAAGAAGAAGCCTTCTTCGATGCCCAGTTGCTGCAGCCGACTTCGGCCGGGGTGCATTGCCCTCCGAATCCGTGCCCGCCCAATCCGTGTCCACCGAATCCCTGCCCGCCGAACGTGATGCAGCCGGACCAGGTGTTCCAGCCCACGCCGACGCCCCTCACGGCTCCGCCGCAGGCACCCCAGTCGCAGTTCTCCAGCCCGCCTTCGGTAGCGTCGCTGCAGGCCGGGCAGGGGGCAATCTCCGGGCAGGACTACGTTCCATCGGTCTTCGGCGACTTCTACGCCGGCCCGGGTACAACGATCTCCAGCGTCCCCTCTGGCGGAGTGGTCGCGATTCCGCGCGGCAACTCGGTGGGCCTGATGAAGTTCGCAGAGAACGCCAGTGTCATTCCGCGTGACCGGTTCTACGTCAACTACAGCTACTTCGATGACGTGAGCCTGATTCCGGGAGGACTCGACGTCCGCCGGCTGACGCCCGGTGTCGAAAAGACCCTGCTCGACGGCGCCCTCTCGCTGGAACTTCGTGTTCCGATGGCGACGACGCTGAACTCCACGACGCCGTTCGACACGACGAATCTCCTCGTCAGCGGGTATGACACCACCAGCTACGAACTCGGGAACCTCACCGGCTTCTTCAAAGCCCTGCTGTTCCAGAACGAGGTCTGGGCCGTGTCAACCGGTCTGGGGATCGCCCTGCCGACCGCGGACGACCTCCGCGTCGTTTCGGATGACGGGGCACGAACGACGCTCGATTTGATCAAGAATGAATCCGTTCACCTGCTGCCGTTCATCGGCGGCGTGTTCACTCCCACGGAACGCCTCTTCTTCCAGGGGGTGATCCAGGTCGATGCAGCGACTCGCGGAAACTCGGTCTACACCGCGGATGACAGCCTGGCGCTGGTTCGGGAAGGCCGGCTCGACGACCCGAACTACCTGTTCGTGTCTCTGAGCGGCGGCTACTGGATCTACCAGGCGTCGGATCCCTCCTCCCTGATCTCGCGAATCGCCCTGATCTCGGAACTGCACTCAAACAACACGCTGGGGCGGACCGATGCCATTGCCGGTGACAATGCCAACATTTCGAACCGGGTCAACATCCAGACCCTGAATGCCGTATTCGGCTCGAACGTTTTGATCGACGAGAACAAGTCGCTGATGCTGGGTTACGTCGCGCCGATCGGCGGCGGATCGGACCGGGCGTTCGATGGGGAGTTCCGGGTGATGTTCAACTGGTACTTCGGCCCGCTGTCGACCCGGGCGAGCCGTGCCCAGTTCTGACAGCGATCCGGACAGATCGGGCAGAAGCCGACCGGGAGTGGGTTGCCATCCAGGCCTGCATTGATGACGATTTCGCCCGTCCGGAAATCGCATCTCTGGTGGGCCAGGGCGCCCAGATTGCCGACCGTCATCAATGACCAACCATTCTGTTCACTGGTCGGAAGGGCTGTTCATCAGCCCGCATCACTTTCAGCTTTCCGAGCGGCGACTGCGTGAAGAGATTGGCGTCGCCCAGCAATGGCACGTCGGCTACGCCTATGGACTGCGAAAGTTCCAGGTGAATGCCGACGCGCTCGCCAACTGGCGGGTGTCTATTGATTCTCTGCACGCCCGGCTGCGGGACGGCACCTGTCTCCGGTTTCCGGAGGATTCACTGCTCTCGCCGGTCGAGATCCCTCGGGCCGCCTTCCGCAGCGCGCAGGATCGCCTGATGGTGCATCTCGCCGTGCCGCGGCTCCAGCTTGGGCGGCGCAACGCCGACACGCAGACCGGCGACGGTTCGAGCCGCTATGCCGTCGACTCCCAGGAAGTCGAAGACGAGAACCAGGTCGGCAATCCGCTCGTCGTCAGCGTCCGCTGGCTGAATGCCAAGTTGCTGCTCGGGAACGAAGAACTCTCCGGATACGAAACGCTGCCGCTGATGCGGCTGCGGCTTGGCGCCGTCGCCGAAGCCCCACCAGAGATCGATCCAGACTACATTCCCCCCATTCTCGCCTGCGACGCCTGGGCGTTCCTGCAGGAACGGATCCTCGGGGGGATTACGGACCATTTCGGGAGCCTGGCCGATCAGCTCGCCCGGAACATGCTCGACCGGGGCGTGGCGTTCGAAAGCGGACACCGCGAAGACCTCGAACGGATTTTCAAGCTCCATTCGCTGAACACGGCCATCGGGTATCTCTGCAACCTGCCGTTCGTCCGCGGCATTCATCCGCTGACGGCGTACATGGAGCTTTGCCGCGTTGTGGGGCAGATTGCACTTTTCCTGCCCGAGCGGCGGATGCCGCAGGTCCCGCTGTACGACCACGATGACCTCGGCGGCTGCTTCCACGCAATCCGCCGGCTTCTCGACCTCGATCAGGAACGCCAGAAGCGAGCCTATATCAAGCGGCCGTTCATCGGCGCCGGTCTGCAGATGCAGGTGCGGCTGGAACGCGAATGGCTCACGCCCGGCTGGACGTTTTACATGGGCGTCGAATCGCAGCTGCCCTTCAACGAGATCGATCACCTGCTGACGGATCGGCTCGACCTGAAAGTCGGATCGAGCGACGTCGTCGAGAACATCTATCGCGGCGGAAAAGGGGGCGTAAAAGCCCGTCCAGAAGCGGCGCCGCCTCGCGATTTTCCGGGAGCTGGCTGGACCTACTGGAAGCTCGATCGCAGTTCGGAAGCGTGGCAGGCGGTCGAGAAGACGCTCAATCTGGCCATTCGTTTCAACGAAAAACAGGTGGTGGGCGGAATCGACGGCGAGCAGACGATTCAGATCCGGACCGACCAGGGGAAACTCGTTGGATTGTCATTCGCCCTCTACGCCATGCCCCAGGGCGCCTGACCGATGACCCCGGAATTTGCACAGTCCGTCAACCGGGTGTTCGATGCGGTGCTCGACCTCGTCGACCGCATCGAGCGTCGGGAGCGTCCCGACCTCAACGAGGAGAAGAAGCTGATCCGGATGGACCTGGATGCGCTGACCGGCGCATCGGCCAACCAGTCGTCCGCCCGTCGCGAAGACCTCGAACTGGCCAGAAGGGGGCTGATCTACTGGGTCGACGAAGTCCTGACGATGGCCGACCCGGAGTGGAAGGACATCACCCTCGAATTCGACTACTTCGCAGAGAAGAACCGCGCCTGGCGCTTCTATGAATTTGGTGAGCGGGCCGCACGTTCGAGCTCTCCCGACGTTGTCGAGGCATGGTACCTCTGCCTGGTCCTCGGATTCGAAGGCGATATCGGCGAAGCGTTTCGCGAGCACCTCCATCAACCGATGCCGGGCGGGGCGGCGAATTCGACCGAAGCCCGGCAGGCGTGGGCCCAGGAACTGGCGAAGCTGATCCGCAAACAGTCGTCGGCCGATCTCGCTGGCGAGCCGATCTCGGGCGGAGTCGAACCGCTGACCGGCTCGGCCTGGCTGCAGACGATGGCCGCCTGCCTGTTCGTCGCGATCGTGCTGGGGCTGGTTCTGCTGGCCATCTACATGAAGCTGACGCGCAGCTGAGCGTTGCCGATGTCGAGCAGACGCCCCGTCGACGTCAGAACCTCAGCTGGGCTCCGCCGTAGATCGTCAGTCCGGATTCCGAGGTGTAGTTCAACCTCAGCCCCACGCCGAACCGATTCTTGTCGCTTCCGGCCTTCATGATCTGCTGTCCGAGGGAGACCGCCTTGCTGATCGACTCGACGTCGTCGCTGTGAAGGTTGTACCAGGCAAGGGGATTGTCGGGAGCGGAGCTGAGATCGCCGGCAATGTTGCTCAATCCCCCTGCGGCCGAGGTGAACGTGCTCCCCAGCTGGGACGGAAACGGGAGCAATCCCGAGCCGTACGAAATGCCGAGGCCGAGAGTTGGCTTGCCGACGGATGTTGACGCGGAGAATTTGAAGCCGCGGAAAACGAGTCCGAGGTCGACCTCCCGGCTGGAGGGATTCACGCCCAACTTGGCCGAGAACCGCCGGACGAGAAACGACGACTCGATGCTGCCGCCGTAGCTGTACCCGATATTCATCACGAACTTGCCGGGGTTGTAGGCCAGTGTCACCTTGCTGGTATCCGCGTCGAGGGACAGCAGCCAGAGTTTGACCTGCAGTTCGGGAGGCAGGACTTTGAAATCGATGTCGAAGCCGCCTTCGTCTTTCTTGTCGCCCATGGGTCGACCTTTCCTGACAGATGCCCGCACGCAGGAAGGATTATCCGTCCGCCGATCGGAAGAGTTGCGTTGAAAACCCGGCGCCCGACGAGACTCGGGCGGAAAGGATCAAACGCAAGCGGGCGATCCGCCAGGAGGTGGGGAACGGCCTATCCTTTCCGCTGGAACTCTCCACCTGCCGCTTCGGTGACGCCTTGCTCGTTGGCGGCCTTGCCGAACAGTCTTCCGTTTTCCAGAAGTATCTCCCCCTCCGGTATGCAGGAATTCCGTTGGCCTGTATGAACCTGCTTAACGGCTGTTGGGATATCTGCCTTCCCAGGAGCTTGACGACGAAGACATTTCCCCCGTCGGGCAGACCCCGTTTGATCACGGCCGACTTGAACGAGTCATCGCCGTTGCGGAACGATTGATCCATGAAATCCTCCTCTGAAAAATCTTCCCTCCAGGGAGTTCTCCCGGTGCTGCACACTCCGTTTCTGGAGGATGGCCGCATCGATCACAAAACCCTGCAGCGCGAGATCGACTGGGCATTTGAGGTCGGCGCGGATGGCGTCGTCGTCGCAATGGTCAGCGAGGTCTGCCGGCTTCCGCAGGCGATGCGTCGGGAGCTTGCGGAGCTGGTCTGTCCGGCAGCCAGGGCGCGCGGATTCTCTGTCATCAGCGTCGGAGCGGAGAGCACCGCGGAAGCGTGCGAACTGGCCCGCCATGCAGAAAGTCAGGGGGCCAGCGCCGTGATGGCGATTCCGCCGATCGCCACCCGGCTGTCTTCCACGATGACCCGCGACTACTTCGCCGGCATCGCGAAAGCCGTGGAAATCCCGCTCATCGTGCAGGATGCTTCGGGATACGTCGGGGCCGCGATTTCGCTGGATGTCTACCTCGACCTGCTCGAGACATTCGGGACCGACCGGATCTTCTTCAAACCGGAAGCTCATCCTCTCGGCCCGAACCTGTCGCGGCTGCGGGACGCCACGCGGGGGCAGGCCCGGATCTTCGAAGGCTCCGGAGGAATCAACCTCGTCGACTGCTATCGCCGCGGGATTCAGGGGACGATGCCCGGGACGGATCTCCTGGATGCCGTCGTGGCGCTCTGGCGGGCGCTTCAGGCCGGCGACGAAGAGCGGACGTACCAGTTGTCGCTCCCGATTTCGGGTCTCGTGGCTCTGCAGCTCTCGGCCGGGCTGGATGGCTTCCTGTCGATTGAAAAGCACCTGATGAAGAAGCGGGGGATCTTCCCCAACACGATTCAGCGCCAACCCGTCGGCTGGGAACTCGATGCGGAAACCGCAGCCGAGGTGGACCGGCTGTTTGTCCGGCTGCAGGCGGCGCTCCGCTGAATCCTGTAGGACACGGAACGGAACTCCGGCGTATCGCAAAACAGCGTCGGGTCGATCCCACGGTGCGGGATCGGCCCGACGTCCCTGTTTCCGGTCAGTGGGCGTGTTTGAACGCGGCGCTGTCCGCATTCCCACCAGCCAGCACGTAGGCGAGCAGGTCGAGGATCTGCTCCTTGTCCAGTGAGTTGAGCAGCCCCACGGGCATGAGCGACAGCGTTGAGAACTTCTGCTGTTCAATCGCGATTCTGGCGATCTTCCGTTCCTTCGCAGGGGCCGGACCCGTGAGGAGCGTCAGCGAGTCGTCATCCTCGGCGATCACGTTTCCGGTGACGGCCGTTCCGTCCTGAAGCTGCAGGATGACGCTCCGGTACTTCTCCTCGACATTCTTCGAGGGATCGAGGATTTCCTGCAGCACGAGCTTCGCATCCCCCTTGTGCTTCTTCACGACGTCGTCGAGGTTCGGCCCGACGGTCAGATTCCGGCTGAGGGCGACGCCCTCCTTGCCCATCTGGTGGCATTGCACACAGGCGAGCGTCGTGAAGAGCTGCTTCCCCCGGGCGAAGTTCCGGTGCTGGCCGACGCGCGCCAGGTCGGTCGCGAGGTCGGCGACTTTCCATTCGGTGATCGTCGGCACGGATTCGGGATTCCGGGCGAGGAAATCCTTGAGATCGTTCGTGACAAACAGCGTTCCCCGCATGATCAGGTGGTGTCCCGGGAACGAACAGATGTAAGGATAAGCCCCTTCTTCCGATGGTGCGGTGAACTCGATCACCTGTTCATCTCCATAGTCGACCAGTCGGCTGGACCACAGGATGTCCGGGCTTTCCGGGACGAAACCGACTTCAAACCCGCGGGCGCCGAGCGCGATCGCCTTCAATCCCACATCATCGGCCTTGCCCGGTTTGACCAGCAGGATGTTGTGCGGCATGAAGTCGACGTTGGCGAAGGTCAGGCTCACCTTCCGTCCCGGTTTCACCGTCAACTTCGTCACGTCATACATCATCCGCTCGGGAACGGTCGCAATCCGGATCGTCGTCAGCTCGGGAGTCTCGCTGAGCACGCCGGACTTCTTCGCGGCGGCTTCCCGCGCCCCAGCAATCACGCCGCCGCGCATGCTCCGTTCGACGTTGGTCCACAGGTGCCTCACGGTATTTGCTGCGACGCGGGCGTGCGGCTCGGGAGACTTCAATAACACACCGAGCAGTTCGGGGTTGCGCACGTTGTGCTGCTGGTGGACCCACAGGGCCTCAAGAAGGTGATGAGCGTCGGCCGCGGAGTTCGGGTCGAACTGCTTGATCCACTCCCGTGTCGCCGCAATGACTTCGGCGGTGTCGCGTTCACTGAGTTCCACGCGCGTCCGATGTCGGACGCCGTCGATCGGAGACTTCAGGTTGTCGAGCAGGGCTGTGACCGGCTGGCCATCAATCGGCACGGGCTTCTGCAGGGGACGTCCCTTCGCCGTCATTCGGTAGATTCGTCCGTGCGCGTGGTCCCGATTCGGGTCGCGAACGTTGTGCTGCATGTGGCCGATGATCACGTTGTGCCAGTCGCTGAAGTACAGCGACCCATCCGGCGCAAAGATCGCGTCAGAAGGACGGAAGTTCTTGTCGCCGCTCATCATCAGCCCGCGCGACCGATCCTCGGTTTTCGACCCGTCAGCGTTGATCGTGGTGACAGTCAGCTCGTCGCCGGCAGGTTCCCCCCAGACGGCGCCAGTCTCGGCATTCCGTTCCAGGTGGTAGTGCTTCATGCCGAGAAACCCGATCACGTTCAGGATCAGGAAATCTCCCTGCATCGATTCGGGAAAATGGGAGCTGCTGACCACCTCGCACGCTGTCACCGGCCGGACTTCCTTTTTGAGGAGCTCGTGCATCTTGAAGCCGGCCCCCTCGGGGCGCACCTGGTACGCGCGCCCCCCTGTGCCATCGGTCGCGTAGTGATAGCCCCAGGAGTCGAACGCGATGCCATGTGGATTCGGTGAGTTGATCGCGTGCATCGCGATTGTGAATCGCCTGGGATCAAAGCGGAACATGGCCGAGGCTTCCGCCTGCAGTGATGGGCCCCACGGATGCTCGTGGTTGTGCATCATGAAAACGCCGCTCTGCCAGTAGATCCCCCCGTCCGGCCCGTAGATGAAATTGTTCGCGCCGTGGTGTGTGTCCGATGAGTCGAGCCCCTGCAGCAGGATGGTGCGGACATCCGCCACATCGTCGCCATCCGTGTCTTTCAGGAACAGGATCTCGGGAGCGCAGTTGACGATCACCCCGCCGTTCCAGAATTCGAATCCCAGCGGGTTCTGCACGCGGGCGAACTCCGTCACGCGGTCGGCCCGCGCGTCGTTGTCGTCGTCATGCAGGATGATGATCGCATCATTCATCTCTTTGAGCGGTTCCCACTTCGGGTAGGTCGGCCAGACGGCTGCCCACAGGCGGTCCCGGGTGTCGAACTGTAGCTGTACCGGGTTCGCGAGTTGCGGGAACCTGGATTCGTCGGCGAACAGGCTGACCTCGAAGCCCTTCGCGACGCCCATGTGCGCGATTCCTTCTTCACCGCTGATGTAGTTCAGCGTCCCTTCCTTCAGGGCGCTCGAACTCTTGCTCTTTCCCCCCACGTTCGAGATCACCTCGATGGGGCCGGGAACATTGCTGTCGTCGACGTTCAATTCTTTTCCGTCCGCAAGGCCCCAGACCCGGGAGTCGCGACTCGCCGTCATCACGTCGAGCATCGACTGCTCGTGCTGCAGCACAACGGCGTTGGTCTGATCGTTGGTGAATGCCAGCGTCGAGCGGCCGCCCCAGACGTCGTTGCCGTCACGGGCGCGATAGCGGTTGTTCCAGTGCATGTCCTTGACGATGACGGCGTTCCGCAGAGGTTGCAGGGAGGCCGAAGAGCTGACCGCATGCCCGAGCAGGGCGCTGGCAATGACTTCCGCCAGCTGCCGGTTCCCTTCCTCCGTCAGGTGCACCCCGTTAATCGTCAGCGGCGTTCGTGCAGCCCGATACAGCTCCAGCGAAGGATGAAAGAGATCGACAAACCCGACGCCCGCTTCTTTGGCGGCAGCCTCTGTCGCCTTCGTGTATGCCTCCAGCTGGATGTTGTGCGCCTTGCCGTCCGGCAGGTTTGGGTTGTGCGTGTCTTCATGAGCGATCGGACTGAACAGCACGATCCGGGGAAACGATTTGCCGTTCGCTTTCGAGCCCCGCGTCTTCTTCACGAAGGCGACGAGTTTCTGACGGTGCTCGTCCGCCTTTTCCACTCCCGAGAACGACTCATTGTAGCCGAAGAATGCCAGCACCACGTCGGCTTTGACGTGCCGCAGGTATTCGGTCATCGAGGCGGCCCCCTGGCTGCGCGGGAACGAGTCGGGCCGATCGCCGCTCGCACTCAGATTACGAAGGCGGAGCTGGCGTCCCTTCAGTTCGTTCTGCAGCAGTGTCTCCAGCCAGCCATCGTGCTGCATGCGGTCGGGGAGGCCGTTCCCGACAATCGCCACCACGTCGTTCTTCTGGAACGCGAACGCTGCGGGGTCGCGGTAATCGGCGGGAACGTCGAAAAGCACCGGCTCGTTGGAGGCCTCAGAAGCTTTCTGTTCGCCTGCCTTCGCCGGAGCGCCTTTTGCGATCCTTTGTCCCGTTGCGGCCTCGGAATCCGGCTTGCCGTCGTATGTGGCGTACGCCAGCTTGCCTCCCCCCTTCACGTCGATTTCGAGCGATTCCGGAGCGGCGACGTTCGTGATCCGGAACACCTCGCGGCGATCCGCATCGAGCAGCGCGAGCGTGAAACCGTCGAGTCGTCTCTCGAACCCTTTCCGGTTGGCGACGGTGATCTTCTCGACATCGACGGCCTTGCCGAGGTCGACCTCCCACCACGGGTTCGAAGAACCGCTGTTCGTCGTATGCGTTTGCCCGCCCCTGGACCAGTCGGGGTCTTTGTTGCCATCGATCCCTCGTGCAGCGACGCCCGGACCGTTCGTGCTGGATTGCGTCGCCTTTCCGCCCCGGGCCACGTTTTTTCCGCCGCTGAAGACTTCGACTTCCGCGAGCGTGAGGATCCGCTTCTCGCCGGGCAATTCAATCCGGACGATTCTCGCAGGCTTCGACGTGACCTTTGCGGCTGTCGTCCCTTTCTCAGCACCAGCAGCGGCCGGTTTTGCAGCAGACTCCTTGCCGCCCGGCTGACGGGCAGGCTTCGGGGCTGGCCCGCGTGTGTCGTGCGTCGCTGGAATCGGGCTCTCGAACCCGGCATACATCTGCGGCCTGATTCCGCGCGCATATCGGCCACCGGCAAAGGTGTTCGGCTGGAACGGCCCGACGAAACGGATGTCGGCGTCCGGCATGATCGAATCCTCCAGGCCGACCGCCCAGAAGCATCCGTTGACCAGCATCCGGCGGTAGCCATCGTTCAGAAGGTCTTCGGGCGTGCCGTACAGTGAGGTGAACACCCGCCCCGTCCTGCCCGAGGCGGACTTGTAACTCCGCGTCCACTCCGAAGGCATCGGGGGCTTCGTCTCGTCGGTCGGAGAATCGGGCGCCATGCCATTAAGAGGCTGGGCCAGCGTCAGGACTTCGCCGTCCGTTGGCTTGCCCACGTAGCCTCCGGCTTGCACCCAGATGTCTTTCACGCCGCGCAGGATCGGATGCGTCTTCCGGTCATCGACGATCGTGATCCGCGTGCTTTGAGTGTGGTTCTTTCCGTAATGTCCCACCCAGGTCTGCCCCAGCACCTGGTGCCCGAAGCCCAGCTCGTAGTCGGTACCCTTGTAGTCGTAGGAGTATTTTGGAAACGGGCTCGCGGCTGTCATCTTGAACGCATGCGTCGCTGTCCGCAGGCCGACGATCGGACCGCCGCGGTCGAGATAGTCGTCAAAGTGCTTCATTTGCTCCCGCGGGAAATCCTGGAAGCGCAGGAACACCACGGCCAGGTCCGCCGTGTCGAGCGCCTCCATTCCCGGCATGTTGGAATTCCCGGCCACGATCTCGCCGGTCGTGGGGTCGATGTTGAACAACACCGTGCATTTGAATCCGTGATGCTTTGCCAGAAGACGCGCGAGCGCGGGGAGCGTTTCTTCCGAGCGATACTCATGGTCGCCCGCCAGGAAAACGATGTGCTTCCCCTTCCCAGACCCTGCGTTCCCTTCAAAGACCAGCGGCCCCGCGGAAGCGACACCGGCCGGTACGAACGCGGCACACAGGCACACGAATCTCCAGGCGGCGATCCACAGAGAGCAGGCGTCCGTGGGATGAAAGCGTTTCATGCGTTGCCAGACCTCGAGCTAGAAATCGATGGAAGCACGGTGTGATCGCAGGACGGATGGTAATTCAATCCTTCTCTCGAAGCGCTGGTCGCCGATGGTGCAGAGGAACCATCCCCGATCGGCCCGAGGAATTGTGGAATTCTGACTGCTGCAGCCCATGGGATGGCGGCCGTCCTGACTGGAACGGCCGCGGCAATCTGGCAGGCCGTGAACGCAGAGCTGGACCATCGCCACGCGCGCTCACGGTGACGCCCGGTGTGTGGCGGATGGATATCGCACGGTCGAACGGACCCGCCTGGTGCTTTCAATGGCGACCATGACGCCGCAAAGACAGGTGCCGCAACTGCAGGAACTCTCGTGCCCCGTTCCATGACGGCAAGAACCTGCCGAAAGAATATTGGCTATGATGGACTCGCCCTCGAACCGGGCTCGCCGCATTGGGACAAGGTCGTTCGGGGTCCGATGAACCACGGTCGGCCACAGGCGAGTGTGAATGCGCCTGCTGCCTGCCCCTGAACGACAACTCACCTCGTAACAAATGACTCTCTCTCGCGTCCTGCTTTGCCTCCTGGTTCTCTCTCAGGGGCATCATGCGTCGGCCGGTCAACTGAAGACCGAATCGAAAGAGGCCCCGGCGACGGCCGCCAATTCGGCGACGTCGGGGCAGACGCAACCGACGACCGCGGAACGCATCGCCGGGCTGGAGCGGCTGCTGACGGCCGATCGCCAGCGTCAGGCCGACTTGCGTCGTTTGAGCGAGGAACTGCAGCAAGACTTCGAGGCCAGATCGGCCGAGTTCACCACCAAGGATTCGCTCGTCACCGAAACGCGGGCCGGCATGGAAGCCGCCACAGAGGAGGAACTCAAGGTCCGGCGACCCGCGCTGGAGAAGCTGGAGAAGGAGAGGGAGGCCGCGCGAGCCCAGTTCGACCGGACGATCAGCCGGCGCAAGGCCGTGCAGGAACAGCTGGAAATCCTCACGGAAAAAATCGCCCTGGAGGAGAAGGGGCTGGAACGACTGAAGTCGGCCGAGCCGGAGGCCAGCTCGCAACCCAGTCCGAGGTCGCGCCCGCCGAAGGCCGCTCCGGACGGGCAGCCCGCTGCCGATGCGAACGCCGCTGGCCCGGAGGAATCGAAGTCACCCTCGAATACCGCCGCGGACCGGCCGGCCGCGGAGGCCCTGGCTCCGGGTGCAAAGGCAAACGCCGCGGACCAGAAGGAAGAGTCGAACCCCGCGCCCGCCGTCGAAGCCGAGCCAGTCCTGGCGGCGAAGCGCGAACTTCAATCGCGCCGACGGGAACTGGACCTCGCGAACGAGCGAGTCCAGGAACTCGACGAAAGCATTGCGATCTTCGAACGCGACCTGCAAAGCGCCGAACGCCTGCTCGACATCACGCGACAGGAAGCGGAATCTGCCACGAAGACCGTTCAGGAGCAGCGACGGGAGCTCGAACAGCGGCGGTCGGACGGGACTCCCGAGGCCGAAACCAGCTCCCTGGAGGAGGCACTCGCCCGCGAGGCCGGTCGGGTTGAGGCGACGCGGGCTGAGATCGCCTTCCAGAGAACGCGCGTGGACGAATCGCGGGTCCTCCTGGAGCGATTGCGGGAATCCCGGTCATTGGCCGGGAAAGAGCTGGAAGGGGCAGCTCAGTCTCTCAAGAGCGCTGAGGCGAAGCTGGCCCTGCTGGAAAGCCCGGTCGCTCCACATCGCATCGGCGGATGGATTCGCAATACCGGCCCGCGGGTGCTTGGGCTTGTCTTGTTGCTGCTCGTCATCTGGTGGGCAGGCCAGATCGTTGCGAGGAGAGTCATCGGGACGCTCATGCGCCGCAGTCGGCATGGATCCTCGGCCGAACGCGAACAGCGCGCGGAGACGTTGCAGCGGGTCTTCCGCTATGCGGTCAGCATGGCGGTGCTCACGCTGGGCGTCCTCGCCGTGCTGCATACGTCCGGAATCGATGTCAGCGTGCTGTTCGGCGGAGCCGCCGTGATCGGGGCTGCCGTCGCCTTCGGGTCCCAGAACCTGATCAAGGACTATTTCACCGGCTTCATGATCCTCGCGGAGAACCAGTACAGCGTCGGAAACGTGATCAGGATCGCCGACACCTCCGGCGTCGTCGAAGACATTTCGCTGCGGATGACCGTACTTCGGGACGAAGAGGGGACTGTGCACTTCATCCCTCATGGCCAGGTCACGAAGGTCAGTAATATGACGCACGGCTGGTCGCGGGCCGTTTTCCAGATCCCTGTCGGTTATCAGGAGAATATCGACGAGGTCATGACGCTGCTTCTCGACCTGGCGAAGCAGATGCGCGACGATCCGAAGTACGGGCCGCAGACGCTCGGGCAGCCCGAAATGCAGGGCGTCGACGCCCTCGGAGATTCGGCCGTTCTGGTCAAGTTCACGATCAAGACCCGGCCGCATATGCAATGGGGCGTCAAACGGGAGATGCTCCGGCGCATCAAGACCGAATTCGACCGGCGCGGAATTGTGATTCCGTATCCGCAGTGGGTCGTGCATCACGCCGACGGGGAGCCGGAAGCCAGCGATTCGGCCGCACGCGAATCAGTCCCCTGAAATCACTGGAAGGAACCGCGTGCCGAGTCCACCCGGCTCCGACAACCAATGGAGGAATCTTACACGGCTCGGCATTTCGCGGGCGTGATGACGCTGCCCCCCACGCCTCGATTGATTGAGTCGTTCGGTCTCAAGGAGTCGATTGGGCCACGATTTGTTCATCGCCGCGATCTCGCACGGCCGCATCAGTACCACGTTTCTGTTTGCCTCGCCGCAACGAGATCTTTGTCGCAGCTTGCCAGCTGCTTGCCAGGTGTGCGACCGGCGATCGGACTCAAGTCGCGGGCATCGAACAACAACTCACGGACGATCAGACGGACCGCGGCCGCCTTGTTGAGAACGTAGAAATGGATTCCTGGAACTCCATGCCTGATGAGGTCTCGGCATTGCTGGATTGCGTAGTCGACACCGAATTCGAACTGCGCGACAGGATCATGACGCGCGGCCTCGAGTCCGCTTTGCAACTCGTCCGGAATCACCGACCCGCAGAGTGAGCTGATTCGGACCAGACTGTCATACTCCGTGACCGGCATGATGCCAGGGACGATTGGAGTTTGGATCCCGGCCCGAATTGCTCGATCGCGGAACGCGAGGAAGGTCCGATTGTCGAAGAACAGCTGAGTGAAGACGGCATCGGCGCCACACCGCACCTTCGTGCCAAGGTGGAGCAGGTCCGTCTCATCATCGGGCGATTCCGGGTGCTTTTCGGGATAGCCGGCCACGCCGATTCCAATGCTGTCGGACAGCTCGCGGGCAAGCGTCACGAGTTCATGGGCCCTGCGAAGGCCGCCCGGGGCTTCTTCGCCGCCAGTCGATGCGTTTCTGGGAAGATCGCCCCTCAGGACCATCAGATTGTTGATTCCGCTATCGAACGCCTGCCGCATCCAGTGCTTGAGACTGTCAGCGGTCGAGTTGAGGCAGGTCAGGTGGGCCATTGCCGGAGTTGAGAACTCCTGCTGAATCCTGCCGCACCATTCCAACGTCCGCTTACTGGTCGATCCGCCGGCTCCGTACGTGCAGGAAATGAATGCAGGCCGACATTCAGCAAGCTTTTCCAACTCAGTCGCGAGCTGACGGTCTCCCTCCAGGGACTTCGGCGGAAACACCTCGAATGACAATCCAAAGCGATTCGGACCGTAGGCGTCTCTGATGTTCATGTTGACCCCGCAATCAAGCTTTCAGAACTGACAATGCGATAGAAGGACTTCGCTCGAGACCGGCCGACTTCTTGAGGTCAGTGGCCTTGTTCGTCGCCGCCCAAGTGACCGACGATCTTTTCTTACTGAGCGTTCGTAGTGACTCGAAGCGTCTTCGCGGCCGCGACCATGTTGGTCAGGGCCGGAATCACCTCTTCCCATTGCCGCGTCTTCAGGCCGCAATCCGGATTCACCCAAAGGCGTTCGGCGGGGATCCGCTCCGCCGCCTTCTGCATCAGCCCGACGATGTGCTTCTCGGTGGGGATGTTGGGCGAGTGGATGTCGTACACACCCGGGCCGATATCGTTCGGGTACTTGAACGTCTCGAAGGCTTCCAGCAGCTCCATATCCGAACGGGAGGTTTCGATCGTGATCGCGTCGGCATCCATCTGGGCGATCGCTTCGATGATGTCGTTGAACTCCGAGTAGCACATATGGGTGTGGATCTGCGTGCTATCCGACACACCGTTCGCGGCGATCCGGAACGACTCCACGGCCCAGTCGAGGTACTCTTTCCACTGGAAACGCCGGAGCGGCAGACCTTCGCGGAGCGCGGCCTCATCGATCTGGATGACCTGCACGCCGGCCTTCTCGAGGTCGAGCACCTCGTCGCGAATCGCCAGGGCGATCTGCTTGCAGGAAACTGAACGCGGCTGATCGTCGCGAACGAACGACCAGTTCAGGATCGTGACCGGGCCGGTCAGCATTCCCTTCATCGGCTTCTTCGTCAGCGACTGGGCGTACTTGATCCAGCGGACCGTCATTGGCTTCGGCCGGCTGATGTCGCCGAACAGGATCGGCGGCTTCACGCAACGGGAGCCGTACGACTGCACCCAGCCGAACTCGCTGAAGGCGTACCCGTCGAGCTGCTCGCCGAAGTACTCAACCATGTCGTTGCGCTCGGCTTCACCGTGCACAAAGACGTCGAGCCCCAAAGCTTCCTGCTCGCGGACGCACCGGGCGATCTCGTTCTCCATCGCTGCGGTGTAGCTGGTCTCATCAATCTTGCCGGCTTTGAACTGATTACGGGCTCGGCGAATGTCGGCCGTCTGCGGGAATGAGCCGATGGTCGTCGTCGGGAACTTGGGAAGCTTGAGGATCGCAGCCTGCTTTTCTGCGCGCTTCGGGAACTCGCTCTTCCGCTCACCGAGCTTCGCGTCGATCTTGGCGACGGCGGCTTTGACAGCCGGGTTATTCACTCGAAGCGACTGACGACGCGATGCGATTGCGGCCTGATTGGCTTTGAGTTCGGCTTCCACCGAGCCTCGGCCGCCGGCCAGCGCCTGCTTGACGACGCGGAGTTCTTCGAGCTTCTGCTTCGCAAAAGCCAGCCAGGATTTGATCTCGCCGTCGAGCTTCTTCTCGCTGTCGAGGTCGACCGGCACATGCAGCAGCGAGCACGACGGAGCGATCCAAAGACGATCGCCGAGCTGCTTCGCGATCGGCTCCAGCCAATCGAGCAGGCCGTTGAGATCGGTCTTCCAGATGTTGCGGCCGTTGATGACGCCCAGCGACAGCACGCGATCGGCCGGCAGCTTCTGAATCAACGTCGCGACTTCTTCGCGGGCATTAGCGGCATCGAGATGCACGCCAGCAACCGGCAGGGCGGCGACAAGAGGCAGATTCGCAAGCAGCGGGCCGAAGTACGTTGTCAGCAGGATCTTGACCTTGCTGGTGCTCAGCGCCTGGTAGGCCGTCTCGAACGCCTTCTGCCAGGCCGATTCCAGTTCGGTGACCAGGATCGATTCATCGACCTGGATCCATTCGCAGCCTTCGTTGGCGACCGTCTCCAGCAGCTGTTGATAGACCGTGAGCAGTTTGGGCAGCAGAGCGAGGTTGTCGGAATCGTCTTTCGCTTTTCCGAGCGCCAGGTAAGTGACCGGGCCGACGATGACCGGCTTGACGTTCACTCCGACGGCCTTGGCTTCCCGGATCTGGTCGACGAGGCGAGCCGCATCCAGCTTGAACTCGGAACCAGCGGTGAACTCGGGAACGATGTAGTGGTAGTTGGTGTCGAACCACTTGGTCATTTCACCGGCGGCGACGCCTTCCGGGTTCGAACCCATTGCCTGTGGTGCTGAGCGTCCTCGAGCCACGCGGAAGTAGTTGTCGAGAAGGTCCCCCTCGTAACCGCGGACCCGCTCCGGGAGATTCCCGAGCGTGAAGCTCATGTCGAGCATCTGGTCGTAGAACGCGAAGTCGCCGACCGGTACCAGGTCCAGCGAGGCCTGCGTCTGCCAGTTCTGCCGACGGAGTTCGGCGCCGACGGCCTTGAGGTCAGCGAGGCTCGACTGTCCCTTCCAGTAGGTTTCCTGCGCGAACTTCAGTTCGCGTTCTGCTCCGATGCGGGGGAAGCCCAGATTGTGCGACGTGATCATGAGATGACCTTGTTTCGTTCGGTCTTGAGACTCTGAGTGTTTGAGACGCCCAGAGCCTACTCTTCCCCTGAAATGATGAAAAATGATAAATTCTCACGTATTCATGAATACTGCTCATGTACGGGAGGGACCCCAAATGCTGTCGACGATCCAACGAGGTCACCTCGAAATCATCAGGGCGATCGATCGAGGGGGTTCGGTGACGGCCGCCGCTGAGTCGCTCTACGTCACTCAGCCTGCGCTCAGTCACTCGATTCGCAAGCTGGAAGAATCGCTCGGGCTGAAGATCTGGGACCGGGAAGGACGAGTTCTTCGCCTCACTCAAGGAGGTCAATACCTCCTCGAAGTGGCGAATCGGCTCCTCCCGCAGTTTGAACGCGCGGAACAGCAGCTGCGTCAGTTCGCGCAGGGGGAGCGCGGGACACTTCGGGTCGGGATGGAATGTCATCCCTGCTACCAGTGGTTGTTGAAGATCGCAGAGCCCTTTCTGGAAGCCTGGCCGGACGTCGATCTGGACGTCATTCAGAAGTTTCAGTTCGGCGGAATTGATGCGCTGACCGGACACGACATCGATGTGCTTGTCACTCCGGATCCGCTCAAACGACAGGGACTCTTCTTCGAGCCAGTTTTCGACTACGAGCAAGTTCTCGTTGTTGGGCCGGGCCACCCACTCCGGAAGGCGAAGTATGCAGAGGCCGAGCAACTGGCCGATCAAACGCTGATTACCTACCCGGTGTCCGTCGACCGCCTCGACGTGTTCAATTACTTTCTGGCGCCAGCCGGAGTGGTGCCGGCGAGACACAAACTCATCGAAACCACCGACATCATCCTGCAAATGGTGGCCTGTGGTCGCGGTGTTGCGGCCTTGCCGCGATGGCTCGTCAAGGAACAGCAGGCGCGATTCGAAATCTTCCCGGTTCGACTCGGGAAAACCGGAATCGACAAGCAGATCTTTCTTGGGCTTCGCAAAAACGATCTGGAGATCGATTACGTCAAGGCCTTGCTTGAGGTCGCCCGTGCAAGCAAGTCACTCGCGAAGTAAACAAAACGCGAGGCTTACACTCCCGAGAAAAAGAGCCTGATGCCCCACCGCACGTGAACTGCAACTACCTTGACGCGGCGGGAGGGCCAGAAGTCGACCGCGGACTTCCTGCGGCGGCGATTGGAGCGGGCGCTTCCGGTAGCAACGAGGCCGCGACAACAATTGCCTGGCGACGACTTGTGCTTGGAATGAGCCTCCAGTCGACTTTTGCCCCATCAGACTGGCAGAAGCTTAGTCTGGTCAGGCGGCCGGACGAATGTGAACCTGACTGACCTCGAGACTCCTCGGAGATCGTCACACGACGCGGCCGAGTGGCCTCCAGGAGGACACCCTCCAGCCGAGCACGTCGAATGACATTCTCAAAGGACTTCGGAGAGGCCTCCCACACCAGAGTCGCATCCATCAGGTGAACTCCAACGGCGTCAGGTTCATGCTGTTGGAGCAACGAGTGGACTTGCGCACGAAGCCAGATGAGCCAGTCGATTTCTCGACAGTCAATTGGCGGACGTAATCGATCGTGGGCAACAAGAACCCGGGCGTTCTGCGTTCCGGCGACGAGGCCCCAGTGCAGGGAGTCTTTCTCGGCTTGGAACCCCAGCGCGTTCATCGCCTCGCTATCCGTCCACGGGACGACAAGACCACAGAAGATCGTCGAGTACGTCCCTGGCTCGTCAGGTGACCTGGCCTTAAGCAGATTTCTTTCGAAGGCCGCGCCTCCGAAGGACGACCCCCAGCCCCGTAACAGCCGCGAACATCAGGCTCGTCGGCTCCGGCACGGCTTCAAGTTGCAGATCGTCCATTGCGAAATACGCGGGGGTGTTCATCCCAAAGTCACCCGCGTCGCTCGATGCCAGGTTGAAGTGGAGACTTTTCGCGTCCGCAAGGGCCGAGAGATCCATCCAGGTCCAATCGTCGACGATGTAGTCCAATGAATTGTCGTCAAACCGATAGTCCGCGAGGTAGAACTCGACCGACTCGGCCATTGCCAGGCCGTCAGCACCGATGCCATAGGCAGTGAGCTTGAACCAGTCGGGGTCGTCCCCGCTCGCACCTCCGAATGTCTTGCCGAAGCTGTCGCCACCGAGCATTGACAGAGCGGCATAAGTCGTGTTTGTGACGTACATCCCCACTGCCGCCATGCCGGTGGGAAGGCTGAGGGTCGGCAGGCGGAACAGGTCAGCAATGTCCGTCGGGTCGAACGCGTCAGGATCGAACAGATTGGGAACGATGTCGTCGTAGCCAAATGCAATCCCGTAGTTGTCAACACCCGGCCCCATTCCAGATCCCGGATCGGAAAGGGTGTAGGCCGCATATTGGTTCTCGAAGCCGGGTGTCACGATGTCGCTGACGTTCGAGTAGGAGAACCCGCTCCAGCTCCCATACGTCTGATCGACCCGATTGATGAACCCTGCTCCCCCGCTGGTAAACGTGCTCTCGTAAACAGGGCCGTAGGTGCCTTCAACGATGACGCCGTCAGGCGAATCGCCGTAGTAGTAGCTTCCTACGACATCCGCTCCGCTGTATTGGGTGCCTTGCCCAGGCGGGAGATCGTCGAAGGTGATGATTTCCGCGCGAGCAGGTAAGCCGACGGCGGTAATGATCAGCAAGGCGCAACAGCGAATACAGGTGGCGTAACGCGAAAAGAGCATGACTTCAGCGGTCGTATTGGAACGATGGGCACGAACGCCATCAGGAGAATGAATCTCCGGACACGCTCGCGATCAGAGTTCGAAGGCTTTCGCGATGCCCCAAGACCGAGGGCCAGGCGAAATGGACCATGGGCAGGTCTTCCGGCTCCCGGCGAATCCATCCCGCCTTCCCGCGTCTCGGCTCAAATGGCGACCGAACAGCAGTGGCAATTGGGATGGACCTGACCAGTTACGGCGGCGGCCCCGCGACGGAATTTCACCGTCTTCCCTATTCTCTCCAGGCGACACGCCTGAAGCACCCATGTCGGCGGCGAAGGTAACCGTGTCATCGGCCATCTGCAACACTGCGCAAAGGGGGGCGACAGGCGAGTTTGTCGAGACGGCCGGTCCCGTCTATCGTCCATCTTCCCCTGCAGGGGGTGACCACCTGGCTGAGAACCACCAGGTGATGGTCGGCTTTCGCGTCCTTGGACGGCATGCTTTCGCTCGCGATCGTTGCGTTCGTGACTTCACGCTGCCGATCGGCGTCGCCTCGAAATGAAATACCAATGTCCTCTCTCTTCAGAATTCGTCGCGGGTTCACGCTGATCGAACTCCTGGTCGTCATCGCCGTGATTGCCGTCCTTGTCGCGTTACTGTTGCCCGCCGTGCAACAAGCGCGCGAGGCCGCCCGGAAGACCCAGTGTCGCAATAACCTGAAGCAGATGGGGCTGGCGATGCACAACTACGAATCGGCCATGCGCATGTTTCCGAAAGGGGGGCCGGCGATTTCGCTTCCGGATTCCGCTGTGGCCAACCCGACTCCTGCGAACCTCAATGCCTGGGCAACGATGTCCCGTTATGCCAGCTGGGGAACCGTGCTGCTGCCCTATCTCGATCAGGGGCCGCTCTACAATCAATGGGACATGAACCTGTGGTACTCGCAAGGCAGCAATGTGCCACTCGCACAGACACGGCTCGCAGTCTTCATCTGCCCGACGAATCCGAAGTCCCAGGATCTCAAAGCCAATGGCGACACCCCACTGTCAACGACCAGGCTGTACGGTCGGAACGATTACGCGGGGAACTGGGGCGAACGAAATCTCAGGTGTCATCCTGCGAGATGTGCGAACAGTCACAGTGACCAGAACGACTCGGCGGGACGGGGACCGATGCGATTGCTGTCAGAAAGCGCCGTCGGTGTACGCGACATCACGGACGGACTCTCCAATACCGTCATGCTCGGAGAGGCTCCCAACGCGATCTTCGGTCAGTGGGCGGGGCACAAGAATCTCATGGACCAGTCAGCGCCGCTGAACGGCATCATCAGCTCGACCTCACCATGGGATAGCTGCCGCCCCTTCGGTCTTGTCACGCCGGAAGGAGGACTGGGATGTGACCCCGGCCATCAGGATTTCCACAGCTTCCACACAGGGGGAGCGTTCTTCCTCTTCTGCGACGGGAGCGTGCGATGGCTCAATCAGAACATCGACCTGAAGACCTTCGCAGGAGTGCTTTCGCGCAAGGGCGGTGAAGTCCTCGGGGAATTCTGATTGATGGGCCCGCCTGTGAACTCAAGACGGATGCTCTGCGCGGCCACTACTTGCCACGCAGGGGACTCAGGTCCAGCCACTCCCTCGAACTGATCGCGACACTTCGTCGCTGGATACCGTCGACACTCTGGAAGGACTTCGACTGGACGGCCGACCTGCGGTGATCGACAGCAGTCTGGACATCAGTTGTGCGCTGGAGCCTGGTCCGTTCATCCATTGCCGCGATGACTCGCCGGAAGACGCCGTTCGAATTATCACGAATGTCATTCGACACTCGCTGTTCTGAGACGAAACTTGTGCGCTGGAGATGACGGCTCGTGGCCGGGCGGACGTTCGACTCGAGGTTGATGCTGCAGAACGTCAAGCTCTGCCGCCTGCCCGCCGACGCGGTGAGACCGGTTGGAGTTCACTACCCGCAGTTCCAGACGCATCACGGTCCATGAAATCGCTTCCCGTTGCTCTCTCTTTCCTGACGCATCCTGCACGGCGGCGCAACTTGATGGCCCTGGCTCGGCTGCTGCTGGCCCTGGTGCTTGTTGTGAGTGTGTTTACGGTCGTCTTCCATGTGCTGATGGAGCGGGAAGGACAATCGCATTCTTGGGCGACTGCCGTGTACTGGGTCATGGTCGTGATGTCGACACTGGGTTTTGGCGACATCACGTTCCAATCCGATCTTGGCCGGGTGTTCTCGGTCTTTGTGCTGCTGTCGGGGTCTGTGTTCATGCTGGTGTTGCTCCCGTTCATGTTCATCCAGTTCTTCTATTCGCCGTGGATGGAGGCTCAGGCGGCTGCCCGAGCCCCGCGACAGGTTCAGGCGCGTATCAATCGACACGTCCTGGTGACTGGACTGGGAGTCATCGAGCAATCATTGATTCGAATGCTGAAGCGAGCAGAGATCCCGTACGTGGTTCTGGTCAGTGAACTGGCCGAAGCACTGCGGCTGCATGACGACGGTTACTCTGTCATGGTTGGCGAGGTCGACGATCGCGACACCTACTTGCGTGCAGGAGTCGAACGAGCGGCGCTTGTTGTCACAGCACTCAAAGACACGACGAACACGAATGTCGCGTTCACGGTCCGCGAGATTTCGTCGAGTGTCTCTGTAGTTGCGACGGCTGCTGCTCCTGCATCAGTCGATATTCTGCAACTCGCAGGTTGCAACGAGGTGTTACAGCTGGGAGAGATGCTGGGGCAGGCATTAGCGAGGCGAGTGTTGGGGCGTGACGCGAAGTGTCACGTGGTCGGTGAGTTCGAGGAACTGCTCATTGCCGAGGCCGCCGCTGCAGGTACGCCTCTCGTCGGTCGGACACTGAAGGAGATTCGCCTGGCAGAACATGCGCGGGTGAATGTCGTGGGAGTCTGGAATCGCGGGCGTTTCGAGCTCGCGGGACCGGAGACTTTGATAACTTCGACCTCCGTGCTGCTGCTCGCCGGCACTGCAGCGGATCTCGAGGAGTATGATGGGCTGTTCTGCGTCTATTCAACGTCCGACGCCCCCGTGATCATCGTTGGTGGCGGCCGAGTCGGGCGGGCGACTGCCACGGCGCTCAGTGAGCGGGGTGTGGAATACCGAATCGTTGAACGCAATGCCGATCGCGTGAGGGTCAAGGGGCAGTATGTGATCGGAGATGCGGCAGAACTGGATGTGCTCAAGGCGGCTGGAATCATGACCTGCTCGTCAGTCGTGATCACAACTCACGATGACGATATCAACGTCTACCTGGCAATCTACTGCCGGCGGCTGAGGTCGGATGTCCAGATTCTGGCGCGCGCGAATCAGGACCGGAATGTTTCAACCTTGCATCGCGCGGGGGCGGACTTCGTGATGTCTTATGCCTCAACCGGCGCGAGCACGATGTTCAACCTGCTCAAGCGTGGAACGTTGCTTCTGCTTGCCGATGGTCTGGATGCCTTCCGCGTTCCTGTTCCGCCACCACTGATCGGAAAAACGCTTCAAGAGTGTCGTTTTCGGCAGACGACGGGGTGCAACGTTGTCGCGATCGAACAGGGGGGGCGGTTGGACACGCATCCAGCGCCACAAACCCGGCTCGCGGCGGACGCCGAACTGGTACTCGTCGGAGATGCAGAATCAGAACAGAGGTTTTTTGACTCGCTCCAATAGCTCAGTTCGGTCGTCGACCTTCGGTCAGGTCAAAGTGTGAAGCAATCGGGCTGTCTCCTGACGATGAGGACCTGTAGCCGATGTCGGAGTGGTAGCGCGGCGGCATGGCGCCATGGTCTGGCAGTGCGACTGCGTCTCCAGGCCGCTGTGGACGGCTCAAGGTCTGGGCGACCTGTACATCCTGGTGTTCCTCCACTTCGGCACACTCCGTTGCTGGATCAGTCGGTGCACCGACCATCCCAAGCCGGCGTGGGTTGAGCAGCAGGCCCGCAACTTCGTGATGCACGCGGACGATGTGGAACGGAGGCCCGAGATTGTGATGCGGGACAATGACTCGAACTGTGCCCCTGAGTTCGTTCGAGTGCTCACATCAGGACGAGTGAAGGTGAGGCGAGAATACGCTCCGGTCACCCAACCTGCGAGCCCACGTCGAGCGCTTCATCCAGACGCTCAAGCACGGGTGCCTGAACAAGTTCGCGATCGTGGGCAGTCGCCACCTGAACGACATCAACAGCGAGTTCCAGGTGCACAACGACCGGGAACGGCCGCATGACGCGAGGGGAAGCCCGCCGCCGGACCCGTTCGACATTCCGAACGCGCCTCGAGCGGAACGGCCAGACGTCGTGGCCCACAGCCGACTGGGCGGGCAGTTGACGTCGTACTCGCAACGTACGGCCCGAGAGCTGAGTCGCGAGTGAGGCTCGGCAAAGTGCCGGATGACACGTTGCCAACTCGGACACACCAGAATTCAGACAGAGAGTGACGCGATTCTCGGGTTCGCATGGGGGCAACCTCGAACACACGCCACTCTCGAATACTCGCAGTGGTCCGAATTACTTCGGCAGCACTTCGAATGTCGCGGTATAGCTGAGGTACCGGGTCTTCGCCTGCGAGACGGTCGTCTTGGCGTCGCTGGTCGAGGTCTCCATCCAGTACATGCCGGGCTCCTTGAATTCGACTTCGAACTCGCCGTTGGTGTCCGTGGTGGCGTGGATCTCGTCCTGCGAGTCGCGGTAGCGCGTGCCGCCGCGGACCATTTCGATCTTCAGTTCGCCGGTCGGCTTGCCGTCGACCAGGAGGCGGAAGCGTCCTTTGGAGCCGACATAGAGGTCATTCGGGTGCGTCAGCGGGATGAGTTCGATCCCCTTGCCGGTCGTCTGCAGAGCGCGATCGGACGGAGCGCCATTGGTCACGAAAGTTTCGATGCGGCCGACGGTCTCGGACACTTCCACCTTCTCGGCGTTCGCGGGGATTTTCGCGGCGACATCCTTGGCCGCTCCACGCCAACGCTGCGGCTTGCCATCGGCTTCCCAACTGGCGAACACTCCCGAACGCGGCACGGCGATCTTGTAGGTTCCCTTCTGACGCAGCGGGACGTCGAACACGCTGCGATACTTGAGCATCGCCTTGCTTTCACCTTCGACCTGCGAACCGTCCGGGGCCGTGATGACCAGCGTGTCGAGCGGGAGCGCGTGGTGGTTGAAGTAGAACAGATCGTTCGAGATGGCGCCGTCGACGGTGATCAGCGGCTCCGAGCCGGACAATACGGTGTCGGACGGCAAGAGCCACATCTTGTGGGCATTGGCGGTCAGTGGCGAGACCAGGACGAGCGCGATCGCGAGGATCAGAGGGCGGGGCATCAGTGAGCTCCTGTGAGGATGGGGAGTAGTCAAATGCTCTCGTTGAATCTGGGATCAACGGCTTCAATTCAATTTGTGACCAAGGTCGATCAGGGCTTCACCGTAAGGGTGATCTTCCCCAGTTCTTTCTTTCCGGCGACCTGATAGGTGACCGACTTGTCGCCGGGCCAGTGGAACGGAATTTCGAGTAGTTCCCGTCCGCCGACCTCCCTGGCCGCTTCGACCAGCAGGACGTACTTGCCAGGGGAGAGTTTCGCGAGTTTCTGATCGTCGATCGTCACCGTGTGCTCACCAACGGGGCGTGATGGAGCAGAGATGCCATCGGCCGGGAACTCGATGTTCCGCCCTGAGCGCCGCCACCACTGCCGCAGGTCGGGAAGCCATTTGGTTCCGGCGCCGTCGGTGGTTCCCTTGAGCTGATACCAGACCGCCAGATTCGTGACGACTTCCTGCTTCTCGTTCTGGATCCACATCGCCACGTAAGGACGGTGGTATTCGGAGACGTTGAGCTGTGGAATCTCGACCTTCAGCTCCATCTTGTCCGACTTCATCTGGAGCTCGTCGGCCTTGGGCTTCGGCTCCTCGGCCGGGCTGGATCGCAACGTCGCACCGGCCATGACGGCCATCAGCGCGACCACAACAATGCGTCTCATCGGGCACCTTCTCGTTTAACGGGTATGACTGATCAGCAGGGCCAGGAACCAGGGAATGGCCAGCCCCAGTGCAACGACCGGCCAGGTCATCCGGCGATGCCTGGCATGGAAGTACAGGAGATAAAGGCCGGTGACGCAGAAGATGAGAGTGGCGATCGCGAAGAGATCGAGGAACCACTTCCACGCGAGTCCGGTATGCCGGGCTTTATGCAGATCATTGAAGTAGGCGATCCATCCGCGATCGGATCTTTCGAATTCCACGGCTCCCGTCTCCCGATCGACAACCAGCCAGGCATCGACGCCCGGCGTAGGCATCGAGAGATACACTTCGCTGGTCGACCATTCGGCGGGATGGGCCGGAATGGGCCTCGCCAGCCGGTCTGCGAGCCAGGTCGCCACCGGATTTGGGACAGGGGCCGCGTCACTCGCCTCGGCCGCGTTCAGTGTGTCGAGAACATCGCGGGGCATCTCGAGCGTCCGAGTGAGGACCGCCGGCTTCGCCTCGATTTCTCCGGCATGGTTCAAGGTGATGCCCGTAATGGTGAACAGAATCATCCCTGCCAGACACAGCGCCGAGCTGACCCAGTGCCACTGGATCATCGTGCGCAGCAGCGACCCGCGACGCGATCGCGTCCGGTTGGCTGGCGTTGTTGGCGGAAGTGAAGCTGACACTCTCGTACTTGTCTGGGAATCAGGGAGCGGCGGCCGCTGGAGTGGGAGTCAATCCTTTGCCCGCGGAGGCGCCGACATCCTGCAGCGCCTGCATCAGTGAAGCGCGAAACATGGGACCATGGCTCAGTCCTGGGAATTCCTGATACGACGACTTCACGCCGGTGACACTCTGGAGTCGTGCGGCCAGCTTGAGTGCGGAGTCCGGCGGCGCTCCTTCCAGTCGAGCGAGATGCGCCTTTTCGCGCTGATTGTTGGTGTCTCGGGGACGACCTTCACCAGTTCGCTCCTTCTCGCCGAGATGAATGACGATGCGTTTCGAACGGCCGGCGTTGTGCTCGATGAAGCGTTCTGCCTCAGCGAGCTCAACTCCCTTGTCCCACCACAAGGAAGGACTGCCGGCAATGTAGTTGTCGAAGGCGCCGGGGCGAGTAAAGAACGCATGGAGGACGAAGAGGCCTCCCAGCGAGTGCCCCCAGAGGGTCTGCTGACCTGGCGCGAGCTTGACTGATTCCATGACCTTCGGACGGATTTCGCGTTCAATGACATCCAGAAACGAATCAGCACCGCCGGTAACGGCGGCGACCGCTCCTGGCTCAGTTCTCGACGTCAGCGTGGGGGTGTAATCCCGGTAACGGGCCTGCGAGTCGGTTCGGAGATCGTTGTCGTGTCCGATAAAGACCAGCACGGTCGGTGTCGTCCGAGTCGACAGATCCTTCAGCAGCGCCTGGTTGAACTCCAGGAGGCAGGCGTTGCCATCGAGCATCCAGAACGACGGAAAACCATTATCAGGCGTCGCACCCTTCGGGATTGCAAGGTTCACTCGCCAGGTACGGCTTGCGTCCGGGCTCGACATCGTGAATCGCTCAAATCGGTAATGTTCCGACTCTTCGTCGGCGACGGTTCTGCCAATTGTGCGAACCGGGGGCTGCGCGACGCATAAGGAGCCGGCCACGACAAAATGTGCCGTGATCACTCCGATCCCGATCAGCACGCGAAGCAATTGCAATGTCCCTGAATTTCGTTCGAGCATCGTGGACCTCACATGACGTCCTTTCGAGAAGACGACGATGCGAAAGGATTTCGCGAGAGGCAACATCCGGGCGTGTCACTTCGGTGCGAGGTGATGACGAAGAAAGTCTTCCGAGGCTTTCTGTTCAGCATCTCCGAATCCGTCCCCGTGGCCGGCTCTCGGAACGGAACGAAAGTCGACTGCGATCCCTGCCTCTTTCAGCGACTTCACCAGCAATTCGCTCTGTCCATGTGCCACGACTGGGTCGCGCTGCCCATGAATGATGAGAAACGGTGGATCGTTGGCGGTGACATACTCGCAGGGATCCGCGCGTCGCGCCTCCGCCGAGAGGCGCTGGACCGGGCCGCCGAGAAGCAGGGATTCCGGTGAATTCGGGTGGTCATGATCGAGTGCCGGGCCGCCCGGAAGACCCTTGGCCTGCTCGTTCATGAGCTGGAAATTTGTCGGACCGTAGTAGTCGACTACGCATTTGACGGAACTCGACTGGTCGAGATTCTCGCCGATGTCGAACTGTGCGACGTCGCCTGTCGTGCCGACGAGCGCTGCGAGATGCCCTCCGGCTGACGCGCCCCACACCCCGATTCGGTCGGGATCGATGCCATAGCGATCCGCATTCTTACGAAGCCACCGGATTGCCGCCTTGCAATCCTGAAGCTGTGCAGGAAAAGGCGCGCTGTTGCTGAGCCGGTAGTTGATGCTGCAGACCGCGAATCCTTTGTCGTACATGACACGGGCAGGATGCCACACATCCTTGCTGCCTTCCCGCCACGCGCCGCCGTGAATCCAGATCACGAGCGGAAGCCTGCTTCCTTCCACCCGTGCGGGGACCACGAGGTTCAGGCGATGCCGCTCATGCTGGCGGTACTTGAACTCCACATAGGGAACATTGAAGTTCTCACTCCCCTTGACCATCGGCGCGACTTGATCCTGTCCTGCCACCCGGCTGGAAAAGAGAGCGGCGATGACCCCGAGTAGTGGCCAGACCAGTTGTCGCATACGAATCAGCAGAACGTTGGAAGAAGAGAGACTCAGGATCGTTGAAGTCCGTGGGTGTCAGGACGCAGGTTTCACGGCAGGCGGGTGCTTGTCGAACGCCGCGTCGATCTGGCGGATGCTGTTCCGCAGCTGCTGCAACCCGCCGCCGACGAGGTACCAGCCGGCCCCGTCGAGATGCACAACTTTCTTCTTTTGCCATGCCCCCGACTTGGCGACTCCCGGGTTCGCGGCAAGAACGTCGCTGGCGTTGGCCCGTTCCTTGAAGGCCGAGTTGCGGTCGATCACGAACAGCCAGTCCGGCTCGCGCCCGAGGATCTTTGCGAAGCGGGCCGCCTCGACCGCGGCCCGCTCTTTTTCCCGGGCCTCGGCTGCGGGATCGGGGACGCCCGACTCGCCGGCGCCGCGCGCGGCATTCCGCGGCCGGCGTTCTCCGGGCGGAGGTGCATCCTCCGCAGTGACGACGGGTTCGATGCCGATCAGCTCATAGACGATGCCGAAGCGGGTCAGCGGCTGCTGCGCCATGACGCGGTCACCGACTCCAAACAGCAGCAGACCGCGCCCCTGCTGGGACGCCTTCACCTGGAGTTGCCGGATTTCGCCGAGCAGTTCGAGCACCTTCTCGCTGGCTTCCTTCTCGCGCGAGAAAACTGATCCGAGTGTCAACGTGTTCTGGACCACGCTCGGGATGAAACCGACAGTCGTCGTAGAGAGATCGAGGGTCGGGGCGATCGCGCTCACGTCCGGGTATTTTCCGGCCGAGCGGCCGCCGACGATAATCAGGTCTGGCTTGAGTTGCCGCAGGGCCTCGAGGTCGGGCTCAAACAACGAACCGATCTTGGCGTACTTTTCGCCCGCATACTTCCCGAGGTAGTCCGGCCACGCCTCCGGCTTCATCGATGGAACTCCGGCCGCTTCGACGCCGATCGAATCGAGAATATCGAGAGCGCCCAGATCCAGAACGGCGACCTTGCGGGGAACGGCCGCCAGCTCGGTCGTCCCCTGCGCATGGAGAATTCGCTTTGACTCTCCGGCCTCGACAGGGTTGAGGCCCCCGCCAATCAGCGCGGCGTGAAGGACAGCGACCATCGCAAGCGTTCGCGACGAACTGTTCGAAAGACTTCCCAGGGGCTTCATCAGTGAATCCACGGAATTGAACGACATTGCCAGACGAAAAAGACGAGCTGGCGTTCGACCTGCGTTCACGCCGATCGCCAGCTCGTACCCTGCATCCTGATTAGAACTCTCCGACCACTTCGCCGCCGGAACGGCTGAGGAGTGCGTGCCAGGTATTCCGATCGATGTTGTCGCTGACGAAGCGCACGCTGCCATCGCAGAGCAGCACAGACACTCCGCCGGAGTGGAAGCTTCGAGAGGCGACGGCCTTCGCGGAGCCCGAGCCAAAGTCCGGGATTTTACTGTTCGGAGTCAGGATCGGAGCCATGACCGGACCGTTAGGGACGCTGCCGCGGAGCCACATCGTGTTCTTCCCGCCGGTCCAGCCGCCGATGGCGGAAGCGATTGCGTCATAACCCTGATTCTGCCCGGTGGCCGCGTTGCTGGCCGATCCGTTCGCTCGCCACAGCCTGGGATCGGCCTTCTCCGAAGCGGCCGGAGGCGTGGCGTTCGAACCGGGCCCGACGACGGCCTCGACGAAGGCGATTGTGTTGGACGTGCCGTCGGTGATGTCGCGAATCAGGATCTTGGCGTTGGCCCAGCACAGGCCGTTTCCAGGATTCGAGCCCGCATGGAACGCGCTATCCAGCCCGTTCCCATGGACCATTCCGTAGCTCGCACCGGCCGTCTTGTAGGTCACGGATTGCTGAGTGATATCAGTGACGGGATTGCCCGCCATGCTGGGGCAGAGGTACGTCGGAATCGACGTCGCGGCGATGGGACGCAACGCCTCGGGAAGGATTCCACTGCCGGGATGCCCCATCTGGATGTTCCAATCGATCAGGTTCTGTAGGTTGGCCTGATCGAGGAACGGCAGGAGCCGCGCGAGCGGTGAGTGGTCATTGAGGTACCCGACCCCGGGGCCGCCGGCATTGGGCAGCACCTCGTTGTAGGTCGACATGTAGTTGTGAAGCGCCAGCCCGATCTGTTTCAGGTTGTTGCGGCACTGGGTCCGACGGGCGGCTTCGCGGGCCTGCTGCACGGCCGGCAAGAGCAGGGCAATCAGAATGGCGATAATCGCGATCACGACCAGCAGCTCAATGAGGGTGAAGGCTCGCCTTCTCGACAGGTTCATTTGTCTCCGCACTTTCTCTTCGAACACCCAAATCACACTGAGACTGAGTCTCAACGACGTGCTCTGTATCGGAAGGAGAGGTGACTTTCAAGGTTCCCCCACCGTCCGATGCCTCGGATTCCTCCAAGGCGCTCCGGCTAGTTGGATCGCATAAGGCATTGAAAAATAATGGCTTGTGTCGCGATGTTCCATGCCGTTTGGCTATCGCCCGCACTGGCTGGGATTGTTGGGTGAGTCAGTTGCAAGCCACACCGAGGCCACTAGATTTTCATTGCAACTGAGACTCAACATGAATCGAGGGTGTGATCCGCGCAGTCCGTTTGACCGCGTGAGATGCTCTCCCAAGAGTCGCTGCCCGGTGGTCACGCTCGAGAGCCGGCCTGCACTCCAGTGGTCTTTCCTTCTCCGCTGACTCCACGTCCATGACACCACCCCCTTCCGCGTCCGTTTCCGCGCCCCCGCCACCGGTGGAGAAGCTTTCACCGCTCCAGCAAGCCCGCAAAGATCGCCCGGCCGTTCCACCGGCGAAGGCGCCTGCTCCCAAGCGCAGCAAGCTTGGCAAGACGTCGATGCACCTGACGCGGCGCGGTCACTTGTACGCGGGCCTGCTGCTGGTCCCCTGGGTATTCCTGTACGGTGTGACCGGCTTCCTGTTTAACCATCCGGAGGTCTGGTCAGACCAGCCAACCACCTCGATCACCAATCGCCTGATCAAGGGAACGCCCCTCAGCGAACTGCAGAGGCCGGCCGCGATGGCGGCCGAAGTCGTCGCCGCGATCAACGCCAGCGGAAAGGACCAGTATGAACTCCTGGATGCCGACCGCATCTCGTTCGGTCGTGGCGGACTCGGCGCCAGTCTCATCGGCAGCGACGGAAAGGCCTACAGCGTCAGCCTGGGGACGAGCGGAACCGGATCGATTCGCGAATTGGCGGTGGGCGGACTCGGGGGCCGCGGCGGCGGCGGTCGCGGCGGACGTGGCGGTTTCGGTGAATCATCGACAGAAAGTGCTGCGGCCCCGTTCGAAGTGAAGAGTGGTCTCCTCCTGAAGGCCTCGCCGTTCGACCGCATTGAGGATGGACTGAGCACCGTCCTGTCACGTTTGAAGATGGATGGCGTCCGTGTGTCGGAGGTCCGCGTCACGCCGTTGTCGTTCCAGATGGAGTCGGCCGGAAAGAAGTGGCAGGCCTCCTACAACCCACTGATCGGTTCCGTGACGGGCCAGCCGGTCCCCGAGGGCGCGGAAGGGCTTGCCATGTCGGCCCGATCGTTCCTGCTCCGGATGCATATGGCGCACGGCTATCCGGCCGATGACAACCCGATTCGCTTTGTCTGGGCGATGATCGTCGACGCGATGTCTTTGATCATGGTGTTCTGGGGCATCTCCGGAATCGTGATGTGGTGGCAGATCAAGCGGACACGCGTCCTGGGTGGAATCTGCCTGCTCCTCAGCGTTGCCTCGGCAACGTATGTCGGAATCGGCATGCACGAGATGCTGGCCAATGGGGTCCGCTGATCGAGCGTGTCTCACGTTCCATGTCTTTTCCCGACTTCCGTGCAGCAGGCTTCCAATGAACGTTCGTCGTCGTCTCGTTTTCTCCATCACCGGTTCATTCGCACTGTCAGCATCCGCGGCGTTCGCCCATGGGATTTGGGTCTATCCCCAGGCGGGAAACTCAAGTGCCAACAGGGTGGCGATCAGTTTTGCCGATGGACCGCAGCCCGGAAGCAGCGCGATGCTGGACGCGAATGCCGACGTCAAGGTGTTCTCCGTCCATTCAGACCAGCGTCAGGCGATGAGCGTGACCCGGCATGTGGCGGGTGAACTCGCAGTCCTGTCTGCCAGGCTTGATGCCCCCGCACCTGCCGAGCTTGAGGTCGTGTATCTCCCGCCAGTGCGGGCGATGTCCCCCGGACAGAGCACCGGCCGCCCCCAGGGGGGACTCGAGGGTGAAGGTCGTCCCGGTGGGGGGAGGGGCGGCTTCGGCGGTGAGCGGGGAAGTCGTGGCGGCCGCGAAGGCATGGGTGCCAGTTCCGGCCGCTCGGAGTTCTATGCCAAGTACGCCGCGCTCTCGAAAGGGGAGTCGCTGAAGTCGAAGCCCAACGAGGCCATGAAAGTCGACTTCTTTCCCAAGTGGGACGGCGAATCACTCAGCCTGATCGTACTCGACGACGGGAACCCGGCGGATCAGTGCCGCGTGACGGTCTCCGGGCCAGGTGAATGGAGCGAGACAGGGGAGACGGAACTGGGAATCGTGTCGATTCCCGTCAAACACCCAGGCCGATACATGGTTGAAGTCCGGATCTCGGTCGCCTCGACCGACGCCGCTCAGCCCTCGGGTGGACCGGTTTCGCGAATCGGGACGCTGACGCTCGATCTGAAATGAACAAGAGGATGGCCGGCTGCGTCGCTCTGCCCGCACATGCAAGGGAGCGACGCAGCTGACACATGCCTAGATCCCCGGCGACGACGGAGCAAACACCTGGTTTCGCCGGGCGACTCTCATGCAATAGATCGCGACTTCCTCGGCCGTCGCGACATCTGCGCGCGATATCTCCGAGACCAGCTTCCCGTCTGAAAGCACCAGGATGCGATCGGCCAGCAGCGCCACTGCCGGGTCATGCGTGACGATGACGACCGATCGCGATCTGTCGGCCGCGACCTGATGCAGGAGCTGGCAGACATCCAGCGAATTCTGGCGATCGAGGCTTCCGGTAGGCTCGTCTGCGAGGACCAGTTCCGGTTTCGCAATCAAGGCCCGGGCGATGGCGACTCGCTGTTGCTCGCCGCCCGACATCTGGCCCGGCCGGTGCAGTGCCCTGGCCCCCAGGCCGACTTCCCGCAGACGCTCGTGCGCCGCCGCGCGTGCCGTCGTGCGCGACGAGCCGTTGAGCAGCATCGGCAGCGCGACGTTGTCGAGGGCCGAAAGCGTCGGAATCAGGTTCGACGACTGATAGACGATTCCCATGCGCTCGCATCTCAATGAAGTGAGCGCGGCATCGGACAAAGTGGCCAGATCGGCTCCCGCGAAACGGAGAATTCCTGAATCGGGGCGGAGCAACCCCCCGAGCAGGTGGAGCAGCGTAGTCTTTCCTGATCCGGAAGCCCCCATGATTGCCACGGTCTCACCGGCGATCAGATCGATGCTGACACCGTCGACGGCATGAATCGCATCCGTTCCGGCAGTGAAGCGCTTTTGCAATCCGGATGCCTGAAGCAACGCGCGTCGATCAGTCGTGGTCACTCACGGTCCTCAAGATCGAATCATTGAACCCGACAGCAGGCCGGCCGGCGCCAGGCGCCCGATTCGCCAACCCGCCCACAAGGCAGCAAGGCCACAAACGGCCGCCGTCATCAGCGCACCGGGGACCATCCATTCCCAGGGCACCGTGAACTCCGGACGTATTCCGGCGAAGTCGAGGTGGTAGCCGATGATCGATGCCAGCTGCAGCATGAGCCACGCCTGACCGGCACCGAACAGCCCGGCGACAACGACCGCCGCCAGGGTTACCAGCACACTCTCAGCAATCGCCAACCTCAACAGGCCGAATCTCGTCATCCCGCAGCTCCTCAATATCCCTAGTTCGCGACTGCGGGCCTGGAGCGATACGGCCAGCGAGCCCGCGACCGAAAAGAGGCTGATCGCCAGCGCCATCATCGGCAGCCAGCCCATCTTTCGAACTGCTCCTCCCCCCCAATTGCCCAGCAACTCGCTCCGGGCGCGATCGAGATCGTCGACCTGAACCACCCGCGACGACAATGTGATTTCAGCCCCCCCATCGGGCGAGTATCGAATCGGGCGATCCAGATCGAGAAGCGCTGAGACCTGTCGTTCGAGATCCAGACGTTCCCCCCGACTGACCTGGTACGACTCCGGTTCCGCAGTCCCGGCTCCGTAGCGAGAGGGGGGCGCCGACGCCGCGGGGCGCGTCCATCCGAGCAGATAGTTCGCATCGCTCACAAAAAAGTCGCGGCGCACCGTCTTTGCGTCCAGGACCACCATCGCGCGATGCTTGTCGCCCCGAAGCCGGACCTTGTTCTGCTTTGTCGCCATTCTCCAGCCGCGAAGCTCGACGATTCCGGCCACGCGATACGTGCGATGGAGGACGCTGCCGTTTTCGAGTCGCCCCGGAACGGCAACAGACACCTCATCTCCTACCGCGACATTGGCACTGTGGGCATACCAGTCACTCAGCAGGCAACCTGTTCCGTTGTCCACGTCGGTCATGACGGAGTCGAGGTTGCCGGCCACCAGTGTGAATGGAATCCGACTGGAGCCTTCCCGCAGGCCGTGTACGCCGATCAGCAATGTCGGGATTGGGGTGTCGCGCCGGGGGCCGGGGGACAGGCGCGTGTCGACCAGCGTGAGCGGCTCGAATTCCTCCAGACCGGCGGCTTTGAGCACCGTTTCAGTCTCGCTGCGATCCAATCCGTAAGGGTGAACCGAAATGAGCCATCTCGGCAGTCGTTCATCGATGACGAACGAGTTCAGCATCGAGGCGCCCCAACACATCACCCAGACGAACGTTCCCAGGCCAACGGCAATCGCAACTATGGCGCCTGCGCTGCGTGGACCATCGGCCGCGACCTGGTCGAACAGGACCAGCGGCTCCACACGAGTCGCCCAGGCGACCGGACGGGCCAGCAACGCTGCGGTCAGTCGAACGGCGAGCGGGGCAATCAGGACGCAGGCGAGCGCCACTCCTGGCAGGCCGATCCACAACAGCACCCGGCTTCGTTCGAATGACCCCGCGGGGGTGACTATCAACGCAAGCGTGACGAAAAGCACGACGGCCGCCGAAGCCAGGGCCGCACGTCGGGACCAGAGTCGCGCCCGTTCCGGATCGGTCGCCGCCGTGGCCGGATTCGTCGTATCGATGGACCAGGCAGAGATGACCGGGCCGACTGATCCGGCCAGAACGCCAGCGACAATGACGCCGAGAGCCAGGACGACCTGCAGCGCGCCGGGAGACGGGGACGACGCCAGGAACGGAAACCACGCCCGAGCGACCGAAAGTCCGCCCCAGCAAAAGGCGAGCGCGAGCACGAAGCCGCCGCATGCGACGGCGACGGCCTCGATCACCAGCAACGTGATGATCATTCCGCGGCCTGCTCCGAGCGAACGCAGGAGCTGACCTTGAGCCGCGCGTTCGCGGGCTGCGTTTCCCTGCACGGCAAGTCCGATACACGCCGCGCAGACGCAGGCCATCAACACGGCCGCGACGGCCGCCATGCGAATTGACTGGGCCGCCGCACTGTAGGTCACGGACTGCTGAATGAAGTTGTTGTCCCACAGTTCCATCCGGCCCGGCAGCGAGGGGAGTCGTTCGCGCCACCTGGCGAGAAAGGCGTCGATCTCGCCAGGGGCTCGCAGATGAATTCGCGCATCAGAGGGAGGCCGCGGACCGCCATTGAGCACCTCAGCGGCGGCCCGGCTGATCTGTCGGGCCATGATCCGGGCGCCCTGCGGCGTCATCAGGATGGAGGCGGGAAAGCGGACCTGTCCGACGACCTGGGCCGCGTGGACCCCGGAATCACCTTCCAGCCTCCTCCAGCTCCCGAGCTTCTTACCGAAGGGCAATTGCACCGGCACGGAAATTTCGATCGGGCCACCGGGTTTCCCCGTCGGCCGTTGCCCCGCGACCAGAACGCCGCCTGGCTGGTCGTCGTCCCAGGCAAGGAAGTTGTCGCGTCGGCCGACGATCCAGCCTCCCATGCCTCCCTGCTCCTGGCTGTAAAAGCCGTCTTCATCCAGGGTGCCCTGCATGGTCCCGGGCATCTCCACGGCCCGCGCGGAGACTGCCGTGTGCAGCTCGGCGACCAGAGGATCTCGCCGCATTTCGCGGAGCAGGCTTTCATCGAGGTACGGAAAAACAGTGTCGGTGGCCGCGAGATGAATTTCGCGGTCCCCCAGAACGGGATCGTTTGCGGCAGCGGAGCCGCTGACCGCATTGCGTCCGGCGAGCGCCGAGAGCAACACAGCCGCCGTTGCGGCAATCGCCACCATTGCGGCCAGGTGTCGCGCGGGATGACTGCGCAGGTTCGCCTTCAGCAGAACGAGCAGCGCAGGCACGTGGAGCTTCGTTCGCGACGTCATGGGCTCGCGGGTCTCCGGCGTCGTTGCCAGACCCAGTCCAACGATGCCATCAGGAGGAAACTGATACCGGCGAGGGGAAGGACGATTCCCGAGAGGACCATGAATGCAATGCAGGCCGATCGAACGCGCCTTCCAACGGGCCGGCGTGGGATCGAAAACGAACCTCCCGGACGCTTTCGCCACCACATCCAGACTCCGGTGACAGTGGATGACACCAGCGCCAGGCATGACAAGGTGGCGAGTATCTTCGTCGGCAAACCGAAGATCGATCCGACGTGCAACGGATAGGCAAGGGTGTACAGCTTCAGGAGCGGAGACCCCGACTGCCAGTCCGAATGAAGCATAGTCGTGCCATCGACCGGATCGATGGCAAACAGCGCCCGGCGCGACGGATCCTCCACCGTGCCGGCCGTCACGCGAATGGTGTCATCCGGCTCCTGCGGAAAATCAATCGAGACGAGGCCGGGGGGCGACTTCGCGCAGGCAATCTCGACGATCCTGTCGAGCGACAGCCGGGGCGAGTTCTCAGGATGCGTCGTCTTCGGGAGATCGAGCACGACGCGAGGAATCGAGCCGGATTTCAACAGTGCGAGGCGATAGCCGGTGCCCCACACCTGCGTGAAGAACAGCCCCGTCAGCAGCACCACGATCGAGACCGGTGCGAGATAGACTCCGATGACCGCGTGCAGGTCGCGCAGCAGCACTCGAGTGCTGGCTGTCCGGATTCGCCAGACGCCGGCGGTCCCCCCCTTCGGCCGAGACTGTTTCCGTGGCCACCAGAGATAGACTCCGGTCAACAACAGGACGATTCCCCACGAACAAGTGAGCTCCATCAGGACTCGCCCGACGGTGCCCATGTACAGCGTGCGATGCAGTGTCCTGACGAGCGGGAAGAATCCCGAGTGGATGTGGTGAACTCCTGTCACCGCGGCCGTGTATGGATTGACGTATATTGATCGCGAGCGTTCGTGAGGCGAGGCGACAAAAAAACTGACCGTACGGCGGGGATCCGGATTGACCGAGAAGGAGTGCAGAAGATCGCCCCGGGCCTCGGCCCGGGCCGTTTCCAACAGCTCGACGAATGGCTTCCGCTCACCTTCCTCGGCCACGTATAAGGCGTCGGGATCGAGCCATGCCTCGATCTCATCAACGAAGACGTACAGGGCGCCGGTGACGGCGCCCCAGATCAGAATGGGGGCGACCAGCAGGCCCGCGTAGAGGTGCCAGCGCCAGACCGTCCGATAGGTGTTCTCGGACAATTGCGGCTGGCCGGGCCGTGGCGTCTCCGCATCCGCGCGGACGGTTCGTTCCGATGCGATCCTGGTCTCCGATGTCGACACCGATTGGCCTCAGTCCTTTGCGGGCTTTTTCTGCTCGAGCTGGAGACCGTCCTCGATCAGAGCGACGAACAAGTCGTCGGCCGGCGATTTACGGATCGACCATCCATAGACGTTCGTCATGACAACGACGCTGGCGTCATGCTTCGGGAGATAGAACATGCACGTCTGGAATCCAGGAACGTCACCGGTGTGTCCGAGCGCATAGCCGCGATAACGAGCGAGGTGAAAACCGGCTTCGTGGCCCTCCCAATCCGTGGGCGTCCATCGCTGCAGTTCCTCTCGCGTCTGTGGCTTCAGGAGTGCTCCGGTGGCCAGCGGTTTCACCGCGGTTCGCAGATCCTGAATGTTGGAAATCATGCAGCCTGCCGGCCCCCACCAGCTTGGGCTGGTCTCGGTCACGTCGACCTGCACATTTCCCCGGTTGAAGAACGGCCCCTTGTCCGTTCCCATCGCGTAGCCCCTGGCATGCGGCTCCGGTAACGAGTTGTCGATCGGAATCGAGGTGTGCCTCAGCCCAAGCGGCCCGATGATCTTCTCACGCACAACGGCATCCCAGGGCTGTCCGGTCGCCTTCTCGAGTGCGACTGCAATCGCGGCCGTATTGGAATTCGAGTAACGAAATCCGGTATCCGGGGCGAAATATGGCGGAGCGACGCGCGGGACGGCCAGCAGCTCTTCGATGGTCCACCATTTTCGGGGATCACCCGCATACGCAACTTTCACGATCGACGACTCGATCGGATTGAACAGGCCGGACCGGTGGTTGCCGAGGTGTCGCAGAAGGATTCGGTCTCCATTGGGGAGTCCGCGTTCAAACTTCGAGAGCGGATCGTCGAGCGATAGCTTGCCCTCGTCGACGAGGATCAGCGCCGCTGTTCCAACGAACATCTTGGAAAGGCTGCCGATCCGAAAGTGGTCAACAGGAGTGACGGGACGGCCGGAAGTGACATCCGCGGTGCCGAGGCAGATCGTCCGGGCCGGCTGCCCGCCGATCTGCCAGCTGATCATCGCGCCCGGCGCCTGAGACTTCGCGAACTCTGCCTGAAGAACCTGAGCGCACCGGTCGTCCTCCGCCCAGACCGATGCCCCGCAGAGAAGCGTTGCCAGGCAGCTGGCCATCAGGATGGTTCGGAGGGACACCATGGTGACGTCAGTCGCAATCAGGATGGGTGCAGTCCATTCATACTCCCGAAGCCGACCAACGTGTCGCGCTCCGGGGCGGCGGTTGCACTCGACGAAACGGCGGATCATGGCGGCGGAGGAGGAAGTGCGCTGGAATTCTTCGTCGCGGCTTCGTCTGCAGGCAGGAGCATGGCCTCCGGAATCTCGAGCTCGAAGGGAGGCAATGCGGTGTCCTGGCCGATCGACACTTTGAAGCGCGATTGGGCCGCGTTCATAAACCGGCCGCGCAATCGGTCCTTGTCGGCCTTGATGGGATTAGTCGGCCAGAAGAATGTCACAACGTAATTGCCGGGAGCCGCGCCATCGGCGTTACCGTGGCTGGAAAGCTGGAAATTGCCCTGATCGTCGGTTGTCGCAACCGGCTGGCGGTCCTGCCCTGCGAGCTCTCCGTCATCGGACTGAAATCGAACCGTGACTCCCGCTGCAGGTTTGCCGTTCACAAGCACCCGGCCGGCGACCGGAACTTTCGGTGCGCCCGCTGGCTGGCTTCGACCGGGAACCAGAGTCCAGATCACTGCGACCGACAGGACGGCGAGTGTGGCCCACAGAATTGGACGATTCACCTGGGTGCCTTCGGCGAGTTGGAAGTGGTGGGGGCGCTCTCCAGCGCGGATCGCAATGCCTCGCTGCCCATTTTCACGGGGTCGAATTCGAGTGGCAGAATCTGGGCCTCTGGCATCCGGAGTTCGAGATCCGGGAGTACCGTCGCTTCCTCACTGATCGTGACCCGATATTCCGACTTCTCGGGATCCGTAAATCGCCCGCGCAGGCGGTCGCGGCCCATCGTCAGTGGATTGGTCGGCCAATAGAACGTCACGACGTACTCCCCCGGAGCGGCTCCGTCCATTCCGCCAAAGCTCGACATTTCGAAGGAACCGTCGGCGTTCGCCCCTGCGACCGGCTGACGATCCTGACCGCCGAGTTGAGCGTTGTCCGAACGGAATCTCACAACCATGTATTCCCCAGGACGGCCATTCACGAGGACCCGTCCCGAAACGGGAACCTTAGGCGCACCGAACTGCTGCTTTCGCGGCCAGTAAACGACTACCACGATCAGCAGGAGCAAAAGGGCGAAAACATAAAGCGGACGCACGACGATTCCCCGACGAATTCGAACTCAGGAGGCACCGGAGACTCAGGGCATCTCGCCGATGGGTTGTCCGTCGGCGCGCAGGATCATCCTGAGATAGGTCACCTGATCCATCGAATCGGAAAGGAAGATCACACCGCCGTCGCCACGCAGGGCGTGCGCCCCGCCCGGATGGAAGCTGAACGGGCCGGCGCCATAGTCAATCATGTTGCTACAGTTGATCGTGCAGTTTCCCAGTCCCATCAGCGACGCAAACAGCTCGGTATAGCCGGTCCGCATGCGACCGGCCCAATATCCATCGGCAGCGCTCTGCGGTGTCGACAACACGGCGGTCAGAAGAGGATTCGAGACGGACTGCGGGTTCTTGATGTAGCGTTTCGGTCCCCCGACTGTCTCGATGATGCCCAGGGTGTTTGAGAGTCCGTCCGTCACGTCGCGCATCCGGACGCCTGTCGCATCCTGCGAGACAGTCACGGTTGCGCCCCCCCACCAATACAGGCACTTGACGAACCCGGCATCGGCGGCCCTGAAGCCGTTTGCGGGCCCCAGCGTCGGGATCTGGGGCGACGACACCGGGCCGAAGTCGGTCCGGGCGACGGTTCCCGTCACCGATCCGGATGTCACCGTGAACTTGCTGTCACCGGGAGTGGACGCCGCCAGGAATGCCGGAATGACCTGGGCAATCAACTGGCCGTTGGGCCCGTTGAATGGAGTCGTGGACTTTCCGATGTTCGCGCCGAATTGCCACTGGTTGTAGAGCGGGGCCTGGTCGATGTACGGCATGATCATCAGCATCCAGGTCGACGTCTCCGTGCCGGGCCCGAACCCAAACCCGTAGTACGAATCCACCGGAAAGATCCGGTTGGTATCGTGATAGTTATGCAGCGCGAGCCCGATCTGCTTCATGTGATTGCGAGTCTGGACGCGACGGGCTGCCTCCCGTGCCTGCTGAACGGCAGGCAGCAGCAGCGCAATCAGCATCGCGATGATCGCAATCACCACGAGCAACTCGATCAACGTGAATCCGCGAGATTTTCGCTTGGACATCTTGACCTGCATGTTGGTGCAGCACTTTTTCAAAAATGGACGACTGCACACTTTCGATGAGCGTGCCAGTGCATTTGCCGATCGATTCCGGCGATCACCGATCACCGCCGGCGAACGTTGAGGGCCAGGTCAGTGCGAACTTTGGCGTCGCGAAATGAACCTCAGAGACTAGCGGTCTGATCGCTGCTGCATACCCGGCCAGGCCGGTGAGAATTTCGCCGGTCTGGCCAAAATAACGTCGCGCTCCACGCCGAATTGGTCAGGAGACATGAGTCGCCGCGCGGCGTCGCCAGCGTCGCGCACCGAAGATGCCCCCGGCCAGAGTCAGGAGTGCGAATGACGAAGGCTCGGGAACAGCGGCCAGATTGGTAACAGTCCCCTGCACGTCCCACACATAACGGGCGTCCGGGTACGTGGGAAACGTGGGGTTGCTGTCATCCACAAACAAGGAGAACTGGCTTCCAGTGATCCCGAACACTCCGTCATACAGAAGCGTGCCAAGACCAAGTCCCGCGCCGTCGTAGGCCAGCTGGACGTTGGAGGTCAGGTCGATCCCGGTGACGAGTCCGTTGAGCAAACGGACGGTTCCTGACACGTTCGATGGAGTTGTCGTGTAGCCGACACCGAGCAAGCTGTCGTCGTCGGCGATGTCGTTGTCGAAATCGAGCGACAACGCTGTAATCGCCGCCGTCTCTTCGCCGATGCCGGTCAGCCCGGCGTCGGCGTAAGTCAGCGAGTAGGAGCTCGAGAAGTTGGCCTCATTCGGAAAGACGTCGCCGCCGCCCCCAATCTGCTGGTAGACCGTGGGATTGAAGGGATCGGCATTGGGGCTGATCAGGAAGAAGCCATCCAGAGCCGGATTCGGGACGCCGCTGACGACGAACCCGCGGTCGAGCTGGGCGAACGCATCGGAGAAGAACTCATACCACCGCGAGTTGCCGTCGGCGGTGAGCTGCAGATTGAACACGACATCCGCGCGGGCGGGTCTGCCTGCCAGCAAAACGAAACCGAAGGCGAGTGGAACGACAAGTGATCGAATCATGGTGCCAATTGCGTAAAAACACGTGGAGTGGTTGCCAAGGCTCGAATTCAGAGCCTATGAGGGGCCAGCGGCAGGGCCCGAAAATAAGGCGACATTGAGTCTCAGTCTCATTGAAGCAATTGGCGTGCCGGGACGGCCGCATCGCACTCCCGTTTATGCAAGTGGCAGGGAGGACCTGCTTTGTGGACTTGGATCAAATCCGGTCATGACCTCGCTCCGCTGAGGTGAGGGAATATTTCCCACGATCAAGGCCTTAATTCCCCCTCCTCCCGCGATCGCACAGCTGATCGATGATGACATGGTCACTCCGTAACCAGATGCTGCTGCCGCTTGTCGTCTTCGCAGCGATCCTCGTCTTCGTTGTGACCTTCGACCGCGCCGCCCTGCAGGTGAAGCTTGCCGGCGACCGGGCCGTTCGGGCCTACATCGCGGTCGCCGACCAGCTTGCGAACGCCCCACCTGAGCGAATTCCGGACGTGCTCAGCGCCGCGCAGAAAGACAATGACGGCTGGCACTTCGTCATCGTGGCCGATCACGAACTGCGCACTGGAACGATCGCAATGCTGCCGCGGCAGGAGGAGATCGCGACGACTCTGCCACCTGCCTCGCGGACCAGCGCCGGATACGACGAGGTCCTGATGGGGCTCGAAGGTCACTGGTACTACGTGATTCCGCTGGCGGTGCCGGGCTGGCCCGATGGCTCTTACCTCGTGTGCCTCGAGCCCTACCAATCGATCGCCGCGACGATCACCGGCGCGTTCCGCAAGTCCGCCTGGCTGTCGCTCGCGATCTGCACCGCCCTGATCGCGGCTGCGGCTGTGTACAGCAGCCGGCTCAGCCGGCGCGTCGTCCGTATTGAACAACAGGTTCGCCGCATTGCCGCAGGAGACCATCGGCAGATGGCCGACGAGCGGGGGAATGATGAGATCAGCCGCCTGGCACGATCGGTGAACGTCATGTCATCGGACCTGGATTCCATGAAGCGCCTGGTTGCGCAAACGGAGCGTGACCGCCTTCACTCCCAGGTCGCCGGCGGCGTCGCGCACGAACTGCGAAACGGAATCCACGCGGCCAGACTGTCGCTGGAAGTCTTCCAGGAATCGTATGAGTCTCCCGAGGGGCCCGCCCGCATGCTGCGAAACGCCCACGACCAGCTCGCCGTCACCGAGACGCTCGTCCGCCGCCTGCTTTCGCTCGGAAAGAAGCCTATGAACCTGGAGACGTCGTCGCTCCCGATCGGCACGATTCTGAAGAACGTCGTCGACATGGTGGATCCGGTCTGCCGCCATGCGGAGATCAGATTGCGAGAGAACTTCCATTGCGGAGCGGATGAGACGATCCACGACGCCGAATCCATGCATGCAGCGATCGTGAACCTATGCCTCAACGGAGTTGAAGCCATCGGACGGCGCGGCGAGATTACGTTGTCGCTGACTTCGACGTCGGGATTCATCGAGATCCAGGTCAGTGATTCGGGGTGTGGCCCCGAATCGACGGTCGCCGAACAGATCTTCGAGCCGTTCGTCACCACGAAGCCAGACGGGATCGGGCTCGGCCTGGTCCAGGTCCGGCAGGCCGCCAGAAACGCAGGCGGTGATGTCACGTGGACCAGGGATTCGGATCGGACCGTTTTCAGCATCCGTGTTCCGTGTCGAGAAACCCCGCGCCCTTCCGGCTCTCCCCAACCCGCCCTGGCGGCGACCTAGTCATGGCATCGATCCTGGTTATCGACGACGAAGTGCGACACTGCGAGAGCCTGCGTGCCTTCCTGGAGCAGGCGGGACACGATGTGGCGGTTGCGGGCTCCGCTGAGCACGGACTGGAACTGGCCGTCGACACGCCGTTCGATGTGATTCTCCTCGACATCCGCCTTCCGGGCATTGATGGGCTGACCGCGATCTCGCAGTTCCGGGCATCGGCGCCCGAGGTGCCGATCATCGTGATGACGGCATTCGGAACGCTCGACACAGCCGTTGCCGCGGTTCGCGAAGGAGTGTTCGAGTACCTGGTCAAGCCATTCTCTCTGAAGGACCTCAAATCGGTGCTGCAGCGGGCGTTCGACAGCCACCGGTTTCAGTCGAAAGAAGAGAACGAAGCGCCGGATCGTGGGAGTTCGCCGGTTGTTGTCGGTCGATGCCCACAGATCCAGCGCATCTTCAACCGGATCGCGCTGGTCGCCGCCAGCGACATTCCAGTCCTGCTGACGGGCGAAAGCGGGACGGGGAAGGAAGTCATGGCGAGGGCGATTCACCGCTACAGTAATCGTCACGACAAGCGTTTCCTTCCGGTATTCCTTGCCGCGCTCAGCCCCAACCTGATCGAGAGTGAGCTGTTCGGCCATGTGCGCGGGGCATTCACTGGCGCCGAGGTGGATCGTTCCGGACTGTTCGAGCAGGCCGCTGGCGGCACCGTTCTGCTCGACGAGCTGGGGGATATTCCGGATTCGCTGCAGGTGAAGCTGCTCCGCGCGATCGAGCAGAAGGAAGTGACGCGCGTCGGTGAAGACAAGCCCCGCCCCATTGACGTGCGATTCATCGCCGCGACGAACAAATCCATTCCCGGCCTGATCGCCAAAGGACAGTTCCGCGAAGACCTGTTCTACCGGCTCAGTGCATACCACATCGAACTGCCGCCGCTTCGCGAACGACGCGACGATATTCCCGATCTCGCCCAGCACTTCCTGCAGCGAGTCGCGAGTGTGACGCGGTCTCCCGGGTTCACGACGACCGCCTTGGCCGAACTTGAATCTCGACCCTGGCAGGGCAACATCCGTGAGCTTCGGAATGCCGTCGAGCATGCTGCAATCGCGGCGCGAGGATCGGCCATCGCCGTCGAGCATCTGCCGGCCCCGTTGACCAGAAGTCCGTCCGGAAACGCGGTCGATGACCTCCACGGTCCGATCAGCCGCTGGATTGATCGGCAACTGGAGAATCTCGATCCTCTCACTGATCGAGCAAAGCTCCACGACGCGTTGCTGAGTGAAGTCGAGCCAATGCTGTTCGATCTCACTCTAGCCCGCTGTCGCCAGAATCATGCGGCTGCAGCGCGAGTTCTGGGACTTGATCCGAAGACGCTCCGAGTCAAACTCTCAGCGGCTCGTGGACGAAGCTCGCCGCAGTAGCCCGTCGTTTGAGGGGCATTTCGAGCATCCATGCTTTAACTGACGGAGTGATTCCGCCGTAGGGCCGGATTGGCGGTGCAGACACATTGTGCTCCTGGTTGAGCCGCACACCGGCCGCATGTCCGGCCACGCAGGCGTTGTCCAGCGCATCGAACCAGTACTTCTGACGGAGGACCCGCTCCCAGCGGGTGTCGGAACCGAGAACGCATTGTTACACGAGGCACGACATCAAATGGATCTTCCGTCGGTGCCGCCAGAATCCGGCGTACCATTGGCTGTACGCGATCGTCGTAGCGCTTGCACACACGGGGCTTCGAATCTCAGAGCGACGCCTGCTGCGATGGTCACACATCGACTTCAGCCATGGCCTGATCCGCCTCCGTGTGTTCGGTTCAACGGGGCGATTGGCAACCACAGTCACCTCAAACCGGCCAAAGCGGCCATGAAGGCGGTTGCGTGGGCTACGTCAGACTGATGAAGAATGTTCCGCCAGGCCGGGCTCACCAATTCGCTGTGCACAACCCGAGATGCCCTGGGAAGACTCGCTCCTGCACAAGCTGGTCAGGCCCATCTGACCGCGAATGACATTGGAATGCCGCTAGCCCCGGCGTCATACAGAAGCCTGGTTGCAACTCATTGATGTGAAATGAGTTGCGGACCGGCCAAGTTCAGAAGCGGAGAGGGGGGGATTCGAACCCCCGATACCCGTGAAGGTATACCGGTTTTCGAAACCGGCGCGTTCGGCCACTCTGCCACCTCTCCCGAAGTGGTCGCCTCCAGTCTCCCGGCGGCGGTGCGTCAGTCTAGTCATTCCGGGGTTCTGAGCAAGACACCCATTCCATCTTCCGGTTCGGTCCCGGCTCTTCTCGCCGATGTTCTTCCCAACCGCCATTTTTCCCGAACGGAGGAGGGGACCGATCGACCGCCACAGGCGTCATCACCCCGATCTCGTCTTCCGAAACCGGCTCACTCCTGTTTCCGTCACCGGGGGGCGTTACGATGTCGCTTCTTCACGGACAGAAACGTCGGACGAGGCGCCGGAGAGTCATGGAAAAATCGGTTGAAATCGAAGGAATCCGCCTGCATCTGGGGCACGCGGATACGTCCGAGGGGGAATGGATCGGTCAGCGCGAGATTGTCACCCAGCTCCTCGCCTGCTGGCTCGTCGTCGATCCCCGCGATCTCCCGCTGACGCCACGCCTGGTCGGCCCGCCGGGAATCGGAAAAACGACGCTCGCGATGTCCGGGGCCAGGATCAGGCAACAGCCGCTCTACGTCTATCAGTGCACCTCCGATACCCGTCCGGAAGACCTGCTCGTCACCCCCGTCCTCGCGGAAAGCGGGAAGATCCAGTACCAGGCCTCTCCGCTGGTCACGGCAATGATCACCGGCGGCGTCTGCGTGCTCGATGAGGGCAATCGGATGAACGAAAAGTCGTGGGCAAGTCTCGCCCCGCTTCTCGATCACCGCCGGTACGTCGAGTCGATCGTGGCCGGGATCACGATCAAGGCGCACCCCGATTTCCGCTGCGCCGTCACGATGAACGACGACGATTCGACCTACGAAATCCCCGACTACATCCTCTCCCGCCTTCAGCCGACTCTCACACTTGGATATCCCGATCGCCAGGACGAATTGGCCATCCTGCACTATCACCTGCCGTTCGCCGAACCGGAGATGCTCAACCTCACGGTCGAGTTCCTTCAGCAGTCGCACCAGTTGAAGCTCGATTTCTCGACGCGCGACGGCATCAACGTGCTGCGGTATGCCCTCAAGCGGCTGTCGCAGGATCAGAAGCATCCGCTCGGAAAGGACAAAGCCTGGCGGGAGGCGCTCAAGAATTGCCTCGGCGATGAGGCGCTCGACCTCCAGACACTGGCGGAACGCAAGCAGCGGTCCCTCGGAGGCAACGCCGTGCCAATGGGCCTCGGCGACTTCTTCTTCGATCCCGACGATCCGCTGCATCCCGACCGGGACGACGAGGGAGAAGACGAAGACTTCGAGGACGAAGAGGAATCCTGAAAGGCGTTCTCAAATTCTGACGGCCGTCTCCGGGAGGGCGAAGGCCTGTCACTCCTGCACTTGTTGCCAGTGCCCGCGCGCGTTCGAACGCCCGGTGTTTTCCAATGCCCGAGGGGCATTCGTGAGGGAGGCGGCGGGCAACCAACCAAGACGAACGGGGTCGGGGGGCGAATGGCTATTCTTGCCCTCTTCTTCCCCGCGAAGTTCCGCCGAAGCGTGGCGCGGCGTCCGGGAACCGGACGTTTGTAAGACTCGGCCGGTGAGGCGGTGTTGTGTGACGGGCTAAGGCTGATTGTATTTATTGTTCCCTCCACCCTTCAGGCGCGGTTGCGCGGCGTGTGCGGGAGGGGCTGTGTCCAGTTGTGCCACGCAGCTCACCGCGGAGAATCGAAGCCACACAGGAGAAAGGGGTTCCGTCGCGATCGGGCCTGCGCGCAACAGGGATGTGTTTTCGTGTCGGGTGGCAGGCTCCCGTCGAGCCTCATTGAGGCCTGCTTGTTGGCAACGGCCCTCCCGGTGTGCAGACCCGGCCTGAGATCCCTCAATCCATCACGGTGACGGTCCCTGCATAACACCGCTGCGGCCCCCACTCTGTGCGGATGAGCAGGCTGGCATCATCTTCCAGCCCCGCGCACACGCCGCTCACCACGCGGTCGACTTCGCCGATCGCCACCATGCGGCCGGTCAGGGCACAGATCTTTCGCCAGCGTTCGATCAGTTCCGCAGCGCCCTCCCCGAGCAGCCGGAAATCTCCGTCGAGCTGCTGCAGCACGTCGTGCAGAACAGAAAACCTGTCGGGAACCGCCGCGACGGACACCTGGCTCAGTGCGATGCCCCGGGTGGCGACGTCGGCCGGCGCGCCGACGAACTCGTTCGACACGTTGATCCCGATTCCCACAACCAGCCGCCGCGGCGCAGCAGGACTCGTTTCGATCAGGATCCCGCAGACTTTGCGGTCGCGAATCCACACGTCATTCGGCCATTTCAGCAGTGGCCGGTCCGGACCCGTCGATTTCGCGAGTGCCGACGCAACGGCCCCTCCAACAGCCACGGAGAGTCGTGGCCACAGCTCCGGAGGGATCTTCCACGTTTCGGGCTCGAGCACGATCGAGAACGTCAGTACCCCTTCCGACGCAAACCATTTGTTCCGCCCGCGCCCGCGACCGGCCGTCTGCCGGTCGGCGAGGATCAGCAGCGGAACGGCGCTCGCCGGAAGCGACGCCGCGATCTCCAGGGCCCGGTCGTTGGTCGAGGGGAGAGCGTCGAAGTGCTCGGCCCGCCGAATAAACGTCGGCTCGACAGCCTCGCCCAGTGAGGCAAAAAATTCAGGCCCGACCGTGGGATCTTCTGTCATTGGATTCTTTCCGCAGCGAGCCGGGCCAGTGCGAATGCACACGCGGCGGTGGCATGGCGATCGCCGAGCATCGCGTTCAGCGAGTGGATTTCGGCCGCCGCCCCCCGCACGGAACTGGAGACCGCCCACCGGGCCAGGAACGCTCCGGAACCGGAAACGATCACCGTGGGGCAGGGGCCCTGCATGCGCCCGACCACCTCATCAATGCTCCTGGCGATTTGCGCGGTCTGGCGGTCCGCCAGTTCGCCGGCGATCACGCGGGCCTCATCGAGAGTCATCTCGTCGCGATCACAGCACAACATCCGCGACAGCCGGTCCCACGCCTCGTCGATTCCCGCAGGCCTTCCGTTGGCCGTGTCCCCGTCGCTGCTTGGGGGGACGGCGCCCGTCAGCAGGTGGATGTCCCACGTCGTCGCAAAGAGTTCGGCCGCGAGAGGGGTTCGGCGACCGCGGAAAGTCACCTCAGCCGCGATCGCAGCAAGCGGTGTTCGTTTCCAGCCGGTGTAGACGAGTTCGCCCGATTGAAGCCGGTCGACGTCCGTCCGGCCCTGGGGATCGGGGAAGCCATTGAGTAGTGGAATGATGTCGGTCGTCGTCGAGCCCGTATCCACGACCAGTGCGTTCCCTTCGGGAACCATTCGGCCCGCCCAGGTGGCAAGCGCCAGCCAGTTCGAAGCGGCCGTCAGCAGCGGCCAGTCCATCGCTTCGTCGACCGGCACAAACTCACCCGCCGTGGTCCACACGAGGATCGGAATCCCGTGGCTGGCCTCGCGTGCCGCATTCAGGATCCGGTCCACTCCTTCTCGCTTGGAGGCGAAGCAGTCCGCAAGCTCGCCGGTCATCGTGATGACCCACAGGTCGGCCGCATCAAACTCCCCGGCAAGCTCGCCGATGGCGGCCGTCAGTTCCTCCGGTTGCTTCCAGAGTGGAAATGAGGCCTCAACGGACTTCGTTGTGCCGTTGGACGCCTTGAGGTTTGCGCCGCCGATGTCCCAGCCGAGTACGTTCATTCTTTGGACCTTAACGAACGGACCGCGGGCGCCGCACGTGCCCGGAGGCGTCGAATTCCAGCCGTCCCGGTTTCCAGCGCGGAGAGGGGACGCCTGTCGCCAGCAGCCCGGCCAGAAGGTTCGTCTCCGCCAGTTCAACGGCGGCGACGAAGCTCGTGGTGAAACGAGGATTCACCTCGCAGACGAGCAGCTCGCCGTCCTTCGCGTTCTCCACGAAGTCGACACCGACACCACCGACGGGCCTCGCCCCATCGCCGGCGACGGCCCGGATCGCCCGCAGGGCCAGTTCGTGAAGGCGAGACGCTTCACAACGGGCTGGAATGGATCCGCCCAGGTAAGAGAAGGTCCCGTCATTGGCGATCCCTTGTTCCGCGGGGGGTAACAAGTCGACACCGCCGTCCGGACGGAACAGCGCTGTGCACGACATCCATCGCCCTTCCACAAACGGCTGAATGATCGACTGACCATCGAATGACGGCGTGTCGCCCGGCGCTGGCGCCATGTTCGCAAGCCGACGGACCGACTGTGACCCCGCCCCGTCGCGGGGCTTGACCACCGGGCGATCCCACCCGGGGGCCGCCCCACTCGATCCGAGTCGGGTCTCGATGGTCGGCACTCCCGCCGCCCGAAGCCGGAGGAAGGTCTCCCACTTGTCAGAAGCGGCCACAACGAGTGCAGGGGCGTTCAAGACCCGCTCAGGGCCGGCGATTTCAATCGCGAGGGAAACGCGTCGCCCCAGTTCGCCGTTGATCTCCGGAGCGATGATCAGCGTCTTGGCCGAACCGGCGCTGAGGGAGCGGAACTCGTTCGCTTCCTCGCCCGGATCAGAAACGGCCCGCTCCGACAGGCCGGGAACATCGAGCGCCGCAATGCGGTGATCGCGCGTTGTGACGACCTCGACCCCTTCAATTGCGAGCAGGCTCTTCGCGACCGCCCGATGCATGGCGGCCCCTTCGCGCAGCAGCGAGTCGGGAAGGGGTTGGCCATTCAGCGCCCCGCTCGTGATGAATTCGTGAAGGAAGACCTGCACGGCGAGGCAGTGACCAGCAACGGGGCGAATAAAACGCGAGCGGGACGGCCGCGAGCCTGCCGCTCACTCCTCCGCTTCGGCCTTCTTGGCCGGCTTGTACTTCAGCCGGGCGTACTCCGGGAGTTCGCCGATCAGCGGCTCCAGGTATTCGGTAAAGGCGGGAGTCACATCGTAGCCGTCTTCGGAGATGAACTCGTCCGGCATCGGGCGCGCATGGACCGCCACTTCCTTCAGCGGAATCGTGCCGAAGGTCGGGTGATAGCTGCGGCCCGGCTTCCGCTGCAGCGTCACCATCACGTCACCCGTCCCCTTGCTCGCCAGCTTCACGGCCTGACGACCGGCCCGATAGGCCTCCCGGAAGTCGAGCTTCACACCGCGGTCGGCGGCGCACATCGGCAGCGATTCCGTGATCTGGAACTCGCCGCGCCAGCCGAACGCCTTCGAGATCATCTGATGCAGCGTGACGGCGACGCTCGTCCCTCCCATCGCGCCGAACTCCACGTTCCCGAATTTGTCCTTCGTTTCCGACGCACTGACCGGGCTGCCATCGGCGTAGGTGATCCCTTCACCACACACGATCGAGACGAAGCCATGCTCCTCATGCACCTCGCGAACCTTTCCCAGGAACCGCTCCTTGTCGAACGGCCGTTCGGGGAAGAGCAGGATGTGCGGCGCGTCTCCCGACTGCTCACGGGCCGCGGTCGTGGCCGCCGGAAGCCAGCCGGCGCTGCGGCCGATGCACTGGAAGATCACGAACTGGTCGACCTTCTGCATGTCGCGGGCGAGCAGGCCGGCCTGCAGGACGCTCATCGCGACATACCGGGCGGCGCTGGGGAACCCTGGCGTGTGGTCGGTCCCGAACAGGTCGTTGTCGACCGTCTTTGGCACTCCGACGCCCGTCATGTCCCAGCCCACCGAGTGAGCGTACTCGGTGATGCGATGGATCGTGTCCATCGTGTCGTTTCCGCCAATCAGGAACAGATATCGGATGTCGTACTTCCGGAACTGCGCGAGGATCGGCTCGAAATGCTCGTCCTTCAGCTTCAGCCGGCTCGATCCGAGCGCGCTGGAGGGAGTCTTGCGCAGAAGCTTCAGCGTCTCCGACGATTCCCGGCCGAGGTCGACCAGGGCGTCGTTCAGCACCCCTTCGATGCCATAGCGCATTCCGTAGATGTGCTCGATCTTCCGGGAGCGCAGGGCCCCGTCAACGACTCCGGCCAGAGACGCGTTGATCACCGAGGTAGGACCGCCGGACTGTCCGACGAGAGCATTGGCGCGTGACATGATGGCGAGACGAAAACTCAAAAGGGGCGGATCAAACGGGGCAGGCCGGATGTCAAATTGCCGGCCTCAGAGCGGGCATCATGCGCAAATGGGGCAATTGCGCGAAGTGCCGGGCCGTTTGTGGGCCGGCGAATTCACAATTCCGCGAGAACGGCCGTGTGTTCTGCGACGAACCGGCGTTTCCCGCGCTCGATGATCCGGTGGCCTTCCGATTCCAGCCGGCGGGCCTGCTCCGCGAGTCCGCCGGGAAACTTCGCGTTCAGTTCGCCGCCGGTCTTCAGGGTCCGCCACCAGGGGGTGACTCGGCTCTGGCCTTCCTTCTCCGCCTCGTCCGCGGCATTGGCAGCGATCCAGGCAAAGATTCCCGTGGTGATCGGACAGGCGCTCTCGACTCCGGCGTCCCGGGCGAGGGCCGCCCGCAGTTCGGCGCTGGTCACGACCTTGCCCGCCGGCGCCTTGCGCATCAGCGCGTCGACCTGCAGCGGGGCAGGAATCACCATCGTCCCGCCCCCCCATTTCTCGCGGGCCCGACCCTCGAGAACGATCGTCCTGGGCAAGTCCTTCGAGTCGGCCAGCTTCTCACGCCACGAACGCCGGGTCTTCAGCATCGCGGGCCTCCGGTTCTGCAATCGTGCTCTACTTCACGGGAAGTGCGAAGTCCCCCCGCATGTCGCGCCAGACGGCGTGGATGTGGTTGGCGATATTGCCCGCGGCGTCCGGCTGCGTATTGACGAACTCGACCAGGAACGTCGGTCCCTGGATCCGGTAGTAGTGGCCGATGCCCGGCTTTGTCGCGCCGGCCCACCCGAACGTCACGTTCTCCCAGCCAGCCTTTTCGATATCGTCGATCCGCTCCGCGGCCACGCGGTTCGGCATCGCGCTGCAGTAAACCTCGATCAGCCGCCGAAGCAGTTTCTTCTGCGGAGCTTCAAGAGCCGACATCGCGATCCCGACGGCCGGATCGGTCGGAGGCTGCGGCACACCGGCGGCGCGCACTTCCTTGATGGCTTTCTCCGCGAAGATCGCCTTCGTCTTCTGCCCGTCGTTCAGGCCGTTCACCAGTTCGAACGCCAGCGTTTCTTCCTCTTCAAGAACCCGCGTACCGACCGCGATGCCCGACTTGTTCTCCGTTTTGACGATCGCCGGATTCGTGCAGAACACCTGCGGCGTCGACGAGATCACGCGATCCCCTTCCACCACGAAGTTCAGGCACAGGTGATGCCCCTCGAACGACAGACCCCAGCGACCATCGCCCGGTTTGCCGAACAGCGTGAAGAAGTAACGTTCGGGGTCGCGGATGTTCTGCCCCTTGCCCGCTTCCAGTTCGCGGAGCAGGTTTTCCAGCGACATGATCTTCGTCGCTTTGTCATAACCGATCTGGCTCAGCGCCGACCGCAGGAGCTTCAGCGCGGCCTGCTGCTGCTCCTTCGTCATCAGCTTGAATTGCAGCCCTTTGCGCTCGGCCTTCGGAATGAAGTGCCAGTCCACCCGCTTCGGCGTGTCGTAGGGCAGGACCGCAACATCACGCTGATCAGAGGTCAGGGTCCCGACGAATCCTACGGCCGCCTTGCCAAGTTCCGCCCCGGGCGCCGCATCTTCATAGACGGCCCGGACCGCGCCGGTGAGAGCAAGGGTGGCGAGAACGAGTGCAGCAATCCGAGCACGATGCATCAGGTCGATCCTCTTCAGAACGTTGCCGATCTCAATCGGAACCCATCCTAGCCGGAATCGCGCGCGGTCGCGACCGCGCTGGGAGTTCCTCCGGGAGCAAACGACTGCTGCGGGGACGAGGTGGCCGGGGGTCGGAGGAGGGGGTACTGATCGCGGGACAGGGAGAACCAATGGCTCGCCGGCCCCTGTGACCGGCCGCTGCCTCAAGCCAGGGCCCCAAAACCTTAACCCGCGAGCGCCACTTCCTGACGCGGCCGCAGCATGCGCCAGCCCATCGACGCCGCAAGCACGCCCCCAGCTCCCGCCGCGATCAACGCCACGTTCTTCCAGCCTGGCCCGGGCTCAAGCGTCCGAATCGCCTCGCAGTACGCCGTCAGCGCCACCAGCACCGGAACCTGCGGCAGGATCACTTTCGCAAGCAGGTGGCCCGGGTGAAACTCGAGCGCCTTCATTGCATAAGGAAACAGCACCAGTCCTTCGATGAGCACGAGCGGCAGGAAAGTTCCCCACGCGACGCCGACGATCCCCCAGATCTTGACGAACGTGATCGACAGCACGAAGTTCGCCACCGCCTGCGCCACGTCGATGTACGCCGGACGTTTCACGTCGCCGATCGCCGTCAGCGCCTGCCGCAGGATGATCAACGGCTGGGCGATGACCTGGGCGGCCGCCAGCACGATGAGGATCAGGTAACTCCCCTCGAGGTCCGGCCCCATCCATGTCGTGAGAAACATCTCCCCGAAGTACACGCTGCCGATGAGGAACGCAGCGGAGAGCAGGAATCCCATCCCCATTGCCTTCGCACACAGGCCTTCAAGCCCGTCACGCTCTCCGCGCGCATGCATGTCTCCCGCCTTGGGAAGGACCACGTCGCCGATCTTCTCCAGCGGCGTGCTGATCATCTGGACCAGACGCAGCGCCACGTAATACGGCACGGCCGCGGCCTTGCCGAGAATGATGCCGATGACGACGACGTCCGTCAGGTGAATCACGCGAACCGCCATCCCGCGGAGGGCGGTGAACAGGCTGAATGAAAAGCATTCCTTCAGCACCGCCCGGTTGATGTGACGCCGGCGGATGGAGAGCGTCGGAATCTCGCAGCGGGCCCACCACACCGTGACGGCGTTCTCCAGGATCGTCACCCCCAGGAAGATAGCCCCGAGAACGACAAGCGCCCCTTGTTTCTGCAGGAAGGTGATCGTCAGGACGAGCCGCGCGACGGCGATGATCGCCTCGATCGCGCTATACAGGTCAAACCGCTGAGTGGCGATCAGCACGCCGCCATACACGCTCCCGAGCATCCCGATGGCAATGTTCAGCCCCAGCAGGATCATCGCGATCCGCACGTCGCTGACCGGAACGTCCCCCCAGTCGCCGAGTGCTGGCGCCGCCAGCGCCAGCCCCGCCGAGACGGCCATCACGCCCCCGGCCGCTACGAAGTAAACCGCAAACACCCCGCTGGCGACGGCGTTGAGTCCGTCCCAGTCCTGGCGGGCGCGCCGATCCGCGACGAACCGGCAGACCGTCGACCCGAATCCCATGTACAGCAGCGACGAATATCCCGCGATCGAATTCACGAATACCCACGCGCCGTAGCCCTCTTCGCCGATCGTCTTCATGACATACGGCATCAGGTAGAAGCCGACCGCCATCACGACGAGGTGGGCCAGCCACTTGGCCGAGACGGAACGGGTCAATGACATAACGAAAGTCAGCTTCCAGAAAGAGGAGTCGTGGTGACAGCAGTCACCACGACCGCACCTCGCGCGCACGGAACGCGCACTGGCGGGTCACTCCAGTCTGTCACATCCTTTGAGGGTGGGACCCGTCGATCCTCTCCAGCGGGCGTCCAGTCGAATCCGGGGCGGAATCACGTGAGTTTGCGCCGGTTGTAACGATTGCAGCGTCGCGCCGGATTCTGGCACATAAGCTTTGAATGAGGTCGAACGGCATCAACTGGTGCTCGCTGGCACGTCTGGAAGACTTGCGACACACCCGTCGGACGCCCCGCGGGAAGATCGTTGTCCTTCGCCCCTTTGACATCATGAACTCCCATTCTCCTCGCATTGCTGTGATGAGCAGTGGTCTGGGCCACATTGCGCGCGGCATCGAGACCTGGGCCGATAGCGTCGCCACCGAACTCGACCGCCGCGGCGTGGGCGTCACGCTGTTCAAAGGAGGGGGACACGCAGAACGGCCGTTCGAGAGAGTCGTTCGCTGCCTGCAGCGGCGGACGAAGCTGGCCGATTTTCTGGTCCGGATGGCGCCAAGTGCGGCGTGGCGAGTGGGCCTGCACCAGACCTATGACCTTGAACAGACGACATTTGCGCTGGCGATCCTGCCGCACCTGATCCGCAAACGCTACGACCTCATCCATCTGCAGGATCCCTGGCTGGCCTACATCCTCGAAAAAACGAAATCGCTTCACGGCGCCAGCGTGATCCTCGGGCACGGCACTGAAGAGGAACCCTGGCTGCTCAGGAAATTCCAGCATGTCCAGGAGTTATCGCCGTTTTACCTCTCCCGGCATGGCGACCTCGAAGGCCGACAATGGTTCGCCGTGCCGAATTTTGTCGACGCCGGACGATTCCAGCCGGGCGACAAGGCACAGGCGCGCAGGGAGTTCGGGCTCCCCGAAGACGCGTTGATCGTCTTCTGCTGTGCGGCCCTCAACCGTTCCAAGAAGCGGCTGGATTGGCTGGCCCAGGAGTTTGCCCGGGTCGGACGCTCCGACATGTTCCTCGTGCTGGCAGGCGCTCGCGACCCGGAAAGCGCGGAACTCACGCGGGAAATCCACGCGCAGCTTGGAAGCCGAGTCAGGATCCTGGAAAACGTCCCGCATTCGAAAATGCCGCTGCTGCACCGCGCAGCCGATGTGCACGTGATGTGTTCCCTGATGGAAGTCATGGGAATCAGCATCCTGGAATCAATGGCCAGTGGCGTTGCGAACGTCGGCCATCAATGGGGATCGGTCGAGTGGGTGATCGGTCCCACGGGCCGGATCGTCGACATGGAGAAGCCAGGGGCTCTGGCGTCGACTTTGAGGGCTCTCAACCTCGAGACCTGCAGGGAACTCGGCCAGGAGGCCCGCCGACGTGTTCTCGACCTGTTCTCCGTCGAAGCCGTGGTCGATCAGATGCTGGGCATGTACGACGACGTCCTCAAGACGCGGGCCGGGCATCGACGGGAAGACGCCCGGCGCGTTTCGCCCGGGTCTGCCTGAGTCAGTCGCGGGGTGGGACGGCAAGAGCCATCGCTCTTGTGAGAAGACTTTCGCGAAAGCGACCTTTCCTGCCGTAATTGTTCTCCGGGGGCAGGGGGGGAAAATCGCCCCCGCGTGCCCCCTCGTTGTGGTCGTCGCTTGAAGCCCCTCCGTGGCAGTCGTAAGTTAAGGGGCCGGCGTTGGTTGGTGATGCTCGCGGCAATCCGTTTTCTTCGCGAGATGTTCACATTCGGCAGCAGCCGGATTCATATCGTTCAACGTTCCATTGCTGAGTTTCGTCACACAAAACCTTTGTGATCGCAGGGACTGCGAGCTGGCTCGTTCCGGGCCTGTGCTGCGTCTCTTGCGTTCGGAGTCCTCACAGCCATGTCCGCGGAAGCAGTGATCCAGACGCGAAATCTGTCCAAGACCTATCGCGATTTCTGGGGCCGGCCCAAGGTGAAGGCCCTGAACTCACTCACGCTCGACGTCCAGCCGGGTGAAATCTTCGGCCTGCTCGGCCCCAACGGATCGGGAAAAACCACCACCCTCAAGCTCCTCCTCGGGCTCCTCTTCCCCTCGGACGGCGAAGTCAGCGTCCTCGGCAAGCCCGCTCACGAAGTCACCAAGAACGAGCGGATCGGTTACCTGCCGGAAGAGTCGTATCTCTACCGCTTCCTCAATGCCGACGAAACGCTCGATTTCTACGGCAAGCTGTTCAACATGACCGCCGCCACGCGGAAACAGCGCCGCGATGAACTCATCGAGATGGTCGGACTTCAGCACGCCCGCCGCCGCCAGCTGAAGGAATACTCCAAAGGCATGACGCGCCGCATCGGTCTGGCGCAGGCCCTGATCAACAACCCCGAACTCGTGCTGCTCGACGAGCCCACCAGCGGACTCGACCCGCTGGGAACGCGCGACATGAAGGACCTGATCCTCAAGCTGAAGGCCGACGGCAAAACCGTCGTCATGAGCAGCCACCTCCTCGCCGACGTCCAGGACGTCTGCGACCGCATCGCCATCCTCTACGGCGGCGAGCTCAAGGTCGTCGGCAACGTCAAGGACCTCCTCGAAAGCCGCGACGAAACGCAGATCATGTCGTCGCAGCTCAGCCCCGAGGCCATCAGCGAGGTCGAAAGCGTGCTGAAAAAGCACGGCGCCACGGTCAAGAGCGTTTCGCACCCGACATCCACCCTGGAAGACCTCTTCCTCCGGACCGTCGAGGAAAGCAAGGCCCGACCGGGTCGCCGGTTTGCTCCCGGGGAGGCTCCCGGACGCGTTTGATCGCCTGTTGCGGCGATCTCGCGTCCGTTCCGAGCCCTTTCTTGCACTCTCCTTGCTGTTCCCGGTGCTGGCATGACATTCGATCCAATTCCCTACAACCTGCCGCTCGCATTCGGCACGTTCCTGATCGCGTTGATCGCGGTCTCGACGATCGCCCTGATCGTGGGGCTTGTCGTTTCGTTGCTGACCGTCGGGACGCACGGTCCCGGCCTCGTCTGGGAAGTGATGCAGCGCGGCTGGCGAGACATCACTCAGATGTCGGCCCGCCGCATTGGCGCCCTCACGTCGCTCACCATCAAGGAATCACGACGGAAAAAGGCGTTCTGGGTCCTGGTCCTTTTTCTGATCCTCTTCCTGTTCGCCGGCTGGTTCCTGCCGAACGAAAACTCTCAGATGGAGACCCCGGCGAAGCCCTTCATCGCCTTCGTCCTCACGACGATCCAGTGGATGACGCTTCCCGTCGCGCTGCTCCTCGCCTGCTGGGGCCTGCCGACCGATATCAAGGACCGGTCACTCCACACCGTCGTCACCAAGCCCGTCCGTCGCGGCGAAATCGTTCTCGGACGCATCTTCGGCTATGGCGCGGTCATCACCGCCTTCGTCGTCATCATGGGCGTCGGCGGCTACATCTTCATCATCCGGCAGGTCCCCGAAACGGCTCAGAAGCAGCTCGTCAGCCGCGTCCCCGTCTATGGGCAGGTCCAGTTCCTCGACCGCAGCGGTGAGCCTTCCGCCACCGGCAAAGGGCTCAACGTCGGCGACATCTGGGAGTTCCGCAGCTACATCGAAGGCGTCACCAAGGCCTCAATGACGTGGACCTTCAAAAACCTCAACGTCGCGTCGCTGGCGAAGCACGACAGCCTCATCCTCGAGAACCGCTTCGAGGCCTTCCGCTCCTACAAAGGGCAGATCAATGAGCCGGTTCGCTACAAGCTGACACTGGTGAACAACTCCAACGGCCTGCGCGTCACGAACGGCGACCTCGTCAAGGGGATCGCCGAATTCTCCGACGAACGGGTCCGCAAAGCCGACGTCGCCGACGCCGCAAACGACACCTCCGAGGAGAAATTCGCCACGGCCTATCGGATGCAGCCCACCACCGTCATCGAGATTCCCCGCAACATCACCTACATCGATGTCTCCGCCGCCGGCGGCAATCAGACGAAGACGGTCGACCTCTATCAGGACATCATCGACAAGGGAACGCTCACCGTCGAAGTCACCTGCCCGGACGCCCAGCAGTACATCGGGGCTGCCCAGTCCGACCTCTTCATCCGCCTGCCGGATCGCAGCTTCGCCTCGACCTACTTCAAGTCCGTCTTCATGACCTGGCTGATGCTCATGCTCATCTGCATGATCGGCGCCACGGCCAGCACCTTCGTCAAGGGCCCGGTGGCGACCCTCCTCACCTTCTCTCTCATCATCCTCGGCGCCTACATGAGGCCCGGCATGGAGAAGATGGTCCTCGATTACTCCCGCCAGGGGCATGTCCTCGGCGGCGGCGCCCTCGAATCGTTCTACCGGCTCATCACCCAGATGAACCAGCAGTCCCCGCTGCCGGACAACTTCGGGTCCCGGCTGATCGTCTGGATCGACTCGGGCATCCTCGAAGTCCTCCGCCAGTTGCGGCACGTCATCCCCAACTTCAGTTACTTCAATACCACCGAATATTCGGCCAACGGCTTCGACGTCCCCCTGGACGCCGCCCTCCTCCCGGGGATCGCCACGGCCCTCGCATATTTACTTCCCTGCCTTCTGATCGGTTATTTCAGTTTGGCGCTGCGTGAACTGGAGGCGAAATGAACCAACTCAGCACCCGGCAACGAAAGACGATCTACGTCGTTGCCATCGTGGTCCTGCTGGCCCCGATCATCTATCTGGGACAGCCAGCGACCAGTGCCGGAACCGAATCCGGCGGCGTGATCGCCCGCGAACGCTTCCGATCCCGGCTCGGCGAAGCCAGCCTCGGTGACGTCGATCCCGCCAGCACCTCGATGAGCCTCGTCCTCCTCGGAATGCGGGGAATGGCCGCCAACCTCCTCTGGATGCAGGCCGACAAGCTCCGCGACCACAAACAATGGTCCCAGCTCGAGCAGACCGTCGAATCGATCCTCCTCCTGCAGCCTCACTTCCAGTCGGTCTGGAAGTTCCAGTGCTGGAACCTCACCTACAACGTCTCGGCCGAATGCGACGCGGTGACCGACCGCTTCTACTGGGTCAAACGCGGCCTGATCTTCCTCACCCGTGGAGTGAAGCGCAACCTGTCGATTCCCGAACTGCCCCACGATCTCGGCGACTTCTGCGGAAAGAAGATCGGCCGGGCGGACGAACGCGATTTCTATCGCCGGTTTTTCGTCTCCGATCCTGACCCCGAGTTCAAGGGGGGCCCCGACCCGGCGGTCAATCCGAACGGCGAGGACAACTACCTCGTCGCACGGAAGTGGTATCAGCAGGCGAACGACGTGGCTGACCAGGGAGTCGTGCAGCAGCACAAGATGGACGGCCCGTTGTTCTACTCGTACCCGCCGAAGTCCCTGATGGACTTCGGCGCCGCCAAGCAGCAGGACGCACTCGATGCCAAAATCGAGTCCATGGACCAGCTCTTCACCGAAGCCCGTCAGCGATGGGCGGAAGCCTACGATGAATGGGTCGGAGTGTTTGGCCGGCGGGAATTCGTCGTGCCGATCTTCGGCAAACTGCAGATCGACGGGAACACCGCCGAACTCGAGAAGTACGCCGCCGAAGACAACATGACGCTTCAACAGAAGATCGAGTATCGCGACCGGTACCAGAACACCACCGGCTACCGGTACTGGAAGCTCCGTTGCGAGGTCGAAAAGACCGAAGACATGTCGCTGGGGCACAAACTGCTCATCCTGGGCCGCAAGAAATATCGCGATGAACAGGACATGCAGGGCGCCGAAGAGGCCCTCACCGAGGGGCTCACGCGAATGGAGCGGGTCTTCAACGCCCACAAGAACGATGAAGGCCGCAGCCGCATCGCCGCCGACGATTCCGACATGCTCGAAGAGGTCGTCAAGGCGCTGCTGATTTACCGCCAGGTGCGGGAGATCAACGGCCGCCCCATCGGTCAGGAGGATGACTTCCCGATGAAGAGCATCTGGAACGATCCGGAATTCCAGGACGAGATCACCTCGCTCGCCGAGAAGTTCCAGCGCTGGCAGGGTGGCGTCAGCGTCAAGTAAGACGCACACGCCGAGTCGTGAACAACGGAGGGCCGGTCGAATGTTCGACCGGCCCTTTTTCGTAGGATGCCCTCCCACCGCGATGAACAAGAGGAGGTCGCCCGCGTGCGGCATCCGGCGGCCGCCGATCAAACCAGCTCTCGGCGAGCGGGGGGCGTCAGTCCCCTGATCCGGTCTGCGAACGACGCAACAACGCTGATCCCCAGAGGCCGGGCCTATTCGGGGAAGGCCCAACAAAAAACACCCCGGCCGCTCAAAAGCAACCGGGGTGTTGCGATCCTCAGACCGGTTCGCCCGGTTCAATCCTTCTTCGGCTCATCCTTCTTTTCGGCGGGCTTCTCCGCCGGCTTTTCCTCGGCCTTCGGTGCCTCTTTCTTCTCGGCCGGCTTCTCGTCAGCCTTGGGGGCCTCCTTCTTCGGTTCCTCTTTTTTCTCCCCCTCCTTCTTGGGCTCTTCTTTTTTGTCGGCCTCCTTCTTTTCGGCCGGCTTCTTGTCGTCCTTCTTCGGCTCTGGCTTCTTGGTTTCAACCGGCTTCGGAGGATCGACCGGCGTCAGCTTCACCTCGCCCACCACCCGCACTCCCGGGACGGCCTTCTTCAGCGCATCCATTCCGGCATCCGTCACCTGCGTCTGCCACACGTAAACCGACTTCAGGTTCTTCAGGCCGTGCAGGTGCGCCAGCCCCGCGTCGGTCACCTTCGTCCCGTACAGGTTCAGATAGGCCAGCGATTCCAGTCCGGCGAGCTGCTTGAGCCCTTCGTCGCCGATCGCGGTGTTCTCGAGGTGCAGCTTTTCGAGGGTCTTCAGCCCCGAGATGGCCGACAGCCCCCCGTCGGTGATCTTCGTCTTGGCCAGGTTGAGCGACGCCACGGGCGTCAGCTTGGCCACCTCCACCAGCACCGCGTCAGTTACCTCCTTGTCGGCCAGGTGCAGCGTGACGTCGAGTCGCGAATCGTTCTGGGCGATCGACAGTACGTTTCCCCCCACCGCTTTCACGGCCTTGACCGCATCCGGATTCGGGGGAGTCGCGGCAGGGGCATCGGCTGCGTGGGAAACGGAGGCGCTGAGAAACAGGAGGGTGGATATCCACAGGCGCATGGCAGGAACTCCAACAGGCGGGCGTCAGGGGAAGGGCTTCAGGAACCCCAGTTTAGCGAGGGGAAGCGAGGGGAGCGAAGCGCACTCGACGTGCCGAACACCGCGAAACGGAGACGCAATCCGGCTGGTCATACCGCGAAATGCGATCACACTCTGAGATGCCCGGACAACCGGAATCGATTACGGTCCCTCTTCATCCGTCTCCGCAACAGCCCGGATTGATCCCACATGGACGTCCTCGTACCGCTCGTCACGCTCACCGCCATGGAGATCGTGCTCGGGATCGACAACATCGTCTTCATCGCCATCCTTGCCTCGCGGCTCCCTGTTCAGCAGCAGGCCCGGGCCAGGAACATCGGCCTGATGGCCGCAATGGGGACGCGCATCCTTCTGTTGTTCTCAATCACCTGGGTGCTCAAGCTCGACAAACCCTTCGTCTACCTGACCGATCTCGGCATCCCGGCCGGCATCCTGGGAGTTGATCCCGCCAACCCGAAGTCCCTTCCACCAGATGTCGCCCTGGATCCCCATTCGTCGGCCGGACGAGCGCTCGGCATCAACGGCATCTCGGTCAAGGACCTCATCCTGCTGATCGGCGGCATGTTCCTGATCTGGAAAAGCGTCCGCGAGATCCATCACAAGATCGAGGGCCAGCACGAATCCGCCGCCAAGGTCCCCACCAGTTTCGCGAGCGTCGTCGGGCAGATCGCCCTGATGGACATCATCTTCTCGCTCGACTCCGTGATCACGGCCGTCGGCATGGTCGACGCCGACAAGGTCTGGGTGATGGTCGTCTCCATCATCCTCGCGATTCTGGTGATGCTGAAGTATGCAGGGGCCGTCAGCCGTTTCGTCGACCGCCACCCCACGATCAAGATCCTCGCCCTCAGCTTCCTGATCCTCATCGGCGTCATGCTCGTCGCCGAAGGCATCGGCACGCACTTCAACAAGGGCTACATCTATTTCGCGATGGCGTTCTCGCTCGTCGTCGAAATGCTGAACATGAAGCTCCGGCCCGCCGAAGCAGCTCACGCGAACGACGACTGAACTTCCCCGTCCGTCCTCAGTTCGAGCGGCGCGCCAGATCTCCGCGTCCGCCGATCAGCGGTACACGCCCCCCAGTTCCGGTCCCACGCGCTTCACGATCACCACCGAATTGATGCCCAGCATCCCGAACGAGTTGTTCAGGATGTAATCGCATTTCTCCAGACGCCGCGGCGTGTTCGCCACGATCTGCGGCAACGCGCAGCGAGGGTCTGGATCTTCGAGGTTGATCGTCGCATGCGCCAGCCCGTCGCCGAAGGTGGGGACGTTCCCCATCAGTTCCAGCGCCCCCGCTGCCCCCATCGCGTGACCGATGAAGCTCTTTGTGTTGTTGATCGCCAGCGAAGGACGGTCGCCAAACACTTTCCGCAGCGCCTGGCATTCCTCGATGTCTCCCTGCTCGGTCGCCGTGGCATGGCTGCTGACAAGGTCGATGTCGTCGGCCTTCAGCCCGGCCCGCTCCAGCGCCAGCCCGATGCACTCCGCCTGCCGCGTCGGGTCCGGGAGCACGAAATCGGTCGCGTCCGAATTGATCGCGTAACCGACGATTTCTGCATAGATCTTCGCGCCGCGGGCGAGGGCGTCCGGCAGACGTTCCAGGGTGCAGATTGCTCCCCCTTCGGCAACGACAATCCCCTTGCGACCAAGATCGAACGGCCGGCACGCCCGCTCGGGAACGTCGTCCCACGCCAGCGCACCCTGGCTCTTGAACCCGGCGAAAATTCCGAACGTGTGAATGCTTTCTGAAACGCCCCCCGCGAGCGCGAGATCGACTTCATTGAGCCGCAGCATCTGCACGGCCTGGATGAACCCCGCGTTCCCCGCCGCGCACGCCGCCCCGATCGTCAGGTGCGGACCGGTGATGCCCATGTTGAGCGTCACTTCGCCGGCCGGATTGTTCGCGACCGTCCGCGGATTGTGGTGATGCGTCCAGACGCTCGTGTCGTACCCGAACTTCGAGATCTCGTAGATCTCGTTTTCGGTCTCCACGTTGCCATGCTCGGTGATGCCCAGGTACACGCCCACCCGGCTCTTCCGGACGTTCGGCCAGTCCAGCCGCGAGTCCTTCACCGCCTCGTTGGCGCAATAGATCGAGATCGATCCCACGCGTGTTCCGCGACGCCGATCCTTCTTCTTCTGGTGCCGGAATTCGTCGAAACGGCACACGCCCGCCAGGACCGGCCCCATGTACCGCGTTTCGAACGGCACGACGCCCGACTTGCCAGCCAGCAGCGCCTGCCGGAAATCATCCAGGCTGTCCCCGTTCGGCGCAGTAAGGCCCACGCCTGTAATGACAATTCGGTTCCGGTCCTCTGTCGCTGCCATGTGATTCCTGAACTATGCGGGGCCCGTGAGCGTAGCGCGTCACGCCAAACGTGACAAGCGGCCGACGCCATCTCTTTGCTCCCCAATCGCTTCCGACGGCGGATGCGTCCCGAGGCAGCCCTCGGATGGCGAAATCGGGGAACGTTTCTTCTCGTTCACCCGCCCGCCAGACACCACTGCACCCCTTGGATCACCGCGTCGCAGGCGCCCCCGAACGTTGCGACAAGAACTGCCAGCCCCAGCAGCGGCTTGACGGCCGTGGCCGCCAGCGCCCCCGGAGCAGTCGGCGCTGCCCGGGAGACCAGAACCTGGCACCAGTCGAGAATCGTGATCGCCGCCAGCACAGGAAGCGCAGTCCGGATTGCGATCTCGAGGGCCCCGCCCAGCACCTGGATCGGGCCCCGCCACCCCTGCCAGAGGTTCGCCGTCGTCCCGACCGGCACGTTCCGAAAGCTTTCCAGCAGCCCTTCGACGACAGGCATCGCGCCCCCCGTTCCCCCCAGGACGACCAGCAGGATTCCAATCCCGCCCAGAAGCCGTACACAAGGCCCCGCCGCCTCGCCCTCGGAGATCATCGCTTCCGCCGCCGCATCGCTCAGCCGCAAGCGGTCGTCGATCAGTTCACCAGCCAGCTTCAGGCTCAAAATCAGCCCGCCGACTCCGACGCCCAGCGCCGCACCGTAAGCCACTTCAGAGGCCGCGAGGAGCCCCACGTCGCCAGGCAATGCGACGCTTGTACCCACGGCCGCCCATCCAAGAAGCAGCGAACCCGCAATGCGGTAGCGCCACGGGATCGACGCTCCAGACATGAGCGACGCGAACGTCACGATCGCCAGAATGCGAATGGCCGCAAGCAGGGGAGCGGCCATCGAGCCGAGGACCGTGAAGGCGACCTCGATCATGCTGGGAGCCAGGTCCGCTCTCATGGTCCGTGACCCGCCGAGCGATACACCTCCGTCGCATACTCCGACACCCGCCCCAGGATCCATGGGAGCAGCAGGAGCAGCACCAGGCCCGTCGCCAGTAGCCGCGGGACGAAGGACAGCGCATGGTCATGCAGCTGGGTCATCGTCTGGAGCACGTTGACCACCAGGCTCACCAGCAGCACAGCCCCCAGCACGGGGGCCGCGATGACGAATCCCGTCATCAGCGCCGTTCGTAACAGGTCCTGGGCCGTATCGATGGTCATGGTGGCGCAAACGTCCTCAACTGGTAAACGGTCGGATGCTTTCCAGCAGCGTTTCGACCGTCAGCAGCCAGCCGTCGATCAGGACAAACAGGAGCAGCTTCAGCGGGAACGCCGCCCACGCCGCCGAGAGCGATACGACGCCCAGCGAATTGATCAGGGAAGCGACGACGATGTCGATCACGACAAACGGCAGCAGCAACTGAAAACCGATCGCGAAGGCCACCTTCAATTCGCTCAGCACATACGCCGGGAGCAGCACCGACAGCGGCAGGTCCTCGTAGTAGCGAGGCTCGGCTGCTGGCGACGTCTTCCACTGCGACTGGTATTTGAGGATCAGGTCAACGGCCGCAGTGTTCCCGGCAGCCTCGATCTGCAGCGACATGAATTTCCGGATCGGCGCCGCCCCGTTTTCAAAGGCGAGGGTCACAGCGGCCTGCTGCTCATGGGCACTGGCGTACTGGCCGGCCGCGTAAGGCGCATAGCCGGCGTCGTACGATGCTCGCCACACAGGCGCCATGACGCCCACGGTCAGGAACAGCGACAACGCCATCATCGCCTGCGGGGGAAGAAACTGTCCCCCGCCGAAGCCCTGCTTGACGATCCCCAGCACAACGGCGATGCGAACGAAGCTCGTCGTCATCACCGCCAGGGCAGGCGCGAGGCTCAGCACGCCGCCCAGCAGCAGCCATTTTGCCGTCGACGCCGCTTCCGGCGACGTCGCCACGAAGTCGCTCACGAGCCTCGCGGCGTCAGGCATGCCCCACCTCGGTGCCGCCGCGTCGCGGGGCGTTCACAGGGCGCTCGCCGCCGATCGTTCCGGCCACGGCCTTCGATTCCGGAGTTCTTTCCGCCGCGCGCCGTTTGGGGGGCGTTTGAAGTTCCGCGATCTGCGCCGCACGTTTCGACAGGCATTCCGCCGTGATGGTCGCGACCTCCACCGGATCAGTGACGACCGCCAGCGTCTGCATTGTCGCGCCCGACGAAGAAACCAGCAGCACTCGCTCGCCAAGCCGCAGCAGGGTGACCGATTGATTCGGGCTGACAGCCGACCGGCCAAGGACCTGGAAAACGGTGTTCGGAATTCGCCAGTGCGAGGTCCCGCCGCTGCGACGCGCCCAGAACGACAAGCCAGCCGCCGAACCCACGATCCCCACCATCACCAGCCACACCATCCACTGCGAACGGGGCCGATCCCCGCTGCCGGCTGGCGAATCCCCCAGCCTGCGAATCGGAGTCTTGCCGGCGTCCGCCGTCAATACGGAGGTCCCGCCTGCCGTGGAATCAGAAAGGGAAACCGGAGCGGCCGAATCAATCCGGCGAACGGCCCGGGGAGTTTCTGGAAAGGCACTCAGTTCTTGGGCCGAAACCGGTTCCGCAATGCAGTTCGCGAGCATCGCCGCCAGGAGTGGGGCGACGCGCAGAACGGCCAAGCCGGGCCTGCGCCAGGCGGCGGAATTCGACAGGGGCGACGTCCGTGTCACCGTGGCTGCCAGTCTGTCAGCACAGTTGGAAATGCGGACGGCGTTCCAAAACCCTCCGCGTGGCGGGTTTATAGGAGCGGCAGCTTTTGCCGGTCAATGTGGGCTTTCCGCCGGAACGCCCCTGTCGAACAACCGGATCGCGACGACAGCGATCGCGCAGCCCGCCAGATTCGAAACAAGATCCCACCCCGTGTTGATGTACCCGCCGACGTTCGTTTCCGGAACGAGCAGGGTCGCCACAAACTCGATCACTTCGTTGAGCGCGCCAAATCCCATCCCGGCCGCTGCGGCCAGTGTCAACATTCCCAGCGACGGTCGAACCCGCTGGCCCGTGAACGAGGCAATGATCGAGCGCAGGCCTTCCCAGCACACGAGCGTGGTCACGCCGAATCCGAACGCGTGGACCACGTGGTCGTACTTGAGCCGTTCGGGAATGAGCCACCAGCTATACAGCACGCGCTTCGTGCCGTTGATCGGCCAGCTTTCGGGGACAGGCAGCAGACCTCCCGCCATATGCAGCAGCCCCCACACGCTCAGGCCCCAGAGCGCCCATCCGCTGAGCTGCACGCGGCGATGAACCACGATCATCACCGAAAGCAGCACCGCCATCACGGCGATGTAGAACAGGAACTCGCCGTTCCCCGTGCGGATCGCCACCACGATCGCGGGAGCCAGGTACAGGAGCGTGAAGCCGACGACAGGCCAGGGGAAACGTCGCATGGGCAGGGGGGCAAAATCGCGGTCGGGGCGGGTCGGAGAAGGCGGTCCGATCCTGTCGATCATATCTCTCCGGGAAACTGGCCGCTGCAGGAGTCGGTTGACTCCGTCTTTCCGGCTCCCAGGGCGGCTTGACCCGCGTCCCCCGCCTCAACAGGCTGTAGGTTCTTTCCAGGACGCGCCGACTTTGGCCCGTCCGGTCGACTTCACCTGCCGGCTCGAACCATGACGCTCATTCTCCGTTCCGCTCTCGCGTTCCTGGTCCTGTCTGCTTCGGCCTACGCGCAGAACGCCAAAGACGGCCCCACATACACCTCGCCCGACAAAGCCGACGGAGACTTCGCCTTCGCCGGCGAGTATCTCGGATGGCAGCAGCTCCAGGGCGATCTCCGCGGTTCGCAGCGCATCGGCGTGCAGGTCGTCGCGCTCGGAAACGGGAAGTTCACCGCCGTGAAATATCTCGGCGGCCTGCCCGGCGACGGCTGGCTCCGGGGTCAGCGGATTCTCCTCGATGGCGAACGGACCGCGGAGGGGGTCGCCCTCAAGGGGAATGTGACTTCGCTGCTCGTCTCTCCCGAGGAAGCGCTCGTCGTCGACAGCCTCGGAAACAAGCTCGGTGAATTGAAGCGGGTTCACCGTGAAAGCCCGACGATGGGAGCCAAAGCGCCGGCCGGAGCGACCGTTCTCTTCGATGGCGCCGGCACCGACCACTTCAAGAAGGGCAGGATGACCGAGAACGGCTGGCTTATGGCCGGTACGGAAACCAGTGATGCCTGGAATAACTTCCGCCTCCACGGCGAATTCCTCCTTCCCTACAAGCCTCTCGCCCGCGGACAGGCGAGAGGGAACAGTGGCTTCTACCTGCAGGGGCGCTACGAGCTGCAGGTGCTCGATTCATTCGGACTGGAAGGGGGCGAGAATGAGTGCGGCGCCCTCTACAAGCTGGTCCGCCCGGCCGTGAACATGTGCTTCCCACCGCTCGAATGGCAGACCTATGACATCGACTTCCAGGCGGCGAAGTTCGATGCCGACGGAAAGAAGATCGAGCCCATGACGATCAGTGTCTGGCACAACGGCGTTCCGATTCACGCGCAGCGGAAGATTCCCAGCAAGACCGGAGCCGGAACCGCGGAAGGGCCCCAGCCGCTCCCGATCAAGCTGCAGGACCATCAGAACCCGGTCGTTTACCGGAACCTGTGGATCATCGATACGGCCAAACCCGACGCCCGCGACATCGACTGGCTCGCGCTGCCCATCAAGGCCCCCCCGGTTCCTGTCGCTGTATCCGACGCATCTGGCAACCAGTTCTGAAGAAACGAACTCATCGCCGCTCCAGGATGGAAATCTTCCCGGTACGCCACCACGACCGGAATTCGAGTTCGTCGATCACGTCCGTTCCCGGAAGCGGCCCGTAGGTCACGGAGTATTGGCGTCGCGGCGCAAAGATGTTGAACGGGCTGTTAACCACGATCTCCGCATCCCGATGCAGAGGGCTCAAGCGGGCGAGATATGGGCCGCGATGTTCTTCCCCGCGGTAGTGCGGCGTGAATCGGCGAAGCCCGCCATATTCGAGCCCCGCATTGATCTCGTTCGGATCGACTCCCTGCGCCTCCAGTTGGTGAATCGCCTGCCAGATCGTCTTCTGGCAGACGCTGTTGTCCTGCAGCCCCAGCAATCCGCCGATTGCGTAGATCGCCGTCAGCAGCAGCCCCACTCCCGGGAACGAAGATCGTTCTGTGGGAACAACTGTGAACTGCCACGCCATCAGCACGGCGACGCAGACTGGCCAGGCATATCGGCCATGCATCGTCGGCACGATGCACAGAAGTCCGACCAGAATCGACAGCGAAAGCGAGGATCGCACGAAACCGCGGCTCTGCAGCAGGTCGCTGGCCCGAAGCTGAGTCGCGAGTTGCGCTGCCGCGAACAGCGAGAGCACCGCCAATAATGTCGTCCCCACGCGAAACACGGAGACCCGCGTTCCGAATGCTTCGACCGCTGGCCCTTCGAGGTGCTGCATTTCGACAATCGAATCGCTGAAGCCGATTCCCAGGTCGAAGACTTCCTGGCGTTCATAGGGAGCCGGCAGGCCGCGATTCAGGACCAGCATGATCGCCAGCAGCGATCCCCAGGCGATCAACCCCTTGCGGACGACACGGAAACGGATTTGTGACCAGCCGCCAATCCAGACAGGTGCCAGGTACAGAGATGTCGCCAGCGCGAGTATCGTGAGACGCTCGACAAGCTCCACCGGCGCAGGAAGCGCCGTCCGGGCCGTGACTGATGTGGAATACGGTGTTCCTCGAATGAAAAGCCACCCCCAGTATCCCACCACGAACGGAGCGAACGTCGCGAGGGTGATCAGGAGCCGGCGGTCAAGTCGCCGACCCCTCACCACTTTCATCGCCTCGATCAGGCAATCGGCGATCAATGGGATCACCGCGGTCTGGCGGGCCAGGTAACCGAACGCGGCCAGCAGTCCGGTCCCCACGGAACTCAGCGCCCGGTGCTGTGGCCGGCGATTCAGCAGCACGGCCAGCCAGATGAAGGCCGTGACCGAAGTCACGTCGCTCATGAACGAGTTCTGGTAGACCATGTTCAGCGGGTTCAGGAGAACTACCGCTGCAATCCAAATGGCCTGGCATTGGCTGCGCCCGGAATCGCGGCCCCATTCGTAGATTCCCATGGCGCCGAGCCAGGACATCACGAACATCGACAGGCGGAACGCGAAGTACGACGGTCCCAGGATCGCTCCGAAAAGCGAACCCCAGAGAACGTGGCCAACGAGCGTGAAGGCAGGCCAGTCGGAGAGCACCATCCGTCCGGTCGCGAGAAAGTGCCTCGCCGTCTCGACGTAGTCCCAGTCGTCGCAGTGCGGCAGCTCATCCGTCGGCGGAACGACGAGCCCCACCGCCAGCGAACACGCGGCCAGGACCGTGACAGCAATGAGACGCTCACGCCAGCGCGTCGCCGGCACGCCACATGCCGGCCGATCTCCTGCAGGGAGGCCCCGCGCAAGATTCCGATCGAACCCCGTAGCCGATCCCAAGACGCAACCTGCCTGTCATGAAAGACAAGATCCCGCAGCCCCTCCGCCCGACGTGATTGAAACAGCAGGCAGGCCCCTTGAGAAGCCAGCAGCCCGATCGCACAGGCGAGCGGGGGAGATCAGCCCCCTGATCAAGCGCCCTCTCACTTCTGACCGCGGCCTCTCAGGCCTGCACGCCGCTGTTCGCCCCGTTGTCCGTCGCCGACGTATTGAAGTAAGTCAGCAGCTGGCTCGTCGAAAGGATCTCTTCCGCCTCGGGCGGCAGGTTCGCAAGTACCATCTGTCCGTCCGACCGGCTCATGCGCCGGTGCAGCATGATCAGCTTTCCGATCACAGAACTCGTGAAGTACTTCACGCGTTCCATGTTCAGGACGATTCGGGTCACCTTCTGCTTCTCGACAAGAGACGTCAGCTCCTGCCCGAATTCCTCGATGTTGTCTTCCTCAGTGAGCCGATCGCGAAGTACGTCGACGCGGGCGACGTCTTCATCGACTGCAATCTTGAAAAACCGCGACTCCATCGCACCGTTTCCCATCGCACACAGGGGGCGGTTCTCGCCCGGATCACCGAAACCTTGCCGGCCCCGGCCGGCGGCCTCTCATCGAATGCAATCGGCCTCCGCTCGTTCTTCGTCGCGGATCGCCTCGCCTGTCACGCCCGGGCTCCCTTCCAGGAACTCCGGATGGACCACGGCGCCTCTCACCGTCGCGAAGTCTCCAATCAGCCCCGCGGGGCCAGGAAACTCCACCGGGATGTAGCGCCGATCCGTTCCTCGCAGCCAACCGGGACGCCACTCCGATTCGCGCTCCACGAGCACCTCGAGCGGCCGGTTAATCCATCTGGCATAGTAGTTCCCGGCCAGCTCGCGTTCCAGAACCGACAGCCGATGGCATCGCTCCCGTTTCAGTTCTGCGGGAATCTGGTTCGGCATCGTGGCCGCGGGCGTGTCGCGACGCGTGCTGAACGGGAAAACGTGGATCTTCATGAACTGGGCCCGTCGGCAGCTCTCGAGCGTCTGCTCGAACTCCTCGTCCGTCTCCCCCGGGAAGCCAACGATCACGTCCGTCGTGAAGGCCACCTCCGGAATCCGGTCGCGGAAACGGTCGAGCATGTCCAGAAACCGCCCCATGCGGTAACGGCGGCGCATTCGCTCCAGGACCGTGTCCGAACCGCTTTGCAGGGCGGGATGGAACTGCGGGCACAGGTGCTCGCAATCCGCCGCGGCGTTGATGAAATCGGTGTTCAGCTCGTTCGCTTCGACGCTCGAAAGCCGCATCCGCCAGTCTCCCGGGATCCGGTCGAGTCGTCGGAACAGATGCCATAGCCGGAACGGAGGCAACCCGCTGCGACCGCGAGTCGTCTCGACTCCGTAATGCCCGACATGAATCCCCGCGATCACGATTTCCTTGTGACCATTGTCGATCAGTCGCCGCACCTCGTCTTCGATGTCGTCCGCCGACCGGCTGCGAAGTCCCGGACGCACCTTGGGGATGATGCAGTAGCTGCACTTCAGGATGCACCCGTCCTGCACCTTCACATACGCCCGCTTCCGGCCGTCGAACGTTGAGATCCCCGCCGGCATGTTGTGGACGCCCTCGCGGAGCAGCACGTCCGGAAGTTCGCGCTTGTCCGTGACGACTTCAAACACCGACGGCAGTTCCTTGACCGCCTCGGGATCGCGCGTCGCGTAGCAACCCATCACCAGCGTCCGCGTTCCGGGATTCTCCCGCGCCAGCGACCGGATCATCTTCCGGGACTTCGAATCCCCTTCGTTCGTCACCGTGCACGTGTTCACCACGCACAGGTCGGCGTTCTCCCCGTCTGCCGCCTCACGGAAGCCGTGCTTTTCCAGGGCCTCCTTGACGAGCTGGGTTTCATACTGGTTGACCTTGCAGCCGAGGGTCACCAGTCGGACGGTGCGGGACATGAATCAGCAGTGGGAATGATTCGGCAGGGACTTTGATTTCAATCGAGGATCGGGGGCCCATCATAGACTCGCCAGACCCGAATGGCGCGTCAAAGAGCCACTCAACGACAATCGACATCCGAAAGCCGTCACCAGCGCCGCACCGCAGTTCTGTCGGAACGACCGCCGCAGTCAGAAGTTCTGCGCCTCACGGACCGAACGCCACCCGCGTCACGCCCCTCATCCACTCCCGCGCCACCCCCGTTCGGACTGGAGTGAACTGGCCGTTTCTGCCAAGCCTGACGGTTTCGTCGTCAAACGCGTTTCCCACGTTTCAAACCCCGCACGATCGTCCTTGAAAAACCCCCGCCGAACATCAGACTGGCCCCCATGCCAGCTATTAAAAAACTGCTCGTCTGTAACCGCAGCGAAATTGCGATCCGCGTTTTCCGGAGCGCCACCGAACTCGGCATCCGCACCGTCGCCATCTTCGCCCACGAAGACCGCTTTGCCCTCCATCGCTTCAAGGCGGACGAGGCCTACCAGGTCGGACAGCCCGGCGAGCCCATCAAGAGCTACATGGATATCGACGGCATCATCGCCGTCGCCAAGGAAAACGGCGTCGACGGCATCCACCCCGGCTACGGATTCCTTTCCGAAAAGCCTGAACTCGCAAAGGCTTGCGAAGATAACGGCATCACGTTTGTCGGCCCGAAGGTCGAACACCTGATCAAGCTGGGCGACAAGACCGCCGCCCGCACCATCGCCATGCAGGCCGGAGTTCCCGTCCTCGGTGGCTCAACAAAGGCGCTCAAGGACGCGAAGGAAGGCCTCGCCGAAGCGAAAAAGCAGGGATACCCCATCATCCTGAAGGCCGCCCACGGCGGCGGCGGCCGCGGAATGCGCGTCGTCCATAACGAAGCCGACTTCGTCGACAACTACGAAGCCGCGCGACGCGAATCCCTCGTCGCCTTCAACTCTCCCGATATTTTCATCGAGAAATTCATCTCCCGGGCCAGGCACATCGAAGTGCAGCTCCTTGGAGACCAGCACGGCTCGCTCGTCCACCTCTACGAACGCGACTGCTCCGTCCAGCGCCGCCACCAGAAGGTCATCGAAATCGCCCCGGCGCCGAATCTCGACCCAGCGGTCCGCGACGCCCTCTGCGAAGCCGCGGTGAAAATCGGCAATCAGGTCGGTTATGTCGCCGCCGGAACCGTCGAGTTCCTCGTCGATGCCGACACCAACAAGTTCTACTTCATCGAGGTCAATCCCCGTATCCAGGTCGAGCACACGGTCACGGAAGAAGTCACAGGCTTCGACATCGTCCGCGCCCAGCTTCTCGTCGCCCAGGGCTACAAGCTCGGTGACCCCGAGATCGGGATCGACTCGCAGTCCAACATCCGCACCAACGGCTTCGCCGTGCAGTGCCGCGTCACCACAGAAGACCCCGCGAACAATTTCGTCCCCGATTACGGCCGCATCTCCCACTACCGCTCCGCCGGCGGCATGGGCGTCCGTCTCGATGCCGGGTCTGCGTTCTCCGGCGCCTGGGTCCATCCCTATTACGATTCGCTGCTCGTGAAGGTCACGACCCGCGGCCGCCGCTTCCAGGACGCCATCCGCCGCACGCATCGCTGCCTGCAGGAATTTCGTATCCGCGGCGTCAAAACCAACATCCCCTTCCTCATCAACGTCCTCCAGCACTCCACCTTCGTCACCGGCGAATGCACGACCCGGTTCATCGACGAAAACCCCTCCCTGTTCGAGTTCCCGAAACGCAAAGACCGCGCGACGAAGCTCCTCAGCTATGTCGGCGGCGTCATCGTCAACGGCAACCCGATGGTGAAAGGCCGGCCCGTCGCCACCCGGCGCACTCCCGCCCCCATTCCCCCGTACGATCCCCGCGCCACCCGTCCGGAAGGCACGAAGGATCGCTTCCGCAAGCTCGGCGCTCAGGGATTCGCCAGGTGGGTGAAAGAGCAGAAGCCGCTGCTCATCACCGACACCACCTTCCGCGATGCCCACCAGTCCCTGCATGCCACGCGGTTCCGCACCTACGACCTCGTGCAGATCGCCGAGGCCTATTCCTTTCTGCTGCCGCAGCTCTTCTCGCTCGAAATGTGGGGCGGGGCGACCTTCGACACCACCATGCGCTTCCTGCAGGAATGCCCATGGGAGCGTCTCGACCAGATGCGCGAGAAGTGCCCCAACATCCTGTTCCAGATGTTGCTCCGTGCCTCGAACGCCGTCGGCTACACCAACTATCCCGACAACGTCGTCCGCGAGTTCGTCAAGGAAGCCTACGCCGACGGAAATGGCGTCGATGTCTTCCGCGTCTTCGACTGCCTCAACTGGGTCCCCAACATGCGGGTCGCCATGGAGGCCGTGAACGAAGCCGGTGGCATCTGCGAGGCGGCCATCTGCTATTCGGGCGACATCACCAACCCCAACCGCACCAAGTACTCCCTCAAGTACTACGTCGACCTCGCCAAAGACCTCGAGAAGATGGGGGCCCACATCCTCGCCATCAAGGACATGGCCGGACTGTGCAAGCCGGAAGCGGCCGCCACGCTGGTCAAGGCTCTCCGGCAGGAAATCGGCGTCCCCATCCACTTCCACACCCACGACACCGCCGGAATCCAGGCCGCGTCGATCCTCCGCGCCGCCGACGCCGGACTCGACATCGCCGACGCCGCCATGGCCCCCATGTCCGGCGGAACCTCGCAGGTGAACCTCAACACCCTCTGCGAATCCCTCCGCTTCCAGCCCCGTGAAACCGGCCTCGATTCCCGCCGGCTCGACGAGATCGCCGAATACTGGCGCTGCGTCCGGCAGTTCTACCTGCCGTTCGAAAGCGAAACGCTCCCCGGCACGGCCGACCTCTACAACCACGAAATGCCCGGCGGCCAGTACACCAACCTCTACGAGCAGGCCCGCGCCCTCGGCCTGGCCGATCGCTGGCAGGAAGTCTGCCGCGTCTATGCCGAGGTGAACCAGCTCTTCGGCGACATCGTGAAGGTCACGCCCACGTCGAAGTCGGTCGGCGACATGGCCCTCTTCATGGTCGCCAATGAACTCACCAGCGACGATGTCCTCAACGGCAAGAAGGACATCGCCTATCCCGAATCGGTCATCGACCTCATCTCCGGCGCGATGGGCCAGCCCCCCGGCGGCTTCCCCGAGCAGGTGAAGCAGCGGATTCTCGGTTCCCGGCCTGCGTTTGAACGTCGTCCCGGCGAATCCCTTCCCCCCGCCGACCTCGACGCCGCCGGCAAGAGCCTCGAACCGCTGCTCGAACGCCCCGCGACGAAGCGCGACGAACTTTCCGCCATCCTCTATCCCAAGGTGTTCGAGCAGTTCGCCGCCCACCGCCAGGAATTCAGCGATACCAGCGGCCTCCCCACGCCCGTCTACTTCTACGGCATGCAGCCCGGTGAAGAATTCGCCGTCGATATCGAGCCCGGCAAGACTCTCTTCCTGAAGTTCACCACCACCGGCAGCGCCCATCCGGACGGAACCCGCTCGGTCTTCTTCGAACTGAACGGCCAGCCGCGTGATGTGAACGTCCCCGACGCCACGCTCGAGTCGACCGTCGTCAAAAACCTGAAGGCCGACGCGGCCGACCCCACCCACATCGCCTCGAGCATGCCCGGCATGGTCGTTTCGGTGGTGGTTGAGCCGGACGAGGCGGTCAAGAAGGGACAGAAGCTGCTGACGATTGAAGCGATGAAGATGCAGACGACGGTCAACGCCAGCCGCGACGGCAAAGTCGGGAAACTGCTTGTCAAAGCCGGAAGCCGCGTCGACGCCGGCGACCTGCTCCTGACGATCGAATAACCGTCTCGTGAGCCGCGACCCGTAGGGGAACGCGGCCGGGTGGCACTGGCTCTGCCAGTGAACCGCATCGAGAGACCTCCCCAACCATTGTGTTGTGGACGATCAGACCCGATTCGGCACGCGACGTGCAATTCATCCCAAATAGCCGGACGAGACGCGTTCCAAATCCAGAAAACGCAACGTGTTGAACCGGTTTGTTGTGTTTCGACGCCTGAAAACGCTACATAATCCGGAAGGCCTTTTCGGACTGCTGCGAATCGCAGCAAATAGGCCCTTCAGAGCCCTCGGGTTTCCCGGGGCACAGTAGTTGTGAGCAGATTCGAAACTTCGCACTGAAAACTTCGCGCTGATCACGAATTCCCGTCCAATAGCGTCCCCATTCCTTTCGTAAGTTTCCTCGGATTCCCGAGCCGGCCACAATCGTTGGGGCGATCGGAAATCTGTCGAGTTTCGTGTCCCGAACGTTGTCCTGGAGTCCCTCATGCTCACGCGTCGTACCGCTCTCAGGCGGGCCGCCCCTCGCCGGGGCTTCACCCTCATCGAACTGCTCGTGGTGATCTCGATCATCGCGACCCTGGCGGCCCTGATCCTGCCAGCCGTGCAGAACGCCCGAGCCACAGCGCGCCGGACCGAATGTCTCAACAACATCCGAAACCTCGGCATCGCCGCACAGTCGTACGCCACCAGCCGCAACGGCAGCCTGCCGTACCTGACGGATTTGAGCGCCCCCATTAACTGGGGTACGGCCTCCACTCCGGTCAACGCCGGAACCCCCTGGACGGTCCAGCTCTTCCCGTTCATCGAATTGGGACCTCTCGGCGAACGCCTCGCCGCCTCCACCAACGACGGTACCGGCGTGAACACCACGACCGGTCTGGCCGAGGTCAAGAACAAGGTCCTGAACTGCCCGGATGATCCGAACGACAACCTCCCCGGCAACCTCTCCTACGCGATCAACGTCGGATACATCTCCAACGCGATCTACGGCGCCGATATGACGGTCAACGCCACCGGAACGCCCACGGCCGGCCACGTCTCGTCGCTCTACGACTACAGTTTCAACGGAACCGGCGCCACGCCGATTCCGGCGGATGACCGCGAAGTGGCTCGTGGAACGGGTGTGTCGTGGCCCGATGTCCAGATCAAGCTCGACCAGGTTTCCCGCGCCGACGGCACCACCGCCACCCTCCTGTTTGCTGAAAACCTCCAGGCACAGAACTGGGCCGGTCGCGCTCCTGCAGCCACCGGGGACATCGAAATCAGCGATTTCTCGTTCGGTCTCCCCGTGGCGAACTCCGGCACCAACTACGTCATCGCCGCCTCGACCACCGCGGGGGGCGTTGGAGTTGCCGGCACGGCGGCCGCACCGGTCAAAGGCACCTCCCTGGCGATCCCGGCCGGGTTCCGTGGCGTCGTCGCCAGCAACGGCATGATCAACGCCAACCTCCAGGGCGCGGAAGGCCAGGCCCAGCGGCCCAGCTCGACGCACTCCGGCGGTGTGAACGTCATCTTCTGCGGCGGCAACGGCAGGTTCCTCAACCAGACGATGGACGCCATGGTCTACTCCAGCCTCCTCACCTGGGACGGCTCGCGCAAGGGCCAGAACATCGTCAGCGACACCGAATTCTAATCGGCTGCGGAGCGGACGTGATTTCAGGACACGAGCGGCGGTGGGAATCTCCCACCGCCGCTTTTTTCGTTGGCCATGCTCAAGGGAGCAGCAATGCGCTCGCCGCCGGTCGGATGAACCATCGGTTCTCCAATGTTCCGACGGAGTTCCTTGAATGCCGCAGCTCCCCCCGTTGCTCATGGCCCCTCCGCAACCTGAGCCCCGCAAGGAGCGACACATCGCATCCGCGCGCTGCCCCCGTTGCGACGAAAGCCATTTCTCCCCCGTTCAACCTCCACCATCCCCTCACTTCCTTCCCTTCCTTTTCTTCTGTTCCCCCCGTTTCCTTCTGTTCCCCCCGTTTCCTTCTGTTCCCCCCGTTTCCTTCTGTTCCCCCCGTTTCCTTCTGTTCCCCGTTGAAGCCACCTCGGGAAGCCGCCCACCCCGTTCCGAGAGACGTCCTGTCCCCTGATCCTGTATCTTTCCTGTTCAAACCTGAGCCATCGACACAGCGCCCATGCTCGCCCGGATTGGAGAATCGCGAATCGAACTCCTGGTCGGAGACATCACCCGCCAGGCCGCCGACGCCATCGTCAATGCAGCCAACTCACAGCTCGCCGGTGGTGGGGGAGTCGACGGCGCCATTCATCACGCCGCAGGCCCCGCTCTGATGCAGGAGACGGCCCGGAGATATCCCGAGGGCTGCCCCACGGGCCAGGCCGTCGCGACCACCGCAGGGCGTCTGGCCGCCCGATATGTCTTCCATGCCGTCGGCCCTGTCTGGAAAGGCGGGCGACAGGGCGAGCCCGACCTGCTGGCAAACGCCTATCGTCGTTGCCTCGAACTGGCGATCGAACACGACTGCGCATCGATCGCCATGCCCGCGATCAGCACCGGCGTCTACGGATACCCGATCGACCTCGCCGCCCAGACCGCATTGGGGACGACCCGCGAGTTCCTCATCGCCCGCGGCCGTCCCTCGATCGTCCGTTTCGTGCTCTTCAGCGAAGGAGCCTACGGAGCCTTCGCCCGAACGATTGAGGCCATGTTCTACCCCAGCCAGTAAACAACGCCCTCTCCCCCCAACCCGGCGAGCGGGGGGCGTCAGCCCCCTGTGATCACCGGGCACAAAGCTCCCCGGCGTGGCGACCCGGTTGTGGCGCGATCTCCCTCCCTCCGCGTCTCTGTGGCGAATCTCCTCCCCGCCCGAAAAGGCACACCGCCCCGAATCTTCTAAACTGGGGAGCCCCGTCACTCGATCCTCAGGACGCTTCCATGCAGAACGGCGCAATCGCGGCCCAGTTTGAAGAGCTTGCCGAGCTCCTTGAGATTCAGGGGGCTAACCCGTTTCGCGTCCGCGCCTACCGCAACGCCGCCCGCGCCATCCTCGATTCCACGGAGTCGATCGCGGCAGCCGCCGACAGCATCGCGAAACTCCGCGAGTTTCCCGGCATCGGGGAAGACCTCGCAAAAAAAATCCAGGTCCTGGTCCAGACCGGCAGCATTCCGCAACTGGCCGAGCTCCGCGAACAGGTCCCGGCCGGAGTCGTCGCCATGTTGCGCGTCCCGGGCCTCGGCCCGAAGAAGGTCTTTGCGCTCTTTCAGGAGCACGGAATCCGTTCGCTCGACGAGCTGCGCCTGGCCGCCGAACAGAACCGGATCGCCGGCATCAAGGGCTTCGGAAAAAAGACCCAGGACGCCATCCTCAAGGGGCTGGAAGTCGCAGAGTCGGCCGGCCGGCGGGTCTACCTCTCGGAAGCGAAGCAGGTCGCCGAGCAGATCGCCGAAGACCTGAGATCCGTGCCCGGTGTCGCGCAGCTCGAAGTCGCGGGCAGCTGCCGACGCCGCAAGGAGACCTGCGGCGATCTCGACCTGCTCGCCGAGGCGTCGCAACCGGACGCCATCATGGACCGCCTCGCCGGGCATCGCCTCGTCGAGGCGATCATCGCCCGGGGCGACACCAAGATGAGCGTCCGCCTCTTCAAGGGGCTCCAGCTCGACCTGCGCGTCGTCCCCGCAGAATCCTTCGGAGCGGCCCTGCAGTATTTCACCGGGTCGAAAGAGCACAATGTCGTCCTCAGGCGCCGTGCCCAGGACATGGACCTCAAGCTCAACGAATGGGGCCTGTTCCGCGGCGAGCAGATGGTCGCCGGCCGCACCGAGCAGGAGGTCTACGCCGCGCTCGGGCTCCCGGTGTTCCCCCCGGAGATCCGTGAGAACCGGACGGAGTTCGCCCTCGCGGAGCAGGGCCCGCTTCCGCGCCTGGTCGAACTTGATGACATCAGGGGCGACCTGCACATGCACACCACCGCCTCCGACGGATCGGCCTCGATCCTCGAAATGGCCGAGGCCGCAAAATCCCGCGGACGCGAGTACATCGCCATCACCGACCATTCCAAGCGGGTCTCGATGGCCAACGGCCTGGATGCCCCCCGCCTTCTCGCCCACTGGAAGGCGATCGACGAAGCCCAGAAGTCCATCAAGGGAATTCGCATCCTGAAAGGGATCGAATGCGACATCCTCGAAGACGCCACCCTCGACCTCCCCGATGACGTCCTGGAACAGGCCGATTGGGTCATCGCCGTCCTGCACTACGGCCTCCAGCAGCCTCGTGAGCAGATCATGAAGCGGCTGATGTGCGCCATCACGAATCCCCATGTCGACATCATCGGCCACCCCACTGGTCGCCTCGTCGATCGCCGCAAGCCGGCCGACATCGATTTCGATGTCTTCCTCGACGCCTGCGCGAAGCACCGCGTAATGGTCGAAATCAACGCCAATCCCGCCCGCCTCGACCTCGACGATATCCATGCCGCCGCCGCGAAGAAACGCGGCATTCCCATCGTCATCAGCACAGATGCCCACGGCTTCGCCGACATGGACCTCATGCAGTTCGGCGTCTTCCAGGCCCGCCGGGCCGGCCTGACGCGCGACGACATCGCAAACACCCTCCCGGTCGACGCCTTTCTCGAACGCCTCCGGCAAGCGAAAGGGTAGGGCACGCCCCTCTCCAGCTGCCTCCCCCCACCCGGGCAGCCCTGCCGCATGGTCGAGCACCCCTGCGCAAACTGGCACACCCGTTGCATTCTGCAGGTACTCCAGCGGAGAAGCCGCAGAATTGCTGGAAATTCAGACGCGAATGCCCGGTGGCTGCTGAATCGATAAGCAAGACTGCTTACCACGCTGGCACGGACGCCGGCTCCACAAATTCCTTGACACTCACCGGCAGACAAAGCACTCAGGCGCCATGGAAAAATTTAAGCTGGAATACATCTGGCTCGACGGCTACACGCCGACGCCGAACCTCCGCAGCAAGACCACCATCAAGGAATTCAAGTCCTTCCCCAAGCTCGAAGATCTCCCCATGTGGGGCTTCGACGGCAGCTCCACACAGCAGGCCGAAGGACGCAGCTCCGACTGCATGCTCAAGCCGGTCGCCATCTTCCCCGATTCCACCCGGAAGAACGGCGCCCTCGTCATGGCCGAAGTCATGATGCCCGACGGCAAAACGCCGCACCCCAGCAACGGCCGCGCAAACATTCCTGACGATCCGGGCGCCTGGTTCGGCTTCGAGCAGGAATACTTCCTCATGCGGGATGGCCGGCCCCTCGGCTTCCCCAGCGGCAGCGGCTTCCCGCAGCCCCAGGGCCCGTACTACACCGGCGTCGGCTACACCAACGTCGGCGGCATCGCCCGCGAAATCGTCGAGAAGCACCTCGACCTCTGCCTCGACGCCGGCATCAACCACGAAGGCATCAACGCCGAAGTCGCCAAGGGACAGTGGGAATTCCAGGTCTTCGGCAAGGGCTCCAAGAGTGCCGCCGACCAGGTCTGGGTCGCCCGCTACCTCCTCATGCGACTCTGCGAAAAGTACCAGGTCGACGTCGAATGGCACTGCAAGCCGATTCGCGGCGACTGGAACGGCTCCGGAATGCACTGCAACTTCTCCACGGCCTACATGCGTGAGAAGGGCGGCAAGGAGTACTTCGAAAAGCTCATGAAGGCCTTCGAAGTGAACGTCAACGACCACATCGCCGTGTACGGACCGGATAACCACCTCCGCCTCACCGGACACCACGAAACGCAGTCCATCGACAAGTTCTCCTACGGCGTTGCCGACCGGGGTGCCTCGATCCGTGTCCCGCACAGCTTCGTCAACAACGAATACCGCGGGTACCTCGAAGACCGCCGACCCAACAGCCAGGGCGACCCGTACCAGATCGCCGGCCAGATCCTGAAGACGATCGCCACTGTCCCGCTCGGCTGATTTCCAGTCCCGCGAAACGTGAGATGTGTCTCCGAGACGCCGCCTCGCAACCGGGGCGGCGTTTTTTCCTTGATGTCTCAGCCCGGGATGCCGATCAATGTCCGGTCGAAATCTCGGTCGTACGGACGGCCGCCCGGAGAAGGACCACTTTGAACATTTCTCGGAATTCGCTGAACTCGAGCCGCTCCGGGAATCCCTTTTTCGCCGACTCGCTTCCGCTTTCCCTGCGATTCGCCGTCTCTTGCGAGTCGCTGACCGCTTAGCAATCATCCCCACTGTCCCCGGATTTATTCTGCAGGCGGCGTTCGTTTCCGCCCCGAAATCGGTGACCGTTCCTACGCCTCGCCCGGAGTCCTGATCCTATGAGTACGAAGTCGCCCTGGCCGCAGACCCCCAAGGAATTCTTCGCCTTCGCGAAGAGCAACAACGTCGAACAGGTCGACCTCAAGTTCGTCGACATGCTCGGCACCTGGCAGCACTGCTCATATCCCATCTACGACCTTGACGAAGGCATCTTCGAGGGCGGCTTCGGCTTCGACGGCTCCTCCATCCGCGGCTGGCAGGCCATCAACGCCTCCGACATGCTCGCCGTCCCGGAAGTCTCCACGGCCCGCCTCGATCCCTTCCATGCCCGGCCGACGGTCAGCCTCATCGCCAACATCGTCGACCCGATCACCAAGGAAAACTACTCCCGCGATCCCCGCTGGATCGCCCGGAAAGGCATCGCCTACATGAAGCAGACCGGCATCGCCGACACCTGCTTCGTCGGGCCAGAACCCGAATTCTTCATCTTCGACGACATCCGATTCTCCAGCTCGCAGCGGGGATCGATGTACGAGATCGACTCCTCCGAAGCAGCCTGGAACTCCAGCCGCACCGAAGGCGGCGCCAACCTCGGCCACAAGATCGGCTACAAGGCCGGTTACTTCCCCGTCGCCCCCGGTGACACCCTCGGCGACGTCCGCGCCGACATGGTCGCCGAAATGGTGAAGCTCGGCATCGTTGTCGAAGCCCACCACCACGAGGTCGCCACCGCCGGCCAGTGCGAAATCGATATGAAGTTTACTGATCTGCTCACCATGGCCGATCAGTTCCTGTGGTTCAAATACTGCATTAAGAACGTCGCCAAGCGCCACGGCAAAACCGTCACCTTCATGCCGAAGCCGATCTACGGCGATAACGGCTCGGGCATGCACACCCACATGTCCTTCTGGAAGGATGGCAAGCCCCTCATGGCCGGCGACGGCTATGCAGGCATGTCGGAACTCGGCCTCCACGCCATCGGCGGCATCCTGAAGCACGGTCGTTCGCTACTGGCCTTCTCGGCTCCGACCGTCAACAGCTACCACCGCCTCGTCCCCGGCTACGAAGCCCCGGTCACGCTCGCCATGAGCCAGCGCAACCGCTCGGCCGCCTGCCGCATCCCGATGTACTCGCCGAGCCCCAAGGCCAAGCGCGTCGAGTTCCGCTGCCCGGACCCGGCCGCCAACGGCTACCTGAGCTTCACCGCCCTCATGATGGCGATGCTCGACGGTATCCAGAACAAGATCGACCCCGGCGAGCCGCTCGACCGCGACATCTACGAGATGACCGAAGAGGAACTCTCCCACACCAACGTCGCCTGCAAGTCGCTCACCGAAGCCCTCGAGGCTCTTGAGCAGGATCACGCTTATCTGCTGAAGGGCGACGTCTTCACGTCCGACCTGATCGAAAACTGGGTCAAGTGGAAGCGGGAGAACGAAATCGACCCCGTTCGCCTCCGCCCCCACCCCTACGAGTTCGACCTCTACTACAACTGCTAGTCGTTCCAGCAGCAGGTGCTGCCTGCGACAGTGGTGCAAAACTTCGAAAGCCCGGTCATGATGACCGGGCTTTCTGTTTTGCTGCCCTGCCAGGTTCGCCCCGCCTCTGGAGACTTTGCATGATTCGAACCGCACTGTTGTTGCTGACGGGGGCCCTCGTCGGTGCGGGGGGAGCTTCCCTCGCTCAGCAGCATGAGAAGAGCGAGTCGGTCCGGGTGATCTCCACCTCAGAAATCATTGAAAAACTGGACGCGAAAGACTCCAGCGTGACGGTCGTCGAGGTGTCTCTCGCGGCTGGCCAGGCGGGCAAGCCTCATCGTCATCCCGGTCCGGTGTTCGGCTACGTTGCGGAAGGCGAGTACGAACTGGGGATCGATGACCTTCCGACAAGGGTCTTCAAGGCAGGCGAGACATTCTACGAACCGACCGGTTGCCTGCACCGGGTCTCGAAAAATGCCTCATCCGCGAACAAGGCGCGGATCATTGCGGTCCTGATTCATCCTCGCGACGCCAAACAGATTGCCATCCCGGAAGCCGGTCATGAGTAGCGATCGCGCTCTCATCGCGGCGACCTGGATAGTGCGATTGGCGCTGTCGGCGGCGTTCCTGTCGGCCGTTGCCGATCGACTGGGGCTCTGGGGGCCCCCCGGGGCAGAAGGAGTCGCCTGGGGCAACGTTTCAGAGTACGAAGCCTACGTGGCTCGACTGAACTGGTTTCTGCCGCAGGCACTCATCCCCGCAGTCGGCTGGATCGCGACGTGTGCGGAAGTCGTGCTGGCAGTTGCCCTCCTGATCGGATGGCGTCTGCGGCTCGTTGCGGCGGCCGCAGGAAGTCTGCTGATGCTGTTTGCAATCACGATGACAGTCGCACTCGGCCCGAAGCCGTCACTCGATTACTCGGTCCTGTCCGCCGCCAGCGCTGCCTGGCTTCTGGCAGCGGTTTCTCCGGCCAGTCGGGGAAGCCGATAAGGCGCCTTGCCTGGCGTGGCCTGCATGTTTGTCCTGCTTTGGGATGCCGGGCGTGCATCCCAAAGCAAGGAGCCGGCCGAATTACTTGATGTCCTTCAGCTCCACCAGGAAGTGCAGCGTCGCATTCGGAGGAACCGCAGCGCCCGCGCCGCGTGATCCATAGCCGAGCTTGGCCGGGATCTCGAGTTCGATCATTCCCCCCTTGCCGACCTTCTGCATCCCTTCGGTCCAGCCGGGAATCACCTGGTTCAGCCCGAACGAAATCGTCTCGCCGCGCTCGTAGGAGCTGTCGAACACCTTCTTGTTGTCCAGCCAGCCGTGATAGTGAACCTCGACCGCCTGCCGGGCGGTCGGCTTGGGATCAGTGCCGGCGCGGAGCACGCGGTACTTCAGCCCCGATTCCGTCGTGGTGAATGTCTTGGGAGCATTGTCGTCCATCTTGCCGGCCCCTTTCGGGAGGCTCGGAAACGCCACTTCCGGTGCGCTGTCTGCCACGTTCTTCCCCGTTTCCTTTGGTGCTGCTGCGGCCGGCTTCTCATCCGCGGCCTGGGCGACATCAACAGTGCCGCATCCCGCCACGCTCGTCGCCAACCCGATCAAGGCCAAGCCGGCCAATCTGTTCCGAAGCATTGTACGCTCGATCTGATGAACACAATCTGCGATGTCTGAGTCAGTCAAGACCCGGCGGGCTACGACCTCAGACCGTGGGAGTAATGTAGGGCCGATTTCGCCAGGCAGCGAGAGCGCCAGATGCAATCAGGCCTACTCGAGCGCCTCCGCCTCACTCCCCTCCGGCAGGTTCACGAGCGTAATTCCGACCGCCACCGCCACCCCGCACACCAGCAGCCACGGCGACAAAGCGTCCCCCCGCAGAAGCACCCCCAGCCCCACGCCGAATACCGGCGTCGTGAAGCTGAACACGGAAATCTGCGACGCCCCATACGTCCGCAACTGGAATGCGTGGGCCGCGAAGCAGAAGCCCGAAACGACGAATCCGCCGTACAGCATCGCCCAGATCGTCGGCCACGTTGGGGCCGAAGTCGGCATCGGCTCCGTGAGAGCGCTCGCCACGAAGAACATCGCGGCCCCGAGGAAGTCGTGCCACAGGATGACCGTTCCGGGAGCGATCTGCCGCACCGCGTCCTTCGTGTAGAGCACCTTGACCCCGAGAATCAGGCCGCTCAAGAGCAGGATCAGGTCGCCCGACAGCGTCGGCGTATCCATCCCGCTCGCGGCGGTCGCCGCCGGCTTGGCCGTCGACAGCACCAGCAGTGCGACTCCGATCCCCGCAATCGCGAGCCCCAGGATCGCCCGCCAGCCGAGGCGGATCGTCCGCGTCACGAAGTGCTCCACGCCCGCCACCCAGAAGATGTAGGTGTTCACGAACAGCGATGCGTGCGACGACGTCGACCACTTCCCCCCGATGTTGAACGTGCCGATCTGCAGGAACAGGAGCGCCGCCATCACCAGCACCGGCTTCCACTGCGCCCGCGTGATCCCGATCGGCGCCCGCTCCACCAGGCACCAGGGAAGCATGAACAGCCCCGCCAGGAAGAACCTCAGCCCGCCAACCATGAGCGGCGGCAGCTGATCCACTGCGAACTGATTGGAAACCGCCGTGCCGCCCCAGAGGAAGGCGGTGGTGAGCGCCAGCGCCGTCGCGGCAGCTGTGAGTGGCTTGCCGGCCGGCCTCAACACCGGCGCGGCAGGCATCCCTTCAACCCGGCCGTCCTGACGATTCGAAGAAGAGGTCACCGCAGAGGCGCAGAGAAAGGGAGAAGTGGGAGATCGCGGCGTGGGAGCACATTGCCGACGAGACTCGGGGTTTGTTCAAAGGTTCGTAATCAAAGTGAGAGACCGAGTCTGAATCCGCGATTCGCAGCGCAGCGGCGATCTCCCTCTTCTCTGCGTCCTCCGCGTCTCCGCGGTGCGTTTTATTCCCACTCGATCGTGCTGGGCGGCTTTGAACTGATGTCGTACACCACCCGGTTCACGCCGCGGACCGAGTTGATCACGCGGTTCGACACTTTCTGCAGGAAGTCGAACGGCAGCCGCGACCAGTCGGCCGTCATGAAGTTGTCAGTGTTCACGGCCCGCAGGGCGACGACGTCTTCATACGTCCGGGCGTCACCCATCACGCCGACGGTCTGCAGCGGCAGCAGTACGGCGAACGCCTGCTGCACTTCGCGATACAGCCCCGCGGCCTCCAGTTCCTCGATGAACACGGCGTCGACCGCCCGAAGTGTCTCCAGTCGCTGGGCGGTAATGTCCCCCAGGCAGCGGACAGCCAGACCCGGCCCCGGGAACGGGTGACGCCAGATCAGCTTCTCCGGCAGCCCCAGTTCCAGTCCCATCCGCCGGACTTCGTCCTTGAACAGGTCCCGAAGAGGCTCGATCAGTTCGAATCCCAGTTCCGCAGGCAGCCCGCCGACATTGTGATGCGACTTGATCGTCGCGGCCGGACCGTCCGGATTCGCCCCCGATTCGATCACGTCCGGGTACAGCGTTCCCTGCGCGAGGAACTTCGCGTCCTTGATCGATTTCGCTTCCTCGCGGAAGACGTCGATGAACACCTTGCCGATGATCTTCCGCTTCTGCTGCGGGTCAGTCACGCCGGCAAGCTGGTTCAGGAACAGGTCTCGCGCGTCGACGACGTGCAGGTCCGTCTGGAAATGTTCGCTGAATTCCTTGCGAACCTGTTCCGTCTCGCCGCGGCGGACGAGGCCGTTGTCCACGAAGATGCACGACAGCTGCGACCCGATCGCCTTGAACAGCAGGGCCGCCGTCACGCTCGAATCGACGCCTCCGGACAGCCCGCAGATCACGCGGCTGCTGCCGACCCGCTCGCGGATCGACTGCACCTGCTCCTCGATGAACGACGACATCTTCCAGTTGCCGTGGCAACCGCAGACATTCCGCACGAAGTTCGCCAGCAGTTGTTCGCCGAACTGGGTGTGCGTCACTTCCGGATGGAACTGCAGCCCGTACAGCGGCAGGGTGTGGTGCTTCACCGCGGCGTTCGGGCAGGTGTCGGTCGTAGCCAGGACCTGGAACTGCTCCGACAGGTTCTGCACCTGGTCGCCGTGGCTCATCCACACGGTCCATTCATCCGGAACGCCGACCAGGAACGGGTCAGTGTCGGCCGAACGGACCTGGGTGTGCCCGAATTCCCGCGACAGGCACGGCTTCACCTCGCAGCCCAGAGCCCGGCAGGCGGCCTGCATCCCGTAGCAGATGCCGAGAATCGGGATCCCCAGCTGGAAAATCCCGGGGTGGGGCAGGGGAGCCCCCGGTTCGTAAACGCTGGAGGGACCGCCCGAAAGGATCAATCCCTTGGGGTTCAGTTCGCGGATCCGTTCGGGCGTCAGGTCGTGCCGGACGAGCTGGCAGAAGACGTGCTGGTCACGAACACGGCGGGCAATCAGCTGGGCCGTCTGCGAACCGAAGTCCAGAACCAGGATGCGTTCCGCGTGTGAGTCGGGGGGAGCGGGTTGAGAAGCGGCCTTCGCGGCGGAGTTCGCCATTGGTTCAGCAAATCTGTCGTTGCCTGCGGCGGAAGGAATCCCGCACTGTATTCGCGACACGGTGAATTTCAATCCTTCGACGCCCGCAACAGTGCCCCGAACCTGTAACGCCGGTCGCGCCCGCCGGCCCTCACGAGGTCGCGTCCGTATTCATTTCGTGTGCAGAACCGGGTGACGCCCTGTCGCTGGACACGAAGATTTCGTCATCCGAACGCGACGCGGCTTCCGACCGCGCGTGAGCCGCCAGCCGCCAGCCTGCGGGTCGTCTGCCCCGCCGCCGGCCCCCGAAACCAAGCCATCCAACTCCCTCCTCCTGTCCAACCATGCCCCGAAAACAAACCCAGGTGCCATAGCCGTCTCGGCTGTGGCACCTGGCGGACCAGTGCAGTGTGACGTCCCCTTCCTTCTTCCTCGCCCCCGCAGTCGGCTTTCACCTCGTCATTAACTTTCCAGCGGCGGCCACGCAGGACGAAGTCCCATTGGTGTGAACCATCACACAAGCCTGCAGGTCATCGCCCATTCCTCGGCCCCCGGGAAAACCAGCGAGCCCCTTCGCGGTCAGCCATGCCCCTTCTTACGATGGGCAAATGCCTTCTCAGCGTGAGCGAATCCTGTTTGTGACGGGCCGGCTGGCCGAACCGCTGGTGCGACGCATCACGGCTGAGGTCGCTCAGCGAATTGGCTTCGAGTACGACGTCGAAGTCGTTGGCATCAGCGTCGCCGCGCTCCTGCATGCCGAATGGCTGAGCCGCAAACTGTCGATCGACGGCCCGTTCGACCGGGTGATCCTCCCCGGCTGGTGCCAGGGCGACCTGCAGCCGCTTTCGGACCGGTTCGGACTCCCCTTCGAGCGCGGGCCGAAGGACGTTCTCGACCTTCCCACCCACTTCGGCCTGGGTGGCGCCCGGACGGTCGATCTGTCCCGGTTCGACATCGAGATCATCGCCGAGATCAACCACGCCCCCCGAATGTCGGACGCCGAAATCCTGACGCTGTCGAATCATTACCGGGGCAGCGGCGCCGACCTGATCGACGTCGGCTGCATCCCCGGCGAATCGTGGTCCGGCATCGGCCGCGTCGTCGCGATGCTCAGGCAGGAAGGTTTCCGCGTCTCCGTCGACAGCTTCGACCAGAAGGAAGTCACTGCGGCGGTCGAGGCCGGGGCGGAACTTGTGCTGAGCGTCAACCACTCGAATCTTGACTGGTCCGTCGACCTGCCGGTGGAATGGATCGCGATTCCGGATAACCCCGCTTCGCCGGAACAACTCGTGCCGATCACCGAGCGCCTGGCTCAGGCGGGCCGGCCGTTTCGCGTCGACCCGATCATCGAACCCATCGGGTTCGGATTCGCGGCTTCGCTGTCGAGGTATTTCGAGGTCCGGCGGGAACGGGCCGACTGGCCCATGATGATGGGCGTCGGGAACATCACGGAGATGTCGGAAGTCGATAGTGCCGGGCTCAACTTCCTGCTGGCCGCGGTCTGCCAGGAACTCTCGATCGGCAGTGTGCTCACGACCGAGGTCGCGAACTGGGCCCGGTCCTCGGTGAAGGAATTCGACCTCGCCCGGAGGCTGGTGAAGCAGGCCCTCGATGAACGGCGGCTGGTCAAGAAGGTCGATTCACCGCTGCTCGTCGTCCGCGACGACAAGCTGCGCCCGCAGGGGGAAGAATTCCTCGAAGCGATGAGCCGCCAGCTCAAGGACCCGAACTTCCGGATTTTCGTGGAGCGGGGCCGGATCCACGTGATGAACCGCGACGGGTACTGGCAGGGAGACGATCCGTTCGAACTGTTTGATTCGTTCTCGAAGTCGACAACGCTCGATGCGCCGCATGCGTTCTACCTCGGTTTCGAGCTGTGCAAGGCGGTAACGGCGCTGAAACTCGACAAGCAGTACATGCAGGATCAACCGCTGCGATGGGGGTTCTTGTCGTGGGCGGAGCCGAGTGCGCATGAGAGGCGGAAGAAGGAAGGCTGAGAGGCGGAAGGATGAATGGGGGTGGGGGTGCAAAGTGACCCGTCACAATCGATGGACCGTTCAAAACTGCGGCCGGTGACGCAGGAAGAGCGTCGACTCGTTGATGCCGGGATCGAACGCTTCACCCAGTGGTTCAACGTCCCGACGATCCCTCGGTATCAGTTCGAAGGGCGGCCTAGGGACATCTGTGAACTCGACTGGGTGTTCTATGAACTCGGCGGGGGGCTCTGGCACTGCGACAACGGGCTCGCATTCACGTGCGTCTGGGGAAACGTGCTCGTTCGGAGCTTTGGCTTCGAGTGGGCGGTGATGAATGAGCCAAGAGACTTTCGCGACTATCTCCTGAGCCATCCGGAAGGATACGTCCTGTTCCCGTGGATCCGGTTGTGGGAGGCGGTCGGCAACCCGGGCGGCACGCAGTTCGCGAAGTCCGCCGATGTGTGGCTGCGAATCCTGGTCGATATTGAAACCACGTCGTCCCTGCCCGTCGGATGGCATCCGGCGACTGACGCCATCCGGGAAGATCGCACTGACTTTCCAAAGCGAGTCATTGAACAGCTCGAAGAGCTGCTGGCATCACCGGAGTACCTCATGACTCTGGGGGTGTGGCCTTATGACTGGGGTGCCGATGCCGACTGGTCGGCGATTGAAAGTCATCTGCAATTGCATCTCCATGATCGGCGTCAACGAGGATGACCTTCGGCATGGAGTCGCGGCGCGAGGGATGAATGGAGGATGGGGTGGGAGGGAACTCGGTACGGAGGACTCGGTACTCGGATGGGTGAGTGCTGGCGCGGGAGATTGGGTGGGTGCCGGGTGTGGTGATCATTCGGGGACACGGCGGTAAAAGAATCCGTCCTTGATCTTCTCGTCCCGGTCGTGCACACGAAATTCGTTCGTGTGAGAAAACGAAACGCGATTGCCCCATTCATAGACGAGCAAATATCGCCCAGTGACTTTGGCGATACGACGCGCGGTTGTGACGGCTGTTGAGCGCCACCGGATGGGAATCTGGTAACCCAGCTGCAGCTCATCGCCCTCCACCCGCCATGCCCCAAGCATCGTTATCGGATTGCTGCCTGGCCGGACAACTCGGGCAGTTCCATTCGCGTAGAACGTGACACTCTGAATTGGCTTCGGGGAGTTCTGCTCCGGATGGCTCTGGAAGTCCTGAAAGACCTCCCAAGTGCCAACGAACCTGGCGTCCCCTCGCGGCCAGTACCACCAGCCTGCGGCGGCCGCCATCAGCAGCAACGCTCCGGCGATTGTCCATCGTCGGCGTTTGCGTTTCGGCTCGGGGGTTTTGTTGATCATCCCGCCTGTTTACGGACGGGGCTCGTAATTCGGTGGGCAAATTGCGCCGTGTCACCGAACAGAGATGATCCGTCACGTTCGACCGCATCGGGGACAGGCAGCGGTGCAAACTATTCGGAGGGGCCTTCCGTGTACTCCAGGACGTCGCCGCGGAATCTTCTGGCGTCGTTCAGCATCTTCTCCAGAGATGTGACGAGGTCTTCAACGCTCTCGAACTCGCCGATCACCGAGTCCTTTGTCCAACCCTCCGGTTGACAGTCTGTGTAGAACGCTTCGTGTAAGCCGTACCAGACGCCGTTCTGGTCGGCGTGCCTCATGATCCTGTAGTTCCAGCCCATATTCGCCTTCGTTTTGCTTGACGCGAACACGACCGCCACCGTCGACGAGCGTGGTACGGCGTCTAGCCGTTCAACGTGCGCTGTCACGCCGTTGAGAATCGTCGCAAGGTCTCACCCCGCAAAGCGATCCAGCCAGGCGCGCTCTCGTCCTGACACGCCGAATTCTGCCCTGCGCGCAACCTCGCCCATGAGGGTAGAGAGTTCGTTCTTTGGCAACCTGAAACAGATGAGGGATCACTCCGCGAAACGGAGTGAAAGACGACCACAAATCTCGTCACACATGTCATACATGTCACAGGTCCAGAATCTCAATGATTCAGACCATTTTCGGCTGTCACAGGTCTCGTCACAGGTCGTCACGGGTCTCAGCCCCACGCCGGGGCTCCACCAGGGGGGAACCGGTTGCGGTGTGCAGCCTGAAGGCTGGGCTCCAACGACAAAAGCCCCGCGGAGGGGACCCGCGGGGCTTTCAAACTCCAATGTCATCTCACGCCCTGTTCAGGCGTGAGCCGTTTCCTGGGTCTCGACCGGAGGAGCCGTCGGCGGCTGGAATTTCGGGGCCGAGGCGACCTGTTCATCGCTCTCGACGTTCGGACGCTTGGCTGCGGGAGCCGGCGTCGAGTCTTCACGGCTGACTTCCTCTTCGAACCCGCGGAGACCCTTCTTGAACTCGGTCACGCCCTTGCCCATGCTCCGCGCCACTTCAGGCAGTCTCTTGCCAAACAGCAAGAGCGCGATGAAGAGGAACATGAGCATTTCCCACTGATTGATCCCAAGCATTGGACGACCTCAAGACGTTTCGAGCTGCGCGGCCATGCAGGCAGCTCGGAGAAAACTCGCCGTGTCACGCGTCCCACGTATTCGGAGCGTCACGAGGCGGCGAAATGACCCCCGCGAGGGCGAAGGTGTCCACTCATGTGCTCGCAGGGCAAGCGAGACGACGGAGCGGCTGAATTCGGATTCCGACAGGCGAAAACACCTGACCAGGGAAATTCTAAACTTGCACGTCTCGAAGTCAATTGGTTTGAGGCGCCGGCTCGGCCGTTCCTTCGGCAGCCTCGTCCGGCGCCATGTCCGGAAGCAGCGGGCGTCGATCCGGATTCCGATGGAAAACCGGCAACGTCCGGCCCTGTTCATGGAAGCTGGCAACCAGCCCTTCGGTGGTGGCCACCAGAATCCGGTCCGTCAGTTCGTTTCCGTAGTGAATTTCAAACTGCCGCATCGGGATGCTTCCCGTCACGCGTCCTGTGGCCAGCTCCAGAACCAGCAGCTTCCCGGCCGTGTCGAAGGCGTAAACCCGGTCGTCGCTGGCTGCCGTGAACTCCGTCGCGGCCCGCTGCCGCCAGATCTCCGCGCCCGACTCGGATTCCAGGCAGAAAAGCCCCGCCCGCGTCGGCGAGACATAGACGCTGTTTCCGATGGCCCGGGGACGAAGGAGGACTTCGGTGCCAGCCGTGAATTCCCAGCGGACTCGACCGCTGTCGAGCGACAGGCCCGTCATCCGGCCGTCCGATGTCGGAATGAACAGAGCATTCTGGTTCCGCCCCATGGGAGTGCGGATCGTGCCCGTCGTTTCGATCTGATAGCGGAGCGACCGTTCACGGGCGTCCACGCCATACAGCGTTCCGCGGCTGCTCGTAAAATCGACGACCGTTCCATTCGAAACGATCGCGTTGATGGCTTCCGGGGTCTTGTAGCGCCACACCTGGGCCATATGGGTGTAGGCGGGCAGCTTTCGCTTGCTGAACAGCTCCCGGATCGTCCGGAGGCTGTAGGCGTACACGCTGCCATCCGTCGTGCCGACATACACCTGGTTGGAATCGATTTCGGGCGTGCAGCTGGGATGCCCCGGGAGCCGCAGTTCCCACATCGTTTCGCCAGTCGACTTATTGAGCGAGAACATGTTGAGGCCGACCGCGACGACGACCTCCGTCTCGTTCATGACGGCAGGGAAGGAGCGGTGCTTCGGGCCGCCCAGCAGAACCGACCACAGGATGCGGCCTGAGTCGGCGCGGAACGCCGTGAACAGCCCCTGGCGAGACTGGACGAGCACGACCTGCTCATCGCTGCGGATGTGCTCCAGCTCGTCCTGCTTCGAGTCGACCACCGCGCGAGCCCACCAGCCGTTCACCAGGCCGATCCGTTCCAGATCCCTGGTGTCGGGAAGTTCCTGCGCGAAAGACAGCGCGGGAGCGAATCCGGCCAGGACAGCCAGGGCGCAGGCAAGAGGTCGAATGGTCATGGCAAGGATCTCAAACGGGGTGGTGAAGCCCCGGGCAACCGGATGACGGTTTGCAGCATCCTTGCCGCGCTGACTCTCCCGACGTCGAACATCGCAGGCGAGTCAGACGACGCAACGGGAGCGAGACGCTCCGGCTGCATCCTCCATCATGGGCGCACGAAGGACGACAGAGAAGGCCAGAATCCGTTCCAAGTATCGGCGACGAAACAGAGAAATGCTGAGCGCCGGACCGGGAACAGGCACGGAGTTGGGAGGAAACCCGCCCGCTCCCGTGCGCTTCGGTACGAGACCACTGGAGTCCGCCGTCGGTGCAACCGTCGCGACAGGGAGGACCGGAACTGCAGACGCAAAAAAAGCCCCGCGAGTCTGCCTCGCGGGGCCTGTTGGCAGCGGATCAATGCGTCTTCCGGCTTTAGCTTTCGGCGGTCGAAGCGGCCTGGGCTTCTTCGAGCCGGAGGGGCCGGTAGCCGCCGAGGGTCTTGAAGTAGACCATCAGGAGCAGGTAGACGGCAGCCATGGTGGCCGGGATCAGCGAGTCTGTGACGAGCGTCCGGCGGTCGCCTTCGATGCTGGCATCGAAGATCGCCCGTTCGTCCGTTGACAGTGCCGACAGGGCCGCCTTCGGATCAGCGTTGCCGGCGGCAACCTCCTTCTTGCGGGCTTCATCGAGCTTATTGTTCACGTCGCCCAGGCTGGAGGCCTTGATGGCGGTCGCTTCGAAGACCCGCATGAAGCGGCTGGGCTTCTCGGACTTGTTCGCCTCATAGAGCGGCTTGTTCGCCTCGGCCAGCGCTTCGGCGGAGTACTTGTCCTTCAGGAAGCCAAGGCCGGGAGCGCCGACCAGGCCGGCGGACATCATGCCGATGCCGCCCATGATGCTGATGGCGATGGCGCCCGTCCGGGGGAAGCGATCGCTCGCGACGGCAAGCATGGTCGGCCAGAAGAACGTCTTGCCAATGCCGTACACCGTGAGCGCCAGCAGGGCGGCTCCGAACGTTTCGACGCGGCTTGTGAGGTTGAGGCCGATGCAGGCCAGGACCGCACAGACCAGCAGGATGCCGACCGGGGACAGGCCGAGCTTCTTCTCAATGAAATGGGCACAGAACCTCAGGGCGAACATCACGGACGACGTGAAGACGAAGAGGATCTTGCCTTCGCTCGACGACAGGATGTTGCCGGTGATGCTCTGGATCCAGTTGTCGGTTCCGAGTTCCACGGCTCCGACCATGGCATGCGTCACGAACAGCACGAACAGGAGGAGCGAGCCGAACGAGAACTTCGTGATAAAGGCGATCGCGACGAGCAGCAGGCCGCCGACGAGGTAACCAAGGTTCGAGCCCATCGAATCGGCGCTGGCGATCTGCTCGGGCGTTGCGTTGGCAGGCGTGAGCATCGGCGTCAGCAGGCTGCTCGAGAACAGCGCCAGGAGGAAGCAGACGACGAGGCCGCCGAGAATTCCGACGTCCTTCAGCATGTCGCCCAGCTTGAGGCCCTTCTCGGCCGCTTCCGATTTCGGCATCCGCTGGCCGAGGAACATCAGGCCATAAATGACGGTCGGAATCAGGAAGATCGCGAACTGCTGCTTCCAGGGAAGCTCGAGGCGGTCGTCGAGAACCCAGCCACAGGCGCCGCCGATGATCATGCCGGCCGGCCAACTGGCGTGGAGAATGTTGAGGTAGTGCGTGCGGTTATTGGGGAAAAGCGTGGCCACCAGCGGGTTGGCGACGGCTTCGAGCGTTCCGTTGGCGATGGCGAAGATGAACGCCCCGAGGAACAGCATGTTGTAGGCGTTCTCGGGGGTCGCCATGAACGTCACACCCGCTGAAGCGATGTGCATCAGGAACGCTGCGATGACGAGTTTTCCGTAGCCGATGCGGTCGGCGATGATGCCGCCGATGATGATTCCGAAGCAGAATCCCGTGAATCCGGCACCCGAGATTTCACCGACCTGGGTGGAGGTCAGGCTGTATTCACGGGCCCAGTTGTCGAGGATGCCGCCGCGGATGGCGAAGCCGATGCCCGCGGCAAAGATGGCCATAAAGCCGGCCCAGAGGAGCCGAAACGCGTTCGGTGCAGCAGGAGCCCCAAGGTCTTGGGAGGGTTGGCTCATGGAGAAGTTCATCCGGAGGCTGGAGGAGTCGAATCCACAGGTGAGCGCCGCGCAGCCGCGCGGAGGCCGGCATCGTACAGGTGAAATTCACCGTTTTCCAATAGGATGCTCGACGATTCGCGTATCCTCAACGCGTCCGAATTGCGTTGAACGATCAGGCAGGATCGTCCGGCCGGATACCGCCTTTCCCAGACTTCGCAACCGGCACCCGCCAGGCATTGAAGGAACGATGGAATCATGCCGAAACCCGGCGCAGAGTTGTTCGACGTGCTCAGGGGGGCCCTCGCAACCGCGCAGAACGAGGCCGCAGCCATCCACGAAGAGGCCCGTCGGATCGACGACGAAATGGCGGCCCTGGTGACCCAGAGGTCTGAAGCGGTTGTTGAACTGGCGCGACTTGTCCTCCCGGAACTGAGTCGATCCGCCGTGGAAGCAGGCTTCGCCGACGTCCGGCAGGACCTCCTGACGATCGTGGAACGCAAGGAACGGCGCGCGAAAGAGGTGGGAGAGCGACTGGGCCGGCTGCGATCCACGGCCGCGGATGCTCGCGCCAGGTGGGAGGCGGCCCTGGCAAAGTCCCAGGCCGCCATTCAGAAGCAGGCCGAAGTGCAGTCGGAACTGGCCCGCACTCTCGAACAGGACGCCCAGTTCCAGGAGTTGTCCCGCCGTGCTGTGCAGTCCGAGATGGAGTTGAAGCGGGACGAGGAACGGGTCGCTGAGATCGCCAGGGAATCGCGGGAAAAGCTGCCCGCGTACGAACAGAGCCGCCTGTTTCAGTATCTCATGGGGCAGGGCTATGGGACGCCCGCTTACCGGGGACGCGGACTGATCCGCCGCCTCGATCGCTGGGTCGGACGCCTCGTGGAGTTTGACAAGGCCTCGCGAGGCTACCGGTTCCTGCTGACCACGCCAGGCCTGATGGACACCGAGACGGCCCATCGCAGGGCCGAGTTCCACGGCCTGATGCAGCGAATCGAAGAGATCGAACGCGATGCCGCCCAGCGGCTGGGAGTCGCCGGAACCGTTGCAGCCGTTCAGGATGCGTCGAACGCTCTGGAACGGGAGGCCGCACAGATGGCGGACGCCGAGGGGCGCGTGCAAACCGCTGAGCAGGAGTTGGCGTCGCTCGACCAGGAGCAGGGGCGGTTCTACGAGGAGGCCCTCGGACGCCTGAAGAACTACCTCGCGCAGGCAGAGACAGGCCTGCTCGAGCGACGAGCAGCGGCGACCCCCGATCCCTCCGATGACGAAGTCACGCTCCGGATTCGGGTATTGAACGACGACATTGCGGCCATGCAGCCGAGGCTCGCGCGCCAGAAGGAACGAAGCATCGATGCGGGGCGCGTCAGCGAGGGGTTGGCCCATCTGGCGCGACGTTTCGAACAGGCCAATTTCCACGAGTTCCGCTCGCAGTTCGCGGAGGGATTCGACATGTCGAAGTCGATCGCCCTGTTTCGGCAGGGTGCTCTCTCTCGCGACGAGTTCTGGGATGCCATCAAACGGCACCAGGAGCGGATTCCGACGGAATTCGAGAAGCGAGCTTCTGAGTCGATCGCCCGGGCGATGAAAGACCCGCTCAGCGGCGCGCTCGTCGAGGCGATGGTCAACGTGGCGGGAGCGGCCCTGGGGGCATCCGTCGGGCGGAGCGTTTCGAGGCGCGAGGCCTTCGACGGCCGGCGGGGAAGGACGAATTAGGTCGAATCGTCTACGCAGCGGACGCCGATCCGACCGACCTCAGCGCGGTCCATCATCCAAAGACGGTGAATTCCGCACAAATTCTCCAGATTGCGGAGAATTTCCCGGGGGCCGGGCGCATCAGACAACCGGCGGCGCGTTGGTCGGGGGAAGTCCCGCGACGCACGGACCGTAATGTTCCGCCGCAGTCCTCAGACTCGCAGGATGGTTTGAAATGATTCGATTTGCAGCATTCGCGCTTTCGATGAGCCTGAGTGCAGCCGCATTCGCGGCTGACGAACCGAAGCCAGCTCCCAAGCCGGAACCGCCGAAGCCCGCTCCCAAGGCTGATGAAAAGAAGCCTGTCGACCCGGAAGTGGCTTTCAAGCGGATGGACTCTGACAAAGACTCCAAGCTGACGCTGGAAGAGTTCAAGGGCAAGAAGAAGGGTGACGCGCTCGCCAAGGCCGAGACCCGCTTCAAGAAGCTCGACAAGGACAGCGACGGCAAAGTGACGCTCGAAGAATTCAAGGCCGGCCAGGGCAAGCCCAAGAAGAAGGCCTGAGGCCAGACGGAAGCAGTTTACGATCTCACCGGGCCAGAGAAGTGGGGGGATCGAATTCTGTTAAGCGAGACGCCCCGTTTCATGCACCCGTTTCGACGGACATGACCCGGGGCGATTCGCATTTTCAGGGCCCGTCTCAAACTGACCCCGGGACCATCGATCAAGTTGCCCAACGGTGACCACGATTCGATTCGTCCTGCTCTCGCCACCGGAAGCCCGCAGGTGAACTCCTCTCCCGACGGGTCCCCGTTCGAACCGCATCCCTTCAAACGCTTTGTTGCATTGCTGTCGCTTCGACGACGCCGGGATCGCGGGCCGGTGTTCCGGGTTCGGATGGGACCACCTGGCGAAAGTGGCGGGCCATAGGGCCCGAAGCCGAAGAATGCCGGACTTCCGCGAGGCCGGCGACACGGAATGGTGTGCAGCAGCCCCCGCAACGGCCGGGGAGGAAGAGGAGCCCTTGTTTTGACCCAGGCGTTCAGGCGGCCGAGCGCTTCGCCTGGGCTCTCGCCGGATGCGTGACGATATAGTCATCGAGACCGGCCATGCGCGGCGTGAATTCGCCGGTATGGGTCAGCGTGTAGCCGAGGTCCTTGAGGAACTCAGCGCACTGGCGATCGATTCCCGGGACATGGGCGTCGTGCGTTGCCAGCAGCAGGTGAGGATGGTGCGACTTCAGGGTGCTGACTGCCCCTTTGAGGACGTCCAGCTCGGCGCCCTCAACGTCGATCTTGATGACGTCGGGCACTGGCGCGCCCTTCGCGATCTGGCCGTCGATCGACACGCACTGCACGTCGACCTTCTCGACGGAAGGACCGAAGAAAGACGAATCCACGTAGGTGTTGCTGCCGGTCAGCACGGGGTCGTTCGTGAACTGGACGACCTTTTCGGTGTCCGCGACGGCATACGGCAGGAGCGTGATGCGATCCAGGCCTGGACGGCGGCGATTTCGACGCAGGTGTTCTTCAAAGATGGCGATATTCGAGGCGATCGGCTCAAACGCCAGAATGTGGCCTCGGGTGACGATTGTGCTGGCGATGAAGGAAAAGTATCCGGCGTTGCCGCCGACGTCGTAAAAGACGGAGTCGGGGGTCAGCCAGGAGCGAAAGCGGTCAATCACCTCCGGCGACTCATGGGTGCCCAGCAGATAGGTGTAGCTCCGCGTCGTCGTCCACTGGTAGCCCTTGAGGGGCTGCTCCATCACGCGGATGAACCTCCGGCGCAATCCATAGCGTGCCAGTTTGATCCACGCACGTTTGAGACTCGCTCGACCGCCCTGCATCGCAATTCCCTCCCTGCGTTCGCCCATCCCGGAGGGCGATTCCGCGCCGAACCTAGGCCATCCACCGAAGTTGTGTCAACGCGGGTTCACGCGCGTGCAGGCCTGTCCCTCGCCTGTTCGATGCGAGCGGTGGCCGGTAGCATCCGCTGCCAGGAGAGACAGCCGGCGCGGGGCGATCGGCGGACGCGTGGCCTTCCTCGTCGGCTTTACTGAACAGGGGCGCACAGACACGTGAATGAACGGCTCCGGATCGGCATCCTCGTCGATCGTCTGCAGATTCCGGCCTGGGCGTTCCGGATGCTCCAGATCCTGCAGGACAGCGGCGACGTGGAGTTCGTCCTGATCGTCCAGAACACGCCTGAGCCTCCCGCGAAAGGCGGACTGCTGAAGAAGGTGTGGCATCACTTCGGCCAGCTCGGGTACCTGCTGCTCGAAAAGCTGGAACGCAAGCTGTTTCGGGTTCGTCCCGACGCCTTCGCACTGAATGACCTGGCCGAATTGCTCCCGGACACTCCTGTCCTGGACGTCGAACCGTTGCGTGGCCGCTTCAGTGACACCTTTCCCGAGGACGCGATTGCCGGGATCCGGTCTCAGCAGGTCGATGTCCTCATCCGCCTCGGATTCCGGATCCTGCGCGGCGAAATTCTGAACGCGGCCCGGTATGGCGTGTGGTCTTTTCATCACGGCGATAACCGGGTGAATCGCGGAGGTCCCGCCGGCGTCTGGGAAGTGCTCCTCAACTGGCCGACGACCGGTTCCGTGCTCCAGATTCTTACCGAAGACCTCGACGGTGGAAAAATCCTTTTCCGGTCTCAGTCCCGGACCGATCACCTTTCGATCCGGCGGAACCGGAATGTGCTCTACTGGAAGACGCTGATGTTCCTGCCGCGGGCGCTGAAACAGCTGCGGCGGATGGGGCCGGACGCATTCTTTCAGCACGTGGACCGTCTCAACGCCGCTCCGATCCTCTATTCGCAACGGCTCTTCACGACTCCCACCAACCGGGAGCTCCTCACGCTGCTGCCGCGGCACGCGGCCCGCTGGCTCGGGCTCAAACTCAGGTCACTGCTGTTTGTCGACCAGTGGTTCGTACTTTATTCATTCTCGAAGCGGCCCGGGTATTCCTCGTCCATCTGGCGGTTCAGGGAACTCACGCCGCCGAAAGACCGCTTCTACGCCGACCCGTTCATCGTGCAGCGCGAGGGAGCGTACTACCTTTTCATGGAGGAACTCCGGTACACGAATAACCGGGGCTTCATCTCCTGCTGCAGGATCGATGAACGGGGGGCGGCGACAGAACCGGTCCCCGTTCTCGAGCGCCCGTACCACCTCTCCTATCCGTTCCTGTTCGAGGTCGGAGGGAACTTATACATGGTCCCCGAATCGTCTCAGAACAAGGCGATCGAGCTGTACCGCTGCGTTGAGTTTCCGCAGAAATGGGAGAAACACTCCGATCTCATGCAGGATGTTTCGGCGGTCGATGCCACTCTGCACGAGGAGGCCGGACGCTGGTGGATGTTCGTCAACATCCGCGAGCAGGAGGGAGCCTCCTCGCTCGACGAACTCTTCCTGTTTCACGCCACCGACCCGCTGGCCGGCGACTGGACGCCCCACCCGATGAATCCCATCGTGTCGGATGTCGCCTCGGCACGTCCTGCCGGGAGAATCTTCCGCCACCAGGAGAAGCTCTATCGGCCGTCCCAGGACTGTGCCCAGGGGTACGGATACGGCGTGAAAATCAATGAGATCGTGACGCTGACCGAATCGGAATATGAGGAGCGGACCGTCACCGGCATCGAACCCGACTGGTCGCCGGGCGTGCGCGCGGCGCACACGTTCAATTTTGAAGGCCGACTCACTGTGATCGACAGCGTGCGGCGTCGCTTCAGGTTCGGTCGCCGCTGACAGCCCGACGGAGTTGCCTGCTGGAATCGCTTGAGGTCTCATAACGGCGATCAGCGGCCGTCGCCGACAGGGCAGGCGGGCAGGGGACCTCCTGGAGGAGTGCTGAAATGGCAAGTGGACGATCAGTCCGGATGCTTCTCGGTGTTCTTGCGCTCTTCGGAGCCCTTTCCGCCCGGGCGACGGCTGCGGACCAGCCAGCACCGCGTGTGCGGCGACCGAATGTCATCCTGTTCCTTGTCGATGACATGGGCTGGCGTGACTGCGGTGTCTACGGCTCGACGTTCTACGAAACTCCCCACATCGACGCGTTTGCCAGGAAGGCGATGCGCTTCACGGACGCCTACGCGCAGCCACTATGCTCACCGACACGGGCCAGCCTGATGACTGGCAAATACTCCGCCAGGCATGGCATCACCTCCGCAACGGGTCATCAACCGCCGCAGCCAGAGGGCTTCCAGTTCCTGCCCGAGACCGCCCCGCCAGGGCAGGCGATGCGGACCCCCGTGAGCAAGAACTACCTCGAGCCCTCCGAGTACACCCTGGCGGAGGCGCTCCGCGACGCCGGATATCGCACGGCTCACATCGGCAAGTGGCATCTGGGACTGACGTCGCCGCACTGGCCTGAGCAACAGGGGTTCGAGATCGCGTTTCATTGTCACCCTGATCCGGGTCCTCCCGGAGGCTACTTTTCCCCCTACGGCGTCAGGCGGACCGGCGAGCCTAAAGGCCAGTTGCGAGTCGGCACGATCACCGATGGACCGGATGGCGAATACATCGTCGATCGGCAGGCCGAGGAGGCGGTCAAGTTCATCGAAACCAGGTCCGACAAGCCGTTCTTCTTGAACCTTTGGTGTTACGGCGTCCACGGGCCGTGGGGACACAAGGAGGCCTACACCCGGGAATTCCAGGCCAGGATCGACGCGAACGCCCGGCAGAAGAACCCGATCATGGCGTCGATGATGCGGAGCGTGGACGAGTGCTTCGGGAAGATTCTGGCGGCAGTTGAGAAGAACGGGCTCGCAGACGACACGATCATCGTGTTCAACTCCGACAACGGGGGGAACGTCCACAGCAACACTGCCGGCGATGCGGAAGCGAGGCCCCGACGCGCACCAAACCCCGCCCTGGCCGACTGGAAGAAGTGGGCCGGCAACGAGGCGCCGACCAGCAACTGGCCGTTGCGCGACGGTAAGGGAACCCTCTACGAAGGCGGAACGCGCGTCCCTTTAATGTGGAGTTGGCCCGGCAGGATCGCCGCGGGAGCGACGAATGCTTCCGTCGTCGGGCACATTGACCTCTATCCCACGCTCCTCGAACTGGCAGGCATCCCGCGGCCGAAGCAGCAGCAGATGGACGGTGAGAGCTACGCGAGCGTCCTGCGTGGAACCGGACCGATCGCACGTGACGCTTTCTTCAACTACTTCCCGCATGGCCGAAGCCCGGGCCGGGCCGGCGGCGTGTGGGTGCGCCGCGGGGATCGCAAGCTGATTCGCTGGTTTGGCACGCCACCGGAACAACGCTTTGAACTCTACGACCTCAAGGCGGACCTCGCCGAGACGACGAACCTCGCGGCGACGTCATCGGAAGAAGTCCGGCAGTTGGACGCTCTGATCGATGATTTCCTTAAAGAGACCGGCGCCACGTCTCCACGAGACAATCCGGCGTTTGAAGCGCAATCCCCCTCGCGCTGACGTGGCACGGGGCGTCAAATCCGAACGCCGTCTGTTCGGTGATCCTGAACAGGCGGCGTTCGAATAACGGCGACTCGGGTTCGAGCATTAGAACCGGACAATTCCCACCGGCTGCCGGACATACACCCATCCCGATGGCGTCCACTTCTTCACCACCACGAACTGCGGCTGGCGAAAGCCCCCATGAAAACCGTGCCCGAAGAATGGGCCATGGTGATGATGGTGATGGCCATGATGTCCGTGGTGGTGGTGATGATGATGATGCGACGGATGACGGCTCGGAACGAATGGGCCGCTTGCGAAAGACGAACTGGTCTGTACGACGACGATCAGGCCCAGAAGGGCCGGGAACAGTTGGCGGAACATGAGTGAAACTCCTGGAAGGCGGTTGAGCGGGCCGCGCGGCCCATGCCTTCAGGACGTGAGTTTCAAACCCGTGTTACAGGCAGTCGTTTCTCCACGAAGCGGGTCCTGAAACCGAAACATGCACGAGCGCCAGCAGGTGGCGTCGGGCATGTGGTTGAGGGAACTGGCCGCGTCAGCGGAATCACCAGCCAGACTGGATCCAGACGTTCGGCGTCCCGATTGAGATGCCGTTGGAGTATCCGTAGGGGTACGGATACGGCTGGATGCGATACGTCGGGTACCGGTATCCACCGCGCCAGCGATTGTGGTGGTGGTGGTGATGATGATGACCGTGGTTGTGGCCCCATCCGCCGTGATGGTGGTGGTGTCCGTGATGGCCATGCCCGCCGTGTCCGTGATGGCGGGGAGAGGCCTGCGCGTTGGACGGCAGAAAGGCGATGCCAGCGGCGAGGGCTGCGAGTGTGAAGATGGTTTTCATCGAACGTCCTCCAGTTCATTTCGAGTGGCGGTTGCAACGGGCAGGGTTGAAATCACCCGGCGACTGCCGCCTGTCCTTGGTCGTCGCTGAAGCTGACGAAATTGAAAGCAAAACTGGTGTTCGACATGCCGCAAAAACTGCTGCTTGCCACAAGACTCGACTGATTGGGCAGTTACGATTTCCGTTCCGGATGAGGCGATTGCGTGGCGCGCACCGACGATGCGACAGAGCGCCGTCGAACTGATTGCGTCGAACGCCCGGATCGGGCCGTCAGAAGGAGTGCGAGGAGCGTCCTCGAAGCCCGGTCGCTCCGAACGCAGCGAAACGTCGCAAGGCGACCTCAGGATGGGCCGAAGAACGGGAGGCCTCCCCGGGCGCGTTGCGGGATTTCCCATACGTGACACCGCAACTGGGGAGGACTAGATTATTTGTGCCTCAAATTGCGTTGATGGCCCCGGCGCAGCGCCGGGGCGCCCGCCCTCCGAAGTTGCGAGTTCTCCATGTCTGAGCCCTCCCGTCGCACGTTCCTCAAAACCGCCGGCGCAGCTGTCGCTGCATCGCAGATCTACCCGACTGCTCCCGCCAGCGCTGCCGGCGCCAACGAGCGCATTCGCATCGGGTTCATCGGCCCCGGCGGTCGCGGCTTCGGCGCGCATGTCAAGACGCTCGCCAAGCACAAGAACGACGGCATGAACATCGAGCTGGCCTCGGTGTGCGACGTGTGGTCGGTTCAGCGCGATAAGGTCGCCAGCTACATCAAGGAAACGAACGGCAATGAGCCGTCGAAGTTCGTCGACTACCGCGACATGCTCGCCGACGGCAAAGTCGACGCCGTAGCGATCGGAACGCCCGATCACTGGCATCACAAGCAGATCGTGGACAGCCTCAAGGCCGGCAAGCACGTCTACTGCGAAAAGCCGATGACCAAGCAGGTCGAGGAAGCCCTCGACGTCGTCAAGGCCTGGGAAGCGTCCGGCAAGGTGATGCAGGTCGGCGTGCAGGCGACGAGCCAGCCCGTCTGGACCGAAGCCGGCGACATGCTCCGCGCCGGAAAGCTCGGCAAGGTGCTGATGTACCAGACCGAGTACAACCGCAACTCGTGGATGGGGCAGTGGCGCGATTACGCCCTCACGAAGGATATGACCCCCCAGTCGATCGACTGGAAACGCTGGCTCGGAACGGAAGAGGGTCTCGCGCCCGACATGCCGTTCGACCGCGAAGTCTACAAGCAGTGGCGCCGGTTCTGGACGTTCGGTTCGGGCATGTTCACCGACCTGTTCGTGCACCGCGTCACCATGATGCTCAAGGCGACCGGCCTCGGATACCCGGCCCGCGTCGTCGGCGCCGGCGGCATTTACCTCGAGTACGACGGACGTGACGTTCCGGACGTCGCCACGGTGGCGGCCGATTATCCGGAAGGCGTGCATGGACTCGTGTCGTCGACGATGTGCAACCAGGAAACCCGGATTCAGCAGTGCATCCGCGGGCACTTCGGCTCCTTCGTGTTCAGCGGCGATTCGTTCGAATTCATTCCGGAACGCCCGCAGATCACCAAGGACAGCAAGATCAAGGGGGAGACGTTCAACGCCAAACCCTGCCCCAACCACGACGTTGTCCACTTCAAGAACTGGGTCGACGCCATGCAGGCGAACGACCCCAGGATGGTCAACAACGATCCGGCCCTCGGCGCCGCGGCCGTCTCGACGGTCATCCTCGGCGCCCGCAGCTACCGCGAAGGAAAGGTCTTCCACCTCGATCCGAAAACCGGCATCGGCAGCGGCGATGGCAGCTGGGCGAAGCTCTGGGAGAAGCGTTCGGAACAGCGCGGCAAGCCCAATCACATCCCGGGCTGGACTGCCGGCGATTACGGCAGCACCATCGAAGACCAGCCCCACATGTCGCTGGCCGGCCCGTGGGTCAATGGCCAGCCCCCCCAGGGCGGCTGATGCTGCTCATCGGTGAACCCAGCGTCTGAAACGGAGACCCGCCTGTTCCGCAGTGGAACGGCGGGTTCTTTTTTTGGGGACCGGGTTTTACGTGACTTTGCGGTAAATCCCAAGGAATGTGCTGCAGTCCGGCCAAACAGGGATGAGCCGGTACGGCTAGGTAAGGGCAGGGCGTGCGCTGTTTTCTGCGCTGCCGCCTGTGAGGTCATCTGTGCAGCCCGATCAAAGTCTTCGGGACGGACACTGGCGTAATTGCTCTCTTGCACCTTGACCGAGTGTCCGAGCCATGCGGCCACGACGTGGTTCTGGAATCCCATCGCGAGAAGGTCGGTCTCACACGATCCACGCAGGCTGTTGAACATCTTCGGCCACGGCTCCAGGCCCGCCGCCCTGATCGCACATTCCAGACTTGATCCGAGCCGAACGGATTTCCAGTCGGGCTTCGCCTGTCGCTGCGTCCGCAGTCCGTCCAGGACAAAGACGGCGTTTTTTGGTGCTTCCGCTCTCCACTCCCGCAACTCGTCAAGGACACGAGCAAAGATTGGACTCTGTCGACTCTCTCCCCCTTCGTGCGCCTCTGTCTTTGGTGAGGTGATCGTCATTCTCAAGTTCTGCCAATCGAGGTCTTCCCAGCGCAGAGAGCCTGTCTCCGATGGGCACCGAAGCCCCCCGTACCTCGCAAGGACGACGTAAAGCCGTAACACCCGCGAACAGTGGGGTAGTAACTTGTCCACGATCTCCGACGACACGTACTCCTGACGCTGTCGTTTCCGCATTCCCGACTTCGGCATCGGTACGGAAGCGAATGGGTTCTCGCCGATCAGCTTTTTGGCGACGGCCTCTTTGAAGAACATCCTCGCGACTTGGATGCGCTTCTTGACGGACTCACCGCCAAGATCCTGATCCCGAATCAGATAGTCACGGAACGCCACTGCCTCGCTGCTGGTGATGGTCGCAATGTCCCTTGCATCGCCGAAGAACCCGACCAGGTTTCGCCGAACCTGTGCCCAAACCACCTTCGTGTTTTCCTTGGCCTTCGATCGCGGCTCAAACCAGTCCCGCAGGAACAGACCGAGCGTGACCACCTCTACTTCCTGTTTCTTCCGCTCCGAAGTCAGCCCGAACCTGGCCAGCTTGCGTGCCAGGTCGTCGCTGACTTGCGCCGCCCACTCAGCCGCCGCACGGTCCGGCTCGGTGCCCATGATTGACGCCGTAACAAGTGCCTCAACACGAAGGGCGATGGTCTGTGCAGTCTTCAAGGACACAGGCCCCAGGTAGAGCGTACGGCGTTTCTTCGCCTTGTCGATGAATTGCAGGCGGCGAGTTCCGTTCCGATCGGATGAAATCGAGGCCATTCAGCAAGTGCCCTTCACGCGGTGTGCATCTACGTAGCGGCGAATCTCTGCCGGCTCGAAAAGTACACGGTCCCCGAGCTTCACGCACCCGATTCGGCCGGCAGCTCGGTCCTTGTCGAGCTTTGAGGCCGACACTCGCAGGACTTTGATCGCTTCTTCTCGTGTCAAAAGTGCTTCCATGCTTCCTTCCTTGGAAACGAAAAGGCCCCGGCGAACGAAGAAGCCCGCCAGGGCCGTGTGATTGTCAAAACTACCGCGTCTGCGCCGTTGCGGCTGGCGGCTTCAATTCAGGTCAGCGGGCGACCACCCCGCCTCGCGATGCCGACGCTCAAGATCCTCGCGGACACAGTCGATCAGACCGGCCAAGACCTGGTCCACCTCCGGCGGCGTGTAGACCGCGTTGAGCAACTTGAACAGCCCCACCGCCGTGGCTTCTGTGTCCAAGTCGTCAGGTTCCGTAGGTGCGCCAATCGTCGTCACGATCCCGTCACGGATGAACTGCAAGGCGATGCACCGTCCGTCACGTTCGGGCGACATCAGTGGCTCACCTCAACACGGGCCGCGTACACCTTTCGCTTTGTCGGGTCTCCGGGCTTGAGCCCCATCGCGAGGTACGCCCGCCTCCAGGCGTCCTTCCGACCGCCGGAAAGGCTATGGATCGCAGTGCCGTGTACTGTGACCCCGACCGTGCACAGAGGGGCGACCGCCCGCCATGATGCCGCGAAGTCACGCAGGATGACCAGCGCAATCTTTGTGTCGGTGGCGTCTGCCGGCAGGAACGCCTTGCGACTGACTTCCGCCATCGGCTGACCACGGAACAAGGTCGGCAGTTTTCCACCGCGAAAATAGTCCAGCGCCGATGACTCCAGCTCACCGAGCCGAGCCTCCAGCTTCTGAAGCCGGGTCTCCGCGTCCAGCAATTGCTTGTTGTGGTCGATGGACGGATCGGTGAGCTTCAGCCTCTGGAAGTCATCGCGAAGCCGCTGGACTGCGACGGAGCGGTAAAGGGCCTGCACCGGCGGAGCGGCCTGATCCAGCAAGTGCCGACGAGCAAGCCCCGCGTGCCGGAAGGCCTTCGCGAATTGCTTGGCAATCGGCCTCAGGGCGTCACGCCGCTCCCTGTCGCCCATTTCCGTGGGGTCGCCCAGGGCCTGAATCATCACATCCAGGATATCCGTGTTCGATCCTGGAGCGGTGTTTTTCAGGTTCCGGATTTCCGCCCGTTGTCGCGGAATCGACGCCGTGAGACGTTCCAACTCTTCGACGAACTTGGCGACCTTGGCAACGTCATCAGAAAGGCAGTTAAACGCATCGAACGTGTACGCTCCGGGGAGCGGACTCAAAGCTACCATTGGTTAGGTTGGGTTCCTTAAAAGTGGTGGTGTCCCCGACCAAATGGCCGGAGTGTCGTCATCGTCTCGGCCAGGTGGCCGGCTCTGAGGGTGTCAAAGGCACAGGATGGGATTCCGTTGTCAGGTCAGGTCACTCGCCGAGCGCTCCCGCCGTGGTGGTAACGCGGTCCCTCAGAGACGGTGCCGTCCTCGTGCTTCCACACACTGCCGTCGAACCTCTCAACGACGCCTACCGTCGTGATCGCGTCTCGCCATCGGCCCTGGTTCGCGTGGTAGTACGCTTCGCGGATCGAACGGGCGGCGAGACTCGATTGGTGTAACCGGCGTGTCCACCGTAAAGCTGATAGATCCTGACACGCTTCCGAGTCGTGGGAGGGAACGACCTCAAGACGACACCAACCTGAAAAACACCACCCTCCCACCACGCTTCACGCGGCCTACCAGCCCTGCTTTTTCACCCTTGCTGAGCCGTCGCCTCGCCTCCGCATCTTCGATGTTCGCGGCGAGACAGAGTTGTGCAACTTCCCACCCTTCCTCGTCATCTGCCGGCAGAAGGGCGAACAGCGAATCGCTGGCGGCGCTCATTCCCTTCAGTGGCACGCGGCGTCCAATGAATCCATCAAATGTGTTGGTGATTTCCAGGCGGTAAGGCTCCGCATCATCTTCCCGGCTATCGAAGTCGAGATACGACTTGTCGGCACCGCTCTTCCGACTCAGGGACCACGTCGCATCGGACGCACCTTTAATCATGCCCGAGCCGGCGTATGTTCCAGACCCGCGAGAATTGTGGTGCAGGACGATCGGCGAAAGATCGTCAGCGGTTGCAAGGTCTCGGATCGGACACAGTGCTTCGGCGATCAGGGGGGAGTCGTTCTCCGCCCCCTTGGGCATGCCCTGAAGGAAGCAACTCCTCAGGCTGTCCAGGACAACAATGATCGGCCCGTCGTGCCTGGCCTCACTCCGAAGTGTTTCCGTACATCGTCGGATGTAGTCAACGTCGACCCGTTTCGGGATGAACTCTCGGAGCACAGGTCGAAACAGGCGTCGAAGGTTGTGGAGTTCTTCCTCAGAACGACAGGTCCGCCGGAGTCGTCCCACCATGTTCTTCTCTGGCGTCCGATCCGAGTTGAACCAGATGACCGCTGCCGGCTCTTTGCACTCGAATCCCAGGAACGGGCGACCGTTGACCGCATCGCCAGCGAGCTGAGACACAATTGCGGTCTTCCCGGCCATTGCTTCAGCGGAGAACAGCGTCGTCGCACCGCGTGGGAGCAGCCCCTTGAAGACATGCCCGGCCGCGAGCTGCTCGTCAGCAAGTCGTTCCCAGTCCGCGTAGCTGCCAAGTCCTAGTTCAGCCGCGTCCAAGCCGCCCACCTTCTCAGCCGACAACTGGTGCCCCCAACTCGAATTGCAACCCCTTGAAACGGTCTCGTTCTGCGAGGATTCGCAGGCGACCGGCCGCGACCCCGGCGCTGGCGATCCGGTTGAACCTTGGAATCGTCAGTCCGGCTGACATTGCCAGGTCCGCTCTCGACTTCAGCCCCCCACGAATTGCATCCTCAATTGCCGTGAGCAGTAGTTCATCTTCGTGCTTCATCACACCTTCCCTGAAGACCGGCGAGCAGCCGAGTCCAGCGACTTGCCGAACTCTCACTCTCGCCTGTGAGTTACATCAGAGCAGCCATACCCCGAAAAACCGGAAACTATCCAGATTCATACGTACAACTTTGTCTGCTCAGAGGACCTTCCGGCGGAGGAGCGGAGTCACTCCCATGCTGGAAAATTGCGAGCGAAGATGCTGATTGACCGCGTATGCGCGTAGGGCAATGCGCACCGTAGACCACAGACAGTCCGGCCATCGCAGCCAGGATAGACTGAATCCGTCCTCTCTTTTTTTTCCTTAGGAAAGAGAAAAAAAGAAAAACCAGAGTGTCCTTTCTCCTCCCCCACAAAACTTCGTTTTTTGTGGGAGGGAAAAGACTTGGTTCACTTTGACTTAGAACAACCTTCGTGAGCTGACAGGTAGCCGGAGAGTCGCCGTAGCCGGCGCTTCGTCAAGCGTGGGGACTACGGGGATCGTCCAGGAGACCAGAACACAGGAATCGGGAGGCTACAGGGAGTCTACAGGGAGTCGTCGGAGATCCAGGGCAGCGGATATCGCCGCGACCTGTGTCGGTGATCGCTCGGAATAAAAACCCTGTCGGCTCGTCAGGCTTGACCTAGGGGCTGCAGGGAGACGAGAGCACAGGGGTGCCGGATGAGTGGACGGACTTGGCGGCAATTGGTTACTACCAAGTAAAAACGATTCCCGCTGGATTTACGGCGTGAGGGCTCGGGCGATGCACGGACGATCTGCGATATTGCTGGCAAGCATTCTTTGGGTGACTGGCTGCGGGCAGCAGGGTGAAGCGCCCCTGGTAGCCGCACCGTCGAACGGCCCTATTGCTGTGAACGTGGATGCGCTTTCGGCGACGGTAACGCCGTGGTGGAATGTCCAGGCGTTTAACTGGGACGCCCCTGCCGTCGATTGGTCGACCATTACGCCGAATGAGCGGCGGCAGTTGTCTGGACTTTCTGGGGATGCCTACGTCAGCACGGGCGGCAACTCATGGCGCGTCGTCGAGTACCACCGTGGGTCGAAGGGCTTGAAAATGCGTGCGCAGGAAGAACGTCGAGGAGACAAGTGGACCCTACACGGTCCAGAAGTGTCGTACGAAACCGATGGCAGCTACGAGATATGCTTTCGCAAGGATGGCGAACTGCATGGTCCGCGGGTCGCGTTCGACGCTTCTGGTAAGGAGTTGTGGCGGCATGAATACGTGGACGGAATACAGCAGCTCGCAAACTGAAATCAGCTAGTCGGCGTCCAGGAGCGGCCTCAGGCCCTTCTTCGTCTTCTTCTCGGGTTTCGGTTCTGTCTTCTGGCGTGGCTCGGGAGGCTTACGGACCTTGCCGTCCTTGCCCATCCGCGGCTCCGGACTGGTGCTCGAACTGCTCACCGTGAGCAGTTCCCTCCGCATATTCAGGACGAACTGGTGTGACACCTTCGCCACTTCGGCCAGCTTGCGATCGGACCACTTGGCCCACTTCGAGTCGGCGAACTGTCATTGGATGACAGTTGCTTCCGAATCTCGGAGACGAAGTCGTTACGACCACCTGTCGACGCATGTGGTCGGACGTGTGCTCTTGAGGCTGCAGGGAACGCAGGCAATGCGTACGATCTAGGTCGTCCGAGTGGGCCAGCACAGTCAACCGCCCGGCAGGAATCTTGATGGCGATCTGGATGCGGCGTCGGGAATTTGCGGCGGCACTGATGGCGTTCGTCGCCTTTGGCCTGTTGCTCACGATTTTCGTATCAATCATCAACCGCTCGCCGTACTCAGGTCGGGATTTCACCCTGCGGGAGTTGGCCGGCTCATATTCGTACGACGATGACCGCAGCGGTCAGTATCATGGCCTCCGTAACGACCGAGCGGTCCTGAAGCTGAATACTGACGGAAGCTACGAGGCCGAAGGGGACTTGTCCTTTCAAGTCACCGACAGCATCCGGCAGCATGTGCTCTGTGGGGCCAGCAAGGGCACGTGGAGAGTGCGACTTCAACGGCGAAACGACATCAGCGAAGGAACGCTGGTCGTGCTGGAGTCGTCATTAGCAGAGAAATGCAGTATCGGCCCATTCTTCATCTTGGAGCGTGACAACGGTCTGTTTTTGGTTAGCTGGAATGACGGCTTCGCTGACGTGGTCTTGGCTCGGCATGTCGAATGATTCGGGTAGCCGGGCTGTCAGTCGCAGCCTTGGTACAGGCCCACTACGCAGACTCCTACGGGCCACATAAAACCCAGACCGAGCACTATCCACTGCGTCAGGCCCTGGAGTGCGAATGACACGGCAACGGCTGCGAGGCACGGCCCCAGGTAGATAAGAATGACTGTCAAATCCAGGAGGATGGTGCAGAGTTCACGCCGTTTGATTTTCATGATGACTAGCTAATGAACTGCTCAGAGGACGGTAGACGTAGTCAAGCCTCCTGTGTCTGGATAGCCCGCTTGATGATCCGGGAAATCGTCGACGGGTGCCAGCGACATCATGCCGCCGAAGCCCGCTCCGCAATGCGCTGAACGCTTCGTGGATGCCAGTCTGTTCCGGACGGCGCTGCGACGTGTGCTAGGTTCAAGCTCCGTGCGATGGCTGCCCACGACAGCCCTGAGGCTGCGTCGACCTGGATGCGGGCAATGACATCCTGTTCGGCCTGGTCTGCAATGAGCTGATTCTTGACAGCCCGGAACCCGTAAACCCGGCGCGTGTAGACCTCGCCACGTTCCTTCTTCTGTGCCAGTGCCTTCCGTGTCCTGGATGCAATGCTGCGGAGTTCGTGGTCAGAAATGATTGAAAGCACACCAGCCAGGAGAAGGGCTTCGTCGGAACCGGAGTTGTCACCGTGAACAACGAGTAGCCGTGCCCCTTTCCGCTTGGCCTCCTTCATCATCATCGCGATCGCAACGCTATCACCGAGCCGGCAGTGTTTGTGGACGACTACGGTAGATCCCCGCTTGATCGACGACAGCAAGGCTGACATCGCCGGGCGCTCGGTCAGGTAGGTCGACCTGGACACACCACCATCGGTGAAGACTGCTGAGACCGAGAGCCCTTGCGATGCTGCGAACGCTCGACACTCCGACTCCTGGACCTCCAGGCCGAGACCTGAAACCCTGGCTTGTTCGTCTGTGCTGACACGGCAGTAGATGAAGGTCGCGGACATGATCGTGGGGCCTCAAGCGGTGAGGGGAAAGCGGTAGGCCTATCATCGTCAAGCGTGGGTATATGTCAATGACTATGTGTGTGTATTACTGCTGATATTGTCAGATTCTGAAAGTGGTATTCGGAGTGGTATCGCTGGTGTTGTTGTGGGTCATTGCCAGGGCTTCCACGGTCGCGTTGTAGGGCATGGCAGGTCGGGCGGTGGGTGGGGTTGGGCGATGAGATTCGGGGACGTGGGCGAGGCTGTCAGGGGCGTCAGCGATGATGCCAGGGATGGGTGCTGCAGGAGGGGTCAGGGCTAGCAGTGGGTGGTGGTGGATGGGTTGTCCCAAAAATGCCATTTACTGACACGATGTCACTAAAATGGACACGCTGACTGCCAGTCTTTCCGATCCCCTGACAAGGCCTGCAGTTCCGCCTGGTAGCCAGGTGCACCCCTGGAGGGTTAAATCGGACAATGGGAACGGAGTGTCCGATGTAAGGCATGACTGGGTAGTGACTTGCACTACATGCACCCTGCCCGGCTTTAGACAGAGACTCTCCCGCAGCGGGGTCCGGGGAAGAACCCCACCTGCAGACTTTTCCTACACTTCACAACCTCCCAGAGCGGCCTTTTCCCTGCACTTCTGTGCTGGTGACACCCATTTCCCCAAAGGTGCAAGAAGTTTTACTTCCCGCCCTGCACCGAGCGCCCTGGACCACTCCCGTTCGTCAGCCCCAAGCACCTTTTGACCAGCCCTACGCACCCTTGAGAGCACTCTACCCGGCCCCACTCCCGGCTTACGTTGCCAGGCCGCACAGGATGCCCGTAGACAGCCCCTGGCAGCCTGACCGCTACCACCGCATTGCCAGCCCACAGAGCGCGTAGGCGAGGCGCGTAGGGCCTCAGGAAAGTTGTACGTATGAATCGAGACACTTCGTTGATGAGCGGTCATCGTGTGCTATGACAGACGCAGACACACAGGCAGTCCATGACACACACAGGAGTTGATTTGATGGCTGACCAGACCCTGGTCGACGAGGTGGTAGAGGCCGTGCGGAGTGGTACGGCAAGTTCCCGTTCAGAGATCGCAGCCGCCCTTGGTTTCAGCACAGGCCGGGCGACGACGCTGATCGGTCATGCGATCCGGACACGGAGACTCCGGCTGGCCGGTCGAGATCGCTTCCAGTCGCCCACATATGAGGTCGTCCAGGGACAGCCTTCGGCAGTATGCCACGAGCTGGCGGGAGCGTGCATCTAATGGAGTCGGAACAAATGCTGTTCGACGGCTTCCTCTGCGAAGCGACGATTGCCGATGAGGGCCGGAAGACGGAGACCATCAAGAACGTACTCTTGTGCGGGCTTCACTCCCTCAACGGCAGGGCTATCCCGGCTTCGGCATTCGGCGGCGCTGAGCGTGCCCGGAAGCTCTATGAGGGCACCCACGTATACCTCGACCACGACCTAGGCGCGGGCCTTTCCCGGAAGGTGCAAGAGCTGGCGGGCGTCGTCGAGAACGTCCGAGTTGACCACCTTGGTCGCCCCCGTGGTGACATTCGCCTCAACGGCAACAAGGCAGGTGACGAACTCCGGGAACTGGTGGCGTTCTCCGTCAAGGCCGAGAAGCACGGAGCCAGGCTCAAGGACGTGGGGATGTCCCATGTCGCCCGCTACACCTTCAGTTCGTTTGATTCGAGCACAGTCCAGTCGGTCGACGAAGTTTTCTCGGTGGATGTAGTCATCCGCCCCGCTACCACTCAGGGTTTTCATGAGGGTAGCCAAACTGTGCCGGTGAAGACTGCAGCGGAGTTCCTGGAATCGCTTGGCGTCGACCTCCGGATCTCCGATACGGGGCCACTCGACTACGCGTTCAATGAGCGGGCGATGTTCGATCGCACTCAGTCGGCAGACGATGACACCGGCTTCGATCCTTCCGATGCCCTGAGCACGCTGAGCGGCTGCATGGCCGAAGAGGCAAAGGCCCTCGACAATCTGACCTTCGTTTAACTGATCCTTGAAAGCCCCCTGACCTGTTGTCAGGGGAACCCATGCCCCATCGCCGAGCCATGCGGCGGTGGGGTTTTCTCCATTTATAGGAGTCAAACAACATCGCAACAGAACAGCTTAAATACGACTTTGAACTGAACTTGGCTCGGGCGGAGCGGAATATCGACCGCTTCGTGACCAGCATCGAAAAGCGGTTCGACCGCGTGTCGGGCCGACTCGAACGATCACTCGAAAAGGCGTCGAAGGGCTTCGGCGGCACGGGGACCGGGGGCAGTGGCGGGGGCTTCCGCTCGTGGGAACGGGACATAGACCGGGCCGTGAAACGGCAGACCTCTGCAGAACGGGAGATTGCCCGCCAGCAGAAACAACGCGAACGGGAGATCGCAGCCGACAAGCGTCGTCACGAACGCGAAGAAGATCAGCGAACCGCCGCCCGTGACCGTCGACGTGCTGAGCAGAATCGCCGGATTGAACGGCACAGCACTTTCAATCAGGTGGCCGATATTCGTGCTGGTGCGATCCGTAGTCGTGAAAACGAGCTGGTCGACAACGAAGCCGCTATTGCGCGAGCGCAAAAGGCATGGCAGACCTATCAGTCGGAACGTGTCCGGATCGCTCAGCAGTCCAGTGGAAAGAACCTGTCGATCATCCGGGCCGAAGTCGCTGTCGCCGAACAACTTTACCGGCGTGAGATGACAGCAGCGATCGGGATGGCGAACGGTGGCATGAGCGGCGGTCGTCGTGGCATGCGTGGACGCGGTGCCGAGTTCATCTTCCAGGGCCAGCAGATGATCGAGGACTACTCGTACGCCGGGTTTCGAGGGCTGAGTAACAACTTGGCATTCCTCGGTGCAACACTCGGCGGACCCGCAGGTATCGCCGTGGTGCTGGGAGTCGCTGCAAAGGGTGCATACGACTTGTACCAATCCTTCAAACAGGCCGGTTCCGGTGCCGGCGAGATGGCCGATCAAATTGCGATGGCATCGACCCGGCTGGAAAGGTTTGCGGCAGCACGCCAGCAACTCAGGCAGGAAGCGTTGGATTTCTCCGTGCCCACGAATCGCCGTGAACTCGACCAGCGGGACGCCGACCTACGCTTTCGTCGCCAGAGGGCCGGTAACACGGCTGGTCTTGAGGCCGATGAGAAGAACCTGGAACTCCTCAAACGAATGAAGCAACTCCGCGAGAGTGCTACGGAGTCTTATTGGTGGAAGTCGATGGGATCGTGGGCACCCGGTCCGGTCGTCGACAAGTTCGTCAGCAAAATGGGCCGGTTCGAGGACCTCAAACGGCAGCTATCCGATCCGGGTGTTGCAGCCGATCCTGACAAGATCGGAAACGAGATCGCCAAGCTGCAGCAACGCATCGCGGCAAGACGGGATGAGATCGCCACCGAAAACGAAGCTGTAGCCCTAGGCGAGCGGCGGCTGATGAACCAATTGCTGACGGTCGACGCTCTGGAGTCCGCAGCACAGAAACAGGAGCGACTGACCTCCAGCATCGAACGCCAACTCGACATAGAACGGCAGCTCGTGGAGACCGCGAAGCGGCGTGCTGAATCCATCGGCGATGCCGCGTATCAGCGTGGCGATTCGTTCGGCGGGAAGGCCTTCGATGCTCAGGGTTCAATCCTCGCCCGCCAGTGGCAGACACGGACGGAGCGTGCCCAGCACAACGACCGGGTCACACAAACCCACGCCTTTCGTCGGATGTTCGGAGCCGATCCGAGCAATCACGCCCTTGGCGGTCAGTTTCAGCAGTGGATGAGCGGTCGTCAGGAAGCCATCGCCAAGCAGGGCGAGCGGCTTGAGGAAAAGGCTCAGTTTGACCTGGCGAAGCAGAGGGCCGATATGTTGAAGCAAAGGGGCGAAGAGCAATTGGCACAGGCTCAGCGTTTCGCCGAGAAGGGGAACATCGACCGTGCTGGTGACTTCTTTGACCGTGCTCGTGGATCGTTCTCGTCAGTGCAGGATCTGCAACTGACATGGGCCAATCGGGGAACCGATCCCGCGAAGCAGCAGGCCTTCCTCAACGAAGCGAAGCAGTCAGAGAGCTGGATGAGCGGCGTAGACAAGGCCGAACTGGCAGCGAATGAAAAAGCAGCAGCCGGAGCACAGGGGAAGATCGGTGTGCTTGAGTCGATGACCCGATCGGTGGAGGAGCTGGCTGCCAGGGCCGAGCAAATGACCATCTTCAAGGAGGCTGACATGGCGAAAGCTCGCGGGCTGAACTCTCAACTCGACGGAATGATCCAACGTCTGGAGCGAATCCAGGGAATGTCGGCCGGAGTTGTCGGAGGCGTTGGAGGTGGTCGCGGAATTCCCGGTCGAGCACAGGGAGGACCTGTGTCGGCGAACTCTCCGTACATCGTCGGTGAGAGGGGCCAGGAGCTGTTCATCCCGAACACCGGCGGTCAGATCGTCAACGCGACTGACACCCGCCGTCTTCTCAGTGGCGGACAGCGGCAGTCGCCGAACATCGCAACGACAACGAGTACATCGTTCACCAGCAACTTTGGTGGTGTGACGATCAACACGGCTACGGTCGACCTTCAGGACATCCAGCGGCAAACCGACTGGCGTCAGAAGGCGTCTAAGGCCCGGATGGGAGGCTGACTGGTGCCCGTAGAACAGACATTCGGAGTCGTCACCGTTGTCAGCCGTGAGCGGGTTACAAGCCTGCTCACGATCGTCGCCGGTGACACATACGGTGAGGACGCCGGCCAGTTCGTGGTGGTCAGGGTTCAAGACGACAGCCTTCCGGACCTGTCATCGGCAACGCTGACTTTCACCGCCAAACACAGGTTCGCCAATGCGATGATCTCAGGCACGGGTGTGCTGGTGTCGCAAACCTCATCGGGGGTGGAGATCAACGTCTCGATTCCTTCGACCGAAACGGCCAAGGGCCGGGCCTATCACGGCGAAGGATGGCTGTTCGATCTACAGGCCGATTTCGGCGAAGGCGTGAAGCGGACTATTGCAGGCCCTTCCGCACCGTGCCGAGTGCTGGCCGACCAAACGTGCTGATTCTGTTTCCGGTCCCTCACTGCCTCACGGTAGTGGGGGATTCTTTTATAGGCGATCAATAAATGTAGGCTACAGGAGAGTAGTGCCTTGTAGCCTACAATTAGCCTACTAATGTTTTCTGGCAATTGTAGTCTTGCCTTCCGTGTTCGTTTGGCGGATGTTTCACACACACTATCCAAGACACTCGGAGAAAGAATTGATGATCTACCACAACCGTCTGACCGATGCTTTTCGCTCGATCGAGAACGCGACAGCAAGCCAGAGTTACGCAGTTCGATTCCTGCGGGAAAACTATCTGCCCGCTGGAGACCTGGTCGACCTCGCCCACGAGGCCTGCGAGGGACTTGGCCGGGAACGGCTCGCCACGCTTCCCGGAATGCTTGAGACCTTGGCGGCTGATCCTCGGGTCGTTGACGCCCTTGGTGGCCTGGACATCACCCGTGTGTTCCTTGGGCTCGCGATCACCGCAGCGACAAGGGCGGCAGGCGAATCAAACTGACGGCCAATACGATTCTGGCTCACGGCTCGTGAAATCACACCCACGGCCCGTGGATTCAGATTCACGGCCCGTGGAAACACACGCTTAGCACGTGGATTAACTCTCACAGGCCGTGGGGCACCTGATACTACGCGTGCATGCACTCAAGTCCGTATAGTACCGTGCCTTGCTATACGCAGAATCTTTTCCTCAAGAGACACTTTGTCACTTGCGTACCTGTGCGCCGCCCTTATGGTTCGATGCTAGGGTATTCACTGGGCGGACGCTTCTAGCGCTGGCCACTTTCTTGAGACCTGTGTTTTTGGGGACCGGCCTACGGTGCGCCGGCCACCCTCATTTTTCGATTGCCGGGCTCAATGCTTGGCCTAACCACGTAGGAGTATGTAATGAGCGCTGTTCTGATTGATGGAGAACGTATCTGGTCCCCTGAGTTTGCCCGTGGTCGCGGCTATTACACGGTGGACGGCTGCCATCTTCGAGGGTTCGCGCCCCCGAGGGATGGGGTTGAGGACTTCGTACTAAGAGGCCGGCCATACTACCACGTGAGTCGGTGCGAAGAGATCGTTACGAGGTCCAGGGCGAAGAAGACCGGACGTTCCGTGCCGGAGGGACTTGAGCCGGAAGGCTACGTCAAGACGCCGTTCGGCGAGTATCCGGCATTTCGCGTGTCGGACTGTGAAAGAAGAGCCGCGCGTAGTACGCGCTGATTGTAAGTCGACACACCGTAAACACGCCGTCTTTTTTGTTAGAAGGAGATCGCAATGGATATCAAAGCATTCCGGGCCGAAGCTGAAGAGCGGCCAACATCAGAGATCCTGCTCATACTGGCGAGCCTCTCAGAACGGCTCGAAGCTCAGGTTGAACACCTCAACGAGTTGGGCGATGAACTGGCTCGTCGAAAGGAGTCAAGTGAAGTCGGGCCAACGATCGTTGTCGATCGGGAGCGGGGCGGTGCCGAAATCGACGGTGTGTTCTACACGAAAGAGGAAATGGCCGGCTGGCTCGACCAGATTGAGGAAGGCGGGCGTGACTTCGACGACGAATGACGCTGACACACTGAGGGCGGGATAGCCTTGGTGTTCAGCACGCCTGTGTTTTTGACCATCCCGTTCCGGTCTGCTGAAACGACAACACCCCCGATGGCCGTCATTGGCTGTCGGGGGTGTCGTTCATCGCTAGCACCTGTTGGAGACCATCGCTCGCCTTTGCGGCAATGAATCGAACTCGTCCCTTTCCAGCCCTAACCACCGCCTTGACGAATGGCCCAGCACCGGCCTGCCCTCGGCGACTAATGATCGTCATGGTGCGTTCGACTCCGCCGTTCAGCCACTGTCCAATATACTCGTTCACATGTTCGTCTCGGAATGAGTATCCAACGACCACAAGTTCGCTCGCTCTGTGCAGTTCTTCTCTGAATGCGAACAAGAGGTCAAGGAATGGCCCCTTTGCAGTTAACTTATTCCGGTGTCCAAACACTACTGCCGGAAGGTGCTTGTCCTTTCCGATGTCTTCAGGGGCAACCTTCGAGATAGCTCGTGTCCGATATGGGCGTTCTGGCGTGGGCTTGGTGTCCGCCGACACCCAGTCTATTGATCCATGCAGCTTCATCAGCTTGATGTCAGCATGCTCGAACATGACTGTGCCGGTCTCGGACCAGCTCTCGACTCCATCACTAACGGTGAGGCCAGCTTGCTTGGCGTACAGTTCCACGGCGTTGTCGTAGTTCAAGCTCGCAATCGCCAGACCATTCTGACGCCTAGAAAGCTCACCCAATGCGGCCAGATACTCGACTCGACTACCGTCAGTAATCCACACGACGTCGACTAGGAAGTGAAGCAGCTGAGTAGCCAGCTTTCCGTATAGACCAGCGGACTGGACGTTCGCAGCGTCGCTAAGCACCTGGCCGAGGGTCTCCGCAGCGGGATCTCTTCGTGTCAGCCCGGCCACGGAGAACCTTGATCGACGCATACGATCGACCCATTCCTGCAGGGCTTTGCGAATCGTATCCGTAATCGCACCCTCCACCCCCCGTACCGAGTTACTGCCAAAAGACGGTCCCCTTCCAGCGTGCTGCTTGACGGCGTCCTGTATCGCACGGTCAATGGTCCCACTACCTAAAGTGTTTGGAAACTGTGGAATGCCGTTCTGGAACTGACGGAAAAGCTCGTCAAAGATCGTGTTTAGCACATGCTGCACCCTCCCACTGGCGACAGTTGCTCGATCGAGCTGCTCCACCATCTGGTGCCAAGATCCGATGAACGCAACGCCCTCAAAGTCTTCTCGATGGGCGAGAAGCTCGACGGCGCGAAACAACTCCTCAACGTCGATTCCGTCCAGAGGATTGTGGCCGCTCATTCCGGTTCGAAACATCAGCCCGCCCACGATGAAGTGAATCATCGGCACTAGACGTTTGTCTTTCGTCTGCACGACGCGAGCGACAAGTTCTTTGGTCATCTCGACCGAGGTTGGGACCTTCGCATCACCCGAAGCGCCAGCACCGAAGAGAAGAAGTTTCATTGATCCGCCGGAAACAGAATCTTATGCGGTCGACAAGTGAGTCCAACTCGTGATACCTCACATAGTCGCATCTCCGCCACCCATCGACCACGCTGCCCATCGCGGCTACCCTCCCCCCCGCGGGCTCACACAATCTACGAGTGCACACACCAATGGCGAAGAAGTCCGCATCCGGCAACAAGTCCCAGGCAATCCGTGAAGCCCTGGCCGCTAACCCTGACGCATCCCCGAAACAGATCGCGGAGAAGGTCAACAAACAGGGGTTCAAAGCGACCCCGGCGTACGTCAGCATCGTGAAGTACAACCAGTCAAAGGCCAGCGGGAAAGCGGGCCGGAAGGTCCGTGTGAAACGGGCCGGCAAGGGAGCTGCATTGATGCCGATTGAGGTGCGCAACGGCTTCGCTCCTATGCAGACGGCCCTGGACTTCATCACCGCCTGTGGCGGACTCGATCAGGCTAAGGCTGTTCTGGCACAGGTCGAGACGATCAGGGCTGTTGTCTGAGGACGTGTGTCAGTGACTTGATGTTGAGTCTCACGGCTCGCCGAGCGATGATGCCGGGCGGGATTTTTAGGTTGATGGGATGAATGATGGAATAGGCCCGGTTGTTCTCGCGTGGGTTGTGGGCATCGTCGTAACCGCATGGTTTTGGCGCAGGCTCATTGCGAGACGCTTATTCCGCGAGATTGGCTGCTATCTCGCGATTTCGGCAGGCTTGCTCGCAGTTCCAGTTGGACTCTACGCGGCATCCGGAACTGGCTGGAAGGCTGGTGTCTGCTCATCCATGCTGCCCATCTTGGCGATGATGATCGGCATGCTTCACCTGGCCCTTCGAAATCGTCGCTGAAACTATTTCGGGCCGTAAGTTTTCAAAATGCACCACTACCCGGCCGGGTGGCGGTGTGAGTCACCAGGGCCGTGTGGTGGGCCGATGTGGCCCAACTCGCTCACTCCTCAGACTCGCGGAAGCTGCTGAGTGGACGACGGAAGTGACGGATCGCCCGGCCCAGCATGACGCAGCCGACGACAGCCCCTCCGGCCACCAGGCCACACGTCCCATAGATGATGCCGAGCACCGGCACTATCGGATTGTATGTTTCTCCTCTGGCTCGATAGGCCCTCGCTTCAGCCTGTTGCATGCGGCAACCGTGCTGGCAACCTCCGATGGTGCAGAGCCCGATCAGGGCGAACAGAACGCCGTCGGGAATGCGGCGTTTCGGACGTGGTGAGGGAGCGGCCATCACCAGCGTCTGCGTTTCGGCTTCGGAGGGGGGGGGGGCGGTCATGTCAGGTCCGTCCAGAGCCACTTCAGCTTCGTGTTAGCGAAACGTCTGATCGCAACGGCTATGGGCAACGGTCTCCACCATCTGTCGGCCGCCTTCGCGATCCAGTACGCAATGACACACGGCAGGAAGACAATCTTTACAGTAAGCCAAAATCGTTGGAGCAACAGCAGGAGCAAGCTCAAACCGACGTGTACGATTGCCGGAGCGTTCGTCCAGCGCTCCTGTCGCTGCCGGCGGTACTCCAGGCCCTCCTGCCAACGCGGATCGGCCTCAAGTTCGGCCAATTCTTCGGCGGTCGGCCCGCTCCCCGACGGCTGAGGATCGTCAACGAGAACGTATCGCAAGAGATAAAACGCTGCGACCGGCGTGAGCGCCATCCACCAGACAATCACGAACAACGGTACGAGTTCTTCCATAACTTCGGAGTCACGTCGGCAAAGCGATCAAGGAATGGTGCATGCAATCTACCCGCCATCCCCTCTCGCCGCGATCCCCGGTAGACTGCTCCACGGAGGGCTTACCGATGGAACCAAGCCCACCGCCACTGGCTGTTAATCTGCTGGGATGACAACGGACCGCGATAGACAACGGCAGGCCCCCATCAGAGGGGCGTTCATCTTGACGAGCCTTTTCGTCCTGCCTGGCGTTGCCGTCGGGAAATATCTCGGAGACGTAGAAGCTGGTCTCATTGCCGCATGGCTTTTGTCTGCCATCGCAGTCGCAACTTTCGGAATCAGCATGTGGAAGGATAAAGCAAAGCGATCGTCCGGCCAGCGGGGTCGATGACCCCACTCCCCCGACTCCTCCAAACCGGCGCAGGCGACGGGTAGTCGTCTTCGCGAGACCTGCATGAAATTCACCATCACCCCGCCGAGGCTTATCCGGCGCACATGGCGTTGGGCCAGTGATGAAGGTGCCACAAATATCGAGCAACGAATCGTGCTTTCCCGTTGCCGGCAGACATGGAGGTGGTCTTGGACTGGTGACCAACGGTGGACCCTGCATGTGCCCGTCGCCAACATCGGGTGTAGCCTGAACTGGGAACTTTTAGAGGCGGACGAAATCATTGGCACCGCGAAGTACGACCAACGATTCCTCCCCTGGAGATCGAACGGGATTCTTTGGCAGGTGGGCGGGCATCAACTTTCATACTCACGGTTCCGCGCGGCGACCCTTCTGAAAACACGCGGAGGTGACACTCTGGCAGCGTGGCAGTGGCGAAGCCATCCGACTCAGTTGCACGGTGTAACACGGATGGTTGACAGTCGATTCATTGCTCCAATCATCCTCGGTATCGTTTTCGCCGACTTCCTGTGGAGAGACCCGAGCTAAACTTACTGCTCGCGGAACGATCAACGGAAGCATCGTTGCCGATCCACCGCCGCATCCCCGAATGACCGCTCCCCCATCACTACCGAACCGACACAGGCGACGGGCTGTGGTGGCCTTCGGACTACGAAAAGTCAGGATCGTAGCTGGTAGCCGCCTCCCGCTTAGCCGCGAGCTGGTCCCAGCATTCGAGCAAGAGGTCCGCAGTCCGATCAGGTCGACGGTACAGAATGCCTGAGGCCGTCACGATCGAAGACACGACGAGGGTGATGCCAATTGTCATCCCGATGATCGCACCGAGGATGAGAGTGAGCGTGTAGTCGAAATCGACGGGAACCTCACGCTCCCGATCACGAAGCACCTCGACCGCCGCCGAGATCCTGTGTCCCAGATACAGAAAACTGCCAGCACCGAAAAGAAAGAAGACGCCCCCGCTGATCGCCAGCATTGACCCAACACGGCGGCGTGAAGGCTGAAGTCGTCGGACGGACTCCACGTATTCGGCGTCAGTCGTGTGTTTCTTCATTCTCGGTAGGCTTGCAATTAGCACGAGGTCGCGACCGCGAGTCATTCTACAGCGGCTCCGAACGTGAATGTCAGCGTCAGCCTGAGCCTCCCTGCGTTGGTCCTCAGACGCCCGTAGACCGCTTCTGTGCCCTGGACAACCGAACGCACCACCCACTGGCACACCGTCCTCCTACGCCTCTCCACGGCCCTCCCCAGCGTCCGCCACAAGCCGAGCAATATCGACGATCCGCTCGCGAGCCGACGCCGTGAGACGGGGCCAGATGGCGAGGAGATCGGCAAGTGCGCTGTCCTGTGCGCTGTCCGGGACCAAATGGCCCTCAATCCCTTGAGATGCAGGGGGTTGCCTGTTCCGCAGTGGAACGGGCGGGCTTTTTTCGCAAAAGTAGGTCCGGGTGAACACGCGAAACACGACGGGTGGAGCAAGCAATGCGCAAATCGAATTCTCCCGGCAGCGCGACCGTCATGCCGACGATGCGCTACCGCGACGCCAACGCGGCCATCGAATGGCTGAGCAAGGCCTTCGGCTTCGAGAAGAAGGTCGCCTACACGGCCGAGAACGGCGACGTGATGCATGCCGAACTGACCTACGGCGACGGCATGATCATGCTGGGATCTGCCCGGGACGATGAGCTTTCGCAATACATGGGAGTGCCGGCAGAAATCGGCGGTCGCTCGACAGGGTGCGCCTATGTCGTCGTTGATGACGCCCAGCTGCACCATGACCGCGCCGTGGCCGCGGGGGCCAAAATCGTGCGTCCCCTGACGACTGAACCCCACGGCTCGATGTACTGCTGCACCGATCTCGAAGGTCATTTGTGGTGCTTTGGCGATTATGACCCGTGGGAATCCCCGGCAGCGGCGTAGATCACTTCGAACCGGGCCCCGAACTGGAAGGGAGAGCCCCCGCGATCTGGAGAGATCGTGGATTGACCGCTCCACGGACCGGATTTAGAGTCGAAACCGCCACTTTTCCTGCTGACGGGGGTGCGGCGCTGTGACCTCTGCGAGTCGCGAACCACGGCGAGTCGTGAAAGGACCAGGACTGATCGAGTCCCTGGGCTGGACAGCCTCTTACCTGATCGCCCAGATTCTCGCGCTGGCCGCATTCGTCGCGGTCTTCGTCTTTGTGGTATTCGGCTCATGGCCCGCGAACACGCAGGAGATCGTCGACCTCTGCCTTGAGATCGACCTCGACCGCTCTTTCGTCCCGCTCGGTGTGACGAACCTCCTCTGCCTCTTTGTCCTGGCGCCGCTGGTGCGGCTGCGACTGGGACGTGGCGCTCGCGAATACCTGATGGTCCGGCGACCTGAGGCGACGCCGTTGATCCTCGTCGTCGGCTCGATCCTGCCGCTGGCCATCGTCTCCGAACAGCTCTACCGCTGGAGCATGGAGCTGTGGAAGGTTCTCAGCGAGCGGTTTCCGGCCGTCGGGCCCTTTGCCAACGGCAACGCCGTCGAACTGATGGTGCAGTTTGCACGCGCCGAGTCGTTTCCGATCCTGATCGTCGCCGTCGCGCTCGGGCCGGCGATCGGAGAAGAGTTGATTTTCCGCGGGTTGATCGGCAACGGGCTCGTCTCTCGCTGGGGCCGGGCGACAGGAATGGTGATCACGTCGCTCCTGTTTGCCGCGGCCCACGGCTTCCCGCCCCACGCTTTGGCGACGATCCCGATCGGCCTCTATCTGCATCATGTCTATCTGGCGACCGGCAGCTACTGGATGGCCGTCATTGTGCATTTCCTGAACAATCTGCTGGTGATCACGCTGGCAAGGTACGGGGCCGTGGAGGCGCTTCCCGCGTCGCCGGCGCTGCTCTGTTGCTCGGCCGGCTACGTGCTGATGACGGCGTTGTTGCTCGGCCGCGAAGGGCATCCCGCGCCGGTCACCGTGGCGGGCCCGATGCTGCTCACCGGAAGCGCTGGGGCTGCCACACTGCATTTGCGAACGCGACTGATTGCGGTGGCCGCCGTGCTGACCTTCACCTCCGCGTTCGTCTGGACAGCGATGGCCGGCGTCTGATCTCGGCCGGGCATTGAGCCGCAGACGCCGGGATCGTGAGTGCTCTGCCAGCCGGCCCGGTCCACTGCTTCAAGGGCGCTGCAGTCCGGGAGGCTGCGCTCTCGCCGGGTTGGGGCGATTCTCGGGCGCAACAGCCATCCGGTCGTTCGGTTTGTCCGGAACCGGATGGCACGGCGAAGTCGCGGAAAGTTCGCCCGGCCGCCGCGTCGAATCTGCTGGCAGGCGCCGGGAGGAGACGTCGCCGCACCGGGGTGGTGCAGACAGGTTTCCTCCGCCCCTGACGATGGTGACGAACATGCGAAGCGCGCGGATCACGGAAGATTCCCAGGCACTTTCGCGGCGCCGGTTCGTCGGTCGTGCCGCCGGCTGCCTCGCGGCCGGCCTCTCCATTCCCTTTGTCAGCCGCCTCGCCTCCGCTGAGGTAAAGCTCGCGGCCCGCATCACCGCCGAAACCACCGGCACGCACGTCCTCACTCCCGCCTTCAAGCTGGCTGTGAGCGGACTGGAAGCCCTGGCGAATGTCAAAGATTACGAGGCGCTCTTCGTCCGCAAGGAACTGGTCGCGGGAGCGCTCGTCCAGTCGCAGATCGAGATCAAGCTGCGGCAGGAACCGTTCAGCGTCTACCTCAAATTCATCGAGCCCAACGCCGGACGTGAAGTGATCTACGTCGACGGCAAGAACGACGGCAAGCTGCTCGTTCATGAAACGGGATTCGCTTCGCTGGCGGGCACCCTCTCGCTCGATCCGAAGGGATCGCTCGCGATGAATGGAAACCGTTATCCTGTGACGATGATCGGCCTGAAAACGATGACGGAAACCGTCATCGAGAAGTGGCTGCAGGTGAAGAACGAAAAGGACACGAAGGTCAGTATCTACCCGAACGCGACCGTCGGAGACCTCTCCTGCAAAGTCGCCGAAACGGTCCTCGCGAAGCCGGTGGACGGCATCCCACAGCAGACCTGTCGGCTGTACGTCGAGAAGGCGACCGGCATCCCGGTGCGAGTCCAGTCGCTGGCGTTCCCCGCCAAACCGGGCGACAAGCCGGAAACGGTTGAGGACTACTTCTACTCCAGGCTGAAGTCGAATGTCGGGCTCACCGACAAGGATTTCGACGTCGAGAACCCCGCGTACGGCTTCTGATTCGCCAGGCGGAGCACCGCCATTCGCGGGCCCGGACGTTGTTTTGTAGACTGGCGGAACAGCGCGCGCCGGAATCGCCGGGATCTCATGGCGCGGCGCTGAACCCGTCGTCTGCATGACTGCTGCAATGTCGCTCGAGACCGCCGCAACTCCCATTTCCCAGGCCTTTGCCCGAGCGAAAGCCGAAGGGCGCACGGCATTCATGCCGTTCGTCACAGCCGGTGATCCCGATGTCGCGGCCACGATCCGGCTCGTCCAGAGCCTCGCGGCCGAGAAGGTCGACCTGATCGAAATCGGCTTCCCTTACAGCGATCCGATTGCCGACGGCCCGGTGATTCAGGCATCGTACACGCGGGCACTCAATGCCGGCATCACGATCGACAGGATCCTCGACGCCTTCCGTGCCCTCGACAAGCAGGGAATGCCGCCGATGATTCCGATGGTGTCCTACGCCATCGTGATGCGGCGGGGAGTGGAACGGTTTCTGAAGGAAGCCGTCGCCGCTGGATTCTCCGGGCTCATCATTCCCGATCTTCCAGGAGACGAAGCGGGAGAAATGTTCCAGGCCGTTCGCGCTCACGGGCTCGACCTGATCCAGCTCGTCGCTCCCGGGACGAGCCCGGAGCGGGTTCGAAAGGTCCTCGCATCCTGTTCAGGCTTCGTCTATTGCCTGGGAGTGGTGGGAATCACGGGCGAGCGAAAGAGCGTCGCCGGCGCTCTCGTCGATCAGCTCAAATGGCTGCGGAAGGAGACGAAGCTGCCGCTCGCCGTCGGGTTCGGCGTCAGCCGGCCGGAGCACGTCGCGACCCTCCGGACCGCGGCCGATGGTGTCATCGTCGGCAGCGCGATTGTTCGCCGGTGTGAGCCCCAGGAAGGTCGGACGGCCGACGGCGCCATCAGGGAAGTGGCGGGTTACGTCCACGAGATGGTCGAGGCTTGTGCGAAATAGCGTCCCGATCGTTGGGCCCGGGAACACTCGCTACTTCGACCAGTCGATGCGATCGTACAAGGCCCGCAACCGGGCTGCTCGTGACGGATTGATCGACGCCGCGTGCGCGATTCGCCCCTGCAGGTGTGCGGCAAACTGCGGGTGATTGGTTCGGTTCTGTGTCGAGGGACCGAGCCTCACACAGTTGAACAGGATCGCCTTCAGCCGGTCGAACTCGGCACGTGCCAGGTTCGGATGCTGGTTGACGACGACTCCCGTGACCGTCTGTCGGCCGCTTCGACGGATGATCCGTCGCTTGGAAACGTTCAGGAAGAAGCGTTCCTTCCGGATGATCGTCTCGGTGAGCGGGATGAAGTCGCGCAGCGCCCCGGCGAATTTCTGGTCGCCGGAGAACGTGAGATCGTCGGCATAGCGTGTGTAGGTCACGCCGAACGACCGGGCGAGGCCCGTCAGGCGGACGTCGAGGCCATAGGCCGACATGTTCGCCAGCGCCGGCGAAGTCGGTGCTCCCTGCGGTAGATGGCGGGAAAGATAGGGATTAAGCCCGTAAGGATCCCCACCGGGGAAACTCATCGATGATGGAACCGCGGAGGTCGTCAGGCGTGCCAGCCAGATTGCCGCAGCCCGCGAGAATCCGAGCGTCCTGTAAATCGCGACGACGCGCGAGTAGCGGACGGAGGGATAGAAGTTCTCGAGATCAAATTTCAGCAGCACGTACGGCGCGACATGCTCTCTCGCGTTGAGAATGGCCGAGCGTCCGGCGATGAATCCGAAGGCACGCGGGTGGGCGTCTGCCTTGTCGAGAATCTCGCGGAGGATCTTTTCCTGGACCGCTTTCAGCTGCTTCTTCGGCGATTCGATCAACCGATGGCCGCCGGATCGTTTCTTCAGCCAACGGAAATTGTAGTGGGCGCTTCGCTCCGACTGCGGCTTGTGATTCTCGAAGAACCGGCCTGACAGCCAGGCCAGACGCCCCAGCGGGATCTCCAGCCACTCGGCAATGTCGGCCGGCGTCTGCAGCCGAGGGAGACCCAGGTGATCGAGCAGCCCGAGGTCGGCGTCCGTGCTGAGATCGAGATACTCCCCGAGGGCAGTGGGAGCGGCGAACGTATAGGGACGCCGCGCGACGCGCTCGGCCTTGGGCGATGTCCGTCGAGGCTTCGACTGGTAGCGAAAGGGGGGAAGCTTGCGAGCGGGGCCGCGCTTCCCCGCCGGTGTCGCGACCGGCAGACTCTTCGGAGCGACCGGCATCTGGCTCGCGCGGGGCGCGGGCGACGAACCCGCCGTGTCGGTCGGCGATGCCGGGGCGCCGAACAGCAGGCGACGCAACAGATCAAAGAGTCCCATGTGAAAGCAGAGTCAGGGCGGGCGTGGTGTCCGGCGAGTCAGAGGGAGGCACGGGGTGGAGATGCCGATCGATGAGAATCCCGGACGCCGACTTCCCAGCGTTGAACACCGATCAATGGCCACCTTCGTCCGGCGATATCGCTCGTCCTGAAAGAGGAAAATCAAATCTGTGGCCTGCGGATCGCACAACGACTCCTGTGGCGAATCGAGGCTGCGGTGGAAGGGCCCACCGCGCGTCGATTCCCGTTCGAATGGCCGGCAACGCTTCGACCGCGGGGTAACCCCGCAGCGTTCCCCGAAGGGAACATGATGCTTGTGCGATCCTCAGGCCACGCCGGGATTATGCGGCGTGGCCAAGAGCGGCGTCAATCCACGAATTGCCCTTCAATCACTCCACTTCGAACGACTCTCCGAACCCGGGGACGATCGGCGGCTCATTGCAATAGTCCTTCAGGACTTCGGCCAGTGATCGGGCCGACTCGGGTTCTCCGTGGACGAGAAAGGCCTGGCCGATTCCCTCATCCCGGGCCATATGCTCGAACCACCACTTGAAGTCCGGCAGATCTGCATGTGCAGAAAGCCCTTCGAGTTGTTCGACGTGCGCTCGCAGCGGGTACTCGCGATCGAAGATGCGCACATACGGCCGGCGATCCGCGATCTGACGCCCGAGCGTATAGGGGGCCTGGTAGCCGATGAGCAGCACGGTGTTGCGTTCATCGCTGACGGCATTCTTCAGATGATGCACGATGCGGCCGCTCTCACACATCCCGCTCGCGGAGATCACCATGAATGCGCCTTCGCGGCGATTCAGGGCGACGCTTTCCTCCTTCGTCGCGACGTAAGAGAGCGTCGCGAATCCGAAGGGGTCGGCATCGGTCGCCTGGATCGCCTTGAACGGCTCGTCGAGGATGTCCATGTGCTGTCGGAAGACGTTCGTCAGCCGCCGCGACAGGGGGCTGTCGACGAGAATCGGGAGATGCGGCAGAGTGCCGGCGTTGAACAGCTCGTTCAGAAAGTAAACCAGTTGCTGCGTCCGCCCCAGTGAAAACGCAGGGACGATCACGCGCCCTCCCAGAGCGACGGCCTCCTTGAGGATCCGGACGATCGCGGCCTTCAGGTCATCGGCCGGAGGATGGACCCGGTTTCCATAGGTCGACTCCGTGATGAGCACATCGCAGCCGCCGAGCAATTCGGGATCCTTGAGAAGAGGCATGTCCCGTCGGCCGAGATCCCCGGTGAACGTGACGCGCTTCGTCTCTCCCTTGTCGCGCAGGTGCAACTCCGTGATCGCCGATCCGAGGATGTGGCCCGCATCGGAGAACCGCAGCTTGAATCCCGGGCCCAGTTCGTGCCATTCGGAATAGCTCAGCCGCTCGAACAGCCGGCAGACCCCCCGAACGTCGGCTTCATCGTACAGCGGCTCGATCGGCGGATGCCCCGGGCGGAGCTTCCTCTCGAGATACCGCACGTCTTCCGCCTGGATCTTCGCGCCGTCCAGCAGCATCACTTCGGCAACATCAGCCGTCGCCGAAGTGCAGAACACAGGTCCGCGGAATCCCGCCCGGTAGAGCCCCGGCAGATTGCCGCAATGGTCGGTGTGGGCGTGAGACAGGATGACGGCATCGAGGTCTTTCGGCCGGCAGTGGAACTGTTCGTTCTTCTTGCGCGAAGGGGCCCGGGGCCCCTGAAACAGGCCGCAGTCGAGCAGAATCCGGCGTTCCGATGTTTCCAGCAGGTGCTGGCTGCCAGTGACTTCCCCTGCGGCCCCGAGAAACGTGATCTTCATCCGTCGATTCTCTCCCCGTGACGTTTTCGTAACCGTGCGGAGACACGCATGGTCTCGGGCGGCACACACTGCTATATCACTTCGGTCCAAGCTCCCGCCACCTCTGAGGCTTCCGTGTCCGGCACGTCGTCATCCCCCCGCTGGAAGAAGTGGGGACTGAATCTCCTGGGCGCAGCTGTTTCCATTGGCTGCCTGTGGTGGGCCGCTGCGGACATGCTCAGCACGCCTGAGAAACGCGCCGAAATCGCGAATGCCTTTCGGAATGCCAACTATTGGATGCTCATTCCGTTCTGGGCTGCTCTCTTCGGTTTCTATTGGCTCAAGGCGTGGCGCTGGCGACTTCTCCTGAAACCTCTCGGCGACTTTCGCCCCCTCCGCGATCTGATCCGGCCTATCCTCATCGGATTCGGCTACAACAACGTCCTTCCCGCCCATCTCGGCGAATTCGTACGGGTCTTCGTCATGGGGCGCAAGCATCGCCTTCCCATGACGGCGGTGCTCTCGTCGGTCGTCCTGGAACGGGTCTTCGACATCTTTGCGATTGTCGCCTTCATGGGTCTCGGACTTCTGTTCGTCCCGGACGTCGATCCCGACATCAAACGCTACGGATTGATGGGAGCCGCGTCCGCGTCCGTCCTCGTTGCCGGTGCATTCCTCTTTGTCATCTGGACAGATCCCTTCGTTCGTCTGTTCGAGGCCGTTCTCAGCCGCATTCCGTTTCTCCCGAAAGGCCTCGCCGCGAAGCTCGCCGGACTACTCGAGTCGGCCGCTGATGGGCTGCACTCGTTGCACAGCCCGGGGCTTCTGATCGGGATTTTCGGCTCGTCTCTGGCCCAGTGGGCGCTCAACGGATGGATGATGTACCTCGCCCTCCAGAGCTTCGGCATCCACGAATCGCCCTGGGTCTCATGTATCCTCCTGGCCGCGGTCGCCTTTGGCGTCACCGTCCCGTCGACGCCCGGCTATGTGGGCGTCATTCAAGCCCTGTTCTGGCTCGTCCTCCGTCAGTTCACCGACGACAAGGCCGGCGTCCTCGGAGCCTCGATCGTCTATCAGTTCGCCCAGTGGGTCCCCGTGACGGTCCTCGGCCTCTACTTCTTCAGCCGCACGGGCCTCAAGGTGTCGCAGGTCCAGCAGGCGGCGGAAACCACGCCGGACACACACCTTGCCGCCAACGCCCCGCCGGCCAGTTGACGCCCCGCTAAAATGCCTTCATAACTCGGCTGGCTTTCCCGCCGAACAACAGGCCCCGCCAAGACTTGAAGGATTCAACGTGACGACGGAGAGAGTGATTATCATCGGATCCGGCCCGGCGGGCTGGGCCGCCGCCATCTACGCCGGTCGCGCGCAGCTGTCGCCGCTGGTGTTCGAAGGGGCCATCACGCAGGAAAACCAGGACAAGGGGACCCTGCCGCTCGGCCAGCTGAACCTCACGACAGAAATCGAGAACTATCCCGGCTTTCCGGCCGGCAACGTGGTTCCCTTCCTCGATTCGGCTCTCCCCGCCGATCGCCGCGCCATGATGCCCGACCACCAGGGACACGGCATCAGCGGCCCGGAACTCATGTTCCTGATGCGGCAGCAGGCCGAGAACTGCGGTGCACGGATCATCACGGACGACGTCGTCGACCTCGATTGCTCGAAGCGCCCCTTTGTCCTTAAGACGCTGGAAGGGGAGACCCACCAGGCGCATTCGATCATCATCGCGACCGGAGCCCGGGCCAACTACCTGGGGCTCCCGTCGGAAGACCGCTTCAAGAACCGCGGAGTGTCGGCCTGTGCCGTGTGCGACGGCGCGCTGCCCCGTTTCCGCGAGAAGCCCCTCGTCGTCGTCGGTGGCGGCGACAGCGCGATGGAAGAAGCCACATACCTGACGAAATTCGGCTCGAAGGTCTATCTCGTCCATCGCCGTGATTCGTTCCGCGCCAGCAAGGTGATGGCCGAACGCGTCCTCGAGAACCCGAAGATCACCGTGAAGTGGAACTCCGTGGTGAGTGAAGTCCTGGGGGATGACGATCGCGGAGTGACGGGCGTGAAGCTCACCTCCACTGTCGGCGGTGCTCCGGAAACGCTCGAAGCCGGCGGCTACTTCGCAGCCATCGGCCACACCCCCAATACCGACTTCCTCAAAGGGCAGCTCAAGCTGACCGACAAGAAATACATCGTCTGGACGAAACCGTTCCGGACGTTCACGAGCGTCGAAGGCGTGTTCGCGGCCGGTGACGTCGCCGACGACTACTATCGCCAGGCCATCACGGCCGCAGGATCGGGCTGTCAGTCGGCACTCGACTGCGAACGCTGGCTCGCCGCCCAGGGCGTGCACTAGTCCGCGCGGAAAAGCCCACGGGCCGAAACCTGTGGGCCTGAAGCAAATCCGCCATCCGCTGCGGCCGGAAGGCTGCAGTTTTACGAAGAAGTAGAGGAACGGTTTCTCACAATGGTTCGCATCAGTCCTGTCAGGCGCGCTCTCGTTCCCGTCAACTCGGAGGCAGCCGCGCGGATCAGCGCTCCCAATTACGACGAGTTTCAGTCGGATCGCGAGATCTGGGAGATGCTTCAGGCTCGCCCGGACAACCTGCTCCGCGTGACGATGCCGCACTGCCACGTTCCATCGCTCGAAAATACCGGTGTCGACGGCTCTCCCGAGGCCCTGGCTCACGGCTACCAGCAGATGCGGGACCTCGAGGCCTCGCCGCTCACACGCGAAGTCAACGACCTCCTCTGGGTCTACGAAATCACGTCGCCCAAGAGGCCGATGGAGCCGCAGTTGGGCCTCGGCGGTTGCGGGCACACGTCGCAGATTCGCACCGAAGAGCACCCCGAGGGAGTCGTCATCCGCAACGAGGGAATCCATCCCGACAAGGCGGCCGGCCGGGCCAGGCTTCTGGAAGCGATCCATTGCGACACGGGATTCGTGAACCTCGCCGTCCGCGATGCCCACAGCTCCCTTCTGGGCGGGCTTCAGGAAGTGGCCCGTTCACGGAATTGCGACTTCGCCGCCGACGACGAAGGCGGTAACCGCCACCGCATCTGGCTGGTGACCGATCCCCACGAAAAGGCGGTCCTCACTTCGATCCTCGGACAGGAATCCGCCGCTTACGTGGCCGACGGAAACCACCGCAGCGCCGCTGCCGCGAGCCTCGGACACGAGCATTTCCTCGCCGTCTTCTTCCCTGTCTCACGGATGGGCCTCGAGCCCTACAACCGGCTCCTCAAGGTCGGAAGCATCGACACCGCCGAGCTTCTGCGGCGGCTCGAGAACGATTTCCAGATCGAAAAGCGCGGCTCGATGAACGGCTTCCGTCCGGGACGAGTTCATGAAGTCGGGGTCTACGCCAACGGGGAATGGTTCGTACTCACCGTCCGGCCTGGGCGAATGGACGCCCTGTCGGCCGTTCGCAGCATCGACGCCGATTTCCTCCAGCGGCAGGTGATCGAGGGGATCTTCGGGATCACCGACGCCCGGGACAAACGGATCACGTATGTCGGCGGCAACAAGGACGCCGGTTGGCTCAAGGCCGAGGTTGATTCAGGCAACTACTCGCTGGCGATGTCGCTGGCGCCGGTCACCATGGACCAGTTCATCGCCGTCTGCGAACAGAACCAGTTCATGCCGCCTAAGTCGACCTGGTTCGATCCGAAGATCCGCACCGGGCTCGTCATGTCGTTGCTCGACCCGCCGAACCTGGACTGAAAACCATTCCGGGTGGAGCGGCAGACTGCTGCTAGGGAGAGGGAAAAGTTGATGAGCGTACCGCTCGAGGTCGATTGCACGACCACAAACGCGCAGCTGGCGGCTGGCACGCCGCTCTTCTTTGTCGACTGTCGCGAACCGGACGAAGACGCCGTCGCCCGGATTGAAGGAGCGACGTTGATTCCAATGTCGCAACTGGCGGATCGCGTCGAAGAATTCCGGCCGTATACGGACGTCCCGATCATCATCCACTGCCATCACGGCGGGCGGAGTCTGCGGGTCGCCATGTGGCTGCGTCAGCAGGGCTTCCCGCAGGCACAGAGTATGGCCGGCGGAATCGACCACTGGTCGCAGACAATCGACCCAGCGGTGCCGCGCTATTAAGCCTCGGCCGATCGACGCCCCGGCTCAGCCCTGTCGCCACACAATCTGCGATCGTCCTTTCACGAGGTCCAGGCAGACCGTCGTCGTTTCGTCATCACGGTGATACATCCCGCTCGCCAGGTCGAGCTTTCGTGAACAGCGTTTCAGCGGCGTCTCCGATCCGCCAGCCACGACGATCGGCGCCCCTTGGGGCGAAGTCTCGACTTCCACTGTGAATGCCGGACAGGCGTAGGGAGCTTTCAGGGCGATCGCCGCATCCTCCCGGCTCAGCGTCGTCAGTTCTTTCGCCGCCCAGTAGCGGGCGATCTCGCTGAGCTTCATCCACAGCACATTGTCGTTGCGTCGATGCACCCGCTCGACGGCCGTCTTGAAAACGTTGAAGCCATATTCCTCGCCGTTGAAGTAGATGCCTGGCCAGTGGCAGACGAGGATCGCCGGTTCGCCCCGGTCGATCACCTCAGGCAGCCGGCCTCCCTTGAGGTCTTCCGTGATGAACTGGTCGACGTGACCCCGCTCCAGACCGTCCCAGCCGCCAAACCAGTCCCCCGTGCAGCCGAGAATCGACACGACACATTTCGGATCATCCGTGTCGAGGTCGCGGGCGTACTGCACCAGCGGTGCGACGCTCTTGTCGTTGGTGAACAGGTCGCGGAAGTAGTGAGGAATCTCGGCCCCGAACACGTCACGCACGGCGTTGAAAGTTCCCTGGGCCAGCGATTCGCGGGCGCGGTTTCCGAATCCGCCGGGCGTCGTCACTCCCTCGCAGGGAAGGCCTGCATTCTTCAGCACCCTGAGGGCATAGGCCAGGTATTCCGACATCTCGTCGACTGAACGGCCGACGCTCCACTCCCAGTTCTCCATGAAGCGGGCCGAACGCTCCTCATACGGGCGTCCGGTCTTGGGATTGATGACCCAGGTGTGCGTGACCATCTCGGGATGGAAATCCCAGTTGGTCGACATGAACTCGCGGAGCAGCTTGAGACTCGCTTCGAGTTCCCCTTTTGTCCATCCGGGCATTTCCCGGTCGACCCAGCCGACACAGGCGGGGTAGGGGACGACGCTGTATTTGCCCTTGACCCCGTGCTCGCCGCACCAGTCGCCGAACTTCCGGACAAAGTCGTCCGGGATCTCCGTGGGGAGTTTCCGCCAATCCTGCTTGTACCGGCCTGGGAACACCTCGGCAAACTGCGGAATGCAGTAATGGGCGAGGTTCACCAGGCACGTGCTGTCATCAATGATGAAGCTCAGCGGCACCCGCCCCCGGGGATTGATGACGCGGACTCCGCGGATCGGCGCCGGACGCTCGCCGGCGGACTGGCCCAGCGTCTCTTGGCCAAGGAATAAACCAGCAGCGGCCCCGCCCAGAGACTGCTTCAGGAACTGACGGCGTCCCAGAGGGGATGCCGTATGGAGGTGACCCCAGGCAGACAGTGCATCCATCTTCGTCCCCTACAACAGGCGACCGACGATCGACCAGAGTACGAGCAACACGACGGGCAGGACCAGCAAAAAAGGGAGGACGCCGCTCACGCTGATGAGTGAGCGGCGCCCTGCGTGTTTCCGACTCCACAGCCACAGTGAGAGAATCATGGTTCGTCCGCAGTCGATGCCGCGCATGATCCTGATCTCAATCAGGCTGCCGCAACGCGGCTATTGGCCCGGATGCAGCACCCGCACCTGGGAATTGCCGGGGCGGGAAAGCGTCAACTTGTTCGTTTCCGCGTCGTAGCTCACAACCGCGTCAGGGTGCCCCTGTGCGGCCTCTTCCAGAATCGCCTCCAGCGCCTGAACCGCCGCCACCACCTGCCGGTCGGCAGCAAGGTCGTTGTACGCCAGCGAACGCATTTCCTTGAGGCGATCAGCCCGATCGGCCGCGGGGCCTCCTTTTTCGACGTAAGCCACTTCCCGCACGAAACGTTCGATCACTTCGATGCCGTAGCCGCGCTGCGAACGGGCTTCCCACGGCTCGAGGAACGTGCCGTTGTAGTGCGTGTTGATCGTCGTTTTCAGCTCGTTCGGAGTGCGGTCCTCGACGGTGAGTTCCACCCCCCGCTTGCGAGAATGGCCGTTCCACACGCCGTTATCGAACCGGAACTGCACTTCCTGTTCGACGTAGCCCGGGAAGTTGTTCGGAGTGACCCAGGAAGTGTGGATGTCGTAGGCCGCCTCACGCCCGTCGGCATGCTCGTAAATCATCCGCATCTGCACGCTGTCCCACGTCGGTCCGTCCTTGGGACCCACCAGCCCTCGCTGGCCCGTCGCAGTCACCGTTTTCAGACGTCCGCCAAACGTGAAGTCGATCAGCTTGATGTAGTGAACCGCGACGTACGTGCCCGGGTTTCGGCCCGTGATCCATTCCGCGAACTGCGAACCCGAGATTGATTTCGGCTCGAGCAGCGAGCAGTAGCCATTGTTGATGTGCGTCAAGACGCCGTCTGCGACCAGCGTGCGGAGCTTCTTGTGATCCGGGTCCAGAAGCTTGTGATAAACGACCTTCGCCAGCACCCCCTTCTCGTGGGCCAGCTTCACGAGTTCATCCAGTTCGCGGAGTGACAGCACCGAGGGCTTCTCGATGATGACATGCTTCCCCGCCTCAAGGGCCTTCCTGGCCGAGTCAAAGTGACGGTCGTCAGGCGTCGCCACGCACACAAGGTCGACATCGGTCGCGACCAGCTGCTCCAGGGCCTGTTCACCGGAGAAATTCTTGAAGTCCGCGATGTTTTTCCCGGCCGACTTCTTGTACGCCGCAGCCCGTTTCCCGGTCCGCGTACCGACTGCCGAAAGCTCGATATCAAGAGCGCCGAACCTTCGATCCCACAGGCCTTCGACGTGAGCACGCTCGAAGAACGGGCGGTACGTTTCATCGAAGATCATCCCGAGCCCGACCATTCCTGCTCTCAGGACTGATGATCCACCCGCAGCCATTCCAAACTCCAATCAAGACATCGACACGGTGACTCACGAGCGCAATGTCACCGCGATTACCAGACCTGGATCTCAAGCTCCAGGTCGATTCCATGTTTCTCTGCGACCTTGGTCCGGATCAGGTCGATCAGTCGCAGAACGTCGGCCGACGTGGCCCCTTCGTACGTCACGATAAAATTTCCGTGACGGTCGCTGACTTCGCATTGACCGACGCGGGTTCCTTTGAGTCCAGCTTGTTCGATGAGCGCGCCCGCGCTGAGCCCACGCGGATTCTTGAAGATGCAGCCTGCCGACTGGAAAGACAACGGCTGCGTCGATTTCTTCATGATCCAGAGCTTCCGCATCCGACGGGCGATCTCCTCCGGATCGTCCTTCGTCAGTTCGAGCTCTGCCTCGAGGATGATCAGGTCGCTGATTCCGCTCGAACGGTAGGCGAAACTCAGTTCGTCTGCCGTGCGGACGAATTTCTGCCCCGTCGACGAGAGGACTGTAATCGATCGGATGAACTGTCCGATCTCTCCGCTCCGACCTCCCGCATTTCCGCGGATCGCTCCACCGAGCGTTCCCGGAATCCCGACGAGTGTTTCCATTCCAGCCAGGCCGGCGCCTACGGTTTCCACGACGAGGTGCGACAGCAACACGCCGCAGCCGGCGCGGGCCGTTGTCCCCTCGATGGAAATCCTGGCGAAATCGGGAGCGGTCAGCTTCACGACCACTCCGCTGACTCCCTCGTCGCGCACCAGAACATTCGAGCCGCTTCCCAGCACGTGGACCGGCAGTTCTTCCGTGGCACAGGCCTTCAACAGCGATTCAAGCTCGGCCGCATTGCGAGGCTCGGCAAGATATTGGGCGGGTCCGCCGATTCGCAGCCAGGTCTGTGGAGCCAGCGACTCATCCTGCCGGAGAATTTCACGGAAAGCGTCGAGGGAGGTCATAATGCAGACAGTCGATATCTCCGGCGCCGAGCGTGACAACAATATCCCCCGGTCGGAGGGCAGTCTCTAGTGTCGTCAGCGCATGGTCAAGAGACGGGATGAACGCGGAGCGGCAAGGGCGCGGAACACGCCGGGACATTTCCCTCGAGAGCTCATTCGCCACACCCGCCCCATCTTCCCGCGCTGCGTAAACGGGAAGGATCCACGCCTCGTCAGCGACGGAGACCGCGGCGGCGAAATCGTCCAGCAGCGGCCGCGTCCTGCTCACTTGGTGAGGCTGGAACAGGCAGACGATTCGAGTCTCCGAGGAAACCGCAACGTCGTTCCGGATCGCCTCCAGCACTGCGCGGACCGCCGTCGGATGGTGCGCGTAGTCGTCCAGTCGGATCACGCCGCGCCAGTCGGAGTGACGTTCCAGACGACGCCCCAGACCCGAGAACCGGGCGAACGAATCTGCAATTGCGGACGAAGACAACCCTGCCGCCCGGAGGGCGGCGAAGGCAGCCAGCGCATTTGCCGAATGATGCGAGCCGAGGATCGGTAACGAAATTCTCGCTTCCAGTTCTCCGTGAAAACTGATGTTCATCTCCACGCCCGCGGCCGAATGACGGGTCACCACGGCAGACCAGTCGGCCGCGGCGCCGATCGCCGACAGCGTCTCGATTCGGCCGCCCCCTCGTGCAAGCCCCTGTGAAGAGTCCTGGTCGACGTTGATGAGCGCCAGCCCGGTCGGGCGAATGCGAGCGAGAAACTGGCTGTAGGCGCCAATGGCGTCGTCGAGGTCGGAAAAACAGTCGAAGTGATCAGGCTCAATCCCCAGGATCACACCGATCTCCGGGCTCAGATCGAGGAAGTGGCGCCGGTATTCGCACGCCTCAATCACGGCCCAGTTCCCAGGCCCGGCCCACCCGTGGCGCTCCCGCGAGAGGATCTCCGCTCCGCAAAAGACGGCCGAGACCTTCCCCGCATCAGACAGGGCCTCGGCGATCAACGCAGTCGTCGTGCTCTTTCCGTGTGTCCCGGCAACCGCGATCGCCTGTCGTTCGCGGGACACGGCGCCCAGGAACTGGGGATAGGAAGCCTCCGCCAGGTTCCTCTCCCGGGCAGCTCTCCGCTCGACATTCGAGCCCGGAACCGCCGGACTGTAGAGCAGGGCATCCAGGCCGGGAGAGATATGCTCCGAGGAATGTCCTTCATGAACGGTCACGCCGCACTGTTCGAGCCGGCCGCGGACACGCCCGTTGACGGCCGCGTCGCTGCCGCTGACCTGCCAGCCGAGATCCCTCGCGTATTCGGCAAGGGCACGCATTCCGGCGCCGCCACAACCGACCAGGTGGACGGCGGCCGCCGAACGGTTCAATAGGAAATCACACTCGGACAAACGCGGCTTCCGACTTGGGCACGGACCGGAATCTTTGCAGAATCCCGGCCATCGCACACGGCAAGTTTTCCCGCCACCCGCAACAACGATGCAATAGGCGTCGGCGAAAGGGAATGGTTCCTCGGGAGATCGGCCTCTACGATGAACGACCAGCTCCACGGAGGACTTCATGTCGACACCATCCAACGCCGGCCGGCAGGCGAACCGCCTCGCCGGAGAAACCAGCCCCTATCTGCTTCAGCACGCGTATAACCCGGTCGACTGGTACCCGTGGAGCGACGAAGCGTTCGAACGGGCGAACGCGGAAGACAAGCCGGTATTTCTCTCAGTGGGGTACTCGGCCTGCCACTGGTGTCACGTCATGGAGCGTGAAAGCTTCGAAAGCGACGAGATTGCCGCGATCCTCAACGAGCGCTTCATCAGCATCAAAGTCGATCGCGAAGAACGCCCCGACATCGACCAGATCTACATGGCGGCGGTCCAGGCGCTCACCCAGCGCGGCGGCTGGCCCATGTCCGTCTTCCTCACTCCACGCCGGGAGCCGTTTTTCGGAGGCACCTACTGGCCGCCCGACAGCCGGATGGGCATGCGCGGGTTCAGGGAGATCCTGCAACTGATCGACGAGGCCTGGCGCACGCGGCGAGAGGATGTCTCGCGGTCGGCCGCCTCCCTGACGCAGGCCGTCGACCAGATGGCCTCGGCCGGTTTCGACGAGACGCAGCTGTCGGTTGAAACTCTCAAAAACGCCGTCCAGTCGATTCTCTCCGTCTTCGACGTCCGTTACGGCGGCTTTGGCCAAGCCCCCAAATTCCCGCATCCGATGGACCTGCGTCTGTTGATCCGCTGTGGCCAGCGGTTTGCCAGCCCCGCGGCCCTCGATGCCGCCCGGTTCACTCTCGACCGGATGGCCGCCGGCGGTATCTACGATCATCTCGGCGGCGGATTCCATCGCTATTCCACCGACGCCCGTTGGCTCGTCCCGCATTTCGAGAAAATGCTCTACGACAACGCCCTCCTCGTGCCGGCCTACCTTGACCTCTGGCTGGCCGAACGTCGGCCACAGGACGTCACTGTCGTTCGAGAGACGCTCGACTACATCCTTCGCGAGATGACCGCGCCGGAAGGAGCCTTCTACAGCACGCAGGACGCCGACAGCGAAGGCGAGGAAGGAAAGTTCTTCGTCTGGACGATCAATGAGGTCGAATCGCTCCTGGGACCGGACGAAGCACAGGTCTTCGCCGCCGCCTACGACCTCACCCCCGGCGGAAACTGGGAAGGCCACACCATCCTCAACCGGCCCCGTCCGATCGGCGACGTCGCAAAGGCGACCGACCTCGACATCAGCGTTCTCGAGAAACGGCTGGCTGACGACCGGCGACGCCTGTTTGAGACCCGCTCGCGCCGCATCGCCCCAGGACGTGACGACAAGGTCCTCACGTCCTGGAACGGGCTGATGATCTCGGCCATGGCGCAGGCTGGAAAACTTCTCGCAGAACCTTGCTACGTCAACGCCGCAGTGCGTGCGGCCGAGTTCCTCGTGACAACCGTACGCGATGCCGACGGACGCTTGCTGCACACGTTCAAGGATGGCCGCGCGAGATTCGCCGCCTACCTCGACGACTATGCCTGTCTCATCGATGGGCTCATCGACCTCCACCAGGCCACCCAGGACGCCCGCTGGCTCGAGGAGGCCATCCGCCTCGCCGGAATCATGCTCCGCGACTTCCCGGACGACGATGAGGGGGGCTTCTATTACACCGCCTCCCACCATGAGCGCCTCATTACGCGAGTCAAGGATTCGCAGGACAACGCCACCCCGTCCGGCAATGGTGTCGCTGCAACGGCCCTCTTTCGCCTGGCGGCAGTCACCGGCGACACGCGGTTCGAAGAGGCCGCCGCGAGGACGCTCCAGGCCCTCTCGGGTCTCATGTCACGGCATCCCCGTACCGCTGCACAGTCGCTCCTGGCCCTGGAGTTTGCCTTGGGACCGCAGCCGATCGTCGTGATTCTGCCCGGAGACAACTCAGAGGAAGCCGATCGGATGCAGGCTGCCGTCGCTGAGGCGCCGCATCCGTCTCCCATGGTTCTGGTCGTCGACGAAACGGACCGCCTTCAGGGACCGCTCAAGGCCGCGCTCGAAGGCAAGCAGGCCATCAAACGGCGGACGACCTCATACCTCTGCGAGCGGGGAACCTGCTTCGAGCCATTGATGGACGCCGCGGCCCTTCGCGTGTTTGTCGATGCTCGCAGGCACGCAGGTCGGACCCCGAACGCCTGAACGAAAAAAAGCCGCCGGTCGATGGCTCGACCGGCGGCTCGAATTCTTCAGATTCGATACGTCATCGGCGTTTTCGCGAGTCGTCGTAGTACGAATTTCCGACACGTTCGTCGCTGTAGTACTTGCCCGACTTCGAACGGTACGACGTCGTGTAGTTGTAGCTGTAGGAGTCGCCGTAGCCGTAACCGGCCGCCCGTTCGCTGATGCCGTTCACCACCACACCCAGCACGCGGGCGCCGATGAGATCGAGCGTCTCACGCACGCGGCGGGTCTGCGGGCGACACCGTTTCGTATTCCGGACGACGAGGATCACCCCGTCGACATGCGCCGCCACGGCCGCCGGATCCGTCACGATCAGGATCGGCGGCGTGTCCATCAACACGAAGTCGTACTTCTCGCGAAGCTGCTGCACGAGAACAGTGAACTCCGGAGAAAGCAGCAGTTCGGCCGGATTCTCGACGCGCGGACCGACGGTCATCACGTCGAGATTCGGCACCAGGGTCGACTGAATCGCATCCGGCACGTCCATCCCGTCGCGAACGACAGAGGCCACGCCGACGTCGATGCTCACTCCGAATAGCTTGTGTACGCGGGGCCGACGCAAATCGCAGTCGACCAGCAGGCACCGCTTGCCCGACATCGCGATGGCCGAGGCCAGGTTGCAGCACAGGGTCGTCTTGCCGTCGCCCGAATTCGCGCTCGTCACCTGTAACACGCGGTGCGACTGCCCCCGCATGCCGAAGAAAATCGCCGCGCGAACCGCGCGATACGACTCGGCCAGGCGCGACTTGGGACGGTGGTGTACCGAGATGCTGCTGTCGACCTTGGCGTCCTTCACAATCTTCCAGTCGCGGTCCGCAGCCAGTTCCGGAATGTGACCGATGACCGGCAGTCGCAGCTGACGCGAAATCTCATCCGGGTTACGGAAGCTCTTGTCCGCCGTCTCAAGCAGCAGGGCAATGGCGATCGCCGCCAGCAGTCCGCCAAAGCCGCCGAAACCGAGAGCCTGCGGCATGCTCGGACCGATCTGGATGCCCGGGGTCGGCTCGGACAGGATATCGGCCTGCATCGGCGCGGCCGACTTCGAAAGGTCCAGCGTCGTGATTTTTGCGACCAGTGCGTCGTACAGCTGTTTCAGGTGATTGTGTTCTTCAGTGAGCCGCTGATCGATCCGCTGATCCTCCTGCATGCTCAGGGCTTTCGCTTTCACGTCTTCGAACCCGGTATTGAGTTCGGCGACTTCGTTCTGCAGCGACGTGATGCGTTCGTCGAGTGATTCCAGGTGAATGCTCAGCAGGTCGCGCTTCGGGCCGCTGTCACCGGTTTCCTGCCGCAGCAGGCCGCGAAGGGCCTCGATTCGCTTGTCCAGCTTTCGAATCTGGGGATGTCCCTCACCAACCGTCTCCAGCAGGGTCTCGCGCTCCACCAGCAGCGGAGTCACTTCCTTCATGAACGGATCCATCCGGGCCTGGAGGCTTTCCGTCTGGTTCGACTTCTCCGGGTCGTTCTTCAGCATGTTGGCCATGAGCAACAGGGCTTCCTTGCTTGCCCCGCGGGCCAGCGCGTCTTTCATGGCGTTCCGCTGCACCGAAAGCTGCTGCAGTTCGAGCATCTTCAGGTGCCGCTCGTCTTCAATCTTCCTCAGCCGCTCTTCGTAGTAGTTGATTCCCTTATTGTCCTGGAACAACAGCTGGGCCTTGTTCCGGAATCGGTCGTACTCGGTGCGGTTATTCGCGAGCCGATCCTCCAGTTCGGTCTTGCCCGACTTCAGCAGCGATTCCAGTTCGGCGCGGCTGCCGGCCTGGGTCGACTGCAGCCACGTCTTATAGGAGTCGAGAACCGCGATGAGGATCCTCTTGCAATCCCCCGCGTTCGGTCCTGAATACGAAATCTCGAGAACGTCCTCCGACACTTCGCTCCGCTGAACGCGCATCCCTCCCGCGATCGTCGAAATCACACTCGGCTTCGACTGCCCTGCGAGAGTGGGAAGCTTCAGCAGGCCGCTCTCTTTCGAGGCCAGTTTTTCTTCATCCGTCGCCCCCTCAGGCAGCGTCGGATCGACCGCTCCCTTGATAATCGTCGGCTGGGTCAGCAGGTACTGATGGTTCTCCAGCAGGTCCACCGAATTGATCGAGTTTGTCGTCCGATCGTCCCGGCCGGTCGACATCGACGTCTGCGGCCTCAACACCATCACCTTGGCGAACGACGCATAGACCGGAGGCTGGCGGGTGTAATACAGATGCCCAAGAGCGATGCCGATGCCGATAAAGGCAACGACCAGAAACTTCCGCCCCATGATGGCATTGAAGACGTCGAGCCCTTTGTCGGTTGGCTGCTCCTCAGTCGCCGAGGGGGTAATCGGCGTCGGGGCCTGCCAGTCCGTTGTCGTAGTGCTCACTCGAATCTCCGCTAGGAAGTCAGTCTGGACCACATGATTTCACGGGTCGTGATGCGGAAGTCTCATCACGGGTGAATCCTGCTGGCCCACAGCAAGGTTGCCGCACTCTGCAAATCGCGAACCGTGCATCCTTATCGCCGCCGAATCCCGGCGGCCAGGGCCATTCGCGTCGTGCGATAAACTGTTCCCGCCTTCACGGTTACAGTCTTGTCGTCCGACTGGCCACCGAGCGAGAAGTGGACAGCCAAGTCGGAGCTGTGCCAAAAACATACACGCGGTGGTGTGAAAACACAACAAATTCGTCGGTTCGCGCAATGCGAGTGCGGCTGGTCGAACACTATCTTCACGGCACACGCAATGCGCGCGTCGACTGCCCATCCCGGCCACTTTTCTAAAGATCGTTCCCCAGCCCCGCAGGTTCGCAACGACCAGTCGGCGCGTCCTGCCCGGAAGCGGGCAGGCAAATGCCGCGAACTGCGGCAACCCCGATCGAAGGATGCGGTTTCTCGACGCTGCGATACAGGTCTGTTCGTCGGATTCCGCCTCAGAGTCGCTAAACTCGACGCAGACGATCCAACTCTCTTTCTGTGTGCGACGTGCCGATCCCGGTCTCTCCCCCTCCTGCATCCCGCATCCGCCGAACGCCTGAACTTCTGGCGCCCGCGGGCGACCGGCAATGCATTCGCGCGGCCATTGAGAACGGTGCCGATGCCGTCTATTTCGGGCTGAACGTCGGCTTCAACGCGCGGGCCCGTGCCGAAAACATGGGACCGGCCGACCTGCCCGAGATCATGGCCGAACTCCATCAGCGCGGCGTCCGCGGCTACGTCACGCTGAATACGCTCGTGTTCAGCGACGAACTCGACGCGGTCGAGCCGCTGATCCGGCAGATTTCGGCCGCAGGAGTCGACGCCGTTCTGGTTCAGGACATCGGATTGGCCCGCCTGGTGAGGGCCATCGCTCCAGACCTCCCCATTCATGCATCAACTCAGATGACCATGACGAGTGCGGAGACGATCCGCGAACTCGAGGGGCTCGAAATCGAACGGATCGTCCTGGCCCGCGAACTCTCGGTCAAAGAAATCGGGGCCATCGCCTCCGAAACACCGATCGAGATCGAGGCGTTCGTCCACGGCGCGCTCTGCGTCGCTTACTCCGGGCAGTGCCTCACCAGTGAATCCCTCGGCGGTCGAAGTGCGAATCGCGGTCAATGTGCCCAGGCCTGCCGACTCCCCTATGAGCTGGTGTGCGACGGCGAGGATGTCGATCTCGGCGACGTGAAATACCTCCTGAGTCCCCAGGACCTCGCCGCCTATGCGCTGGCCGACGATCTGATCGACGCAGGCGTCTCTTGCTTCAAGATCGAAGGCCGTCTCAAGACTCCGGAATACGTCGCCAATATCACCCGGCACTATCGCCGCGCCATTGATGCGGCCGTCGCCGGCAAGGCTTCCCCTCTCTCGGGGGAAGATGTGCAGGAGATGGAACTCTCGTTCTCGCGAGGTTTCTCACCCGGCTGGCTGGGGGGATGCGACCACAAAGTGCTTGTACCCGGCCTCAGTTCGGCCAAGCGCGGCGTGCTGCTGGGAGAAATCGTCCGATTGGCCGGCGAACGCGTCGTCGTCCGGTTGCAGGCCGGCATCGCCGCTGGTGACGGCGTCGTCTTTGAAGGCGACCGGGCCGCCCGCGATGAGCAGGGAGGTCGAATCCTCAAGTTGGAACGCGATCGCCACGAAGTCCACGGCGCCGCGACCGCCGGCGTCGTCGATCTCCTGTTCCACCATGGCGCCGTCGACGTCTCTCGGCTTTGGCCCGGGCAGAAACTGTGGAAAACTGATGATCCCCGGCTCAACGCAAAACTGAGAAAGACGTTCCAGACCCTCGACCCGCAGCGGCGCGTTGCGGTCGACCTGGATGTGCACGCGGAGGCCGGGCAGCAACTTCGGGTCAGCGCGCGGACGGCGACCGGGTATCGGGTAGAAGTGGCCACGGACGGACCGCTCGAACCGGCCCGCAGACACACGCTGACGGAGGCCCACCTACGCGAGCAATTGGGGCGGCTCGGTGGAACGAACTACGAACTGCAGTCTCTGCACGCGACCATCATCGGCGCCCCCATGCTCCCGCTGAGCGTTTCGTCGATCCTCCGCCACGAAATGGTCCGCAGGCTCGACGAATTGGCGACGGCGCCCCCCGCCCGCCGGATTACAGCCGGGCCCGTGCTCCCGGCCCTGCGCGCAGCCCTGCCGAACCGCGCACCGGATGGCGAGTCCTCTCCGCCGATTCTGCACATCCTCGGCCGGAATCTCGAGCAGCTCGTTGCGGCGATGGACTCCGGCGCCACCCACCTGACTGCGGACTTTTCCGACATTCGGCACTACACCGACGCGGTCCGGTTGGGCCGGGATCGGAATGTCACAGTCGCCGTCGCGACTCCGCGCATCCAGAAGCCGGGGGAAATGGGACTCTTCCGGCGAATGGCGAAAGACGCCCCCGCGGCGGTCCTCGTCAGGAATCTCTCCGGCCTCGCGTTCTTCAGGGAACTCGGAATCCCGGTGCTGGCGGACTTCTCACTCAACGTCACCAACGAACTCACCGCCCACTGGCTGATGGAGAAGGGGGCCCGGACGATCACGGCGTCGTACGACATGAACCGTGACCAGTTGCTCGCCCTCGTGCAGGCCCTGCCGCCCCAATGGCTCGAAGTCGTCATCCACCAGCACATGCCGATGTTCCACATGGAGCATTGCGTCTTCTGCGCAGTCCTCTCCCCCGGAACGAACAAGACGAACTGCGGCCGTCCGTGCGACGACCACGTCGTCCAGCTTCGCGACCGGGTCGGTATGGAACACCCGCTGACGGCCGATGTTGGCTGCCGGAATACGCTGTTCAATGCCCAGGCGCAGAGCGGTGCCGAGGCCGTGACCGGGCTCCTCCAGCAGGGCGTCCGCAGGTTTCGGATCGAGTTCCTGGAAGAATCGCCCTCCGAGGTGCGGCGGACGATCGATCTCTATCGAGATCTCCTGGCTGGCCAGGCTTCGGCCACCGGCGTCTGGACCGAACTCAAGGCGATGAACCGCGTCGGCGTCACTCGCGGCACGCTGGAGTCCCGGCGGGATCCCCTCGCCATTCTCTGATGGCCCTCACGCCGCACGGGCGACACAGATTCGCTCGTGGCTTTCCCCCCGCGCCGCTATGGTTTCCTCATGTCTGATCTGCTCCACGATTGCCTGTTCCTCAAAGCCGCCCGCTGCGAACCCACCCCGCGCGTCCCCATGTGGATCATGCGTCAGGCGGGACGCTACATGAAGGAATATCGCGAAGTCCGCAGCAAGGTGACTTTTCTCGAGCTCTGCAAACGGCCCGACCTCGCGACGGAAGTCACGGTCACGGCCCAGAGGGTCCTCGAAGTCGATGCGGCGATCCTCTTCGCCGACCTCCTGCCCATCCTCGAGCCAATGGGATTCGACCTCGAATACGCCCAGGGCGAAGGGCCCGTCATCCACAACCCGCTCAAGTCGGCGGCTGATGTCGACCGGGTCCGCACCCTCGAAAACCTTGACAGCATGCATTTCGTCTTCGACACAGTCCGCCAGTGCCGTCGCGAACTCCCGGCCGATATCCCTCTGCTCGGATTCGCAGGCGCTCCCTTCACGCTCGCCTCCTACGTCATCGAAGGTGCAGGCTCCAGGAGCTACGTCCGGACGAAGACCCTCATGCACTCCGACCGCGCCGCCTGGGGCGTGCTGATGGAACGCCTGATCGAGTCGCTCGAACGCTACCTCAAGGCGCAGATCGAGGCGGGCTGTCAGGCCGTGCAGGTCTTCGACAGCTGGGCCGGCTGTCTCTCTCCACGCGATTACGCCGAATACGTCCAGCCCTACACAAAACGGCTGATCGCCGCCGTCTCCCCGCATGCTCCCGTCATCAACTTTGTGACAGGAAATCCCGCGTTGCTGGGCCTGCAGGCCGAGGCGGGTGGGCAGGTGATCGGAATCGACTGGCGCAGCGATCTCGCCGATGTCCGCCGTCAGCTGGGACCGAAGCGGGCCGTGCAGGGGAACCTCGACCCCGTCACCCTGTTCGGACCGCAGGACCAACTGAAACGCCAGGTAAAGTCGGTGCTCGAATCGGGACGCGGCCCAGGTCACATCTTCAACCTCGGTCACGGCGTCCTGCCCGAGACTCCGGAAGACAACGTGAAAGCGCTGGTTCACATGGTCCGCGAACTCTCAGCCGTCTGACCAACCGCTCGGCGCCGTCACTCGGTGAGTGGAAGCTTCGTTGTCGACGCTGCCAGCGTCTACGACGGGCGAAACCGGCGTCAGTCGCTGAACGGGACGACGTGGTTCGGGTCGCTGCGCAGATTGACCCACGAAATCTCCAGACCTTCCGCGCTCCGCTCAAACATCGGATCGACAAGGCCCTGCTCGGTCGCCGCCGCGAGTCCGCCCGCAGGAGGATCGACCGACTTGGCGAGGACGAGCCGGGAAACACCGAGGTACTTCGCTGCCCACGCGGCCAGGGTGTCCGAGGTGACGTCCCAGCTCGCCGCGGGCCGTGGCAGGAACTCTTTCGCCGCCGCCTCCAGCATCGGCTCGATCGACAGAATCACTCGCCGGTTGTACAGCAGCATTTCCCGCACTTCGCCCCGGTCGGATTCAATGTTCCCGCATTCAGGCGCGCGAATCGCGACGAGTTCCTCCGTCAGCCGCATCGCCCGAATCGCCAGCCAGTGGGCTTCACGATCACTGAAGGTCTGCTGCTCATCCCACCGGCGAACGAGATCGGCTGCCGGCCCGCCGCCAACAACCGTGGCAATGCCTCCAGTCTTGTCCAGCAACGAAAAAAGACCTCGCAGCCGGGCTGCGAGGTCTTTCAGTTCCAGCAGACTTCCACCGAGTTTCACGACCGTCGCCGGCAGCGGTCTCGGATCGTTCACGATTACTCCACCGGCAGCGAGAACTGGACCATGATGGCCCCCTTCTCATTCGGAGCGATGTAGCTGCCGCTCGGGGCGAAGTACTTCTGGACGGCACTGAATTCCGGCAGCTTCGTCAGGTCGAAGCCGTCGAGCTGCTCGTTGAACGTTCCCTTGCGGGCCTGTTCCCAGATCGACTTGATCTGCGCCGCCGGACGGGCAAACCCGATCGAAGACGCCGGCGTCTCGAAGTGCTCGGCCACCGCCTTGTAGTCTGCGGCCCCGGAGAGCGGCTCTTCCGCGACCGACTTGCCACGGATCGTGGCTTCCAGCGCCGCCGGATGCGTCGCGAAGAACAGGTGCCCGCGGGTCACCGCAAGCGCCGGAGCCGTGTCGCCGCCGCCGGCCTCGATGTCGTAGATGGTCACGCCTTCAAACGTCCGCGGCTTGAGGTTCGGCGCCTGGGCGGCCACCTTCTCGATCACGTTGTGCACGGTCTTCTCGTCCTTCACGCCGATCGCGAACAGCATCCGCTGCGCCCCGACGTCCGCTCCTTCGTTCTCCGTCGCAAGCATGTGGACCATGCCGGTGAGTTGGTCGAGCAGATCCTTCTTCGGGTGAATCCCCGGGTTGTTCGGGTGGTTGGCCGCCTGGTCCAGCAGCGCGTCCAGTCCGCCAATCTGAGGAGCAAAGGTCATCACCAGCGCGTCGATCGCCTGGTAAGCGCCCGGGATGTCCCAGGTGAAACCCGAATACTGGTCGACATTCTTGCCGACCCAGGCCGGCGGCCCTTCAAGCGTGGCAGGCATCCGGAAGATGCTCAGAAGTCCGCCGAGCGGCTGCTCGACGTAGAACATCGTGCGGGAGACGCTGTCGAACTCCTTGCTCTCCAGCGCGGAGACGCCGCCGATCGCCTTCAGCTTGTCCAGGCCGAGCAGCGGAAGGAAGCCCTGGGCCATTCCCGCGTTCCCGGCCGTCTGCGGGCTCATCTTCAGCACTTCGAGGATCAGGTTGATCGGGTCCACGTAGTAATACAGGTCGGAGAACTCGTCTTCGTTCTCTTCGCACTCTTCGAAAATCGTCGTCAGGATCGGGTTCGTGGCGAACGTCTTGTCGTGCTTGCCATCCCACCGGTCGATGATCGCCTTCGCGAAGCCGATGCTCGAGGTGAACACGACGTACGACTCGTCGGTGAAGTAAACGAATTCGCCGGCGTTGCTGCCTTCTTTCTTGAAGATGCTCAGCTCGATGTCTTCGTAGCTTTCCGTCGACTTCGTCGCCTTCTCCGCGATTGCTTCGTTGATCTTGGCGAGAACCTTCTCCAGCGTCGCCGTCTGCTCGCCGACATCGACGATCAATGCCACGCCCAGCTTGTTGTTCACCTTGGACGCCGCAAGCGTCACTTCGCCCGACGGCAACGCCAGCAGGTCACGAAGTGGAACGCCGATTTCCTCCTGCGCCTTTTCACCCGCCTTCTCGAAGGCGGCCTGCACTTCAGCACGGAACCCGCTCATCGAGCGATCGTTCCACAACTTCCCCATCGCCGAGTCGCCAAACCGGGCCTTCAGATCGACCACGCTGGGGCAGGTCGCGAAGAAATACGTATCCGGCGGCAACAGCGCCTGGGCCAACGCATCGTCATCAGCCGCACGAACGGTGAACGCCGTGGAAAGCAGGCACAGAGTCAGGACGCATCGCCGCACCAAAACGGCGGCAGAGTAGCCACGCATGTGTTTTGTCCAAGGAGTCGGGGGGAACGAGACGCCGGGATCGTAGCGAGTTTCCCCGACGGCGTAAGGCGGGATTGAGGAGAAACCCGCGGGAATTGACCACGCGAATCCTGTTTGTTAGCCTCATTTCCGTGGTCGTGGAGACGCCCACGGCGCTTCACCAACACAACCTTGTCGGGCACCCCTTGCCCGGCCTCCGACGCTTTGACGCAAGGAGGGAGTTGATGCTCCTGGAAGCGAGCCCCGCAGCGACCGCTGTCGCAAAGAATGAGGCGGCAAGAGCCGCCATCGATGAAACTCTCGTCGCCCGGATCGAGCGAATCGTCCGCTGCCGAACCGGCGGCCGCATCCGCGACCTCCGCGTTGATGTCTCGGAAAAACGCGTCGTCATCTCCGGACAGACGACAACCTACTACGCCAAGCAACTGGTCACCCACGCCGCCCTCGACGAAATTCGGGACCGCGCACTGACCAACGCAATCGAGGTCCAGTAGGCCTCGTACCGAGCCGCCGGCCAGCTCAGCCAACCGCGCTAGCTCTCCATCGACCGTGGTCAGCTTTTCCGGCCGGTCAGCCTGCGGCCTGCGATCGGACGACAAGCCGCAGGAGCTATTCCTCCGAGGCGGCCGCGATCCAGTCGTAGTCGCGACGCTCGAGAATCTCGACTGGCACGAAGTCGCCCACGTTCAGGTTTTCCCCCTGCACGTACACCGTCCCGTCGATCTCCGGCGCATCGGCAAACGTCCGACCCGACCACACTCCCTCTTCCACTTCCTCATCGATCAGGCAGTCGAGTTCGTAGCCCACCATCGAGTCGCCCCACGCAAAGGCGATCTCCTGCTGGTCCGCCATCAGCGTTTCGACCCGCTCCGCCTTCACTTCGTCCGGAAGGTGTCCATCCAGCCGATCGGCGGCCGTTCCCGGCTCTCGCGAGAACGGAAACACCCCCATTCGCTGAAACTGCGTTTCCTTCACAAACTCCCGCAGCTCCTCGAACTGCTCCTCCGTCTCCCCCGGGAAGCCAACGACGAATGTCGTCCTCATCACGAGATTGTCGATCCGGCCCCGCAGCTTCTCGACGAGCTCAATCGTCTTCTCGCGATTCACCCGCCGCTGCATTCGCTTCAGCACCTGGCTGTTGATGTGCTGCAGCGGCATGTCGAGGTACGGGATGATCCGGCTTGATCCGGCGATCGTGTCGATCAGTTCATCCGAGAAATGAATCGGGTACAGGTACATCAGCCGGATCCACTCCAGCCCATCGACCTTTTCCAGCTCTTTCAGCAGTTGCACCAGCCGCACTTCGCCATACAGGTCGAGCCCATAGTAGGTCGTGTCCTGGGCGACGAGGATCAGCTCCTTGCAGCCGTCGGCCGCGAGTTCCTTCGCCTCTTCGATCACCATCTCGATCGGCTTGGTGACGTGCTTGCCGCGCATCTTCGGAATCGAGCAGAACGTGCACGTCCGGTCGCACCCTTCGGAAATCTTGAGATAGGCGAAATGCGAGGGCGTCAGCCGCATCCGGGCCCGGTCATCGAGCGCCTTGATCGCCGCCGGCCGGAACAGCTCCCGCTGTTCGCGGTGCAGGGGGGCCACGCCAGGCAGCGAGGATTCCAGCTGGATCAGCGACGACGGGGCGGCCCCGGTCAGCTTTTCGGCGACAGTTGCGATCTCATCGCGTCCGAACACGCCGACAACGTGGTCGATCTCCGGCATTTCATTCAGCAGCGTCCCACCCAGCCGTTCCGGCAGGCAGCCCGCGACGATCACCCCTTTGGTCCCGCCCGCCTTTTTCAGGTCGAGCATTTCCTGGATCACCGCCTTCGACTCGGCCCGCGACTGCTCGATGAAGCCGCAGGTGTTCACCACGACGAAATCGGCCCCCTCCGGTTCCGAAACCACCTGGAAGCCATCGATCGCCAGGTGCCCCAGCATTTTCTCGCTGTCGACCAGGTTTTTCGGGCATCCGAGCGACACGAAGGCAAATGTCTTTTCACCCTTTACCGGGTTGGTCATCAGAACACCTAAAAACACCGTGAAACCAAGCCCGCAATAGTACCCGTTCCCGCCGATTACTGCTGGTTAGAACGGCCAAAAGCCATCCGGGATAATCTTGTTCATTGAAACCGAGCTTCCTTCGTGACGATGTCGACGGAAACCGTTGGCCCACCGTCGAACGTACCGCCGCTCTTGGGAACGAGACGAACTGCGATACTCCATTTCACCACGGTCTTGCGTTGCAGGTAGTTCTTTGAATTGATGTCCGGCTGAGGCTCACAGCAGTCCCATTCCCAGCGATGATCACCAGCAAAATGGGCAGCGACGAACTCTATTGCAATCCGTAACGCCTCGTCTCTGGCAGCCGTTTTGCTCGTGTAGAGGCTCATTGTTAGGTGAAACTACAAGGACGGTCACGCAGCACGTTGCATTTGCCTACGCCTTCACGAAGGCGTACGTGCCTTTCGAAGCGGACGGGCTGTTCAGATTGCTGCTCACGACGACACAAACTCTTCAGGGCGCCGCAGCGACAGATTCTTGGCGCTGCCGGGACGATTAATGTGGCAAACCGCCCGAAGTCCTGGCGATTCATGCACCGGCGGCCGGGGCGGCCACGGGCGGAGTCCACCATTCTAGCCTTTGCGATTTCAAAGCGAATGCCCTGAACGGTGGTTGTTCACGTTTTCTACTTCACCTAACATCCGGCCGCCGGACGTCTTGAAGCCCTGACCGCCATCCTCCGGCCCGACCTTTTTTGCCCCTGCAATGTCTGCTTTCGCCCCAGTCCTCGTCTACGTCCTCATCCTGATCGGCTTCGTCATCACCAATATGGTGCTGACGCACGTCCTGGGGCCCCGGAAGAAGACGGCCACCAAGCAGATGGCCTACGAATCGGGGATGGACCCGGTCGGCGACGCTCGGCAGCCCTTTGACGTCAAATTCTACCTCGTGGCGATCCTGTTCCTCGTCTTCGACGTCGAATTGCTGTTTCTCTATCCCTGGGCGACGTGCGCTTACGTCGATGTCGGAGAAGGGGGGCTCCCCCTCGAACTCCGGAACACCATGTTCGGCATCATGATCATTTTCATGGCCACCCTCGCGATCGCCTATGCCTACGCCTGGCGCAAGGGCGTCTTCAAGTGGCGCTGATCCAGGACGGACACCCCCCAGACGTCACAACCCTGATCGCCTAAGATTAAGTCATGGCTGAAAAACTTCCCGATAACGTTTTCCTCACCACCCTCGACGCCGCGGCCAGCTGGGCTCGCAAGAACAGCCTCTGGCCGATGCCGTTCGCCACGGCCTGCTGCGGCATCGAGCTGATGGCCACGGCCTCCTCCCGCTTCGACCTCGCCCGTTTCGGCGCCGAGGTCATGCGGTTCAGCCCTCGGCAATGCGATCTCATGATCGTCGCCGGCCGCGTCGTCATGAAAATGCTCCCCGTGCTCCAGCGCATCTGGATGCAGATGCCCGAGCCGAAGTGGTGCATCTCGATGGGAGCATGTGCCTGCACAGGCGGCGTGTTCGATACCTACGCCGTCGTCCAGGGCGTCGACCGGTTCATCCCGGTCGATCTCTACGTCCCCGGATGTCCTCCCCGCCCTGAGCAGCTGATCGCCGCCCTGATCGAAATGCAGGACATCGTTCAGAAGACCGGGACCCACAACGGCCGCGAATTCGGTCGTCGCACCACGGCCACGGGGCCCATCCCGATTGAACTCGACGAAATCCGCCGCTCGCGCGAGGCGCTCCCCATCGTCGATCTCCCGATCTACAACTCCCCGAATCTGAACTAGTGAGCGGACGGCGCTAGCCGCCGGCCAGCCACGACCTGCGAATTGCTCGCGATGAGGATTGAAGTGGAACGACGAGCACCCGCTCCTCTCGTCCCTGGATCCTGACCCCTGAATCCTGAATCCTTCACAATGCTCGACACCGCCGCCTTCGTTGCCCGCTTCAACGGCTCGACCAGCGAATTTCGCGATAACCGCCGCGCCATCGTCCCGGCAGCGAAACTCTCCGAGGCCGCCTCGGCCCTGAAGACGGAATTCGGATTCGACATGCTCGTCGACGTCACCGCCGTCGATTATCTCGAGTACGAAGGCGCGACCGATCGGTTCGGCGTGGTCTACTGCCTCCTGAATACGACCACCGGCGAGCGGGTCATCCTGAAGACGTTCGTCAACGATCCTGATCCCGCACTTCCGTCGGTCTACTCCCTCTGGAAAGGGGCCGACTGGATGGAGCGGGAAGTGTTCGACATGTTCGGGATCAAGTTTGAAGGCCATCCCGACCTCCGCCGCATCCTCATGCCGGACGAGTTCACAGCGTTCCCGCTCCGCAAGGACTACCCTCTCAAGGGCCGCGGCGAACGCCACAACTTCCCCGTCATTACCCGCGCCGAGAGCTGAAAGAGAGGCCCCGCCGTCAGGCGGCCTCATCTGCCCCGCGCACGCTGAACGCATCCGTGAGCGGTCGGAGCTAGCCGCCGGATGACGAATCGCGTGCCACGGCTCTGTGAGCCGTGCAACCGTGGAAAACACAGGCTTCGCTGTGTCACGGTCTCCCGACCGTGACACCCAGGCCGACCGCAAGGTCACCCGGAAGGACCGGCTCTCTCCGCTCCCTCAAACCCGATCCTCGAACATCCGCCGGTAGTGCCGGTACCAGTTGCTCTGGAACCGCTCTGACGGATCGTACTTCCGCTTCAGCTTTAAGAACTCCACAAATTGGGGGTAGCACGCCTCCACCTGCGTCCGCGTCGCCCACCGGTGATACGTCAGGTAATACCGCCCTCCGAATTCGATCGCCCGGTCGATCAGCCGTCGGAAATCCTTGGCAGCTTTCGCCTCTCCTTCCGCCGTGTGTTGGACGTGCAGGTTGCAGATGATGCACACCAGCCGCTCGGTCGCCCACCGCAGGAACGTCTCCCCATCCGGCTCGATCAACCGGATCGTGCCATACGTCAGGTCACACTGGTGCTCGACGAAATCCCGTCGCATCGCCGCCAGAAACGCCAGGAAGTTACGGGGCGGCACGTACAGTTCCGTGATCATGTCAGTGCTCGCCTTCGTATCCCATCCGTCCCGATACGACTGGAAGTTGCCGGAGAGCTGATGCCGGTCCGACCAGTAGATCTGCCCGTTCGTTGACCGGTAGTAGTTCGCGTATGTTTCAAATGCCTTCGTCCGGTCCGTCCGCGCGAGGCGGTACAACTCCGCCCACTTCGATTTCGGGAGCTCGATCGCGGGCGTCGCGTCGCGGTCCGTCGTGACTGGCCGGTAGCACGCGAACACCCCCTCGTGACCCTCGGCCGGCCCGCGGAAATCAGTCGCGTACTGGCAGTCGCCAAAGACGAACCCCTCGTCAATGCGTCCCTGGACACGGTCGAGCAGATCGCGGACGGGAATGACGTCAACCACGCGTTCCACCTTGAATCGTGGCGTCAGCCGCAGGGTGACAGTCGCGACGATGCCGAACAGCCCATAACCCCCGATCGCCAGCGAAAACAGCTCTGCGTTCTCGCTCCGGCTGCATGTCCGCGCCTCTCCCCCGGCATCGATGAGCACGAACGATTCAATCGTCTCGACCATCGGCGCGAACTTGAGCCCGCGACCGTGGATGTTCGACGCCAGCGAGCCACCCAGACAGACATTGTCGACACCCGATTGCTTGTCACGGATCGTCCACAACATTTCCTCGCCCGCCTGGTCACGCGTCAGCTGCTCGATGAGCGCCGGCCACTGCATCCCGGCCTCGACCTCCACCGTTCCCCTGGTTCGATCCAGCCGGACGACGCGGCACATCCCCGTCGTGTCGATCAGCGTGGCGCCCGTAAGGAACTGCTGACCTCCCATCGCATGCCGCCCGCCGCAGACAGCCAGCGCCGCGTCCTTCCGTTTGACACGCCGAATGAGACTCTGCAGTTCCGCGACCGATGTGGGCCTCTGGACATCCAGCACCCGCGTGGCGTTCAACTGTGATTGCACGTCGTTGACGTCAACTTCCGCTTCCTCGCTGCGAAGATGGCGGCCAGCCGCCACGCAACCCGCCGTTCCAACTGTCGTTTTCAGAAACGATCGTCGTGAGTACATGGAACCTCACCTCGGGACTTGCGGTCAGTTCTCGTCATCGCTCCATAGGCGGGTTCTCCGTCGGAACATCACTCGAAAAATGAACGATGGTTCCTCGACCCGTCGTCGCAGCAGGCGATCGGTCGTCCTCCTCGCTTCAGTTCCCCCCATGTTCTGTTAGCATCGGCAGCACTCGCGCAGTGCGTCGATGCACTCGCGCAGTCTCGTTCGTTCTCACTGAGCCCCGCGTTCCAAAATGCTCCAGCGATTCACGCTCTTGTGCATCTCCGGAGGCCTGGTACTGGCCACCGGATGCAACAAGCCGACCCCTGAACCCAAGGCCCCGGCGACAACGACCACGGCAGCGCCCGCACCCGCGACGACGCAGCCCCCGGCGACCCCTCCCGCGAAGCCGGACGATCCCGCAGCGATCGCAGAGCTCGAGAAGGCGAAAGTCATTCTCACCCGCAACGCGGCAGGAAACGTCGAACGGGCCGACTGCAAGGAGGCGGCCCTGAGCGATGCGCAACTCGAACTCTTCAAAGGCCTCCCCTCACTGACGTACCTCAGCCTGGAAAACAGCGAGGTCACGAACTCGGGCCTCGGAACACTGGCCGGCATCGTCCCCCAGCTCAGGGTCCTCGGCCTCCGCAAGTGTACGGCCGTCAGCGACGAGGGCCTCGGCCAGCTCAAAACACTGACCAACCTTGAGCAGCTCCTGCTGCTCTATTCCCGCATCACCGACGCGGGAATGCCATATGTCGCCGAACTGAAAGGCCTCCGGGCGCTCGACCTCCGCGGTTGCACGCAGATCACCGACGCAGGACTCGCGGAAGTTGGCAAGATCTCGACGCTGGTCGACCTCAAGCTCCGCAACTTCGAGCTTACCGATGCCGGCGTGAAGCACCTGGCAAACCTGAAGCTCCGGACCCTGGAGATCGAAGACGCCAACGCCGTCACCAGCGACGGCATGGTGCACCTCGCCGGCATGACCGATCTGACAAAGCTCAATCTCATGCGGACTCACATCGATGACAAGGGCCTCGAATCGCTGGCCGGCATGAAGAAGCTCCGCGATCTGCGCCTACGCGGAACCTCGATCGACGGCACAGGCCTGAAACACGTTCTCGGCTCGAAAGACACACTCGTCTACCTCGACGTCAGCGAGACGCCCTTCGGCTCCGATGGCATGCCGACCATCGCGGAACTCAAAAACCTCGAAACGCTCGAAATGTGGGCCGCCCTGATTCGGGACGATGACATCCCGCAGCTTCTCGGGCTGGCGAAGCTGCGAGACCTGAGCCTTGAGCAGTGCAGTCGCCTGACTTCCGAAGGCCTGGCCAAACTCGCCGCCCTGCCGTCGCTCGAATCGCTGAACATCAAGCAGACACGCATCGATAACGACGGCCTCGTCGCACTCTCCAAGGCGCCGAAGCTGAAGTCGATCGATATCAGCAACACCGAGGTGACCGACGGGGCCATCGACAAATTCAAAGAAGCCCGGCCCAACAGCACGGTCACTTATTGATCGTCGCCGCAGATTTTCCGACTCGCCGACTGCTTCGGCAAACTTGAACTCTCTCCCATTCGACCATGTCAGATATCCACGAACTCACACGCCAGCTTCAGAAGTCCAACGGTTCGAAGATCGTCATGCTCGTCGCCGACGGGCTCGGCGGCCTGCCGCTCGAACCGGGCGGGAAAACTGAACTCGAAACTGCGAAGACTCCCAACCTCGACAAGCTCGCCGCCCGCAGCTCGCTCGGCCTTTCGACGCCCGTGCTCCCCGGCATCACCCCCGGCAGCGGCCCTGGCCACCTCGGGCTCTTCGGCTACGACCCGCTCAAGTACCAGATCGGTCGCGGCGTGCTGGAGGCCCTCGGCATCGACTTTGACCTCGGCCCCAACGACGTCGCCATCCGCGGCAACTTCTGCACGCTCGATGCCGCCGGCAATATCACAGACCGCCGCGCCGGCCGCATCGATTCCGATCGGGCCGCGCCGCTCTGCGAGAAGCTCAACAAGATCAAGGTCCCCGGCGTCGAAGTCTTCGTCCGGCACGTGAAGGAATACCGCCTCGTCATCGTCCTCCGCGGTGAAGGCCTCGGCGGCAACGTCGATGACACCGACCCGCAGAAGACCGGGGTCGCGCCGCTCGACCCCGTCGGAAAGGACGCTGCGTCGAAGAAGACTGCCGAAGCCGCCAGCTCGTTCCTCAAACAGGCTCGTGAGATCCTGAAGAACGACGCACCGGCCAACTTCCTCACGCTCCGCGGCATCGACAAGAAGCCGACGATCCCCACGTTCCAGGAAGTCTACGGCACGAAGGCCGGCGCCATCGCCGTCTACCCGATGTACCGCGGCCTGGCACGCCTTGTCGCCATGGACATCCTCGACGCCGGCCAGACCCTCGCCGACCAGTGCACCCGCCTCGAGGCTGCCTGGAACGACTACGACTTCTTCTTCATGCACTTCAAGTACACCGACAAGTGCGGCGAAGATGGCGACTTCAACAAGAAGGCGAAGATGATCGAGGACCTGGATGCTGTGATCCCGCGGATCACGGCCCTCAAGCCCGACGTCCTCATCGTCACCGGCGACCACAGCACGCCCGCCAAGATGCAGGCCCATAGCTGGCACCCGGTTCCGACGCTGCTCGCGTCCGATCTCGCCCGGTTCGACAAGGCGGACAAGTTCGGCGAAGCCGCCTGCCGCACCGGCTCGCTCGGCAACTTCGAGGCGAAGCACCTCATGCTCCTCGCCCTCGCCCATGCCGGACGCCTCGAAAAGTACGGCGCCTGAACGACGTACGGCCTCTCCCCGCTCCCTTCTCCCCGACCGACGCTCGACATCCTCGAGCATCCCGCCCCGGGGAGAAGGTGGCCGAAGGCCGGATGAGGGGCCTTCGACTCCCTTCCCGAACACCCCACGACGAAGAACGATTCTGCCACTGAATCAGCCGCCCCGCGCTCGGGGGCTCTGAATCCTGATCCCTGAATCCTGAATCCTCAGGCGGAGCCGCCGAATGCAGCAGCGCATTCGACATCGTGTCGTCTTCCTCGCGTTCCTCACCTCCGTCCTCCTCTATCTCGATCGCTTCGTCCTCTCCTACACGGAGCGGCTCATCAAGCTCGACCTCGGCCTGACCGAGGACCAGATGAGTTGGGGACTTTCGGCGTTCTTCTGGTCCTACGCGCTCTTTCAGGTCCCCTCAGGCCTCCTGACCGACCGCTACGGCCCCCGGCGGATGCTCACCGTCTACATCCTCCTCTGGTCCCTCGGCACCGCCCTCATGGGCTGGATGAACGGCTTCGCCATGCTCATCGCCGTTCGCCTCGGCATCGGTCTCGCCCAGGCCGGAGCCTATCCGACGTGCGCCGCAATCGTCGGCCGCTGGGTCCCGCTGAAGAGCAGGGGAACCGCCTCCGGCCTCATTGCAGTCGGCGGCCGCATCGGCGGCGGCATCGCGCCGCTGCTGACGGCAGTCCTCGTGATGTCACTCGCAGCAAAAGACAATCCCGACTTAGACTCCAGTGACATTGTCGCACCTATTCATCTTGCGCGTCAGATCCAGTTCCGAGGACATGCCTTCGAGCCTTACCCGGGCCTGACCGACGACCAGAATGCACGCTGGAAAATTGCCAGCTCTCTCACGGAATCGTTCCGCACACCGGATTGGGATCTGATCGACGAAGCCAGTTCGAATTTCGTGACGGTGAGAGGAAGCTATAAAACCGCAATGGGGATGGCCCCCCAAGACTTCGGTGTTGCTCCCAAAGTTGGAGCGACTTCCGCGGGCTCGCTTTCCCTTCAACTGGTGACTCGTCTGAGAGACCTTTTGAATCGACGATTGAACGGAACACCAATCGCGACCGTTGAGGACCTGCAGGCGCTCCCGGTCGAACGTGAAGCGGTCGATCTCCTGGCAACGTCAACGATCTCGAATAATGCCCGCGCCAACCGGCTCATCCTCGAAGCCGCATTTCCTGGCTGCATCCGCCCGCTTTATTCCGCCGGCTGGCGGCCCGTCATGCTGGTCTACGGCCTCGCCGGAATCCTCATCGCCGCCCTCTACTGGATCGTCGTCCGCGATTCGCCAGCCCGGCATCCCCGCATCTCCCGGGAAGAACTTGCCGAAATCGAAGCCGGACGCCCGCCGCAAATGCAGGTCGACGCCTCGCAGGCGCGTCCTCCGCTCCCCCTCCAGGCGATGCTCAGAAGCACGACCCTCTGGCTCCTGAGCGGCAGCCAGTTTTTCGGCAACATCGCCTGGACATTCCTCGTCCTCCAGCTCCCTCGCTACCTCCAGGAAGCCCACCACCTCTCCTTCGCAGACCGCAGTTTCTACGCCTCCGTCCCCCTCTGGTGCGGCTGGGGAGGAATGTTCGTCGGAGGCATCGCCACCGATCGCTGCGTGAAACGTTTCGGCCTCCGCCTCGGCCGCGTCATTCCTCTCGTCGGCAGCCGCCTGCTCGGTACGGCCGCATTCCTCGGCCTCCTCCTCGAGCCCTCCCTCCCGATCGCGCTGGCGCTTCTCTCCCTCGTCGCCATCGCTGCCGATTTCGCCTCCCCTGCCACCTGGGCCTTCAATCAGGACATCGGAGGCCGCTTCATCGCCTCCACCCTCGGCTGGGGCAACATGTGGGGCAACATCGGCTCCGCCCTCTCGCCCCTCATTCTCGCCAGCGTCCTCAAGCAGTCCGGATCATGGACCGGCCCCTTCCTGGTCTGCGCCGCCACCTACGCCATCGCCGGCCTCTGCGCCCTCTTTGTCGACCCCCGCAAGTCCATCGACCCCGGGGCCTGACCTCCCTCCCCGGCGGGCCCGCCGCCTGATGCCCCGAACCCCCGCCACACGCGCGACGTCTCTCCTTCAGCCTCCCCCCGCTTTCCTCTAACATGCCCCATTCCAAACCCATTTAGCCCGGCCGCTCGCGGCCGGTTTTCGCTCGACAGGACTGATTCGCTCATGGCCGCCCCTCGCTCCGGTTTGATGGACAAGATCGTCGCCCTCTGTAAACGGCGCGGGTTCATCTTCCAGAACTCCGAGATCTACGGCGGCCTCAACGGCTTCTGGGACTACGGCCCCCTCGGCACCGAGCTCAAGCGGAACGTCCGCAACGCCTGGTACGACGACATGGTCTCCCGCCACGATCCCCTCGATGCCCCCGAAGGAGCCCCCCAGGCCTTCTCGATGGTCGGCGTCGAAACCTCCATCATCATGCACCCCCAGGTCTGGAAGTGCTCCGGACACTTCGACCTCTTCGTCGACAAAATGGTCGACTGCCGCGAAGCCAAAAAACGCTACCGCTTCGACCACATCAAAGGCCGCTGGATCGAAGGCCAGGTGAAAGATCCGGGAGCCGAAACGAAAACGAAGCGCAAGCTCTTCATCACCGCCGTCGCCGATGGCGACGAGCTCGAAGCCGCCCTCACCCAGCGGGCCCTCAAGATCTTCGAGATGCGTTCGAAAGACGCCGACAAGCTGCAGTGGCAGTCCGATCCCACCAGCTTCGTCACCATCTCGCAGAGCGACTACGTCAACGTCCTCGCCCCGGACGCCACCGCCCCCGGCACGCTCACCGAGCCCCGCGATTTCAACCTGATGTTCAAAACCATCATCGGCGCGCTCGGCACCGCCGACGACACCGCCTACCTCCGCCCCGAAACGGCCCAGGGCATCTTCGTCAACTTCAAGAACGTCTGCGATTCCACCCGCGTCAAAGTCCCCTTCGGCATCTGCCAGGTCGGCAAGTCCTTCCGCAACGAAATCACCCCGCGGAACTTCACCTTCCGCTCCCGTGAGTTCGAGCAGATGGAAATCGAGTTCTTCTGCCATCCCGCCGAATCGCAGGCCTGGTACACCTACTGGCGCAACCGCCGCTACGCCTGGTACACGAGCCTCGGCATCAAGTCCGATAAACTCATCCTCCGCGAACACGCGGCCGACGAACTCTCCCACTATTCCTGCGGCACGGCCGATATCGAATACGCCTTCCCGTTCCTCGATGAAGGCGAATACGGCGAACTCGAAGGCATCGCCCACCGCGGCGATTTCGACCTCCGCTCCCACATGGAAGGGAAGCTCAAAAACGAGAACGGCCAGCTCGTCGTCGAAAAAGACGCGGATGGCAACCCCCGCCACCGCGGCTCCGGCAAAGACCTCACCTACTTCGACGACGCCACCCGCGAACGCTTCACGCCCCACGTCGTCGAACCCTCCGCCGGAGCCGACCGCGGCACGCTCGCCTTCCTCTGCGAGGCCTACCACGAAGACGAAGCCCCCGACGACAAGGGTCAGATGCAGACCCGCGTCGTCATGAAGTTCCATCCACGCCTCGCCCCCATCAAGGTCGCCGTCTTCCCGCTCCTCAAGAAAGACGGCCACCCCGAAGCGGCAAAGGAAATCTATCGCGACCTCCGCTCGGCCGGCATCGCGACGACCTACGACGAACAGGCCGCCATCGGCAAACGCTACCGCCGCCAGGACGAAATCGGCACCCCCTGGTGCATCACCGTCGACGGCGACACGGCCAAGGACGGCACCGTCACCCTCCGCGACCGCGACTCGCTCGAACAGGTCCGCATCCCGGTGAAGGAAGTCACGCCCGAAATCCAGCGCCGCCTCCGAGGCTAAGGAAGGCTGTGCCTCGCAGTGAGCGGCAAGGCGCTAGCCGCCGGTCGAAGCTCGCCGAGCCGTCCTCGCAACCAGATCACACCCGCGGCCAGCGTCTGGCGGCTCACGGGCAGGGGAGCGCAAGTCTCGTGATGGCAGCGGGTTCGAGTCGTCTACGGCTCAGTTTTCGCCCCGTTTGAGGGGGGAGACCTGTGACGACCAGTGACGAGACCTGTGACGGCCGAAAATGGTCTGAATCATTGGGATTATGGACCTGTGACATGTGTGACATGTGTGACGAGATTTGTGGTCGTTTTTCACCCCGTTTCGGCGGGTGATCACGCATCAGTTTTGAACTGCCAAAGAGCGAACTTCCTACCCTGACGGGCGAGGTTGCGCGCGGGGCAGGAGTGAGGGGCCGAGGGCGGCAGGGGGTTGGCAGGATCCCTGTGCGGGGCGGGAGCTTGCGACGATTCTCGGCGGAGCCACGGTCGGCTCGCGAATGGATGGTTCACACGGGGCGCTCGGCAACACTCGCCACGCCCTTCACTCCTGACGTCGTTCAGAGCGTGCCACCCAGGATTTGTTATCGTGGGCGTGCCACCTGTCCCGCGAAAGTTCGCAGTGTCGGTCCGTTCCCGGCAACAACTTAGCGTTAGTCGTGTGCTCCCATGTAATCCATATGCTCCAACTCCTCGACATGCTCGACGGGGCTCGCGTCCTCCCGCGGACCCAGTGTGGCGAGTGTGTGCGGTCGCGTGATGTTCACGCCCGTGATAGGGGTCTCGTCTCAGCGATTCAGCAATGGCTAGCCTTTCACAGCTAATCGACGAAATTGCCAACACGTTCAGGGCTGTGGCAAAGGCGCAGAACCTCCCTGCGATCGCATCATCGTTTGGACTGGCGGAAGGCGGCACTGACGAGGCTTTTGCTAACAAACACTCATACATTGCGAATCGGCTCTCAGGCTGGTCCAGGGAAGCCCTCGTCCAGCTGGCAAAACGGGTGAACGAAACGTATCCGAGCGACTCTCTACAACTTCTCATTGAAGAGTCCGACCCTTCGTCGACGCTCCATTTGTCGGCGATCACAAGGCAGCACCTCTGGCGGTGCTTAGATCAGCTTCCGCCTGCGCAAGGTAAGTTGGGTATTGTCGAGTTCATGGAGAAGTTTTGGCCGATTCGTTCGATGAGCGCGAGCGGCACTGATCCTCGGTGTCTTACTGCGTATGACGAAGTCGTTCGACACATGATCAATAACGACGACTATTCGTTCGTAGACATGATTCAGTTGCTGCGATTGGAGGACATGTCAAATAAGAAGCTCGGAGAGTTATTGGAGTGGTGCGTAAACCCAATGGTTCGCGTTGACAACGCACAGCAACGGTACGTGGACGCAATTAATGCCGTCTTGAAGAATGACGGCGTAGCCCTGATCCCGTCCGAGCAAATGTCCGGTTATCCGGTATTTCGGCTTGCACCGGCGAGGGGTGGCGTCGAAGGCAGCGCCAAGAACTTGATCTTTGCCTCTGTAGGTCCGAAACCCGAGATCGTTATCTCTGACGCCATCAACAATGACATCAGGATTGTGAAGCATGAGGACAGCTGCCTGACTTACAACCGACCATTTCTGAAGGATGGGCTGAAATGGCGAGACCTCCTCGCCTGGTGGGCAGATCGAACTGGTGGAGAGCCGACTGAGGATACGGAACGACAGCTTTTTCGCCGCTTGCGGCAATCGCTCGCGTCTCCTCCTGAACGAGCCATCTTCAACTGGTATTTCAAGGTCTTTCGCCCACTGATCGGCGAGCGACTTCCTGCGCTGATTCCGCAGGTGTACTTGCACTACGACCCGTACACGATGCTTCAACTTCAGGGTGAGCGACGATTGCCGAGACAGCGGATGGACTTCCTTCTTCTTCTTTCGACCTTCGAGCGAGTCGTCATCGAAGTCGATGGCGCCCAGCACTATTCCGAGGAAGGACGTCCATCGCCGTCGAAGTATTCCGAAATGGTCGAGGCCGATCGGGAGTTACGGCTGGATGGGTACGACGTTTATCGCTTCGGCGCAACTGAACTTGATGACGCAACCGCCGAGAACGCAGTCACCCAATTCTTCACAAGGCTGTTCAAGAAGCATTCGATCAAACGGCCGAGTGTCGCGGTCTGACTGACGCTGGGAACGAATGCGTCTCGAGTGCGTTGACCAACGCGCCTCAGCGACCCGGAGTCGCAAGATGAGATGGACCATTCCCGCCACGCACCTGTGGAAACGAAGGCTCACTCTGAACCCGAAGTGACAAGTGGGCGTCTGCTTATGGTGCAAGGACAAGACAGCCAGTTCCGGGCATGCTGCCGATGAGCGCGAACATTGCCTTTCCCGACTACGACAACCCGAAGGAGGTTTATGCCGTATTCGGGTTAACGTTCTATTGGGCCCAGGTTCTAGAACAGGGAGTTCTGAACTTGGCAGTCGCTCTCCGAGTAGCGGGCAATGGTGGCTTCGACTGGCACTCCGTCGCCGAGTTTTACTCCCTCTTGGAGCGAAAGACCTTTGGGAACGTGCTCAAGTTGGCTCGCCAACTGACGGCGATTCCAAACGAGCTCGACGATGAGCTTGGTATTGCGTTGGACCGCCGCAACTACCTGGCCCACCAGTTCTTTGTGGAACGCGCCCCTGTGTTTCAGGAAAAACAGGGCCGCCGCCAGGCAGTCGATGATCTGCTAGCGGACATGCAATTGTTCAAGGACGTAGACCGGAAATTCGACCCGATTTGGCGCGAAGCCTGGAATCAGTTGGGCGTAACTGAGGAGCATTTGGAAAGGCTCCAGAAGGCACTCGACAGCTCGCCGAATGCGCTTACCGAAGAAATCACAGCCATTGCCGTCCAGATCGCCAGGCAATCTAGATCGAAGACGTGACCGGGGTACCACCCGTTCCGCCGCGCGCAACCAACCCCGTCCCTATAGGAGCCGTCAACACGCACAAACCAGTTCGAAGTCCAATGCCAAAACCAAACCGCCAATTTAGCCGCAAACAGTCCAGGAAAACTCCCAACCCCAACGCCCCCAACCTCCTGCGTCTCGACGCCTGCCAGAAGCGCAACCTTGCGTGGCTTTGGGACCAGCGGATTCCGCTCGGGAAGTGTTCGCTTCTCGTCGGCGATGCGGATGCCGGGAAGACGTTTCTGGCTCTCGACCTGGCGGCTCGCGTTTCCCGCGGGGTTGGCGTTCCGCCGGAAGCCGGGCTCGCGAGGCCGGGGCAGGTGCTATTGATGTGTGCGGACGACGATGTGGAAGACACGCTGCTTCCGCGGTTGCAGGCGGCCGAGGCGGACCTGTCGCGGATTGCGATCCTTTCGGCCAGCCCGCGGAAGGCCCGGCTGAAGTCGCAGGCTCTTCTTTCGCTTGCCAAGGACTTCGGGCAGATCGAGGCCGCTCTCGAGGAGCTGCCTGAGTGCCGGCTGATCGTCGTCGACCCGATCAATGCGTACCTCCGCGGCCTGGCCGGCAATAACGACATCGCGATCCGGCAGTTGCTTCAGAAACTGACCCGGCTGGCCCGTGAAAAGAACGCGGCGATCGTGATGACGGCCCACCAGCGGAAGCAGCTGGCGTCCACGGCCGTGCATCGCCCGGTCGGGTCGGTGGCGTTCGCGGCCGTTGCGCGGGTCGTCCTGGTGCTGGCCCACGATCCGCACGTTGCGGGGCGGAGGCTGCTGGTTCCGGCGAAGATGGCGCTGCACGCTGCTCCGACGGGGCGGGCGTTCCGGATCGTGGCGGGCCGGCTGGAGTGGGAGCCGGAGATTGTCGACTTTTCGGCCGACGATCTGAGCCTGATCATCGCGGACGACGATGAATGGAACGACGCTCGCCGCGCGGCGAAGCAGTGGCTGCTGACGCTGCTGGAAAAGAAGCCGCTGCCGGCGGAGGAGGTGAAGCGGCTGGCCGATGAGCGGCAGATGCCGTGGCGCGTGCTGTGGACGGCGAAGAAGGACTGCAAGGTGGAATCGCAGAGGAACGCGACGGACCAGCGGTTTTACTGGAAGCTGCCGGTTTACTGGATGCATGACCCGGAGAAGTTTATGCCGGTGTTTTTGTGAGGTGAGGGGGCGGACGCGCTTCCCTGGCGGGGCGCGGCTAACGGGCAGGGGGGAGATTGGGGGCGGTGGTGATGGTTTACCGGCGGCTAGCGCCGGGCCGCTCACGGGTGGTCGGGGGCGGGTGTTGCAAACCGGCTTGCTGGCGTGGTTTGTGTCCGATAGGGTTGGCTTGAGAGTTGTCGTCGGCCGTGCTCGGGTCGTCGGTGATTGCATCGGATCAGGAAGTGGAGCCGACGATGTCTGCCCCAGGTTGCAGTGCGGGCGCGCACGCGCGTCACGCCTTCGAGAATTTCCACGGCACGACGCGGGAAGGGCTCGTTCTCGAATCGCGGCGGGGAATGCTCAAGGCGGGTCTGGCCGGCGTGGCGGGGCTTTCGTTGACGGATCTGCTTCGCAGCCGTGCGCAGGGGGCCCAGGCCGGTTCGGGCAAGAGCGTGATCCTGCTGTGGATGACGGGCGGGCCGAGCCATATCGACATGTGGGACATGAAGCCCGACCGTCCGCGGGAGAACCGCGGGCCGTTCCTGCCGATCGCGACGTCTGTTCCCGGCATCCAGATCTGCGAGCATCTGCCGCTGCAGGCGGCGATGATGGACAAGTTCACGCTGATCCGGTCGGTCGATTGCCAGAAGAGCAATCACGAGCCGAACATGGTGATGCAGACGGGGAATCGCGACGCCGCGCCGCGGATCAATCCGAACGGCGGGAAGTACCCGGCGTTCGGTTCGATCATCTCGAAATTCCAGGGGGCGAAGCATCCGACGATGCCGCCGTACGTCGGCTTCTATCGCAGCCCGTCGCACATCGCGTTCGGAGGCTATCTCGGCAAGCAATGGGATCCGTTCAAGGGCAATGAGGCGTCGCGGCTGCCGGTGTATGACCTCGTCGGAAAAAACACGGGGAAGGTCTCTTCCGGCGAGATCCTCGAGTCGCGAGGCCTTTCCCCCGAGCGGGTGCAGAAGCGCCAGAGCCTGATCCAGCAGTTCGACCAGGTGCGGGCGGGAATGGATCGCAGCGGGGCCGTCGGCGCCTGGGATTCCTATCAGCAGCAGGCGGTCGACATGGTGCTCGGTCGCCGGGCCCGGGACGCGTTCGACCTGTCGAAGGAAGACCCGTCCATCCGCGACAAGTACGGCAGCCATCTGTGGAGTCAGCAGGCGTTGCTTGCGCGGCGGCTCGTGCAGGCGGGCGTGCGGTTCGTGACGATTGACCTCAGTTATCACACGGCGTCAGGGACGTGGGACAACCACGGCGACAACATTCCTCCCTACGGCGGGATCACGAAGGGGCTCGGCCCGCTCCTGCCGCTTTACGATCATCTCGTGACGACGCTGGTGAGCGACCTTGAGGCGCACGGCATTCTGGATGAGACGCTCGTGATCAGCATGGGGGAGTTCGGCCGGACGCCGCGGATCGGAACCCAGCAAAGCACCGACGGCCGCGACCACTGGGCGCAGGTGATGTCGATGTGCCTGGCGGGGGGCGGGCTCAGGCATGGGCAGGTGATCGGCTCGACCGAATCGGATGGCGGCCATATCGCGTCGCGGCACGTGACGCCGGGCGATCTGGCGGCGACGATCTACCGCTACATGGGGGTGCCTCTCGACGCGGAATATGTGGACAACACCGGGCGCCCGTATCCGATCGTGATGGAGAATGGGCAGCCGATTGGGGAGTTGTTCTGAGGTGGGGATGACGCGATTCCCTGGCGGGACGCGGCTAACGGCGAGAGCTCGTGGTGGCGCTCCGCGCCACCGGGGCGATGATCTTTGAGGTGTGCTGCTGGTTGACATGGAGCCGGTTGTTCGCGACGACGGCGTTCGTGGGAGGGTCGATTGTGAGGGGCTCGCCGGTGTTGGGGTTGGGCTCGTAGAACGGGGCCCCGGTGCTGGCGATGGTGACACGGATGCGATGGCCCTTGTTGAAAACCTGGCTGAGCCAGCCGACGTTGAACTTGATCTCGGCCGGTTCTCCGGGGGTGAGGAAGACTTCGCGGTCGTAGCCCTCGCGGTATCGGGCGCGGCGGATGTAATCGGTGATGAGAATCGACCGGCCGTCGGGATAGACGTCGCTGACGCGGACGATGACATCGGTGTCTTGGGCGTCGGACGAGACGAACAGATTCGCCTGAACCAGTCCGGTCCATTCCACGGGCTCCGACAACACATCCGTCGTGAACGTGAGAACGTTCGGCTGCGTTTCGAAGCTTCTGGCGTCGCGGGCGCCGGGGAAGGCGGTGGTGGGGATCGAGGCCGGGTGATGGGGGTCGGCCTGCCAGGTGACGGTGGAGTCGGCAGACTCATCAGGTGAGGTGCTGAGCATTCCATCGGCATGGGGGAAGTAGGCGGTCGCTGTGGCTGGGATGGGCCAATCGGGGGCGGTCTTCCATTCGTTGCCGGGGGCATCGGGTTCGCCGAGGGCTCCCATCACGTAGTAGCGGACGGTCGGTTCCCGCGTGACGTGGTTGTCGACGCCTTTCAGGTAGCGGTCGAACCAGCGGAGCATGTGCGACTCCATCGGGAACTTTGCGTTCTCGGGGTACGTCAGCTCTCCCGTCCTGTTGATCTCCTTGTTGCGGCCGTGCAGCCAGGGGCCGATGAGAAGCTGCTGCGATCCGCGGGAGTTGGGTCCGCCGTGGTGCTGGCGTCCGACGTAGCTGTCGATCGAACCGATGCACATGAAGTCGTACCAGCTTCCAATGGTGAAGCAGGGGACGTTCATGCGGTCGAAGAACCGGGTGCAGTCTTCGTCTGCCCAATAGCTGTCGTAGGTGGGGTGACGGAACCACTCGGCCATCAACTCGCGGTTGTGTTCGGGAACGCGCGCGACCTTGTCCATCGTTTTGAAACGCTGAGGCTTTGTCGCGCCGCCGATACGATAGCCTTCGTGGAACAGGCTGAGCCCGGTGTCGATCATGTACTGGGCGGCGAGATGGGGCGGCTGCGTCACCGCGAGAAAATTCTGCGCGAAGCCAGCCTGGGAGCTGCCAAACGATCCGACCTTGCCGGTGGACCAGGGCTGGGCGGCGAGCCATTCGACGAGGTCGTATCCGTCCTGTTGCTCTCCCCAGCCGAGCGCTCGATATCCACGCCAGACGCCTTCGGATTTCTGGGAGCCGCGGAAGTTGGCGAGGACGGTCACATAGCCGGCCTTGGCCAGTCGGGCGAAATACTTCTGCGTTCCTGGATCGTTGCCGTTGGCATACCGCTGTTCGAGCAGGACGGGCCAGGGACCGTCGCCCGGAGGCTTATAGATGAATGCCGAGAGGCGGATGCCGTCACGCATGGGGATCATCTCATGCGTCTCGACAACGCCATCAAAGACCACGGGCTCGGCGGCCTGTGCGTGGAGACCGGCGGCCAGGAACGAGACGAGACCGACGATCAAAAGTCGAGACACAGTCATTGTGGGAGCCACCCGGATTGAATGACGAGAGATCACGCGATTGTTTGAAAACCAACGCTATCGTACGACAATTCGGCAGTCGATCACGCGATCGGCCTCGACAAAGCGAACGACGAGCCGCTCGGCATTCATCGGGAGGATGTCGTCCAGGCGGGATTGATGTCGAAGGGTTTGGACTTGCGAGAACACAGGGGGCTGACGCCCCCCGCTCGCCTCCTGGAATTGTTATTCCTCAATGCCATGAAACACCTCCTCGCGCTCTTGTTCCTGCTCCCCTTCGCGCCGTCCTCTTCGCTCTCCGCGGCCGACACCCTTTACGCCCCCGCCTGGGCCAAAATCACCCCCAAACGCTCCTTCCGACACACCAACCCGAAGCCCGAATCCCTTGTCAAAACGATCGCCGATCTCAAGCCCGGCGATGAACTCGTCATTGCCGCCGGGACCTACAGCGTCGGCCCGATGTGGGACCTACGGATCAGCGGCACCGCTGAGGCCCCGATCTGGATCACGGCCGACGACGACTCCGTCGTCATCTTCACGCGTGCCGACGTAAAGCAGAACGTCCTCAACATCGGCCAGGGGGAGCCCGTCCAGTACGTCTGCCTCCGCGGCATCGAACTGACCGGCGGCAGCCACGGCTTGCGTCTCGGCCAGTGCAGCCACGTCTGGATCGACCGCTGCCACATTCACCACACCGGCGGAGTCTGCCTCAGCGCCAACAGTGCCGACACTGATCACCTCTTCCTCACCAATAACCACATCCACCACGGCAGCGGTCACGCGGAAGGGATGTACCTGGGCGCCAACAACGGCGACCACATCATGAGCGAGAGCGTGATCGCCAGGAATCACGTCCACGACTGCTACGGCGACCAGGGGGACGGCATCGAAGTCAAGCAGGGTTCGTGGGGCAACCTCATTGCGGAGAACGACGTCCACGACACCAACTATCCCTGCATCACGGTCTACGGCACGGCCGGCAAGCCGGTGAACGTCATCGAGCGCAACCTCTGCCGCCGCAGTGCCGACAACGCCATGCAGGTCCAGGGCGAGGCGATTGTCCGGAACAACGTCCTCATCGGCGCGAAAGGTTCCGCGTTCACCAGCACCGACCACCAGGGGAAAACCCTCAACCTGCAGGTGGTTCACAACACGATCATCAACATGGGGCGGGCGTTCAGCGGCGGATCGTGGAACGATCGCGAAGGGATGGTGCTGGCGAACAACGTCATCTACTCCCGCGACAAGGAAGCCCTGCACTTCGCGAACGGTCGCGCGGGGATCACGTTCGCCGGAAACATCATTTTTGACGCCGGCCGCAAGCTGGGAGGCGTTCCCGGCCGTGGCCTCGAAGACTTCACCAACCTTAGCTGGGATACCACCGCCGCCAACGCGAAGCCCACCGCGACCGCTCCGTTCGATCACGCCGACCCGAGGTATCTCCTGGAGACCGACTACCACGGCGCGAAACGCACGTCACCCACCAGCGGTGCAATCTCACGTTGAACCCACCACCATATTCGACGTCCGTCGCTCCCAGGCTCACCCGCCTGGGAACGCCTCGCCACGAAGCTCCGCTTCTCGCCTCCGAAATCCACCCATGAAACCTGCGCTCCCCTTCCTGCTGGTTCTCGCCTCCTCCGCCACGGCTCTCGCCGAGCTCCCCAAGAACATCCCTCCAGCGATTCCCCTGTGGCCCGCAGGTGCCCCGGGCTCGGAAGCCCGGGCCAAAGAGCCCGAGAAAATGGAAGGCGACAACTGCGTCAACGTTCACAATCCGACGATCACGCCGTATGTCCCGGATCGCGACAAGGCGACCGGGACGGCCGTCATCATCTGCCCCGGAGGCGGACACTCGAAGCTCTGCCTTGGTCATGAGGGTTATGCGCTCGCCGAGTGGTTCCGCGACCGCGGCATCGCGGCCTTCGTCCTCAAGTACCGCCTGTCCAAAGAACCTGGCAGCACCTACACGCTCGAGGATCATGCGATGGCCGACACGCGCCGCGCGATTCGCCTCATTCGGAGCCGGGCCTCCGAATGGAGGATCCTGCCGGACCGGGTGGGGATCCTTGGATTCTCGGCGGGGGGTGAACTGGCGGCGTATTCAGCGATGAAGAGCGACGCGGGCCAGAAGGAGGCGGCGGACGAGATCGAGCGGCAGAGCAGCCGTCCCGATTTCCAGGCGCTGATCTATCCGGGGAAATCGGCGACGATGACTGCGGAGCCGGGCATGCCGCCGGTGTTTCTCGCAGCCGGCTACAGCGACCGGCCGGACATTTCGGAAGGGATGGCGACGCTGTACCTGAAGTACAAGGCCGCGAAGGTTCCGGCCGAACTGCACCTGTATGCCAACGCAGGTCACGGCTTTGGTTATCGCCCGAATGCGAAACCGAGCGCGGCCGCGCGGTGGCCGGAGCGGTTCATGGAATGGCTGATCGACAGTGGGCTGCTGAAGGTCCGCGACGTGAAATAAGAGGAAACTCGCGGCGATCCGGCGGGGGTGATTCGCGGGGCCGCCTGCCTTCTGATGAGGTCGTTCTGCATGCCACCGGATGTGTTTCTTCTGCCGCCGTTCTTCGATTATGGGGCGACGCTCTGCTGGGCGGTGAGCGGGGCACTGGTGGGAGCGCGACGGGGGTATGACCTTGTCGGGGTATTCATCCTGGCGCTGGTGTCGTCGACGGGCGGGGGCCTGCTGCGGGACGGCCTGTTTCTGCAGGAGGGAACGCCGCTGCTGCTCCGGACGCCGGAGTACCTTTCGCTGGTCGGGTTCGCGACGGCCTGCGTGATGATTTTCGGGAAGAGACTGACTTCGCTGCCGGGATTTCAGCGGATCGTCGTGCTGTTTGATGCGCTGGGCCTGGGCGCCTATGCGGTCGTCGGGATGAACCTGTCGCTGGTGAAGGGGCTGAACATCCCTGCGGCAATGCTGGTTGGAATGGTGAACGCGACGGGCGGGGGAATCCTGCGTTCGGCGATCTCGGGGCGCGAGCCGCACCTGTTCCGACCGGGGAAATTCGAGGCGGTCGCCGCACTGGTCGGATGCGGTGTGTACATGACGCTCAGGCAGGGCCTGGCGACGAGTCCGACGGTCGCCGCGTGGATCACGATCGCGGTCGTGTTTGTGGTGCGGATGGGGTCGGTGGTTTACGGCGTGAGCACGTCGGCGGTCAATTCGTTCAAGGACGAGTGGGGCCAGGACCGGCCGTTGCCGTGATCGGTCGCTGTGAGACCGAGTGAGTGATGACGAGCAGATCAGTTGGTGGGGGCGGTGTAGACGTCGAAGCCACCGTCGCGGTTGGAAACGAAGCCGATGCGCCCCTCAGGAGTCCAGGCGGGGAAGTTTTCGAGGGCCGGGCTCTTCGTCACGTTCGAAGCCGTTCCCTCGAGGGGCTGCACGTAGATCTCGAAGTTTCCATCGCGGTTGGAGGTCCAGGCGAGGCGTTGGCCGTCAGGGGACCAGGCGGGATAATCGTCGAGGCCGCGGCTGTGCGTGAGGCGGGTGATGCCGGTGGCGTCGGGCCGGATCAGGGCGATCTCGAGGTCGCCCCAGCGGTTTGTCGCAAAGGCAATCGATTTCCCATCCGGAGACCAGGCGGGGTGGGCATCGATGCCGGGGTCGCTTGTGAGCCGGGTCCATTCTCCGCCTTCGATGGGAGCGGTGTAGATCTCCTGCTGGCCGTCACGAGTGGATGAGAACGCGAAGCGTTTTCCGTCCGGGGAAACGGAGGGCCACTCCTCGTGGGAAAGACCCTTTGTGGTCGTCGCGAGAGGGGTGAGCGAGCGGTCGGCGAGGAGGAGGCGGTAGACCTCGATGTCTCCCTGGTTCGGGGAGGTCTTGTCGAAGGAGAAGAGGAGGCTGTTCCCATCAGGAGTGAAGACGGCGTCGTACTCCGGATCGGCGGATGTGGTGAGTCGTTCTTCGGAGTTCTTTGAGAGGTCGCGCCGAAAGAGGCAGATCTGGGAGCCGGAGTGGCGGGCGAAGACGAGAAGTGAACCATCGGCGGACCAGACGGGGCGTTGTTTGAAAGCTCCGTCGCGCGTCAGTCGGGTCCATAGAGCATCATCGGCGGACGCCGGGGCGCTTGCCACCAGGAGCCTGACCACACACAGGGAGGTCAGCAGCCACGCGGGCCTCATCGGAGGTCCTCGATGGGAGAGCCCTGTGGAAGAATGCCGCTGGTGGTGAGCCGCGTTGTATCGATTCCGATCTGATGAAAGACCGTGGAGAAGAGGTCGGCCGTGCTGATCGGGGGAGAGGCGGGGTGTTCGCCGAGCCGATCGCTTTCACCAACAACCTTTCCCATCCTCAGTCCGCCGCCGGCGATGAGGCCGGAATAGACGTGCTCCCAATGGTCGCGGCCGGATTTGTTGTTGATGCGGGGCGTGCGGCCGAACTCGCCGACGGCGAGGACGATGGTTTCCGCGAGCAGGCCGCGATCAGAGAGGTCATCGAGGAGGGCGGAGACGGCCTGGTCGAGCATCCAGGCGTGTCGATCCTGGTACTGCTGGAAGTAGCGGTCGTGCATGTCCCAGCCACCGTCTCCGGTGTCTTCGACGGGCTCGACGTGAGAACTCCAGTTGACCTGCACGAAGCGCGAACCGGCTTCGACAAGTCGCCGGGCCAGGAGGCAGCATTGCCCGAAGCGGAATCGCCCATAGCGTCTGCGGAGGTCGCCGGATTCCTGTTCGAGGTCGAAGACGGCGCGGGCACTGGGACGGGTGAGGAGGGAGAACGCCTGCTGGTAGTAGGCGTCCATGCGTCCGAGGCGTTCGGACTGATCGAGTCTCGCGGCGAGGGAGTCAAATTCCTTGAGGAGGCGTTCACGCGATTCGAGTCCCCCTGGTGTGAGGCCATCCATCAGCGTCAGGTTAGGAATCTCGATCCCGCGCTCGGGGTGGTAGTCGAGTCGGAAGGGATCGTGCATTCCGCCGAGCGAGCTGGCCGCTTCGCCGGTGATGGGCTGTTTGCCCTGGTGGAGTCGGCCGCCGATGGTGATGAACCGCGGGAGATCGGGGGACAGTCCAAGGACCCGTGAGACGACGGAGCCGTGCGTGGCGCGAACGGTTCCGGGCTCGACTTTTCCGCCGAGGCTGCGGCCTCCGTCGCTCGAACCGGTGAGGCCGATGGTTCCGGCGATGCCGTGGTCGCTCGACGTGCCCTTGAGCGAGCGGATGATGGAATAGCGATCGGCGCGGCGGGCAAGTTGCGGGAGGAGCTCGCAGACGTCGATCCCGGGGACGTTGGTGGGGATGGGGGCGTAGGGGCCGCGATATTCGATCGGGGCCCCGGGCTTCATGTCGAAGGTGTCGAGATGGCTGGGTCCGCCCCAGAGCCAGAGCAGAATGACGGAGCGCGCCGGGGCCGATTCGGCCGCGGAGGCCGAACGGGCGCGAAGGAGGTCGGCGAGATTGATGCCGACAGCCGTCAGGGCGCCGGCGCGAATGAGCTCGCGCCGGGTCCAGCCGTGACCTTCCAGTGCCCGTTGTCGACCGATACGCAGCATGCTGTCGCCTCAGGCGGTCGTTGACGTCGCGATCGACCGTGGGATGCGGGCCATCGGAAGCCTTCCGTTCATACAGTGACGAGCGGGAGGCGGCGAATGCAATCGTTCTTCGGAATACCGGCGGGCAGGGGAGCGATCCTTGCAATCCGTCGGCCGCTTCGCCGATAAACAGGATTGATCGGGAAGGCGGCGCGGGCAGGGCATTGATGGCCGGCGGCCGCCAGATCGGGGGACCACACTCTCCATTTCACGGGCGCGACAATGCTGGGCACTCTGCTGGGGGCTGCGGTTCTGGGAGTCATCATCACCGTGATGGAAGACGGCGACTTCCCGGGATGGTTCCCCATGGTCATGTGCGTCCTGGCGGCCTCCATTCCGGCATTCCTCTTGAACAGCGCGTTGCCGCCGCACCTGTTCATTGTCGGGTCATTCGTCGGAGCGCTCTGCGCGACCGTGGCGATCTCTTTCTTCTGCCAGATGACGGTCTGGCGCGCGTTCATCGCCTCGCAGATCTATTTCGCCTTCCAGCTGGTGCTCGGACTGCTGCTGTACTTCATGCTGAAGTAACCGAGTGCGTCGCGCACGCGAACGTCCCCCTGGATGCCCCCGGGACTGGACGCGAAGACGCGTTCAAGGCACGATCAGGCGGGCCCGTTTCCGCGTCTTCGGGGGAGATCGTTCATGCGTCTCTGGACTGCTGCCACGTGCGTTGCCCTGTTCGCCGGATCGCTGCTGAGCGCGGAGGAGGCGGACTCCAGGAACTCCGGAACGCGACCGGCCGTCCGTGGAGCGGCGCGTTCGAACAACGACGCCGAGCTGTTGAAGGGAGCGACGAGCCACGTCTACAAGTCGGTCAACGGGACGGAGTTGAAGCTCTATGTCTTCCAGCCTGAAGGTCATCAGGCAACAGACCGGCGGCCGGCCATCGTGTTCTTCTTCGGAGGCGGGTGGAAGAATGGTTCGCCGACGCAGTTCGCATCGCAGAGCCGGTACCTGGCGAGCCGGGGGATGGTGGCGATCGTGGCCGACTACCGGGTGAAGTCGCGGAACGATTCGACAGTCGAACAGAGCGTGGCCGACGCGAAATCGGCGATCCGGTGGGTGCGAAGTCACAGCGGCGAGCTGGGAATCGATGCGAACCGAATCGCGGCGGGAGGGGGCTCGGCCGGCGGACACCTCGCGGGCATCACCGGGACTCTCGAAGGCGGGGATCAACCGGGAGAAGACACGTCCGTCAGCTCACGGCCCGACGCCATGGTGATGTTCAACCCGGCACTCGTGCTGCCCTCGCTCGAGGACCTCAAAAAGAACGGAGACCCGAAAGACCTGACGTCCCGTTTCTCCGGAGATCCCGCGGCCGTCTCGCCGGCGTCGCACGTGAAGCCGGGGATGCCGCCGGCGATCATCTTCCACGGCAAGGCGGACAATACGGTCGCTTACGCGACGGCCGAACAGTTCACCAACCTCGCCGTGAAGGCCGGGAACCGCTGTGAGCTGTGCGGCTATGAAGGACAAGGGCACGGCTTCTTCAACTGGTACCGCCCGGGCAAGGAGTACTTCGTGAAGACGCTGGAGAAGACGGATGAATTTCTGGCATCGCTGGGGTGGCTGGAGGGGAGCCCAAGGGTGAGGGAGTTCTTTGCCAGGGAACTGGCGGGCTCCCGGGAAAAGTGATCCGGCGGGCCGCTGGGGACGTTGAGAGTGACCGGAGGGCCGCCCATGAAGCTAGTTCCACTCAACTGCAACGCGTGCGGTGCGCCGCTTCGGGTGGCGGAGTCGGCCCGGTTCGCCACGTGCTCGCATTGCCACGCCCAACTGGCGATTCACCACGAAGGGGGAGCCGTCTTCACCGAAGTGCTGGCCAGGATCGCCGCCCGGACGGAGAGCATTGAATCGGAAATCCAGGCACTCCGTGCCGAACTGGATCTCGAACGTCTCGACAAATCGTGGGAGAAGAATCGCCGGGAGATTTTGGGAAGCTCCGGAGAGACGACCGAGCCACACTGGATCGTGGCCATGGGGTGCGTGGCGTTCTGCCTGGGGATCCTGCTGTTCCTGCACGGTCTGTTCGCCCCGCGCGGACAAATCGCCCCCGGATTGATCCTGATCGGGATGTCGGTCGTCTTCGTGCTGTATGGGTTGGGACGTGTGGCCTATTTTGAAGAGGCCCAGAGGTTATATACCTCGACGCGGCAGCGGATCCTGGGACGCGGAAAACGCCAACCGGAGATGGCCCGCGAAGAACGGAGCGCGTGAGATCTACTTCAGCAACTCGCGCATGCCGTCCATGAGGACCTGTTCCACTTCGGGGGCGACATTGCTGGACCGTGGCTCGGTCTCGTAGCCCCCCTGGGTGTAGGCGATCGCGGTTCCGATGTAGCCGGGGCTGTAGTCGCCATAGGCGGCCATGGCGACGAAGGACTTCGGACGCATCGCCTGCGCTGCGAGCTGGTATTCGACGAAGAGCTCCCCGGGCATGTGGAGGATCCAGGCCTCCTTGAGTCGCAGACAGGCCAGTTGGACAGGCTCTCCGGAGGAGGTCCTCTCGAGCCAGGCGAGCTTGGTCGCCGCGTTGAGGCGTTCGGCCGGAGTTTTCATCGAGTCGGCGAGTGCCGCTTCGAGCGGCGCGGCCTTGATGTGGGCACCGAGCGGAAGTGCTACGGAGCGGGTTCGCCATTCGATGTCGGACGCCTGGAGGGGAGACCTGGTCGTGCCATCCCACGCGCGACGCATTGCGTCAGCGAGGCGGCCGGCGAGTTCCGGTCGACGTTCTGGAGTGCCATCGTTGTACTTCCCGGCCGCCACGTTTCCGCCGGCGCCGTTGAAGTGCACGTGGAGCACTCCGGGGAGCGTCTGTTGTCGCTGGTTTCTGGCGAGGCCGACCCATTCAGAGGTGACATCGCCCTTGCCGTAGTAGCTCTGAGGATGGCAGGCAAAATACGTGACGACGGCCAGCGGCTGTTCCCCGTTCCAGAAGCTGACAAGCTTCAGCACCGGGTCGATGGTTCCCTCAGGGGCCGCGATCGCCTCGGGATTTTTCGTGCTGCTCATCCGGACGAGCTTCACTTTGCCGTCGGGCCCCAGGATCCGGCGGTTGGAGGCGACCCGATCGACGACGGACGTCCCCAGCCCGAGATGCGTGACCGGACGGGCGTCGGCCGTCGCCTGTTTGACGGCGCGGGCGACGTTCTCGATCACGCCAGTTGCGAACGATGAATCGAAACGAGTCTGGCCGAGACCATGGCCTGCGAGAAGCTCTTCCGCACGGAAGTCGCAGCGGGGGGCGTCATGCTGGTGCAGGGTGTGCACTGAGACGCGGTCGGGAGTGGTGCCTGCGGCCGTGGCGAGACGGGCCTTCCAGGCGGCCTGGCCGCTCCCACCGATGCCGATCCAGTCGACCGCACAGAGGACAATCGGCTGCCCCGCGCCGATGAGGACGACGCCGCGGGCGCTCAGCGGATCGGTGATACTGCGGGCGGGCGCGTAGGCGACGGGGCTCTGGAGCGGAGGAGTGGCGTCGACTTCAAACCGACCGAGGCGGAGCGGGCCGGGAGACGTTTCTGCGGCATGCACCGACGGCGGCAACGGACGCAGAAAGAGGGTGATCAGACTGAAAAAGGCGAGGAGTGAGACCCGACGGGAGCGGCGGACAGGCCGCAAAGTCAGCCCGGACGGCCTCCCCGGCGGGGGTGTGGCGGTGGAAAGGGCGCGGGCCGGAGAATTGACGCTGTACGAACGCCGGTGTCTGCGACATGCTGATGTGGCGTTTTCTGAACGAATCATTCCGATCTCCCCGGCCGCTGCGCGGCCATCCTCCTGCGTCGCCGCTCGCCCAGACGTATGAAACCCCGCTTCGCCTCCAGCGTCTCGCGCTGGAACACCACCATAGCATTCTTCGTCTGCGCTTTCCCGGCGCTCCTCGCCGGCGCGGACTGGCCCCAATGGGGCGGTTCGAGCCGCCGGAACATGTCCTCGGCCGAGAAGGGACTGCCCGACCGATTCGACCCGGGCAAGCGTCGGCGCAACGAGCTTGGATTCGATCCGGAGACGACCCGGAACGTGAAATGGATCGCGCGGCTGGGGGCCGAGAACTACTCAGCCGCTTCGGTGGCGGACGGCCACGTCGTGATTGGAACGAACGACGAGGAACTGAACGATCCCCGTTTCGAGCCGACCGGAGGGGGAGTGCTGAAGTGCTTCGATGAAGAGACAGGTGCCCTGGAATGGCAGCTGATCTCGCCGAAGCTGGAGATCGACCGGTCGAAGGTGAGCGAGGACTTTGATGCGATGGACCTGGGGATCTGCGCGACGCCGACGATTGAAGACGGCCGCGTTTACGTCGTGACCAACCGGTGCGAGGTCCTGTGCCTGGACCTGGACGGTCAGGCGGACGGGAACGACGGGCCATTCGTCGATGAAGCGAAGTTCTCCGTGCCGAACGAGTCGGCTCCGGTGCCGATGACCGAAAAGGATGCGGACATCGTCTGGCGGTACGACATGTTGCGGGAGCTTCCGGTGTTTCCGCATGACGCCGCAAACTGTTCGGTCCTGGTTCACGAGGACGAGCTGTATGTGGGGACGGCGAACGGGGTGTACGACGGCAAGATGGTGCTGCCGACAGCGGCGAGCCTCATCGCACTCGACAAGAGCACCGGAACGCTCCGGGCCCGTGACGATGGCAGCATCAGCGCCGGGGTGTTCCACGGACAGTGGTCATCGCCGACCTTGGCGTCACTGAACGGAAGGGACATCATCATCTACGGCGGCGGCGACGGCGTGTGCTATGCGTTCGAGCCGATCGTCGATGGCGTGAGCGGAGTCCAGACGCTGAAGCTGGCGTGGAAATACGACTGCAACCCGCCGGGATACCGTGAACGCGGCGGAAAGAAGATCGACTACTGGGCGCTGGTCCGGGGCGGGCCGAAAGACCTGGACGCCAATGGCGACCTGTACAGCCCGAGCGAGATCATCGGATCGCCCGTTGTGTCGGAGAACCGGATCTACGTGACGATCGGCCAGGATCCGCTCCATGGGCACGGGAGGGGGGCGATTACCTGCCTGAACGCGGACGGGACTCTCGCCTGGCAGACAACGGAAATCGGCCGCAGCCTGTCGACTCCTTCCGTGGCCGACGGCCTGCTGTACTGCGCCGAATGGGCCGGACAGGTGCATTGCCTCGACATCAAGACGGGCGAGCACCTGTGGACGCACGACACGAAAGAAGAGATCTGGTCTTCGACGTTCGTGGCGGATGGAAAGGTCTACGTCGGCACCCGGAAGTTTCTGGCGGTGCTCGCCGCCGGTCCGAGCCTGCAGCACATCGCGGACGTCAAGCTCGTGACGCCGGTCTGGGCCGTGCCTTCGGCGGCGAACGGCGTGCTCTACGTGTCGTCGCAGAAGAACCTGTGGGCCGTTCGGAAGGAGAAAGAACTGCCAGAGATGGCCGGCGAGGGGAAGTGAGCGAGGGGTGAGCGGCCCTGCGACGAGACCGCCACGCCGTCAGGTTCCGTGAAAAAAGCCCGCGGGCCACAACCTGCGGGCTTTCTGAATTGGGTCCGTTCCGATTCGTTACTTCACTTCGTCGGACGCATAGAGCCAGGGCTCGAGGGCCGAGGTCGTCGCAATGAGTTCTTCCGGCTTGAAGTAGATCGCGATTTCGCGAGCGGCGCTTTCAATGCTGTCGGAACCGTGAATCAGGTTCATCTGGCGGCTGAGGCCGAAATCGCCGCGGATGGTTCCAGGTGCGGAGTCGCGGCAGTTGGTCTTGCCCATCATGTCGCGCATGACGCGGACGGCCTCCGGGCCCTCGACGCAAAGCGCGATGATCGGTCCTGAGGTGATGAAGGATTCGAGGAGCGGATAGAAGGGCTTGCTGACGTGTTCGGCGTAGTGCTGGCGCGAGAGCTCGGGCGTGACCTTGAGCATCTTCACGCCGGCGAACTTGAAGCCGCGGTCTTCGATACGGGCCATGATCCGGCCGCAGAGACGGCGTTCGACGGCGTCCGGCTTCAGGAGAATCAGCGTGCGTTCCATAAAACTTCAGTGTGCGAGCAATGAGTGGGGCCAGGGGCGCCCGGGACCGAGTTGCAGCTTCAGCGAGGCGTCATTGGAACGAACGCCGAATCGTGAGGCAACGGGGAAGTGGGACGGAGATGCGATCGAGCGTCAGACGGACGGTCTCTCGCCGGGCTCGATCGGAATTGCCCAAATGACTCGACCCGGGCGGGGATGCCGCTCGGGTCGCGAAAGTCTGGTTGCCTACTTGCTTTAATCAGCCGGCCTGGGCGGGCTCGACATTGATGCGACGGCCGTCCTGGTCGAAGAACACCTTGCCGTCGACGAGCGAAAAGAGGGTGTAGTCCTTGCCGGTGCCGACATGCCGGCCGGCATGCCACTTCGTCCCGCACTGACGGATCAGGATGTTGCCGGCGCGAACCGCTTCGCCGCCGTACTTCTTGACACCGCGGCGCTGTGCGTTCGAGTCACGGCCGTTCCGCGTCGAACCCTGTCCCTTCTTATGTGCCATGACTCGCTCAACCTCTGAACTTCAGTTCCAGCCTGAACAGATCGCGGGGCGACCCCGCCAACCCGGACTCCGCCCGAAATGGGAAACAGGGAGAGTAGGGATCTGGGGCCGCTGTTGCAAGCGATTTCGGCCTAATTCCGGGCGGCGAAAGGCGTTTGGCCGTTTTCACGCCACGATCCGGCCATCCTGGATGCGGAGCACCAGGTCGCTGTCCTGAATGTATCGGTGATCGTGGGTGACGGTCACGATGGTCGTCTGCATTTCCCGCTGCATTCGCCGCAGGATTTCGAAGATTTCCTGGCCGGTCGCGCTGTCGAGTTCGCCGGTGGGCTCGTCCGCCAGGATCAGGGCGGGACGCTTCAAAAGGGCCCGCGCGATGGCGACCCGCTGCTGCTCACCTCCGGAAAGCTCACTTGGGCGGTGATCGAGCCGATTTCCGAGTCCGACCTGGCGAAGGAGGTCGGCGGCTTCGGAGCGCCGGGACGCAGCTTCGCCGGTGGGAAGGAACGGGACGAGGACGTTGTCGACCGCATCCAGATTGGGAAGGAGGTTGAAGCTCTGGAAGATGAACCCGATCGATCGGCGGCGGAGCTCATCTTTCTTCGCGGGCTCGAGAGGCGCCAGATCTTCGCCACGCAGCCGGATCGACCCGGAATCGGGCGTGTCGAGGGCGCCCATGAGATAGAGCAGCGTGCTTTTGCCGCTGCCGGAAGGGCCGACGATGAACGAGAAGGCGCCGGTCGGGACATGACACGTCACGCCGCGGAGGACGCTGACCGCCGTTTTCCCGCGGAGATACGACTTGTTCACGTTCTCGACGTCGATCATGGCCTGGCCTGTTGACGGTCCGCAACGCGTTGCCGTTCATCAACACGTGCTGAAAACTGCTGGAATTCCAAGGGTTTCCGCTTCCGGGAGGCAGTCTGAATCGCCCCATTGAACCGGCGACGTTGCCGGCACGCAACGCGACGGGCGAGGGGCTCCGCGGCAGGCCTCGCCCGTGTCAAGTTTTCTGAACAGGACGCAAGTCGTCTGCAGAACAGCACTTGCAAATGACCTTGCGAGCCTTGCGAAGCCGACGGTGGGAGAACGTTCAGAATCTTTGGCATCGGCTTCGCTTTGGGTCAGGTCATCACCCAACAAGACTTCACACCACGACGCGGAAAGCTGACTGCCATGATGACCTTCAAGAAGCTGCTCAACGACGACGCCGGATTCATTGTTTCGGCGGAACTGGTGCTGATCTCGACGATTGCCGTCCTGGGCCTGGTGGTGGGGCTTTCGGAAGTGTCGCTGAACATCAACAACGAACTTGAAGACGTCGGCAGTGCGTTCGCGGCGATGCGTCAGAGCTACGAAGTCTCCTGCACAAGCGGCCACAAGGCTTCGAAGAGCGGGACGTGCTTCGAAGACCGCTGCGATTTCTGCGACGGCCAGAACGACATCCACTGAGCCAGGTGAGTGCGGGCCAATCGAAACTCCCGCCGGCTTATCGGCGGGAGTTTTTTCGTTTCGGTCGACGGATCAGGATTCGTTCGACGGGAGCCAGCCGGCGAGGTCGTCGCCGTCGACATTCAACCCTTCGAGAAGCTGGCCGACGATTTCACGGAAGGGGCCATCCTGGACGGCGTAGAAATTGTGCTTTCCATCGCGACGCGATTCGAGCAGGCCGGCGGACCTCAGGAGCGCGAGGTGGTGGCTGACAGCGGGCTGGCTTTGACCGAGACGCTCGCAGAGAGCGGAGACATGCAACTCCCTTTCGCGGGCGAGCGAGAGAAGGATTCTGAGCCGCGTTTCATCCGCGAGGAGCTTGAAGATCTGGATGAGGCTGCGTTCCAGCTCGTCGGAGATCCTGGGGACCATGAAGCCGGTCTCGCGGGCGGGTGGCTCGAGCAATTCCGTGGACATCGCCGTTCCTTCTTGAAGCCCAGGAGCCCGCACTCTCACAACCGTGCTGTGCACGACAGAACTCCGTCGCCGGGCCAGATCGCAGCGAAGCCTTGACTGCGCACGAGGCGCGTTGCCGCATTGCGGAAACGCACGAAGAGACGCCGACCTGGAGCCGACCGCGAAATCGAGTTGTGAGCAGGAGGGTAAGTCGCACGCAGACTGGGTTCTGATGCGCCTGTCGCCGCGAGAACCGCGGAAACATCAGCGCGTGTGCGACCAGTAGTCTACCAGTGCCCGACCGCCGGTCAACCTGCGGAAACGCCCTGCGATTGCAGAGTTATCGCCCCTTTTGTTTCGGCGAGCCGCCGAGCTGGCGGGCCGTGGCATCCGTTGGCGGCTTGTCCAGAGCCAGAAATGCGAAGAGATCGGCCAGCTCCTGCGGGGTGAGCTGCTTCTCGAGGGCTTCGGGCATCATGGAGAGTTCGCTGACCTTGAACTCTTCGATTTCGGAGCGGGGAATCGTTTCGAGCTTCCCCCCCTGCACCTTGAGGACGACCTGCTGGTCGGTCTCTTCGACCGGAAGCCCGGTCAGGACCCGGCCGTCGGACGTCGCGAGAAGCCGGGCCTGATAGCCCTTGCCGATCACGAGGGAAGGATCGAGGACGTTCGAAAGAAGCTGCTCCCAGTTGTTGCGGCCATTGAGGGTGATATCGGGTCCGACGTCAGCCCCTTCGCCGTAGATCTTGTGGCACTGGGCACAGACCTTTTTGAACACGGCCTGGCCGGAATGCGGGTCGCCGGGGATCGTGTCGAGGACATTCCTCATGTTGCCGATGACGCGGTCCCGATCGGGGTTGCGCGTTTCGCGGATGGCGCCATAGAGCTCGCGGAAGAGCGCCTGGGTCTCTTCATTCTTGAACCCGGCGACGCGCCGGAGCTGGTTCAGGTTGAGAGCCGTCCTGGGAATGGCCGACGCCTGGATCGCTTTCAGCAGCGGGAGCCCCCATTGAGGGCGTTCGCATAAGAGATCAATGGCCTTGGGCTGCATGCCGGCCCCCAGACTGCCGTACCGGGCGAGGACGATCTCAGCGACTTTCGGATTCTCGGCACGGCTGAGCGCAAACAAGACCTGGTCTTTCGGGATCCCGCCCGCGGCGAGCAGGCGTTCAGCGATCGCGAGAAAATCGGTGTCTCCGCCGGCGATCAGCGCCTTGAGGGATTCGATGGCCACGGTGGCATGATCCTTCGAAGGCTTCGCGAGGGCGGCATGTTTCTTGAGGATGCTGCGGGACGCCTCATCACCCCACGACGCGCCGAGCAGGACGAGAGCGGCCTTGCGATCTCCTTCTGACGCGGAGTCGATCGCCTGCTCGACAACCGGTTCGAGGTAGCCGCGGAGCAGGATGAGACGTTCGCTGCGAACCGCGCGAGACTGCACGCCGTTCGCGAGCTGCCGGATGGCGCGCACCGCGGCGGCCTCACCGGCGGGGCCGAGATCGGGGAGCGATGCCAGCAGAGTGGCGATCGTGGCGCAGGGGATGTCCGGATCCGACAGGATCACATCGCAGACGCGATCGAGAATTGCGGCGGAGGGAACCTGTTTTGTCCGGGCGGCGGCCTGAAGGTGGCGGGCGGCGGCATCAGGATCGCGGGTCACGTGGCCTTTCAGCAGCTCCCAGCCGACCTGTTCAACGAGCGGGTCGAGGTTGGGTTGAGAAAGAGCCGCGATCAGCAGTTCTAACACATCCTTTTCCATTGCCGAGCACTTTGCCGCAGCGATGAGTACCTGGATTCGCACTCGCGGATCGGGGAGCCACAAGGCCTCGCGAAGAATCCCGAAAGTGTGTTCCTGATCAGCGGGGCTCGCAGCAGCGAGCGCGTCTCCAAGAATCCGAAACTTCCAGGCGTGAACGACTGGATCCTGCTTTGCCTCTTGCCAATCCATCTGGGCACTGAATCCCAGGACGGCATCGGAAAGCGCAAACAGTTCGCGATACGGATCGCGAGGGTTCGCCAATCCAGCTTTGACACGAGCGATCAGCTTTTGCCGGATTTCAGGCGTGTTTCGCTCCGCCAGCAGTCTTTGGGCGGTTTCACGATAGAACACGTTCGAATCGCGAAGCAGCTCGATGAGCTCATCATCCGTCTTCTTTGCCAGGTCAAACGGCTTCGTGTAGGGGTTGTCCTTGTACCGCAGCCGGTAGAGCCGGCCCTTCCCGCGGTCGATCCCCTCCGGGTCGGCGTTGGCGTCCTGGTAGCAGTGGTACTGGTCGTACCAGTCGAGGATGTACAGGCAGCCGTCGGGGCCAGTCTTCTGGACGACCGGCATGAACCACTGGTCGTTGGCCTGGAGCAGGTCCGCCAGCTTCGGGTCCTTCTCGTCCCCCGTCTTGCGGATGACGCCGTACTGGTCGTTCTTCCACGCATCGGCCTTGGCAGTGAAACCTGGATGCGGCTTGCCGACGTAGGTCGCCCCCTTCGGCTCAACGACATCGGCGTTGATGCAGTTGCCGTGGATGTTGCCCATGTAGAGCGTGTTGCGGTACTCGGCTGGATAGGCGTCGCTGTCGAACCAGGTGATGCCGCAGTAGGCGGCTTTCTGATGCGTGAAGTCGACGATGGACCGGATCGGCCAGGTATGGGCCGGGTAGGGGCCTCCCTGACGGATGTAATAGCCGCGTTCGGTGAGGTGCCACAGGTGGTCGATCACGCAGGCAGAGACGAAGAAGTCCCCCTTGTCATTGATGGCGAGCCCCCAGGGATTGCTGGTCCCTTCGCAGAAGATCTGGAACTCGCGGGTCCGCGGATGGATGCGGAAGAGGGCACAGGTGAACTTCCAGCCGGGATGATCGGGCCTGGCGTTGGGGTTGTCCTTGCCGTAGGTGACGTCGCAGTAGTTGAAGACGCCGTTGAGTCCGTACAGCCAGCCGTCCGGTCCCCAGGTAAACGAGTTCGGGAGTTCGTGGGTATCGGTCCGGCCGAAGCCGGTCATGAGGACTTCAGTTTTGTCGGCTTTGAGGTCGCCGTCGGTGTCTTGGAGAAACAGGAGGTCGGGCGCATTGGCGACCCAGACGCCGCCATGGCCGACGGCGATGCCGGAGGGGATGTTGAGCCCCTCGGCGAAGATGGTGACCTTATCGACCTTGCCGTCGCCGTCGGTGTCTTCGAGAACCTTGATGCGATCGCGTCCTGGACCCGGTTCGCGGCGGGGGTATTCAAAGCTTTCGGTGACCCAGAAGCGGCCCTTCTCGTCGATGGCCATCGCGACGGGGTTCACGAGGTCGGGCTCGGCGGCGACGATGTCGACGGTGAATCCGTCGGGGACGGTCATCTTCGCGACAGCTTCCCGGGGGGAGAGCGGCGGTCCGGGCGGCCGATCGTGCCGTCGGGGGACCACGAGGACCTGGGCATCGAGGACGGTCGACGAGCAGAGGACCGCAGCAAGGGCGAGCGAGAGACCGCGCAGGGCCATAAGTGGAACCCGATCGTATGCGAGGCGAAAACACGAAAACGTCATCGTAAAGAGATCGGCGGCCGGGAGAAAACGAAACAGACGGGGCGGGGTGGTTGTGCTGATGTGACGCAGGGGAGGCGCCTGCTGGCCCCCATTCGGCCTGTCGGCCACCTTCTCCCCGCTGGCAGGTTGTCGAGAGCAGGCGACGCTGTTGCGGGGAGATGGATGCGCGGGGGGAAGTGCTGGCTCTGCTGGTTGCAGTCCGGGGACGCCTTCTGCACAATCGGATGGCAAAGCCTCCGGCCCGACGACTCCGCTGGCGCGGATCTGACGTCCCTCTGGCCTGGCTTTGCTCGACGAAATGAATTTCCCGTCGAAATGACGGGTTGTCGGTGGACCGCCGCGCGGCGGTCCTGCTGGTTCCAGTGACAATGCGGTTTGAAGGTGCGCGGATGGCGGTGACAGCGGTGGTCGGGCTCCAGTGGGGCGACGAAGCCAAGGGAAAGATCGTCGACCTGCTGACGGATCAGCACGAGATCGTCGTGCGCTACCTGGGCGGCAATAACGCTGGCCACACCGTCATGTTCAAGGGACAGACGTACAAGCTGTCGCTGCTGCCGGCGGGCGTGCTGCGCCCGGGCGTCACGTCAGTCATCGCCAACGGCGTGGTGATGAATCCGAAAGCGCTGCTCGAGGAGATGGCCTCCGTCGAAGCCAAGGGCGTCGCGATCGATCAACTGCTGATCAGCGACCGGGCACACGTCATTTTCCCCTACCACATCGCGGAAGAGGCATGCTTTGAGAGCGGCCGCGGAACGGATGCGATCGGCACGACGGGTCGCGGCATCGGAACGTGCTACCGCGACAAGGCGGGGCGGACGCATGCGATCCGGGTCGGGGACTTCGTGACCCCCGAGATCCTGAAGAAGCGGCTCGAAGAAATCGTGCCGTACAAGAACACGATCCTGAAGGCCCTCGGATCGACCAACTGCAATTTCGAGGCGAAGGCGCTCTTCGACGAGTACTCCGTCTATGCCGACAAGTTGCGGGCGCGCGTGACGGACACGACAGCCTTCCTGCACAAGGCCCTCGCGGGCGGTAAGTCGATGCTGTTCGAAGCAGCCCAGGGAAGCCTGCTCGACATCGACCACGGAACGTTCCCGTTCGTGACGTCGTCCAACAGCTCGGGGTGCGGAATCCACCCCGGAAGCGGCGTGCCGGAACGGGCGATCCAGCGCATGATCGGCGTGGTGAAAGCCTATACCACGCGCGTCGGCGGCGGGCCGTGCCCCACGGAACTGCTCGACGAAACGGGCAACCACATCCGGGAAGAAGGCCGTGAGTACGGGACCGTGACGGGCCGGCCACGGCGCTGCGGCTGGTTCGACGCGGTCGCGACTTCCTACGGTGCCCGGATCAGCGGCGTCGACTGCATTGCCGTGATGCTGCTGGACGTCTTGAGCAAGCTCGACGAACTGAAGATCTGCGAGGCGTACGAGATTGATGGCGAACGCACGACCGATTTCCCGGGACAGCTCGTCAACCTGGCCAAGGCCAAGCCGGTCTACCGGACGCTGAAAGGCTGGAAGACCGATATCACCGGTGTGAAGAAGATCACTGACCTGCCGAAAGAAGCGCGCAGCTACATCGACACGATCGCCGAACTGGTGGGCCGCCGCGTGGAGATCGTGTCGGTCGGTCCGGATCGCGACCAGACGGCGTTCCTGTAAGGCCCGTCGCGCGGTTATCGGGAGGGCGAGGGCGCCCCGGGAGCAGAACCATGAGGATCGGCGGCGTCACCGTTCTGTTTCTTCTGCTTCTGTGCGGCGGATCCCACGCGGCGCCGATGCTGTTCGTCTCCGTCAGCGGCGAGAATCGCATCGACTCTTATGCGATCGACGCGACGACCGGCGCCCTGACGAGAACGGCCCAGACGTCACTCGACGGAACGCCGGGGGCGCTGACCAACGACCCGGCCCGGAAGCAGCTCTTCGTCGCGTACCGACTGGAGGGGCGACTGCTCAACTTCGAGATCGATCCGAAATCCGGAAAACTGACGGAGGTTTCGCGGACTGCAGCCAAGATCGATCCGGCGCACCTGTCGCTCGACGTGAGCGGGCAGTGGTTGATGGCGGCCTACTACCCGAGCGGAGAGGTTTCGGTCCACAAGCTCGATCGAGACCGCCGGCTGCCGATTCTGGGGACATGGTATGCGACGGCGTCAAACGCGCATGCGGTCGTTCCCCACAGGGCGAACGCGTTCGTCTTCGTGCCGCATACGTCGTCGAACCGGATCTATCAGTTCCGATTCAATGCCGGAACCGGGGTCCTGACGCCGAACACGCCCCCCTACTTCCTGACCCCGGATCAAACCGGGCCGCGTCACCTGGTGTTCCACACGTTTATGGAACGCTGTTACGTGAGCAACGAGCAGGGGGGGAGTGTTTCCCACTACCGGTTCGATCCCAAGACCGGGCAACTGATCTTCGTGGAGCTGATCGCCACGCTGCCGGATGGATACACCGGTCCGAACGCGACGTCGGAGATCCGCATGCGACCCGGCGGAAAGCACCTGTATGTCGCGAACCGCGGGCATGACAGCATCGCGGGATTTGCGATCGATCCCTCGAACGGCCGACTCACGCCTGTGGGGCGGTTCGCGACCGAGTCGAATCCGCGGTCGTTCGACATCGACCCGAGTGGAAAGTTCCTGTACGTCGCGGGGGAGAATTCGGGCCGGATCTCGGCGTACCGGATTGACGACGCCACGGGCGAACTGCGGCGATTCGCGGAATATGACGCGGGACAGCGTCCCTGGTGGGTGCTGAGCGTGAACGTGCCGTGACCCTCGGGCCACGGCACGTCGTTCCTTCAGACTCCTGCCGGCGCCACGTCGCGGCTACGACTTGGTGACGACAACTGGTCGCGAGCGGCCGACGGCGGCTTCGACTTCCTGCCTCTGTCCCCAGCGATAGAAGATCAATCCGACGATCGCGCCGACGGCGGCAGACGACAAGACGGCGAATGGGCTCTGCGTAAACGTGGAGTTCTCGGCGGCGGCCTGGGTGGTGAGGACCAGCCCCACCACGCTGATCACGAACGCCTTGGCGTCGGAAAGAATCTCGGCCAGGTTCAGGCTGCCACGAAAGAGGAGGGCCAGCTTGCCCAGAACCAGCTGAAAGGCATAGCTGACCACACCGGCCACCATGAGCGCGAACGCGGCCCAGTGGAAGGCGGGAAACGAGAGTCGCTCCGCGACCTTATAAATGAAGGTCAGCAATCCGGCGCTGGCTTCCTTGGCGCGGGGGTCCTGATCGACCTGTTTGGCGATCTTGTCGACGCTTTCCTTCGTTTCGCTGACGATCTTGCCCGTCTCGTCCTTCACAGTTTCGGCCGTCTTGTCGGTGGATTCTCCTGCGGCAGCAGGAGCAGCCGGCGGCGATTCCTGGGCCATGACGGCGCTGGTGACGAAGACGAGGCAGGCGAACAACGCCACAAACGTCGAGATTCGGAGCATCTGAGTCATCCTGAGAGACCGGCGCGGTCGGTTGACCGGCTGGCATCCAGATTAAAGGGGGAGCGACAAACTGACCAAGTGCGATTCGCCGGAGCGGTCCGAATCTTGGGGGGATTCGCCCAGGAACCCGGGATACGGGCGAACCTGGGGGAGGTCAATCGGCTCTCTGGCGTCGCCGCTCGCGGGCGGCGCGCCTATTCTTTCGACATGAGCGGCCGGGAGGATTCGGCCGCTCGATCTCGTTTCTGTCCGCAGCGGCTGCCCCCGTTTGGCGGAGTGAAGGTGCTGTTCGAGTATGTCTGAAGGCGAACTTTCCCCGGCGGCGGTGGCGCGGCGCGAGCGGACAATCCTGTTTTGTCTGGCCGCCGTCCACTTCACCAGCGTCGTCGACTTCATGGTCGTCATGCCGCTTGGCCCGCAACTGGAGAAGACGCTGGGGCTCGGCCCCGCCCGGTTTGGAATGATTGTCGCCGCCTATACATACGCGGCCGGGCTGGCGGGACTGGTTGCGACGATGGTGCTGGACCGGTTTTCGCGCCGGACGGCCTTCATGGGGATCTTTGCAGGGTTCATTGCAGGAACGTTCGCCTGTGGCCTGGCCAACTCGTACGTCACGCTCCTGATCGCCCGCTTCCTGACCGGCGCATTCGGCGGGATCCTGGGAGGAATCGCGATGGCGATCATTGGGGACGTCTTCCCCGAGAATCGCCGGGGAACGGCGACGGGGCTGTTGATGTCAGCGTTCGCGATCGCCTCAGTCGCGGGCGTGCCGCTGGGGCTGATGCTCGGACTGAACTTCGGGTGGCAGGCGCCGTTCCTCGCGCTCGCGGCGTTGTGCCTGCCGATTTTCCTGCTGGCCGGTCGCGCGCTCCCGCGACTCGACGAACACCTGAAGCATCCGTCGGAAGAATCGCCGTGGGTCCGGTTCCGGTCGATGTTCACGCATCCGAACCACCTCAGGGCGTTCATCCTGACCACCGCGCTCATGTTCGGTGCATTCGCCGTGTTTCCCTACATGAGCCCTTACCTGGTGTTCAACGTGGGCCTGCGCGAGAACCAGCTCCCGTTTGTGTACATCGCGGGCGGGGCCATGAGCCTGTTCGGCTCGCCGATCATCGGACGGCTGGCGGATCGCTACGGAAAGCTGCGAGTGTTTCGATACGTCGTGCCGGTCAATGCCGTGCTGTTCCTCGCCCTCACCGTGCTGCCGCCGGTTCCAGTGCTGGTGGCTGTCTTGCTGACCGGGCTGTTGATGGTCAGCAACGTGGGACGCATGGTGCCGGCGATGGCGCTGATTACCTCGAGCGTCGAACCGCGGAAGCGGGGAGGCTTCATGAGCGCCAACGCGGCCGTCCAGCATATGGCGGCCGGGCTGGGGACGAGCGCGGCCGCGATGATTCTCACCCAGCCGAAGGATCAGCCGATCCAGCACTACCCGATCGTCGGCGCGATTGCCGCGGTCATGTCGCTGTCGACGCTGGTGCTGGCGGGGCGGTTGAGGACGGCCTCCATTGCCCCGGCGGCCGAATCACCGGAGATCCTGGGTGAAGCGATCCTGGCGACCGAGGGCGGGCTGTAGGCGAGGGGCCGTGTGTCTCTCGCTTGGGGATGGGGCGGGGGATAGGATCGGCCATCCACTCCTGCCTCGGGTGAGCCCATGTTTCGCGCCGAATCGCTTTGCGTTTTTGTGGCCTGCGGCCTGTTCCTCCCGCGTCTGGCCGGTGCAGTGGAAGTGTCCGTCCAATCGCGAACGGAACTCGTCCAGGCGCTTCGAGGGGCCCGCGCGGGCACGACGATCGTCATCGCGCCCGGACGATACGAGGGCGGGATCTCGCAAGCCGGTCTCTCAGGGACTGCGGAACAGCCGATTCTCGTTCGCGGAGCCGACGCGAAGAACCCGCCGGTCTTCGATGGCGGCAACTCGGGGATTCACTTTTCCTCGGCCCGGCACCTGGAACTGCGGGATCTCGTCATCCAGGGATCCAAAGGCAATGGGCTGAATCTCGACGACGGGAACGCTGTGGGGTCAGCGCATGACATCGTCTTGAGCCACGTCGTCGTGCGGGATGTGGGCCCGGAAGGCAACCGGGACGGCATCAAGCTTTCGGGCCTCAATCGCTTTCGCCTGGAGCAATGCGACATCAGCCAGTGGGGAAGCGGCGGCTCGGGCGTCGACATGGTGGGATGCCATGACGGGGAACTGGCCGATTGCCGGGTCCGGGATGCGCGAAGCGATGGCGCCAACGGCATCCAGGCGAAGGGAGGCAGCCGGAACATCAGCATCCGGCGGTGCCGGTTCGAGAACGCGGGGGGACGCGGAGTGAACGCCGGCGGAAGCACCGGCTTGCCGTACTTCCGGCCGAGCGATGCGGCCTATGAAGCGAAGGACATCACCATCGAGGATTGCGAGTTCGCAGGAGTGCAAGCGGCCGTGGCGTTCGTGGGAGTGGATGGAGCAACCGTCCGCCACAACACCATCTACCGGCCGAGGCGGTGGGCGTTTCGCATCCTGCAGGAGAACAACGATCCCCGGTTCGTGCCGAGTCGGAACGGGCGCATCGAAAAGAACGTGATTGTGTTCCGATCGGATGAGCTGTCGATGGCGTTCAACATCGGCGGGATGACCGCATCGGAGTCCTTCGTACTGATGGGGAACGCGTGGTATTGCTCCGATCGGCCCGGACAGGGGCAGCGGGCGCTGAGGCTGTCCCCGTTGACGGAGCAGGGGGGAACCTACGACCAGGATCCCGGTCTGCGTGATCCCGAGGCCGGGGACCTGGGCCGGACGCGGACCGGGGCGGGTGACCCGGGGGTGCGGCCTGCGAAGTGAAGCGTGGTCGTCTACGCGGCGTATGTCGCGTTGCCGCCGGTCCGTTTTCGATTCAGGCGATTGTTGGCGTACAGGCCGTCGAGGATGAATTCGACGATCGCGGCGCGCAGGCCGAGAGCTGTTTCGCCGCGTGCGAGGTCGGGGGCGAGCTGTTCGGCGAGCGTCTCGATCTGCTTGGGCAGGCCTCGAACGGCGTCCGCCAGCTGAACGACTTCCTGCGCCGGAGCGCCCTGGTTGAGGGTGACGCGTTTGCCAGTCTCGAAGAACTCCACCACGTTGGTGAAGTTCTTCACGCTCGTCGACTGGTCGAAGACGTTCTTGACGGCTTCTTCGACGAGCCGTTCGATCAGTCGGTCTTCATCGCCCGATTCTTCGCTCATCGAGAGTTCGATCTTGCCGCGGGAACTCGGCACGACGAGCGCAAGGTCGCTGACACGAGCGACGGTGACGGATTCGCCGTCGCGGATCGCACGGCGTTCGGCATTCGAGACGAGGTTCTCGAAGTTGGCGACCGACATGCGGACGCTGACGCCCGACGCCTGGTTCACGTGCGGGCTGGTCCGCGCAAGGCGACTGGTCTCTTCGATGACCTGTTCCAGAAACGCTGGAACCACGACTTTCACTCCACCGTCGCGGTCGATCCAGGCGTTCTCACGGGTGATCTGCATGCCGAGATCGCGCGTCAGCGGGTAGTGGGTGCGGATGACCGAACCGATGCGGTCTTTCAGCGGCGTGACGATCCGGCCGCGGTTCGTGTAGTCCTCCGGGTTCGCGCTGAACACCATGCAGACATCGAGCGGCAGGCGGACGGTGAAGCCACGAATCTGCACATCGCGTTCCTCGAGCACGTTGAACAGTCCGACCTGGATCTTGGGGGCGAGATCGGGGAGTTCGTTGATGGCGAAGATTCCGCGGTGGCTGCGGGGAATCAGTCCGAAGTGCATGACGTCTTCGCTGGACAGCTGGCGACCTTCGGCATGCTTGATGAGGTCGACCTCGCCAATGAGGTCCGCGATGGTGACGTCGGGCGTGGCGAGCTTTTCGTGGTAGCGCTCATCGCGTCCGATCCAGTGAATCGGCGTCTCGTCTCCCTTGGCGGCGACGATGGAACGGGCGTGGTGCGACACCGGGGTGAAGGGATCGTCGTTGATCTCGGAGCCGGCGATGACAGGCAAGGCGTCATCAAGAAAGCTGGTGAGCATTCGCAGCATGCGAGTTTTCCCCTGGCCGCGCAGGCCCAGGAAGAGCATGTCGTGCTGCGAGAGAACGGCGTTGATGATCTGGGGAAGAACCGTCTCGTCGTAGCCGACGATGCCCGGGAACAGGGGCTGCTTCTCCCGGAGCCGATGAATCAGGTTCCGCCGCATTTCATCTTTGACAGTGCGGCTCTTGTAGCCGGATTCACGAAGCTCTCGAAGCGTGCGGGGACGTTCAGCGTGACTGGTCATGCAGGAAATCATCGGCGAAGAATGCAGTGCGTCGAGGGCGCAAACTGGCCCGGGAGCGACGCGGGCGATTCTAGGCACGACAGTTCCCGGCGTCTCGCCGAACCGCGGAGTTACAGCCGCAGAAGCGAGCGGATCCAGTCCAGCAGCAGGCGTCCGCCGAGGGCGGGATTCTTCCGGAGTCGGGCGACGGCGTACGGAAGATAGGCCGCGCCGTAGGGAATGTAGATCCGTGGCCGGGAGCCGCCGTCCTCCAGTGGCGGGTTTCCCATTCCGTACAGGCGTTCGCGATCGAACGACGTCCCGGCGGACTTGAGAATGGCGGCGGCTTCTTTGGCCAGCGGTTCGTCGTGCGTGGCAATGTCGACATGGATGGGCTTGCCCGCAAGCTGTTTCACGACCTCAAGGAAGCCCAGCTTCGGCGGGCAGTCGTCGGTCCCGGCGGCGGGAAACTGCCCCTTCACGACCCGGACCGAGAGTCCGCGGGCCGCGGCCCAGTCGGCATCGGCGACGCTGCGTCGCCAGCGGCCGGGGAGCGTATGGCCGATGGCGAGGGAGGGATGCCGCTTGCGCACTTCGTCGATGGCGGCCTGAGTCGTTTCAACCGACTCGGGTGTGAGAGCATCAAAGTGAAGCCGCGCACCGACAGCGGCGGCCCTGGTCGCGATTTCGTTCAGGAGATCGGCGGAATTGCCGAGGGAGGGGAGCTTGATCGAAAGATAAGCGTGGGCCGGTGCACCCTGCATCGACTCCAGCGCTTCGAGATAGCGGTCGGCGACGACCCGCGGAGAGTCGCCGTCGGCGTCCCAGAATCCGAGAGTCGTCGGCTGGCCGATCTGGTCGAGCCGGGTCCTGACGTCGAGTGCGGCTGCCAGGGAATCGCCGGCGATATAGCGGCGTGCGGCCCTCGCCACGACAGATTTGACCATCCCCCGGAAACACGACTTCAACGTACGGGGGAGGCGGCGGGCGGCCTTCCTCGACCTGGCGAGCAGAGAAGCCCCCCCATCAGCGACGAGCGCCGCGAGGCCCAGTGGCGTGAACGGGTAGGCGGTCAGTTCGACACATTCGCGCCGACGGTCGGTCCAGACGCTTGTCCAGGCCTCGCAGGTCCCCAGGAACTCGTACGTCAGGAGCTTGCGCGAGGCGGCGTAGGCAATGGTTTCGCGGGTCAGGAGCATCCCCGGGGAACAACGGGAAAAGCTCGCATCATATCCCACCTTGAGCAGCCAGAAGCGGCGGGACTGCTGGACGGCGATCTGCATGGCGACGGCCTGGCCGTTGATGCGGAGAAAGCAGATCCTGAGCGTCCCCTGGCGACAGGCGGCGTTCGTATAGCGGCGGAAAAATGCCCCACGATCGGCGTCGCGGACGAGCGAAGTCTCCTCGTCCCCTTTCCAGCTGCGTTCCTCGACCGCGAACGCTTCATCGAGCAGGGCCGGAAGCTGGGGGAGATCGGGGCAGACGATCTGAATCGTCACCGTTCCGACTTCATCGGCCCGTTTTCGGGCTCGGCGGAGGTCGGAACGGCGTCCGCTGTTGAGGTGCGTCTCGGGCGACTGCCAGGAATCGTCCATCGCAATCCAGGGGGCAGCGGCCTGGGCGCTGACGCGGATGACGGCGCGGCGACCGAATGCCTGCCTGAGCGCGGGGATGGTCGGGGAGCCCTGCGGCAGACGACCCAGGCGGATCGCCACGTTCTGCGACCGGACGGCGGCGCAGAGTGTCTGCAATGCGGCCCCATCGCTCGCAACGAAATCCATCGGCTCAAAATGGTCACCGACACCGATCATCTCGAGCGAAAGGATTCCCCGCCGGGATACGCGAGCGAGGGGTGCGAATGCCCTCAGGTAGGACGTTTCGCTGATCGCGACGATTTGGGGCCGTGGTCCGCCATGGAGGCAGGCGTCGACCCATTCCAGCTGCTCCATCGGGCCGGCGTGCAGGTCGCACAGTTCTCGCCACGATTCTGCGTAACGCTCGACGGATTCAAGAGATAGGAAGACATGCGCAGAGGGGAGGGTGGGCAGAACCGGGGCGGCACGGCCTGCTTCAACGACAGGCGTGGGATCGCTGCGGGTTTTCACCGCGAGACTCACGGTTTTTGAATCATCCATCCCCACCCGCTCCTCCCCGATGCGTCGTCGTTTATGAACTCTATTTCATGTTCAGGGGGCGTGACGCTGGAAAGTGGCATCGGAGTCACGGTGACAATTCGGGAATGCGCGGAACCTCCTCCTCGCGCCATCGACAGATCCCCGGACCGCAATCGCCAACGGTGCAAGCGGAATCATGGTTGGGAGGGCCGCGTCGCTGCGATGGGGGCGTTTGCATCGGGGGAGTCGGCTGGTGCTTCGCTGCGGGCGGCTGCCCACCAGCCCGACCGGATCACCCGGAACTGACGGCGAAGTTCGCACAGGGCTGTCGCCCGACGTGACCAGACGCAGACCGAGGACTCCATCGCCTGGCTGCTGGTGGAGACGGCCTCGACATAGGAACCGGGTTGCGAGCAGCTATCGATCCGCTCGAGGTCCGGTCGTTCGCGCGCCAGTGCCGCGGCAAGTTCGATCTCGGCCCAGTGTCCGGGATTTCCCCTGGCGAACTCCGGGTCCCATCCGAGTTTGAACGCGAAGACGGTCGTTCCGGCAACCAGGTTGCACGTCGAGGCAATGACACGATCTCCGACGAGCAATTCGCCGAAGATCACACGGCGGTCGGCGGCAAACTGCTCCGTCATGTTGCGAAAGAACTGCGAATCGGACTGACTGCTGGCGATGGCGGTCCCGGTTCCTCCCTTCCATCCAAGCGCTTCCAGACGAAGAAACTCTTCGCGGGCCCGAGAATCGTGCGGCCCGGGGACCACCAGCCGATGGGAGACGGGCCCGGAAGCTTCGAGGGAGCGCCGTGCCCGCAGCAATGACTTTCGTCGCGAGCGCGAACAACGACTGAGTAGGGCATCAGCGTCGGCGCCCGCCAGATGTGTCACGGCACGGCGCCAGGTGCGGTCACGATCGATGGCCAGGCCCGCGTTCTTCGTCTGGCGGCTCCATTCGGCCGCCTGGGGACCTTCGGACTTCACGACGCGGAATCGGGCGCCATGCCACCATCGCTGACGCTGGAGATATCTCAGGGCGCTTTCCAGCGCCCGGGGGAGATGGTCGCGATGGACGAGCGGGGAATCGAGAAACGAGTATCGCGAACTCAGTGAGCGGAGATGCGGAAGCGGTCGGGTCAGGCTGGGCAGGCAGACCTCGAAAACTCCTGCGGCCAGCCATTGTCCGGAGCTGTCATCGACGACCGAAAGCACATTGAGGGACGAAACGACACCAGCTTCCTGCAGAGCCGTGATGAATTGAGGCTCCTGAAACGGATTGGGCTCGACCGCCCGTCGGGCGAGGTCGCGCCAGTCACGGAAATCGGACTCTCGAAGAAGCGAGAGGGGACGGACCGCGACGGAGGTGGAAGTTCCTGCGGCGCAGCCTTGCGCCAGTTCGTCGCGGATGGACGCGATCGAATCGCCACACAAAATGGGCCCGGGCTCGTTCATACCGTCCAAACTTAGCGCGTCGCGACGCCGGATCGTTCTTCCGGCGCGACATTGCCGTCGGAGCAACCGGAAAAATGTGACAGCAGACGGCGCGACCCGCAGAACGGTGTTTGCGGATGAAGTGGAGTTCAGTTTCAATTGAGGAACGGCCGCATTCCCTGAAGATCGCCTCATCGACGGCGGACCATTCGTCGCGAGCTTCGAGGAATTACAGCCGGTCCGACTGTTGGGATCAGACAGTTTGGGGAAGCGGGAGAGATCCCCGGCGAGGGGGCCGCATCCGCCAGTCCGCACCGCAGGACTGAACGGCCGCAACGGCCGGGGAGGATGGAACGAACGAAAGCTGCGGGACGGAATCCTTTTTCTGTCGCTATGACGGCACAATCCGCCGAAAAAAGTCTTTGCGACGCCAGTCCCACACGTCCGATTTGAGCGGGCGATCTGACGCAGGTGGGGCCGCGATCGCTCGTGAGAGTTTTGAATCATGTCGGAAAGTGGTGCGATTCCGGGGCCGTCCATCCCTGATTTCCTGATCGATCGACTCGGGCGCGGCCTGGGAAGCCTGAAGATGCTCCCCGCCGTGGCGCAGGAGGCCCTGGAGGTCGCCAACTCGGCAGACTGCGACCTCGTGAAACTCGCGGTGATCATCCAGAAGGATCTGCGGCTCACGACGTTCATCCTGCGGCTTGCGAACAGCACCCTGTTCGCGCCGCCCAGGCCAATCGCCAGCCTCCACCAGGCGGTGCTGTTCATCGGTCGCCGCAAGGCTCGTGATTTCATCATCACGTCCTGCCTGGAAAGCGTCGCCTCCAAGGTGCCGCATGAGGTTCAGGAACGTCAGTCGACTTTATGGCTGCATGGTTTCCTGACAGCGATCCTCGCGGTGAGGCTGAACGACCTGTTCCAGCTGAAATTCCAGGGGGAAGAGTTCACCTCCGGCCTGATGCACGACTTCGGGAGGACGCTGATCTCGGTCATTGATCCGGTGAACGCGGCGTCGGTGGATCCTCTCGATTTCGATGAGACGACGTCGATCGAGGATCGTGAACGCGCGATGCTCGGCGCCTCCCACGCGGAGATCGCTGCGTGGTTCGCGGCGCACAATGAACTCCCGCCCAACCTGATTGCAGCGATCCAGTTTCATCATCGCCCGGAAGCGGCTGGCGAGAACCTGAAACTGGCAGCGCTTGTGGCGACAGCCGACCACGCCGTGAACTACCTGCAGCGCGAAGGTCAGGCCAAGGGCTACAACCCGCTGACCAACGGCGCCGCGCTCATCCTGGAGAGCCACGGCGTTCCCAACGCCACACGCACATTCGGCACGGCGAGCGAGAAGCTGCTGCAGGAGATCCCGGCGCTCGCTCAATCGATGATGCAGGGTTGAAACGGGATCGGCTCGCCGAGCCGCTGTGGCATGGAGCAATCGGGTGTGTCAGTGCGTCGGCGGCGAATGGCGATCGAACGGATACGGGCAGGAGTGAGGCGGGATGGCGTCAGCCGCTGAGAGTCAGTGTCCAGAAGTTCCCGGCGAGTTGAAGGACCGCCTGAAACGCGCTGTCGGCACGTTGAACATGCTTCCTGCGGTCGCGGTCCAGGCGCTGCAGATCGCGAATAACCCGGACTGCGACCTGGGCAAGCTGGCGGGCGTGATCCAACGGGACCTGACGATCACGACTCTGATCCTGCGAATGGCGAACAGCGCCCTGTTCTCGCCGCCGAAACCGATCGCCAGCCTGCATCATGCGATGCTGTCGCTCGGGCTGAGGCGCTGCCGCGATTTCATCGTGACGGCAGGACTCGACAGCGTCGCGAAGAAGGCGTCGCCGGAAATGAAAACGCAGCGCGAAACTCTATGGCGTCATGGGTTCCTGACCGCCCTGTTCGCGATGAAGATCAACCAGCTCCTGGGACTGCGGTTTCAGGGGGAAGAATTCACGGCGGGGCTGATGCACGATTTCGGCCGAACGCTGCTGGCCGTCGCCGACCCCGCGACCTTCACGCGGCTCGACCGTCTCGACTTCGTCGAGGGAGATGACCTGGAAGCCCGTGAGAGCGAGGCGATCGGTGTTTCCCATGCGGAGTTCGGCGCGTGGTTTGCCTCAACCAACGAACTTCCCAACTCGCTGGTGGCCGCGATCCATCTTCATCACCGGCCCGAGTCGGCGGGCGAGCATCTCCAACTGGCGGCGCTCGTGGCGGTGGCCGATCACATGGCGAACCACATCCAGCGCGGAGAGGCTCCTGAGGCTTATAATTCGATGACCGACGGCGCGATGCTCCTGCTGGAGCAATCGGGCGCGCGGCGGGCAACGGATGTGTTCGCCGCGAGCGTGACGAAGCTGTTGATCGACGGGCCCGCGATCGCTGACTCCCTGATGAAGGAGTGAAGATTCCAGGCGCGCCGGCGAATGCTGTTTCGTCAACGCTCCAGACGCGCATTACGGTTTGGCGGCTGGGGAAGCACTCTCCGCGGGGCGGCGCCTGGGCTGTGCGGCCTGCCATTCTTCTTCCGTCGCCGGCCTGGTGCGGTGAAGAAGGACGTGGGCCCCTTTCATGCCGCCGAGGACGATGTCGGGCAGGCCGTCTCCGTTGAGATCATGAACAGAGATCTGTCGGCCGATTCCGGCATCGGCGTCGGCGAGCTGGGGAACCCAGCTGACACCTTCCGCTGTGCGTTCGAGCCGGAACCAGTACACGACCGCGCCGGCATCCCACATCGGGCTCTTCTTATGGTGAGACCAATAAGTCTTGCCCGTCACGATGTCCTTCAGGCCGTCGCCATCCATATCGACCAGCGCGACCGAGTGGGGCTCGGTGAAGACGAGGCCATAGGGATTCTCTTCGGGAGTCTTGCCGACGATCGTCCGCATCTGGAATTCGCGTCGCCCGTCGACGTTGACCTGCTCGTACCACGCGAGGCCGTAGTCATGGGCCGCGAGGCTGGTGATCACGTCGTTGTCCCCATCGCCATCGACGTCGAACGCATGCATCTCGGAGCCGCCATAGGCGTTCGTGAACTTCTGGGGATGGAACGTCCAGGCGCCCGTCAGCGGGGCTGAGTCCGGCTGCTCGAACCAGCCGTTGGCGATAAGGATGTCCATCCGGCCGTCGCCATTCAGGTCCCCCACGCCAAGTCCATGGCCGAAGGGGAAGGGGGCCTTCTGCTCGGAGATGGGATGAAAGACCCATTGTTCGAACGGCCGCGACTTGTCGAATGTCGCGAAGCCGAAGCGCCCGGCGTTCGTACAGACCAGCTCGGGCTGTTCGTCGCCGACGAGATTCACGAACTGGGGGGACTCGTTGGAGACCGAATCGAGGACCTGATGCCTGGTCCAGTGCCCGGGCCTGCCGTTCGGATTCTCATAGAGGAACGCCGGCTTGCCGGGAAAACCGACGGTGAGCACATCGGGGGCGCCGTCGCGGTTGAAGTCGTAGACCCAGTTGAAGAAGTTGTCGGCGTAGGCCTCCGTATTCTGGGGCTTCGGCGGGTAGATCTCTGTCGCCTTCGTGAACTCGGGACCGGCATACCAGAAGGGGCCGTAGACGGCGTCGGGTTTGCCATCGCCATCGATGTCGCCCGCGTTCGCGCCTTCAGAGAAGTACGTTCCCGTGAGCGGGATCTTCTCAAAGGAATGGAGCAACCGATCCGCTGCACGGGCTGAAGCCGCACCGCTCAGGCCGGCCAGGAACACCAGCAACGTCGCCTTCGACCAGCAAGTCATCACCGTGGCTCCAGAGAGTTGGCGGGACGCAGCGCGTCAGCCTCTCACGAGCGACGGCGGGAATCAAGCGGCCCGAGTCGTCCGCCTGATTTTCCCAGCCGGGCGTTCTCTGTCATTCAGGGATCGCCGTCAGCGTCACGGTTTCGCGGCTTCGGTTGGCTTCTGCGCAGCGTCCTTGAGACTTTCGTACTCGCGGAGAGTGCGCAGGATCGTGACGTTGTTCTCGGCCAGCGCGAGCGCTTTACGCTCCCAGGCGATGGCGTCGTCGAGCTGTCCTTTTTCGGCGAACACACGGGCAAGGGTGTGGATCGGCCCAGGAGATTTCTCTTCGGAGAGTTCCACCGCGCGTCGGGCGAGGCGCTCAGCGTTTTCAAGTGTGCCCGGAAAACGGGCCGTCGCGATGCCACTGGCAAGGCCGGTCAGCAGCTCTCCCTTGTCCCAGTCCTGTTTGACCAGTTCGTCGATCAACGCGGTCGCCTCCTCCGTTCGTCCGCTTTGACTGAGGACGGTCAGCCGGACCGTTGAGGGAAGCGGGCTGCCGGGCATCGCTTCCGCAAGCTCGTCGACCAGCGACAGGGCCTTGTCGTACTCTTTCGCCCGCATCGCGACGGAAATCTCGACCTGCAACCGGCGCGTCACGGCGGCCAGCTTCATCCGCTGAATCTCCGCCTCATACTCGGCAATGGCGGCCTTGCGATCCCAGGTTCCTTCGGTGACTTTGGCGAGCGGTTCGTCGATCTGCTGAGGGTGACCGATCCATTCGATCACGCCATCTTTGCCGACGAGGAAGGCGCACGGGATGCCCGAGCGCCCGGCCGCGCGGAACCAGGACGTGAACATGCCGTTCTCCGCGTCCATCGCCAGCGAGTATTTGACCGTCTGGTCCCAGGTCACTCCTTCCTCGCGATCTTTGGCCAGGAACTCCTTGACGACGTTCTCTTCCTCTTTGCTGATCCCGATGATGCGAACCTTGTCGCCGTAATCGGTCTGGAGCTGAGAGATATGCGGCATGCCCTGCAGGCACGGTCCGCACCAGGTGGCCCAGAACTCGACGACGTAGACCTGCCCGGGTTTAAGGCTGTCGATCGGTTCTCCCTTGACCCATGAGGCGACCGCAAAAGGGGGCGCTGGCTTGCCGACCGCGAGGGTGATCTCCGGCTCGGTCCGCGACGTCTCCGGGCCGGCGGCGGGAACGATTTTCGCCGCTGGTACCGACTCGGGGGACGCGGCCTTCGGCTCCGCGCTGGGCGCGGCCGGCGGCGGGGTGTCGTCTGCGGCCTGGGGCGCGGACGAGGAGGGGAAGAGCAAGGCGAGCGCCAGGCCCGCCAACACGGTTCTCGATCGCTTCGACAGCATCGCGTGACTCCGGCATTGAATGACAACGGCCCGGCGGCGCGGCAGGGAACTATCAGCAATCAACTGCTTCGAGACATCGCCCAGACGCCCACCTCGCGGTTTTCGTTCCGAGTGACTCGGCAACACGCCTCAGGGCCATGACGGAACTATGGCGTTCGCAGCGTGGAAATGCACGCTGCGAACGCCGGAAGGAGCCTCGACGCCGGCCGTTGTAATCACCGGCTACGCCTTCTTCTGGAGCTTGGCCCACTCATCTTTCAGGGTAACCGAGCGGTTGAACACCATCATGCTGAGGGTCGAATCGGGATCGACGCAGAAGTAGCCGAGGCGTTCGAACTGGAACCGCTCGCCGGCAGGCACTTCCGCCAGCGACGGTTCAAGCTTGGCGTCTTCAACGATTTCGAGTGACTTCGAATTGAGGCAGGTCTTCCAGTCCTGGCCCTCGGGAATCTCGCTGAGATCGGGGACGGCGGAAAGGTGGTCGTAGAGTCGGACTTCGGCGTTGATGGCATGCTCGGCCGAAACCCAGTGAAGAGTCGCCTTCACCTTCCGTCCATCAGGAGCGTCGCCCCCCTTGGTTTCGGGGTCGTAGGTGCACAGCAGCTCGACGACGTTGCCGGCGTCGTCCTTCACGACGTCGTGACACTTGATGAAGTAAGCCCACCGCAAACGGACTTCGCGGCCCGGGGCGAGGCGGAAGAACTGCTTGGGCGGGTTCTCCATGAAGTCGTCACGCTCGATGTAGAGCGTCTTCGAAAAGGGAACCTTCCGCGAGCCGGCCGAGGAATCTTCCGGATTGTTGATCGCCTCGAGCTCGACCTTTTCTCCCTCCGGGAAATTGGTGAGCGTGACCTTGAGCGGCCGCAGGACCGCCATGCGGCGGGGGGCGATCTTGTTCAGGTGATCGCGAAGCGAGTTCTCGAGGACGACCATATCGGTGACGCCGTTGTAGCGGGTCACGCCGACGGTCGCGCAGAGGTTGCGGATCGACTCGGGAGTGTAGCCGCGGCGGCGCAGGCCCCGGAGCGTCGGCATGCGGGGGTCGTCCCACCCGGCAACGAACTTTCCGAGAACCAGCTCGAGCAGTTTCCGCTTGCTGGTGATCGTGTGGGTGAGGTTCAGCTTCGCGAACTCGTACTGCTTCGAGGGGAAGATTCCGAGCTTCTCGATGAACCAGTTGTAGAGAGGCTTGTGGGTCTCGAATTCGAGCGAACAGAGGGAGTGGGTCACTTCCTCGATCGCGTCGCTCTGGCCGTGGGCGTAGTCGTACATCGGGTAGATGCACCACTTATCGCCGGTGCGGTGATGCTCGGCGTGGCGGATCCGGAACATCAGCGGATCGCGCATGATGAGGTGGGCCGAAGCCATGTCGATCTTCGCACGGAGGACCATCGCGCCATCGGGAAACTCGCCGGCCCGCATGCGGCGGAACAGGTCGAGGCTTTCCTCTTTCGGACGGTCGCGGAAAGGGCTGTCCTTTCCGGGCTCCGTCGCGGTTCCGCGGCCGGCGGCGATCTCATCTGCGGACTGGGAGTCGACGTAGGCGAGGCCCTTTTCAATCAGGAGCTCGCCCCATTGGTAGAGCTGTTCGAAGTAGTCGGAGGCGTAGCGGACTTCGCCGTTCCATTCGAAGCCGAGCCAGCGGATGTCGTCCTTGATGGCTTCGACGTACTCGGTGTCTTCCTTCGCGGGATTGGTGTCGTCCATCCGCAGGTTGCACTGGCCACCGAACTCGTTGGCAATTCCGAAGCTGATGCAGATGGCCTTGGCGTGGCCAATGTGAAGATAACCGTTGGGCTCGGGAGGGAAGCGCGTCTGGACGCGACCCTTGTTCTTACCGGCGGCGACATCGGCGGAGACGATTTCGCGCAGAAAGTCGGTGGGGCGGGCAGGGGATTCCGAAGCGTCAGTCGACATGTGGGTCCTTCCAGGATCAGCGGCCGGCAGCCCGGCTTCGCGCGCGGATTGTAGGGGAAAAATCTGCACAGAGGCACAGAAGATTCCCTGAAGAACAGGGGAGGCGTGTCGCGCGGCGACCCGTCGGTCACCGCGGCAGGAGAGGCGACGCTTCAGGAACCGTGCCGGCCGGACGCTGCGATCGCCCCGGCCGGTTCACATCTCCCACCTCGACTCGCATCGACTCCGCCAGAGCGGTCAGCCAATGGACGACATCAGGGTGCGCCGCGGAGCATTCCTGCAGTTCTCCGACGTCCGACCGGACATTGAACAGCTGCAGCGGGACGACGCTGCTTTTTCGGTTCAGGTTCGCGAATCGCGCCTCCAGCGGGAGATAGAGCTTCCAGGGACCCGACCGAACCGCCTGCAATTGATCCATCCGGTAGTAGAAGAACCCCTTCTTGTCGTAGGGCGATTCCCACCCGGTGACTCCGGTCCACAAACCGGAGACATCGAAGCCATCAATCTCGTTCGTCGGACCGGGCGCCGTCGCCAGCGAGGCCAGCGTCGGCAGGAGGTCGAGCGACGACCAGAGTTCATCGCTGACGCGCCCGGCCGGGACACGTCCCGGCCAGCGGATGATGCACGGCATCCGCATCGCGCCTTCAGACGTGTCGTACCCATAACCTTTGAATGGCGAATTGCTCCCCTGCGGCGGATTCCGACGCGGAGCCCCGTTATCGCTCGTCCAGACGACGATCGTCCGGTCATCCAGGCCGAGCCGCTTCAGAGCCGCGAGGACTTCGCCCGTCGACCAGTCCAATTCTTCGACGGAGTCACCGTAGTCGCCGTTCCTGGACTTTCCTTTGAACGCGGGACTGGCGAAGGGATGAGCCGTCGAACCGGGCATTGTGTGGGGCAGGTAGACGAAAAACGGCTGCTGCCGGTGTGCCTCGATGAACGCGATCGCTTCCGACGTGCACCGGGCGACGAGTGTATTCCTGTCCGCAGGCGCCTCGATGACCGTTTCGCCTCGCATCAATGGAAGCTCGGGCCATTCGTCCGGCTTCTTGTCGCGTGTCATGTCGTCGCTGTAGGGAATACCGAAGAACTCGTCGAAGCCCTGACGGGTGGGCAGAAACTCCGGCTGATCCCCCAGGTGCCACTTCCCGATACAAGCCGTCGCATACCCCTGCGACTTGAGCACCTCGGCGATGGTCGTTTCGGCCGGATTCAGGCCTTTGGTAGCCAAAGGTTGCAGCACCGCGCCGTTGCGATCACTGACGTGCAGGTTGAGTCGCCGCGGATAGCAGCCCGTCATGATCGCCGCGCGGCTCGGCGTGCAGACTCCGCTGGCCACATAAAAGCTGGTAAAGCGAGTCCCTTCAGCGGCCATCCGGTCGACGGCCGGAGTGCGATGCAACGTCGATCCGGTGCAGCCCAGGTCGCCATGCCCCAGGTTGTCGCAAACGATCAGGACAACATTCGGACCGGCGGCGTGCGCGGAGGTGACAGAAGCGAACAGGACGAACGCCAAAGCGAACAATCGACAAGTCATCAACCGGGCCTCGGGTCAGCTTGGGGACGCGACATCCACGCGGTCACTCGTCATCGATCCGCTGCAACGTTTTCAGCTCGCTGCGAAGGTCTGCCGTGAGCGATTCGACAAGTTCCGGACGGCCATGAAACTGGGCCGGCGTATTTTGAAAAAGCGCCAGCTTCCATTCACCATCCCGACGGACCGCGATGAGCGACTGGATGGCGTTAACGGCGGGGTTGATGTCGTTTGCCCCCGGGGGGACCATGCCGGCGACGGCACGAAGCAGCTCGACGTCATCCGTCAGCTGCCGGACCTCGCGGACGATCCCGACGAATGCGGCCGGCGTGTGATGCTGGAAGATGCGGAGCATCTCCGCCTCGATCGCCGCCCGGCCGTCGAGCTGGCTGCCGTCGAATCCGACGACGCTGCCGTCGTCGGCAAACAGGTCGGCCATCCCGCGGCCGTCCCGCTCGTTCCAGCGATCGAGCAGGCGGTGGTAAAGCACGCGGCACACGGCTTCATCGAGATGGGCGGGAACTTTGTTTTCAGGGAGCATTGTTGATCCTGAACCTGAGCAAGAGCGTCGTGTCCATCCGCGCGGGCAGAGAGACGCAGCAGTCGCAACCCAATCCTTCGAGTATGCTCAATGTCGCGTGCGACGCAATGAAGATTCGCCCCTACGAACCTTCCGACTGGCGGCGTCTCTGCGAGATTCATGATCCCGCAAGAAGAGATGAGTTACGGGCTTTTGGCCAGCCGGAAGCCTTTGTCCCGCTCGAGCAGGCGGCCGGAAACGAAGGACTGTTTGATAGCGACCTCTTCGTCGCGGAGATCGATGGCGGCGTCGAGGGTTTTGTGGGGCTGAAGTCCGATGAGGTGACCTGGCTCTATGTATCGCCCGCGAGGTATCGCGAAGGAATCGGGAGAGCGCTCCTGCGTCACGCCATCGCGGCGTCCGGGCCGGAGACGCGAATCGAGGTTCTCGAAGGCAACGCTGCCGCCCTCGCGCTGTACCTGTCCGAGGGGTTTGTGATTCGCGAGCGGGCCGAAGGAAAGCTCGTGGGGAATGAGAGCTTTACCGGCGCCGGCTTTCGCATGGTGCATCGAAAAGTGGCGCCGGGCGGTGAGGCCTGATCGCTGTTCTCGGCGCGAGCTGGGCTTCGCTTAGAGGTCCATTTCCCGTCGACGGGTGGTCAATACACGGACCGGGGGCCGTCTTGAGACCGACCGAGACTTGTCGGTCAAAGAAAGTGGCACGGTCCGGAGACCGTGCCGCCACCTATTGAGACCAGGTTGGTTTCCTTCAACGGCCTGCTAGCTGATGAGGAGTTCTTTCACCGGCGATCCCGCATCGACGATCCGCAGCGGGCGGCCTTCGGGCGTGATCATTTCCTCGTCGGCGTCGATCTTCAGGCAGTGGCAGTAGGTCTGGAACAGGTCGTCGACGTCGACGGGGCGATCGACGATCTCGGTTCCGTCATCGCTCGTCGTACCGATGCACTGACCGCCGGCGATTCCGCCGCCGGCCAGCAGCACGTTGAAGTTCCTCGCCCAATGGTCGCGGCCGACTTCGGGCGTCCGCTGGTTGATCTTCGGCGTGCGACCGAATTCACCCATGCAGATGACGAGTGTCTTCTCGAGCATCCCGCGGGACTTCAGGTCGGCGATCAGGGCGGAGACCCCCTGGTCAACTTCGCCGGCCGTCGCCGGCATCCGCTGCCACAGATTCTCGTGCATGTCCCACCCACCGCGCTGCACCTCGACGAACGGAATCCCCGATTCGACGAGCCGGCGGGCGACCAGGCATCCCTGGCCGAATGCGCTCTTGCCGTACTTCTCTTTGACTTCCGGCTTCTCGGGCTCGGTCTGGAACGATTTCAGGCGGGGCGACGCCATCATCTTCTTGGCGCGCTGGTACAGCTCCTGGTGCTCATTGGCGATCGCCTTGGCTCCCACGGCGGCGAGTTCCGCATCCTGCTGCGAGAGAAGCTTCATCCGCTGGTCGAGACGCGGCGCCGGGACGCTCGCAACGATGTTGTCCGGAAGGCGGCCGGCCGCTCCGACCATGAACGGCGCGTACTTCACTCCGAGAAAGCCGGCGCCATGCGGCGTATTGCCGATGCTGACGAAGTTCGGCATGTCGGATGCGAGGTCGCCCAGTTTCCAGGCGGCGACTGATCCGATATGTGGATGGTTGGACGAACCCGTGAGGCGGCGTCCGGTCCGCAGATGGTAAGCGCCCCGTTCGTGGGCGGCCTCTTTTCCGACGATCGTGCGGATCAGCGAAACGTCTTTCGACTGGGCGAGCTTCGGCCAGTACTCGGCGAACGATACCCCTGGCATCTGGGTCGAGATCGATTTGGTCGGTCCGCCGTTATCGGTGCCGGGCTTCGGGTCCCACAGCTCGAGCTGGCTGGGAGCTCCGTTGAGGAAGATCATGATGCACGCGCGCCCCTCCTTCTTCATCTCGGCCGCGTTGAGGCCGATGGCCTGCAGGAAGGCCATGCTACCTGACGCGGCCGCCCCGCCCGTGACGAGTTGCAGGAGACTTCGGCGAGTGATGGCGCCTTCGCGGTTCAGGCCGACGCTCAGCAGGTTCTGGTGAAACATGAGGGACTTTCCGTGAAATCGTCGTTGTCGAAACTTCCTGATCGCAAACCGGGAGGCCGCGCTTCCCGGGGTTCGAGACGGCCACCCGCTGCGGCAAAGAATGCTGCGGCACGGCCATCCGGCTGCTTCTCAAAAATCGTCAGCGTTTGACGATGAACTCCGCGGAGTTGGTAAGCACCCAGAGCAGGTCATCGATCGCGGCATTCCGGTCTTTCGACGATTTGATGAAGTCGGCGTAGCGCTTCGTCTCGTCGGGAGTCGGAGTCCTTGCGAGGACCGCCAGGAACGCTTCACGAACCATCTCGTCGTTCGCCTTGATCCCGACCAGCTGCTTCTTCAACGGGCTGTTCGAGAGCTGCTTCTGCAGCTGGCCGTTGTTCATCATCAGCAACGCCTGCTGCACCGTTCCTTCCAGATCGCTTTGCGGAGTGGAGGGGTTCTGTGCGAAGGTCCGTTCGACGGCCCCGCGGGCGCCTTTCAATTCGCCGATCAGCCGTTCGACGTTGTCGGCGATCTCATACGGCCGCAACCGGGCCGGGCGGACCGAGGTGAAGAGGTCTTCCGGCTTGTCGATCGTGCGAATTCCGCGCTGGTAGGCCTCGCTGTTCATGATCAGCCGGAACAGCCACTTCGGATCGAACCCCGCATAGCGGAACGCCGACGAGACACGATTCACGATCAGCTGGTGGACAACGTCCTTGTCGGGGCCAAGGCTGTCGACGGAATAGAAGCCGTCGCCAACGAGTTCGCTCCACATGCGGTTCACGTACGCCCGCGCGAACCAGTAGTTGTCCGAGTTGTAGACGAGGTAGGCGGCGGCGGCGACGCGGAGGTGGTCGGGCTTCAGCGTGGACGGCGGCTCCTCACCCAGCAGGAACACGGCCTTCACTTCCGACTTCTTGGACGGATCGTCCTGGTCCGTCATGTAGTACTTGCCGTTCGCGAAGAATGCGGCCATCTCGTGAAACTGCTCGCGCTTCCAACGGTCGAACGGGTGGTCATGGCATTCCGCGCAACCGACGCTGATGCCCATGAAAATGCGGGCGGTTTCGGAGGCGATGATGTCGGGCTTGCGCTCGCAGGCGAGAATGAAATTGTTCGGGCCGTGATCCTGCTGGAAGCCGTTTTCCTCAGCCTTCACGTTGGGCTGCCGCTGCGGCTGCGCCGAGATCATTTCGCTGACGACGCGGTCCCAGGATCTGTTGTCCTTGAACTCGGTGAACAGCCAGTCTTCGAACGCCTGGGGATTGATCGTATTGCGGTTCGCGGCCGAGTTGTGGAACACCACCGACCGCCAGTACCGGGCCCATTTCCGGGCGTAGTCGTCGCTGGCCAGAAGCTCGTCAACGAGGGCAGCGCGTTTCTTGGGGCTCTTGTCCGCGGTGAACGCCCTGATCTTCTCCGGCGTCGGCGTCTTCCCCGTCAGGTCGATCGACGCGCGACGCAGAAACGTCTCATCGTTGACAATCGGAGTGAACGGGGTCTTCGTCTCTTTCGAGATGTACTTGCGCATCATCTCGTCGAGGTCGGCCGCGGTGAACGCCCCGCCGCTCGAACGGATCGTCGGGAATGACGCGCGGATGGCTTCGAGAAACTTCAGCTTGTCTTCCGGAGTCTTCAGTTCCGGCAGCTTCGGCTGAGGTGGTTTTTTCTTTGACGGGCGGGCCGGAGGCGTGGGAGCGGACCAGGCAAAAGAAGCCAGCATCGCGAGAACGGCGCCGAACGCCGTCATGCGTCCCCACTGCGGAAGCGATCGCACCATTTCCAGCCTTTGGAGTTGGAAGGGTTTCTGAAATCTCAGGTGTGGGCGGAACCGCCCGGCCGAATGGCTAAGGACAGCTTACCACGCGTCGGAAGCAATGTCCGCCGGCGCAGGGCTTACTCCCTTCTGACAGCGTACCTCCACAACCGGATCGACGTTCGGCGCATTCTGGACGGTTTCCCGACATCGTGGCCTCCCGACTGGAAAGGGACGGACCGGAAATGCGGCCCCTGCCGGCCAGGGCAGGCTGCTGCCCCGCATCAACATCGAATCCGGTCGCGGCAGCGACGGCGGGCCGACGGTCGACTATTGTCGTTTCGGTCCGGGTCTAAAGGGGCATCCCTGGTGAGCGAACGTATGCGGTACGCAGTCGTTTCAGTCGTTCTCGCGGCCATCAGCGGGACCGCATGGGCCCAGCAGCAGGATGTCAAACCGCTCGAAGGAACCGCGCCGCTGCGGCTGGAGGAACCCCTCGACGTCGACATGGTCCGCGGGATTAATGCCTTCGCCGAACAGGAGATCGTCCTGAGTCGTGAGCGGCGGAAGCGGCATTGGCATCCCGACTTTTCCAACCACGCCGCCTACGACAGGAGCGTCGCCGACAACCGCGCGCGGCTCCGCACTCTCATCGGGGCCGTCGATGAGAGGTTGCCCCCGGGAACGCGGCAGATTGTGCTCCCCGAGAACCTGGAGCGGCTGCCCACATTTCCGGGAGTCACCGCCGAGTTTGTCGTGACAGGGGAGGGGCCGGGAGAAGTGATCCTGGTTCCTGATGCGAACTGGGCCCCTGAACACATCACCGGAAAGATTGCGGGCCTGCGTCCCGAGGAGCAACTGGCCCACGTCCTCGCCGAGATGGGAATCGCGACGCGGACCTTGAGACTGGCGAACCGCTCGAGCGAATTCAGCGGCCGGCCAGATCTCCGCAGCACAAACCAGCCCCACCGCGAATACCTTTATCGCCCCGCCTTTGAACTCGGCCGGCACATCATCGGATACGAAGTGCAGAAGATCCTGCGGGCCGTGGATGAACTCGAAGCGGCGGGAAAGAAGATCGTTGTGTGGGGGATCGGCGAAGGAGGCCTCCTGGCGCTGTACGCCGCGGCCATTGATCCCCGGATCGAACTATGCGTCGTCTCGGGTTCGTTCGGCGAGCGGGAACAGATCTGGCAGGAACCGATCTACCGGAACGTCTGGCGCCTGCTGGATGAGTTTGGGGATGCCGAGATGGCGAGTCTCATCGCCCCCCGGTCACTCGTCATCGAAGACTGCATGGTCCCGGAGATCGCCGGACCTCCGCCTCCGTCGCCGCAGCGATCCGGCGCCGCGCCCGGCCAGATCACGACTCCCTCCCCCCAGTCGGTCGAACGCGAGTTTCACAGGGCCAGGGCGACCTACGAACGACTGGGAGTCGCCAACCGCATTCAGATCCTGGCGTCGTCCGCCCCGGAGAGAGGACGCTGTGGAACCGCGGCAGCCCTGCAGGCCGTTGCGTCGAGATTCCCCGGCCGCGTTCCCGGGAAACACTCCGTCGAACCGCTCGCCGCGGACGAGGCAAGTCGCCGACTTCATGACCGCCAGCGCGAGCTCGTCGATGACCTTCGCCGCTACACGCAGCGGCTCCTGCACGGTGCGGCGAAGGAACGCGACAAATACTGGGCCAGTGCCGATCGCAAATCGCTTGCTGCGTGGGAGGAGACGAGCGAGGCGTACCGCACCCAGGTCTACGACGAGCTCATCGGGCGGATTCCGTATGGTCTCCTCCCGCCGAACGCTCGGTCGCGACAGGTGATCGACGAACCGACCCACACCGGGTACGAGGTGGTCCTCGATGTGTTCCGTTCCGAAGCCGATGGAAGCCAGCCAATCATCGCGGGCGGAATCCTGCTCATTCCCAAAGATCTGAAGCCGGGTGAGAAGCGTCCATGCGTCGTCTGCCAGCACGGACTTGAGGGGACGCCGATGGATACCATCGTGACCGACCCGAATCAGAAGGCTTATGGCCCCTACAAGGGCTTCAGCACACAGCTCGTCCAGCGCGGGTTCATCGTTTACGCCCCCCAGAATCCGTATCGCGGCAAGGATGAGTTCCGCGTCATCCAGCGCAAGTCCAATCCGCTCGGGCGATCACTCTTCAGCTACATCATCCCGCAGCATCAGCAGACGCTGAACTGGCTCGCGACGTTGCCGTTCGTCGACGCCGATCGGATCGGGTTCTATGGACTCAGTTACGGCGGGAAGACGGCCATGCGCATCCCGCCGCTGCTTCCCCCCAGGCCGGCCCACAATGGCGAACCGGCTCGACCCGGGTATTGCCTGTCGATCTGCTCGGCCGATTTCAACGAATGGATTCTGAAGAACGCCTCCACCGAGGATCGCTACAGCTATGTCTTCACGAACGAGTACGAGATCTTCGAGTGGAACATGGGGAACGTCGCCAACTACGCCGAGCTGGCGAGCCTCATGACGCCGCGGCCGTTCATGGTGGAGCGTGGGCACGACGACGGCGTCGCCCCCGATGAATGGGTCGCCTGGGAGTTCGCCAAGGTGAAGCGGCACTATGACAGGCTCGGAATCGGCGACCGCACAGAGATGGAGGTCTTCAATGGCCCGCACACCATCAACGGCAAGGGGACGTTCGACTTCCTGCACCGGCATCTGAACTGGCCCGTCCGCCCGGAGGACTGAGCCTCTTGGAAACAAGAGGCGATTTTCCTTCCGGCAAAAGTTTGGACAGAAGGAAGGGAAGAGGACGGGGAAGAGGACGGGGAAGGCCGGCATGATCTTCAACCGCGTCGGCGAGGGACCGATGCCAGCCGGCTGATGGCATGCCAGAAAGCATGGGCTGCTCGTGAGATCGATCAGTGGACTGACGCCTGACGCTCACCCGGGGAATTGGCCCCACCCTCAACAACAGGCATGCCCTGGAGGATGGGGCAGGGGAGAGGGGCTGTGAGCTGGAGCATTGAGCCCTCGTGCTGTGGCATTGAACGCCAACTTCAGCGTCTTCTTCCTTTCCTTCCTTGCCCTCTGTTCAAACCCCTTTTGTCGACTCAGTTCAACGCCGGTTCGAGGTTGACGATGGCCGACGCTTCCTGTCCGCTGCCGCAGCTGCCCTGGGCCGGTTCAGGGGGCGTCGCTTTTGCCGCCAGGGCTTCACGGTAGGCGCGGAACCTGGCGTTCTGGACCTCGGGATCGCCGGAGTCGATCAGTTCGTAGTGCACGTTCCGCTGGCGGGGGATGTAGCCTGCATCGCTGATGCAGCGGCGGATCTGGTCGAGCGACAGATGGTAAACCGTTCCCGCCTCGGCGACGACGTTCTCCTCGAGCATCAGGCTGCCCATGTCGTTCGCGCCAAAGAAGAGAGCCATCTGGCCGATCTTCTCTCCCTGAGTCACCCAGCTCGACTGAATGTTGGGGAAGTTGTCGAGATAGAGCCGCGCCACGGCCTGCGTTTTGAGGTATTCGAACGCCCCGGCCGGCGGAATCTTCGACATGTCGACGCCATCCTTGCGGTTGCCGAACCAGGGCGCCTCGTCGGGCGGCTGGAACGTCCAGCAGATAAACGCCGTGAACCCGCCGGTCTCATCCTGCAGCGAGCGCAGGCGGTCCAGGTGCTCGATGCGCTCCGCCAGCGTTTCGACGTGGCCGAACATCATGGTGGCGCTCGAAACGCCTCCCAGTTCATGCCAGACGCGGTTGACGTTCAGCCAGTCGTCGGTGAGCGCCTTGCCGCGAGTGATCGCTTCGCGAACGCGGTCGACGAGAATCTCGCCCCCGCCCCCCGGCAGGCTGCCGAGGCCGGCCGACTTCAGGCGTTCGAGCACCGTCTTCAGCGGCAGCTTCGAGACCTTCGTGAAGTGATGCAGCTCTGGCGGGCTGAAGCCGTGGATATTGAGCGTCGGGAAGTGGGCCTTGATGTCGCTGAGGTAGTCTTCGTACCACTCCAGCGGCAGGGTGGGGTGCATGCCGCCCTGGAGCAGGATCTGATCGCCGCCGACGTCGAGAGTTTCCTGGATCTTCTGGAACAGCTCCGGCTTCCCGAGGACGTAACCTTCGCTGTGCTTCAGCGGGCGATAGAACGCGCAGAAGTCGCAGACGGCCGCGCAGACGTTCGTGTAGTTGATGTTCCGGTCGATGTTGTAGGTGCGGTACGGCTCGGGATGCAGCCGGCAGGTCACTGCATGGGCCGCAGCGCCGATCGCCGTCAGGTCGTGGCTTTCCAGGAGGGCGAGGCCTTCGGCGGCGGTGAGTCGCTCACCGGCGACGGCCTTGTCGAGAATACGGGTGATGGAAGCGTCGGACATGGAACCTGCGTGTGCAAAAACCGGGCAACAGGCGGAGTATAGGCCGGACGACCGACGTGCGTGAGTGTTCCCGCCGGCCCCACCGCCGGTCTTTTTTTGGAACCGCACCGAGGCCCGGGTATTAACGGCCAGGAGAACCTTCCGGAACGACTCGGCCCCGACAAAGAAACAGCCCGGCCGCAGGGTTGCGGCCGGGCTGAGAAGTGTGGGGCGGCTGCCGGAACAGCGGGCGTTATTTGACCAGTTTCCGATAGATGATGAACTTCCGGAAATCGTAATAGCCGGGCAGGTCATCGGTCGGATCAGGATCTTCATAGGCTTCTTCGAGCTGCGACATGTCGCAGGCCATGAACGCCCGGCGGCGGGGAATGTCGGTGGCTTCCGCGCCAATCTGCACTTCGCCCGAAGCCGCACCGTTGGTCGTGTCGAGACGGTGAGCTTCGAAGAAACCGACCGTCGTCCAGACGATGAACACGTGGCTGCGGTTGGTGGTCCGGTTGTGGATCTTGGCGAGCAGGCGATTCCGCGTGTGGTAATCGACCGTGCTGGCTCCGGCGGCCGCGTCGGCCTGCGTACGGGCATCGAAGATGCCCTGGGCACTGGACGACCTGACCGTCGAGAGGTCGAGCGGAGGCGAGCTGATGGCCGACAGGCTGCGCAGGATCGTCGATTCGATGCTGTTGTCGCGGAGCATCGTCGAACCGGTGTTGCGGTCCGCCTCCATGAAGCCCAGATCCCGGAAGGGACGCGAGGCGATACTGCCGGGAATGGCGATGGTCGTCCCCCCGTTCAATGCGGTCGGATCGATGCCGTCGCGCGAGCGCAGCAGCATGTCGTACCAGTTCCGATTGGTCGTCTGGTATCGGTCGTCCATCGACGGCAAGCGGGTGCTGCTGTCCACCGTCGCCAGCTGATCGTGATCATCGACCACCCCCTGCAGGACGGTCGTGTCGCGAATGGTGTTCAGGTTGACCTTGCCCGGCGTCCGCCGCTGCAACCGGACCTGCGGCAGCGTCGCGTCGTCGAGGCGCGGCTGAATGGCCTCCTCGCTGCGATCGGGAACCGTGAGGAACTCGAGTAGCCGGTACCAGCGGTTGGCGTAGTGCGGAGCGCCGTTCAGAGGCGTGCTGTACGGGGCGGTGAGGGCGGGGTGCGGGTTCAGGAATCGGACCGCGGCCACGGCGTTCCCTTCCATGCGGGCGTTCGTCGCTCCATGAGTCGACAGGTTCGCGACCGCCCCGCCGATGGCGCCGACATTCGTTGAAAATGGCGTCAGCGTATCCGGGTCGACGCTGCTGGTTCCCTGGTAGCCATAGATCGGAATCGACAGCAGTTCCATCACGGAGGAGAAGTCGCGATTGAAATGCGGCTCGAACATCGTGAACTGGGTCAGCGGCGCGAGGTTCGAGTTCGGGCCGTGGCGATCGGTCTCGTTTCGCGAGACGAGCGTGTGGTTCCGGGGACTGCTGCTGCCGTGACGTTCCTGGCGCACATGGCCGAACGGCTGAGCCCGTTCGACGCTGCGGATGCCGTCGGACCCCGCCCCGTTGGTGAGGAAGTTCTGCATCACCGTCTGCGTATCGCCACCGGGCGAAAAGTCGACCACATCCGTTCCTTCAATCTTGATCCGGTCGACTTCGACCCAGACCGGTGTCGGCGTGCCGGCGCCGAGGTCTTCTCCATGCCCCTTGGCCAGCAGATTACGGCGACGCTGCAGCACCAGATCGAACGTCTTGGACGTCGCATCGCGCCCCACGAGAGTCGTGCCGCCGTTGGTCGGTTCGAAGACGCTCAACGGGGTGATCGAGTGGTACTGCTGATGGGCCGGCTCCGTGGAGTTCAAGTCCAGGTCGGAGAGCGCGGGGAGCGGCGGGGTGACCGTCGTGACCGTCGAGGTCGCGCGGGGGACGACGGCTTCGAATTCGGCTCCGCCCTCGAAGTCGACGTAGAAATCGGCCGGGAGGTCCTGGCCGCCCGTTGTCCGCACGTTGCCGTCGTGGCAGGCGATCACGAAGTTTTCGCCAGGCCCCACGATCTTGGAGTCGGTCGGCGAATTGGTGCCGTCGCTCTTGAACTTTACGGCGGCCTCAACGTTCGCGTCGCTGGAGCCCACCGGCATGTCGGAAGTGACGCGGACGATCCGCCAGGTTTCATCATCGAGCCTGACATCGAACGGACTGGTGTTCCGCAGTTCGATGTAGAGGAACTGATGGGCCGAGTCGGCGTCGTCATGAAGCGTGCGAGCGAGGTCGCCCGACTGCTGCGGCTCGTTGATCAGCATCGCTTCGCTGAGCGTGAGCAACTGCGACTCCACGCCGTAGACGACCCGATCGGGATTCGTCCAACCGGCCACGGTGAGATCGGAGACATATTCAAAGCGGGTGATGACATCATCGCGATCGAGCGCATCGACCACGTTGACGGCGAACTGGGCCATCTCGCGCGCCTGCTCGTCGGTGTAGGTGCGGACCTGCGTGTAGGGGGCGTTGGCTCCGGTTGCGAGGTCCTGGGCGCCGCCAAGGGTCCACAGGAGGACGTAAATGTCGCGGGCCATCCGCTGGCGATCGAAGCGGGCCCACCATTCCTGGGCGCGAAGCTGGGCTTCCGTCCCGGTGGAGGTGGAGGGGACGGAAGCGTACGGAGGATAATCATCCGGAGCGGCCCCGGCCGGGGGGTCAGCTTCGTAGTTGGGCGCAGAGGCCGTCGCCGGGTTCAGCTGCCCGTGATACATGTTGGGGAGCGTCTGCTGAGCGGGCGTCGATGCAGCCGCGATGTCGGCGAAGTTCGGGTGCGGAGTGAGCGGCCGATAGACGGGGTTGCCGGCGCTGTCGAAGTTGACCAGCAGCCCGTTGAGATTCAGACGCTGCTGGGGACGGGCGCGCATCGAATCAAAATTGGAGAGGCTCGTTCCGCTGCCGGCGCCGCGAATCGTCGTCTGCAGCAGCTGCCGGAGTTCGCTGCGGAACGGGTCGTTCGCCGAGAAGACTGTCGAGTTGGCGAACTGCGGAGGAAAGTGCACGTCGGCGGCGTCGTAGCCGGTCCAGACCGTGAACTCCCACTGGCGGGGCATCGGCTCATCGTTGCCGGAGGAAGGGCCGAAGCTGTCCGGGAAGGGGTTGTAGATCGTCCGGGTGAACTCGAGACGATCCCAGGAATCGGTCGTGAATCGCCGCCGCGTGACGGACGAGTTCTGAGCGCCGCGGAACGCGAACGGGAGCAGATCCCGCAGACGCGAATACTCGCCGGTGAGGGCGAAATCGGGATTCGACAGATGCAGGCCAGCGAGTTCTGACGGCAGGAACAGCGAATCGTTGACATTGTACAGCCAGCGATTGGCGATGACCTCGTTGTCTTCATCCGTCAAGTCGGTGGTGATCGCGTCGCCGCTGGGAAACGCCGTGACGTTCGGCTGCAACTGGTTGCCGACCGCCTGATGATACCCGCTGATTCCGTAGGTTGTGGCGAGTGTATCCTGATTCGCGTGCCAGAAGCCCTGGTAGGTGGGCCAGGTGCTCGGGTTCGCTCCGCCGGCAGTCAGCGCGGCAGGCGTGGTCAGCCGCCGCTGGGCGCCTTCGTCCACGGAGGGCGACAGGGGAGTCGCCTCTCCGCCGAGCGACAGGTAGCTCCTCGCCGTTCCGGTGTTCACCAGGTGTCCCAGGCCGAGGAAATCGAGCGGATGAACGGCCGGAGGAATCTGCATCTGGGGCGCCGCATTGGCGACCTTGCGCATGAACTCGCTGCGGGAGTCCTGTCCGCCGCCCGGACGGATACCGGACGGCCCATCCGAATCATCGTCGATATTCGACGCTCCCGGCCGCGGGCCGCTGAAGGGCGTGAAGATGAAGCTGTTGTCCGCCGCCACGTAGGAGTCCAACTGTTCGGTCGTGGCAGGGCCCGCGTAACGACCGGGCAACGACGATCCGCCGTCCAGCGGCATGCGGCCGTACAGCAGGAACAGCAGTTCGGTATTGGCGACGGCGACGGCGTTGGGCAGGGTCGCTCCGCCCATCACCAGGCTCAGCGCCAGGTGCGCTTCGGAGGTCGCCGACGGAATGTCGGGCGCGGGGGACGAGACGTCGGAGTCGGAGACGAGCGCCCAGACCGGATTGACTTCCGCGGGGCTCAGGCCGAGGTTCGATTTCGAGATCGATACGGGCCGGCCAAGCGAATCGGTCGCGGTCGGAGTTTCGTTGAGCCGGGTCACTCCGGCCGCATTGCCGATGACGTTCACGTTCAGCAGGCCGTCGGCATCGACGATCTTGACCGCAACGAGCGGAACAACCTGGCGGCCGTCCGGAAGCGTCACGAGCGGCAGGTCGAGATCCATCCAGATAGCATCGCGGATGCCGTCGCCATCGGTGTCGACATCGAGTTCATACAGGCCGTCTCTGGAGAGCACGCCCATCGCATTGAAGTTCCCGTCGCCGTCGAGATCCGTCTGGAACGGAAACGGCATGATGATCCGCCGTGTGTCCCCGCTCTCGGCCTGCACGCCACCTGATGCCGAGATGAACCGGCGGCTCGTGTTGTTGCTGAGACGGTGGAACGAATGCGGCCTGAGCGAGCGGGATGAAGTCGCTTCCGTCGTGAAGTAGTCGTCGAAGCCGGAACTGCGATACTCGAGCTCGAGCTGCGGCCGGAAATACGACGGAATGCTGACGCGCTGCCCGGAGACGATCGAGTCGTAGCTCAGGAACAGCGAGTTGATGTCGGGATACGTGTAGCCGACGTGCGGCTGGTAATTCGCAAAAACGTTTTTCTCGTCGACAGACAATTGCGGGCTGTCGTGCAGTCCCCGCGAGTAGTCTGGCGTTCCCCCCGAATAAAACTGGGTGTCGTACCGGGCGACCTTGCTGAAGTTGAGCGGCAGGGGGGCGAGCGATGGATCGTTCGTGCGATCGAGCGTTGCGTCGGGGTAGCCGTCGCCGTCGAAATCGAACCGCAGGTATTCGCCCGCCGCGAGCACACCGTCGCCGTTGTCGCTGACTTCCATGCGGATGCCGGCGCCTGAGAAGGGCTGGTCCTTCGTAGGCCGCAGTTCGAGATCGACCGGGCCGACGATGTGGGACACGATGCTGTGGCGGTTCCCGTACAGGGCGCTGTTCGGATAGCCCGCCCGCGTGCCGACGAGAATCTGCTCATAGGTCTTGTCGAGAATTTCGTCGGCGTCGAGCTTGTAGTCTTCGGCGGTGGCGTAGCTGCGGGCGGCGTTTTCCGCCTGGCTGGTGTACGCGAAGTAGAAGAAGCCGAGGAAGACGAGCGTCGACAGCAGCGTGAGCACGATGATCAGCACCGCACCGCCGGAGCGGGGGGCCGACAGGGAGAACCGCCCGGACCGGGCCTCGGAAGGCCTGAGCTTCAGGGTGCGATGGATCTGGCGCATGGACACTCTCTCCTGTCAGACGCCCGCAGGCGTCTGTTTTGACTCAAACGCCCGATGAGCGTTTGTGTTGTTCGCAAGTTCGGCAGCCAATCATCGGGCTGGCGTCCTGCCTGTCGCAGCGTCGTTACTCGACGAACGAGTGAATGACGCTGACCTGCCTGGGGGACCCATTCCCCGGATCGCGGAACCGAACGGTGATCTTGATGGCCTGCAGGCCGACACGGTTGTCGAAACATTGCCAGATGACCCCGCCGTCGATCACGGTCGCGCCCGGTTCGCGGGGCCAGTCGGGCTGCCGCGTTCCGGTGTTGCCGTTGATGAAAACGGGCTGGTAGAAGTAACTGTCGTCGTCGGCCAGGTTCGGGTTCGTCGCGCTGAAACCCGAAGGATTGCTGATCCGCGGAAACAGATACGTGGAGGTCGTCACCGAGGAGTTGGGGCTCCACGTGCGCACATCGTTCGACCCCGAAGGGACCGCCGAAACCGTGGTCGCCCGCCAGGGGGGCTGGTTCGTCACGTTCGTGGTCGCATTGAAGGTCGAGAACAGGCTCGCCCGGGGATGCCAGGTATCAAAGAGCCAGTTGTCGCTGTTGCGGGGCCCATACTGCGAGTGCGTGAAGTTGCCGGAGGTGTCGCGGAACTGGCCCCCCGTGAGGTCGTGGCCGAGATCGGCCCAGCCGCCGGTCGACGAGTTGAGGCCCGGATCCCAGACCTCGAGATCGAACGATTCCACGCCGGACAGCAGCAGGTCTTCGCCGGCACGGTCGCCGCCGGCAAACAGGTCGAGGATGTCGTCCTGTTGCGGCGGGGCGTCGACGGTCGCCGGATAGGTTCTGTAGTAAGGGTTGTTCGTGCTGAAACCGGCGGGCCAGTCGAAGGCGGTGCTCGACGTCTCTTCCTGTACGAAGCGGCCGATGAACTTCGTATTCGCGCCGCTGTTGTAGAACACGAACTCCATCGGACGTCCGATGGTCGGGACGGGCGGCATGCGCAGCGGCATGTGGCCGTAGCGGTAGTAGGGAATTCCGAGCGGGTGGGACGTCGCTCCGACGACGTTCTGCAGCGAGTCGACGCCGTTGAACATCACCTGGTACTCGTCGACCATGTTGTCGCCATCCTGGTCGATCTGGCGGTTCCAGGCGGAGTAGTCGAAATCTTCCCAGAAGTTATTGGGGTAGACGGGACTCGATGCGCTCTGGAACAGCACCGTCGCGCCGTCGGCTCCCGAACCGGGCTGGATCGGGAACGGGCCGGGGGCCGACGTGGTCGCCGGAGTCGGCGGGTTTCGCAGAAGGAGCGTGCGGCGGTAGAGATTGCCGCCGCGCAGGAAGTACGAGACTTCCGCCGCGGGCGATTCACCGACTCCGTTTCCCATGATCCCGTCGTCGTTGTCAGGTTGATTGGGTTCGTTGGCATTGGGCGTGCCCAGTCGGGTCGCCTTGCCGCGGAGGGTCCCGACGTCGCTGTTGCGGTGCGTCAGCCGCATGTCGATGGTGAACTGCAGGACGTCGTCGGTCGGATCGTTGGGATCGTTTTCCGAGAAGTAGAAATAGCCGCGCTGGCGCTCCGCATCGACGGGCCAGCTCGGACGCAGCGGCGTGATGCCAAAAACCCCTTTGTCGCGGACCTGGCGGAACGTCGCCTTCTCGAGGTCGACGCGGAGCTGGGAGTCGACGCTGCGGGCCTTCTGGTCGTTCTGGGAGAGGGCCTGCTGGTTCCGCATGATCCGGACGGTGTCGCCGAAGATCTGGGCGAACAGCATCAGCATCATGACGACGAGCGTCGTCGCGACGAGCATTTCGACGAGCGTGAAGCCGCCGCGGGCAGGGCGGATCGCGCGTCGAAGGGAAATGTGAGGCGGACGAAACATGCCTGGTGACCTCACAGCTCAAACAGATGGATGATGCCGCGCATCAGGATCACGCGTCCGGTCAAATCGGGATCGGACGGGTCGGTCGTGCGCAGGGCCTCGGGAATCTGGCGATCGACCGTCAGGGTGGCCGAGCCGTTTCCATTCGGGCTGACTGCGACAATCCGGTACCAGACGGCGTTCCGCCCATCGAGGATGTAATTGCCTTCCTTCAGCAGCGGCTCCGGCTCGCGGTTGGGAGACAGGACCTGCCAGTTGATCCGCACCTGGTCAGTCGTCGTCACCTGCCAGGTCAAGGGCAGGCTGGTGCTCGTGTTGCCGAAGTTGGCGTAGTAGACGTGCTCGTTCTGGGGGGCGAAGTTGCGATTGAAGAAGACGGCCAGCGTCACCTTCTGGGCGCCGTCCGCCAGCTTGTTGACCGTCGCCATCCAGGAGAATCGCGGCTCATAGCTTTCGATCCGCGCGGGGCCGTCCGCCTGAAAACCGGTCGGCAGCGGCTCCGTCCAGTTGACGGTCCAGTCGGCCGCGCCGCCGCCGGGCAGGGGGGCGATGATCGGACGAATGACCGCCTGTTCCGACAGATTGCTCGTCAGTACGATCCGCGGCGGGAAAGCCACGCTGCCGGTCTGCAGGATGTTGGAGAAGTCGAGCGCGCCGCGGAACGTCGCGTTCGTCCCCGTGGCGGTCCTGGGAGGTTCGGAAATCACCACCTGCCAGCTGTCGGGATGCAAAGCCACCTGCTCCGCAGCGGCCAGCGACGCCGTTCCCCCGTTGAGGCGCAGCAGCTTGACGCCCGAGGTCGAGGGGACTTCCGACTGGATTCCGTCGAGCACCCGATAACCGAACTTGTTCACGTCCAGGGCAACATCCAGATCTCCACTGGCGTTCAGCTGCCACCAGCCCAGCGGGTCGACAATGTAGTTCAGCGTGCTGTAGTTGCTCGTGCCGAAGGGCGCGGCCGTTGGAACCGTCCATTCAATCAGGTTCGACGTTCCGGCGACCGTCTCATTTGTCACGGCCGAAGTCAGCCAGTTCGGCTCGACATAACCGCTGGTGACGGGATCGGCCGAACTTCCGGTCCCCATGATGAACCAGCGATTCGGAACGGGATGAGGAAGCCCCTTCTTGCGGGTGGGGACGACGATGTCGCCGACGGCGTACGACGTGTTCGCACGCCATTCGCCCCGGAACCGGGCGAGGGCCTGTGAGTAATTCAAAAGATCGAACCGAACCGACGGCGTGCCGGACGACTGGTACGGCATCCGGAACGCCTCTTCGGCGTTCTTCCGCAGCATCCTGGCGTTGGTGAGCTGCGTCGCCTGGATCGACTTGAGCGCCGCGATCGGGAACAGCGTCACGACCGAGACAATCCCGATGCCCATCACCATCAGGGACATCAGCACTTCAACCAGCGTGGCGCCCATCCGGGAGCGAGCCCCGCGCGCCGATCCGCCTGAAGGAACACGAGTGAAACCTCTCACTTCGATTCCCTCCCACGGACTGCGTAAAGCCGGGCGTCGTCTCCGTCGACCAGTTCGTTCTGGAAGACGTTATTCGTATCGCCCAGCAGCGTGTTGACGCTCGCCGTGCCGATCCTGCCCGAGCCAAGAAACACCGACACCAGTTTCTGTGCGGTCTTCGGATCGGCCAGGATGAACGGATACGTCGGCACGGTCGGCGAAGTGACCCACTGTGGATGAGGAGGCGTCGACGACTGGAAGTTGATGCGGATCGCCTCCGCGTCTTCCCGGGTCGACAGACACAGGTGCAGCACCCCGCCCGCACCGGCTCCCCGGCCCATCAACGCCCCATTGGGCGAGAACATCAGGTCGAGACCAGAGGACGGATACGGAGTCTCGGCGGTCGCGAACCCGGGCCGCCAGTTGTCGGGAAGCTGGGAGGCGTCGAAATCGATCACGACACCGCGTGGAAGCGCCGGCGCGGCCTCGGACTGGGCGGTGGGACCGAGTTCGAGGCGGTACTCCACCCGCTGGTCGATCAGGTTCGTCAGCATCGACCTGGCCCCCGACCCGACGACGATTCGAAACACCGGAGGCGTCGCGCCGTCGGACTCGACATCCTGCAGCGCAAACCAATGACCGCTGTCCTTGGGAACCTCGATGCGCAGCCCCAGCGGATTCCCGCCGCTGACCGCCGGCAAGGCGCCGGAATCCACGAACCCCCGCCAGGCCTCGATCGCCGCTCCTCCCGGAATCAACCGCCCGGTCAGGCCGGAGGGAAGGTAGGCCACAGTGATCCACTTCAGGTCCGCGCCGGTCGTCGCATCGAGGTTCGACTCATCCATGGCGCCGGCGGCGATGTAGCTCACCGTGCTGCAATAACGGCCCGCGTTGGCATCGGGAACGAACCGGATGCCATAGGCCGATTTCGTCTTGATGGCGCGGGACCGTGCGTGCTCGAGCCAGCCCTTCACCGTCTGGGCGGCCGCTGAAATCTGGTCGTCTTTCGAGACGCCGCGAAACGCTCCCAGCGTGATGGTCGCCAGGATCACGAAAATGCCCAGGGCCACCAGCATTTCGACGAGCGTGAAGCCCTGCCGGCTGGCACGGCCGCGCGGGAGACGCGAGATCATGGCCCACCTCCGACTGACTGGAGATTGGTGATGTTGTCCGAGGCTTCCCCGGCGACAAGGATCGCGGCATGGCGATCGGACGTCGTCGCAGTCGGCTCGCCGAGCCCCAGCGCCTCATCGCCTCCGCAGGAGACGATCAACGGTGCGTAGAAGGTGTCCGGCGTGTGATAATCAATCTCGAAGCCGCCGGGATTCGTGTAGAAGTGCCGATCCGAGGCGCCGGCCGGGGCCGTGAGCGGCGACGTGGCGCGAAGGGCCCCCTTGGGATCGAAAGGATCCTGGTTGAACAGATTCGTGAAATCGAACGCATTCCCAGCCCGCGACGGCGCACTGGACATCAACGCGCGAGCCACCGATTCCTGCTCCGCAGACGCGCCCGGGATGTAGGCCCCGTTCGGCCGCAGCAGCCGGGTAGGGCTGTTGTAAAACCTGAGCGGAACGCCCCAGTCGTCGACGAACTCCATCAGTCCGTCGCCATCCGTGTCCTGAATGTGCTTCGGGTTGATCGAATCGGCGATCTGGGCCTCAGCTCCCGTGCCGCCGCCGCTGGCGAGGATGAAGTACAGCAGCTCACTGCTTTCCGTCTCGGGCAGATGCCCGACGGGCATCGTTGAGGGCCAGCCGGTCGCATAGGGGTTCGGGAAGTCCCCGCCTCCCAAGTAGACGAAATCCTCTTTCCGCTGTGGAAACGCGCCGCGGTAGCGATTGATCCTCACCATCGCCTTCTTGGCGGCCGTCGGCTCGGTTCCCGTCAGCGCCACGGCCGCCGAACGGGCCAGATTCGGCCATTCCGCCTTCTGGCTCGGCTTCCGGTCCTGCTCGGCGAACGAATCGACCATCTGCCGGTAGCGGGCCTGCAGGAGGGCATCGAGCTTGGTGATCGTCACCCTCGTCGCCGCTTCGCGGGCCGCGTTTCCGGCCGTTCCGAAGAACGACACGATCAGGCCGATCAGCATCAGCAGGATCGTGAGGACAACCAGCAACTCGATCAGCGAGAAGCCGGAGCGGTTCAGGCGTAGGCGTCGATCAGGCCGCATGAGGAATCTTCCCGGCAGACGAGGGGCACCTGTGGAACAGTCAGTGAATCTCGCCACCGGCGAAGTTCGTGATGTTGTCGCGCTCCCGCGCGATGTTGGCCGGCGTCTTCGCCAGCGTCCCGCCGGCGGGCAACGTGCCGGGCGGCAGGTAGGTCGTCACGCCCTGCACGCCATTGGTGGCATTCACATAACCACCGCACAGATTCGCGTCGCCATACTCGCCATCCAGACCGGGAGAGATCAGCTGGAACGTGTTGGGATTGTAAGGCTCCGGTGCGGTCGACGCGGAGCCGGGCGTCTTCGTGTAGACCCAGCCGAACGAATCGTAAAACGCCTCGTTGTCTCCAGCCTCGGTACTGCTCGCGCTCGCGCCGAGCTGCCCGTTGATGCCGTAAACCCGGTAGCCGCTTCCGCCATAGCTGCTGAAATACTGGATCGGCCGCGTCTGCCCAGGAATGGCGTCGAGGTAGACGTACATCCCCTCCGGGTTCGTCGACCCCGTGGTCGTCGAGGTGGACGACAGCAACTGGGTCGACTTGAACTCGTAGAATGGACCAGACCGGGCCCCGCCCAGGGCTCCTCCCGCCTGCCTGCCAAACGGATTGGCAGGAACCTTCGAGAATCCCTTGGGAGTGTAGACGGGCGGGGTGACGGAGTTATCGACACTCACCATCCCCCCCAGGAAGAACACCAGGCACTCCGCGCCGGTCAGCCGGAATGTCTTGTAAACCCCGCCGGTATTCCCATCGCCGTCAAAGTCGACATTCTGCGTGAAGTCGTAGTCCTTCCAGAGCTGGCGAATGATCGAACGGCTGGCCCTCGTCCACTGATCGTTAGCGGTCCAGTCCGAACCACGCTCATACAACAGGATGAAGCTCGGCGGCTGCATTCCGAACTCGGACTCGAAGGCCTTGATCGCCTGCTCGAGATTCTTCAGCTCCGACACCACCGTCGCCACGCGGGCCCGGCCGACAGCGGCCTGCACACCCACCAGCAGCAACGACACCAGGATGGCGATGATCGTGATCACGATCAGCAACTCGACCATCGAAAAACCCCGCCGGGCGGAACGCCCCCGGGAGCATTCAGTGGCCGGCTCGCCAGCGGCCGATTGGACAGCGGCCGGCTGGCCACCGGCAGATCGGACAGCGGCCGTTTGAACGGAGGAGAGGCGACGCATCATGACGGGATCTCCGAGGCGACGGGGCCGGCGGACTCGAGGGTCAGGAAGCTGGGAATCCCGCCGACAAAACGACCAGGGCCGGTGAGGCCGCGAACGTTCAGGCTCGTCGGGAGTGGCGACATGATCGAAAATGTGCTGCGAAATGATGCAGCTTGCCCGGAAAGGGCTGCGAGTCGCGCCAGAATTCCGGCACTTTACTGAATGTTGCAGAGCGTATGCCAGTCAACGGCTTACGGACGATTTCACTGCGGTCGAAGGGGGCAATTGAGACCGGTTTCCGGGGGGAAGTTCCGACCGTAAGGGCCATGCCAGCTGGACGAGGGCCGTCGGGACATCGGGACTGGGCCCTCACGCGCCCGATCCCCCGCCACGATCCGTTCTCCCCTCGCCCGCGCAACCACTCCCGGACAGATGAGGGGGGTTGTTCATGGCCAATGCAGGACGGACAGGCCATCCACCCGGCCAGACGCAACGACAGAAGACCTCCCAAAACTCGTCACACATGTCACAGGTCAGGAATCCCAGGGATTCAGGCCATTTTCTGCCGTCACAGGTCGTCACAGGTCGTCACAGGTCCCCCCTCAATCCGCCGCTTGAGGGAGCATTTCCCTCTCGCGGCGGCGGACGGAATCCCGTTAGAGTCCGGCGGTTGCAACGCAGGGTGGGCCAGATCACTGCGGGTCGAGAAACAATGCTGAGGCAGGGTTGGATTGAGCTGGGAGGAAGCTGCGCGGTCATTCTCGGGGTCGTGGCCGGGTGCCGTGGGACGAGGCTGCCGGTCATCGACCGCACCGCCGTCGGCATCATCTACGACACGGCCCACGAGGCCGACCTCCGAACCGGCAAGATGGCAGGCCTCGCCGCCGAAGCCTTTGGCCGCTACGTCGATACGCTGTCCGAGCCGGCCGCGATCGTCGACTGGCGGGACGGAATCTCCACCTGGGAAGTCTTCTACGCAACGAACCGGGGCCGCGTCTTCGGTTCGCCGGACGCGCGGGTCGACTTCGGAAACCAGGTCAGCAGTTCGCCGCAGTACGGCCGCGCCGAGGTGACGCTCCCCCGACGCGGACGGGGAATCGACCCGCCGACCGCGGCCGGGCGCTCCCGGCTCATGCCGGTGTCCTTCAGCAAGCCGAAGACCGACGACGAAGTCGTCCAGTTTGGCACGGTCGAGGTGCAGAAGCCCGAATCATTCCTCGCCGGCGTGAATAACCAGTTGGCCCGGTCGCGGCAGAAGGACCTGTTGCTGTTCGTGCACGGGTTCAATGTCGATTTCCACTCGGCCATCGTGCGGGCCGCCCAGGTGGCCCTGGACGTTCCGTTCAACGGCGCGGTGGTCGCGTATGCCTGGCCGAGCCAGGGCGGCGTCCAGAACTACAGGGCCGATGAGCCGGCCAACCAGGCCTCCGTCGCCCCCTTCGCCGACTTTCTGCAGAGCCTCCTGGATGGAGTTCCGGCCGACACGCGCGTTTCCATTCTCGTCCACAGCATGGGAAACCGGATCGTCATGCAGGGGATCAACCGGCTCTCGCCCGGCGCGCGGCTGGCCAACGTCGTGCTCTGCGCTCCGGACGTGGGACTGGGCGACTTCGAAGAATGGGCCCCGGGAGTCGCCGCCCGGTGCGATCGGGTGACCCTGTATGCCAGCGAAAACGACGCGGCGCTGATCGCCTCCAAGAGCCTGCATGCGGAACAGCGGGCAGGGGATGCGCATCCGCCCGTGCTGCTCTCCGGCGTCGAAACGGTCGACTGCTCGACGGTCGATTACACGAGCTTCCTCGGGCACAGCTACTACGGGGCCAACCGCCACGTGCTGGGAGACCTGTTCCTGCTGCTCAAGGAGAATCGTCCCGCAAGCGAACGCCCGCATCTTTCCAAACAGCTGAACGCGCGTCGCGAGTTCTGGGTGTTCAGCGGCAACGCACCGAACATCCTCGTGACATGGCACTTCGAGGAGGATGCCACCGTGACGAAGTGAAGGGGCGCAGGTTCGTGGTCGACGCTGCCAGCTCCTGCGACAGGCCGCATGGTCACACTGGAACAAAAAACCTCTGGCAGCACGCGGCTGCCAGAGGTTTGGAATCACAGGGATTCGCGGACGCGGCCTTAAAGGCCTTCCACTTCCCAGCCCTTGCGATACTGGCGGCGGATCAGCTTGTCGGCGGCCGGAAGTCCGGTCGCTTTCAGGTTGGCGCTGTCCCAGTTGATCGTCGCGGCGGCCCGGAAGGCGACGTTCCCCAGGAGGACCGTCTCGGTGAGCGGGCCGGAATAGGAGAACGGGCAGCCAGTCTTTCCGCCGTTGGCGATGGCGCTCGTCCACTCCTGGTAGTGGTTGTGGTCTTCCAGTTCGGGCCACTTGTGATTTTCAAAGTCGGCGACCGGGAAGAGCTTCGGCATGATCGGGAAGCCGACGAACAGGTTCCCCTTCTCGCCGCGGAACAACACTCCGTTGGTGTCGTTCTTCCAGTCGGCCGGAGCCTGGAAGATTTCGCGCGGCGGCTGGGCGCCGGCTTCGTACCAGGTGACCTTCACGGTGGCCGTGGTGTGCTTCGTGCCCGGGAACTCGTAGTCCACCTTGCAGCTGGTCGGGCCGCTTTCCGGCAGGAGCGGACCGCCTTCGGCTTTCACCGTCGTCGGCGCGCCAAGTTCGAGGGCGTTCACCACGGGATCCATGATGTGGCACCCCATGTCGCCCAGGGCACCGGTGCCGAAGTCCCACCAGCCGCGCCAGTGGAACGGGTGGTAGAGCTTGGCAACGAACGGCCGCTCGGGAGCGACGCCGAGGAACATGTCCCAGTTGAGGTTGGCCGGCGGCGTGTCGCTGGTGGCCGGACGTTCGAGTCCCTGCTTCCAGAAGGTGCCCGGACGATCGGTCCAGCAGTGAACTTCCGACACCTTGCCGATGACGCCGTCGCGGATCGTCTGGACGGCGATCTTGAGGCGTTTGGTGGCGTGGTGCTGCGTCCCCATCTGGGTGACGACGCCCGCTTCGGCGGCGGCCTTCGTCAGAACGCGGGCCTCGTGGATCGAATGCGTCAGCGGCTTCTGCGTGTAGCAGTGCTTCTTGAGCCTGAGGGCCGTCAACGTGACGGGGGCATGCATGTGGTCGGGCGTCGACACAGTGACGGCGTCGATCCCTTTCATGTCGAATACTTCACGCCAGTCCTGGAACTTCTTCGCCTCCTTGAAGTTCTTCGCGGCCGTTTCGAGGCGATCGGTGTCGACATCGCACAGGGCGACGATGTTATGGCCGACGGCGACCTCCTTCAGATCGCTCGCCCCTTTGCCGCCGACGCCGATGCAGGCGATGTTGACCTTGGAGTTGGCCATGGCGCGTCCGACGGTCGGAAACGCGAAAGGGGCCAGCATCGCTGCGGAGGTCCCGAGGAACTGGCGACGGGTGGGGCGAAGGGGGGAGTGCGGCATGGGATTCCGACTGGAAGGGCTTCAAAACCAACAGGAGGAGCTGCGATGGTAACCGGCGGGCCGTGCTGCGAAAGTGTGCCGCATTTCAACCCGCGGAATCGTCCATGTCCTCATCGATCACCATCCGCCCCGCACTCCAGTCCGATCTGCCGGAGATCCTGAGGCTCGTCCGCGGACTGGCCCGTTTCGAAAAGCTGGAAGACCAGTTCGTTGCGACGACTGACGATTTCGAGAAAGCCCTGTTCGGGAAAACCCGATCCGCCGAAATCTGGCTGGGGGAACGGGACGGCACGGCGATCGGATACGTGACGCTTTTTCAAACCTTTTCAACATTTCTTGGCAAACCCGGACTTTACCTCGAAGACCTCTACATCGAGGAGGAACATCGGGGGCAGGGCTTCGGGTCGCAGCTGTTCGAGCATGTCGTGAAGCTGGCGCAGGAGCGCGGCTGCGGCCGCCTGGAATGGTCGGCGCTCGATTGGAACGAACGGGCGATCACGTTCTACAAGGCCCGCGGCGCTCGCATGCTGGATGACTGGCGACTGTTCCGGCTGGACGGGGCCGCGCTGGCGAAATCCTGAAGCCCCTCCATGCGGCCTTTAATTATCCGGCCGGAGCGTCCGTCACGAAGTTGATCGTTTCAAATCCGGCCGCCCGGCAGGCGTCGTAGATGTCGATCATGTCGCCCAGCGCCACGTCCGACGCGACGTCGAGATTGATTGGGCTGTCCGGGCGGATTTCGGCGAGCGCCCTTAACTGCGATTTCAGATGCTGCCGGTCGCTGTAGGTCGTGCCGTTCATGTCGACGACGGCGTGCCCCGCACGATCGAGCTTGAGCGCCAGGTTGACCGTGACCGCCCCGGCGGGTCGTTCCGTCGCGGCCTGGGCCGACGTGACCTTGCCGCTCGAGGCGGAGAGCTTCGTGGCCAGCAGTTTGTCGGCCGCAAACGAGCCCGCGCCGACAACGAAGAAAATCAGCAGGTTGAACACGACGTCGATCATCGGCGTCATTCCGCCATAATCGCGATCGAGGCCAGCCAGTGAACTTCGGGGTGCGCGCACGTGGGATTCGGTGAATCAGGGACTGACGACGTTGAAGCGGACGCTGGTCACATTGTTCCGAGCGCTGGCGAGAAGCAGCGGCTCGATGAACTCGTAGCGGACCGCACGGTCCCCCCGGATGTGCACGCTGTAGTTGACGGGATTCGCTTCCGCACCGCCGCGGATCATGGTGTCGATTTCCTCGAGCGTCACCGCGCGGCCGGCGACGCTCCACTCGCCAGTCGCCGTGACCGTAATTGTGAGCCGGTTCGGATCGACGTTGTTGGAACCGGCCTGGCTGGCGACCGGCAGCGAGATCGGGGCTTCACTTTCGGCGTGCGAAAAATGTGAGGCGACCAGAAAAAAGACGATCAGGTTGAAGACGACATCGATCATCGGAGTGAGATTGAACCCCAGGTCGCCGCGCCGCCTGCGAACCGGAACTCTCATCGCCGCGGCTCCCGCTCCGCGACCACCGGCGGAACGGCTGGCCGTGGGGCGTCGGGACGCACAGCGGCCGGCGCGACCGGGCGGGCTCGGGTGACCAGTGCCCGCTTGAGAGGGGCCATAACGTGACCGGCGGTGATCGTGGCTTCCGCAGTCAGTTCGTCGACCCGGTTGCGGAAAAAGGCGAAGCAACAGACGGCCGGCACAGCGACGGAGATTCCGAAGAACGTCGTGACGAGTGCTTCGGAAATAGAGGGGGCGAAATCGGCCGGGCTCGGGTTGGCGCGTTCTGCGAATTCGGCGAACGCCTGGATCATGCCCCAGACGGTTCCCATCAGCCCGAGGAGGGGGCCGACGGCCGCGATGACGGTGAAGTACTCGACCTTGCGCAGGAGGCGGGCCGACTGTTCGACGGCCGCGTCCTCCATCGCCTTCTCGACGGAGGCATAGCCAAGATCGACATCCTGCAGACCCGTCGCGATGAGGAACCCCAGAAAGCTGGGATGGTCGCGGGTGAGGGCTTCGGCCTCGGGATACTTCCCGGCCGAGATTAGCTTGTGGGCGTCTTCGGGGAGGCCGCGGGGCATCAGGGTTCCCCGACGGACCGTGAGCACCTGCTCGACGATGAGGGCCACCATTCCGAGGCTGAGGAAGATGGTGACGTACCCGATGAGCCCGCCGGCGCGGAGAAGTTCACGGACGTTGAGACGCCCTTCCTGGAAGATGGCGCCGTGACGCGCTGGGGCATCTTCGGCAGCAAAGGCGTCGATCGGCCCGGCCAGCAGGAGGATCAGGGCCGCAGCGATGACAAGCAGCGTTCGCCACGTCCGGAGGCGTTGCATGAGGGATTCTCTGGAGTTCCGTTCCAAAACGACCAAGATGCTAGCGAATGTGGCGATCGAGGGTCAGACCGCTTTTGGCAGGGTGGCCACCGCCCACTTCTCGTCTGGACAATAGTCGTTCCAACAGCTATTGTGAGAGTATGGTCAAACATGCCGCCCCCTCCCCGAAGCGTCCGCCGGCGAAATTCGATTCGCTCGAACAGGAAGTCTTCCTCGGACTCTGGCGGACTTACGATCGCCTCAAGGCCTTCGAAGATGAACTCTTTGCCCGCTACGAACTGACGGCCCAGCAATACAACCTCCTGCGGCTCCTTGGAAATGTGTTCCCAGCCGCCCTGCCGACGCTTGAACTCGCCGGCCGCCTTGTTTCCCGGGCCCCCGACATCACCCGCATGCTGGACAAGCTCGAGCAACGCAGCCTCGTTCACCGTGAGCGGCCTCCGGAAGACCGGCGAGTGGTGCATGTCGGTTTGACCGAGGCCGGCGTGAAGTTGCTGGAAGCTCTGAGCGAGCCTCTGCGGAAGTGTCACGAAAAGCAGCTGGGACATCTCTCGAAAACGGACCTGAAGAGCCTTTCGACGCTGTTGCGGTCGGCCCGTTCGGTTCATGAGGGCGAGCAGAGTGTCTGGCAGTGAGTGCGTCTGAGGCCGGGCCGAAAAGCCCGTTCTCTGACGCGAATCGCCGATTCCAATTCGACTCTCGGCTTCGCATGTGAACTGAGAAGCCGGGCTTTTTCATTCCTCACGAAGGTCTTGATGATGGCTGCAGCGAAGGTGACTGAGACGGATGTGGTCGTGATCGGCGGCGGGCCGGGCGGCTCGACGGTTTCGACAGTGCTCGCCGACCGAGGCCTGAAGGTCGAGCTGTTCGAGCGCGATCTCTATCCCCGGTTCCACATCGGCGAGTCGCTGATTCCCGAGACCTACTGGGTCTTCAAGCGAATCGGCATGCTCGACAAGATGAAGAAGAGCGCCTTCGTCAAGAAATACAGCGTGCAGTTCGTCAATTCGCAGGGGAAGGAATCGGCCCCGTTCTACTTCCACGACAACAAGCCGCATGAGTGTTCGCAGACCTGGCAGGTCATCCGGAGCGACTTTGACACGATGATGCTCGACAACGCCCGCGAGCATGGCGTGAATGTGCATCAGCCGGCCCGCGTGCTGGAGGTGCTCTTCGAAGGGGAACGGGCAGTTGGCGTAAAGGTGCAGCAGGATGGCGAGACGCGGGAAGTCCGTGCGAAGGCCGTCGTCGACGCAAGCGGCCAGTCGACGATGCTGCAGAACCGCCTCAAACTCCGGAAGTGGGATCCGATTCTCAACAAGGGAGCAATCTGGACGTACTGGAGGGGGGCGTATCGCGACACCGGCCGTGACGAGGGAGCGACGGTCGTCATCCAGACACCCGACAAGAAGGGCTGGTTCTGGTACATCCCGCAGCATGACGGCACGATGAGCGTGGGCGTGGTCGCCCCGTTCGACGATCTCTTCAAAGGTCGTGGCTCCCACGAGCAGGTGTACAACGAAGAAGTGGAGCGCTGCCCCGCCGTGAAACGGCGGATCGAGGGGGCGGAGCGGGCGACCGGCTACTTCGCCACGAAGGATTACTCCTATCGTTCCAGCAAGGCCGCCGGCGATGGCTGGGTGATGGTCGGCGACGCCTATGGATTCCTCGACCCGCTCTACTCGTCGGGCGTGCTGCTCGCCCTGAAGTCGGGCGAACTGGCGGGCGATGCGATTGCCGATGGCATCGCCGCAGGCGATACGTCAGGCGAGAAGCTCGGCGCCTGGAGTGAGAATTTCAACAAGGGGGTCGACCGCATGCGGCGGCTCGTGTGCGAATACTACGACGGGTTCAGCTTCGGCCGGTTCATCAAGAAGTTTCCGCAGTACCGGAACATGATTACCGACCTGCTGATCGGCGACCTGTTTGACGACCGGGTCGACGAGATCTGGGCGCCGCTCGAATCGACCTACGTGGAAGGAAAGCACGAAATCCCGAAGTGGAACGATGAGCCGCCGGAGGTGATTCGCGACAATAAGGTGAACGAGCTGTTCCTCCCCGAAGGAGAGCTGCGCTGAACGGCCCTGCGGCCGGAATGCAAAAAAAGGGACAGGCCCGGGGCCTGTCCCTTTTTCGTTGGTTCGACGCGCAACGGGGTTTCCCGTGGGGAAGCGCGGCCGTCGATTGTCGGGCGAGGAGGACTCAACCGGGCAGCCGGCAACAGCCGGTCCCGCACGGTCCGTGGGACGGCGGCGGGCAACTGGAGGCGATCGGCAGCGACGATCCATTCGCCGACGGACGGGCCGGGGCACTCAGGAGCTTTTCAATCTTCACGCTCCCGCATTCCGGGCAGGCGGGCTTCTCGCTGTTGCGAACAAGCAGCTCGAACTGGGACCTGCACGGCGGGCAGTGGAATTCGAAGAGTGGCATCGGCGTGGCGAAACAGAAGACTTGATGGGCGGATCAGAGCGGCAGCGTGACGGATCGGTCTTCGGCCCGGCTGACGGCGACCGCTTCCACAAACTCCATGGACTTTACCGCCGTGGCGAAGTCATTGAGCTTCACGGACTCCGTCCCGCGGATCGCCCCGATGAACTCTTCCTCGACGCGCCAGCGGCCCAGCATGTCATCCGGGATGGTCGCCTCGTGCATCGCCGCTTCGCCGGAATGGCCGATCATCACCCGTTCGCGTTCCCCGAAATAGATGCGGATCGTGCCGCGGCTTCCGTAGAGGTGAATCTGCTTCCCGGGGCCGAACATGGCGACGCCGCTCATGTGGTAAATCCCGCGGATGTTGTTCTCGAACTGGGCCACAACCTGCAGGTTGTCGGGGACGGTGCAGTTCGCCATCCGCGATTCTTCAGGAACGGGCCGGGTCTCTTCGACGACCGTCCCCTGGGCGTAAAGTTTCTTGATCGGGGGAACCCAGCGCATCAGCGTTTCGTGGAGAATCCCGAGCGACAGCACGTTCTTCCCGCTGATCTTTTCGTCCTGACGCCAGTGCAGGGGCTTGCTGTAATCCCAGAACTGGTCATCGGCCCCGATGACGATCACCTCCCGCAGCGTCCCGAGATAGTGCGAGCTGAGCAGCTGCGAGACGGCCGGGCCGCAGGCGAGTCCATAGGGACTCGGGACGATCTGGGCGACGAGTTCGGGACGGGCTTTCGAGGCCTCGAGCATCTGCCTGGCTTCGCCCAGGTTGCGCGACATGCGCGCTTCGCACAGGACGTGTTTTCCCGATTCGAGAGCCGCGACCGTTGCGCCGCAATGTAGATTCGGCCAGGCGCCGATCATGACGGCGTCGATGTCGGGGCTTTCGACGAGCTGGCGCCAGTCGCTGAACTGCTGCGGAATGCCGTACTCCTGAGCGACGCGCGCGGTCGACTGCGGCGTCCGGTTCACGACACCGACGATTTCGACGTTCTTGAGCGCCCGGAAGCCCGGGATGTGCCGGAGCCGGGTGTTCGCTCCTGCTCCGATGATGCCAATGCGAATCTTTTCGACAGCCATACCTAGCGCCGTTCTGGCGAGTGTCCGGGGAACTGAAGCCCGGGAAGATACTGTTTACGGCCCGCAGGGAAAACCGCGATCCCCCTTCAGGAATTCCCTCACGACCGACGTGGCGTAGGCGCCCGCCGGCAATTGAAACTTCAGGAGCAGCCCATCGCCATCCACCGTCGCCTCCAGGTCGCCTGCCGGTACCAGGTAGGGCCGGCGGGTCCCCGACGTCAGATCGGGGAACTTCTCGAAGGCCGCGGCCTCGAATCCCCAGCGGGCAAGCAGGCCCGATTCGAACTCCCGGACGTCCCCCTCGGGCGACTTCATCCGCGGGCCGAACATCGGACCTGTGATCACCGTTTCACCGCTGTCCCGGCGTGGTTGTTCGACGGCCGGGTCCTCCGCCACAAAGCAGCCGCCGCTGGCGACAACCTGCATCACGTCCCCTGTCTGCACCTTGTCGATTGTCCCGGCACGCAGGCGCTCGGCCAGGGCTTCGTTGAACAGGGCGGACTGTACGGCCGACAGGGCGAGCCTGAGCAGGAACTTGCGTTTTGCGTAGGGAATCGAACGTGGAGAACGTTCGCCGCGAAGGATCGACAGTCCCAGCGAGAGGGTCTGGTTTTCGATTCCGAACCGCTGGTCGCCATACAGATTGGGAATGCCCCGCGTCCTCAGTTGTTCCACGAGCTGCGGAACGACTGCCGTGGCCGAGTCGTTGATCCCGCGGAGGCGGATTTCGAACCGGTTCCCGACCAGGTGGCCGGTCCGCAACTTGTTTCCATGCAGGGCCGACTCGAGCACGCGAACGCCGTCGATCGCGAGTTCAGGGATCAGGGCCGCACAGCGCGCGGGGACCGAGACCCATTGCCTCGTGACGGCCCTGCGGTCCTTGATGCCGGCAGTCCCGATGTCGCCGCGGGAGATGTTCAGGGCACGAGCGAGTTGGTCCAGCAGGAAATCGGCGCTGACATCCCGTTTTTCGATCCACAGGTACAGGTGCTCGCCCGCGCCTCCCGGGAGGTAGGCCGGAAGCTCCTCGACGACGAAGTCCTCGGGAGAGGTCTTGAGTTCCCCTCCGGTTGAGAGCTCGCCAGGGGTCAGATACCCGATCGCTGACCTGGCGGGCATGTTTCCCGCAGGCAGGGGACCAGTCCCGGTCTCACGATCCATTAAGCTGTCTCACAGGATGCCCGACAGATTCGGGCGAAATGACAACGTGACCATCAACAGGCCACTTCGATATGCGTCTCGGACTCTACGGCGGAACCTTCGACCCCGTCCACTTCGGACACCTGCTCCTGGCAGAGACCTGCCGGGAGGTCGCGAGGCTCGATGAGGTCTGGTTTATTCCGACCGGGACCCCGCCTCACAAGCCGGGTGTGGAGATCGCCCCCGCGAAATCCCGCCGCGAGATGCTGGAGCTGGCGATCGCGGGCCTGCCGCAGTTTCAGGTGTCGCGCCTCGAAATCGACCGTCCTGGACCGCATTACACGGTGGATACTCTGCGGCTGGTTCGCGAACAGCGGCCGGAGGATGAACTGTTTCTCCTCATCGGCAAGGACTCGCTGTTCGACCTGCCGACCTGGAGAGACCCCAGGGCGATTTCGGAACTGGCGAATATCGTCGCAGTGAACCGGACAAGCCGGTCGTGGGACAAAGACTTTGAAGACGCCCGCTTCAAACAGTTTGGCAGGCCCGAGCCGGTGAATCCCTACCTGTTCTCCGCGGATGTGGAGATCACGGGTCATCCCGGACTCGTCTTCGAAGTCGATTTCGTCACGATGCCGCAGATGGACATCTCGGCGACCGATCTGCGGCAGAGGGTCGCCGCCGAGCGGAGCATCCGGTTCCAGACGCCGCGGGCCGTGGAGCAATACATCCGGGCCCACCGGCTTTACCGGACTCCAGTGACAGCCGAAAACGCTGTCCCCCCGAAGGCTGCCCATTGACCCCATCCGCCCGTTTCTGTGGGATACGGATCTCCGCATGGCGGGCATGCGCAGAGTTTTTCGAGGCCCATGACGTCCTTCTCCGTGCATCGGCCCCCCGGCCGATCGCCCGCCATTCCCAGCTTCGCCGCTCCCCATGCCGTCGGATACGACCAAACAGCCTCCCCGCCCCGAGCACTCCAGCGGCAGGGTCCGCCTGCTGATCCTGATTGCAATGGTGCTCGGGACAGTGCGCCTGTTCGAGTCGCCTCCGCTGCAGAGCGCGAACGACCGCTCACGCTGGGCGACGGCCTGGTCCCTGGTTGAACGGCAAACGTTCAGGATCAACGAGATCCGAACCCATCGCGGATGGGATACGATCGACAAAGTGAAAATCGGCGACGACTACTATTCCTCCAAGCCTCCGCTCTATGCCACGATCGTGGCCGGCGGCTACTGGGCGACGAAGACCTTCCTTGGCTGGAAGATCGACCCCGACAACCTTGAAACCGTCACTCCAGTCAGTCGGCTGATCCTGTTTCTGTTCAACATCGTGCCGACGACGCTGGCGCTCGGCTGTTTCGCCCAGATCGTCTGGCGCCACGGCGAGATCTCGTTCACCCGCAACTTCCTCCTTGCGGCCGCATGTTTTGGTACGTTGTGGTCGGCGTACATGCCATCACTCAATAACCACACGCCGGCGATCTGCTGCGTGGTGTTCGCCTTGCGGGCAGCCATCGCAAGCGTCCCTGGGAGCCTCACCACACAGCGAATGCTGATCGCCGGCTTCATGAGCGGCCTCGCGGTGACCTTTGAGCTTCCGGCACTCGCGTTCCTCGCTGGCCTGTTCGTCATCCTTCTGAAGCTCACACCGAAAAGGGCGATCCTCGCGTTCCTGCCGATGGCGATCATCCCGCTGGCGGCCTTTCTCGCGACGAACAAGATGGCGATGGGGCAATGGGAGCCGGCCTATGCGTCGTACGACAAGGAGAACAGCCCGTACAAGTATGACGAGAACGGTGTCCCCAGTTACTGGAAGGAGCCGAAAGGGCTCGATAAGAACGCCGACACGTTTTACGTCTACCTGTTCCACTGCACACTGGGGCATCACGGCATCCTGTCGCTGACACCGATCTTCTTCCTGTCGCTGATCGGTCTCTTCCGGATCGGGAAGTGGCGGCTTTCTCCACTCGCGGCATTCCACCTCCTGGGCGCGATGTTGACCGTGATTGTGCTGGGGTTCTATCTGTCACGCACCGAAAACTGGAACTACGGCGGCGTCAGTGTCGGGCTGCGGTGGATGCTGTGGCTCATTCCGTTCTGGCTGCTGATGATGATGCCGGCGGTCGACCTGTTCTCGGGAAACCGGTTTGGCCAGGGACTTCTCATGCTGCTGATGGCCCCCTCGGTGTTCAGCGCCTGGCACCCGTTCGATGCGCCCTGGAAGCAGCCGTGGATTTTTACCACCCTGTATCCGCACGGATTCTTCCGTCAGTACGACGAACCGCGGATCACCTATGAATTCCCGCGGCGCAGCTGGCTGTCCCAGTTGCCGGCCGGAGACGTGGCCGATCCCGACTACTGGGTCGAACTTTCCGGAGCTGGCGTCGATGGTTCCGCAATCACGCTCCGGGTCGCGGACGGTGGACCGATCGCCGTTGGGAATCGGGCAGGGCGGAAGATTGCCTTCATTTCGAACGAGGGACGCCCGACTCAGTCGGTCCGTACGCTGATCGTCGACGTGGAGTCACTGACTGAAGGACGGTCAGAAGGCCTCCTCCTCTGGCCCGAGGGGGAGCCAGCCGAGCGGCAGGTGCTCAGCGATCTGGAACTGCTGTGCGGAGTGCCGGTGGGCGCCGCGAACGGCAGTCCCGTACTGCCGGCCTACCGGCCTGGACGACGGCGTTACCAGCGGATCGGCGTCCGCAATGACGCGTTTCTCTGCGACACCTGGTTCGGAGTGGGAGCGCGGCAGACCAGTTCCCCAGGGCTTCCTGTCGTGCATACCAGCAGCGAGTGCTGGAGCACGCCCGAACTTCCGTTCGGCGTCGCGTACTGGAACGTAGAGACCAGGGACGCTCAGAGTCAGGGCGTGCTCGCTGTCCGCCGGTTGGTCGTTGTCCGGTCCGGCAAGTTCCTGGAACTCGCCACAGAGAAAACGCAGGAGAACTGACGAGGCTCCTCAGGCAATGCGTTCAACCGTCAGGATTTCGTCGATCGAAACTGGCGGCGTGGCCCCGGTGGCGGTCTGAATGACCAGTTGGCCCCGCTCACTGGCCCGGTTGTCCGGGAAGCCTTCGAGCGTCGATCCATCGCGCAGTTCCATGCGGACGGGCCACGATTCCTCGAGCCCTCCCAGACCTTCCACATACAGGGGAGGAAAACGGCTCCACGCCCATAGCCACAGGCTGCGTTCCGGGGCGACCTTTCCGGCGATGTCCGTCCATTCCTGTTCCGCACGCAGCAGATCGGCCCGTCGGGCGACGCGGCACCACGGAATCAGTTGCTCCGTCAGCCAGGCGCGTCGCGAGGCCACAAGTTCAGCAAACGTCGTCATGGTTTCAGGATCGCTTCACGGCAGACGGGCGGAGAGTCGCCCGAATGGTAAGCGAACAGGAATGCGCCGTCGCGGAACCGGCCCGGCGGGAACACTGGCGTCGCATTCGGCCGGGTTGGTCGCAGACCGCGGTTCGAACTGATTCAACGATGAGTCAGACGCTCTTCCACAGGCTGAGTGACTTCAGAAGCACGTTACTGCGGGTTCCGTTCGATTCCAGCAACGACATGGAAACGGATTTGGCGACGGGCGGCACGCGGCTGCTGGTCGTCCGGTACGCAATGGATTGAACCACGGCCTCGACGATTTCGCGCGTGGCGGCTGCGTTGAACGTAATGACAAGCGTCTTGGTGCCCGATCCGCCAGTGAACGTCGCCACCGCACGGCCATCGATGCGGATGGTCGATTTGACGATCGTCAACGTACCCGCCGACGACATTCCGGCCGCGACGAACAGTCGGTCCGATGATGTGGCGCCGGCTGACATCTGGATCGAGATGCGCGAACCGGCGAAGCTCGACGTGTCGGGATCGTGGAGCATGGCTCCGCCGGCGACCCGGGTCTGTTTCGAACGAACGTCAACGGACACATCCGTCACGTCGTCCACCATCAGCGGGGGAACGAAGGCCGCGAAATCGACGTTCTCCACGAGGCCGAACTCCGGCACGACGGCCGTTCGGTTCCAGTCGACGCCGCCGCCCGTCGGCAGCCAGTCTCCAGCCAGACCCGCGGTGACCCGGTAGCTGCCCGCGGCAAGTCCGCAGAAGGAATATCGCCCCGCGGCGTCAGTCGTCGTGGAAGTCTCGATCTCAGGATTGAATAGCCCGTCTCCATCGAGGTCGAGAAAAACAAGAATCCCCTCGAGGCCGCGATCGTTCGAGTCAGTCACGCCATCGCGGTCGACATCGTTCCAGATCGATCCGGAAATCCAGCCCCCTGCGGGAAGCTCGCCGGCGACCGCGCCGCTCCCGGCGATCGTTCCCGAAATCGTGTACTGTCCGAGGCTTCCATAGTCGCTATAGCCGTCGCTGACGCTCCGGGCGCCGACGCCGTCCACCATGATGGAGTACACGCCGGCCGGCAGCTCGAGTTCCAGGCGGGCGTCAATGCGGTCGGCAGGATTGCTGGAGGCAACGAGATTGCCGCTGGCGTCGTAGAGGCTCGCGAGAATGTCGAGGTTCGCGCCCCGCGCGGCCGGAAGAAAGTCGAGCGACAGCAGGCCGCCAGTTGTGGCGAACACAAACCAATCCTGGTCGGTGTTCTTTTCAATCAGCCCGGAAACTTGCACTCGCCGCACGTCTCCCTCAATGCCGTCGATCGGAAGCATGGAGGCCGAAGTCCGCGAACTGCCGTAGTCGTCGACCCGATAGTTGACGCCTTTGCCCGTGGTGATCGTCTTCAGTTCATCCAGGCGGTTGGTGGCCCCGGCATATTCCCCCCGGCTCCACTGGCTGAGAGGCTGGTTGTACGACGCCCCCATCAGCGGAGCCCAGCCCGTGTCGCCCGAGCCGTGTCCGCTGTAGTAAACACTGCCAGGCGCTCCCTTGTGCGACAGGCCGAGCGTATGGCCGACTTCATGGCTGATGCAGTCGGCCGTGTATTTCTCCGCCCCGAAGCGATGCTCGGTGAAGACAAACGCTCCGACGTCGGCCGATCCGCCGAACGACCCGACGATGGCAATGCCGCCGGCTTTCTGCCGCAGCCAGTCCATGTAGGAGCCGCCGATATTGACCCGCATTCCCCAGCGATCGTCGCCCACGCCGGAGCGGACCAGGTCGGCCGAGGAAGGCTCAATCGTCGTCACATTGACGTCGAACGGTGCGAAGTCCTCCGCGACACGCTGCCAGATTGCCTGGATCGTGGCCAGCTCGATGTCGCTGAACGCGTAGCTGTCGTCGATGGTGTACGGGGGAGTCGCGATGCTGATCTTCCCCGGCCTGTACTTGGAGTTCCAGTACGTCCCCGAGGTGACGTGCCCATCGAAGTCGAGAAAGATCGTTTTCGTGGCGCCAGGCAGACTTGCGAGCTGGAACGTCTTCGACAGGTCGAGGTCCGTCGGGAGTGGCGGGACCATCGGGCTGCCGGATTCGAAGTCTGCCGGTTCCGGGAGCGGGGTGATCTCAACCTTCGGACGGCTTTGCAGGAGCCGATCCTCGAGGAACTGGACGCGCGCAGCGCACGACTCCACTCCACGTCGCGATCTGCGATTTTCCGGTCTGCAGGCGCAGAGTCTGCGCAACGTCGTCCACCAGCGCGTCATCAGAGTTGGCCACGAATTAAAGAACGCTTTGCCGCTCAACCGGGAATGATCGCTCAGTGAGGGACCGCGGTAAAGAAGGATGTCCCAAACATTGGTGCTTCCCCCTCAACGGGAAGCACGGCCTGCGTTCTCACGCATGGCGACGGTCCGATCCGCCGTTGTGACATAGAGCCCGCCGTGGGAAGATGCGACGCGCCCCGACCTTCGTTCCAATTTTCACCGGCCTCAGGCCGGTCAATAAGTCCTGCTCACAATGAAGTACGCCCTCGTCATTCCGGATGGCTGCGCCGACGAGCCACAGGCCTCGCTGGGAGGCAAAACCCCGTTGCAGGCGGCTCGCACGCCCCACATGGACGCGATTGCACGTCTCGGCGAAACAGGTCTGGCCGACCACGTGCCGGCCAGCATGCCATCCGGGAGCGACGTCGGGACGATGAGTCTGTTCGGCTACGACCCGCTGCAGTTCCACACGGGGCGCGCGCCGCTGGAGGCCGCGGCCCAGGGCATCGAGCTCGGAGCCGACGACTGGGCCGTCCGCTGCAACTTCGTCACCGTCGACCGGGGAGTGATGAAGAGTTTCACGGCTGGCCAGATCTCGAACGCCGACGGCGCGCGGCTGATCGAGATGCTTCAGAAACAGCACTGCGGCGACGAGCACTGGAAGTTCTACCAGGGCGTCAGCTACCGAAACCTGCTGCTCTACCGCTCACGGGACGGACGTGCTCCCCTGAAGCAGGACACCACGACCACACCGCCGCACGACATCACCGACCAGCCGATCGCCGGTCACCTGCCTCTTGGCTCAGGAGCCTGCGACCTCCGAGCCATGATGGATGCTAGCGCCAAGCTCTTCGCCGATTGCGACGTCAATCGCGAGCGGACGGCGCGCGGCGAGCCTCTGGCGACACAGATCTGGCTCTGGGGCCAGGGACGCCGGCCGGCGTTTGTTCCCTTCGCCGACCGATTCGGAGTGCAGGGGGCCGTGATCACCGCCGTCGATCTGCTCCGGGGCATCGGGCGGCTCCTGGGCTGGCAGGTCATCGAAGTGCCCGGCGCCACCGGGTATCTCGATACCGACTACGCCGCCAAGGGCCGCTACGCCATCGAGGCCCTGAAGGGAGGGACCGACTTCATCGTCGTCCACGTCGAAGCCACGGATGAAGCTTCCCACGAGGGACACACGGACGAAAAAGTGCGGGCCCTGGAGAACATCGATCACCATATCGTCGGACCGCTCCATGCCTACCTGAAGGAGCAGGGGGATTATCGCCTGATCGTGTGCCCCGACCATCCCACCTTCTGCCGCACGAAAACGCACAGCCACGGCTACGTTCCGTTCGCGATGTGCGGCGCGGGAATCGAGGCCCGCGGTACAACCTATGACGAGCCCGCCGCTGCAGAGAGCGGCGTGGTGCTCGACCGCGGTTGCGAACTCATGCCGAGATTCTTCGGACGCTGAAACGAAAGAACCAGCGCCGCCCGGTCGATTCTGGGGGAATCGACCTGAGCGACGCTGGTCAAAAGGCGGCTCGCGCGCGTACGGTCGCGCCGGATCAACTCGATTGGTTCTTCGCTCTCGTGCGAGCGGCCTTCCGGGCAGATGCCTTGCGGGCTGCTGCCGGTCGCGCGGCGGATGCCGCTCCCCCTTTGCGTCCCCCCTTTGTCGCCGGAGCTTTGTTCTCAGTCCTGCCGCGGCCAGAACCACTTTTCTTGCCGCCGCCGTCCGTTGCATTGACTGTCGCCCACGCTCGGGCCTTCGCGACTTTCTTTGAAGCTCCCCGTTCCTCGTACGATTCAGCAATGTGCTCGGCCTTCCGCTTCTGCTTCGCCGTGTATTTTCCCTTGTCCCCCTGCGGCATCTCAGCGGCTCCTTCACGACTCGACGTTCCCCATCGCGTCCAGCGGACTCCAGCGATGCAGGTGTCATGCCGCTGACGAGCGCTGGCCACAGTCGTTTCGGGAATCAAAGTGAAAAGAAGTCCGCGCGTTTCAACTTCGAACTGGCGTTGCCTTGATGGCCGCAGAATCGCGGCAAATTGCTCCCTTGGGATCGCGCCGGGGTTCCACGCCATCGATCAGGAGCGTGTCCGTTCTGCAGACACTCTGGCCGGTAACCGAACCGCGAGCCACGCAAGCCCGCCGAAAGAGGTGACGGCTCAGCGTCTGCGGTTCAGGATCAGCTTGGCGGCCTCGCGCACCCTGTCGTCTGGATCCCGGCGGGCCGCTTCCATCGCTTTTCGGGGCGCCTCCATCGCCGGTGCAATCTCCCCGAGCGCCTCGATCGCCAGCCGCCGGATTCCGGGCCTGCGATCTCTGGTCAGGTCGAGAAGGACGGGAACCGCCCAACTGGCCGGTGGCTCGAATCCCCGGATGGCCACCAGCAGCCCCCCATCGCCCTCGCGCATCCCCGCCAGCAACTCTTCGCGAAAGGCCAGCGACTCCGGCGCCACGAGCTGCAGTGAAAAGGCCGCGGCCCGGCGAACCGCAACAGCCGGATCGCTCAACCGCTGCTCGAGAGGCGTGACCGCCTGCCTGGCGCCATGACGTCCCAGCCCCCGACAGGCCCAGCGCCTCACTTCGGGATCGGCATCAGCCACCGCCTCCGTCAATGCGGTGACGGTGTCGGCCGATGTCGGCGCCGCCTGGGCCAGCCGTTCCGCTGCCGCGCGACGAACCGTGACGTCCGACGATTTCACCTGTGATATCCAGTCGCCCGGTCCGGGACCGCATCCGGACAGCAGACAGATCAGCAGGCCGGCCATCAGCGCCAGGGGGAATTTCATTGGATCGCCCCCGCGGCGTTCGGCTCTTTGCCGGCTTTCGTGACGATCGCCAGGTAGAGCCGTTGGTCGATGGTGTTCGAAACCCATCGAACTCCGCCGTCGGCAAATAAGTGAAACGCTCCCTGGCTGTGCATGCTGGAAGGTCCCCATTTGACGTTCGGAGTCTCGTACTCGAAATAGGGCGTGTGATTGAGCGCCGTCCCGCGGCCGGCATAGGTCGGTGAGTTCCCTTCGTCGTAGAACGTCGCGACCACCGCCATGACGCCCCCATCCACCCATACGGAATAGTCCTCCTCGCGTGTCTCGACGAGCAGGACCGTGTCTGACGTTCCGTCCGTGATGTCGTCGATGCGGGTCGACGAGAGTGGAAACAGGATTCCCTCGGGCGCGAATAGCCCCGTGTTTGCTCCATAGATGACCCCGGCCGACGTCGCTCCCATGGCGACATAGTTCGTCGTCGCGTATTCGAGACCGAACCTCGTATAGCTGGCGTCGGCCGAGAACGTCCGACCGGAATAAGACGGACAACGCTGCACCGGCACCCGGACGCGGGCCACGTCCCGGTTGTTGGCGTGCAGGGATGACACCTTCTGGTCAACCTGCTGATAGAGGTTCGACTGGTCGATCTGCGGAAGCGTCATCATGTGCCAGCTGTGCAGGTCTCGCGAGATGGGAGCGTCGATCCAGCCCCCCTGTTCCACGTCGCTCGTGCTCGAGGGAGGGAACAGCTTGTGGGTATCGACGTAGCTGTGCAGGGCAATCCCATACTGGTGCAGGTTGTTCCGGCACTGGGTTTTCCTGGCCGCTTCACGCGCCTGCTGGACCGCCGGCAGCAACAGCGACACCAGGATCGCGATCACGGCAATGGCGACCAACAGTTCGATCAGGGTGAACGCCGGGAGCGTTCGGCCGGGATCGACCAAGCCCCCAACACGTCGCGAGCCGCGGCCGTCGTTCATAGACCGTCCGATCCGAGAGTGCCCCGTGCGCGGTCGTTCGCCGCACTTCGGGAAATAGTACCCGGAGAGGGCAATCGCCCACCCTCCAGTGCAGGGCGCAAATGTCGCGGCCATGTGACAGTGGAATTCCCACAATGCCCGTCAAATCCCTTCGGCGCGGCCTCCAGTGGTCGCAACTCGAACGCAGTCGCCACGATGCAGTCGTCGTGTTTGAACTGACAGGAAGGCGGGCCGGGGTGCACTGTCGCCTGAAGCCCCGTAACAGTCCCCCGAGATCTTCCTCTCCCACAGCCAGTTGGGGGATCGCCAAACTGGCGACCGAGCGGTAGACTTCGCACGCCGTGCCAGGTCGATTCTCAGGCGTCCGGTTGCGGAGGCAGGTGTCGACTGACAACAAGCCGAACAACCGAACTCGGCCTGTTAGGGCAAAACACTCAACGCGAGAGTGGCGGAATTGGCAGACGCGCTGGACTTAGGATCCAGTGGGGCAACCCGTGCAGGTTCGATTCCTGTCTCTCGCACCTTCAACCGCTGACATGGTTTGCGTCGCAAGCTTGGTCGGCGGCCTCTTCGTGCTGAGGGGCAGAGTTACCTGAAGAGTTACCTAACGGCGCTTTGGGGACTGCGGCATAGAGAATCTCTGCCATTCCGTCGGCATCGGAGCCAACGTAGTACCGCAGCGTCGTCTCGATGTTCTCGTGTCGCATGAGCTGCTGAAGCACAGCGGGCATGACCCGACCCGCCCATCGAAGGCCGAACGCGCGGCGGAGATCGTGAGCGCTGGCGAACTTCACATGCGATCGGCCCTTGTACGTCCCTTCGTTCACCTTCACCCCGGCTTTCTCACCGATCAGGGAGATCACTCGTCCGGCTTCGCGGGCGGGCAAGCGTGTTCCACGCGAAGACAGGGGATTGAACACGAACCCCGTGCGATGAGCTTCAGGGACCGCCAGGAAGAATTCGGCGGCCTCGGGCGCTAACGGCAGGATCCGGTCCTTGTGTCCTTTCTCTGAGCCCGCAGAGATGCGGAGCATGGGCCGCTTCCCGGCCAGGTCGATTGAAAGTTCCCGGCCATCCCAAGTAAGAGCCAGCGCTTCTCCGAGTCTCAGGCCGCTCCACCACAAACCGCGAAGCGTGAACTCCCACCCGGCGACTCGCTCCGCCGCGCCCTGCGGCCGCTTCCCCGTGACGACGAGGGACACCTTCGCGAGCATTCGGTCGAATTCCTCGGTCGTGATCGGGCGGCCTTTCATCACCTTGCCCACGGTCGCCCTGGCCGGCATTCGGACTTTGGCCGGGTGATGCACCATGCCAACCTCGTGCGCCCAGTTGAGCGCCGCCCGCAGTGTCGACGAGTAGCTGCGGATCGTGTTTTCAGACAGCTTCCGGGCACGAAGCGACTGCTGCCACTGGCTGATCTTCTCCGCTGTCATATCGGCCGGCCGGGCAGGGGAGATCGTCGACTCGACGTCGTCGAGGACGGTCCCATATCGCTCAGCTGAACCATTGGCCAGAGCAGACAGCGCTTCGTCCTCGTATCGGCGGCGAAACTCGGCCCATGTGATTCGCGACCGCGGCTTGAACCGTCCCTCTCGCAGCTCCGCTTCCCATTTGCCGGCGGCTTTTTCTGCCTCCGCTTGTTTCTTGGTGCCTGTTGAGCGCGCGACATGCTTCCCCGTCGTCGGGTCGAGATACCTCATGTAGAGCGTTGCGCGACCGTAGTTGACGACGTGGACTTTGACGGTTTCATGTGACACGGGAATGCTCTCCGAGATCTGAGGGCGCGCATCCGTGCGTAGAACCCCGCGCGTCCTGGCGGATTTCGATGCGTGTGCTGCTCAACCGGCGTGATCGAGCGGAGACGGGACCTGGTGATCAGAGACCGACGCGCTCGGCTGCTGAAGGCGCCATCGCGTCGGTTGCTTGCCAGCCGATGGGAGCGGATCGAACCCGGCCGGCGCGTCCATCACGCGCCGGAGCCAATTGCGGAGCTTGCCGATGGCCCGGCCGATCGCCTTTGGCGGCATGGGATCCGTGGGCGAAGGGGACCACAGAAGCTGCACTCGATTGGTGTCAATCACCGTTCCCGCGGCCAGCACCTTGAGCGCCTCAAACCACCTGGAATTGATTCGCAGCCACTTTCCGCCGCCATATTGAGCCCAACCACCGCGTCGGAATTCCCACAGCCGCGAGTCGACGGGCTCGATCGGCTCAGCAGGGCGGCCGGCCAGATCAGGGCGATAAGCGATGAGGGCGACGGGCCGCCCGTCGCTTGGCGCAATGGTGAGCCTGCTGGCCGCTGCGGTCGTCTGAACGATGCTCGGGAGCGGCAGGTGGATCTTCGGTCGAGGGACTTGCCGAAGGTCGACGTAGCGACGCGTCATCGCTTCCTGGCTATGTCCCAAAGCGACTCGGGCATGATCCCATCCTGCTGCGATGACCGCTTGCGTCGCTGAAGTCCGACGAATCTTGTGGAATCCCTCGCCCTTGACCGTCTCGAGCCCCGCATCGACCACGATGTCTCGATAGTCCAGCCACAGCTGTCGACGGGCATAGGGCCAGTCGAACAAAACCCGGCGATTGGGATCGTAGATGGCCTGGAGCGCGATTACGGCTTCGGGCGAAAGGTCGACCACAGACTCGATGCCAGTCTTCGCGAAGTCCGCTCTTAGAATCGCCTGCGCACGGGGCAGAACCACATCAGCCGTTTCCATGCACATTGTGGCTCCGATGCGTGCGCCGGACTCGTACAGGAAGAGCAGCAGCGCAGTCCAGAAGTCGCGAGCGTGGACGGGAAGGGTTCGAAACATCCCGGCACGATGGCTGGCGGCATCAAGAATTCTGCCGAACTCCTCCAGTGACCATGCTCGCGGGATCTTTCGCGTCAGCCGAATCGGTTCCCAATCCTCCGGCAACGGGTTGTCACAAAGTCGCTTCCGCAGGGCGAATCGCCACAGGCACAACAAATTGGATGCTTCGCGTTTGGCCGTTTCCAGCGACACTGTCCGCCGGCGATGAGCCAGGAATGGCATCACGAAGTCTTCCGACAACTCTTCAACGAGAACGGGGCGTGTGACGTAGCGCTGGAATGAACGGACCGAGTATTCGATGAGCTTGGCGCTGCTCGGCTTCAGGTTCTGGCGGCTCGGGACGTACCGGTCCCAAAGAAGTTGGCGAAGCGTCAGCCCGGAAGCCGATTGGTCGGCCGCATCGTTCCGTTGTTCGGCGGAGACTCGATGCAGCGAACTTGGCAGCGGTGTCGAACAATAGCCCGCTGCCGAGGCCCATCTCCAGAGCGTCAAGAAGTCTACCCGGTTGTGATACGCGGTCGACGCGGAGACCAGGTTCTCCCGGTGCTCCACCCATCGGTTGAACAGCTCCTCGGTGAGATCATCGACCAATGTCAACCTGCCGGTGAAACGATCAACGGAGCGAACGACGTAGTGGAGCCGCATCACCGTTGCTTCGGACGCCCGAGAATGAGCTTTGCGGTAATGCGTCCACAGAAGGCCCTGGAGCGTCGCCGGCGCGGTGCAAGATGCTTTCTTGTTACCGGCGAGTTGGGCGACAGCTCTGCACTGCGTGTCGTCTCTCTTGGTTTCCGCGACGGAGACCATGGCAGACCTCATCGACAAAAGAAAAAACCTCAGTCGGGGTCGCGGTCCCGAAAGAGGCTTGGGCCGGCGCATCGAAGACGCCAGCTTGGTTCAGTTGCAAACGGTCCGCGACTACCGTTCTGGCGCGACACTACACTCTTCAAACACAGAAGCATCGCGCGCCGCGTTGGAGAGCGGCACTTTCCCCAATAGTGGGGACGGTGCCGCTCTCCAACGCGACGCGGGCTCGCCTGCATTTGGGGCTGCCTGCTGCTTCGCTGGTCCGCGCGATCGCCTTTTTCTCGTGGCGCGACCGCCGCGTTCAGGGGGCTCTTCGCTCGCCGAAAGTTGTTCACGCATCCGCCATTCTGACGGTGCCACAGCGGGGCGATGCGAGTCAACGACAAAGCTCAGGGGTTCTTGAACGGCATCAGGGCGGCCTCTACGTTAGCTGGTGCCAGTTCTTTCCCCCCTTCCCTCCGATCTCTTTGCCTCGCCATGCATGTCACGCGTGTTCGACAGTACTTCCTCGACACCATCGTTGAGCTCACTGGCATCAAGGCTGGAGTCGGCGTCACAGTCCCCAAGGCCGTTTCGCTTCTCAAAAAGAGAACCGAGAGTAACGTGACTCCTTGGTGGAGTGGAGATCCGCTCGATGTCATCCGACTCGAAGGCGGAGAGGTCGAATCGGGACTGGTTTTGCTGCTGCACCGCGTCGGTGCGATTTCTGAGCCTTTGGACAGTATCGGGCTCCTCATCCGGTTCGTGCGGGCGCATCTGCATCGACTCGGCAAAGTCGAAGACGAACCCGATTTTCGTTTGCCCACGGGGTACTTAGCAGTTCAGGACCTTTCTGCGCTTCTGAACGGGATGAGTGAAGAACCCACCGAGCATGTGCGAGGCCTGACGCTTCTGCCTGAATGGCAGGACATCAAGCGGGCGTTCGCTATCCGCAACGTGATGGACAGGCTTCCGACTTCAAAGTCATGGAATGGCATCGTCCAACTCGACGATCTGTTCGAGAGCGAAGCAGCGCCGGCTGACCCGGAGACCTACTTCGACCAGCGGTTCATCGACTACTTGAACGCCCAGGGAGAAGACCTCAACAGGATCCACTGGCGCCAGTTCGAGTACCTGGTGGCCGAGTACTACAAGCGATTGGGCTACAGGATCAAGATAGGGCCCGGCAGAGGCGACGACGGCGTCGACATCATCCTCGAAAAGGACAGGGTCTTTGCCGGCCCCGAAGTCATCCTAATCCAATGCAAGCGCTACAGCGGAACGAACGAGGTAAAGATCAACGAGGTCAAGGCCCTGTGGGCCGATGTAAACGTCAGGGCGGCGGCGTCAGGACTAATTGCAACCACGACGCGACTTGCCAGGAACTCTCGAGAATACTGCGACGCGAGACACCACCGCCTGAAAAGAGCTGAGCGCGAGAACATAGTCCAGATGCTTCGCGAGATGGCGGACGTGATGTCATCGCCGAGCGGTGGTGCACGCTAACTGGCGCGAGGGAGCATCGGGTGCAAGAAGTTGATTGCTGTCCTCAGCATCACCGGGGCGGTAACCGGGAACGAGAGCTGCCATTTCCGCACCATGAACCGGTGAGTTCGGCCACTCTCTGGCGGCTATTGCAGCATCCCAGTACATGATCCCATTTACGAGGGGTGTTCTAGTCGGGCAAGCTGCGAAACGCGTCCAGCTTCAGGAGCTAGTTGGATCACTCTCATGGAGGTTTGAGTCCTCTCTGGGCACTGGTTGAAAAGCGAGGGGCTATAGTCTGCCGCGCGCCCTTCATGAGCCGGGGCCAAAACGATGCTGGTCGAGACAATGCTGAATGAACTTCATGAAGGTGAAACGGTCGCTCTGAAGGTTTGGGACTTCGCTTTATTTGTAAGCGTCTTTTCACGGCTCCAAGGGCGTGAATCTCCAGTTTGATGTTGACCGATTGCAGGATCCAGGCTCGGAAATCGTCGCCGACTCGTTTCGCCGGGCCCTTGCTGAGCTGAGGGCCGTGTGAAATCGCACAGCTATTTCCCCCCAGCCAAGCCTTTGTCGCGAGGACCTTTCAGGTCGAGCTTGCAAACTGCTCGTAGCGGGCGAGAAGTGCCTGCTCATCAGACCATTCCGAACAGGTTGTAGGAACCTGTTCGTTGAAATCGAGCAGGCTGCAAAGCAGGCCCTTCACCTGCTCGGCAATGTCGTTGTCGTTTTTCAACCGCGTCCATGCATTCACCGGCTTTTCACCAGACAGTTCCTCACCGAAGAACGCACCTTCGAAGTGGGGGATGAGCGCAACCAGCCGAGCGCGCTTAGCGAGAACTGAGTCACTCACCGCGTCGCGAATCCTGCTGTTGTTGGTCCAGGCAGGATTGACGATTTCTTCCTTTTCGTTTGACCCCTTTTTCTTCCGCAACACCTTCGGGGCATCGCAGTCGTGGAGCACCGCATAGCGCGAGTTGAACTGATTAAGAATCTTGGCGACCAAACAAATGGTGTACTTGCCACGAGCACGAACGACGTGAACGTCCTTCAACCGCGGGTCATCAGGGAACTTGTCCAGCAAGAAGCGGAAGGCGGTGTACTCGGTATCGCCCTCGACGATCACAGTCCTCCCCCCGAAAAAGAACTCGCAAAGGGAAGGGTCGCAGAGGTTGAGCATCTTGAGTTCCTCCTTCTCGTCATCGCTCAGCTTCGCCTTCTCCGGTCTGAAGACTGTCGTTCCCCTGATCACAACACCGTCTGCATCACGTTCAACCCGCACAACGGTGGTGTTGTCTCGAGACAAATCGATAAATGCCGGTGAGTGTGTTGTCACCATGACCTGCCACTTGCCGGTCTTAGGAAGGTCGTAGAGTACGTTGCACGCCTCGCGAACTGCATTGGGATGCAGGCAAAGCTCTGGCTCGTCCATCAACAACAAATTCGGTTTCGCGTCTTCGTCGGCTTTCTTGTCAGCCGCGTATTTCAGGGCGGCCCACATCAACGTCCGTCTAGCGCCACTTCCCTGACGTTCGGCCGAACTCATGTGGCCGTCCTTCGGTCCCATTCGCAGTAGCGCCCCAGGTTTGAAAAAATTGAGGCAGCTCGTGATGTCTTCCTCAGGCTTCGCGTCAAACTCAATCCGATATCCTCGAAAAACATTCTGAATGACTTCCGTTAGCTGCTGCTGCGCGTGATCGATCTGGTCCTGCACTTGTTCGACGACCGCTCTCTGCAAGCTGGCAATATCCTTCAACAGCTTGCCGTACTCCGTCTCTTTCAGTTCTCCGTCTTCTCCGGCCTCGGTGTGGGGAAGGTTGCCGATCGCGCTCAAAAGGGCTGCAAGTAGCAACTTCACAACAGCCTCGGTTTGCTCTTCTGGACTGCCGAACGCGTCGATTCTGTGCGGCCTAGGCCGGCGCGAATTCGCCACATTCGCGGCACCCCAAGGTACCTGATCTGACCATTGGTCTGATGCGACATCAAAACCTTGTCGCTTGCCCACCACCTTGTCCTTCGTCCAAGTCCATCGTTCGCGAACAATATCTTCGCCGTCGATCTTGGCGATCCACTTGCTTGCAGGTGGGTTGTCAATGATGCGTGTGTGCAGCTCGATTTCGGGCAACGCGGCGGCGTCGACTTTGGATTCTGGAAAGTCATCTAATTCCAGTTTGGGAGCGGATGACGTCATGATCACCTGGTATGCCCGGAGAATCGTGCTCTTTCCAGTGTTGTTCCGACCGACCAGCACCACCACATCATCAAGGTCGATCTCGACAGGCGTGCTGCCGATGCACCCGAAATTCTTGATGACTAGCTTCCGCAGCTTCGTTCCGACGTTGTCGAGTTCAGTCGGTGCCTCCTGCTGTTCAGTTGCAGCCGCCTTTTTCTTAGCCATGTTGCCCACCAGTTTTGAGATTGCCCAAGAAGCCCTACGTTATCCCCGGAGCAACTCCAGAACAAACATCGCCACACGGTGTAGGTACTACTTTTCTCCACGCACACGGTGGGGCCGCCGAGGCAGTCGGCTAAAGTGAGACACTTTGTTTCGCGCAGAATTCGCACCGCGGCGTTCTCACAGCAGCTCGGCAACATCGGCTCCGCCCGGAACGGGCCCCGACGCGGTAGAGAGCGTCGCTGCAGGCGGTGTGACGCGGCCGCCGTGACCACCCCGGCGGAAGTGTGACGCCGCGGGCGGAAGCCGCTCGGCGGAAGCGTGCCCCGATGTCGTGACCCGCCGGCCGGAGTGTGACGCCGCAATCGCAAACTGGCGGGACGTTTCCGGGCTGCGCGGTGTGACCGAGTTCCGACAATCTGTGACGCGGGGCCGTGACTCCGCAGCGACGCTCAGCAGCCCATCGGGCGGGGCTGGCGGCGGCGCCGTTCGATCCGTTTGCGGCATGCGGCCGTGGCAGCCCTTCCCGACAGCGGGATGCCTGTGGCGCGGCGGGGCGGATTCTGTGCGATTGGCACGGGATTCCTGCCCTCAGTTAGAGGGCCGCGGTTCGCGGGGTTCGAGTGCGGCGGCGCTGGGCCCGATTGAGCCGGGCTGCGAAGTCTACTGTCTGACGATGCGGAAATCTTCTCTCGTGGACGTGCTCGAGCCAGGGGAGTACTGCAACCGGTTCGGCGAGGAAGGGGGCGACGCGACGAACGGTGAGCTGGGGTCGAGTGAGAAGCGGTTTTTCTCGCACGCGCCGAGGGCATGGACCTGCGACGGCGGGGAGTGACTCGCCGCTGCTGAAATGATTGGGTTCTCGGAAAGCGATAATCCCGGGCGTATGACGTGGCACCGGGATCCTGACGCGTTCGGCGGCGTCGCCACGGTCTGAAAGGACGTGCGGCGACGGAGCCCGGTTTCTGAAAAGCCCCGCCGCCGCACGCTCGCAAGGTTTACCGCTTTTCAAAACGCCAGTTCGCGGGCCGTGACGTAGTCGAGCCCGAGATCGCTGTACCGAACTCGAAAGCCGATCGACACAGCGTCCTCGCCTGGCTGCGGAGAAGTGTAGGTGTGTCGGGCCGGAATGCCGTCGCTCATGAGCACGTCCCACGCCGCCTTCATCTTCCGCTCGAAGGCTTCCGGACCGTCGCCGAACAGCCGTTCGCGGATTGATTGAGGGTTGAGGGCGCTCTCGGAAGCCGACTGATTCACTATGCGGGAGACAGCCTTCGACCGGAGACCCGCTGTGGCCAGAGCTTCTTTCAGCGTCTTGTAGCGAGACGGCTCCGCGTCTTTGAAACGGACGAGCGGAGAATAGACCTGGTTCAAGAGAGGCCGGATCGTCGCGCCGGAGAGCATCAGGAAGGCCGGATAGCGGCCTCGTCCGTCCTTGGAGATCGAATCGAGCGATGCCGGGATGAGGGTCTTCATTGCCTTTCGAACAATCTGACCGGCCGCATGCGCCTGCGAGCTCCCGTCCGGGTCCGCGGGGCGATCCTCATCGCGACCCCAGCCCGGTGCCTGGAGGTCCTGCGCCCCCCGGGCGACGTACTCTTCGAGGTCGGCTGGCCGGACCTTCCAGTCGTCGCCGGCCCGAATGCCCAGGAGCCGTCCGCGGGCAATCAACCGCAGCACGTTGATCTGTTCAATCCGCAGCTCGGCCGCGGCTTGTTCCAGTGTGAGGAATGGGGATGTTGCGACGACGCCCGCCGCGGCCTTCGTGTTCTTGATCATGGTCACTTCCTTGCGAGAAAAAGACTTCCATTGAAGGGGGAAACTACTTCGGTCTGCGTTGCTCCCATACGCCGTAAATCCGCGCAGCGGTTTTCCCGGCGCAAAGCTGCTCGATGGGCCGGTCGGTCTTTTCGAGCTCGTCAACGAGGCGAGCCCGCAACTTGAACAGCGGGGTGTCGACGATGGACTGCATCAGCGAGGCCAGTCCCGGCCGTGCAGGCCGCGTCCCGGCCAGAATCGCCTTCCAGTGGCCATGATCCACTTCGAGCAGTTCCGCCGCACGATGCGACGAGATGCGGAAGACTCGCGCAATTTCTCGCGCGTTCCGAGCGGATTCCGGCTCGATCGGGTCTGGCTGAAACGTCGGGGTTTCGAACATCACCGCGTCCCTTGCAAGGCCTTCATCAGCTTCGCGACGGAACCGAGATGCAAGAGACCACGCTCGGCGCGGACAGCCAGTTCCCTCGCTTCGGCCGGCTTGCTGATGATCAAACGCAGATCGACCAGGTGCCGAGCGCGAGCCGGTGCACCGTGCTGCCATTTCCAGACCGTCTGGCGGTCGACGCCCACGAGCTGGCCAACTTGAGCGACGGAAAGGCCGGTCAATTCGCGAACCTTGGCCACCAGCCTCGGAGTCGGCATGTCCCGTTTGACCACACGTTTGCGAGTTGTCGTCTTTCCCATCGTGAGCTCCGCTGAAGTCGATCGATTGCCGCCGTACTCGCGGCCCCTGACACGGGCTGTCATAAAAGAATCCGAGGCGAAGTGATTCAGTCGCCCGGGACAGTCTGCAGCACGCCAACGAAGGTGGTCTTGCCGGCCAGTTGACCGCGGCGGCGCGCCGCAATGTGAAACGGCGGTCCATCGGCTCGAAAGTGCCGGTAACCGTGCATCAACCTCTCGCAATTCTGGCTCCAACTTGGACAGGCAACTGCAGCATGGTCCTGGGGCAGTCGGGCCCTCGACCCGGGTTCGATCCATATCGGAAGGATCGCTCATTTGTTGACTGCCTCCAGTTCAAGTTTCCGAAGCAATTGCTGTCGCACGTAAGGCGTCATCCCGCGACGTTGGAAGTGAGTGTGGAGTTCTCGGGAGACACGTTGCGCGAGGTCGTGCTGTTGGATGAGCGCCATGCTGTCGAGATGGGGGCCGAGCTCAATCTCACGTCTTGCCGCGGCGGATGCGTCAGCCTCGGCCTTTCGCTTTTGTTCGTCGTCCTGGGCCTGCCTCTTCTGCAGCTCGTCAGAACGTTGTTTCGACTGGATTGCCTTCGGTGCTGCTTGCGGCCAGCCTCGCTCGATCGCGATGTGATGTCGCGAATTCCTAAGTCGTTGAACTAGAGCGCCTGGCCCCCATCCGTTTCGTGGCGCGTGTTCTCGGAAATACGAGAGGATCGCGAGCACATGCTCCTCCGGCTTGGCCGCACGAGCAGCCTGAAGGGCTGCCCCTGGCCATTCGACTCCAAGTTCTGAAAGCTCCGCCGCCGCCCGGTCGACGGTCGCGACCGTCACGATTGGAGGTGGCGGTTCATTTGCGCTTCCATTAGTAGTCAGGTTTCCCCTCGTGGTCCCTGGGGCCCTCTCTCGTGGTCTCTGGGCTTGTCCGTTGTGGTCCCTGGGGCTTTGACTGGTGGTTTCTGGGCGGCGTTCGGGTTGAGAAGGAGCGGACCTCTCGTCAACCGCTTGGGACTCGGCAAATGGTGCGAGGTTGGACCAGCAGATCGTGCGGTGAAATCGAAAGCGGTGGCCACACGCGTCGCGAATTTCTTCCTCCATGAGGATCCCGAACTCGTCACGTAGAACGGCGATCGCTCTCTTGACGACGCTTTTTGAGTAGCACGCTTCTTTGGCAATGATCTCGATCGAAGCGAAGCAACTGCTTTTCTGGCGGGCATGGCTGTCAATGACGCGCAGAACTGACTTCAGTGCAGCTCCGCTGACATTCTTCCCACCCGGTGCTGGATAGGAACGCCCAAACACGGCCCCATCGAGCATTCGCAGCTGGTGGCCGCGAGCTGTGAAGTCCCACTCAAGCTGTCGGCGACGGTGGATTCCCGCCTTCGACGAACCGGCGGACTGCTCAGACAAGTGAGTGGTCAGCGGCCTTCTTGCCGATTGAGGCTCCATCCGTGAGAATGCTCCAAGTTTCGAAGTGGGTGGGGGCCGGTGTCAGCCGGCCTTCGCCGTTTCAAGCGTGCCGCGAATTGGGGCGCACTCACCCCAGCACGTCAGCGAAACGATTGCTCGCCGTGCTCTTCGAGATACTTGAGCCAGGCGTCTCCCGTCACGAAGCCTTGGTTCCCAACATATCGGACATCGAGACCGTTCCTTCGCGCGACCCGGATCGCGTGGCGGCCCATGTTCACAAGTTTCATGAACACTGGCAGCGGGTAAGAAACACCCGCTTGAATGACCGGCAATGCTTGAGCTACTGCCATCTTCGGAAGCTCCCATTGAACTAAGAATGGCCACCAGGTCGACGGTGGCCTGTTCGGGAGCTATCAGAGCTAATGCGGTTGCGAATTGAAGTAGGCGCGAGACGCGTGTCGCAACATTTCCCAGCCCGTCGCGTTATGTCGTCTTACGTCGCCGCCCGAGCAATGGAAGCCCCTCCTGTTTGGCCCACCGCTCGCACGCTTTCGTGAACGCCCGTACTGAAGGAATCGCTGTATCGTAGGTCTTTTCGTACGCCCTCTTTGCCTCTGCCGCCGACCATGCTCGGTGAGACGCCCAGAACTCGTACTGAAGCTGCTTTGGCTCTTTTACATCAGCGCTCGCTTCCGACTCCTGAGCGCGTTGTGGCTTGCAGTTGATGCTGACCAATAGCCGCTCCTGCAGCACGCGTCCGCGAAGTTTGCGGATCTCTTCAAGGTTCTCCATGATCGGTACAATCCCGTGATAGAGCACTTCGTTGAGAAGACGCGCCGCGGCGCCGTGAGCGGTCGCGTACACCCAGGTACGGTGGTCGCAAACAGGCCAGGTGTCAGGCAAAGAGCGGAATGATCGCACGATCGTCGCCTCTTCCGACAGCACGCGATCGCAAAGCTGCGTTTCCCACCAAGCATATTTCTCGAAGTCGGCGTCGGTGTCTCGGTAGGTCAAGCCGAATTCAGGATCACACAGCGGCTTTCCTTCCTGGAGATGCATCCCAAGACCGTCGTCCACTGCCGCGAGAAAGCCGTCAAGAAACTCGGATGCACTTTTGAAATCCCAAAAGGGCGGCACCGTCCCGAATGGCCGTTCATCTCTATGCCTTGAGAGAATGAGCTCGCCGACCCGTAGATGAGTTTGTAGCCGTTGTCTCTCCGCCGGGTCGGGTTCACTGGTCACCTGCTCGCGAAGCTGACAAATGCTGTCTCGGAGCATGGCATAGGCGATGCATCTGGAGACTCGCCCTGTGGTCACTTCGAAGCAGGTGAACAGTGCGGAAGCCGCCGTGCGCTGTGTCGTCTCGTAACCCATTCCTATTTCCCAACTCACCAGGCAGCCGACCGACGCTCGCAGGGGAATTGATTCGCTAGAGTCGGCCAGCACTGCGGGTAGTTACTCCCGCGAACCTGGAGTTACCTAGAAAGTTACCTAAAGCGGCTTGGTAGAGCGTTTCGCCCTCCGCGACCACCGCACGATGGTACGGCAATTCACAATGTTCGGAAGATCACCGAACGCTCATCGGCCCGGTTTCGAAGACTTAGGATCCAGTGGGGCAACCCGTGCAGGTTCGATTCCTGTCTCTCGCACTTATTCATCCGGGGCTCGCCTTCACCTGAAACTCCCCCGGCTGCCGGCCCGTGGCCACTCGACCTGGCGGGACGCAAGCTATCGCGATGGCGCCGGGGCGGTGACGAACGGGCGGCCGTCGTTCTGCGACATCAGGCTTCGGACGTGATCGAGTCGTTCCGCGATGCGGGAGGATGTGGTCATGTCCCACAGAGAGCGCTCCCTGAGCCTCAGGCCCAGGACGATGCCATTCCAGGCCGGCCCCCAGCCTGCTTCCGCGCACCACGCCCCCCAGCCCAGGTCGCCCGAGCTCGACCAGTAGTCCCAGCGGGCGTAGTCGAATGCGCGGAACCACGTTCCATCGACGGCCGGATGACCGGGTGCCCGAACCTGGATCCGGACGACGTATTCGGCCAGGCGGTTTTCAGCCGCTTTCAACGCAGGATCGTTCGTGGCGGCGACGGCTTCATGGAGGCCGATCAGCACGAAGTTCGTCGTATAGAGCTGGTCGGTCACTGGATCGCCGTTCTGCTGGAGCAGGGGCGTTTCCGTCGTTCCATAGGCTTCGTTGGATTTCGGGACCACAAAATGGCCCCCCGCGTTGCCGCTCAGTTGTTCGGGGATCGCTCCCGAGGGCTGTTGATGACGGAGCAGGTCGTCGCTGACGCGTTTCAGCCAGCCGCGGTGTTCAGCCGTGTCCTCCAGTCGGACAAGCCACGCCAGCGGCAGCAGCATGCGGGATCGGTCGAGATGATCGCCCCAGCGCCAGCCGGCCGGATAGTCCTGCATCGTTCGGCAAATGCCGGCTCGAGCCGTGTCGAGAAATTCCTGGTCTCGGGTCTGCCGGTAAGCCCACAGGTAACACGCCCACAGGTAGGCTTCAAATGACGGAGAAACGTTGACGGTCGCGGAATCACGATAGGCGCGCCACCCGCGTTCCTGGAGCTGCGGCATATCGATCCGGTCTCCTCGGAATCCCAGCCGGCCTGTCGTTCGCAGGTTCGCGTAGAGTGCCTTCAGAACGGCCTCATCCCACGCATCAGATTCCAGCGCTGCGGCCGCGACGATGGTCGCCAGCAGAACACGGGCGTTGTCGTCGCCGTAGTTGGCGACCTGCCAGGCGGGCGCCACGGCGCCCCACGCAATGAGACCAAACGACGGATGGCGCGGGTTGCCTCGGTCGCCTCGATGAAGTTCCGAGTCGACGTAGAGAAAGTTCAGAAGGTTCCGGGCGACCTGTCGACTTCGGTCGTCGTCGAAGAGGGCCCCATGCAGCGCCAGAACGGCGGCCGATTCCGCCTGGCAATCGGCACGGATCGGCGTCCGCTGCGGCTGGCTGCCATCGGGACGGATCTGCGAAGCATACCCTTCGAGAATGCCGTGGGAGCCGTCTCCGGCGCTGCCAGATTCCGCGTCTGTCAGTTCCTGGCCGGCCCGTAACAGGGCTTCGATCCTCGGACGCCGTTCCGCCGAGATGAGCAGCCCCGAGTTCCGGAACCAGTTCGCGCAGCGTCTCAACGCATCACGTTCAGCGGTATTGGGAAGCCTGTCCTCGGCGGAGTACGAAGGAGAGACCGTTGGTGTCACCTTGAGGGAATGGGGACTGCCGGCTGGATCGAGAGAGGCGAGCATGGCCCGCCAGATCGTGACCCAGTCGGCCGTGGGAGCCAATCGGGCCGTGACGAAGCCGCTCAACTTTGTTGTCGCGATCAGAGTCTGGTCATCCGCTCGGAACAGGAGCGGCGCTGCGTTGTCGGGAATCCCGTAAACGGCCGTGTTGAATCCGGCGACGCGTCCCAGGACCAGCAGTGACGGCCGGGGCGCGACCGGCAGGAACCGGCAGTCCTGCAATGAAACAATGCGCGATCCCGGGAGCCCGATCGCGGGATCATCCGCAGCCACGATCCCGCGCTCCCACTGCACCCCGCGCGCAGGACCGAACTCGATCCCCGGGACTGCGTCCGGATACTCCCAATAGAGCATCAGTTTTTTCTGCCGGACCTGCAGCACCGCCTCGCCGGTAACGGAAGTCTGTCGCTCGGGATAGCCGTCGGCCAGGACAAGCACCGCCGATGCGGGTGGTGCATCGGAGATCGCCGCTTCGGCCGAATCGAAACGCTGGTGCGGTGTTCCGCCGAGAACAAGGCCCCGGACAAGATCGTTGTCCGGACGGGCGACGACGCGCAGCGTCACTGGCTTCCTCGGGCCGGAGGAGGCCGGCTCGTCGGCGTGAATGATGGTCGTTCCCAGCGGAATGACCACCAGCCAAAGTGCCAGCCAGCAAAGCGACAGAACTTGCATTCAGGAACGCCTCTCTCGGCCTTGTCGGCCACGATCGCCGAACGATCCCTGCCGAGGGCATCCGGACCGGTTCACGCCTTCAATCGCCCGGCGCGTCATTTTCTCCGCAGCACGTACACGACGTCTTCCGTCGTCTCATCGACCTCCAGCGGGTCGTTCAGGTCGTACAGGAAGTCGAACGTCCCGGCGACTTCGAACAGGCCCACCTTGTGCAGCAGCCGCGCCATCTGCCGGGCGGTGTAGGTGCGGTAATTCATCTCGTCTTCGATGCAAAACGACTTTGTCGGAGTCTTCACGTCAAACCGGATTCCGAGCTTCTCGTTGCGTCCCTTCAGATCGAGTTCCTTGGTCCACATCCTCGATTTGATGGTGACCTGGCCGCGGCGAGCGGTCCAGCTTTCACCATCCATCCGCGGTCCCTCCGTGGGCGTCAGATGCAGTCCCAGAAGATAGATCCCGCCTTTGACCAGCGATTCGCCCGTGCACCTCAGGTGTGCTTCCATCGCCTTCTCGGTCGGCAGATGCCTCACCGTGTTGATCAGGTTGAACGCGGCATGAACCGGGCGCTTGAGCCGGAAGTCCGACATGTCCCCGACTTCGACCGTCTCCGGGAAGCCGAGCCGCTTCAGACGTCGGTTGCAGTACTCCACCGCCCGCGGATTGAGGTCGTTGCCGGAGACCTGGTACCCGCGCTTCGCGAGCTTGTCGAGCAACCGGCCCGTGCCGCATGCCGGCTCGAAAACCGTCTTCACAGGCCGCTTGCAGAATCGCTCGAAGCAGCCGATGAGGAACTTGATTTCCGCTTTCCAGTCCGCCCCGAACAGGAGGTCGTAGTATCGAGGATAGTCGTAAAGATTGCCGTAAATGACTTCGGGCATGGAGCGGGCCGATCGCGACGTACGAATTTTGAATGGGCAGGGGAGGGAGGTGCCCAGAGGCATCGACTCCGACGGTGGCTTCCAATCGGTTCGGAGGATATCACCACGCCGTCATGTCTACACCCAACGCCCGCCGCCGCCCGCCGTTTGAAATTGCGATTCACCGCTCGAGCCGCTGCGTCCCGCTGGCCGCCGCGCGACTGAAGTCGGTGATCCGCGCCGTTCTCGAGGATGAGCAGGTCGCCAGCGCTGAAATCAGTCTCGCCATCGTGGGCGACGAGGAAATCCACCGCGTCAATCGCGAGCACCTCGACCACGACTTTCCGACGGACGTGATCAGCTTCCTGTATTCAGGCAATCACGACCCGAATTCAGTAGCGGGCAAGGGGACGTCGAAACGTCGGGGAGCAGGACAGGCCCTTGAAGGTGAACTGGTCGTCAGCGACGAAACGGCCCGCCGCGAAGCGCCGAAACACGGCTGGACGGCCCAATCCGAACTCGAGCTGTACGTCGTGCATGGCCTGCTGCATCTGTGCGGTTACGACGATCTCACTCCAGGAGAGCGCCGCGTGATGCGCCGCCGCGAACGAGAAGTCATCGCCCGCATTGGCCAACCGGGCGCATAAAGAAACTCGGCCGCGATGTGTCGTCATCGTGGCCGAGTTCGATTCGTTCTGCACTCTGGCATCCCGGATTATTCGGGCTTCGGGGCGGACGTGTCTGTCGCAGCGGGAGGCGCCGCCTCTGGCGCCGCAGGCTCGGCATTGGGGGGATCGGCCTTCGGAGCGTCCTCTTTGGGAGCCTCTTCCTTCGGCGTCTCAGCTTTCGGGGCGCCTTCCTTCGGCGCATCCGCCTTCGGTGCGTCGACCGCAGGCGTCGCCGGCGGGGCAGTCTCGGCAGCCGGTTCGGTCATCGGCCTGGGTGCCGCACCGGGGCGGCCGCCGAGGCCGGGAGGAATCGCCGGAGCGTTGTCTCCGCCAGCAGGCGTCGTTTCCGGCTCGACCAGTTCGGACGGCTTGACGTTGATCGTGTCGAACACTTCGGCCGGGATGACGTAGTACCAGGCGGCAAACCGCTCGTTGAGGGCCTTCTCGCGGTCGCGAGCCTTCTTCAGTTTCTCGTCGAACTCGCCCTTCTTCACCTTGTACTCGTCCATCTCCTGCTCGTATTTGGCAAGGGCGGCTTCGTATTCGGCAAACGGATCCTTGGGCGCTTCCGTCTTCTTTTCGTCGGTTGCTGCGGGCGCAGCCGGGTCTGCCGGCTTGGCCTCCGCCTGCTTCGCTTCTTCAGCAGCCTTGGGCTCCCCGGCCGGCGTCTGCTCAGCAGGCTTTTCCTCAGCAGGCTTCGTTTCGGCGGCAGGAGTTTCGGGCTTCACCTCTTCTGCGGCGGGAGCCGGCTTCTGTTCGTCCTGCGGATCAGCGCCCGGCCCTGCAAGACTCACAGCCGCCCCGGCCGTTGAAGTGGAAGTCGTCTCCTTCTTTTCCTCAGCCGGTTTGTCAGCGGGCGGCGCCGCCTTGGGAGCCTCTGTTTGCGTTTTGGGATCGTTGAACCCCGGAATGCTCGGCTGTGACGGAGCGTCTGCCGGCTTCTCCTTCGGCTTGTATCCCGGAGGCGGAGTCGGCTTCACCGGTTCGACCGGCGGCTCGCCGAGGATCTTTTCGTTCAGCTGAACCGTCACGAACAGGAACCGGTTCTCCTTCTTCGGCTCCTTCGATTCGCCGTCGGCCTTCTTCTCGTCGGCCGGCTTTTCTTCCTTCTTCTCTTCGCCCGATTTCGCCTTCGCGGCCTCAAGCGCTTTCTTGGCTTCTTCTTCGCTCAGGCTCTTCTTGCTGCCGAACTCGATGTCGACGTCGTCGCCGAAGACCACCTTTCCGAATCGCAGGACATAGATGATCCCCTCCGACGTTCCTGCCAGAAAATCGCCCTCGTTGGAGACGATCCCTCCCTTGCCGTCGTCGAAGTAGCCCTTCTCCTGCATGTCGAGCATGTCGATCGCAGTGCGACGGGCCTTCGGATCTCCCTTGATCATCGCCGCGATTCCCGGCGTCTTCGGACGCACGCCGACAATCTTCATGTCGGCGAGGGCCGTCGTGATCTGGTTGACCACGCTCGTCTTCAGTTTGTCACCTTTCGGCAGCTCTTCGAGCTTCCATTCGTCGGTGGAAGAATCCCGCGACAGAACGCTGCGGTCGCCCTGGACGATCGCCCCCTTGGATTCATCGACGCTGTAGCGGTCGAGGATGATCTGGCGGAACGTGGCCGCCGTCGCGTCGAGGACGTTCGGCTGGATCCAGTCCGTGAACTTCGTCGACAGATCAGGCTTGATCTCGGCGATGTACACGCGATCTTCGTCGGCGCGGCGCACGTAATAGCGATCGGCGCCGGCTGCTTCATCTTTCTTGCCGATGATCAGGTCCGTCAGCACCGAATCGCCTGCCTTCAGCGTGATCCGGCTGCCGCGGCCCTCCGTCCCGCCGAGCTTGTCGTCCAGTGGATCGAGCAGGTTCAGTCGGGCATGGCTGTCGGCCGTCTCGACGACCAGCTGGCCGCGCGTCACTCCAATCAGCGAAGCGGCCGTGGTGGCGAGGCGGTCCTTCGCATCGGCGGGATAGTTGTGGTGCGACGGAATCCGCCACTGTCCATCCCGTTTCTCAATGATGAACTTGTCGACCTTGCTGTCAGCCGCGTTGTAGGCGGCGACTCCGAGGTACGTGGCCGACAGCGGGTCTTTGAAGTCCGGATAGAACTCCGTGCCGACATCCGTTTTCTTGGCGCCGACCACGGGCTGATACATCCGATGGGCGCCCGCGGCGACTGCCACAGAACATGCGGCCGCCAGGACAAACGCCAGCGTGCGATTGGCCGAATTCATTGCTTTCCACTCCTCGTCAGCTTCGGGCGATTGAGGATCTTGACCCTCGAAAATCCGCCTGCCGTCTGGATTCAGTGACCTGGTGAGACAGTCCGCTTCCTGAAAGGACTCAGTCCTCTTTCTTGACGAGCCGTTCGCCGACAACGCTCCGGCGCTCCTGCAACCGGCGACGACCGAACATGATCACGCCGAGAATGATCGCCGGAATCGGCGGCAGGGCCCAGGCGAGCAGCTTCACGCGGGTTTCAATGGCGTTCTTCCGCTCTTCCGCTTCGCGCTTCGCCTTGATGACTTCATCTTCGGCCTCGCGGCGGATCTTCTTCTCTTCGAGTTCCAGCCGACGCTGTTCCGCCCGCTGCGCTTCCTCCAGCCGCTGCGCCTTCACGGCGTCCGGCATCGACTTGTCGTCCTGGATCTTCGCGACCACTTCCACCAGCCGCTTCCGCGCCTTGTCGATCTGTTCCTCGGCCGTCTTGTTGGCCTCGACGATCTTCTCCTGCGTCCGCTGGACGAAATACCGCTGCTCGTCGTCGATGCGGGTCAGCGTGCGCTGGGCAGGCCGCCGGTTCCGCAGGGAGACGTAGTCCGAATTGCCGGCCAGCGTGTCGACGCAGTTCATCACGAACGGAACGTTGTCGATCTTCAGGTTCATCAGCTGCTGTTCCGACACCGAGAACATGATGTCGTGCACGAAGTCGACGTCCGCGATGAAGATCGCGTTCACGCCGTCCCCCTTCTTGAAGTCCTTCGACTTGATCGCCGCGGCCATGACGTGCTGCCGGCGATCCGGCTTCTCCAGCCGCGACGCCTGGGGATTCAGCTGCTTCTGGCCCCCTCCAAAGGGGAAACCGCCGCCGCTCACCACCAGTTTGTCGAAGTCCATCGATCCCGACACGCCCCGCATGCTGCTGATCAGCGGCGTGAAGTCGAACTTCGCTTCAGCCTCGGTCTTCTGCCGGATCTCACCACCGAACCAGACGATCATTTCCTGAAGCCCCTTCGTGATCGGGGATGACTGGCTCAGGCCCGACGTCTCGAAGTAGGTCCGCAGTTCGGGCGTCGTCGCGAGTTCGATCGGCGGAGCCGTCACGAAGATCATCGGCGGGTAGAACCGGTCGCCGAACTCCGGATGCGGATTCGAGAAGTCGAACGTGATGTCCCGCACGTCCCAGGCGACGCCCAGGGCGTCCATCAGCGACAGCGCTTCACCGCCATCGGCCTTCGGCTCGCCCGGCTGCTGTCCCATCCCGAACATCCCGCCGCCGCTCGACGGCTTCCGCGGATTGCTCGGCACGAGTTCCAGCGACTGGTCGACGAAGTATGGGATCGGGTCGTCGAAAACCAGCGTCGGCTGGCCCCGTTTGACGGCCTTCACGAGGTTGTCCATCTCCGGCTGCAGCAGCGACGACGGCATGACCGCGACGAGCACGTCGCAGTCCCCCTCTTTGATCTCTTCGGCCGGATTGATCTCCTTCACCACGTACTGCTTCTTGAGGTCCGTCACCAGCCGCCATTCGGGCCGCTGCTGGAACACTCTCTGATCCAGGCCGCCAAACACCCGGGCGTCCGTGGTCAGGATTCCGACGGTCGGTCGCTTTTCCCGGGCCACGGTTCCCAGTGCCCGCGTGAGTTCGAACTCAACCGGGGTTCCTTTTTCAAAGTACGGAATCACCACGCGGTCGTATCCGCTCGAGACGGCCACGCCGAGGTAGACGTCCATTTCCGTCACGCGGCCGGAACGCTCGGACTGCGTCCGGCGGCGTTCGATGCCTGCGGTGGTCGCTTCTTCCGATTGCTTGCTGAACGGGGCGGTGTCGACAATCCGGACGTCGATCTTCCCGCGTCCCAGCTGCTGGAACTCCTTGAGCAACGCCAGCAGATTCTTGCGAACCGTGATCAGTTCTTCGGGCACGTCCGGCGAGACATACGCCTGCATCAGCACAGGCTTGTCCTTTTCGATCTTCGAGATCGCGTTCCGCGTGGCCGGAGCAAGCGTGTACAGCTTCTCACTGGTGAAATCGAGCCGCCCCGAGAACAGCGCCAGCACGTACGTTCCGCTCAGCAGGATGACCGCCAGGCTCAGCGAGCGGACCACGAACTGCCAGCCCAGGCTGCGGGCGTTCTTGCCGCCCGCCCAGTGCCTCCGGGCAATCATCACCGAGTTCAGGTAAAGGAAGAACGCGGCCAGGGCGAAGAAGTAAACCAGGCTGCCGAACGGCACGACGCCGATTGTGAAGTCCCGCAGGTTCCCAGGCACGCTCACCGATTCGCGAATCCCCTGGTTGTTGAACATGCGGTCGAGGCCGACCCACTCCAGGGCGATCGGCGCGGCCGTGAACAGGACGCCCAGGATGAACGCCACCGTGGCGCTCGACGTCAGGACGGACGCGAACATGCCGGCTGCCAGGAGCGCCGCCCCCGCCACCCAGTAACCCAGATACGTCGCCAGCAGCTGCGAAAGGTCCGGGCTGCCGCAGTAGGCCAGCACCAGGATGATCGTGCTCGAGAACGCCAGCGCCACCGTGTAGATCGTCAGACCTGCCAGATACTTGCCAGCGAGGATCTCCCAGTCGTGGGCGGGGAGGGTGAACAGGAGTTCGTCCGTTCCCTGTTTCCGCTCATCGGCCCACAGCGTCATGGTGACGGCCGGAACGATGAACAGCAGCAGCCACGGGAACTGTTGGCTCAGCTGGTCGAGGTTGGCCTGGTTCTCGATGAAGAACCGCTCATTGAAGGCCAGCATGCTCGCGGCGACGACGAACACAGCGATGAACAGGTATCCGAGGGCCCCGGAAAAGTAACTTGCAACGTTTCTTTTCCAGACGGCCAGGATCACATTCGAGCGAAACATGGTGGGAATCCAAATTCGTCAGACAGGAATGTCTGGGAGTGTGTCGAGGAGGGAGCGGGAAGCGGTCGGGGGCCGGCGGCGCCCGCAGGCCTCAGGCGGCCGAAGAGCCACCCGTCAACTGGCGGAAGGTCGCTTCCATGTCGTGGGTCGCGCCTTCCATCTCGGAAACCGGGCCATCGAGGATGACGCGTCCTTGATTGATCAGGATCACCCGGCCGCAGACCGCCTTCACTTCCGTGAGGATGTGCGTCGACAGCAGGATCGTTTTCGTTTTGCTGAGGCTCAGGATCAGGTCCCGCACCTGGAACGTCTGGTTGGGATCGAGGCCGCTGGTCGGCTCGTCGAGAATCAGCACTTCGGGATCATGCAGCAGCGCCTGCGCCATGCCCACGCGCTGCCGGAACCCGCGCGACAGTTTGCCGATCGACTTCCCCCACACCTCTTTGAGAGAACACTTGTCCGCCACAAACTCCATTCGTTCGCGGAGCTTGGCCGACGACAGCCCCCGGGCTTCGCCCGAATACTGCAGCAGCGACTGCGGCGTCATTTCGTTGTACAGCGGGCCGTTTTCCGGCAGATAGCCGATCAGACGGGCCGCTTCGATCCGCTGCTTGGCGACATCGAATCCGCCGATCTTGGCGACCCCTTCGCTCGGCGCGAGGAATCCCGTCAGCAGTTTCATCGTCGTCGACTTGCCCGCCCCGTTGGGCCCGAGGAACGCAGCCACCTGTCCGCGCGGGACCGAGAAGGAGACGTTCCGGGAGGCGGCGAAGTTCCCATAGAACTTGCTGAGGCCGATCGCCTCGATCATTGGGCCGCTGGTCAGACTCTCGCTCATGCTGATCGCTTGGTTCTTCCAGGGTGCAGGAGATTCACGATGCGTTTCGCCGCGGTCATGCCGCGGGAAACGCCGCATTTTCCGCCATACTGGCAGGTCTGATGCCTTCTGGCGAGGCAGAGCAGAGAACGTTCCCCACGCCAGTCGGCGATGGAAAAATATTCAATCGCGTTTCCCGTTCAAGGTCAGGCCGCCGGAACAGGAAACTCGCTGGCGAAATCGCGGGCCGCTGCTTCCACAGCCGCCTCCCAGCCCCTGGACTCCGCAACCTCTGAATACGGCGGACGCAGGTGTGCGAAGATCACGTTGCGCGAACTGTTAACGAGAACGCCCAGCCCCTGCCCATCGAACGCCGGACGGATATCCGCCGCCGTCCCCCCCTGCGCCCCGTAGCCCGGAACCAGCAGCGGAGTCGTCGGCATCACCTGCCGCAGCCTGCGCAACTCCAGCGGATGAGTCGCGCCGACGACTGCGCCGACGCTCCCGTACGATCCGTTTCCCCGCGTCGACTGGTTCAGCCGCTCGACTTCCGCGGCCACGTGATCACAGACGGCCCTGTCGTTCGCGACCAGTCCCTGAAACGATCCCGAACCGGGATTGCTTGTCCGGACGAGAACGTAAAGGCCCGCCCCGCGCTGGATCGCCGCGTCCACAAAGGGCGTCAGCGTGTCTGAACCGAGATAAGGGCTGACCGTCAGCGAATCGGCCGGGTAGGGGGCGGCCGAAGGATCCGAGCCCGCCAGCCACGCAGACGCGTAGGCCTCCGCCGTCGTGCCGATGTCTCCCCGCTTCGCGTCCGCAATCACGATCAGCCCCGCGTCACGCGCATGCTGCATGACGTTCCTGACGGCCAGCATGCCGGCCGGGCCGCAGTCCTCGAAAAACGCGATTTGCGGCTTCACCGCGGCCACGAATGGGGCGACGACGTCGATGATCCGCCGCGAAAACTCCTCGTAGGCCCGTGCCCGCCGTTCGAATCGGTCGCCCGGATGATCCTGGAGGATCCGGGCAAATTCCGCAGGCAGAGAGGACTCGCGCGGATCAAGCCCGACGAGCGCCGCAGTCCGTTTCGCCTGCATTGCAGTGTGCAGACGTGTCGAATAGTCGTTCATGGCCCGATTCTCTGAAACCTGGCCGATTCGCGAAAGGATTCCCGGGACACAACATCCCAACACCGGGAAGGTTGTTTGCCGGGCTCGATTTCAACCATTAAAAAACGCCGATACTCACTGATCGGTGTCTGACAGTCTGGACGAGATGCGATGAAGGCTCCCATTCGAGTGGCAATCACCGGCGCCGCCGGCAATATCGGTTATGCCCTGACGTTCCGGCTCGCCAGCGGCGAGGTTTTCGGCCCGGATCAGCCGGTCATCCTCAACCTGGTGGAGGTCCCGCCCGTCCTGAAGTCGCTCGACGGCGTCGAAATGGAGCTGCACGACTGCGCCTTCGACACGCTCGCCGGAGTCAAGAAGGTCGGCAGCGACAACCTCGAAGAGGGCTTCGGAGACTGCAACTTGGTGCTCTGCGTGGGAAGCATCCCCCGCAAGGAAGGCATGGAGCGCGGAGACTTGATCCGCATCAACGGACCAATCTTCACGAATACCGGCAAGGCCATCGAAAAGACGGCCGCCAAGGACGTCCGCATCGTCGTCGTCGGCAATCCGTGCAACACGAACTGCCTCATCGCGATGCACAACGCTCCGAGCGTTCCCCGCGACCGCTGGTTCGCAATGACGATGCTCGATGAGAACCGCGCCGTCTCGCAGCTCGCCCAGAAGGCCGGCAAGCCGGTGACCAGCGTGAAGCACGTCGGCATCTGGGGCAATCACTCGGCCACTCAGTTCCCGGATTTCTACCACGCCACGATCGACGGCAAGCCGGCGCCGGAAGTCATCAAGGACGATGCCTGGCTGCAGAACACCTTCGTCGACACTGTCCAGAAGCGCGGCGCCGCGGTCATCAAGGCCCGTGGAGCTTCGAGCGCCGCGTCCGCGGCCAACGCCGTCCTCGACACCGTCAAGGGAATCATTCGTCCGACCGCCAGCGGCGACTGCTTCAGCGCGGCCGTCTACTCCAACGGTGAGTACGGCGTCGACAAGGGGCTGATCTTCGGGTACCCGCTCACCAGCGACGGCAAGACCGTGAAGATCATTCCGGGCCTCGAACACAACGAGTTCGCCCAGTCGAAGATCAAGGTCACGCTCGATGAACTCAAGAGCGAGCGGGACACCATTAAGGATCTGCTTCCCGGCTGATCGAAACTGCGGTCTCAGACGAGCGGGGGGCGTCAGCCCCCTGTGTCGTTCTCAGCATCCCGCCAAACCGCGCCGAAGGACTCTCGTGTGATCGTCAGCATCGGCTCCGCCAATGCCCTCCACGCCTGCGACATCGCCGTCAAGGCGGTGCAGGGTGGCGCGGATCCCCTGGATGGCGTGATCAGCGGCATCAGCACCGTCGAGGATGCCCCGGACGAACTGACCGTCGGCTACGGCGGCCTCCCCAACGAAGACGGGATCGTCGAGCTCGACGCGGCCGTCATGCACGGCCCGACGCATCGAGCCGGGGCAGTCGCCTCCGTCCGAAGCGTGCGGCATGTCTCGCGGCTCGCGCGCCTCGTCATGCAGCAGACGAATCACGTCCTGCTCGCCGGCGACGGAGCACTTCAGTTTGCGAGGGCGAACGGTTTTCCAGAGGAAAACCTCCTGACCGACCGCGCCCGCCGGATCTGGCTCTACTGGCTGCGGACCCGCTCATCGATCGATGACTGGATCGCACCTCCGCTCGGCGAGGAACACCCGCACGTTCGGGACTTCTTCAGCCAGCGGGACGATCACAATCCCCCGGCCCCAGGCGATTTTGCACGCTCCGAGGCCGAGATCGAGCCCGCCCCGCGCAAACGTCCAACCGGAACCGTGCATTGCTCGGCGATGAACGCCGCCGGCGACATCTCCTGCTGCACCTCGACCAGCGGACTGGCCTTCAAGATCGCCGGCCGCGTCGGAGATTCCCCGATCGTCGGCGCGGGTCTCTACGTCGACAACGAAGTCGGCTCCTGCGGCTCGACCGGCAGGGGAGAATGCAACCTGCACCATTCCACGTCCGCGGTCGCGGTGGAACTCATGCGCCAAGGGCGGACTCCGGCCGAAGCCGGCCTCGAAATGCTCCGCCGCATCGTGAAGCACACGACGCAGCCGAACCTGCTCCGCCCCGATGGCCGCCCAAACTTCGGCCTGAAGTTATACCTGCTGCGGAAGGACGGTTTACGGGCTGGCGTCTCGATCTGGGGGCCGTCCGTTTATACGGTCGCCGACGAGAAGGGCGCCCGGCTCGATCCTTGCGAGTTCCTTTTCCAGCGAGCCTGACTTGGCTGGTCACAACGAACAGCGTTTCCTCTCTGCTCTCATCGGCGATGGCCGACCGCTGATCGCTTTCACCGGCCTCGCACTCGTCCTCTCAGGCCTCTTCGCGTTCTTTCTCTCCGCGACAAAGCACTTCCTGCCTCACGATATTGCCTATCTCGGCATGACTGCCGACGCCCTGTGCAACATCAACGAATGTCGGATCGTGCACTTCATGATCCACGACCGCGTCTCCTTCGGCGGAGCGATTGCCGCGGTCGGCGTTCTCTACCTCTGGCTGGCTCTCTTTCCACTCCAGGCGCGAGAACCCTGGGCCTGGTGGACGCTCGTCCTCAGTGGCCTGATCGGCTTCGGCAGCTTCCTGTCGTATCTCGGCTACGGCTACCTCGACACCTGGCACGGCTGCGCAACCGGCGCGCTCCTCCCGGTCTTCCTCCTGGGGATGTGGAAGACGCGGCCGACGCAACCTTCCTCCGGACCATCGTCACTCCTGGTAGCGGAAACGCAGGTCAACCGATCGACCTAGGAAGGGCGGGGGCGTCTGCTGCTGCTGGCAACCGCCGCCAGCATTGCCCTGGGAGGCCTGATCATCTCCATCGTCGGCATCACGACGGTTTTTGTCCCGCAGGACCTGACCTACATGAACATCACCGTCGTCGAGCTCAACGCGATCAACCCGCGCCTCGTCCCGCTGATCGCGCACGACCGCGCCGGTTTCGGCGGCGGCGTCTGTTGCTGCGGCGTGACAATGTTCTTCTGCCTCTGGTGCGGCCGCTGGCAGAGAAGCCTGTGGGACGCCGTCGCCATCGCCGGGACCCTCGGCTTCGCCACCGCTGTCTTCATCCACCCGGTCGTCGGCTACAACGACGCCCTCCACCTCGCGCCCGCGGTGCTGGGACTTGTGATGTTTGTCACTGGAATCCTGGCCTCCTCAGGCGTCCTGCGCGGCCGACCGCCCGTCGCAGACCGCCAGACGGCTGCGGCCGGGTGGCCGGGATGAACCCGGCCGGGGACAATTCGCGACGAACGACGCTCCATTCGGATTCGGGCTCATCGAGCATTGCCCCAGGCGGTAGAGTGTTCAGCAGTTGAACGCTCGGCAACGTTCGGCTGGGGCCTCACTTTGCGGCGTCCCCACCCACGCTGTCATTCTGCCTGTGGGCTGAGCACAGGCGCCCGGCCGGCTGTTCAATCGCGATTGAGGGGCGCATTCATGCACAAGGACAAAGCCATCATGTCATTCCGCGTCGTTGGCCGAAGTCTCGTTGTGTGGGCAGTGCTGTCGATCATGTCGCCTGTTCCGCCGACAGTCGCGCAGGGGCCGGATCGTTCTCCGCAGCTCGATGAGTGGGGTGGATGGACGGACGTGAAGGGCAGGAAGACGGGCTGGTTCCATCTGGAGAGCAGGGCCGGTCGGACGTTTCTGGTCACTCCCGGGGGGAATGGCTTCGTCGCCCTGGGCGTCAATCACCTGAACGCGATCAAAGGTCACGGACCAGGCGAGCCCGATCTGTTCCAGACAAAGTACCGCGGCGACTGGGCGCCGTTCGTGACAGAATTAACCCGCCAATTCGACGACTGGGGCTTCAACACAGTGGACGACGGCGTTCCATTGTTGCGATCTCGACTCCCCTATTTCGCCAGCCGCGACCTCGTCCGGACCTCGAAGTACTATCAGCCGCCGGGCAGCCCGCGGGCTTGGGAGTTTCCCGATGTCTTCGACCCGCAGGTCGCGATGCGTCTCGAACGGGACGTCGAACTCTACTGTCGGGAGCACCGCGACAATCCCAACCTGATCGCGTACTACTGGACGGATACTCCCACCTGGGACATCCAGAAAACTCGCCAGTTTCGCAAAACGGACTGGGTCTCGGAGGTCCGTCGTCTCCCTGCCTCCGCTCCCGGAAAACGCCGGTATGCGGAATTCCTGCGACAGCGCTACGACAACGATCTTGCCCGTGTCAGTCGCGCCTATGACCTCGGCAACGGAGTGAAGTCAGTTGACGACCTCGCTGCGACCGACTTCCGTGGAATCGACCTCGGTCGCTACGACGTCGCCCGTGATGACGAGGCGTTCCTGGGCGTGATCGCCGAAACCTATTACGGCCTGGTGGGTCGGGCGATGCGACAGAACGACCCTCATCATCTCATCTTCGGCGAGAAGTACCTGCTCGGAGATATTCCTCCGCAGGTTCTGTCGGCGGCGCTCCCGTTCGTCGATGCCATCGCTGTCCAGCCGGGTGATGGATACATCCCCATCTACACACCGGGTGATGTCCTGCCTCGACAGGAACTGGCCGAATTGCGGACGCAATCCGGCAAGCCACTCATGATCTGCGATCACCAGATTGGATTTCCGACTGAGCGATACCCGCGGTCAATCTGGCCCTACCATCAGCGTGCAGACGCCGCCGAAGCGGCCGCCGCGACTGAACAGTTTGTCCGCGACGCATTCGCACGACCGGAGGTCATCGGCTACATGCGTTGCCAGTACATCGACCGGTTCACGACCTTTCGAGACGCCGTCAAGCTGGGGTTGATCAGGGACGACGGTTCGCCCCGCGAAGAGCTTGTTGGCGCAAGCCGCGCGGCCAACGCCGCAGTGAAGGAGACGCTCCACATGCAACTCACTTCGCCGTCAAAATGATCGAGACAGGCTGGACGGTGACTGAACCGAACCGCGGGAAGGAAGCCCCGGTCGGACACCGCCGAACCATCAATCACTGACCTGACGTCATGAGCGGAACTGGACTGGCGTTGCCCCGCCGTTCCTCAGCTCAGCTTCGCGATTCTGATTCGTGGGCCGTCAAACCCGATTCTAAACCGTCGGCTTCGCCGTGAGCCCGATCCCGTTATACGTGAACCCTTCCCGCGCCATCTTCGCCGGATCGTACAGGTTCCTGCCATCGAAAATGACCGGCTGCTTCAGCTTGTGCTTGATGTACCCGAAGTCCGGGGTCCGGTATTCGTTCCATTCCGTGACGATCGCCAGCGCGTCGGCGCCATCCAGCGCCTCGTAATGGTGTGAACAGAACGTGACCCGATTGCCGAACTCCTTCTTCACGTTCTCCATCGCCACCGGATCGTGCGCGAACACCTTCGCCCCCACTTCCAGCAGCGATCGGATCAGCACCAGCGACGGCGCTTCACGGATGTCGTCCGTCCGCGGCTTGAATGCCAGCCCCCAGACGGCGATCTTCTTCCCCTGCAGGTCACCGAAGTGCTTCTTCAACTTGTTGAACAGCACGTTCTTCTGACGGTCATTGACTGCATCGACCGATTTGAGCAGCTCCGTCGTGAACCCCTTCTCGGCCGCGACGTGCTCCATCGCCCTGACGTCTTTCGGGAAGCACGATCCGCCGTACCCGACGCCCGGGAAGAGGAACGAAAAGCCGATCCGCTGGTCGTGCCCGATCCCGCGACGCACATCGTTGATGTCCGCCCCGACGAGCTCGCACACGTTCGCCATCTCGTTGATGAAGCTGATTTTCGTCGCCAGCATGCAGTTGGCCACGTACTTCGTCATTTCAGCGCTCTCCAGCCCCATCACCAGGAACGGATGGTCCGTCCGCAGGAACGGCTGGTACAGTTCGCGCATCACCTCGCCCACTTCCGGGCTCGTGACGCCCACCACGACGCGATCCGGCTTGGTGAAGTCGTCGATCGCGCAGCCTTCCTTGAGAAACTCCGGATTCGAGCAGACGTGCACCTCGCGCCCCGTCTTTTCGCGCAGCAGGTTCAGCACTTTCCGGTTCGTACCCACCGGCACCGTGCTCTTCACGACGACCACCGCGTCCGGCTTGAGATGCGGCGCCATCGCCTCGGCCGCCTTCATCACATAAGTCAGGTCCGCGGCCCCGGTGTCGCTCATCGGAGTGCCGACCGCGATGAACACGCACTTCGCCGCAGAGACCGGCTCCGCAAGGTCCGTCGTGAAGGTCAGCCGCCCCGCCTTCGAGTTCCGCTGCACCATTTCGGCCAGGCCCGGCTCGTAAATCGGCACCTCGCCGCGATTCAGCATGTCGACCTTCCGCTGGTCGATGTCCACGCACGTCACGTCATTTCCGCTGTCGGCGAAGCAGGTTCCGGTCACGAGACCCACGTAACCTGTACCGATCATGACGATTCGCACGGCGTTTTCTCCAAGTCGATCTGTTCGCGAAGCATTCTGGGCCGATTCGGACGTCTGGTCCCGAGCGACGTCTGCCAAACTGGGGTCACTGGCTCGACGACGAAGAATCGGTGCGGGGGCAAGTGCTGATGCAGGCATTCTAGAACATGCATGCGCCTCGCCGCGACGATCGTCCCTGCAATTCCCTCGTCCGAAAACGGTGCTGCTTTCAGCGACGCTCAGGCGACACGAATCGGTTGAGCCGGGTACAATGCGGTGTTGCCAAATGTCACCAGCTGTCGACAGCAGGGTGTTTGGCGAAGTTTTGTCGACGACCAGGTTCCAGAGAAAGCGTGACTGATGCTTCCCCGCCGTGAAGTTTTCCCAGGCGTTATCGAGATGAACTACCAGGCCCGGCGGCGGCTGGGGTGCTGTGTTTATCTGGTCTTTGACGGCCCCGAGTGGGCACTGATCGACATCGGCTACCAGGACACCCTGGAGGACATCGTCGGACTCATCCGGCAGATGGATTTCCGCCTCGCCGACTGCAAATACCTCGTCGCCACCCATGCCGACGTCGATCACGTCCAGGGCCTCAAGCGGGCCAAAGAAATCATGCCCCAGGCGAAGATCGTCGGGCACGCCCAGGCCGGGAGGCTCCTCGAAGCCGGAGAACGCATCGAAACCTACGCCGAAATCACCGCGCAGGGAATTTCGATCGACCTTCCTGCCGTCAAGTTCGACGAGTTCATTGACGAAGGCGACGTCCTCAAGATCGGCAAACGCAAGCTCGAAGTCTGGCACACCCCCGGACACGCGCCGGCGCAGCTGTCGTTCCGCATGGGCGACCTCCTGCTCTCGGGCGACAACATCTATCGCGATGGCGGCGTCGGCAATATCGATGCGCATCATGGCTCCGACCTCCCTGCGTTCCTCCAGTCGCTGGAGCGGATCCGCGACAGCGATGTCACCTGGCTCCTCCCCAGCCACGGCCCGATCTTCCGCCGCGATCCGAAGCACATCCAGAAAACAATCGACCGCCTCGAGTCGTATCTCCACCTGCCCGATTTCGGAACCTGCGCCGTCGACTGGCCGCTCCTGGACGAGTGGGACTCCGAACTGGAGAAGGGCTTCGACGCGTCGAAGGCCTGAAATCGTGTGGGCGAACCGGTCTGGACATCCACGCCGCGGTTTCATGATGAAATCGCCCGCCAGTCGACAAATCACTTCGCCGCTTCGCGCCACTGAATCCTGAATCCTCGCTCCTGACTGTTCGCTCAATGCCCGCCCTCGAAGCCAACCTCCTGATTTCGCCCGACGATCATTTCGCCGTCGTCGTCTCGCGCTTCAACGATCTGGTCACAACCCGCCTGCTGGAAGGGGCGGTCGCCACTCTCAAGCGGCACGGTGCAAAGGACGACCAGATCACGACCGCCTGGGTCCCTGGCTCGTTCGAAATCCCCGTCGTCGCCGATCGCCTCGCCTCCTCGGGAAAGTATGCCGCCGTCATTACCCTCGGGGCCGTCATTCAGGGGGAGACGTCGCATCACGAGTACATCAACGCGCCCATGGCCAGCGCCTTGATGCAGATTGGCCTCAAGTATGGCCGCCCCGTCTTGTTTGGAGTCCTCACCTGCCATAGCATGGAGCAGGCATTGGATCGGGCAGGGGGGAAGGCCGGGAACAAGGGGGTCGAGGCCGCGTTGGCAGCGATCGAGACGGTCAACCTGCTTCGGCAATGTGCGCAGCCGGCGTCGCCGAGGACGAAATCCTCCTGATTCGTCAGTCTCGCGACCTCCAAGAGTGTTTATGTCACGCCGTAGTAAAGCGCGCGAAGTCGTGCTTCAGATGCTGTTTCAGGTCGACCTGAATCCGGATGTGTCGTCCTCGACGATCCGGTCACAGATGCACGAACGCCTCGAAGAGGCCGACCTCGTGGAATTCGCCTGGGGCCTCTTCGCAGGCGTCCTGAAATTCCAGTCGATGCTCGATGAGAAGATCCAGACGATCGCCCCTCACTGGAAGCTCTCCAGGATGGCGGCGACCGACCGGAATGTCCTCAGGCTCGGCGCCTTCGAACTCATCCAGACCGACTGCCCCCTCAAGGTCGTCATCAACGAGGCCCTCGACCTCGCCCGCAAGTTCGGAACCGACCAGTCGGCCCAGTTCGTCAACGGCGTGCTCGACAAGCTCGTCCCGTCGGAAAAGCGCCCCCCGAGCGCCGCCGAACTCCCGGCAATTCCCGCGAACGCCGTCGACTCTGCCGACCACGACACGTCCAAAGCTCCCTAGGACGGCCCGCACCCGTTTCGGACGCTTTTCCAGCGGGGCATTTCTCTCTAGCTTGTAGCGGCGCATCGCCTTGCGTTTGAAGCAGATCGGGAGGAGAGGTGCGCAACGTCGGCACGTTCGTGTCACGCTCCTCGGCCGCTTCATGGAATCCGGATGTACGACCGTCTCGGCGATAAGGTCAGCCGTTACCCTTGGGTTGTGGTGGTGGCCTGGGCTCTGATCCTCGGCCTGCTGCTCTGGAAAGCGCCGCGCAAGGACCAGGTCTCAAAGGACGGCGTTTTCTCTTTCCTGCCGCCGTATTCCCAGTCGCTCATCGCCGATGGCGTCTACCGCAAAGCGTTCTTCCCCCAGGGAGAAGACAACGAACAGGCGGAAGAGGTTCAGAAGGACCAGGAAGATCCCGCCGGCAGCTCGGTCGTCATCGTCATCCGCAGGACCGACATCGCCTCCGGGCTGACGGACGCCGACAAGGAATTCGTCGAGCGCGTCCTCGAACCCCGGCTGCTCCAGCTTAAGGAAACCACCCCGGAAGGACGGTCCTTTGATCCGTCGATGGCCTTCGCACCAGTGCCGGACGACAAGCAGCGGATCAAGAAGATCTCCAGCCGCACCGACTCCCGCATTTCGCCCCTCCTCGACAGCGAGGACGGCAAAGCGACGCTGATCCGCATTACGCTCCGAGGCGAATTCCTCGACTACGGAAACATGCTGGCCATCGCCCGCATCGAGGAAGTGCTTGCGTCGTCCGACGTCCAGAAACAGATGCCGGCCGGCCTCCAGATGGCGATCAGCGGCTCGGCGACCGTCGGGCGCGACATGCTTCTGGCTGAGGCCAACAGCGCCCGCAGCACCGATCACTGGACCAAGCTGCTCGTCATCGCGCTGCTGCTGTTGATCTACCGCGCTCCGATCGTCGCGCTGATCCCGCTGTTGACTGTCGGCATCGCCGTCACGGTCGCCCTCCGCACGCTCACCTGGATGGCCTCCGAAGGGTGGGTCGGTTTCTTTGCCGGAATGAACGTCTATGTCACCGTCGTCGCCTACGGCGCCGGCGTTGACTACTGCCTCTTCCTGATCGCCCGGTTCCGTGAGCAGCTCGACCACGGGTCCGATTACTCGGAATCGATTCGAAAGGCCGTCGGCTTCGTCGGCGCCGCCCTGACCGCCAGCGCCGCGACGAGCATCTGCGGCATCTACATGATGACCTTCGCGGAGTTCGTGAAGTTCCAGCAGGCAGGTTTCGCGATCTCCTTCGGCATGCTGATCGTGCTGCTCTGCTCGCTCACGCTCACCCCCGCGCTGCTGCGGATCGTCGCCCGCTGGGCCTTCTGGCCCGATGTCCGCAAGGAACACGTCGCCCGGGAAGCCGGCTGGATTCCCTCGCCCGGCCTCATCGAATCGCTCCACGAGAAGGGCTTGTTCGACCGCTTGTGGGGCGTCGTCGCCCGTGCTCTCGCGGCCCGCCCAGGCACGATTTTCGTCGTCACGATCGGCCTCATGCTGCCGTTCGCCGCCCTCGCGATCTCCTGGCACGATCACCTCCGCTACGGCCTGCTGACCGACCTTCCCCAGGACGACGCCAGCGTCCGCGGCGCCCGGGCCATCCAGCAGCATTTCCCCGCCGGCGTGACCGGGACCGCCATCGTCCTGCTGAAGAATGAAGCCTTTCGAAGCCCCGACGAGCGCGAGCTCCCTGCTGGCAAGATCTCCACCGAGGGGCTCAGTCACCGCGTCGGAATCTCCAGAATTCTCATCGAGAAACTGAGGCCGAGATTTGACGAACTCGGCATCAAGGATGTCCGAGTCCTTCATGCCCCCCTGGGGCTGATGCCGCATGCCCAGAAGCACATGCGGGAACAGAACCGGATCATTCGCCGGAACAGCCAGACGGTCGCCCAGCGCGCCTATGTCAGTACGAGTGGCCCGCTCGCCGGCACCGTGATGCGCGTCGATCTTGTCTTCAATATCGATCCCTTCGAACGCAGCAGCATTTCCCAGCTGGGCGTCGCCGAAGAAGGGGTTCGCAAGGCGATGGAAGAGGCCCTCGCGGAAGAAGCGAAGGCCGAGCCGCCGACCGTCCCCGCCGACCTCCTCGGTAAGACCGAGATCTATACCCTCGGTCCGACCGCCGGCATCCGCGATCTCAAGACGACCACCGACCGCGACCAGATCCGCATCGACTTGCTCGTCATGCTCGCGGTCTACCTCGTTCTCGTCGCGCTCCTCCGTCAGCCGGCCGTCTCGGCCTATCTGATCGTCACCGTCGTCTTCAGCTACCTCGTCACCATCGGCGTCACGTTCCTCGTCTGGCGGATCAAGGAAGGGGCCGACTTCGCGGGACTCGACTGGAAGGTGCCCATCTTCACCTTCACCCTGCTGACCGCTCTCGGCGAGGACTACAACATCCTCCTCATGGCCCGCGTGACTGAGGAGCAACGCAAGCACGGGCTCATTCCCGGCGTGCTGATCGCCCTCACCCGGACTGGAGGCATCATTTCGAGCTGCGGCATCATCATGGCCGGCACCTTCTGCTCCCTCCTGACCGGCACGCTCGGCGGAATGGTGCAGATGGGCTTCGCCCTCGCCTTCGGCGTCCTCCTCGACACCTTCGTGGTCCGGCCCATCCTCGTGCCGGCCTACCTCATCCTGCTCTACAGCGATCGCTTCGGCCCCCTGGGCAGGATTCTCGGCAAGCCGAAAGGACTGCCGCCCCACACCCCGATCGCCGACGCGATGGAAGATCCCGACGACCCAGACAATGTGCTCGAGTCGGCTGACAAACCACTGATCTGATCCCTTCCGGAAAACCCGGAGTGCTCTCGCGAGGACGAACGATGCAGAACAGCTTTCAGCGAATCCTGGCCGCGATCGCCATCGCGTTCTTCAGCACTCCGGCAGCCGCACAACAGGCCAAAGACGACTCGTCCCGCGACTGGCCGGTCGTCTTCCAGGACGACTTCGAAACTGATCCCTTCCCGCGCTGGGAACCGGCCGACAAATCGGCCTGGAAGCACGAAGACACGGACCATTCCAAAGTCTTCCACCAGTTCAAAGACGTCCGCGTCAAGACGCCCGTCCGCTCCCCCTTCAACCGGAACTGCCTGAAGGACGTGGTCGTCGGCGACTTGCAGCTCGACGTCGATTTCCAGACCACCGCGCGCGACTACCCCCACCGCAGTCTCTGCCTGTTCTTCGGCTACCAGGACCCGGCCCACATGTACTACGTCCACTTCGGCCAGAAGACGGACGACCATGCCAACCAGATCTTCATCGTCAACGACAAGGACCGTGTGAAGATCTCGACGAAAACCACCGCCGGCACCCCCTGGGACGACAACTGGCATCACGCGCGGATCATCCGCACGGTCGACGACGGAAAAATCGACGTCTATTTCGATGACATGAAAACGCCCGTCATGACCGCCGTCGACAAGTCCTTCACCTGGGGACAGATCGGCATCGGCTCCTTCGACGACACCGGCCGATTCGATAACCTCGTCCTCAAAGGCAATAAAGTCGAAAAGCCAGTGCAGTGAGCGGCGAGGCGCTAGCCGCCGGTCCACCCTCGTTCCCAAGCTCCCGCTTGGGAACACCCCGCCATGAAGCTCCGCTTCATGGCCCCAGCACTCCCAGTTTTCATCCTTCATCCTTCCGCCCTCATCCTTCCTTCCCCCATGTTCCAAACCCTCCGCTCCCGCCTCGTCAAAGGTGAACGCGTCGTCGTCTGCGGCATCGGCCGCGTCTTCCACACCAATTTCGTCCAGTGCATCGGCGTCACCGGCGGTTTCCACGGCGTCTGGATCGATCAGGAGCACTGCGGCCTGACGATGCGGGAACTGGAAGTCGCCTGCGTCACCTGTCGCGCTGCCGGACTCGATAGCTTCGTCCGCATCGCCCCGACGAGTTATGCCGTCGTCACCCAGTGCCTCGAAGCCGGCGCAGGGGGAATCATGGCCGCCATGGTGAAAAACGCGGCCGAGACGGAGCAGATCGTCCAGTGGGCCAAGTTTGCTCCTCGTGGAACGCGCGGCCTCAACAACGGCGGCGTCGACGGCCGATTCGGCAACATGAGCGCCAAGGACTTCTGCGAAACCGCCAACCGCGAGTCGCTGGTTATCATCCAGATCGAAACGGCCCAGGCCGTCGAAGAAGCCGAAGCGATCGCCGCCGTCGACGGTGTCGACATGCTCTTCATCGGCCCGTTCGACCTCAGTCAGGCTATGGGGGTCACAGGCGACTTCTTCCACCCGAAGTGCCTGGCCGCGATCGATAAAGTGGCCGCGGCCTGCAAGAAGGCCGGAAAGAAGTGGGCCGCGCTCACCACCACCCCCGAGCACTGCGAGATGCTGCTCGAAAAGGGGTGCAGCCTGATCACTCCCGCGTCCGACATGCGGATCGTGAACGCCGGCATCAAGGCGATCAAAGACAACTTCCCGCAGGTCTTCGCCAGGAAATAATCGTTCTATGCCGATCACCGGCGACCGGGGGAGTCCCCCCCGGTCATTTGAAAGGCGTGGGCCGCAGGGCGCTCGCCCGCCGGTGATCTGTCGATCTCCCCATCCAGCAGCACCCTCCGAACATTCTTGATGCCCGAGTTTCAGACCGTCGCCCGCATCGGCGACATCCCCCCGGGAGAAGGTCGCTCCTACTGCGTAAACGGCCGCATGGTCGGCGTGTTCTTCGTCGAAGGCGAATACTACGCCATCAACGATCTCTGCCCCCACATGGGCGCTTCACTGTCGGCCGGCCCAGTGGAAGACAAGGCCGTCATGTGCCCCTGGCACGCCTGGCGATTCTCCATCTGCGATGGTTCGTGGCTCGATGCCCCGAAGTCCAAGGTCCGCGCCGAGACCTACGAAGTGCGGGTCGCCGGAGAGGAAATCCAGGTCCGGATCCCCGCCCCCCCCGCCAGCGGCGCGTCAATCGCTACCTGACCGCCCCCGCCAGCCAGCGGAAGGTGCACGCCTCCGGTCAGATGTTCCCCGTCGGGCCCCGCTTCACGCCGAACTCCCGCGCGCAACCACGTCAGTAAAAGCAGAGGAAGAAGTTACACCGCAACGTCCGATCCGCAAGCTCCGTTCCACCAGTAGGCGACCGAAATGGCGTCACACGTGTCACACCAGCCCAATCGACCGCGTTTCATCAGCGTCTCCGCAGGAACACCGGGCGTCACAGGTCGTCACACAACGTCACAGGTGGAAGGCGATGCCGGAACGGTCAGTTCGGCGCACCGTCGCCGTAGCGATAAACTGGGCCACAACAATCCGCTCAATCTCCGATGAAGGCCGCTCCGATGCTCCGCCTGATGTGCTGCGTGCTCGCACTCCTGGTCTTCTCCCCGGTCGCCCTCGCGCAGCAGGAGTCCTACCCCGAGCATCCCGACGCTGTAAAGAAACCCGGCGTTCCGGAAGGAAAGATCGAGGGGCCGTTTGAGTACGTCTGCAAGAACCGGCAGACCTTTCCCGGTACCACGCGGCAGTACTGGATCTACGTCCCCGCCCAGTACGACAAGTCGAAACCGGCCTGTGTGCTCGTCTGCCAGGACGGCCTGGGTCTCGCCAACAACTGGAAGCTGCCGGCCGTCATGGACAACCTGATCCATGAGAAGGCGATGCCGGTGACGATCGGCATCTTCATCACCCCTGGCGTCGTCCCCGCGCCGAAAGCTGCGACTCCCGATGGAAAGGCCGAGGCCCGCTACAACCGCAGCTTCGAGTACGACGGAATGGGCGATCGCTACGCCCGTTTTCTGATCAACGAGATCCTCCCGAAGGTCGGCGATTCCTACGCGCTCAGTAGCGATCCGAACGACCGGGCCATCGCCGGCTCGAGCTCCGGCGCCATCGCCGCGTTCACCGTCGCCTGGGAGCGGCCCGATGCGTTTCGACGCGTCCTCAGCGGTATCGGCACCTACGTCGGCCTGCGTGGCGGCGATGCTTACCCGGTCCTTGTCCGCAAGACGGAACCCAAGCCGATCCGCGTCTTTCTGCAGGACGGGGAGAACGACAACGATCTCTATGCCGGCAGCTGGTGGCTGGCGAATCAGGAGATGCTCCGCAGCCTCGAATGGGCCGGATACGACGTAAAACACGCGTGGGGTAAAGGGGGCCACAATGGAAAACACATGGCTTCCATCTCGGCCGACGCCCTCCGCTGGCTGTGGCGCGACTATCCCAAACCGATCGAGCCCGGCGTCGGAAAACATCACCGGATTGACATTCTGGTTCCCGGCCAGACTTGGGAACTCGTCGGCGAGGGCTACAAGTTCACCGAAGGCGGGGCCGTGAACGACAAAGGGGAGGTCTTCTTCACCGACATCCCCAACAATCGCATCCACAAGATCGGCGTCGACGGGCAGGTCTCGGTTTTCGCCGAACAGACCGGCTCAGCCAACGGACTCGAATTCGGCCCTGATGGCAAGCTCTACGCCTGCCAGAACGCTCTCCGGCAGATCGGCCGGTTCGACGAGTCGGGCAAGGTCGAATCGTTTGTCCAGGATGTGAGTTCCAACGACATCGTCGTCCTGCAAAACGGAACGGGGTATTTCACCGATCCAGCCAGCAAAAAGGTCTGGCGGTTCGATCAGAACGGTCAGAAACAATCGGTCGATGACGGAATCGAACGTCCGAATGGAATCGCCCTCTCACCAGACCAGACGCTCCTCCACGTTTCCGATTCGCTCGGGCGGTTCGTCTGGAGTTTCCAGATCCGCGAGGACGGCAAACTCCTCCACAAGCAGCAGTACGGCTGGCTCCATACGCCGGATGAAACAACGCAGTCCGGCGCTGACGGCATGATTGCCGACACCGAAGGCCGGCTGTATGTGACGACGAAACTCGGGCTGCAGATCCTCGATCAGCCAGGCCGGGTCCACCTGATTCTTCCGAGCCCCAACCTCGGAAAGAAGCCGGCCAACGTCGTCATCGGCGGCCCCGCGCGCGACACCGTCTACCTCATGTGCGGCGACAAGGTCTTCCGCCGGAAGGTGAATGCCAAAGGCCTCATGACCTGGGAAACGCCGATCACGCCGCCCAAACCGCGTCTCTGACCGATGTCACGCGCGGGCGAGCGCCCGCTCGATCCGCTTGAGGCACTTGTCGCGGCCGAGCAGCGCCAGGCAGTCGTACAATCCCGGTCCTGCCGGCTTGCCGGTCGTCGCGACGCGAACGGCATGAACGATGTCACCAAGGCCCAGACCTCGAAACTCGACGAACGAATGCGTGGCCTGCTCCAGAGTCGCCGCGGAAAAGTCGTCCTGCGTCGCCAGCATTTCGCCGTACCCCTTCAGCAGTTCCACCGCGCCGTCCGCCTTGCGGATGCGTTTCTCGAATGCCTTCTCATCGTAGGCGAGGGCGTCGTCAGCGACGAAATACTCTTCGTAGGAGAGGATGTCTGAGAACAGCTTGATCCGCTCTCCCAGCGCGACAACGAGCCGCGTCGCAAGCTCCGTTGCAACGGAGTCGGCCGGAGAGGCGACGTAGCCGGCGCGTTCGAGAAAGGGCAGGCAGCGCGTCACCTTCTCCTCGACGCTCAGCTTCGCCATCCAGTGTTCCTGGTACGACATCAGCTTGTCGCAATCGAGCCCGGCGGCCCCTTTGACGACCCGCTCGAGAGTGAAGTTCTCGATGACGAACTCCCGCGACATGTATTCCGTCTTGTCATCCAGCGACCAGCCCAGCCGCGCGAGGGCATTGAACACCGCCTCAGGCAGGAAGCCCACCTGTTCATAGAAGGCGACCATCACGGGATTCATCGAGTCATCCGACTTCATCCCCAGCTTCGGCAGGACGGTGTCGGCGATCTCGAACATCCGCTTGAACTGCGGATTGTTCCGGTACTTGCCGATTTCGCGCTTGCTCAGCTTCTTCGTCGTCCCCGGCGCAGCCACGAACGGAATGTGGGCGAACTCTGGCGGCTTCGCGCCGATCGCTTCGTAAATCAGGTGCTGAACCGCGGTGTTCGTCAGATGTTCTTCGGCACGGATGACGTGCGTGATCTCGAAGTCGACGTCGTCCACCACCGTGGCGAAGTTATAGAGCGGGCTGCCGTCGCTCCGCTGGATCACGGGGTCGGGAATCAACGAGCAGTCCCATTCGACAAATCCCCGGACGTGATCGTTGATGCTGACCTTTCGTTCGCGCGGAACGAGCAGCCGGACGACGTACGGGACCTGCGTCGCTTCATACTCGGCCCGTGTTTCGTCCGAGAGCCCCAGCGAACGCCGACTGCTGACGTACGGCCGCTTCTCCTTTTCCGCGGCATCGCGGTCGGCCTTGGTCTGTTCCGCCGTTTCGTAGTCGCGATACGCCTTGCCCGAATCCACAAGCTGCCGAACGACCTCGCGATAGCGGTCGTTGCGCTGCGACTGGTAATACGGCGCGTGCGGACCCCCAATCTCCGGGCCTTCGTCCCAGGGAAGATTCATCCAGCGGAAGGCATCGAGGATCGGCTGCAGCGCGGCCTCGACGTTTCGTTCCCGGTCGGTGTCGTCAATCCGCAGGATGAACTGGCCGCCGTTGTGCCTGGCCCACAGCCAGTTGAACAGCGCGGTCCGCATGCCGCCGATGTGCATGTAGCCAGTGGGGGAGGGAGCAAAACGGGTGCGGACAGACATGGTGCGCGTCAGACAGGAAGGAACGTGGACGTGCGGAAGTCTAGGTTTGAAGCGGCGGGACTGCGACCGCCCCGCGGATCTTGCACCGTGCCCCGCCACAACCGTCCGCTACACTGCGTTGAGACCCCGCGATTCCGAGTTCGTTTGCAGCTGCCGCATGTCCGAAATCAACCATCAACCGGAGTTCAATCTGGCGACGCCCACTCCCGCCGAGAGGGAACTGCAGGACGCTGTCCGGACGGCGGACCAGTCGTCAGAACGATTTCGGCGTCAATACGCGGAGATTGCCTCGCTTGCTGGCGGGCTGGCCCACGAGATCAGGAATCCACTCTCGACGATCCGCATGAACCTGCAGCTTCTGGGCGAAGACCTGCAGCTGGGAGACGACCCGCGCCACCAGCGGATCGCCAGGAAGCTCGACACGATCGGCCGCGAGTGCGGCCGGCTCGACGAATTGCTGAGTGCCTTTCTGCAGTTCGCCCGTGCCGGCGAGCCGGACCTCCAGGAGAGGGATCTGAGCACGCTGGTGGCCGAGTTTGTCGACTTCTTCCAGGCGGAGGCAAAGGGACACCAGATCGAAATCAGCCCGCATCTGTCTGCAAGCCTGCCTCCGGTAAAAGTCGATCCGACGCTGCTGCGGATCGCCCTGATGAACCTCGCCCGCAACGCCGAACAGGCGATGCCGCAGGGAGGACAGCTCGAAATCCAGACGTTCGCCCGCGACGGCCGCGTCATCCTGGAGGTAATCGATAGTGGGCAGGGGATGCCAGAGGCGGTGAGAAGGAGACTGTTCGATGTCTTCTTCAGCACGAAGCCCAAGGGAACCGGTCTCGGGCTTCCCACGGTCCGCAAGATCGTCGAAGCCCACCATGCGACGATCGAATGCGACAGCGAAGCAGGCCGCGGGACACGGTTCACGCTGTCGTTCCCGGCGGTGCGGACCGCCCGGTGGTGATGATGCCCGATCCGGCCGCCACTTCTGGAGCAGTCGCCGTCGCCCCCTGGGGCGCTCCTCGCGCACTGTATGTGCATGTTCCGTTCTGCCGTCACCGCTGCGGATATTGCGATTTCACGCTCGTTGCAGGCCGCGACGACCTGATCGACCGCTACCTCGAAGCTCTCCATCTGGAACTGGGCGCCGCCGTCCCGCATCGCGCGGAACTGAAAACGCTCTTCTTCGGCGGTGGGACTCCGACCCATCTTTCGGCCGGCCAGCTCACGTGTCTCTTACGCGGCGTCCTGGATCATGTCCGCCTCGAAACCGGCGCGGAGTTCTCCGTTGAGGCGAATCCACTGGATCTCACCGACGCCCGGATCGAAGCCCTCGCGGCAGTCGGTGTGAATCGGGTCAGCGTCGGCGTGCAGAGCTTTCAATCGCAGGAACTGGCCATCCTGGAACGCGACCACTCCCCGGCGGAGGCCGTTTCGCTGGTCAATCGGCTGAAGGCCAAGATCCCCAATGTCGGAGTCGACCTGATCTTCGGAGTCCCCGCGCAAACGCTGGACGACTGGCGGCGGAATCTCGATGCGGCGCTCGCGATCGAACCGACTCACCTGTCGACGTACGGCCTCACCTTCGAGAAGGGGACGGCCTTCTGGTCGCGACGCGCCAAAGGCCAGCTTCGGCAGCAACCGGAAGAACTTGAACGGGAGATGTACGCGCTGGCCATCGACACGCTGACCTCTGCCGGGTACCGCCACTACGAGCTGTCGAACTTCGCCCGCCCAGGCTTCGAATGTCGCCACAACCAGGTCTACTGGAATGCCGAAAGCTATTACGCCATCGGCCCGGGAGCCGCGTCGTACATCGACGGCATTCGGCGGACCAATCATCGCAGCACCACGCACTGGATCGATAACACGCGGGCGGCCCGCGGCGTGACGAAGCCGGGTTTCACCGAGACACTCTCCCCCGAAGACCGGGCGCGTGAAGCGTTGATGCTTGGCCTCCGGCAGCTCGATGGAATCGATGTCCGGCAATTCGAGGGACGTTTCGACGTCGCACTCGACGAGTTGGCCGGGGCGTCCATTGCGAAGCTCGAAGCATCCGGGTGGCTGGAACGGGCGGCCGACTGCCTCCGGCTGACGAGGGAAGGCGTCTTCGTCGCGGACAGCGTGGTCTCCGAGCTGCTCGTGGCCGATTGACGCGATCTGGCGTGCCCCGCCACCCCATTGGCCTATCCGCCCGATTTGTCGTCAACGATCTTGATGTCCCCCGGCGCCTTTGCCCTGATGAAAACGTTGTCGTCCCGCAAGAACAGGTTTCCGGTGATCCGGATGGTTTTGCCGTCGTAGTGCGCGGCCGGATTCTTGATGCCGACCTTCGCAAAGGAGGGCAGGGCATCGGCCTCGATCAGCACGCCGAGGTTTCTGGGATCCCGGTAGTCCTTCTCCGAATCGAGGTACACGCGGTCCGGCTCTTTGGCTGCTTTCGTATGCAGAACCTTGAACTGCACCGTGACCCGGTCTCCGACGTGCTTCCGGGCCTGGTCGGCAGCGATGGATTTCGGAACGGGAGCGGCAGTTTGCGCAAACGCGTTGGTCGTTGTGATCCCCAAAACGGTGACCGCTAAGACCACCGAGTTCCAGAGAGCCTCGCGTCGCTCCATGCGGTTCGCCAACGATTCCATTTCGATCCTCAGAACCGGACTTCAGGTTCAAAAAAGGGTGGCTTCTTCCCGTGTTTGCCGTGTGGGGCCGTGGCTGGAACGCCGCTCTTCCTTTCGGAAAGCCGACCATTTCAACACCGTCGACGCTGACCTCCGTCTCTCGCGAATACGGGCCCATCATAACCTGCCGCCAGGTTGCGCGAGGTCATTCCATTGCTCGGGCTGCCCGGCCCGCGTCGCGGTCAATGACCGGTTCTGGCGGCTCTTGATTGCTTCTGCTCGTTTTCGGACCTATTGTTGCCGACAGTTCCGGAATCCAGTTCGAAGGGGAATGGCAGTGCTCCTCGACCAACGCCGGGATATCATCCTGCAACTAATTGAAAGTCAAGGCTTTGCATCACTCCAGTCGCTTTCAGAAGCGACTGGAGCGAGCGAGTCGACTCTGCGACGGGACTTGGAGCTTCTTGACCGAAACGGTCAGATTCGACGAGCCCGGGGTGGGGCCGCGTACGTCGGTGAGTCGTTGACGCCGTTTGAAGTCCGTCGCGAACGGGCTTCCGCCGAGAAACAAAGACTCGGCCTACGAGCGGCTGATCTGATTCAGCCGGGAGAGACGGTTCTGCTGGATGGGGGAACAACAACGTTGGAGGTCGCTCGCAACCTCGCGGGGAAGTCTCTGCAAGTTGTGACGAACTCGCTGCCGATCGTGTCCATACTGGCCGGCGCTCCGGAGATCGAATTGATCTTCCTCGGCGGCTACCTGTACCCGAAGACGGGCGTGACGCTCGGTCCGTTGACCACGGCGGCGCTCGAACGGATCAAGGCGCGGAGACTCGTGCTCAGCGCCGGCGGAATGACGCCTGAAGGTTTGTTCAACAGCAACTCGCTGCTGGTGGACGCAGAACGGAAGATGATCGAAGCGGCCGACGAAATCGTCGTCCTGGCGGATGGAACCAAGTTCGGGCATTCCGAACTGGCGTTCCTGTGCGGCTGGGACGCGGTCGACCGCATCGTGGTGGACGGGGCCCCGCCGCCCGAATGGCGAAACGTGTTCGACGACCACGGCGTGGCCGTCGAACTGACGACGAAATAATCAGCGGTCCCCCGGGACCGGAACCTCCCCGGGGCGATTTCGTCCTGGAGCAACGAAGACAACTGGCGAACAAACGGAATGTCAGCGACCATCGATCGAGCGACTGTCGAACGCCTGGTCCGCGAGGCGCTTTCGAAGCACTCTGGCGGGGCGGCAGCCTCGACGGCGAAGCCGAATCCGCTGGTCGTCAACATTTCGGCGCGGCACTGCCACCTGACTCCGGAGCACGTGGAAGTCCTGTTCGGGAAGGGGAAGACCCTCACCCCGGTCAAGGACCTCTACCAGACCGGATACTTCGCCGCCGAAGAAACTGTCACGATCTTCGGACCACGTCGGCGCATGATCCCCAATGTCCGCGTCCTGGGACCATGTCGCGGCGACACACAGGTCGAACTGGCGTTCACCGACGCGATCTCGCTTGGGATCGACGCCCCGGTGAGAATCAGTGGAGACATCAAGGGGACGCCCGGCTGCGTGCTGGTCGGCCCCGCCGGAGTCTTGGAACTGTCACAGGGTGTCATCCGCGCCATGCGGCATGTCCACATGTCGCCGGCCGACATGGTGCATCATGGAGTGAAGAACGGAGAACGCATGGCCCTCCGCATCGAATCTCCCGGATGCACGACGGTCCTCGAAGACCTGGCCGTCCGAGGCGGCGACGACAGGATTCGCCTCGAAGTTCACCTCGATACCGATGAAGGCAACGCGGTGAACCTCGAACGGGCGACGAAAGTCGAACTTGTGAAGCTGACGTCGCAGGGAACCTGCGGCTGCAAACATTGAAATCATGCAGGCCGTCAGCGATCCAGCTGGCGGAATGCTGAGGCCCCCTTTTAAGTCACTCGAACTGACCTGGAGAGTTTCATGGCCGAACGACAAGCCCTCGGCATGGTGGAATGCAAAGGGCTGATCGCCCTGATCGAAGCGTCCGATGCCATGCTCAAGGCGGCCAACGTGCAGATGGTCGGCTGGGAAAAGATCGGCAGCGGACTCGTGACGGCGTTCGTCACGGGGGACGTCGCCGCGGTGAAGGCGGCCGTTGACGCCGGTGCGAGCGCGGCCAGCAAGCTGGGCGAAGTCGTCAGCGTGCAGGTCATCCCGCGCCCGCACGAAGAACTCGGCTCGATCCTGCCGAAGTCCAAAAGCTAAGCCGGTTGAACCGCCGGCCCGGCCTTCGGACGACCCCAGACAACTCTCCCTGTTCCCCAGCGATTTCTGACGGATGGCCGCCAAACGATCTCCGTCCCGAACTCGCCCGAAGCCTCCAGAGCGTCGGCCCCGGGCACTCCCCGCGGGCCGCAACACCGTGGCCGCCCGCGACCGCGTTGAAACGGTCGTCACCACTCCGCCGCCCATCATTGAAGTCAAAGAACTCCCGAAAGCGACTGCGACCATGAACGAAGCCATCGGACTGATTGAAACCAAGGGCCTGATCGCTCACGTCGAAGCGACCGACGCGATGCTCAAGGCCGCGAACGTCTCGATCGTGAAGGCGATTCAGATTGGCAACGCCCTCATCACCGTCGTGATCAAGGGAGACGTCGGCTCCGTCCGCGCCGCCGTCGATGCCGGTGCCGCGGCCGCCTCGAAGGTTGGCGAACTCGTCGGCAGCCACGTCATCCCGCGTCCGGCTCAGGGCCTGATGGAAAAGTTCGTCTGATTCGCCGAAATCTCCGCTCAAGGAAGTCTTCGCAGGCCGTGAGGCTGCCAGCCGTCTTCAGGCGGGGGCAGGCCACGCGGCCTGCTGGCGGGTCTGGCCACCGGGCCCACTCCTGTTTTCACTCCGGACCTTCCGCGGGCTGATCACGAGCGGGCCGCCTATGATGGGGCGAGCTCCCTCGGTCCCGTCGAGCACTGCGATGTCGTCTGAACTGTCCCTGAACCGCCCATCCGCATTCCTGCCCGCCGCAGGCTGGATCGCGTGGCCTGGGCGATCCCAGGTCCGCCTCACCGGGGCGGATCGCGCGAAGTTTCTCCATAACTTCTGCACGAACGACATCAAGAAGCTGCAACCCGGCCAGGGCTGCGAAGCGTTCCTGACAAGCATCAAGGGACGAATCCTGGGCCACATCTTCGTCTTCGCTGGAAGCGATGACCTCGTGATCGACACGGTCCCGGGCGAAGACGTGAAGATCCGCGATCATCTTGATCGCTTTCTCATCACGGAAGATGTCCAGATCGAGGTCATCACCGAACGGTCACGCTGTGTGTATCTGTTCGGTCGCGACTGGCCGGCACTACTGCAGGCCGGGCTGGGGCTCGACCTCGCCCCCCTCGGTCCGTTCGGACATGTCACCGCGAAGTCCCGGCCGGTCACGGTGCGACGTTTCGACGTCACGGCCGCCCAGGGTTTTGAACTTGTGATCCCGCATGAAGCCGTCGAATCGGTCGTGAGTGCGTTCGAGTTCCCCGATCCCGAACGGCCCCGGCCGGTCCAGGTGTCGGCCACCGATTTCGAGGCCTGGCGGATCGATGCGGGCTTCCCGATGTACGGAGTCGACCTGAGCGACGAGCATCTCGCCCAGGAAGCCGCCCGAACCCAGAAGGCGATCAGCTTCACCAAGGGCTGCTACCTCGGGCAGGAGCCGATTGCCCGCATTGACGCCCTCGGGCACGTCAACCGCGAGTCGAGGCTCGTCGCGTTCGAGAACTCGGCCGGGCTGAAAGCGCCCGTGAAAGTCGTTCTTGCCTCAACGCAGGCAGACGTCGGCACGCTCTCGTCCGTGGGGCGCGTCGACGGCAGTGCGACGGTCGCGATCGGAATGCTCAGAACAACGGCGACTCTGGGCTCTGCTATTCGTGCCGTCGGAGAAGCCGGGGAGTTCATGGGGGAAGTCGTTACGCCGGCTTTGGCTGACGGGGCCCGAGCGGAGACGTAAACCGTCCCTCCGCCTATTGGTTGCTGATGGCGCGGGACTCGAACGGCGCGATGAAAATGAATCCACGGCCCGCTTCATCCACGCGGATATGCGGGACCAGGCCCGTGCCGGCCAGCGCAGACTGAAGCACCAGCACCCAGGCTGTCTTCTTCTGAGGCAAGCCAAAGGTCTTCTTCACCAGGTCCACCTCTTTCTTTGCGATCCCCGGATGATCGATCACGATCGCGCATCCCGTCTGATCGCGCGCGTCCTGAAGCATTTCGGTCACCGGCCGATCGAGGAAGCCGATCGGGCCAAACGCGAACAACGACGGAGCGTAGTCACTGCGCTGCACATCCGGCCGGGGCGCCCAGCCGATCGGCCACGGGTCTGGCGTCTCCGCCCGGTTCAGCACAACGAGGTCAATCGAGCCGGATGGGGTGCGCAACGGGCGAAAGCAGAGGCCCGCGTCGTTGAGCAACACCGCGAACGCAGAGCCGCGACTCAGGGCCCGGACGTCCTGCGCGACCACCAGCGGCGACTCGGTCGAATTCCATTTTCCGGCGACGGAATCGTGAACTCTCAGGGGAATGTCGATTCCAAATCCCAGGCTCCGCGCCGCATCGATCAGCGGCTGTCCCTGAAGATCGGTCGAAACGTCCTCCGCCAGGGATCTGAACAGACCTTGAAACTGCTCCGTGTTCAGGCCCCAGCGAGGTTGTCCTGCGGGACTTCCCTGGGCACCATACGCTTCGAGTTCTTCCAGCCATTCTTTAAGTGCGCGTTCATCACCCGTCTTGAACGTCCGTCCGGGAAACGTCAGTGTGCCGCGCCGGTCGAGGCGACCGGTCAGTTGGACGGTCCGCAGGGGCCCCCGCCGGCTCTCTTCGATGGCCGCCTCGTCATCCACGCCGGCGGTCCGCACGCGTACGCGGTGGCCAAGCGCATCAAACACCCGTCCCCACGTCTGCGACTGCAAGGCCTCCGTGGCGTCGTTCATCAGCAGATCGATGTGCAGGGTCGTCGATGTCGGTTCGGCCTTTACCGCACTCCGCTCTCCGAGACGCGACTCGGGAGAAGGCTCCGGCTTCGGCGCGGGGAAGACGCGTTCCGGACGCGGCGGATTGGGCGGTTGCGACGGCGGGTCCGCAGCCGGTGCCGACTCGACCAGGCACAGCGCCACCACGCCAACGCAGGCCAGGGCATTTCTTCCAGATGGCATCGGTCTTTCCCCGGCTGTGACGTGGACTTCGGTGGAGTCTCGACGGCGAGCGATTCTACGCAGTGGAGCATCGCCCCCCGGTCGTCCACGGAGCGTCATGTGGGCGAACCTCGACTTTGAGCGTAGGACGTTTCGAATCGCCGTCGCAAGAGGATTCTGTCAAGGCAGGATGCGCCAGACATTGTCGAAATCAGATTTCAGTCAAATCACCGCCTACTGCAAATTGCACATCGGGCGTGACCACGCGCATACTGCCCGCGGCGCGGTCGGTGCCGCTTCGTCCTTCTTCCCGGGGAGAGTCGTGATGCAGCCTCGAAAGTCGTGTCCTGACTGTGTCGAGTCTTTGAACGTCGATTCTTCCAGCCCGGTGACCGATCGCAGCGAATCGGTGGAAATCAAGCACGTCGATCGCCGCCTGTTCATGTCGACGGCCGCCGCCGGCGCTGCCATCACGGTGCTCCCCAAATCGGCATTCTCCGACACCCCTTCCAGGCCGGAACCCGAAAACCTCGTCGAGAAGCTTTACGAATCACTCACGGACACCCAGCGGTCGAAAATCTGCTTCGCCTGGGACCACACCGACAAGCGCGGCCTGCTCCGGACGCACGTGTCCAACAACTGGAGCATCACCGACGCAAAGACGATGAACGTCGGCGGCAGTTTCTTCACCGCCGACCAGCGGGACATGATCGAGGCCATCTTCTACGGCCTCTATAACCCGGAATGGCACGGCCGGGTCAAGAAACAACTGCAGGACGACGCCGGCGGATACGGAAAGGCGCAGACGATCGCGCTCTTCGGCGAGCCCGGTAAAGGCAAGTTCGAATTCGTGATGACTGGTCGTCACCTGACCATCCGTTGCGATGGCAACTCGACCGATCACGTCGCCTTCGGCGGCCCGATTTTCTACGGGCACCAGGCGTCGAAGGAATTCGACGAGCAGAAGGACCACGTTGGAAACGTCTTCTGGCCGCAAGCCTTGAAGGCCAACTCGCTGTACAAGATGCTCGACGGCAAGCAGCAGAAGCAGGCGCTGGTCAAAGAGGCCCCCGATGAATCCGAAGTGAAATTCCAGGGTGCGAAGGGCTCGCTCCCGGGCATCCGGATCGCGGAGCTTTCCAGCGATCAAGTAGGGGTGGTCAAAGGCGTGCTCGACAGCCTGATTGAGCCATACCGGGTTTCGGACCAGGACGAGGCGAAGAAGTGCCTCGAAAAGCAGGGAGGCCTGGAGAAGTGCTCGCTTGCATTTTATCAGTCGGACGACATTGGAGAGGACGGAGTGTGGGATATCTGGCGACTCGAAGGGCCCTCTTTCGTGTGGCACTTCCGGGGCTCACCGCACGTCCATGTGTGGGTCAACGTGGCCGACGATCCGTCGCCGGTCTTGAACGCCGTGGGCTGAAGGGCAGTGGGGCAGGCGGCCGGAATTCGTCCGGCCGCTGAAATTCTGCGGGCGTCCATCCCGCGGGTCAGCTTGCTGAGACGTGATGGACTGTCGAAGTGGCGCGGGCAAATTCTCGGAACTCTGAGTTGATGATGGATGCATCGTTTATCCCCGCGCCGGACGAGGCGCAGGAAGTGAGTCCGGACCCGACAGGGCCCGGCTCATATACCGACGTCGCTCGGGTGAAACTGCCGCGACAGGTCATGTCGCGACTGTCTCTCAACCAGATGACGACGCCGCGCTGGTGCCTCGAGGAAGATCTCGAGAACTACGCAGACGCTGGGCTGACCGCCATCGGTCTGAACTGGCAGAAGCTCAACGACGAAGCGCTCGCCGCCGACGTCGATCGGATCCGCCTGTCCGGATTGAAAGTGTCGTCTCTCGGCTGGTGTGGCGGCTTTACCGGCGCGGGCGGCCTTTCGTTTCCGGACGCCATGTGCGATGCGCGTCGCAAGCTGCGAATCGCGCGGCGACTTCGCGCCGGCGCCCTGGTCGTGATTCCAGGCGTCCAGTTCACCCACATCCGCAGCCATGCCATGCGCCTGGCGATGCAGGCGGTCAAAGAACTCTGCGACGCCGCAGCCGATTCGACGGTGCACATCGCACTGCAGCCGATGGCGCCACTGTTCGGCAAGAACTGGTCGTTCCTGAACCGGCTCGAGGAAACCCTCGACATTCTCGATCGCGTGAATTGCCCGGCGGCCCGGTTCTGCTTCGGAACCTATCACCTCTGGCGTGAGCCCAGGCTGCTCGAACGGCTGCCCGAAATCATTCACCGGATTGCGGTCGTGCAGCTCAGCGACTGGCGCGAGCCCCCGCGTTCCGAGAACGATCGACTCCTTCCGGGAGATGGCGTCATTCCGCTGCGCCAGATCGTCACCACGCTGGAGCAATCCGGATACAAGGGAATGTACGAGATCGAGGTCTGGTCGCGCGACTTGTGGAAACTCGAACACCACGACCTTGTTCGCGCCTGCCTGATGCGGTCCGGAGGCCTGCTCAACGACTGCTTTGCCACCAATCCAGTTGCCCAATCGGTCGACGACGCCTCATAATCCGCTATGGATCATGACTGGCTGACTCTCGCCGACCTGGCCCGTGAAACGGGCCGCGACCAGCGCGAACTCGAACGTTTGACGCTCCGTGGCCGGATTCCGGCCCACAAACGGGGCACTGAGTGGCAATACCACACTTCCGAAATCCGCGGATGGATCGAGCAGGAACTGCGAGGCTTCACCGACGCCGAACTCGCGTCGTTCGAGCAGTCCCAATCGGAATCAGTGCCGCTGGCCGACACGCTCCTCTCGACGTACCTCTCGGAAGAGCAGGTGCAGGTGCCGCTTGAGGGACGGACGAAACGCTCCGTTCTCGAAGGCCTGGTCGAGGCCGCGGGAAAAACCTGGAAGGTCTGGGAACCCGCGGTTCTTCTGCAGGCGGTCATCGAGCGCGAGTCGCTGATGTCGACCGCCTTTGAGAAGGGGGTGGCGATTCCGCACCCCCGCCAGCCGCTTCCCTCGTCCCTGGAAGATGCCGTTATCGCGTTTGGGCGGACCAACTCTCCGATTCCATTCGGCGCCCCCGACAACTCGGGAACCGACCTCTTCTTTCTGGTCGCCAGCCGCGACACCCGCACCCACCTGCGGATCCTCGCCAGGCTCGGTCGCGTCATCCAGAAACCCGGGCTGCTCGATGACTTACGGAATGCGGCCGATGCCCGCGAGGTTTTTGGGATTTTGTCGGCTGCCGATACGGCATTTGAGGCGGGTTAAGCGTGCCGACGGGCGGATGATGCCCCCTGAAGCAGTCTGAATCTGTTCAGGATCAAGGAGTTAAGGGGAGCACCGCGGTCATATCAGACCCCGCGTCCTGCCCCTTCAACGTCCGGAAACACAGATTGACCAGATTCCCAGAACGAATACAATCGGAAGAGTCGATAACACTGCTAATCCTGAGAAGATCGGTGTTCGACGAAGGATGTGCCGGCCGCAGGATTCGCGGCCCCGGCAAAGACCATTACGGAAGAGGTTCCCCGCCGTCGCTACCGGGTCGGCGGGTCGTGCGTCACGGAGGATCGCGTCGTTCTTGGTTTTCATCCACGGACGAACAGGTGCTTAGGCGCGGTGGATCGCGATATCGGCCGGCCGAACCGAGGGACAGATCAGCACATGAAGACCGTCTACACCACCGGCGAGGCTGCCAAAATCTGTAAGGTCAGCCAGCAAACCATTATCCGCTGTTTCGATTCGGGACAGCTGAAGGGCTTTCGGGTTCCCGGATCCCGCTTTCGCCGCATTCCGCGCGACGTTCTCTACAAGTTCATGAAAGAGAACGGTATCCCCACGGACGCACTGGAGTCCGGAAAACGGAAGGCCCTGATCGTTGACGACGACCGCGAGCTCACCGAGCTCATGCGGGACGTCCTCGAAAACGACGGCCGCTTCGAAGTCCGAACCGTCAACAACGGTTTCGACGCAGGAATGATGGTCAAGGAATACCGTCCGGATGTCATCGTCCTCGACGTGATGCTGCCGGACATCAACGGCAAGGAAGTCTGCCAGCGGGTTCGCAGCGATTCGACGCTCGACGGCACGAAGATCATCTGCATTTCTGGCATGGTCGAAGCCGATCGCATCGAAGATCTCAAGGCCGCCGGTGCAAACGACTTCCTCCAGAAGCCTTTCGAGGTCGAAACGCTCCTGAACCGCATCTGCGGACTCCTGGAGATGGAATCGGCCGAGATGGTTCGCTGAAAAGGTTCAACCGCGCCCCGTCAGGGACGCACTGGAATACGCCGCGGATGCGTCGACACGTTCGGCCATCCGCGTCTTTGTTGTTGCACGTCGTCCAAGACGAACTCCTGGCCCGGGACGAATCGTGATTCGCGAATTCGAAGACGAACTTCAACGGGCAAAACTCGAAGCCCTCGCGGAATTCGCCGCCGGGGCAGGGCACGAGATCAATAACCCGCTCGCCACGATCCTGGGACGCACCGAACTCCTCCTTCGACGCATCGGCCGCGTCGTCCCCACCGGCGAAGCGGCCGAGGCCACTCGCGACCTCAACGTCATCGCCGGCCAGGTCCAGCGCATCCGCGAGATGATCGGCGACCTGATGCTCTTCGCGCGGCCGCCAGTCCCGCGACTCGCCCCCTGTGAACTCAACGCCGTCGTCGAGTCGACAATTGCTGCCGTGCACGCGACAGCCAGGTCTCACCAGGTCGAGATCCAGACTCGGCTGACAAGAAACCGCCCCGTCCTTGCGGACCACGCGCAATTGTCCGTCGTCGTTTCCGAGCTCCTTCGAAATGCCGTCCAGGCAGTGCCTTCGGGAGGCCGGGTCGAAGTCTCCACCTCAAACCTCGTCGGCGACGGGGCCTCGCCGGTCCGCCTCACCATTTCCGACAATGGCCCGGGCCTCTCCGAGGCGGACCTCCAGCATCTGTTCGATCCGTTCTATAGCGGCCGCCAGGCGGGGCGCGGACTGGGCTTTGGCCTGTGTAAATGCTGGCGCATCGCGCAGTCGCACGGGGCGAGCCTTCGAGTGGCCGTCCGCCCTGAAGGGGGCGTCGAGGCGACGGTCGACTGGCCGTCCGCGTGACGTCAGGGGCTTGCCCCGTGAGGGTGTTCTGCGGACACTGACAGGTCGGTCCGCGTTCCCTCCTGCTGAAGTTCCCGCCGATGCCGTTCATGACGTTCTCTCGCCGCGCCCGAGTCGCGCGCCTGCTGGCCGCTTCCCTCTTGTCTCTCACCGTCGTCGCCACGGCGGCCTCCGGTGACGACCTCCCGCTCGACATCGCCCCCGCCTCGAAAGAGGCCGAACTGGCGATCAAGGGATTCAAGACGCCTGCCGGCGGCACGGTGGAACTCGTCGCCGCCGAGCCCGACGTCGCCAATCCCGTCGCCTTTTGCTTCGATGAGCAGGGGCGGATCTACGTCGCCGAGACCTTCCGCCAGAGCAAGGGAGTGGAAGACAACCGCGGCCACATGAACTGGCTCGAGGAAGACCTCGCCCTCCAGACCGTCGAAGAACGGGACGCGCTCTATCGCAAGTTCGGCGGCGACAAGAAGGTCACGGAGTGGACGAAGTTCCCCGATCGCATCCGGCGTCTTGAAGACAGGGACGGAGACGGCCGTTTCGAATCGGCCACCATTTTTTCGACCGGCTACAACGCCCTCGTCGATGGCACCGGGGCCGGCGTCCTCGCGCATCGCGGGAATGTCTATTACACCAACATCCCGTCGCTCTACCGCCTGCAGGACTACAACGGCGACGGCGTCGCCGACCAGAAGACGACCCTGCACACCGGGTACGGAGTCCGCACCGCCTTCCGCGGCCACGATATGCACGGCCTCGTGTGGGGCTACGATGGCCGACTCTATTTCAGCATTGGCGACCGCGGCTACAACGTCGTCAATCAGGAAGGCGAACGCCTGAAGCGTCCCGAGACCGGCGCCGTGTTCCGCTGCGAGCCCGATGGCTCGAAACTGGAAGTCTTCGCGTACGGACTTCGGAATCCCCAGGAACTGGCGTTCAACGACGAAGGCGACCTCTTCACCGGCGACAACAACTCCGACGGCGGGGACAAGGCCCGCTGGGTCTACGTGGTCCCGCACGGCGATACCGGCTGGAGGATGTATTACCAGTACCTCAAGGATCGCGGTCCGTGGAACCGTGAGCGGATCTGGCATCCCTACCGCGACGACGAGCAGTCGGCCGCAGTCCAGCCCGCCTATGTCGTTCCGCCGATCCTGAACCTCGCCGACGGTCCTTCCGGCCTGGCGTTCGATCCCGGCGTCGGTCTCCCCCCGGAACTCGCCGGAAAGTTCTTCCTCGTCGACTTCCGGGGCTCCGCCGCAAACAGCGGCATCCGCGCCTTCCGCGTGAAGCCGAAGGGAGCAGGTTTCGAAGTCGTCGATTCCGACTGGCTCGTGAAGTCGATGCTCTCGACCGACGTCGAGTTCGGCTACGACGGCTCGATCTACGCGACCGACTGGGTCGACGGCTGGAACGGCGCCGGAAAGGGACGCATCTATCGATTCAGGTTCGTCTCGGCGGGCCAGGCCAACCAGGAGACGGCCCGACTCTTTCGCGATGGCTTCGAGAAACGGAGCGAAGCGGAACTGCTGACGCTGCTCGGCCACCCCGACCGACGTGTCCGGCTGGAAGCACAGTTCGTCCTCACCGAGAGGGCCGTCGAACAACTCGCCAAGGGAACCGAAACGCTCGCCACGAAACTCCATCAGACCGCGCTGATTTCCTCCAGTTCCCACAAGAGCCGCCACGCCGCGTGGGCCTGGGGAGCCGCCGTCCGCCGCAGCGGTAAATCCGTCGGCAGCTTCGATGAACTCGCCACCTCGGGGGCCGATCTGCAAAAACAGGCCTGCCGCATCGCGGGAGATCTTCCGGAAGGCGCCTTCGGTCGACAGGGATGGAGCATCGATTCGCTTGCGGCCGGCCTGAAGTCCGACGATCTGCAGGTTCGGATGCTGGCCGCACTGGCGCTGGGACGACATGGGGATTCGTCGAACGTTCCCGCCTTGCTCGACCTGCTCGCGGCCAACGCCGATGTCGATCCCTTCATTCGCCATGCCGGCGCCGCGGCGCTCGCAATGATCGGCGATCTTCCCACGCTCGTCGCGGCCGCCGATCATCCTTCGAAATCGGTCCGCCTAGCCGCGGTGGTGGCGCTCAGGCGTCTCAAGCAACCCGAATTGGCGCGCGCTCTTGGCGACCGCGAAGATTCGGTCGCCTACGAGGCCGCACGCGCCATTCATGACGAAGGCATCGCCGGAGCGATGACCGAATTGGCCGCGTACGCTGGCCGACCTGGCTTCACACAGCGGGCGCAGTCGCCCGCCGGGTTGGAATTCGTCCGTCGTGTCCTGAACGCCAACTACCGCGTCGGTGGTCCACAGGCGGCGACAACCGTTGCCGCCATCGCCGCCGACCAAAGCATGCCGGAAACCGTTCGGCTCGAAGCCACGGAAGACCTCCTCAAATGGTCCGACGCGTCCCGCCTCGATCGCGTCACGGGCGAATTCCGGCCGATCGAGTCCCGTCCGGCCGCGGAAGCCGAAGCGGCCGTGCGCAGCTCCATCGGCGGGCTGCTTCAGGGGTCCGACAAGCTCCGCGACTCGGCGGTGAAACTGGCCGCGCGCTATGGAATCAAGGATGTTGGCCCGATCCTCCGCGAACTGGCGACCAGTCCCACCTCTCCCGCCCAGACGCGCGTCGAAGCAATCGATGCGCTCTCGACCCTGCGCGACAGCGAACTGCCGAAGCTCGTTGATGTACTGCTCACCGACAGCGAACCCGCCGTCCGGGCGGCCACCCGCAGGTCGCTGGTCATTCTTGCACCTGGGCGGGCCGTCAGGGAACTGGCAACCGCGCTAAACTCGGCAGCCTCCACAGTGATCGAATTGCAACAGGCCGCCGAAGGCCTCGGCTCGCTCAAAACCGCCGAAGCCGATCAGGCCCTGCAGGCGACGCTTGACGCCTGGCTGGCCGGATCACCGGCTGCAGCCGCGGTGCAGCTCGACATTCTCGAAGCCGCCGCACTGCGCGGCGGGAAACTGGCGGAGGCCGCCGGCAAGGTTCGTGACACCCTCGCCCGGGCGGGGACGGTGGCGGCGTATGGCGACTCCCTGAGCGGCGGCAACGCCGCGCGCGGGAAGGAAGTCTTCTTCGGAAACGCGGCCGCTTCCTGCCGCCGCTGTCACAAGATCAACGGCGAGGGCAGCGATGTCGGTCCCGACCTTTCCGAAATCGGCAAGACGAAAGCCCGAGACTACCTGCTCGAAGCGATCGTCGATCCGAATGCAAAGATCGCCGAGGGCTTCGAGACCGCCGTCTTCGCCATGGAAGATGGACGGGTGTTGTCCGGCGTCGTCCGCGGCGAGGATGAAAAGTCCTTCCGGATCGTCACCCCCGCCGGCGAAACGCTGACGGTCGAAAAGTCGGAGATCGACGACCGTGCCAAAGGACAGTCCGGCATGCCGGCTGACTTGATGAAGCAGATCTCGCGGCGCGAGCTGCGCGATGTCGTCGAGTACCTCTCCACTCTGACGAAACGCGAGACCGGGGATCGGCACAAATAGCGGCGCCCGAAACGGAGCGTCGGGGACGCCTCCGCGGCTCGACCGAAGTCCGCTATTTCAGTTGTCGAAGATCGATTCCACCTGTTTCGATTTCAGGTCCTCGGTCATCCGCCGCGCCCCCTCCTGGATTTTGATGATCGAGTTCACCTGGTTGATGATGTCGATGAAGCTGTCCCACTGCGACATGTTCGCCAGGATGATTTTCAGTGCATCGGTGATCGCCTGCTGACGCTCGATCAGAGAATCCATCGACTCAGGCTCCGACGTGACCAGCGTTTCGAGTCCCTGCTTCTGCCGCTCGAGTTCCTGTTCCTGGAGCCGGGCCAGGGGCTTCGTCACGGTCGACTCGATCAGCCGCCACGACTCTTCCCCTCCAAGCTTGTTGAGCCGCATCTCGAGCAGAGAGGCGCCGATCTCCCGTGAGACGGCGGCGATTTCCCGCCTCGTCAGCAGGTACGAGCGCAGAAGGTTCGCGCCGTCGGAGGCGATCTCCGCGACTTTCATTCTTTCGCGCAGATCAAGCATCTGCTCGTAGGCCTTCTGCAGCCGCGCCCGCAGCTGCTGTTGCCGGAGCAGGATCTCCCGGAACAGCTCTTCATCTTTCACGATCTTGAACGTGATCTTCCGTGAAGTCGCCGACTGACGCCCGGTGTAACAGTCATCGTCCGCGACGGCCCAAACCGACACCGCTTGCCCGGGCGACACTGCCAACGCCCCGATCTCCACCGACGTCTGCTGCTCGACGGAAAGCTCAATCGCCGGCTCGGCCGGCCCAAACATCGGAGTGGTTAACTCTCCTCGCTTGGGCGGTGCACTCGTGGACGGCTCTGTTGACGCTTCGGCCGACGCTGGCTCCGGATCGACTGGCGAGGGGACGGGTGACGCCGGTTCCGGTTTCGCCCCGGCCTTCGCGGGGTCCTCGTCATCGACCGGCGGCGGGGTGGATGGTCCGTCGACGTCCACGTTAAGCGACGCATTCCTCAGCCCATAGTCGTCGCGAACCGTCAGCGTCACGGGAATCGTGGCCTGGGCTGTCACTCGCAGCCGCACCCCCGAGTGCCGGAGCGTCACCGTCGGAGGACGATCGGCCTTCTCGCCGATCGAAACCGGTCTGGGAAACGATTCGAGGCCCGAGTCCCGGGCGACAAGCACCGTCTCCAGGCGCACCTGCCCCTCATGAGTCCAGTCGGCGGCGAAATGTCGATCGTCGATCGCCACGAACCCCTCTGGCCCGGTTCCGTCCCCTTTCACGCGGACTTCTGCAACAGGCACGTTCGTTTCAAATTCCAGCCGGGCGACCGTTTTCGGCAGCAGGCGGACGTTCCCTTCGCCGGCCGTGAAGTCAAACGCCTGGACCTCCTTCTCGCGCGGGTGAGTTGCCGTCAGCTTCAGTGATGTGAACTTCGGTCGGTCGAGCGGTTCGATGCGGAACGGCTCGGCCCTGCCGTCGCCCCCCCACATCGTCACATTCGCCGGCTGTTGCAGAGGGGGGAGGTCGAACCGGAAGTCTCCGGCGGCGAACCGGTTCAACGTGACCGTCTGGTCCCCTCCATCATCCGACTGCATTCGCATCCAGACCGTTTCCGTTTCCTCGGCCGTATCCGTCACCTTGATCTGCAGCCCGGTCGATTCCCCGCGCGGCACAATCAGCCGGCCGTCCCGCACTCCAACGACTTCGATCGCTGTCGTATGCGGCCACGGGCGATCCGACCCGAGGAGCCAGCGGTCCCGCCACAGCTTCGCCACCGAAGGAGCGGCCGCGGCAAACCCGGCCGGGATCGCGACCGCCACGGCCACCGCAGCCAGGCTCAGCCACAGATGACGCGAATTGAGATGGCGCGAGAACGAAACGTTCTCCAGTTCCTGGGAATTCTTCCGCACTGCATGAACGACCAGTTCCGGCGACATCGAACTGGGGTCTACCCGCGCGTCCGGGAGTTCGAGCACTGAGGCGACGCGCGATGCCAGTCGGCCGCTCGCTGGACCGGAGTGAGTCCGGTCGATCGCGGCTGCCACGTCCAGGGGAGACATCGGAAGAAGCAGCGGCTGCAGGAGACGGCGATACAGCAGCCACGCGCATCCTGTGGCCGCTAGTAGAAGCATGCCGATGCGCGCCGGTCGTGAAAGCTCCAGCCGCCAGTCGAGAACGAGCGTGATCGCCGCGACAAGAACGAGAGCGGCCGCGAACCACGCCAGTCCCTCCGCCAGGAAATGGCCGCGCATGGCCCGACGAACGGCGATCAGCCGCTGGGCAAGGCGGTCTCGGAGTTCACTCAGCTCGCGGTGTGCCTCAGGAGGCATCAATCGCTCCATTCACAATCGGCCGAGATCAGATCAGTCGGGCGCGCTTCCGCAGCACCCATTCCACGCACAGGATCACGAACAGCGAAATCCACAGGATCGGGGCATCCCAGATCTCGTGGCGATGTTCGAGCAGATGCTTCACGCGGCCGATCTTGAACAGGTCGGCCGCTTCCTTCCCCTGGGTGACGTCGAACGTCCTCCCTCCCGTGCAGATCGAGACGGCATCGAGCGAAGCACGGTCGACAACCGGATTCTCGAACTCCAGGTTGGGAAGGGCGATGTCGAGAGGCAGAGTCGCCGCCTTCACGCCGCCCGCGATTGCATCGTCTCCCATCCACACTTTGACGAAATGCGGCCCCGCCTTCGCCGCCACGAACGTCCCCGAGAAGACACCCGGTTCCGGCTCCGGACTGAGCGTGATCGCCTGCGGCTCGTCGTCGCCATGTTCCACCTGGCCGGGCAGGGAGGTCATCGTCTGCTCGACGTCATCGGGGTTATGGAAACGGGCGATCACTTTCACCGTCGCCCCCGGCTTGTATTCGGACCGCGGCGTCGCCAGCCGGAAAGGATAAGAACCTCCCAGACGCTTGTTCCTCCCGGCCCGATCGACAACCCGCGCCCAGAAGCCGTCGAAGAACTGGTCATCCAGAAACCGCCAGCGGTACGTGCTGTCGAAGCCAATGAACATCGACCGCCCGGGGCCGACAAGCTGCGTCGCCAGCAGCACTTCCGGTCCGAATTCGTTGCGCATCCGCGGGTCGCCGTGGACAGCCAGAACCGTGGCCCCTGGCTTCGCGCGGGTTACAGGAAAATGCCAGAACATCCCTGGCAGGTTTTCGATGATGCGGATGTTCGCCTCGGAGTCCTCGGAGAACGCGAGCACCGGATCGTGTTTCCCTTCCTCCGTCATCTGCAGCCGCCACGGCTGGCGTGAGCTCAACTGCGTCTGCACGGCCGAGCGAAACAGCCCCGGCTCACGTACCACGGGAAGCAGATGCAGCCAGCTGAGCGCCGGATCGAGCTGCGAATCGAACATCTGCGACGTCTGCAGTTCCCCAGCGATATAGACGAGACCTCCCCCCGCCTTGGTGACGAAGTTCGTCAGCAGCTCGCCAAAGTTGGGGGGAAAGCCGTTCGGGTCCGGGTCGTACAGGATCACGCAGTCGTATTCATCGAGTTCCTCCTGCGTGATCGGCAGCCGCTGGATCGGGATGTCTGCCGGATGCTCGAAATCCTTGTCGGCCGCCATCAGCCAGCTGGAGAGTTCGATTCCGCGGTCGCGGATGAGCGAGTTTCTCAGGAACTGGATCTCGGGAAATGTCGCTCCGGCGATGAGCAGCGCCTGCAGCTTCTGGCGGATCATCTGCGTCTCGGCATGGGCGACGTTATCGTCATCCGTCAGCTCCGGACCGGAACCGGTCAGGGTCGCTTTGAACTCCACCTTTCCGGGGCGCCCTTCGCGAAAAGGGACTGTCACCGTCTGCACGGCCCCCTCGAGCTGCAGGATCAGGGACTCCTGTGACAATTCCTGCCACGGTCCCCCATCAACCCGCTTCTCGACCGTCAAAGTCGACGTCAGATCCTGCATCCCACGGGACTGGATGTGGACGGCGAGCGTATTGTCGTCCCGCACGAACGCCATCGGGCTGACTTCAATCTTCGTGATCTGGGCGTTGCGCGGGCCATCGGCCGTCCCCAGCGCAATGCAGGCAATCGGAAGTTTGGCTTCCACCGCGAGTTGAGCTGCAGAGGCAGGCGGCTCCCCGGAGTTCGACTGGCCATCACTCAGGACAAGAATCCCCGCCAGAGGAGAGCCGGAGTACGTTGCCAGGGCCTGGCGGATCGCCGCGCCGAGGGCCGTTGTCTCCCCGGTCGATTTCGCAGGCTGGGTGACGTAGTCGTTCACCGGTTCCTGCAGGCGATCGTTGAACGGGTGCACATGGACAATCCTTGCCCCGTCACCTTCGAGCCGCTTCAGAGTCCCTTCCCCGAGAACTCGCCTCGCCAGTTCGGCCCGGGACAGCGTCCGTAGCCCGTTCGGCCCCTCCGGTATTCCGAAGTGTTGCGCCACGCGTGTTGCCGCTGCCTCATCGCGCCAGGCGTCCTGCAAGCCCATCGAACCTGAGACGTCCACCAGCACGATCAGGTGTGAAGCGACCTGTTCTTCTTTGCTCAACACGATCACCGGTTCCAGCAGCATCGCCAGCGCGACGCCGAGCGCAGCGACCCGCAGGGCTGAGAGCGCGAGCCGCCAGCGGGTCGAAAGCAGGCGTCCTTCAAGCCGGTACAGAAACCAGGTCGCAGTCGCCACGGCGAGAATGCCGCCCAGCAGCAGCAACGCCTTGTCTCCCTTCGGGAGCGCAAGCCATTCCAGGGACCAGTCGCCGCCAGCCGTCCAGTCCGGCGGTTCCAGCCCGAAGATTCCCGCCCAGAATCGCCCCATAAGCCATTCCGTTCCTGCCAGAGCCACAACCGCCCGGCTTCAGTCGCTCCGTTCCAGGCGCGAGCCGCGCATCACGCCTGCCATCCGAAGTCGCCCCCCGCGCGGACGCAATTCACTATGGCGGCAATTGCCCGGCCTCACAATGGAGTCGCCTCCCGAAGCAGACCTGCACCCGCGTCGATCGCCTCCGGAGTGAGTTCCGGAGTTGCCAGAACTCGAACGGGCCGTGACCATAGGCCGTCTCTGAATCATTGTCGAAATCCGATGTCGAACGATTACTTCCGTCACTCCGAACGCTGGCGCCGGCTTTGGGACGCTGTCTCCATCGTCAGGCCCGTCCACTATTCGCTGTTCACCTTCGGTGAATCCGAGCTCCTCTATTGGCTGGTGCAGGACTCCGACCGCGAGAAAACACCGGTCCGCATCGCACGGGGAGAGGTCCGGGTCACCCGGCCGCTGATCATCACGCCCGACAACGCACAGCCCGAGTTCCAGAACTTCTTCGAGGACGATGAAACCGCCGGCATGGCCGAATTTCTCCTCGCCCGCTCGGCCGCCTTCTCCCACCTGCGATTCAACAAAAAGCAGGGGCCGCAGCAGATCGTCAGCGACAGCGTCGAAGAAGCCGTCGCCCGACTCAACCGGCAGCTCGATTCCGAAGACGAAGACCGTGTCGCGATTCTCACCGCCCCGAGTGGCCTTGGAAGCCTCGCCGTGCTCCGCTATGCCGCCGAGCGAATCGCCCGCAGTGCGTCCGACAACATCCAGGAGCTGAAAGAACGCGGCTTCCTCCCCGACTGACCGCGATCGCTCCCCGATTGGAACCGGCCGAAGCCGCAGTTCAGCCCGGGGCCTCCTGACGCTCATAACGCAGCGGATTGCCGCTCTTTGGGTTGTGGACGCGAAAGGTGACCCGGCCGTCAAGAATCTCGTGCAGCAGGTCGCCACAGACGGTGGCCCGCCAGCCCTGCATCAGTTCCGGCGCGGGCGGCCGACGTCGTTCGGTCACGTGCCAGTGGACAAAGTCCTGCACGTCCGACGTGGTGCCGACGAGGCTCAGCGCGATGTTCATCTGGGCGCAGCGATCCGCCAGGACCAAGGACGTCAACTTCGTCAGCACATCATCATGTTGCGTCGTCTTTCCGCCGTTCTGACGCGGCGGCAGCAGGTCGTCCGGAAGCTCCAGGCCGGCCGCGACAGCCGCCACAATCTCATCCGCCACCCGCTGGTAGTCCCGGCGCTGCAGGCCTCGCGTCGAATTGAGGTCGCGAACCGTTCGTGGCCGCCGCCGCGCCACTTCAGTCATCAGGTCATCGCGAAACGCGACCCGGGCAGGGCGGTCAATGGTCTGGGCATAGTGTTCGCGCCAATTCCACAGCTCGCGCGCGACGGCCAGCTCACGGGGCGAAAACCGGTTCGCCTGTGGCAGCCGCCTCCAGCCTTCCCGGTCGCTCTCAGCAGCCACAGCGTCGACGAGGTGTTCGAACTCACCCATCGCCCAGTCGGTGCGTCCCAGGTGGGTGAGCTGTTCCCGCTGCCTTTCCCAGATCCTGGGCAGGTACTGGACGTCCTCGAGGGCATATTCGATCTGGTCGTCCGACAACGGGCGGTGTTCCCAGTCGGTCCGGGTCTGCAGCGAGTCGACCGACTTCCCCATCACCCGCTGGACGAGGTTCTTGTAAGACGCGGGGAACGTTCGGGTCAGCAGGCCTTCGGAGATCTGGACATCGATCAAATTCTTCGGTCGCGCCCCGGCGTACCGGAAACAGAAGCGGATTTCTTCCCGGCCGCCATGGACGATGATCGGCGTTTCCGCCTCAGCCATGATCGTCCACCACGCCGAAAGATCGGGCACGGCCAGCGGATCGACGACCGCCGCGACCTCGTCGGTCGCGAACTGCATCAGGCAGAGCTTCGGCTTGTAGTACTTTTCCGAAACGAATTCGGTGTCAAACGCGACGGCGGGGGCACTGCGCAGGGCGGAGCACAATTCGTCGAATTCCCGCTGAGTCGTAATCAGCGTCGCGGACATTGTGGTCTGGAGGTGGCCGGATGGTGTCGATCGACAGGCGTTGATGCAGTCCGAGTCTAACAGCGATCAGACGGAATGGAACGTCCCCGCAGGGGTTACGTCCGAGAGTCGAAAAATCTGCGTCCGGAAGAGCAAGGGCCTCCCCCCTCGATAAGCGTCCTCACGCCCTGCCGGGAATTCCGCGAGAAACGTCGAGTCACTCCAGGCGGTCCGGGACCGGCCCCGCCAGCGGTAACTCGCAGATCGCCCATTGGCCGAAGTTCTCTTCCACGTCGAGTCGAAGCGAAGTCTGGCCCTTGAGGGCGGCCCCCATCCGTTCGCACAGAGTCTGGGCGAGGTACTGCGCGAGCAGTTCCGCGGTCGTCTGGGCGATCGGCAGCAGCCGGCATTCATCCGTCGGGATCACCCATCGCCGCTTCTGGAACCGGATTTCCACTTCCTCCCCGGCGACATTCACCTGAATGTCGGGATGCTTCATCGGCACGAGCAGCGAATGATCGAGCTCGTCGACCAGCTTCTGCAACTGGTCCCGCAGGGCGATGAAATCCACCACGAAATGGTTCCCATCGAGGGGGCCGGCGACTTCCGCCGCGACCCGCCAGTTATGCCCGTGGAGTCGTTCGCACCAGTCGCCGATCGTGATGAAGTGCGCGGCCGAAAACACCAGGTGGTCTTTCGTCACACGGACCCGGAAGGAGGCCAGCGGCGAGGGAGCGGGATTGGTCATGGGCAAACCGTCGTCGGGGCCTGAAGTGTCCGGGAAGGCATCCGCTGCAGATCCCGAATGAGCCCCGACTATTGATCGATGCCTCCCGACAAATCAACGCCCATCGAAGACCGGCCGACGATTTGATCCCCATCCACGAAAAAAGCCCGCGGACGAATCCGCGGGCCGGTCAGTCTTCTTTCGCAGGGAAGCGACCACAGGATCAGACCTTCGGTTCCCACCCCGGTTCATAGCTCCGCTTCCACAGCCCCATCGCCTTGTCGTCGGCAATGATGTGCCCGTCCGAAGGACGGCAGTTCATCGTGCGGCCCATGCGGTATGCGATGTTGCCCAGGTGGCAGAGCATGGTGCTCTTGTGGCCTTCCAGGATCTCTGAGTTCAGGCGCTGGGGATCGCCGTTGCGGATCGCATCCACGAAATTACTGATGTGGAGGCCCAGGTCCCACTTGCCTGCCTCTTCCTTCACCAGTTTGTCCTTGGCGTCGTACAGCTTGAATCCGCCCCCTTCGGTGAGCGTCATCGTTCCTTCCGTGCCATAGAACGCCACGAACGCTTCGCTGGCGTGCTTGTTGCAGCTCTTGCCGTCCCACACGATCGCCCGATCCCCTTCGAATTCGAAGGTCACCACGTTCGTGTCGGGCGTCTCCTGATCGTCCTTGAAGGCATAACGGCCGCCGGCCGAAGTGACCCGCACCGGATAATCCACTCCCATCCCCCACCGGGAAATGTCGATCGAGTGGACGCCGTTGTTGCCCAGTTCCCCGTTGCCCCAGTTCCAGAACCAGTGCCAGTTATAGGGCGTCCGATTGTCGTAGTAGGCCGTGCGCGGCGCCGGGCCCTGCCACAGATCCCAGTCCAGTCCTGCCGGCGGATCGACCTTCACGCCCGTCTTGATCGTCCCGCGGGCATTGTCGTACCACGAACGCGACAGGTAGACCCGGCCGATCGCGCCTTCCTTCAGCATCTGAATCGCCTTCTGGAACGATTCGGCGCTGCGGCGCTGGTTCCCCATCTGGACCACCCGTTGATGCTTCCGCGCCGCCTCTACCATCGTCTCCCCTTCCCAGGGGTTATGGCTGCACGGCTTTTCAACGTACACATGCTTGCCAGCCGCACATCCCAGAATCGTGGCCGGAGCGTGCCAGTGATTCGGTGCGGCGACAATGATCGCGTCGACGTCCTTGTCATCCAGGATCTTGCGGAAGTCCTTCACCACAGTGGGCGTCTGTTCCGTCGCCTTTTCGATCGCCGCCTTGCCCGCTTCGCCGCGCTCGGCATCGGTCTCGGCGACGTACTTGAGCACCACACCCGGAGTCTTCCCGAACACCTTGGCCAGCGCCAGTCCGCGGTTGAGTCCCATCACCCCAACGGTCACGGTCCGTCCCGGAGCCGCGTCGGCGCCGTTCAGTTGCAACAGGGGAGCGCCAAACGTGGCGGCGGCGGTGGCGCCGCCGACACCGGCCATCCAGGCGCGGCGTGAGGACTTCTCGGACATGACTGAAATTCCTTGCGATTTGCGGACCGCTCGCTCGCGGCCAAACGACTCACTGCGCCCTGGAACCGACCGCAGTACGATATCCCCACAAGGTTCCATCCGTTCCTCCTGCGGGTCAATGACACCCGGCCACGCCTGACGGAAACCCTGCGCGGTCGACACAAAACCGCCGCCCCTGCGCGCCTTCATCGCATCGACCTCCAGCCCGTCGCCGCCGCTCGCCCACGCTTTTCTCCGTTCGATTTTCACTCCTCAGCCATTATCTTCCGGGCCGTCGTTCGTCGCCCGTCAACACCGGAGACCTCCCGCCCGAGCGGCCGCCACGTCTCCTGGAGAAATCAATGCCGAGTTCCAGTTCCTCCCTTCCTTACCGACGCGTCGTCCTCAAGCTCAGCGGCGAGAGCTTCTGCCGCAGCCGGGAAGGGGGCATCTCGATGGCCGAAGTTGAGGCCACCTCGAAACAGATCAAGACCATCGTCGATCAGGGCGTCGAACTGGCCATCGTCTGCGGCGGCGGGAATATCCTCCGCGGCAAGCAGTTCGCCGCGGTCAGCGAAGCAATCAAGACGCCAACCGCCCACTACATGGGAATGCTCGCGACCTGCATCAACGGACTCGCCCTCCAGGACGCCCTCGAGAACGCACAGGTCCCGACGCGGCTCCAGACGGCGATTCGCATGGAGAATGTCGCCGAACCGTTCATCCGCCGTCGCTGCCTCCGGCACCTGGAAAAGAAGCGCGTGGTGATCCTCGCCGCCGGCACCGGCAGCCCCTTTGTGACGACCGACACCGCGGCGGCTCTCCGCGCCCGCGAGCTGGAAGCCGACGTCGTCCTGAAGGCGACCCGCGTTGACGGCATTTATTCCGAGGATCCCGAGCGCAATCCCCACGCAGTTCGCTACTCGGAAATCTCCTACAAGGACGTCCTTCAGAAGGGCCTGCAGGTGATGGACGCCCAGGCCGTGCATCACTGCATGGAAGCGAAGATCCCGATCCTCGTCTTCAACTTCCAGCGCGAGGGAAACATGCTCCGGGCTGTCATGGGAGAGAAGGTCGGCACTCTTGTTCACGCGGCCGCGGCCGGAATCTGACCGCGCTGGAAAGGACTCGCTTCGGGAGAACGGGCAGGGCCTGCACCTTGCCCCATTCCACTGCACCGCGAATGATTGGAATGGCCCCGTCTTTGAAGCGAACTCGGCGGCCGATTCCCTGTCTCTTTCCTGACGCAGGAACGACCGGCGGACTTCTTGAAGAATTCGCGAACAGCCCGTGGTGGACTGTTGTGCGCAAGTGGAACCGCTATCATTCGGTGCCCTGATGGTCCCCCATCGGAGGGGGAACTCTCTCGGGCTAGATGATCGTTCGTTCCTTCAAGAAGGATGCGATGGTCTCCCCGGTTCTCAATCGTCCGACTCTCGTCCTTAACCGGAACTGGCAACCGGTTGGAGTGGCGACGGTCTCTCGTTCTTTGACGCTGGTGTGGAACGACACGGCCCGCGTCGTCGATCCGCACGATTTCCGGCAGTATTCCTGGGCTGACTGGTCACGGATGGCGCCCGGCGGGGATGAACCATTCATCCAGGCCGTGTCCCAGCGGCTGCGCGTACCCGAGGTGATTGTGCTCAGGCACTATGACCGCGTGCACACGAGCGTGGTCACATTCAGCCGGCGCAACATTTATAAGCGCGATCGCTACACCTGCCAGTACTGCTTCGCCCAGCCCGGTTCCGAAGAACTCACGATCGATCACGTCCTCCCGCGTGCGCAGGGGGGGGGGTCGTCCTGGGAAAACTGCGTGCTGGCTTGCGTGTCATGCAACAAGCGCAAGGCCAACCGCACTCCGGAGCAGGCGCACATGCCGCTGGCGCGCAAGCCCGCGCGTCCCGCCTGGAAGCCGATGTACGCCTGGCATGCCGTGCGCATCGAAAGCTGGTCCAAGTTCGTCAGCGAGGCGTACTGGAACGTCGAGTTGGATGAATAAAACGCGACGCAATCCAGCGACCTGACAACGCCAGCCACATCCGATCGCTGGTCAGGCCCTGATCAATCGCGCAGCCCGCCTTCCTGGCGGGCTGCGTCGTTTTCTCGGAGCGGCAACGCGAATCACTGGCCGGCGTCCTTCGCCCCCCCGGCAGACCGGATCTCCCGCCCGACGGCTTTCAGCCGAAATGCCAGAACGCATTGCAGGATCCCGAACGCGATCGAGAATGAACCCACCAGCCACATCAGGCTCATCAGCCCCGCAGCCGGCCAGGCAATCAGACTCACGCCAAACAGCACCGACAGGACTCCCGCCAGGACAAGGAACCATTCGTTCTCGATCACCTTTCGCAGGTGAACGGCGGCAATCACTTCGAACACGCCCCTCGCGATGGCCCACCCCGCCATCATGTACAGCAGGACAACGGCCGTCAGTCCGGGCCAGGTGAACGCCGCGATTCCGGCAGCAACGCTCACCAATCCCATCAGGATGATCAACAGCCACGGTGCTTCCCCGGGTCGCTTGCGCAATTGCCAGCCGAGGGCAATTGCCATGACGCCGTCGACGACTGCGTGGGCCGCAAACAGCAACACCAGCACGAACAGCGTGAGACCTGGCCACATCAATGCGAGGAGTCCGAAGGCGATTGCCCCCAGACCCCGGATCAGCAACATCCACCAGCCGCTGGAAATGATGTCCAACATGATCAAACCTCGGGTGGGAAAACCGGTCGACATCCATTGAATCCCGGTCGACACTCGCTTTCAACGACCTCGACCCAGATTCGATCACGATTCACCCCGAACCTCAGTCCTTATGCCCGGCCCTCCTTCATGGCTCGAAGCCCTGCATCGCCCGGACGCCTATCCTCACCCCACGGCGGCCATCAGGCTCGTTGAAACTCACCTGTCGTGGGTCGTCCTGACGGGCGATTGGGCCTACAAGCTCAAGAAGCCCATCGCTCTCGGTTTCGTCGATTTCTCCACCCTCGACAAGCGCAAGGCCTGCTGTGAAGAAGAGCTTCGCCTGAATCGACGAACCGTGCCCGGCATCTACGATGATGTCGTCACACTCGTCCAGACCGGCTCCGGGCCGCGATTCGATAAACAGGGCGACGTCCTCGAATACGCCGTCAGGATGCATCAGTTCCCGCAGTCGGATGTCCTCCTGAGCATCACCGACTCCGGACGACTGACGCCATCGCAGATCGAGCAACTGGCCCATTCCATCGCCGCGATGCACGCCTCCGCCGCCGTCGCCCCGGAAAACTCCCCGTTTGGAAAGCCGGCGACCGTCCGCCGCTACACCGAAGGCTGCCTCCCTCCGGTCGCTGCTGCCATCAGTCCCGACCAGGCCCCCAAACTCGACTCCCTCACCCGCTGGGTGCAGGAGGAGGCGACGCGACTCGACCAGCACTTCGCCGACCGACGACAGGCCGGCTTCATCCGCGAATGCCACGGCGATCTCCACCTCGGCAACATCGTCCTGGTCGACGGAGTTCCGCAACCGTTCGACTGCATCGAGTTCAACGCGGAACTGCGGTTCATAGATGTCGTGAGCGACCTTGCCTTCATCTTCATGGATCTTGTCGACCACGAACGGCCGGGATCCGCGTGGCAGCTTCTCAACGGCTGGCTGACGACCACCGGCGATTTCTCCGGGCTGGCTGCGCTTCGCTACTACGTGGTGTATCGCGCACTCGTCCGAGCGAAGGTCGCCGCGATTCGCCTGACGCAGGCCGGCCTGACCCCGAATGACATCGCCGACACGCGAAAGCTGCTCGCCGGCTACCTCGAACTGGCCGATCGTCAGTCGCGGACGACCGGCCACGGCCTCATCCTCATGCATGGCCTGTCGGGAAGCGGCAAGTCGTGCGTCGCCCGCACCCTCTCCCTGGAACTCGGCGCGGTCTGCATCCGTTCAGATGTCGAGCGAAAACGGAATCTCGCATCTCGGGCGACCGCCGGCGTGTCGGAACTCTATTCCGGCGCTGCAATCTCCGATGTCTACCGTCGCATGCTCGATCCGGCCGCGGCGATCCTCAGGGCGGGCCTGCCGGTGATTGTCGACGCCACATTTCTTGAGATGTCGCATCGCCTGCAATTCCAGCGACTGGCGGATGAACTCGGCGTCCCCTGGGCGTTGGTCACCTGCGAAGCACCCGAATCGGTGCTGGAGCAACGCGTCCAGAAACGCCGGTCCGAGGGAGGCGACCCCTCGGACGCCACCCTCGAAGTCCTCCGGCTGCAGCGATCGTCGGCCGCCCCACTGTCCGCGACCGAGATTCCGCGGACGCACCGCTGCGAGACATCGGGAGCGGTCGATCAGGTGCGGCTGGCGGCCGCCGTGAGGTCGCTGCTCGCCTTTGGGGCGACCGCCTGAAGTTCGTCCACGCCCCAGTCCCCCCATCCCTTCGTGCGCAACCGCTCACAAAAGATGGAGGAACATTGAACATGGACGCAACAACGCGATAAACGTCGGCGATCCGGTCTTCCTTGCCAGTGCAGGGAAGCTCCGAAACGCCTGAATCGGGAGTTCCAGGGGAAATCGGGCCAGAAGGATGCACCACACGTACACGCGCCCTCCTTGTTCCTCGCGACCCGGCAACCACTCTGGAGCCCGCGTGAACGGAGACGGACTTGCCCGAAACCGGCGAACCATTGAAGATAAACGAGACTTCCCGCCGCGGCCTGTCCGCAGAATGCCCGCCTCGTAATCTCCATGACGCGCTTTATCCGTACTGTTCAGCTCGCGATGAAGAGCCTGCTGCTGCACAAGCTGCGGTCGGGCCTCACCATGCTGGGCATCGTCTTCGGCGTGTTCTCCGTGATCGCCATGCTCGCGATCGGCGAAGGAGCGAGCAGCCAGGCCCAGCAGCAGGTGCTCGCCCTCGGAGCCACGAACATCATCGTCGTCAGCAAGAAACCGCCTGACGAGACGACCTCCTCCTCCTCGAGCGGCCGGACCGACGTCCTCCGTTACGGACTGACCCGCGACGATCACCGCATCCTGTCGCGGACTCTGCCGTCCGTCACCGGACAGGTCGCCATCCGCGAAACGACGCTCGATGTCCGCCACCTCGAACGGAACATGAATGCCCGCGTCGTCGGCTGTACGCCCGGCTACATGGCCATGAACCATCTCACGGTCGCACGCGGACGATTCCTCACCGACGAAGACGTTAGCCGAATGTCGAACGTCGCCGTCATCGCCTCCGGTGTCGCCCGGGCGCTGTTTCCTGTTGACGACCCCATCGGAAAGCCCCTCCAGATCTCCGCGCGGGCCTACATCGTGGTCGGCGTGATGCAGGAACGCGGCTCCTCGGCAGCGATCGGCGGAAGCCTGTCCGGCCAGAACTACAACGAAGACGTCTACATCCCGCTCGATACGTTCCAGTCCCGAATCAACACCGGGGGCGTGATCATGCGCCGCACCTCAGGAAGCTTCAGTGCGGAATCAGTCATCTTCAACCAGATCACCTTTCAGGTCGCCAGCCCCGATGATGTGATCCCCACCGCCGACGTCGTTCGCGAAACGCTCGAGCGCACCCACGGCGGGAAGCAGGACTATTCCGTCGTCGTGCCACTCGAACTGCTCAAGCAGGCCGACCAGCTCCGGAACATCTTCAACATCGTGCTGGGGTCGATTGCCGGAATCTCGCTGCTGGTCGGGGGCATCGGCATCATGAATATCATGCTCGCGACCGTCACCGAGCGGACGCGCGAAATCGGCATCCGCCGGGCACTCGGCGCCCGGCGGGCGGACATCATCCAGCAGTTCATCTCCGAAACCGTCGTGCTGTCAGGCACCGGCGGACTCATCGGCATGGCCCTCGGACTTTGCACGCCGATCGTCTTCATGGGCGTCAAGTTCATCGTGCGGAACTATGTCATCGAGTCGACGGCCAACATGTCCGATGTCGGCAAGATGTTCCTCGATATGACCCCCAGCATCGCCGTCTGGAGCCTCCCTGTGGCCTTCGGATTCTCGGTGCTGACGGGACTCGTTTTCGGCGTCTACCCGGCCCAGGCCGCCGCCAAGCTCGATCCGATCGAAGCCCTGCGGCATACTTGAACCCGGTCCTCGAACCTGTGTCCGACGAAGCCCGGGGGTTGCAACCCTCGGGCTTTCTTTTACTTTTCCGCCATGAACATCCTTGCCGAGCTGCAGTCCCGCTTTGCGCGCGTGCTGACCGATTACACCACGCCCGATCAGGTCGCCCAGTTCGCCGCAATGGTCCGCCCGGCCCAGGACGCCCGATTCGGCGACTATCAGGCCAACTGCGCGATGCCGCTCGCCAAGCAGGCGGGCATGAATCCACGCGACCTGGCGACGCAGATCATCGGCAAACTCGACCTTTCGGACCTCTGCCATCCCGCCGAAATCGCGGGCCCCGGATTCATCAACCTCAAAGTCCGTGACGACGTCCTCCAGGCCATCGTCAACAAGGTGGACGGCGATCCGCGGCTCGGCGTGGAAACGGTGCCCACACCGCGCTCAATCATCGTCGACTTCTCAGGCCCCAACGTCGCCAAGCCGATGCACGTCGGCCACCTCCGCAGCACCGTGATCGGCGCCGCCATCGACCGCACCCTGCGTTTCCTGGGCCACAACGTCGTCAGCGATAACCATCTCGGCGACTGGGGCACCCAGTTCGGGATGATCCTTTATGGCTACAAGAACTTCCTCGACCAGGCGGCCTACCAGAAGAACGCCGTCGACGAACTCGCCCGACTCTACCGGCTGGTCAACACAGTCTCGGATTATCTTACGGCAAAGGCGTCGCTGCCTCGTCTTGCTGCCGATCTGAACTCGGCCAAAGATCGCGTCGCCGCCGCCGAGGCCGAAAACGCGAAGGACAAGGCGGCCCAGGCCGCGCTCAAGAAACTGCGGACCGAAGTCACAGTCGCCACGGACGACCTCAAGTCGGCCGAAAAGAAAGTCGCCGCCGGTGACGCCGATCCGGTGATCAGGGATCTTGCCGAGAAGCATTCCAACATCGCCCGCGCTGCCCGCGATGAAACGGCGAAGCTTCACGCTGGCGATTCTGAGAACCGCAAGCTCTGGAATGAGTTCCTCCCGGCTTGTATCACCGCACTCAACAAGATCTACGACCGCCTGGGAGTCCGCTTCGATAAGGTCCTCGGCGAGAGCTTTTACGATCCATTCCTCGAAGAAGTCGTCAAAGACCTGAAGGCCAAAGGGCTTGCCCGGGAGAGCGACGGCGCCCAGTGCGTGTTTCTCGACGGCAGGGCCGCGCCGTTCATCGTCCAGAAGGCGGACGGCGCGTTCACCTACGCCACGACCGACCTGGCGACGATCAACTACCGCCTGCGGCAATTCCAGGCCGACGCCATTCTCTATGTCGTCGACGACCGCCAGAGCGACCATTTCGAGATGCTGTTCGAAACGACGCGTCTCCTCGGCAACACGGCTGTTGATCTGCGCCACGTGAAGTTTGGCACGGTGATGGGCGAAGACGGCAAGCCGTTCAAGACCCGCGCCGGCGACACTGTCGGCCTGGAAAGCCTTCTCGACGAGGCGATCCGCGAGGCCCGCAAGATCGTCGACGAGAATGACGACGCGAAGCGCGACGACAACGAGCAGCCGGCCCCGGAACTCGACGAGGCCACCCGGGCAGCGGTGGCGGAGGCCGTCGGACTCGGCGGAATCAAGTACGCTGATCTGCACCACAACCGGGAAAGCGATTACATCTTCAGCTGGTCGAAGATGCTCGCCAAGACCGGCGATACCGCCACGTACATGCAGTATGCCTACGCTCGGACGCGCGGCATCCTCCGCCGCGCCGAAGCGGCCGGAACGGCTGTTGGCGACGCCGAACTGGTGCTGACACTTCCAGCGGAACGCCATCTGGGACTGCACATCGCACGCTTCCCCGAGGCGATCGCCGCGATGGTCAACGACTATCGCCCGAACCTGCTGACGAGCTACCTCTTCGACCTCGCGAATGGCTTCAGTTCGTTCTACGACGCCTGCCCGGTGATGAAGGAACCGGACGCGAAACTGCGGGCCAGCCGGCTCAAGCTCGTCGACCTCACCGGTCGCATCATCCGCCAGGGACTGGAGCTCCTCGGCATCCCGGTATGCGAACGAATGTAATCGTGGCGTTCGGCCTCAGCGCGACGTGTAGACCTGCTGCATCCGCGTCAGGATCGCTGATTCCAACGCCAGGTCGCGTCCCTGCGGTAGCCAGCCCGAAGCCGCTGTCTGGCCGACGACGGGATTGAGGTCGCGACGCAGGGGCTCGTTTTCATTGAACGTCGAAGCGCCCGCGGAATTCGCCGCCAGCCCGTCGAGATCTTCCAGTTCTTTGAACGCCTCGACCGAAACAAGGAAGCCCTGTCCCCGTTCATCGGGAATCACGTTGACGATGACCCGTCGACGGATCGATTGCAGCGTGCTCTCGAGCCGGTTTTCGAGTCCGACCGAATCGGAGTGCCACGGCTCAAGGACGCCGGAGCCTGTCAGATACGCCGTCTCGATGACGTGTGACAGCCTGTTCTCGCGGGCGATGTCAAAGTGGAACTCGTGGAGGACGTCGACCGTCGCTTCCCACACGGCGTTCTCGTTGTGACTCGCGACGTACAACGGGTTGGCCGCGGGAGGAGCGAAGCCAAGCCGGGGGCCCATCGCTGCGCAGCCGTTCAACAGCACGGCGATCAGGATCGCCGGCCGGGCGAATCGCACACTCGACGTGCGAAAAGACATGGCGCGGAGGGGAGGCCGCCGGCAAGATGGGAACCGGACCGACGGCGAAAAGGTGAATGGGGAAGGTCGAAAGAATCGCCGAGATCGCCGAACAGGGCAAGATCAGCTTCGGCAGTACAACGCCCGCAGGGGCAGGGCCCCGGCGTTCCCTGGCCTTTCAGGCGATGATGTCGTGGACGACCGTGCCGTGCACATCCGTCAGCCGGAAATCGCGTCCCGAGTAGTGGTAGGTGAGCTTTTCGTGGTCGATCCCCATCAGGTGCAGGATCGTCGCGTGCAGGTCGTGCACGTGAACGCGTTTTTCCGTGGCGTGCATCCCCAGCTCGTCCGTGGCTCCGTGCGTGTAGCCCCCCTTCACCCCGCCGCCAGCCAGGAGCATGCTGAAGCCGGTGTTGTGGTGGTCGCGGCCGGCCTTCGCGGCATCCATCTTGGACAGGTCCATTTGCGAATAGGGAGTCCGCCCGAATTCGCCCCCCCAGACGACGAGCGTGTCTTCGAGCAGCCCGCGAGCCTGAAGGTCGGAGAGCAGCGCCGCCGTCGCGCGGTCGCTGTCGGCACAAAGCGTCCGGTGCCCGGCGTTGTTGTTGGAATGCGTGTCCCAGGGCTGCTTGTTCTTCTTCGTGACGTAGTAGACCTGGATGAACCGCACGCCACGCTCCGCCAGCCGCCGGGCAAGCAGGCAACCCTGGCCGAAATCGCTCGGTCCATAGAGCTCGCGCACATGCTTCGGTTCCCGGGAGACGTCGAACGCCTCGGCGGCCTCACGCTGCATTTCGAACGCCAGCTCCATGGCGCGAATCTGCTCCTCCAGCACGGCGTCGTTCTCCCGCTCGCGCAGGTGCCGGCGATTGATTTCGAGCACGAGGTTGAGTTGGCGCCGCTGCTCCGGGCGGCTCAGCGAAGGATGCCGGATGTTGGCCACCAGGCGTTCGATGTCGAGGTCCGATGTATTGACCGAAGTCGCCTGGTGCTGGCCAGGGAGGAAAGAATTCGACCAGAGCTGCGGACCGACGACCGGCATCCCGGGCGTCAGCACGACAAAACCCGGAAGATTCCGGTTTTCGCTTCCCAGGCCATACGACGCCCACGACCCGAGGCATGGCCGTACGGGCTGCTGATGGCCGCAGTTCATCAGCAGTAGTCCAGGCTCATGATTGGGAACGTCTGTGTGCATCGACCGGATCACGCAGACGTCATCCGCGTGCTGGGCCAGATTCGGGAAAAGTTCGGACATCACGACGCCGCTGTCGCCATAAGGCGCGAACGTGAACGGTGACGGCATGAAGCCGCTTCCCTTCGACTTGATCCCTTCGGGTTGCTGCCCTTCGTATCTGGCGAGCGCCGGCTTGGGGTCGAAGGTGTCGACATGCGACGGCGCGCCGTTCATGAACAGGAAGATCACGCGTTTGGCACGAGGCGCGTGATTCGGGAACGCGGCCGCCACCGATGAACCGGACGCCGGTCCCGTCGCGGCCTGAAGCATCCCGGCCGCGCTGAGCGCTCCAGTGAGCCCGAGCATTCCGAAGCCGGCGCCGGCCTGGCGAAGGGCCTGTCGACGGGAAACAGCAGCAGGAAGCGGAAACGTCATGGCGATTCCAGCGGTCGAGGTCAGTCGAGGATCAGGAATTCGTTCGATGCGAGCAGGGCATGGGTGTATTCCGTCCAGCGTTCCGCGCTCGGCATGTCGCCGAGAAACTCGGATGCGAGCTGCTGTTCGTCGGCCGTCGGCATCCGGCCGAAGACCAGGCGATAAGCGAGCACCACCCTCAACGGGGCGTCGTCGCCGGCCTGAACGGCGACCCGGTCGCGAAGCTTCTCCGCATGCCGGAGCATGAACGGATTGTTCAACACGAAGAGCTTCTGAAGCGGCGTGGTCGTCGCGTTGCGTTGCGGGTTGTGCGTGTTCGGATCGGGGAAGTCGAACAGGGCCAGGAGCTTATTCAGTTCCAGACGACTGATCTCGGCATATACCGTGCGACGGCGCGCCTCGACGTTCATCGGATCGATCGAAACGCCGTACACGCTCGGGTCGAGTTCCCCCGAGGCCGCCATCACGGCGTCCCGCCACGCTTCCACGCTGAGTCGCCGACGCGGCATCCGGCTCAGGAGCCGGTTTTCCGGATCGGCTTGGAGGCTTTCCGGGGCGGCGTGGCTCGACTGGCGATACGTCGAAGAGAGCGCGATCTCGCGCACCAGCCATTTCAAAGACCAGCCGTTGTCCATAAACCGGACAGCGATGTCGTCCAGAAGCTCGGGGTGCGTCGGCGCATCGCCAAGGGCGCCGAAATTACTCATCGTTTTCACCAGGACCGTCTTGAAGAACTGAGCCCAGACCCGGTTCACGATCACCCGCGCCGTCAGCGGGTTTTCACGACTGGCGATCGCCTTCGCGAGATCGAGCCGGCCGCTTCCGTTCTGAAGCGGGGAGGGGACGTCGTTGCTGAGCGCGGTCAGGAAGTGCCGTTCGACTTTCGGCCCCTTCTTCGACACGTCGCCGCGGATCATCACCTCGATATCATGAGGCTTGAGGTCGCGCACGATATGCAGCGCCTCGTCCGCCTTTTTCGACTGTCCTCCCTTGGTCGTTTCCGCGGCCTCAGTCAGCGGCCTGTTGAACATCTCCGTGCTCGCGAAGACGCCCGCGAGCGCGTAGTAGTCTTCCGTTGGAATGGGGTCGTACTTGTGGTGGTGACAGCGGGCGCAGGCAACCGTCAGACCGAGCAATCCGCGGGTCACGGTATCGACACGGTCCTCCCATTCCTCAGCCATCACCTCAGGTGAGCCGCGGCGATAGTATTTCGGTCCGAGGCCGATGAACCCGAGGGCGACGTGGCTTTCCTGATCGTCGGGCGCGATCAGGTCGGCCGCCAGTTGGCGGCGGATGAACTCGTCATAGGGGAGGTCGCTGTTCAGGGCGGCGATCACCCAGTCCCGGTAGCGATACGCGTTCGGATAACAGAGTTCGCGGTTGGAGCCGACGATATGCGCCTGGTCTTCGGCGTAGCGGGCGATGTCGAGCCACAGCCGGGCCCAACGCTCGCCGTACTGCGGCGCCGCCAGCAGCCGGTCGACGACGTTCTCGTACGCCTCAGGCGAGTCATCGGCCACAAATGCGTCAACGTCCGCGGGAGTCGGCGAAAGACCAGTCAGGTCGAATGTCACGCGGCGGATGAGCATCCGCCGGTCGGCCTCTTCGGCCGGTTTCAGACCGGCCCGATCGAGTTTCTCGAGGATGAATCCATCCAGCGGACGCGAGACCCAGTCCGGGGCGGACACCCTGGGCTGGGGATGTGCTTCCGGCTTCCGGAACGACCAGAACTCCCGTGCCGTGGTCCAGTCGATCGTGGACGCCGTGACTGGCATGGCGGCGGCCGCCGGCCCGTCCTTCCGCGGATCGGGCGCTCCCATCTCGACCCACGTCACGAAGTCGGCAATCACATTCTCAGGGAGCTTTCCCGAGGGAGGCATCTCGATCGATTCATACCGCAGCGCATCAATCAGCAGGCTCTTCTTGAGATCGCCTGGAACAACGGCCGGACCGGAATCGCCGCCACGACGCATGCCGTCGCGTGAATCGAGAAACAGGTTCGCCTTGAGCGAATCTCCATCAGCAGAATGGCAGCGATAGCAATGTTGAACGAGGACCGGCCGGATCTTCCGCTCGAAGAACTCGTCCGGAGTTTCTTCCGCCCACAAGAGAGTGGGAGCGCAAGTGGCCAGCAGCAACACCGCGACGCAAATGCGAGTCATGCCGGAGTTTCCCGGGTCGGGAGGGCAGGGGCGGGGGGCGGGCGGATTCCGATGGAGCGGCGACCGAATCCGGCTTCAGAATAGCGGCCGCCACGGGGAAGTTCACGGTCAAGTCGCCCACCAAGGCTGGCAACCGAGCAAGAAGTACAGGGCCGGGGGGCGGTGTGGTATCGATGCCGTTCCTCCGCTGGCGAATCGGCGCAGGTGCTGCGCCGTCTTTGCCAGACGGTCGTTGCGTCGGAACGCTGCGCGCATCGCCTGTGTGCGAGGGACTTGGGTGTGTCGGGGTGGGTGTGTTCGTTTGCATGGCGCCTCCACCCAACGGGAGCGGTTGCGCGGCACTGCAGGAGTGCGGCTCAGCCGGGGAACGAAACAGATTCCCCCATCAGGCCATCTGAGCGGTTCCCCGCTAGAATTCGTGCTCCCTGAAAGCACGCGAGTTTCCGCATGACGTCACTGCCCATCGCCGTCCTCCTCGGAGCGCTCGTCGCCGCGCCGCTCGGCCCGGGTGACCATGCGCGCAAACTCTCCGTCGACGGCCGGGAGCGGTCGTATCTTGTTCACGTTCCCGAAGCGTATTCGCGGGAGCGCGCGACGCCGGTGGTGCTTGTCCTGCATGGAGCGAGAACAAACGGGCTGATCACCATCGCGGTGACCGGGATGAACGCCAAGTCCGATCAGGCCGGGTTCATTGCCGTTTATCCCAACGGGACCGGATCGGACCCGTTCCTGTACTGGAACGCCGGCCAGCGTTCGTCGCAGATCGTGCGCGAGAATCCCGACGACGTGAAGTTCATCCGCCTGTTGCTCGACGACCTGGGAGCGGTCCTGAACGTCGACCAGAAGCGGGTCTTCGCCGCCGGCATGTCGAATGGCGGGATGATGTGTTATCGCCTGGCCGCGGAACTCTCGGATCGCATCGCAGCCATTGCGCCCGTGGCCGGAACGATGGCCATTCCCACCGCCCGGCCAGGACGGCCGGTGTCGGTGCTGCATTTCCACGGCACGGCCGACAACGTGGTGCAATACAACGGCAGGAACTCGGGCGCGCTTCAGCCACTGAAATCGGTGAGCGATTCGATCGAGTACTGGAGGATCGTCAACGGTTGTGCAGCGAAGCCGGTCGTCTCCGACCTTCCGGATCGCGACAGGAGCGACGGAACGACGGTCCGCAGGACGCAGTACCCGCCGGGCAATGACGCCGCGGAGGTCGTCCTCTACGCGGTTCAGAACGGAGGCCATACCTGGCCAGGCCAGAAATCGCTGCTTCCCACCCTCGGCAAGTCGACGCTGGACATCTCCGCGAACGACCTGATGTGGGAATTCTTCGAGCGTCATTCCATGAAATGACCGTTCGTCACGGACGCGGCCCGGCCCCTTTTTGTTGCTGACCTGCGACGCTCGTCGGGAGACTTGGGCGTCGGCACACCGCTGAGCGATGACCGGCACAACGGCCATTTCGATGAATCCACGTTCATGACGGAGGAAGTTTCATGCGTCGTCTTTCCTTCCTTGCCGAAGGAGACGCCGCCATCGATCATTGATGGCAGCTGGAAGATTCCCCCCGTCATGCCAGTGAAGTGACTGTCCGGTTGAGGAACGATCCCATGATCGACACTCCGTCGGCTCCGAAACGCTGGCGATGGCCGGTGGCGGTGTTCCTCGGCGCTGCCGTCGCAACGGTGTTCTGGAGCAGTTCCCAGGTCGATCCGCGCCTCGTCGGTCGCTGGCAGACGGCCCCGCAGACCTTTCCCTGGCCGCATGTCGTGACCTTCGACTTTGGTCGCGACGGCGTGGTGATCGAGGACTCCGGAATCGCCGGCAAGACCCGGAATTTCTGGACCGTCGAACGCGACTCGATCGTCATCCGGCCGGATCGCGTGATGACCGCCTCCACACTGCCAGGGCAATTCCTCCAGTGGGCACAGGAGAACTGGTCGGGCGCGCCCGCGCCGCCACCTCCCGATGCGTTCAGGATCGTGTCGATCACGGAGAAGACGCTGACGCTGGAGTATGTCGGCGTCCGTCGCTGGCCGGCTCCCACATATGTACTGACCCGTGTCCCCGAATGAGTTTCCGTTCGCCAGGTCCGAAACGCCGCCTGCACCGGCTCGCCATCATCGCCGGGGCCCTGGCTATTGCGGCCACGGGGCTGTGGCTGCTTGTCTGGACGACGGTTGAGCGCCAGCGACGGGAAACCTGGATCGCAGCGGTCCAGCATCTGGAAGTTGCCGCGGAAGCCAGGATCGACCCGTTGGATTCTTCACCACTCGGCAGGTTCCGAACCTGGCTGAAGATTCCAAGGACGCACGTTCAATTGTGGCGGGACTCGGAAGGACGCCGACTGCTTTTTGCCCCGGGAGGTGAACCTCGCGGGGTGCTCATCCACCTCGAGAGGCCGCTCTCGGCGGATGTTCTCGATCAGCTGGCGGCCCGGTTTCCAGAGGCCGAGTTTCGGAAATCGCGCGGAGGGATGGGGGGCATGGGAGGACAGGGATTCTTTTGAACGGTTACGCCAACGCTTGAGGCCCTTCAATGAGGTGACGCGAACCAGCATCTCTGCAAGTTCGGCACGACCTACTTCAAGAATGAGGAGTCGTCTGCACGTTTGAACTGATCCAGCCGCCGCTGGATCGCATTGACGTAGGCTGGCGACGTCATGTGCGACAATACCGCCTCTAGCTGAGACGTGATTTTGTCAGTTTTAGGTTTGAAGACATCGTCAAATGTCATGTCGATTACGAAAGGGCGTCCGTCCTCATTCGAGACCAGTAGGGAGGCAGACGAAGGATGGAGCTTCCCATCCGATCCCGGCTCGACCGGTTTGATTGCGACGTTGAATCGCATTATCGGAGCAACTTTGTCGATGGAAATTGAGATGTCGGCTTCAGGCGTGTTCAGACCAAGCTCACCTTCCGGCGTCTTTATGTAGATAATCTCTTCTGTTGGCTTAAATCGAAAGAACCCGATTGCGGCGGCGAACTCTTCGGCTGTCCACGGTTTCTTGGACCTATTCAGTTCACTCTTCGCCACCGTCGCTTGGTAATTAGCTGCGAAATACTTGTCTCGTTCCGCTTTGACTTCCTTCGTCAATTGCTGCTTGACCTTGTTGTGTTCCAATTGCCAACCGAACCGACTGTTCCACAGGTAGATAGACCATACGATCAATCCGATCACGGCAAAGATTGAAATGAATAGCGTGATAGCGAAAGCAACCTCCCACTTCTCCGATTGTTCCTTCATCCCTTGGTGTGCTGTCTGCCACATGCTGGCTTCATTCATCGCCTTTCGGACAATTTCACTGTCATCCGCCTTGTTGTGCATCGCTGCGAAGATCCGGTGAAATAACTGGTGCTTCACCAAGTTCTTAAGTTGATCGGCAGTCCTGAATGGGACGTAGATGCACCGGCCGCCGATGTCGTTCTGCCAATCTGCAAGCTCGGTCGTCTTGTCGCTTCCCTGCTTAAAGAAGATGACGGCGTTCATTCCGTTGTCGTTGGCAACGAATGTTTGAATCTCGCTCACAGTTCCGCTGACAGCGTCGTCGACCGGTGTTCCAAGATTGCGATTGAACACTGCGAACAGGATTTGTGCGGACTGAACTCGCTCTTCGTTGATCCAACGTTGTCCGGGGGTTCCGACTTGAGCCGTGACGGCAATTTCGTAGTTGATCGGTTTCAACTGAAGCAGCTTGCTCGGCAACGCACCGTTCATTTCGGTGATGGCGTCCGAGAGTGCCTTTTTCAGCGGGAGTGCATCGCTCGGCGAGCCAAGGAACACATCCCACACGTTTGTGGTTCCACCACCAATCGTTAGCTGATTCGGCGTGTTGGACATCTAGATACGGAATGCAGGGACGAATACCTAAACCAAAGCAGATCAACAAACTACGGGGCGACATGCACAAAAGACGACGCAAGCTGGCTGAACCAAAGGCGAGCCAGAATCAACCCATTTGCCCGGACTGGTTAGACGCAGTTGCCGCCGAAGAGTGGCACCGCTCCACGGCTCAACTTGACCAAATGGGGCTGCTGTCCGCAACGGATCAGACGGCAATCGACACTCCCGAAACCCGTTCGATCATGCTTCAGTCATTGGCAAAGAACGGCTTTGAAGAGACGCTGAAAAGGGTCAAATCAAACATCGAAAAGACAGAGCTTGAGCGGCTGATTGCCCACATGGTCAGCGAGCTTGGCGAGCAAGCGGACAACGAGAAGCAGCGTCAGCAGATACTGCAATCACTGATCGAATTCGGGCCTGAAGCGACTTGGCAACGGCTGGCCGTTATCATCCCGCAATAGAAGGTGAAGCGGACTGTACCCCCGGTTTCTCAAAAAAGGGGTACAGATTCAGAAAGCTAAAAAGGGCTACAAAGCTCAGGGTACGAAAAAACCCGTAAGTGATTGCCACTTACGGGTTTCGGATGTGCGCCTGACAGGACTCGAACCTGTGACCTCATGCATGTCAATCGCTTCTGGGAATACTATATGAGGCCCTGTTGATAGTGTTTGTATGGGATTAGTAGTTCTCGCCTGCCTCCCAAGGCGTCGTAAACGCTTCTCAGGAAGACAGGCTGGTGCATGTGCACCAGCGATTCAGAAGCATAGGTCGCAGTGAACCCGAATGCAAGAGGTCACCGGCTATCGGTCGCCAAATGTGCTGACTCAGCAATCAACTCTAGCGACAGAGCATAGAAGTGCGGCAAGAAAGCGATTCCAGGAGCGAACGGCTGATCGCGCAGCCGCTGAAAGATCGACTGCACAATCTCCTCATTCAAGTGCTCGAACCGTTTCCCAATGAACCGGCGCACGAATGTGCGAGCCCGGTCAGAGTGGCGAACGTAAAGGCCGTCGAAGTCGCGCGAGTCGTTCAATTGTTCGTCGGTCATTACGCGCACCTCGCGCGAAGAGCCAGCCATCCGGCGTTTGCTGCGATGTTGCATTCGCGAAACAGGCGATTCCATCCCCGCAGGCGGCTGAACCGCTCCAGCGCCGGCGTGAGCGGCCGGACCTCGCAGTAGAACCGGATAAGTGCCGGTCGAATTCGTTTTGGCACTTTGTGGAAGTCGAAAATCGGCGTGAGCGTTTCGACGTAGAACCGGCGGGGTGGTACGGCTTTCATAGGTGTTGATCCGTGGTGAAGTGTCTGTCAACGCAGACAACTCTGCCATACGGCTTGACGGCGTGCATTAACTTCTTCTGGAGCAATGCCCTACGCGGCATGCTATAGCTTACGCTCATGTGATGACTTTTGTCTGACATATAGGAAAACAGGCCATTTCGCCGGGTGACGATTGCGCCGAAAACCTCAGAAAAAATTAACCGGTGGACTCTTGTAGGACGGACTGGGCGCACTTGTGTCGCCAGTCTATTAAGCTAAAGTTCGGTCGTGGGCCGTCCTATCAGCGAGAATCAGCACCGTGGCAAAGAAGTCATCTGGCAACAAGTCCCAAGCGATCCGTGAAGCTCTCCAGGCGAATCCGGACGCCTCTCCGAAGGAAGTTGCGGAGAAGGTCAATGAACAGGGATTCAAGGTCACCCCGGCCTATGTGTCGATTGTCAAATACAACCTGAGCAAATCGAGCGGCAAGGGACGGAAGGTGCGGGTTAAGAAGGCCAGCCGGTCCGCGGCCGGTGGCGGAATCATCGACAACGGCTTTACGGCGGCTCTGAGTTTCATTCAGGCGTGCGGCGGACTGGAGCAAGCAAAGTCGGTGTTGGCGACGGTGGAGAAGTTGAAGGCAGTGGTCTAAACAGAAAAGCCCGGTCCCTTGCGGGCCGGGCTTTCGAGTTTCAAAACCGTTGGATCGTTCCCTTACGGAACTCGCGCTGCAACGTCCGGGCAATTTCCCGGCCCGTCTGTTGGGGCGTCTTCGACTCATTCACGTTGATGCTGATGTCGCCGACGTTGGTGACCGTGCCGCCAGCATTCCGATACTGAGGCTGCATCCCGGCGTTCATTCGCTGGAAGTCGCTGAAGAACCGTTGCGTGGCACTCTTGGTCATCACGGTTTCGCCACGTGTAAGCATGGCGGGAACCGTGTCTGATCCGCGGGCCAGTCCTCCGCCCGCGTGGTAAGCCAGTCCGCCGAACGCCCGGTTGATGGGCTTTGTCAACGCCGACTCGATTCGGGTGGCCGCATTCGTCAGCGCCGTTGCGCCGCGAGTCAGCGCCGTTTCGATGTTCGTGGCGGCGCTGTTGCTCCCCTGAATCAGCCGGTTCAATTCCTCCAGGCGGGCCGACTGCGCCGGATCAGCAGTTGGCAGGCGTGCGACCTGCAACAACTTGTCCGTCGCTCGCGAAAGAACGTCGATGTCGGGGTTCAACCCGGCTCCGTTTCCAAAAACGGGGCCGCTGATCTTGTTCTGAAGCGTGGCAAGCTGTTCAACGGACGTGAACAACTGCCTGACTTGGTCGACGCTGACATTGGGCGAGTCCAGGAGCGAATTGGCTTTCGCTTTGAACTGATCCATCAATGCCAGCGCCTTTTGGGCGTCCGGCTGCGCCACGGTCAGCGATCGGCTCAACCAGTTCGCGAAACTGTCCGTCGACTTCAGGAGTTCCTGAACTTCGGCCTTCACCCCGGTCAGTGCTGACGCCCGCTGCTGTTCGATGCCGGACAGTTTCGTGCGCAGCGCATCGGCTTCGGTTACGGCCTGCGACAGGCCGGCCGCGGCCTCATCCGGTGACCTGAAGGTTGTGCCAAGAGCCCGCTCCAGGCCGGTCACGTCGAACTTCGCGTTGAACTTGAAGTTGTTCAGCGCGGTCTGGACGCCGGCCGTGAGTTGGTTTACGGCCCCTTCGATGTTGAAGCTGATCGGAAGCGGCTGCCGTTCCATGTCGGCGGCAAGCTGAGTCAAACCGAGCGCGTCCGTCAGCTTCAGGTCGCTGGAGCTGAAGCCGGCCTTCAGGATGTTGCCGAGTGCCTTCTGACGGTTGGCCGCCCGCTGTGCCTGTTGTTGCGGATCAAGGCCGACAGTTGGCGGGTTGTCCAGGAGTTCTTTCGCATTGGCCTTCACGCTGTCGAGAATCTGCCGTTGCTTGGCCGCTTCGGCGGTCAGCGTGTTGGCTCGCGACTCCTGAATCTTCTGGAGTTGCTTCTCTGCCGCAATGCGCTGATCGGTCAGACGATTGATCGTCGAAAGGGCGGAGTTCTCCGCCCCACGGTTGCCGGTCTGCTGAGCCAGGGCGCGGGCCGATTCGGCCCGGCGCTCCGCCGAATCGAACAACCGCAGCGCTTCGCTGATTTGTTGATCGGTCTGCGCTTTGCCGAGAGCGGAAGCGGCCTTCCGGGCTTCAGACGTCGCCTGCGACAGTGTCCGACTGATCCGTTCGGGGTCGGCCGCATCCCGCAGGGACGCATCGAACTGACGGTCAGCTTTGGTCTGAGTCAGGGACCGGACACGCGCCTGCGAATCCTCAATTGCCTTTGCCGAGTCCTTCGCGGACGTTTCCAACTCGCGAACGAGCGATTCCCGCGTGCCGATGAACCGGTTCAGTTGATCGGTCGCGACCGAGACCAATCTTTTCTCACCTGCGATCAGTTCGTCGGTTGTGCGGTTGAAGTCGGCAATCTGCTGACGGCTCGCGTTCAGCGAACTCTGAACGATGGCGGCGTCAGTGGTCCGGGCTTCCGTCAGCCGTGTCTGTTCGCCTTGGACGAACTTGCTGACAAGCTGGTTATTCGCGGCTTCCAGCTTTCGCAGGTTCTCCAGGCGAGACGAATCAAGCGACGATCCGAGAAAGTTGCCGATGCTGCTGGCGACTCCCAGACCAAGGCCAATCTGCGACAGTTTAGTGAGCACTCCAGCCAGGGCAGTCCCCTGAAGGACGGCCAGCCGCGTATTGGCGACGTAGACAGCAGTCGCAGCGGCCACGGCCGCAATGGCCGGCGCAGCGTTCTTCGACACTGAAATGATGCCGTCCATCCCGCCGACGAACTTGAGCCCTTCCGCGGTGACGTGAAGAAGCTCTTCACCGAACTTCGTGAGTTCGATTCGAGCCTTGTTCAACTCGTTTTCGAGATTCTTGGCATCCGTCTGGAAGATCGTTTCAAAGCGTTCCTTGTTCAGGCTCAGAGCCGTGTCACGAACGGCCGCGATGTTCCGGTTCAGCAACTCCAGGTTGTCCCGTGCGGCAATGCTCGCACCGTTCAGGGCGCGGACATTCGGGAACAGCTTCGCGAGTGACGACGATGACCCGTCCGTCGTGTCCCGCACTTGCTTGAGTGCTTCCGACAGGCCGACAGAACGGATGAGGAATTCGCCGGACGGCGCGTTCAGTTGATCCAGGGCGCGTTTCATCGCCTCAGACGGCTTCGTGAAGGCCGACAGGACGCCGCTGATTTGCGTCGCGGCCTCACTGGCCTTCACACCGCGGATGGTCAACGTGGCGAACAGGCCGTTGAGTTCTTCGAACGTGACGCCAAGTTCAGACCCGCGCGTCGACACGCGACCGAAGACAGTCGCAAGCTGGCTGCCTTCGATGTTGCCGATTTCGATCGTCTTGTTGAACTTCGACGCCAGTTCTTCGGCACGGCTCACATCCAGTCCATAAGCGTTGAGCGTTCCCGACAGCAGTTCGATGGCGTTGTTCTGGCTGGTGACCGTGCCGACTGCGAACTGGCTCGCGACCCGGTTGAAGTCCAGGAGTTCGGCCTTGCTCCCGCCAATCTGATTCTGAAGCGCCTGATACAGGCCGCCCGCGATCTCCAGTTGGTCGATGCCCAGCGCCGCCGACTGCTGACGAACGGCCGCACCAATGTCCGGCAGGCCGGTGAACATCCCGTCCGCGACTGTCGACACCTTGGCAAGCTCGATTTGCAATCGGGCGGCCTCGCTGGCAGCGTCAGTCATCGCCTTTTCGGTCAGGCGCAAGCCTTTGATGACCAATTGCGTGTAGACGATCCGCGACAGAAGTTCCGCCGACGTGGTCAGACGACCGAGCCGGCTGTCGAGTTGGCCGGCCGCATTGCCGGTGCTTGTCATTGCGCTGCTGGTCGCGCCGAAGCGGGAGTTGAACCGATCAACGGACGTTCCGAAGCGGTTCAGGCGTCCCGAGAGATTGGAGACAGCGCCGCCAAGGTCACTGATGTTCTTCAGGGCGGTTCCGACTTCAAAGCCGAGAACCTGTTTGATTTCTTCCATTGTTCAACTCCGGCCCGTAGTTCGCGGGTGCGAATGCGGTCGACGTTCCGCTTGTTGATGCCGTGAACGGCCGCCAGGACGCGAGACGGCAGCGACGATTCCCGAATCGCTCGCACGTCGTCATCACTCAGCTTCGGGGACGACAGCGTGAGGTGATTCGGGTTGCAACACAGCGAGTTGCCGCAGGTGGTGACGACGTCGCAGCCAGGAGGAATCGGACCGCGTACTTGTTCCCACGCGACCCGCCGGGGACTCGTCACCTTGCCCTTGAACTTCACAACCGGTGTAGAACCTCTGCGTGCGCCAGGCCAGGGGAAGCAACAGGTGAAGGATTCCCAAAAGCTCATTCGTCCACCTCGTTGCGAGTGACAATCGGCCACTTCATGCGAGCGGCACCCGCGCCACGGGTCACCAACCCGTCTTCAATCAGCCCTTCCGTCTCTAACAGCCGCTCGAAAGCCATCTCGTTGCGGCGGTCAGGTGTGAAGTTTGTCTGGCGGCAAAACATGCGGAAGAACAGGTAGGGCGACGATTGCCCCGGAACTGTTCGTGTAAGGAAGTCGCGGAACTCTCGCTGCATCAGAACCTCAGTAGAAGTAACGGAAGAACTCGGAACGACGGTCGCGCCAGTCGATCGCAATGGCACGTTCGGTTGGCTTGTCGCCGTACCAACGCGCGAAGCATCGCCCCGATTGATCGGTGACGATGCCCAGCCAGCGGCCGTCCAGGTTGCGCATGGAAATCATCATCACCACTGTCCATGCGGGGAGTCGCCGTCTTGCAAAACAGCGTCATCAACTGACCCGTGCTCCGTCGCGTACTTCGCGAGCCATGCCGGGTTGTCGATGTTGTCGTCGTATGCCCACTGCGGAACGACGGTGGCCTTTCCATCGTGAAAGATGCGGACCATGCCGCGTTTCGTTTGGCTCTGCGCAACTTCCGGCGGTTTGTCCCACGCGAACGGCTTGTCAGAGGCCGGAGCGGCAGGCGGCGGCAGGAACTCGGCGATCTGTGACTGGCGCTGAGCGGTTTCGGCCGCGAGCTTCTGCCGAAACTCTTCGTAGCTCGCTGATTTCCGAGCCGCGATCGGCCGCGCCCAGTCGGTGTGATTCTTCGCGTACTGGCCGGCGTCCAGGTTGTGCTCCAGGAGCGCGGCATTGTGGAAAGCGAACTCAACCTCTCGCGTGGTCAGGTCGGCATCGAAGGCGGCGCGAATCGCGTTCAGCTTGGCGGCCGTCAAAACGTCGGCGATCTTCCCGCGCTGTTCAGCCAGGACAGCGGCATCCGACTGGGCGCGGGCTTCGGCGTCCGCTTTCTCTCGATACTGAACTGCGCGACGCTCGGCATCGGGCAGCGCATCAATCCGCGCTTGTTTGGCTTCGGCCTCAAAGGAGCGCGCGATCTGTTCCGAGACCGGCAATTGCTCCGGCTGTTTGAACTGCGACTTCCGGAACTCCATGTCCTGAACTCGCTCCAGGGAGTTGCGCGAGTCGCCACGCTTCAGGCCGAATCGCTCGTGATGATTCGACGGATAGAAGTCGGTGTGAAGCAATTCCCGACCGGAGCGCTGCTCCAGGTCCGACCGCAAGGCTTCGGCCTGTTGATCGTCCAGGTTGAGGCCCTGTTCGGCGGCCCACAGTTTGAATCTGAGACTTGAGATGCGTTTCATGATCTTTGTCGGGGTTCAGTGAACGGATTACGAGCGCCCCGGATACGAACCCGTTCCAAGCTCTCCAGGGCGCTCGTTTAGATGAGGCGGAAGCCGGCCAGAACCGGTCCGTAGGCGGATTCGACAATGCGATGATTCGCGCGAATCCAGCGCTGAATGGCCTTCCGGCTGACGCGAGAGTCGCGCGGAATGGCGTCCCACACGGCGCGGATCGCGGTGGGAAGATTCACGCCGTGTCCAGGAGCGGTGACACGTTTGAAGGCCGCTTCAATCATCATTTGTATTCGCCCGTGGTCGACCACGGGCACGGACTCGCCCATTGTCAAACGAGTCCGGTGTGTCCCTCCCGGCCGGGCTTTCTCAAGGCGCGGCCGGGCCGCCGTATTTCACCGGCGGGCAAGAGTCAGAGAGGTTTGCCCGTGATTCCGGCGAGGCCGTTCGGGGCTTTGCCAGTTCTGAAGATGAGCCAGACGGCTTCATCGTCGGACGGAGACCGCTTCGGCGAATACAGGCCGCGCTCTTTGAGCATCCAAAGGACGCTGTCACGGTGGCATGAGCCAGGAAAGCCGAAGAAGGTCGCAACGCTGTCCGCGAACTCCGCCGGGGACGACTTTCCAGGCTGGCATCGTTCTTTGATGAACTGGTCGAGTTGTTCGTCGGAAATCATCAGAGACCTTCGGTGTAAGGACCGGCGGTGTCGAAGCAGCACCGCCGGTGTTGGGCAGCCGCCAAGACAACGGCTGACCGCGGCCTACGCCGGCCGCGTGTGAGAAGTGCTGCCCGCCAGGAAGTTGACCAGGACTGACGGGCGGCAGTGGAATCAGTTGAGCTTCACGTCAGCGGCCTGAAGCTGGCCGCCGGCAAACGTGAGCCTGTGGCCGGCCTCAGAAATCCAGGCGACGACCTCACCACGCTTCAGGTGAGCGTGAGGAATGGCCTTTCGCACGGCGGCGACGATGTCTGCCACTGGCGTCAGGGTGCCTGCGGCCGGGGTCAAGAGGGTTGATACGATGTTCATTGCGTTGGCTGGTTGATATGAGGTGCTCCTAACCCTCATTTAGGCCAAAACGATCGTTTTGATCGGAAAGTGTCGGGAATCTCGGCGCTCCGGTGCGAAATCGTCGTTCGCCGCGTCGTCGACTGGGTCGCCGCCGGGAAATCACGCCAAAGTGCTGGGCGCAAACGTGCCCTTCGGCCGCCGCCTGCCGGCCCGAATCTGACCCCCTCCCGGTCCCGTGGAGTCAAGATTGGTCCACATCACTACGCTATGAGGTGCAGTCAGGATGTTGCACGTCAGTGATGCAGCGAGACTTACGGCGTGTGACCTCTTGCCTGCGATGCAAGCGAGCGGCCAGGAGCGGGCAGGCTGTGACGGTTGTACGGATTGCGACGGTCGTAGCGGTCGTGCGGGAGTCAGGTCGCCGGCCCAGGGCGCGCATCTCAACCGCGCGAGCGGTCATCAGGGATCGCTGCCGCGGCGTGCCGATGTCGCCGATCGTAAAATAATCGGCACCCGTTGCCACGTAAGGAGTTAAGGTCGATTTTCAGGGTAAAACAGGGAACCGGCCATCTACTCCTTATACGTGTGTCATCTTTTATATTGTTATTACTATAAGAATTGATTTTGCATATGGCGATAGATAGGAGGTTTTGTGAATTTACCCCAAAAACGCACCTAAGTCCTTACGTGGTAAGCGGTGCCGATTTCTGAGCGATCGGCACGATCGGCGGAGAAAACTGGCCGGCACGCGGTGAATCTCGACGTAACTCCGTAATCGCGCTGGGCATCTCAAGATTCGATATCAATCCGTGACATATCACAGACTGTTAGAATGCCTTTCCAGGCTCATTCCAGGTCGTCTGATTCGTATCACATTGTGATACGCCCGCAGCGGCCTCCAGGCCGCCCGTAGACGTCTTCAGTGCTCCAGGCTACCGGAACCCGTCCAGGATGATTCCAGGCCGCTGGCGGGCTTGTGGCGGCCCGTGTATTGCGCGCGCAATCACCTCAGAGTCTCGCGATTGTCTCTGTGGTCGTGTTGGACCGTGAGCCTCATGAATCGCTAGGCGGCGCAGTCCCGTCTTGGTTATCAGTGACTGGGTCAGTGGCTTTGCCATCTTCCGGCTCGTCACCATGCAGGAGCCATCGTTCGGCTAGATCGTCGACAACTTTTCCATCCATCCCTTCGACCGGAGGCAAGCGATGGGAATTGTCGGCGATCCACTTCACAACATTCCGACCATTTTCTCCGAAAAGAGCCCGCAGCGACTTGCCGTCCACCGGGCCAACAGTGAACTGAACCTGTTTGAAAACGAGATTCGCGACTTGGCGAATCATGATGTCAGGGCAGGCAACGGCCGCCGCTTGAATCAGTGGGCCTGCCCATGCCCAATCGCTGCGTTCGGAGTGTTTCACTTTGAATCCACGCGATGAGCCAGGGAACATTAACTGACACAGTTCCCATCCACGCGACCCTGCTGGACCATCGACTGCCTTGGCAAATTCTGCTGGGGTTAGCTTTGGCCAGTGCTCTTTGCACCACGCATAAACCCGCTCACGAAGGCGGTCTCGACAGTATTCACGTTGGTCCCATTCAATCAGGCGGGGCTCACCTAGCGCGAACTGGTCGTAGATGCTGTTCGCGAGACCAATGTTCTTCGGAAGCGCCTTTTCCATTTCTCGCCACATCCAATCCACATACTGATCTGCGGGCATCGGCTTGCAGCGGTATGTGGCCCGGAGCGGGACCAGCCATGCTTCCGAGCCGGGCTGGCGCTTAAAGAGCGCGGGTGTCACGGCCTCCTTCAACGTCAAGCTAATCAGTTCCAGCAATCGATCTCGCGGAAATCGATCCGCGAACTGCTCCCACTTCGCAATAAAGGCGAAGCTCGACACCATTTTGTCTGCGAGCGTCGTCAAGCTGCCGCCCTTGCGAGCCTCTTCGATCAACCTCAACACTTCCTGATCGGTAAGTTCGTCCGCCGGGACTTCACCTTCCATGATTCGCCTGAAGTAATCCGTCGGCTTCACCCGGCAAAGCGCTTGCGGACCAGGACTCCCATAGCTTCTTGCGATCTTTGAAGTCACCATTCCAGGCAAAAGGTAGTCAATAATTGTCGTGACAGAATCGACGTCGAAGTCGGCTTTTGGCACAACCTCTTGCCACCGGTCATACCAGGGTGCATTTATCGCACCGTCACTTCGGTCTTGGCTTTCAATGCGGCTGGCTGTTTTGCGGAAGTCGTCGATGTTACGAATTATAAAATCCAGAGCGGACGGTGCAGCGACATGGAGCGCTGAAACGCAGAGCAACTCATCAAAGTCCACTTCCCCATGCAGCGATTCCCAAAGATCCGCTGACCGTTCTATTGTGTGCTTCAGGTTCCTAGGGGTTCTGAGCAGCATAAGCAGACGTCGCTCGATCGAATCGTACTTCGGTATGAGTGATGGGCCATCCCAGCGAAGCAGTTGGCCAAAGTCGCTACGGCGCGGGTCAGGAGTGGGATCGACGTCGCCGTACGCCTTCGATGCTGCCTCTCGCGCCGCCAGCAGGGATTTCGCGACGTCGACCAATGGCAGAGTGGGCATCGGCTCGACGTGATCGCAGAGCTTTGTAAATGCGAGCGAGTCTCCGGTACTCTCGCGACCGCCGGTGAGGACAAATGACAGCGAAGGGATGTCTTTGATTCGTTGAAGCATCGCAAGAACAGCCTGACGATCGAAATCTTGGCTTTGGTTTCGATCTAAGTCCTCAACGATGATGACCAGCCGTGCATTCAGGGCAGTCAAGATTGGGGACAGACCCGCCAGTCTGCTTTCTGGACTCTGATGCCGACTAAACAGCGACCAAAGCTGTTCAATCCAGCTTGAGGATGCAGTGACGGCTGAAATGTAGGAATCAGGTAGCGATCGCACGCCGAGCGTGTCCGCGCGATCGTCGACCTCTCGGATTGCGGCATCCAAGATTTCGTGAATGGCCGATTTCGAGTCGGCGAATCCCCAGCACGTCGTATGGGAGAACCACAACTCCGGATACTGTGCGAACTCTGCTTGGTGACGGATTTTCTCAACATTCTCTCGAATCAAGTTCGTAATCCCGGTCTTTCCGCTTCCGTAACCGCCGATGAGTCCAATGCTTCGATACCGCTGTTGGCGCAGTCCATGTGCCAATCTCTTCCCGACGCGATCGAAGCGGTATTCATCTTCGGCTGCACTTCGAATTGGATGTTCACCGGAAGCTGTCTCTAGCAACATGCGTTCTGAAAGGTCGTCTAGTGTCCGTATGCCCCAGGACCAGAGGATCACGATCAGTAAGAGAAGCAGAACGGCCACGATCCAATCGGTCAGCACAGGCGTATTGTCGGCGCGAGCTGCAAGAACGTACTTTTGGATCAGAAAAATGAAGCCCGGCAGAAGGCCGATTCCTGCAATGACGCCGATCCAGAGCGGCGGATAGTCCAGTCTGAGATGCGAGCTTCTCAGGGGATAGAGACGACAGCTAGGAAAGGCCGCGAGTGCGGCCAGTCCAACGCTGATGACAATCATCCAGGTCCAATGCTGAAGTGGAAGCCGCGTGAGGAAGTCTCCCCAGTATGTGTGGGCTTGGCCGAATGTAACTGCGACCGCGCTGGAAACTGCCGCAATCACCGCATAAGCAGCGAGAATGATGAAGCGATGAAGCCGGATTCGGACCGCCAGCGCCTTCCTTTGTGCGGGTTCGGCGTCGTCGGAAGGTGCAGGTGAATCGGGCTTCATTCCTTGCCTCTTATCTCGAATGATCGGTGACTGCGTTCGCCGGATCAGGCAATTTCAAAGGTTCGGCCGCTTCTCGATTCGTGACCTTGAGTGTCACGTTGAACTCGAATGCAACAGGCCAGAGGCGAGTCGCCGTTGGAACCGCAACCACCACGATCACGCAGGCCGGCCAGAGGCGTTTCCAGAGTGCAGGTATTTCGGCCGTTTCCACGCTCTTCTTTCGGACGCTCATGATCCGACCTCCGTGAAATCTGCGCGTGCAACACGTCCCCCACGTCCGCTCAACGAAACATCTTCTGGAACGCCCGCTTTCCGACGTGCAGTCCGAAACGCTCGCGCCAGGGAGTCAGCATTCCAAGGGCGTCCAGTCGTCGTCAGGAAAACGAGACCGCTTGCCCGCTGAGACATCGCCTCTCGAATCACACGTGAGGCGTCGGCGTTGAACGAAACTTCCCGATCCGTGATTCGACTACCTGAAGCAGACCTTTCCTCCAAAGTCAGTTTCCGAGCCCGTAGGTTCACTGACTCGATTCGTGCAGTGATTAGGTCGTAAGGACGCGCGCCCGTGAGTGATGAAAACGCCAGGATTCGTTGCAGGTCTGGACGCGCTGCTTGAGCAATCTTCCGACTCTCATCAGCAGTCGGCATCCGCTCAACAATCTTTGGCTTACCGACTCGCGGCGGAAGGCCCGCCAGCAGCACGAAATCCGATTCAGCCACACCCTTCCGAACGCCCGCCCATCGCCTCGCGGTCATATCCGTGAAATCGAATTGCGCTTTCCAGGCCTCGTAACCTTCGCGAGTCAGTTGCCACAGTCGGTCGCGGGATTCGCCATCGTCGATCGACGTCGAGAGTGCCCAGCCCAGCGATTCAATCCGGGCCATCAGGCCGTGAAAAGCTGGCTTTCCGGATGCCGGACGCCAATTGAGTTCTTCTAGTCGTGTCCTAAGCCGCCGTTGAAGATGCGGCTTCTCAGCCAGCAAGCAAAGCACAAGGAACAGGATGTTGGATAAATCCTGATCGGGAAGCCGAAATTCACTATCCTTCGACGACATGCCGGATAGTTATCAATTACCCGGCATCAATTCAAGTGTCACTGCTCCCACAACTCCGGCGAGTCGACCGGCAAGCCTTTCTTATGGGCAAGTCCGGTCTTGTAGGTGACGACGTCGACCAAGTGAGGCTGCAACGCGCCGCCGACAGCCTTCAGGAGCGACTCAGCCACGGCCAGGGACGGTTCTTCTTTCCCGGTCAGGAGCCGAGACACTTTCATCGGAGTGAGGCCGGCCCGCTGCGCAAGCTGACGCTGATTCATGCTCAGCGCCTTGAGCCGAGTGGAAACGATTTCTGCGAAGTTCATACGGTAAGCACTTTCGGGACAGAGGGACCGTCAACGAGCCAGGAACGTGAAGCAATCAGGTCCGCAATCTCTCCGTGCGGACCGGCTTCAAACCTGAAGTTCTGGCGCTCCAGGTCGATGTCGTGGATCAGACCCGCGAGTTCATCAGGGGGCACGGGTTCGTAGTCGTCGTGTCGAATCTCCACCGTCAGCTTCTCCGGCGGGACGCTGGCAGCGAAGAACCACTTCCCACGCATCTCCCACGGGACAAGCTGGCGCTGAATCCTCACGGGAGTCGGATACCGCTGGTAAATCTGCCGCACGCTCCAGGCATCGACGTCGCAGGTGAGCCGGACGCGAGTCCGATCGAACCCGGTGTCGGTGTACCAAGACTGACGACGGTGGTCGGGCTCGGTCGTGAGGCTGGCGCAACGGATGAACCCGTGCCGACGATGGACTGGCAAGCGGCCGTCAGTGATGCCGTTGCGGATGATCGGCGGCAGGTTAATCAGCGCCGTGAAGTGGTACAGAATCATGAGTTGTCGGGCTTTCCGGTCGGTTTCGGCGCTGGACGGCGCGGAAGCGGCGGCAGGCTTTGCCAGTCCTTGTGAATCGTCCAGACCATGCCGCTCGACGGTGACCGATCAAGCCATTCGGCACGCTGGTTCCTGAACTGGTAAGGCTCGGTTGGAAACTCGACGGTGACCTTGCCGCCCATCGCAGTGACGAGAGCTTTCAGGGTCGCGAGCGTCGGCGATGTCTTTCCGGCCAGGATGTTCGACACCGCGGCCTGAGTCAGTCCGGACTGAAACGCGAGGTGCGTCTGAGTCATTTGGACCATGCGTCGCCGCTTGTCGAGTTGTTGAAGTAGTTCGTTCATGCCGGAATCCGCTCGAATTGTTTGGGCTGACAGATGAACTCGCGTTCGCTCCCGTTGATGAATGCGAAGACTTCGTTCGCCGCAACCGTAGCCTTCAGGACTGCGGGATGTTTCAGAATGCCAGGGAACCGATTGGCGAACCAACGGGCGACGTCAACCGAGTCTGTCCAGGAGAAACCTCTTAGCCGTCGACGTTGTCCAACGCCCGACACTCCGCGATAGAGCGTAAACGGGCCTTCACTGGGCAGCGGGTTGCCGGCCGCCCGTAGTCGGTCGCGATCGGCGATATTGAACAGCCTCTCGATGCAGCAGATCGACCAATGAGACCAGTTGCCTTTCGCTCCCGTGTAGGCATGCAGAAGGACTTGTTCGTACATCCCGCGATGCTTCAGCAAGGGGGCATTGATCCAGACGAAACGCAAGTCGAGACGAAATGGCATCATGTCCACGTCTCCGGTGATGAATGCATTCCGGGCGATCTCGACTCCGTACTCGTCCAAACTCGACAGGTCGAGACGGTCAGCAAGTTCGGCGACGTCCAGAGATTCGATGTTGTCAATGAGGATCATGGGAGTTGTGAAAAGAGGCCGGCCCGCACGTCGTGCGCAGGGCCGGCCGGGGACAGACGGGGTTAGGCGTTGATGGCTTCCAGCACCGCGGGCAATAGAACGGTCTTCGCTCGATACAGAACGATCGACGCGATCACCAAAGTGTCGAATTCACGTTCCATCAGGACATCGAAGACGTGCCCGGAGAATTCGTCTGTCACGCCATTGTCGAAGACTCCCTCAAGGAACGAATCAATCTCAGACAGGATTTCTTTTGAGCGATCGCAGCTAACTCCACTAAATGCGTCGCGCAGAAGCCCGGCGTCGGCGAAGATTCGCCCCAACGCTTCTTCATTCGACAGCAGATGTTCGATCACCCGTCGCGTTTCGTCGTCCGTGCGGTGATAGACAGCAACATCTTCCAGAATCTCAGAGGCCCGTTCCCGGTCGCCCGACGTCCAGGCGTTCGTCAACTCGTCAATCAGTTCTTCAGGCAGTCCAGCAATCATCGTTGTCCCCTTGTGGCTGGCCCCGCGAAGTGCGGGGCCTTCACAGTTAAAGAGACAGGCACTCGCGGAGTTTTGACCGCAATTACCCAATTTTCGCCACAACGGCCGTCGCCGCTGCCAAGTTGAGTTCCGCGTAAAGCTCTGACGTCGCGATACGGCTGTGACCAAGCGTGGCCGCAACCACGTCCAGAGTTTCAGACTTCCGAAGCTCGGTCGCGAAGCTGTGACGGAGTTGGTTCGGGTGCCACGTGTGTTCCTCGCGCCACGCTTCGGCTCGTCGCTTCACGTCCTCCCGCTGCTCAGCGGTGAGTTCCTTCAGCGCCTTCCCTCGCGGGCGAAGTTCCTTCGGCATCCCAAACGCGAACTCGCAGCCGCGGGTGATGGCTCGCCTGTAAGCGGCCGTGGTGAACGCACCGTTCTTTCCAGGCCAGACGGGACCGAATCCGCGGTACTTCATCAGAACCGCTTGTGCCTGCGGGCCGATCGCGATCACACGTTTCCGGTTGTGATGTTCCAACTTGTGGGACGTCGGGCGGTACACCCACACGGCTCCGCTCGTGTCGATCTCTGTCCAGTCCATCGAACAGACTTCACCGGGACGCATCCCCGTGAGCCGGTGAACGCGAATCATGTCGACGATCATCGGCGGCAGGTGTGGAATCGTTGCTTCCACAGTCGTCTCCGAAACTGGCTCGACCGGCTCCGCTTCAACAGCTTCCGTCCGGCCGTGCAACAGCGGCTCCAGGGCCTTCAGGGCTTCCAGGACGCGTGGTTGGATCAGTTGGAGACGGACACCCCGTTTGAAGACGCGCCGGATGCGACCGCAGTGCTGGTTGATGGCGCTCCGACACCAACCGCGGGCAATCATCGCCGTTCGCACCTTCTCCAGGCGGACCGGTCCGAACTGGCTCGCGGGCAGGTCACCAAAGAGGTCGACCAACGGCGCGACCGCCATCTTGATCGAATTCACTTCGGACGTGACCTTGCCGCGCTTCACGTAGTGTCGATTCGCGTGCTCCAGGAACTTGTCGACCAGTTCGGAGACGGTGATTTCCATTCCGGCCAGCGGTGATGACGGCACGTGGCCGTTATTGACCAGCCACTTGAAGCAACGCACAACGGCCCTTCGCGTGCGGAAGGGATTCGGCTGCTCACTGATCCAGGCTTCGACTTTGCGCCTGCTCAGCTTGGCGACGGGCTCCCGCTCGAATCTCACGACGAACGGACGCAACGCAAATCGGCAGGCGTCGTATCGGGCCGGCTTGTTGGCCTGAGTCCAGTCCAGGAACTTGTCGACGTACTCCGGCAATGCGGCCTTCGCGGCCTGTTGCTTCGGACTGACGACGGCTTCCCCGGCCTTCAGTCGCTCCAGGTTTCGCTGCGCTTCGGCTTCATCCCTTCCGAGCCACTGCTGACGGCCGTTCCAAAGGACGTACCAACGGAAGCACCCGTCCGACAACTTTCGTTTGAATGGTTTTCGCTCGCTCATGTTCGCTCACAATTGAAGAGACAGCCTCCGGAGATGTTTTGACCGAAATCCGGAAAGAAGGCGGACCACGTGAGCAAGTGGTGCACGTAGCGGACGGCAGAGCGTTGCCGAGAGAGGTTTTTGGATGCATTCAGGCTCTCCGGTCCACATCGGAAAGTCCGATGTGGACCGTTTTGAGCCTCTACAGCATCCTCAGAAGTTCCGGCTTTCGCCGGAAGCCCTTACCGTTTCAGCGGTAAAGAAATGTGCGCCTGACAGGACTCGAACCTGTGACCTCATGCATGTCAAGCGATCAAAGCGATTTCGACGAAAGGCCGAATTTGCTGGGGTTATTGACCTTCGGAAAACCAGTTGTAAGCCATTTAGGCGTAGAAAGATGCTTCAGAACAGGTACTTGGTGCAGTTGCACAGACGGTCCATCACCCTACGACGCGGCGAGACTGCACGCAAGAGGTCAGGCATCCAAGATGTCAATGACGTGCAGAAAAAGTACGGTGAACACAATACTGCACAGGTTATGTAGACTGTTGCAGGAATGCAACTTAGTGTCGTTGCACAAAAAAAGCCTCGCCGCAAAACGGCGAGGCTTGAGGGAGGTCACAGGAACGACGCTGGTCGCAGGAACTCGTCGATATGTTCGGGCTTGAATTTCATCAGACGGCCAACGCGGATGTGCCGTATCTGGCCGTTGCGGGCAAACGATTGGACCTGCGCTTTGGACACGCCAAGCTGCTCGGCAGCGGCCGTTGTGTCGAGCAATTCAGGCCGGTCGGTTTGACCAGCTTGAACATGCGCGAGGACCAGCGTGGCGGCGGCTGTTGGGTCGCTCGCGATCTTCAGGTACTTGGCGTACAGGCTTTCGATATTCACGGTACTTCAACTGAACACGTTCGCCCGGCCTCACGCCTAGATCGTGAAGGATGCGGGCGACCTCTTTGAAGGGGAGAAGAACGCCACAAACACGCTCCGCATGTTTGTGGAAACTTGAGAGGGAAACGCCTTCGGCGTCAGGCTCGCAGCGATCCTCGATGAAGCCCTTGATCCAATCTGCTGTCAAAGATGCGCCCAATTGATCCGTCGCCGAATCAGACTGATGGTCGTGCGATGCACGTTAAGCCGTTTGGCGAGGCTCTTAGATGTTTCCGATGATGCTCGAATCTGCCGGACATCATCGACTGTCAGTTTTGCACGCCCGTTCTTTTCACCCTTGCGACTAATCATAGCGCAACACCTGCCCGTCAATTCGTCCAACACCGTCGACGATGCAGGCCGCGATCGCGCAGCCTTGGGGCACATAGAGAAGCCCGTTGCAGTAGCGTTCAACGTCGTGTTTCAGACCGACGCTGGTCGCACACGTATCCGGGGCGTAGTGGATCAGGTAGCGGACGCAGGCGTTGAACGCCGCTTCCGATTCGATCAGTTTCTGGCGCAGGCGTGAATAGTCCGGATGGGTGACATCGACAAAGCCCGCCGAAGTCAGTTCGGGGAATCGTTCGATGGTGCGTTGAAAGAGGTTCATTTCGTCCCCGGTACTGGAATGAGCTTCCCGCTTCCGGGTCGCGTGGTCAGATGTTTTGGATTGCAGCAGGCATGATTTCCGCACGTATGCGTGACGTGCGATGTCCGCGACTTCCCGCCGCTCAGATAGAACGCGACTCGATGCGGGTAGGTCAGACGGCCTGCAAGTCGCAGGACGCCGAAGCCATCGGCACGGGTCGCCCCCATCCATTTCCAGCAGGCTCGTGCGCCGCCGCCGCCGGACTTGTCCACCCGTGCCCAAAAATGAGTCTTCTGTTCTGTGGTTAGCATGATGTTTTCCTTGAAATGTGTTTCCAGAATTTGCCCAATTTGATCGCGCTGACGTGTGACCGACTGATGCCGAATCGTTTAGCGATACTCTTTTGAGTGCCGGTCGACCGCAGGATTTGTTCGACGGTATCGGTGGTGAGCTTTGAGCATCCATGTTGCTCGCCGTGGCGGGCAACTTTCGACCCCTTTGCCTGCCTGCCCTTTTGCGTCATGTCGGCCATGTTCGCGGCGTGCGTACCGAGAAAGAGATGGGCCGGGTTCACGCATGCTCGATTGTCACACCGATGCAGCACGCAGAGACCGGCAGCGATCGGGCCGTGGGTCAACTCCCATATGACCCGACTGGCCCTTCGCATCTTTCCGTTGACCGTGAAACTTCCGTATCCGTTGCCACAACGACAGCCACGCCATTCCCAACAGTCGCCGGACTTATCCACTTTGCTCCAGAACCTTGCGAATGTCGGAGCGCGGCTTTCATTCTCAGTCTCGCCCGTTGTCAACATGGACTCTTCTCTTTGATGATTCTTTCAAAACGATCAGTGGCACAATGCCCGATGGCCCACGACAGGGCGGCAACCACCGGCCCCATCGGATCAACGTCGAATTCGAGCGAGAGACGATTCATCATCGCGCTCACCTCGCGCTTGCTTCGCTTCCCCAGTTGCTTACAGGGTTGACGACGCTTTCGGCCCATCAGCACAGCGCAAGTGTTCTCGCGGTCGTCCGATTCGAGAACGGCGCGAACGCGGCTGAGCGGGATCAAGCCGGCTTGGAAGTGCTTCTGGATGTCTTCCGGTAACTGCAACAGCGTTCGACGGTGTTGAACCCACTTGGCGTATTTACGGACGGCCCGTGCGGCATCCTCTGACGAGTACCGCGAGGCGGGAAACAACTTCTCGATGGCCTTTGCTTCCGCGAGAACATCGAGGTCTTGCCGTTCGATGTTTTCAATCAGATTCAGCGTTTCGGCTTCATGCTGGTCGACCTCTTTGACGACGGCGTCGATCGTCTCCCATTGGAGAATCTTGGTAGCTGCGAAGTATCGCCGGAATCCGGCGATGAGGTCGAAGCGGCCGTCATCGCGAGGCTTCACGACCACGGGCTGAATCTGTCCGACAGTGTCGAGGCTTCCGGCGAGGTCACGCACGGAGAGAACCGTAATGCCCTGCCGGCAATTGAAATCTTCGTCGGCGACAATCTGGTCAACGGGTATCTGCATGTTTGACCCTCACTTTCACCAAGCCATCGGGCCTGAGCATTCCCAAGACTCTTAACTTTCCGATCGTCATTTCGACGTTCGTTCTGTTGATGCCACGCTGGCACCAAGTGAGATAGCGACGGGCGAACTCATCGCACGTCGCCGCGCCTGGCTCTGTGTGTTCATCAAGAAACTTTTCGAGCATCATTTTCCTCATGCCCGCGCAGACCGCAGGCGTCGTAGTTGTGCGGGTCGGTCCCCGGCGCATCACTCGCCGGGGACCGTGCGCCGGGGTCACCGGCCCGGCGCTAAGAGATGCCCCCGGTGAACCAGACCGGGGGCCGGCGAGGTGAATGACGCCTCGCCGTTGACGGCGTCACGAAGCCCGTTCGGGGACACGTTCGGGACCGACAAGCTGACGTTCCAGCAAGAGGCGAACAACGCTGCGATTGAGCGGAAGAACGCTCCACTCGCAGATTCTCTTCGCCAGCTTGTCGACCGTGGTGAACTGACCACGCACGACCTTGTGAGACTCGCAGAACTTCGCGACGACCTCGCGGTCATCGGCCAGCATCAGGAAGCAGTATTTGGGATCGGTAACGCTGGCGTATTCTTTGAATTGCTCTGCGACATTCCGCACATACGATTCGTGCGGCGGCCAGCCGTTCAGTTCGCAATACTTCGTTGCCAAATCCCAAATCAGCGAACGCCCGCCGGTACACGCTCGATAGATGAAATCATTGAACGGAATCATTTCAGTCCTAACCCCTCGCGAAAGAGGTTGGCGCTTGCCGGATCAACCCGCATCGCGTCGACGAATTCGTCGATCGACTGAAGCATTCCCGGCGTCCGAACAACGTGTTCGTCACCCATCGTTTGAACATGCGGACGAACAAACGCGCGCAGTTGCTCGGCATCGAACGCGCCATGCTTACGCGCGGCCTCGCCGATGGCGAAGTCGATTTCGTGACTGTGGCGCTGCGCATTGATCCGGCCAATTTCCGCTTTCACTTCGGCAATGCTTGAATCGCTTTCGGCCTTCATCGCGTTCACACTGGCGAGGTGATCGGCTTCCCGCCTTGCGGCGGTCTCCGTCCACTGGTTCAACAGCCGGCCAGCGGCGTCGGCGACGGACTCGCCTTCGGCGGGTTCGATGCCGTGTTCGGCGATGACGGCCCGCAGTTGCTCTTGGCGGTTGACGACAGCCTGAAGCGATTCAATCTGCCGGGCGACTGGCCCGCGCCGCTCTTTTTCGAGCATGCGGTCAACATCCTCTTGGGAGAACAGTTTCTCAGACATTGCCGCCCTCCGTGAAAACCTGCGAGGCCAACGCCTCATCGCTCACGCGGCCTTCATACCGTTCGCGGCTGATGGCGATGGTCTGACCGTTGCGGGTGAGTCGGATGTACGGCTTGTCGCCGACCATCACCGGGACGGCTTCGGAGAAAACTCCAGAACCTAAAATCGCGGCCCGCCGGGCAAGGGCGTCCTGCGCGGTCTGAAGTTGCAGTCGTTCGGGTTCGACTTCGGCACGGGCGGCGTCCCTCAACTTCGCGACGTTCGACAGCGCCGTCGGAACATCGAGGAACCGTTCAAGCATCTCGGATTGGTGAACGATCTCATCGAGAAGCGGCTGACTGACTTCCTTGCTGTAGGTCGCCACGAAGATCGCGTCATCGAGTTGCTGCCGGAGTGCCTTGTAGCCGTCCGTCTCCCGGATGGCAGCACGCGCAGCTTCCTGTTCAGCGGCGGCCTTATTGCGAGCGGCTTCGCGCTCCGCATCTTCAAGTAGACGTTCGGCCGTGGTCAGCTTCGCCCGGCGCTCGTCATCGACCTTTGCACGAAGGAAGGCCAACTTCTGTTCTTCCGGCGTCGGCTCGACCACCGGGCCATTCCGCTCTGCATCCCGGCGCACCCGTGCCGAAATCTCGGCATGCCGTTCATATCCTTTTCGGTCGGCAGCCCCGCGGGCAATGTCTACTGCCGTAGGTTCATGGCCCATCAACTTTGCGACATCGGCGATGTCGCTGTCGGTGGTTGGTTTCAGCAACTCCAAGGTGGGCGCAGTCCGTCGTCGTGGTTTGAATACCACTACACCCTGACCATCCGCCAGCGTTGCCCACGTCAGTCTCGAATCAAGAATCATTCTTCACACTCATAATCGGTTGGTGTCGGCCACATTCACGGGCGGGCCGACAAGCCCGTTTAGTTCTTCGGATAGACGCCAAGCAGAACGACGCCTTCCGGCGACTCGCGCGAGCGATAACGTGTTCTCAGATACGCGCTGATTCGCGAGTCAGGCCATTCGGCGAGGTCGCTCCTCTCGATCCGGCTGCGGACCGATTTCAATATCAGTCGCTCGACACTCGAATTGTTCCGGCCCTCGCAGACGCTCCGTTGAACTACTCGTTCGATGTCCACGGCGTCACCTCAGAACTGGGCAACGCCAAGCGTCGGATGAACACCGTTCGGCCCCAACGGGCCGATCTTGCGGAATACCGTCCGGCGATCGGCGCTCAGAAGCGACTGGCCCGCCAGCATGTCGAGAACCGACTGCTGTGCGGCGTCGTCACTAAACCGGCCAAAGGCGCGAAGGAATTTGTCCGCGAATGGCGCGGCAGCCGTGGTTCCTGCTTCGCAATACGTCAGGAACGTGGTGAGGTCTTCAAGCATCACAACTCCATAAAAGAGAACGCCCGAATTCGGGCTTGGTGGTCACGACGTGGCCCGCGTGTACGGCGCGGGCCACGTTGGCGACGGCGACACGCCGTGCCCGGCCGGCGGACTCCGGCCTGTAAGAAACTAGCGCAACGAGCGAGGGGCGGCGCGGTGTCCTCGCGCCTACTTCCAAGCACCATTCACGACGTACGCGCCGTGATGGTCGCCGACATACTTCAGGGTCGTATCGAAGGATCGCAGGTCGGCAAGCACTTCCTGCTTGCCGGGCGCAGTGCCCTTGCCCATCACCTCAAGAAACCACGTCTGATAGCGGTCGACGAATTCACCAGCCGGGATGCGGTTGTGGGGAATTTCGTCGACTTTCTCAGCGAGGAACCGTTCGAGGGGGGCCGTTCGCATGTCGATCAACAATTGACGCTCCGGCGTGTTCGGGATCGGCAGCCAGAGGCGGCCGGCCGGGGGCGGAAGCGTCGTGTTGAGCAACGTGTGAAGGTAGGCCGGAGCTTCAGCTTGCAGCCGTCGTTTCAACTCATCGCGATCAATCTCGTTCTGAATCGGCGGCACTCTGACGACCGCGATCCGCGTGTCACCCGGCTCGCCCAACGGGCAGTAGCGCAGGTGGTTCACCGTCTGTACGAAGTGGCAGAAGTTCTGCGCGACTGTCGCCGTCTTGAACTTCGCCTCGCATTCCGCGTCGTCGTCCGAAATGAGAGGCTTCAGCAAGTCATACGTGCCATCACGACTGATGTCCGATTCCACGATGATCGCAAGCCAGCTTCGCATGACGTGCGAATTGAACTGACTGTTCTTTCGCAACATCCCCGTCGCGCCGGCGATTCCGCCGGTGACGAGCAACTTGAGGGCGTTGACATAGGTCGTTTTCCCGGTGCCTTGCAACTTTGATACTAGGGTGACGAATGGCGTCGGGCGGTCGGGACGTTGGAACGCCACGCATCGCCAAAGTCGCATCCAATCGCCGCCGGTCCGGATGCCATGTTCGAGACACCACGGCGGGAGATGTGGCGTCACTGTCTGGCCGACATGCTCATCGAGCATGGTCCACGTCGGATGCTCGCCGGCCTGCGGTGTAACGATGTACCTCGCACCGATGTTCAGCCACTTGCCCTCGATTCGCGACGGCCGCAGGTGGGCGACTCGCTTCTGAAGGACGACGGCCGATCGCTTCATCACGGCAATCTGGTCACGGGACTTCCCTTCGCGGTCGAGGTCGTTTTCCAACTGCCGTTCGTTGAAGTATCGAGGCTCGCCGTCGACCATCCGCATGAAGTCGCCCATCTCCGCGCCGTCGGCGGTCGCTTCCTCGACCACGGCGTAGATTTGCTCGGATAGTTCCTCGACCGGAGCATCGACGAAGAACAGGGCCTTGTAACCCTGCTTGACCCAACCTGGGGGAAGTGGTTCTTCCTTCCGCGAGGCGACCGAAACAATCCACTGGTCGCCGTCACGATCAAGCTCGCCGGGCCGATCCTCGAACCCTGCCGTGTTCATGCCGGGAACGACCGCCGCAATCTCCCGAACGGTTCCGAGGAACACGCCCTTGTTTGATCGCAGCCGCATACGGGCCGCGAACTCGATGTCCGCGCCGATCAGCAGACAAGTCTTGCCGGTTTTTGTTCGGAACCAAGGTTCGATTTCCGCCACGTCGCCGAAGCGGAAGAAAATGAACCCGCCGCCCGGCAGTGGGAAGCCGTAAGCGTTCGGTGTTCGCGGGTCTTTACCCTCGCTGGTCGTGGGAACACCAAGGGCGAGGGTATGCAGACGAACGCAACGGCGGCCGTCTGTCAGCGTGTCCGTGATGACGGCGTAGTTGGTCTGCGACCATTCGTCGATCAAGCGGGAATGCTGCGGATCAAAGTCGACGGTTGAGACATCGTTCGTAGCCGGGACCGGCTGTCGGGCAGGAAGCTCCAGTAACTCATCGGGCACGAACTCCGTTTCTTCCTGCAACACCTCGAACCCGTTGGGCGCGGGGTTCTTACTCCAAATCCACAACACCTGTCCGAAGCAGTCAGCATCGCCGCCGATCAGCTTCAGGCCACTCTGCCGCTCAATCTCGCGAATTGCCCGTTCGCAGTTGCGAGCATGATCGGAACCGGTCGAAGCACGGGGCCGCCGGTCAGGATGCCAGCGAAACAGCAGGTGAATGCCACGCCCCGACTTGCTGCGCTGGACTCGGACGAACTTGACGGGCTTCAGAGCGGCGATGATTTCGGCGATGCGTTCCGGCGTCAGGCCGGCCGCGTGGTTCAAGCCGTCAATGTCGACGCCGCCGAAGGTGCTGTAGCCTTCCGGGTCGAAGCCGGTGACGCCGATCAGTTCGGGTTCCCAGTCGGGAAGCTCGACCAACTCCGGTCGCGTCATTCGGTGGCGCACGTTACGGGCGCGTTGTTCTTCCTTCGCGCCGAAGACAGTTGTTTCACAGTCAAAGACCGACAGCCACGGGGCCATCGGATGATTACGCAATACGTCCATTGAAACCCTTGATCGTCCAGAACGTGAATCAATGCCGCGCCCGGCTGGACGGGACCGGGCGCGGCGCGATCGCGTAGCTACCGCGACCGTTGGTTCAGAGGCGGACGCGCACCGCGTCCGCAGTTGTTCGTGTGTTGCAGCCCGTGATTGGCCCGGCGCTCAGCGGAGCGCGTTCGGGAACAGAGTCCCGGCAGGTAAGACAAAGGCAAATTCGCGTTTTTGTTCACGAACTGGCCGGAATCTCAGGAAGTCATTCCCAGTGTTGCATGGTCCGCCACATAGTCAGACAAGGCGGATTCGGACCGAAAATAACAATTCTCGGACGATTTTTGAGAAGTACCTGACGCGGCCCACGTTGCAGGCGTGTTGCAGTCCCCGCCTGAGACAAGGTGGATTCAGCCGAAAGAATCCAAATCTTGCAGGATTTCGCGGGGGACTCGTTCCCGGTCTGTTGCAGTCCTACTAAGACAAGGGCGTTTCAGACGATAAATAACAAATCTTTGGTCGAATTCAGAAAACTTGCGGTCATCGAGCCATTCGGCATGGTGATGGCGGCCGTGCGGCTGCGAGCTTGGCGACGGCGAACGACGCGGGTTGCAGCGACCCGTAGAGTCGGCACAGCCCCAGCGCATACCGCTTGGCATCGCCGCTACCCCGGCCTGCCGCCTGCCTGCCCGCGTTTGACCCCTCCACCCGGTACGATCGGACCACCGACGAACGGGGCGACTTTCTGGGAACCGCGATGCACGCAATCGCATTCGTCGGTCGTGGTCAGAGTTGGGTCAATGTGTGATATGGCAGTTTCATATATGCCATAAGAGGTCGCGTCTATTAAACACTCCACAATGCTCGCAGACGCTCTCATTCAGCCAGCACTACTACACCACTACCAAGCGGCTGCGAGCGAGGCAGACGGCAAGCGAGGGCCATTGGCCGTGATGCTGGCTCGGATCGGCTGGCGAGCGTGTGACAGGTGGTGGAGATTGTCGCGGCGGCCTGCTATGGGGCCGAGTGCTGGCGGCCGGCGGGTTCAGAATAGTGTACGGACATACACAATTGCGGCCCGATTGTGCAGTTGATACACGCTGCACTGCACAGAATGGGCATTTTCCCAGCGTTTGCGAGCACTTTCCACTTGCTCACCATGCAAGAGGACACGCGGCGAACGCCGTCAGGCGACAGTCAGGTGATGCCGATTGTGCGGGCTATAGCGGTCGTGAGGGTCTGACGCGGCCTAGCGGTTGTGGTTGTTCTGAGGATTCGTCTACCCGTAGTAGTGGACGGGCATACAGTATAAGTCACAACCGCCTGCGCATGAGTCTGAGGTGAGTCGCAAGCGCCGAAGCGCGTCACCGCGTCATATAAGACCGCCGCGTTGAAATGGGGTTTATTGCCCGCAAAATGTTCTGCTGCAATCATGTATATTGTGAGGTGTAGGGATATATATACAACTTCTCACATTAACATTTTTTCTCCCATTTCCCCCATTTCGACGGGTCAAATCTCGCCGTAAGTCCTTATTCGTGGGTCACGCCCTCAGAGGACGCGGCGATCGCTCCCAGACGCTCGCCAGACGCCTTTTCGGATGCCGCCGGGCAATCTCCCCTATCGACGCGGCTCGCCAGCCGCACTGCCGCGTTGTCGTCAAAGTGGTGCGCCGCGCTACTGGCGAGTGAGCCGCGTCTGCCCCTGTCCCGTCCGCTGAAGCGTGATCGCGTCAGGCTCGATGGCGACGATCGTGAACCTCAGTCCGTCAGTCATCACCAACGGGAACCCGATCCGCTCGCAGAGGCCGGCGACGACTGTCATCACGCGCCCCGGCTCATCAGTCTCGCCCAACGTGAACTGGTCGCCGTCGACCCGCCATCGCATGTACGCCCGCGTCTCGGACTCACCGAACTCACGGATGTCCGCAAGGCCGGACCTGCGAAACACGATCGTGTTCGACGGCTGGGGCGCTCCCGATTCCTGAAAGCTCCACGTCCCCACGAACCGGGCATCCGCTCGCGGCCAGAGGAACCAGCCCGCGAGGCACAGGGTCAAGGCGATGATGATGCGGCGTCTCTTCATGCAGGGATTGTGTCGCCGACAGGCAGCACCACCAAGGCCAATGAGCGCCAGACCTGGCGCGACATGGCGCAGCGGTCGGAACCCTGGCGCTGGCGCGGAGATGCCTTTGAGCTTGGCTCAGAACTTGTAGCCCACTTCGCCGAACTCTCTTGCAGCTTGGATTATCAGCGTCTCGTCTTCCACGCCGGGACGGACGTGAGGAAACACGACGCCGAAGGGCTTTACGTCATCCAACTTGATGTCGCGAGGCACTCGCCATTCTCGCTCATGCAAGTAATCGAACTTCTGGCCGGGCTTGAGGCTTAGCTTGTTCAGGTAGGGCCAGAGCGTTTTCGGGATTCGTTCACCAGTTTGCTTCATTTGCGCAATGACAGACTCCGGCAGGTAGATCGCCGGCGCACCGGAAATCGCGATCAACTCCCGCTTCTGAAAGACGTATCCGTAGTGTCCGTGAGTTGCCTTCAACTCATCCCAGTTCGGAACCGTCGCTTCAGTCAGGCACACCGCTTTCGAGTCGTCAGGATTCCGTTTCTTGTAAAGCCCCGTCGACGCTGCGCGAATCGTTCGGTCCCGATAGATCGCAACGAACTCTTCAGCCTTGCAGAAATGGATCACCGCTTCCCAGTAGTCCGTTCGCCCTTCGCGCTCAAGCTCGTCAGTGAGTTTCTGTTCCAGCGCCCACTCGTATGACCTCATCTCGCTGTACCACGATCCGGCAACCCGCATCGTGTAGAAGTTCACGTCGCCTTCCCACTGCGGATGGCCGGCGCAGGCCGGGCACTTCTCTTCAATCGCATATCCCGCTTCCGTCAGGTCGTGGAAGTCCTGGGTGTTCGTGCAGACGTAACACTCAAGCGTTCCTGAACCGGACAATTGCTCGCCGCAATGCGGACAGTTGATGTCCTGCTCTTCAAGACGTTGCTGAAGGTCTGACGGCGATACGGACACAGAGTATTCGTGCCCGCAGTCGTCATTCTCGCAAGTCAGTTCGATCGACAGACTGCCACGCATGAAACCACTTCAGAACAAAGGCGGCGCGATACGGCCCAGACGCTTTTTTGCAGCCGACAAGAATCGTTTGTTGAGATCGAAGCCAATCGCCCGGCGACCGAGTGAGACCGACACTTCAAGTGCGGTGCCGACGCCTGAGAACGGATCAAGCACAACTCCGTCCGGCGGGCACGAACTGAGAATGCGCGGTTCGATCAGCTTCGGCGGAAATGAAGCGCTGTGAGAATCACGACCGGGGACGACATTGACCTGTTGCACGTCGTGTGGTGCGCCAACGTCCTCAAGTGAGTAGAAATACTTCGCGCGCCCCTCTTTCGGGCGCTTCACGAAGTGGAAGAAATGTTCGTGAGTCAGCCCTAGCCGATCGTCGAACGGGCGGGGCGGAACATTCGGCTTGTACCAAATCAAATCGTTCCGAAGAATCCAGCGGTGTTCCTGCATCGCGATAGCAACTCGCGAGGGGATCAACAGCAGTTGCTTCTCTTGCCGGAACCCGCCCATTGGTGTCTTGCGCCGCTGGCGTTCGTCGCCATTCAATCCCTGACGCCCCTTGGCTCGGATGCTCGACCAACGGGCGAAATATGTGTCACCAAGGTTTAGCCACATGCTGCCAGTCGATTTCAGCACCCGCTGACAGCGACGGAGAATCGCGGCCAAATTGGCAACGTACCACTCCGGCAGCGGTTCCAAACCGAGTAGACCGCCGTGGCTGCGATACCACTCGTAACTAGGAATCTCTGAGGCAGGATGCTCCGCACGCCATTCGTCCAGAATGTCCCAATTGTGGTCGGCTTCGTAGCTGCGGAGTCCCCAATACGGCGGGCTAGTGATGACCAAGTCGACGGATTCAGCCGGCAACTCTTGGAGTAGATCGTCAGCGTCACCCTGGCGCAACGCGAATCGCTCGGTTCCGGTCAGCACGCCTTCCATCTTCGTTGTTACGTCCATGATTCCGAAGCTACCACGGTCAACAACCTCAGACAACTGTCTGTAGACGGTCAGTCTCGGCTGCGGAAGGCTTCCGCAATGGCAAACCGTGATCCGCAACAGGCTTTCGGCGAGGTTGTTCGACAGCTTCGTCTGAAACGAGGCATTTCGCAAGAAGCCCTCGCCGACGAAGCTGGCCTGCACCGGACGTACATCAGTTTGCTTGAGCGCGGCCTGCGGAATCCCTCGCTGACCGTCATCCAACAGCTCGCGACGGCCCTTGGGGTTCGACCCGCGCAGATGATTGCGGAATTTGACGCCCTTTGCTCCAAGAGGGCGAAGTAATGGGCGCTCGCAAGACGCCGGCTGCCGATTGCACTGACGGGAATTTCGTCGCCGAATGGTTCGGCCATCGTGTTTGGCCGACAGTGAATGATTCCCCGGCCGCCCGGCGCGACCAATCCCAGTGCCAATGTCCGTTTATCTCGATCGCGACTGGGGAGCAAATCGAATGCGTCAAAGTCCGCGACGGCGAACCATACGGCGTCTGCACCATCAGCAGTGACAGCAACGGCGAGCGGCAAGACTGGATTGCCTGTCCTCACCGGACGCTCGATCAACATTTCACGTTGCTGTCGACGGCGGTTCAACGGGCGTTCGGAATCGCATCGGCCGACGACCTGACTTTGGCCCCGGTGAGTGCCCTTCGGACGCCGGAGCAACAGCAACGGGTTCGGGAATCGTTCAGACTCGGCAAGCGAGTGTTCCTGTTCACCGGGACCAAGCTCGGTGGTGAAGTCGACTTCCGTGAAACCGACGCATCTCCCGGCGCGGCAGTCGATATGTCAGTCATAGAAGTGACCGGCCTTGATGAGTCGGGGCAGCCTCTTACGTTCGGGAACCATCTGCTTTTCGAGATTCAGACATCCGACTTCCACGGCAGTCCGCTGCATGCTGCCGGGGCTTTGCGGGCTGTTTGTCCGCGCGGTGAGGCACGGGAAGGCTATCACGATGAACTGAGAAAGCGCCCGGAGATCGCAGGCACGGGCGTTGAAGGTCCGAACAAGGCCAACATCTTCAAGCGGACGATTTATCAGATGATCTTCAAAATCGAACTGGCGCGAGATTCCGAGTGCGCTGGCTTCGCGATCATTCTGCCGGTTCCCGTGTGGCAGAGTTGGCTTCGGCATCTTGGTTGTCCCGACCTTGAAGCGATCGGTTCCGACGCTCGAAAGATGAGGCTGCGAACGCCCGGCGATGCAGAGTCAGGCTTGAACGCTCATGCAACGGTCTACGTGTTCGACATCGACCGCGAATCGAAGGAATCACCGTCGCCACTCATTGTCGTTCGTGAAGTCGAAGTGTCTGCCGCTGCGCTAACGCATCACGCATTCGTCCGGGCATCGAATGAAGCAATCCAGCGGGGCGTTACCGAGTCCTTCCGCAAGTCATTCAAAGACCGAGTCCGAAAAGGATGGACTGGCAAGTTGAGGAAGGAGCTGAAGGACGTAAGCGAAAAACCCCGCCGCTAGGACGGGGTCTCGACGCTCAACCGGGGCGGTCTAAAACCACGGGAGCATCAGGCCGCATTCTACTTTCGATGGCCTGAATCGACCAGAAACCGCCGTTCCGGCGGGCGCAAGGTCGCGGTATACGCGGTTTCGTGACGCCTGAAGCGGGTTGTGGGGCAGTTGGCCGATTTAAGTGCGGGATTCGCGATCCGACAGTTGCGGGCCATTGATCGCGAAATCTCGAACCGGCCAAAAGATGATACGAGCGATGACGCTGATGTCCGCTCCGTCCAAGACACTCTTATCCGCGTGTTTCTGAATCGCTCGCGCGATCGCGGCAAGATGCTCGTCTTTGCTATCCGCAGGTCCGATGCCCGAAACTCGAATCTGAGTAATCATGTCGGGCGTCGACAAGTGACCCACAGCTTTCTGCGTCTGTGGACTGGCAGCGCCGAACGCGAGGATGTCACGGATGATGTCCGCAATCTCAACTTCATCACCCTTGTTCAACGAGTCTTTCAATTCACGCATAAGCTCACAGGGCAGTCCGGCAATCATGTTGCATCCTTTCGTCATTCGATCAGTTCATTGGCGATGTCGTCAGTCGTGTCGTCCAAGACGCTCGACGGCCAGAGGCGACACGTCAGCCAGACCACCACGAAGGCCGCGATGATCCACGTCACGACCCGACCTTCAACGCCGCTTCGCGCATGAGGTTCTTCCGTGCCCGAACCTTGGCGTAAACGCCCTCAAGCATGCGGACCGACGTGCCCATCAGTTCGGCGAGAATCAGGCTGTCGACCTTGAACGCCATTTCCGTGGCATAAGTGTGGCGAACGCTGTATGGGATCAGGTGGGGAATCGGTGTATTGGCTTTCGCCAGCCGCGCCCGCCAGCGGGCGAACTTCCGCGCGAGACTGTCTTTCGTCCACGGCGAGCCTTTGCCACTGCGGAACAAGGGACCGTGCGGTGTCGATTCCATCAGGCGCTTCACGATGTCTAGCGCCTCGCCCGGCAGGTGAATGACGCGCTCCCGTTTCGTCTTCGCGCCATTCTTCCATTCCTTCATCGACAGGATCATCGCCGGCACGCTGGCATCGAAATGACGCTTCTCGACCGTTCGGGCTTCCTCTGGCCGACAGCCCGTCAGCCGCATGAACGTGACGATGTCACGGAACTGTGTGTCGGCCTCAATGGCCTTGGCGAACGCCTTCCAATCGGCGTCGTCAAGGGCGGCGTCTTGGCGCGGCTGAGCTTTCTCTTTCTCGAACCCGCTTACGGGAGACCGCGACAGGTGGTCATTCTTCACGGCCCAATTGAAGCAGCGGACGACAGAGCGGGCCGCGCCGTGCTTGCTGTTGGCGTTCCAGTTGGCCTGACCGGCAATCCATTCCTGAACGTGTCTCTTCGTGAGTTTGCCGACGCGCAGCGTCCCGACGCTGTCTTTGAACGATTCGAGGTACTGTTTGTACCACCGGTGCGTGAGCGGCTTTTTGTGCTGCTCAACCCACGTCAGGAAGTCGTCGACGATACTGGCGACGGCGGGTTCCGTGATCTTCGGCGGGGCTTTGTGTCGCTCCGGTCGCTTCACGTCCTCGCCGGCCATCAGGCGGGCAAGATTGTCCTTTGCCTCGCCGACCGTCTTGCCCAACCAATGCTGCCGGCTGATGTCGCCCGGCTTCATCCAGTGCGCGTAGTACGCCTTGCAGCTTGCCCGCCAATAAATCGAAGGTGTCTTCATCGCTGTCTCCCGGAAAATGGATGCCACGAACGCTCACACGTCGGGACATCGGGAGGGCCGCGAGGCGGTTCTGTGCAGTAGCCGTGCTGCACAACGGCTGTATCGGTTGATCGACGACTCATAGAACAGGCTTTGTGCAGTCCGTTTTCGGACTTGTTGCACAAACTCAGCCTTGTCGTCGAAAAAAGGGTTCCCGACAGTCGTCGGAAACCCTTTTCGTGAAATCACTTCTGCTTAGTGCGCCTGACAGGACTCGAACCTGTGACCTCATGCATGTCAAGCATGCACTCTAACCAACTGAGCTACAGGCGCTTCTTCTCGCGGTGGGCCGCGGGTCTCGCAGGGTAAGACTCGCCGGCCGGAGGGTCAAGGAACTTTTCTCGGGTTGACGGGGGAGGGCGTTCTTCGGGCTGTCCGGGGCGAGGAATTGTGCGGAATGGGGTGGCTGGTCGTGCTCCGGGACTGCTGGTCGGATGGCCGTGGAGATGCCCCTGTGTCCTGTCGTCTGTCGGGACAAGACTGGGGAAATCGCTGGCGTTCGCTCACCGCGGGAGCGGCCGTGGCACGGTCCGCGTGGGCGGGTGAACGCCCAGGAGTGACACGGGCCGGCGGCCCGGAGTTCGAGGGGTGGGCCTTGAAAAACTGGCGTTCTGGCCGGCGTGTTCCGGGGCCGGTGGACGGCCGCCGGTCGAGCCGCGATCATCGGATGGGATTCCCAACCTGACTTCCAACTGGCCGGCCGACTTCCCTGATGTCCTTTGGCTTCATCCAACCGTGGATGCTGTTCGCCCTGGCCGGCGTGTCGCTGCCGATCATTGCCCACCTGCTGAGCAAGCGCAAGTTCGACATCGTCTTCTGGGGGGCGATGCAGTTCCTGGAACTGGGGCGGAAAACACGCCGCCGCATCCGCCTCGAAGAGATCCTGCTGCTCCTGCTGCGGATCGGACTGATTGCGATCATCGTCCTCGCGTTCGCGCGTCCGTGGGGAAAGGGAGGGGCGTTCAACGCCCTGACGGAAGGGGTTCGCCGCGATGTGGCGTACGTCATCGATGGCTCGTACAGCATGGGCCGGCTGACGGGCGACAAGACGCCCCAGGCCGCTGCCCGACAGTGGATCCAGAAATCGCTCGGGACGCTGCGAACGGGGGATACCGTCTCGCTGTGGGAAGCCCGTGAGCAGGTGGTTCCGCGAGTCGAGTCGGCCACTTCCGATCTCCAGCAGGTCCGCGAGCAGATCGACCGGCTTCCGCAGCCAGCCGGGGCGTCGCGTCTGACGGCCGCGATGACACGGGCGATCCAGCAACTGAACCAGGGGACCAACCCGATTCGCGAATTGATCGTCGTCACGGATGGGCAGTCGTTTCCCTGGAACGTGGGAGACTCGACCCTGTGGGCCCGGTTGGACGACCTCCGCTCGCAGCAGACGATCAAGCCGCGAATCTGGGCCGTTGATGTGTCGGACCTCGCCGCTCTGGACGCCCCCAATTTTGCCGTCGATCGCCTTGAGCTATCGCGCACGATGACGGTCCCCAATTTTCCGGTCCGCATTCGGACGACGGTGCGGCAGTTCGGGGGAGTTTCCGCCAGGCGACCGGTTTACCTGTCGATCAACGGGCAGCGTCTGCAGGACAAGACCACCGTGGTCAGCCTGCCTCCGGATGGGGAAGCGCCGATCGAGTTCGAACAGCGGTTCGACGCCGCGGGCTCATATCTTGTCACGGTCAGCCTCGACGACGACCAGCTCCCGGGAGACAACGCATCGCATTCGGTAGTCACCGTTGCGGCGGCGGTTCCAATACTGCTCGTCGACGGGCGCCCATCGCTCGATCCTGTGCAGAGCAAATCGTTCTTCGTTCAGGCGGCATTCGGGGGGGCCACACCTGACGCCGCCTGGGTTCGAGCGGCAACAATTCCGCCGTCCGAACTGAATGCCGCCAGGCTCGAGGGGCGCGACGCCGTCATGCTACTGGATGTCGCCGACCTCGACGCGGAGCAGGTACAGGCGCTGGAGGCGTTCGTCTCGAAAGGGGGAGGGCTGGTCGTGGCGACCGGGCCCGAATCGAAACCCGATTTCTACAACGGGCCCTTCGGTCGCAAGGGGAAGGGCTTGATGCCGGCGGAACTGGCGACGGCCAGGCCGGTTCCGGCGTCGGAGCCGGTGACGATTGAAGGTGAATCCCTGGCCGTGCCGTGGCTGACACGGTTCAAGCCCGGTTCCGGAATCGATCTGGCAACCGTTCGGTTCACGACGTGGCGCACTCTGAAGCCACTTCATCCGGGCGAGGCCGATCCGGCGGAGCGCCCCGGGGCCGCGCCTGCCGGTCCGGCGATCAGCGCCCCCGTGATCGCCGCGCAGCTGAAGAATGGCGATCCGTGGCTCGTCACGCGCCGCTACGGGGAAGGACAGGTGGCAGTGCTCTCGGCTCCGCTCGATTCGGAGTGGAGCACGCTTCCTTCGAAGAATGATTTCGTCCCGTTTCTGCACGAACTTCTATTCTCAATCACATCCCGGGGGCAGGGGCATACGGTCGAAACCGGAGCCCCCCTCGAACTGCAGCTGCCGCGCGGCGTCCCGGCGGAATCGATCCGGTTCCGGCTGCCGGATGGAAGCGAAGTTCCCGCGGAGCCGGGGAGCGACGACAGCCGGCCGATTGCACGATTGAAATCGACGCTGCTGCCAGGGGTTTACCAGGCCCTGCGGGCCAATCGCCCGCAAGACCCACCGGACTATTTCGTGGTCGATTTCGACCGTGCGGAATCGAACCTGGCGGCTTTGACGGCAACTGAGCAGGAGCAGCTTGCGGATCACGAGCGGATGAATTTCATCCGGGACGTCGCCGACTGGACAGCCGCAGTGGACGACGATTCGCCGCGTGCCGAGGTCTGGTGGCTGGCCCTGCTGGCGGTGCTGGGGCTGCTGGTTTTTGAGGTGGCGATGACGCGTCGGCTGGTTCGCAGCGGGCACGGTGTCCTCGACGCAGAACTCGATCCGGCGGAGGCCGCCGACATGGGCTGAGACGGGACCACGACGCGGCGGCCGGGATTGCCCCACTCAAGGCCACCTTCCATAATTCCTGTTCCATTCCATCGACTGACACGCACTGCACGAAGGAGCGACCATGCCTGTTTTCAAAGACAATGCTGACTCGATCGGCCGCACGCCGCTGGTTCGCATCAACCGGTTGACGGAGGGGCTGAAGGCAACGGTACTGGCCAAGGTGGAAGGCCGGAATCCGGCATATAGCGTCAAATGCCGCATCGGCGCGTCGATGATCTGGGACGCGGAGAAGTCCGGAAAGCTGAAGCCCGGCATGCAGGTCGTCGAGCCGACAAGCGGAAACACGGGCATCGCGCTGGCATACGTGTGCGCGGCCAAGGGTTACCCGCTGACGCTGACGATGCCGGAAACAATGTCGATCGAACGGCGGATGATGCTGAAGGGCTTCGGCGCGAAGATCATTCTCACGCCGGCCGCCGAGGGCATGAAGGGCGCGATCGCGCGGGCGGAAGAGCTCGCAAAGTCCCCGGAATACTTCATGCCGCAGCAGTTCAAGAACCCCGCAAACCCGGAGATCCATTTCCAGACGACGGGCCCGGAGATCTGGAACGACACCGACGGCAAGGTCGACATCCTGGTCTCGGGCGTAGGAACCGGCGGCACGATCACCGGCATCTCGCGGTTCTGGGAGCAGGAAAAGAAGAAGCCGCTGTACTCAATCGCAGTTGAACCGAGCGCCAGCCCGGTTCTCTCCGGAGGCCAGCCAGGCAAGCACCCGATCCAGGGGCTGGGGGCCGGCTTTATCCCGGAAACGCTCGACCGCTCGATCGTCGACGAAGTCATGACAGTGACCGGCGATGAGTCGATCGAAATGGCGCGCCGGATTTCCCGCGAAGAAGGGATCACCTGCGGAATCAGCTGTGGCGCCGCGATGGCGGCCGCTCTCAAGGTCGCCGCCCGTCCTGATTCCGCCGGTAAGACGATCGTCGTCATCCTGCCCGACTCGGGCGAGCGTTACCTGTCGACTCCGCTGTTCGACGGCGTTCGTGAATGAGCGGCGCCAGCAGCCGGGATCCGGGTCCGTTCGATGACGTTTCCCTCCTCGAACGGCTCCGGAACGCTCCGGACCTGTTTGAACGTCTGAAGCAGTCGAACGGAACGGAACTCGCCCTTCAGAAGCAGCTGCGCGCGGAGTATCCCGAGGATCTCGTGCGAGCAGCTCTCCTTCTTCACGACCTGAGAAAACGGGGCGTGTCGAAGTTTTTGCGCGCGGACCAGATGTGGTTCGACCGTACCGGGCTCGAGCAATCGACATCGGAAACGGTGGCGAAACATAAGGCCGGGCGGCTCGGCCGGGCCGCAGAGGTCGTCGACCTCTGTTGCGGCATCGGGGCCGATGCGCTGGCGATTGCGGCGCTGGCGAAGGTGCAGGCGGTCGATCTGCGGCCGGCTGCGTGCCTGATGGCGAAATGGAATGCCGAGGCTTATGGCCTGGACGATCGCATCGAGTTCCAGGTGGGGCTGGCTGAGAACGCCGATCTTCGCAATCGGCCGTTCCACATCGATCCCGATCGGCGCCCCGGCGGACAGCGATCGCTGCGGATTGAAGACCACCGGCCCGGTCTCGAGTTTCTGCAGCAGCTCGCGCTCCACCCGGCGGGCGGAGTCATCAAGCTCTCGCCCGCATCCAACTTCGGGGGAAAGTTTCCTGGCTGTGAGATCGAGCTCGTCAGCCTGAACGGAGAATGCAAGGAGGCGCTCGTCTGGTGCGGGCCGCTGCGAACGGAGACCGACTGGCGGGCCACAGTCCTTCCAACAGGAGACACGTTGACTGGCGACCCGTGGTCGGCGGTCAGCGAACAGTCCCCACTGCGAACGTACCTGTTCGACCCCGATCCGGCCGTCGTCAGGGCGGGTCTCGTGGACGTTCTCTGCGAGTCGACGGGATTGGCGCGTCTCGACCGGGAAGAAGAGTACCTCACGGGTGACACCGCCGTTCCATCGCCGTTTGTCCAGACATTTGAGGTCATCGCCCAGCTCTCAAACAACGAGCGGGAGATCCGGAACTGGTTTCGCCGGTCCGACTGCGGCCAGGTCGAAATCAAATGCCGACGGATCCCGGTCGTCCCCGAGAAGGTGCGCAAGCACCTGTCCCTCGAAGGGAAAGCCGCCCTTGTATTGGTGTACGCGAGAATCGCCGGCAAGGCACATGCTGTCGTCTGCCGCCGCTGCACTGCCTGAAGCAAACCGGGGCTCAGTTCCAGCGCGGATCTCCCACGGCCTGACGTTCGAGGGCGGCCGTCTGCGTCCACAGGCGGCGTGCAACTTTCGCCAGTTTCAGGCGGCCGCAGCGTTCGAACCAGGCCGCTGCCATCCGGTAGCACTTCACGGCGAGCTTGCCCCGCCGCATCGCTCGCAGCAGGTGAGCGAGTTCCAGAAACGATTCGGCATAGTCGCGGTCGTTCTTCTGCTCACGCGCGGAACGAGCCGCGGCGAGAAGGTGCTTCGCCGCCGTTTCCTGGGTCCCCTGGAGGACGGCGAGCCGTGCGAGATGGCGAAGCACGGTGCAGCAATGCGAAGAGGACGCGACGGCCAGCGCTCCCTGCGCCAGCGAAACCGCTCGCGTGTGGTCACCTTCGCGGGCCGCGAATTCCGATTCGATCAGCAATTGTTCGGAACTCAAGCTCGCCTCGTCGGCCCCCCAGGCCGACATCTCGGCGGCCGCCGCGCGCTGCACAAAGCGGCGGGCCTGCGGTTCGTCCTGGTTCAGCAGAGACACTTCGGCGAGCCGGCGACAACAGCGGGCGACTTCCTCGAATCGGCCGCGGCGAAGGGCCAGCTGCCATCCATCCTGCAGGACGAGCAGGGCGTCTTCGACCTGCCCGGCGTCTGCGAGAAAGCGGCCGAATTCGAGGCTCGCCTCCGGAGTCGGATCGTGGCGGATGGCGGTGAGGAAATGAGCTCGGGCCAGTCTTGGCTCGGCGCGAACTTCTGCTTCGAGCGCAAGACGAAGAAACCGCCTGGCGAACAGATGTGAAACCGCCGTGACGCCAGCCGATGTGACCATACCCGCTCTCCGTGCGGAGAGAGGCGGCGAGAAGCGAGAGAGAGTGCGACGTCCCGGACATTGAGCCGGAACGTTCGCCATTTTGCCTGAATATCGCGTTTTGTCAATACGGGATGAAGATTGCGATCGATTCGCCACTTCAGGTTGAAAGCCTCTCCCCCGGGTGTCAGGATTCCGAAGCGCTTCCGACTTCCCCGGTTTTCCGGGTTCCTTATTGCCTCGATGGGATTACGGCCACGATGCCGCTGATTGGCCCTGAACGCTGCCTCTTTCCGGACGCGCTCCTCACAGAAGAGTTCCAGGTCGAAGGAAAAGATGCCGGGCGGCTCTGGCGGGTGCTCTATACACGGTCGCGGATGGAGAAGGAGCTGATGCGTCGGCTCGTCGCCAAGGGGGCACCGTTTTATTCGCCGATCGTCGAAAACCGCTACCGCTCCCCCGCCGGCCGCCAGCGGACGAGCTACCTCCCGCTGTTCACCAACTACGTGTTCCTGTTCGGCGCCGAGACGGAACGGTACGACGCGCTGGCGACGGGTTGCGTCTCGCGCAGCCTCGATGTGTCTTCGGAGTCGATGTTCGTCGCCGACCTCAGGCGGATCAGGGCGCTGATCGACACCGGAGTGCAGGTCACGCCCGAAGCAAAAATCGAGGCGGGCGATCGGGTGCGGATCAAATCGGGTTCGATGATGGGCCTGGAAGGGTTGGTCTTCAAACGGCACGGGATGTCGCGCCTGCTCGTCATGGTCGATTTTCTCCAGCAGGGAGCATCGATCGAGCTGCCGGACTGGGAAGTCGAGCGGCTGTAGCCGGGAGCCTCGGAACCTCGGTCGGGCATTGACCGTCGATCCGAGACACGGGACAACACGGGCTCAGGGTGTTTCGCCGAGCTCCTTTGGTTGAACCGACGTCATGGCCGCTGTTTATCCCCGCGTTGGCGGCCACAAAACCGTGGCCGCATTTCAGCAACACCTCGCGTCACTGGGGCTGAAGCTTCCGGTCGCCGAGCGTCCGCAGTCGGCCGCCGAAGGCTCGGTGCTGGCCGCTCCGCTGGAACTTCAGGGGCGCGTCATCGGCAACCGCTGGTGCGTGCATCCGATGGAAGGGTGGGACGGCGAAACCGATGGCCGGCCGACGGAGATGATGCGCCGCCGCTGGAGAAACTTCGGGGCCTCCGGCTGCAAGTTGATCTGGGGCTGTGAGGCATTCGCCATCCGTCCCGACGGGCGGGCCAACCCGAGGCAGCTCACGCATCGCCCGCACGACATCGAGCCGCTGCGCGAACTGCTGCACGGTCTGCGACAGGAACACCAGGCTTCGTTCGGGCCCTCGTCGACGGAGGACCTTATTGTCGGCCTGCAGCTCACTCACAGCGGACGTTTCTGCAAGCCGACCCGCAACGACACGTTCGAATCGCGCGTAGCCTACCGGCATCCGGTGCTCGATGCGCGGGTCGGCGTGACGGACGACGCCAGCGTATTCCGGGACGATGAACTCCCGGGGCTCGTCGAGGCCTATGTCGCGGCCGCGAAAACGGCGGAGCAAGTCGGGTTCGATTTTGTGGATGTAAAAGCCTGCCACGGCTACCTGATGCACGAGTTCCTGTCGGGCTTCACCCGGCCTGGAGAATACGGGGGCGATTTCGAGGGGCGGACCCGGCTGCTGCGCGAAGTGATCGGCGCCATTCGCTCGGAGTGCCCGGGGCTGGAAATCGGCGTCCGGCTGTCGCTGTTCGACCAGCCTGCATTCCGACCGAAGCCCGGGGAAGGGGATGCGCGGAAGAAGGGAACCGGCGTTCCGGAGACCTGCTCGGTCGAACACTATCCGGCGTTCGGGGCGCGGGCCGACAACGCTCTGAAAATGGACCTTACGGAACCGCTGGCACTCCTGAAGCGACTTCGCGACGAGCATGGCGTGAGGTTGTTCAACCTGACGGCCGGCTCCCCCTATTACAACCCGCACATCCAGCGGCCCGCGTTCTATCCCCCTTCGGACGGCTATCAGCCGCCCGAGGATCCGATCGTCGGGTGCGTCCGCCAGATCGATGCGGTGCGCCAGATCAAGCAGTCGCTTCCCGATGTCGTGCTGGTCGGAACGGCCTACTCCTACTTCCAGGAGTATCTGCCTCATGTGGCCGAGGCCGTGGTCAAGGAGGGCTGGGTCGATTCCGTCGGCATCGGGCGTCTTGTCCTCAGCGACTGGACGCTGCCGGCGAAAATTCTCCGTGGAGAAGATTACGCGGCGGACAAGAAAATCTGCCGCACCTTCAGCGACTGCACCACCGCCCCTCGCAACGGCATGATCTCCGGGTGCTATCCGCTGGATGATTACTACAAAGAGCGTCCCGAATTCGACCTGCTCAAGAAGGTCAAAGCAGGCAAGTGAACGTGGGCCGGCGGAATCGGCCCGGGAGTCAACATGGATCCTGCCAAGCCCGAGCCTGACGACGCTGGACAGCAGCGCCTGTTCGAGCTGCTGCATCGTTACGTTGAAGGGGGATGCGGAGGCTCGGGCGGTTCCACTGAGGTGCTGTTCCCCGAGGAGTTCCAGAATGCGGAACTCTCACGGCTGCTCGACTGCCTCGACGGACTCAATGACCTGGCCCACCTCGCGCGCCCCAGGCCGGCAAGCGCGGCTTCAGATTCCTCGCTCCTGCGAAGGAAAACACTCGGCCACTTCGACCTGGTCAAGGAGCTGGGACGCGGCGCGATGGGAGTCGTGTACCAGGCGCGACATCGCACTCTCAAGCTGGATGTGGCGCTGAAGACGATCCGGTCGAGCGACCTGGCGTCGGTCGACGAGGTGCGACGGTTCTACCTGGAGGCCCGGGCGGCCGCGGGGCTGATCCACCCGAACATCACCCGCGTTCACGATGCGGGCGAATGCGAGGGCCTGCATTACCTGACGATGGACCTGATCGACGGGCCGAGCCTCGCCGAGACCCTGAAAAAAGGCCCGTTCACGCCTGCCGCGGCGGCGACCTTCATGGAGCAGGTGGCCCGGGCCGTCCACTACCTGCATGAAAAAGGAATCGTCCATCGCGACATCAAGCCGTCCAATATTCTGATCGACTCGCACGGAGTGCCCCACGTCAGCGATTTCGGGCTGGCAAAGGTGTTCTCGGCCGGGGAAGACGCGACGCTGAGCGGGACGATCATCGGCACGCCCAACTACATGTCGCCCGAGCAGGCGGAAGGACAGAGCGCGCAGGTCACGTCCCTCAGCGATGTGTTCAGCCTGGGGGCCATCCTGTACGAGCTGCTGACCGGCCGGCCGCCGTTTCGGTCGGATGGCCCGCTCAACACGCTGTTCGCGGTTCTTGAAACGGAGCCGACGCTCCCCCGGAAAATTGACCGGAACATTCCACCGGAACTCGAGCGGATCTGCCTGAGGTGCCTGGAGAAATCGCCAGGCCTGCGCTATGCGTCGGCCGGAGCACTCGCGGACGACCTCCAGCGCTTCGCGGACGGCGAACCGATCACACTTCCGACGACCGACCTGAAGCACCGTGTCCGGCAGTCTTTGCGGCGCGAGCCGGCACTCGCATCGCACTGGCTGGCCCTGGCGCTGGCGGCTGGAATCGTGCAGGTGCGGGCGCTGCTGACGCCCGTCGATGCCGCGTCACATGCGACCGTCATGGGATTGTTTGGAGTGTGGGCGGCGCTCTGCTGGGTCCTGCAGTACTGGCTGAGGACGGGATGGGCCCAAGACGTGGCCCGCTACTGCTGGACGGCCATGGACGTCGTGTTTTACACGGTCTTGCTGAACCTGTCGGTCAACTGGGGCTGGCCCGTTGACATGCTGCTCGTCGGATACGCCGTGATGATCTCGGGGGCGGGGCTGTGGTTCCAGGTGCGACTGATCTGGTGGATGACGTCTCTCAGCGTCGCCAGCTATTTCGTGCTCAGGGGTCTGCATCCCACGATGCATGGCGAGGCCCCGGCCCACTTTCCCTTCATCACCGCGGCTCTGCTGGCGAGCGTCGGGGCAAACGTCTCGTATCAGGTGCACCGGTTCAAACGGCTGGACCGGATTTACCAGCGGCGGTGCCTGGGGACACCGGAGAACAATTGACGGGCGTGTGCCGGGGTTCCCGGCCGCAAGGTTTGCGCGGCCAGCCTGCAGCCCGCGATCGGAAAAGTTTCGCTGTTTCCTCCAGACACTGAAGCTTCGCTCGCCGCATGGGCGATATCAAGATTCGGCGGAATCTGCCGATGCCGCCCCGCATCCTGAATGCCCACGAGGTTGCCATGTCCGCCCCCATGACCATCCCATCCCTGAACGCCTTCCGCGACGAACTGGCCGCCGCCGAACAGGCGGTGCGCGATTCGAGCATGGAGTGGGCGGTCCGTGAATCGACGCTCGAACGCCGTCTGGCCGCGCTGAACATGCGGGCGACCGACATGAAGCTCCGCCGTCCGGCAGCAAGCCCGCGCCCGGTCCGCGACGCCGTCCCCCTCTACGCAGGCCGCTGGTGCCACGTGGCCCGCGGATCGCTGCTCCTCGCGAAATAAGACCTCGCAGAACCGGCGACAAGATCGGTTGTCATCCCGGCCCGATGTCGGTTCCCGATCGGTGAGTCGCCCCTCATGCGAGGGGCGATTTCATTTCGCAATCGCCTACACTTGGGACTGGCGGCCCGGCGCGAGGAGTATGAGATGAACGTCCTGATCAGCGGATCGAGCGGACTTGTCGGTCGGCACCTGATGCGGCTGTTGAGGGCTTCCGGACATGGTGTGACGCGGCTGGTCCGTCGTGAGCCGACATCGGCCGACGAGCGCTTCTGGGATCCCGCCGCTGGAAAGCTCGATCCGTCCGTCCTGGAGGGGGTACACGCCGTCGTCAACCTGGCCGGCGACAACATCGGCAAGGGACGTTGGAACGACGCCAAGAAGAAACGGATTCTGGAGAGCCGCGTTCAGACGGCCGGACTTCTGGCGGACACGATCGCCCGTTCGTCCGGGAAACCAAACGTGTTCGTGACGGCATCGGCGATCGGCATCTACGGGAATCGCGGGAGTGAGGCGCTGAGTGAATCGAGCGCAGCGGGGGAAGGGTTTCTTGTGGACGTCTGCCGGCAATGGGAAGCAGCGGCCATGAAGGCGGACGTACGGACCGTCCTGCTGCGCTTCGGGATGATTCTCACTCCGGAAGACGGCGCTCTGGCCGCGATGTTGACGCCGTTCAAGCTGGGCGTCGGCGGGAACATGGGAGATGGCAAACAGTACTGGAGCTGGGTCACGCTCGACGACGCAGTGCGGGTCATTCTCTTTGCGCTCACGCATGCCGAACTCTCCGGCCCGGTGAACGCGGTCGCCCCGCAGCCGGTGACCAACGCGGAGTTCACACGTGCCCTGGGAAGCGTCCTGCATCGGCCGACGTTCCTCCCCATGCCGGCATTCGCGGCCCGCCTCGCCCTCGGAGAAATGGCGGATTCACTGATTCTCTCGAGCACCCGCGTGGTGCCGACCCGGCTGCAGTCGGCCGGATACGAATACATGCACCCCGATCTCAAGGGGGCGCTGACGGCCCTGCTGAAGGGATAGATCACGTCGCATCCGCGTCGAAGCCTCCCTCGAGAGGCAGGGACGCTTCACTCGGACTCGCGGGCCCAGGCCTGAGCGGACCGGTCGCCGATGAGTTCCATCGGCGGGACCAGGCCTGCGCTCTCGGAGGCGAGCCATTCCCGGAGCGCCGAGGATCCGGACAGGATGTCGATCGGCGGTTTGATGCGCTCGTACTCGTACGGCGGCGGGAGCCAGTCGAAGTCGCGGGGATAGAGCGATTTGACGGCCGCAAACAGGTGGAGCGTGGCGGAGTACGACCGAAACGCGTGGACGTCGGTGACCTGGAAGGCCACCCCACCACAGCTCTGGCCGGCCCATTTGTCGAATGTCGGACGAAACTTCACCGGGCGGAAGGAGACGCCGGGAAGCTGCTGCTCGTTCAGGACATCGGCGAGGCGGAACGGGTCGATCCAGGGAGCGCCGCAGAACTCGAACGGGAGGGTCGTGCCACGGCCTTCAGAAAGATTGGCCCCTTCGAGCAGCACCTGGCCGGGATAGACCACAACAGTCTCCCAGCGCTGCATGTTGGGCGACGTCATGATCCAGTCACGTTTCAGGTCCGGCCAGAGCGAGTTCTTGTCGAGCCCGGTGCACTCGATGACCGTCAGATCGGCGTGGATGCCCATTGAGCGATTCAGGCGGCTGGAGAGTTCCCCCAGCGTGAGCCCGTGCCGCATCGGAATCGGCGCGCGGCCGACGAAGCTCTGGAATGCGGGATCGAGCACCGGGCCTTCGACCACGCCGCCGCCAAGCGGATTCGGGCGATCCAGAAGCACCACCGGCAGCCTGCGCGCGGCGCATTCTTCCAGGCAGTGGGTGATGGTCCAGATGTAGGTGTAGATTCGAGTGCCGACGTCCTGGAGATCGATGACGAGAGCATCCAGCCCCTCGAGCATCTTCGGCGCAGGACGCCGCGTCTCGCTGTACAGGCTGAACACGGGGACTTCGATCGGCAGCCGCGTGTGCCCGTGCGGCGTCTCGATCATGTTCGCCTGTTCTTCGCCCCACAGGCCGTGCTGCGGTGAGAAGATCGCGCGGATCTTCGCGCCCCCCTCAGCGGCGAGAACGTCGTACGAATAGCGGAATGATCGATCGACAGACGCCTGGTTCATCACCAGGCCGATCTGTGCTCCGCGCATTGGATCGAAGCACGATTCCTGCACACGCTCGAGGCCAATGCGAAGTTCGGACATGTGCAGTAACAACGTCTCAGGCAGGATCGCCGTAGAAACCGGGGCAGTCGCACACAGCTGAAAAAGCGTGGCGCGTCAGTAGATCAGGAACGACTGGCGGCGACGCAGAAAACCGGTCAGGGCTTCCTCGTTGGCCGCTTCGACGTCGAGGGGCGTTTTTCCCGCAAGCAGCGCATCCAGCGCCGCCTGGTTCAGAAGCAGTTTCTCGAGTCCGTCCGGTTTCCAGTCGTTCGGGTAGTCGCGCCGCAGCACCTGCACGAGCGTCAGGCCAAGCCGCACAGGTTTCAGCTTGAGGCGGTCGGTGACGATGATGTCGACCCCCTGGCATTCCTGCTTGGGAAACTTCGCGGCCGTCGGAGTGAACTTCACCGGCATGAAACGCACGCCTTCGAGCTTCGCCGCATTGAGCGCCGCAGCGAACTTCACGGCATCGAGCCAGGGCGCCCCGAACAGTTCGAACGGACGATCCGTTCCGCGGCCGACGGAGACGTTCGTGTATTCGACCATCCCGACGCCCGGATAGAGCAGGGCTTCGGAGAGATTCCGCATGTTCGGAGAGGGGTTCACCCAGGGAAGCCCGGTGGCGTCGAAGTAGTCGCCCCGTTTCCAGCCTTCACATTTGATGATCTGCAGATCGAGCGTGAGGCCTTTCTCTTCCTTGTACATCAGGGCAAGTTCGCCAACCGTCATGCCGTGACGAATGGGGAGCGTGTGAAAGCCGATGAACGTCTGCTTGCCTTCGTCCAGCACCGGCCCTTCCACATCGGCCCCGTTGATCGGGTTGGGGCGGTCGAGCACGACGAACTTCAGCCCGTGTTTTGCGGCCGCCTGCATCGCGTTCGCCATCGTCGAAGGATAGGTGTAGAAGCGGGCGCCGATGTCCTGGATGTCGAACACGATGGTGTCGAGACCGGCCAGGCTTTCAGTCGTGGGACTGCGGGTTTCACCGTAGAGACTGAACACCGGCAGGCCGGTCGCTTCGTCCTTCGAATTTCCGATGTTCGACTGGTCGAGCTTCCCCTGGAAGCCGTGCTCGGGGCTGAAGAGCACCTTGAGTTCCAGTTCCTTCGCTTCGTGCAGCAGTTTGACCTCGTTCGTCCAGTCGCTGGCGATCCCGGTCTGATTGGTGATCAGGCCGATCTTGCGCCCCTTGAGTGGCTCGAAGCGGTCACGACGCAGCACATCGAGGCCCGTCAGGACCTTGCCCGGCACCTCGGCATCGGTGATCGACAATCCGATGGTGGACGCGATGCGACCGGCAAGCTGGTTGACGCTCCCCTTTCCGTTCGGATGGACCCGGTTGCTGAGGAACACAAAGAACAGGTCGAGTTCAGGGTCGATCCAGAGCACGGTTCCGGTGAATCCGCCGTGCCCGAACGCCTTGTCGGACAGCCGATCACCCCGATTGATCGAGTACCCGGTCCGCATGTCCCAGCCGAGTCCGCGGACTCCGCGCCCGCCGGGGAGCGGGTTTGGAGTCGTCATGAGCTTTACGGTCTCGGGCTTCAGGACCCGGACACCGCCATACTCCCCGCCATTGAGCATCATCTGGGCGTAGACGGCAATGTCCTGCACCGTCGAGAACAGGCCCGCGTGGCCCGCGACGCCTTCCAGCCGATAGGCGCGGGGGTCGTGGACCTCTCCCTGCATCCAGGCATCGTTACGCTTCTCCGTCGGCGCCGCCCGCTTCTTCAGGTCGTCATCCGGCAGGTAGCCGGTTTCGCTCATTCCCAGCGGTTCGTAGAAAGTCGCCCGGGCAAACTTGTTGACGTCCTGCCCCGAGACCACTTCCACAATCCGGCCGAGAGTGATGAAGTTGACGTCACTGTAGATAAACTTCGAACGATGCGGCTCCTTGAAAGGAAGCGCCGCAATCTTCTTGTACGACTCTTCCGGCGTTCCGGCGTAGTCGTTGATGGAGTTGTCGGCGATCAATCCGCTCTGGTGAGTGAGCAGGTCGCGGATCGTGATGACGTCCTTGCCGTTCGCCGCGAACTCCGGAATGTATTTCGAAACGGGATCATCCAGCCCCAGTTTCCCCTCTTCGATGAGCTTCATGACGCTCGTCGCGGTCGCCATCGGCTTGGTGATCGACGCCATGTCGAAGACCGTGTCGATGGTCATCGGAGCCTTCTCGGGCTCCAGCTGCTTCTGGCCGTAGGCCTTCCGGAAGGCGATGCCGCCATGCCGGCCGACGAGAACCACCGCCCCAGGCATGTTGCCCCTGGCCAGTCCTTCCTCCACGATCCGGTCGATCTCCGCAAGACGCTTCGCGTCCATGCCGACATCGGCCGGGTCGACGACCGACAGCTTCGGGGGAGCGGCGAGAAGCTGCGACGAAACGCACAGGCACACTCCGGCCACGAGCGCCATCCAGCACCGAACATAGGTCCGCGACTTCATCATGCGACTGATTCCTCGGCTGCCGCGGCCGTCGTGGCGCGCTGGCTGACGTACGAAGCTGCAATTCCGACAAACACTGTGAGCGCGCTGCCGATCACCGGCCACCACGGGTAGGCAATGGGGAAGGGGGACTTCTCGAAGCCGATCAGGTGCGGCATCTTGGTTTCGATGCAGACGCCGAAAACGACGATCAGCGCCGTCGCCATGCCGGCAATGGCGCCCGGCTCAGTCACGCGCAGCGGCAACTGCCCGAGAATGAACACTCCCAGCAGGACGCCGGCCGACAGTCCGGCCACCGCCAGGACGTTCTCGACAAGACTTGAGTCACTGGCGAGGGCCGCGGCAATCAGCGCGACGATCATCTGGACGATGCCGAATACAAAAGTCGCGGCACGACTGAGCGTCACCCGTTGCGATTCCGACAGGCGATCGACTCGAAACAGGCTTCCGAAATCACCGATCAGCGTGGAGGCACAGGCATTCAGCGAGCCGGTAAACGCCGCCGCGAAAATGCCGGCCAATGTCAGTCCTCTCAGCCCGGACGGCAGCTCCTGCATGATAAAGGCCAGGTACGACTCGTCTTTCGACAGCGCCGCGGCCGGAGGATGACTGTGAAAGAACGCGGCCAGGGCCGTTCCGATCAGGAGAAACACTGCGAACTGGAAGAAGACGATGAGTCCGCTCGCGATCATCGCCTTCCCGGCGTCGCGGCAGTTCGGAGCCGCCAGGCAGCGCTGCACCATCATCTGATCGGTGCCGTGCGATCCGAGCGTAATAAACATCCCGCCCACGATGCCGGCCCAGAACGTGAACGGCTTCGACCAGTCCCAGCTCCAGTCGAACAGCACAAACTTCTGATTCTCCCGGCCAAACTCCATGAGCCCGGCCCAGTTGCCGGGAATGCGATCAATCAGGATCCAGAGGGTCACCGCGGCCGCAATCATGTAGATCACGAACTGGATGCAATCGCTCCAGACGACCGACCGCAGTCCCCCATAGAGCGTGTAGAGAATCGTGACGCCGCCGGCGATCAGAATACAGACGGTCATCGACCAGCCGGTGACATGGTGCAGCGTGAGTCCGGTGAGGAACATCCGCAGGCCGTCGCCAAGGTTTCGCGTCACCAGGAACGTTCCCGAAGCGATCCGCCGCGTCGAGATTCCGAACCGGGTCTGCAGGATCTGGTAGGCCGTCAGCAGCTCACCGCGAAAATACAGCGGGAGCAGGAACATCGTGACGACGATCCGCCCGAGGATGTATCCGAAGGCCAGCTGCAGAAAGCTGAAGTTTCCTCCCTGCGCATAGGCCAGTCCGGGAACGCTCAGGAACGTCGCTGCACTCGTCTCGGTGGAAACGATCGAGCCGAGGATCGCCCACCACGACATGTTCCGTCCGCCGAGCAGGTAGTCGTCAATGTTGCGGTTGTTGCGCCCCATCCACATTCCGATGGCGACGCTCAGCAGCAGATAGATCGCAGCGACGATCAGGTCGAGAAAGGTCAGGGAAGAGTTCATCGTATCCGGGACGACTGCTTGCAGGGCGGGTCTCGCCCCTGGCTTGCAGGTCCGAGTGCCAATCGTTTACTAGGGTGCTGATTCTGGCGCGGATGACATACCGAGGCAACGCATGAGTCTCCATCAACTGACGACCGAAGCAAGAAACCCGGCTTCGAGTGAAATCGACCGCCTGTCGTCAGCGGAGATCGTGCGGATCATGAACGCCGAAGACGCAGGCATCGCCCCGGCCATCGCGCTCATTGCCGATCAGATCGCCGCGGCCATCGACGTCATCGCAGACCGCATGCGTTCTGGCGGGCGCCTGATCTATATCGGGGCGGGAACGTCCGGACGCCTGGGCGTCCTTGATGCATCGGAATGCCCTCCGACATTCAACACTCCGCCCTGGCAGGTTGTCGGAGTCATCGCCGGAGGTCCAGCCGCGCTGACGAGGGCCATTGAAGGGGCCGAAGATTACCCCGACCTGGCGGTGCAGGATCTCAAGAAACTGTCGCTCGGACCGAACGACGTCGTGGTCGGCATCGCCAGCAGCGGACGCACCCCCTACGTCATCGGCGGGCTCAAGTACGCGGCCGAAGTCGGTGCCTTTCCCATCGGCCTGGCCTGCAATGCAGAGTCGGAACTGACCGCCGTCTCCCGGCTGATGCTCGCGCCGGTCGTCGGGCCCGAAGTGGTCAGCGGCTCAACCCGTCTGAAAGCGGGAACCGCCACCAAGCTGATCCTCAATATGCTGACCACGGCGACGATGATTCGCCTTGGGAAGACCTACGGCAACCTGATGGTCGACCTGTCGGCCACCAATCTCAAGCTGCAGGAACGCTCTCGCCGGATCGTGGCGACGCTGGCCGACGTCGCTCCCGAAAGGGCGACCGAACTGCTGAAGATGAGCCACGGCGACGTGAAGGCCGCCATCGTCATGCAGCGGCACGGCGTCGACGAAGTTCAGGCCCGCGGGCTGCTGGGCCAGGCCGGAGGTCAGCTCCGCGGGGCCCTGGAGTCGGCTCCAGACTTCTCAGAGCCTCAGATCACCGTCACCTCCGAAACCGCGGGCGAACGTCTCGTGATCGGCGTCGACGGAGGTGGGTCGAAGACACTCGCGTGGATCGCCCGGCTTCCAGCCGACGGCAGCGACCTCAACGATCTCAAGCCGATCGGCGAAGGCGAAGCCGGAGGTTCCAATCCCAACTCGCTCGGGTGGGCGGCCGCGACCGGGAATATCGAACTCGCGGTCACTCGTGCCTTCCATGCAGCCGGTCTCTCCCGGCGGCCGGCAACTTCGATTTGCCTGGGAGTGGCCGGGGCCGGTCGTGACTCGGAACAGCAGCGTCTGCGGACGTGGATCGACCAGCGGCGTCTGGCGAACCTCATCCACGTCACGCATGACGTCGCGCCTCTTCTGTCAGTTCCGGGACTTGATGGTCATGGCATCGCACTCGTCGCCGGAACCGGGTCACTCGCCTACGGGAAAACCCAGGACGGCCGTTCCGCTCGCGCAGGCGGGTTCGGATACCTGCTGGGTGACGAAGGAAGCGGCTACCACATCGCCCTCGAGGGAATTCGCGCCGCCTTGAAGGCCGTGGATGGGCGAGGGCCGGTCACAAGCATGACCCGGGGCTTCCAGAACAGGCTGCAGGTGAATTCGACCGCGCACTTCATCCAGCGTTTTTACGAACAGGCCGAAGATCGCACGTGGATCGCCGGGATGGCGAGCGTCGTCCTGGCGTCGGCGCAGGAGGGCGATGAAAGAGCCCGAGAAATCGTGGACGAAAATATTCTGGACCTTGCGACGATGGTGGCGACCGTCGGCGTGCAGCTGATGGGCCCGCAACCAAAGAACTATCCGCTGGCGCTCGCCGGCGGGTTGATCGTCAATTCGCAATACCTGCGGGTCGGCGTGCTCAAGCGGCTGGAAGAGGGGGGCATGTTGCCCTCGAAGGTGGTTCTCGTTGCCGCACCTGTCGCTGGCGCCCTCCGCCTGGCGGCGCAACATGCACTGTCCGCCAAGCCCCAGGCCTGAACTCACGATTGATGTCTGCGAAATCCCCTCTCCTGGTACTGGCCAGCCGGAATCTGAAGAAGTCTGGCGAGATCCGCGACCTGCTCGCGCCCTATGGGTTCCCACTGAAATCGGTGGCGGAATTCCCGGGTGTGGGCGAAGTCGACGAGGACGGCGAGACCTTCGCCGCCAATGCGGCCAAGAAGGCGCGCGAAGTGGCCATCGCGACTGGCCAGTGGGCGATCGGGGAAGACAGCGGACTGCAGGTCGATGCGCTCAACGGTGATCCCGGAGTGCTCTCGGCGCGATACAGCGGGGAGGGAGCCACTGACGAGAAAAACAACCTCAAACTGCAGGAGGCGCTTCGAGGCGTTCCCGACGCGCGCCGCGGCGCGGGATACGTGTGTCACGTCGCCGTCGCGGACCCGACGGGAAAGATTCACCTGTCGTTCGAGGACACCTGCCGGGGCAGGATCATCTCCGAGCCGCGGGGAGAAAACGGATTCGGCTATGACCCCTATTTCCTTGTTCGGGAATACCACGAAACATTCGGGCAATTGTCCCCGATCGTGAAAAAGTACCTCAGCCACCGGGCCCGCGCGTTCCGGCGGCTGATCCCCGAATTGCAGAAGCTCTTCGAACGGCTCGGCCCGTAGAACGCCAGACGCCAACGTCGCACCGCATGTCCGAGCGTCTCCCATACTTCATCGGCTGTCCCGTCTGGACGAGCCCCGCCTGGAAAGGAACGGTCTACCGGGCGAAGGCGCCCCGCAGCCAATGGCTGGGCGACTACTCGAGAGTCTTTCCCACCGTCGAAGGCAACACCACGTTCTACGCCTTGCCTTCGGTTGAAACGGCCCGCCGCTGGGCCGCTGAGACGGAGCCGGGATTCCGGTTTGCGTTGAAGTTTCCTCAAGCGGTTTCCCATGAGCGCCGACTCACCGACTGCACGGTCGAGACCCGCGCGTTCCTGCAGGTCCTTGATGTCCTGCAGGCGGCCGATCGGCTGGGCCCGTCGTTCCTGCAACTGCCGCCGACCTTCGACGCCAGCGAGTTCCCCAAACTGCAGTCGTTCCTGAAAAGGTTACCCGCCGGCTTCCCCTACGCGGTGGAAGTGCGTCATCGCGACTACTTCGACCAAGGCCGAGCGGAAACCGCGCTGGACCAGTTGTTGATGGAACGCGGAGTCGACCGCGTGCTGTTCGACAGCCGGCCCCTCTATTCCAGCCCGCCAGTGACGGAGGCCGAGAAAGCCTCTCAGACCCGCAAGCCTCGTTCCCCGTTCCGGACGACGGTCACCGGCCCGCGGCCTATGGTCCGCGTCGTTGGCCGCGACAAAGTTGATCAGACCATCCCGTGGTTGACCGATTGGGCGGACACCGTCTCCGGCTGGATCCGGTCGGGGCTTGAACCGTACGTCTTCACTCATGCTCCGGATGACGCCTTCGCGGCTGACATGGCGGAAACGTTCCACGACCTGCTGCGGGCCCGGCTCCCACAGATGGCGCCGCTTCCCACCTGGCCCGGCCGGGCGGAGCTGCAGGCTCCGCGGCAGCAAACGTTGTTTTGAGAGACTTGGATCGCGTCCCGGGAGTCGCGGGCGGTAGAGTAGACTGAGCACTTCCAGACTCGACCTCTCGAGAGCCATCATGCGATTCCCACTGCTACTGGCGGGCCCCAGCGGGTTCGCCGATCCATTGATCGCGGCGCTGACGATTTTTCTCCTGGCCGCACTCATCGGCGCAAAACTGTTCAGCGAGACCACCGCCCAGACACTGGCGGCGCGTCTGAGTCTGCTTGTCGGCCTCGCCGGGGCCGGCGCCCTGGGCGCGATCGTGGTGGCCGCCGGCTCGGGCGGCCTGTTCGGGCGGACAGCGGGAGTGATTGCCGTCGCGCTGGCAACGACCGCCGCCGTGGCCGGGTTCCTGACGACACACACGCTCGTCAAAGGGCAGACGACCAAAGAGACCCCCTGAGACTGCGTTCATTCCGCCTCTTCCGGCCGCTTCTCCGACTGGTGTCCTCCCGATGACGTCCACCCTGATCGACTTCATTTACCTGGTGTCCTCGGGCCTGATGCTGGCCGGCATCTGGCAATTCCTCAGGCCGGGGCACAGCCGCCTGGGGAACATACTGGGGGGCGCGGGAGTTCTGCTGGCGATCCTGGCCACACTGACGGCGGGCGGGTTGTTTTCGATCGTCGGCGCGCTGGCAGGGCTCGGCGTCGGCATCGGGCTTGGGGCGTTCCTCGGTCTCAGGGCCGACCAGGAGAACGCACTCGGCCGAATTGCGCTGCTCGTCGCCGCAATCGGATTCGCGACGGCGCTCATCGCCGGATCGAGCATCCACAACATCGGCGCGTTCTACGACGCAGGCCTCGCAGCCGTCGACGAGAAATGGAAAGGCTTCAGCGAAGAGATGCGCCGCGTCAATGAAAAAGTGACGGTCGAACTGCAGATCCCGTGGACGATCGCGGCCGCCGCCTCGATGGCCGCGGCGTTCGGCGGCGCGATCGCCGCAGCGGGAGTGATTTCCTATCTCAAGCTCGCGCGATCTCCACTCAGGAAGGCTCTTCCGAAGCTGGAAGACCCGGCCAAACCCCAACTGGCCCTTGTTGTTGTCTGTCTGCTCCTCGGCGTCCTGCTGACGGCGTGGCCGGGCACCGAGACGTTTCTGTGGCTGCTGTTGGTCGCAGCGCTTGCGCTCGGATACGTCCTGACAATTCACCTGAAGATTGTCGACGTCCCCCCCGTTCTGGCCGCCTGCGTCGCGGCGTCCGGTTTCTCGCTGGCCGCGTCCGGGCTTGTCGTCGGCAACCTGCTGATGGTGACGGCCGGAGCGCTGGTCGCAGGGGGCGGGGCGGTGGTGGCCCAGTCGGTCAGCCGGTCGCTGAACGTCTCACTTCTCGGCCTGGTTCGTGGAATCGAGTCGTCCAGGACGACCGCCTCGGAACCGGAAGAGTCCGCAGAGGACGCTCCTCAGGCTTCTTCTCCCCCCCCGCCTCGAGTCACGGCGGATCCTGACGCTCCGATTCTTTAAGGGTCGGGCTCTTCAAACTCTGCCGTCACGCCGCTGAGAAGCGTCCCCACAGAAACCTGGCCAGCGCCCCTGGTGGCCCGATACGCGAAATCCGGCCCCGCGCGCAACCGCTCCCGGACTGGGAGAGGGCTCGTTCTTTGGCAATTCAGGACTGACGAGTGATCCACCCGGCGAGACGAAGCGCAGAAGACCTCAAAAACTTGTCACACATGTCACAGGTGTCACAGGTCAGCAATTCCCAATGGTTCAGACCATTTTCTGCTGTCACAGGTCTCCGTCACAGGTCGTCACACATCTCGCATCACGCCGCCGCAAAGAGCCCCCACCAGGGCTGGCGGACAAGGCTTCGAGACCGCGGAGCGGAGGAATGGCCAGACGACCTGGCCGGCGATCATTGCTGAGCCGATGCGATGATGGCGGCCACGATCAGCGCGGCGAGCACAGCCAGGGTGATCTTCACCCAGCTGTAAGGACGGTCTCCCTGCACCTCGCCGGTCGCCGCGTTGATGTAAACGCGGAAAGGCTTGTCGTGGAACCGGTACGTCATCAACCAGACAGGCAGCAGCAGGTGCTTGAACGTGATCGCGTCGTACCGGGACTGGATTGACCAGATCCGCTGTTCGTCGCCGCCGATTCTTTGAAGCACCTCTCCGGCGATCGCCGAGTCGACACGCTCCTTGGCAATCACGAAACCTTCCTTCAGCGGAATATCGTAAGTGCGGGCCAGAAAGCCTGCGAGGACCTGCTGCGTGAAGGGCAGCATCGTGCCGAAAGGCCAGGGCTCGAGTGCGACAAGGCGGTCGAGATCGAGCCCCCGCGAAGCAGGAATGGTCACGTCGTCGAAAAACCTCTGGAACCGGCCGGAGGCCGAACTCCAGCGCACCCGTCGTACGCGCCGCTGGTTCTGCCCGCTGCCGACCGTCACCCAATAGGCGTCGCCGCGCTCGCCGGAATAGGCGTTGTACGTCAAGGTGTCGAACGTCCAGTAAGGCAGGTAGACGCCGTTGAAATTGCCGCTGACTCCCTGCTTTCTGAACGCGTTCGGCGCAAACCATCGCGACTGCACCCAGTCGGCGAGATTCCGGCCGGCCCGCTCGCGATCGATCTGAAAGGCGATCACGCCGTCGACAGGGATCCGGTGCGTCGCAGAGTGGATCCTGTCCCGCTGAATGGGAGTGCCGCAGTAAGGACAGGCCGAACTGGTCAGGGTGCCGAAGAACACGACCGTCCCGCCACACGATTCGCACCGGACCTCGCTTTGCCCCTCTTCGTCGTGCCGGTCGGCCTCGTGCTGTTCCTCGGCCCGGGCGACAATCGCGTCGAAATTCTGCTCGCGAATCTGCGCTTCGGGGTCGAGGTCGAGCGGCTTCACATGCCCGCAGTAGGGACATTTCAGCGCCTGGCTGCCGATATGAAACTCAACGTCAGCGCCGCATTCCTCGCACGGGAAGATGCGTCCCTTGCCGTCATCGATGGCCTCGCCGGCAGGCGTGGGACGATGCCCCGGGCGTTCGGCTGGAAACGGAGGCGGGTCGTGGCTCACGGCGTTCCGTCGGCGGGGACGACTCGAAGGATCAATGGCGTTCTGACTGCACAGGATAGCGTTCGTCCGCAGCCGGCGAACATCGAGCGCCAGGGCAAACGCAGCGCGGACTCGATTTGATCACGAAAAACTTCCCCGAACGCCGGAAAGATCAGGCGAGGACGCCGCGGACGACCTTCGCCGGTTCGACACCGGTGAGTTTGGCGTTCAGCCCCTGAAACTTGAACGTCAGTCGCTCGTGATCGATTCCCAGAAGATGCAGGACGGTCGCATGGAAGTCGCGAACATGCACTCCGTCACGCTCGATGTTGTAGCCGAAAGGGCACGTCTCGCCGTACACCGTCCCCCCTTTGATGCCGCCGCCGGCCATCCAGACGCTGAAGCACCGAGGATGGTGATCGCGGCCGTAGTTGTCCTTCTGCAGCTTCCCCTGCGAGTAGTTCGTCCGGCCAAATTCCCCGCCCCAGATCACGAGCGTGTCATCGAGAAGGCCGCGCTGTTTGAGGTCCTGGAGCAGGGCCGCCGAAGGCTGATCGGTCTCTTCGCACTGCCGGGCAATCCCCTTGGGCAGACCGCCATGCTGATCCCACCCCTGGTGGTAGAGCTGGATGAACTTCACGCCGCGCTCGGCCAGGCGCCGGGCGAGCAGGCAATTGGCCGCAAAGGTTCCGGGCTTTCTGGAGTCGGGACCGTAGAGATCAAAGATATGCTCCGGTTCGCCCGAGAGATCCGTCGCCTCGGGGACGCTCGACTGCATCCGGAACGCCATTTCATACTGCGCGATCCGCGCCTCCACTTCGGGATCCTGCGTCGCGGCGGCCTCGAGACGGTGCAGTTCGTTCAGGGCATCCAGCTGGGACCGCCGGCCGGCGGCGTCGACTCCCGGAGGATTATTCAGGAACAGGACCGGGTCTTTCCCCGACCGGAACTGCACCCCCTGATATTCGGAGGGGAGAAATCCGGCCCCCCACAGCCGGGAGTAAAGCGGCTGATCGGCCTTGCCGCGTGTAATCAGCACGACGAACGCCGGAAGATTCGCGTTATCGCTCCCGAGGCCGTACTGAATCCACGCCCCCATGCTGGGCCGGCCCGCGATCTGGTTCCCGGTCTGCAGAAACGTGATCGCCGGATCGTGGTTGATCGCCTCGGTGAACATCGAGCGAATCACCGTGATGTCGTCGACGACCTTCGCCGTGTGCGGAAGCAGGTCCGAGACCCATGTCCCGGCGGCTCCCTGCTGTTTGAAAGGAAAGATCGATCCGGCCAGTGGCAGTACCGCCTGGTTCGCCGACATGCCGGTGAGCCGCTGCCCTTTGCGGACCGAGTCGGGGAGGCTCTGACCCCACATTTCGCTGAGCAGCGGCTTGTAGTCGAACATTTCGAGCTGCGAGGGGCCGCCGCTCTGAAAGAGGTAAATGACTCGCTTGGCTCTAGGCTCGACATGCGGCTTCGCGATTACGCCAGCGGTCGCGAGTCCGGCCGCTGCAGGCGGAGAGAGCAGATCCGACAAGGCGATCGCACCGAGTCCGCCACCAATCGTGGATAAGAGAGTTCGACGGTTCATCGAAGAAATTGACAAGTGCGGCTCCAGCGAGGCGGCGTTCATGTCGACGCCTTCCAGTCCTTCGATTCAATCGCCTTCAGGTGTCCTTCGGCGATCCGTTTCATCGGCTCCGTGATCTTCCAGCCAAAACGTTCGCCGAGCTCGTGAATTCGCTCCGGAACTCCAGCGACGTAACACGCCTCCTCAACTGGCACGATTCGCTCGGGCAGCTTCTCCCGATGCAGCATCCAGTTAATCGCATTGTACAGCGGACTGACGTTCAAGCACTTTTCCGACGTTTCAAAATCCAGTGTGCACAACCCTCGCTCGCACTCAAAGGAGACCGACAAGAGCACCATTTGGTTGCGGTGAGCTTGGAGCGATTGCTTCGCCGTCGCTTTTCCAAGCTGTGGCTTGAGTAACCTCGCAAGCTTGAGCATCGCCTGATCGTGGCGGCCAACTTTCTGATCACATTCAAACCAGATGGGTACAGCCAGCCCGAGCGCCTCCATCCTGTTGAGTGTCCAGTGTCGAGCCGAGTACGGGGGCCGATCCGTCCACTCGGGCAGAGGTTTCCTGAGAGTCTTCTTCAGCAAACCCGCGTCGCGAAGCAGTTGGTCGAATGGGGCGACCGCGTTTCCATCCGGCGCAAGGTCGAGCAGGTTGCGGTCTGACTGGCTCAGCGAATTGGACAGGGAAGCGACCGTCGACTCAGAGGCCGCTGCCCCTCCGACCATCCTGCACATGAACGCGAACCGCAGTCGCCGCTCGGGCGGATCGAGCTTGGCTGCCTCCTGAATGAACCGGAGTGCCTTCTTGTCCTTTGATCCGTTGAGCCGCAGCGCGATCCGCTCGCAGAGATCGATCCGCTGCTGTGGGTCGAGCCTGAAAGAGTCGCCGAGGGCAACGACGGCCTCCGGCTTGAACTCGGCCAAGAGGCGGACTGCATGGGCGGCGTGAACGGGTGAGGGGTCCCTCGCCAGCAGTCGTTGAAGAAATCCTGTCAGCTCCGACGACCAGACTTTGCGGTACGGCAGAACATCGTGTTTTTCATTGCGCCAGATGCCATCGAGGGGCAACAACTGATCGGCGGCGCTGGCGGCGGCGACACGAACATCCTCGAATTCGGAATGGCAGAGCACCGCACACATTCTGAGAAACTCACGGCACTCCGAGAAACCCTTCGCCGACGAACCAAATGCCGTCACCACGGCGGCAACGTGTGCAGTCGTCAGCAATGGAAGCACTTCAGGACGGCAAAGACGTTCCAGCACTTCAAGGGACGCACTCTCGTTCCAAAGTCCAACAAGCATGCTCGGAATGTCCGGGACTGCCCAGACTTCACACAACGAGAGGAGTTGCTCGGGGATCCCGCGCCAATGGTGATCGTGCGACGTGAGTCGCTTCTCGAAGCTGAAGAGGAGCGATCGACGGACTTCGTCGCTGATTCCAGGGCCAGCCAACTGTTCTGCCCGCCGTCGGTCTTCGAGAGCCCCAAGCGATCGTGCAAACTCGATCGAGGTCACAGGTCGCAGCAGCTGCTGAATGTGGAAATGCACGCAAGCGGGATCACCAAGGTGATTCAGAATTTCGGCAGACCGGTACGGCCGCACGAAACTCGGAGGCGCCTCGCTGAGCCTTTTCTGAAGCTGTCTCCGCAACCACTCGAGATCGTCAGGAGCACATTGCCGAAGGTCTTTGGCGATCTTCTCGAGCGCGAACTCCTCTGGAGTCGCAGCAACTTTCTTCACAACGCGTTTCGCCGCTTTCTGTTCAAAGTCGTCCATTCGTTAGCCCTGCATCGACGGCAGAGAAAGATTGCCTGGATCCTCAGCGTTTGGTCAAACACTCGTCAAAGCCGAGCAATGACTGGACGACCGATGTCCAAGCGGCAAGCTCAGCGACCTCCAACGCTTTGTCTACCGGAGATTCACCGACAGACACGAGCGCCTTGGCCGCATCTTCGTTCCCTGCGAACTGCACTCGAGCGGCCGCAAGGAGAGACTGCAGAATCTCCTGCTCCGTGACTGTGGGTTGCCGGCTGGTCGTCCAACGGAAGACGCGGACCAGCCCGGCATCGTCGTTGCGCGGCATGGTCGAGAGCACGTTCGACGCCAGCACTCGGGCGGCCTCCACGAACTGCGGGTCGTTGAGCAGCGTCAGCGCCTGGAGGGGCGTGGCAGTGCGCTCGCGCTGGATGACGCAGTATTCTCTCGAGGGGGCGTCGAACGCCGTCATGGTCGGCGGCGGGGATGTCCGCCTCCAGAATGTGTACAGGCTCCGTCGGTACAGATCGTCACCGTGCGACTGCGAATACGACTTCCCGGTGCCCGCTTCTTCCCAGAGGCCAGCCGGTTGGTAGGGGAATACGCTGTCGCCGCCCACGCGAGGTTTCAACAGCCCGCTGATCGCGAGCGCATTGTCGCGAATCTGCTCGGCCGGAAGACGATGCCGCGGCCCGCGCGCGAGGAGCCGATTCGCAGGATCGCTTGCGTAGAGCTTCGGGTCGCGCGGAGTCGACGACTGGCGATACGTCGCGGAAAGTACGATCTGTCGAAACAGCCGCTGGACATTCCACCCGTGATCCATGAAATCACGGGCCAGCCAGTCGAGAAGCTCCGGATGCGAGGGAGGCTCCCCCTGACTGCCGAAATCCTGGGTCGTCGCGACAAGTCCCGTCCCGAAGAACATCGCCCAATAGCGATTGACGGCGACGCGCGCGGTCAGCGGGTTGCGATCGTCGATGAGCGCACGGGCGAAGCCGAGTCGATCAGTTCGCGAGCCTTCGGGGAGCGTGAAGATTTCCACGGGCGTCGCCGGGACGACCGTCTCAGCCCGCCCATCATACGCGCCGCGGTCGAGCCGGTAGGTCAGCCGCCTTCGGTCGGACGGAAGCTCCTGCATCGTCATGATCTGGCGAACCCTGCCGATGAGAGTGTTCTCTTCGACACGCAGCGCCCGCAATTCGGCCTCGATCTTCACGACGTCCGTGTCGATGCGTCGCGCATGGTGGTCCTGCCGCTGTGAATCATTGATCAGGTCCGCCCGGCCGGACACGAACGCGACCTCGGCCTCCGTCAGTGCGACGGAATAGAACTCCAGTTCATCAACACATCCTCCCTTAAATCCGAGGTCTCGAAACCGCGCGCCGAGCGCGAAAGGGATCGATTTGGCCTCGGAGTCGCCCCATTCGGCCCGGTGGATCACATCGCGGGTCAAGCGATCGCCGACGACTTCGACCTCGGCTGCCACGCCATTCACATAGAAAGTCGTGCCGGCCGCCCGGCCGCTTCCGTCCGACGTGATGACCAGCTGCGTCCACACTTCAGGGGCAAGCAGCGCCTGGGTCCGGATCTGAAGGGCGTTGCCCGGCCAGAAGTGAACCATCGAAAACGTCGGACGGCCATTGTCGATCGTCAGCGAAACGCCACGGAACGCCGAATCCTCGGCCGCGCGCGACTGGTGAAACACGATCTGCCGCGGGCCATGCGGGCCCGGCTTCACCCACAGCGACAGGCTGAACGGCGCTGAGCGACTGAGCTGGGGAGCTTCTTTGCAGACGAACTGGTCGTCCCCCCCGAACTCGATCGCCCGTCCGGCATGACCTTCGACGCCGCGGAAATCACCGCCGTTTGGGACGTCGTCAAACGTGTACACCTTCTCCGGATCGGGAGCGGCGATCGCGTCGGCAGGCAAGGGGGCAGGCTTCTTGAACGCCTGCGCGATCGCCTCGCGTAGCTGCTCCTCCGCAGCGGCGATGCGGGCGAGCAGTTCGCGATGCTTCGACTGCTGGTCTCCCTCGTAGAGCAACAGCGTGGGCGTCGGGGCGGTCTCGGTGAAGTGCGAATACAGCCCGTGCTCATCGATGTTGTTGAAGAACGCGGTCAGTGAGTAGTACTCACGCTGCGTGATCGGGTCATACTTGTGGTCGTGACAGCGGGCACATTCGAACGTGAGCCCCAGGAACGCCGAGCCCATCGTACGGACGCGATCGGCCACATACTCGACTCGAAACTCTTCCTCGATGCTCCCCCCTTCGTTCGTCTGTCGATGAAGGCGGTTGAAGGCGGTCGCCAGGCGCTGATCGCGCGTCGGATTCTCCAGCATGTCGCCAGACAGCTGCCAGACGATGAAGTCGCTGTACGGGAGGTTCTCGTTGAACGCGCGGATCACCCAGTCCCGCCAGGGAGACATGTGCATGTTCCGGTCGGCCTGGTAGCCGAAGGTGTCGGCATAGCGCGCGACGTCAAGCCAGTCGTTGGCCATCCGCTCGCCATACGCCGGAGAGGCCAGCAGGCGATCGACCACGTTGTCGAATGCGGTGGCCGAGTCGTCTGCGAGAAACGCGTCAATCTCCGCGAGCGTTGGCGGCAGGCCGGTCAGGTCGAATGACACCCGGCGAATCCATTTCTCGCGCGTCGCCTCTTCAGCTGGCTGGAGTTTTTCCTCCTGGAGTCGGTCGAGAACAAACGCATCGATCGACGTCCGCCCCCAGTCATTCGCTTCGACCGACACGGGAACCGGAACCTCCTTCGGCACGCGGAGAAACGACCAGTGCGATTCGTACTCGGCCCCCTCGGCCACCCAGCGTTTCAGGAGTTCTTTCTGCCCGGCCGTGAGCGTCCGCTTCGTTTCCGGCGGCGGCATCACGTCATCATGAGCCGATGAGAACACACGGCGGACCAATTCGCTGTGGTCCGGCTTCGAGGGAACGATCGCTCCCAGTTCGACCGCCGCAGCGCGGCGGTCGAGGCGCAGGTCTGCCTTGCGGCTCGCACTATCCGGACCGTGACAGGCGAAGCAGTGCTCGGAGAGGATCGGGCGGATGTCGCGATTGAAGCGCAGGTCGGCGGCGTCTGCAAGCGCTGGCATCGCAGCCGCGCACGCGAGGACGAGACCGAAACCTCCGAACACACGTCGCATCGAAAGCCCCCGAATCAGACGAAAGTGACCTCTCCAAGGTACTGCCAGGGGCATCGGGGTGACAGCAACACTGTGAGCCCGGGGACCGTGGAAACGCCTGTGGCATCACTCACCGCGAAGACGCCGGCAAGACGCTCAAGGGAGCAATTGCTGATCGCGGCGTTCAATCGCCTCGATCGCGGCGATCGCTTCCGCGGACACGGTTGTCGGGGCGTGCCAGGGAGGGACCGATTCATCCTGCGAAGCGATTCTCAGACCGGGCAACGACCGGGCGTCGCCGAGGGCATTGAGCGCCCGCACGGCCGCCACACGGACGTTCGGATGGGGGTCTGCCAGGGCCTGAAGCAGGACGGGCTGCTGCTTCAGGGAGCCCGATTCCCGAAGTGCATCAGTGGCTCTCAAGCGGACGGACTCGTGCAAGTTCGAAGTCACAATTTCGGACAGCATCTCGAGGCCTCGTGCGTCCCCCAGTTTTGCGAGCGCCGAGGCCGCGGAGTCACGATGTTGCGGAAACGCATCCGCCATGACGACAAGGTCATCCATCGCGTCGCTGACTCCGAGGTTGCCCAGCGAAGAGGCCGCGACGTCACACAGCTCTTCGTCCTTGAGCAATTCGATGAGTGTGGGAATCGCCTCATCGCGACCGATCCGCCCCAGCAGGTGCGCACAGTGATGTCGGTCGGAGTGAGCCTGCCTCTCTGCGCCGCCGTTTCCACGTTTTTCCTCCGGATTCACCGCGCGAGGTCGGGTGTCACGCAGTTCGGCGACGAGGATCGCCATGCCGCGGGCATCGCCGAGACCATCGAGAACGAAGGCCGCGTTGCACCGCCGTTTGCGATCTGAAACTCGCGTGAGTTGCGCGATGCGCGGAAGGATCGACCGATCTCCCGCGATCACGAGGACGTCGGCGATCTGCGCCTGCTGCCAGGCGTACTCGGCGTTCTCGAAGCGACGGAGCAGGTCGGACGTCGACATCTTCGCGGAGGACGGCTCGACAGGCTTCGCGGCGTTCGCCCCGTCCTGGGCGAACAGGCTCTGTGTATACAGGTCCCCTGTGAACGCCAGCGCGATGCTCAGGGAGAACAGCTCGCGTCGCATCCGTGTCTGCTCCCGAATGAACTCGAGGCGGCCGATACTCGCTGTCGCGCCTCCGACTACTTATCGATCTGTTCTTTCACGGCGATCACCGCCACCGGCACATCGGTGCAGTGCACATCGAGTCCCAGGCCGATGGCGAGTTGGTAGTCCTGCGCGCCGCGACCCGGCCAGCCGTTGACCATGAGGCCGGCCTTCTGGGCCTCCTTGATCGACGCCCGCGACGATCCGTTGATCTGACAAGCGATGCGGTCGGCGCCGACGGCCTTGGCCTTCTGGATGAACTCGGCCGAGCAGGGCTTGCCGGCGATCAGCGACATCGGAGCAGCGGGAGCGATCGCGTCGATCGCCTTGAGGGGGCGCTCATCGAACGAGGAATAGACATAGACGGAGCCCTTCGCCTTCTTCTTTTCCGCAGCCGTATACAGCTTCTGGCAGTACTCGGAAATCCGGTCGTTGGGGTAGAGGTCCTTGTTGCTGACCTTCATCTCCCACTCGATGTAGACATCCGGCTTGTCGGCGAAGTAGTCGAGCAATTCGTCGAGGAACAGCATCTTCTGTCCCTTCTTCTTCGTCGTCACGTCCCGTAGCTCGGCCGCAGTCTTGTGTTCTACGGAACCAGTTCCGTTGTGGGTGCGGTCGAGAGTATCGTCGTGCAGGATCACGAGGACGCCGTCCTTCGTCATCCGCACATCGGTTTCGAAGCCACGGATTCCCCGCTCGTAACACGCACGGAAGCCTTCCATCGTGTTTTCTTCGTATTCGTAGGCCCCGCCGCGATGCGCCAGGATGATCGGGGTCTTCTCCCCCCCGGACGCAGGGTGCGCGCCGACGAGGGCGACGAGGGCACTGCCCAGGACAACGAGGGATCCGAGAAACCGTCGAACGTTCATCGAAAGCGCTTTCCGTGATCAGGATCTCAGGAGTGCAATGACATCGGCGACGCAGTGATCCAGTTCGGCCACTACGTCGCCCGACTACAGGGGTGAATTAATCCCAGGCCAGCGGCTTCTTCCACGCGGCACGCAGGTCCTCGATGCCGGCGTCGATGACGGTCGCCCCGCCACTGGTGATGACGACACGGCCGGAATCCGAGACCGTTCCGATCTTCACCGGAGGCATCAGTCCAGCGGACGAGAACGCGGTCAGGAATTGGTCCCGATCGCCCACGGCCACTTCGGCCACGAAGCGGGTATTGCTCTCGGAGTAGAGCAGGGCGATCGGCGGAAGCTTTGCCACGCTGGCGGCCTCGGCGACATCCGCCTGGATGCCGCGTCCCCCCGCGAACGCCATCTCCGCCAGCGCGACCGCGAGGCCGCCTTCACTGAGATCGTGACAGGCGCGGACCAGGCATCTTTTCATCGCGCCATGCAGCGCAGTCAGGACTTCCGGAGCCGTTTTGAGGTCGACCTTCGGAACGGCGTTCCATCCGTCGGCCGGAATCTCCTGCGGCTTCGCGGAACCGGTCTGCTCGAGGACGAGCGACAGGTGGCTGCCGCCAAACTCGGCGGCGGTGGCGCCGATGAGAAACAGCTCGTTGCCGGGCGACTTGAGATCCATCGTGACGGCGTGCGCCACGTCTTCGATCTGCCCCATGGCGCTGATGAGCAGCGAGGAGGGGATCGCAATTGTGCGCGGGCCTTCGTTCGTCGTGTAGGTGAACTCGTTGTTGAGCGAGTCCTTTCCGCTGACGAACGGCGTCTGGTATGCGAGGGCCGCGTCGTGGCAGCCGATCGCCGCCCGCACCAGCGAGCCGAGCGTTTCAGGCTTCTCGGTGTTGCCCCAGCAGAAGTTGTCGAGGATGGCCGTCCTCTTCGGGTCGGCCCCGGTCGCAACACAGTTCCGCAGCGCCTCGTCGATCGCCGAGCAGGCCATCCAGTACGGGTCATAGTCGCCATAGCGGGGATTCATGCCGTTGGAGACGACGACGCCGCGCGGCGAGTGCTGGGTGGGACGCACAACGGCCGCATCGGACGGGCCGTCGTGGTGTACGCCGATGAGCGGCTTCACCACGCTGCCTCCCTGCACCTCGTGATCGTACTGCCGGATGATCCACTCCTTGGAGCAGACATTCAGCGAGCCAAGAATCTCAAACAGGGCCTGCTGCCCAAGGGAGCCCTTCGTGGAGAACGGCTTTGCCTTGCGGGGAATGATCGATCCCGGGGCGGTCGACTGCGGCTTGAAAACCGCCTCGCGAACGACCGGCGGGCGCCCTTCGTGCAGGAACTCCATCGAGATCCGGCCGACTTCCTGGCCGTTGTAGTTCAGGATCAACTGCCCGTCGTTCCGGAACTGCCCAATGACCGAGGCCTCGACTCCTTCCGACGCGCAGAGGGCATGGAATTCGTCCCACTGCTTCGGCGACACGGCCAGGACCATTCGTTCCTGCGCTTCGGAGATCCAGATCTCGGTGTAGGAAAGGCCGGCATATTTCAGCGGGGCTTTTTCCAGCCACACGTCGGCGCCCGTCTCTTCTCCCATCTCCCCGACGGCGCTGGAAAATCCCCCCGCGCCGCAATCGGTGATGGCGTTGAACAGCCCCTTGTCGCGGGCTTTCAGGACGACCTCCAGCACCATCTTCTCGACGACCGCGTTCCCGATCTGGACCGCGCCGCCGGAGATCGACTCGCTCTCATGCGTCAGTTCGGCGCTCGAGAATGTTGCTCCGTGAATGCCGTCACGGCCGGTACGGCCGCCGACCGTGACCACGTAATCGCCCGGGTGGACCGTCTTTTCGGCCATTCCGACCGGAAGCAGGGCGACGTTGCCGCAATAGACCAGTGGGTTACCGAGGTAACGGTCGTCGAAGAAGACGGCGCCGTTCACCGTGGGGATGCCCATCCGGTTTCCGTAGTCGCGGACCCCGGAAACGACGCCCCGCATGACGGTGCGGGGGTGCAGCGTTCCGGCAGGGAGGTTCTCGAACGGGAAGTTGGGCGGTGCGAAGCAGAACACATCGGTGCTGCAGATCGGCTTGGCGCCCATTCCCGTTCCCATCGGGTCGCGGATGACGCCGCCGAGTCCGGTGTTGGCGCCGCCGTAAGGCTCAATCGCCGACGGGTGGTTGTGCGTTTCGACCTTCATGCAGATGTCGAATTCGTCCGTGAATTTGACGACACCCGCGTTGTCGCGGAACACGCTGACGCACCAGTCGTCCTTGCCGGCCTTGTCCCGCAGGGTCTGTGTCGCGGCGAAAACCGTTTCCTTGAGCAGGTTCTCGAACTGCCGTTCGCCGTTCTCGTCGCGATAGCGGATCCGGCCGCGGAGCGTCTTGTGGGAGCAGTGTTCGCTCCACGTCTGGGCGACGGTTTCGAGCTCGATGTCGGTCGGATCGCGATCCAGCTTCTTGAAGTATGCCTGGATCGTCTGCATCTCGGTCAGGCTCAGGTACAGCTGACCTTCTTTGCTGAGCCGCGTCAGGTCGGCGTCGGACATCCCGCGAATGCCGACGGTCACCAGTTTGAACTGGTAGTCGCTGCCGATGGCCAGGCTGGCAAGGGGCAGGGGGCCTGCGACCACATGCTCGATCGCGTCGTTTGCCAGGATCTTGGAGCTGAGCCGCGCGAGGTGCTCGGCGGCGAGGGAGCCGGTGATGTAGTACTTCCGGCAGGTCGCGACGGACGAGACGGCCACGCCCAGTCCGGCGATCGCTTCCTGGGCCGTGTGACCGACGTTGTCCGTCACACCTGGTTTGAACAGGACGTTCAGCAACGTCGAGCCGTTCGCGCGGGCGTCCGCGGCCGCGGGAAGCTTCCGGACAAATGCCGACTCCACGACTCCGTCCACAAGCAGCGGCTGCAGTCTGGCGACCTGCGCCTCCGCGAGGTCTCCCTCGATCAGGAAGGACCGGGCTGAGCGCACATTCGTCAGCGAATCGATGCCCAAGGCCCTGGCATCCGCCAGGACCCGCTGACCTTCACGATCAGTTTCCCCGTCGCGGGGCTGAATCTCCACTTCCCAGAGCATGAATCCGCCGTGCTGTTTCTAAGACGCTGAGGCTGATGAGGCCGGGGCCTGCATTCCTATCGGTTTCTACGCGAATGACCGCCCGATTTCCACGAGCCCTGCCGGTTCCGCCCTCGCGGGCGCCCCCTCCGGCGGCGAATTCGCCTGGCTGCGGTTCCATTGGAGCGGGTCACGGCGGCTTGAGGCGCTGCTCCGGCGGGCGAGTCGTCGTCCTTCGGAGGTCAACGCTGGACTCCGGCGAATCCACGTCCGTAGCATGCACCGGCGTCCATCTCTCTCCGCATTTTCCTTCGGAATCGCTCGTGTCTTCCCCTTCCGACGACGCCCCCCGCCCGGAGTCCGTTGCGACGGCGCCGGACGGGCCGAAAGCGCAAACGACTCCTGATGACGAACTTCCGGATTGGGAACCGCTCACGCCAGAGCTTGTCGAGGACGAAGCGATCCGTGGCGACGCAATGCTGCGGCATTCCGTCCTGCTGTTGGCCGTCCTGCTGAGTTGGACGCAGATTGCCGACACCTCGCTGCTGGTCCGCCTCGCATCCGGCGCGTTCATGGTGGAGAATGGCTTCCTTCCGCCGAAAACTGATCCCTTCTCCGTCTCGGCGGAAGGGCGCCAGTGGATTAATCTTGGCTGGCTCGCAGACCACGCCCTCGGCGCGGTCTATCGCGCGGGCGGCATGCTCGGGCAGAATTTCTACCTCGCTGGAAAAAGCCTCACGTTGTGGGCCGTCATGCTCGGTCTGCTGACTTTCTGGATTCTCTCCCGAATCACCCTCGCCCGAATTCCGACGTGGTGGAATTCCATCGCAGCGGCGCTTGCCCTGATCGCCGTTTTTCCGACTCTGACGGCCGGTCCCGTCAGTATCACTTTGCTGGGCGCATCGCTTCTGATGTGGCTTCTGCACCGAGCCGATGATGCGACAAAGGCTCCCTCGCTGCTGCTGTTCGGGGCCCTGTTCCTGTTCTGGAGCAATCTCGATGCTCTGGCCTGGGTCGGCCTCGCCCTAATCTGGGGAGCGGGAATCGGCAGGTTCCTGACAACCGGTGAGCGTCTCGGCGCAGCGTCAGGGGACAGGACCTTCCTGCTCAAAGCCGCGGGCGTCGCGACGGTCGCCGCCCTGATCCACCCCTTCCATTGGCATGTTCTGGAATCGCCGCTCGTCCTGTTCCAGTCGGAGCTTCCCGAAGCCCGTGCCTATGGTTCGATAGGTCCACATTTTCGCTGGATGCTGTTTCCCGCCAACGATCCGGCGTTCTGGTCGACCCTCGAATGGCCTGTCGGCGCCGGAGTGCTCCTCGCGTTCCTGACTCTCGTCACGCTGCTGCTCAACTCAAGCCGCGTGCCGCTCACGCACGTCGCGCTGTTCGTTGTCGCAAACGGGCTCGCATTCTCGGCGGGCCTCTTGCTTCCGGCTGCTTCGATCGTCAACGCCGTGCTGGCCAGCCTGAACGGCCAAGCCTGGTACTCACGCACGTTCCGACAGACCTACTCGGTCGCCTGGTCGGAACTCGCGTTTTCGCGGGCGGGACGGGCCATCACCGTGCTCGGGCTGTTCACCCTGGCATATCTGATGATCAACGGTGCGCTGCCGGGTGTTGCCGGCCGGCGCCTCGGCCTCGGATTCGACTGGCGAATCCGGACCGCGATCGAAAGCTACGCCACACTGGCAGCGAATACGGACGACCCGAAAGCCTTCAACGGCCGTCCCGATCATGGCGACCTCATGATCTGGAGCGGCATGCGTCCGTTCAACGACTCCCGTCTTGCGCTCTTTTCCCGGGGGGGCGAGAACCTTCTCAAGCTGCACCGCGATGTCTTCCGTGCCTTGCAGGTCGTCCAAGAGAATGTCCCCGGAACAGGAAAGCCGGAACTCTGGAAAGAAGTCCTCGACCGCTATCAGCTCAAGCACATTTACGCCCGACTCACCGGTGACGACGGCTTTGCAAAATACAGCCTGCTCCAACGGCTGATGCTGAACCCGGAACTGAAGCTCGCGGCGGTCGATGCCGCGGCCGCGCGCCTGGATCGCGCCGACGCACAGGCCGGAACACCCCCCCCGGCTGCTCCGCAGGTCGGAATCGATTTCATTCAACTCGCGTTTCGCGGCGAAGATGTCCCCTTTACGGAAGTCCCCGGATGGCCTCGTGAACTGACCACCTACGAGCGCTGGTTGATTCAGCCGGAGCCGGCCATTCCGCTCGAGGGACAGCTTTCCCAGCACTACTCCTATCTCGCGAATGAGCTTGCGTCCCGCCTTCCGGCGACATCGAAACCGGGAGAGACCGCACATGCGCTCAGGATCCTTGCGATCCGAATGACGCAGCGTTCGCTGGTTCAGGATCCCAACACGCCTCAGGTCCATCGCGTCTTGCGCGACGTGTACCGGGCGATCCTCGGAGGCGAGCAGAGTTTTGGCCAGTTTGGCAACTTAAACGAGCTCCGTGTCCGCCAGCTACTTGCTGCCGAATATTTCTCGCTTCTCACGTCCGCCGCGCTCCCGGCCGATCACGAGCAACTGGCCTACGCACTGGCGGCCGTGGGCTACCGCGACGTCGCACTCGAACATCTGCAGGCCGTCTATCGCCAGACCGGATCGTGGACCTCCCTGGGCCGCAATCATCCCAACTTCAACCAGGCGCGCACGGAGAACCAGACTCTGCTCAAGCAGCTGGAAACGAGCGTCAAGGAAGTTCAGGCGAACGCAAATCGTGAGATTCAGCGGGGTGAAGACCCGATCGCCGTTGCCCGCGCCGCATTCGATGCCGGATGTCCGAGGTTCGCGCTGACGATTCTCGAGCCACTGGAACCCCAGATCGTTCAGGATCCGATGGCCTCCATGCTTCACGCCCAGGTGCTGATGGCGGTCGGCCGGATCGAGGAATGCTGGGAGCGGCTGGAGGGGATCGAATCGCTCTTTCCGCCCGACGTGCGGAGCGCTCCCGGCGTCAACGACATCAAGTCGATCTGGCGCTCCCAGACCGCCATCGCCAACATGATTCGGGGCGACGTGAACCGCGCGGTCGACCTCTGGACCGACGAGGCCCGGCAGCTCAGCGAGTCGTCGGTCCGCGGCGCGCTCGACAACGTTCCCCTCGCGGCGGCTTTGCCCCCTCGGCAGGATCTCCTCGCGTTTGTTGGAGGTCGCGTCGCCGCCGAAGTCCTCTTCACATTCCCCGAGCGGTGGGGCAGCGTGCAGATGCTTCTGGCCGTCTCGGAGATCGAGCATGGCCAGCTCTCTGAAGCCCGCTCGGCCGTGAAAAGAATCTTCGATGTCGCGCCCCGCGCCAGCATCAGGCCTCTGGCCGCGTATTATTACGGCATCCTGACGGGTGAGACCGTCTCCCCGCAGCCTCCGGCTCCCGAGGTTGGAGACGATCAGCCGATGTACCAGGAGAACGGCGAACGAGCGACTGCGGTCGCCCCGGACAAGCCGCCCATGCCCGTCGAGCCAGGAGCTCCAATGGGGGCTCCGTCGGCCGATGAGGCGACGTCTCCGCCGGCCCCTCCGGTGGCGACGATGCCTCCGGATGGAATGTAAAGCGTCCAAACGGTCCGACTTGCCGGATCGACCGTTGCAAACCGACCGGATCTCGCGATCGCGAGAGCGTTTCTTCCTTCCGATCCCCTCCGCGACCTGCTGAAATCCTCGGTAGTGTGATTTCCCTCGTCTTTCCTGCGTTCAATGACCGTCCTTCGCCAAATCCTCGAGAACAAGCCGTTCTGTCTCTCCATTGAGATCTTTCCCCCGAAATCTGCGGACGCAGACTCGGCCCTGTGGGAGAATCTCGAGCGGCTGATGCCTTACGGCCCGTCGTTCGTGTCGTGCACCTATGGGGCAGGCGGCAGCACGCGCAACCGGACGGTTGAACTCTGCCGCGAAATCCGCACCCGCTTCAACGTTCCGGCGACCGCGCATTTCACCTGCGTCGGCTCGACGATCCCGGAACTGACCGATTGGCTCGATGTGGCCGCGGAGGCCGGCATTCAGAACTTCATGGCGCTGCGGGGCGATCCGCCCCGCGGCCAGGAAGGGTTCAAGCCGGTCGATGGAGGTCTGAGCTATGCCAATGAGCTTGTCGGGCTGATCCGGAAGACCAAGCCGCAGTCCGGAATCGGCGTCGCCGGGTATCCCGAGAAGCATCCGGAGGCGCCCGACCACGATGTCGACCTGTCGAACCTCAAGCGCAAGGTCGATGCGGGAGCCGACGCCGTCTTCACGCAGCTCTTTTTCGACAACGCGAGCTTCCTCCGTTTCCGCGATCGTTGCCGGGCTGCCGGAATCACGATCCCAATCATTCCCGGCATCATGCCGATCACCGAGTTCGCGCGCATCAAACGCATCACTCAGATGTGCGGCGCGGCATTCCCCGAGGCGCTCGCGGCGAGGCTGGAAGCGGTGCAGGACGATCTGGATGCCCAATTCAAGATCGGAGTCGAGTTCGCCATCGAGCAGTGCCGGGAGCTCTGCCGGGAAGGGGCGCAGGGAATTCACTTCTATGCGCTGAACCGTTCCTCGGCCTGCGAGCAGATTCTGGACGCCCTCGACCAGCCAGGCGCGGCCCGGAAGCCTGCCTGAATCCGATCGGCTCCCCGCCATGCCGACGCTCCGGTGAACAACGCTCCCCTGATCCTCGCCTCCCGATCGCCGCGCCGGTCGGAACTTCTGGGCCTGCTGGTCCGCCCTGAGCGAATCGTCATTCGCCCGCCGGCCAGCGCCGACGAACCGGGCTTCGACGACTGCCAGACGATCAACGCCGTCCAGGACCGACTGCTGGAGATCGCCCGGATGAAGCGCGTGGCCGTCCGATCCGAGAGTAGCGATCTGCCAGATGCCTCCATCCTCGCGGCCGACACTACGATCGTGGCCGAATCACGCACGGGCGACCTCGCAGTGCTCGGGCAGCCGCCGCGCGAGTCGCCATCGCGGCCCACCGTGCGGCGATGGTTCGACGAGTTCTATTTCCACAGGCCGCATGTCGCGATGACGGCTGTCACGATCGAGCGGGCGGATGGACGGACGGCCGAGTGCATCGCGGTGACGACCGTGAGCTTCAACCGGTCGCGGGCCGACTGGCTCGACTGGTATCTCTCGACGAGCGAGCCCGACGGAAAGGCCGGGGGCTACGCCATCCAGGGCCTGGCCAGCATGTTCGTCGACCGCATTGAAGGAAGCCTGACGAACGTCGTCGGCCTGCCGCTGGCGGAGACGCGCCAACTCCTGCTCGACATGGAACTGGTCTAGATCGACTGGCCACTCGCACTCGTCGCGGTCTCGAAGCCTTGTCCGCCAGCCCTGGTGAAGGCCCTGTGCGGCGTGATGCGAGATGTGTGACGACCTGTGACGGAGACCTGTGACAGCAGAAAATGGTCTGAACCATTGGGAATTGCTGACCTGTGACACCTGTGACATGTGTGACAAGTTTTTGAGGTCTTCTGCGCTTCGTCTCGCCGGGTGGATCACTCGTCAGTCCTGAATTGCCAAAGAACGAGCCCTCTCCCAGTCCGGGAGCGGTTGCGCGCGGGGCCGGATTCCGCGTATCGGGCCATCAGGGGTGCTGGCCGGATCGCTGCGGGGGGGCGGGAACCTGGGACGATTCTCAGCGGCGGGCGGCACTCTGATTGAGGTCCGGCGCCTCAGGGCTTCGTCGCGCCGGGCCCCCCGGTCCGTGCCCTCGCGGCGCGTTCGGCATCAACGGCGTGCGGCGCCTGTGCCGGCTGCCGGGCCGGCTGGTCGATCCGTCCCCCCGGAGCCGAATGAGGCTCGTCGTAGTAGTGCGCATCGCCGAAATCGTAGTCGTCGCCGTAATCGTCGTAGTGGCAGATGTAGCCCGGCTGCTGCGCCAGTACGAGTTCGTTCTCGTACGCCTCGACCACCCTGGCCTGGATCTGGTCGCGGCACTCGGAATTGATCGGGTGCGCGATGTCGGCGTACAGCTTCGCCCGGCCGTCCGAGCCGCGGTTGACACGTTCACCGGCAAGTTTCTTTCCGCAATGGTTGCAATAGGCCGAGCGGAGCGTGTTCTTGCCGCCGCACTTTGAGCAGCGATCGGTCAGCTTCCGGCTGGGCATCGCGACAAAGGGCCCTTTGCTCCCCTTGATGATCTTGAGATCCCGGATAACAAAACACGAATCGAACGTGATCGAACAGAACGCGAGCAGGCGGTCCTGCGGATCGCTCATCAGCTTGATGCGGACTTCACTGACTCGCATGGGTGTCTCCTCCTTGTGTCTTCCATCACGTCGCCGAACGATCCTCCAAGAATCGCTCTCACACACCTCCGGATCGCGGCCGACGTCAAACGGCCGTTCGCGCCACAAACACGTCCTTCACTCCCTGCTGCTTCAAGCGCCGCGCGGCACGAGTGGCCTGCTCGCGATGGGCAGCCACGCCGAAACAGGCCGATCCGCTCCCGGTCATCTGGGCACGGAACAGGGACATCGCCTGCAGTCGATCGAGCAGGTCCGAGATCTCCGGAGACAGTTCCCGTGACGGCCTCTGGAGGTCGTTACTCAACAGGTTCGCGATCAGTCCGGGATGTCCCTGCGCGGCGGCGTCCACGATGGCGCGGCTGTCCGCCCTTCCGCAGTCTGCGAGGTCGAGCTGCCGGAAGACGGCCGCCGTGGAGAGTCCGCGATCCGGTTTCGCGATGACGAACCACAGCGGGCAGGCAAGTGGTTGCGGCTCGACCACCTCGCCCCGCCCCCGACAGATCGCCAGGGGAGGGGAGTCCAGAAAGAAGTTGATGTCGCTCCCGAGCTGAGCGGCCAGGGGATGGAGTTCGGAGGACGAGAGTCGAAGGTCCCAGAATGCGTTCAGCCCGACGAGCGCTGCGGCGGCATCGCTCGAGCCCCCTCCCATGCCGGCCTGCATCGGAATGCGCTTGATGAGCCGCATCACGGCCCCGTGTTTGACTCCTGCCGTCGACTTCAGCAGCGCGGCGGCACGCATCACCAGGTTCGAATCATCACCGGGAAGTGTTCCGGACTCCCCCTCGCATGTCAGCTCGAGCCGATCGTCGTGAGGCTCGATGACGAGCGTGTCGTAGAGGCCGACCGAGACCATCACGGTTTCCAACTCGTGATAGCCATCAGGCCGCCGGCCAAGGACCGACAGAGACAGATTTAGTTTTGCCGGCGCATCGACGACAAGCGCCGAGCCGATCCATCTGCTGCGCATCCGTGCCCGTTCCTGTTGTAGGGGCTCATGGTGCTTGACCTCAGCGGCTGCGGAGTCCATCGCAAGACCGCTGGATATTCGAACGATCGCGGCCTTCGCCACGGCGATCAGCGGTCTTCGTCACGAGCTTCTACCGTCCCGAATCTCGCACGGAACGGTGTGTGAGGAGTGAAGAGCGCGTCGTTCCCTGCATGCTAAACCCGCGAGGGATGGTGTCAATATGCTCTCGCCGTCTGACGCCGGCGACATGTCGCAACCCGCTCCCGCCTATCGGTTTCGGTCTGATGAAGTTGCGATTCACTCAAGAACCGGCAGGTCCCAGACCACTCCGCAGCGCAGCGGGCCCTCGACAGGAAAAGTCCACTGGCCGGCGTTGCCATCGAGAATCGCGAACTCGCGGGCAAATCGATTCCGAACGCCCGATCGAGGCCAAAGGGCTGGCGGTTCATTGAGGAATGCCTCTCCCGCAATGGCCCGAGAGACCGATTCCATCGCCCTGGCGTCGACTCCGACGACGATCGCACTCCCCGGCGCCTGGATCTGTGGACCGCGCACCACCTCATGGCCCGCCAGGAGGTCGTTGGAACCGGGCGGTCCAGTCGGCCGCGACTGCATCAGGGCCGATGACCTGCGCCATTCCAGCGGGTTTGAAGTGCCCGAAGTCGTCCGGGGCCACAGCGCCCGAACCGCAGCTTCCCGAACCGCCAGGTGCCCCCGAACCTTCCAGGCTCCCAGATTGCCCACAATCACCATGGCCGCCGCAAGCAGCATCCAGATGGGCAGCGCGAGCACCAGTTCGACCGGCGCCAATCCGCGACGCTCCGGGCGGCGATTCGCTCGACGTCCTCGCGACCTGTGCTGCAACGGTCCCTCACAATCCACGCAAGCGCGGCAGAAAGGGCAAGCGGGATTGACCGCATTCGCCCTGCTGTCATAAGAACCCGCCCGAATCTGACGAACTCCCGCGCCCAGCGTCAATCTCGGTCCCGCAGTCTTTCGGCCAACCCGTGCCGCTCCTCCAGCGCTATATCCTCAGCGAGCTGACGCGAACATTCCTGTTCGTGCTGCTGTGTCTGACGCTGCTGGTCAACGTCGTCGGCGTCTTCCAGACAGCGACCGAGCGCGGACTTGCCGCGCCGCAGGTCTGGGAGGTGCTGCCGTTCATCGTGCCGAGCATGATGCCGTTCACGATTCCGGCAGCCCTGCTGCTGACGGTTTGCCTCGTCTACGGCCGGATGGCGGGCGACCAGGAGGTGACCGCCGCCAAGGCGGCGGGGGTCAGCGTGATGACGGTTCTCTGGCCGTCGATCCTCCTCGGGGCGGCCCTCAGCGCCGTCTGCTTCGCCCTGACCGACCGGGTCATTCCCTGGGCACTCGACCAGATGGAACTCCGCATCGTCCAGATGGTGGAAGACGTATTCTTCGAGCGGTTGCGCACCGACCGTTCCTTCGTCGACCGGCAGCGGGGGCTCGAGATCACCATTCTCGACATCCGTGGGAAAACGCTGATCTCTCCGGTGATCTGCTACAAGCGAAAGGATGGCCGGGTTCAGAAGATCTATGCCGACGAGGCGACGATCTCCCTCGACGTCAAACGGCAGCTTGCCGAGATCCACATCAAGTACGGCTCGATCAATCTGGGGGACCATCAGCGGATCAACGTCACCGACGAATCGTTTCCATTCTCGCTCGCGAACGAGATCGGGAAGCCCAAGCCCCGCAACCTGCCGATCGAGGTGATCGATGAACAGGTCGTTACCGCGATCGCCGATGAGGAGCGGGCCCGGGAGCGGCAGACCGTGGACGCCCTCCTGGCGACCTCCTGGGGGGACTTCCACAAGCTTTCATCGCTTCAAAAGTGGCGAGCGAAGGCGCCCGGGCGGCACTCTTCGACCTACCACCGCCTGAAAACCGAAGTTCACAGCCGATACGCCATGTCGTGCAGCTGCCTGTTCTTCGTCCTGTTTGGCGGTCCGTTCGCCATCTACAAGGCCAAGAGCCAGTTCCTCACAAGCTTCCTGTACTGCTTCGTCCCGATCGTGGCGATCTATTACCCGCTGATCCTCGGGATCATGACTCAATCGAAGAAGGGGAATATCAACCCCGCCTGGGGGATGTGGCTGGGCAACCTCGGGCTGCTCGTCGCCTCGATCGTGATTCTGCGTCGCGTCCGCCGCCACTGATCTGCTGCCGTTCCCATCTAGCCTCGCCTGCGGCTTCTCCCTTACCTTCCGGACCTTAACCCTCCTGGATGGACCTCGGGTGTGACGTCATGGACTCGACGCCGATCGCCGCAGCAGCTCCCCAACCGCGCATCACGGCGCAGTCGGGGTCGCCGATTTCGCAGCTGGCCGAAGTCGGCGGCGTGGTTCCCGCATTGCTGGTCGCATTGATGCTCCTGGCGATCGTCTTCGTCGACGTCCCCCTCGCGTCAGTCATGAAAGGGGGATCGCTTCCGGATGGCATCGACAAATTCCTCGAGGCGGGCGAGCACTTTGGCACCTTCTACGGACACATCCTCGCCTTCCTGCTGATCGCGGCGCTCGATCCCGCGCACCGCCGCGGCATCGTGCGGCTTGCAGCAGCCGCCTGGTCGGCCGGGCTGACGGCGAACGTCGTTAAACTCTGCATCGCCCGCACGCGGCCCAAGTATTTCGATTTCAGCTCACTCACCGCCGGCCACGGATTTCTCGGTTTCGCCCCCGGGCTTTCTGGCGGTTCCCGGATTCAGAGCTTCCCCAGCGCCCACACGGCGACCGCCGTCGGCTTTGCGATTGCGCTGTCGCACCTTTACCCCCGCGGCCGAACGGTCTTCCTGCTGTTCGCCGGGATCGTGGGTCTGCAGCGGATTGCCACCAGCTCTCACTTTGCCAGCGACGTTCTTGCCGGCGCGTTCGTCGGCTGGATCGTCGGCCACGTGTTCACGTCGCAGAACTCACTCACCAGCCGCCTCGATGCGTTCGAGGCCACATCCCCATGAAGCGACACCTCGGACATCAGGCCCTCATCATTGCGGTCGCAGCGTGCAGCTATTTCACCGCACTCGGCGCGACGCGTCTGTGGGATGAAGACGAAGCGTTCTTCGCGACCGCAGCCGCAGAAATGCACCGGCACGACGACTGGATCGTTCCTACCTTCAACGAGGAACTGTTCGCCCACAAACCGCCGTTCATGTACTGGATGATGCGGCTCGGTTTCCTGATGTTCGGAGTCAACGAGCTCGGCGCGCGGTTCTTCTCCGCGGTGTTCGGCATCGCGACGGCGATCGTCACCTATCACCTCGGACGGCGGCTGTTCGACGCCCGGGCCGGCCTGTGGGCTGCACTGGCGCTTTCGACCTGCCTGATGTGGAGCATCGTCTCCCGCGCTTCGACCGCCGACGCCTACCTCGGCTTCTTTATCGCCCTGTCACTCCTGGTTTACGCCCGGGCCGTGTTCGCCCCGAGAGAGGATACGGAAGCCGTCGAAGTCCCCGTCGCGCCTTCGCTTGCCGCGACGCTCGACCGCTGGGTCCCGTCCGGTTGGACGACGATGGCCGGCATCTACGCCCTGATGGCCTTCGCTGTGCTCGTCAAAGGCCCGATCGGCATCCTCCTTCCCGGCGCGACGATCGGACTGTTCGTTCTCTGCCAGACTCCCAGCCCGAGCCAGATCGGCGACGGCCTCCTGAAACGCGGAATCGCGCGCCTGCGGACGATGATCCTCGCATTCCCCGCCACCTTCTGGCGCATGCGGCCGCTCACGGCCATCGCCGCGGTGCTCCTGATCGCGGGCCCGTGGTTCGTTGCCGTGGCCATCAAGACCGACGGAGCGTTCCTGAACGAATTCTTCGGCGTCCACAACTTCGGCCGATTCCTGAAGCCGATGGAGAATCACCGTGGACCGATCATCTACTACATTCCCGTCATCGCCATTGGCTTCTTCCCGTGGTCGATCTTCGCGATGCCGACGGCGCTGCACTCGGCCTTCGCCCCACGCGACCGTTCAAGACACCTGTTCGTCCTGTGCTGGGCCGGCTGGATGATCGGCTTCTTCTCGATCGCCAGCACCAAGCTCCCGAACTACGTTCTTCCCGCTTATCCGGCCCTGGCGCTGCTGACAGGCTCGTGGCTCGCAGCGTGGTCGGCCCGGAAAGATTTGCTCAGCGCCCGCTGGCCGAAACTTGCGTTCGGAACTCTCGCGACGGTGGGCGTGTTGCTGATCGCTTCTCTCCTGGGGGCGCCGCGTCTCGAAATTGGAGGCGAACCGCTGCTGTCGAAGCTCGGTGTGAACGCCGCGCTCGCCCCGGATCTTGGTCGCCTGTTCTGGCTGGGATTCGTCCCCCTCGCGGGAGGCGTGATCGCCATTGTGCTCGCGACGCGCGAGCGACGCGTCGCTGCCCTCTGGACGTCGATGGCAGCATCGACGCTGTTCACCGCCTCGGTCCTGATCGTTGCTGCGATCGCATTGAACCCGCACCAGACCAGCGCCCCGCTGGCGAGCGCCTTCCATCGCGCCGGCGACTCATCCGGCGGCGCGGTGCAGGTCGGGTCGTTCCGGCATTCACCCCCCAGCCTGATTTTCTACGCCGGCCAGCATGTCGAACGTCTCAAGTCGGCTGACGACGCTGCCGGTTATCTCTCAGGCGAAGGGCCGCGATTTCTCGTCACGACCGACGTCGGCCTCAAGCAACTGGAAGCCGAGTCGGACAAGACGATCCGCGTGATCGACCGCCGGCCGCGTTTTCCGAGAACAGGGGACGTGCTGCTGATCTCCTTTGATCGCACAGAAACCTCCGGCGCCCGGACCATCGAACAGGCGGCCTCCGAGATTCCTGAAATGCGGTGATTTCGACCGATCTCCGCACTTTCGTTCAACAGCCCGTATAATCCTCCCCGATCCACAATCAGGAGAGATGATTCGATGGCTGCAGGTCCGAAGATTCTGGTGCTCGCGGGAAGCGTGAGGAAAGCGTCGTTCAATCGCCGGCTGGCGAGTCTGGCGGCCCATGCGGCCCGTGCCGCGGGCGGCGACGTCACCCACCTCGACCTCGCCGACTATCCGCTCCCCCTGATGAACGAAGACCTGCAGGCGGAGCAGGGCGTTCCCAAGCCCGCCCAGGCCCTGAAGAAACTGTTCGCGGAACAGGACGGCCTGCTTCTCGCCTGCCCGGAGTACAACAGCGGGATAACGCCGTTGCTGAAGAACGTGATCGACTGGGTCTCCCGCAAGGAAGGGGATGAGCAACCCCTCGTCGCCTATCGCGGCAAGGTGGTTGGCCTGATGAGCGCTTCTCCATCCCCCTTCGGCGGCATGCGGGGCCTCGTCCAGGTGCGATCGATCCTTGGAAACATCGGCGTTCTCGTGCTGGCTGACCAGGTGCAGGTTCCGAAGGCGCACGAGGCCTTCCAGCCAGATGGGACTCTCAAGGACGCCGCCCTGGCGGGGCGCGTGACATCGCTGGCCCAGTCCGTGGTCACCATCGCCGGCAAGCTCACGGGCTAAGCCTGCGCACATTCGTCTGCTGCAGGAGCGGCTTCCTGTCTGCCGATGGGATGATCCCTGTCCCCGACAGCCCCTTTCGGCTTCTGTGTCGCCCGGTCCCGCAGTATCATCCCCCTTTTCACAGACAACTCTGAGCGGAAGCGCTGTCCACGACGTCCATGAGCATTGAATTCAAGCTGCCGAGCATTGGGGAAGGGATCACCTCCGCGGACGTCGCGCAGATCATGGTCCAGCCCGGTGATTCCATTGAAGCCGGCCAGGTCGTGATGGAGCTCGAGACGGAGAAGGCGGTCGTCGAACTCCCGTGTCCCCATGCGGGAAAACTGGAAAAACTGCTCGTTAAGACCGGCGACTCGATCAAAGTCGGCCAGTCGATCATGACCATTGAAGCGAACGGCGCCGCTGCCCCGGCCAAGGCGGGCGGAGACAAGAAGCCCGCTGCCAGCGCCCCCGCCAAATCGGAAGCTCCCAAGTCCGAAGCGCCCAAAGCCGCCCCGAAGCCGGCCGCCGAGAAGCCCTCCGGCGCGACGGGACCGATCGAGTTCACCGTCCCCAGCCTCGGTGAGGGCGTGAGCCAGGCGGATATCGCGGAACTGCTGGTCAAGGTGGGTGACACGCTGACGGCCGGGCAGATGGTCGCGGAACTGGAGACGGAAAAGGCCGTCGTCGAGCTTCCCTGCCCACACGCCGGCAAGGTGACGGCCATTCACGTCAAAGCTGGCGACACGGTGAAGGTCGGCGCGAAGTTCCTCACCGTGGAAGGCTCGGCTGACAGCGCTCCCGTCAAGACGGCGCCCGCGCCGTCGTCATCCGAATCGAAGGCTGCGCCGGCGAAGGCCCAGCCCGCTGCCGAAAAACAGCCCCCCGTCACGCCGACGACCACGATCACCGTCGCCGAGACGAACGGGGCCGATGCGAACCGCGCTCCGGCCCCGGCCGCTCCCTCGACCCGCCGCCTCGCCCGCGAATTGGGGGTCGACCTTCACGAGATTGCAGGGACTGGTCCTGGTGGCCGCATCACGACGGACGACGTGCAGGGCTACGTTCGGAACCGGCTGAAGGGATTGAGCGTTCCGGCCGCAGGAAAGCAGCAGGCCCTTGCGCCGATGACCGGGTCGATCGCCCCGCCGCCGCTCCCCGATTTCTCGCGGTTCGGCCCGATCGAGCGGCAGGCGCTGAGCAAGATCGGCCGCGTCGCCGCCGAGAACCTGACGGTTTCCTGGAACGTCATTCCGCACGTCACCCAGCACGATCTGGCGGACATTACCGATCTCGAAGCCGCGCGTAAGCGTTTTGTGGCCGGCCTCGGCAAGAACGGTCCGAAGATCACGATGACGGCGATCGTGATCAAGGCGCTGTCGACCTGCCTGCAGGCGTTCCCGAAGTTCAACGCCAGCCTTGATCCGATCACGACCGAGATCGTTTTCAAGAAGTACTACAACATCGGCTGCGCGGTCGACACGGAGAACGGCCTCGTCGTCCCGGTCGTGAAAGACTGCGACACGAAGAGCATCCTGCAGATCGCGGCCGACGTGAACGGGCTGGCCGAGAAAGCCCGCGACCGCAAGCTGACGGTCGATTCGATGCAGGGCGCGACCTGCACGGTGACGAACCTCGGCGGCATCGGCGGCATCGGCTTTACGCCGATCGTGAACTATCCGGAAGTGTGCATCCTCGGCATGTCGCGGTCGCAGATGCAGCTGCGGATGAATGACGGCAAAGTGGAAGAGCGGATGATGATGCCGCTGTCGCTGTCCTACGATCACCGGGTGATCAATGGGGCCGACGCCGCGCGGTTCCTCGTCGCCCTGTGCAACATGCTGTCCGATCCGTTTTCCCTGTTGACGACGATTTAGGCCTGTATCCAAGCCGGCGGCCCCGCGGTCGTCGTGCCCTGGCGAGGTGATGCATGGACGCATACCTGTTGAGGAAGCCCCGGAGGCCCGGCATCTTCGTCTCAGCACAGTCCGCGGTGGGAGTCTTACGTAAAGGTCGCCTTGCGGCCGCGGGGCTCCTCATCGCGACGGGTCTCCTCTCCGGGTGCGCCACCCATCGCGGACAAAGTCTCGCCGAACTGCCGGCCAAGCATTCGGTCCGCGCCGAACGGATCGTCATCCACTCCGATTCGCCGATCGATCAGAAGTCTCCGATTCTCACCGAGCTAGCCGAGCTGCGGCACGACATCATGTCGACGCTCAACCTGCAGGAATCGAAGCGGCCGGTGATCGTTTACCTGTTCCGCGACCAGCAGCGGTACGCGGACTACATGCGTCAGAAGTATCCGAACCTGCCGTCGCGGCGGGCGTTCTTTGTCGGCACGACTTCCGAACTCGCCGTCTACGCCTATCACGGCGACAATCTGGCGAACGACCTCCGCCACGAATATACGCATGGCGTGCTGCATTCCTCGCTGAAGAACCTCCCGCTGTGGCTCGATGAAGGCCTCGCCGAATACTTCGAGCCCCCGCGCGATGTCCATCACGTCAACGACGAGCACGTCTCGCGACTGACGGCTGCCATCCAGGGAGGCTGGGAGCCCGATCTGCAAAGGCTCGAGCAGCTCACGGGCGTTGCCGAAATGCAGGCCATGGACTACCACGAGGCCTGGGCCTGGGTCTACACGATGCTCCAGTCGGACAACGGCGACGCATCGCTGCTAGTGGACTACATCCACTCGTGCAAAACCGATCCGTCGCCCAAACGCCTGTCCCAGGCGGTCGCGTCGACTCTGAACACCGGCAAGACCCGACTGATCGACAAGGTGGCGGCCCTTGACCCGGCGGGCTCGACGGTGGTTCCCGCGGCCTTCAGACGACCAGGCGACGAGGGCAGGGCATTCGTGGAGTAGCAGGTGCGGTCGTCACACGACGCCGCGGGAGCGGCTCAGGCGTTTGCGAACAGCGTCGAGCCCTTTGCACAGTCGCTCGACGTCACCCAGCGTGTTGTAGACGCCGAAGCTCGCGCGGACGCTGGCGGGAACCTGCAGCCAGTCGTGCAGCGGCATCGTGCAGTGGTGACCGTGCCGGACGCAGATGCCCCGCAGGTCGAGCAGGACGGCGATGTCCTGGGCCGATATGCCGTCCATCACAAAGCTGACGATGGCCCCTTTGTGCTCGGGGGCGGGCCCGAGGATCTTCAGGCCGTCGATCGCCGCCAGCCGGTCGTGAGTCGCGGTGAGCAGTTCGCGTTCATGCTGGTGAATCGCGTCCCAGCCCAGCTCCTTCACGTACTGGATCGCCGGATCGAGTGCGATGATCTGCGCAATCGGAAGTGTGCCGGCTTCAAACTTCGCTGGCGCCTTGGCCCACGTTGATCCCGTCGTGCCGACGGTGGCGATCATGTGCCCGCCGCCGAAGACCGGGTCCATCGCGTCGAGCAGCTCGGCTTTCGCATACAGCACACCGACACCGGTCGGCCCGTAGAGCTTGTGCCCCGAGAAGACGAGAAAATCGATTCCGTCGACGCGAACGTCGACCGCGGCATGCGGCACGCTCTGCGCGCCGTCGACGAGGATCAAGGCGCCCACTGCATGGGCGGCATGGGCCAGCTCCGCCACTGGCGGAATCGTCCCGAGCACGTTCGACATTCCCGTGACCGCGACGATCTTCGTCCGTGTCGTCAGCAACTGGTCGAGGTTCGACAGGTCCAGACGGCCATCTGGCGTCAACGGAATCCACTTGATGCTCGCGCCGGTCGCCTGGGCCGCCATTTGCCAGGGGACAATATTGGCGTGGTGCTCGAGCACGCTCAGCAAGATCTCATCACCCGGCCTCAGGAACTTCCGTCCCCAGCCTTGTGCGACGAGGTTGATCGATGCCGTCGTTCCGGCGGTGAAGAGGATCTCGTCCGCGGAACCAGCGTTCAGCAGGGAGCGGACCGACTCACGCGTCTTTTCGATGGCGTCATCGACCTCGGCCCCGAGCTGGTACACGCCACGGTAGGCGTTGGCGTACGAACGCGAGTAAACGTCGGCTTCGCGATCGATGACGACCTTCGGCTTCTGTGCCGAGGCGCCGGTATCAAGGAACGTCAGCGGCCGGCCGTCTTCCGAACGGGCGGCGAAGATTGGGAAGTCGCGCCGGACAGCTTCCGCGTCCAGTCGCCGAAGGCCACCTCCGGGCGGGGGCGTTTCACTTCGTGGGTCGCGGGTCGAGGCAGTCATCGAATCGTCGCCCGAGGGCGTGTCGTCTTTCAAGTCGTCGCACGGGCCGCCTGCGCGGCCAATGCCCGGATGCGCTGCACCATGCCGTTCATGCCGTTGCGGCGCTGAGAGCTGAGGTGTCGTTTCAGATCGAGACGCTCGAAGAGTGCGTCAGGATCAGCTTCCAGGATTTCTCCCGGCGTTTTTCCATCAAACAGGAGGAGTACGATCGCGATCAGCCCGCTCACGAACATCGAATCGCTCTGGGCGCGAATCGCCAGACGAGGCTCCGGGCCATCGTCCTGCACATCGGCAACCATCCAGACGCTGCTCTGGCAGCCGAGGACGCGGTTCGCCTCAACCTTTTCGGCTGCATCGAGTTTCGGCAGTTCCATGCCAAGATCGATGAGGAAGTCGCAGCGATCGCCCCAGTCGGGCAGATGCTCGAATTCTTCCAGCAGCTCTTCGAGAGTCATGTCCAACGCGGGCATCGCAAATTCGACCGTTTCAACAGGTTGCGCCGGGTGATTTTTCGCAGCCGGCAATGCGAAAAGTGTAGGAGGCACCGCCCCCCCCTTCAAGTCGACTCTCCACGAGCGATTTCCGATCAGGCCAGTTTTCCGAAGGCCGACTTCGCCGCCGCGATCGTCGCATCGATGTCCGCATCCGAATGGGCCGCCGAAACGAAGCACGCCTCGAACTGGCTGCAGGGGAGATACACCCCAGCTTCCAGCAGGGCATGAAAGAACTTCGAGAAGCGAGTTGTGTCGCTCCGCTTTGCATCTGTCAGGTTGTTGACCGGGCCGGCCTGGAAGAACAGCGTGAACATGCTGCCGCAGCGGGGCCCGACGGCGGGAATGCCGGCCTCCTTCGCCGCTGAAACCAGACCATCGACGAGCCGCCTGGTGACTGTCTCCAGCCGCTGGTAAAGCGCCGCGTCCTTCAACTGCTGGAGAGTTGCGATGCCGCTCGCCATGGCCAGCGGGTTTCCGGAGAGCGTTCCCGCCTGGTAGACCGGACCAGCCGGCGACACGACCGCCATGATGTCAGACCGGCCCCCGTACGCTCCGACTGGCAGGCCGCCGCCGATGATCTTTCCGAGGGTCGTCATGTCGGGCGTGATGCCGAACCGCTCCTGGGCACCTCCATAGGCCAGCCGGAATCCGGTCATCACCTCGTCAAAGATCAGGACGGTCCCCGATTTCGTGCACAGGTCGCGGCAGGCCTGAAGGAAACCCTCCTTCGGAATCACCAGTCCCATGTTGCCAACGACTGGCTCGAGAATGATGGCCGCCAGCTCCTTGCCGCGGGTCTCGAAGAGGGCTGTCAGCTGGTCGATGTCGTTGTATTCGAGGACGATCGTGTCGGCCGTGCATCCCTCAGGAACGCCGGGGCTCGACGGATGGCCATGCGTCAGCGCGCCGCTGCCGGCCTGAACCAGCAGGCTGTCGACATGGCCGTGATAGCACCCGGCGAACTTCACGATCAGGCTGCGCCCTGTGAACCCGCGAGCGACGCGAATGGCACTCATCGTCGCCTCGGTGCCCGAATTCACCATGCGGACTTTCTCGATCGACGGGACCGCGTCGACCACCATCCGCGCCAGTTCCGTCTCGATTTCCGTCGGTGCGCCGAAGCTCGTTCCGGTCTCCAGGGCCGACTGGATGGCCGCAATCACGGCGGGATGCCGGTGTCCGACGATGTGCGGTCCCCACGATCCGACGTAGTCGATCAGCTGGTTGCCATCGATGTCGTAGAGGTACGCTCCTTCACCGCGACGGATGTAGGATGGATGGCCGCCGACGCCGCCGAACGCGCGGGCAGGGCTGTTGACCCCTCCGGGAATCAGAGTCTGGGCGAGTTCGAAAGCAGCTTTGCTGGCAGCGCGGGACATCAGGATTCCATGACATGGGGGGATCGACGAATCGTCATTGGAATGCCGCCATTGAGCAAGCGAACGCGGGCAGGGAAGTGAAGCGTCCACGGCCTTCCTTCTACGACTTCCCGTGCATGGGAATCGCGCAAGATGCCTCGTGGGGGTCGCTTGAATCCCCCTATCCAACCTGCCATAACTGCCCGCCAATCGAGCACCTTCGTCACTTTCTGGTGCTCGACTCTCTCTGCAGGGCGTGCCTGAGGGCGCGCTGTTGCAGATATCCATGATGGACAACGAGAGTGGCGATGGCTCCCCAGTTGGCTGCTCGAACGCTGGAAGAGTACCTGTCGCAGTGGTCCCGTCTCGGGCCCACCGGCGCTTCTCTCGTCGCTGCGATCATTCACACGGCGCTGATTGGCCTGTTCTTCGGCCTGCCCGCGTTCGCCTTCATCTGGGCGGAACGCAAAGTTTCCGGTCGCATCCAGGACCGTCTCGGCCCGACCCGCACCGGCGGCCGTTTCGGCTGGCTGCAGTCGCTGGCGGATGGCATCAAGCTCGTCTCCAAGGAAGATCTCGTTCCGGCGGCCGCCGATGCGATGCTCTTCCGCGTCGCCCCTTATATTGTCGTCGTCGCCAGCTTCGCCGCCTTCCTGGTCATGCCGTTCAGCGACGGCTGGACCTCGCAGGCACTGGAAGTGGGTCTCTTCCTCGGGCTGGCCATCCTTTCGCTCGAGGTGCTGGGAATCATTTTCGCCGGGTATTCGAGCGGCTCGAAATGGTCGCTGTTCGGCGGGATGCGCGAAGCGGCCCAGATGGTGAGCTATGAGGTTCCGCTCGGAATCACGGCCGTCATACCGGTCGTGATCGCCGGCTCGATGAACCTTAATGAGATCGCCAACCTGCAGTCCGGGTGGGCCACCAACTGGTTTATCTTCCACGATCCGTTCGCTTTCCTCGCCTTCTTCGTCTTCTTCACGGTCACGCTCGCCAGCAACAAGCGGGCGCCGTTCGACCTCGCCGAAGCGGAGAGCGAACTGGTTGGTGGTTTCCACACTGAATACAGCGGAATGCGCTGGTCGTTCTTCTTCCTCGCGGAATACGCGAGCATGTTCTTCGTGAGCATGCTCGGGATCATCCTGTTCATGGGAGGCTGGTGGACCGGGATCGCTCCGATTGACCAGGCCGTCGCCAGCACGCTCGGTGGCTATCCGCTCCGCGTCCTCGGCTTCCTCGTGCTGATGGTGAAGTCCGGAATCCTCGTGACGGCCCAGATCTGGGTCCGCTGGACGCTACCGCGCCTGCGCATCGACCAAGTGATGACCACCTGCCTGAAGTATCTGGTGCCGATCAGCTGCTTCCTCTTCCTGGGAGCAACGGTCTGGCCGATGGTCCTGATCGCCGCCACCGGCAAGCCGACGCTCCTGCCGGCCGACCCGATCGGGGTCCGGGTCGCCAAGGCTCACGATCCGCTCGGGACGTCGCCGCCGCCTCGCCGGCCGGTCGCGTCTCCTTCCTCACAGGAGGGTGGGGAATAATGGAAAAGATCATCTTTGCGATTTACGCACTGGCAGCTTGCGGCGGCGCGATTGCCGTTGTTGTCAGCCAGAACGTCGTCCGGATGGCCTTCTGGCTGATCATTTCACTCGGATCGGTCGCCGGTCTGTTCTTCCTGCTCAATGCCGACTTTGTCGGGGCCACGCAACTGCTGATTTACGTGGGCGGGACGGTGGTCCTGCTGATCTTCGGCGTGATGCTGACCGCCAGCGGCCCGATGCTGACGATCAGATCGGCGCCGGGGGAAACGGTTCTCGGAGGCCTCGCGGGCCTGGCCGTCCTCGGGATGCTGGTTTTCGCCACCCTGGGCGTCGACTGGAACGCCAACCGTGACAAGCTCCTGGCGAAGACCGCGCCGGCCGCATCAAATGTCGAGAGTTTCCGCTCGCCCGAGGAAGGGCAGACGGTTCGCAAGCTCGGCTCGGCGCTTCTCGGCGTGCGTTTCGACCGCGACCTGAAACCGGGGACCCGTTCACTCAGCACGGGCTACCTGTTGCCGTTTGAAATCATTTCGATCCATCTGCTCGTCGTCCTGGTCGGGGCGTCCTATCTTGCCCGAACGAAGCGACGCCGCGCCGGCTCGACGCCTTCAGACTCGTAAACCGCAGGGTCCGCGACCCCAACCGTCGCCTCCCGTTCCGATATCCATTCCTCCAGACAGCCAAGGCGCGATGAACGACGTCGGACTCACGCCGTATCTCCTCGTGGCAGCCGTGCTGTTCGTCTGCGGCATCGTTTGCATGGCCAGCAAACGGAACGGCATCGGCGTCCTCATGGGCGTCGAACTGGTGCTGAACGGTGCGAATATCAACTTTGTCGCGTTCGCGAAGTACGGCCTGCTCGGGATGGATGGCCAGGCGATCTCCATGTTCGTGATCGTTCTCGCCGCGGCCGAAGCTGCGGTCGCCCTCGCCATCGCCCTCAACTTCTACAACAACCACCTGACCATTGACGTCGATGAGGCCAACCAGCTGAAAGGCTGACCGCGCTCCCCAATTCCGTCCCGCGTCCTCGCGGGCACGAGGCAACGTCTTCAAAACATGACTCCAGAACAATTCCTCGCGACCGGAACGACGCTGAAGTGGCTGCTGGGTTTTGCCTGGCTGATGCCGCTGGCCGGATTCTGCGTGGAGATTTTCGCCGGCTACTGGAGCAACCGCCGCAGCAAGACCGCCGCATGGCTGTCTGTCGCCTGCATCGGCTGCGGCTTCCTGCTCAGCCTCGGAGCGTTCATCACCTGGGGCTCGGCGACGAAATGGGGCGCCCTCGCCGCTCCCGCCAGCCATGACGACCACGCGCACGGCCATGAAATGGCCGTCGTTCGCGGCCAGCAGCCAGACGCCGGGGCCGTGCCACATACGCACGGCCCAGGCGGACACTCCCATTCCCATGGCGACCACCAGCACACCCACGGCGATGCCGCCGCCCACGCCCCTTACAGTTACGCCTTCTCAGGAAAGTTCTACAACCTTGCCGCTTTCGGCAGCCTGGTGATCGACATCGATTACTACATCGACAGTCTCACTATCACCATGTTCATGATGGTCACCCTCATCGCAACGTGCATCCACGTTTTCGCGACCGGGTACATGAGCGACGAACTGACCGACGACTACGAAGACCACGAAGTCCACCTGTCCGGCGGTCGGCATTTTCACCGCCCCGGCCGGTACTACCGCTTCTTCGCGTTCCTGTCGCTGTTCTGCTTCTCGATGCTGGGCCTCGTTCTCGCCGGCAACATCTTCCAGGTGTTCATTTTCTGGGAACTGGTCGGCGTCTGCAGCTATTTCCTGATCGGGTTCTACGTCGAACGGAAATCCGCCAGCACCGCGGCCAACAAGGCGTTCATCATGAACCGCGTGGGGGACTTCGGATTTCTCATCGGGTTGATGGTCCTGTTCACCTGGTTCGGCACGTTCAAATTCGCCGATACCGACCCGGAAACTGTCGGGCAGGCCGGACTCTTCCAGATGCTGCGGGACCATGATGGCAAGCTGGACATCGAAGGATCGGGGCTCGATCGAACCGTCTACCTGCAGAATGGAGCAGGGGGCCGGTGGGTCGACAGCCATTCCCGGCAGCCCCGCTTCATTCCCTACTGGCTACTGACGATCGCAGGCCTGGGCGTGTTCGCCGGCTGCATTGGCAAGAGCGCCCAGTTTCCCCTGCAGACGTGGCTTCCCGACGCCATGGAAGGGCCGACTCCCGTCTCCGCGCTCGTCCACTCGGCCACAATGGTCGCCGCGGGCGTCTACCTCGCGGGGCGTTTCTACCCCATGTTCGTCCCGGAAGTGCTGCTGGTCATCGCCTATATCGGTGTGATCACTCTCTTCATCGGAGCCACGATCGCCATCGTCGTGACCGACATCAAACGCGTCCTGGCGTATTCGACGATCAGTCAGCTCGGCTACATGATGCTCGCGCTCGGCGTTGGCGGCTGGTTCGCCGGGCTGTTCCACCTGATCACGCACGCCTTCTTCAAGTCGCTGATGTTCCTCGCGTCCGGCAGCGTGATCTACGGCTGCCACCACGTGCAGGACATGCAGCAGATGGGTGGCCTCCGGAAGAAAATGCCGTGGACGGCGGCGGCCATGCTGGTCGGGGTGATCGCCATCGGCGGCCTCGCCATTCCAACGCCCTGGTTCGCCCTGGCCTTCTCGGGATACCACTCGAAAGACGCCGTTGTCGCCACCTCGCTGGCGTTCTTCTCGCTGAACCAGCACCACCTGCTGCTGTTCGTTCTGCCGCTCGTCACGGCCGGCATCACGTCGTTTTACATGTTCCGCCTGTGGTTCATGACATTCGCCGGCAAGCCGCGCGATCAGCATGTCTACGACCACGCTCATGAATCTCCGCGAGTCATGGTCGTTCCGCTGATCGTTCTTTCGCTCTTCGCGATGGGATGCGCAATCTACGGAGAAAACGGACCTCTGGCCCGCATGATTCTCGCGAGCGAACCGAGCCAGGTCGCTCCCGGCCTGGCCGCCACTGGCTCCGTGCCGTTCAGCCTGCCCGGGCATCATCACGTCCACGAAAAGCATTCGACCGCCGGCATTCTGGCGTTGCTCGCAGCGGCCACCGGCGCGTTCCTGTCGTATGCCTTCTACGGGGCCGGATGGGTCAACCCCGGCGCCATCAAGGAACAGCTCAAGCGCCTGCACGCCTTCCTGACGGACAAGTGGATCTTTGATTCGACCTACGACGTCATGTTCGTCCGGCCCGCTCACGTCGTCGCACGGTGGGCCCAGTCGTTCGATCGATCGGTGCTCGACTCGCTGCTGCACCGCACGTCGAAATCGATGGTCGATGTGGCGAAGTGGGACCGGAAGTTCGACGAATCCGTCGTCGATCGTCTGGTCAATGTCGTCGGTGACCTGACCTTTTCAGCTGGCCGTTCCATCCGGGGACTTCAAACCGGCCGACTTCGACAGTACGTGATGTTCATTGCCTTTGGAGTGCTGGGACTGTTCCTGGCGCTGTTTGCCTTCCTGCCGCGTGGATAGTCGGTCCGGAAGATTCAGTCCTTCGCACTCAAGAGATTGAAAACCGGCCCTGGGCCGAACAGTCATGCAAAACGACACCGCCCTGCTGAGCCTCACGATCTTCCTGCCGACGATCGCGGCGTTCTTCCTCGCCTTCTTCCGGGATGACAGTCCGGGGGCGGTCGCCGCGATGCGCATGTTCTCCGCCTTCGCGACGTTCACCACATTCCTGCTCTCGGTCGGGATCCTCTGGAGTTTCGATTCCTCCGTCGCCGGCATGCAGATGCAGGTCGCGCACGAGTGGATTCCGTCCTGGAACGTCTATTACCGGCTCGGCATCGACGGTATCAGCATGCCGCTCGTCCTGCTCACTTCCTTCATCAGCTTCCTGGCCATGCTCGCCTCATGGAGCATCACGAAGCAGGTGAAGGGCTACCTGATCCTGTTCCTGCTGCTCGAGACCGGCATGCTCGGCGTCTTCATGGCGCTCGACTTCCTACTCTTCTACGTGTTCTGGGAAGTGATGCTGCTGCCGATGTACTTCCTCATCGGCGTGTGGGGCGGACCTCGCCGCGAGTATGCCGCCATCAAGTTCTTCCTCTACACGCTGGCGGGCGGCGTCCTGATGCTCATCGCCATGCTGATGTTCTATTTCAACTCGGGCAACGTATTTGACCTGAACCGGCTGGCGCAGATTGCGGCCGAAGGGACGATGTTCAGCCCGACGATGCAGATCATCGCCTTCGTCCTGCTTTTTATCTGCTTCGCCATCAAGCTCCCCAGCTTCCCTTTCCACACGTGGCTTCCGGATGCCCACGTCGAGGCCCCCACGCCCATCTCGATGATCCTGGCAGGCGTGCTGCTGAAGATGGGCGGCTACGGCATCATCCGCATCGCCATGCCGCTGTGCCCGTACGGGGCTCAGTACGCCGCCTACGCGCTGGTCGCCATCGGCGCGTTCAGCATCATCTATGGCGCCTTCGCAGCCCTCGCGCAGACCGACTTCAAGCGAATGGTCGCCTACAGTTCCGTCAGCCACATGGGCTACGTCCTGATCGGACTCGCCGTCTGGAAAATCAACGAAGCGACGGGCGACACTGTCGGCCCCGAATACTGGAACATGGGCGTCAACGGCGCGATGTTCCAGATGCTCGGCCACGGCATCTCCTCGGCCGGCATGTTCTTTATGGTCGGCGTCATCTACGACCGCGTTCACCACCGCGATCTCAACCAGTTCGGCGGCCTGATGCAGAAGATGCCGCTCTATAGCGGCCTCGCGATCGGTCTCTTCTTTGCGGGTCTCGGTCTCCCCGGCCTGTGCGGCTTCATCGGCGAGGTCTTCGTTGTCCTCAGCTCGTGGAATTACAGTCCGCTCCTCGCGATCATCGCGGCCAGCGGCGTCATCCTCACGGCCGGATACATCCTGTGGACCATCCAGCGGGTCTACCTGGGCCCTGAATACAAGGGGCCGCACGCGGAGGACCTCTCGGAGATGAACCAGCGGGAGACCTTCATCGCGGCAACGCTCCTGGCATTCGCCATCGTGCTGGGCGTCCTGCCGAATACGATGTTCAGCCTGATGAAGGCCTCGACCGAGAATCTCACGGCGTCGATGGCCAGTTCCTACAAGCTCCTTCACAAGGAAGAAGGGCCAAAGGTGAGCCTCGCGGAAAGTTCACCGGGGGAGTAGTCCGCCCGGGTCCTCGGAACTCACCGGGGCTTTCGCCCTCCAGTCACCTTCGCTCGCGTCCTCCCCTCCATGACAGTCACCCAACTCCTCGATCAGTTCCAGGGCGACCTTTGGCGGTCGCTTGAGATCTTCGTGCCGGAGTTGATCCTGTCGGTCACGGTGGTCCTGCTGCTGCTGTCGCGACTCTGCAACTTCGACAGGCTGCTCCCCGCCTGCTGGGTCGCCCTGCTCGGTGCCCTCGCGGCCTTCCTCGCCGTCTTCGCGCAGTTTGCTTACGTGCGAACCGGAGGAGCGATGGGGGGGCTGCACTTCCTGTCGACGATCTTCGGCCTGACGGAAACCGGCGTCGGCGCGAGTGGGCCGTATTTCACGGGACTGATGATGCACGACGCCCTGGCCGTGTTTTTCCGGCTCGGCCTCATGCTGTTCCTCGTGCTGACGATGTCCCTCACCGTGCTGACCGGCATTCCCGATCAGGAGGACGGCCCCGACTTCTACGCGCTGCTGGTCGGCTCCAGTGTCGGCATGCTCCTCGCGACGGGCGCCAACCACCTTTTGATGGCCTTCCTGTCGATCGAAATGATCAGCGTTCCCAGCTACGCGATGGTCGGGTTTCTGAAAGGGCGCCGGCAGGCCAGTGAAGCCGCCTTGAAGTATGTCGTGTACGGGGCCGGAACGGCCGGCGTCATGCTGTATGGACTCAGCCTGCTGGGCGGTCTTCTGGGAACGGCCGATTTCTCGCTCTTCGGTGAGCGATTCGGCATCGTCATGGAAGGCCAGACCTTCACCCTCTCGAATCCCACGGTCATCGTGGCCCTCCTGGGCATCGCGATGGTCTTCGTCGGCATCGCCTTCAAGCTGTCGCTGGTGCCGTTCCATTTCTGGTGTCCGGACGCCTTTGAAGGAGCCTCGGCCGAGGTCGCCGGCTTCCTGTCCGTCGCTTCGAAGGCGGCGGTATTCGCTCTGCTCGCCCGCTTCGTCACCTCCTTCTCGGGAGGCACCGAGGCGGTCAGGCAACTGTCGACCTATCTCGGCCTGAGTCTTGGCGTCATTGCGGCCTTCAGCATGACGCTCGGGAACCTCTCGGCCTACACGCAGACGAACCTCAAGCGGCTCCTCGCGTACTCCACCATCGCCCACGCCGGATACATGGTGATGGCGGTCGCCGCCCTCATGGTTTTGTCTAACGCCGGCAGCACCGCCCTGGGGGCGGGGAGCGATCTCAAGCTCGAGTCGCAGGTCGCCGTCGAGGGACTGGTCTACTACCTCTCCGTCTACCTGTTCATGAACCTGACGGCTTTCGCCGTCATCGCCTTTCTGAGGAACGAGACGTTTCGCGAAGACATCGACAGCGTCGATGGCCTGATTGCGGAAGGTCCAGCGACCAAGGTCCTGTGCATCGCCCTGATGTTCAGCTTCTTCAGCCTCGTCGGAATTCCTCCGTTCGGCGGCTTCTTTGCGAAGTTTGCCATCTTCCGCTCCACGTTCGTGGCGGGCCAGATTCACCCGCTGATGTGGGGCGTGCTCGCGATTGCCGGCCTGAACACCGTGATCAGCCTGTTCTACTACGTCCGCGTGCTGAAGGCGGTCTTTATCAATCCCCGCCCGATTGGCGAACGCAGAATCGCGACTCCCGCGGCCGCTGCGGCGTTCACGGTGCTGCTGGCCGTACCGATCATCATTCTCGGCGCTTCGCCGATCCAGGGACGCCTCAGCGAAACCGCCCGGACCGTCGCCGGCTCTCTGCTCTCCCCAACGAAATCTGAGAAGCCGCAATGATGCTGACGGCCGCCGAACCGATCCTCAACGACGTGCTGATTGCGCTGCACCGCTCCCTTCTGCAGTACATGGTCGACGCCTGGCCCTGGTCGGGGGACGAAGCCGCTTCGACCCGGGAGGCACTCGCAAGCGAAGCCGAATCGCAGGCGGAAACGGTGGAAGGCCTGACCGAACTCCTCCGCGAACGGGGGTTCCCGGTCGCCTTCGGCACCTATCCCGATTTCAGCAACCTGAATTACGTTTCGCTCGACTTCCTCCTGAAGCGCGTCGTGAAGAACCAGGAGCTGGTCGTCGCCGCCTGCGAAGCCGCCGCCGGCTCGCTGGCCGACCATCCCGAGGACGCCGAACTCGTCCGCGAGATTGCTGAATCGGAACAGGATCGATTGCGGCATCTGAAATCGCTGGGTACGGCCCCCTAGAGCACTTCCACAGTTGCTTTTCAGAGGGATGATAGGGGAAAGGATTTCTCAAGTGGTTGGCTCAATCAAGGAAGAGTCATGCCCACCCCCTACTCAATGGATTTGAGGCGACGTGTCGTGGCCGAAGTCGACCGCGGCTCTCCGCCGGCCGAAGTCGCCCGGCGATTTCAGGTCACTGAACGAACCATCTGGAACTGGCTCGCGCTTCGCAAAGAGACTGGCCAGATCACTCCCCGGCAGGGAGATGTCGGCCCGGAGTGCGTTCTGGAACCGCATCGGGAGCGGATTTTCAAAAGCGTCCAGGACGACCCCGGCCTGACGCTCGCCCAAAGGCAACGCCAACTCGGTCTGCCGGGCTGCGCGACCACTCTGTGGAATGCGCTTCGGCGCTGGGGAATCACTCTCAAAAAAAGTGCTCAAAGCTGCTGAACAACAGCGGCCGGATGTGGCTCAGAAGCGCCGCTGGTGGAACATCCTGGTGCAGTCGAAAGCCTGTCGCCGTCTGGTGTTCTTCGACGAAACCGGGGCCGACACGAAGATGACGCGACGCTATGGCTGGGGACCAAAATCACGCCGGGTCGTGGACCATGTCCCTCAAGGGCATTGGAAAACGACGACGTTCGCAGCGGCGCTCAGGGCCAGCGGAGTGATTGCTCCCCTGGTGCTGGATGGCCCGATGGATGGGGAATGCTTTCTGGCTTACGTCCGTCAGTTCCTGATCCCGGCGCTGGAGCCGGGAGACTTGGTGGTCATGGACAACCTCAGCAGCCACAAGCAGAGCGCGGTGGGTGACGCGATTCGACAGGCCGGGGCTGAGGTGTACTACCTGCCGCCGTACTCACCCGATCTCAACCCGATCGAGAAGTTGTTCTCGAAGTTCAAGACGCTTTTGCGGACGAGCGCTGAACGGACGACAGAAGGACTCTGGAACCGGATCGGAGTGCTGGTGGACGAGTTCACTCCGAGCGAATGCCTGAACTACATCCGTTCCTGCGGATACACTGCACACGAATCATGAAGTTGCTCTAGTCTAAGCATGAGAACGGATGAGCGTCTCCCTCCCAACATTGCGAGACTGCTCGTTGGGTTTCCTTTCTACGCCTGGTTATTCATCGCGATTGTCGGGGGCGTCGCCTGGTCAGTGAGCAGAAATCCTGCAGCGGCGGCGCTCGCCGTCTGCGGACGAATCGCGCTTCCTGACGTGCTGACAGCCCGTTGGCTGCTGAACTCAGATCTCAAGTTCTTCCGTGGCAAATTGCTGGCTGCGATTCACTGTGCAACCGCAGGCATGAAGCTCGCTGTTTCGACGTTGATCGGGGCCTTTATCCTGGATTTTGTTCTGATGCATGCCGCTCCAGCGTGGTTCGTTCCCGGCGCTGTGAATGTGCTGCTCGCCCCCTGTGTCTTCGGACACATCCTTTCAATCCTGCTGGGGATCCCATCAGTCCTGTGTGCACTTTTCACTGGACGAAAGGTCTGGACCTCCGGCGGGATGTTGAAAGCCGTCGCCGACGATGCCTGGCCCCCCGTTTCGCACGGCGGATTCAACTGGACGATCCTGCTCATTCTGGAATACGCCCTGTTTTCATTGGCCGTTGTCATCGCAGTCATTTACGAGAGCAGCTTCGGCCGCATTCCGTTCTGGAAACTGCGGCCGCAACCGTCCTTCGAGCTTGCCGTGTTCGCAGCGGCGTCGCTCATTATCGTTCTGGTGACCATCGTTGGGTTCACGCTGGTGAAACGAAGGATCGTCGCCGGATCACCAGCCGACTGCTGGCCGGATGACTCCGTAGCGGCCACTTTCTAGGATTCGTCGCTGCCCCGTCCGACGGATCTTTCTCAAAATGCTGATCGACACCCACGCGCATCTCGACGAAGACGCCTTCAGCGGCGACATGCACCATTGCCTTGATCGCGCCCGCGATGCGGGCGTGGGGCGGATCATCACCATCGGAACGACGCTCGAAAGCAGCCGCCGCGCGGTCGAACTCGCGGAACGCCGCCCTGAGATTTTCGCCGCGATCGGAATTCACCCCAACTACGCCAGCGCCGCCGGTGAAGACGACTGGCCCGAGCTGGTGAAGCTGGCCGCCCATCCCCGCGTCGTCGGCATCGGGGAAACCGGTCTCGACCGCTACTGGGACCATACGCCGATCGACGAACAGCGCGATTACTTTCACCGGCATCTCGAACTGTCGCGAGAAACCGGCAAGCCCTTCATCATTCACTGCCGCGACGCCGATGCGGACGTCCTGGAAATCCTGAAGAACGCGGCCGGGCAGGGGACGCTGAACGGCGTCATGCACTGCTTCTCCGGTTCGCAGGAGATGGCGGACGAATGCCTCCGGCTCGGCATGCACCTCTCCTTCGCCGGCGTCATCACGTTCAAGAAAAACGCGCAGCTCCGCGCGGTGGCCGCCGCCGCGCCGCTCGACCGCATCATGGTCGAGACCGATGCCCCGTATCTCGCCCCGACGCCACACCGCGGCAAACGCAACGAACCGTCCTGGGTGAAGTTCACCGCCCAGCAGCTCGCCGAGGCGCGCGGGGCCACGCTCGAAGACATCGCGGCCGCAACAACCGCCAACGCCACCCGGCTGTTCCGTCTCCCGGACTGAACAATCTGAAAGAGTGATCGCAGCGGCTGGTGCGCGTCTCCCGGTCGGTTCACGACTCAGGTCGTCAGCGACGCTCGCAGGGTGCCGATTCGACGGGCTGCGTCACGATGCGTGGAGCGAATGGTGTACTCGCGGCTGTTCTCTCCCGCGTGCTTCGCCTCGATCGTCCATCGCTCGCGCGGCAGGCTGCCCGGAATCCGTTCGCTCCATTCAATGAGCGTCACTCCCTCCGGATCGAACAGCTCCGCCCCGCCCATGCGTTCGAACTCTTCCGTCCCGGTCAGTCGATAGGCGTCGATGTGAACGAGCGGCAGCTCTCCGTCGTAGTGCTGCACGAGGCCGAACGTGGGACTCGAAACCGACGATCGGTCGGCATGAAGCGCGGCCGCCAGCCCGCGGACAAACCGAGTCTTACCGGCCCCCAGCGTTCCCTCGAAGGCGGCTACATCCCCTGCCGCCAGGCCTTTCGCGAGCGCCTGCGCCAGGCGATCCGTTTCCGCTTCCGATGTCGATTCGAAAACCAACGAGGCCTCGGGAGGTTCCGGCAGTGTCACGGCGCGTCATCGATGTCGGCTTGAAGGATGCGGAAACGGGCCTTGCCGATGGGCGCCCCCCCGTTATGAAACACGAGGCCGTTATAGCGGAAACCGTCGATCTCGCGGTGCGTGTGACCGAAGTAGACCGAGCGGACCCCCTGTTCGGGTCCCTGCTCAATGTCCCGCAGGTAGCACATGAGCCTTCGCACCACGAGCCGCCTCGGATGCGCTGCCCGGCACACCAGCTGGTCGATCCGCGTTTTCAGCAGCCAGTGGTACGCATCGTGTCGCCATGGGGCAGGGGTGTAATGCCGGAACGTGTCGCGGCGCCGCGTCAGCCGCTCGGCCGTCAGCTTCCGGTCGGCGGCGTCTCCGTGGAGAAACAGGCTGCTTCCCAGCCGCAGATAGAATCGATGCCAGGCAAAGTTTGGCAGTTCCTGAGCCAGCGTCGGGAGTCGGGCCACCAGTCCCTGGTGGTCGTCATGATTACCAAGCAGGAAGTGAAACCGGCACTGAGGAGAAAGGACCGCCAGGTCGCGCAGCCAGCTGATGGCCGAATCGATCGCCGCAGTCTGGTTCAGGGTCGCCCAGCGGAAATCGAAGATATCCCCGCCCAGGATGAAGTGATTCGCAGTCGCCGATGCCTGCTGCAATGCCGGGAGATGAAGATGACCGTGTGACCGGCGAGCAAAGAGATGCAGGTCGGACACAAATGCCGCTCGGGTCATCATTTCTCCGAGGTGCGCAGGCGAAGTCGGATGAGGGGCCGACTCTCCGGATTCGGCCAACAGGTTGTCCCGAATTCTACCGGCCAGCCTTCGGCAGGGGAGAGCGAAAACCCCGCGAACCTGGAACCCGTCCACACGACAAATGCCGGCCCATCGATGGTCCGTACGCTCCTCCCGAGGACATTTCACATCACGGCCGGAGCTCGTCCCAAAGCCACTCAGTGCTGGAACAAGAATTCTTTCGTGTTCAGCACGGCCCAGCCGATGTCTTCCAGGCCTGCCTTCCGATCGGGAGACGAGGCGACGTGGCTGCGGGCCGTATCGAGTTCCTGCTGCGTCGGTTTGCGACTCACGGCGGCCTGGTACAGCTCCGTCACGATCTCGTCATCCGATTTCCCGGCGGCGAACAGCTGATGGATCCGCCCCTTGGGGTCCCGCAGCTTGTTGTGCACGACCGGGCCGTTGATCATCTGCAGCGCCTGCGCCAGGTTGGTGTCTGCGCCGCGTTCGCACTGACACGTCATTTCCCGCGCGGGCTGGCCGAATGCCTTCAGGAAGTGATGGTCACCCGGAGGCTCCACCAAGTGCGTCGTCCGGGTCCCGGCCGGCACGCCCGCAAACGTCTCTGGAACCCCCGTCACGTCGCAGATCGCATCCAGCAGCGGCTCGGCCGAGAGCATTCGCGGCGTCACGTGGCTGAAGTAGAGTTCGTCATTCTTGTTAAACTCGTTGTTGCAGGCGGCGCGCTGGTAGGTGTGGCTGTTCATGATCGTCCGGATCAGCCATTTCCGGCTATACCCATGCTCGGCGAACTGCTTCGCCAGTTCATCCAGTAGCTGTGGATTGGTCGGCGGGTTCGAATCGCGAAAGTCGTCGACCGGCTCCACGATTCCGCGGCCATAGAGATGGCCCCACACGCGGTTCACCAGTGACCGGCTGAAGAACGGATTCGCCGGCGCGACGAGCCAGTCTGCGAACACTTCCCGGCGGTCGCTGCCTGACGGAACGTCAACGTCCCCGGTCAGAAGGAGATGCACCTTCATGGTCGCCCCGGTCCGCGGCTGGGTCATTTCACCTTTATTCGCGGGGAACACGACCTCATCCGTCGGCAGGGCACCGGGCTTGCGGGCGATCTGCGCGAAGGCGGCTCCGATGCCGTAATAGTTGTCCTGCGTCCAGCGTTCGAACGGATGGTTATGGCACTTGGCGCACTGAATGCGCACGCCCAGGAACAGCTGCGCCGTCGTTTCCACGGCGTCGGTCGGTTCCCTGCTGCTGCGCCAGTAGTTGGTCTCCGGATGTTCGAACGCGCTTCCCCGCGCGGTCAGCAGCGCTCGCGCAAACTCGTCCATCGGACGGTCCTGCACGACTCCCTCATAAATCCAGTTGTGGAACTTGCGAACGCCGAGCGGATTCAGTTTCGCGGTGGTCGCCCGCAGCAGGTCGGCCCACTTGAGAGTCCAGAACTGCGCATAGTCGGGAGTTTCCAGCAGTTCGTCGATCAGCTTTGCCCGCTTGTCTTCCGAGGGATCGGCGGCGAACTCCTTCGTTTCACCGAGCGACGGCAGACGCCCGGCGACATCCAGATAGGCCCGTCGCAGGAACTCCTCGTCGCTGCAGAGATCGGAAGGAAGGATCTGCAGCTGCCTGAGCTTCGCATTCACCTTCTGGTCGATGAAATTGAACTCGGGGGAATCGTTCCAGGCGAATCCGGGCACCGTCTCAAGGAACGTCACCGAGGCGGTATCCATCTTGTCGAGGAACCTCGCCAGAATCGCCGCCTCTCCGCGACCGGCGCGGGTGACGAGCCCCGCCTCATCCACCTTCGCAATCGGCTCGGCCGACGTGCTGAACATCGTGAGCGAAGTGACGTCGCGAACGGAACCGTCGCTGAAGTATCCGTTCACGATCAGCTGCTGGCGCTCTCCGGCGTCCCGGAACACGCGTTTCTTCGGAAAGACTTCGATCCGCACGAGGTCCGGGGCCGCGGGAGGGTCGAGCTTCAGGCCCTCTGCGATCCATGTGCGCAGAACCTTGTGCGCTGCATCCCCGTCCCACAGTCGCTGCCCCCCGCCATGAAACGTCTGCATCAGGGGTTTGCGGAGAATCAGGCTGTCGTCCGGGTCGGCGACGTTCGTCCGCCGTCCGCCGAATTCCGTTCGCAAGGTCAGAACGTCGAGCGGCGGGTCATAGCCTCGCAGCGACAGTCGGAAGCCTCCCTTTCCGGAAGGCGAGCCGTGGCAGGCCCCCATATTGCAGCCGGCTTTCGTCAGCGCGCCCAGCGTTTCGACTTTGAAGCTGATCGGCTGAACCGCCGTCGCGTCCCGAGTCGTCACCGAAACGAAGGCCGATTGCCCGCCGCACGAAACCGACACCCTGGCCGTCCCATCGGCGGCCGGGAGGACCAGATTCCGGTCGATCCGCACAGAGTTTCCGTCGGTGACGGTGTACGTCGCCGCGCCGGTCAGGTCGCGGACTTCGCCGTTCTCGAAGTGCCCGGTGACCAGCAGCCGCTGCTCGGACCGCGGCCCCGAAAGAACGCAGGTCTCGGGCTCGGCGGAAATACGTACCAGTCCGGCGAAGGAATCGGCCCCCTGGCAGATTCCTGCCGCGGCGACGACTAACCCCGCGCACAGGCTCGCGAGCAGTGAACAGCAATCCTTGCGGCCGACTGACATGATCCGCGCCTCGAATGGTTGGACAACACTCCAGCACTACTGAACGCTGAAGGCGGGCAGGGGAATCGTTGATGAAATCTTAGCTTCCGCCGGCGATGATGCACGGAGGATCACCTCCGAGGCCATCCCGACCGTGGCATCGGCTGCGGCGGACAACGTCAGTTCCGCTTCAACCTGATCCGCCTTCAGCACGATCTCCGGCGCCGTGACGCCCGCCGGGAGCTTCTCACACACCAGGCGGACCTCTCCGGCATACGCCGGGTTCCGCGTTACGTTCACCTTGAGCTTCAGCGTCGACCCGCGGGCCAGCATCGGAGTCGCCATTGGCACCGCGGCGAGCTGGAATGCCTCCTGCAGGCGAAGGCCCAGATTCGGCACTGCGGCCGTGGTCACCACCTTGTCTTTCTCGTGGACTCCCGACAGGGCGATCGAAAACGGCCCCTTCGCCGCCTTTTCGTTCGCGGTCAGCGTCACCACGGCTTCCGTCGCACCCGCCTCGATCGGCTTGAGTTCGGCGGTGATGTTGGCAGGCAGACCGTCCTTTTCAGGCGACGTCACCAGCTTGATGGGCCCATCAAATCCGGCCGCGCGGGTCGCGGTCACTTTCACCGTCGCCTTCAGGCTCGGCCCGAATACCACTTCCGCAGGATCGACATTCAGCGTAATCCCCCGGGCCGGTGCGACCGTGAGCACGACCGACTCCGCGAAGCGGGGATTGACCTGAGTGACCCCGCTCCAGCGGCCGCGGAGCGCGTCGACCAGCGATGCGGTTGCCTCGAACGCAGTTTCCTGGACCCTCGCACTTCCGATGATCGTCACGTCCGCAAGGCTCATTGACGCGGCGTCGGGCGTGGCGCTGATCGTCACCGTCGCCGAGTTGATGCCCGGGCCGAGACGGGCGGCCCCGGCACGGAAGCCCTGGGGCAGGCCACGAACCTCGATCTCGATCGGCCCCGGATAGTCCCGCCTCGCGGCCGTCACGACGAGCGAAGCCGTCCCGCCGGCTGGCACATTGACGGTGTCCGTGCTGGCCGACAGCGAGAATCCCGGACGATAGAGCGAGGGCACGACGCGGTAGCTGTATTGGGGACCGCCCCGCTTGTTCAGGTCGACAAGTTCCAGCGTGTAGGTTCCATCGGCAGGGAAGGTAACGTCCAGCGTTCCCTCGGACGTGCCGTTGTCATCGGCCGACGCGATCGCCTTTCCCTCAGAGTTGAGCACGCGGAACGTGAGGTCCGAAGGAGCTCCGATCTCGCGGGTGAATCCGGCGAACTGGTACCGCTGCCCCTTTGTTGCGGAGAACGTGAACTGGTCAATGTCGCCGCGATCGTCGAACCGGCCGCTGATGGAGGGACCGAGCTCAATCTGCTGCGCCTGGGGCTGGTGATTGTTCGGCTCCCGGTCGAGCACATCGTCTGCGGCGACGACCGCGAGCGTCGCAAACGCGCTCGACGAACCAGTCGAGCGTCGCGTGCTGACGGGGAACCAGTCTTCCGCCCAGTCGGCAGGGACGGCGGCCATCGCAGGCGTCGCGTCCGAACAGCTGACTCCCGCGAAGTCGACTCGGGTTGTCGATCCGCGCTTCACTGCCAGCGGCAACGCAGTGTGAACACAGGGGAAATCACCGATCCTCAGGTGGTAGCCGAACGCGTCGCCACCTGCATAACGGATGTCGCGCAGCTCCACGATGTAATCGCCTTCTTTGGCGAACGTGTAGACGAACTGCGGATCCGTGCTGAGCCCCTCGGCGTCATCGGAGTATGCCAGGATGCGTCCCTTCGCATCGTACAGGTACAAGCTGGCATCCATCGGCGAACCGAGTCGCCGGCAGAAGACCTCGAACGACACCGTCTGCCCGGCTGCCACCCGGAAGCGGTAGTAGTCCCGGCTCAGATTGTCGACACGGCCATCGACTCCGCCCGGAATCGTGAGCTCCTGGGCTGTCGCAAGCGACTGGTTTCCCCCCTTCTTCTCGACGGTCGGAAGATCGTCGATCAGGAACGGCAGGGTCGTGCTGACGCCATTCGGCGAGATCACCCGAAGGGCGTGCATTCCGAGCGGCGTCCCCGCGGGAACGTTGACGGCGAACGTGCAGTAGCCATCGGTTTTTCCGTTGTCGGGAGGAGTGTCCGCAAGGGGCATCGGGGGGCCGAAACTGGTCCACAGCCGAACGTCGCCGGCCAGCCCTTTTCCTCCGAGCGTCACCTTCAGCGTTTCGCCCGGCGCTGCCGACTTGCGAACCATCGTCGTCACGCTGGGTGGTTCCGCGGCCGAAGCGGGCCCGGCCATCGAGGCGCCTGCCATCAACAACACGGCCCGAAGACCGAGTGAGAGCCAGAACTTCCCGTGTCGCGCAGCGGGGCGGTGCTTCATGGAGGGCTCGCCTGGGCGGGATGCACCGGCCGGGTGACGGCCAGCACATGAACTTTGGAGGGTGGCTTCCCATCCTAACGTCCCGGCGGGATCGCATTCAAAGCACAACCCGGTCTCTGGAAACGAAAAAACGCCTCCCGGAAAGCTCCGGGAGGCGTTCGATTCGTCATCAATCAGTCGGGCTGTCGCTTACGACTCCGGCGTTGCAGTCCCGAACAGCGGACCGCTCGATTCGCCCATACCACCCTTCAGCTCGCGCGGGGCGCGGTTCTCGGCGGCGGGTTCTTCTTCGATCGGAGCGTCCAGCTTGCGGCTCAGACCGATCTTCCGATCGGCGCTGTCCACTCGCAGAATTTTCACTTCGATCTCCTGGCCGATCTTCACGATGTCTTCCGGATTGGCCGACTTCTCGTTGGCCAGTTCCGAAACATGCAGCAGACCTTCCAGCTGCTCTTCCAGTTCCACGAAGACGCCGAAGTTGGTGATCTTCGTGACCTTGCCCGTGACGATCGCGCCCGGCTTGTACTTATCCGGAATGCTGGTTTCCCAGGGATCGTTGCCGAGCTGCTTCATGCCGAGGGCGATGCGCTTGCGGGCTTCGTCCACGGAGATGACGGTGCAGGTGACCTCGTCGCCCTTCTTCAGCATTTCGCTGGCGTGCGAGATCTTGCGCGTCCACGACATGTCGCTGACGTGCAGCAGGCCATCCACACCCTCTTCCAGCTCGATGAACGCGCCGTAGTTGGTGAGGTTGCGAACCACGCCGGTGACCTGCGTTCCGACCGGGTACTTGGCCGTGACGTTGTCCCAGGGGTTCGGCTGGGTCTGCTTCATGCCCAGCGAGATTTCCTGCTTGTCGGAGTTGATGGCGAGAACCACCACTTCGACTTCGTCGCCAATCCGCACCAGCTCGCTGGGGTGGTTGACGCGCTTCGTCCAGGACATCTCGCTGATGTGCACCAGGCCTTCGATGCCGTCTTCCAGCTTCACGAAGGCGCCGTAGCTCATCACGTTGACGACTTCGCCCTTCACGCGGGTTCCAACCGGGTACTTCACCGGCACGTTGTCCCACGGGCTGGGGAGCCGCTGCTTCAGGCCGAGCGCGACCTTTTCCTTTTCGCGATCGACGTTGAGGACCATGACCTCGAGTTCCTGGTCGATCTTGACCATTTCCGAGGGATGCCCGATGCGACCCCACGACATATCGGTGATATGCAGCAGGCCGTCGATGCCGCCGAGGTCGACGAACGCACCGAAGTCGGCGATGTTCTTGACGACGCCCTTGCGGACCTGGCCCTTCTCGAGTTCGCCAAGCAGCTTCCGCTTCATCTCGGACCGCTGATCTTCGATCAGCTTGCGGCGCGAGACGACGATGTTGCGACGCTGTTCGTCGATCTTCAGGATCACACAGCTGATCTTCTGACCGATGTAGTCGCCGATGTCGTGCGGGCGGCGGATATCGACCTGGCTGGCCGGCAGGAACACGTTCACGCCGCGGTTGCCGTTGTTGGCGATCGACTCGCCGATGTTCACCAGCAGGCCGCCCTTGATCTTGCGGACGACCGAACCCTCGACGACGTCGCCTTCCTTCTTCGACTCAACGACGCTCAGCCAATCCTTCATCCGATCCGCTTTCCGCTTGGAAAGCATGATCAGGCCCTGCTCGCCTTCAACCTCTTCGAGCAGCACTTCAATCTTGTCGCCGGGTTGCGGCTTGCGTTCTTCGTCCGCCCATTCGTGAAGCGGGACGACGCCTTCGCTCTTGTAGCCAATGTCGACCAGGACTTCTTCGCCGTCGGTTTCCAGAACCGTGCCGACCACGATCTGGTTGGAATCGAAGCCGCTGGCAGTGGCATGGATGATGTCGTCGAAGCCCTTGCCGGCTCCATCGACGTCCATCATGCCGTAGAAATCTTCACCGAACTGGGCATCCAGCTCGGCATCATCAACGTTGAATTCCCGGATCAGGTTACGATCGACCATGTGTCACTTTGCACTTTTCGCGAAGCGCGCAGCCCTGCGCAGACGCCGAAAAGGCTACCTCTAAATAGAGAAACAGCGAGCGCACTCGCGCATCGGAATGAGTGCCATCACTCATCGAACGCCGATGTCGAGGCGTTTCTCGTGGCTGCGACGGGATTTGTAGCAAACAAGCTCCCCGAAACGCCAGTCGAACCCTCCGCCACCCAGGGCGAGTCCCTTTTTCACACCAGGTCGTCTGTCGTCACCGCAAGTCATTTTGCGGCAACGACGCACGCCAACGACGAACTGGCCCATCTTGAAAACGTGACCAGCCGTGCGCGGAAGTCGCAGGCACGGGCAGGGATCGGGAACAGTGCGGAGGCGTTTGAGGCCGAGGGGGCGAGGAGGGCGCGTTGTGTGGGTGGTACTGTACTCCTCGCCCTATATTCCCGCCGAAGTTCAGCGGCGGCATCGGGAGAGCGTGCGTGATGCAGACATGGATCCGGCCGGGCGGGGGTGTGTGACGACTGGTTGACGGTGGTTGTGTTCATACGTCCTCCATCATGACGGGGGCGGTTGCGCGGGAGGGCCCGGAAGTCGGAAGTGCTTTGGCGGGTGGGGATTGGGGCGTGGCGCGTCACTTTTTCACAGTCGGTCGTCTCTCGTCACCGCGGGTCATTTTGCGGCAGCGACGCAGGGCGACGACGAATCGGGCCATCTTGAGAAAGTGACCAGCCCTGCTCCGCCACCCTCCCAAACGCGCGGTCTTCGCCAGAAGCCGCCTGGAAGCCAACGCCCGCACTGCGCAACCGCACGCGTCAGAGTGGAGGAACCATGAACGCGATGACTACCAAACCGCCACATTCCCAGACCGACCGGCCGGATCTCCCGATCGGCCGCACGAGTGGCACTTCCGACGTCCTTCGGCGGACGTTCACGGGGAAACCGGGTCTCGCGCACACACGACGCACCATCGCGCCCTCCTCGCCCTCCGGCACAGGCCCGATTGGCTCTCATTGACCGGAAACAGCGCCCGACGCCGATTTACTTCCGCCGATCTGCTCAAATGCCGGATCGGCCGTCCCTGTGTCCTTAGGTCTCCCCACGCTCTGTGTCCCAGCTGCTCCATCATTCTCCGCGCCTGATCCGCCTCACGCTGGCCCGCGACCTCGTCCGGTCGGTTCGTTCCGGCCACCCCTGGGTCTATCGCGACGCCCTCCGCGACGTTCCCCAGGCCCAGCCCGGCTCCGTCGCCGAACTCTTCGCCAGTGACGGCCGACGCAGAATCGCGACCGGGATGTACGACCCCGGCAGCCCCGTCGCCTTCCGCGTCTGCCAGCCGGAAGGTGGCCGAGTCGATGACGAATGGGCCTCCCGACAGCTCGAACGGGCTGTGCACCTGCGGCAATCTGTCACCACTCCACAGACCACCGGCTACCGCCTGTCGAACGGCGAAGGGGATGGCCTCCCCGGCCTTGTGATCGATCTCTACGGGACGACTGGAGTGCTCAAGCTCGACGGTTCGGGCCCGGAAGGCTTCTGGAATGCCGCCGGCATTGGCGAGTGGCTGCTTGAGAAGCTGTCGTTGAAAGGCGTTGTCTGCCGCACACGGGGTGAGGAGGGCGCCGAAGTGGTCGCCGGAGATCCAGATGTCGAACCGGAATTCCTCGAGCACGGGTTGAAATTCACGTCGAACGTCCAGAAGGGACAAAAGACCGGTTTCTTTCTCGACCAGCGAGAGAACCGCCGGATCATTCGCGACCTGTCCGCCGGCAAGACGGTGCTCAATCTGTTCTCGTATACAGGCGGCTTTTCCATCGCAGCCGGCGTGGGTGGCGCCCGAAAGGTCACGTCCGTCGACTCGGCCGGCCCGGCCGTTGCCATCTGCGACCGCCACTGGAGGATGAACGGCCTTGAGGAAGGAAACCACACGTCCATCGCCACGGATGCTTTCGAGTTCCTCGAACAGACCGCAGGGCAGGGGCGCCGCTGGGACATCGTGATCGTCGACCCGCCGTCGTTCGCCCCTTCAGCCAAGAGCGTCGAGCGGGCCAAAGGCGCCTACCAGAAGCTGATGACCGCGGCCGCGAAGGTCGTCGAGCCCGGTGGCCTGCTTGCCGCGAGTTCCTGTTCCAGCCACATCAGTGAATCGATGTTCCTGGAGATCCTCGTGTCGGCCATGTCGCAGTCCAGACGCCGGGCTCGTGTCGCCGCCATCACCGGTCAACCGGTCGACCATCCCTGGCCGCTGGTTTGTCCGGAACTGCGATACCTCAAGTTCGTCCTGCTCGAACTGAACTGACGCTGCTTCAGAACTGGAAGTAGATGAACGGAGCAAACTCCTTCGCCGGAAAGACGACGATCGCCCACAGCATCAGGAAAATCGCCACCGGCGTGTACCACGCCCCAAGCGGAAGCCGTCGAACACGCGGAAAAACATTCGCGCCGGCCCAGGCATGCAGCAGCGCCATCAGTGCGATGATTCCGACGACGAACGGATGAATCCAGGAAACACCCTGCAGCGGATGCAGGAACATCCTGTCGAGGACTGCCAGCGCCTGGGGCAGGCCGCCGTCTGTCGATCGAAAGAAAACCCAGCCTACGATGACGACCAGCATCGTCATGACCCACGATGCGATCGTTTCGATCCCCGCCGCAACGGGATGCTTCGGTGGATTGGACCGCGCGCCGGAGCGTCGGCTCCACAGCCGGTGAATGCCCAGCGCCGCTCCATGAAGGCCGCCCCAGATCACGAACACCCACGCAGCTCCGTGCCAGAGTCCGCCCAGGAGCATCGTCAGCATCAGATTGATGTAAGCCCTGCGTTCCCCGCGACGGTTGCCGCCGAGTGGGATGTACAGGTAGTCCCTGAGCCAGGTCGACAGCGAGATGTGCCAGCGATGCCAGAACTCCGCGACGGAGGTCGCCAGGTAGGGCATCCGGAAGTTCTCCGGAAAGTCGTACCCCAGCACGCGGGCCAGCCCGATTGCCATATCGGAGTAGCCTGAGAAATCGCAGTAAATCTGGATCGAGAAACCGATCACCGCCAGCCAGACTGTCGCTCCATCGAAAAGCTCGGGCCCTGCGAATACCGAGTTCACGAACCCGCTCAGCCCGTCGGCGATAAACACTTTCTTGAAAAGGCCGAGAGTGAACTGCCGAAATCCGTGCAGGCCACGTTCGAATGACAATGGTCGCAGCGAATCGAGCTGTGGAAGGAAATCACGGGCCCGCACAATGGGCCCCGCCACCAGCTGAGGGAAGAATGCGACAAACATCGCGAAGTCGCGGAGGCTGCGGCAGGCCGGAATCTCCTTGCGATAGATGTCGATCGTGTAGCTCAGGGTCTGGAATGTGAAAAACGAGATCCCGATCGGCAGCACGATATTCAGTGTCTGCACTTCCAATCCCAGCGGCCCCAGGATCGCACCGGCCGAGGAAATGAAGAAGTTGAAGTACTTGAAGAAGCCCAGCACACCCAGGTTCGTGCACAGGCTCACGAGCAGCCATCGTTTCCGCCGCGCCGGATCGTCCGTCCGTTCGATCGCGAGCGCGACGTAGAAATCGACGATCGTCGAGAATGCCAGCAGGGCCAGGAACCGCACGTCCCAGTAGCCGTAGAAGTACATGCTCGCGCCGAGCAGCCACCACTTCCGCGCGTTGTTCGAGCGGACCACGACCATGAACAGCAGGACGATCGCATAGAAGATCGCGAACTCAATCTGCGTGAACAACATCTCGACGTCCCTGTCGGCGTTCCAGGCGGACCAGCCGCTCGCAGTCTCCAGCGATCGCCTCGGCGACCAGCCGATGCCCATCACTGTTCCAATGTCCCTTTGAAACCTGGCTGTTCGCGAAGCCGCAGGGGAACCTGCCCGTCTTCTCGTAAAACGCCAGGAACCGCGGCGTCATGTCGATGAATGCCGTCCGTTCCTCATGGCAGACCTTCGCAAACCTCTGAACATATTCCTCTTCGCCGTGCTCGCGAATCAATTGCCCCGCCTCAATCAGCGGGACGTTCGGGGCGTAGACGAACGTAACCGGCCGATCCGTCTGCCTGCGGAACTCCCGGATCAGAAACCGCCACGAATCGACAAGATCCTCTGGCTTTGGCCTGGATTTTTCCGCTGCGAGAGCCACGGGCGCCGGTCCCAGTGAGAATCGCAGCGAGCGAACCCCGGCAGCAGGCAGGGCCGCCTTGAGGTTGAGGTAAGCCGAATACAGGAACTCAGCGCGGGAGTTGGCCACAAATTCCCGCAGCCCCAGGAACTGCGTCGGCTCGGGCCGAGGCACCAGTTCCAGCTTTGGGGCCGATCGAAACGCCACTCCATCCGGGCAGGCGTCATCGATGCTCGGAAGAATCACGAAGTGGGCCGTTGGCTCGAGAAGCTTCTCGTACTTCGGGAGGTCGAAGTAGATGTCGACGGCCGCGCGCCCGGAGAGGCCGACTCCGATCCCGCCCAGATCAAGGGGACTGAGGAGCTGCATCAACTGATTGGCGACTTTCGCGTCGTCGTCCACCTGCGATCCTTCGACGAAGGAATCGCCCCAGACCATCACGCAGCGCCCACGATTCGCTTCCGCGTTCGGAGTTCCGAGGATGTCCAGCGAGCCGTACCGCGAGTCGGCCCAGCCTTCCGTGCGGACTCGGCGAACCACGCCCGGCTGGTGGACGTAGCGTCCCAATTCGGGTGAATAGGCGAGCGTTGTCACGGAATCGACAAACGCGCCTGAAACGAGCCACATCAGCAGCGTGGCGACGACTCCACCGGCGATCCACCGGACCATGAGTCGGAGAACCGTCTTCGAGCTGTGCGAAAGCCGCCGTCGCGTCGCCATCAACGCTGCCTGGAAGAGAAACCCGAAATCACTTCATCAATTGGCGCGGCTATTTACACCGGCCAGCGGAATGTGGGCAAGACGCGTTTTCATGTGAGCGGTTGACCGCCTCCACAATGCAGCAAACCGGCGAACGTCCATTTGCATGGTCATTCGCCGGTTCGTGCTGCCGCTTTCATCGAGATCATGTCCTCCCGGGCTGCCACTCGGGCGGTTTGACGACCTTACGGCAGCATTGAGATCGCGTCGACGAAGGCTTCAAATCGCTTGAGACTCGATTTGAAGGGCTTCATTGCCGCCGGATCACTCACCACGATGTAGGGCGCCGTCGACTCAACGTCGGAGATGAGCAACCCCTCGGCCAGCGTCGCTCCCGGGGCCAGAAAGAACTTGTCCGTCCCCGAGCTTCCCGTCACCGACAAGAAGGAGGCTAAGGACGCGGAATCCAAACCGATGGTCGCCTTGTCGTTGCCGGCGCCGAGGTTGATCGACGCCTGCCTGGCCGGATCGGACTGATCGACTTCGCTGAGGAACAGCAGGTCATTTCCCGCTTCCATGTCGATGCCGAAACCACCGGCCTGGAACTCGCCGACGAACAGGTCGTTGCCGGCCCCGGCCCCGACCAGCACGTTCGAGTTGGCCGTAAAGTTGCCGGAGAGGGCATCGTTTCCGGCTCCCATCAGGACGATCACATCTTCGGATGCGGCGACGCTGGTCATGAACACCACATCGTGCCCGGCCCCGGTGGCCACGATGACGGACGTCGCGGTCGTGTTGTCGACGGCGACGCTGTCATTTCCCGGGTCATCCGCGATGTCGAACGGCATGCCGATGACGATGTCGCCGCCGACCGTGGCGTCGGTGATGACCGTCTTGTCGTGGCCAGCGCCAGGCTGGACCCTCACGTCGCCCGTCACCACGACGCCGTCACTCACATAGAACAGGTCGTTTCCCTTCTGGAGGTTCACCAGCACGTCGCCGGGGAGGGTGTTGGTCGCGGCGGCGGCAACGAAGTCGGCATTGCCGCCGTTGATTTTCGTGTCTTCGAGGCCGCGGACGATCACGTCCGCACCGTCGTAGAAGACCTGCACCTGATTGGCGGAGCTGTCACCCGTGATGACCAGGTTCGTGCCGTCGAAGGCGACGACGACGTTTCCTGAGAGCAACTGACGGTCTTCCAGGCGAATGCAGGCGGGCGAAAGGTTGCAGGCCTGCGAGTGGCTGGAACGGCGAACAGGACGTTTCATCGAAGTGGCTTTCTGTGAACGCGATTTTCAGGGAGACGCTGCAAACCCGCAGTCCCCTCTCGATACGCCCACATCCGCCACGTTCTGCGCGCTGACTGAGAAAAAATCTCCGGTTCGAGGCCGGCGCCGAGCCATTCCCCGGGACGAGCATCGACGGATCTGTCATTCGAGACGGAAAGGAATCAGAACTGTTTCTTCGTCATAGAAGAATTTCGCCCCGCCCGTGGCGAAATTCGCCAGGTCGGCCACTGTCGCCTGTCCCTCCGGGGACTGCAGCATCGCCTCCAGGATGGGTCGTGAGTCCGCGTACAGTCCGACGATCATGTAGTACGGCGGCCGATCGCCGGGCGTCGCCGGTTCGCACTTGCCGATCGTCCAGCCCTTGAGGCCTTTCATCGTTTGCGCCAGGGGAACGTGGACCTCGTGCTAATAGCGGTCGAACGCGGCCGGGTTTTCGGGGTGGCCATAGAGCACTGTAAGTCGGGTCATCGCGTAGATCCTCGACAATCAGGTTTCCAGAAGTGCTTCGCCGTCACAGAAGAGAACCGCGCGGCTCGGAACACACTGCCGGAAGCGGGGAGGAAGGGGAAGAATTGGCAGGGGTTTCTAGGCGAGGGGAGCGAGAATTACAGGGTTATGCTGTGGTCAGTTATTGTCGCCTTCTCTCCCCTGGGGAACTGGAGATTGATGGCGTCGGGCCGTGCTGGCGGCGCGTGGCGCAGGGGTGACTCGGGCTGTTTTGCCGAGGCCCTTCCGGGTCGATGGACTTCGAGAAGGACTGGACGCCCGTGGCGCTGATGGATGGGCGACCGAGGGATGAGTCATGGTGGCGGCGTGCAGCGGGTTCGGAGTCATTGGTCCGGGTCCTCATTCGATCAGGGTCTCCTCACCCATCGTGAGAGGTTGCGCGCGGTCCGGAGGGGCGATCCGGCGGCAAGGTCGTTGCAGTTCACCGACTTCGCCGGTGTTGCCCGATCGAGCGCTTGCCTGCCGCAAATTGCAGCAATTCCAAATACCTTCATTCGATTGCCATTTATCTCATGTTGCGAATGCGCACACAGGGGTAAGCTCGAAATGAACGTGAAGTTCCTGCGTCAGGATGAATCGCTTCTTTTCTCCGCGTCTTGCTGAATTGCGTGCTGATGTTTTCGACATCCTCCATTCGCGAGTGCACTCATGCCACGGAATCGAAGAGTTGCCTTTACGCTGATTGAATTGCTGGTGGTGATCGCGATCATCGCGATCCTGATCGCACTGCTGCTTCCCGCTGTTCAGCAGGCCCGCGAGGCCGCCCGGCGGACGCAGTGCAAGAACAACATGAAGCAGATCGGGCTGGCGTTCTACAACTATCACGACACATTCAACGTGTTCCCGGTCAACTATTCGCTGCGCAACATTCTGGGGAATGCGAACGACGGCCCTGCGATCGCCAACTCTGCCCGCAGCTGGCTGCAATTCATCCTGCCTTATGTCGACCAGGCGCCGCTTTATAACAAGATCGACTTCAGCGGTTCGGGCGGGACCTGGGCCAGTTTCTTCGTGAACAATCCGAACAACCAGTCGATCGCCGCGATGGCGTTGCCCGTTTACCTGTGCCCGTCCGATGATGGCAACAACAACGGCCGGCTGGGCGGTTCGGCCGCGACGAGACGGTCTGATTACAATCCCGACGGCACTGTATGGGGTGTAACCAACTATAAGGCCTGCATGGGGAGCAACTGGCAGTACGGAAACGCGGCTTATAATCCTGTTCCGAACCCCGCAGGGCGGAATGCACCCTCAACGGATGGCCTGAACATGGGGAACGGCATCCTGTGTTCGAATCAGTCGGCCACGAACGGCCCGACGCGAGTACGAGATGTCGTCGACGGGACGAGCAACACATTCGCTTCCGGCGAGGCTCTCCCGGCGTACTCGCAGTGGAACTGGTGGTACAACTCCAACGCTTCCACTGCGACCGCGGCCATTCCCCTGAACCGATCCGCGAAGCTGCCTCCGGCTCCGAATGACTGGAACAACAACTTCGGCTTCAACAGCAAGCACGTGGGCGGTGGCCACTTCTCGATGCTTGACGGCAGTGCCCGCTTCGTCAGCGAGAACATCGACATTGGCCTGTACCGCGCCGCCGGCACGGTAAGCAGCGGTGAAGTGCAAGGCGAGTTCTGACATTCGGTGGAATTCGCGCGCCACGGTTCAGCGGATCGTGGCGCGACTGGATCATTCTGGCGTGTCCGCGCGCCGTACAAGTCGGCGCGCGCAGTATCCAGATTCCAATCCTTCGGCGGCTGAGTGTTGCCGCTTACCAGACAGTGACGGCCCTGGCTGCGTGGCGATGTCCTTCGTCGGGGAGCGTGCCTGCTGCTCGCGCGAACGCAAAGGAAACACTGCCCGAGGCTCGTCGACGAAGCAGCATGAACACGGCCGCCGATTGAATCGACCACCTGCCCAGCAACGGAAAGCGTCGCACTCACTCCAATGGAACGTCCGCACCTCGTTGCAGCGTGGTTTTCAGGTTCCAGGTTTCGTCAATTTTCGTTTTGCCGAGGATGAACTACAGATGTTGCGAAATCTGAATGCGTTCACGCTGTTGCTCTGTGTTTGCATCAATTCGGTCGGCTGCGGGGGCGGTGGTGGCGATGCTCCGAAGACCGTTCCTGCGACGGGTACAATCACCGTCGACGGCCGACCGATGGGCAAGCTCTCAGTGGCGTTCATGCCGACCCAGGGCAAGGTCGCTACTGGCGAAACGGATAGCGAAGGAAGGTTTACGCTGATGACGAACACGCCGGGCGACGGCGCGGTCGTCGGAACGTACTCGGTGTCGGTGGCGCCGATTCTCGAAGTCCAAGAGGCGATGCCCGGAATGGATGGCTACAAGAAGCCCGGCCCGCCCCCGTTCGCCAAGAAATTCACCGATCACAAAAAGTCCGGCCTGACAGCAACGGTCGACGCAGATCCTGCCAAGAACGACTTCAAGTTTGAACTGACGTCGAAGTGACGAGGCTGGTCCCTTCGATTTCCCGGACAGCGTCCGCGGGGCTTTCCGGAAACGCGTTGCGGGGCCTCTCAATGCGCGGTTCGTTGCTTCTGCATTTCTGCGGCCGTCTTGAACAGCGACTGCAGGGCTTCATCGGGCACGTGTCCGCGGCAGCGCTCGATGAATGCGGGAATGTCCGCCGTGTTCACGGCTCCGTCGCCATTCATGTCGGCCGCCTGGTAGTCGCCGAACCAGATGGCGTCGTCGAGCAGAAAGGCGCGCTCATCGGATGCGGCGAGTCCACGCTGGAAATAGGCCACATCGGTCGCGTCCAGCAGGCCGTCAACATGAACGTCTCCGGGCCTGGGAGGCGAGACGTTGATTGCATCCGCCATCTCGGCGAATCCGGACCATCCGCGAGACTTCGCGCCGAGGGCGGGATTCGCCCAGTAGTGGAACGTCCGGTTCTGGTTCTGGATTTCATTTCGGTAGACCCGCACCTTGCGCAAGTCGATGCCGTATTGATCGAGCAGCAATTGACGTTTGGCATCGGTCGTTCCCTGCTGCAGCACTTTTCCTTCGGCCGCGGTCGGCAGCATGTGAACGTGGGCGGGCTCGAATCCGCTCGAGAGGTAGCCCATGGCATTGCGTCGATCGGGTGACCCGGCCGTCGACTCGTACTCCATGCGGTTGTCGGTGAACAGGTAGTTGCTGGCGTGGAACTCGTCGCCGGGGTTGACGTCGTTGAAGACGGGGATGTGGATGAAGGGCCGGTTGAACTGGGCTTCCGTGCTGCGGAACGTGTTGAACCGGACTTCGCCGAAATCGGCGTTATCGCGGAAGCGCACGTAGTCGCCACGGCAGTTCTGGAAATCGTTGCCGATTACCTTGATGTGGTGGACATCGTAGGCCGTGTAAATCATGTGCGCGTGGCCATCGAAACCGATGTTCCGGAAGGTGTTCCGGTGGATCGTCACATGGTGACTGCCGCGATGGACTCCAAGCGTTCCGTAGTAGACGAGCGAGTCGTGGAAGAGGCAGTCCTCGATGAGGACCCGTTCAGAAACTCGCCCCGATTTCGAATCGAGACCGAACGACAGCTTGTAGATGTTGGCCTTCGGATCGGTTTCGGTGAACGCGAGGCCGCGCACCGTCATGTTCAGGCCCCCGCCAACCAGGAATCGCCCCGGTCCTGCGAACAGTGCTCCGCCCGGTCGTTGGGATTCGACCGTGAGCCGATGGTCGGCGTTCCCGATGGACGAGAGCGAGACGACATCGAGGTAGCTGCCATCGAGCAGGATGACCGTCAGCGGTCCGTGGGTGATCTCCTGACGCACGCTCTCCCAGAATTTCGGGTCCGCGAACCTGGCCGCGTTGGCCTCGGAATCACCGGCGCCGGTTCCCAGGGCCCTGGACGCCGCAAATTTTCTTGTGGCCGCGAAGGACGTTGAGGCCGCTCCCGCGAGGACGACCGAAAGAACAAACGCGAGAAGCTGGACCGTGAAGGCGCTCCCGATCAGCAGACGTGGCGTACGAACAATCATGACACGGCAGAAACGCGGAGCGTCAGACATCCGATCGAGCGAGATTCGATGTCGACCTTCTCCCGCTGGAGAACGGAGGATTGCTAAGCGTGAGGCGGCAGTGGTTCGGAAGGGACAGTCTGTCGACGGACGACCGGGGTTCCGGGTGACGCCGCCAACCCCGGTATGGTCAATTGCCGAGGGCTCTCGAACGGCGTTTCAGGGAGCTGGTGGTCGGCCCGCGCGGCTTATCCGGGGGGAGTGGAGCCGCCGCAGATCCCGCTTACACCGCGACGGCCCGTTTCCTGGCGGCGGTGGCCGTGAGGTGCTTGTCGAGTTCGTTGGCGACGATGACGCCGTAATTCACGGCTCCGAGCCATCCGGACATGATGATTCCCACCGAACCGGCGTGGAACAGACCGGGAACCTGCTGCGGGAGAGTCTGCGAGACCTTCAGGCCCTCGAACTTGGTCCCGAACGAGGCGCCGCTCAGATGGCGCGTGTAATGTTCGAAGGTTCGCGGCGTCGAGGCTTCGAGCCAGTCCAGCTTCTGCCGGACATCGGGAACGTACTTTTCCAGGCAATCGAGCGTCGATTCGCAGAGCTTCGCCTTTTCTCGCTCGTATTCATCTTCCGACATTTTCGCCCAGTCGGCGTAGTTGGCGTTCGTCGACGAGACGACGAGCCAGCGGTCGCTCCCGGGGCGAGTTTCGGGGTAGTAGAACGAGAAGGTCCGGCTGCTCACGTTCATCGAGAGCATGGCATTGATATCGAACCCGCTGTGTTCCGAATGGAACAGAAGGTCGCCGACGTTGTCGAAGCCTTCGCCCGGCTTGAGGGCGATGTAGACCTGGCAGCTGGAGTTGTTGAGCCGGACGGCCCGCGCCTCTTCGGCGTACTCCGGGGAGAAATGCTCCTCGCCGACGAGATTGAAGATCGTCGACTTGATGTTCGCATTCGAGAGCACGGCCCCGCAGCCGACGCGTTTTCCGTTGACCCAGACTGCCGCCACGCTGCGATCGGGATTGAGCTCGACTTTCTCGACGAGTGCGCGGATACGGATATCGACGCCGTTCTTCTCCAGTTCGTCGCGCATCTGCAGGACGAGCTTGTCCGTTCCGCCCTGAAACGTGAAGACGCCCTTGCTCATGAAGTTGGAGAAGACGATGCCATAGGTGATGGCGGGGTCTTCGAGCGTGGAGCCGTTGGCGTAGGTGATCGGCTCCATCAGGAACCGGACGACATCCGACCGGCCAGGGAAGAACTTTTCGAACAGCTCGCGGGTGGTCATCGACTGGTCGTCGAAGAAGTTCATCGACCGCGCAAAATCGAAGAACGCCTCCACCGTCTCGGGCGCAATACCGAACTGCTCGATCAGCTGCTTCGTGAAATCGTCGCGGTTGAAGGTGGTTTTGATGCTGAACTGCGGGTTCTCGAACCGGATGCCCTTGAGCTGGACGATCGAGTCGGCGATCTCCTTTGTCCAGTACTTGCGGCAGGATTTGATCATGCCGACGGGGAAGCCGTGGAGCGAAATATCGAAGATGTGTCCGCCGCGGCGTTTGAACCAGGTGGCCATCCCGCCCAGCTGGTAGTGATGCTCGAGAAGCAGCACGGAATATCCGGCCTTGGCCAGGACATTGGCGCCGGTCAGGCCGGCCAGGCCGCTCCCGATGACGATCACGTCGTAGTGGTCGCCGAGATCTTTGAGAAAGTCCTTGGCCATCCGAGGAGTATGGAAACGGGTCGTCAGGAACAGGAAAAGCGGGATGTGGAATCGGTCGTGGACCGCGACCTTGATCGTTGGCCACGGGAAGCCGCATCGCGCTGCCGCATCATCGCAGAACCGGGCAGTGTAGGGGACCCCTCCCGAGATTCCAGCGCCCCCGGCCGAGGCGAAGCCAGATCGTTCGGAGGGCTAATAGAACCGTTCCAGGCGATGCCGGCTCTGCTGGTCGAGCTGGTGGAGGTCGGGAATCAGGTATCGCACACCGGCGCGGTCGGTCAGCACAACGCGCGTGTCCGAAACCCGCCGAATCTGCTCGTCCGCATCAAGGATCAACGTTGTCGGCCCGCGATCGGTTTCGACAACGACCTCCAGCCCGGTGGTCGTGTTGGAGGCCCGGTCGACCCGGATGATCACCGGCACGAACTGTCGCGATTCGAGTTCCTCGTCGATCAGGCGGCGTGCTTCCCCCTCCAGGCGGGCGGGGTCTTCGACCAGCGCAACTTCGCTGCCATCAACTGCACGCAGCGACAGCCACATGCCGGGCTCGGACAATGGGAAGGCGGAGGTCATCGTGACGGCGACGTCGCGATGGGCCCCGTCGCTGAAGCGCAGCAGCCCTTCGGCATCGCGGCGAAGTGAAAAGGAGGGAGTCGACATGGGTGCATGGTGGCGGGTGATTCGCGTCGCCGGCAACGCCAGTTCGGGCGAAACGTTGACCTCCCTGCTTGACAAACCACCCCCCGAAGATATTTAGACCCTGCAACACTCCCTGACTGGAAAGAGAGACGAGATGAGCGGCCCGATCGTTCGCACTGGCGCGACCCCCGAGTTCTGGAAGAACTGGGACACCATTTTCGGCGGCAAGAAGAAGGCGGCGGCGAAACCCGCAAAGGCGGCTGCCAAGGCGAAGGCCAAGGCGCCGAAGCCCGCCAAGAAAGCCGCGAAGAAGAAGTGAGCCTCGGGACTTCCGAACGACGCAAGCAGGCGATCGCGGCGTTCTTCGCCTGCTGGACGGCGTTCGTCGTCTATTCGTTTCTGCGCGTCCCGATTCCGGGCATCAATGAACCGCATTACCTGGGGATGGCGAAGGCGGACTGGAATCCCGGCTGGTGCCAAGGGGACCTGTTTCTCACGTCCTCGCGTCCGCACCGGGCGTTCTACCTGCTGATTGGCTGGCTGACGCAGACCCTGACGCTGGAGCAGACGGCGATTGTGGGGCGGATCGCCTCGCTGGCCCTCGTTGCGTGGGGGTGGTCGAAGCTCGGAAGGTCGCTGGGGTTGGCCGTCGGTGGGACGCTCCTCTCCGCCGTGTTGTTCCTGATGATCCAGTCGATTGGATCGTGGTCGGGGGAATGGCTGATCGGCGGGGTTGAGTCGAAGGTATTCGCGTACGGATGCGTCTTCGCCGGCTGGTCGGCGATGATCTCGCGGCGTCTGAGCGCCGCCGGCCTGTGGCTGGGCCTGGCGACGACGCTGCACCCCGTCGTGGGGATGTGGGCGACCGTCGCGACCCTCGTTGGCCTGGCGTGGATGTGGTGGCGGGCTGCTGGAGACTCGGCCGAAACGCAGGCTCCGCTGCCGCGACTTCCCGTGCGACTGATTCCTTCGCTGTGGTGGTTCATCGCCGCGGCACCGGGAATCGGCTGGGCACTGCCGGCGCTGAAATCGTCGGACGCCGCGACTTCGAAACTCGCCGATTTCATCCAGGTGAGCTACCGGCTGGCCCATCATCTCGATCCCTGGACGTTTCCCCGGGAAGGGCATCTGTTCTTTGCGACCTTGATTGTCGTGTGGCTGTTCTCCGCGTTGTGGACGAGGAAAGTGGCCGGTTTCCGGCTGCTGGACGTGATCACCGGCGCGGCGGTCGCCTTCGGACTGGCCGCTACGCTCGTGAGTTACGGGCCGCGTCCGTGGACGTATCCACCGTCGGAATTCGGGGCGCTTCAGCTCAAGATGCTGAAGTTTTATCCGTTCCGCCTGGCGGACGTGATGTCGGCTTTGATCGTGGCGCTGGGAGTGGCGCGCCTGTGGACGATGTGGAGTCCTCCGAAGGTGGCGTCATTCGGACTGGCGGGGGCGCTGCTGGCGGGCGCTATTGCGATTCCGGGTCCGGACAAGAGCCCGGGAATGCTCTCGGGCGCGAACCGCGACGACTGGATCGCGACGCTTCGCTGGGTGAAAGAGAACACGCCGGCGAACGCGTTGCTGCTGGCTGCGAATGAAGACTTCGCGGTGAAATGGTGGGCTGAGCGTGCGGAGTACGTGAACTTCAAGGACTGCCCGCAGGATGCGGCGGGAGTCGTCGAATGGAATTCACGGCTGTTGGCGTATTCGGAATGGGTCCGGGACAGTTTCGCGCAGGATCATGTGATCGACGCTGGCGATCTCGTTGCGCTGAGGCGAAAGACCGGCGTGACGCACCTGATTGTCGGCCGCCTGGGCCCGATCGGACCGCCGCCGGCGTTTGAACGCGGCCGGTTCAAGGTCTATGAGCTTCCGTCGCCGGCGAACAGTGGCGCCCTCTGACCTCTCTCACAATTCACTTCACGACTTCGAGCACCTGTCCATCTTTCAGGAGACGCTCCCGGAGCACGCTGCGATCGACGTTCTGAACCGAAACGCCTGCATCAATGGAGTGGCAGGCGGCGGTGGCGGCTGACTGGCTGAGGACCATGAACACGGGCTCCATGCGGATACTGGCGAACGCCGTGTGGCTGGCGGAAACGGCAAAGGTGGCCAGCAGGTTTTCGCATTCGGCGGGGCGGGGGACGATCGCTCCAAATCCGATCGGATAGGAAGGTGGACCACGACGTCCTTCGGCGGTTTTTCCTTCCCGGGTCACGACGCCGTTGCGGGCGATGCGGCGGATTTCGTGGGTATCAATGCCGTACGATCCCAGTCCGACGGAATTGGCGGCCACCTCCCTGCCTGCGAGGTGATGCTCGGTCATGACGAAGTCGCTCACCATCCGCCGCGCCTCCCGAATGTAGAGCTGGTGAGGCCAGCCGCCGCGGTCGACGAACTCGTCGCGCGGCAGTCCGAACCGCTTCATGTCGCGACGAACCTTTTCCGGCACCCGTGCATCCGTGGCCAGGAAGTGCAGCAGGCCGCGGTGATAATTCTCGTGTGCCTTCGCGATGACTTCACGCTGGTCGTAGCTCGCTTCCGGCCAGGCGTGGCTCGCTCCCGGCAGATTGCCTCCAAACGTCGCGGTGTTGAAATCCCATTTGTCGTGGGGAAGGGGATCGTGCTTGGAAAACCACCGGAGGTCCATGTCGTCGCCGTTGGCGATGCAGGCCTGGATGAACCGCACGATGAGTTCGTACTGTTTCGGGTCGTAGTCCGGAGGCGGGGCGATGGGGAGGCGGTCGTCGGCCGTCGTGAGGCAAAGGCGATAGCAGTAGGCCTGGACGCCGGGGGCGGGCTCACCGGGAGCACCGGGGTCGCCGGCCTGCACGAGCGGCAGAAGTCCGCTGGCAGGGTCGCCTGGTTTGACATAGGGATCGAGCGGGAAGTCGCGGTCCCAGGCTCCCTGTCCGGTTTTCGTGCGGCCGTTCTCGCCGGGCTGGAGATGACCGGTGCGCGGCTCGTACTTCGGGTTGTAGAAGATTCCGTTGTACTTCTCTCCGTATTTCGCGTTGCCTTCCCGAGTCAGCGTGTAGCTGACGCCGGCCCTGGCCAGGAGGTCGCCTTCGTAGGTCGTGTCGATGAAGGCCCTGGCGCGAAAGACATCTCCTGATTCGGTCTTCAGGGCCAGGATCCGAGCCCCCTGCTTCTCGACGCCCGCCAGCCGCTGGGACAGCTGGAGCGTCACGCCGGCGTCCTTGAGCATGGCGAGGAATGTCTCTTCCGCGACATGCGGTTCGATGGAGTACGCCCCGCCGGTGGCCGGGCCGCTCCCTTTCTTCCGCCCGAACGGCTTGTCCCAGGGAAGCTTCAGGCCGTAGTTGGCGACGAGCCTGGTGAAGTATTCCCGGGTGACGCCTCCGACGGTTCGCGGGTCTCCGATATCGACGGCGCTGAGCCCACCCGACGTCATGCCACCGACGTGTTTTCCAGGTTCGACGAGGACGACGGACTTGCCCATGCGGGCCGCCTGCACGGCCGCGATGACGCCTCCGGAAGTTCCGCCGTAGACGCAGATGTCTGTGGTGAACTCCGCGGCCTGGGTGGTGCCGCAGCAAACGAAGGCCATCAACGCAAAGATTCTGGCGAGCGATGCCATATTGTCTCCGAGAACGAAGAGTGAGATTCGGTCGATCAGCGGTCGCACGACGGCCTTATGGCCGACTCATTCCCTCAACAGATGATTGTTGGCCATCGTGATCCCGGAGAGCATCGAGCCAATGATTCCGAGGAATCCCTGGTCCGTTCCGCACAGGTAGAGATTGGGCGTTTCGGTGCGGCCCGTCAGGACTTTCACCGGCGCTCCGTAGACCGCGCCGTTCAGGTGGCCGGTGTACTTTTTGACGGTGCGGGGTGTAAACGCATCGGTCTCGATGACGTGCGGCCGGAATTCGGGCATGTATTTGACGGCTACGTCGGCCACCCTGTCGGCCCAGTCACGCTTGGCGTTCTCGTACTGCTCCTGCGGAGCGTTGAACCAGTAACCGGGATTCGCAAGGGCAGTGATCCGCACGATGCCATCATCGAGTTGCTCTCCGCCTTCGTAGTGGAAGTTGTTCGGCGAGCAGATGATGCCGCTGCGCGTGTCGCACGGTTCGGTCGGGGACGCGTACTCGAACCGCTCGGCGTCGTTGTAGAAAATGATGGTGTCGTCGTGTCCGAGTTCCTTTGGCTGACGGTCCAGCACATAGATCGTTTCATTGAACGACAGTTCGCCAGCGGCGGGATTTGCAACGGGCGGTTTCTGCTGGCACATCGCCTGCGTTTCGGCGACGCCGGCCGACGACAGGACGTTCTCGGCCTCAATGATCGTTCCGTCATCAAGGACGACGCCCGCGGCACGGCCGTTCTGCATGTGGATCGAAGAGACTCCGTGCCGCAGTTTCAGCTCGCCGCCCAGTTCCTTGAACTGCCGGACGAGCGTTTTCAGGATTCGGCGGACGCCATCAAACGGGCGTGCAAAGCCCTGCTGGAAGATGCTCTTGAACATGATGACGAACTGACTGAAATCCATGTCGCGCGGAATCGCGCTGCCATAGAACATCAGCGGGCAGAAGAGCATGTCGACCAGCACGGGGTCAGTGAGATGCTCGCTCAACACCTTGCGGGCGGAGATGGGCTCCTGATCGAGGTCGAGCTCGTTGAACGCGTTGATCGTGTCGACCAGACGGGTGAATCCGTCGATCTGGCCGGGGAAGACCGAGCGGACCTGATCGACGAAGAACGCGAACTCGTTGGTGAACCGGAGCGTCCGCCCGGGGAACCGGATGGACGAGCCAAGCTGCGGCGAGAGGGCGAAGTCGTCCCAGCGGAGCCGAAGCTGCTTCAGGAGCTTGGCGAGCGGGCCGGTGCGGGAGCCCGGGGGGGCGTAGTTGGTGACGGCGTGGAGGCCGACGTCGTAGTTGCGACCGCGGAGTCGGTAGAACGAGTTCAGCCCGCCGATGGTAGTGTGACGTTCGAGGATGCAGACCGGCTTTTCGTAGTAGGCGAGGCGGATTCCCGCCGCCAGGCCCGACATTCCGGCTCCAATGATGACTGTGTGATAACGCATCGGCGGATGATAGCTTTCAGATTGTCCGCGTCTCCTCAATCGAGTCGACTTCCATCCGGGCGAATTCCTTCACGAAAGGGACGACAATGCTCCCTCGCGCGCTCCTGCTGCTCGTGGTGGTTTTCGCGGGACGGGTGTGCCACGCCCAGCCGGACGAGGCGATGCTGCGGCTCCCCGTGCAGGTCCGATTGCCGGACGGGTCCGCCGCTGCTGCTGCGAGAATCTGCCTTATGCAGTTCAAGCAGCCGCGGATCGTGGTCGAGACGGACTCGAAGGGCGTTGCGTTTCTGGAGTCAAATTTCGTTCTGACGCCAACGCTGGCGGTGGAGAGCCAGGATCACCGCTTCAATGCGCTGGTCTCGGTTCCGCAAAGCGACGTGCGTCGACTTTGTCAATCGGCTTTCTCCGCGACTCTGAATCCGACGGTTCCAATGCGCGTGAAGGTCACCCGGGACGGCGTTCCCGTCGACGACGCGGAGGTGGCACGTGGAAAAGGATTTGTTCACGTCCGCACAGACGGGCAGGGGATTGCAACGCTGCCGATGTCCCCACCCGCCATTGATACGTACGTGATGGTCTGGCATCCAGAGAAAGGAATCGGCTCCGCCGTACTGCCGGCGGGTACGGCCGTTCCGCCAACGGTTGAGGTCTCTCTGGAGCCGCCGGTTGAACGGAAGATCCGGCTGCTGAACCAGTTTGATATGCCAATTGCAGACCGCCGTCTGGCGGCCCAGGTGCTGCTCTCGCTCAATTCTGAACCGAAGCGCCGATTCTTCTTATCGGAAGAGTTTCCGATGACCGCCTGCCGGACCGACGCCGATGGTCGGGCGTCGTTCCTGTGGGCGTCACCGCGCCGTCGGCCCTACTACGAACTCTTTGATGCTCCAGACTGGTCGATGGATGGCGAGCCTCACAGCGACGCGGAGCCCGATCCCGATTCGAAGATTCTCCACGTGCTCCACGCGCGTGCAAGAGTGACACTATTCGGCGAGCTGCTTGTGCCGGACGGCCTCGAAAAGCGCGGAATGTTAATTCGGGCTGTCTCCGACGGGGTTGGCAGTTCATTCGATTACTGTTCCGCGCGGTCTGACGACGATGGCAAATTTCGCCTGCATGTGACGCCCGGGCACACTTACGCGCTGGCCGTTGAAGATTCGGAATGGGCCAGTGACGTTCAGAATCCGGTTTTCATTCCGAACCCGCCGGAGTTGCCCCCCGTACTCAAGCCGCTGGAGATCGTTCCGGCCGTGCCGCTCGAAGTCATCGTCACATCGAAGAAGACAGGCAGGCCGATCCCGCAGCAGTTCGTCGAAATCGGGCGGCGGGTTGTGATCGAACGCGACGGCGAGCATGGTCGATTGCTCGCGACGTGGTGGAAGACCGATCAAGCGGGCCGTGTCCGGACCGGCATCGCGACGGGTGAGTACGAGATCCGTGTGCCCGGAGAGGGCTGGGAGGAGAAGCAGACGCTGAGCATCACCACGGCCGCTCCGCAGAGGGTGGAGATTCTCGGACCATGACGCCCCGTCAGACAGTCAGCCCTTCTGGTACTTCCAGTGCCGCGGTTTCCCCTCCGCCAGCCACTCCAGCGTCGTCGCGAGTCGCTTTTCGCGGGTCTCGGGCCGCTTCGCCTCGGTGATCCACTCGACGTATTCGCGCTTGTGGGACGGCGAAAACGCGTCGAACGTCGTCCGGGCTTTCGCGTTCTTCGTGAGGGCCGCCTTCAGATCGGGCGGCACCTTGAAGGGAGCTTTCGTCGACTTCATTGACGATTTCACGCCGTCATCGATCAGCTTCATCGCCTGTCTGATCTGCTTCCTGAAGTCCACCGCTTTCGGCAGATCCTTGAGCGACGTGATCCGTCCCATCTGGCCCATCGCCTGTCCCTGTTTCGCGGGGTCGGCCGCCTTGTTCATCGCTGAATGAAAGAAGTGGAACGCGCAATGTTGTTTGAAGGCCGCCATTCCGCACAGGATCTTCCCCTTGTAGAGAAAGCTCGGCATCCCCCACTTGAGGGCCTCTTCAGCTTCCGGACACGACGCATGCACGCGTTCGCGGAGTTGAAGCAGAATCGGCTGCGCGAACTCGGCCGCCTTGCGGATGTAGGCATCGACCTGCGGCAGACGGTTGGACATGGCGACGGCCTGGGCAAGAGGTGCAAGTTCCGCTGCAAACAGTGAACGACTCGCCGCGGTGAATCAATACAGCGGCTCGAGCCTGGACTCCTCAATTCCGAAGGAGTCGCAACGGCTGGTGACACTCTGCGAGATGGTTGTCGCGCGGAACATGGAAAGACAGTGAGTTTCCCGGCGTCTTGACGCCTGTCACCTCCAGGGAGGGGAGAACAGTGAGAAACGAACAGCCGCACCAGTGCTCGCCCAAAATCCGATCCTCGCGATGGCACGCAAACTGGGAGTCTCTGCTGGCCGTCGGCGGTGTGCTGCTTCCTTACATCGTCGCCATCGTGTCCGTCATGCTGTTTCGGCGGGAGATACAAAGCCACGACTTCTACCTGGCGGGCAAGCTCGCAACATTTGATACGGTGACCGGATGGCTCACTGCGGCTGCTCTCGTGCTGGGAGGTGCTCTTTGCTGGCCGTGGCTTCGCGTCAGTTATCGTGCGACCAAGTCAAGCCTCCTCTGGGCCACCGGAATGGTCATCGTCGCGTTCATTCAGTTTGTTCTGGTTTTCGCCGTCCGTTTCGGGTTCTATGTGAGTCGCGGCGGGACGTTTCCTTGAATCGCCGAAATCGCCGCGCGGCGTCTGAGCCGCCGCGATCCTGGCTTTCGCGTGCTTTGGCCAGCATCCCATTGGCCGTTTTCAGGCACAGTTTTCTCTCCGGTCCACCAACTGGAGGAGCAGGGGGCCTTCCCGGTAAACTCCACTCTTCACTGGAGGAACCTGCTGCCGATGTCTCGTCCGTTCGCCCACCTGCATTGCCACACCCACTACAGCCTTCTCGACGGGGCGACCAAGATCCCCGACCTGATCAAGCAGGTGCAGGCCCTGGGGATGAACTCGTGTGCGATCACGGACCACGGCAATCTTTACGGGGCCCTGGAGTTCTACCAGAAGGGGCGTGACGCCGGGATCAATCCGATCATCGGGTACGAGGCCTACATCGCGCCCGGAAGCCGGCGCGATCGCAGCGCCACAAAGATGAAGGACGCGTCCTTCCACCTGACGCTGCTGGCGATGAATGCGACGGGCTTCAAGAACCTCGTCCGCATGGCGTCGTCCGCCTATCTGGACGGTTATCACTACCGCCCCCGCATCGACAAGGAACTCCTGGCCGGACACCACGAGGGGATCATCTGCCTTTCCGGCTGCGCCTCGAGCGAGCTGTCGCGCAGTCTGCTCGCCGAAGAACGCGAGAAGGCCGAGAAGCTGGTGAACTGGTACGTCGAGTTGTTCGGCGACCGCTTCTACATGGAGATCCAGGACGCGGGGGTGGAGATCCAGCAGAGCTGCGCCGAAGCGACGATCGACCTCGCGAACCGGATGGGTCTGCCGCTCGTCGCCACGAACGACGCGCACTACCTGTGCCAGGACAACGCATCGATGCACGACGTGCTGCTGTGCGTGAATACGAAGTCGGTCGTCACCGACCAGAACCGGATGAAGATGACCACGGACCAGTTGTTCGTGCGCTCGCCCGACCAGATGTACGACGCGTTCCCACGTCAAAGCGAGGCTGTCGCCCGGTCGCAGGAAATCGCGAACCGCTGCGATATCCAACTCGATCTCAAGACGCGGCACTTCCCGGTTTTCGCTCCGCCTCCCGGCAAGTCGGACGTGGAGTACCTGAAGGACGTCGCCTACGACGGCCTCAAGTGGCGTTACGGCGATGCGCCGGAGCAAAAGTTCATCGACCGGCTGGAATTCGAGCTTGGCGTCATCGAGCGAATGGGCTTCGCCAGCTACTTTCTGATCGTCTGGGATTTCGCACGCTTCGCCCGTTCGAAGGGAATTCCGTGCTCAGCGAGAGGCTCGGCCTGCGGCGCCATCGTCGCGTACGTGCTGGGACTCAGTGACGTCTGCCCGATCCAGTATGACCTGCTGTTCGAGCGGTTCCTCGACCCGAACCGCTCGGAAGCGCCCGATATCGATATCGACTTCTGCCAGGATCGCCGTGAACTGGTCATCCAGTACGTCAAGGAGAAGTACGGCTACGACAACGTGGCCCAGATCGGCACGTTCGGAACGCTCAAGGCGAAGGCCGCGGTCCGCGACGTGTGCCGCGCCCTGGGCGTCGATCTCAAGCGTGCGGACGCCATCGCGAAGATGGTTCCGGATGAGCTGAACATCAAGCTGAAAGACGCGCTCACCAAGAGCGCGGACCTCGGCAACGAATACGAGCGGGACCCGCAGATCAAGGAAGTGATTGACTTCGCGATGGCGATCGAGGGCCTTGCGAAGAGCGCCGGGACTCACGCCGCTGGCGTCGTGATCGCCGACAAGCCGCTCTCGGAATACGTGCCTCTGCAGCGTCTTCCGGGGAAGCAGGACGTACTCACCCAGTGGACGGACGTCGAAAAGGCGGGTCTGCTGAAGATGGACTTCCTGGGTCTCAGGAACCTGACGATTCTCGACAAGTCGGTCCAGAACGTCAAAAAGCACCACGGGATCGAAATCATCCCGAAGGACCTGCCGCTCGACGACAAGGAGACCTTCGCGCTCCTGCAGCGCGGCGAGACGAAGGGAATTTTCCAACTCGAATCCGGGGGTATGCGGGACCTCCTGACCAAGATGCGTCCCGACCAGTTTGCGGACATCATCGCCACCTCGGCGCTCTATCGCCCGGGGCCGCTGGAAGGCGGCATGGTGATGACGTATGTGAACTGCAAGCACGGCCGCGAGCCGATCCCGACCGTTCACCCGATCGTCGATGAAGTCCTGGCCGAGACCTACGGGGTCATGGTGTACCAGGAACAGGTCATGCGAATCCTGAACCGGCTTGGAGGGATCGAGCTGGCCAGTTCGTACAAGTGCATCAAGGCCATCTCGAAGAAGAAGCTGGCGGAGATCGCGAAGTACCGCGAAGACTTCATTGTGGGCGCCCAGGACAAGGGCATGGCCAAGGAGAAGGCGGAAGAACTCTTCGGGCTGATCGAGAAGTTTGCCGGCTACGGTTTCAACAAGTCGCACTCGACCGCGTACGGCGCCATCGCCTACCAGACGGCGTACTTCAAGGCGCATTATCCCGCGGAGTTCATGGCGGCGCTGCTGTCGTGCGGGATGGAATCGACGGAGCGAATCTCGGAACACTCGGACGACGCCCGGCGCATGAAGCTGGCGATCCTGCCGCCGAACGTGAATCTGAGCGACCTCGAGTTCAGCGTCATCACCGACGAGAAGTATGCGCAGCTCGTTCCCCCCGAGGCGGCCAACGGCAAATCGGCCGGCAAGAAGAAGCCGAAAGCCGATGCGATGCAGCTCGCCCCCGAGGAGATCAAGGGGCGGATCGCGTTCGGCCTGGGGGCGGTTCGCGGTGTCGGCGCGGCGTGCATGCAGGCGATCGCTGAAGAACGAAATGCCAACGGCGCTTACAAAAACATCTACGATCTCACCGAGCGGATCGACCCGAAGATCCTGACCAAGGGAAACCTCGAAATCCTGATCAAGGCGGGCGCTCTCGATTGCTTCGCCGCCCAGGGAACCCGCGCCCAGCATTTCGAGGCGGTCGATCGCGCGATTCAATCCGCGACATCCAAGCAACGCGACAAGGCGCGGGGGCAGAAATCGCTGTTTGGCGGCGACGACGAGGGGCCGTCAACATCGGGAGGAAGTCCGATGGTCGATGCGTCGCTTCCGACCGTCGAAGACTGGACACACAGCCAGAAGCTCGCCTTCGAGAAAGAGGTGCTCGGCTTCTACATGACGTCCCACCCGCTGACGGAGTTTGCCGACCAGCTCGGGCAGTACAGCTCGCAGAAGGTCAAGGAACTGCACGGCCTCGGCGACGGGAAGGACGTCCTGATTGGCGGAATGATCGGGGCCATCAAACTGGCGACGACCAAGCAGCCCAGCCGCAACGGCCACAGCCGCTACGCCAATTTCGATCTCGAAGATCCCACCGGCATTGTCCGCTGCATCTGCTGGCCGGAGGACTATGCCCGCCTGGGCGAGCTCATCAAGTCGGAATCGGTCGTGCTGGTGAAGGGGCGTGTCGATTCCCGGGGTCGCGAACCGAACATCATCGCCAACAAGATCTATACGATGGCCGATGCCGAGAAGGAGTTCACGAAGCAGGTGATTGTCAAATTCAGCCGGGGTTACCACACCGAGCAGGATATGAAGCGCACCCGGGACGTCCTGGGGCGCTATCCGGGCAAGACGCCCGTCATGCTGTTCGTGGACACCTGGGAAGATTCCAGATCGAACGGCCACGAGAACGGAAACGGAAACGGGCATGATGACAGCGCCGCGGGGCGGACTGCCCTGCGGTGCATCGTGACGACGCCGATGAGCGTCACCTGCTCGCCGGATCTGCGCCGTGACCTCGTCGACAGCCTTGGCGCGCAGGGATTCCGGTTCCTGTCGGCGGGGGAATAGATGCCGTGCAGCCGGAATCGCGAGCAGTCGGAACTCGCCGGTGGCCCAGGCATTGCTGGCGTCTGAAGGGTGAGCGTCGTCCGCCCAGTCGGAGTCTCAATGAGAATCTTCGCATTGATCCCCGCCGCGGGGCGCAGTCGCCGAATGCGGACTCACAAGCTCCTCCTTCCCGTCGGCCATCGGCGCGTCATCGACCACCTTGTCACCGCGTTGGCACACGCAACCGACGAAGTGTTCGTCCTTCGTCGAAGCGATGACGTGGACCTGCGAGAGGCGCTGGCCTGCCACCCGGGCGTCCATGTGGTGGAGGCCGGGAGCGACCCGGACGAAATGCGGGACAGCGTGCAACTGCTTCTCGACCACATTTCGCGAACGTGCCGGCCGGCTGACGACGACGGTTGGCTGCTCTCTCCGGCGGACCACCCGGTCATCGAGCGAACTGTGCTCGAACTGCTGATTGATGCCTTTCGCGAGCGTTCGACTGCGATGCACCTTCCCACGTATCACGAACGCAACGGCCATCCCCTCCTGGCGCCATGGGCATTGGCCCGTCGGGTCCGCGAGCTTCCCCCGACAGAGGGCGTCAACGCACTCAAACGCCTCCCAGACGTGGAAGTCGTCCGACATCCCGTCGAGAATCCCTCGATTCTCTGGGATCTCGACACGCCCGAGGACTACGAGCGGTTACTGACGACGCTGGAGACCGGAGATGAATGAGGCGCTGCGGAGCCGCCTCCTGCCGGTTCTTGATGTGAAAGGAGGCCAGGTCGTCCGCGGCGTTGCCGGCCGGCGAGACGAGTACCGGCCGATCGTTTCCCGCCTGACCGATTCCGTTGAGCCGGGCGGGGTCCTGCTGGCCCTGGCACACGCGTTCGGCTTCACGCGGTTCTACATCGCCGACCTCGATGCCATCTGCGATCGCAGGTCCCGGCTGGGCGACTTGACACACGTCCAGGCGTACGGCGTTGAACTGGACGTCGATCTCGGAATCCAATCGCCCGAAGATCTCGAACGGCTCGTCGCCATTCCGGGACTTCGTCCCATCATCGGGCTCGAATCGATCGGATCACGCGATCAGTTCTCCGCAGTCCTTTCGGACGTTGACTGCGAGCGCCTCGTCTTCAGCCTGGATTTGATGAACGGCCGCCCCATCGCGACACCGGACTGGCCGACGTCTGCGATCGAAGTGGCATCCATCGCGGTCGAGGCCGGAATTCGGAGCCTGACGGTGCTCGATCTGGCGGCCGTCGGAACCGGGCAGGGGTGTCCCACGCTGCCGCTCTGCAGGGCCATTCGATCGCGCTGGCCCGAGCTCGAAGTGATCACCGGCGGGGGCGTTCGCGGCGAGCAGGATGTCCTTGACGCCGTGGCTGCCGGGGCCGACCGGGTGCTCGTCGCTTCCGCGCTTCACGACGGCCGGATCCGCTGATCCGAGCCGAGGGAACGACGACTGAAGTCGACATCCGGCGTTCCCCGCGTTGCCGTTTGGCAACGCGGTTCGACGGGAAGCTGAAACGAAATCTTCATGAAACGTTGGGAATCCGGGGTCTGGGGCAGGAGGCGGACGTTGGCGCGTTGGCGGCATCGTGTTTGCCAAACGAAGTCTCCACTTCGAACGGCTTGGACGCCCGCGATCCCCGCGGGGCGGGACGTTCCTTCAAACGCCCTCTGCGGGAGCCCCCTTGTTGACTCAGCTCGATTTCGCTGGCCTTGCGGCCGCCCTGTCGATGCGAATGCGAACGACTTCGGCGGCGGTCGTCATGGATCGGGCGGCGCTGCTGCGCGCGATGACGGCTCTCGAAGACATCGAGCAGAGCTGGCAGTCGAGCCTGTCCCGGTTCACGAAGGGGGACCATGATGGCCCGCTGTATGAACTCCTGGAAGAAATGACGGGGGCCGACGTCATGCTGCGAACCTGGTCCGCCTTCATCTCGTCCAGCATTGATCCTGGCCGGCGGCATCTTCGTTCCCAGAGCGCCGCTTCGCTCCTCACACGGATGCTTCTGCAGCAACGAAAACGGCTGCTACTGACGATCATCGACTCTCCGCTGGATTTTCCGTCGCTCCGGGAACTCGACCGCCATCGGCGGTTGTGCGAACGGTGGACTGATGTGCTTCTGAGCGTGTTTCCGGCGACGGCGACGGTTCGGGCGCTCCGCTTCGATCCCGAACGGAGCCGGGACTACACGGGGCTGTGGCCGGCTGCAGAAACCAGCTCGACGCGCACGGCGGAACCGATTGTGGTGACCGCCATGAAGTCGGCCCTGACGCCGCTGTCGCTCGTCGACTCGCCGAGGCGCGGTGCGTGGACCCATTTCTCAGAGGCGATCGAGACAACTCTTCGATACGACCGCCGGACTCTCCTCACGGCGCTGCAGGGACCGGGATGAGGAGTGGCGGAGGGCTGGTCGCCCTCCGCGTGAACACATCTTCAACGATCAGAAGCCAGAGCCGCCGCCGAAGCTTCCGGTTCCGCCAAAGTTGTTGCCGAAGTTTCCGTTGTTGCCGTTTCCGTTGGTGAGAGTGTGCCGCCAGTAGGTGGCCTGGGCCTGCCGCGAGGTGTATCCGGGCGTATACGACGGGGCCACAACAACGCGCTGCTGGGCATCCGGGTTGCCGAAATCGGTCAGGATCTGAGCAATCAGGTTCCGGCGTGCGACATCGAGTTCCGGATCGGCATTGTTCGGGAATCGTTCGACAATGACCGGGAATGGCTGCGCCCGCATGCGGGCCGCGATCTCCATGACATGATCCTTGCCGTCGCTCGTCAGCTCCGTGGTCTGGCCGACGAAGTCGAGGTCGTGGATGACGAAGTCGACCGCTTCCGCGTTCGTCTCCATCTCGTAGTACCAGGCCTCGCTGACCTTTCCGAGTGGGAAGGTATCGGGGACGGCGTTCGAGCGACGGTGGAAGAACGCATGCACGCGGCCACGAATGCCGCCGCACTGCTGGCAATCGCCCGCACCGCCGGGTCCGCATCCGGAGGCGTATCCGGGTCCGCAACCAGGCCCACAGGTGTCACAGGTCCCTGCCGGCGCCGAGCAGGAGCCGCAGCCTTGGCTGTGGCTGTGAATTCCCGGCAGCCGCAGGGAGGTGCAACCGACCGTACCGACCACGCCGCCCAGAATCGCGCCGTATCCGAGAGTCCGCCAGTGCTTCAACATTCTGCACCTCAAGGGGGAAGGTCCAGGACCTCGGTTGAAGGCCCTGAAACTCCAGAGTGTTCCGTGGTTGTGTTGGCCGCTTGGCGCGGAGCGAACAGGCTTCGCCCGGCGCCAGGAACTGCATCGTGCTCAGCGGTTGTACGAGGGGCGAACGCCCTGTCGGGGGACACCGCGAACGCCAGCCGTCTGCTGGACCGGTCCGCGATTCATGCCGCGGTAGGCCTGTGGGCCAGGTCCGACCTGCTGGGGAGCGGGCGACGGGGCCATGGTCGGCTGCGGAGGCACGCCGCTCGGAGCAAACACCGGTCCCTGCCCGGGAGCGGCGTATCCGCCGTTTTGCGGGGGAGCCGGCATCGACTGGTATCCGCCCGCGGCGAATCCGGACTGAGGGGCCATCCCCCCGGGAGCCGGGGCGGGATTGAACACGTTGTAGCCGACGTCCTGGGCGTATGACTCGCCATGCCCGTAGGGCAGCATCTGGTAGTGTCCGAGGTCGGGATTGCCTTCCGTCCGGTTGTACTTCCAGAAGTCGTAGCAATCGGGATGAGTGACGTGGAAACCGGGCAGTGGAGGCTGCTGATCGGAGTCGATGGCCCGCACGAGTTCGGGCGTGACGACGATCAGCAGTTCGTTCTCGTCTTCGGTCGCCTTCTTCGTGTTGAACATCCAGGTGCCGATGACCGGGATCTCGCCGAGGAACGGGATGCGTGAGACATCCGCCCGCTGAGTCCGTCCATAGAGGCCACCGAGGACAATGGTCTGGCCTTCCTGAAGCTCGACGCGGGTCTGCACCCGTTTCACGTTCAGTCCAGGGATACCGGCGACGGCGCTCTGGTTGTTGAGGGCACTGAGTTCGGCCACGACCTGCAGGCGGAAGCGATCGTTGTCAATCACCGTGGGCGTCGCAATCACGGAGGTGCCGTAACCGCGGAACGTCGTCGTCGCGGCGGCGGCCCCGCCGATGCCGACCGTGGTCGGGACCGCGAATTCACCACCGGCGAGGAATGCCGCCGGCTCGCCGCTGAGGGTCACGAAGGTCGCATCTTCGATGATCTTGGCGGTGCCGTTGACGGCGAGGGCATCGAGCAGGCAGTTGACGTTGCCGTTATCGAACATGCCCGAGATGACCGGCACCTGGGCCATCGAACTGCGAATGATGTTCTGTCCGTCGTTGAAGGCGACGCCCAGGTCGGCGCCGTAGCGGCGCAGCTGCATGTGGCTGAGCTCGGCGATCCGCACGCGGACCTTCACCTGGAACTCACCCGGCACGCGGAGTTCGTCGACGACGAACGAATTGAGCAGGTTGTTGTATCCGTTGGCGAGACCAGTCCCGGCTCCGCCGGCTCCCGCGTCATAGGCGGCGCCGCTCACGTAGTCGTCGCCAATGTTCCGTCCGGCGTATTCGAGGTTCGCCACCTCGAGGCGGACGGTCTGCATGATCCGGGTCGCTTCCTCGGGATCACGGGCCTGGCCGCGAACGATGACCCGGCGGCTGAGCGGAATCAGCCACACCTTGCTGTTGGGATAGAGGATCTGCAGCTTGCGTTCGATCTTGCCATAGTCGATCCGACGCCGGTCCTCGAGTTCCGGGTCGCGGATGACCGTGACGGCATACTTCAGCGGCTCGGGATCATTTTCGAACCAGATCAGCAGGTCCGTCATGCCAAGCTGGAGGCCGAGAATGGAGAACTCAGTGTCGCTGTAGGGCACAATGTCGATGACGCCGGATGCCGAGGCCATCGTGCGGGTGATGGGCGTGCGAGTGCGGACGAGCTGGCTGCGGTGGTGGATGACTTCGAGCTTCTGGTCGACGCGGGGCATCGATTCGATGCGGTCATCGAGTCCGGCGCGCGGATCGACCGGCAGGTGACCGACCGTCTGCTGGACGGGAGAGGCGCTGCGCTGGATGACGGTGTGCGCAGGGTAGTGCTGCTGGACAGCAGGAGGCGCCCAGGGGCCCTGGGCGATTGCGGCCTCTGAAAGGAAAGCCGAAGCGGCGCCGAGCATCGACAGACCGATCCTGCGGGCAGCACTCCGCCAGGAGGCGAACGTGGCCGGCAAAACCTTCGCTGGCTGTACACGACAATTTTGAGTCGCAGTCGACATCCCGTGTCGCTCCTCCATGAGGCCCTTGCAGCGTCAGTCGTTTCACTGCCGCTACCCTCTTGCTCACTGCAGCGGGGAGTTCCTTTCCACGCCACGAACTCTGAGCGAATGACATCCTGTCACGATCACTATCGTCGGGTGTTCCCTCGCTGGATGATTCGGCAAGCGCCGGACGTGTGGAGAATTCCGCAGCGAAGCGTTCCGCAACAAAAAACCCGACCAGACGGTCGGGTCAGTACTACTGGAACCTGGAGCGTACGAGCGGTCTTTACCACACAATCGTTACATTCGCGCTGAGGTGTCCCGGCGTGTACCACGGACGACGGTAGCTGTAATACGTGTAACGACCGTGATCGCCTGAGATGGAGAGGTCTTCCACAGCAGGCGAGTTGGGAATGTGCATCGCCGGGGGCATCGTCACGCTGGACGGATCCACCCGCAGATCAAGCGGGAAGTAGTAAACTGGCCCTTTGGGCTGCACGGGTTTCCGCGCCGCTTCCGGAGGCGGTGCCGCCTGCATGTCGAGACCGGAACTGACAGCCGGCTGTTCCACGGGCTCGTTTTCCGCGGGAGCAGCTGGCTGCACCGGGACGGGCTTCTCTTCCTGGAGCCGGATGGGATTCTCGGGAAGCTGCGGAAGTGATTCCGCTTGTGCGGGCGGATTCTGCGCCGGCTGTTCGGGCACCGCCTTCCGGGGAACCGATTGCACTCCTGCTGGCGGCGGGGCCGGGACGTCCTGGGCAGAGGCCGATTGATTCAGAGCCGTTGCACCAAAGACGGCGGCGGTCAGGAGAGCACGACGGAGCAACATGGACGTTCCTCGGATCAGCGACACTGTGATCGACAGGATTCCCGGCGCGTCGCGTCGGGGCATCTCGAAAGGTCAATTGTGCACCGAGCGTAGGCCTCCATCCGCACCGTTGTGGACCCTGCATTTTCGTCAGGGTCCGAAAGTCGGGAAACATCCGGCGGCAAATGCCGGATTTGCCGGTTCTCGAAGACGGTTTTCATCGTGCCACAACGGGTGATTGCTCGAAAGCAGTGGTGGTCGCTGCGAAACAGGCTGTGGACAGCCCGCTGATCGCAGGCCACGGGAAAGGAGCCCCCATGCGTCGTCTTGGCTTTGCGTTGCTGCTCTGCGCCGGATCGTCCGGTCCTGCACTTGCCCAGGACTACTATCACGGGCCCTCCTCCTTCGGAGCCCAGGAGACGCTGTTCCGGTACGACGACCAGGAACCATGGAAGCATGGATGGAAGAAGCAGATGCCCTACCACGAGGGCTTCCACTCCTTCCGCCCATACAACTACCACCACGTCTTCGGCCAGACCCAGACGGCGGCGGCTTACGGGCAGTCGATGCCTTACTCGCAGCAGTGGTGGCATCGCTACTACAGCCCGTCGGCGCAGTACAACCACCTGCAGGGCCAGCCTCCGATGGCCATGCCGCAGTACAATGGCCCTCCTGCGCCCTCAGCGGCTCCCGCCCCCCTGGTGAACCCGCCGGCGGGTTCATATGTGCTGCCGCCCGCGCCGATGAACATCGAGCCGGTTTACACGCAGCCCGGCATCCCGACCGAGTCGATGGTCATCCCGTCGATGCCCGCTCCGCTCCTGCCCGTGAACTGACTGAAGCCTTGAAAATCACAAAAAGCCCGCGACCGGGGGTCGCGGGCTTTTCTCGTTCCTCGATCAACAGTACGGGGGGCGAGCCGGGATCAGTACCGGAAGCCGGCCCGCATGATGAATCCTGGATCGACGTCGAAGTCTTCGCCGTTGCGGCGGAACTCCACCTCACGTCCAAAGATACCGCCCGCTTCGATGAAAGTGGTCATCCAGCCGGCCTCGAACCGGAAGCCGCCCATCAGGCGCCAATCGGTGAACTGCACCTGATCACGAGACCCCGGAGGGGACAGCTCCATTTCGTACGATTCGACGTGGTACTCGCCCTGGATGTAGGCCCAGGTGGCGACGCCATTCGGGGTTCCCAGGAACAGGCTCACACGCGGTTTCGGGAACAGCAGCCGGAACTCGAGGTAGTCGTTGGGCGTATAGACGATTCCCGCGTAGGGCAGAATGATGTCGTCGACGCGGTCCCAGTATGCCGCTCCCAGGGCGACCATGAACTGGGGATTCCACCGCCAGAACCAGACGGCATGCGCGTCATACTGCATTCCGTTTCCGGAAGGCGAGATTTCGAAGTCGGTTGTAAAGCCCGGAGTGAATCCGAACTCCAGCGTCGAGCCATTGACCTCGGGGGTGCTGAGTTTCAGACCGAGCCCGAAGCGATGGAGGTCTCCGGGGAGGTGACTTGGGCCTGCGTAGCCATTCGTCGGGCCTTCCAGCAGCCGCAGGTTGTACTGCGGGGCGAAGGAGAAGACCCACGCGGTGGGAAGGGGTTTGATGTATTCCTTTTCGAGGTCGAATCCGAAGAGTCCGAACTTGCCGACGTTGGGGCTGCTCGTCCCTTCGGCGGGCATGAAGGTGAAGTCGTACCGCGCGTTCCAGCCGTAGCGAATCGGCTGTGCTCCGTTGATACCGCCGTAGGAGTACTGCCCCCAGGGGGCGTTGGGGCTCGGAGCGGCGTAAGGCATGCCGCCGTTGAGGAACGGGTCGCCAGACTGGATCGGCTGCGGCATGCCATAGGGCTGCGGCGTCACCATCGGCGCCTGGCCCTGGGAAAATGCGGCGTTCGGATCGGGTTGGTAAGTCGGCTGGTACCAGGTGGTGTTCTGATCCTGGATCGGGCCGAGCAGGGGACCAATGGGCTGGCCGGGGGACTGTCCGCGGATGACAGGGGCGTCGTCGGTCGTGACGAGCGCCGAGTCAAAAAGCCCCGTCCACGGCCGGACATCCGGCTGGTCGGAATCGGGCTGTGCTGAAACGAGGCACAGGATGAGGGCAATACTTTTCACTCGACGTCCCCGTGGGGCCAATCTCCGTCTTTGCCGTCGCACAGGCGACCCGCAGCGGCAAAGTCACTTCCGGTGGGCACTCATTGCCCGCGAAGCGCGGCGAAATCTGGAAAAAATTGCCGGTCCGGTCAACATCAACTCAAGTTCACGAGAGCCCTGGCCGAGCGGCGGGATTTCGCGGTCGCGTGCAATTCCGCGGGAGTCCGTCTCGACGAACGAGTTGCGCCGATTGCTGGATTTCGCAACTGGCATGTCAACGCCTACCGGGAATTCGCAGACGGCACTAGAATTCGGCGTCTGTTGTCCAATCTGGGAGTGTCTGAACCGGGGAGACGAGCCCGGACCAGACCAGGAGCCTGTGACATGCGTCGAAATGGATTTGTCGCCCTGCTGGCCGGGATCGTGCTGCTGAGCGGGCTGTCGCTCGCGGTTGGCGAGCAGAAGGAGCCAACCTCCGAAGAGTACTACGAGCTGATGAAGGTGTTCGTCGACACGTTCCAGCAGATCGACCGCAACTACGTCAAGGACGTGGACCGCAAGCAGCTGGTTGAAGCAGCGGTGCAGGGAATGCTGGAGAAGCTCGACCCGTATTCCGACTACATCAGCCCCAAGGACCTGCAGAAGTTCACCGAGTCGGTGGAGTCGGAGTTCGGCGGCGTGGGGATCCACGTCCATTTCGACGAGGAGCAGCGGAATATCGAAGTGATGTCGACGCTTCCCGGTGCTCCGGCCGCGCAGGCGGGGATCAAGTCGGGGGATCGCATCACCGAGATCGAGGGGAAGCCGGTTCGTGAATTCACGAGCAAGCAGGAGATCGACACGGCAATCACGCTGCTTCGCGGAGAGCCGGGCAAGGAAGTCAAAGTCACGATCAAGCACCTGGCGGGAGATGTCACGGAAACGCTGACTCTGAAACGGGCGATCATCAAGACCGACACCGTGCTGGGCGAGTCCCGCAAGCCGGATGGGACCTGGAACTACTGGCTCGATGAGACGAAGAAGATCGCCTATCTGCGCCTGACGAATTTCGCCGGTCGCAGCGGCGAGGAGATGCAGGAGATCCTGCAGCAGCTCAAGAAGGAGGGGATGAAGGGGCTGATTCTCGACCTGCGTTTCAATCCGGGCGGCAAGCTCGAGGCGGCGGTCGACATCGCAGACCTGTTCCTCGACTCGGGCCTGATCGTCAGCACGGAAGGGCGCAACGCCCTCCCGCAGAAATTCGCTGCGAAGAAGTTCGGTACGTTCGGCGGCTTTCCGATGGCGGTGTTGATCAACCATTACTCCGCATCCGCCAGTGAGATCGTCAGCGCGGCGCTGCAGGACCACAAACGGGCCGTCGTCATCGGCGAACGCTCGTGGGGCAAGGGGAGCGTGCAGACGGTCATCAACATGGAAGTCGAAGGGGCCAAGGCCGCGCTGAAACTGACGACGGCGGCGTACCATCGTCCCAGCGGCAAGAACATCCACCGCTTTCCGGAATCCAAAGAAACCGATGAGTGGGGCGTGATGCCGAATGACGGGTACGTGATCCCGTTCAGCCCGGCGGAATACCTGGCCTATCACCGCTATCGCACCCAGCGGGACGCCATCCGGCCCCGCGAACCGCTCATCGCAGATTTCGTGGACTCACAGCTCGCGAAGGCCCGCGACTCCATCGAAAAGGAACTGACGAAGCCCGAAACGGCGACGGCCGTTCCGCCCGCGCCCGAGGACGACAAGAAGGACGAGAAGAAGCCGGAGGCGAAACCGTCCGACAAGTCGACGACCTCGCTGCCGGTGTTCTCGGTGCCGCGCGACCAGGCGGCCTGACGCATGGACGGGGATGCTGCGAGTTCAGCTACACAAGTCGACCGTCGTGATGTTCTTCTGGCGCTCGAATCGTCGTGCGACGAGACGGCGGTCGCTGTGGTGGACCGCGACCGCAACGTGCTGGCCAATGTGGTTGCGAGCCAGGATGAGCTGCATCGTCGCTGGGGAGGCGTTGTCCCCGAGGTGGCGTCGCGCGCTCATGTCGAGCGGGTACTGCCGTGTCTCGACGACGCTCTGAAGCAAAGCGGGAAATCGCTGGACGACGTCGCTGCGGTCGGGGTGGTCACGCAGCCTGGCCTGGTGGGCTCGCTCCTCGTGGGACTCACTGCGGCCAAGACGATCGCCTGGCTGCTGGACGTCCCGCTGGTCGCCGTCAATCACATCGAGGCGCATCTCTTCGCCTGTCGGTGGGCCGCCGATCGCGATCCATTTCCGGCGGTCGGCCTGGTCGTCAGCGGCGGGCACACGAACCTCTACGACTGCCGGACCACGCTCGATTTCGAGCTGCTGGGAACGACGACGGACGACGCGGCCGGAGAGGCGTTCGACAAAGCGGCGGCTGTCCTCGGCCTGCCGTACCCGGGAGGTCCGTCGCTTCAGAAGGCGGCCCTCCAGGGAAATCCGAAAGCGGTTCGCTTTCCACGGACATTCCTGAACAACGAACGCCTCGAGTTCAGTTTCAGCGGCATGAAAACCTCGCTGCTGTACGCCGCGCAGGGCCAGCCCGGCTCACAAACTCCCGTCCCTCCGCTCACTCCCGAGCGGGTGGCCGACCTGGCAGCGAGCTTCCAGGAAGCCGTGGTGGACGTGCTGGTGGGGAAATGCGAGCAGGCGCTCAAGGCCACGGGCCGGATGGCCCTGTGCGTGGGCGGGGGAGTGGCTGCGAACGCCCGCCTGAGAGAGCGTCTGGAGGAAATGACGGCCCGCCGGAAGGTTGCCCTGTGGATCTCCCCTCGTGAGTTCTGCACGGACAACGCCGCCATGGCCGCCATTGCCTGGGACCTGCTCGAAGCCGGTCGCGTGAGCCCGCTGGATGTGGATGTGCTTCCCGGGCTCGTCCGAAAGCGTTGACCGATCGCTTGTTGACGGTCTCGAATCCGGCCTCGATAATCGGCCTTTTGCCTGCGTCCTTGTGAAAGCTTGAAATGTCCTCGGTGGCCCCAGCTCGCGCTTCGAAGAATGTCCCTGATGATCGCGGCCGGTTCGGCGAGTTCGGGCGGCGGTTCGTTCCCGAGACGCTGATGTACGCCCTCGACCAGTTGACCGAGGAATACGAGAAGGCGAAGAACGACCAGGCGTTTCAGTGGGAGCTGAAGGAACTGCTCCGCACGTTCGTCGGTCGTCCCAATCCGCTCTACTTCGCGAAGGGGCTGACCGAGCACTGCGGGGGCGCCCAGATCTGGCTGAAGCGGGAAGATCTGAACCACACCGGCGCACACAAGATCAACAACACGATCGGCCAGGCGCTGCTCACGCTGCGGATGGGCAAGAAGCGGGTGATCGCCGAAACGGGCGCCGGACAGCACGGAGTGGCAACGGCCGTCGCCTGTGCCCGGTTCGGGTTGGAATGCGTCGTTTACATGGGCGAGGAAGACATTCGCCGCCAGAAACTCAACGTGTTCATCATGCGGACGATGGGCGCCACCGTCGTTCCGGTCACGTCGGGGTCCCGCACGCTGCGTGACGCCATCAACGAAGCCTTCCGCGACTGGATGGGCTCGGTTGAAACGACCAACTACATCATCGGCTCGGTGGTTGGCCCGCATCCCTTCCCGATGATGGTTCGCGATTTCCAGGCCGTCATTGGCCGCGAGGCCCGCGAGCAGTCGCTGGTCGAAATCGGACGGCTGCCAGACGAAGTCGTGGCCTGCGTGGGAGGCGGCTCGAACTCGGCCGGGATGTTCTATCCCTTCATCGAAGATGAAGGGGTGACGATCACCGGCGTGGAAGCCGGCGGCCGTGGCCCGAAACCAGGGGATCACGCCAGCACGCTCTCCTATGGGGCCAAGGGTGTTCTGCACGGCAGCTACAGCTACGTGCTCCAGAACGATGATGGCCAGACGATGGACGTGCATTCCATCTCGGCCGGCCTCGACTACCCGGGCGTCGGCCCGGAACACAGCTACTGGAAGGATGCGGGCCGGGTGAACTACACGGCCATCCGTGACGACGAAGCGCTCGAAGCCTTCCAGACTCTCGCAACGAAGGAAGGCATCCTTCCCGCCATCGAAAGCTCCCACGCGATTGCCTACGCCATGAAAGCGGCGAAACAGCGGCCGAAGGAGCATGCGATCGTGGTCTGCCTTTCCGGCCGCGGCGACAAGGATGTCTACGAAGTCGCCCGACTTCTCGGGCAGGAAATCTAACTGACGTGCCGGCGGGATCAGCCTTTCTGATCCGTCGAATCGGGTCTCGCGCTGAAAGGGATTGTGGCCACCATGCACGGAAGAACGTCGTTGCATCACCCCATCGAGCCTGGCGAGCTCAGCTTCGAACTCCGAGTCCCCGCCAAGGTCGTTTTCGGCTGGGGAAAGCGGTCGACGATCGGCGAGGTCGCCGCGTCGCTCGGTCGTCGCGCCTGGATTGTGGCCGGTTCGCGCACTCTCGAGGCGGCCGGCGTCCCGCAGGAAATGGAAAAGCGGCTCGCGGAGAAAGGGATCGAAACCCGTCGTGTCACCTGTGCCTCACGTGAGCCTGAAACGAGCGATGTCGATGAAGCCGTTGCCGCCATCCGACCGCAGCTGAAGGACGGCGACTGCCTTATTGCTGTTGGCGGCGGTTCGACGATCGATCTCGCGAAAGCGGTGGCCGGCCTGGTCACGCAGCGGGAAACAGCTCCGGTCCGGGACTACCTCGAAGGCGTCGGTCGCGGTCTCAAGCTGGTCGAAGCGCCTCTGCCGCTGATTGCGGTACCGACGACTTCCGGCACCGGGACAGAAGCCACCAAGAACGCAGTCATCTCCAGCTACGACCCGCTGTTCAAGAAAAGCCTCCGTGACGAGCGGCTGGTCCCGTCGGCCGTGCTTATCGATCCCGAGTTGACCGTCTCGAACTCCCCGGAAGTCACCGCCCATTCAGGCATGGACGCCATCACGCAGCTGATCGAAAGCTACGTGACGAAGAAGGCTACCCGTCTGACGAAGGCGCTGTGCAGGGAAGGGCTGAGAGCGGCGATTCCGGCGATCGAGGTCGCCTACAAGGAGCCGACCAACCGCGCCGCACGGGAAGCGATGTCGTACGCCGCCTGGCTGTCGGGGGTCACGCTGGCCAATTCCGGGCTCGGCATGGCCCACGGAGTGGCTGCGGCGCTGGGGGTCCACTGCAAGGCGCCGCATGGGCTGGCCTGCGCGGTCATGCTGGTTCCCTCGATGAAGGCGAATCTGCAGCTGTGCTACCGCGACTTTGCCCAGATCGGGGAACTGATCGCTGGAGGGGCCGTCGGCTCGGATGAAATGGATGCCGACCTTGCGATCGTCAATCTCGAGATGCTGGCGACGTCGCTCGGAATTCCCAAACGCCTTCGGGAACTTGGAGTTCGGGAGGACCAGCTGGCCCCCCTGGTCGCCGCGTCGCGCGGCAACAGCATGAGCGGCAACCCCCGCGACCTGTCGGACAACGAACTTCTCGAAGTACTGACGACGATCTGGTAGGTCCGCAGGCGTCGTGTGCGCGTTAAAGTCACCGTCCGCAGATCGGACGGATCGCCGGGCAAGCCAATCATCGAAAAGCGGTGATGGAGGCCTGACCGGGATTGATGGACAAAGTCCGTTCTGGACAATGGTCAGCCATCTGAACCACAGTCAGTCGGGCCGCCACCGAATCATCAATTCACCGATCCCTGCAACTGAGGTGACGTCATGGGAATCATCAAGGAGTTCAAGGACTTTGCGCTGAAGGGCAATTTCCTTGACATGGCGATCGGCATCATCATCGGGGCCGAGTTCGGCAAGGTCGTCAATTCCATCGTCAACGACCTGCTGATGCCCCCGCTCGGAAAGCTGATCGGCGGGGTGAATTTCAGCGAGCTCAAGTATTCGCTGGGGCAGACGCCCGCACTGGACGCCAAGGGCAACCCCATCGTTGAGAACGGCGTTCCCCAGGTGAAGGAAGCGTTTCTGAATTACGGAAACTGCATCCAGACGATGCTGAACTTCTTCATCATCGCCGTGGCGATCTTCGCCGTCGTGAAGGCGAAGAACATGGCCGAGAAGCGGCTCGTCGGTGTGACCGATCCAGCGGCACCTCCGCCGCCCCCGGAAGACGTCATGCTCCTCCGCGAAATTCGCGACGAACTCAAGAAACGCCCCGCGGTGTAAACAGTCGAGTCCGCATCCTTCAGCGGCGACCTGAATCACGGACGGGTTGGAACGCCCCCTTCGTTCGCGTTGATCGAACGAAGGGGGTTCTTCGTTTCCAGGCCAGCCCGATGAAAGGCTCCGCATCAGACAGTCAGCAGCGCCGGTGCGTCGCGACGCACGCTCGATGTCGCTTCGAGTTCCCGCACCTTCAGGGCCATCTCCCACGCGGTCACGTAGTGCAACCGCACGTTCGGATGCTGCCGGCGGTATTCCGCCAGCTCCTCGTGGAACCGGACAATGTTCGGCCCCAGCCATTCATCGATGTTTCCGTCCTTGCAGCCGTGGGTGTGGAGCTTCATGAACAACTGGTCCGGCCGACCGGCGACATGCACGGCCGCCTTCCGCCACAGCTGAAACCGCCGCATCGTCATCGGCCGTCCCAATGTGACATCGCCATTTTCGATTCGTGGCAGCACTCCGAATTTCCGGGAGGACCAGTCCGGAAGGAGCGGCCCCTGGATCATCAAGAGGTGATCGCGCGGCGCGGGCTGCCCCGCAATGGCACGCACTCCGGTATCGTGCGACTTCCGCCGTCCCGGACGGTCCTGGGCGTAATAGATCGAATTGATCGTCCGCGTCTGCGTCGCACTCGGAGCGGAGGGGAGCGTGAAGTCGGCGTAGCAGCCCGTCTTCAGAAGCACCGTCAATTCCTGGTCGACGCCGCACAGCTGCCCGTCCGGCCGCGAATTGCACAGCGACCAGTTCCCGTGAATGAAGCCGTAGACGACCTCGCCGGTGAGCGGGTCGCGTCTCAGGAACCCGTGCCGGTGGAAGAGGGTATCGCGAAACTCGGCGAGCTTCTGCTCGAGGGACTCGGCCGTATCGTGGTCATGGTGCAGGTGGACGTCGACGTCGCCGAATCCCGCCTCGCACAATGGCTTCAGGGCATCCAGGTACTCGGGACGGTACTCGTCCTGCGGAAAGAAGAATGTGTGCTGCGGCGGCCGGCCATCGTCGTCTCTCAGCCGTCCGTACAGCCGAGGATAGTCCTGCTGCCAGCGCAGCACTTTCTCGATCGAAACACTTCGGGACGGCCGGTTCCACTCCGGCTCGTAGTGGTCGCAGACCGCGAGATAGACATCGACCGGTGCGTCGTCTTCGATGCGTGGCCTGGCCTCCGACGGAAAGTAGTACGAACCGATCCAGTACTGCATCTGTCGCTGGCGCAGCGCCATCCACACCAGTCCCAGCCCCAGGCAGAGCAGGGCGGTGAACGCGGCAAGGGAGATCAGGAGCGTCTGGATCGTCGGCATGAACGTGGATGGCGATGCACTCAGTGCGTGGAAACGAGAGAAGCTTCGGCCCGATGGTTCTCGGACACAAGCTCGGCCATGTCATCCTGCCCGCGTTGTTCGCCGAGGGCACAGCTTCGCAGCCGACGATAACGTTTCGGGCCCAGCAGTCGCCGCGGAAGCTCCAGGGCCCGCCGCCTCCAGCTCGCTGCTCCCAAGGTTCCGTTGGCCCACTGCACAACGTTTTCGGTCGACGTTTCGGACCGCACGGCGACGCGTCCGATTGGCCCCGGGCTTCCGTCCGACGCATTCATGCGTGTTTCGGAAGTGAACACGAACTCGTAGCCGCATTCACTGGCCAGGTCGAGAACCCGCTGGTCGACTGACCCATTCGGAATCGAAACGCAGTCGACGCAGCGTCCGAGAATGTCTTCGAGCGTCTGTCGGGAATCCCGCAGCTCGCGACGAATCCGCTCGGTCGTGCACTCCGCCAGGAATGGATGAGTCACGGTGTGAGCTCCCACCTCGAAGACGTCGGTCGACAGATCCCGCAGCATCGCTTCGTCGGCGAACAGCGGATGGCCGATCAGTCCCGTCGTCACGAACAGGATCGCCCTGGCCCCGGCGCGGGCGAGAATCGGACCGGCTTCCTGGATCGATCCTTTCCAGCCGTCATCGAACGTGAGTAGGACGCGCGGCCGCGAATCGGCCGGCGCCGGCAGGTCCGGCGTTCCGAGTTGTCTGGGGTCCATCCAGCGATCGCGGCCGATCGCGACCACCTGGGCTGCAAACTGCTCCGTGGTCACTGAATAGGAACGGATTGACGGACTGAGCCGGGCGCATAGGCCCCCCGGCGCCAGATCTTCGCGACGGCAGACGTCGTGATACATCAGGCAGACAAATTGGCTCACGACGTCATTCCTCCCTGGCGGATCAAGTCCACGTCGCCAGCGCTGTCTGCGAGCGGATGCTTCTTTCTCTCGAAGGCATGGCCGGAAGGAGTGACGTTCTCACCGTAGATCCCGTGGCGGTACACGACATCTTCCAGGAGTTGCGACAGTTCCTGGGCCAGCCGCTTCCGTTCAAACCGTGCGATGTCCCACACCCTGGCGTCGAACTGCAGGCCGGCCGCGTGCCGTTCCACAAGCTTGACCAATCCGTCCGTAACCGCAGCAGGATCAGAGGGACTGACCTGGATGGTTCCCGGCAGCCCGGCCGTGACGTCCCACAGGTCTCCCCGCGGGGCCACGACGAAGATCGGGCGGCGGGCCGCCATGTACTCGAACGTTTTCGCGTTGATGATGCGGTGAGTCTCCGGCTTGTCGGCGTTGAGCAGGAGGAGGCTGTCGGCATCGTGCATCAGCCGCACAGCTTCGTCGTGCGCCATGAAAGGCTGACGGACCACCTTGACCGGCGAGTCGTGCAGGCGATCCAGTTCGGCGTCCTGCTCGGCGGTCCGCCGTCCGGCGAGGACGATCTCGAGCTGATTCGCCAGGTCGGGCCGCTGCTCGATCAGTCGCAGCACGCCGTCGACGACCGGCCCGATCGGATTCAGATTCCACAACGTACCCACGAACGCCAGCCGACACTTCTCGACTCCGTTTCCATAGTCGATGCGTTCCGCGTGATGGCTCGAATTGCCGAAGTCGTCCGGGTCGAAGCCGTTGTAGATGAATCTCGACCGGGCCCGGCTGCCGGCGGCCTCGGCTGTATGCTCCAACTCCTTCGCGCTGGAAGGGGTCGTCGCCAGCAGGACATCGGCCGCACGCACCGCCGAATACTGCATCCGCTTCTGGATCATGTTCGAGAACCAGCTGTGCTGCTTGTTCTCCCAGTAGGCGTTGCTGATTCCCCATTCGTCGCGGTAGTCGAGGATCAGCGGCAGCTTCGATGCCTTTGCCAGCGCGGCCCCAAGAAGCAGGGAAGAGAACGGGGGGCCCGTCGCGATAATGGCATCGTGCGGCATTTCCCGGAGCAGCCGTTTGCCTTCCCGGAGGGCCGCAGGCCTCCAGAGGATCTGCGGATCGGGCTGCAGCACGGTATTCACAGCTCGCCGGGCAATCCCTTTCAGCCGCCGCTTCGCCGCAGCCACAATTCCGCTGCGTCCCACTTCGCCCGCGCCGACCGCAGCCTTCAGGCCGTAGCCAGGCTCCAGTGTCCGCGCCTGGACGACGTTCGTCGACACCGGAACGTCGCGACGGAGGCTCCCGTCGACCAGTGGCGTCGAGGGATTTGCCACGGTCAACACCGAGCATTCCCAGCCGAACTGCGGCAGGTACTTGACGAACTTCGTCACGCGATGCACACCGACCCCGCCGACTGGCGGGAACAGGTAGGAAACGAACAGCACGCGACGCGGCGTGGATGAAACAGACCTTGTCATCCCACGGCCTCCAGTTGGTATGCAGCCTGGGCGGTCCCAGTCGACCGTCCGAGGATTCGAGTCACTTCCGCCGCACAGTCGTCCCAGCTGCGGGCCTGGTAGCGTTGAGCGGCCTGACGAAGCTGACCGCGAAGCGCGGCCCCGATCGCTTCCGCCAGCTCACCGGCGTCTCCCTTGCGTGTCAGAATTGCATACGAAGAATCGGCAATCTCGCGAATGCTGCCGACATCCGTCGAGACGAACGGCGTCCCGCACGCCAGCGACTCGCGAAGGACGTTCGGAAGACCTTCGGAATCGGAGCACATCACCGTGAGATCGGCTGCGCGATACCATTGAGCCGTCTGCTGGTAGGGAACCGCTCCCACGCAGTGAACGGCGTCGGCCAGTCCGAGCTGCTGAATCCGGGCTTCCGTCGTTTCCCGAAGTTCGCCACTGCCGACCAGGTAGAGGTCAAAATCGACGTCGCTCAATCTGAGCAGGCGGCAGGCATCCAGCAGGAGATCGAGTCGCTTGATTTCGACCATCCGCCCGACCCACAGCAGCACGGGGCGTGAACTCGGCAGTGAGAGCGAGCCCCGCGCGGCCCGCTGGTCTCCCGGATGGAAGACATCTGGATCTACTCCCTGGTACATCACGTGAACGCGCTCGGGTGAGGCGCCCAGATCGAGAACGGCATTTCGCAACCCTTCGCTGACGGTCAGCACCGTCTCCGACTCGGTCAGCACGCGGCGAACATACGGTCCGCGCCCCGGGCGGTGGGGCAGAATCAGCGCATCGGTCCCGCCGACGATCACGGCCGCGGCCGCTCCGGTGGACCGGGCTGCCCGGAGTCCGGCCTCGCCGTCTGGATGTGCCCAGTAGCTCAGAACCACATCGGGCTTGCTTCGTTTCGCGAGCGTTTCCACGGTTCGGCGTGAACACTGCCACAACAATCGGCCCGACTGCTTCTGCGTGACTTTGGGGAGGTACCAGTAACAGGGATAACTCGCCGTCAGTCCGGCGTCCTGAACATCGGGCCCCGGCTCGAAGGACTTTCCGCGCATCTTCGCCCGCACCATCTCCGGCCAGGGTCGTGGCGAGCAGACCTGTACGCAATGCTCTTTCGCCAGCGCGCGGCACATCGCGAGGTTGTACGAACCCCGCGCGCGGTTGACCGCGTCGGGGAACGTCATGCTGAGGAACAGGAGGTTCATGGAACTCACCGGCCGAACTTCGATCGTTGAAAACACCTGGCCCAAACTCTGCCTTTCACTCCGCAATCGATCTCTGGAACGTTTCGGCAAACGGGAGGTGCGGGGACCACTTGAGACGCTCCCTGGCCTTGGTGTTCGTGAATTTCAGCGGTTTCCACATCGAATCTGTCCGGTAGCGCGTGATCACGCCCGGTAGCTGTCCTCCGGACCACCTGCTGTAGCGCTCATAAAGCGATGACAGGGGGCCGATCGCCGTTTGCGGAATCCAGACGGATTTCACCCGCCGTCCGGCCTGGCGATACATCCGGAGAACCTGCTTCCCGCTCGGGAGCTCGTCGTCCAGAACGTTGAACGCCTCGCCGACGATGCCTGGCTCCACGCCCGCCTGCCGCATCGCGGTCGCCACATGGTCCACATACACGTACGGCAGCTGCCGTCCTCCGCCGATGCGGAACATCCGGCCACCCATCTGCAGGCCAATGCGGTTACTGAGAGCCCCGCGTCCCGGCCCGTAAATCACTCCCGGGCGGATCACGACGAGGGGCAGTCCGTGGTTGCGGCAGGCGTCCCAGGCCGCCTGTTCCTGCACCACCTTGGAATAGGTGTAAGGGTCGCGCCGCTCCGGCTCCGCATCGACCGGACAGCTCTCATCGAGAACTCCGTTTCGCTTCAGCGTTGCGGCCCCGTACACGCCCAGCGAACTCACGAGCACGAACCGCTTCACCGGCTGTTCGAGGCATGCAGCGATCAGCCGCCGCGTCGGCACGACCGTGTTCAGGAACATCACCGCGGTGCTGCCCGTCAAACCGGCGGCCGCGTGATGGACGACGTCGATTCCGTCAATCGCCGCCCGGCAATCGGCCGGGTTCATCAGGTCTCCGCGAACGATCTCAACGTTCGGCCACAGGTCCTCGCCGACGAAGCTGCGAAGCTCGTCCGATCTGCTGGAGGCGCGGAGGAAGCAGCGGACCGCCATCCCTTCGCTGGCCAGTTCACGAACAAGCCGCCGCCCCAGGAATCCGGCCGCGCCGGTCACGAGCGTGTTCATCGCACTGACTCCAGTTGCCGTTGCGGGGGAGGGGAGCTGGCCTCCAATGTTCGGGGCGCCTCTGGGGCCTGGCCGTCGCGGGCGCGGCACTCTTCGAAAATGCGGTCCATCAACCGTGTGACCCGGACGATTTCCGCCGGAGAGATGGGAGCGGGGCCTCCGTCCCTGATGGAAGCGTAGAACCGCTCGGACAGTCCATTGAGGCCCGCGAAGTAGTGAATGTCAGCCCTTGCGAACCGCCACAGGTTCCGCCGCAGGTTCCGTCCCGCGTCGCGCCATTGTGCCCAGGGAGTGAGGAGCTTGGCGAAGGCGCCGGGCGCCCTGGAGGGTCCGATCCGACGCACGACCTGTCCATCGAGATCGACTTCCAGGGCGCCTTTCGAACCGTAGACTCGCGTCACCCGTTGCGACGGAATCGTGCTCGAGAACGTGAGCGTCCCGGTCACGCTCGCACCGCGCACCACAACATTCAACTCCGTCGGAAAATCGAACGGACTTCGACGGGCCCACGCCGCGACAATCTCGGGCTCGTCATCCGGCAGGTATTCGGTGATCCGGTAGAGCGGATGGGAGATGGTGTTCTGGAACAGACCTCCCGGCAGACGCCGCACCCAGTGACGGGGATCGCCTGCGACCTGTGAACCGAACTGGCCGCTGATCGGATATCCGAGGACAGACTCGACATGGGTGACACCACCGATCTCGCCCGCGTCGACCCGCTGCCTGAGCGCCAGCCAGGCCGGGTCAAAGAGCTGGTCGTGTCCCACGCAGACCTTGAGGCCCCGCTCGTTCGCGATGGCGACCAACGTCTCCGCTTCTCTCGCGTCCTGTGTGAATGGCTTCTCGACGTAGACGTTGGCGCCGGCGGTGAGGCACTGGCGGGTGAGCTCGAAATGCGTGTGGGCGGGAGTGGCCAGATGGACGACCTCGGGCCGGACCTCGGCCAGCATGTCGGCCAGGTTTTCGTAATACGCAGGGACCTGAAACCGCGCCGCCGCCTGCATCGCGAGGTCGCGATAGGCATCGCAGGTCGCGACAACGTGGGCACCGGGGATCTTCGCAATCTCCTGCAGGTGCGCATCCGCGATCTGGCCGCAGCCAACCAGCGCCACGCGGAGACGATCGGCGTTTGCCGACTTCTTACGGGAGTCGCTCATCGGTGGACTCCTTTGCTCTCGAGCAGTTCTTCGTAGAGCCGCTCGTAGCCGTTCATCATCGTTCGCACGTTGAAGTGTTGTTCGACGCGCGCCCGTCCGGCACTGCCAATCGCCTGCCATTCCCCGCGGCGTTCGCACATCCGGATCATCGCATCGGCGAGGGCCTGCGGGTTTTGAGCCGGCGCGAGGTGGCCAGTGACTCCCTCCTCGACGATCTCCGGGCTCCCGCCGACGGCAGTCGTCACCACAGGAAGTCCCACGCTCATTGCTTCGAGGATCGTCAGCGAGATTCCTTCCGTTCGCGACGACGCCACATAGAAGCCTGCCTCCGTCAGCAGGGCAGGGACGTCATGCCGTTCGCCCAGAAACGTTACGACGTCAGTGATGTCCAGTTCCGTGCAAAGCGATTCCAGCGCCGCGCGCTCGGCCCCGTCCCCGACCATCTTGAGACGGTACTCCGGAACCCGGCTCTTCACGATGGCCGTGGCCCGCAGCAAGGTCGCAAAGTCTTTCTCGCTCGACAGCCGGCCGACCGAGATCGCCGTGCAGCCGCCAGCCGGACCAGCAAACCGGAACCGCCCGACGTCGATGCCGTTCCACAGCCGGATCATGCGGGATGCCGCAGCCGGATTCTGCTGGCGGCACAGCTGCGTCGCGTCTTCCGAAACCCCGACGATACGATCGGCGAAGTGATTCGCGATGGCGAACTGGAGATGATCCTTCCAGCCGTTGCCGCAGCCGCGTCCATGCTGCGAATTCACGATCACAGGCACACGGGCCGACACTGCGGCCATCGTCCCGTAGAAATGCGGATAGGTGTTGTGGGTATGCACGATATCGATCGAGCGTTCGCGAAAGAGGGTCTTCAGCGATCGGTAGATCTCGGTTTTTCCGATCTTCGGGAAGCCGAGCGACCGGACGCGCACGCCGAGTGCCCGCAAGTCGTCTGCAGGCGGACCGGCGTCGGTGAGTGACACGAACTCCAGCAGGTACCGGTCGCGATTGGCGAGCCGCCCGAATTCGACGAGCAGCCTTTCGAGGCCGCCGGTGCGCAGCGTCATGCTGACGTGGCAGACATGGATCGGACGCACGCCCGGGCGCACGCGATGCCTGGCGGCGTCCGGAATACCGGCGCCGTTCGCGGAGGATGTCGGTTCTGAGAGCGTGGCAGTCGTCATGTTGGAGATGCGGTTGCAGCGAGGGTTTCTGGAGATTCCATCGGGATCGGCGTCGCGCTGGTGGGCGACGGAGGCGACAAACCGGCGTCAGCGGCCGGCGAACGTCGTGTCCGGTCCCGCAACTTCTTAAGGCCCTTGAGCAGATCGATGGTCGAATTCCGCAGCGTCCGCCGCCGCCAGGTCGCCCATGTCAGCTGCTGTGCGTCCGTTGAAAGGTTGTCCTTGTGGCGTTTTTCGCCGACAAGGAAGTCGTACGCCCGATATTCGCGCCGGGCGGCCTCGGAAAGACACAGGTAATGCGTGACGAGTCCCGGGCTCGGCTTCTGCTCGAAAGAGGCGAAGCCGGACAGGTAGTCCAGCAGTCGGCCGCGGTCGACCAGCAGCATCAGGCAACCGACCGTTTCGCCTTCGTGCCTTGCTCGAAACAACACGACCTTCCGGTCGTCGAAGCCCTGCACAAGCATCTGCCGCTGGAAGCCTTCGAAGCGATGGCTCGCAAAGGCGCCTGGCTGGCCAGACGCCACCCATCGGGCCTGGTGCAGGGTCACCATCTCCGAAAAGACATCGTCCGCCTCTTCCAGCGACTCGGCCCACGTCGTCTCGATCGCGCCATATCTCCGCAACAGCCGCCGCAGGTTCTGCCGCGTGCTGCGTCCGAGCAGTTCCAGCGGCTCAAGTCCTGCTTCACGCGGCTTCGCAAGGTCGAAGTAGCGGCATTCGCGAATGCGGCTCTCGGTCGGCCCGGCGGGCCAGTTCCACTCTGCGATCTCCTCGGCCGCCCAGCCATTCAGATGGACTTCATCCACGCCTGATTGTTCGCTCATCCACGCTTGAACCGCCGCGATCAACGCCGGCCGGTGGGCGCGCACAGCCAGCAGGCCGTTGTATTCGACACAGACCGAATGCCCGAGCGGCTCACCGGCAGTCCCGACGTGCAGCGTCCTGAGCGGAATTGGTCCCGCCTTCTGTCCGGCTCCACGCGTGATGAGCGCGGCACCGACCGTCTGACCCTCGTGGGACACGGTCAGGATTGTGGACGGGATCAGGTCCCGGTAGGTGCGGAGCCAGGCCGATGTCCACAGGTGGGAACACATCATCGGCACGTTGCCGAGCCGCGATTCGAGTTCCCGCCAGACCAGCAGGCCGGCATCGAGGTCCGGGCCGTTCCAGGCGCGCACCGACAGTCTCGCCGGTCGAGCACCGGCGGGAGGCGAAGTCGGTCCCTGCTCCTGATGTGGATCGATCATGAAAGAAACTGGGAGAAGGTCCGAAGGAGAGTCCGGCGGAGATTCAACACCGGGGCTGGAGCGAAGGTCGACATCCAGCGCAACGCGTTTCGCCCGTCGACACGATGCTTGAGGGATTGACGCAGGTAAGTGCGTGCCGCGGGAAGGTCGCGGTCGTAGAGCAGGGCGATTCCGTACTCCGCGTAGATGGCCGCCAGCTTGGTGCTCAGTTGTTTCTGCGGCATCCCGCTGAACTCGGCGACCTTCTCGGCATTCCGCACCGCCGCCTGAGCAATCTTCCAGTAGTTCGACGACAGGTTGCCTGGAGCCGGCGTGTACTCGACGAGTTCTTCCTTCACGAAGGTGAACTTCGCGCCGCGTGACGCCATTCTCAGCCACAGGTTGTAGTCCTCGATCCCGAGGACGCCGCGGTCTTCATCGAAGCCGCCGACCTTCTCGAACGACTCCCGGCAAACGACCGACGTCGACAGGCCGATGTAGTTGTGGTCCCACAGGTCGTCGAAGGTGAGAGGCTTCTTCGGGTTGTCGCGTTCCAGCGGCCCGACGACCTGGCTGAACACGACGTCCGTATTGCCGCCTTCCATGTGGGGCAGCTGGAGCTCGAGCTTGTTGGGTCGCCAGGCGTCATCCGCATCGATGAACGCGATCCAGTTCCCCTTCGATTCCTTCACCCCGCGATTGCGGGCCGCGCCCGGACCGCCATTGGATTGGCGAATCACCACGGTCCGAGGATCAGCCGCACGGGCTGCGGCCGAGGTGTCGTCGCTCGAGCCGTCGTCGACGACGATCAGTTCGAGAGGGGAGCGCGTCTGCGACCAGACGCTGTTGATGGCGCGCTGAACAAATGCCGCCGCGTTGTAGGCGGGCATGACGACGCTGATCACAGGAGTCTTGTTGCTCATCAGTTCACCCGAATCTTGCAAACACGCGGACGAACGCGAAGCAACAGGCGAGAAGCCCGATACTGCACAGCACCCACCGCTGGGCCACGAGGTGATCGAGGGCGATAATCGGCTGCGGACGCCGCCGGTAGTAACCGACCAGGTTGATGTAGGCCGCCGCCACGCCCACGATCATGTAAGTGGGGGGCACATAGCAGCGGGAAAGGGTCGCCATGCCGGTGCACCAGCCGGCCAGCATGGCCGCGATGTAGGGCATCATGCGTCGCAGTTCCGGGTCGAGAATCTCGATTCGGTCGCGTTTGATGCGGTAGAACGCCCACGCCGCGAACAGGAAGCAGCCGAAGAACATCGTTCCGCCAAGGAATCCGAGTTCGACGTAGGCATGCACGTAGGAATTGTGCGCGGCGAGCCCGGAGATTTCGTGGTAGCGGTTCTCTCCAATGCCGAAAGGGAGCTTCACGGATCGGATCTGCTCGAGGCCTTCGGCCCACAGCTGAATGCGCTGCTGTCCGGTCCCCCCCGAGATCTCGATGTTTCCCTGCCGGCCGAGAACCACGGGAACGGCGGCCGCCCCCATGGCACCAATGGCCATGGCCACCTTGCCGCCGTACTTCACGGCCAGCCAGGCCATGCAGGCGACGCCAAATGCGAGAATGCCGCCACGAGAATGCGTCATCAGCACCGCGTGCGTCATCAACGCCAGTGGAGCGAGCCACAGGAATCGCACCCCGGCCACGGTGGGGTCCGTGAGGAAATAGAGCGAGATCACTGAGGTGACGGCCGCCAGCGAGGCGAGGTCGTTCGGGTCGTGGAACATCCCGAGTCCGCGAAGCCGGAACACCCACACCGGCAATCCGTCCGGCGTCTCGCCGTTCAGGTCGGTCACATGGCGGAGCAGCTTCGGCGCCTGGTCGGGCAGGTCTTTCTCCAGCTCGCGCACGGCGTACAGGTCGGACCGGTTGCTCCATTCCGCCACGAAGTCGTGGTAGTCGATAACGCTGAGGAGCACCATTGCCGACGAGCAGATCACCGTGAGCTGAAGGAACTGCCTGAGCCGGGGAACGGTGTTCACAACCGACACCAGCATCAGGAAGTACATCAGCACCTTCACCATGTTGAACAGCCCCTCGGCAGCAAGGGAGATGGCGCCGTTCGTCAGGTGGGAGATGGCGATCGACGCCGTCAGCCCGAGCATGCACAGGTTGATGGGCTGCTGGATGAGCGTGTCGGAACGCACCTGGTTCCAGATGCCGCCGATTCCGGCCAGGATCGCCGCGACAATCAAATACAGATAAACCTGGATGTTCCCCAGCGCCGGAAAGAGCTCGGCGGGGCGAACGAACAGGGCGGCGTTGGCAAGGAGGAACAGGAAGTACGCCATGGGCGATGGGAGGGCCGTAGCGTTCGGCCCGCGCGCAAACGCCGCGCGATGGCTCCCTGCAGGCCGAACGCTCAAGTCTATGTCGCGGAATGGACCGGCCTGTCGTTTCCGGTCGACATTGGTGTCTCCAGAAGGCAACAAGGGCAGTCTGCGCGAGCCGTAACGGCGCGTTGCCGTCCGAAGACATCGTCTTTGCGGGTTGGGACGCCGGTCACCCCAGCGCAAGCCGCATAATCGTTACGATCGGCTGAGGCGGCTCAACCGCTTTCCTCATCAGGGCGCGGCGCTACAATGCTGCCTCCCGGTCTCGAACACCGCCCCTCAACGAAGCCATTCTCGTCCCCGCTGATGTCAAAGACGCCCGCCGCTCTCGGTTACCGCATGCCCGCTGAATGGGAGCCTCATGAAGCGACCTGGCTGTCGTGGCCCCACAAGCTCGAAAGCTGGCCAGGCGCGTTCGAGGAAGTGCCCGGCATCTTCGTCGAGATGTCCCGGTTCCTCGCCGAGTGCGAAAAGGTCCGCATCAACGTTGCCGGCCCCGACATGGAAGCCGGCGTGCGGAAGCTGCTGGAAGAGGCCGGCGTCAACGTCGCCGCCGTCAGCTTCCACCACAACCCGACGAACGACGCCTGGTGCCGCGACCACGGTCCCATCTTCGTGGTCCGCGACGTCGACGGCCGCCGTGAGCGAGCCATCACCGACTGGAAGTACAACGCCTGGGGGGACAAGTACCCTCCGTACGACCTCGACAACACGATTCCCGGCCGTGTCGCCGCCGAGTTCAACATTCCGCGGTTCGAGGCGGGCATCGTCATGGAAGGGGGCTCCATCGACGTCAACGGGCGTGGCACGCTGATGACAACCGAGGCCTGCCTGCTGAACAAGAACCGCAATCCGCACCTCACGAAGGAGCAGATCGAGGGCTACCTGCGCGACTATCTCGGAATCCGCCACTTCCTCTGGCTCGGTGATGGCATCATCGGCGATGACACCGATGGCCATGTCGACGACATCACGCGCTTCGTTTCGCCGGACACGGTCGTGACCGTCGTCGAGGAGGACACGGCAGATGAGAACCACAAGCCGCTGGCCGAGAATCTCGCGCGCCTGAAAACCATGAAGGACCAGGACGGCCGGCCCTTGAACGTCGTGACGATTCCGATGCCGTCCCCCGTGGAATTTGATGGGCAGCGTCTGCCCGCGAGCTACGCCAACTTCTACATCGCGAACCGCCGCGTTCTCGTGCCGACGTATCGCTGCAAGAACGACGCGGTCGCCCTGGAGACCCTGCAGCGGCTCTTCCCGGAGCGCCTTGTCGTCGGCATCGACTGCACGAAGCTCGTGTGGGGCCTGGGGGCGATTCACTGCGTCACGCAGCAGCAACCGGCGGCATAGGGCCACAAAAATCTGCACGCGGTGTTCTCAAGCTAATGGCTCTACCGGCGTCGGCTCTTCGCCTTCACTTCCAGTTCCTCAGGTTTGTCGGGCGGAATTCCGAGGTAGTCGAGCGTGATCTTCAGGACGTCTGCCGCCGCCGGTGCCGCGACGATCCCACCGTAGGTGCTCGGCCCCGCCGTCGGTTCGTCCACGGCGATCAGCACGAGCGCCCGCGGGTCGTTTGCCGGCGCTCCGCAGGCGAACGACCCGATATGTCGCGAATGCGAGTACCCGCCGGTTTTCGGATCGAGCTTCTGCGCCGTGCCCGTCTTTCCGAAGACGCTGTACCCTGGAATCTGGGCTTTCTTTCCGGTCCCGCGCGTCACGACTTCCAGCATGGGGCCGGTAACGAGCCAGTCGGCCGTCTCGCGGGACACGAGGTCGCGTCCGATGACTGTCGGTTTCTCGACGCGGTCCCCCTCGACCTGCAGCAGCAGGTGCGGGGTGAGGTATGTGCCGTGATTGGCCAATGCCGCATGGGCGGCCGCCACCTGCAGCGGTGTCGTCGCGATCTCCTGGCCCATCGGGATTGAACCCGTCGAGTAGCTCGTCCACTTTGCGAACGGATTGAGCTGGCCGGGAAGTTCTCCCGGCAGCTCGATTCCGGTTGGGCGTCCGAAACCGAAGGCCGATGCCGCGGCGAAGAGTCCGTCGTTCTCCAGCCGCTCACCGATCTTCGCCATCCCGATGTTGCTCGACTTCACGAGGATGTCGGTGACGCTCAGCGGCCCGTAGCTGTGGTGATCGTGCAGCACGCGCCGCCCCATGCGGTAGGCACCGTGGCCGCAGTGGAATTCCTCGTCCCGCTGCACGACGCCCCGGTCGATCGCCGCCGCCACGATGAACGGCTTGAACGTCGAGCCCGGCTCGAACATCGAAGCGATCGCATGATTCCGCCATCCGTTGGCCTCAGCGTGGTGATCTGCCGGGCCTTGATCGGACGCTGCGTCCGAGACCCCCGGCTTCTTGCCGTCCTCGCCCCTCAGACTCCCATCCGAAGCCGCCTCTTCATCTCTCGAAGCCGGCGTTTTGAGCACTGGCATTTCCGGCCGTGAGGCCATCGAAAGCACTTCCCCCGTTTTCGGGTCGAGCACCACGACGCACGCCCCGAGCGGCCGGCATTCCTCCATCAACTTCGAGAGCCTCGCCTCCACCTGCATCTGCAGCAGCGAGTCGATCGTCAGGCGTACGTGATGCCCATGCCGCGGCTCGATCGTCTTCGAACTGTCGACGTCGATCACGTACCCCCGCGCGTCCCGCAGCAGGGTGCGTTCGCCGTCCTTGCCGACCAGTAGTCGCTCCAGTCCTTCCTCGACACCGCCTCGTCCGTGGTTGTCGATGTCCCTGTTCCCGAGGACATGTGCGGCCAGCGGTCCCTGCGGGAGAATGCGCTCGAATTCAACGCGGAAGTGCCAGACATCCGGTGGCAGCCCCAACGATCGGACGGCGTCGGCCTCCTCCGGTTTCAGCCGTCGTTTCACCCACAGAAACCGCTTCTCGTGCGACGCCACGATCCGCTGCGTGAGCGCCTCGGCGTCGAGGTTGAGGACGCCCGCGAGAAGCCCTGCCACCCGGGCCGGCTCTTCCACGGCGCTTGGATCGATTGCCAGGCTTTCGGTCCGTGCGGAGGTCGCGAGCAAGCGGCCGGCCCGGTCGGAAATGTCGCCCGGGCGGGCCGGCAACACCTCGACAAACGCATGCTGCCGCCGCGCCAACCGAGCCGACGCGACGTTCCCAAAGCCCTGCACGGTAATCAGCCGCAGGGCAATGACGGCCCAAAGCGCGACCAGGCCACAGGCGATGAAATCGCTGCGCAGACGCGACGACCGTGCCTGTCGGCGAAGCCCGCTCACCGGCGACTCCGTAGCCCATTCGGGCCCTCGGCCGATCCCATGCGAACAGATTCGCGATCTTGCAGTTGCCGGGCTTCCATCAGTCGTTGCGGCGTCTGCAGTTCTTCAATGCGCAGCCTTAACGCGGCGGCCTCCTGTTCCAGTCGATCGGCCCGAAATGTCTGCAGGCTGAATTGCCGCGACAGTTCGAGGCTTCGCTGCTCGAGCGCCACTCCGGCCAGAGCGATGGCAACAAGGATGGCCATGGCCGCCCCGAACCGCAGCAGATGGGCAGAGGCGTTCGAACCAGGTTCCATCTGCCCGAACCTCGATCAAAACTGATGGGCCCGGCCCGCGGGACCGTCCCCACAGGCCGCTCGCGAGACACCGCGCGCCCTTCAGCCCTTATCGGCGTCCTGGAATTGCATTCGCCGGTCCAGTTTCCGCGGCGTCGGCGGGCATCACGAGAATCATGCCCATTTTGAGGTTATTCGGGTTCGGCAGCTGCTCCTGGTTCATCCGGTAAATCTCTTCGGACCGGAGTGTCTTGCCCAGATAGCGCGTTGCGATTTCACCCAGCGTGTCTCCCTCGCCAACGATGTAGTAGGGCTCCCCCTGGGCATTGAATCGCAGTCCGGCCTGCGGCTTCGCCGGGGGTTTCGCATGCCCGCTGGCCTGCATCAGCTTGCCGTACCGCGTATCGAGCGTCTGTGCCGACGGCACGAGGACTTTCATCCCCGGCTTGAGCGACTGCTGGTCCGAGATTCGCGGTTTGTTGTATTCCGCCAGTGCCTGAAAGTATCGGCCGGCCCCATAGTGCTGACGGGCGATGCTCCAGTAGGTCTCCCCCTGCTGGACCACGTGCAGCGTCTCGTCCTGGGGATCGTTCATCCCGGCGGCAGGCTGCGGAACGTTGAAACTCGTGCGTTCCGCGTTTCCGACCCGGGGAGAGTAGGGGGGCTCCGCCTTGGCGCGCCGGGCCGGCGCGGCTGGCTCGATCGGCGCTGGTTGCTGCTCGAAGGCAGGCCACGCGGCCTCGCCTTTCGGCTCTCCCGGTGACGGGGCCGGCTCAGCGGCGAAGCCGTTGCTCGTCCCGATCGGACGGGCTTCGGGCTCAAACTGGGCCGGAACCTGCAGCGGAACAGGTTCCGGCTCGAACTGCACTGGCGTCACCGCCTGCATCGCAGGGGCCGCCTGGGCAGTCGTCCACTGGGCTTCCGCCTGTGCTTCCTCCGCCGGCGCTCCAAAAGACCCCGGCACGCTGCTCACCTGCTGCGCCGGGGCTGCTCCCTGGGGGCTGAAGGCGGCAAACGGGTCGTCATTCGGCGTCGCCTGTTCTGCCGACGGCATCGGTTCCGGCGTAACGATCGTCACGGCAGGTTCCGACTGCCCGGCGACTTCAAAGCTTCCGACCGCTTCCCCCATGGGCGCCGCGGTCTCGTTGGAGGCCAGCGTCACCACGCCTTCGCCTGCGCTGCGCGATTTGGCCATTCGCGAAGGAGGCGCCGCAAACGGACTCTCCTCGGGGGCCATCGCGGTCTGCTGCCTTGGCGGCGCGAATGCGGCGAAGGGATTTTCGTCCTGAGTCGCGGCAGAATGATCCACGGCCTCGACAGCGGGCGCCATGCGACGGGTGATTGGAGCCCGGTCAAAGGGGGAGACGGCGAGATCCGCTTCCTCAACGGATTCACCTTGCGGCGCCGCGACAAATTCCGCTTTGGGAGCGCCGGCCGTCTCTCCAGCGAGAACGAATTCCTCTTCGGAAGCCGTCGATGCTGCGGCACGGCTCGGCATCTGCTGGAAGCCGACCCAGCCCAGACAACCGAGCATCCCGGCCACGGCCGCGGCGCCGCCGCGTTTCAGCCACAGGCTGCGGGCTGAAGGCTGGCGAGACGCCAGCCATTCCTGTGAGTCGAACCGGGTTCGCGGGGGCAGGGCCGCCGCGACGGGTTCACTGACCACGGGCCGCGGGCTTACCGCCGGACGGCGGCCCGCAACTTCGCCGATCTTGACCGCGGGTTGAGGCGTTCTTCGGTTGGTGTTCCCGTGACCGGCTTCTTCGTGAGCGGTTCCCATCGCTCTGTCTCCCGAAAGGCATCCTTGACGTATCGGTCTTCCAGCGAATGAAACGAAATCACGACCAGCCGCCCGCCGGAACGAATCCGACGCGGAGCGACGTCGCCGAGCAATCGCTTGAGTTGTTCGAGTTCTTCATTGACGGCAATGCGCAGCGCCTGGAAGACGCGCGTCGCCGGGTGGGTGTCTCCGCGTCGTCCCGGCGAGGCCTGTTCCACGACCCGGGCCAGTTGCTCCGCTGTTTCGATGGGCGACTTCGAGCGCCCCTGCACGATGGCATGGGCAATCCGATGGGCGTTCGCATCCTCGCCGTAGTCGCGAAAAATGTCCGTGAGCTGTTGCACGTCGGCCGTGCGGAGCAGTTCACTGGCCGGCTGCCCGTGGCGCACGTCAAACCGCAGGTCGAGCGGGCCACCCGCCTTGAAGCCGAATCCCCGCTCCCGATCGGCCAACTGGTCGGAGGAGAGGCCCAGGTCGACGAGCACGCGGTCGACCGCGGGAACGGCGAGTTCATCAAGGACGGCATCGAGTTCCGCATAGCTGGATTGCTTCAGCACCACATCCGGCGATTCACCAAGGTTCTCTGCCGCCAGTCGCAGCATCATCGAATCCCGGTCCACGCCGATGAGCGTGCCGCCGGGCCGGATGGCCTCCAGGATTTTTCGACTGTGTCCGCCGGCCCCGACCGTTCCATCGACAACCGTCATCCCGGGCCGCAGGTCCAGCGCTGCCAGAGTCTCTTTCAGCAACACGGGAATGTGCACGGCGCGCACCGCCGGTCGCGGCGACGGACCGGATGGGGAGGCCGGAGTGTCAGTCATGGGAGGCGGTTTCTAGGATGTTCCTGAAGATTTCGGAAAGGCCAGATTGGCAATCTTCGCCGGTCTGCCGCCCGCTGCAATCGACGCCCGTTGACACCCGCGAGGGTGTCTGGCTCCCTGGATCGCCGAGGGACAGACAGTCCGAACCGACGCGACGGGGGGATCCGCGCCCGTCCCCGTCGCCCGGGCAATTCACTCCCCACCTCCTTCCGTTCGTCGTTCGTGTCCCGCGGGGATGCGTGGTATCGTGGCGACGCCCACCGTCACGCAGATCACAGCCTCGTCACCTGCAACATTCCGTGTCTCCTCCGAACCCCGCCGTCGAAGCCGACCTTCCCAACGTCACCATCAGCGTGCTGATCGTCGACGATGACGAAGCCCATGCGCACGCGGTCGCCGAAAGCCTCGACCGAGTCGGGTGCGAGTGCTCGATCGCCCGCTCGGGAAACGAGGGCATCGAGAAGATCGAGGCGGAAAACTTCGACATCGTCATTACCGACCTCAAGATGGAGGATGTCGACGGGTTGATGATCCTCCGCAAGGCGAAGGAGGAGCTGCCGGAAGCGGAGGTGATCGTCCTCACCGGTCACAGCTCGATTCATTCGGCCGTCACCGCGATGCAGGGGGGGGCTTACACGTACCTCACGAAACCACTCGACATCCAGGAACTGCGGACGGCCGTCGAGAAGGCGGCGTCGCGGATCCGCCTGATTCGCCGGAACGCGGCGCTCGCAAGCCGGCTCGATGAGCGGTTCGGATTCGAAGGGGTCATCGGCAACAGCCCGGCGATGCTGCGGGTGATCGACCAGCTGCGGGCACTGGCGCCGACGGAAGCCTCGGTGCTGATCCTCGGCGAAAGCGGAACCGGCAAAGAACTGGCGGCCCGTGCGCTGCACCAGAACTCGCCTCGCAAGAACAAGCCGTTCGTCCCGCTGAACATTTCCGCGCTGCCGGAGAGCATTCTCGAAAGCGAACTCTTCGGGCACGAGCAGGGAGCGTTCACCGGTGCGGCCACGAAGCGCATCGGCAAATTCGAATACGCCAACGGCGGAACGCTGTTCCTGGATGAAGTCGGCGAAATGCCGATGGAGACGCAGATCAAGCTGCTGCGGGTTCTCGAAGATCGCAAGATCACGCGGCTCGGCTCGAACGACGAAAAGACAATCAACGTTCGGCTCGTCGCTGCGACGAATGCCGACCTCAAGGCCGCGATGGAGAAGGGGACGTTTCGCCGGGACCTCTATTACCGGTTGAGCGTGGTTTCGATTTCGCTGCCGCCGCTCCGCGACCGCAGGGCCGATATCCCGCTGCTGGTCGACCACTTCATCAAGGAATTCTCGCAGCGTTACGGCCGGGAAGTGCAGGGGCTGTCGCGGGCCGCGCGGCAGGCCCTGATGTCGTATGAGTGGCCGGGCAACATCCGGCAGCTGCGAAACGTCGTGGAAGGGATGATCGCGCTCGATACCGACGGCCTCCTGGACGTCGACGACCTGCCCGACGAAATCCGGCCGTTCGCGGCCGCGGGAGTCGAAGGCCAGCCACCGGGGGCGAACGGTTCCGATTTCCTCATCGGTCGTCCGATGGAAGAAGTCGAGAAGTACTACATCACGCAGGCGCTCAGCCTGACCGGGGGAAAGCGCGAAGAAGCCGCGAGCCTGCTGGGGATCGGCGAGCGGACGCTGTACCGCAAGATCAAGGAATTCGGGCTGAACTGAAGGTCGACCGAGCGAGGCGCGCGCTGTTGTGAGGGGTTCTGTACTCCTCGCCCCGAGTTCTTCCTCGATTCCCGCCACAAGGGTGGTCCGGACCGCGATCGAGCCTGAGTTCTCCACGGATCTCACTCCCCACGAAACGGCGCTCCCCCCAATAGCACGGGCGAGGTTGCGCCGCTGAGCGAAAAGGAGGGCGGGAATCGACAAATCGCCTGGAGTATGCAAACTGGGAGCGGCCGGGTGCTCCGGCCCACCTGCGACGCGTGTCGCCCTCACGCTGCCTCCCTGCCGACTCTCAACATGAAATTTTCAACCCGCGTTGCAGTAACACTTTGCGTGGTACTGACCGCTTCCACGCAGCTTTCGGCAGCGCCCTCGCCGCTCATCCGGCAGGAGAACGCCAGGCCCGGTTCGGATGACTGGCAGCTCACGCGGGTGCGACTCGACAAATCGGACGGCATGCGGTCGCCGGCGATCGAAGGGTACTGCTCGAAGCAAAGCGTCCAAGCGGGAGAATCGCTCGACATCTTCGTCTCCACGGATCCGCCGTCGAAGTACAAGGTCGAGTTCTTCCGGACGGGCTACTACGGAGGAAAAGGGGCGCGGCTGATACAGGAAACCGGGCCACTGCAGGGAATCGCACAGCCCGTTCCCAGGCCCGGAGAGAAGAACCTGCACGAATGCCAGTGGAAGGCGTCGACTCAACTCACAATTCCGGCCGACTGGCTGAGCGGCGTCTACCTTGGCCGGCTGACGACGCTCCCCGAGTCGGCCGATGATCCCTACTGGCAGAGCTATGTGATTTTCATCGTCCGCGACGACCGGCCGGCGGACATCCTGTTCCAGTGCTCGGACAATACGTGGCAGGCCTACAACCGCTGGCCCACGAACTATTCCGTCTACACCCATCCCAAAGGAGGGCAGGGGCCGTGGGCGGACGTGAGCTTCGATCGTCCTTATGGCCGGCAGTCGCAGTACAACGCGATCGTGAACGATCCGCTCTCGGTCGGATCGGGGGAGTTCCTGTCGTTCGAACAGCCGATGTCGTACTTCCTTGAACAGCATGGGTACGACGTCACGTACTGTTCGAACAGCGACATGCTCACGCCGGACCGCGGGCTGAAATGCAAATCGTTCCTGAGCGTCGGCCACGATGAGTACTGGGACATCCGGCAGTTCAACAGCGTGTCGAAAATGCGGGACGAGGGCGTCAACCTGATGTTCTTCTCGGGGAATTCAGTGTGCTGGGTGACGCCGTTCCGCGCGAGCAGCGACGGACGGCCAAATCGCATCATTTTTCGCGGGGGCCCGTACGGCGCGAAACTCGACTACGCCGAAGAACGGGAGAAAGAGCATGGGCCGTTTCCCGAACGCGGCCCGGACGAGGGCCTGCTGATGGGCGCGCGGAACCCTGAGCCGATCAACGGCGGGGGCGACTGGACGATCACCAACCCCGGGCACTGGGTCTTCGAAGGAACGGGAGTGAAGAAGGGTGACCGGATTCCGGGACTCGTGGGCTGGGAGTATCACGCTCGCCCGGCGCAGGAGATTCCGGGACTGGAAGTCGTCGCTGAGGGGCGAGCCTGGGTCGGGGGCGTGACGCGATCGGCCTGGGCGGCGACTGTCTACCCGGGCCCGAAGAACAATTTTGTGTTCAACGCGGCCACCATTTTCTGGTGCCAGGACTTGAGCATGCCCCCGGGCCACACGCTCCCCTGGTCGCACTGGAGCCGCCCGCACGGTCCGGATGCCCGGGTCCAGAAGATCACTCATAACCTCCTTCAAAAGGCGGGCGCCCTCCCGGCCTCGAAGGACTGACGCGGCCCCGGGCCGACCAGAGCGGCGCCCCGTTCAACCTGTTCAGCTCCACTACGGCGCGGCACAATCCAACGGTGTCGCGCCGTGGTGCGTATGGAGTGGGGCTGGTGCTTTTCGCCGGGTGGCTTGCGCGCAGGGAGACGAAACCGTGAATCGAACGCTCGACGCCTGGGCCAGCGGGCTCCTGTTCGCGTTCGCTCTGCTGAACGGGCCGGTGCTGGCGCAGGAAGCAGCCCCTGGCCCTTCCGATGCGCAGCGCGTCGTCCTCCTGGCGCCGGCGGGCCCGGTGCTCGTCGGGATCCGGCTGGAAACCGGGTCGCACTCGATCCGGCAGGTCCGCGACGCATTCTGCGATGGCCTCTTCAAACGTCTCGATGCCGATCAGTCCGGAAAGCTGGAAGCGGCCGAGCAGGCCTACCTGCCGATGTTCCGTCGCGTGGGCGGGGGCGGGGCGGCAGCCGCGCAGTCGTTCGCAACGGAGGGCGTCCTGACGACGGAGGGACTCAGAAAATACATCGACGACCAGCTCGGGCCGCTGTTTTCGGTCGAAATGAAGGCCCCCCGGGCCGACCAGACCGTCCGCCTTCTCGACGCGCTCGATGTCAACGACGACGGCGTCCTTTCGCTTGAGGAAGTGGCTGAATCAGCGAAGGCGCTGGCCCGGTACGATCTGGATGACGATGAGTCGCTGAGCGTCGCCGAGCTGCAGCCGTTTCCCCAGTCGGTCCGCCAAGCCCAGCGCCAGCAGGCTGCCGAGGAAGGGCGGGGGAGTCGCGTGTTCCTGGTCGCCCCGCCGTCGGACCTGGCCCCGGTGCTCGCGGAGATGAAAAAGCTCTATGCGGTCGCGGAGGGCATCGAAGCCGCCCGCTGTGGACTCAAGGAAGGCGCCGGCGGATTCGACACGAACAACGACGGACGCCTCGATGACAATGAACTCAGGAAATGGATCACCGACGGAGCGATCGACATCGAGTTGACGGCCGCCTGGCGCGAGGTTGGCCGCGGTCTCCCTCCGGTCCTGACGACCACGATTCCGAAGTCGCCGCGGCTCGTTCCCGGCAGGACGGTCTCACGTCGCCAGTGGGAGGCCAGGGTGGATGACGTGCCGATGCAGCTCAACCTGTTCGACAACCGCGGGTTTGCCGGCAATTCCGTCAGCCTATTCCTCACGAAGGCCCGCACGCTCGATCGCGACAAGAATGATTATCTCGACGAAGCGGAGTTCGCCGGCCTGGGAACGAACTCACCGTTCACGGCCGTCGACCTGAACCACGACGGGATGGTGAAGACGGACGAGATCCGCGAGTACTTCCAGACAATGAGCCAGCTGTCGCAGACGCGCGTCGTGATGACCTTCAGCGACGACGTCGTCAGCCTGTTTCAGGTCATGGACGCGGACCGCACCAACCGCCTGTCGCCTCGCGAAATGATGACGCTCCGCGAACGGGTGCAGCCCTTCGATCGCAACGGCAACGGCCAGTTCGACCCGGGCGATTTCGTCAGCAAGTACACGCTCACAATGGCCTTCGCGATGCCGGAAGGAATGGAATTCACGCCCGCGGCCATGCCGATGACGGGGACCACCGGCGGAGTCCGCCGCACACGCCTGGGCGGTCCTCTCTGGTATCAGCGGATGGACCGCAATCGTGACGGCGACATCAGCTGGCGCGAGTTCCTCGGCCCCCGCGCCCGCTTCGACGCCGTGGATACCGACCACGACGGTCTCATCAGCAAGGATGAAGCCGAAGCGGCGCACGCGTTGTCCCCGGAGGCTTCCGCGCAGCCGGCGGCAGACACGGAAACGCCTGCCCCCTGAATGAAAACAGGCCCGGACGTCAGAAGTCCGGGCCTGTGTGTCAACGACTTTTCGCCGGCCCAATCAGGACTTCACAAGGTCCCTGAGCACCTTGTGCAGGATTCCGCCGTGGCGGTAGTACTCGACCTCCACCGGCGTATCGATCCGGCAGGTCGTCACGAAATGGACTTCCTCGCCGTTCGACTTCCGGGCCGTCACTTCCACCGCCTGCCGCGGCTTCAGCGAGTCATCGAGCGCGATTTCGAAGATCTCGGTGCCGTCCAGGTCCAGCGTTTCGCGCGATTCACCCGGGCGGTACTGCAGCGGCAGAACGCCCATGCCGACCAGGTTGGAGCGGTGAATGCGTTCGAAGCTTTCGGCGATGACGCACCGCACGCCGAGGAGGTACGTCCCCTTGGCCGCCCAGTCGCGTGAGGAGCCCGTGCCGTATTCCTTCCCTGCCAGCACGACCAGCGGCGTATGCGCGTCCTTGTACTTCAGCGACGCATCAAAGATCGACATCTGCTGGTTCGTCGGCAGATGGACGGTCACGTTTCCTTCGCTACCGGGGACGAGCAGGTTCTTCAGGCGGATGTTCGCGAAGGTCCCCCGCGTCATCACCCGGTCGTCTCCGCGGCGGGCGCCGTAGCTGTTGAAGTCCATCGGCTTCACGCCGCGGGACTGCAGGTATTCGCCGGCGGGCGATTCCTTCTTGATGTTGCCGGCCGGGCTGATGTGGTCCGTCGTCACCGAATCGCCGACGCTCACCAGCACCCGGGCGCCGCCGATCGACTTGATCGCCCCCGGGACCTTCGGCATGTCGACGAAGAACGGCGGCTCGTGGATGTAGGTGCTCGCCTCGTCCCAAGTGTACAGGTCGCCCGTTCCGCCCTGGACCTGCTGCCACTCCGGCGGGCCGGCGGACGCATGGCTGTATTCTGTCACGAAGGTCTCCGGCGACATCGACGACGCGATCGTGTCGGCGATTTCCTTCTGCGTCGGCCAGATGTCCTTCAGGTACACGTCGTTCCCCGCCTCGTCCTGGCCGAGCGGCTCTTTCACGAGGTCGATGTCCGTGGTTCCGGCAATGGCGTAGGCCACCACCAGCGGCGGGCTGGCGAGGTAGTTCGCTTTCACCAGCGGCTGAACGCGGCCTTCAAAGTTCCGGTTGCCGGAAAGGACGGCCGAGGCGACGAGGTTCCCTTCGGTGATGGCGTTCGACACCGGATCGGGCAGGGGACCGCTGTTGCCGATGCAGGTCGTGCAGCCGTAGCCGACGAGGTTGAATCCGAGCTCGTCGAGATAGGTGTTCAGGCCGGCCCGGCGCAGGTAGTCGGTTACGACCCGGCTTCCAGGGGCGAGCGACGTCTTCACCCATGGCTTCCGCTTCAGGCCCCGTTTCCGGGCGTTCCGGGCCACGAGGCCCGCCCCGATCATGACGGAGGGGTTGCTCGTGTTGGTGCAGCTGGTGATCGCGGCGATCACGACGGCCCCGTCGGTGATGGCGCTTCCGGCCATGCCGTTCGAGTCCTTGATCTGTACCGGCGCCGTGGCAGTCTTCTTGCCGAACGCCCCCGTCAGGTCCTTGTGCCAGGACGACTTCATCTCCTTCAGCGTGATGCGGTCCTGCGGACGCTTCGGCCCGGCCAGCGACGGCTCGACGTCTCCCAGGTCGAGGGACAGCGTGGCCGAGTACACGGGCTCCGGCGACGATTCGGTCCGGAACAGGCCCTGTTCCTTGTAATAGGCCTCGACCAGGTTGATCAGGTCCTTCGGACGCCCCGTCCGCTCCATGAACCGCAGCGTCTCGGCGTCGACCGGGAAGAAGCCGATCGTCGCGCCATACTCGGGGGCCATGTTGGCGATCGTCGCCCTGTCGGCCAGCGACAGATGCTCCAGGCCGGCGCCGTAGTATTCGACGAACTTGCCGACGACGCCGTGCTTCCGCAGCATTTGGGTCACAGTCAGCACGAGGTCGGTCGCGGTCGCCCCGTCGCGCAGGCTGCCCGTCAGTTTGAAGCCGACGACTTCGGGCAGCAGCATGTAGATCGGCTGGCCGAGCATGACCGCCTCGGCCTCGATACCGCCCACGCCCCAGCCAACGACGCCCAGGCCGTTGATCATCGTGGTGTGGCTGTCCGTTCCGACGAGGGAGTCGGGAAAGACGGCCATTCCGTTGCCGCGCGGTTCCTTCAGAACGCACGTCGCGAGGTATTCGAGGTTGACCTGGTGCACGATGCCGGTCGCCGGAGGGACGACGCGGAAATTCCGGAAGGCCTGCTGCCCCCATTTCAGGAACTGATAGCGTTCCTTGTTTCGCTCGAATTCGTAATCGAGGTTGATCTGCAGCGCGTCCAACGACGCGAATGCATCGACCTGCACGCTGTGATCGATCACGAGGTCGCACGGGACGAGCGGGTTGATCTTCCTGGGATCGCCCCCCATCCGCACCATCGCGGCCCGCAGGGCGGCCAGGTCGACGACGGCCGGAACGCCGGTGAAGTCCTGCAGGACGACGCGGCCCGGCTTGAACGGGATTTCGACTTCACCCGGCTTTTTGGCGTCCCACTGGGCGACGGCGACCACGTCCGATTCGTTCACGACGAAATCGTCGACATTGCGGAGGCAGGCCTCCAGCAGCACCCGCATCGAGTAGGGAAGCCGGTCGACGTTCCCGACTCCCTGCGCGGCGAGCTTTGGAAGGCTGAAATAGGTCAAAGATCCGCTGCTCGTCTTCAATTCCGTCGCAGCGCCGAACGCGTTCTTCACCGACATGGGACTTCTGGCTTTCGCATCAAAACGGGTGGTCCGCAAGAGTGTAGGCGGACAGTGATTCCTGGCCGAATGCTATGGAAAAGGTGGGGCAAACGAAAGTTGCCGCCCTCGATGCGCGCAACCGGCCCCCACCCCTCCCCAGGATGGAGTCTCCTGATTATCGGCCAGACGCCCGCGGATCGCCCCAACTTTTAGACCGTCCAGCCAACCTCGCCGGCAGGACCGGACTTCCGGCCAAAACTGCGGTCATCCCTTATCCGACGACCGCCCCAGGGCCACGTCGTAACCGCTCGCGGCCGGAACAAACATCGCCACGGTCGGAATCCCGTAGGCGACGGCCAGCGCGACGCAGACTCCCAGCGTGTTCCCCAGCAGGTAACTCGTAATCGAGTAGAACGTCGCAAACGGGAGAATTCCGGCCGAAAGCATCAGCGCCGGAGACTGATTCTTGCGGGACAGCGACGCATACAGCCCCATGCTCCCTCCCAGGATGAATCCCAGGAACGGGAGAAACTGGAGGGAGTACGAAGACCGGGCTTCGACGATCAGCATCATGCAGATGAAGATTCCGACGAACAGGAAGAAAATCGTCCCCAGACTGTGAGCGATCGCCTGGCGCGAGATTTCGTACGTCAGCCCCTGGTGAATCCCGAGCATCGCCGCGAAGATCGCCAGCGCCGCCAGCCCCACCAGGACATACACGGCATTCTCGCCCCCCAGCGTCCCACGGCTGACTGCCGCCAGCACGAACGCAACCGGGACCGCCAGCACCTCCTTCATATTGAAGAAGACGCCTCCCAGCTTTCCGAGGATGAACTCGCGCGAGCTCACTTCCGTGACCATCACGAGTTCCATCGTCTGGCCGTCCCTCTCGGACGTGATCGACGTCACCGCCTGGGCATTGGTCAGGACCAGCGCGAGGATCGATACCGCCATAAAGGCGAATCCCTCACGGGAAATCAGACCGAGCACGAGGCCTGCATTCGCCGGCGAGTTGTAGAGAAACAGCACCGCCAGCGCCGCGAAGACGAAGTATCCGGCCTTGATGACGAACATCTTTCGCCCGTAGGCGCGGGTCGCAATCTCACGCCACAGGATCGGTGCATCCCAGACCTTGCGGTGGATGTGCCGGTTCGTCGATGGGGACTTCTCAGCTTCCGCGGCTGCGGTCGCCGCCTGCTCGAACGCCAGCTGCGAAGGGTTCCAGGTTCTGACACGCAGCACGGTATAGGCCGTCAGCACTGCCGCCAGCCCGAGCAGGCTGACCGTCGAGCTCAAGGCGCCCACCGTCGGCGTTCGCACGCCAGGCTGTGCCGCGAGCGGATTCAGGACGCCAAGAACCGCGCGATACGGATCGAACGCGGCCAAGCCCTGGCTGATTCCGGACCCGGCTCCTGCGGCAACGCTTCCGAGTTCCAGAAGCCCGAGGAACAGCACCGCCCCCAGCACGCTGATGGCGAGCGTCTGGAACGTTTTCTCGCGCCAGAAGGCGACGAGCACTCCCCATGCCCCGGCGGCCAGGGCTGCGGCGATGCAGATCACCTCGACCCACAACACCTGCGTCATCGAAACGCCGCCCAGGGTGTGAACCAGGGCGAACACGGGCAGGGAAACGGCGATCAGCGTCAGCACCGTCAGCAGCGCCGACAGCAACTTTCCGACGACGAGTTCGACGCTGCTCAGGTCGGTCATCAGCAGGAGGACCAGTGTCCGCTTGTCCTTTTCCTGAGCGACCGTACTGGAACCGAACAGCAGCGAGGCCGCGATCACGATGGTCAGCTGCACCATCGCGAACAGGCTGAACAGGAACGTGCCGAACTTGGCCGCGTCCCCGATGTCGCCCAGCGTCTGCCAGCCGATCGTCGCCTGGCCGGCGGTGTACATCAGCACGAAGAGTGCGAGCACGTACCCCGCCCGCATCAGGTAATGCTTGAGCGGCCTGGGATTGATCAGGACTTCACGGCGAAACAGCGGACCGGCAAGCACGGATGTGAATCGGGTTGAATGTCGGGTTCGGTCGTTCGAGTGGAATTGAAGTGTAACGACTGTCGGGAAGTCTCGTCAGACTGCTGGAGCCCATCCAGAAGGAGGCCCCCCGCGCGGGCCTTCTCCCCGCGATTGACCTGCCACTTAGCGACGCGGTTCCCAGCGGGGAGAAGGTGCCGAAGGCGGATGAGGGGGACGACAAGAATCCGTCAGTCCGCCTACGCCGTCGCACCATCAACCGCCTTCAGTATCGCCTCGAGCACAGTATCCATCTCTCGCAGCACGTCATCATTCGAGAAGCGGATCACCCGGAATCCCGAAGCTTCAAGCTGCCTCTGGCGCGCCATGTCACGCCGGCCGCGATTGTCATGACTCGCGCCATCCAGCTCGATGACGAGCGAGTGCTGACGGCAGAGGAAATCGACGATGAACGGACCGATCGGCGCCTGCCGGACGAACTTCTGGCCGGAAAGCCTGCGGTCGCGTAACCGCGACCATAAAAGGCGCTCTGGAAATGTCAGGTTCCGGCGAAGCTGTCGGGCGTGCCCGAGGGCGTCCGGATTCTGATCAGTCGACATCCGGCCCGCCTCGATCGTTGGAGTGCGTCTCAGCCCCTCATCCGGCCTGTCGGCCACCTTCTCCCCGCAGCAGGTTCCTCAAACAGCGCAGCCACATCGCGGGGAGAAGGACGCAGTTCAGGCCTTCGCCCGCTGCGCAATCAGCGCATCCAGCTCCTGTTTCAGCCGTGGCAGGATCTCGGTGTACGGATACTGCCCCAGTTCCTGCGGGCCTTTTTTCAGGTTCACGAAGTTCGGACCGCACCACAGCCCCAGATCGGCATCGTCGGTCTCCCCGGGGCCGTTCACCCGGCAGCCCATCACAGCGATCGTGATGGCATAATCCTTGGCGTATTCGGCCATCGTCTTGACGTCCTGCGCCAGCTCGATGAAGGCCTCGTTCTCGACGCGGGAACAGCTTGGACAGCTGATGATATTCATCGTCGGCAGGCCGTAGTTCACGACGCTCCGCACGCGTCCCGCAGCAATATCCGCGAGGATCTTCCGGCCGGCTTCGATCTCTTCCGCCTTGCGCGCGTTCGGCACCGTCAGCGAAACGCGGATCGTGTCCCCGATTCCACGGCTGATCAACTGTTCAAAGGCGATCCGCGTCTTGATGATCCCGTCCGGCGGCATCCCCGCCTCGGTCACCCCCAGGTGCAACGGCACATCAGGCCGGATTTCCGAAAACCGCTTGTTCGCCTCGATCACCTTCGTCGGATCGGAGTCTTTCAGCGAGACGCAGTACCGCGTGAACCCGATCGAATCGAGGAACTCACAGTGATCGAGCGCGGATTCCAGCATCGGGGAGATCGAATCGGCCGGGTCGTACTTTTCCTTCTTGGCCGGATCGACGCTCCCACAGTTCACCCCGACACGGATCGCGCAGTCGTTCTCGCCGGCGACCCCCGCGATATAGCGCACCTTCTCCTGCCACGGCTTTTCGCGCTCGTGGTGATAGAGGTGTCCGGGGTTGTAGCGCAGCTTCTGGACGGCGGGGGCCACGACTTCCGCCAGCCGGTAGTTTTCCTGGAGGTCGATGACCAGGTTGGCCTGCGTCTGGCCGCGAATCGCCAGTAACGCCTCGGCGTCCTTCTTCGAGTCGACCGCGACCCGCACGACGTCCGCGCCCGCGGCCTCGAGGGAGTGGATCTGAGCCACCGTCGCATCGACGTTCGTGGTATGCGTCGCCGTCATGCTCTGAACGGCGATCGGATGGCCTCCGCCAATCGTGACCGTTCCGATCCGGACGGGGCGACTCGGGTTCCTGGGCAGACTACGACTTTCCACTGCGACTCCTGGGGTGTGCGTCCCTGCGGCTGAGAGGCCGTTGCGGCCTTTTCCAGAATCGTAGTCGGAACGATTCCGCGGACAAAATGGCTTCGCCCGCTCAGCGGCGGATTTCGGGCTCCTCGCCGACCGGAGACTCCAGCCCCCGCAAGAGGGGACGCAGTCCCCTCAGCACGATCGCCATCGAATGATTCGCTTCGACATAGGCGCGGCCCGCGACGCTGCGCCGCAACCACTCGGCCCTGTCCCGGGCCAGTTGAGCAAGGGAACTGGCGGCCAGACTCAGGTCGCCGTCGGTGGCGATTCCGCATTCCGACCGCTTGAGAAAGCCGTCGAAATCGTGGAGCGACACGATCGGCAGGCCAGCCGCCGCGGCCTCGAGCAGGACGTTCGGAAACCCTTCATGCTCGAGTGACCCCGTGCTCAGAAACGCCGCCGCCGAACGAAAACGGCCCGGCATTTCAGGGCGCGGAACGAAATCGACCACCGAAACGTTCTCCGGCTTCGATCGTCGCAGCTCCTCCGCAACGGCCGGATCGCCGTCATTGATGACGAACAGAAACGGGATCTCCGGGCAGTTTCTCGCGATCTCGAGCGCCAGCAGCGGACGCTTGTGGAACCGGTCGTACCGGCCGATCCACAGCACTCCACGGCGCTCGGCGTTTTCCGCCGGCGGCGAAAAGGCGTCGAGGTCCACCGGGTTCTGGATGACGGCGCACTCCCGCCCGGTGAGCGTCCGCAGTCGCTCCCGCTGATGCTCTGTCTGCGCGATCAGCAGGTGCTTCCCTTTCAGGCAGGCGTTCGCATCGTCCCCTGTGACGCCGTACACATTCCGGTAGCCCGGCTCCCGGAAGAATCGCTCGTCGAGGTCTCCGTTCGACTGCAGCCAGATGATTCCCTCATGGCCGGCTGCCTCTGCAGCCGCCAGTGCAGCCGCCGATTCGGCACTCACTCCCAGGGCGATGACGATTCCCGGCCGCAGGGGACTCAGCAGTTTCCCGAAACGCTGGTCCAGGGACCGCTCGCCGCCGAACAGCCGGGCGACCGCCAGGATCGGAACCCGCCAGAGCAGGGCAGGTGACCACTTCTTCACCCGCAGCCACGGGAACGATCGTTCGACCAGCACCTGCTCCGAGACACCACGGCGCAGGTCTCGAAGCGGCTCGAAATCGACCAGCAGCGTCACGCCGTCGACCACCTTCTCCGGCGGCATCGTCGTCGCACGAACGGCGAAAAACGCTTCAAAGCGATCCGCAGCGAGGGCCCGCGCGAGATTCCAGGCAAACGTCTCCAGCCCACCGATCCTGGCGCCCGCCTGCGGATTGATGACCGCCGAAGCGTTCAGGGCGACGATGGTGACGGACGGACCGGCGGCCATGAACTTCGGGGCAGTCTCAAGGGAACGTTTCATTCGTCACAGCAGGCCAGGCCCAAGGCGGCCCGGCAGCAGTCTATTGAATCTCCCGCCGGAATGGCCCGTCGATTTCAACCGATTTCACCCCCACCGCGGCCCTCCTCCAGTCGGCTCCCCACCGACCGCCACTTCGGAGAAGTGCAACGACGCCTCTTTTGAATACAAGGGCCGGAAGTCCGATAGAAAGGACGAGAAACGATCCTGGGCTGCGAACACAACTGGACTTCCATCAACCGTCGCCGCCACAATCCGCGCTCTCCCCTCCCGCACCGCCAATCCCACTTCCGTCACTCTTCCAGAAGTCAGACCCTATTTCGATGGCCGGTCGCGACGAGCACCCTGGAAGCCTCCCGGCGCGACTCAAGCGGCTCGCTCAACGCGTCGACATCGATCGGGCGCTCGCCTACCTGCTGGCCAGCCGGATCTGGCAGTTCCTCGCAGGGCCGGTCACCGCGTGGCTGATCGCACAGCAACTCAGTGATGATTCGCAGGGGTTTTACTACGCATTTCTGCCGCTGCTGGCGACACAGGCGTTCGTCGAACTGGGGCTGCACACGCTGACGGTCTACGCCGCCAGCCACGAGTGGGCCGCCCTTTCACTCGGCCCAGACGGTCGCTTCCAGGGAGATCCGACCGCGCAGGCGAACCTAGTGCAGATCGGCCGGCAGAGTTTCGGCTGGTTCCTCATCATGAGCGCGGTGTTCGGCGCGGTGATCACGCCCGTCGGGATCTGGTACCTCTCCGGCCAGGATCCCGGAACGCTGTCGTGGAGACGGGAGTGGATCGCGACCGCTGTGTTGACGGCTGCCTCACTCGGGCTGCAGCCCGCCTTCAGCCTTCTGGAAGGCTGCCGGCAGGTGACGTCCGTCTATCGCTTCCGGTTCTTCCAGGCGCTCGCCGGAAACGTCGCCGTCTGGATGGTCCTCTCCATGGGAGGAGGTCTGTGGGCGTTGCCGGCGTCTGCGTTCGTCCGCCTGGCGTTTGATGTCGCCCTGATCGCCTTCGCCAATCGCGGCTTTTTCCTGAACTTCCTGCAGCCGGCCGAGGGGGGAGACCACGACTGGCGGGCCCGGCAGTGGTCGTTGCAGTGGCGAATTGCTCTGCAGAGCATCTTCGGATACGCCAACACCTGGATCTTCACCCTTGTCGTCTTCGAGATGTATGGCGCGGCCGAAGGGGGGCGGATGGGCATGACCTGGTCGATCCTGACCGCCATGCAGGCCGCGGCAGCCGGCTGGATTCAATCCCGCAGTTCACTGCTCGGGGTGCTGGCGGCCCAGGGGGACCGCAACGCTCTCGACCAGGTGTTCCACCGGCTCGTGAAGGTCTCGACCGCCGTGATGGTGATCGGCAGCGTGGCCCTGATCGCCGTGGTGGCGTCCCTCAAGGCGATGCATGCGACTGCGATCGACAGTCGGCATTTCCCGGCGATCCTCGGCCGCATTGCCGACGTCCTGGCTCCCCGGGTTCTCGATGTCCGCCCAACGGCGATCTTCTGCGCGGCCCTCACCCTCCAGAACCTCGCCATCGCCTTCGGCATCTACGTGCGGGCCCACAGGCGGGATCCGTTTCTGATCGCCAATCTCGTCAGTTCGACGACCTGTGCGCTGCTTGTCTGGCTGTTGACGGCGAGATTCGGCGTCGAAGGAGCCGCCTGGGCGCAACTCACGGCCATCCTGACGACGACCCTGCCACTCAACTTCATCCTCTGGCGCCGGTTTCGGGAAGAAAGCGAGGCCTCTCTCGCGCCTCCTCCGCCTCGCCCCTAAAACCGTCCCACGGACGGGTAGGGGAGTTGATGTCGGCGAACGCGTCGCGCGTTGACGAATGTCCGCCATTTGCCGATGGCGGAACTGGAGATCCGCGTCAGGCCCGGACTGAACTGGACGGCCTTCAGCAGCCGCTCGGCCTTTCCTCCCTCTGCGATTCCTCCGGCGTCTTTCAAATCATTCTGGTCTGCATCCCGCCAGGTCTGTTCGTAAAAACCCTGCTGCGGCGTCGAGTCGTCGAACCGGTCCGGGGCGATCGAGACGCTCCACGTAAACCAGATCGATTGATCGAGCATTCCGATAGGAATCATCCGGAGCGGTGCATTGAGGTAGTCGAAAACCTGCCACTCCCCCCGCGGCAAATCGATCGGAATCCGGCATAGAAACAGGTCCGCGAGTTCGTGCCGGTTTGCGCGATAGAAATCGTAAAACAGCGTGGGCGACACACTGTAAAAACCATGCTCGACGCAGTTCGAGGAGGGGGTCAGATGAACAATTCGCCCTCCCGGCCGCACGAGCCGGCAGCAATGCCTGAGCGCGGCCGGGAAATCGAACACATGCTCGAGCGTGCCGCTGTCTAGCACGAGGTCGAACTGGCCCTGCAACGCTGGCGGCGTCTCGGGGCCATTCAGGTCGAGGATTTCATCGCACGCCTCGTAATTCGAAACGTCGACGCGCACGATGTCAGAAAATCCCAGGCTCGTCAGCAGCGAGCGGTCGGAGACAAAACCCCGGGCCGCCAGGGCTGGTTCCCGATGCGGCTCGAAATTGTGATGCCGCAGCGTGACGCCCTGTCCACGCGCCATCGATTCGACCTCTTCGGCCGTCGCGTAGACGTGCTGGCTCCCCAGCGTCACGACTCGGCCAGACATTGGCCGACGACGGGCCTCCTGGAGTAGGAGATGGATGGCCGCACGGGCGAGTCCCATAACCGCAAATCTGGGCTGGAGATGACGTAAACAGGGGACATTCGCCGCGTTGATTTTCGCGCGTGCCACAGCATTGGCGCTGCAAAGCTCCAGAGTCTGGAAACTTCCGTGGCCGGTGGCAATTCACGCCGGGTGGCGGTGTCGAAATGCCTCCGCGTCGGAGCCTCGTTGACGACGGGCGCAACGCGGCCTCAATTCGCCGTTCATTCGGTTTTCTCAGCGTCGGAAACTCCCTAGAATTGAGGGCTTAGAGTCACTTTCACACATCTGGAGCACTCGTCCCTTGGCTGATGGAACGCCCGGCTCGCCCGCGAACAATCCTGAGAACGGTTCGGGAGCGCTTGGAGGCCGGATTGATGACCTCGACATTCGCTCCGAGCTTGAACAGAGCTACCTGACGTACGCGATGAGCGTGATCGTCAGCCGCGCGTTGCCGGACGTCCGGGACGGGCTGAAGCCGGCCCAGCGGCGAATCCTTGTCGCCATGAACGACCTGGGACTCGGGCCGGCCAGTGGCCGAGTCAAATGCGCCAAAATCTCGGGCGATACGAGTGGTAACTACCACCCTCACGGTGAGTCCGTCATTTATCCCACCCTCGTCCGCCTCGCGCAGGACTGGGTGATGCGCGAAGTCCTGATCGACAAGCAGGGCAACTTCGGCTCCCTGGCGGGCCTCGGCCCGGCGGCCATGCGATACACCGAGGCGCGGCTCTCGTCCGCGGCCGCTGAACTGCTCGCCGACCTCGACCGCGACACCGTCGACTTCATTCCGACCTACGACCAGCGGCACCTCGAGCCCGTCGTCCTCCCGTCGCGGATTCCGAACCTGCTCGTCAACGGCTCGCAGGGAATCGCCGTCGGTATGGCGACGAGCATTCCGCCGCACAACATGGCGGAAGTGGCTGGAGGCGTCATCCTCCTGATCGACAATCCGGACGCCACCTTCGAGGAACTCTGGGAGCAGATCCCCGGCCCTGATTTCCCGACCGGCGGAATCATCTGCGGCCGCTACAACCTGCGGCAGGCCTATCTCACGGGCCGCTCGACGATCGTCGTCCGCGCGAAGGTCCATTTCGAGACGGAGAAGAACACCGACGTCATCGTTGTGACGGAGATTCCGTACAACGACACGCGTGACCGGATCAAATCCAAGCTCGAGGAACTGATCAAGGACGATCGCGTCCAGGGCATCTCGCGGATCGTCGACCTGACCGACCGCAACACGCCTCCCTGGCAGGTGCGGCTGCACATCTACCTGAAGCGCGACGCGGACAGGGACATCGTCCTCAACCAGCTCTACAAGTACTCGCCGCTGCAGTCGACCGAGAGCATGAACATGCTCGCGCTCGTCGGCAACCGGCCGCAGACGCTGTCACTGAAGGAGATGCTGGAGGAATTCATCCGGCATCGCGTGACGGTCACCCGCCGCAAGACGGAACACCTGCTCGCCGAGGCGCGAAACCGCAAGCACACTGTCGAAGGCCTGCTCGTCGCCCAGGTCGACATCGACCTCGTGATCCGCACCATCCGCCAGTCCCCCTCGCGGGCAGAGGCAAAGAAGCGGCTGCAGGAAATCGAAGTCGCCGCCGAACTGCTCGCCCGGGCGCTCGGTGACGAGGGCTTTGCCCTCTATCAGGAAGACCACGGCGTCCGCAGCACGTACTCGCTCTCCGCCAACCAGGCGGAGGCGATCGTCAGCATGCAGCTCGGCTCGCTGGCCAACCTCGAGCGCGACAGCCTCGTGGGCGAATACAAGAAGCTGCTGGAAGACATCCTCGGCTTCCGAAATCTGCTGTCCGACGAAGCCAACCTCCGCGCCGTCATCCGCGAGGAGATGGTCGACCTGCAGCGGAAGTTCCCGAGCCCCCGACGAACGGAGATTTCCGAAGAAGAGCTCACCGAGGTCAATCGCGAGGAGCTGATTCCCGAAGAGACGATGGTGGTGACGCTGTCCCACCGCGGCTACATCAAGCGGACTTCGCTCTCCGAATACCAGGCCCAGAATCGCGGCGGCAAGGGGATGATCGGCGCCAAGACCGGCGACGACGACCCGCTCGAGCACCTGTTCGTCTCCAGCACGCACGCCTTTCTGCTGTTTTTCACGAACCTCGGCAAGTGCTACTGGCAGAAGGTCTACGACCTGCCGCTCCAGGCCCGAACCGGCAAGGGGAGGGCGCTCGTCAACGTCCTGCAGCTCTCCGAAGGGGAGAAGGTTCAGACCTGCATCGACGTCCGGGAATTCCAGGACGACATGTTCCTGCTGATGGCCACGAAAGACGGCACTGTCAAGAAGACGGAACTCGCCGCCTACAGCCGCCCCATGAAGGGGGGCATCATCGCCATCAAGCTCGAAGAAACGAAGAACGAGAAGGAAGAAGTGATCGGCCGCGACGAGCTGATCGAAGTGGTCAAGGTGAAGGCGGGCGACGACGTCGTTCTCAGCACCTCGACCGGCATGGCGATCCGCTTCAGCGAAGCCGACGCGCGGCCCATGGGCCGGAACACGATGGGTGTCAAAGGCATCTCGCTCACCGGCGGAGACCACGTGGTCGGACTCGTCGTCGCCGAAGAGAACGCCACGCTGCTGTCCGTCTGTGAAAACGGCTACGGCAAGCGGACTCCGTTCGGCCTCGGCGAACTCGACAACGAAGGAACTTCCGATCCCGACGTCACCGATGTCCCGACGGCTCCCGTCGAAGGTGAGGAAGGATCGGGCGGAGCTTCCAGCGGCATGCGTTACCGTCGTCAGCGTCGCGGCGGAAAGGGTCTCCGCGACATCAAGACGACCGCCCGCAACGGGAAGGTCATCAGCACCCTCTGCGTTCATGACGAAGACCACGTGCTGATGATTTCGACCGGCGGCAAGATCCAGCGCGTGACCGCCGCTTCCATCAGCGAGATCGGCCGCAATACCCAGGGCGTTCGCGTGATGCGCCTCGATGAGGGCGACAAGCTCGCCAGTATCGCCCGCATCCCGGCCGACTTCGCCGACGAGAGCGTCCCCCTCGCCGAAACACCGCCGGTTGAGACGCCACCAGCCGGAGACGCCACGGGGTAAGGCACGCGTCGGACTGCTTCAGAAAGCCCACGGGTTTCCCCCGTGGGCTGTTTTCGTTGCCCCCGTGCAGCCCGCCGCACGACCCGGTATCCTCGGGCTATCAGGTCTCAAGGGCGCTCGCCCGACGTCAGCTCTCGATTTCACATCCCAGGTGATTCCGCATGCCCAGACTGATCGTGTACGCGACCCTGGCAATCGCGTTCCTGTCGGCGGATGTCCCGGCCTTCGCACAGTCGAAGCCCTTGAAAGAAGCCGCCGTCAAGGCGGTGACCGCGAGGACGGACGAGGCGTGGACGAAGGCGGCGCAGATCTGGGAATGGGCCGAACCCGGATACCAGGAGTTCAAGTCGTCGAAGCTGCTTGCCGACTGGCTCGAATCCGCGGGGTTCCGCGTGACGCGCGAGGTCGCCGGAATGCCGACCGCCTTCATCGCCGAATTCGGCGAAGGAAAGCCGGTCATCGCTCTCCTCGGGGAATATGACGCGCTGCCGGGCCTGGCCCAGGAAGGGGTCCCTCATCGCGAGCCGCGGCCTGGCAACGGTTACGGCCACGGCTGCGGTCACCATCTCTTCGGAGTCGCCTCGGCGGCGGCCTGCCTGTCGATCGCGGAACAGATCAAAGCCGGAGCCCTCAAGGGCACCGTCCGGTTTTACGGATGCCCGGCCGAAGAAGGGGGCGGCGCGAAGGCATTTATGGCCCGCGACGGCCTCTTCAAGGATGTCGATGTCGCTCTCCACTGGCATCCCGGCACCGCCAATTCCGCGGGCGACCGCGGAACGCTCGCCCGCATTGCCGCCAAGTTCCGATTCCATGGAAAGAGCGCCCACGCCGGCGGCTCGCCGGAGCAGGGGAGGTCGGCCCTCGATGGCGTTGAGCTCATGGCGCATGCCGTCGAGATGCTCCGCGAGCATACGCCCGAAGAGACTCGAATCCACCACGTGATCACCAGCGGAGGACAGGCACCGAACGTTGTCCCCGACTACGCCGAGGTCTACTTCTACGTCCGACATCCGAAGTCGCTGACGGTGCGGCAGATTTTCGAGCGTGTCGAGAAGTGTGCGGAAGGAGCTGCGCTGGCGACCGAAACCCGCCTCGAGATCAAGCACGAAGGCGGAATCGCCGAGATCCTTCCCAACGTTCCGATGTCGCAGGTGATCCTCAAGAACCTCAAAGATCTGAACAAGCTCGAATACAGCGCGAAAGATCTGGAGTTCGCCGCGCGACTCTCCGAAACCCTGGAGAAGCCCGAGCCTGTGGATCGCATCCGTATCGTCAGCGACCGCTCTGGCGATACGGGCCGGGGCTCGACCGACGTCGGCGACGTCTCCTGGGTTGTTCCGACCTCCGGTTTCGGGACAGCCTGTTTCGTTCCCGGAACGCCCGCCCATTCGTGGCAGGCAGTCGCCTGCGGGCAGCAGCCATTCGCAAGAGACGCCATGATGCTCGCCGCCCAGGTCCTCGCGGCGACGACCTTCGACCTCATGACCAGGCCCGAACTCGTGGCGGCCGCCAGGGCCGATTTCGCCCGCCGCACCGACAAGCAGAAGTACACCCCCCTGATTGCGCCCGATCAGAAGCCGCCTTTGGATTACCGGACGCCTGTGAAGAGTGGAGCAGCAGCGGTCGAATGAGCACGACGAGTTCCGGGGACCGCCGCGGCGTCCTCATCGCCATTGAAGGCATCGATGGCTCGGGAAAAGGGACGCAGGCCGCGCTGTTGCGCGACGCCCTGAACGCCCGTGGCCGCAAGACCGCGCTGATCAGCTTCCCCCGCTATCAGGACACCTTCTTCGGCGCGCGCATCGGCGATTTCCTCAACGGCCGGTTCGGATCGCTCGACCAGGTCCACCCGTTCCTGGCGGCCACGTTGTTCGCGGGCGACCGCATGGAATCGCGATCGATGCTGCTGGAAGCGTTGGCCGCCCACGACGTCGTCATCCTCGACCGCTATGTCGCCTCCAACATCGCCCACCAGGCGGCCAAGCGCGAAGGAGCCGAGCGGAAGGAACTCGCACGCTGGATTCTGTCGCTGGAGTTCGACGTGAACGCGCTTCCGCGTCCGGACAGGACGCTGTTGCTCGACCTCCCCGCCGCAACCGCTCAAACCCTGATCGCGCGGAAGAACGCCCGCAGCTACACCGACCGTGTCGCCGACCTGCAGGAGGCCGATGCGGCTTATCTGGAAAACGTCCGACAGGTCTATCTCGACCTCGCTGCCGAGGAGCCCCGGTGGTCGCTCGTTGAAGTTGAGCGGAACGAAGAGCTTCGGGCCATTGACGACATCGCCGCCGAGATCATGGAAGCGGCCTCGCGCTGATCCCCCGCAGTTGCGCTGCTCCGCGCCTCTGCTGGCGCTGTCAGGGTCGGGCACTTACCGCTTCGACTTTCGCCGCGACCGCTGGTCCAGGTATTGCCCGAGCGCCTTCGCATACGGCATCGTCGTCGTCAGCCGCACGAGGTCCACCCCGGCGTGACTGCAGATGTCGGCCAGCTTCCCCTGGAACTGTTCAAACTGCTCGAGATACGCCGCCCGGAGCCGGTGGGGATCGACCAGCAGCCGATGATCGACTCGCTCCAGGCTGCGGAAGAGCGTCGGCCGGCTGAACGGAAACGTCTCTTCTTCGGGAGCAATCACCTGAAACAGGATCACTTCATGATGCGCGTGCTGGAACTGCTTGAGCGCCTGCGTCAGAGGCTCGATGCGATCGAAGAAGTCGCTGAAAATCATCACCAGCGACCGCCGCTTGAGCGACGGGATGAGCGTGCTGAACACTTTCGACAGACTCGTTTCGCCTCCCGTCTCCCAGTTCGTCAGCACGCCCGACAATCGCTGGAAGCTGTTCTGTGAAACATTCGGCTCGACCCGCTCGCGCACTTCGGTGTCGAACGTCACGAGTCCCACCGCATCCCGCTGCGCCAGCAGCAGGTATCCCATCGCAGCCGCGAGGTATCGGGCGTAGGTGAACTTGGAAAGGGTGCTCTCGCCGTATCCCATGCTTCCCGAGCCGTCGACGACCAGGTAGGTCCGCAGGTTCGTCTCTTCCTCGAACTCCTTGACGTAGTACCGTCCCGTTTTGCCATACGCCCGCCAGTCGATGTGCCGGATTTCATCCCCCGGCGTGTACTGCCGGTGTTCCACGAACTCGACGCTCGCCCCTTTGAACGGACTGCGATGCTGTCCGATCATGTAGCCTTCAACGATCAGCCGCGCCGCCACATCCAGCCCCGAGTATTTGGCCAGCGCGGTCGGATCTTCCAGCGGTGCGGGGTTCAGCGCCACGAAAGCGACCTTTCCAGTTTGCCAAGAAACTCCACGATTTCTTCGAGGAACACCGTGGCCGCCTCCTCCTGCCTTTCGCTCCGGGATTTCAGCAGCTCCGCAGTCGGCCGGACCTGGGAAACGTAGCTGGTCGAGATTCCTCCCGGCTCATCGCCGTCGCGACCGGGACGGGCCAGTGAGATGCGGATGAACGCGCGCCCGTCCAGATCGGCGGGCGCATTGGGGCCAAGGTGCCCGCTGATCGCCGCCGCGATGTCCGCCTCCGGCGTCGCCCTGGCCACGGCCCGCGCGAGAGCATTTGACGTCAATGGCCCCACGCTGTCCGACTCGGCCGGATCAAAGCCCGGCGGGTCGACGCCCAGCCAGCTCCTTTTCGTTTCGGTCCGGTAAACCACCATCGAACCGCAGAACCAGTTCGAGATCCCCGGCACTCCGGACAGCGCTGCCGCCGCCATTCCCCCCGTGCAGCTTTCGGCGATCACCAGCTTCAGTTCGAGCGTTGTCAGCAGGCGGGCCGTCTCCAGCGACGCGGCGATCAGTCGTGAAGGGAGCATGCAGCAGTCATCCGTTCGCGGACCGTTCACCCGCAACTCATTGGCGATGTCACCGACGAGCCATTAGTTTGGCGGCCACACCTCTGGAAAGGAACCCGATATGGCCGCTGCGCTCAGTGATTTCGCCCGTTCACTCACCGTGGAAACCGCGTTCTCCGTCCTGGCCGTCGCCAAGACCCTGAAGGCGCAGGGGAAGGACGTCGTCGAACTCGAAATCGGCGACAGCCCGTTCGACAGCACCTCCTCCGCCAAGTCGTCCGGCATCGCGGCCATCAACGCCAATCAGTCGCACTACTGCCCCTCTCCCGGGCTCCCCGAATTCCGCGAAACGGCCGCCGCCTTCGTGAAGGAAGAGTTCGGTATCCCCGCCGAGGCGAAGAACATCGTCGTCGCCCCCGGAGCGAAGGTGTTCGAGCAGTACTTCTGCGAGGCATTCTGTAACCCCGGCGACAGCGTCCTCGTCTTCGCGCCGTACTTTCCGACCTACACCCCCAATATCCTCCGCCGCGGCGCGACGATGGTGACGAGTTCGCTGAAGCAGGCGAACGATTTCCGCCCCGATGTGGCCGAGGTCGAAAAGTTCCTGAAGACCGCGAAGAATCCCAAGGCCATCTTCCTCAACTCGCCGCACAATCCGACCGGCGGCGTGGCCTCGGAAGGCGACCTCAAGGCCATTGCCGACCTCATCCGCGGCAAGAACATCGCCGTCTTCAGTGATGAACCCTACTGCCACATGGTGTGGGAAGGCCGGCATCATTCGATCCTCGCCCAGCCCGGCATGATGGATCAGGCCGTCGCCGCCTTTACATTCAGCAAGTCGTACAGCATGAGCGGCTGGAGGCTCGGCTTTGCGGTCGCCGGCGCCGAGATCGCCGATGCCATCGGCAAGATGATCAACACGACACTTTCCTGTACGCCCCCCATCGTACAGCTTGCCGGCATGAACGCCCTCAAGCGCGACAAGGCCGAGCGCGAAGAGCAGATGGGTAAGTTCCGCGAGAAGGTCCTTCTGCTGACGAAGGGACTCAACGCCATCTCCGGCTTCAAGACGATCGACCCCAGGGCCACGTTCTACGTCTTCCCGAACGTCGCCCCCGTCTGCAACGAACTCGGAATCACCAGCCACGGCCTGGCCATGTACTTCCTCGAAGGCGCCGACGATCAGTTCGGCGTCGCCTGCCTCGGCGGGGAATGCTTCGGAGAAGCCGGCGGCGGATTCCTCCGCTTCAGCTGCGCCGAGCCGAACGATCGCCTGCAGAAAGCCCTGGACTTCCTCCCGAAGGCGATTGCGCGAACCGACCGCATCGCGGCCTATCTCGAAAAGCACCCCAAGTTTCGGCTGCAGAACAAGTACGCCGTCTGAAGAGAGCCTCTGAACCGCTGACAAGAGAAGCCCACGGGCCGCGGTCCGTGGGCTTCTTCGTTGTCCCTCCGGCCTTAAGTTCCCTTATAGCTCAACACCGGTCGCAGTCGGCGAACGACGCGAACGAGATCCTTCTGCGCCTGCATGACCTTCTCGATATCGTGGTAGGCGCTGGGGGCTTCCTCGCGCAGCACATCGAATCGACGCCGGTCACACCAGATGCCTCGCAGCTCGCGTTCCAACTGCCGGGCGCCGATCTGCCGTCGCGCTGCATCCCGGCTCAAACGCCTTCCGGCGCCATGCGAACAGGAACGCAGCGATTCCGGCAGACCGCGACCGACGACATGAAAGGTCGCTGTCCCCATCGAGCCGGGAATGATGCCCGCTTCATCGGTTCGGGCGGACTGCGCCCCTTTGCGATGAACCAGGTAATCGTTTCCGAAGTGGGTTTCGCGACGCACGTGGTCGTGATCGCTGTGGATCAGCCTGGACCAGTCGACGGTGGCCGAAAAGCGATCGGCCAGAATCGTTTCAACAGCACGCAGCATCTCCAGACGGTTCGTGGCGGAGTATTCCCGCGCCCAACCGACGTCCGAAAGGTAGGCACGACCGGCGTGTCCCTCGGCATCGAAGAACGGAATGCCGACTGACGATCCCTCGGCGTTCCGGACGTGATGCGCCGTGATCACCTGTCCCATTGCGCGCGATCCGCTGTGGACCATCACCCACATCCGGTCGTCTTCGTCCGCCTGGAACTCCAGGAAATGGTTGCCGCGGCCGAGTGTTCCGAGTTGGATGCAACCTTCCCGTTCGGCCATCCGGCCCAGTCGCGGGTCGCTCAACGGAAAGTCTCTCAACCGATCGGGCAGGGCCCTGCGAGTGCGATGCCTGTTGGAAGGGACCTCTCGATACAAGTCGCCCAGCAACTGGCCTGCGGACACATCATCGTCGAGCAAGTCCGCCTCCGCGTCGATCGGGACCGCCGCCATGCCGCAGCCGATGTCGCCACCGACGGCGGCAGGATAGATCAGTCGATTCGTCGCCAGCACCAGGCCCACGCAGACCTCCGCGGCCAGATGAGCATCCGGCATGACGGCCACGTATCGGACGTCCTCGGCAGTACGAATCCGATTCACGGAGTCGACCACCTCGGTGCTCAGCCGACCTGGCGACCGGACAAACAGCGTTGCGGGAGGTGAAGTCATCGTTCGTCCTCCCCATTCACTTCGACGCCGGCGTCCGGCGCGAGAATCTGGAACGTCAGAACGGGCGTCTTCTTTCTCGTGATCGCGGCCGCGATCTCACTCCGCAGTCGCCCCTGGACCAGGGCCAATTGCGCCTCGATCTGTTCGCGGCGAAACTGGTCGGGAGGCACATCCGCGGTGACCGTGACCAGCAGTTGCGACGCGTCGCGGCCGGGCAGGACCGAGACGACCTTCAGGCTGGCCAGAAGTTCGTCGCGGGTCTCCCCGGTCAGCACCAGGTCGAGAGTTCTCTGGACCTGGCGGCAAAGCTGCCTCGACTTGCGGTGATCCTGGTCGCGCTGTCGGGCAGGTCGGAAATATCGGCGGGGATCAACCCCGTCGTCCTCGTGAAGTTCGCCACAGAGCGCGCGCAGTTGCTCGCGCTGGCGTCGATGAAGGGCCATGAATCTCTTTTCGTGTGCGGGAAGAATTGGCCCCGCGCGCACATCGGGCAGGGCCGGCCTGAAACGGCAAACCGATCGGCAGAGAGAGCCCGGGCCCGGGAAAGGGAATGCCGTCGCCTGACGCGACGATCATTCCATTCAGCCGGCCTGCAGGCTCATTGGCACAGTGAAAGCGACTTCGGGGCGCATGGCACACCTCGAGAAAAAGACCGTCATCCCACCGAACTCAGTGGAATCAGAGCCCCCGACACACGCCCTCGCAGCAGGGTTCACCGGAAAAGTGATCAAAAAGGCGATCCGCTCCGGAGGTGGGGACGTGGCTCGACCAGTGCTGTCAAGGTTTGGGCGCACGGTCAGAAGCCCGGAATTCGCCAGCGTCGTTCACGACTCGTTCCAATGGAGACGAACGAACGACCTCGAAGCAACGCAAAGCGTCTTCGACCGACAACAGCTGGCCCCGTCGAATCCGTGGTTCTGCCTTCGCTGTGTTTCCCCTCATTCGTCTTGTGAAAACCCCTCCGGAAGTCGTAAAAGTATCTCGACCAACGGTTGAGGCCAGCGATGGATCGAGTCTTGTTGCGAACGACTCTCGGCGTGAGTTGCCTGTTCGGGCTCGCGTTGACAGATCGAGTCGCCTGTGGGGAAGAGCCCGTCGTCGCGACGAGCCCCGCCGCCCCGGTCGAGTTCTCCTGGGCCAGTCTTGCCCGCGAAATTGCTCTCCACGTCATCCCCGAAAACTACAGGGACGATCGTCACTGGGACAAAACCGAGAAAGTCGCCTCGGGAGTGAAGGTCAAAACCAAGGGAGGCCAGGTCCGCTTCGAGCAGCGGGAGAAAAAGGTCAACCACGGATTCTGGCGACGATTCTCAATGTCGCTGATCAACCCCGACAAGACTCTCGAACTCGACATCCGGAATATCAGAAAGACGCCGGACGGCGCGACGCGCTTCGACCTCTTCGTCGCTGTCCGTGCCCGCTGCGAAACCCAGTTCGCGCTGTGGACATGGGGCGTCAAAGGGATCAACGGTACCGTCGAGAGCGACGTCACGGTCCAGGCACTGCTCGATTGCTCCTTCCGGGTCGATTCCGAATTCATGCCCGACAGCCTGCTGCCGGTCTTCGTCGTTCAACCGCATTTTCACGATCTCGACCTCAAGCTCACCGACGTCGACACCCGCAAGATCGGCCTGCTGGGCGGATGGGTGGCCGAGGAACTCGGCAACGGAACCCGGAAGGCGTTCGAAGACCTGCTCCAGTCGCAGGAGCGGCCTCTCCTGGAACGCATCCGGAAAACGGTCGCTAAGAAACAGGATCGGCTTCGCCTGAATCCGGCCGATGCCGCCCGACTCTTCGCGCGCTGACTCTCAGGCCGCCCGCCGGGCCCTGTGTATTCCGTCGAACCGGTCAGGCGACCGCGCGCACCACCCCGACGCCGAGCAGCACCAGGGCAAACAGGAAAAGCGCAATCACCAGGAAGATCCCGAAGAGAAGCTTCGCGGCTGATGCTGCGCCCGCCGCCAGCCCCGTAAACCCCATTCCTCCCGCGACCAGCGAAATCACCATCGCGATGATCGCGAATGTCAGCAGCTCCATGAGTCCCTCCCGAGAGTGGTCACGATGCATCAGCGCCTGACGCCGCGGAATCGGCCAGGTCACCGGGCATCCGACTGCACATCGCGGGCCGAACCGGCCAACGACCGCCACTTCGAGCGCGTCAGTTCGTAAACCAGGCAATCGTCCTCACCAAAACGCCGCGGCCCGCGACACTCGAACCCCAGCCGTTCATAGAATCGAAGTGCCCGGACATTCGACTCCAGCGGGTCGAGAAGCACCGCGCTGACCGATGGGACGTCGAAGCAGCGGGCGATCGCGAACTTCATCATCGTCGTGCCGTACCCATGGCCCAGCGCATCGGCCGGACCGATCCAGATGTCGATGGCCCTCAAGCCCGTGCCGACCTCCCCCCAGTAGTGGGACTCTTCTTCGGCCGGATCGATGATCTGCAGAAAGCCGATCGGCCGCCCGTCCAGTTCGGCGATCAGCTGCTCGCGCCAGCTCACTCTCCGCCCGAGCTCCGTTTCCCAGTCCCACTCATCATTGGGGTCGGAAGCGAGGACGTGCGGCTCATCGTCCCATCGACGGAGCAGGGGAGCGTCGTTCGATTCCGCGGGGCGCAGTCGAAGCATTCCAGATCCTGATCTCTGCAACTGCGGAAATGGAGAAAGGGACGAAGCGACTTCGCGCTTCGCCCCTTCAGTGGCAGATCTGCTCACGTGCGGCGTGCGATCATTTGGGAGCCGGTTCCGGGGGCGGCTCCGGGGCGTCACTCGCCGGTGCAGGAGCGGGCGCGGAGTACGTCGATCCCATTGGCGCGCCGCCGTATCCGGCGTCACAGGCGCTGCAGCCCGATCCGCAGGCCCCGCAGGGTGCACCGCAGCTCGGAGCGTAAGCCGCCCCGTATCCGCCGCAGGGAGCTCCACAGCTTGGCCCGCAGGGCGCGGCGCACGAGCTGACCGGGCAGCACGATCCATAGTTGTTACCGCAGCACCGTCGTCTCCGTCGACCCGCTTCCGCGTCGCTGCTCGCCGCCAGGATGAGCGCGACCACAGACGTCAGAACGATCAGTTTCCTCGCCATTGATGCATCTCCATTGAGTTGAAACGTTCGGACTTCCGAAGGGCCACGGCGACCTGCGCCGCCTCGACGGGCCCATCGCGCCCTGGCACACAGCCGGGACAGCAACCGGAACTCCCAGAGGTCAGGAGACCATAGATTTGCAGCTTGAAAAGACCTCTCTCCAGATTGCCCGAACATCCCCGGATGTCGGGCACAACCCGACACGTCGAATGAAGAGAGAAGCGGCATTGAAGTGTCTGGCGGATTGACTGCGGCCCCTCAGGCGACAGGGAAGCCCCATGGCGAAAGCCGTCGCCAGCGCCGCCGGAATCACTCGTCTCAAGCTGCAGGCCGCGCGTCTGAAGCCCCCTCAGAGAATCAGGCTCAACACTCCGCCTCTCGAGTTGGCCGCTGACCGCGACCAACAGGATTACGACGGCGTCGCGCCCAGCCCTTTCAGCCGCTCCTGGCGGTCGAACTCCACCAGAGCGCCGACCAGTTCATCCAGGTCCCCTTTGATGATCTGGTCCAGCTTGTACAGCGTCAGCCCGATGCGATGGTCGGTGAGCCGTCCCTGCGGGAAGTTGTAGGTGCGGATCCGTTCGCTCCGGTCGCCCGAACCGATCAGCGTCCGCCGCTGCGTCGCCCGCTCCTCGTGGATCTTCTGTTCGGTCGCTTCGAGCAGCCGGCTGCGAAGGACTTTCATCGCCTTCGCCTTGTTCTTGTGCTGGCTCTTCTCGTCCTGACACTTCACGACGATGCCGCTGGGAATGTGCGTGATCCGCACCGCGCTTTCGGTCTTATTGACCTTCTGGCCTCCCGGTCCGCCCGCCCGCATCGTGTCGATCCGCAGGTCTTCATCGCGGATGTCGATTTCGGCCTCCGTCGCTTCCGGCAGCACCGCTACCGTCGCGGCGCTGGTGTGAACCCGCCCCTGCGATTCGGTTTCCGGCACGCGCTGCACGCGGTGCCCGCCGCTCTCGAACTGCAGCTGCTGAAAAGCCCCCTCGCCCTGAACGCCGAAGGTGATTTCCTTGAAACCCCCCATTTCCCCGTCGGTTGCGTCGAGGAGTTCGATCTTCCATCCGCGGTTCTGGATGAAATGGGAGTACATGTTGAACAGGTCGCCCGCGAACAGCGCCGCCTCGTCTCCGCCCGTGCCCGCCCGGATTTCCATGATCAGCCCGCCACGCGTCGCCGCGTCGCCCGCGGTCGCCAGGTCTTCGAGCTCCGTCCGCATCCCGCCGATCTTCTGCTCGAGCTCGGCCACTTCCGCCAGCAGGTACTCCCGCGAACCTTCGTCCGCTTCCAGCTCCAGCATTTCCTTCGCACCGGTCAGGTCCGATTCCAGCCGGTAGTACGTCCGGACGGTTTCAGCGACCTTGCGCAGCCCGCCGTACTCCTTCTGGACTTCCACCAGCGCGGCCGGATTCGCGAGGACATCCGGCTCCTGGAGCCGTCGTTCCAGCTCTTCAAACCGCTGGAGCTTCAGATCAAGACTCGGAAACATGGAACACCTCGACGCGCAGGAACTGTGATCTCGACCAAAACAAACGGGGTGGTCAAGACGCTACAGATCGCGGAGGCAGGGCATGAGAATGCCAGCGTGAAGAAGAGCAGGGGGAAGAACAGCAGCGTCCGGAATGGTTCCGGACGCTGCTTCGATCACAATCCCTGGAGCCAGTTCGAACCGGCTCCGGGCGGCGCGAATTACTGCGCGGCTTCGGTGGACTCTTCCTTCTTCGCCCACTTGTACTTCTTCTGGAACTTCTCGACGCGGCCGGCCGCATCCAGAAGCTTCATCTTGCCGGTGAAGAACGGATGGCTCGCGGCGCTGATGTCGACGGTGATCAACGGGTAGGTGTTTCCATCCTCCCACTTGATCGTCTCTTTGGACTTCATCGTCGACTTCGACAGGAACTTGAAATCCGCGCCGATGTCGTGGAACACGACCGCGTGGTAATCGGGATGGATGCCGTCTTGCATTGCGAAACTGCTCGAAACTCAGGTCTTCCGGGAATAGGAGGAACCCGGAAAGGTAAGGCCCGGGCCGCGACGACGCAAGTCTTTTCACCATTTGGAAAAAAGCTGCGACAACGGGCTGCCGTCGAGCGGACGCCCGCGTCCACGAACTTCAGCGAAAACACCCGGATTCAGAGTTCCCACCCCTTCCGGTATTCCCGCCGCAGGTACTGGTCGGCCTCGGGGACATTCGTCGCCTTGAGCGCCACCGGGTCCCACGTCAGCGTTTTCCCAGTCCGGTAGGCCACGGTGCCGAGCAAGACCGACTCCGTAAGCGCCCCCGAGTAGTCGAAGTTGCACAACGTCGGCGAACCGGATTTACAGGCCGCAATCCATTCCTGGTGGTGGCCGATCGACTTCGGAATCGACTTCGGCGGCGCTGTAAAGTCTTTGAAGTGCTCTTCGGGAAACAGGCGGTAGTTGCCGTAAGTGGCGAACAGAGAACCCTTTTCGCCGACGAAATAAACCCCGGTGTTCGGCAGTTCTTTCTCATGGACCGGCTTCTGGACCATGTCGCCGTCCATCCAAGTCAAAACGACAGGCGGCTGCTCGCCGCGGGCCGGAAACGTCCAGGTCACCTTCATGCCCATTGGCCCCGTTTCTGGATGGACGGGCGGCCCCTCGGCGGCAATGGTCTCCGGATGACGAAGGCCGAGCGCCCAGAAGGCCAGGTCGATGTAGTGACATCCCATGTCACCCAGCATCCCGGTCCCGAAATCCCACCACGATCGCCAGTTGCCGGGCAGGTAGGTGTTGTGGAACGGCCGTTCCGGCGCCGGCCCCAGCCACAGGTCCCAATCGATCTCCGGCGGAATCGGCTCGGCGACCGCCGGACGTTCCCCGCCCCCCCAATGGCGTCCCTTCGTCACCCAGACTTTCACCTCACGGATCGGTCCCAGCACTCCCGCCTGAACCGCTTCGACGACACGACGGTAATTCTCCGTGGCGTGGATCTGTGTCCCCATCTGCGTCGCGAGCTTTTCCTGCTTCGCCGTTTCCGACATCAGACGCGCTTCCCAGACGGAGTGGGCCAGCGGCTTTTCGCAGTAGCAGTGCAGGCCGCGGCGCATCCCCGCCAGGCTGGCGTGGGCATGCACGTGATCGGTCGTGCTGACGACGATGCCGTCGAGCTTTTCCCGGTCGAGCAGCTTCCGGAAATCCTTGTAACGCGACGCCTGCGGATATTTCTCGTACGCCTTCGCCGCCTGGCGGTCATCCACGTCGCAGATCGCGACGATGTTCTCCGAGCCGACACCCGCCAGGTTGGCGCTTCCGCGATTCCCCGGTCCGATGATCCCCAGGTCGAGTTTCTCGTTCGGAGACTTTGAAGGCGCGGCCGCGAAGGAATTGGCGACGAACAGGCCTGGAGCAAGGGCCGCAGTCGTCTGGAGGAAGTCGCGACGTGAAAACCGACGCATGGCGGGTGACCCTGGTGGGAAGGTGTGATCCGGGGTGGGGAAGGCCAAACCAAATTACGGCGAGGAAAACCGGAAGGCAAAGGAGCGCCCGGGTGAACGATCCGCGTCGCCTGTCAACAGGTTGGCCGTGTCTGTAGCATCGCAGTTGTCGAGGGGCTGCGACGCCTCTCCGACTGTGTCTGAGCCGCTCGGGTCTGGAGTCTGACTTCCATGATGACGTCGATTGTCGTGCTGTCCGCGGTGATTCTCACGGTCGCCTACGTGACCTACGGCCGGTTGCTGCCGCGATTGTTCCGGATCGATCCCAATCAGCCGACCCCCGCCTTTACCATGCGGGACGACGTCGACTACGTCCCCTGCAACAAGGGCCCGCTCCTCAGCCAGCACTTCAGCGCCATCGCCGCCGCCGGCCCGATCGTCGGACCGATTCTCGCCGGAGCCTATTTCGGCTGGCTCCCGGCACTACTGTGGATCCTCGTGGGCTCCATCTTCGTCGGCGGAGTCCACGATTTCGCCTCGCTGATCGCCTCCGTGCGTCACAAGGCCGATTCGATTTCTGAGGTCGTTCGCCAGCACATCAGCGGCCGGGCGTTCGTCCTGTTCCTGATCTTCATCTGGCTGGCGCTCGTCTACATCATCGTCGCCTTCACCGATATCACGGCCACCGCCTTCATCGACGACCAGGTCATCGATGGCGGTGAAACGGTCCTGGGGAAGGGGATCGCGACGTCGTCGCTCCTGTACCTCCTGTTGCCGATCGTCATGGGCATCGTGGTTCGCTTCGGCAAGGTGAGCATGGAAAAGGCCACCTGGATCTTCATCCCCCTGGTCATCCTCGCGATCTGGGTCGGCCAGAAGTTCCCGCTCGACATCACGTCGTTCTCGCATCTGCTTTATCCGCAGGACACCGACCGGGAAGCGGCCCGCAAGACGTGGAACGTGCTGCTCCTCGGATACTGCTGCATCGCCTCGGTCGTGCCCCTGTGGCTGTTGCTTCAGCCGCGCGGCCAGCTGGGCGGCTATTTCCTCTACGCCGCGCTCATCGCCGGTGGCCTGGGGATCGTCATGGGGGGCGGTGAAGTCCATCTCCCCGCCTTCAAGGGCATGGAAGCCTCGAACGGGTTCATGCTGGCCCCCATGCTGTTCATCACGATTGCCTGCGGCGCCTGCTCGGGTTTTCACGGGCTGATCGCATCGGGAACCACGTCGAAACAGCTCCGGACAGAAGCCGACGCCCGCCCCATCGGGTATGGCGCCATGCTCCTGGAAGCCATGGTGGCCATCGTCTCTCTCTGCTGCGTCATGATGCTCGTCCAGGATTCTCCGCTGGCTCAGAACCCCAAGCCCGAGCAGATCTACGCCCGGGGCATCGGCGCTTTCCTCGCGAAAGTCGGAGTCAACCCGATGTACGGCATCGCCTTCGCTCTGATGGCGTTCACGACGTTCGTCTATGACACGCTCGACGTCTGCACCCGCCTGGGACGGTTCATCATCCAGGAGCTGACCGGAATGCGCGGAGCGGCAGGAAAGTGGTTGGGAACCCTGTTCACCGCCGGCGTTCCGGTCTATTTCGTCACCCAGACCGTTCTGGACAAGGACGGCAAGCCGGGCGCTCCGGTGTGGCGCACCTTCTGGCAGTTGTTCGGCGCGAGCAACCAGCTCCTGGCGGCCCTCACGCTTCTCGGAGTGACGGTCTGGCTGTGGCGCACCCGCCGTGCCTGGTGGGTCTGGGTCGTCACTGGAATCCCCGCGATCTTCATGTACGTCATGAGCGGCTGGGCCCTGCTCACGATCATCCGCGCCGAGTTCGCGAAGTCCGGCTCCGGCGGCAGTCCGGTGGGATGGATTTCGGTGACTCTCGTCGCCCTGGCCGGCGTCATGCTGGTTGAGGCCTTCGTGGCCATCGCCGGCGGACTCCAGCCACCTTCGGCTCGCGAGCCGCAACCAGCCGCCGTATGAGCGAGGACATCGCGCGACCGGGCGAAAACACGCGCTGCATTTCCCGTGATTTCAAGCCCGAGGCCGTCGCCATTCCCGCGTTTCCCGACCTTCGAAGAATCGCGATGACGACTCCTTGAGCAGGCCGCGGGCCACGCGTAGGATGCAGACGGCGACGATTCAAACCCGTCGCCTTTGCCTCTGCGATGCTCGACCACGAGCCTGGTTTCGTTGACCCTACACACGTTCCGCAGGGGGCCGCTGGTTTGTCCGGCACATTGTTGATTCGGCGTGAAGGGCTTGCTCTTCCGTCCGAAAACATGACCCGGGGATGCGGCTTCCACTTGAAACTGCGGGTCTGAACGAGACGGCTTGAACGGCATCTCGCGGAGGTTTTTTCATGCGCCCCGCGCCTGCGACCATCCCCTCTCAATCGCGCGTTCGGTCCTCCGCCCGGATCAGTCCGTTGGCGACAAGCCCTTCCACAAACTGCCGGGCGACCGGCCCCGCGGTGTTCCCGCCCGAGCCCGCGTGCTCCAGCATCACCACGAACGCAATCCGCGGCCGATCCGCCGGAGCGTACCCCGCAAACCACGCATGATCGGGCTGCCCGCCCCCGGTTTCCGCAGTCCCAGTCTTCCCCGCGACTCGCACGCCCGCCACCGCCGCAGCCCGGCCCGTCCCCAGCGGATCTTCAACGACCCGTTCCAGCGACTCCCGCACCACTGCGATCGTCCGCGGCGAGAGGTCGAGCTTCGAAGACGCCGGCGGCGTTTCGAAGGACTCGAAACTCGCGAGTTGAATGCCGCTGGCAGCCTTCTCCAGCGGGGCCACGTGCGCAAACCGGGGCGAAACCAGGATGCCGCCATTGGCGATCGCCGCCATCATCCGCGCAACCTGCAGCGGCGAGACGAGCAGTGACGACTGGCCGATGGCCAGCTGGAGCGTCGAGCCCGTGTCACGCGTCCGGCGTCCGCCTGTCGGTTCCTTCGGCAACCGGCCGCCCTGTTCTCCCGGCAGGTCGGCCCCCGTTGGGGCGCCAAACCCGAATCGCTCACTCCATCGCCGCAGCGGCGCATCCCCCATCTTCCGCGCGGCTTCAAAAAAGAACACGTTGCACGACTGGCAGAGTGCGTCGGAGACGTTGACGTCGCCGTGGTTCAGACCGTGATTACGGAAAATCATGCAGCGGAGCTGGTCCGGGCGATTCAGATAACCCCGACAGTGAATCTGCGACTCCGGCTGAATGATCTCTTCCTCCAGCGCCGCGACGGCCGTCAACACTTTGAAGACCGAGCCGGGGGGAGCGGTCATCGCCGTAATGCGCGGATAGAACGGCCGGCGCGGATCGCTGACCAGCGCATTCCAGCGCTCCGCGTCGAACTCATTGAACAGGTTCAGGTCAAACCGGGGTGCGCAGGCCGCGGCCACGAGGTCGCCTGTCGCCACGTCCACAGCGACGATCGTTCCCCCTCGCGGAAGAGTCGCTGAGGGCTCGCCGGCCGAGGAATCGGACGGCGCAGCCTCTGCTTTGCGCGGCGACGCGAGTGCCGCCTCGAGAATCGACTCTGCGGTGCGCTGGACGTTCGCCACGATCGAGAGGGTGACGTCACGCCCCTCAACCGGCGGCCGGACAACCGCCGAATCGATCACATCGCGGCGGCGGTTATAGACCACCCGGCGCACTCCATCCTGGCCGCGCAGCACCGCGTCGTAGGCCTGCTCGACACCTCCTTCGCCTCCCTTGGCCAGAGCATGCTCACCCGGGCGGTACGAGCGGCGGACACCGATGACGTGCGACGCCAGGTCCTTCCCGGGATAGATCCGCTCGTGACGTCGCTGGATCGTCACCACGCCCGGCGGAAAGGTCGTCGGAGCCGATTCAATGGCGGCTGCGGTCGCGAGAGGAAGGTCGCTCAGGATCGGATGAACCTGGAGTTCTTCTCTCAGGACCAGCGGATCCTGCTTTTCTCGCTGCGGCGGAGTCGTCAGTTCGGCGACGATCGTCTTCCAGACCCGGTCGACCGAGAGCGGCTCGCTGGCAGAGGGCTCGCTCGCCGCCACTTCGTCGCCGGAGGCCGCCTGGCGGCGGTTCTCGACGCTTTGAACCATTCGCGCGACGCGCTGCTGAATCTCACCACGTCGTGCCTGGAGAGTCTCAGGGCTTGTCGACGTCAGGTGGGCCAGCGCACTCCAGAGTTGTTCGCGGGCCGCGAGCACTTCTACCTCGGCCTGTTTCAGCTTTTCGCGGTCGCGGCGATCGCGCGGCGCGAGGCGTTGACGCGCCTGCTGGCTGAGCCAGCGCGCACTCGGCGGCTCTTCCAGCCACCGATAGTGGACCGACAGATCGAACCGTGTCCGATCGAACGCCAGCACGACGCCATCGGACGACACGATGCGTCCGTGGCTCGCGGGGATTGGCTCGAGCACCGTCGACGTTTCATCCCACTGAACCACGAAGCGATCCGCCACAACTCCCTGCAGATGCGCCACGCGGCCGACAACAACAACGAGCATCACGCCGAAGCCCAGCGCGAGCAGCCGGATCCGTGACGCGGGCGCGTTGCCCCTCACGGGCGCCTGGAGTTTCCAGTGAAGAGCAGGGCGGTGGGACATGTTCACGCCGCCTTGAGGAACGCCGTCGGATCACTGCCGGGGATCGAATCGGGCGAATCGAGAATGCGCTCGACCTGCCCACCCAGCGACTGCAACTTGAGGTCCAGCCGTTCATAGCCCCGATCGAGGTGATAGACGCGACGGATCACCGATTGGCCTTCGGCGGCCAGGGCGGCGACCGCAAGCGCCGCACTGGCCCGCAAATCGGACGCCATGACGCTCGCGCCGCTCAGCCGGTTCCGCCCGCGGATGACAACGCCGTCGCCGCGATGCTCGATCCGCGCGCCCATCCGGCACAGTTCCGACACGTGCATGAACCGGTTCGGGAACACCGCATCCGTCACTGTGCTGTCTCCTGCGGCCGCCGTCAGCAGGGCCGTCAACTGGGCCTGCAGGTCAGTCGGCACGCCCGGATAGGGAGTCGCCGAGAATTCGATCGGTCGCAACATGCGTCGGCCTGCGGCCACGACGCGAGTCTCCTCTCCGGATTGCTCGATCTCGATGTCGGCGCCCGCCTCGCGCAGCAGATGGATGACGCTCTCGAGGTGAGTCGGCTGGATGTTCGTGATCGTCACTTCGCCCCGCGTCGCGATCGCCGCGATCATCAACGTCGCGGCCTCGATGCGGTCGGGAATGACGGAGTATTTCCCGCCGGACAGCGCGGCCACTCCCTCGATGCGGATCTCCGGCGTGCCTTGCCCTGTAATCTGCGCCCCGAGCCCGTTCAGGAACTCGGCGAGGTCGACGATCTCCGGTTCGAGAGCCGCGCTGGTGATCGTCGTGACGCCGCTGGCCAGCACCGCGGCGGCCATGATATTGGCTGTGCCGGTGACCGTACTGCCGCACGGCCCCGCGAGAGAGATGGTCGCCCCGCGCAACCGACGGGCACTGGCCTCGACATAACCCCCTTCGACCCGGATCTGCGCCCCCAGCGCTTCGAGCCCGCGAAGGTGAAGATCGATCGGGCGATGCCCGATGTTGCAGCCGCCGGGAAGCGAAACTTTCGCCCGACCGCGCCGCGCGACGAGTGGCCCGAGGACGCAGATACTGGCCCGCATCTTCCGGACGAGATCGTAGGGAGCCGTGAAGTGCTGGCGATCGATGACGCGCAGAGAAAGTTCCTGCGGACCGGTTGCCTCGACGTCGACGCCGAGGAGCCGGAGCAACTGGCTCAGCGAGTCGACATCCGCAAGCTTCGGAACTTCACTCAGCCGGACCGGTCCGTCAGTCAGCAGGCACGCCGCCATGATCGGCAGCGCGGCGTTCTTCGCCCCGCTGGTGCGGACGGTCCCGCGAAGCGGCTGACCGCCGCGAATGACAAGCATGTCCATCCGTGGACCTCAAGGGAACTTCGCCCGGCCATCGCATCGTACGATGACCAGCCCGGGAATCCGGCGACCAAATGATACGACGCGGCGGGCGACCGCCTCAACGGCAATGGCAAATCCTGCCGGACGCCGTTACTGCATCCCTTCGTCCCGCTTCGACCACCAGGGGAGGGAGATTCCGCCGTCCATCAGAACCGTGCTGCCGGTCATGTAATCGGCGTCGTCACTGGCGATGAACGTCGCGAGCCGCCCGAGCTCTTCCGGCTGTCCCAGACGCTGCCACGGAATGTTGCTCGCCCCCTGCGACAACTGGTCTTCGCTGAAGAACTTGCGCTCGCCTGGCGTGTCGATCCAGCCCGGATGAATCACGTTCACACGGATGCGATGTTTCGCCAGTTCGATCGCCGCCGTACGGGCCATGTGGTCGATTGCAGCCTTGGCCATGTTGTAGGCCATTGCGGTCGGAATCGGGATCACGGCATGCGGCGAGCTCACCACGATGATGACTCCGCGGTTCTGCGGAATCATCGCCTGTGCTGCCGCACGCACGCCGTAAAAGGCACCCCACATCGAGACGTCGATCGTCTTGCGAAAGCCTTCCATGTCGGCCTTCACCATCAGTTCGCGGTCGCTGTACGCGGCGTTCGAGACATAGCCGTCCAGAGTTCCGAACTCCTCGACGGTCGCCTTGACCATTCCCTCGACGTCGGCCTGTTTCGAAACATCCGCCTGCAGCAGCAGGGCCTTCCCACCCAGCTTGCGAATCTCGCCCGCGGCCGCCTCGGCCTCCTTCTTGCCCGAGCGATAGTTGATCGCGATGTTCGCCCCTTCCTTCGCCAGTTCAATGGCGCAGCCGCGACCGATCCCCTTCGAGGCCCCTGTAATGAGGAAATTCCGGCCTTTCAACTTCATAGCGTCAATCCTGCTGATTGTTGGGTTCTCTCGGCGAGATCGTCGCCGCGAGCCGGTGGCGTTGCAATCGTGTCGCCGCCCACGGATGAACCGCGGTCGCCAGCCACCCGGCCGGCCACGTCGGCCCACGCCTTCTCCGCGGCAGACAGGCCGCTCTGAATGGCGTCCGGAATGCCGACCCCATGATAGGCGTTTCCTGCCAGCGACAACCCGCGAAGTTCGCCCGTCTTCGCCTCGATGCGCTCGACGCGGGCCCGGTGACCGATGACGAACTGCGGAATGCCACTCGGATAGCGAGCCACTTCGCAGAAATCCGGCCTTCCCTCGACGCCCAGGATCGACCGGAGTTCCTCGAGGACGACTCGCTTCAACGCATCGTCGTCCGCAGCCAGCGCGTCTGACTGCAGGGCCCCGCCAAGGAACGTGCGCAGGATCACGCGCCCCTCCGGCGCACGCCCCGAAAACTTCCGGCTCGCAAACGAGACGGCGAGAATGCGACGCTGCTCGACATGGGGAATGACGAGGCCCGCGCCGTCCAGGGGGTGGCGAACGTCCGCCAGACGGTGCCCGCTCAGAACGATCGCCGAAGAAGAGTACTCAATCGCATTGAGATGCCCGGCCAGCGTCGCGTCCACCGCGTCAAGCAGCTTCGCCGAGCCATGCGCCGGCAAGGCCAGCACCACCGCATCAAAGACGTGGGTCTGCCTCCCCGCCGTCACCTCCCACTGGCCAGCCTCCCCGCGCCGAAGCCGCTCCACGCGGTCGCCGAAAACGAACTTCTGGCTCCGGGCGACCTCGCCCCTCATCGCCTCGAGCAGTTCCGTCATCCCCCCCGGAAGCGACACGAACAACCCATACCGGGCACCGCTGGTATCGGCGGTCCGCTGCCGGCGCAGAGCCTTCAGCACGCTCCCGCACTGCTGTTCCATCTGCTCGAAGCGCGGGAAGGTCGCCCGCAGGCTCAGACGTTCGAGGTCCCCCGTGTAAATCCCGCCGACCAGCGGTTGCACGATTCGCTCGAACGACTCGTCCCCGAAGCGTCGCCGGACAAAACTGGCGACCGATTCCTCGCCGTCGTCCATCCGCTGTGGAATCGACGTCTCCGCCAGCACCCGTTTCTTCCCCCGCCAGGAGAGCAGGGGCGACTTCAGGAACGGTCCGATCCGTGTCGGGGCAATCAGCTGAAAGCCCGCCGGAGTCGGCGTCGGCCGCCCGTGACGAAGAATGAAGGACTGCCGGAACCTCGGGTCTGTCGACACAAGCCGATCCTGCAGGCCCAGCCGGCGGCACATCGCCACGCCCCCCGGCTTGTTCGTAATGAACGAATCCGCTCCCCGCTCGACGAGGTACTCGCCAAGCCGCTGCGTCGCCACCAGCCCGCCGACCGCCGTGAAGCCCTCAAAAACCTGCAGATTCAGGCCTCTCCCCGCTTCCGCCGCCAGGTCAATCATCCGAATCGCCGCGGACAGGCCGCTGAACCCGGCCCCGACGATGGCGACGCGGAACGGGTGATCGGCCGGTGAGGAAGGCATATCCGCAGGATTGAGGTTTCCGAACCCGCTGGCAAGTCTTGCGGAACAGTAGGAAACGGTCTTCCCCGGTCGTAGAATTGGGGAACATGCCGCAGGCTCGGCCCGTCCTTGCGACCCGGTCGCCAGAAGCCTGCCCACGCCGGACCCGCCCACTGGATTTCCCCGCCATGCCTCGCTCGTTGTTTGCGATTGCCGCCACGGTTGCCCTCACCGCCCAGTTTGCCGTTGTCGCCGAAGAGACCAAGCCCCAGGTGAAAGCTCAGATGCCCGGCGTCCTCAGCCACACCATGAAGTCGCTGGAAGGACAGGACGTCGACCTCGCGAAGTACGAGGGCAAGGTCGTCCTGATCGTGAACGTTGCCAGCGAATGCGGGCTGACCGGCCAGTACAAGCCGCTCCAGCGCCTGCACGATAAGTACAAGGACCAGGGCTTCGTCGTCCTCGGCTTCCCGTGCAACCAGTTCGGAAGCCAGGAGCCAGGCACCGCCGAAGAGATCAAGGCCTTCTGCACTCAGAACTACGGCGTCACCTTCGACATGTTCGCCAAGGTCGATGTGAACGGCGAAAATGCCGCGCCCCTCTACAAGCAGCTCACGGCGACCCCCACCAAGCCGGCGGGTCCCGGAAAGATCAGCTGGAACTTCGAGAAGTTCCTGGTTGGTCGCGACGGCCAGGTCATCGCCCGGTTCTCGCCGAAGACGGAACCCAGCGCCGAAGCCGTCGTCAGCGCCATCGAGGCCGAACTGGCGAAGAAGTAATTCGCCACACCTGTCGTCAGGCCAATCGCACGCCACATTCTCCCCCAGCCAGTTGATCACGGCGCGTGAGTGCATGGGGAAGGGTGGCGGCGCATCGAGACGCTCGGCCGGTCCCTCGTACTTCGGATTCGCCACGCCACCCAGGAGCCGCAATGCGAATCGCTGTTGCTGCCGCTGCGCTGTCAATGATCGCCGGGCTCGGTTTTGCGGACGATCAGCCGTCCGGCCGGAACCGGTTCAAGGAGGGCCTGGCCGGATCGGAGGACGTTGAGCAGTTCATTCGCTCCTTTCAGGGAAAGGGAGCGATTGGCGACGACTCCTCTCCGACGCCCGCCCCCGAAGCGGTCAAGCAGTTTCAGCTGGCGGACGGTCTGGCGATGGACCTCGTGGCAGCCGAGCCGAACGTCGCCCAGCCACTCTATCTCAGCTTCGATGAGCGGGGCCGCATGTGGGTCGTGCAGTACCTGCAGTACCCGTTTCCGGCCGGTCTGAAGGTCGTGCGCTACGACCAGTACCTCCGCGCCGTCTTCGACAAGGTGCCCGATCCGCCGCCGCACGGAACTCCCGGCGCCGACAAGATCACCGTCTTCGAAGATACCAACGGCGATGGCGAGTTCGACTCGCAGAAGGATGTCATCACCGGCCTGAACATCGCGACGGCCGCGCTCTCCGGCAGGGGAGGGATCTGGGTGCTGAACGCCCCCTACCTGCTGTTCTATCCCGACGCGAATCGCGACGACGTTCCTGACGGAGATCCCGAGGTCCACCTCTCCGGCTTCGGACTGGAAGACACCCATTCCGTGGCGAACAGCCTCGCCTGGGGACCCGACGGCTGGCTGTACGGCGCGAACGGCAGCACCACGACCGGACGCATCTCTTCGGCCGTCTCGAAGAACGTGGCGTTTCAGGGGCAGTGCATGTGGCGCTACCACCCAGTCACGAAGATCTTCGAGGTCTTCGCCGAAGGGGGTGGCAACACGTTCTCCCTCGAGTTTGATGCCAAAGGACGCCTGTTCTCGGGCACGAACGGCGGTGGAACGCGAGGCATGTTCTACGCCCAGGGAAGCTACGGCGTCAAAAACTGGGCCAAGCATGGTCCGCTCACGAATCCTTACGCCTTCGGCTACTTCCAGCACATGCGGCACGAAGGGGACGACGTCCGCTTCCCGCAGACATTCTGCATCAACGATGCAAACTCCCTCCCCGAGACCTATCGCGGACGCATCATCTCGGCCAACGCGCTTCACAACCGCGTCTGGGCCAGCGACCTCATGCCCGACGGCTCGACCTACGCCACGAAAGATCTCCCCGTCCCGGTCACCACGCCCGACAAGTGGTTCCGTCCCGTTGATATCAAGGTCGGGCCCGATGGCGGGGTCTACATCGCAGACTGGTACGACACCCGGTTGACGCACGTCGATCCCCGCGACAACTGGCACAAGACCAGCGGTCGCATCTATCGCCTGCGCGGGTTGAAGAAACCGTCCGGGTCGTTCGACATTTCCAGGGCCTCCGACGACGAATTGATCGCCCTGCTGAAGCATCCGGATAAGTGGCAGCGATTCACGGCCGTGCGGCTTCTCGGCGAGCGCGCCGGCGATCCCGCTCATTCGAAGCTGATCACTCTGGCAGGAAAAAACGAACCCGGAGCCCTCGAGGCCGTCTGGGCATTGCACTGGCGGGGCTGGTTCGACGAGGCCCTCGCCCGCACTCTGCTCGACCATCCCGATGAACACGTCCGCCGCTGGACCGTCCGACTCGTCGGCGACCGGCGTCGTGCCGAAGCCGCCACCGTCGAACGACTCGCTCGTCTGGCCCGCGAAGAATCTTACATTCAGGTTCGCTCTCAGCTCGCTTCCACGGCCAAGCGGCTCAAAGCTGATGCCGCGGCCGCGATCGTTCAGGGTCTGGTCACGCACGACGAAGATGCAACCGACTCGCAGGTTCCGCTGCTGATCTGGTGGGCCATCGAGGCCCACTGCGGCCAGGATCGCGAGGCCATGCTGGCCATCCTCAAGGACGCCGGCATCTGGAATCGACCAATCATCGGTGAAACGGTCCTTGCCCGGATGACGCAGCGCTTCGCTCTCGAAGCACTGCTCGCGGGCGATGATCCTGCACGGCGGACCGCGTGTTACGACGCCTGCCTCAGCCTGTTCCAATCGGCCCCGTCACCCGCCCATCGGCAGAAGCTGGCGGAGGGATTCCTCGAAGCCTTTGCGGGCCGCGACCTGTCAGACGTCCCGAAAGAACTGGCCAGCATCCTCGCTGCGAACTCCGCAGGCGGCGCAGGCTCTGAACTGCTCGTCGGCATCAAGCTCGGAGACGAGAAAGCGATCGCCGAAGCCCTGAACGTCGTGGCCAGTGAGAAGTCAGCCATCGCATCCCGGCTCGCCCTCATCGAGGCATTCGGAGCGACGCCACGCCCCAGGGCGGCCGCGGTGCTGGTCCGTCTCCTCGCTTCTCCTTCCGTTCCGATCAAGCGGGCATCGCTTCAGGCACTCATGGCCTACGACGACGTGTCGATTGGCAAGGATGTCTGCAATCGGTGGCATAGTTCGATCCCGGATGAGCTCGACCTGCGCAGCGTCGCCCTCAGGCTCCTCGCGAGTCGGGCTCCCTGGTCAAAGGCCCTCGTGCAGGAAGTCGCCCAGTCCCGCATGAAATCGACTGAGATCCCCCTCGATCTCATCCAGCAGATGCGGCTCCATCAGGACCCCGACCTCGACAGAGAGCTCGACCGGTTCTGGGGGAAAACGCGCGCCACCTCCGAAGAGAAGAAGCTCCAGATCGATCGGCTCACCCGGCTGATCAAGTCAGGAACGGCGCAGTCGCCGGCCGGAGACGCGGGCAAGGGACGCGCCCTCTTTCAGAAGAATTGCGCCACCTGCCACACGCTGTTCGGGGAAGGGGGTCAGACAGGCCCCAACCTCACCGGCTACGACCGCGAGAAGCTCGATTTCCTCGCCGTGGCGATCGTCGACCCTTCCGCCGCGATCCGTGAGGAGTTCACGCAGTTTGGCATCGCGATGAAGGACGGCCGGGTCCTCACTGGTCTGATCGACCAGGAAACGCCGACGACCGTCACGATCCGGGGCGCCAACAACCAGACGACGCTCCTCAATCGCGACGACGTCGAGGAAAAGCAGGCCATGCGGACGTCACTCATGCCGGACGGCCTGCTCGAAAAACTGACCGACGAAGAGGTTCGCGACCTGTTCGCCTTCGTGATGAGCAAAACCCCCGTGAAATAAGGCGACGGCCGACGCGCAATGGGAGAGTGTCCGGCGACAGTCGTATTGTCCCTGTTTCCGGACAGTCGTATCGTCCCTGTATGGGATGGATCGCCGCTTTTCTGACGCCCCGCCGCGCGACGACTGCCGCAACCGCCGCGCTGGCGGCAATGCTGGCGGCCAGCTGGGCGTCCGGCCAGGAGCCCTCGTTGACGGCCGCCTATTTCGAAGGCCTTCGGGAGCGCGGGCTGTTCGGAGTCGCAGAGCGATATGGGCTCGATCGCCGGGCGGAACTGCCGGCGGAGTCGGCCGAATCAGTGCAGCTCGCCGTCGAGTTGTCGCGAACCTTCGCGCAGCATGCGTGGCACTCGACGACGGCCGAGGAACAGGCCTTTCTGCGAACACGCGCCGAGGAAGCCCTCGGCGAGTATCGGGGCAACGAGGCCTATCCCCGGATCGAGGCGGTGTCTCTCGAACGCGTTTACCGGCGACTGGATGCCGCGGAACTCGCCCTGTGGAACTGGACCGCCGATCCCGATGACGTCCCTGCGCGGCGGTCCACCCTGGAGCAGATCCTGGAATCACGAGCGGCCCTGGACGATTGGATCGGATCCGCCGCCGCCTCCGCGAGCAGGCCCGTCGCCGACCGCGCCCCCGACGACCTGTCCCGTCGGGAACTCGTCGTTTTGATTCACGCGGCACGACTGAAATCGATCGACCTCGCCCTGCGGGCGGCCGAACTGGCTGAAACGACACGGGAGAAAGATCGCGGCATTCGGCTCGCGGAAGAGGTCATCAAGCGGCTTGCCGGCTCCTCGGAACGCGGCACGACCTCGGCCTTGAAAGGCTTCGCCATTCGCATCGCCCGCCTGACAGGCGATGAGAATCAGCTGCGGCAACTCGTCCGGCAGGTGATGAACGACCGCAGTTCGCTGGCGGCGCGCCAGGACGCCGTCGCAGAACTGGCAAGGTTCGAACTCGACCAGGGGCGCGCCGACGCCGCGGCCCGCTGGCTTGTGGACTCGAAGGCCGAGCTGGAAGACATCAACGACCGCCTCCGCGCGCTCCATGTCGAGGCCGTTCTCACGATGGCGACGAATGCCGGCCCGCAACGGGAACATCTCCTCGCAAACGCCAGGGAAGGGCAGGCCAACGTCAACGGTCCCTGGCGGCTGCGCAACGAGTTCCTCCTGCTGCAGGCGCAGCAGGTCGATTCCTACGGGGCCGATGCAGCGGCGCTCGTCCGCCGCGGGAACCGCGAGTTCCGCGCCGGCCAGCGGAACGAATCGATCGACACCTTCCGGGCGGCCGCCGACGCCGCCACCGTTCCAGCCGGCCGCGCCGAACTGCGATTCATGACTGCCTCGCTGCTCGTCGAGTCGCAACGGTTCGAGGAAGCCATCGCCGAGTGCGAGCACGTCGCCCGTGACGCCTCGGCACCGATGTACGCGGCCCGCGCGTCGCTCCTGGCGGCCTATTGCCGCGGCCGGGTCTCCGCGAAGACCGGAAGCATCGACGATCGCAACGAGTACCAACGGGCGCTTCTCGATCACCTCAATCGCTTTCCGGAGGATGAGACCGCCGGCGACGCCGCAGCGATGCTTGGGGCCTTCGCCGAGCAGACGGGACGCCCTGCCTCAATCGTCGACGCCGATCGGAGAATGCCGCCCGCTCATCCCAGGGCCCGGGAATCACTCGAACGAGCAGTTCGCGCGACGCTCGGGGCGCTCGAGCAGATTCGCTCAGGCTCCACCGATTCCTTCGACGGACGGAGTGCTCGAGACTGGGACGCCGATGCCGGTCGACTCTCACAGCGGCTCCTCAGCGAGCCCGGAACCGATGTCTCATCCGCCCATCGCCTCCTGAACGCCGCACGACTCCTCTCCGCAGTCTCCGCCCCGAAGTTCGACGATGTGCTCACGCTCCTGAACCGGATGCCGCAACCCGCCCCGTCCGACGATTCCGAGGAGTGGCGACTGCTGGAACACGATGCGGCCGCACTGCGGCTGGTCTGCCTGGTCGCGACTGCACGGTACAGAGAGGCGACCACAACCCTCGATCAATTGCTGACCATTTCAACAGGCGACCTGCTCGACGTGCTGCGCAAGCTGAACGCCGCTGGCCGGCAGCTGGAAGGGGCCCGGCGTGCGGAGCTCGCTCGACTCGAACTGGCGACGATCACCCGCGTGCGCCTGCAATCCCCCGACCTGACGGATGACGACCGGATGCTGCTGGCGGTATGCGAAGCCGAAGCCCTTTTCGCCTCCGGACGTTTCGCGGAGGCGGCCCGAATGTTCGAGGACGCCTCGACTCGCAGGCCGGAACTCGCGCCCCGTTTTGCCGAAGCACTCGAGCGGACAGGCGACCCGAAAGAACTCGCCCGTGCCCGCGACTTCTGGCAACGACACGAGGCGCAGCAGAAGCAGGGGAGTGCAACGTGGTTCGCCGCCCGTCTGCGGCTGGCCCGGGTCCTCCTCGCCCTCGGGCAGGCGTCCGAGTGCAGGAAACTGATCCTGTCGACGCGCATCGTGTATCCGGAACTTGGCGGCCCTGACACAAAACGGGCCTTCGAGCAGATCGAACTGCAGGCCGCCGCGAAACCCGCTACTTGAACCGCAGGTCTTCTGCCCGCGGCAGATCGTTCAGCGACCGCAGCCCGAAGAGTTCGAGGAACCGCGGGCTCGTCGAATAGAGAATCGACTTCCCGTCCTCTCCGCGACTGATGGTCACCAGGTCCCGCCGGATCAGCTGGCGGACAATCGAATCGGCCTCCGGCTTGCCGCTGGCGACAAGCTCCTCTTTGGAAAGCGGCTGCTGGTAAGCCACCAGAGCCAGCACCTCCAGCGCATCCGGCGCAAGCCGGACGTCCCGCGGCCCTTGCCCATGGACGCGGCTCCGCACGGCTTCAAATTCGCTTTCGATCGCGAGGCGATAATGCCCGTCTTCGAGTTCAATGAAATACGGTCGACGCTCCCCCCGGTAACGCCGGTTCAGCTCGTCGATCCGGGCTTCCACTTCGTCGACGGACGTATTCACGACATCCGCCAGCCGACGCGGACTGAGCGCCGCGCCTCCCACGAACAGCAGTGCTTCAAGAACCTGGGCCGTGTCGACATCCAAGGCCGGCTCGGACGGCGCCTCCACCGGTACCTCGGGTTCGACCGGCTGTTCCTCGGCAACCGGCTCGAGCGACACTTCGTCCGAGACCGCGTCGATGGCAATTTCGGACAGCAGCTCGGCCTGTTCCGCCGCTTCGACTGCCTTGAGATACTCGGCCTCGAGATCGTCGACCGACCAGCCGTCATCCGGCGGCATCTCCAGCGGCGCGGTCTCCTCGACGTCGGGCTGATGCAGCACGACGGAGAACGGGCGATGACTGGATGATCCGTCTTCCATGACGCTGAGTACTCCTCGCAACTCCAGTCAGCCTACGCCCTCGGCCGCACCCGACTCAACACGAGTTCCCGTTCACGCCCGTCCACAGGCTCTCGCCATGCCGGTGAAATGCTGCGAATCAGTATTCGCGTCGCTGCCGGCTCGACGGGATATTGAGCGCCTTCCGGTATTTCGTGACCGTCCGGCGCGCCAGCTGGTAACCCTGCTTGGCCAGTTCGTCCACGAGGGCGTCGTCGCTGAGCGGATCGCGTTTATCTTCCTGGTCGACGATCTCTTTCAGCTTGATCCGGATGATGTCCCAGGCGACTTCCTCGCCGCTCTCGGTCGTTGTTCCGCCACCGAAAAACCTCTTCAGCGAAAAGATCCCGCGCGGCGTCGCGATGTATTTGTCGGCCACTGCACGCGACACCGTCGTCACGTGCACGCCAACCACCTGCGCCACGTCTTCCATCTTCAGTGGTCGGATATGCTCTGGACCGTACTCCAGGAACTCCGTCTGCTTGTCGACGATCGTCTGGGCCACCTTCTTGAGCGTGCTGTAGCGCTGCTCGATCGCGTCGATCAGCCACCGCGCCGACTCGACCTTCCGCTTGATGAATTCCTTCGTCGCCGGATCGGGATTCTGCTCGAGCATCTGCAGGTACCGACGGCTGATCCGCAGCTGCGGCACATGCTCGTCCAGCAGCGTCACCGACCACTTGCCGTTCTCGTCCTTGTCGACCGTCAGTTCCGGGCTGATGCTCTGCACCGGCGCCTGGGCGAACCCGCGACCGGGGTAGGGGTTCAGGGTCCGCATCTGTTCGATGGCCGACTTGATGGCATCCAGCGGATACCCCGTCTTGCGTTCAATCAGCGGCAGCCGGTTCTGGACGATGTCATCCAGGTGCTGCGAGATGAGGGTGAACAGAACGTCCCGCAGCGGAGTTTCCGGAGTGATCTGCAGCAGCAGGCATTCCTTCAGGTCACGCGCGCCGATACCCGGCGGGTCGAGACGCTGGATCAGTTTCAGCGCCTTCTCCGCCTCTTCGATCGGAATCGGCCGCCCGAACACCTGCACCAGCTCCGGAAGCGAGCTCTGCAACCGGCCGTTCGTGTCGAGGTTCTGGACGAGGTACTCGCCAAACTCCCGGACCATCGGCGAGCAGTCAAAGTAGTGGAACTGGTCCAGCAGGTATTCCTGCAGCGTCTGCGGACGGGTCTCCGCGTTCGCCATCACGTCGTGCTGCCGGTCCGCGTCCTCGTCGAGCCGGTTGCCGGAAGGCTTCGACCCGGATGTGTAGTTGTCGTCCGGCCATTCCTGAGAAATCTCGAGCAGCCGTTCAAAGTCCGACGCGTTGTTGTCGTCCGCGCCGGCCACAATCTCCCGGTCCTCGACATCCTTCAGCGGCGCTTCGGCGAGCGAAGGATCGGAACCGGAAGTATCCCCATCCATCTCCTCGGCGGGCGGACCGCCCGCCTCGGGATTCAGTTGCTCCAGCAGGAAGTTCTCGGCAAGTTCCTGGTCGATGCGCTCCTGCAGCTCCATGGTCGGAAGCTGCAGAATTTCCATCGATTGAATCATGCGCGGAGCCAGCTTCATCTGCTGGCTCATCCGCATCTGCTGTGAAACGTGAAGGTGCATGATTCTTGAAGTCAGTTCGTCTGTGAAACTCGTATCGGATCGTCGGGAAGGCGGGGGGCCGCTGCGTTAGAAGGCCTGCCTCCCACGGAGCGCGTCCGCCAGCATCTCACGGTTCGCGAATTCCAGCACGCTGCCGGTCGCAATCCCCCGCGCCAGCCGGGTCACATTGACGGGCTGCCCTTCCAGGCGATTCGAAATGAACAGGGCAGTGCCGTCTCCTTCGAGGGTCGGATTCGTTGCCATCACCAGTTCCTTGACGTTGTCATCCCGGATGCGTTTCAGGAGCGCTTCGATGGTCAGGTCTCCCGGATGGATCCCTTCCAAAGGAGCAATCCGCCCTCCCAGGACGTGGTACGTTCCCGTAAAGACCCCCGCGGCCTCCAGCGACGTCACGTCCTTCGGTTGTTCCACAACACACACCACCGTCTGGTCGCGACGCGGATCTCGACAGATCGGACACAGCTCCGAATCGGTCAGGTTGAAGCACTTCTGGCAGCGCTTCACCCGGTCCTTCACGTCCTTGATCGCATTCGCCAGCTCCAGGGCCTCGGCGGCGGAACAGCTCACCAGGTGGTTCGCGAGGCGCTCGGCCGATTTGCGACCCACCCCCGGAAGGGCGGCCAGTCGATTGACCAGACGCCCCACTGAGACACCGAAAGGGTGATCTTCTGGATGGAACTCTCTCCGGGCCATTTGAACGCTTCGTCCCTGAACGAACTGGATGTCCTGATCGTGATGAATTGTGGTCGTGGTTACCGCGGCGAGCCGAGCTGGGGAAAGAGGTCTCCCAGGCCGGAAAGGTCGCCCGTCGCCGACTGCATCAACTCTGCGGCCGCCAGCTTCGCCCGGTCGAGGGCCTCGTTCGTTGCGAACGCGACCTGCTGCTCCAGCGCTGCGGCGCCGGCAATGAGAGCCTCAGGCCGAATTCGGACGGCGACGATCCGCTGATCCCCTGCGGCATCGACTTCCACCATCCCGTCCGTGGAAGTCCCGGTCACACGCAGGTTTTCGAGTTGGGCCTTGATCTCGTGGACCCGCCCCTGCATGGCCTGAGCCTGCTTCATCAGTTGGGCGACGTTAGCGATCTGTTTGAACATTTCGAGGGAATCCATCCAGACCGCTTCATCCGGCTCAACCTCCCGGATCACCAGATCCGGACGTCTGGCCAAGGAGTTCCCTGACCTCGGCGACGGAGCCGCCGAACAGGGCAATGGCCTGCTGAACAAAAGGGTCGTTCTGGGTCGACGATGTTGGTCGACGACTGGAAGTATTTCTAGTTGTTTGAGTTGCGACGGAAACCGGCTTCGCCGGGGTCGCCGCTCGAATTTCGATTGTCACCTGCGTCCCGCAAACCTCCGAAACCGCCGCAGCCAGGCGGCTGACGGTTTCCGGTCGTTCGCAGTACGACTTACTCAAAAAGTAATTCGATCCAAACAGGACTGCCAGACCATTTGGCCCAAGAATTGCACGTTCAGACGATTTTCTAACGTGCGAGGCCATCTGTTCGGGCAGACGTTGCAGCACGTCGCCCCAACCATCCTCTTGCGTCATCTCCGCTAAAGCCCTTGTCGGAGCACTGTTTACAACGGACGCAGGCGGTGTCTCCGCCCGCGGCGTGTCGGGCCGACTGAAGGAAGCAGCCTCACTCAGCGCGTTTTTTTTTACGTCAGCTGGGTGTGCCGGTGGCGGCGAGGCGACCATCTGACGCAGCGGAGCAGGGCGGGGAGGTGCACTGTTCCCCCCGGCGGCCGGAGCCGCTCCCGATTCCAGCAGCACGCTGATTTCGCTCAGTTCCCCCAGAAGCGTCATTCGGACGAGCGCAAGCTCCAGCAGCGGACGGCCATACGTCGTTCGCTGCATGCGTCCACGACAGTCCGCCAGAATCTGAAGGCTGGCGCCGACTCTCCGTAAACCGAGCTGGGAAGAGAGCTTCTGAACACGCTCCCGATTCGACTCCGAAACCGACATCAGTGCCACCCCACCGGCCCCGGCGGCAGTCACCATCAGGTCGCGCAGGAAGCTGAGGAACTGTTCCGCCAGACTTCCGAGCTGACACCCTTCTGAGAGCGAGCGGTCAAGATGCTCCAGGACGGCCGCCCGGTCCTCGCCGGCGACCGCCTCGAACAGTTCGAACAGCCGGTCGTCCGGAGCCGTTCCGAGCAACCGGTGGACGTCCTCGACCGTAATGTGATCCGCCCCGAACGCCAGCAGCTGGTCGAACAGCGACTGGCTGTCGCGCATCGACCCCGCGGCCCGCCGCGCCACGAGATTGACCGCCTCTTCATCGACTCGAATCCCTTCCTGATTCGCAATTTCCGTCAGCCGCTGCGCAATCTGGGGCGTGGCGATCACGCCGAAGTCGAATCGCTGGCAGCGAGAAAGGATCGTATCCGGAACTTTGTTCGGCTCGGTCGTGCAGAAGATGAACTTGACGTTCGGCGGAGGTTCCTCGAGCGTCTTCAGGAGGGCGTTGAAGGCCTCCTTCGTCAGCATGTGGACTTCGTCGATGATGTACACCTTGTAGGGCGATCTCATCGACTTCACGTTCACGTTCGACCGCAACTGACGGATGTCGTCGATGCCGCGATTCGAGGCGCCGTCGATTTCGAGAACGTCGACATCCGTCCCTGCGGAGATGCCCCGGCAGATCTCGCACTGGTTACAAGGAACTCCGTCCACCGCAGCAGGGCAGTTCAGGGCCTTCGCAAAGATGCGTGCCGACGAGGTTTTCCCCACCCCGCGGGCCCCGGTGAACAGGTAGGCATGTGCGACGCGTCCCGAGCGGATCGAGTTCCGCAGCGCGTGGGCGATCTGCTCCTGGCCGACGACGTCTTCAAACGTCTGCGGACGGAAACGCCTCGCCATAACCGTATATGCCGTTTGCTGTTCCACGTCTCACTTTTCCTGAAGCGACTTTCAACGGCCAGGCCAGCACCGACGCCGACCGCACCGCACGCCACCTGAATCTTCAGCCAATTCTATCGCCCGCGTCTCGATTCCACGACGCAGCAGCGATGTTACCGACTGCACCCTGTGGGTGTGATCTGCGATCTGAAGGACTCAATCCGCCGCCTCGCGCACGAACTGCAGAAGGTGGAGCTTTCCGCTGCAATTCTGCTTGCACGAAGCCCGATTCGAATACTGGCGGTTCGCCTTAACCCTGCCTCACTGCGCGTCGTATCGCATGACATTCGTTTCCTTGCCCGCGCGGCACACTCGCTCCGGATTCACGGGGGCACCTCTCCAGGTGCTCGTCGTCGTGATTCTCGCGCTCGGCGGGGGCCTCGCGGCTTCTTACTGGCTCTCGGAAGGACGCAGCGAGAAGTTCTACGGGTATGTCCACCCCCGGATGACCACTATCGCCGCTCCGCGCAGCGGCGTGATCTCGACCATCGAAATCTGCTCCGGCGACTTCGTCGAGCCCGGCTCGCTCATTGCGCGCCTCGCCGACGACAATCTCGAACGGCGCTTTGAATCGAAGCAGGGCCAGATCGCCTCGACGGAAGCGGAGCTGATGCGTTCGCAGGCCCAGGCGGAACTCGACCTCGACTGGCGTCTGCGCGACGTCGATTCGGATATCTGTGAACTGCAGCTTCTGGCCGCCAAGTACCAGAAAGAACGCTACGACTTCGAACTCCGTCGCAGCATGCTCTCGGATTCGCTCGCCAGCAATCAGTTCGCCATGCTTGGCGGCAATGATGAATTCATCAGCTCGCTCATCCGCGAGCAGGGTGAGTCTTCTGAAGACCGCATGGTCACCGTCCTCCGCCTCGAAGCCGCCGAGAATGCGGCCGAGGTTTCGCAGGCCCAGATCGAATGGTGCGCCTGGAACAAGTCGCGGCTCGAAAAGCTGCGGGGACGGCTCCCCGACGTCGTCAAACGCTCGGCCGGCGTCGACGTTCTCAACGCCCAGCTCACCCAGGCCCGCCGTGAGTTGCAGCTCATCAAAGCGGAACGGGAACACCTCGAGATCAAGTCCCCCGCGATCGGTCGCATCGGCGTGATGCAGATCACCGCCGGAAGTGCCGTGAATCCGGGCGGAGCGATCGTCGACATCCTCGACGACATTGAAAGGGAAGTGGTCGTTCAGGCGCCCTCCGAGAAGATTCTCCACTTCAAGTGTGGCGAAAAAGTCAGCGTGAGGTTTGCCGGCCGGGAAGAACGCGAAGGCCGGATCGTGAAGATCGCGCCACAGGCCCAGACGGTGACGAGCGAAGTCGGCAGCGAGTCCTTCGTCGAGGTCCGTATTCAGCAGGTCGGAGAGATCTGGCCGGATGTCCCCGCAGGCTCACGCGTGACGGTCCGTCTCTAAGGCGCCCGATCGCGACAGCATTCCCGTTCCGCGAGCCGCCATGACTGGCCCGCGCGGGGAAGGCGGGCCACTGGTCGCAACCTCGCTGAATCTCCGCGGTCGCCCACCGCGCCGGCGGCGACAGGGAAGCGGCGTTCGTCAGGTTCTCACCACGATCGAGCCACCTCCAAATCTGGGCCAGCGAATCCTGATCCAGGAGGACGTAGCCTTCCTGCGTCTCCATCACGCGCATCGCCGGCTTCGGCCGTCGATCGCCACACACGACGACGAGCCGGATCGACGATATTGGCTGACATCGTCCCGCGGCGGCGAGCAACACGTCGACTGCTGGTCACACCGGCCCGAATCGGGCAGCGGACTGCTCGCGAAGATCTCGGAGAGTGTCTCGACAAAACCCAATCAGCAGATCACGAACAGCGTCCGTCATCGTCCGCAACACGGAGCTCGCGCTGCCCCGGCATTTCCTTTTCGCCACTTCAGCAAAAGTCATTGACCGATATCCAGTTGCGATTCACATTACGCCCCAGATGCCCATGGGGGTCGTGCGCACACCACGGAGCTGGAATCGAAGCACATTGGCAAAAGGACTGCCATGCAGGTCGCAGGGAAAGTCATCGTCGTCACGGGAGGAGCGAACGGCATCGGCCGCGCTCTCTGCGAGCGATTCGTCCACGACGGGGCGAAGTCCGTCATCGTTGCCGACCTCGACTTCGAACTGGCCTCCTCGGCAGCCCATGAACTTGGCGACCCGGCCTCGGCGATCGGCTGCAATGTGGCCATCGAAGACCAGGTCCGCGAACTGGTCACGTTGACTCTCGCTCAGCACGGCCGGATCGACCTCTTCTGCTCGAACGCCGGAGTTACGGTCAAAGGGACCGAATGTACCCCGGATCACGACTGGCAGCGCTTGTGGGACGTGAACGTGATGTCCCATGTCTACGCCGCCCGCGCCGTGCTCCCGTCCATGCTCGAGCGCGGAGAAGGCTACCTGCTGCAAACCTCGTCGGCCGCGGGCATCCTCACCGAAGTCGGTTCAGCGGCCTACTCCGTCACGAAGCACGCCGCCGTCTCGTTCGCCGAGTGGCTATCGATCAAGTATCGCCGCCGCGGAATCCGCGTCAGCTGCCTCTGCCCGGCCGGTGTCCAGACACAGTTTCTGAACGACGAAGACACGATCCACCAGTTCCTGGCAACCAGCGCCGTCACGCCCGAAGACGTCGCCGAATGCGTCGTCCAGGGACTTCTCGAGGAACGCTTCCTCCTGCTGCCGCACCATCAGGTGCAGGAGTTCTTCGCCTTCAAAGGAGAAGACTACGACCGCTGGCTCCATAACTTCTCGAGAATCGCCCAGAAGCTCGAACGGATGGAACAGAAGTCAAAAAAACCAGAATGACCCATCGGCGGGATCTCACCCACCAAGCCCCTCCGAAGAATTCCGCGAGTCCCGACTCCTACCCCCCTCCCGCCCACCGTCGAAGATCCGGCGTCGTCCGCCGAAGCCCCTCCTCAGCGCTGACCACTGGTCCATACCCGAAATCTCGGGCAGCAGCGTCGATCCGGTACCAGTGGGACGAGCTCAGCTGAGACGCCAGGAATCGGGTCATGATCGGCTCGTTCTTCGAACGCATCAGCCGCGCGACCGCTTCGAGCCCGGCGCCCGCCATCCACGCCACTGAAGTCGGAACCTTCCCGCGCACCGGCGGCAGCCCGGCGGCCGCCAGCAGTTGGTTCACCCAGGCCCACAGCACCACGGGCTCCGGCTCGTTGATGAAATACGCCTTCCCGGCGCACGCGCGCCCCTCCGACAGCGCGCTCGCCGCCAGCAGGTGCGCATGCGCCGTGTTCTCCACGTACGACATCGACACCTTGTTCCGCCCGTCGCCAACCTGCCGCAGCCGCCCCAGACGGGCCCTCTGGATCAGGCGGGGCAGGAGGTGATTGTCGCGCGGTCCCCAGATGAGATGCGGACGCAGGGCGATCGTCCGCAGCCCCGCAGAGCCGTTGGCCGCAAGAACGGCCTGTTCTGCGAGCGCCTTCGACTTCGGGTAGTGCGCGGAAAAGTGATCCGGAAAGGGGAGGGACTCGTCCGCCCCCTCGTGTGGCCGCCCGTCATAAACCACGCTCGGTGAACTGGTGTAAACCAGCCGCGCGACCCCGGAGGCCACGCATCCGGCGATCACGTTCTGCGTGCCGACTACGTTCGTCTCGTAATACAGAGACCACGGCCCCCAGATTCCCGGCACGGCAGCCGTGTGGAAAACGGTGTCCACCCCCTGGCACGCGTCGGCCACTCGACCGGCGTCCCGCAGGTCGCCCGCCAGGCTGACGACGCCTTGTGCCTCGAGTTCCGGGAATCGTCGCCGTGAATAGACACGGACCTTCGCCCCCGCCGCCAGCAGTTGCTCGACGACGTAGCGGCCCAGGAAACCGCCCCCGCCGGTGACCAGTGCATTCATCGGCCGGCCGCCCGGCCGCGCCGATTGCAGACATTCCCGCAGGAATCAGGGATGATCGTCGACATTCGTCCGCTTGCGGTCCGTTTTCAGCAATTCCATGTTCTCAATCAACGCCGCTTCCATCCCCGAAGGTCTCGCCCAGCGGCTTCCGGCCGAGGCGATCACGATTCGAATCCGGTGGTTCGGATTGGCGGTAGGGTATGTCTTCGTCAACGTCCTCGCGAGTCCTCCCCACCAGGCGCAGCTCAACGCGATCCTCGCCCTCGGCGCCATTTACGCCGTCCTCGACACCTTCTGGGGCGCTCGCGGCAAAGCGTTCCTCGGCGAGGCGCCACTCTTCATTTCGCTGATGGAAGCCGGCTTCATCGGAACCCTCTGCTGGTTCGACAAGGGGATCGACAGTCCCTTCCGCTTCTACTACTTCCTCTCGCTCCTCGTCTGCGCGATCCGGTACGCGCCGGCAATCACCTATACAACCTGCCTCTTCCATGCCGTCAGCTACAGCGTGCTGGCCTACTACCACGCGCAGACGCAGGGAGACGAACTCAACTCCTTTCTGCTGATGCTCGTTTTCATGGGCTGGGCGACATGGGCCAGCATCTCGCTCACGGGGCTGCTCAAGGATGCCGGCGGACGCCTCTCGGAATTGAACCGCGAGCTCCAGCAGAACCAGACCGAACTTGAAGAACGCATCGCCCAGCGATCGCGGCAGCTGCAGGAATCGCAGGCCATGCTCGTGCAGCAGGAAAAACAGGCGGCGTTCGGTCTGCTCGCCGCCGGAATCGCCCACGAAGTCGGCAATCCGCTGGCCGCCATCAGCTCCATCGTCCAGTTGATGAACCGCAAGAAGCTCGAGCCCGAAATGCACGAGCGGCTGGGCCTCATCGATGAACAGCTGCGGCGGATCCAGGGAATTCTTCGGGAACTCGTCGACTTCTCGCGTCCCGTCGTCAAGGCCCCCGGTCTGTGCGACGTCCATGCGGTCATCCAGTCCGCGCTCGACGTCGCCAAGTACTACAAGCGCATGAAGGGCAAAACCGTTGTCACGAATTTCGACGCCTCCCCCGCCCAGGTCCGCGTCGTCCGCGACCGTCTTCAGCAGGTCTTCCTGAACCTGATCCTCAACGCGCTCGACGCGACGGAGGAGGGGGGCGAGCTGCAGATCGCGACTCGTTCGTCCGAGGGCTCGGTCCAGGTCGATGTCGTCGACAACGGATCGGGCATCCCTGCGATCATGCAGGAGAAGCTCTTCGAGGCTTATGTCACCACCAAGGAAACGGGCACGGGCCTCGGCCTGTTCGTCTGCCGCAGCCTGATGCAGGAGGCGCGTGGGCGGATCACCCTGGTCGAGTCCGGGCCGGGCCGCACGGTATTCCGCGTCGAAATCCCCGTCGCCTGAGGCTGCCCCCTTCGGCAGATCTTTCCGGTCGCTCCCGTGCGACTGGGCGAACTGGGTCGGGATGTCCGCTTTTAACGAAAATGTCGGCCGCACTGCGCGCTGGCGCGTCGATGTTCCGCCCCGGAAAACCGATACAGGTGATACCGCAGGAACCATCGGAGTTCCCGCGCCATGTCGCGGCGTCAAGTTAAAGACCCCAGCTTCACAAGTCGGCACGGAGTGCCGATCGGGGCGAGAACGCAGGAGGGGGCCACTGGATGCGTTGTCAGGGCGATGAACATTCGAGATCGAGCGACCGATCCGCGCGGGGGGTAGTGCGCCCTCAGCCGGCCCGTCGCGTCGTGATCGTCGCCCTGTGCGTCTCCCTGCAGCTCCTCTATTCCTGCAAGTATCCCGCCCCGGTGAAGAAGCACTTCCTGGGCGACCCGGCTCCCGCCGAGTACATCGCCGATTCCACCAGGATCGCCCACGCCGAAGTCTTCGATCCCGGCGTCGCCGTCTCCGAATATGCGATGGAGCCCCATCGCCTTCGCGGCACGCGCGTCGACGACGTGTGGGACCTCACCCTCACCGAAGCCGTCCACATCGCCCTCAAGAACAGCCGCATTATCCGGCAGAGCGGGGCCTTCCTGTCGCCGGGCAATCCCCTCTTCAGCAATCCTGATTTCATGCCCACCACGCTCGATCCTGCCATCCAGGAGACGGGGGTCCTCTACGGTCAGCGCGGAGTCGAAGCGGCCCTCTCCGAATTCGATGCCCAGTTCACCACCTCGATGACCTGGGGCACGAACCGCACGATCCAGAACAACCTGTTCACCTCGGGAGGCCTGCAGCCGGGCGACACGCTTGATGAAGACACCGCCAACTTCAGCTCAGGCCTCCAGAAACGGCTGGCCAACGGCGCTCAGGTCGGCGTGGTCCATTCGTGGGACTATAGCGCCAACAACACCTCCGCCCGCCTGTTCCCCTCCGTCTACACAGGTCTCCTCCGCGCCGAGTATCGCCAGCCCCTGCTGGCCGGCGGGGGAGTGGAGTTCACCCGCATCGCCGGCCCCGTCTCCACCAACATCCAGGGCGTCACGGGTGTCCAGCAGGGCGTCATCATCTCGCGAATCAATAACGACATCGCCGTCGCCGACTTCGAGCAGTCGATCCACGACTTCATCCGCGACGTCGAGACTCTCTACTGGCAGCTCAGCCTCGCCTACCGTGCGCTCGATGTCGAAGAACGGCTCCTCACGGAAACCGCACAGGCCTGGACGATCGTGGAGAACCGCACCAGGGTCGAAGGCCCCGGAGGCGGCGGCGTCGAAAACGCCGAAGCCCGCGACCTCTGCTTCGAAACCGAGGCCCGACTGCTCGCCGCTCGCGACAACATGTATTCCACCGAAGCCCAGCTTCGCCGACTGCTCGGTCTCCCCATCAGCGACGGCCGCATCATCCGGCCGGCCGATGAACCGATCTCGGCCGAAATCCTCCCCGACTGGGCCAACTGCCTCCGCGACGCTCTCGCTCGCCGGCCCGAAATCCGGCGGCAGAAATGGGTCGTGAAAAGCCTGTCGCTCCAGCTCCTCGCCGCCGACAACCTCACCATGCCGCGGCTTGATCTCGTCGGCGGCTATCAGCTCAACGGATTCGGAAACAACCTGCTCGGTCCCACCAATGGCGGTGCGCCGGGTCAGAATCTCGGCAACGCCTACGACAACCTGCTCCAGGGCGATCGCGACGGCTGGAATGTCGGCGTCGAGTTCTCCGTCCCCGTCGGTCGGCGATTCGCCCTCGCCCAGGTCCGCAACCTGGAACTCCGGAAAGCCAAGGCGACGATGCTCCTGGAAGAGCAGGAGAAGGAAATCTCGCACGAGGTCGCCGCGGCCTTCCGCGCCCTCGACCGCACGTACCTCACCGCCCAGAACTCGTACAACCGCTGGATCACCTCCCTCGAACGGGCCGAGTCGCTCGACCGGCAGTACCAGGCCGATTCCCGCCGCACGCAGCTCGAATCGGTCCTCCGCGCCAAGGACATGCAGGCCCGCGCCGAAGTCCAGTACATCCAGTCGCTCATCGAATACAACACCTCGCTCCTCGAACTGCACTATCGCACCGGCCGCGTGCTGGAAATGAACCACATTTCCCTCCACGAAGGCCCGTGGCAGGCCGATGCCTATCGGCAGGCGAATGAGAAGTACGAAGCGCGGCAGTACGCGAAGGACGCCTACTTCAAGTCGGCCGAGCCCGAGCCAGTGACCACGTCATCGTCTCCCGCAGGGAATTGATCTCGCGTCTCGCTGAGTGGAAGTGACTCAACCTGAGGTCACGGTCCGTCGCCGACGCGAAGGCCATTCACCACGTGCGGCGGAGTTCTTCCTTCGAGCACATCCGCAATCTGCCGCGCCACCCGTTCCCGAAGCTCGACAAGCGATTCCTCCGAAACAAACGCCGCATGAGGAGTCGCGATCACGCGCTCGTTCCGCAGCAGCGGCTGGCTCACGTCCGGTGGCTCAGGGTCGAAGACATCCAGTCCCGCACCGGCCACCTGGCCCGATTCAAGGGCCTCCTGCAGGGCGGATTGGTCGATCAGCCCCCCGCGCGACGTATTGACGAGAAAGACCCCTCTCCGGCATCGCGCCAGCGTCCCCCGGTTCACGAGGTGCCGCGTCTCCGGCGTCAGCGGGGCGTGAATCGAAATCAGGTCGCTCTCCGCGAGCAATTCATCGAGCGAAACCATCCGGCAGCCCGTTCCGTAGTCGTTCCCGCTCGCCGACGCGGCAATCACCCGCAGCCCGAACCCCTTCGCCCGCTGAAAAACCGCTCGCGCCGTCTTGCCGAAACCGATCAGCCCCAGCGTCCTGCCCGAGAGACGGTGCATCGGCGCGCCGGCCTTCAGGTCATACTCCCCCGTCTTGATCCGGTGATGAAAGAAGCCGACGTTGCGCACGCTCGCAAGGAGCAGTGCCATCGCATGATCGGCCACTTCCTCGACGCAGTAGTCAGGCACGTTCGTCACCAGCATGCCCCGCGCGGTCGCGCTGGCGACGTCGATATTATCGAGGCCGATCCCCATGCGGGCGATATGGCGGCAACGCGCGGCCGCATTGATGACGGCCGATGTCACTTTCGCCCAGCACGTCGCGATCGCGTCGACGTCGCTCGCCTGTTCCGCCAACGTCGACTCCCTGCCGTTCGGCGCCGCGATCACGCTCACGCCATGCGGTTTCAGGATCGCGCTTTCGATCGCGACGTCTCCCCACGGGGCGTCGGTGATCAACACTTTCCGTTCATCGGCCATCATGCGCCTGCATCGGTCGGGCTCGCGCTACTCACGGGAGGCGGCGAGCGTCACCTTCAATGTGAGTTCCATCCCGCCGCGTTTCACGACGACGTCAATCTGCTGACCCGCGGAGAACTTCCGTAGCACCAGGTCGAAGTCTTCCAGCCCGGTGATCATCTCGTCCCCCAGCTTGACGATCAGGTCTCCCCCTTTCAGCCCCCCCTTTTCTGCAGGGCTGCCAGCACTCACGCCGCTGATCGCGTAGCCCTTTTCAGCAGTTCCAAAGTCGGGAACGCTGCCGAAATAGGGACGGCTTCCGGTGCGTTCAAGCGCCGCGCGCCCGGCCACCTGCACGTACGTCGGACGGGCCGTGGACGTGGCCGCCCAATCGATCAACTGCTCCGTGAATCGCACGACGCGTTCCATTCCTTCGTAGTTGATCAACGGCCAGTCGTCATTCGGCCGGTGGTACTCCATGTGCGTTCCCGTAAACAGGTGCAGCACCGGAATCTGTTTCGCATAGAACGAAGAGTGATCGCTCGGGCCGAAGCCCTCGGGCTTCTTGATGATCTGCAGCGAGTACTCGCCGGCCGCCTTGTCGATCACGGAATTCCACTCCTTCGACGTGTCGGTCCCGAACACCGTCAGTTTGTCGTCCTTCAGCCGACCGACCATGTCGAGGTTGATCATCGCAACCGTCGACTCCAGCGGAAAAGCAGGGGTTCGGACGTACGCTGCCGATCCCAGCAGGCCGCGCTCTTCGCCGGTGAAAGCAATGAATACGATCCGCCGGCGGGAAGGGGAGTCCAGGCGTTTGACCCGCCTCGCCAGTTCCAGCAGCGATACCGTTCCGGAGGCGTTGTCGTCAGCCCCGTTGTGAATGTCCCGCGATCCGACCTGCAGCGATCCGTCTCCGCCATATCCCAGGTGGTCATAGTGGGCGCCGACGACCACCGTCTCGTTCGCCAGCGATCCCTTGCCCGGCGACACGCCGATGACGTTCTTCACCGACGCCATCTTCATGTCGACGCTGGCGGTGATCTCCGCAGTCCAGTTCGTGAGCGGAGCGCTCGCCGGCTTCCCCGTCTCATCGATCTGCTTTTCGATGTCCGCCAGGCGCTTCCCGAGCGTCGCAAACACCACACCATCGATCACCGCCCGCTTCACCTGCAGGACCGGGATCGCTCCCGTCGAAGGAGTGCCATTGCTTCCAAACTTGTCGAGCGGATCGCTGTCATGAGCCGCGATCTGCTCATTCAGCCGCTTCAGGTGCGTCATGGCGTCCGTCAGGGTCTTTCGTTCGGTCGTCTGTGAACTGTCGCTTTCGCTGGCGAACGGCTCGGCCGCCGCCACGATCGCATCCTTGGCCTTGCCGAGTTTCTCCTGCAGATCGGCCCGTGCGGACTCCCCCGTATATCCGTCGTTCACCAGCACGACCGCGGCCGCGCCTCGCCGCTGGGCATTGCTCAGCTTGGTCTTCAACGCGGCGACGCGCGCCGAGCGCGAATGCGGCCCGCCGAACAAGCCGTCATGCCGGTCCTGCTGCGGCGTCCGCCTCAGCATGACGACCGTCTTCCCCTTCACGTCGAGTCCCTCGAAGTCGTCGTATGGCGGATCCTTCGACTCGATTCCATATCCCGCGAACACCAGCGGGGCAGCGGTCTCACCGGAGCCGCTGATCGACATCGGCCGGAAATCGGTATCCAGCGTCTGGATCTTTCTCGCGCCGTCCGGGCCCGTCAGCACGAGTTCGTTGGGACTTCCCAGTTCCACCTTGTCGAGCACTTCGAACGTCTGGAACGCGCCGTCGTCGACCGCGTTCATTTCCAGCCCCGCCGCGGCGAATTCACGACGCACATAGTCGGCCGCCAGATCGAGACCGTGCGTTCCGATTCCGCGCCCTTCGTATTCGTCGGAGGCGATCGTCTGAAGGTCCTGTTTCAGTCGCCCGATGGCCGATGCATCCTCGGCCACCACCAAAAGGGGCGTGCAGGCCGCAATCGCCAAAGCAAGGACCAGGCGGCATGCCCGGCCGGAAAACCCATCTGCGAAGGTCATTGGCAATGCAATCGTCGATCGGGAAAGCGGAGACTCCGTCGCCAGCCCGCTGCTCCGCCGGCAGCTCGGCGTCGTGGGAACTCGGCCAGTCTGCCGGGGCGGAATGCCTGCGGTCGTGCGACGAAAAGTGACAAGCTTCGGGCTGATTCTAGGTCGCTTGCGCGCGTTTCACTATCTTGTCTCTTTTCCGCTGCGCAGTTCCGATGGACTCTGGCAGCGGAAGATCACCCGGAATCCGATTTCATGCGTCGTCTCGGTCTCCTGACAAGCAAAGCCGCTGCAGATCAGTTTGCACACCACCTCGAGTCTCTGGGCCTCGAGGCCCGCCGCGACCAGACGGCCGCCGGAACGGAATTCTGGCTGTACGACGAAGATCGAGTCGAAGAGATCCGGAAGGTTCTCGAGCGCTATGAGCGCGGCGAGTTCGTCCCGATCGACATCCCGCCGCCGGCCCCCACTCCTGAGGTCGCCGCACCGCGGACCACGACGCCGACCGCGCCGCGTCGCCCTTCGCGGCTCGCAACATTTTCGCCCGAGCCCTGGACAGTCCTCATCTGTGTCCTGTCCATCGCGGCCACCCTACTGACCGGCTTCTTCCACGTCCCCACGCAGTTCTCCCGAGCACTCGCGATCATTCCGCTCAACGTCAGCGCCGAAGGAGCCTCATGGTCGCCGGCCGACGACAACCCGCTCCTCTGGGTCTCCCGTGGAGAAGTCTGGCGTCTGTTCACGCCCGCGCTGATTCACGGCCACATCCTGCACATCATCTTCAACCTGCAATGGTTCTACGTCTGCGCGAGCGTCGTCGAGCGCATCCGGGGAACATGGCGGCTCGCCGGGCTGACGATCCTCAGCGCCGGCGCATCCAATCTCGCCCAGTACGCCTGGGCCGGCCCCATGTTCTGTGGCCTCTCCGGCGTGGGCTACGCCCTCTACGGCTATGTCTGGATGAAATCGCTTCTCCAGCCCGAAACCCGTTTTCACGTCCCCCGGTCACTCCACATCATGTTCTGGGTCTGGACTCTGATCTGTTTTTCCGGGCTGCTTCCCATCGCCAATGGCGCGCACGCGACCGGGCTCGCCGTCGGCATCCTGTACGGTCTTGTCACGTTCCTGTGACGGAACCGCTTTCGTTTCAGGGACATCAAGCCCGCCGGACAATGTCCGCTCTCCACTGCAGTTCCGTGCGCAATCCCGCACGGTCTGGTGGAGGGAAGGATGAGCACGATCAGGGCAAGCCCGTTTCACACCCGGTTCCAGCCGGCCGGTCCTCAACGGCAAGCCCGGAATCATTGCGCCCGTCCACCCACGGATTGCCCAGGGAAAACAGGACCTGAGGGACAGCCCACAGGTCGTCGCGCCCTTCTTGCTCCGTCGCGGTTCCCGCCGTCGATTTCGCCCCTCTGAGGCAACGGAATTCGATGACCGCGCCCCTCATTTGATTTTCCCGTGTCCAGGGGCATGTCCTCCGACGGCAGTCGCTATCATGCAGTCCTGCCGACGACGACCGGCCAGTTGACTTTTTGTGAACAGATTCGCGAACCAATGCCAGCGCTTTCCGACATCGCTTTCCAGACCAGCATCTCGCCTGATTGCGCCGAAACCTTCGACGTTTCGCAGGTTCTGTCGACCTGTCCCACCTCCCACGATCTCCTCGACGTGGAGTACGACTGGAACCGCGTCCCCGTTCCGGCCTCGCTCAACGAATTCGAAAAACGCTGGGCCAACCGCCACAACCCCCTCGATTTCAGCGGGGTCTGGCGCTTCCGCGAACTCTTCCCGTTCGCCCCTGACGACCAGATCGTCACCATCGGGGAAGGGCAGACGATCCTCCAGCAGTCGGATGCGATCGGAAAGTATGTCGGCCTGAAGCACGGCCTGCTCCACCTCCAGTACGAGGGGCTCAACCCGTCCGGCAGCTTCAAAGACAACGGCATGACCGCCGCGTCCACGCACGCCCGGATGGTCGGAGCGAAGGTCGCCGCCTGTGCCTCCACTGGAAACACCAGCGCCTCGCTGGCGATCTATGCCGGCGTTTCCGGGCTGTTCAAGGTCCTCGTCTTCGTCGGCAGCGGCAAGATCGCCTACGGCAAGCTCTCCCAGGCCCTCGACTACGGGGCCATGACGCTCCAGATCAAGGGAGACTTTGACGATGCGCTGAAACAGGTGCGTGACGTCTGCCAGCAGGCCGGCATCTACCTTTGCAACAGCGTGAACCCGTTCCGCCTCGAAGGGCAGAAGTCAATCATCTTCCGCATTCTGGAAGGCCTCCGCTGGGAAGTGCCGGACTGGATCGTGGTCCCCGGCGGCAACCTCGGAAACGCCAGCGCCTTCGGCAAGGCCCTCATCGAGCTCAAGCACCTCGGGCTCATCAGCGAGCTCCCGCGGCTCGCCGTCATCAACGCCGCCGGCGCAAATACGCTCTACGAGCTCTACGACCGTCGCGGGCTCCGCTGGAACGGTGGCCGGCCCGACCAGACTCTGATGGATGCCTTCTACACCGATATGGACGCCCGGAACCGCCGGGCCAATACACTCGCCAGCGCGATCGAGATCAACCGGCCGGTGAACCTGAAGAAATGCCTGCGGGCCCTCGATGCCTGCCAGGGAGTCGTCCGTGAAATCGCCGACGGGGACATCCTCGATGCCAAGGCGATCATCGGCGCGGGCGGCTTTGGCTGCGAGCCGGCGAGCGCCGCCAGCGTCGCCGGGGCGAAGCTCCTTCGCCAGCAGGGAGTGATCGGCGCCAGCGACCGCGTCGTCTGCATTCTCACCGGGCATCAGCTCAAGGACCCGGATGCCACCGTCGGCTACCACGCCGTCGAAGAGTCGCCGAAGCTGGTGGAGAAGGGGGTCACCCGCCGAGTCTTCCAGAACTCTCCGGTTGTCGTCGAAAACGACTTCGACCGCATCATGGAAGTCGTCCGTCGGATGTCATCCTGAATCGGCAGCTTCCGCCGGTTGTGCAAGGCAAATCCCAGCGCAGGATCGATAGCGAATTGTCGTTTCCTTCCGTAAGTCGTCGTGCGCCGTTGTAATTTCGGCACGCGTTTCACGGCTCAATTCATCGCTGTGACGGCGCGAGTCATCAAGCCGATTCGAACGCGGTCGTCTGGGTGGCCGCAGGGTTTACGCAGCTTGTCCAGCCGGGCTCTCAACAGGCACTTCATCGTTTCGGCACGCGCTTCGCGATTCCTCGTTTCGTCAACAGTCAACTTCGACTGCACAGAACGATGAGTTCCCCAGCGCCCTCGCGGTGAAAGAGAGATCCAATGAACGTGACCCGCCTGACCACCCTGTGTGCGGCTGCCGCCGCGATGATTTCCTTGAACGCCCCGACCGCTCAGGCCCAGGGCCTGTTCGGCGGCTACAACCAGAGCTACCCGGTCTACACCGCTCCGGCTTACACCCAGCCCTGTGCCACCGGCAACTGCGGCGTCCGGAGCTATACGACCAACTACGGCGTGAGCCCTTGTGCGACCGGCAATTGCCCGACGACTCCTTACACCGCCAGCTACCCGACCGCGACCTGCCCGACTGGAACCTGCCCGACAGGGCAGTGCATCCACGGCGCTCAGTCATCGCAGTGCCGCACGATCTGCGGCCCCAACGGCTGCCAGACGATTTGCCCCACGGGCGGCATGCAGTGCGGCCCGAACGGCTGTGTCCCGGCTGTCGGTTACAGCAACACGAACTACCGTCCGGCCACAGCTTCCACGCTTCCCAGCCTGAATCTTGACCAGGCCCCGGCCTGGAACACCAACAACGGCTTCAACGGGAACATGAACACCGGCTTCAATGGAGCGTCCAGCTTCGGCCAGGTCGCCCCGAACCGCACCTTCGGAGGCCAGAACTTCCAAATGATGAACACCGGATATGCTCCTGCCGGCATGGAGACCAACATCGCGAACGACCCGATGGTCCGCCTGAACTAACGGTCCCACCGGTCACAATCTCCCCCATCAATGACGCCCGGCTCGAAAGAGACCGGGCGTTATTCATTGGTGGAGGCCATGCCGGGAACCTACGACTGGCGTCGTCGTCGTTCCCGCCGGGAAACCCGCAAATCCTGCCTCAATTTCCCAGCCTACGATTGTCCCGCACGGCGAACGTGCGACACTGGCGGCAATTCACCGACGGGCGGAGCCCCCGCGGGACACTTTGATTCGCGACCGGGATGGAGGGCCGCCCGACGTCGCTTGCGGAAAGCCGGCATGAAGGTTCATCAGTTTCTCGATCACTACGGAATTACGGAAAACCCGTTCGCACAGGAAGATGCGCAATCGGACAAGGTCTTTCGTGAACACTGCCTGACGGGCACGTACCACCCCGCCTGGGACAAGGTCTACGGCGACCCCGCCACCCCGTCGACCGCCGTCGTCTTCGGAGAGCAGGGGAGCGGCAAGACCGCCATGCGGCTGCAGCTCACCGGCCGGCTCGATCAATACAACCAGAAGAATCCGACCGCCCGGGCGTTCATCGTCGAGTACGACGACTTCAACCCGTTCCTCGACAACTTTCGCGAACGGCTCAACGGACGCCGCCGGCGCCCCGAGAAGGCGTTGCAGTCGTGGCGTCTGCTGGACCACATGGACGCGATCCTCTCACTGGCAGTGACCCGCCTCGCGGATGCCTTGAGGAAGGAAGGACAGGACGGCGGTCCCGACTCGATGGCGATCAGCCCCGACGCCGTCGCCGCGCTCACCCGGCCGCAGAAGCGGGACATCCTGCTCCTGGCCGCCTGTTACGACGCGAGCCGTGAGATCGGCGCGAAGCGACGATGGGTTGCCCTCAAGAAGAAGTTGCGGTTCGGAACCTGGAAGACCTGGTGGGATCGCATTCTGGGTCTGGCCGTCACCGCGGGCGTCGTCGCCGGCTTCTATAGGTTCAGCGACCTCGTCACGATGTTGTCCACCTGGTGGGCCTGGGTGATTGTGGCCGCAGGGTGGACGCCGTTCCTGCTGCACCAGATGTGGGTGCTCTGGAAGTCCTGGCGCATCACGCGGCAGGTCCGGGTCGTCGATCTTCAGGTGCTCGCCGTCCGCCGCATCCTGTCGTTCTTCGAACGATCGGAAATCATCGGTCAGCCGTTGCCGGCCAGTAATCGGGGCGACGATCGCTACGAACTGCTCACGAAACTGCAGGGTGTCTTGCGGACGCTCGGATTCACGAGCATCGTGGTGCTCGTCGACCGGGTTGACGAACCGCACCTGGTGAATGGTTCTCCGGAACGGATGCGGGACCTCCTGTGGCCCGTGTTCGACAACAAGTTCCTGAAGCATCCGGGGATCGCCTTCAAGCTCCTGCTTCCGTCGGCCGTTGTGGGATACCTCAACCGCCAGGAGAAGGAATTCTATGAGCGATCACGACTCGACAAGCAAAACCTGATTCCGGCCCTCACGTGGACGGGGCAGGGGCTGTTCGACATCGCCAACGATCGGGTGCGGGCCTGCGCCCGTCTCGCCGAGAAGAAGCCCGGAGTTCGCGACCTCTTTGACCCGACGATCACCGACGCCGAACTGATCGCCCTGTTCGATCGGCTCCGTGCACCGCGGCATCTCTTCAAATTCATGTACCGGCTGCTCGTGGATCACTGCAGCAAGTACACCGAGGATGCGCCCGAGTGGAAGATCAAGCGCGAAACGCTCCAGGCGTCGCTCGCGCTCTTCATGCGCGACCTCGATGCCTACGACAACAAGCGCGGCGTCGGGTGAGTTTCGATACGATGCGCCGCCTGTGACTTCCGTCCTGCGCCGGGATGTTTCCATGGGCATTCGCCGCCGAGAATTCCTCACGACTTCCACTGCCGTCCTCTGGGCTCTCGGGCACGCCGCCCGCGCAGCCGATCCCGTCGGCCCGCAGCTCATCGTGGATACCCACCAGCACCTGTGGGTCCGCGACCAGATCGATCCCCCCTGGGTCGGCGGCGCGGCGGGAATCCTGCGGCTGTCCTACGGCCCGGCCGAGTACCGCGAAGCCACTCGAGGTCTCAACGTGCGGTCCATCTACATGGAGATCGCTGCGGCCGAGGCCGATCTTGATCGCGAAGCCGAGACAGCAATCGCCTGGTGCGGCGCGAAGAACTCGACGATGGTCGGGGCGATCATCGGAGGCCGGCCTTCTTCGGACGCCTTTGGGGACTACATCGCCCGTCATGCCGCGTCGAAGTCCGTGCAGGGCGTGCGACAGGTCCTGCATGCCGGCACACCTCCGGGAACCTGCCTCGATCCGAAGTTTGTCGCGGGAATGCGGGTGCTGGGGGAACGGGGACTGACGTTCGACCTGTGCATGCGACCGGGAGAATTGCTGGACGGTGCGAAACTCGCCGCGCAGTGCCCGGAGACGCGATTCGTGATCGATCACTGCGGGAACGCCGATCCCAAGGCGTTTCTCAAGGGAGATGTCGCCGGAAAGCCATCGCATTCGGCGGACGACTGGAAGCGAGCGATGGAACGGCTCGCAGCGCTCCCCAATACAGTCTGCAAGATTTCCGGGCTCGTCGCCCGCGCTCCCCTGGTCTGGGATGCAGAGGTTCTGGCCCCCGTGATCAATCATTGCCTGGAAGTCTTCGGCCCTGACCGGGTGATCTTCGGTTCGGATTGGCCGGTCTGCCTGACGCGGGCAACTCTCCAGCAATGGGTCGCAGCCCTGCGCGAGATCATTTCGAGCCGTCCCGCGGCGGACCAGGAGAAGCTGTGGTCCGGGAACGCCCTCCGCATGTACAAGTTAAGCATCACCTGAGAACCACCGGGTGGCACTGGCTCCGCCAGTGCAAAGCAGGCCTAACAGCCCCCAGACATTTCGAGTCATCAGTTCTTCCAGCGATCAGGTTGTCATGTCCGCAGTGGAAACAGTTCGAGTTGGCTTTATCGGCTGCGGACGGATGGCGACCGCCATTGCACAGGGGCTCATCCGGGCCGGTTTCGTCAGCGAGTCGCACGTCACTGGAAGCGATCCGTCGGCGTCAATGCGCGACGCATTCACCAACGCGACCGGATCTCCGGTCGTCGCCGAGAATCGGGTCGTCGTCAGCGGCAGCGACGTGATCGTCCTCGCGGTCAAGCCGCAGCACATGGCGTCGGTCCTGAACGAGATTTCCGGCAGTGTTGAAGCAAGACACCTGATTGTGTCGGTAGCGGCCGGCGTCCCCCTGGCGATGATCTCCGCCGCCTTCCGTGCGGGCACGCGTGTCATTCGGGTGATGCCCAACACTCCCTGCCTGGTTGGGGCAGGGGCCACCGCCTTTGCAAGGGGCCCCAAGGCGACCGAGGCCGACGCCACTCTGGTCGAACGCCTCTTTTCGACCATCGGGATCGCGATCGAAGTCCCCGAGCCGCTCCTGGACGCCGTGACCGGCCTCTCGGGCAGCGGCCCGGCCTACGTCTTCCAGGTGATCGAGGCCCTCAGTGATGGGGGGGTCCGCTGCGGCCTCCCGCGCAACATCTCCACCAGGCTCGCCGCCCAGACCGTCCTCGGCGCCGCCAAGATGGTCCTGGACACCGGCGAACACCCAGGTTCGCTCAAAGATGGTGTCACCAGCCCGGGAGGAACGACCATCGCCGGCCTCCATCAACTGGAGCGCGGCGCCCTGCGCGGAACGCTGATGAACGCGGTCGAGGCGGCGACGACGCGTTCGCAGGAACTGGGACGCGCCGCAAACCCCGGAAAATAGCTTTCCCGATGGCGTCGGCTCTCGCGCGGGCATCCCCGGCCAGCAGCCATCGTGCGCGATTTCTGGCAGAACTTGCGCAGACTGAGCACGGAGAGTCACTGGAGACTCATTACCCCCTCCGTTATGTTGGCGCATCGCTCACGATTCCGGCTTTCGATCCGTCCTTAAATCCGTCTTTACATCCGGATACCGATGCCTCTGCGACTCCTGTCGTTCGCCTGGCTGGCCTGCCTGGCGTTATTTCCGTTCGTCGTCGGGTGCAAGCCCGGGGGCACGACGGTCGAGAACCCTTCTTCAGAAATTCTCATCGGACACTACGCGTCGCTCACGGGCCCTGAAGCGACGTTCGGGAAGTCGACGGACAACGGCGTCAAGCTGGCGGTCGACGAGATCAACGCGGCCGGCGGGTTCAAAGGCCGAAAAATCAAGCTGATCACCTACGACGACAAAAGCGACGCCCGCGAAGTGAACCAGGCCGTCACCCGCCTTGTCACCAGCGACAAGGTCGTCGCCGTGATTGGCGAAGTCGCCTCCAGCCTGTCCCTCGTGGCTGGACCGATCTGTCAGGAATATGGGGTTCCGATGATCAGTCCGTCATCGACGAACACCAAGGTGACCGCCGTCGGGGACATGGTGTCGCGGGTCTGCTTCATCGATCCGTTCCAGGCCTACGTGTGTGCGAAGTTCGCCCGTGAGAACGAACGGGTGAAAGCCTCGAAGGCGGCCATCCTGTTTGCCCAGGACCAGACCTACTCCGTGCAGCTGCGTGAGGAATTCGAGAAGTGGTTCACGCAGATGGGCGGCGTCATCACCTCGGTGCAGACGCACATCAAAGGGGACCAGGATTTCAGCGCCCAGCTGACGGCGATCCGCGCCACAAATCCTGATGTGATCTTCATTCCCGGTTACTACACCGACGTCGGAAACATCGCCGTCCAGGCGCGCAATCTCAACATCACGGTCCCGCTGCTCGGCGGCGACGGCTGGGATTCTGACAAGCTCCCCGAAATCGCCGGAAAAGCGATCGATGGCTGTTACTACTCCAACCACTACTCGCCGGAAGATCCCAGTCCCCGGGTGCAGGAGTTCCTCACGAAGTACAAGAAGGAGTTCGGGGCGACGCCCGATGGCCTCGCCGCTCTCGGCTACGACGCGGCCCGCATTCTTTTCGAGGCGATGGAACGCTCACCCGACCTGAAGGGTGAGAACCTGGCCAAGGCGATCGCCGAGACAAAAGACTTTGATGGCGTGACCGGCAAGATCACGATCGACGCTCAGCGAAACGCCGTGAAACCGGCCGTCATTCTCGAAATGAAAGATGGCCAGCGGAAATATGTGACGACCATCGAACCAATCCGTTGAATCTGGTTCCAGGGCATCACCCGCGGCATGGCTGATTTCGTTCAAACTCTCGTCACCTCGCTGTCTGTCGGCAGCCTGTATGCGCTGATCGCGCTGGGCTACACGATGGTCTACGGCATCCTGCGCTTCATCAACTTCGCCCATGGCGACATCGTTGTTCTCGGCGCCTGGACGAGCTTCACGTTCGCCACGCTCATGCGCAAGCATGTCCTCTCCGGCCCGGAGATCCCGTGGTGGCTGGGGCCCGTTGTGCTCGTCGCGTCCATGATCGTCTGCGGCGGCGTAGGCTATCTGATCGAACGCTTCGCCTATCGCCCCCTCAGGACCGGCAAGATCCCGCTGTTGTCGCGATTCCTTCCCGCACGGCGGGTTCGACCTGGTTCCGGGATTAACGTCCTGATCACCGCCATCGGCGTTTCGCTTCTGCTCCAGAACGTCGGGCAGCTCAAGTTTGTGTTCGGTGCCAGTCCGCAGCGGATGCCCGACCTGATTCCCTATTACGAAGTCCTGAAACTCACGTTTGCGGGAGATCCGCCACAATCTGTCGTGATTGGACTCGTCGACGTCATCATCCTCTGCGCTTCGGCGGTCCTGATGCTTGTCCTGGAAGGCGTCGTCTTCCGGACGAAGCTCGGAACAGCCATGCGGGCGGTCTCATTCAACACGGAAACAGCCGCCCTGATGGGCATCCCGGTGGATCGCGTGATTTCCGCCACGTTTGTCGCCGGCTCGATGCTCGCGGCAGCGGCCGGATTCCTGATCGCGATGAAGTACCCGGGATTGAACCAACCCGCTCACACGATCTGGGTGCTGCTGGGACTCAAGGCCTTCGTCGCGGCGGTCATCGGAGGCATCGGCAATATTCGCGGCGCCATGCTCGGCGGTTTCATCATCGCTTTCGTCGAGCAGTTCGGGTCGTACTACGTGTCCTCGGCCTACCGGGATGTTTATGTCTTCGTGCTGCTCATCCTGATTCTGCTGGTCAAGCCGAACGGAATCCTGGGCAAGGCCGTGCGGGAGAAAGTGTGACCGCTCTCGATTCCACCACGCCACTCCTGCGTGGCCCGTCCACAGAACCGCAGTCGACCGGATACTCGCTGCTGAAAAGTGCGGGGCCGCTGGTCGCCGCGCTGGCGTTCGCCTTCGTGATGTACTGGCTTCAGACCAGCGTTCTCGACCGCTTTCCCGCCGCTGTCGCGATGAACGCGGGCATCGCCATGATGCTGGCGCTGTCGCTGAGCATCGTGAACGGCATGACGGGCCAGTTCTCGATCGGACATGCCGGCTTCATGGCGCTCGGCGGCTACTCCGCCGGAATGATCACCTACTACGGCTCGATGCTGATCTGGGACTCCACCGCCCGGCAGGGTGGGGCGTTCGGCGCCGGCAGCTTCTTCTTTGCGGCCGCCTGCCTGTTCGGCGGCCTGGTCGCCGCGGCGGCCGGATACGTCGTTGGCCTCCCGTCCCTCCGTCTCAGGGGAGACTATCTCGCCATCGTGACGCTCGGCTTCGGCGAAATCCTGCGGGTGTTGCTGCAGCAGACGAATCCCACACTGGACTCCCTCGACGCGGTCCGCAACGCAAAGTGGAGTCAGTTGATCCCGGCGCCCGTCGGCGGCGCGGAAGGCTTCTTCGGCCTCCCGCGTTATACCAATCTGTTCTGGATCGGGCTGTTTCTCGCCCTGACGGTCATCATCGCCTACCGGCTGAAGGTCTCCGGAATCGGCCGCGCGATGATTGCGGTCCGTGAGGACGAGATCGCGGCTTACGCCATGGGCGTCAACGTGACCCGTGTGAAAGTGCGCAGCTTCATCATCGCCGCGGGCCTCGCCGGAGTGGCCGGAGGATTGTTCGCCCACCAGTTCAAGCTGGAACCGGGCAACGCCGGATTTCAGCTCTCGTTCGAGTACATCATCATGACGGTCCTCGGAGGTCAGGGGTCGATCACCGGCGTCCTCACGGCAGCGGCAACCCTCAGCGTCGTCCAGGAATACCTGCGTGCCTTCGATGAGTATCGACTCATCATCTACTCGCTGCTGCTGATCGTCATGATGCTGCTCCGTCCGCAGGGGCTCTTTGGCAACTGGGAAATCTGGCATCTGTGGTCGGGAAAAAGCCGCGCGGCGGGAGGGAAAGGCCTGTGAGCTCCCCGTCATCGACCGCGCGTCAATCGACCTCCACTTCGGCCGAACCTCTCCTCGAGGCCCGCGGCCTCAGCTTGTCCTTCGGCGGGCTGAAAGCCGTCTCCGAGTTCTCTCTGTCGCTGCCGCGGCGCGGGCTGTATGGACTGATCGGCCCCAACGGCGCCGGCAAGACGACCATCTTCAATATCCTCACCGGCGTCTATAAGCCCGATTGCGGCGAACTCAACCTGAACTCGCGGAACCTGGTCGGCTGCCGCCCCCATATCATCACGGCGAGCGGCATCGCGCGAACGTTCCAGAACATCCGGTTGTTCGGAGAACTGAGCGTCCTCGACAACGTGCGGCTCGGTGCCCAGTTGCGGCACCCGCTCGGGGTTTTCCGCACACTGCTGCGGGGCAGGGGCTTCTTCAGGTGCGAAGCCAGCCTCACCGAACGCGCCTTCCAGGTGCTCGACCTACTTGGCCTGTCGGACTCCGCCGACGCTCCCGCCACCTCGCTCAGCTATGGCCACCAGCGCCGCCTGGAAATCGCCCGGGCGCTCGCCACGGCTCCGCAGGTTCTGCTCCTCGACGAACCCGCCGCCGGCATGAATTCCAAGGAGAAGATGGCGCTCGCGGAAACCATCCGCCGCCTCCCCGACGAATTCGACGTCTCCATCCTGCTCATCGATCACGACATGGGACTCGTGATGGGAGTCTGCGATCAGATCACGGTCGTCGATCACGGCGTCGTGATCGCGCATGGTCCGCCGGCCCTGATCCAGAACGACCAGCGCGTCATCGGGGCCTACCTCGGAGAGCCGACCGATGACGACTGAAACGCCGCTCCTCGCAGTGAAAGACCTGGAGGTCGGCTATGGCGCCATCCAGGCGCTCCGCGGGATCTCCCTCGAAGTCCGCCAGGGAGAAATCGTGACCTTGATCGGCGCGAACGGCGCCGGCAAGACGACAACGCTTCGAGCCATCTCCGGGATGCTTCGACCGCGGTCCGGCCAGGTCTCCTACGACGGGCGTTCCGTCATTGGAGTCCGCCCCCATTTGATGGTCGGCCGCCGCCTGATCCACGTGCCCGAAGGACGCGGGATCTTCCTCAACCTGACCGTCGAAGAGAATCTGCGACTTGGAGCCTACACGCGGACTGACGACTACACGGACGACCTGAACCGCGTTTACGAACTCTTCCCGCGCGTGAAAGAGCGTCTGAAGCAGACCGCCGGCACGATGTCGGGGGGAGAACAGCAGATGCTCGCCATCGGACGGGCGTTGCTCGCCCGTCCCCGACTCCTGTTGCTCGACGAGCCCTCGCTCGGGCTGGCGCCGAAGATCGTCCAGACCATTTTCTCCGTCATCCGCGAGATCAATCAGTCCGGAACGACCATCCTCCTCATCGAACAGAACGCCCGCATGGCCCTGCAGTCGGCACATCGCGCCTATGTTCTCGAGGCGGGAAAGATCATTATGGACGGGGATGCCCGCGAACTGGTGGCCAGCGACGAAGTCCGGAAGGCCTATCTCGGAGCTCACTGAGTCGTGAGGCCGACGGGCATCGCTGGAGGGAGCCTGAAGATGCGTCGCCCGATTCGTTCCGCCCTGATTCGTTCCGCTCATCCCGCCCGTCTGCGGGCGGCGGCCTGCCTGGCGGCCGCCAGCCTCCTGTTGTTCCCGTGCGTCCGAGCCCAGGCCGTCGAGCCACAGGTCCTCGAAGAACAGGCGCGCCGAATCGACGTCATCCAGAAAATGGCCCCCTCGGTCGTTGCCATCTTTGCCAAAGACGGCAACGGCGGTGGGTCAGGCGTCGTCGTCTCGCCCGATGGCTATGTCGTCACCAACTTCCACGTGGTGATGGGGCAGGGCAGTTTCCTGAAGTGCGGCCTGAACGACGGCAAGCTCTACGACTCGGTTCTCGTCGGCGTCGACCCGACCGGAGACGTCGCCGTCATCAAGCTCGTCGGACGCAGTGATTTTCCCGCCGCGACCATCGGCGACAGCGAAACGGTCCGCGTCGGCGACGGCGCTTACGCCGTCGGGAACCCGTTCCTCCTCGCGGCCGATTTTCAGCCGACGGTCACCTACGGCATGGTCAGCGGCATCCATCGTTACCAGTTCCCTTCGGAAACCTTTCTGGAATACACCGACTGCATTCAGGTCGACACCTCGATCAATCCGGGCAACTCGGGCGGTCCGCTGTTCAACGAAAAGGCCGAACTGATCGGGATCAACGGGCGGATCTCCGTCGAGAAGCGGGGGCGTAAGAATGTCGGAGCCGGTTATGCGATCTCAATCAACCAGGTGATGAACTTTCTGGATCACCTGAAAAGCGGACGGATCGTCGACCACGCGACGCTGGGCGCCGTCGTCGCCACGAATAACGATGGCACGGTCACGGTCACCAACATTCTCGAGAACTCCGAGGCCTATCGCCGCGGCCTGCAGGTCGGCGATGAACTCGTATCCTTCGCCGGCCGCCCCATCCACACGGCCAACGAGTTCAAGAACGTCCTTGGCATCTATCCCGATGGCTGGAAGCTGCCGCTGACGTATCGCCGCCGCGACAAGGAAGAGAGAATCCTGGTCCGGCTGCGAAGGCTTCATCGAGCTTCTGAACTCGAACTCGCTGGCCTTGAGGAGAAGAAGCCCCGGGAAAAACCGGAACCCGAGAAGCCGCCGGCCGATCCGAAGAAGCAGCACAACCGCGACGGTGACCCCAACCCCGATCCGAAGAAACGCAGCGGCGGGCAGCCGCCGCAATTCCCTGACGAAGTCACCAGGCTTTTTGAAGAGCGGGACGGATACGCGAACTTCTACTTCAACCGCGTGGCACAGGATCGGTTGCTGGAAGTCCTTCAGGGTTGGGGGCCTTACTCCGATTCGAAGGGAGCATGGCAACTGACCGGGCAGCTCGACCCGCGAACTCCGGTTCAGATCAAGCTCGGCGACGAAGCAATCGCCATGCGGATCGGCGACAAGACGATCGGCCAGCCGTTGAACCAGGACCTCACGGATCTCCCGGCCGGAAGCGGCGGCTGGCTCCCTGCCATGCACTCTCTGCGTCAGATCCTCACCCGGCAGGGCGAGGCCTTCAGCGACCTCTACTATGTCGGGAGCGAGCCCCTTGACGGAACCGGCCCGCGCGTCGATGTGCTCGAGGCCCTGCGGGGTGAATCGACCTGCCGATGGTACTTCGACCAGAAATCGAAGCTCTGCGTCGGCATGGACTATCGCCGCCAGGAAGACGTCGACGAGTGCGAAATGCGGTTTGCTGAGCTGCGCGAATTCGGGCCGCTTCGATTCCCTTCCGTCATCGAAGTGCGGCACGCCGGTCAGCCGGTGGGCGCCTTCCAGGTCGACTCGCTGCAGGTGAGCGGCGCACCGAAGACGGCCGCAAAGTAATAGCCCGGGCCGATCGCATCAGAATCTGCAGGGCCCCGCAAACAAAGACCGCGACGGTGACGGGTGTGGCAACGTCCCCCCTTTGGCGTTGCCGACGCCCGTACCGTCGCGGCCGTTGGACCGTTTCCTTTGCCGGCGGTGACGCGTTTCACCGGTAAGGAGTGCGATCCTCGCCCCCCATTACTTCGAGCTGAGGAAGCTGAACAGCCGCCGTTTCGGCTTCTCAGCGGCCTCCCCGGCCTCCCCGGAACCTCCCGATGTGGTTGAATCGAGCTGAGCGGCTAGAGCCTCGACCGACTTCGTCAGCTTGCTGCGCGGCGCCTGCATGATCAGCGGAACGCCGTTGTTGCGCGACTCGATCATCGTCGCGTACTCGTTCGGCAGCTGCCAGTAAACTTCACGCCCGATCGTTTCCAGCGCCTTGCTCAGGCTGATCTGAGAGTCGCCCAGGCCGACGCGATTCACCAGCACCTTCAGGTTCTGGCTCAGCTCGCGCTCGTCCAGGAATTGCAGGAGCCGGACCACATTCCGCAGGCAGGGGAGGTCGAGCTGCGTCACCAGCAGTGTCACATCTGAGACCTGGATCGCCCCGAGGTCGAGCGGTGAAAACGCCTTGCTCAGATCGATGATCAGGTGCGAGAAGGTCGCCCTGAGCAGTGCGATCACGCGCTGCAGCTGCTCCGCGTTGATCGGCGGATGCTCTTCCATGTGGATCGGGCGCGGCAGCAGGAAGGCGCCGCTGGCGTGCTGCGACAGAGACCGCTTGAGCAGCGAGTAGTCGAGCCGCGTAATGTTCTCGGCGACGTCCTGGATCGTGTAATCGGGAATGATGTCCAGCCAGACGTCCGAGTCCCCAAGCGCCAGGTCGAGGTCGATGATCGCGACACTGTTCGCCTTGTTCTGCGCGAGGATGCAGCCCAGGTTGATCGCCAGTGACGTGCAGCCGATGCCTCCGCTCGCTCCGCACACCGAGATCACGCGGCTGCCGCGGGTCTTGTCCCGCTTGCCGCCACTCGAGTGCAGGCGGTCGAGGGCCGCCATGAAGTCATCCAGCTTCAGCGGCGAGTTCAAGAACTCCTTGGCCCCCATCCGCATCGCCTGCAGGATCAGGCTTCCTTCCTGCGAACTCGAAAGCACGAACACCGCGCACGTGGGAAGTTCCTGCGTGATCTGGGCGAGAAGACCGAGCCCCTTCTGCGAATCGTTGTCCAGGTTGATGAGCGCAATGTCCGGCTGAGTCTGCTGGACGATGTCGCTGAAGAAGTCGTATCGCGAGCACTCCGCCTCGAGCCACACCGTGTCGATCCCCAGGAGGAGGTTCTTGACGGAATTGCGCGAGGAGTCGAGAGGATCGACAAGTGCCAGGCGGACGACGTTATTCATGTTCCAGGGCGACCGAGTGAGGGTGAGCGGGGTCGGACGCTGTTGGAGAAAACCAGGTGGGCGACCGAAGGGACAACGGAACAGGCTCAGCGGCCCGAACGGTCATCCAGGCGGGATGTCCGCTCGTCGGTCGGTTCAATCATTTCAATCTTGGCCGGCTTTCTGCCGGTGGAGTGTCCACTCCCTTCGGCCGAACTCCGGAGGTCAGCCCCCGTATTGGGCTTCACCGAGGAACCCGACTGCATGGCAGAGGCGTGAGTCTTCCTCGCCGGAGACCGCTCCGGTTCCATGCTTCCCGTGGCTCCAGAGACCCGTCCGCTCGCTGCGGAACGCGCTCCAGATGCCTGTTGCACCCGGCTGTCGGTCCTGGATCGCCGTCCCACCGACGCTTCCGTCGGGAAGGGCGGTGCGATCTCTTCGGAGGGAACAGCAGGCGGTGCAATGGTCGGACTCGTCGGGACTTCGTAGGGCGTGACCAGCTCCATGTGTCCGGCCGATCCGATGGGGTCGACCACTGGATTATACCGCGGGACTTCGACGAAACCGTCCAAATAGAACTCGTGGCTCGCGGCAGGCTCGGTGTTGGTCCCCGGGCCGGTGATTGGCAGTTGCCCGGGTGTGATCGGGGCAACCATCTGCGGCGTCACCATGATCAGCACTTCCGTCTCGCCGACATCCGATTCCCGGCGGCTGAAAGCCGAGCCAATCACCGGAATGTCTCCCAGGAACGGGAGTTTCACGCGTGACTCACGTTCCCGCTGCAGGATCAGTCCGCCGATGACGAGTGTTTCGCCAAACCGCATTTCGACCTCGGTGTTGACGCGACGCACGGAGATGCCGGGAACGATCGTTCCGCTGATGACCACCGCGCTCGACGCGTCGCGCTCGCTCACTTCCGGTGACAGGGCCAGTCGCAGCCGACCGTTTCCGAGCACCAGCGGCAAAGCTTCCATTCGCACGCCGAACGGTTTGAAGTCGACCGTGAAGGTTGTCGTGCCGGCGCCCGGCTGGGGGACGAGGATCGGGAATTCGCCGCCGGCCACCATCGTGGCCGGTCGCCCGCTGTTGGTGACCAGGGCAGTCTCAGCAAGGACTTTCGCCATCGAATTCGATTCGACTGCCTTGATGAACGCGTCAAACTGGCTCGAGCCCCCGAGCACGGTCGCGCTGACCGAGGGAGCCGTCAGCAGTGACGGCACGATGCTGAAGGACCCGTTGTCGTCAGCGTAGAAGAAATTGAAACCCAGTTCGCGAAGCTTCGCCCGCTGCACTTCCATCACCTTCACCTGCAGCTGCACCTGGCTCACGCCACCAACGTTCATCTGGTCGAGGACGTTCGGAGCATATTTCTTGGCAACTTCGACGATCCGCGGGATTTCGGTCGGGTCGATCACCCACCCGCGGAGCAGAACGTCGCCATTGAGTCCCACGACATCGATGCTGGCGCCCGGAAAAAGTCGACGCAGCATGGCCTGCAGGGCCCGCACGTCGGCGTCCACGAAGACTTCGACTGTATAGACGTTGTCGAATTCGTCGGTGAGCGTAAAAGAGGTGACTCCCGGCTTCTCGGCCTTGAGTCGGATCCGGCTGGCGGAGATCGCATCGATCGTCAGCACTTCCGGATCGTGCCCGTCAACCGTCTTGATGCGGTGGGGCAGTTCAATGATGCGGCTCTGGAGCTCGATGACCGTCAACTTCGTGTCGCGGCCAAGCAGCCGGACAAGTTGCTCGCCCGGACGGACTGGTTCCACGCCTGGAGGTGCGGCCTGCGCGTTTGCGGTCTGAGGCAGGTACGCCTGGCCGGCCAGCGCGGCAATCAGCGCGAAGGTCAGCATCATGCGTGAATCGTTCATCCCTGGCATCCCTGCACCCTCCCCACATTCAGAACGTCCTATTTTCCGGCACATTGCCCGGGCGGACGTTCGATGGCCTCTCGCATTCAATCCTTGAATGCGGCTTGCTTCGCGCTCTGTTCGATCACCCGCCCCGGCTACGGCGCTTTCGCACCGCCTGCCGGAGTTCATCTCACTCTCTGAATCACAACGTCGGCAACCCCGCGGGAACAGCTTCCGGCTCCGCCTTCACGGAAGTGGAGGGCAGTGGCCAGCCAAAGCTCTTCAACAGATTCGCAGCAGCCGAAGCGGCTTTTGCCGGCTCGGCAGACTCGGAATCCGTCTTCTTCTCGGGTTCGTTCTTCGCTTCTTCCTTGGTCAGTTCGAAGGGGTACGACTGGATATCGTTCCCCTTGTAAACCTTCACTTCCCAGGTCGCGACTTCTGTCTTCTCCGGAACCGGAGCCGGCTTGGGCGGGCTGGGAATCGCCGCCTTCGTCGACTCGAGGAAGGACGACAGATCCGGGGCAGCCGGCTTCTCCTGCACAACGGATTTTGGTTCTTCAGGCATCTCAGGGCCGCCCACTTCCGGGCGGTTCTGGCCATCGAGGCCCCGCAGGTCCGACAGCAGCTTTTCCGTCGCGGCCTTCGTGGTCTGGAGGGTCTTGTCCAGCGGGTTGCGCCAGACCAGCCCCAGTTGTCCTTTCCGCTGGGCCAGGGCCAGCCAGTTCACTTCTTCCGGCGTCACCACCAGCGAAATCTGGCGGGCGTTCACCTTGCTGTTGTCTCCTGTGGCAAGACGGTCACCCTTGGTCTTGTCCTGCACCGCAAACACGTCCACGCGTTCGAGGAGCGTCACCGATTTCGTCTCCACGCCCATCGACGTTTTGACATCAAACGTCACGAGCACGTCGACTTTGTCCCCGGGGTTCAGCATGTTGCTGGCGCTCTGGGTCTCGTCGACGTTGATCGTCGCGATTCGCGAACCGATCGGGATCTGGGCCGATTTCCCGATGACTCCCTTCTCGTTCAGCTTGCCTTTCGTGATGTAATCACCCTGCAGAACGGCCACCTTCAGCGACCGCTGCGCATATTGGTCAGGCTTCGTCACGCTGTCTTCACGGGCCCCTTCGACGGGGATCTCCTTGAATCCAACGTTGCCTTCCGACAACGGATCGCCTGGATTGATGTCGGTCAGAGCAACCGCCACATGGACGGTCCGCACTTCGGTCGTCTTCGGCTTGTTCAAGGCCTGCTGGACGCCAATCATCGCGACGAGGCCGCATCCGACCGCGACGCACAACAACATGAGTGTTTTGGGTTTCATGGCGACGCCAGGCCTCTGGCTTCCCTGTAAGGGGGCAGACAGGCAGCTCGCGCCGACACAACTCCAGTGTCAGAATCGGCACGCTCCGCGTCTCTGCTTCAATTTATGCGGGTTACAACGGTTGAATCAGGTTTGCAGGCACTTTCGGCAGGCTTCCCAGCTTGCCAGGATTGCGGCGGCGCATTACACGCCGCCGCGTCCCCCGTCTCTCATCCATCCAGACTCAGATCATGCCGTTCCAGCAGAAGTAGGCGATCGAGCCAATGCAGATGGGAATGCCGTAGGGCAGGAGCAGCATGTGCGGCTTGCGAGCTGCAGCAATTTTCGAAAGTTCGCGGGGGTCTTTCACATTGACCACTTCCGACAGGATCAGCATCGCATTGCCGTAGTGCTTGTCCCAGGCGCGACGCTTGATGACCATCACCAGCGCCATCAGTCCGCCGACAACCGCCGACCACAGGAACGCTTCCCAGGTCACCATCGCGCCCAGCCAGGCGCCAATGCCGGCCATCAGCTTCACGTCGCCGGCGCCCATGCCGCCCACCGCGTAGAGGGGCATCAGAGTTGCCAGGCCGACGCACATCCCGATCAGCCCGTCTCCCAGGCCCTGCCAGCCACCGACAGCAGTGCTGTAAATCAGGCCGGCGATGACCATCGGAAACGTGATCCAGTTCGGGACACGGAGTTCTTTCCCGTCAATCCACGCCGCGTAGATCAGCGTCGCGGCGACGAACTTGACGTGCCAGTTTTCGGTGAGAATCGTCTGCCAATCCATGTGTGTGGGCCTTTCAGCGATCTTTGTACTTTTGGACAAGAGGGGACGAGGTCCGTCCGGCACGGCTTTCGAAGCTGCGAAAGTCCCGCCGGTGTGAAAACCTAGGTCGCCGCAAGCCGTGGGGCGGATTGGCCTCGTGAGAATCTTTGGAAACACGCTGCCTGCACCGAAACAACCGTCATACCCGGTCTGTTCAACGCATCCGGAATGACTTCTCACCCCGCGTGCCAGACAAAAAAAGCCGCCCCGTAGAATGGGACGGCCTGGGTACTCGACTCTTGAGATCTCAATTCTGCGTCATGTCCTTGTTCGAGCGTCGTGAACGTCGAACAGATGTCAGCGTCACTGGTCTCGGCTGTCTTGACTCATTGATCTCACAGCAGAACTGTCAACGACTGTTGTTGCTCCACGGTCAGTCAGGGCCGCCCACCAGGGAGCAGGAACTGAACGAACATCGCAGACATCCCAACAACAACGGCCGGGAGCCAATGCAGCAACGAATGGTCTAACCAGAAGGGCATCATGAGTATGGACCTTGGAAGGTCTGTGTCCCGGGAGGTCTCACCCCGCGCTTTCGGGCAGGGGAGAGCGATGAATCTGAAAAATGCCCGGTGCGAGGTTTGACCCTCGCCCGGGTGGCGAAAAAGCAGCGATCGAACTCCAGCGGCCATCCAAGGGCCGCAGGGAATTACGTGAGGCTGTTCTTGACTTCGTCGAACTTGGCGGCAGCGTTGGTGCCGATGGCACGAACGGCGGTCAAGCAGACCACGACGATCAGGGCGAGCATGACGGCGTATTCAACGGCCGTGGGACCATCTTCCGACTTCAGGAACTTCTTGACGCTGTTGATCATTTTTTTGTCCTTTGTTTGCACACACCCTCATCCCGGCTTGCCGTCCGGAACAAGGATCAGATCTGAGTCGCCGTTACTCGCGGCGAAGGCCCCAAACCCGACACATCCACACCCTCGCCACTGCGAGGAAAAATCCCTAAGAAGCCCTTCAGACCCGAAGGGAGTTTGTCAGCGGGTCAGCCCCGGAGACACGCAAACCTAGGTCAGGCTTTGGGATGGTCAAATCGGATCTGGAAATCTTTTCCGATTTCAGAAGATGGAGAAGCAGCGGCCCGCAGAGCGTCTTGCCCAGGCTCAGGATGTTTCGCCAAGGCAACGCGGGTCGAGGACGACTTTCAATCGCACTGCTTCGGCTTTCAGCCGCGCCACAAGGAACTGCTTGTGGTTCGCGACGTCTTGCTCGCTGATCCCCAGTCGCGCCGCAGCATCCTTGTTCGCCAGCCCGCAGACGAACAGCAGTTCCAGGCACTTCAGCCGGTCAAACGCTTTCCTGGCCAGGCAGTCGTCGATCAGAGGCCGCAACACGGCCGCAACGAACTGTTCTTCAGACTCCCGGCGTTCGCGACTGCGGGCCATGCTCGAGGCCACCCGGACACGCGAGTCGGGCAGGGGAGTGTCGTCCTCCTGACGGGGCGACTCCTGCAGTGGAGGTCGGCGACCACGCCGGCGAAGCACATCCGTGATCTTGTGCGCCGTGATCGCAAACAGGAATGCTTCCAGAGGACGCGAATCGTCATAGTTCGGCAGCCCCGTCAGGAATCCGACGAACGTCTCCTGGACGACATCTTCCGACGCGGCCCGATCCCGCAGCCGGCTTTCGGCAAAAGCGATCAGCCGCCCTTCATACGCGGCGATGCAGTCCTTCCACGCATCCGGATCACCCGATCGGATGCGTTCGACAAGGAGCCGGTCGGTGCGTGGAACGGACATGCTCTTCAGAACGCGGGAATGCCCGGAACGGATCTCCGCCGGCAGTCATTTTCTCGCCGAGGCCGGCACATGCGGCGTCGATTCATGGATCAGCGACCGATAGTCGTCCGGAAGGTCGACCGAGGTCAGCGTGCCATCGGGATGACAGATGCAGCAGGCCGTCTTCATTCTTCCCGCCGCCAGCCGCGTCGCCTCCCGCCAGAACTCAATCTGATACGTCACGGATCGCAGCCCGACCCGCTCCACGTCCAGTCGGCAATCCACCACGTCCTCGTAGCGTGCAGGAGCATTGTAGTTGCACGACGCGGAGACCCGTGGCCATCCGAGTACCTGACCGTCGGGCTGGTGATGCATGATGCTCAGCCCCAGCGACCGGAAGTATTCGTGTTCGGTCTCTTCCATCCAGCGATAGAAGTTCGCGAAGTGCACGATCCCGGCCATATCGGTCTCGGAGAACTGCACGCGGCGCTGGGTGGAAAACAACGGCATGGGAGAACGGCAATCAGAAACATCGGGGACGTGAGGGGCCGTCGGGTTCGAATCCGGGCGACCGGGGCGGCCCCTGGTCCGGACGATCGTCGGCGTTCGCCGATTCTAGCGACCCCATCCCGACATTGTTCGCCTCCTCCGGCTTTTTCGCGATCGGGTTCGCGACTCCCGATTCCGCCAGCACCCCACTCGCAAGGAACCGCTTCGTCGCCGCGATGACGGCCGGGTCGCGCATCATGAAGGTATGCAGGGCAGGGACTCTGAGAAAATCGGCCGCGCCTGCCAGCCGCGTCGACTCCACGGCGACAGTCCCGTCGTCATCCCCCGCAATCCAGGGGTTGAATCCAGCGGCCGTCCCCTTTCCCCCCGCGATGATCCCAAACGGAAAATCGGGCGTCGGCAGCCGCGAGACATACGCATCCGGCCCTTCACAGAGCTGCGCGCCCGCGGGGCCGTAGATCGTTTTGAAGAGTCGCACGTTCTTCAGGAGATTTGCAAGGTTCGCCCCGTGATTGGGAACCCCCAGCATCACCATTCGCCGGATTCGCGGATCTCGATGCGCGCTGAGGTACTGACGGACAACCAGCCCCCCCATGCTGTGAACGACGAGGTCGATCTCTTCGATTCCGTCGAGCGACTCGAGAGTCTGGTGCAGATACTCGGACGATTCCTCGATCGACACCTGGGTGCTCGGATAGTCGAACCCGACCACTTCGTAGCCGTCGGCGACGAGTGCCTCCCTCATCGCCGAGAACGAGTGCGAGGAGCGGATGATTCCATGAATCAGGACCACTCCCTTTCCGGACATCGGCTTCAGCCCGCGGGACTTCTTGACTCCCTCAAGCGTCTTCCGGCATTGCTCGACTGTCCCCCACGCCTGCCGGCGATCCTCCGGATCAAGCAGGCGGCTATGCCCCGTCAGAACATTGGTCTGGATCCGCCAGCCGCGAAAATGCAGGCGGTCACCCCAGAACTGCCGGCCTCCCAGAGTTCCCGCCGGAAGGTTCCACATATCGTGTTCGTCAACGGGGTGAACGGCCTGGACGTCTGGATTCACGGGAGCCTCCGATGGCGCCCGGTCATCCGGCTCGCGGCCGTAAGATCGAACAGTCAATGCGAGCAGGCCGACGCCACTCAGCAGGCGTCGTGACACAGTCAACATCACGCCAGATTTCCCGAGGGCCATTGTCGTCCCTGACGGACGAATTCCGTCCTCACATCTCCTGCATCCACTCCTGCAGCGACTGAACCTCAGGCTGGGAATGTTCGTGGATGTACTCGATCGCCTTTACCATCGCGAGGCAGCCGGGCAGGGTGGTCACACACGGCACACCGTAGAGCACGGCCGCGGCGCGAATCCGCCCTTCGTCAGTCCGGCTTCCTTTGCCGCTCGGCGTGTTGAAGATGAACTGCACGTCGCCGTTCGCCATATAGTCCAGGAGGTTCGGCCGGCCTTCCTGAACCTTCTTCACGACTTCCACTTCGATCCCCGCCCGCTCCAGGACGGCGGCCGTCCCACTCGTCGAGAGGATCTTGAAACCGAGCTTCGCCAGCCGACGCACCGGCTCGATCATCGCGTCCTTGTGACGGCCGGTCATGCTGATGAATACCCGGCCCTCGCGCACCATGTCGATGCCGGCCGCGATCTGGCTCTTCGCAAACGCCGCCGGGAAATCCCGGGCGATCCCCATCACTTCGCCGGTCGACTTCATCTCCGGCCCGAGAATGATGTCCACACCCGGGAAACGGTTGAACGGAAAAACGCTCTCTTTCACAGACGTGTGCTTCGGATGGACTTCCGTCGTGAAGCCCTGTTCCTTCAGCGAAACGCCGGCCATCACCTTCGCCGCCATCTTCGCCAGCGACAGCCCGGTCGCCTTCGACACGAAGGGAGACGTCCGACTGGCCCGGGGATTCACTTCGAGGATGTAGACTGTATGCGAGTTGTTCGAATAGTCCCGTTTCACGGCGAACTGGATATTCATCAGTCCGCAGACTTCCAGTTCCCGAGCGAGGGCGTAGGTTCCCTGCTTGATCTCATCAATGATCGATTCGGGGAGCGAGTAGGGGGGCAGGGCACACGCGGAATCGCCGCTGTGCACGCCGGCCTCTTCGATATGCTCCATCACGCCGCCGACGAGCGTCGTCTCGCCGTCGGAGATCGCATCCACGTCGACTTCGATCGCGTCTTCGAGGAACTGGTCGATCAGCACCGGATGGTCCGGTGAAACGTCGACCGCTTCCGTCATGTAGCGGACCAGCTGAGCCTCTTCGTAACAGATCTCCATCGCCCGTCCCCCCAGCACATAGCTGGGACGAACGAGAATCGGATAGCCGATGCGGGCCGCAATCGCGCGGGCCCCCTCGACATTGCTGGCCGTACCGTTCGGTGGCTGCTTCAACCCGACCTTGTTCAGGATCTGCTTGAACTTCTCGCGGTCTTCCGCAGCGTCGATCATCGCCGGGCTCGTTCCCACGATCGGCACGCCCGCCGCTTCGAGCCCCTTCGCCAGGTTCAGCGGCGTCTGTCCGCCGAACTGCACGATCACGCCGTCCGGCTGCATGCGATCGCAGATGTTGAGGACGTCTTCGGTCGTCAGCGGCTCGAAGAACAGAACGTCGGAGGTGTCGTAGTCCGTCGAAACCGTTTCCGGGTTCGAGTTCACCATGATGCTCTCGATGCCCAGCTCGCGCATGGCGAACGACGCCTGGCAGCAGCAGTAGTCGAACTCGATCCCCTGGCCGATCCTGTTCGGGCCGCCGCCGAGAATCATGATCCGGCGAGGCTTCTCCGGATTGCGGGCCGGCGTCTCGTCTTCCTGCTCGTAGGTGCTGTAGTAATACGGCGTGTAGGCCTCGAACTCGGCCGCGCAGGTGTCGACCTGCTTGTAGACAGCCGCGACTCCCTTCTCCTTCCGGATGCGACGGACCTCCATCTCCGTGGAGTGCCACCACCACGCCAGCTGACGGTCCGAGAAGCCCATCTGCTTGAACTTCAGCAGCTGCTCTTTGGTCGCCGCCTCCGGACTGCCGATCGCGATAATCTGCTCTTCCGCCCGCACCATGTCCCGCAGGCTGCGCAGGAACCACGGGTCGATCGCCGTCAGTTCGAAAATCGTTTCGACTGTCATTCCCGACTTCAGTGCATACCGCAGGTAATGCACTCGCTCCGCGTTGGGAGTCGCGAGATTGCGCCGGATCTCTTCCTCATCGGGCGCGTTTTCCGTCCCCCATCGATCTTTCTTGCCGCCGCCGAATCCGAAGTGCCCGACTTCGAGGCCCCGCAGGGCCTTCTGGAATGATTCCTTGAACGTCCGGCCGATCGCCATCGTTTCGCCAACCGACTTCATCTGTACGGTGAGCGTCGCGTCGGCATCGGGGAACTTCTCGAACGTCCACCGCGGAATCTTCGTGACGACGTAATCGATCGTCGGTTCGAAGCAGGCCAGCGTCTCGCGGGTGATGTCGTTCGGAATTTCATCAAGCCGGTAGCCGACCGCCAGCTTTGCGGCGATCTTGGCGATCGGGAACCCTGTCGCCTTCGAGGCCAGAGCGCTCGACCGGCTGACACGCGGATTCATCTCGATGACGGTCATCCGGCCGTTCTTCGGATTAATCGCGAACTGGACGTTCGACCCGCCGGTTTCCACTCCAATCTCGCGGATGCACGCGAAAGTCGCGTCGCGCATCCGCTGGTATTCCTTGTCCGTCAGCGTCTGGATCGGCGCTACGGTGATCGAATCGCCCGTGTGCACCCCCATCGGGTCGAAATTTTCGATCGAACAGATAATGACGCAATTGTCGGCACAATCGCGCATCACCTCCATCTCGTACTCTTTCCACCCCAGCACCGACTCCTCCAGCAGCACTTCGCTGACAGGGGAGAGCTTCAGCCCGTGGCGAACCTTTTCTTCGAACTCCTCGCGGTTGTAGGCGATGCCCCCGCCCGTGCCTCCGAGCGTGTAGCTCGCCCGGATGATGATCGGCAGGCCGATCTCGCGCATCGCCGCCCGCGCTTCCTCCATCGTGTGGACGACCATGCTCTTCGGCACGTCCAGCCCGATCTTGATCATCGCCTGCTTGAACGACTCGCGGCCTTCGGCCTTCGCGATGACGTCCGCCCGGGCGCCGATCATCTCGACCCCGAGCTGCTGCAGGATCCCGCGACGGTGCAGGTCCATCGCCGTGTTCAGACCGGTCTGGCCTCCCAGGGTGGGGAGCAGGGCGTCCGGCCGTTCGCGCTCGATGATCTTGGCGACGTACTGCCAGGTGATCGGCTCGATGTAGGTCCGGTCCGCCGTCCCCGGGTCGGTCATGATCGTCGCCGGGTTCGAATTCACCAGGACAACTTCATAACCCTCGTCACGCAACGCCTTGCAGGCCTGCGTGCCGGAGTAGTCAAACTCACAGGCTTGGCCAATCACGATGGGGCCTGAGCCGATGATCAGGATCTTCTTGAGGTCGTTTCGCCGGGGCACGTCTGGAACAGTTCGAAAGCGTCGCTGGGTGAGCGCGCACCGCGGACCCATTCAGGGCCGCTCGTTGAATCGAGGCAAAGCGGGCGCAAAATTTCACCAACCGTAACAATCGCCCCCCTAGATTCAAGCCACACGACCGTTGACCGCTCAGCGGCTGCAGCCGGCCCCAACGGACGGCCCTTCCAATTCCCAACGCAACTCCCGCAGGGCAGGGGAGTAATGCCAGGCAGGCAACCTCGGCAAGCAGGGAAGGCCGCGTTGGCTTTGACGGGATTGAGGCAGAAACAGGGATTCGCCGGTTGTGCGAGGTCTCCTCATTACGCCACAACGGAGAGTCGTTCCGGCAGGGAAAACTGTGCTCCGTCGTCATTCGACAACATGAACCCCTTGAGGTTTTTTGCTCACGTGCGCATCGTGGACTAGGTTCCAGCAGGACGTGCCGTTGGCTACGCGATGTTTCGCCGGCCAGTCAGGGATGCTTACGGCCGTGAAGTTGCGTAGTGGGATCTGGAAGGAATGAAGTCAGACCCGCTGCGGGGACGCCGTGGAGGCAGGTATGTTGCTGGTTTCTCGCCGGTCCGTTCGCCGGACCGTCATTTCCGTCGCGATTGCTCTCGTTTCGATCGTCGGCACTCCGCGCCTCGCCCGCTCACAGGAGAACGCCACCCAGGTCACCGCCGCCCAGGCGGCCGACTCCGGTGCCCGACTCGAGAGGGAACGCAAGTGGCGAGACGCCATCGACCTCTATAAGCACGCCCTCGAGAGCTGGCCGGAAGACCCGAACCTCAAGTACGGCCTCCGTCGGGCCCAGTTCCAGTTCGGCATCGACCGTCGCTACAGCGACCAGTCGTTCCTGACCACGCTGCGGCCGATGTCCCGCGATGCGGCCCTGGCCGCCTTTGATGAAATCCTCGGACATATCCGCGCTCACTTCGTCGATTCCATCGACACCACGTCCATCGTCGCGCATGGCACCGAAAGCCTCTGGCTCGCGTTGCGGAACGAACGCTTCGTCGAACAGAACCTCTTCGGCGCAGATCAGGGCAGGATCGATGCCTTCCGCGACACCCTTCGCGAACGCTACTGGAACAAGCCCGTCTCCAGCGATGTCGACGCCCGCCGCGTGATCTCGGAAGTCTGCGACCTCGGTCGCAAGTCCCTCGGACTCGAAGCCGGCCCGATCGTTCAGGAATACGTGTTCGGAGCCTGCAATTGCCTCGACGACTACAGCAACGTGCTGACGCCAGGCCGGCTCAACGACCTCTACAGCAACATCGAAGGCGAATTCGTCGGCATCGGCATCGTGATGGAAGCCGAACTCGGCAAAGGGATGAAACTCGTGCAGGTGCTTCCGGAAAGCCCGGCCCATGAGAAGGGGCTTCGGGCAGGCGATGTCATCGTCGGCATCGACGGACGCGACTGTCGCTTCATGAGTACCGACGAAGCCGCCGGCCTGCTCACCGGTAAAGCCAACTCACAGGTCCGGCTCGAAGTCACTGGCCCCGCCGGCCGCCGCGAAGCCAGCGTCACCCGCCGGGAAGTGCAGGTGAAGAGCATCCCGGTGGCGAAGATCATCGATTCCCAGAACGGCGTCGGCTACATCCAGATGACCGGCTTCCAGAAAAGCTCGGCCGTCGAACTCGACGAAGCCCTCAATAAGCTTGAACGCGAAGGGATGAAGGCCCTGATCTGGGACGTCCGCGGCAATCCCGGCGGCCTCCTGACGGCTGCCGTCGAAGTCCTCGACCGCTTTATCGACAAGGGAACCCTCGTCGAAACCCGCGGACGGACCTACGACCAGAACTACACCTACACGGCTCATGCCCCCGGCACGCACAATGTCCCGATCATCCTGCTGATCGATGGAAGCTCGGCAAGCGCCAGCGAAATCGTCGCAGGAGCGATTCGCGACCACCACCGCGGCAAGATCGTCGGCCGGAAGTCGTACGGCAAATGGTCGGTCCAGAGCATCTACGATCTGCGGACCGGCGGAGGCGTGCGTCTGACGACCGCCAAGTTCTACTCCCCCAACGGCGACACCCTGGGCAAGATCGGTGTGAAGCCCGACGTGGAGATCACGGTCGAAAAGGGATTCAGCCGTGCGATCGGCGAAGTTGATGCCGCCCGGGACCCGGACATCGCGAAGGCGATCGAACTGATCCGAACCGACAGCGCCCTCACCCGTCGCTGATATCCCCCGGAAATGACCTTCAAGGCCGGCCCGATTCCGTACGGGCCGGCCTTTCTTCGTTTTGCTCGCGGGGGTTCAGGCTCTAGGCTGGTCACTTGTCATCCATGCCCGCCTGAACGACCGTCTCGGCTCTCCTGTTCCCCGGCCCGATTCTCCCGCCTCATGTCCGCCGATCCTCAGGAATTTCGCGTTCCCGCCTGGATCCGGGATGGCATCGGCCGGATGCCGCGCGTGTCGTGGATCTATTCCTCGGGCAAAGGGGTGAAAGCCATCGCGCTCGCCCGTGAAACGGCCGACCTCTTCGTCGCCGACGACGATCGGGGCCTGGCCCGCATCGACGGTCGCGGGGAGCTCTCCTATCTCACCCGCCTGCCGAGGTCCGCACGCATGGTCGCCGTCAGCGACGATGGCCAGTGGGGAACGGCCGTCGTCGACTACGGCACGATCTATCGCTTTGATCGCTCACTGAAGTTCGTGTGGGAAACGGAACTTTCCGAACCGTGCATGGCGATCGCCATGGCGCCGTTCGGCTACCAGACCGCCATTGCCCTGTCGGACGGGGCGACCGAAATCCTCAACGAACGTAAACGGCGGATCGCGAAGTTCGAAACGGTCCGGCCGCTCGCCTCGCTCGAATTCTGCACGCAGGCGCCGCTGCTGTTCGGGGCGGCCGAACATGGCCTTGTCGGCTGCTATGAACTGAACGGCGGCGAAGTCTGGCAGGAACGGTTCTGGTCCAACGTCGGCGATCTCGCGACGACCGGCGACGGCGATCTCGTGTACCTCGCCGGCTCGGCCCATGGGGTCCAGACACTTGATGGCGACGGCGCTTCGGTCGGTGCGTACGTCGTCGAAGGAACCGTCCGCCGCGTCGCCTGCAGCTACGAAACGCGGCGGGTCATCGCCTCCACCATCGAGCGACAGCTGTTCGTGATGGATTCGCAGGGAGACGTGATCTGGCAGGCCGAGACGCCGGAAGATGTCGTCGACATCGCCTGCGACGCCTTCGGCGACGAAGTGACGGTCGCTCTCACGAACGGTGAGATCTTCCGGCTCGACTGGGGGGGCATCTAGGCGCCGGGGACGGTCGGATGCCGACCTTCCGCGACTCAGTCGTCGCCCGCTTCGAGCACGCTCAGGAATGCCTTCTGCGGAATCTCGACCTGGCCGAACTGCTTCATCCGCTTCTTGCCCTCTTTCTGCTTCTGGAGCAGCTTCCGCTTACGGGAGATATCGCCGCCGTAGCACTTGGCGGTGACGTTCTTGCGGAGGGCGGAAATCGTTTCGCGGGCGATGACGCGGGCGCCAATGGCGGCCTGCAGCGCGATTTCGAACTGGTGCTTGGTGATCTCTTCTTTCAGCTTCTTCACCAGCGCGCGGCCGCGACGTTCGGCGAAGCCCCGGTAGACGATCGTCGACAGCGCATCGACCTTCACCCCCTTGACGAGGATGTCCATCTTCACGAGGTCGGCGGCGCGGAAGCCGATGACTTCATAGTCCATCGTGCCGTAGCCCTGGGTGACGGACTTCAGCTTGTCGTGCATGTCATAGATGATTTCCGCGAGCGGCAGCTCGTAGACCAGCTGCGCCCGGTCCGGTCCCAGGAACTCAGTGCCGATGTAGATGCCGCGGCGGTCGCCGCACAACTGCATGATGACGCCGATGTTCTTCGAGGGGACGATGAACGTCACCTTCGCAATCGGCTCGCGGAACTCTTCGATCACGCCGGCGTCAGGCGTTTCGACAGGGTTGTCGATCTGCACCACTTCCCCGCCGCGCTTCAGGATCTGGTACGTGACGTTCGGCGCCGTCTGGATCAGGTCGACGTCGGCTTCGTCTTCGAGACGCTGCTGGATGATCTCCATGTGCAGCATGCCCAGGAACCCGCAGCGGAAGCCGAATCCGAGGGCGTCGCTGGTTTCCGGAGCGAACGAGAAGCTGGCGTCGTTGAGCGCCATCTTGTCGAGTTCTTCGCGGAGGTGCTCGAAGTCGGTCGCGTCGATCGGGTACATGCCGCAGAAGACCATCGGCTTCGGCTGCTTGTATCCGGGGAGCGCCTCGGCCGCCTGCCGGCCGGCGTGAGTCACCGTGTCGCCGACGTGCACGTTTCCGAGCACCTTGATGCCGGTGATGATGTAACCGACCTGGCCGACGCCGAGCGATTCGCAGGCGACCATGTTGGGGCGGAACTGGCCGAGGTCCAGAACTTCGTGTGACGTTCCGCCTTTCATGAACCGGATCTTGTCCCCCTTGTTGATCGTCCCTTCCTTCACGCGGATGTAGGTCACCACGCCGCGGTAGTCGTCGTATTTGCTGTCGAACACGAGCGCCTTCAGCGGCGCGGTCGGCTCGCCCTTGGGGGGATGAATCCGTTCGACAAGCGCCCGCAGCACGCTCTCGATATTCAGCCCCTGTTTGGCGCTGACCCGCAGCGCCGTCGAACCGTCGAGCCCCAGAATGGTCTCAACTTCGTTCAGCACCTCGTCGATGCGCGTGACCGGCAGGTCGATCTTGTTGACGACCGGAATGATCTCCAGATTGCCTTCGATCGCGGCGTAGGCGTTCGCCACTGTCTGGGCCTGCACGCCCTGGAACGCATCGACGAGCAGCAGCGCGCCTTCGCACGCCGCGAGGCTTCGCGACACTTCGTAGTGGAAGTCGACGTGCCCCGGGGTATCGATGAGGTTCAGCTCGTACCGGCCCGGCGGAACTTCCATCCCCGGAAGGACGTGCGACGTTTCATCCGGTCCCGTGTAGTCGTAGTAGATCGCGACGGCGCGGGCTTTGACCGTAATGCCCCGCTGCCGTTCAACGGCCAGGTCGTCGAGGATCTGCGACTGGAACTCCCGCTCCGTGATGGCGGCGGTTTTCAGCAGCAACTGGTCGGCGAGGGTGCTCTTCCCGTGGTCGATGTGCGCAACAATCGAGAAATTCCGAATGAACTCACGCTGCATGAAAGTTGACCGCCAAAAGCACAACGCCTGGAAAGAGATAGGAGAAGTACGAAGTATAGAGGTCCGTTCGGCCGACAGGCAATTGGGCTTCCCGACAGCCCCCGGAATCACCCATTTGCGGTCACATTCGATGCCGAGGGCGACCGAGGAGGGCGCTTGGATGGGTGGTCCCGACTTCTTGCCCTCTTTCCCGAGGCCAAGTGGGTGGTTTCCCCGAAGCCAGGAGGCTGGGAGCGCCGCCACGCCGGCCATCGCCAGGGACTGGCGTTGCGTGTGTGGCTCTCAGAAATCAATCCTGTGGTCGCGTGCATAGTCCCTCCACAGGACGTGAGGGGTTGCGCGCGAAGTGGCGGGCCTGGTCCCAGCTCAGGGATCGGTGATCCGGAAGAGTCGGCGGATTGCATCCAGAAGTCCGTGGTGCGTCCCGGCCTGCGCCTCGTCTTTGAGAGTTTCCAGCGGGGGATGCAGCAGCTTGTTCACGATCCGCTCGACCCCGCGTTCAATCACCTGGCGGTCGGCCGGCGTCAGGGCGGGCAGTTTCCGGAACACGAGTTCCAGTTCCTGCCTGCTGACGTCATGCCACGATTCCCGCAGTTGCCGGATGATCGGGCCGGTCGCCTTGTGCGACAGGTCGGCCAGGAAACGGGCGGTTTCCTCGCCGATGAGGGACTCCGCCCGTGAGATTTCCTGCCGGCGGGCGTCGCGGTTTTTCAGGCAGGTGGCCTCCAGACTGTCGATGTCGTAGAGGAATACGGCGTCATCGACGGTGGCGACATCGGGCGTGAAAATCCGCGGCGCGCCCAGATCGAGGATGAACACCGAGTTTCCATCGCCGGCATTCCGGGCTGCGCGGAACCGGGCCGCGTCGACCAGGGGCTTGTCCCCGCCGGCCGCCCCGACGATCACGTCCGCTGTCCCCAGCAGGCGGTCCAGGTCTTCCCACGGCCGAACTTCGCCGCCGAACTGATCGGCCACACGCTCGGCCCGTTCCCGGCTGCGGTTGCAGACGAGAATCCGGCCGACCCCTTCATCCTTCAGATAGCGGAGAGTCTCCTCGGCCATCTCGCCCGCGCCGATTACCAGCGTCGTCTTATCGTCGAACCGGTCGAAAATGCTCCGGCCGAAGTCGCCGACCGCCACGCTCGCGATCGACACGCGCCCTTCCACCAGCTTCGTTTCACTACGGACGCGGGCCGAAACTGCGAGGGCCCTCTGGAACAGGGCATTCGTCACGGGGCCGCTCGCTTCGCAGCGTGAGGCGAGCTCGTACGACTTTTTCACCTGGCTGACGATCTGGCTCTCGCCGACCACCATGCTGTCGACGCTCGCGGCAACGGCAAACAGGTGTCGCACCGCTTCGTCATCGGTGCTGAAAACGAGATCGTCGAGAAAGTCATCCAGCGGGACGCCGTGGAACTCGGAGAGGAACCGCGCGATGTCCTGGAAGGTCGGCCCGGAGTCGGGAGACTGCGGGGCGGAGTAGATCTCCACGCGGTTGCAGGTGGAGACGATGACGTTCTCGGCCGTCGGAAATCGAATCCGCAGTTCTTCGAACGCGCGGCAGAGCGAATCATCGGTGGCGAATGCCAGCCGTTCGCGGACCGACAGGTCGGCCGACCGGTAGTTGCAGTACACGACCTGCAGCTTCATGACGGCCTCCCTGTGGAAGGCGTCGAGGGGAGCCCGATCGTGGCAGCCTGTCCGACGTTCGCCGGCCCGGCTGCTTTGGCGGATCGGCCGCGCCCGTGCATGCCGCCGCTGACAATTCCCAGCGTGACGACGGTCGCAAGGACGAATCCGCCGGCGAGCAGGGTCCTCCATGCGACGATGCGGCCTGTCGGCCGGCGCGACGTCAGCAGCCAGCCGAACAGTACCACCAGTGCCAGCCACGCCACTCCACTGACGAGGAACGACCAGTTCAACAGCGACACGGGCTGGCTGGTTTTCTGGCTCAGCCACGTGAGCAACGCCCCTGTCGCCATCCCGAGGGTGAGCAGCGGCACGGAGATCACGATGCACCACCAGTTCAGGCGGGCCGTCCGCTCGAGGCTGAAGAGCCGGAAGCCTTCGGTTTCCCCGGTGCGATGGCGGAGCCGCGAATACTGGATCAGGTACATCACGCTGAATCCGCCAGCGATCACGACGCCGGCGATCCCCAGCACGAGGAATGCGGCGTGGGCCATGCCCCACCAGCGGAGAGAATCGAGATGCGCGTTCGGCTCGCGACTGACGAATCGGGACGCGATGACGAACAACAGGGCCGCGGGAAGAATGAACAGCCCGACCGGCACGTCCTTGTGGAGGAGCGCGATCAGGAGATAGACGGGAACGGTGAGCCAGGCGACGACGAGCAGCCAGTCGTGGGTCGACGCCAGAAGCGGCGGGAGATCGATGGCCCGGCTGCGGGACAGGAGGTAGATCGTCTGGGCCACGAAGCCAGCCGCGGCGGCGAGCCATGCGGCCCAGCGGTTGATCGGCATGGGGCGCAGCAGTCGCGTGGCCTCCAGCGCCGCGGCGAGCGCGTAGCTGGCGAGGAAGCAGGTCAGCGATGTGTTGGCGAGGCTCATGCTTAACGTTGTACATCCGTTGTCGACGCTGCCAGCGTCGACGGATCAGCAATCGGCAATGATGGCAGGAGATGACCGGAGGCGACCGCCGACCGCCACGGAACCGACGCTGGCAGCGTCGGCTACGATCTACCGCCGGCTGATGGCGGCGGCAAGCGGCTTCAGAACCTGTTCGACCACATGCTCCTGGAGCAGCGTCTCGGCGGCCTCCCGCAGTTCGTTGAACGTTGCCGACAGCGAGGAATCGTGCGCCTGGCTGCCATACTGACGGACTGTGAAATAGACGCTGATTGGCTCTTCCCCGAAGTCGTTCCGTCGCACCTGGTAAGCGTTGGTCCGGGTTTCGATCGACAGCCGACATTGCCGCCGGCAGGTCTCGTCGAGACTGATGGTGATCGAAGGGTCGAACTTCAGAGCCCGGGAGCCGGGGGTGGACAGCAGGCTTTCCATCAGCGATCCGCTGCCGAACGCCTCGGCGACCAGTTCGTCATGGTTCCCCTTGTAGGCAAAATCGAAGCCCATCAGGAAATCCATCGCCTCGCAGTCGAGCGGGCTGACCGAGAGCATGTACGGCGCGAGGTCGAGGGCGAGGAAATGCTGCTTCATCGCCTCATCGATGCTGGGAGGGTTCACGAACCCGCTGCAGATCCGTTTCGTTTCGAGACTCATCCACCGATAGGCCGGCTGATCCTTGTCTTCTTCCAGCACGAAGTCGCCGGTTTCGCGCGCGAAGAAATTGCGCATCGACGGGTACGACTTCTGAACGCGTCCGAAGAATTCCAGCACCGTCTCCCGCTGCTGGGGAAGCGGCATCTCGGTATTCAGGTTCAGGTTGACGAACGTGTCGTCGGCCATTGAGGCGTATGGATTCATTTCACCTGGTTTCGGGAGCACGCCCGACGCAATCCTCGCCCGGCCGGAGTCCGCCGGGTCCCTTGGCAAATGGATCGTCACAAGCAACGATTCACGCCGATGGAATGTTAGGAGGTCTGGAATGCTCGGTCAAAGTGCAATCTCAGAGGCGACTTGCGTCGATTCGTGCGCAGTCAGCCTCTTTCGGACTGCCGTGGGCTGGGTAGGAATGGCCGGCGAGGGACTGCTGCTTCATTCGCTGGTCCTGGGACACTCCTCCCAGGCGGAATGCCTGGCCCGATTCCAGGACCTGCTGGCATCGGGAGCCGTCATCGACGACTGGAATCCCGAATTGCGGACCCGCGTTCAGCGTTTCCTTGCCGGCGACGTGTGCGACGACTTCCGGGACGTCGAAACCGCGGTCACGGAATCGACTCCGTTCGCCTCGCGTGTGATCGCAGCCGTTCGCAGGATTCCGGCAGGGAAGGTGTTGAGTTACACGGAAGTCGCCGCCCAGAGCGGCTCGCCCAGGGCGTCGCGGGCGGTCGGGAATATCATGGCCCGGAACCGGATTCCGCTGGTCATACCGTGCCATCGCGTCGTCGCCAGCGGAGGCCGCCTGGGGGGATATTCGTCTCCGCAGGGCCTCTCCATGAAAACCCGGCTTCTGCAGCTGGAAGGCGCCGTCGCGGCGACACCGTAGCCATCGCCGGCGAGCCGTCTTGAATCACGAGTGTTTGTTCTCCAATTGTCATCGAAACGCAGTCGCCAGACTGCTTGAGGAAGAGTGGAATCGGGATGTCAGCCGCGGACCGTGGAATTCTGGAGACGTTTGAAAACCCGCACCCCCAGCGGGATTACATCATCGAGACGGTGTGCCCCGAGTTCACGTCGCTGTGCCCCAAGACGGGCCAGCCCGATTTCGGCACGCTGACGATCATCTACACGCCCGGCGCGAAGTGCTTCGAGCTGAAGTCGCTGAAGCTCTACCTTCAGCAGTACCGGAACATCGGCTCGTTCTATGAGGACGTGACGAACCGGATTCTCGACGACCTGGTCGCCGTCACCCAGCCGAAGCACATGAAGATCGAAGCGGCCTTCACGCCCCGCGGCGGGATCCGAACGAACGTGATCGTGCAGCATCCCGGTGGAACTTCTTCGTCGCGAGGCTGAGGCGAGCGAGGATAAGCCGCCTCACCGCGACCTTCTCCATCCCTGAAGAACGAGTTCCATGGCGAAATATCTGATCTCGTTCCCCAGCGCGGCGATGGTCGTCCCCGATGGTGACTGGGACGCGGTGAGTCGCGACTCGCACGCGGTCATCGAAGAAGCCAAGGCCGCTGGCGTCTACGTCTTCGGCGGGGGCATCGATGAATCGGTCCCTCCGGTTCTGGTCGCGGCCGACGGCACGTTCACGGAAGGCGGCTACTCGTGGGCGCCGCCGCTCAATGGCGGGTTCGCGGTGCTCGAAATCGCCTCGCGCGAGGAAGCCATCACCTGGGCCGCGCGCCTTGCGAAGGCCTGTCGCTGCCAGCAGGAACTGCGGGTGTTCGGCTTCGACCCGGCGTCTTGAGACCGACGGGACCTCGGGATCGAGGCCCCGCCGAACGGTCGATTGAGCCCAGGCGCTGATGCTCGGGATCAGGCCTTGAGCTTCAGATGCTTGAGAATCTCGTCAATCGGCGTGCTGTACCCGAGATAGAACGGGCCGAACTCGGCGTAGCGGGCTGAGGCCTTGTCGTATCGCATCGTGTACACGATGTCTTTGATGTATTCCGGAGCGCGGCCCCACAGGGTGACGCCCCATTCGTAGTCGTCGAAGCCTGTCGACGCCGTGATGAGCTGTGACACCTTGCCGGCGAACTTGATGCCGCTGGTGGCATGCTCGGCCATCAGCGCCGAGCGCTGGCTGAACGGCAGGTCGTACCAGTTGGCGTGCGGGTCGCGGATCTTGTTCATCGGGTAGAAGCAGAAGACGGGCCACGCCGGAATGTCGGGGTAGAGCCGCTGCTTGTTCATCATCGGCAGCCGCTGCTCATAAGCCGCGACCTTCGCCTTGTAGGCAGGGTCATCAGGCGACGTCCCTTCGTGCCGCAGCCGCTCCGCATACTGCTCGGCCGTCGGAACGTATTCCGACACCTCGGTGATCGAGACGAAGGAATAGGTCGGCACGAGCGCCGGGCCCAAACCACTCGCACGCACCGCCTGCTTGACCGCATCGATCTTCAGGGGATCAGGATCGAGGAGGAACATTCCGAAATCGGCCTTGTGCCCCGAGACGACGAACGTCTGCAGTCGTTCGGGACCGCCCTCGCGCTCGGTGAGCGCCGCGGCCAGTTCTTCGCCGCCGCGTGTCCGCGTCGCGCTGTCCAGCTGCGCGAGCCGGGCCGCGTCCACGCGGTAGTACATGTGCAGTGAGTGCCAGCCTTCGGCGAGGCGGGCCGTCGGTTCCGGCAGGGGAGGAGCGGAGTGTCCGTGCGGGCGCTGGGGAGCGTTCATCGAATCCAGTTTTCAGTGCGCAAGCGTTGGGGTTACTTCAGATGGGGACCAGCCCATTGCATCAATGCTTCATAGCTCGGCGGCGCGCCTCGGCAAATGTCGACCACGTTGCCGCCGTGAATCATGACCAGGGTCGGATACCCGCTGACCTTGTAGTGAGCGGCCAGGTCGCCCCGGGCATCGACGTCGATTTCCACGACCTTCACCTTGCCGGCGTGTTCCTCTTTCATTTTCTCGAGGAACGGCTTGATCATCTTGCACGGACCGCACCAGCTGGCGGTGAAGTCGACCAGTACCGGCATGGGCTGAGACGTGACTTCTTCAGCGAACCAGGCGTCCTCCGGCGGGGCAATCGTCGAGAAATCGGACTTGGAGTTACACCCGGCCGCGAACAGCAACAGCAGGAGCAGAGAGTGGCGGCGGTGCATGGGAAACGGTCCGTCAAAGTGAACAGGCGTCGCGCGAGTGTCGCGGACGCGAATCGCCGTGGTCAAGGGGGAGAGGCGCGGCCTCAGCGCGCGGCGCGAAAGGTCGCCTCCCGACCGCGGACGTCCGTCTTCACACGTCCTTCGGCGAATACCGTCTGTCCCATCACGATGGTTCGGACGGGCTGGCCGGTCAGCGTCTCGCCGTGCCACGGGCTCCAGCCGCTCTTCGTCAACTGGTTCTGATTCTCAATCGTATGCCGGCGCTGAAGATCGACCAGCACCAGGTCGGCATCGAAGCCTTCCTCGATCCGCCCCTTGCGGTCGATCTGCCAGATGCGTGCGGGCGCTTCGCACATCCAGCCGACAATCTCTTCCAGCGTGCATTTTCCCTTCGATGCCGCATCGAGCATGAGCGCCAGGGAGTTTTCGACCGCCGGGAGCCCGGAGGGAGATTTGGGATAGGGCTGCCGCTTCTCATCGAGGGTGTGCGGCGCATGATCGGTCGCGATGACTTCGATCCGGCCGTCGTGCAGGGCCTCCCACAGTCCGGCCACGTCATCGGCCGTTTTCACCGAGGGATTCATCTGGATCAACGTTCCGAGGCGCTCGTAATCGTCGACGGAGAAGAACAGGTGATGCGGGCAGGCCTCGGCCGTGACCCATTCGGGGGCGGACCGGAGCAGCTCGGTTTCGAGGCGCGTCGAGACATGCAGGACGTGGAACGGATGGTGGTGCCGCGTGGCGAGGTCGATTGCCCGCTTCGTGGCGATGTAGGCGGCCGAGGTGTCGCGAATGCGCGAGTGATCGGCCACGTTACCGGTGCTGGCGTAACGCTGGATGTTTTCGCGAACGGTCGTTTCGTCTTCGCAGTGAGCGCAGATCGGGAGCGTCGTTTCCGCGAAGATCTGCTCGAGGGCCGACTGATCGTCGACCAGCAGATCGCCGGTGCTCGAACCAATGAAAATCTTGATGCCGGGCGTGCGCGAGACCGACTTCAGCACGTCGATATTGGAGCTGGCGGTCGCCTGGTCGTACGTCGCCCCGATATAGAAGCCGAAGTTCACGACCGACTTCGACGCCGCGCGCTGCAGTTTGTCCAGGAGGGCTTCGGGCGTGGTGGTCGTCGGCCGGGTGTTCGGCATCTCGAGAAATGTCGTCACGCCCCCCTTGGCGCAGGCGACGCTTCCGGTGTGGAGGTCTTCCTTGTGTTCGAGCCCCGGCTCGCGGAAGTGGACCTGGTCATCGATCACGCCTGGAATCAGGTGGAGTCCCGCGGCGTCGATCACCTCGTCGGCCGCCGCGCCGGCGGGCGGCGCGATTCCGAGGATGGTGCTGTTGTCGACGAGGACGTCGACCTTCTGGACTCCCGAGGGGAGGACGCAATTCGCATTCTTGATCAGTGTTCGCACGTCAGAAGAACTTTCGAGGGCGCGGTCGAACTTCGGAAGGGTGTCTCTCTGACATCGTGACGGTTCGATCCACGGTTGCCAGTCCAATCGACCTCCCTTGATCCGAGAATTCGAGAGGTCCAGCGGTGTCAAACCGGGTCGTTGACGGACGGGATGCCGCGGCATACTGTCACGTCGGTATCGATGGAGCCATCACTCAAGGGTCAGGCATGAAGTCCACGACCATGTTTCAGGGCCGCCGGATGCGCGGGCTTGGGGCGTCCGCCGGCGCTGCGGCGATGCTCCTGCTGGGCGCGTCATCACCGGCCGCAGCGCAGTTCGGCGCCCAGCCGGCCGCGACTCCCGCCGCCAAACCCGTTGAAGGGAAGCCGGCCATCATCGAGCGGGCTCCTTTGATTCTCAGGGACAGCACCCGGTTCCAGATCCCTCTGAAACTCGACGCGGCCAAATCGGTGCGTGTCTCGGCGCGGGTCGACGGAGTCGTCGCGACGATCCTGACCCGGCTTGGCGATCGCATCCAGACGCAGGCGGAAGTCGCTCGACTGGAATCGCAGGAGCGGCAGCTGGAACTGGCCCGGGCCCAGGCCGCGCTCCGCGCCGCACAGGCCGAACGCACTGCCAACACCGGCAATGCCGCGGGGGTCGCCGATGCACGAATCGAAGAGGCCAAGGCGAGCGTCGAACTGGCGGCACTGAGACTCGACTACTGCAACCTGCGGAGCCCACTCACGGGAATCGTCACGCAGCTGCATGTCACGGAAGGGCAGTTCGTCCGGGCGGGCGAACCGATTGCCACCGTCGTCGATCCCACGAAGCTCCGGATCGATGTCCCCGTCGATTCGAAAACGGTGACGGCCGGCGGCACGGTCCAGATTCTCGTCGAAGACCAGCCCGTGACCGGCACGGTCGAAGCGATCGTCCCGCTCAACGACCGCTTCGAGCCGCTGCGCGATCTCTTTCTGTCGATCTCATCCGGCGTCCTGGCGATCGACAACTCGGGAGGGAAGTTCAAGGTGGGGCAGACCGCCTATTCGCCGATGATCCCGCGGCAGGCAGTCACGGAGGTCCCGACGTCCGCCATTTCGAACGCCGGCGACGGCGAGCGAAAGGTCCAGGTGATCCGCGACGGCATCGTGCGCGACATCCGCATCCAGCCGCTCGGTCAACAGGGAGAGGCGTACGTCTTCGTCAGCGGACGCTTCGGCGTCTCCGACGAACTCGTGCTGAAGAGTTCCGAGCCGCTGCTCGACGGGGCCCGCGTCGTGGCGGCGGAAACGGCCGCGCCGGCTGCGGGCGCCTCGAAGCCCGATGCTCCCCGCCCGAGCTCAGGCTCAAGCTTTTGATCCGGTGACTGCGGCCGAGTCGAACCGGTAACCGACGCCGCGCACCGTTTCGATGCATTCCGCAATGCTGTCGAGCTTCTTCCGCAGCGCCCGGACGTGAACGTCGATCGTCCGTTCCATGGAGTTTGCATCCTCGCCGCGGCTGCAATCGAGCAGTTCGTTGCGGGTGAAGGTCCGGCCAGGCTGGCGAGCGAGGGTCCACAGCAGCCGGAATTCGGTGGGAGTCAGCTGCAGGTCCGTCGACTCGAGCATGGCGCCATGACGGATCCGATCGATGCGGAGAGTTCCGACGTCGATCACCTTGGCGTCATCCTCCGCGCCGGCGCGGGGCCGGCGCAGCAGGGCCTTGATCCGTTCGATGAGCGGTTTGATCCGGAACGGTTTGGCGACGTAGTCATCCGCCCCAAGGTTGAAACCGACGATCTCATCGGTCTCGTCTCCCTTCGCGGTCAGCATCAGGATCCGCGTGTTCCTGGTGCGGGGATCGCTGCGAAGCTGCCGGCAGACCTGCAGTCCGTCCATGACGGGCAGCATCAGGTCGAGAACGACGAGTTCGGGCAGAAAGGCCTGTGCCCGTTTGATGGCCGACTGACCATCAGCGGCGGTCGCGACGTCAAAATTCTCTTTGGCCAGGTTGTAGACGAGCACTTCGGAAATCGAAGGTTCATCATCCACGATCAATACGCGTGGTTTGGACATCAGTTCCTGCGGCAAATGGATCACTTCGGGGCCGCCTGCAGAAGGTGCAGGCGGCCCTGTCTCGAAAGCGCAATTCTGCAGTCGATGGCTCAGGCCTTGGTATCAAGGCGCTCGAGCTTCTTGGCGTGCCGGATGATCCGGCCCTCCACCAGGTAAACGACGTCTTCGGCGATGTTCGTGGCGTGATCGGCGACGCGTTCCACCTGGCGCACCGCGGAAAACAGGTGCAGCAGGGAATCGAGCCGATCGGGGCTCTGGTGCATGTACTGGATCATCTCGCCGATGAGGATGCGATTCGTCTCGTCGATCGCGTCGTCTTCAGTGCAGACGAGCCGGGCTTTCTTGCTGTCCAGCTCCACATAGGAATCGATACTTCGGTGGAGCATGTCGACGGCCCGCGCCGCCATGTCCTTCAGCCGGTCGGGCACCTGCACGCTGGGGCCATCCAGCAGGCCGACTGCCCGCTCGGCGATGTTCACGGCGAGGTCGGCGACGCGTTCCAGTTCGCCCGAAATCTTGAGCACCGTCGTGATGCGGCGCAGGTCGATGGCGACGGGCTGGTGAAGCGCGAGAATCTTGAGGCACGACTCTTCGATCCGCACGTCCCAGCGGTCGATGTCGGTGTCTTCCGACATCAGCCGGCGCGTGTCTTCCATGCTCGGACTCGAGAGCTGGTCCACCGCCCGGTGGATCATGTCCTCGACTGCCGCGCACATCGACAGCAGATCCTTGTGGAGGTCGTGAAGATCAAGCTGCAGGTGAACCGACATGGCCTGGTAGTTTCAATGTTCGCTGAGAGAGAAACGTGCGGGGCAGACCTGGAGGATCAGCCGAAACGTCCGGTGATGTAGTCTTCCGTCTGCTTCTCTTTGGGCTTGGTGAACAGCTCCCGGGTCCGTCCGACTTCGATGAGCTGCCCCTGGTAGAAGAACGCGGTGGAATCGCTGATGCGCGCGGCCTGCTGCATGTTGTGGGTCACGATCACGATCGTGTAGTTCTCTTTGAGCTCGAAGATCAGGTCCTCCACGCGGGCGGTGCTCGCCGGATCGAGCGCGGAGGCCGGCTCGTCCATCAGGAGGACGTCGGGGCTCGTGGCCAACGCCCGCGCGATACACAGCCGCTGCTGCTGACCGCCTGAGAGCGCCAGGGCCGACGAGTTCATCCGGTCTTTCACTTCCTCCCACAGGCCCGCGCGCTGCAGCGACGATTCGACGATCGACGTGAGCTTCCGCCGGTCCCGTTCACCGGCCACTTTCGGACCGTAGGCGATATTGTCGAAGATCGACTTGGGGAAGGGAGTCGATTTCTGGAACACCATGCCCACGCGTTTGCGCAGGGCCACCACGTCGATCTGCGGCGCGTAGATGTCGACTCCTTCCAGGAGCACTTCACCCGTGTGCCGCGAGCCTTCGACAATGTCGTTCATGCGGTTCAGCGTCCGCAGGAAGGTGCTCTTGCCGCAGCCGGACGGACCGATGAAGGCCATCACCGAACGTTCCGGAATCGCCAGCGAGATGTCGAAGAGCGCCTGACGTTCCCCGTAGAAGAAATTGAGACCGCGGGTTTCGATCTTCGTCGGCTGCGGACCGGCGGCCGTCGAGGGCTGTCGATCTTTCACCACGTCGGTATACGAAGGCATGGACTCGAGTTTCCGGGATCCTGCGTTGGGCGTCAGTGTCGGCATGATGGAAGGAGCCCCTCTGGGGGTCACCATTTCATATGTTTCTGGGATCGGAACCGGATGTAAACCGCGATACCGTTCATCACGAGCAGCAGGCCGAGCAGCACGAGAATGCCCGCCGAGGCGAGCTGGTGGAACGCCGGCTGCGGCTTCTCGATCCAGCTGTAGACCTGCATGGGAATCACCGTGTAACTGGAGAACGGTGCTTCGAGCACACCGGCCGGGTTGGTGAACACCTTGGCCGGCGAATCGATCCGTCCGGGGGCATAGTTCACGAACGTAAACGCGCCGGCCACGATCAACGGGGCGGTCTCTCCGATGGCGCGGGAGAGTGCGAGGATCACGCCCGTCACAATCCCCGGCAGGGCAGAGGGCAACACCTGTCCGCTGATGGTCTGCCAGCGCGTCGCGCCGAGCGCGAGCGCCGCATGCCGGATGGTCGACGGGACGCCCCGCAGAGCCTCCTGCGACGCCACGATGATTGTCGGCAACAGCAGCAGGGCGAGCGTCAATGCCCCCGAAAAGATCGACCGGCCGAACGGCAGCGGGATATCGACTCCCGCGATGGTGACGCCTTCGATGTCCATGCCCGTCATCCGGTGCAGCGGACCATTCGTATCGAAGAGGCCGAACGCCCGCACGAAGGCCGCGAGGCCGAGCAGTCCATAAACGACCGACGGAACGCCGGCGAGATTCGCGAGGTTCGTCCGGATGATACGGACGATCCAGGTATCGGAGGCGTATTCCTCGAGGAAGATGGCCGCTCCGACTCCCAGCGGAATCGAGATCAGGCCCGTGAGCAGGACCAGCCAGAACGAACCCCACAGGCCAGCCAGGATGCCGGCCCGATCGGGATGGGCCGAGTCGAAGCTTGTCAGGAACCGCCAGGTCAGCGCGCCGCTGGCCTCGTAGAAAATCGTTCCCAGGATAACGGCGAGGAAAGCGAAGCTCGACCAGGCCGCAGCGCGACAGGAGGCCTCGAAGAGCCAGCCTTCGCGCGACGAGCGATCGAGGGAATTCGATCCACGCACGGGCTGTGAATGCCCGGCGGAGGGCGGAAGGGGAGAGGTCATTGGTACGTCTCCCGATACCGCTGCATGACCCATTGGGAAATCACGTTCATCACCAGCGTCACCAGGAACAGGCAGGTGGCGACTGCGAAGAGGCTCTTGTAGGTGATCGTTCCGGCGCTCACGTCCCCCATTGTCATGTTGACGATGAAGCTCGTCATCGTCTGAGTGCTCTCCAGAGGGTTCAGCGTCAACGTGGGACGGTTACCCGCCGCGATCGCGACGGCCATCGTCTCGCCGACGGCTCGCGACAGGGCCAGCAGGAAGGAGGCCACGATCCCCGAGAAGGCCGCGGGCACGACGACCTTCACCGAGACGTCGAACTTCGTGGATCCGAGGGCGTAACCGGCCTCCCGCAGACTCCGGGGAACGGCCCGCAGGGCGTCTTCACTGAGCGAGCAGACCATCGGAATCAGCATCAGCCCGACCACGATGCCGCCGCTGAGCGCATTCAACCCCTGAACTTCGAAGCCCAGCAGCTGGCTGAAGAGCGGGTTGATGATGTAAGGCGTCACGAACATCAGTCCGAAATAGCCGTAAACGATCGTGGGAACACCCGCGAGCAGTTCCAGGGCGGGTTTCACCCAGGTCCGGGTCCTGGCCTTCGCATATTCGCTGAGGTAGATGGCGCTCAGGATGCCGATGGGCAGGCCGACGAACCCGGCGATTGTCGTGATCAGGAAAGTGCCGCTGAGGAGAGGCCAGATTCCGAATCGCGCGGGTTCGAAGTTGGGCCGCCAGGCGGTGTCGCCGAAGAACTCCGCCAGCGAAACCTGCTGGAAGAAGGCCGGGTCGTCCGGGTTCGCCGAATAGATCGTTTCCGACGCCAGCATGTAGAGGATGCCGAGGGTCGTCAGGATTGAAGCCAGCGCGCACAGGAACAGCAGCGACTGGATGATCCATTCCAGGAAGCGGCGGCCCGTCAGACGGCGCTGCAGGTGTCGAGCGTCGACGGGCGCGGGAAGGGCCGGGGATGGCAGGGAGGAGGACATGAAATCGGCTGGGAGATCCGCGGACAACCTTCAGTTTGCGGCGAGGCTCGACGTGGCGATGGCCTCGTCGAGCCGTTTTCGCTGTTCCTTCAGCCGGTCAGCGTGCAGGGGAATGCAGTGCGCCGTTTCCACCAGTTTCTGACCTTCATCGGACAGGTAAAACCGCACAAACTCGGCGACTTCCCTGCGGGTCAGCGACTTCCTCGAAACGTAGATATAAACCGGACGCGACAGTGGCGTGTAGGTTCCGCCCTCGATGGTGGCCTTCGACGGCTCAATCGCCGCAGCGATGTCGTCACCCGCAGCGATCTTCACGATCTTCAGCCGATCCCGGTTTTCATCGAAATACGAGTACCCAAAATACCCGAGTGAGTGCTGATCGCCAGCGATGCCGATCACGAGCTGATTGTCGTCTTCGCTCTGGCTGTAGTCGGATCGACTGACACCTTTCTTGCCGTTCACGACTTCCGTGAAGTATTCAAAGGTTCCGGAATTCGTCCCGGCCCCGAAAAGTTTGATCTCGGTCTCGGGCCAGGCGGGATCGAGGTCGCGCCAGCGTCGGGCGCCGTTGTCGGGATTCCAGATCTGGTGGAGCTGTTTGACGGTCAGGGCAGAGCACCAGTCGTTGCCGGGATTCACGACGATCGAAATGCCGTCGAGCGCGACTTCCAGCTCGAGGACTTCGATTCCTTTCGCCTTCAGGGCGTCCGACTCCTTCGCCGTGATCGGGCGCGAGGCGCCGGCGATGTCGATCTCGCCCTGGATCAGCTTCTTGAATCCACTGGAGGTTCCGCCGCTTCCGACCGGAGCCTGGACGTCCTGATGAAGGCCGCTGAACGCTTCGGAAATCGCCTGGGTAATCGGGTAAACCGTGCTCGAACCGTCGATCAGGATCGTCCCGGCAATCTGGTCGCCCGAGGACGCCTTTCGCCCCTCCGCATCTGCCACACGCACGGTGCAGCCGCAGGCGGAAATGACGCATGCCCCGACGACGGCAATCAACGCGCGACGAACCTGGATGCCGAAATTCATCTGGAAACCCGATCGGACAACATGCAGTGCACCGGGCCGACGGCCCGTTTCCCGGTCTGGTATAGGAGGCAATTGTTAAGATCCCGCGAAGGGATGGCGAGTTTCGCGTCCACTCCTGGAGACGGTCACAATCTCCAATTCCGTGCCTTTCAATGGATTGCGTTCACGAACGGGGGAGGGAACGCGTTTCGGACTCTCCGGCCGGCAGCCAGATTGTGAACCGGCTTCCGCGTCCCTGCTGGCTTTCCAGTTCGATGCGTCCGCGAAACGCGTGCACGAGATGCTTCACAATCGACAGGCCGAGGCCCGTCCCTCCCAGTTCGCGAGACCGCGCGCGATCCACACGATAGAACCGCTCGAAAACGCGCGGCTGATGCTCCAGCGGAATGCCGACTCCCGTGTCCGTCACGGAGATCACGACTTCTTCGCCGGGCTGACTCCATTCGATCTCCACCCGCCCCCCGGAAGGGGTGTAGTTGATCGCGTTGTCGACGAGGTTGCTCAGAATCGTTGAGAGTCCCTCGGCCTCGGCGGTGGCCATGATCGGACCATCGGGAGACTTCGTGACCAGGGATAGCCCTTTCGCCGTCGCGAGGTCCTGCCGGTCTCGAACGCAGTCGAGCACGATGTCCCCGACATCGACGGCGCGGATCTCGAACGCGACCTCGTCCGACTCGATTCTCGCCAGCCGAAGGAGGTCGAGAATCAGCGTCTGCAGTCGCTCGGCCTGTTCCTGGATGCGTTCGACGAACTTCCGATTGTTCGCGTCGTCTTCAAGACCCCCGCTCAGGAGCGTTTCCGCATATGCCTGGATCGAGGTGAGAGGAGTCTTGAGTTCGTGCGACACATTCGAGACGAACTCGCGTCGCATCCGTTCCAGCCGGCGGAGTTCAGTGACGTCGTGCAGGACGATCAGCACTCCGCCTGCCGGCTCGAGATCGAGCGGGGCGACCGAGACGGCGAGCGTCAGCTTCTGCCGGATCAGCTGCAGCTCGGTGCGCTGGTGCAGGCGGGTCGAGAGCGCGGTCTCGATGACTTCCTGCAGCTGGGCCGAGCGCGACACTTCGGAAATCAGCCGTCCCGCGACCGACTTTTCTCCGAGGTCGAGAAGGTTGCGGGCCGCCCGGTTGACGTAGAGCAGGCTCTGGGACCGATTGGCGACAACGACGCCGTCGATCATTGTCCCTAGGACGGCCTCGAACAGTTCGGCCGACGGGCGCGTGAGAGGGCGGGCCGCCGGCCTCGAAGGGGGCGCGTCGCCCGGCTCGAACGAGGCGGATTCCCTGCCGGCGACGAGCCGTCCGATCGCGCCGACGACGACTGCGAGCAGGGCCATCGCCAGGGCCCAACCGGCGGTGAAGTCTCCGACGAAGGCACAGGCCACCGCGATGAACAGCGCGGGCCCGATGGCGACCAGCCAGCCGCTTCCACCGGCCCGACTCATTCCAGGCCTCCGGCGATTGGCTGCATCTCCGCAGCGAGGAACACCGACCCACTGACGCAGATCAGCCCGTGGGAATCGACCGCCTTGAGCGCCGCATTCCATGCGGCCTGCGGATCGGGAGCGGTGGACCAGGGGATCGACAGTTCCTGGGCCGCGAGCTGGGCGAGCAGGTCGACCGGCAGCGCACGCGGATTGTGGATGTAGCGAGTCAGGATCACCTCGTCGAAGCCGCGATTGAAGATCTTCAGCATCGACGCGGCGTCTTTATCACGCGACGTCGCGTAGATCAGCACTCGGCGTGACGCCTGCAGAGGTTCGAGCGTCGCGCATAGCGCCGCGGCCGACGCGTCGTTGTGCGCGCTGTCGAGGATCACCCTCGGATTGCGTCGCACTTCTTCGATGCGCAACGGCCAGCGGAGGCTGTCGAGGCCGCGGGCAATCGCCCCGGAATCCAGAGTTCTCCACGAGTGATTCAGCAGATCGAAGGCCGTCACGGCGAGGGCAAGATTCCGACACTGGTGAGCGCCGGGGAGGGGAGTTTTCAGAGCGTTGTGACGTCCCCAGGGCGTTTCCACTGTTGCCCGGTGCTGCGGAAGTTCGCGCGATGCGTCGATGTCGCCGACAGCCAGTCCGATCTCCTTCGACAGGCGATAGAGCGGCGCGCCGGCGCGGTCGGCCGTCTTCGAAATCACCTCGACGACTTCCGGCTGTTCGGCCCCGGAGATGACCGGCACACCGGGCTTGATGATCCCTGCTTTCTCGGCGGCGATCTTCGGCAGCGTGTCGCCGAGAAGTCGCATGTGGTCGCGGCTGATGCTCGTGATGATGCAGCAGACCGGATTGCAGAGGTTGGTGGAATCGAGGCGTCCCCCCAGCCCCACTTCCATCACCGCGATGTCGCAGCGAGACGACTGGAAGTGCAGCCAGGCGAGGGCAGTCGTCACCTCGAAGTATGTGGGGCCCGGAGGCATCTCCTCAACGAGCGTTTCGACGGCCGGCCGGATCCGCGCGACAAGCGAGACGATCTCTTCCGCCGAGGGCTCGACGCCGTTGATCGTCATCCGTTCTTCGAAACGCACGATGTGCGGCGAGGTGAACAGGCCGACCCGCAGGCCCGCGGCCCGCAGCATCGACGCCAGCATTGCGGACGTGGAACCCTTCCCCTTGGTGCCGGCCACGTGAACGACGGGCAGGGTCGCCTGAGGCTGGCCCAGGAGCTCGAGCAGTCGGGCCATGCGTGCGAGACGAAAGTCTTCGACGCTGTACGAATCGTGTGAAACGCGTTCGTAGTTCAGCCGCAGCAGGATGTAGTCCATCGCTGCGCGATAGGCGGCGTCGCCGTTCGCGTTCGTTCCTTCCGGTATTGCAGACGAGTGAGTCATCGCGGAGTGTTGATCAATCGACGAGCTCGATCCGCTTCACGCGTTTCTTGCCGACCCACACCAGCAGCCCGGTCGAGAGCGGAACCACCTGGTCGTGAGCGGTCAGCGGAGTCTTCTCTTCGCCGGTGAACGCGCCTCCCTGCTGAATGGCGCGGCGCGCCTCGCTGGTCGATGAACACAGGCCCAGAGACTTGAGCAGGTGGGCCGCCAGCATTCCGTCCCCCTGGAGCGTGCTCCGCGACAGGGTCGCCGTCGGAATGTCGGCCGGCAGCGCCCCGTCTGAAATCTCACGCTGCCACCGCGCGGCCGCTTCCTCGGCGGCCGCTTCGCCGTGGTACTGCGCGATGACAAGCCGGCCGAGCGTCAACTTGCACTCTTTCGGGTGCCCCGCGAGCAGCGTTTCGATCTCAGGCAGCGGAACCTGGGTCAGCAGTTCGTAGAACATTCTCATGCAGGCATCCGGAAGCTGCATGAACTTCTTCATCATCTCGTAGGCCGGCTCGTGGATGCCGATGTAGTTCCCGAGGCTCTTCCCCATCCTGCGGACGCCGTCGAGGCCCACGAGGATCGGAGACATCACGCCAATCTGCTCGGGCAGTCCGGCGTCGCGCTGGAGATCGCGGGCGAGCATGAAACTGTACAGCTGCTCGGTCCCGCCGAGCTCGATGTCCGAACGGATCATCACCGAGTCCCAGGCCTGCATGATCGGGTACAGGCACTCGTGCAGGAAGATCGGCGAGCTGGCCGCCATTCGCTTGGCGAAGTCGTCCCGGGTCAGCAGCTGAGCGACGGTCACCTTGCCGCACAGGTTCAGGATGTCCGCAAACGACATCTTCCCGAACCAGTCGCCGTTCCGGTGCACCTCGGCCTTCGAGAGGTCGACGACCTTTCCCACCTGGGTCAGGTAGTCGCGGGCATTCGCTTCGACATCCTCGGCCGAGAGACGTTTGGCCCTCGCGTGATCCCGGCCGCTGGGATCGCCCACCATCGCCGTGGCGTTCCCGATGATGATGACCGCCTGGTGCCCGAGGTCCTGGAACTGCCGGAGCTTCCTCAGAGGGACGGTATGCCCCAGGTGGACGTCGATCCCGGTCGGGTCGATTCCGTATTTCACCCGCAGGGGCGTCCCGGTCTCCCGGCTCTTCTTCAGACGGTCCGCCAGCTCCGCTTCGGGCACGATCTTCTCGACGCCGCGGCGGATGACTTCGAGCTGCTGGCTGACTTCCGGGAAACTCATTCCTGACTCGCTTCTGCTGATCCAGTTTCAGGCGCCGCCGCCAGGTCGACCGTGACCGGGGCGAGGGGTGGCCCGAGGGAGGGGCTTGCACCCCCGGATCGGTTCGTATCACATTTCCGGCAGGGGGAGAACGAACCCGCATCCGGAATCCCGGATCGCGGCGCCCGAGGCACGCCGCCGATCGAATCCGATCCGTCCGGCCCACCTTCGAGCGATCACTCCGACACAGCCGCGAACAGAGGATTCATGACCAGGCGAGAGACCATGTCGACAAGCGCCGCGGCCCACAGCCGGGCAGCGAGGCGAAGGGGTCGCACGGCCGCAAGAGCCGTGTGACATCCCGAAAAGACCTGTTCTCCAACGTCCGATAATGTCCGTTATGTTCCCTTGGGATGGGGGTTTTCCGAGGGATTCACGCTGATTGCCGCCGGGCCATCAGAAGGCCTGCTGGAAGATCTCCGCCAGCTGGCCCAGCGTCTTGCCCTCCCGCACCGTCGCCTCCGAGTTCGGCAAATGGGTCATGCCGACGAAGAACGCGAAGGCCAGCTTCCGGCCGCTCGCCGCGTCGATGTAGCCCGCCAGTCCCTTGGCCGTCAGGACGGTCCGGTCGTTCAACAGGTTGTCCCAGTAGAGCGTGCCGGTCTTCGCAAAAACTTTCCCTTTGGCCGGGCTGTCGACGCCAATCGTCGCCAGCGTCCCGTCGACACCCAGGATCGGCAGGCAGTCCCGGAAGCGATCGAAATCAGGACGGACCGACCACGATCGGAGCAGCTGAAGCGTTGCCCGCGGAGTCACGAAATCGGCCCTGTCTCCCCCTGCTCCTCCTCCGAAAGAAATCGTGTCCCGGTCGACCCCCAGACGGGCGAGAATCTCACCCTCCACCTGGAGCCCCTCAGAGAGCGTGCGCCGTCCGCGCCGGGCGGCCAGGAGCAGCGGCAGCGTGCTGGCATGCAGGTTGTGGCTGACCTTCAAAATCAGCCGCGCGTTTTCGGCGAACGTCGGCGACTCGAGAGACGCCACCAGCGGAGCGCCGGAATACCACGCAGCCGGCGGCAGGCTTCCGGAGCGCTGCGGCACGAACGCGCTCGCGTCGACCGTCACGCCCTCGGCCCTGAGTGAGTCGATGAACGCCGCCCGCAGCGTGAAGTCGGGATCGCCCCATTCGAGCACCTTCACGACCGGCGGCCGGCCGGCCGGAATCTCTCCGCGGACCACAACACGCCCCGGGCCGCCCCAAAAGTAGCGAAGATTCACCTTGCCGTCCGCCGCGATCGTTTCGACCAGTGAGTCGACGCGAATGACCGACCCCTCGGGACGCGTGGCGACCCTCGCCGGCTGCCCCGCTTCCGCCGGCGTCACCAGGATGTCGAGGACATTGTCGTTGAGGAGCACCGGAGTGACCCGCGTCGGACCACTCCCGGTGCTCGGAGCGGAGTCGAACAGCCGGTCATCCACCAGGATCTCGCCGGTGATCCGGGCGATGCCCGATTGTTTCACCTGCCGCGCCAACGATCGCACCCCCGCCAGCGGATCTTCCTCCACGAGCTGCGCGGAGTGATTGCCGTTGGCGTACGTATGGTCGACGTTGCGGAACGCGATCCGACCCTCGGGAGTCGTCCGTCCGCCGAGCGTCAGATCGCCGACCGACTGGAGAATCAGATCCCCTTCCAGGCGGCCGCCGTCGACCACTTCCCCGCGGCGGAACACCGGAGTGTAAAACCGGTGGTCCGGTCCCAGTTCGGCCCATGCCGCCGAGACGCTGAACAGCTTCGTGACGGACGCCGGCGCGAACAGCTTGTCGCTGTTCATCTCGAAAACGGTGTCACCGGTCTTGAGATCAGCGACCAGTATGCCCCAGTGCGAATGCCGGTATTCCGGCCGGGCCTGAAGCTCCTCGATCGCTTTCCTCCACGGCTGCGGATCGGCGGCGGACAGGTGACAGCAGGGAACGCCGACAACAACGAGGAAGACGACAAGTGCGCGAACCATGGTGTGCTCTCATGCAGAAGAACGGCCCCTGTTGCGCGTCGCGGCGAACTCGCTTCAGCCGGCTTCCGCCGCGACGATCTCCGCGGCGTTCTCTTCGAACATGCCGATCCGGCGAAACTTCTCGTAACGCCGGTCGAGAACCTGCTCGAGCGACAGCGGGCGCAGTTGCTTGAGCGCCTGCAGGATCGACGCCTTGAGCGAAATGGCCATGCGACGATGATCGCGATGCGCGCCGCCGAGCGGCTCGGCGATCACTTCATCCACCACGCCGAACTGCAGCAGATCCTTCGCCGTGAAGCGCAGGGCGTCCGCGGCCTTGTCGGCGAACTTCGGATGCTTCCAGAGAATGCCGGCGCAGCCTTCCGGGCTGATGACCGAGTAGTACGCATACTGCAGAACGGCGACATGATCGCCGATGCCAATTCCGAGAGCGCCGCCCGAGCCGCCTTCGCCGATCACGATGCACACGATCGGCGTCTTGACGCGGGACATCTCCCGCAGGTTGAGCGCGATCTGGTAGGCCTGGCCGCGCTCTTCGGCGCCGATGCCGGGATACGCTCCCGCGGTGTCGATGAAGCAGACGACCGGCAGGTGGTACTTCGCGGCCATCTCCATCCGGAGCAGGGCCTTGCGATACCCCTCGGGATGCGCCATTCCGTAGTTGTGCTCGATCCGCTCATCGAGGTTCCGTCCCTTGTGCTGACCGATGAAGACCACCTTCTGGTCATCGATGCGGGCCAGCCCCGAGAGGATCGCGCGGTCGTCGCCGAACGCCCGATCGCCGTGCAGTTCGACGAACTCGTCGAAGATCAGCTCGACGTAATCCATCGTCTGCGGACGGTTGGGATGCCGCGCCACGCTGACCACTTCCCAGGGCTTCAGTCCTTCGTAGATTTCGCGCGTGCGACGCACGAGTTCGAGACGAAGTTGCCGGATCGACTCCTTCAATTCGTCCGACGAATGGGGCTGGCGTTCCAGCTGCTCGATCTGGGCTTCGAGGTCGAAAATCGGCTTCTCGAAGGGGAGTGGATTCAATGCGGCCATGCGAATCGTGGCGCCCTGGCTCCTCCGTGCAGGAAGCCCCGGCGATGTCAGGAGATTGTGGAGCGGCCGGGCCTCGACGCGGCGCGCAGGTTGATCGGGGCAGAGTGTAGCAGGCGTCGCCCCAATCGGGATGCCTCAGAGCACGTCCGGAAGCTCTTCCATCAGCGGAATCTCTTCGGCGGGCTTCGCGGGCTGGGGCGCGGGCGCTGCCTTCGCGGAAGGAGGCAGGGGGGCCGGCGCCAGGGGAGGACGCAGCGGAGCCGCCGGGAAACCGGGCATCGCTCCGGGAGGCATCCCCGGCATCTGGGCGCCGGGCATCATTCCTGGCGCCATGCCCGGCATGGGCATCCCAGGCATTGGGGCGTAACCCGGCATACCGGGCATCGGCATTCCTGCGCCGGGCATGCCGGGCATCGGCATCCCAGGCATCGGGGCGTAACCCGGCATCATCGGCTGCGGGTAGCCCGGCGGGTAGCCGTATGCCGGCGGCGCCACGGGCATCGGCATTGGCATCGGAGCGGGCGACTGTGGGGCCGCCGCGGCGGCGCCGGGCTTTGCGGGAACCGGGGTGCTCGAACTCCCCTTCTTCGCCAGCCGCCGTTTTGCTGCGTCGAGCATCGCCGCTTTTTCAGTGGCGATTCTCTTGGCCTCCGCAGCGACGAACGCCTTCTCCTCGTCGGTTCGGCCGGCATCAACGCGGCTGTCGAGCCGCGCGCTCAGGCTCTTGGAAAAGTCTTCTTCCTTCTGGGAGGCCTTCTGCTTTGCGTAGTCGTCCGCCTCAACCTTGAAGAACTTCAGGTTCCGGACTGCCGCGAAGATCTCCTGCATGTTCGCGGGGCGGTCCTTCGGCTTCTTGGCCAGCATCGACAGCACGAGCGCATCACACTCGGGCGTCACGTTATCGTTCCAGCCCGACGGCTTCTCGGGCCTGTCGCGCACATGCATCATCAGCAGTTCGTTCGGATTCCCGCTGATGAACGGCGGGCGTCCGCACAGCACTTCGTAGAGCGTCACTCCCAGACTGTAGATATCGGCGGCAATCCCCAGCGGCTCGCGCTGGATTAACTCGGGAGGTAGATAGGTCTTCGTGCCTGAAATGACGGCCCCCTTCCTGCTGTGGAGGAGACGCCCCACTCCCCCCTTGGGGGGAGCCGCCAGCGAAAAGTCGATGACGCGGATTTCCGATCCTTTGCTGATGAGGATGTTGTCCGGCTTCACGTCGCGGTGCACCCATCCCTTTTCATGGATGTGGGCCAGGGCCTGGGTGACGCATTCCATCAGCTTCTTCACGCGCACCCGAGCGCCCGTCAGGTCGCTCCGCAGCATCGACTTCAGGTTCGGAGCCCGGAAGTACTCCATCGTGAAGTAGCCGTGCTTCTTGGAGAGCTTCAGGTCGAGAATGCGGATGATGTTGGGGTGGTCGAACCTCTTCCCCACCGACGCTTCGTGCTTGAGCGACGCCTTGTGATCGGCGTCCGCGAGCGCTTCCGGCAGCAGCAGCTTCATCGCGAAAGTCTGGCTCGACGAGACCTGCTTCACTTCCCAGATCTGTGAAATATTGCCCGTGGCCAGGCAGTTCACGAGCTCGTAGTCGTCGATGATCGTATTCGCCACGATAGTCCGTCCTTCCGCGGGGCCGTAGAGACGCGCCGTCGACGCGCCAACCGATTATAGCGCACCCTCAAGGGCCTTGACGACGAAGGACTCTCCGATTTCGGCCGGAATCGGCGCTTCGGAAGATTGGCGCCGATGTTCAGAAATCGAAACAGCCTGTGCGCGCCCCGCAGGCTGCGCCCCGCTCTTTTCCAAGGTTCCGGCACGACTCCCGATCGCCCGGCCCACGGTATGGACGCTGCACGGGATCAGAGACTTCCGGCTGCCTTCCTCCAGAAACGATCCGATGTCCCGAGAACGCCTCCGATCCAACGTCCAGGTCCGCAGCGCGGGCGTCGATCCCAGCGTCGCCCTGCTCGTCTGCGGTCTCGTCGTTTCGGCGCTCGTCCTGCTCACGATGCTCGGCGTCAAAGCCGAGTCCCGGCGCCGCCAGGACATCCTCGGCGACAGGCCGAACGCCGCCTCGTCCGATTTCGGACACTGATCCGGATTCGCACCCCGGTCTGAATTTGGCCACCGTGCGGACGGCCCTGGCTCCCACTAACCGGGAGCCGGGTCGTTACAACGTGAGTTCGCCCCGCGTCAGTCGCTGGAATCGCTGGCGCAGATCCTGCGTGACCGGCCCCGGCTTCCCGTCGCCGATCATCCGACCATCGACGCCCACGACCGGAATCACTTCCGCCGCCGTCCCGGTCAGGAAACACTCGTCCGCGACATACACGTCGTGCCGCTGAAGCGTGACTTCGCGGACCGTCACCCCTGCCCCTTCGGCCAGCCGCATCACGGCCCGCCGCGTGACGCCATCGAGGACGCCCGAATCGACCGGGGGCGTCAGCAGTTCCCCCTTCTTCACCAGGAACAGGTTGTCGCCCGTGCACTCGGCGACGTCCCCTTTGTGGTTGAGCATGATCGCTTCGGGAGCCCCGGCATCCGTCGCCTCGATCTTCGCGAGGATGTTGTTCAGGTAGTTGAGCGACTTGATCCGCGGGCTGAGCGCCGCCGGATGATTCCGGATCGTGCTCGCCGTGATGATCTGCATTCCCTTTTCGTACAATTCGGCCGGATAGAGCGAGATCGTATCGGCGATCACGATCACCTGCGGATCGCTCGTCTTCCGGATGTCGAGACCCAAAGACCCCGAGCCGCGCGTCACGACCAGACGCACGTATCCATCCCTGATGCCGTTCGCGGCCACGGTCTTCTCAACGGCCGCGGTCATCTCCGCCGGCGAGATGGGCATCACCAGCCGGATCGCCCGCGCGCTTTCGTACAGCCGCTCGATGTGCTCGCCCAGGAGGAACACCTTCCCTCCATAGACGCGGATCCCCTCGAACACGCCATCGCCATACAGCAGCCCGTGGTCGAAAACACTGACGACAGCCTGTTCCTTCGGAAGGAGGGCCCCGTTGACGTACACCTGCATGGCAGACTCAATCAGCTGAAAATGAAAGACTCGGGATGACTCGCCCGGAGTCTAAATCCGACAGCAGCCATTCTCCAGACACCCTGCCCTGCTTGTGAGTTCGCAGACAGGAATCACCGCCCGCCAACGGCGTCAACGAAGAACGGTCGGGCTGAAACGGTCTTGAGCAGGCCGCTGGGCGAATCGTCAATCCGCTGGCCCTGGAAGACACGGAGTCGACAGCGCCACACGGAGGAAATGGACGGCGATCGACTTCAGGCCGCGTCTTCGAGCGACTGTAGCCGCCCTTCGCGCAGGTTCACGATCCGCTCCGCCCGGCGGGCGATCGCGTCGTCGTGCGTCACCATGACGATCGTCAGCTTCTCGTCGGCGTTCAGCTTCGTCAGCAGCGACATGATCTCCCGCCCCGTCTGGACGTCGAGATTTCCGGTCGGTTCATCCGCCAGCAGGACTTCCGGCTGGCCGACCAGTGCCCGGGCAATCGCCGCCCGCTGCATCTCGCCGCCCGAAAGCTCCGAGGGCCGGTGCTTCAGACGATGCGCCAGGCCGACCTTCTCGATCATCGAGCAGGCCGCGTCGCGGAACTGGCCCCGCATCCGCCAGTATTCGAACACGGAATGCCGGATCATGAGCGTTGAGAGCACGTTCTCCAGCAGCGTGAGTTCCGGGAGGAGATGGTAGAACTGGAAGACGAATCCGAACACACGATTGCGGAGTTCGTCGCGCGTCGATGCCGGCAGGTCGTCGATCCGTTTGCCGTTCAGTGACACCCGTCCCATGTCGGGAACGTCGAGCAGGCCGAGCAGGTGCAGCAGCGTGCTTTTCCCCGAGCCCGACTGGCCGACGATGGAAAGGAACTCCCCTTTCTGCACCGTGATGTCGACTCCGCGGAGCACGGGCACCGCACACTGCCCTTTGCGGTAGGCCTTGTCGAGCGCCTGGGCGGCGAGATAGGGCGATGCCGATTTCTGCATGGGGACGATCGAAGGAGTGGCCGCTGGCATCGGTTCGCCTGAAAGGAATGTGGTCAGGAGTGAACTGTCGAAGTCAGGCGAGCGGGGGGCGTCAGCCCCCTGATGCCTCTTACTCAAAACGCAGGGCGCGGACCGGATGCAGCGACGACGCGCGACGCGCCGGCAACACGCTCGCCAGCACCGCGATCACCACGGCCCCCAGCGCCACCCAGGCCACCATGCCGGGCTGCACGACGGTCGGGATCTCGTGGAAGTAGTAAATGTTTTCGTCGAACACCTTGCGTCCCAGGATCCACGAGATGACATGCTCGATCTCGTTGATGTAGTGGACGAACAGCAGGCCGATTCCCACCCCGACGCCACTTCCTACGATTCCGAGCGCCAGTCCGTATCCCAGGAAGATCGACATCACGCCCCGCGAGCTTGCGCCGAGCGCCTTCAGGATCCCGATGTCGCGCGTTTTCTCGACCACGATCATGTAGAAGATCGCGAGAATGCCGAACCCGGCCACCGTAATGATCAGAAACAGCAGCACGTTCAGGATCGCCGACTCCACTTCAACGGCTTCCAGCAGCGGCCCCTGCTTCTGCTCCCACGTTTTCACCTGGAACCGATGGAATTCGAGGTCGCGGCACCTCCGGAGAAGGTCCACGACGGTTCCCGCAGTCCGCGGGTCCTTCAGCTTGATCTGCAGCGTCGTGAACTTCCCGTTCCGCCAGTCGAGGTTCTCGTTGCTCTGCCAGCCGTTCATCGCGGCCATCCATTTTTCAATCTGCGGCTGAGTCGCACCCGCGCCTGGCTTTTCCGGCGGCGACATCATCCCGCGGAACTTCTGGAGATGCTCCAGGCTGCAGAACACGAGCGTCGAGTCGTATTCGCTCATCCCGCTTTTGAAGAGGTCGACCACCGTTGCCTTGAAGCTGACCGGCTCAGGCTTGCCCTGCTTGACGGTGGTAATGCTCACGTCCTCACCTGGCAGGACGACGAACTTCTGGACCGGCTTGCCGTCTTCGCCCGTCTCGAGGAACGAAAACAGGCCTTCCCCGACAAACAGCCGGGCCGGCTGCGGGGCCGTGGAATCGGGCGACGTCCCCGACGACTCCCCGAACGGATCGACCATCCCGTCCACGGGGCCAAACGGTGAAACATCGGCCGGCTCGACGGCCGTCGACGAATTCGAATCGGCCGAGGCCATCACGACGTTCGGCGCGGCCAGCTCCCCTTCCATCGCAGCCATTTCCTGGCGGTTGCGCTCGTAGGGAGCCCAGTTTTCCCGATACTTCCGTGCCGGCTCCGACAGTGACCAGTCCAGCGGCTCATCGACCGGGCGTTCCGGGCCGACCAGAGTCTCTCCTTCATGCCGTGTCTGGCGGCTGCGGAGGTATTCCTTCAGCGGACTGACGAGATCCTTCCCGTGCGGATCAATTCCGATCAGCGTGACCGGCCGGTTGAAAGGCATCCCCATGAAATGAAAGGTCATCATGCCGTACACCTCGACGGTCGGCGTGATCGCCTCGATGTACTGCCCTGCGGCGTCTTCGATCGCCCGGATGTAGTGTTCGGGATGATCTTCGCCGTCGGCGCTCTGCGTCTCGATCATCACGTCCGCGAGAATACCGTGAATCCGCTCACGCATCTGCATGCTGAAGCCCGTCATCACGCTGTTCACCACGATCATCGTGGCGACGCCAAGCATCACACTGACAATGCTGGCGAGCGCAATGAACCGTGTGCGAAGATACCGGCTCGAAAGCAGCAGTTTGTACATCGTGCCGATCCGTGGCAGTTGCAGAGACGGGAATCCTGTCCGTTCGGCAATTGTTGCAGGATGACAAAACCGAGTCCAGAAGAGTCCAGCCACCTCCCAGACTCCGCCATTTTCCTCCCTCCGCCACTGGCCACTGCACACCAAACTATGATTATCGTCGGCGTCGTTGGGGGAATCGGATCCGGAAAATCAGCGGTCTGCCGCTGGGTGGCCGAGCGCGACCCGTCGATCCGCGTCATCGATGCCGACCGCGACGGCCATCGAGCACTCGCCCTGCCGGACGTCCGCGACCAGCTCCAGGCTGAATTCGGCCCCGACATCCTCGGCCCTGATGGCCTGGTGAGCCGCCCTGCCCTGGCCGCCCGGGTCTTCGGGCCATCTGCCGAACAGCAGGCCGCCCGCCTGCGTCTCGAACAGATCGTTCACCCCGCCATCGAACGCCTCCGCGAGCAGCAGCTGGCCGAATTCGACGACGGGGAAACAATTACGGCTGTTCTGCTGGATGCCCCCCTCCTCCTGGAAGCCGGCTGGAAGCATCGTTGCGACGCCGTCGTCTTCATCGAAGTCCCTCGCGAGATCCGCCTCCAGCGGGTCCACGCCCGTGGCTGGAACAGTGAGGAGCTGAGCCGAAGGGAGGCCAGTCAGTGGCCCATCGAACGCAAGCGGGCTGAGGCCGATTTCATCGTCGACAACGGCCGGACCCTCGACAACTCAGGGAGTCAGATGTACGAATATATCCAGCGCCTGGTCGCCTCGGCCGCGAAATAGGAGTTCGCAACCGATCATCACATCCCCCCGGCGACATCTGGTTGCCGGTTCGACACATCCTCCCTCCGCGTCCTGCACCTCCCCCCTTGCGCGTTCGCGCAGACTGTTGCCATGGCACGTCCCATCAAGCCCGCGTCGCCGCGCCCTCTCCGGAGCGATGGTGGATTCGATCCATCCGATCCGCCCATCAAACGCACGTCCACAGGCGCAGCGTCAGCCGGCGCCGTCGACGGACGTCCTGCGAATGCTGACGAGGACGAAGAGGAATACCCCGAGTTCCTCGCCCAGGCCGATCTGAAATACGAAGAAGTCAAAAAGGGCGACATCCACATCGCGGCCCTTCAGCGGCTGACGATGAAGGAGCTTCTCGACCTCGCCCAGCGTGAGAACATCTCCGAATACGCCGGGCTGAAGAAACAGGACCTCATCTTCCGCATCCTGAAAGAGCGGACGAAGATGCACGGTCTGATGTTCGGCGAGGGCACGCTCGAAATCCTCCCGGACGGCTTCGGCTTCCTCAGAAGCCCCGATTACCACTACCTCCCCTGCCCCGACGACATCTACGTCTCCCCCAGCCAGATCCGGCGCTTCGGCCTGAAGAACGGAGCCACCGTTGCCGGCGCGATCCGGCCTCCCAAGGAGAACGAACGCTATTTCGCGCTCCTCCGCGTCGAAGCGATCAACGGCCACGACCCGAACGTCCAGTCGACGCGCGTCCCGTTCGACGACCTCACCCCGCTCCATCCGCAGAAGCGGCTGAAGCTCGCGACGACGCCGGATGAACTCAGCACGCGCGTCATGGACCTCGTCACGCCCATTGGCATGGGCCAGCGCGGACTGATCGTCTCTCCCCCCCGCGCCGGCAAAACGGTCCTCCTGCAGCGGCTGGCGAAAGCCGTGCTGGAAAATCATCCCGACGCCTACGTCATCGTGCTGCTGATCGATGAGCGGCCCGAAGAAGTGACCGACATGGAGCGTCAGGTCAAAGGGCCCAACTGCGAAGTCATCTCCAGCACGTTCGATGAACCGCCCAGCCGGCACATCCAGGTGGCCGAAATGGTCATCGAGAAGGCCAAGCGGATGGTGGAGTTCGGCGTCGATGTCGTGATTTTCCTCGACTCGATCACCCGTCTCGCCCGCGCCTGGAACACCGAAGTCCCCCACTCCGGAAAAATCCTCTCCGGCGGCGTCGACGCCAATGCCCTGCAGCATCCCAAGCGCTTCTTCGGCGCCGCGCGCTGCGTCGAAGAGGGAGGCAGCCTCACGATCATCGCGACGGCCCTCATCGACACCGGCTCGAAGATGGACGAGGTGATTTTCGAAGAGTTCAAAGGGACCGGAAACACCGAGCTTCACCTCGACCGCCGCATGGTCGAAAAACGCATCTGGCCCGCCATCGACGTCAATCGCTCCGGCACGCGCCGCGAAGAGCTGCTCATGAGCGAGGAAGAGCTCAAGCGGGTCTGGATCCTCCGCCGCGTGCTCAACGACATGAACCCCGTCGAAGCCATGGAACTGCTCGTCAACCGCATGAAGCGCACCAAGACGAACGACGAGTTCCTCCTCAGCATGAACCTCACCTGATCCCTGATCCTGCACGAATCCTGAATCCTGATGTCAGATGTGGTGATTATCGGCGGCGGCGTGATGGGGCTGACCACCGCCTGGGAACTCGCGAAGGCAGGAAGAACGGTCGAAGTCATCGATCAGTCGGAACTGGGCCAGGAAGCCTCATGGGCAGGCGCCGGCTTGCTTCCTCCCGGGCATCGCGGCGATCCGAACGACCCGCTGGTCCCCCTGCTTCGCCGCGCCACCGAGATGTGGCCTGTCATCTCCCGTGAACTGAAAGAGGAATCGGGCGTCGACAACGGCTTCGAGCCCTGCCCCGAAATCCAGATCCTGAAGCCCGGCCAGTCGGTCGACGCTGAAATGCGGGAGTGGATCGTCAACGGCGTCAAAGCCGAGGCCCTGTCGGAACAGCGCATTCGTGAGTTGGAGCCGATGGTCGCCGAAGGCCTCGGCGCAGGGTTCCTCCTTCCGGATGGCACCCAGGTCCGCAATCCGTGGCACATGCATGCGCTCGAAGCCGCCTGCCGGAAACGTGGCGTGCGCCTCACGACGAACCGGAAGGTGACCGGCTTCGAAGCCCGCGGCGGGCGAGTCCACTCGGTCACCACCGCGGCCGGTCCGGTTTCGGGCGACCAGTTTCTCGTCGCCGGCGGCGCCTGGAGCGGCGAGATCCTGAAGAGCGTTGGGATTCCTCTCGAAATCGAGCCCGTCCGCGGTCAGATGGTGCTGTTCCGCACGCCGAAGCGGCAGTTGCGCCACACCGTCGAAATCGGCAAGCAATATGTCGTCCCCAGAAGCGACGGCCGCGTGCTGGCCGGCTCCACGGAGGAGTGGGTCGGCTTCGTGAAGGAAAACACCGAGCAGGGCGTTCGCGGCCTGATCGAGTTCGCCCACCGCCTCGTCCCGTCTCTCAAGCAGGCCGAAGTGGAAAAAACCTGGGCCGGCTTCCGTCCGCATGCCCGCCGCGGACAACCCTACCTCGGCGCGGCGCCGGGCTACGACAACCTGTTCATCGCCGCCGGCCACTTCCGGGCCGGGCTCCACCTCTCGCCGGTGACCGCCCGCCTGATGAAACAGCGGATGACCGGCGAATCGACCGAACTCCCGCTCGACGCGTTCGCCATCGGTTGACGATGGATTCGGCTCGCGGCAGCGGGCATGATGGCGTGATGTCGGTCCGGGGCCATTGACGACCGCGGACCTGGGCGTGGTTCTTCGTCCGCATTCGCCAGGGCCGCCGTGCTGATTCCACCTCTGCAGAACGTCCAGACTCCGCAGCGCTATTCCCTCGTCCCCAGGCCGACGCCCCCCGCCCCGCCGCTGGTCGACCTGCTCGGACGCCGCAAAGGGCTCGTCCCATTTCTGCTCGGACTGGTGGGACTGAAATCGACCGCGCGGCTTCTCGTCACGCACGAGGAAGTCAACTGCGAGACGACGACCTTCACCGGTAGCTCGGTCGAGCTCATCCCGATCGCCCGGGTGGCGGACATCCACGTCGCCGAGTATCGCCCGCTGCCCAAGGCCGTCCTCGGGGCCTTCTTCCTGTTCTTTGGAGCGTCGAACTACTTCGCGGCCGACCTGGCTCCGCTGCAGATCATCGGGCTGCTGATCTGCGTACTCGGCGTGGCGCTGATCGTCACCTACTTCCTCAAGCGCCGGCTGCTGATCGCCATCTTCTCGCAAAGCGGTCTTCCGATTGCCGTCGTTCTCGAATCGGGCCGGATCAAGAACCGACTGTTCGGGTTTGCGGACCTCGTCAACATCCAGCGGACAATCCGGATGCTGGCCGAAGCCGGGGGATCGGGCGTCCCCGCGCCGATCTCCCACGAAAACTCGACGCCCGGTTTTGCAGCGGACGATGTCGGGGAAGACGACGACGCCGTCGAGGAGGAACCCGATGTCGGCTGGCAGCCGCCGGTGGCGGAGGCAGCCCCGCGGACCTCGCCGGTGGAGGCCGAGCAGACGGCGCGGCGCCTGCTGGACGACGCCCGCCGCCGCGCGAAGGCGGGGGACCGCGACGGCGCGGTCAAAGTGCTCCGCGAACTCGTCGAGGCCTATCCCGACACCACGCCGGCCGAACAGGCGCGGAACAATCTCGCCAAAATCGGAATCCGGATGTAGCGGATCGCTGACGTCTGGACGCGTTATCCATCGACGAGTGCGAAAATCATTCCGAGGTTACCTCATGGGCTGGAAGTGCTTCGCGGTCTTTGCAACCGACGTACCGGCGTATTTCTCGTCGCTGCCTCCTCACGACCCGGAAGCAGCCGACCGTCTGCGGGAGAAACTTGGTCTTTCAGACCACGAGCGAGTGGGGCGGTCGATTTTCGATGAGGCCATGTATCCCGATTCCGGGACGCTGTTTCTTGGCGCCTACCCTCACGGCGCGATCCTCTGCGACGTCGATCGCTCGGCCGATTTCTTCGACGACGTTTCGTACCGCATCATTGGAAAGTCGGCAGGTCGCGTCGCCGGGACCGATTTCCGGTCGCGTTTCCTGCAGATTTACCCGAATGGAGAAGTCTTGGCAGTCGTTCTGAGCAGCGTGGTGAACCTGTGGGGTTACGCCGTCTATTCCCGCGGAAAGCTGATCCGCGTCGCCGCTGGAACCGCCGATGATCCACTGTTTGCGAACGAAGGCGAACCACTGCCGGAGGAAGCAGGCGTCCTGCGCGAATGTCCAATGGCGCAGGTCGATCGGGAATGTCGCGGCGAGGACCTTGTGTTTGACGTGATGGCCGGGCGGATGCTGGGACGACGCGTCGATGATCCCGATTACGACGAAATCATGCTGGAACTCTCCGAGTACAGGAAGAGAGACGGAGGAGTGCTTAGCAGAATCAAGTCGTGGTGGGATGCTGCTTCTGGCGGGCCATGATGGCAGCAATGGCGAAATGCTGGGATTGCCATGTTCCAAGTATCTGCCTCCGCTTGGGAGCACGCACCGCCCCGAAACTCCCTTTCATCAACGCGACTTCTGAATCGGCCCGATGTAGTCCGTCGCCACCACCACATCATCAAACCACACCCTGATCCGGTGCCCTGCCGGCTTCTGGGTGTAGGCGTACAGCCACACGAAGTTCACGTTCAGCCGCGGATCGGTCCGCCACTCGAAGCCTTCGAAGGGAGCCCCCTCGGCCGGGACGTCGAACGTCTCCCGGTCCCCCTTCTCTTTGCTCCAGCGGACGCCCTGTCCCCCCTTCCCCGGCGTGAACTTGTCGAAGATCCAGACGCCCTTCGGCTCGCCCGGCTTCAGGTGACTGACGAGTTTTCCGTCGATCCACAGCGCCTGCTCGCCGTTCGACTGGCCGACGTCGTTCATCCGGATCATCTGCTCGATGCAGATCCACTTCCCCTTCTCGACCTTCAGCGACGGGTCGCGGATGAACGTGTTCCCCCACGTCTGGCCGCGGGGCGGGCTCCCGCGCATCGCATGCCAGTACGTGTAGTAGTCCCACGTCCAGCTCGATCCAAACGGTTCGATCCCCGACCAGAACGACTTGCCCCCTTCCGTCGGCTGCCCTGCCTTCACGCTCGGCCAGGCCGTCGCCGGGTTGTTCCCTCCCAGGCAGGTCCCGAAGTGATGGATCTCGCCGCAGTCCTCGGCGAACTTCACGTAGTAGCGGGCGTGGACCTTGTCGAAACCGAATCCGCCGGCCGGGTTCTTCAGCCGCGTGTACAGCCCGGGCGATGACGACGAATTCCGATCGATGACGAGCGACTTCTTCCCGCTGCTGCCGGGGGCGACGTCGTTCGATGCGCGATGGTCTTCCGGAGAGACGACCGTTTCCCAGCGATTGTGAAGATCCGCCAGCGGGGCCTCGAAGTTCTCGACGAGGATGACGGCCGGGTCGCGTTCGATGCCGGCGTCGCCGGGATAGCGGGAGGCAATGCCTTCAGCCGCGACGGCAGGGACGACGGCTGCCAGCGCCAGGCCGAGGACCGCGGTGCGAATGTGGCTCACGTGTGCTGCTCCGGCAGGTTCCGTTGAATCATGGCAGGAGCGGTTTCGAAATGCCTGTCTCCGAAACTCAGGGAGGGCGACCGAGGAGGGCGCGAGTGTGGGTGGTTGCGTACTCCTCGGTCCTGGTTGGCGCGTCTGGTCCAGCAGACATTACGAGCTAGTGCAGAACTTATTCGCCATTTCCACTCCGTTTCGAGCCCTTTGATTTCGAAGCGTGCTCGACGTTTGCACGGCTCACAGAGCCGTGGCACGCACCTTTGGCGGCAGCCTGTTAAATGACGATGGGGAATGCGATGCCCTGGAAGTCGCGAATCCAGTTGTCAGGCATCTGCCAGTACCAGCGGTTTTCAGCGCCGTCATGGACGGAGCGAACTTTGGCGTCCTTTTTGGCCTGTCTCAGCACCCTCCAGGGAATGCGAAGTTCCCTGGCGCGCCGTTTCATTTCGTCGGCGGGAACGCGTTTCTTTTCGAGTTGTTCGATGAGCCATTCCTTCGCGCGGCCGCGCTGATCGTCGATCTCTTCCGTCGAGAAGACGAACTCGTGGAGATCGCCAGAGGCGACCGGAATGATCGCGGGTTCCCATGAGACTCGCCCCTCTTCGATCGTGAACGCACGGGCGGACGCTTCGGACTGGAGCGTCATCTTGGCCGGGAGGAGGAGCCGACGACCGATCACGGAGGGGTCGGTCTTCAGGAACAGGACAATGCGTGCGACGGCCGCGAAGGCGAGCGAACCCAGCGGACGATGGATGGCGATCGAGCCCCCCTGCTTGCGTTGATGCGAGACGAGAATGACGGCGGCCTGTTTTTCGCGAGCGATGGTCGCGAGCCGCTGAAGAAACTGGCGAATCGTGAAGTGATCGTAGGCCGCGGCTCCGCGCAGGTAGGCGGAGATCGGATCGATGATGATCAAACGCAGGTTCTTGAGGGGTTTGACGACGTCCTCAAACCACTGAAATTCCCTGTTCAGCGACAGTGGCTGTGCGCCGTTTCCTCGTGTGCAATACGCCGGGAGAAGCGTGATCCGATGCAGGTCGGCTTCGGCGGCTCGAAGCCGAGGCAGGATCGTGTCGTGCAGATCGTCGTCGGCGGACAACAGCAGCACCTGTCCGGGCTTTTCCATTCCCGGCTCGGGAGGGACGCCGAGGCCGCGCGAGACTCGGGCCGCGAGATCGAGTGCAAAGAACGACTTACCGGAATCGGGGTCGCCAACGAGGAGCGTGACCTTGCCGAGCGGTATTCGTGGATGCCAGAGCCAGGCGATCTCCCGTTCCGCGCAGCGATCGAGCCGGAGTGGCTGCGGAAGATGCTCTCGATCAGGCGGCTGTGATGCTTTGGGCATGCGGTTCTCCGGCCTGAGTTGTGGTACGTGCTCCTCTACCTGAGGGTGGGTGGTTGCGCGGAAAGTCGTAAGAAGCCCTGATGTCTGATGTTACGGTGAGGGCTACCAGATCCGCGGTGCGGGAGCCGGATCGTGGTCCCGTTTGAAACACGATTGCCACACAACGTTCTCAGCGGTCATTCGGCGACCCGAGTCAGGGTCATGACGTGCGACTCGTCAAATGGTCCCGGAAAGACCTGCCGCAGCCTGATTCGGTCGGCGCCAACTTCGTCGATGACGATTTTCAGGGGAATCGCCCTGTCATTCAGAATCGCCCACCACCGGGCGACGGAGTTGACTACGTGATCGCGTCGCGATTGATCTGGAACGTGGTAGAACCGACGCCCGCTGACAAACCAGCGTTCGTGGGTCGTGTCTTCAAGTGCTCCGCTCTTCCTCCAGATGTCGAGACGACCGTCGTCGTGAAAGGTCCAGCGCACGGAAATCGTCGGCCCAATCGAGAAACTCCACGTCCCCAGGAATCGCTGGTCCACTCCAGGCCAGTACCACGCGGTTGCGAGAGCCACCACAAACAGCAAAACGCCAGCGATGATCCATCGCCAGCGTTTCCGGTTCGGCTTCGCGGTTTCGGCGGTCATCCGGCCAATGATCTTACCTGCTGAACAGGAATGAGAACCACGAATCGGACGGCGCACACGGATGACGACCGTTGAAAGTTTCCGGTTCATCCCGATTCGGCTTCGTCCGTTTGATCTGTGATGCGTTGCGGGATCGCTGGCATCGAATGGACCGGAGGCCAGCGCCGCTCACGCGGCGGGTGAGTTGGGAATGTTTACGACGGCAAGCCGTCGGCTTGGGGGGGTGGCAGATGTCACTCAAACACCGTGCGTCCTCAAACTATGAGCTCGGTGTGTCTCGCGGTTGCGTCGCTCCAAACGCAAAGCACCCCGGCTGCTTGTGAGCAGCCGGGGTGCTTGAGGTGCGAATCGATCGATGCGGGTCAGGCTGTCCGGGGATCGACCTTTTCGGGGTCGATGCCGAGTTCCTTGATGACTTCCGGCAGGCGGGCCTTGTCGAAGGCTCCGTCGTGGGCCAGCGCGTGGAGCGTGGCGTAGACGGTGCATTCGGCATCAATCTCGAAGTGGCGGCGGAGGGTCGGGCGGGTGTCCGACCGGCCGAAGCCATCAGTTCCGAGCACCGTGTACGTCCCCGGGACCCACTCGCGAACCTGATCGGCCCAGGCGCGGATGTTGTCGCTGGCGGAGATGAACGGGCCTTCCGCACCGGCCAGCTGCGTTTCGATGTAGCTCTTCTTCGGAGCTTCGGTCGGATGCAGGCGGTTCCAGCGGGTGGCGGCCATCGCGTCGCGGCTGAGCTCGTTGTAGCTCGTCACCGACCACACGTCCGTCCCGATCCCGTACTTCTCCTTCAGGATCGACTGGGCCTTGATGACTCCGGGGAGGATCGTGCCGCTGCCGAACAGCTGCGGCCGCTTCACCTGCCCCTGAGCCGAATCGGTGCCCTTCAGCTTGTACATCCCGCGGAGGATGCCTTCGTTGACGCCTTCGGGCATCACGGGCTGATCGATCGCTTCGTTGTAGACCGAGAGGTAGAAGAAGATGTTCTCGTTCTCGGCGTACATCCGGCGGAGACCATCCTGGATGATGACCGCCAATTCGTAGGCGTAGGCCGGGTCGTATGCGACGATCGTGGGGACCGTGCTGGCTACGACCTGGCTGTGGCCATCTTCGTGCTGGAGGCCTTCGCCGTTCAGCGTCGTCCGTCCGGACGTCCCGCCGACGAGGAAGCCTTTGCAGCGGGAATCGGCGGCGAGCCAGATGAGGTCGCCGACGCGCTGGAACCCGAACATCGAGTAGTAGATGTAGAACGGGATCATCTGCACGCCAAGGTTGGCGTAGGCCGTTCCCGCGGCGACGAAGGAACCCATCGCGCCGGCTTCGTTGATGCCCTCTTCGAGGACCTGGCCGTCGGTGGCTTCCTTGTAGTACATCAGGCTCGGCGAGCCGTCCGGCAGCAGCTTGTCGACCGGCTCGTAGAGCTGGCCCTTGCTGGAGTAGATGCCGAACGTGCTGAAGAACGACTCCATGCCGAACGTGCGGGCTTCGTCCGGAATGATCGGCACGATGTACTTGCCGATCGCCTTGTTGCGCATCAGGCCCTGGAGGATCGCTCCGTAGGCCTGTGTCGTGGAGGCATGCGTTCCTTCGTTCGGCTTCAGCTGGCGGGCGAAAGCCTTATCGTCAATCGCCGGCACATCAAGCTTCTCGGTCGTCGGCTTGCGCTCGGGCAGATAGCCCCCAAGCTGTTCGCGACGGGCGCGGAGGTAGGCCATTTCCTGGCTGTCTTCGGCCGGCCGGTAGAAGGGGAGCTTGTCGAGATCCGCATCGGAGATCGGAACGCCGAAGCGGTCGCGGAACTTCTTGACGGACGAGTCCTTGTCGAAGGTCTTCGCGTTGTGCGCGATGTTCTTGCCTTCGGCTTCAGCCACTCCGTAGCCCTTGATCGTCTTCACGAGGATGACGGTCGGGGCGCCCTTGTGATTGACGGCCGAGTGATAGGCGGCGAACACCTTCTCAGGGTCGTGGCCGCCGCGGCGGAGGTTCTGGAGCTGCTCGTCGGTCAGGTTGTCGACGATTTCGAGCAGATCGGGATCGGTTCCGAAGAAGTGGTCGCGGATGTAGGCGCCGTCGGAGACGACGTACTTCTGGTACTGGCCGTCGACGACTTCACCCATCCGGCGGACGAGCTTGCCTTCGGGGTCTTTGGCGAGAAGCGAATCCCAGTCTCCGCCCCAGACGACCTTGATGACGTTCCAGCCGGCGCCGCGGAAGGCACCTTCGAGTTCCTGGATGATCTTGCCGTTGCCGCGGACCGGACCATCGAGCCGCTGCAGGTTGCAGTTCACGACCCAGGTGAGGTTGTCGAGCTTTTCGCGGGAGGCGAGCGTGATGGCGCCGAGCGATTCGGGCTCATCGATTTCGCCGTCGCCGAGGAAGGCCCAGACGCGGGACTTCGAGGTATCGAGCAGGCCGCGGTGCTCCATGTAACGGAGGAACCGGGCGTGATAGATCGAGCAGATCGGGCCGAGTCCCATGGAGACCGTCGGGAACTGCCAGAAGTCTTCCATCAGCCAGGGGTGCGGATAGGACGAGAGGCCCGTGCCGCGGGTCGTTTCCTGGCGGAAGTTTTCGAGATGCGATTCGCTCAGCCGACCTTCGAGGAAGGCGCGGGAGTACATGCCGGGTGAAGCATGGCCCTGGAAGTAGACCATGTCGCCGGTGTGATCGGCGGTCTTGGCGTGGAAGAAGTGGTTGAAGCCGATTTCGTACAGCGTCGCTGAGGACGCATAGGTCGAAATGTGACCGCCCACGGCCCCGCCGGCCTTGGTCTTCTTGTTGGCGCGGAGCACCATCGCGAGCGCATTCCAGCGAATGATGCTCTTGATTCGGCGTTCGATCTCGCGGTTGCCGGGATAGCGGGGCTGATCCTCGGTGGCGATGGTGTTGATGTACGGCGTGGTGGCCGAGAACGGCATCATGACGCCGCGCAGGTAGGCGCGTTCGCTGAGATTCACCAGCAGTTGCTGGGTGCGTTCCGGGCCGTAACGGTGGAGGACATCTTCAAGAGACTCAAACCAGTCGTTGAGCTCACTCGGATCGATCCCGTGGAGGGCGCCATCTACCGCATCTTCAACAGACATCAGACATTCTCCTGCGCAATAGCCGAACGGCGACCCGCGAGCGCACTCGCCGCGCGGGCCGTCCTCCGTCGTGCGTCCGGATTCTAGCAGGCCTGACCGATGAGGCTAGGTCGACCCTCGGCGTGAGAATCGGCCGTCCGAAGCAGCGGAAAACCTTGCCGGAGGAGCCCCGCCATTACTCCGAAACCGCTCGACGGGGATCCCATTCCAGCCGAATCGCGAGCAGGAGAAGCATGCCGATGCACTCCCCCGCGGCCAGCCACGCCAATCCGCCCTTCAGGCCGGAAAACGCCCGGCTGCCGACGCCATCGCCGGCGGCGTTGAGGATGGCCGAGAGAAATCCGGAAATGCCCAGTGCGAAGAGGGTCAGCCCGAGCGCCGCGAGAAGAAGCCGCGTCCAGGATGAGGCGGAACGGAGAGGGTGCGAATTGGGCATGCGTCCACCTGAAGTTCGGGTGGCGGAGGTATCCCGGAAAACGACGGGCGGGGTCAACGGGAGTTGCCGCCCGGGTGCGTCCGGACGACCTACGCGAACTCGGGCGGCGATTCCCGATGCCAGCGGGTTCGCTCCTGAACGGCGGCGGCCAGGTTGACGAGCGACTGCTCGCGATGGACGGCGGCGACGAGCTGGAGGCCCGTCGGAAGGTGGTCGGCCCCGAAACCGTTGGGAATCGTGATGGCCGGAGCCCCCGTGAGATTCGAGGCGGCGCTGATCTGCGACAACTCGAACCCCTTCCCCCAGACGGAGAACCGCACGTCAACAGGGCAGCTGACGGTGGGAAGGGTGGGAGTCGCCACGGCGTCGAATCGCTGCAGAAACTCGCCGAACTGGCGGATCATGACGGTGCGGACGCGCATCGCGCGGATGTAATCGACCGCGGGGATCATGAGGTCGGGATAGACCCGCCATTTGTCGTCCGGGTGCGTGAGGTTGGCCACCTGCCCGGAATCGATGAGATCTTCGTGAGCGGCCGCAGCCTCGCAGGCGATCACCATGTCGGCGACGGCGTTGTACGGGAGATCGGGGAGCTCGACCTCCTCGATGTCGGCGAAATCGCGAAGCAGCGTGAGCGAGGCTTCATAGTTGGCTGCGACTTCGGGCTGACATTTATCGGCGGCGTTCCGAAGGACTCCGATTCTGGCGCGGCGGGTTTTGAGGTCGACTCCCGCAGGGATTGGCGGAAGTTCTGGAAGGCGGATGGCCTGGAGGACCTTCGCGGCGTCGCGCGCGGTGCGGGCGAGCGGGCCGACCTTGTCCATTGTCCACGAAAGGACCATGGCGCCGTCGCGGCTGACGGTGTCGTAGGTCGGGCGGAGGCCTGTCACGCCGCAGTTTCCGGCGGGGCTGGTGATGGAGCCCCAGGTTTCGGAGCCGATGGCGAAGGGAACCAGGCCGGCGGCGACAGCGGACCCGCTACCGCTGGAGGAGCCTCCCGACCAGCGATCCGTTTTCCACGGATTTCGCCCGGGACCATTGAACGCGGCCTCGGCCGAGGTGTACCCCATGCCGCCGGCGATCTCGACCATCGACAGCTTGGCGATCAGGACCGCGCCGGCATCACGGAGTTGCTTGAGGACGGTCGCTTCCTGATCAATGGCGCGATCGCGATAGGGGGCCGCGCCCCAGGTGGTGGGATGGCCGGGAAACGCAAGCAGGTCCTTGGCGCCGAACGGGATTCCATGCAGCGGGCCGCGGATTTTTCCGGCGCGTCGGTCGTCGTCGGATTTTTCGGCCGCCGCGAGAGCTTCGTTTTCGAGGAGCGTGGCGAGGGCGTTCAGGCGCGGGCCGTGTGTGCGGCAGCGCTCGAGGAAGAACTTCGCGAGTTCGACGGAGGTCCATTCGCCGGAGGCGAGTCCGCGGGAGAGTTCCTCGGTGTCCGCGAAGGCGGCGGAAGCAGGGACTGGCATCGGGGCGGATCGCAGTTGAGGTTCACGGTGCGCGAGCGGCGCACACGTTATGAACTGCGATGGCGGGAGGCCAGCGGGCCCTGCCGGAGCGGCAGGGCCGGGCCGCGACTGGAAGGGGCGCGAGATGCTCCCCTTCCCTGGCGCAGCGGTTACGGCAGGATGATTTCGCCGCCGATCGAGAAGCCCTGGATCAGGATGGAATCGGTGCGCTGGCGGGCTGTGACGGCCGGCGGATCGGCGATGCTGATGTCGTTGTAGTTGATGGCGCGGTCGGCCCGAGCGAGGTTTCCGGTCCAGATAAAGTTGTAGCCGGCCCGGACGTGGAACCACTCGGAGAGATGGACCTTGGCGGAGAAGCCCAGGTCGATCGTCGGCGAGAAGACGGTGCGGCCGGTGGTGGAGTTCGTGGCGGGGTCATCGATGTCGTTCGGCCCGGGATCGAGCGTCGGATCGTCGAAGGACCGGAGATCGTTCGTCGTGACGCGGGTCGAGTAGTCGTTGGCACCGAAGGCGAGCTTGGGCTCGAAGGCCAGAGAGAAGAACTGGTGCTTGAAGTCGGCCTTGAAGCCGACCTGCAGGGCGTAGACGTTGTTGTTGACTTCCGATCGGATGCGGGACTCGTAGGGATCGGCGATGATGCCGAAATCGGTGTAAGCGCCCGAGCTGTTGTCGAAGACGCCGCGCATCGAGAGCGATTCGTCGTAGTTCAGGAAGCGGAAGCCGGCGAGGGGCTGGAAGCCGAGCCCGAGGCGGGGGTTCTTGGCGGCGTAGAGGAAGTTGACGTCGCTGCCCCACGCAGAGGCGCTGTAGTCGGCGGAGAACGACTGATCGAAGAGCAGGACGCGGTCACCGACCTGTCCGTTCGTCATGAGGCCGATCGCGATGAATCGCGGACTGACGGCGCTGTTGTCCCGGAGGAAGGGACGGTCTTCGATGGTGTGGGAACCTTCCGCGAGGCCCCAGAAGCTGCCTTCGAGAGTTCCGTACTCGAAGGGGATGCCGACGGTGCCGCGGATGCCGTTGATTTCCTGGAAGTCGACGCGGTCGGTGCTGAGCGACTCGGCGACTCCGACGCTGCCGGAAGCGGTCTGCACAAGGAAGGGGTCACGCGGATTGGCGACGCCGGCGATGTTGACTCCGAGCAGGTTGTTCCCGGGTTCCTGGATATCCCAGCCGAGGTACTCGAGCCGCATGTAGGTGCCGCGAATCGTCTCGCGGATCACGAGGTCGATCTGCGCATCGCTGTCGTAGAAGAATCCGTCATCCGGGACGAGTCTCGGGACTGGCTGTTCGCAGGGGGCCGGTAGCGGCTGCGCCGGCGCGTAAGGGTGCGGCGTCGGATAGGGGAGATAGCTGTAATTGGGATTAGGGTACTGCGCAAAAGCCGCGCCTTGCGTCATGCAGACGAAGGCCGTCAGGCAGGCAGAGGCCCGCCGGGCAGCGCCGCTGAAAACCGCCATCAGGGACGCTCCCTTTCCGGAGAGGAATCCACGTGGGGTGCGAGTTGTCCGCTCGTGACTGCTCATACGCATCCATCCGCCCGACGGTGCGAACTCCGGTCAAACGAGCACAGACCGACTGCGCAAATTCTGAACCGGTTCCGATAAAATCGGTCGTATGAGAGTTATCGGCCGCGCGGGTTGTTCCATCCGGTCAAAGTGTGCGGGATCTGAGGGAATTTCCGAGCCGCTGGCGACGAGGGCTGGAGAAGCGGAGAGACTGGGCAAGCGAGGAAGCCCGGCGGCGATTCGCCTGGAAGGCGTCTGCAGGATCGGCCGTGGCGAGAGCGGAGGCGGGCGAGCGAGAAGGCGGGCCGCGGGTGTCAGTTCGCGGCGAGGACGCGGGCGTAGACCTCGCGGATCCTGCGGGTCATCGTCTGGTAGCGAAACTGGTCGGTGAAGCGTCGACGCCCCTCGGTTCCGAAGCGGAGGCGCTCCGCGGGATCGTTGATCAGGTGGCAGACGGCATCGATCAGGGAGGCGGTGTCGTCGCGCGGGATGAGGCAGCCGGTCTGCCCGGGGATCACCACTTCGCGGGCGCCACCGACATCGAAGCTGACGACAGCGCGGCCGGCGATGAGCGCCTGAGGCAACACGCGGGCCAGGCCTTCCCACTGGCTGGTGTGGACGAGGAGATCCATCCCGGGAAGGAGATCTGGAATCTCCTCGGGACGGACGAGGCCGGTGAACCGGAAGCGGTCGGCAATCCCGGCCTGCTGGATCCGGCGTTCATATTCCTCCCGCAGGATGCCGTCGCCGACGAGCACGAAGTACGCATTCGGGCAGCGCCTGATGATTTCCGGGGCGGCCGCGATGACGAACTCGTGCCCTTTCAGCGGGAATAGCCGGCCGATCTTTCCAACGATCACGGCGTCGTCAGGGATGTTCCACGCGGCGCGTACCTGGGCGGGGGATCGGGCCGGATTGAGGAACGGCTCGACATCGAAGCCGCTGTAGACGGTCGTGAAGCGGTCAGGCGAGGCGATTCCTGCGGCGACGTATTCGGCCGTCATGTCATCCGCGACGCTGATGAAGTGATCGGTGCGCCGTGCGGCCCATTGTTCGGCACGGCGATAGAGGTTGTAGGCCCATCGCGACTGGCCGAAATGAAACGCGGCGCCATGGATCGTGTGGACTACCGGGATGCCGAGCGCATGGGCCGCGGCGCGACCGATGATGCCGGCCTTCGAGCTGTGGGTGTGGACGATGTCGGGCTTGAGTTCGCGGAACAGGCGTTTGAGAGTCCGCCAGGACTTCCAGTCCTTCGAGGGATCAATGTTCCGACGGAGTTCGTCAACGACGACCACCGGAAAGCCGCCGCCGCGGGCCCGATCGAGGAGGCTGCCTTCCGGCCCGAGCGGCGGACCGGTCACGAGCGTGACATTGTCGTTCCAGGCCCGATGCTGCTCTTCGACGGTGAGGAGCGTGTTTTCCTGCGCGCCGCCAACGATCAGCCGGGTGATGACGTGGACGACGTTCATGTCGTGAGCGAGCCCGTCACGGGGCGTAGACGTGTGAGAACGCTTCGGCGCGCGACTCGACGCAGGGCCAGATGCGGTCGAGGTTCATGCTGCGGACGCTTTCGCGGATTTCCTCGGAGAGGTGACACATGGCCACCTTGCCGGTCGCTGCGCGGCAGAAGCCGATGATGGCATCGAAGACCATCGAGGAGAGAATGGGGGCGTGGCTGTAGTCGACGATGAAGTTCGAGAAGCCGTGATTGGACTGCAGTTCGGAAATCCGGCTGCTCTCGGTGTGAATCTCCTTGTAGCTCATGTGCGGCAGGTTGCCGACGGGCGAAAGGATGAGGGTGTCGAGATACGCTTCGGCCAGGAACAGCCGGTTGTGGCGGGTGAGGAATTCCGCCTTCTCGGCATCGCCGACGTGTCCCACCTGCGGAGCAAAGACCGCCTGCTGGGCAACGCGGTAGGTCGGCCTCATCTTGTAAGGACCGATCTCGATTTCGACATCGGCCGCAATGAGGCAGGAGCGAACGAGTTCGCCGCCCACCTTGACGCCGGTCTTTCCGAGGAGGTCGATGACCCAGAGTCCAGTGGGGAGCAGCAGGAAGGCGCAATGGACCTTCGAGATGTGTTCGTCCGCGCAGCAGATGCGGCAGCGCTGATCCCGACCGACGAGGGTGATAATGCGGTTGATGGGCCACTGGGCTCCCCGCGCGGAGGAGTTGAGGAGTTCCAGATCGACCGTGGGGAGCACCCCGTATTCGGGGCGAGAGTCGTGGCGCGGTCGGAATTCGGTCGGCGCCTTGAGGTCATCGTCGGTCCAGCCGTCATCGAAGACCTGAATCCAGGTGTCTCCGATGCGGAAGCGGTGGGCGACATTGACCCAGCCGCGAAAGGGGGGGCCATCCCAGTGTGTGCCGGTGGGGGAGAAGAGGTCGATGTAGGCGAGGCGGCCGCCGATCACCTGCAGGTAACCGTGCCGGAAGGCGCATTTTTCGTCCGTCAGGACGACTTCGCAATCGCGGGCGCGTCCGATGACGCAGTAGGGAGAATCGACTTCAACGACGCGCGGCTTCCCCTGCCCTTCGCGAACCAACAGGCGGATCGGCGTGGCATTCCCGACGGCATAACGCAGCATCGACGCGTATGCGTCCGGCATGGCAGCGGCAATGAGGGGAAGGGTGGGTTGAGTCGCGGGGAAGACGGGACGCGATACCGAACAGTGAGTCGTTGAAAGGCTTGCGGCCCCGGAAGTTCCAGTGCATCGACCAGTGCACGCTGGAACGTGCAGGATTGGAAGGGCTTTCCCGCGATTATGGAAGCCGGTTCCGTCAGGGTCAACGCGGTCGTCTCATTGCACTTCGAGGTCGTGCAGTGGTGTCCGCGAGAACCGTCGCAGCCGGATTAACCGGACGGTTCAGCCGTCGGTCGGTTCGTCCATGATCTCCGGAGGCATCGGTGGGAGCGGCGCCCGCTTCCAGAACTCGACCGGCGGCGACTGTCCGCTCGAGGAGAGGTTGCGATCCAGCCAGATGCCCCAGAGCAGGTAGTGGCCTCCGAAGAGAAATGCGACGGTCGCCATAATCAAAAGGACGACGGCGATTGCGGCAGGGGCAAAGCCGGTCAGGACGGCCGTCACCAGGACGGCGAATCCGAGGCCAGCCGTCAGCAGGCCGACCAGCGCCAGGAATGTCGCACTTTTCTGTGTCGGGCGTCCCCCGCGCTGTTGGGGCAGCCTCGGGCGTGACAGCGAGGCGCGGTCCTGTTCCATCAGGTGATCTCGCCCTGTGAGACGAGCCGTCGAAGCTCCTGTTCGCGATGGATGAATCCGTCTTCGAGTCCATCCAGAATCGTCGATTCCTTGACCAGGAAGCCGAGCATTCCGCCGGGGGGCTGGAAAATGACGCGATCGGTCATCTTGACGCCCTGATCATGCTCCTCGAAATGATGCTCGTGCCGCCAAGCCTTCATGGGGCCCTTGATCTGTTCTTCGACGATCAGGCGCGGCCGCTCGACAGCGGTGATTTCGTGCTCGAGCTTCTGGACGACGCCGTAGGCCTGCACCTTGAAGGCGATGATGCAGCCGGGGTTGACGACGTCCGGCGCCTGCTCGAAGACGAGTCCGAGGCGCGGATCGCTGATGCGCTGGACGTTTGCCGGGCGCAGGAGGAATTCGAACAGGGCATCGACGCCGCAGGGAAGCCAGAGTTCGTTCTCGAATTGAGCCATCAGCGTGGAGTCCGGAAGTGACTTGAGGGAATCCAGTCTTAGGGGGAGGCCGACGAGCATGCAACCGGTCCCCCGTCCCGTCAGGGGAAAATGAGGTGATCCCTGCCCTCCCGCCTCGCCGCTCCCGGGGGGAGGAGAGGATGGAGTCCCCGGCATCCTGTCGAGCCTGTGGATGAAGTCCCGTGCGGCAACTAAAGTATCCGCTGCAACGCCCTTTCGGCCCCACCTATGCCTTTGCAGCCGCGGATTCCCAGGCCCGCCTCAACCAGCTGGCAGCGGCTGAGCGACACACCGCTCGACGACTTCCTGCGGCGCGTCGACCTGTTTGCGAAAGCCGTTCGCGGCGGCGAGTTCGTCGGGTGGACCCTGGCGATCGCGGTGGCCGCGGTCCTGGTCGCCCTGTTCTCGGACGCGTTCTTCGCGTGGCCTGCGGCCGTGCGGATCGGTTGGAATCTCGTCGCGGCCGCGGGGCTTTTGACATCGGCCGTCGTTCTGGGATGGCGAATGTTTGGTCGCCGTTATCACGCGCGGACGGTGGCGCGACTTGCGGAAGACGGGCTTCACCGGCGGGACAGCCTGTTGATCAATGCCGTCGAGTTCCGGTCGGGGCTGGAGACAGGGAGCGAAACGCTGCGGGCCAGCGTCGTCCAATCTGCAGATTCGATCGTCGCCACGTTGCCGGCGTCGGCAGTCACCCCCCCCTCCCCTGCGGTCCGTGCCACGCTGGCCGGGCTGGCCGCCGTGATGGCGTTCGGCATTGCCCTGCTGATCGCCCCGCGGCTGTTCGCAACCGTCATCCCGCGGTTTCTCGATCCGCTGGGGGACCATCCGCCGTTCACGCTTCTGACGTTCGCCCCCACGGTGAAGCCCGATCCGCTGCACCGCGGGAAGCCGGCTCTCGTCACTGTCGAAATCACGGGGCCGGAACGGGTTGAGGAAGCGGTCCTGATCCTGCGTCCCGCCGGCGAGACCCGCGCCCCGACGGAGCGTCTTCCGATGTTCCGCCAGTCGGAGACGACGTTCTCGGGGCAGGTGGCGCGAGTGGATGTCGACACGGAATTCCACATCGAGACGCCGCGGGGGCGCAGCGGGTGGTTCGAGATGAAGGTGTCGCAGACGCCGCTGATCGAAGAAGCGCGGGCCACACTGACGTTCCCTGCTTACACCGGATGGAAGCCCCGGGAGCAGCGGCTGGACGATCGCGGCGTGCGCGGACTTCGCGGAACGAAGTGCCTGATCGCCGTCCGCAGCAACCTGGTCCTCAAGGAGGGAGAGATTCAAATCTTCTCCGCTGAGGGGGGGACGACGGCCGACGTGGTGTTGCCGCTGACGCCTGATTCCGGCGATCGGCAGCTCGTGCGGGGCGAAGTGTCGATTGAGACGAATGGCCGGTTCGAACTTGTCGTCCGATCGGAATCGGGGCATGAGAGCGATGTGCTGACGGGGCCGATCGTCGCACTTCGCGACCGGCCGCCGCTGGTGGCGATCACCGCGCCGGCGGAAACGCTGATCGCCGTCGAAGGCTGGACGATTCCTGTCGAGATCCAGGCATCTGACGACATTGGCGTGGAACGGATCCGGTTGTTCCGCGGAGTGAACGGCTGGAGCCCGAGCGCCGTCACGCTTCCGCACGAAACGGATCAGGCGGGCGTGGCGCTCGCCAAAACGGAATTCGATCTTGGGGCACTCGGAGCGAAAGCGGGAGACGTGATCGAGTATTACGCCTCGGCGGATGACCGGGCGTCCGGGCGCCCGCAGTCGACCGATACGCCGACCTCGACAATCCAGGTGATCTCCGAAGAGGAGTACAAGGATTTCGCAAGGCAGCAGTATCAACTGGATGAGCTGTCGGAGGAGTTCGAAACGTTCCGCAAGGAACTGGAGCGTCTCGCCGAAGAGCGCCAGAAAGCCGCGAAGGAGCTCGAGGAGCTGCTCCGGAAGCAGGCGGCCGGGGACGCGTTGACCGATGCTGACCGGGAACGGATGGAGCGGCTGGAAAAACAGATGGGTGACTTCGCCCGCGACGCCGCGGAACTCGCCCGGACTCTCCAGGAGCGGGCCGAGGAAATGCCGCTATATGACCTGGAGCAGCAATACACCGAGGAGCTGAAAAAGCTTGCGAAGGAACTGTCGAGCCAGTCGGAGAATGCCGAGCGGATCGCGGAACTCCTGAAGCACCAGCAGGACTCGTCGTCGCCGAAGCTGTCCGAAGAACTCGAGGATGCGGCCGAGCAGTTCCTGAAGGAATCGGGGCCGTTCGATGCGCCGACCCAGGACCAGATGGAGCAGCTGACGGATGATCTCCAGACGCTGCAGAAGGCGGACGCATTGAATGAACAGGTGGAGAGACTGCAGGCGGTGACCGCCGAGCAGCGGCAGCTGGCGAACCGACTGTCGGAACTCGCCGGGAAAACGTCGCTGATGCCGGATGAGCAGGCGCGGGCGGACCAGTTTGCCAAAGAGCAGGAGCTGCTCGCGCAGGAACTGGAATCGGTTCGCAAGCAACTGGAGGAATCGGCCCGTGAGGCCGAGGAGAAGCTGCCGAAAATGGCGGAGAGCGCTCGCCAGCTCGTGGAGTCGCTCGACCAGCTGGCCATCTCGCAGGAACAGATGTCGGCCGCGCAGCAGGCCCGCGACCAGCAGGGGGACGCGGCCCATCGCCATGCGGAGTCGGCGGCCCGAAAACTGGAATCGCTGATGGAAGCGGCCGGGGATGCCCAGAATTCCGAGGGCCTCCAGGAAGGTCTGGATGGGCCGTTGCGACTCTCGCAACAGCAGGTGCGCAACACGCTCGACCAGATGCGGCGAAGCCGTCGTCCTCCGGGACTGGGACAGCGGGGCCAGAAAGGGGGACGCAGCCCGGGGAACTCCGAGGGAGAGAGTGAGGGGGGATCTGCGGGCGGGCAGTCTCGCGGCGGCAACCAGGGCCGAATGCGTCCCGGCCAGAGCGCACGACGAGGCGATTCCAACGCGCAGGTGATGGGGCCGCGAACCCAGGAGGCGGTGGAGTCGTCCGACCAATCGGCAACGATGCAGGCGGACGGCAAGGGACGTTTCGTCCTTCCGGGAGTGACAGGTGACACGCCATCGGCCGAGAGCCTGACTCCGCAGTCCCGGAACGGAGAGGGGCTGTCCGGGACGAACCTGCGCGGCGTGCCTGTGGGATATCGGGATGCGGCGGAGGCGTATTTCCGTCGACTGTCTGAGGAAAAGGATTCGAAGTGACTACTGGAACGGACCCGCTGGCGGAGGCTCGCCGTCGCGTGGCAGCTGTCTATTCGCCGGAGACGTTTTCGCGACTGGCGGGCGCCTGGGGCGAACTTCTGACTGCGCACCTGAAGTCGGTGACGGAATCCCGGGAGAACGTGCTCAACTGGAATGATCCGCCCGTCAATATCGAGGCGGCGGGCCGTTTCCTGGACGCGGGCGATCCGGGCGAAGGACTGGATCTCGGACGGGCGGAACAGCGGTTCCGTGATCTCGCGGGTGAGGCGCTCGCCCGGGGGCAGAACCTTCACGACCCGCGGTATATCGGTCACCAGGTTCCACCGCCGTCTCCGATCGCCGGGCTGTTCGATTCGCTGGGAACGGTCACGAACCAGGTGATGGCCGTCTATGAAATGGGGCCGTGGGCGACGGCGGTCGAACGGGCGCTGATTCAGCGGTGGGGGGAAGCGATTGGATACCGGGCCGGGACGTTCGCCGGGCTGATCACGAGCGGCGGTTCACTGGCGAACCTGACGGCGCTGCTGACTGCCCGGAATGTGGCGCTCGAAGGCTGTTTCGAGACGGGGGTGCAGGCGGCACACCGCCCTGCCCTCGTCGTGCAGGCGGATGCGCACTACTGCATTGCGCGCTCGGCGGGAATCCTGGGACTGGGGACCGACTCGATCATCAAAGCGCCGCTCGACGATCAGAGGCGGATGGATCCGGGCCAGCTCAACCTGATCCTCAGACGACTGCAGGACGAGGGGCGAAAGGTGATCGCAGTGGTCGCCTGCGCCGGGGCGACGCCGACCGGGGCGTTCGATCCGTTGGAACCAATTGCGGACATCTGCGAGCGGCGGGATGTATGGATGCACGTGGACGCGGCCCACGGCGGGGGAACGGCGTTCAGCGAGCGGCATTGGCATCTCCTGCGAGGAGCCGATCGCGCGGACAGCGTGATCTGCGACGCCCATAAAATGCTGTTCACGCCGGCGCTGTGCGCGTTCGTATTCTACAAGAACCGGGAGCATCGTTTTGATGCGTTCCGCCAGACGGCGCCTTACCTGTTCGATCCGTCGAACCCGGGGGCGGCGGAATACGACTGCGGGCTGATGACAATCGAATGCACCAAGCGGGCCGCGGCGTATGGCCTGTGGGGGCTGTGGTCGCTGTGCGGGGCGTCGCTGTTCGGCGATCTGGTGGACGTCACGTTCGCGATGACGCGGGAGCTGCATGACATGCTCCGGGCGGCAGACGATTTTGAACCGCTGCACGAACCGCAGTCGAATATCCTGGTTTTTCGGCATCTGCCCGAGCGGTTGCGATCGGCTGACCTGGACGTGCTCGGGAACTTCAACCGCGAGGTCCGGCGGCGACTGATTCATTCCGGCCGGTTCTACATCACGCAAACGCCTCTCAACGGGGGCGGCGCGATGCGTTGCACGTTGATGAATCCACTCACCGGCCGACGGGAGTTGCAGGAGCTGCTCGAGGCGATCCGTGAGATCGGGCGGGCGACACTGGGCTCGTTCTTATAGAGCCGGACTCCGCGCGGCGACAGTTGATGGAACGCTGACGCTACGCGCCTTGCGTGCGGGCCCAACGCGGGTTTTCTTTCGTCGGCATTTCTGCTGATCTACGGCGGGCGATGCTGCGTTCCGCGTTTGGGGGAGAGCGTCACCTGGTTTTCTCAATGTGGCCGACTTGATGGGATGAATTGATGGCTTCGCCGGACGATCGCGCAACGACGAAACAGACGCCGGGAACCTGTGAGAACGGGGCGACGAAGACGGCTGGAGAATCGACGCCAGTCACTCGGCGCGTGGTGGACAGCGAAGCGTCGTGTCGTGAATCGGCCGTCGAGGCAACAGTGGAGGCCCCCTGCCCTGCTGGCGGGGACGAGACGGCGGCGGCCGGGCGCGCGAAACCGAACGTGCGGGACATTCTGGACGATCCGGTGACGCGGCACATGAGTTCGGCGTCGCCGCTGCTGAAGGTCGGGCAGACGGTGGAGCAGGCGCTCGAGCAACTGCGGACGACGCGGGAGCTCGGTCGGGTCGTCTATTTCTATGTCGTCGACGACGACTGCCGTCTTCAGGGCGTCGTTCCGAGCCGGCGTCTGCTGCTGGCGACGCCGCAGACGTCGATCCGGGAGATCATGTCCGAGCGGATCGTCTCGATTCCGTCGCGGTGCACCGTGCTGGAGGCGTGCGAGTTTTTCACGCTGCACAAGTTCCTGGCGTTTCCCGTCGTCGATGAGACGAAGAAAGTCGTGGGGGCGGTGGATGTCGACCTGTACACGAACGAAATTCTGGAAATCGACCGTCGGCAGGACAGCGAAGACCTGTTCCAGCTGATCGGTGTGCATCTTTCGGAAGCGGCCCAGAAAAGCCCGCGACTGGCCTTCAATGGCCGATTTCCCTGGCTGCTGTGCAACCTTCTGGGTGGGATGCTGTCGGCGTTCATTGCCGACGCCTACGACGACGTCGCGACCCTGGCGGTCGTGGCGCCGTTCATTGCCCTCGTGACGGCGCTGGCGGAAAGCGTGAGCATCCAGTCAGTCAGCCTGGCCTTGCAGGCCCTGCATGCGCAACCGGCGACCTGGGCGACATTCTGTCGCAAGGCGGCCTTCGAGGTGGTTGTGGGAGCGCTGCTGGGGATCGCCTGCGGCGTCGGCGTCGCGCTGATCGCGTACGTCTGGAAGAGGAGCTTTGCGGTCGCGATGAGCCTGATGCTGGGGATCGCAGGGGGCGTGACGGCGTCGGCCGTCGTGGGGCTGAGCGTTCCGTTCGTCCTGCGGCTGGTGCGGCGCGATCCCCAACTGGCCTCGGGGCCGATTGCGCTGGCGCTCAGCGACGTGGTGACGCTGCTGTTCTATTTCAACCTGGGGCGGTGGGTCTTGTAGCAGTTGGCGGGACGTCGATCTGCAGGGGCATGGGCGTTGCTTACTGGCAGAAAGTGCAAGTCATTCCGGCGAGATCTGCCGGGATCGGCAGCTGTTGCCGATGGGAAGGGGGTCGGGAGGGTGGTTCATCTTGCCCGTGGAAATTGGTTCAAGTAACACGCCGCCCCGTCCCTCAACAGACCGTCGATCGGCCGTTCGGCCTTTGCCGGTTCCTCGACTTTCCCGCCGACTTTTGCCCTTCCGCAGCGAGGCATTCCGCCATGCGCGCCCGGTTGACCCCCTGTCCGGCCCTGATCGACTCTCCGTCGATGCTGGCCGGCCCTACACATACGCTCATGGCCCGAATCTTTCGTGGAACACTCACCGTCGCCGGCGTGGCGTGGATCTGCATCGCGAGCACGCTGTGCGGGTGCGGGAGCGTCAACGGCTACGTCATGAACGAGTCGGGAAAGGCGTACTATCGCCGCGGCGACTACACGGCGGCCCGTCATGAGTTCGAACGGGCGCTGATGGACAGCCCAGAGAACCCCAACTACGCGTACAACGTCGCGGCCGCCATGCAGCAGCAGGGGGACGTGATGGCTGCCGAGAAGATGTACCAGCACGCCCTGGTGATCGATCCCGGTCACGAGTCGTCTTACGAGGGCCTCGCGCACCTGCTGTACAACAACGATCGCACGGGTGAAGCGGAACAGCTGCTGACGGCATGGTCGGACACGCAGCCGTACGACGAGAATTCCAGCCTGACGCTGGCGCGGATGCAGGACAACATGGGAAACACGGCCGGCGCCGACATGTCTTATGATCGGGCGCTGGCGGCCAACCCGCGCAGCCGCCGCGCGAACCGCCGTCGCGATTCGCAGATGGCGGGTTACCGCGGCCAGATGCAGAATCCGTACTCCTCCGGCATGCAGCCGGACTCGCCGATGATGGCCGACGGCCAGAGCCCCGCCCTGCTGATGGCCCAGCAGATGCCGATGTATGACCCGACGTTCCAGCCGGGTCCGATGCCGTTCCAGTCGTACGCCCCTCCGGCGGGCGTCCCGCAGGCTCCGTACATCGGCTCCGCCAACATCGCCCAGCAGAGCCCCTCGATCTACCGCGGGACGTATGGTCCGCAGGCCGGCGTTGCGTTTGCTCCCCCCACGCAATGGGGCACGCCGGCGACGGTTCCGATGCCTCCGAGCGGCCTGGGCCAGGGCGGGATGATGGCGGCCCAGCAGCCGACGGGTTACGGCGCCTCGGGCACGGCGTTCTTCAGCGCCGCTCCGACTCCGGCGTGGTCGCCGGCGATGGCCGCAACTCCGATGATGGCGCCTCAGATGGCTCCCCAGATGGCTCCCGCACCGTACTCTCCGGCCCCCTCTGCACCGGGCCAGGTCATTCCGGCGAGCGGCGCGATGCCGATGCCAATGCAGCAGCCGGTTTACGGAAGTCAGCCGACGATGGCCCAGCCGATGGTCGTCCCGGCGTTCTAACCGGGGACCTGTTCCCACAGGCGGTGTTCCACGGGCTGACGCCCGTGGCTAAAACGTGCCGCCCCTGCCGGGGCTCAGTCCCAGGGGAAGCAACGACCAAACCCGGTGTCGCAATTCCCCGACCACACTTCGTGGCCGGTGACAGAGCTTCGCCCTCCCCCCGAGGCGGCCTTCCCGACGGGCGACCTTACGTCGCGGCGGCGGGCTCGGCGCTGGATGACGCGTATCTGCAGAGCAGGACGCCGAAGAAATAGAGCCCGATGAGCGGGGCCATCATCAGGAGCATGCTGATCGGATCGGCGGGCGTCAGGATCATCGAGATGAACGAGATCGCCAGCACGGCGAATCGCCAGTTCTGCATGTAGACCTTCGTGTCGAAAATCTGCAGCCGCTCGAGGAACAGCATGACCAGCGGGAGCTGGAAACTGATTCCGAACATCAGCGGGAGGATAATTGCGAAGGTGACCCACTCCGAAAGCCGCGGCTGAAGGGTCAGGCCGAGGCTCGTGTTGAAGCTGATCAGGAAGCGGAGCACGAACGGAAACACGAGGTAGTAGCAGAACACGACGCCGAGCAGGAACAGAGCAAGGCTCATCCCGCCGAACACATAGACATACTTCCGCTCGTGGGCGTACAGGCCGGCGGCCACGAACATCCAGACCTGATAGAAGATCCAGGGACTCGCCAGCAGGAGACCGGCCACTCCGGAGAGCTTCAGGTAGGTCATGAAGCCCTCTTCGACCTTCAGCGTCACCGGCTTTTCCGACTGCGAGATCAATCCACGGAGTTCGGAAAAGAACGGGCTCTTGAAGGTGAGGGCGACTGGCTTCGCCTGATCGGCCTCCGGAAGCGGATCGAGCGGTTTCCCGGTGGCGGTTGCGAGGGCGGAGTGCAGTTCGGCCGCGGGCAGCTCAACGGTCAGCGAGTCGGACGGGACCAGCTTCTCGCCGGGCGTCCTGTTGATCGATTCGGGGTCCTGGTTGAGCGTTTCCCAGAGCGCCTGCCACATCGGCTTGTCGGAGTTGAGGTCGTCCAGCAGCTTGGTCTCGTTGCCGTACTTCTTGAGAGCGGCTTCGAGAGGGCGCTGGACGATGCGGACGACGATGTCGCCCTTCCAGAGGCAGAGGCCCATCGCGATGCCCAGGCCGAGCAGCGCTTTCCACAAGTGGGTCCGGAGAGCCTCGAGGTGCTCGCCGAAGGTCATCACGGAATCGTCGAAGAGGTCTTTGGATCGGGTGGCCATGAGTTCGTTTTCACTGGTTTCAGTGGTCTCCTCACGCGCTGGACGTCGGCGCAACATGTCCGCAGTCAGCAACGTGAAGTCCCCCGCTGGCGCTGATCCCTGAACGGCCCGACCGCGCCGGCCCGGCGGCCACGGCTATGGCGAGCAGCATCGAAGATCAAAAGCGGGCGCCCACTCGGTCCGACCGCAAGCAGCAGGCGGGTTGAGCGGAGACGTTTTCGACTATATCAGGGGTCGGCGGGCTCCGCGACCGGCCTCGGACAATTCGTGAGATGGTCCTCCGGGGCGCTCCTGCCGGGAATCCGCTCGCCACGCTGAGGCTGGTCGCTCTAAACTCCGCGCGGAGTCTGTCCAGCAGTTCGTCCGGAGTTTTGCATGTCCCTGGTCCGTCAAACCGTCAAAACGCTTCTTCATGAGGGGCAGCCCGGAGCCACCGTGACCGTGGCCGGGTGGGTGCGGACCCGCCGCGATTCCAAGCAGGGCTTCTCGTTCATCGAGCTGAACGACGGTTCGTGCATGGCGAACCTGCAGCTCGTCGTCGACGCGGGCGTCCCCGGCTTTGAATCCAACGTCAAACGGCTCACGACCGGGGCGAGCCTGAAGGCCACGGGCGAACTCAAGGCGTCGCCCGGCTCGAAACAGCGGGTGGAACTGCATGTGTCGAGCCTGGAAGTGCTCGGCGACGCCGACTCCGTGAAGTATCCCCTGCAGAAGAAGGGGCACAGCTTCGAGTTCCTGCGGGAAATCGCCCATCTGAGGCCACGGACGAATACGTTCGGCGCGATCGCCCGGGTGCGGAACTGCGTCAGCTTTTCGATCCACCGCTTCTTCCAGGAGCGAGGATTCCTGTACGTCCACGCCCCGATCATCACGACGAGCGACTGCGAGGGAGCGGGCGAGATGTTCCAGGTGACGACCCTGCCCCTCGACAAGCTCGCGGCCGGGACGGCGACGAAGAGCGTCAACTACGGCCACGACTTCTTCGGCAAGAAAGCGTCGCTGACGGTGTCGGGGCAGCTCGAAGGCGAGATCTACGCCACGGCGGTGGGTCCGGTGTACACGTTCGGGCCGACGTTCCGGGCGGAGAACAGCAACACGCCGCGACACCTGGCGGAGTTCTGGATGATCGAGCCGGAGATCCCCTTCTACGAGCTGGCTGACAACATGCAGCTGGCGGAGGACTTCATCAAGACGATCATCCGCGATGCGCTGGCCCAATGCGCGGAGGACATGGCGTTCTTCAACGAGCGGATCGACAAGACGATCCTGGAAACGCTGAACCACATCCTGGCGCACGAGTTCAAGCGGGTGACGTATACGGAGGCGGTCGAGATCCTGCTGGCGAGCGGAAAGGAATGGGAGTATCCCGTCTCGTGGGGCGCCAATCTGCAGGCCGAGCACGAGCGATACCTGACCGAGCAGCACTTCAAGCAGCCGATCATCGTTTACGACTACCCGCGGACGCTGAAGCCGTTCTACATGAAGTGCAATGCGGACGGAAAAACCGTGCGGGCGATGGACGTGCTGGTGCCGCGTGTGGGAGAGATCATCGGCGGGAGCCAGCGCGAAGAAGATCTGGACGTGCTGCTGACCCGGATGCAGGAGTGCGACCTGAATCCCGAGGAATACTGGTGGTACGTCGACCTGCGCCGGTTCGGGACGGTTCCCCACGCGGGCTTCGGCCTGGGACTGGAGCGCATGATCCTGCTGCTGACCGGGATGCAGAACATCCGCGACGTGATTCCGTTCCCGCGGACTCCGAAGAACGCGGAATTCTGAAACGCGGGGGGCTTACTCCCCCGTTGACGCTCCCGCGACATCGCCATACCCTGAACTCCTATCGTCTTTATCTGGTGGATTCCCACCTGACGATCTGTGCAGGTCGATTCCATGTACTCGGGGGAGGATGGGAATGGCTGTTCTGAAGGCGCGTCGTGGCTTTACGCTGATTGAGCTGCTTGTCGTCATTGCGATTATCGCGATTCTGATTGCCCTCCTGCTTCCCGCGGTGCAGCAGGCCCGCGAGGCCGCCCGCAGGACTCAATGCAAAAACAACCTGAAGCAGATCGGGCTCGCGCTGCACAACTATGAAAGCACCTATGGGTGCTTTCCGCTCGGTTACATCGACATCGTGCCGGGGGGCGCGGCCAACCTGGATGGCGGCTGGGCATGGGATGCCTTCCTGCTGCCGTACATCGACCAGGCTCCGCTCTACAACACGCTCGACTTCAATCAACACCCGTATGGCTCGGTGTCGACGCCTGCAAACCGGCAGGCGATGACCGTGATTCAGCCTGGCTTTCGTTGTCCTTCCGATAACGGGCCTTCGACGCGGAACGACAATTCGGGCAACGCTCAGGGGAACGGCGTCGCGAATCACGCCCTCTCGAACTACATGGGCTGCCTGGGCGCCTTCGATGGCGATGTGTGCGTCACGAGCACGACTCCCGTGTCGTCTCCGGCGCGGAACAATGGTCTGCTGACGCCGAATCGCTGCCAGCGAATTCGGGACGTGATTGACGGAACCTCGAATACGATTGCGATCGCCGAGGCGATGTACATCGCCAACCAGGTTGACGTGAACGGCGATAACATCGGATCCGAACGGCAGTACCAGTACGGCAACATCACGACCGCCGGCGGCCCGAATTGCGACCAGATCGGCTACAACAGCAACGGCGGCTTCAATCACCTGCGATCGACCCGCAAGAAGATCAACGGTCCGTACCTGCAGGCTGCGAGCCTGCACCGCGCATTTCACAGTCGGCATGTCGGGGGCGCCCAGTTTGCGTTGTGCGACGGGTCAGTCCGCTTCATCAGCGAGAACGTCGATCACAGCGGCACGAGCATCGGCAACAACCAACAGTTCCTGAATGGTCCTTACGGGACCTACCAGCGGCTGGGCGCGATCGCTGACGGCCAACCCGTCGGCGAGTTCTGAACGCCAGCGTCGAATGTTCGTTTTCTGCCGGTCCACGGCGGTCCCGGACTTCCGAAGTCTGAGGACTGCCGTCTCTTCATCAGTGAGCCACTTATGCGGCTGAACGGCGCGGTTTCATTGTTGGTCACCAGCGTACTGGTGTCTCAGTTTCTCGGCTGCGGGAGCTCCGGTCCCGAACTGGCAAGCGTCACAGGTGTGATTACGCTCGACGGGAAGCCTCTTCCGAAAGTCGGCGTCGTCTTTCGCCCGTTGGGATCCGGCGCATCGCCTGCCTATGGCGGGACGAATCGCGATGGCAAGTACACGCTGATGTTCAGCCGCGACAGCGCTGGCGCGATGCCGGGGGACTACGAAGTCGATCTCGAAGTGACGAAGTACACGAAGTCCGAGATCGAGCAGATGAAAGCCGACGGAAATGAACCGCCGCCGCCAGTGACGCTTCCCAAACAGTACCGTCAGCCCGGCGCGCTGAAGGCGACGGTCAAATCGGGCGTCAACACGATCGACTTCGCGCTCGAGAGCAAATAGCAGGCTCGAGTGCGGCTGGCGACGGTCACCTTCGCGATTCTTCGTCCCGCTGATCTCCGGCGTGTCACCATGCAGAGCCAAGCGACGACGGTTGAACAATACCTGGCCGAGCTGCCGATGGACCGTCGGGCGACCGTGGAAACGGTCCGCAAGGTGATCCTGAAAAACATCGACCGCAAGCAGGTCGAAGAAGGAATGCTGTACGGGATGATCGGGTACTTCATCCCGTACAGCGTCTACCCGCCGGGGTATCACTGCCCGCCGAAGCAGCCGCTGCCCTACATCTGCCTGGCGTCGCAGAAGAACTACCTGTCGCTGTACATGATGGGACTGTACGAGGGGACCCGTGTCGCGCAGGAGTTCCGGGACGCCTGGAAGACGGCGGGCAAGAAGCTCGACATGGGGAAGAGCTGCATCCGGTTCAGGAAGGCGGATGACCTGGCGCTGGACGTGATTGCAGACGCGATCCGGAAGACGCCGGTCGCGTCTTACATAGCGCAGTACGAATCGGTTCTCAACGAACCGAAAGAGGTGCGGGCAGAGCGGCGTCAGGCGGCCGTCAGAAAGCAGGCGACGAAGAAGAAGGCCGCCGCCGCGAAGAAACGCAGCGCCCGTTGATTCTCCGGGGGCTACGGGGTTCGGGCCTGGCTGCTCACGACGCGGTGGAAGTGCAGCTCGACCTCGCGGTCGACAACGCGGCGGACTCCCTCGGACAGGCAGCGGGGTTCGTTGTCGCTTTGGCCGAGGCGAATCACTTCATCGAGTGACGTGCCGGGGAGCACGCTGAACGTTTCCTGGTGGATGGTCTGGTTGCCCGCATCGAGTTCCGGAACGATGAAGTGCGCGGTGGCGCCGAAGGTGAGCATGCGACGGGCGTAGGCGTCGGCATATGGCTGAGGCCCTGGGAAAGAGGGCAACAGGCCGTGGTGGAGGTTGATGATGCGTCCCCCGGCGAACTCCCAGCAGATGCTGGCGGGGAGGATTCTCATATAGCGGGCGAGGATGACGTAATCGATCTCGTACTGATCGATGAGACTGGTGAACAGGTCGTTGTCCGGTTCGCCCCTGGCGTCGCCGATGTTCACGAAGGGGACTTCGAACTGCTCGGCGATGCCCCGGCAACTGTCGCGGTTTCCGATGATGACTGCGGGCGTCGCCTTGAGGCGTTTGTCGCGGATGTCGCGCAGCAGGGCGAGCGGCGTTTCGGGTCGGTGGGTGGTGCAGATGGCGAGTCGCGGGGGACGGCTGTGTTCCTCGCGCGACCATGTGCGGATGGCGAGTCCCTTGGCCTCTCCGATGTCGCGCATGCGCTGCCGCAGAACGGCGACGGGCTCCTCGTCGGCCGGCCATTCCATGCGGAGAAACATGGCGAACTGGCGTTCGGAGTCGTGGTCGTACATCTGGATTTCGTGGATGTTCGCCCCGGCCGTCGCGACGTAGTGGACGATGGGGTCGGCGAGCCCTCGGTTATCGGGTCCGACGGCGGTGACAGTGACGTGCATGGATGACTTTCGGTGAACGCTGAGTGCGCTGGCCCCTGTGGAGCAGGCAGACTGATCATGTTGGGACCGATGTCCCGCGCGTGCAAGAACGAGCGCAACGCCTCACAAACTTTCATCGCTTTCCTCAAAAACCGGCGGTGCGGGGAGAGGCGCTTTCATCCGAGCCTCCAGCAGTTCTTCCGCTTCATCCGATTTCAGCCGCCGAAGGAGAACGTCTGGCTGCGTCAATCGCCGTTCACGGTTTTCGAGTTTGATTCCGTTCGGTTCGACGGACCGGATCTGCAAGGGAATCGTCATTTTCAGGTCGACACGATTGATCGCCAGCCTGAACCGGAACCACAACTGGCTGAAGAAACTGGACCGGACCAATACGGGATCAAACTGGAGAGCCAAGACTCCATCAGTCGCCCGCCATGTCCAAGGCGTGACCTGCCGGAATCGCGGTCGCGTCTCGACAACCGACTCGATGTCGACCGTCCCGTCGGCATGAAACCGTGCGACCGAGACAACGCCCGGTGGGCCAAATCCAGTCAGTTGCCAAGTTCCCACAAATCGATCATCGCCGCCGAGACGCGTGGACCGAGAAAGCAGCGAGCCTCCCAGGCATAGCACCATCAGCAACAAGACGAGCGCGAGGCTCCATCGCGGGAAACGGCGTCTCGGATCGATCCTCAGGGGGGCGGCGGACTGTGACTTTTCGGTTCGGCCCGCAATGATGTCGGCGGTCATGAGAGTCTCGCCTTCCGCACTTTGAAGTCACGGGAGGACTTTACTCCTCGAGGAAGAAATTCATGAAGCGATTTGTTCGTCTGGCCTGGATTTTCTTCATCATCCTGCCTGCAGGGCTGGCGGCGGACGCCTCGGCCGCATCGCGGCCCAATGTGTTATTCATCCAGACGGACGACCAGGGACCCTGGGCGCTCGGAGTCTCCGGACATCCTGATGCGAAGACGCCGAATCTCGACCGGCTGTTCCGATCGGGGGCGTGGCTGCGCAAGAGTTTCACGGTGACGCCGGTCTGCAGCCCGTCGCGGGCGAGCCTGATCACCAGCCGGTACGGCAGCGAACTGGGGATCACCGACTGGATCAACGAGAAGAACGAGCCGGACCTGGGACTGGCCCCGGCGACGCCGACCTGGACGAAGTCGCTGCATGACGCGGGCTATCGACTGGGGCTGATGGGGAAATGGCACCTCGGAGTCAACGACGAGTTTCATCCGTCGGTGTTCGGGTTCGATGTGTTCACCGGGTTCCGCAACGGCGGATCGGCGACGCAGAACGTCCCGCTCGAGTTTGCCGTCGCGACGGATCGCATGACCTGGACGAAGAAGCCGACTGAGGGATTCATCGTCGACGTCGTCACCGATGCGGCCTTGAAGTTTCTCGATGAGTCGGCCGCGGACGCGACGTCGGGGAAGCAGCCGTTCAGCCTGTCGGTGCATTACCGCGAGCCGCACACGCCGTGGGTGCCGGCGTCGGCGGAAGACTCGAAGCCGTTTGAAAACCTGGAGCCTCAGCGCCCGGTTCCCTCACATCCCGATCTCGACGTTGAGAAGTGGAAGACGAACACGCGGCGGTATCTGGCGAGCGTGGCGAGTGTCGACCGGAATGTGGGTCGTCTGCTCGACCGCCTGGAATCGCTGAAGCTTGCGGACAACACGGTCGTCATATTCACGAGCGATCACGGGTACAACGTGGGGCACCATGGGGTGCTGCACAAGGGGAACGGGATGTGGCTGACAAAGTCGTTTCCCGAGAAGACAGAGAATGTCCCGGCGCAGAGGCGTCCGAACATGCTCGACAGCTCCCTGCTCCTTCCGACCTGCATCCGCTGGCCGGGGGTGGTGAAGGCGGGAACGGTGATCGACCGGACGGTGACGCAGCTGGACTGGTTCCCGACGCTGCTGGCGATCACCCGGACGCCTGCGGTCGCCGGGTTGCACGGGCGGGACCTGACGCCGCTGCTGCGGGGCGAGAGCGTCGAATGGGACGACGATCTGTATGCGGAGTACAGCCCCCACAATCAGCTGCGGGCGGACATGCGGTGTCTGCGTTCGGGCGGGTGGAAGCTGACCTGCAACTTCCTCGAGCCGTTCCGCGATGAGCTGTATCACATCGCGAAAGATCCGCTGGAAGAGGAGAACCTGATGGCGTCGGAGCGGGCTGACGCGGTCGCGGCCAAGGCGAAGCTTCGCGCGCGGATTATTTCACGGATGCGAGAGCTGAAGGATCCGGTCGCTGTCCGCCTGGAAGAATAATCCGGTCGCACCGACTTTCCTGTCGCGCTTCGAGGGCGGGAGATTCCGGGCGGAAACTCCTGCGCCGACTTGAGCCAAACTGCTGGCCTCGTGACGCGCTGGCCAAGTGGCTTCGGCGCCGGGCGTCAGCGGCGTTGCGACAGTGATTCCCGGGGGTGGACCTGTGCGGGTGGTTCCGGCCGGAGTGGTCGATCCGCCTTTGTGGCGCAGGTCCGGAAATGCGTGACAGGCGCGGCAATCGGGCTGCGCCGGGCTGCAACGGGGCCGATTGTTCCGCCGATACGAGAGATGACCACGGATTGGGTGCTGCGGCATCGACCGGGGTCGTCGGTTGTACGTGTCTGTCGGAGAAGGCGACGTCCTTATGCCCTACCCCGCCCGCAATCTGGCCAGGATCTGTACCTGGTCCTTCATGGCATTCGCCGGAGCCGGCTGTAATCACGGCCAGCCGAAGATCGACTACTTTGGCGAGCCGCATGCCGAGGTCTGCAAGACGAACGCGACGGAAATCGATCACCCGGTGATCGAGGAATGTCCGAACCCGGACCTGCTGGCGTCGCACAAGCCGCACACGATCCGCGACAGGGCCCGAACGCAGGTTCGCGACATGTCGCTCGCGGAAACGGTCCACATCGCGCTGCAGAACAGTGAAGTGATCCGCTCGGCCGGCACCTTCCTGGCGCTCGGCAACTCGCTGCTGACGAATCCAGACGGCGCGGTGCGGACGGTGTACGACCCTGCGATCCAGGAGTCGGGGGTGCTGTTCGGCGGACGAGGCGTCGAGGCGGCTCTTGCCGACTTCGACGTGCAGTACAACTCGGTGCTGAACTTCTCCGGCAACCAGAACTTCAACAACTCGTTCGGGTTCCAGGACACCAACGCGGCCGAGTTTTCGAACGCCCTGTCGAAGAACTTCGCGAACGGCGGCTCGATCCAGGTGTTCAACGAGATCAACTACCTGCGGACGAACACACCCGGTCTGTTCGGGTCGAACTATTCGGGTGCGGCCGGCGTGACCTACCGCCAGCCGTTGCTCGCTGGAGCGGGTACGGAATACACGCGGATCGCCGGTCCGATCGCGAACAGCTTCGGCGGCATCTCCGGTGTGTCGCAGGGTGTTCTGATCGCGAAGATCAACAACGACCTGGCGATCTCCGACTTCGAGCTGGCAGCCCGGAACCTGATGCTCGACGTCGAGACCGCGTACTGGGATCTCTACTTCGCGTACCGCCAGTTCGACACCGCGATCGCGCTGCGAAACTCGTCACTCGACGCGTGGCGGCTCACGAAGAAGCGGGCCGGCCAGGTGGAAAACGTCCTGCCGGCCGACGAGGCCCAGGCACGAAACACCTACTACGCATCGCGGTCGATTGCGGAAACCGCACAGTCGAACATCTTCACGGCGGAAACCCGTCTGCGTCGGCTGCTGGCATTGCCGGTCAACGACGGCACGGTCATCCGGCCGATCGATGAGCCGGTGACGGCGGAAGTGCTTCCCGACTGGGAGGTGAGCCTGTCGGACGCGATGAACCGGCGCGTGGAACTCCGCCGCCAGAAGTGGAACATCAAGAGTCTGGAGCTGCAGCTCGTCGCCGCCCAGGACCTCACCCAGCCGCGGCTGGATGCTGTCGGTGGTTACCAGGTGAACGCATTCGGCGAGAACCTGTTCGACTACAACAATGGCAGCCCCTCCGGCGGGTACTTCTCGTCGCTGGGGAGCGCCGACCAGACGGGGTGGCAGGCTGGCGTGCAGATGAACGTCCCGCTCGGTTTCCGGGCTGCGAATGCCCAGGTGCGCAACTATGAACTGCGTGTGGCCCGCGCCCGCAAGCTGCTGGCCGCACAGGAACTCGAAATCGGTCACGAACTGGCCGTCGCGTTCCAGGAAGTCGATCGGTCGTACCAGACGATGCGTTCGAACTACCTGCGGTTCATCGCTGCAGAAGAAGACGTCGCCGGGCGCGAACCGCGATTCCGGCTGGGTGAAGAACTGATCGACGTCCTGCTGCGTGCCTATGAACGCCGGGCACAGGCCGAACAGACGTACTACGAAAGCGTGACGCAGTACAACCAGGCCCTGGCAACTCTGCAGCTCCGCCGTGGAACGCTGCTGGAATACAACGGGGTGCACCTGTCTGAAGGTCCCTGGGTCCCCGATGCGTACGGGGACGCAGCCCGGCAGCACAAGGCGCGGTCGTACGCCCGTCCGGACGACACGCTGTATCACGACCCGGCGGCCTTCTCGACCGACTACAAGACGCGTGAGATGCGTTACAGCACGCCGAAGTCGTCGTCTCCCCCGGAAGTCGAATCGTTCGAGCCGGGTGAGCCGCAGCCGACGCCGGCGGACGAGAAGCCGAAGACCACTGGAATCTCGGCGGGCGCCCTGGGGCGGACCGAGTCCTGAAAGACGGTCCGACAATCGCCACTCCCATGAAGGACGCGCCGGAAACGGCGCGTCCTTTTTCCGTGGATGTGCGACCTGATCGGTTCTTCAGCGCGAGGCTGGCTCGAACTCGAGCCAGATTCGTCCGCCGCGAACGGGGATGGCGTTGAGCCTGAGGCGGGCCGGGCCGACGGCCAGGTCGTCGACGGGGGAGGTCGTTCCCGCGTTGCCCGTCCATTCGCGCCACGCCGAGGCGAACGCATCGACGAGAACATCGCCGTTGAGCGAGGCGTCCGAGGGGGAGAATCCTTCGGCGAATTTCGCGTGCCCATGAAGCACGGGGTTCGCGTCCCAATTCATCGTGACGGTGCGGCCGCTGGTGTCGCCATTGAGCTCCACGGAGAGATTCTGGTCGAGGGAGAGGGTGCACTCCACGCATTTCTGCCAGGCGGCCGAGCGATCTCGCGGCCGGCGCGAGATTTCCAGCAGAACGGAGGGCGCGTGCAGCCGGAGAGAAAGCCGTGTCGGAGAATCGCCCTGCGCATCCGCCGGCGCCAGCGTGAATGGCCGGGGCAATGACAGGACCGTCCGCAGTTCGAAATCGTCCGCCCCTTCTGCGAGTCCCGGCGCCGCGCGGCGAAGCAGGCTCTCGTCTCCGAGCCGCGTGAGAGCGCTGTCGGGTGCGTCGCGGAGATCGAGACGCGCCTGGGGGTCGTCGGCAAAGACCTCGGCAACCGAGGACAGAATGCGCGGGGCGATTCCGACGATGACGCCCTGGCTTTCCCCTTCCACGATCGGCGTCGCGGTCGGAAATGCCGCGACAGACTCCGCCGTCGACGGACCTTCCACCGCGAGGCCGACCGTCACGGAGACCCCTCTGGAATCGGTCCGGATCCCTTCGGGAATCAATCGGATGCGCGGTGGGGCCGTCGGCAGAGGCCACAACAGCGACGCGAGAGAGTCGGGTGGAACCTGGACCAGTCGCTCCTCGATCCGTTCGATCAGGGGAGGAATCAACTCGCGGACAGCCGACTCGACGCGCGCCTTCGCGCGATACATCCCGCCGACGACTCCGACCTTCACGAGGTCGGGAGTGAGTCCAGGTCCGGATGCCCTGGCCCAGCCCGGCTCCGTGACGTACCAGTTGTCATCGGGGATCGTGAAGCGGATGTCGCGCTGTGTCAGGAGGATCTCCCCCCCCTGCACCCTTGGCCGGGTCGACACTTCCACCCAGACGGGCCGACGGCGGCCCAGCACAACATCAAACGGGCCGCAGCTGGCTTCGTATTCTCCGCCTGCCAGGTCTCCGCTCCCGCAGTGGAGCGTCAGATTCTTCAGGCCGACACGGATGACGAGCCGCTCCGCCTCAACCGCCGCGACCTGCGCCTCGGCCAGGTCCGCGGTCCATGTGATGTCGCGAATGCCGGCGCGGATCGTCGCCCCGCCGTAAGTGATCGATTGCTCGATGTCGGCCACCTGTCCCTGGAGGCGTTCGCGCGGGATCGCCTGGGGGATGCCGTGCGCCAGTTCCTCGAAGGCGGAGTTCCCGATGCGAATCGCGACGGCCCTGGCGATCACCGCCGAGGCTCGAAAGTCCCGCTCGGGAAGTCGATTCTGCTGCCGAATGCCTGCAAGCGATTTCGAGGACCAGTCGAGCGACTGTGGATTCACCGACGCGGGATCGAGCATCCAGCGTCGGACCTCGTCGCGCCCGAACACCACCTGCCACACGTCGTGCCCTTCTCCGTTGACGAGCGTGCTGGCGACGGTTCGTCCGGACTTCGCGGCCGCTGAAACCGCCTGTACCATCCGGGCCGGGTTGACGATCCGGTCGTCGGCGCCATGAATGGCCCACAGCGGCAGCCCGGCGGGGAGTTTCGAAGCCGTTTCCGCCGTTGCGCCGCCAGAGACGGAGAGCGCCGCGGACCAGAAGCCTGGCTCGCTTCCGGCTGCCACCTGCCAGACGCCAAACCCTCCCATCGACCATCCGGCCAGGATGCGACGGCTGGCATCGATCGAGTAGCGATGCTCCACGTCGGCCAGCATCTGCAGCGCGCGTCGACCGTCGGGATTCTGCGGCGACCAGGCCGTCAGAATCCGCTCATCAGTCTCCTCGACCTGCGGAAAGACGATGACGGCGGGAAACTGGTCGGGGTGCAGCTCAACAATGGCCCCCATCCCCACCGCCAGCTGGCGGCGTCCGTCGTGGCCGCGTTCCCCCGCGCCGTGCAGGGACAGAATGACGGGCCAGCGCCGGGAAGGATCATAGCCGGGGGGAAGAAAGACGACATAGCGATGGTCGCCTTGCTGATCGGTCAGCACCTCGTCGCGAAATTCGGCCGCCCGCACGGCGTTCGCCGGCGTTTCGTCGGCCCGCACGACTGTCGGCGCAATCCCTGCGAAGAGGATGGCGGAGAGCAGCAGGAACAGCGCGCGACAGCTCATCGGATCTTCGACTTCCGTGTGACAGGACCGGGCAGGCGTTATGGTCTGCAATCCCGCGGCCGTGTCGAGGCCGGGCGTTACGAATTCCGGAATCTTAGTCTCGTCGTCCTTTTCGCCTCATGCTCCATCTTCTCCCGCCTCTTCCCGCACTCCCTGGAGGATGGAAGGAAACCACGTTCGAGCTCCCCGGCCGGAAGCTGCAGATTATCCTTCCCGGGGACCCCGACCATCTTCTCGAAGACCCGGAAGTGCTCGCCGCCAATGAACGCGACGACTACATGCCGTACTGGTCGTATCTGTGGCCGGCGGCGGGCCCGTTCGCGCGCGCGATGCAATCGGCTCCGTGGCCGCGCGGGGCGGAAGTGCTCGACCTCGGTTCCGGCGTTGGTCTGACGGGCGTGTCAGGCCTGGTCCGCGGCGACCAAGTCATTTTCTCGGACTACGATCCGCAGTCGCTGCTGCTTTCGCGACACAACGCCGTCCGCAATGGTCTTGCCGATCCTGAGACGCTCCTGCTCGACTGGCGGCGACCGATGGAGCGGCAGTTCCGGGTGATCACCGGCTGCGAGGTGACGTATGAGAGGCGAAACCACGAGCCGCTGATCGCGTTGTTGACGTCGATGCTGGCCCCGACGCCGGAAGGAGAGTTTCCCTCCGTGGTGTGGATTGCGGATCCGGGACGGTATCACGCGGCTGCGTTCGTGGCGTTGGCGCGAGAGAGCGGGTTCGTGGTGACGATCCTCGACGAAGAGCTGAAGGAGCAGCCTGCTCCGAGAAGCAACGCGTTCCAGATCATGCAGCTGGTGCGGGGGTGACCGGGTACTCGGTACGAGGGGGGACGACAGTCTGTTGGTTCGATGGGCCCGCGGATCACTCCGCTGCGTCCTACTGCAGCAGGCTTCGGATCAGGACGTCGCGGGCGTCGTCGAAATAAGGCTGCCATGTGATTTCGGGCCGGCCGTCGCGCAGGCAGTCGCGCACCTTCTGGAGCGTGTTGCGGGCCATGTGCGGACAGCGATTGCAGGCACAGGTCTCACCGGTCGAGGTCATGATGCCGGGGACCGGGATGAAGGTGTGCTGCGGCGCGGCCTTGTGCAGCGGGTGGATCATGTTGGCTTCGGTCGCCACGAGGAAGGTCGTCGGCTCGGCAATCGCGGAAACGTGCTTCTTCATCTTCTCGGTGCCGCCGATCACGTCGGCATGCTCGAGGACGTTGCGCGGGCATTCCGGGTGCGCGATGACGACGGCCTTCGGATTGTTGCGTTTGGCGCGCAGGAGGTCCTGAATCGAGAAGACCTCGTGCACCATGCAGGAGCCGGGCCAGAGAATCATCGGGCGGCCGGTCACTTCCATGAGGTAGCGGCCCAGGTGCTGATCGGGAACGAACAGGATCTCCTTGTCCGCCGGAACGCGTTCGATGATCTCGCGGGCGTTTCCGCTGGTGACAATCCAGTCGCAGAGGGCCTTCACGGCCGCGGTGGTGTTGATGTAGGCGACCGTTTCGAACTGCCGCCCTTCCGCCCGCAGGTTGTCCTGGAAGGCCTTGAGGGCCGGGGCGGGACAGCTGTCGGCCAGCGAGCAGCCGGCGAGGAGGTCGGGCATCAGGACCCGTTTCTCCGGATTCAGGATCTTCGCCGACTCGCCCATGAAATGGACGCCGGCGAACACGATTGTGCCGGAGGTGACTTTCGTGGCGGCGCGGGCGAGCTGCAGGCTGTCGCCGCTGACGTCGGCGATGTCCTGGATCTCGCCATCCACGTAGTAGTGGGCGAGGATCGTGGCGTCCTTTTCGACCTTGAGCCGGTCGATTTCGTCCATCAGCGCAAGGGGATCCTCCGGAGGAGCGGGGACTCCGGCGAAGGCGTCGACAACAGGGAGTTCGAGCGAGGCTGACATGATTGAATCCTTTAATCGGCCATTATATCGGCGCAAGGGCGAGTTGACGCGCCGGAACGTGGCGGTAATCGGGAATTGAGGGTCGGAGGTAGGGATTGCCCGCGGGTCGCAGGATTCGGTGGTGGATTCCTGGTCCTGACAAGCCGCTGCGACCGTTCCTGTACCGTTGCGGGGCAGTCGACTACGCTGCCCCGCGCTTTTCGCCCGCCGCAGTCTTCTTCCCGCATTCCATGCAGACGTTTCTGATCTGGTCCGGCTTCCTGACCTTTATCGCCTTCATGGTCGCGCTGGACCTGGGGGTCTTCCACCGGAAATCGCACACGATTTCGATGAAGGAGGCGCTGAAGTGGACCCTGATCTGGGTCACGATGGCCCTCGCCTTCACCGGCGTCGTCTACTACCTCTATGACAGCGGGCTGCTGCAAGGGACTGAGCGGGTCGTCCAGCGGGTCGAAGGCAAACGCGTGGAGAAAGAGGTCCCGCTGAGCGGGATGAACGCGGCTCTCGTCTACCTTGCGGGGTACGTGCTGGAGTACTCGCTGTCGGTCGACAATATCTTCGTGATCGCCCTAATCATCGCGGCGTTTCGCGTCCCACCTGCGGAACAGCATCGCGTCCTGTTCTGGGGTGTTCTAGGGGCGGTCGTGTTTCGAGGGCTGATGATCGCGGGGGGAACCGCCCTGATCAAAGAGTTCCACTGGATGATGTATGTCTTCGGGGTACTCCTGCTGTATTCCGCGTGGAAGATGTTCAAGGCGGGCGAAGAAGAGATCGAGGTCGAGAAGACCCTCGTCGTGCGGATGGTGAGGAAGTTCTATCCCGTCACGACCCAGTACCACGGCAGCCAGTTCTTCGCCGAAATCAACGGTGTGCGGCACGTGACGCCGCTGTTCCTGACGATCCTGCTGGTGGAAGGGACGGACGTGATGTTCGCCCTGGATTCGATTCCGGCGGTCATCGGGCTGACGCAGGAATCGTTCATCGTGTTCACGTCGAACATCTTTGCGATCCTCGGGCTGCGCTCGCTCTATTTCGCGCTGGCCGGGCTGATGGACAAGTTCCGCTACCTGAAGACGGCGCTCGTCGTGCTGCTGGCGTTCATCGGGATCAAGATGATCCTGCAGGCGAGCGGCCTGGGGCACATTCCGATCGGGATTTCGCTGGGTATCATCGCGGGAATCCTGGCGACGGGCGTTGTGGCCTCGCTGGTGGCGAGCGCGCGGGAAGATGCGGCGGGGGAAGGTCATCTCGATCACCGCCCGCACCACCCGGTGAATCCGGGAGCGGGCCCGTCGGTGGATGTTCACGACGAGGACGCCTGATCCGCCTGCGAGCCAGTTCAGACCGGAAGCCGGTTCTTGAAAAGTTGGCCCCGCCCCTGGGGTGATGCAGGCGAGAACACAAGATTCTCCGCGGATGCTGTTGCATTGGCGAGTCGATTCCGCCATTGCAAGTGTTGGCTAATCCGACACAAGAACGTCATCCTCCGCCAGTTCTGGAGAATCTCATGCAGGGCACGCTGAGAACGATCGGGCAAGCGCCGGACAGCTACGACTGTGGTTATTTCGCCGGCTTCGCGCTGAATCTCGTGAATCGCTACGGGGAGGGCACCGGCTCAGTGATGTTCAGCGATGAGGACGTCTATGACGCCCGGAACATGTACCTGGGCGGTGGCGATTTCAGGCCGCTGATGGATTCCAGCAAGGCCGTCAATTCTTCGATTGAGATGCAGGATTACCTGCGGGTCCTCGGATGCGACGCCGGGTATTCGTCGCAGTACTTCAGCCGACTGAGAGGCGAGCAGGAACTTCGCAGGCTGGTGATGCCGCGCGTGCCCCGAGTCGAGTCTCGACAGGGCGCCCTGCTGGCGATCGGTTCCATCGTGTCCGGACACTGGATTTGTGTTCTTGGACACGCCAAGGGGCGTGGAATGGAGAACCTTCCGAGGCTGTGGAGGGGCATGCCGAACGAGAAGGTTCCCCTCCTGCAGGCCGCGCTGAACAAATGGCGGCCCGAACTGCCCCAACTCGATGTCGATGGAATCTTTGGCGTGAAAACCGAGGCCCGTGTCCGCGAGTTCCAACAGGCCGCGAGAATCAACGTCGACGGGATCGTTGACCAGGAGACGTGGGTCCACCTCGACGAACAGACGGGAGGCCATGGAAACAACGACGTGTATCACATCTACAACCCTCTCGAACGAAACTCCCAGTTTCTGTTTGAGTTGAGCGCTGCAGAGTTCATCAAGAAGTTGTCGGTCCCCGGGGTCAGCCTGCTGATTTCACCCGGTTGAGCGGGACGGGCTCAGAGTCTCGAGAGGCCAGGCACCGCAACGGAAGCTGCGCGGTTCTGGAAGAATTTCCATGTCAGTGTCGCCTGCACTGGCGTTGCCGCATCGGTGGAGGCATGATCCTTGCGATCAACGACTCCTTTCTCCAAGGCGGCCGCCGATGAAAGCCATTCTGACACTTTTGGCCTGCCTGGCCGCTTTGCCTCACCCGACCTTCGCCCAGGATCGCGTTCCGAACGTCGTCATCATTTACACGGATGACCAGGGCTACGGCGACCTGGGCTGCTTCGGGTCGAAGACGCTGGACACGCCGAATATCGACCGGATGGCGGCGGAAGGGGTCCGGATGACGGATTTCTACGTGGCGCAGGCGGTCTGCGGCGCGTCGCGGGCGGCCCTGCTGACCGGCTGCTATCCCAACCGGATCGGCATGCTGGGAGCGCCCGGTCCGAAGACGCAGCACGGGATTCACTCGGAGGAGGTGCTGCTGCCGGAGATCTGCAAGCAGAAGGAGTACGCGACGGGGATGTTCGGGAAATGGCACCTGGGCCATCACCGGCAGTTCCTCCCCGTGCATCACGGGTTCGACACGTATTTCGGGCTCCCGTACTCGAACGACATGTGGCCTTTTCATCCGACGAACCCCAAGGCGTACCCTCCCCTGCCGATGATCGAGGGGGACAAGATCGTCGACGCCGATGTGACGGCCGATGACCAGCCCTACCTGACCACCTGGTACACCGAACGGGCGGTGAAGTTCATCGAGGCGAATCACGAGAAGCCGTTCTTCCTGTACGTGGCGCACAACATGGTGCACGTGCCGCTGTTCGTGTCGGACAAATTCCGAGGGAAGAGCCGTCAGGGGCTGTACGGCGATGTAGTGATGGAGGTCGACTGGTCGGTCGGGGAGATTCTCGGGGCGATCAAGAAGCAGGGGCTCGACGAAAAGACGCTCGTGATTTTTGCGACCGACAACGGCCCGTGGCTTTCCTATGGGAACCACGCCGGATCGGCGGGACCGCTGCGTGAAGGCAAAGGGACGACGTTCGAGGGGGGCGTGCGCGTGCCGTGCGTGATGCGCTGGCCTGGAAAGATTCCTGCCGGAACCACATGCCAGGAGCCGGTGATGACCATCGACCTGTTGCCGACAATCGCCCGGCTGATCGGAGCGGCCTTGCCTGCCCACGCGATCGACGGACTGGACGTCTGGCCGCTGATTTCGGGTCAGGCTGGAGCCAGGTCACCGCATGACGCCCTCTATTTTTACTGGGACAAGGAGCTGCAGGCGGTGCGCAGCGGCGACTGGAAGCTGCATTTTCCCCACAAGTACCGGAGCCTGGCAGAGGCGCCCGGCATGGAGGGGCGGCCGAACGGATATCGTCAGCAGACGACGGAGGCGGCGCTCTACAACCTGCGGTCGGACGTGGGCGAAACGAGGAATCTGATCGACGAGCAACCTGAGGTGGTGAGCCGGCTGAGGCGTCTCGCGGAACAGGCCCGGGCGGACCTCGGCGATTCGGCGACGATGCAGACCGGGAGCGGCACCCGTCCGCCCGCCATGGTGCGGCTGATCGCCCCGGATCCGGCTTCCTCGGAATGAACGTTCCAGTCACACTCCGCCGCAGGCAATGGATGCCGAACCAGTGAACATTGCGGAGGTGGTGAGTGAGCGGCGACGACCAACAGCAGTGGAATTCGCCCCAAGCGGCCGTCTTTCAGGAACGCGCGGCCCACTACGCCGATTTCTATTCCGACAAGAAGTCGAGCATTACCTACAACTTCCACCGACGGCTGGAAATCGCGAGTGATTTCGCGAGCGGCTTCAGTGGGGCGCTCCTCGATTGCGCGTCCGGGACCGGGGAAGTGACGGAGTCGATCCTGTCCTCGGGCAGGTTCCGCGAGGCCACAGTCGTCGACCTCTCCACGAACATGCTGCAACAGGCGCGGCAGCGTCTGGAGCGTCACGAGGGGAAGATCCGGTTCGACTTCGTCAACCAGGACATTTTTTCTTTCCGTCCGACGAATGTGTCGGGTTCCTACAACCTGATTCTCTGCCTGGGACTGATTGCCCACACGGGCAGGCTGGAGGAATTGCTGCGACACCTGGGGGCGATGCTGGCGCCGGGAGGCGGAATTCTCCTGCAGTCGTCGCTGTCGGGTCACGTGGGGAACCGACTGAAGACGATGTGGACAGGCCGGCGTTCCGAACAACAGGAGGGATATAAAATCTCCTATTTTCGGCTGGATGACATTGAAAAGGGTGTCGAGGCGGCCGGGCTGACGATCCGCCGCCAGCAGCGTTATCGCCTGGGAATTCCCTTCGCGAACCGCATCTGGCCGGCCGGGGTTTATGGGGCCGAGCGTCTACTGGACGTTGTTGCGCGCCGGATTGGAGGGGAGGCAGTGTTCCTGCTGCAGCGGCCATCCTGAGGACATCAGACGAACCGGGCTATTGGCTGAAGTGTCGTCTCTCTTCGGGACGAAAATGTTCAGACAAGTCGTCGCTTGACGACCCGAGCGAACTGTTCATAATCCGCGTTCGCATTTGCGGCGGGTTGAGGCCAGTCGCGAGTTGCGGGTGTAGCTCAGTTGGTAGAGCACCACGTTGCCATCGTGGATGTCGAGGGTTCAAGTCCCTTCACCCGCTCTGTTTCGTTCACATCGACACCAAGTCGATGCGGATGATTCCGAGACCAGTTTGATGTGAGTGGTTCCGACATCGGGTCGGCACGGACGGCGTCGAAGTCGAGTCGACGGCGCCACTTCGGCAGAGAATCTGCCGGAGGAACGAATCGGGCACTGGCCCGTTTCGAGAGATAGACAACACAGCGTGGCGCCAGGCGGCTATACTGTCGCCACCGTGCATCAGCCGGCGCAGGATCGGTTCGACCGGTATCGGTTTGACTGGCTGCGTGCCGGCGATTTTTTTCGGTGCAGGCGCCGTATTCCGGACGAGGATGACCATGGCTGAGAAAGAAACCGCCGTCGCTGAGGCGGTCGCCCCTGCCCCGGGCGAAGCGAAGCTGAAGCTCGACGTCGAAGTCTCCCCCGTCGGCCCCTGCAAAAAGCACGTCCGGGTGAAGATCGCTCGCGCCTCGCTGGACGAGGTCGAAGGGTCGGTCATCGACCGTTTCGCCGGCGAAGCCCAGGTTCCGGGATTCCGCGTTGGTCACGTTCCTCTGGCGCTCGTGAAGAAGCGTTTCAAGAAGGAACTGAACGAGCAGATCAAGCAGCGGGTGCTCATGCAGAGCCTCGAACAGCTTGCGGACGAAAAGGACCTCGATCCGATCAACGAGCCTAAGCTCGACCTGGACGCGATCGACATCCCGGATGACGGCGACTTCGAATACGAATTCGACGTCGAAGTGCGTCCCGAATTCGATCTGCCGAAGTACAAGGGCCTGAAGATCGAGCGGCCTGTCCGCGAGATCTCGGAGCAGGATATCGACGACCACCTGTCGCGTTATCTCGAGCAGTACGGCCAACTGACGCCGATTGAAGAGCCGGCCCGCGACGGCGACTTCCTGACCGTGAACATCGAGTTCGCGAAGGATGGGGAAGTCGTCAAATCGCTGCAGGAAACGTCCCTGCGAGTCCGCCCCACCCTGCGGTTCGCCGACGGTGAAATCACCGGATTCGACAAGCTGATGACCGGCGTGAAGGCCGGCGACGTCAAGGAAGCCACGGTCACAGTGTCGCTGGAAGCTCCGACGATCGAGCTCCGCGGCGAGAAAGTGACCGCGAAGTTCGAAGTGCTGGATGTGAAGCGCCTCGACACGCCTGAGCTGAACGAGGAATTCCTGACCCGCCTGAACGTGACGTCGGAAGAGAGCCTGCGGAAGCTGATCCGCGGCAACCTCGAGCGGCAGGTGACCTACACGCAGCGTCAGCAGACGCGCTCGCAGGTGCTTGGCCAGATCACCGAATCGGCCAAGTGGGACCTGCCGGAAGAGCTGGTTTCGAAGCAGGTCAACAACGCCCTGCGTCGCGAAATCCTCGAAATGCAGCAGGCCGGCTTCACCAGCGACGAAATCCTGACGCGGCAGAACGAACTGCGTCAGAAGTCGCTGACGATGACCCGCCGGAACCTGAAGGAACACTTCGTTCTCGACCGCATCGCGGAAGAGGAAAAGCTCGAAGTCACCGGCCAGGAAATCAACGACGAAATCCTGCTGATGGCGCTCCAGAGCGGCGAGAATCCCCGCCGTGTCCGCAGCCGCCTGCAGAAGTCGGGCGTCATCGAGAACCTCGAAGCCCAGATCCGCGAGCGTAAGGCGGTCGACGTGATCCTGGAGAGCGCGACGTTCAAGGACGTGCCGATGGAACTCCCCGCAAGCCGCGACGTGTACTCGGTCGAATACTCGATCTGTCCCGAGACGGAAGCGGCGGAAGCGGAAGTCGCCGCCGAAGAGTAATCGCAAGCGTCTGCCCCGGCAGGCGATCACAGAATCGAAAACACCCCTGCCGCGTTGACCGGCAGGGGTGTTTTTTTGTCGGGACACAGGCAACGTCGCACCGGGGCAGCGTCGCACCGGCGTCAGGCCGATCGACGGCCCTTGATGACGCGGACGACGCCGAAGAGATCTTTCACGGCGGAGACGTCAGTGAATCCGGCCTCGCGCAGGATCTGCTGCGCGGGCTCACCCTGCTCCGGGCTCAGTTCAAAGAGAATCGCTCCGCCCGGAACGAGCCGCGACGACGCCTCCTGCATGATGCGGCGGAGCACATCGAGGCCATCGGGACCGCCATCGAGGGCCGCATGAGGCTCGTAGCTCTTCACGTCGGCGTCGAGCCGCTCGATTTCAGGCGTCGTGACGTACGGCGGATTGCAGGCGATCACATGGAAGGTGGCGTCGGCAGCCAGCGGTTCGAAGAGGTCCCCCTGAAGTACGGTGACCCGCTCAGCGACCGAGTGGTTTTCCGCGTTTTTCGCCGCGAAGGCAGCGGGCGCATCGTTCTGATCGATGCAGATGACGCTGGCCGAGCGAGAGTTGACGGCGATCGACACTCCAACGGCTCCCGAGCCGGTGCAAAGGTCGAGGACGCGAGGATTCTGGTGGCCGCAGGTTTTGAGGGCTTCCAGCGATTCGAGGACAAGGGTTTCGGTCTCTGGTCGCGGAATGAAGACGCCGGGTCCGACTTCGAACTTCAGGCTGAAAAACTCCCGATAGCCCACCAGGTAGGCGACGGGCTCGCGTGCGCCCCGACGTTTCACCAGTTCGCGCATCCGGGAACGGACGTCCGGGGAGAGGGCATCCTCGAAATGCGTATAGAGCTTGATCCGGGGCCAGCCGCAGGCATGGGCCAGAAGAACCTCCGCCTCGAGACGGGGCGATTCGCTTCCATGCTCCTTGAGGTAGCCGATCGTCCAATCGAGAACACGGCGGACGGTCCATTCCGTTGTTTCGGAAGCCAAAGTCGTCCGCCCCTGCCCGTTGCCGTCGTGACTGCCTGGTAATCCCTGCCAGGGGGTACTATTTCGCCAGGGGTGCAGCGATGCAATAGAGGGCCTTGTTCGACCTGAGAAACATCTCGTCGCCGGAGAGCGCCGGGGTTCCATTGAAATCGGAATCGTCGGTTTCAATCGTGTTCAACGCCAGTTCCTCGTACTCGGGCTTCGCAGCGAAGACGATCGTGCCGCCGCGCGAGGTGACCTGGTAAATGCGGCCGGCAGCCGCGACGGGCGACGAGTAGAGCTTTCCGGAATCGCGTCCGAGGCTGGTGCGGCCCTGAAAGACCGTCTTTCCGGTGGCGGCGTCGATGCAGGTGGCGATGCGCTGGTCGTTGAGCCAGTAGAGCCGCCCATCGACCAGAACGGGGGTCGAAGTGTAGGAGCCGGGCTGGGCCTTCCAGACGACGCTGGAGTTGGTGACGTCCCCTTTTCCATCGAGTTTCAGGGCGACCGTCGATGAGCCGCGGCCGCCGAAGAGATAGGCGGTCTGGCCGTGGACGATCGGCGTCGGGGACGCTGCGCCGGAGCGTCCGAATTCACCGTACCAGCGGAGTTTTCCCGTGGCGGGGTTTACGCCCCAGGCTTCCTGGCGGCCGGAAACGACGATATCGGTCCGTTCGTCGCTGATTTTCGCGATGGCCGGGGCTCCGTAGGCCGACTCGAGATTCGTCCCTTCGGCTTTCCAGACTTCTTCACCTGTCTTCTTATTGAGGCCTCGAAGTGACAGGCTCTCATCGGAGGCATTGACGACGAGGAGATCGCCGACGAGGACGGGGCTGGCGGCCGAGCCCCAGCGCATGGGGCTCGATTCCTTGCCGACGTTGTGCCGCCAGAGTTCGCGGCCATCGAGATCGAAGGCGAGGACGCCGGTCTTTCCGTAGAAAACGTAGATTCTTTCGCCGTCCGTGACCGGGGTATGGCTGGCATAGCCATGCTCGCGCAGCATGCTCTGATAGGGGTCCTCCGGCGAATCGGCGGCGGTGACGGTGTTCCAGACGATTTTTCCGGTAGCTCTGTCGACGCAGACGAGATGGCGTTTCAATTCAGAAATCGCCCCATCCGGACCATCGGGCACTCCGTAGCCGCTGTAGCAGGTGACGTAGAGACGGTCGCCGAGCACGATGGGGCTTGATGCCCCCGGCCCGGGGAGCGGGCAGGTCCAGCGAAGATTCTCGGCGGCGGACCATTTGACGGGGGGATTCCCCTGCCCGCTGGCCTGACCATCGGAGCCTCGAAACGCGGTCCAATCTTCGCCGAATCCGCACGTCGTCCATGCCAAAACCAGTCCGACCGACGCGATGGTGACTCGATTCACAGTTTTGCTCCGTGACGATGGCGACGACTGGCCAAACGCGAAGGTCAGGTCGAAGAAAGAGGTCGGCGAGGGATGGCAAATCCGTGGCGCCGGGGATGAAACCGCCCAAGTTCGGGAAGGTTCCGGACAATTCATTCCCAAGCGGGCGAATCCGTGAAACCGGGTGCTTGATGCCCGCTCCCTGATTGACCTACGATCCGGCCGAACCAGCCAGAATTCCCCGTTGCGGCGTTGTTTCCCATGAGTGTGCTTAGCGAGAGCCTCCGCGAGAAAATCCGGGCCCTCTTTCCCAACTATCCGAACAAGCGCGCGGTGACGCTTCCGGCCCTGCACCTGGTGCACGACGAGATGCGGCAGGTGTCGATCGAGGCGATCCGTGAGATCGGGCAGTTGCTGGAGCTTCATCCGTCGGAAGTGCACGACACGATGACGTTCTACAACTTCTTCAAGGATGAGAAACATCCCCTGGGGAAGCATCGCGTGTGGGTCTGCCGCAGCATCGCCTGCGCGCTTCGCGGCGGCGAAGAACTGCTGGCCCACGCCTGTGAAAAGCTGCATGTGGGGCCCGGCGAAACGACGAAAGACGGCCGGATCACACTTGAGTTCGCCGAGTGCCTGGGCGCCTGCGAAGGAGCTCCGTGCGTGCTGGTCGACGACAACTGCCACATGAACCTGACGCCGGAGTCGTTCGACGAATTGTCGAAGACGCTCTGACTTCGTCGCTCCCGGTTACCGTGGCCAACGTTTCTGAAGAACTGACATGCCTGCCTTTGAACCCGTCCTTCTCGCCCGCGTCAACAAGCCGAACTCGGCCGCACTGGAGGGCTATCGCGCCGACGGCGGTTACGAAACGCTGAAGAAGGCATTGGGCATGAGCCCGGCGGAAGTCACCGACCTGGTGAAGAACTCGGGCCTCCGCGGACGCGGCGGCGCGGGATTTCCGACGGGCCTCAAGTGGACGTTCCTGCCGAAGGACCATCCGGGCCCGGTGTACCTGTGCATCAACGCGGACGAATCGGAGCCGGGGACGTTCAACAACCGGATCCTGATGGAATACGACCCGCATCAGCTGATCGAAGGGATCGCGATCGCCTGCTATGCGATCAAGTCGAACCGGGCGTACCTGTACCTCCGTTACGAATACGGCAAGAGTTACCGGGTCCTCGAGAAGGCGATCCAGGAGTGCTACGCGGCGGGCATCCTGGGCGACAACGTTCTCGGCCAGGGATTCCAGCTCGACATCGTGCTGCATCGCGGAGCCGGGGCTTACATCTGCGGCGAAGAGACGGGACTGATCGAGAGCCTGGAGGGGAAGCGTGCCTGGCCGCGCATCAAGCCCCCCTTCCCGGCCATCGAAGGGCTGTTCCGCAAGCCGACGATCGTCAACAACGTCGAGACACTGTGCTGCGTGACGCATATCGTCAACCGGGGCATCGAGTGGTTCAAGTCGATCGGCATTCCTCCGGAGTCGGGTAATCCGCGCGACGCGGGCAGCTATGGCCCGAAGCTGTACACGGTCGCCGGCCACGTGAATAACCCAGGGTGCTTCGAGCTGCCGATGGGCGTGACGGCCCGCGAGCTGATCGACGTGCACGCCGGCGGCGTCTGGAAAGGGCGCAAGGCGAAAGCCGTGGTGCCGGGCGGCATCAGCATGGGATTCTTCTCGGCTGATGAGCTCGACACGCCGCTGGACTTCGCCGGTCCGGGCAAGCGCGGATGCCTGGGTCTGGGAACCGCGGCCGTCGTGGTCGTGGACGACCAGACCTCGATGGTCGACGTGCTGTACAACTGCTGCCGGTTCTTCTCGCACGAATCGTGCGGCCAGTGCACGCCGTGTCGTGAAGGAACGGCATGGATGACGAAGATCCTCGAGCGAATCCGCGCGGGGCATGGCCGCCTCGAAGACCTCGACCTCCTGATGGAAGTCGCCAGTTCGATGGGCATCATTCCGGGGACGACGATTTGCGGCCTGTCGGATGGAGCGGCGTGGCCGGTGAAGAACGCTCTGACGAAGTTCCGGCCGGAATTCGAGGAGTACATCAAGTCGGGCCGCAAGAGCGTGGACCCGGTGCATTACGCTCACTGAGATGACTGTCAGCGGATTCGGAACCCCGGCCTCGTTCGAGCGGCCGGGGTTCTTGCATTTCATCGATCCGTTTGACGACCTTATCGAGACGACTCACACTGCGGGTTCCCCGTCGTTTTCAGCCATCTGAAAGGGGGGTCGGTCCAGCCGGCCCTACGGTCGTGACGCATACACCCATCATCGGTCTTGAAGTCCATGTGCAGCTGCTGACGAAGACCAAAGTCTTCTGCGGCTGTCCGAACCGGTTCAATCCCGATCAGCCGAATACGCAGACGTGCCCGGTCTGCCTGGGACTTCCAGGAGCCCTGCCGGTGCTGAACGCGGAGGCGTTTCAGCTTTCGCTGCGGACGGCACTTGCTCTCAACTGCCAGATTGCGCCGTTCACGAAATGGGACCGCAAGCAGTACTACTACCCCGACCTGCCGAAGGGGTATCAGATCAGCCAGTTCGACCTGCCTTTCAGCCACGACGGATTCGTGGAGATCGCGGGGGATGGGGGGAGCGATGTGCGGGTGCGGATTCGCCGGGCGCACCTGGAAGAGGATGCCGGCAAGAACATGCATGACGAGTCGGGCCGCGGGGCGGACAGCAAAGTCGACCTGAACCGGGCCGGCACTCCCCTGCTGGAGATCGTCACCGAGCCAGACCTGACTTCGTCGACCGATGCGAAGGCGTTCCTCGAGGAACTGCGACTGCTGCTGACGGACCTTGGCGTTTCGGACTGCAACATGCAGGAAGGGAGCCTGCGGTGCGACGCGAACGTGAACGTGCGGATCACGGGGGATGACGGGGCGTCGGTGGTGACGCCGATCGTGGAAGTGAAGAACCTGAACTCGTTCAGCGGCGTGGAAGCGGCGATCGAGTTCGAGGTGGCGCGTCAGATCGACGAGTTCCGAAAGACGGGCCGGAAACTGGGCGATCCAGGGGCCGAGAAAGAGACCCGCGGCTGGAATGCCGAGAAGGGGCTGTCGTTCGCGCAGCGAGGCAAGGAAGAAGCGGCGGACTACCGCTACTTCCCCGATCCCGATCTGATTCCGGTGACGGTCAGCGATGCTGAACTGAGCGAAGTGAGAAAGCTGCTGCAGGAGGCGCCGACGGCGCGCAGCCGCCGGCTGATGCGGGAGTTCGGGCTGTCACCGTATGACGCGGGGGTGATCGTCGGGCGCGGAAAGCATTTCGCGGACTATTTTGAAACGACGGCGAAGGCGTGCGGGGACGGCAAGCAGGCGGCCAACTGGGTCACCCAGGATGTGCTGCGCGAGATGAACGAGCGATCGCTCTCGATCGCCGACTTCCCGGTGACGGCCGGCCTGCTCGGCGACCTCCTGGGAAGGATCGTCCGAGGCGGGCTCACGATCAAAGGGGGGCGTGAAGTCTTCGCCGAGCTGCTCAGCCAGCACGACGCCGCTCTGGATGCGGGGGATGTGGTGGATTTTGCAGCCGGAACGATCGACGCGATCATCTCGGAACGTGGACTGGCCGTGGTGAAGGACGATGCGGCCGTTGATGCGGCGATCATCGCGGCCCTCGCGGAGAGCCCGCGGGCCGTCGAAGACTTCCGTGCGGGCAAGCAGCAGGCGCTCGGCGCCGTCATTGGTAAGGTGATGAAGCAGCTGAAAGGGGCGGACGCGAAGGCTGTTCGCGAGGCCCTGATCGCCAAACTGAACGCGACTTCCTGATTGCGCCCGCACAATGATCGATCTGAACAACGGCTGGCAGATGCATGTCGAGTCGAGCCCTGAATGGCTGTTCTTTCATGTCACCGCCCCGTCCCCGCGAGCACCGGGAGAGCCGCCGTTGGCGGAAAGCGTGGCTCGCGAAGTTTCGAACACGGGCATCAAGCGCGTCGTGATGGATTTTGACGGCAACGTGATGCTGTTCAGCTTCCTCGTCGGCCAGGTCGTGGCGCTGCACAAGCGGCTGCACCTGGAGGGGGGGACATTCCGGCTGTGCGGTCTCAGCCACGACAACGCCGACATTCTTCGCGTGCTGCACCTGAGCGACCGATTGCCGAATTACCGGGATCGCGGCGCGGCGGTGATGGGGCAGCTGTAGCAGTCCTGCACCAACTCGAACCGGCGAGCGGGGGGGGCGTCAGCCCCCTGTGAATGCGGCTACCACAAACGAACGGGCAGCGTTATGGATGATCCTTCAGTTCGCGTCTGGCTTCTGACCTGGACGACGTATGGAACTTGGCTTCCGGGTGACGAACGCGGCTTTGTCGGGCAGGTCAAACGCGATGACGACCGTCGAATTCGTCGCAATCGAATTGGTGAAGAGTTCGACCGTGCGATGCCCGGCCTGGAACGTGCCAGCGCCGCATTCTTGAAGGGGAAGCCAAACTGGCTTACCGGCGACCAAGCCCGAGTCACACTCGACCAGTTGCTACAGACGGCCGATTATCGGGGTTGGGTGATCCTCGCGATTGCCGTCATGAGCAACCATGTCCACGTTGCCCTGCGCGTCGTGGGCGATCCCGATCCAGAAAACATCTTGCGGGACTTCAAGAGCTACGCGTCGCGATCATTGAACAAGTCGTTTGGACGCCCCTTGTCTGGAACGTGGTGGACCGAGTCAGGGTCGAAGAGAAAGTTGCCATCAGCAGAAGCTGTTGTTGGTGGCGTCAGGTATGTTCGCGATCAGGCGAGGCCGCTGGCATCGTGGGTTGGGCCACTCGCTGTTGACACAGGGGGCTGACGCCCCCCGCTCGCCGAGAATCCAGAAAATCATCACCGTTTCAGCGGTTTGAATTTCACGCGGTGCGGCTGGTCGGCGTCGGTGCCGAGGCGTTCGTGGCGCTGCATCTCGTACATCGAGAAGTTGCCTTCGAACCAGACGACCTGGCTGTCGCCTTCGAACGCCAGGATGTGGGTGGCGATCTTGTCGAGGAACCAGCGGTCGTGGGACGAAACGACGGCGCAACCGCCGAAGTTCGCGAGTCCTTCTTCGAGGGAGCGGAGCGTATCGACGTCGAGATCGTTCGTCGGTTCGTCGAGGATGATGAGGTTGCCGCCCTTGCGGAGCAGCTTCGCCAGGTGGACGCGATTGCGTTCACCTCCGGAGAGGTCGCGGACGAACTTCTGCTGGTCGGACTTCTTGAAGTTGAATCGGCCGCAGTAGGAGCGGGCGTGGATTTTCACCTTTCCGACTTCGAGGATGTCGGAGCCGCCGGAGATTTCATCATAGACCGACTTGTCGCCGTCGAGCGTGTCGCGGCTCTGGTCGACGAATGCCATGTCGACGGCGTCGCCGATGCGGATCGAGCCACCCGTCGGCTGCTCCTGGCCGGTGATCATCTTGAACAGCGTCGACTTGCCGGCGCCGTTGGGGCCGATGACGCCGACGATGCCACCGCGGGGGAGGTCGAAGCTCAGGTTCTCGAACAGGACCCGGTCGCCGAACGCCTTGGAGAGGTTCTCCGCGCGAACGACGAGGTTGCCGAGGGGACGGGTGACCGGGATCTGGATGTCCGGCGCTTCGTCGCGGGCGTCATACTGCTGGGCGACGAGTTCCTCGTACCGCTGCATACGGGCCTTGTTCTTGGTCGCCTGGGCCTTGGGCGACATCCGAACCCATTCGAGTTCCTGCTTGAGGATCCTCGAACGCTTTTCGTCCTTCTTGTTTTCGACGTCGAGGCGGGCCTGCTTCTGCTCCATCCAGGAGGTGTAGTTTCCTTCGAAAGGAATGCCCTTCCCGCGATCGAGTTCGAGAATCCAGCCGGCGACGTTTTCGAGGAAGTATCGATCGTGGGTCACGGCCACGACCGTGCCGGGGAACTTTCCGAGGAACTGCTCGAGCCAGCGGACCGACTCGGCGTCCAGATGGTTCGTCGGTTCGTCGAGGAGAAGAATGTCGGGATTCTGCAGCAGCAGCATGCAGAGCGCGACGCGGCGTTTTTCACCGCCGGACAGGTGCTTGACGATGGCGTCGCCGGGGGGAAGCCGCATGGCGTCCGAGGCAATTTCCACCTCGCGATCGAGTTCCCACAGGTTGGCGTGGTCGATCTTGTCCTGTACCTGGGCCTGCTCTTCGAGGAGTTTTTCCATCTCCTCGGGTTCGAGCGGTTCGCAGAGCTTCGCGTTGATCTCGTTGTAGCGATCGAGGATCGCCTGCGACTCGGCGACGCCTTCGGCCACGCACTGATCGACGGTCTTTTCCGGATCGAGCCGCGGCTCCTGCGAGAAGTAGCCGATCTTCACGCCCTTGGCCGGGCGGGCCTCGCCTTCGAAGCTCTTGTCTTCTCCGGCCATGATCCGGAGCAGCGTCGACTTTCCGGACCCGTTGTTGCCGAGGACGCCGATCTTGGCCCCGGGGTAGAAGGAGAGCCAGATGTCTTTGAGGATGACCTTCTCGTCGTAGACCTTCGAGACGGCCTCCATCGTGAAAATGTACTGCGCCATGGAATCAAACCGGGGAAAGGCCGGAGCGCAGAGCGCGCGCCGGGATTGAGAGCCTTCATTCTGCAAGCCGCGAATTATAGGGATCGCCGTCAAATTTGCGTGTGAGATTCTCCTCGTGGTCGCGGTCAGGCGTAAAATCGGCGGACCTCCCGGGAGTTGAGTATGTGTGCGGCGTGTTCCAAGGACTGGCGGACGAAGATCGCGCGAGCACTCGTGTGGATCGTGGCAATCGTTCTGGCGTCCCGGTTCGCTGCGGCCAGTGATTCCGCGGGCCCGTTCGGCGCGCCGGAGCCAGATCATCCGGGTTGGCGCATCCTGAAGTCCCGTGCGTTCCTGCCGGCTGACTTCGACCAGGCGACGTTCGACCAACTGCCCTGGAACTGGCCGGAAGCGGAGCGGGCCGCGGCCGAGGGGCTGCCTTTGGCCGAGCGCCGCCGGATGATCGCGGAGCATTACGGGTTGACCCTGAATCCGTGGGCCTCCGCGGGTGAATTCGACCTGCTTGGCTATGTGAAGACCGACTCAGGGTGGGTGATGAATTGTCTCGCCTGCCACGGGGGAACTCTCGAGGGGTCGCCCTCTCCGGGGCTGGGCAACAACCGATACGCGTTGCAGACCCTGACCGAGGACGTGCGGCGGACCAAGCTGTTGAGCCTGAAGCGGCCGTCGCATCTGGACATGGCGATCCTGAAGCTCCCTCTCAACACGACGAACGGGACCTCCAATTCGGTGATCTTCGGGGTCATCCTGGGGGCCAAGCGGCTGCCGGACATGAGCGTCGACACGTCGCGTCCGGTTCCCAAGCTGGCGCACCACGACATGGATGCCCCGCCCTGGTGGCATCTGGCGAAAAAACAGCGTCTCTACGCCGACGGATTCTCCCCCAAGACGCACCGGGCGGTGATGCAGTTCATGCTGCTCCCTGAGAACGACCGGGAGACAATCCTCGGCTGGGAGGAGGATTTCCGACAGATCCTGAAGTGGATGCACACCGTGCAGCCTCCGCGGTACGACGGTCCTGTCGATCAGCCGCTTGCCCAGAGGGGACTGGCGGCTTTCAACGATCACTGCGCCCGGTGCCACGGGACGTACGGGGACGTGAACGAGGAGACTTATCCCGAGAAGGTCGTTCCGCTGAACGAAATCGGCACTGATCCCGTTCGATTTCAGGCCCTGTCGGCCGAGCATCGCCAGTGGATGAAGGACGGGTGGATGAGCCGGTTTGGCGAAGATCATGTGGAGACGAAACCGGCCGGTTACGTTGCTCCGCCGCTGGACGGCGTGTGGGCCAGCGCTCCGTACTTTCACAACGGGTCGGTGCCGACCCTGTGGCATGTGCTGCATCCTGAGGAACGCCCCCGGATCTGGCGACGGACTTCGGACTCCGTGGATCGTGAGCGGATGGGGCTGACCGTCGAAACGCTCGAGGCGATTCCGGAACAGATGAGTTCGGCCGATCGTCGCTGGTATTTCGACACCTCGAAGCCCTCCAAGAGCGCGGCAGGGCATCTCTTCGTCGATGATCTCAACGAGGACGAGAAACGGGCCGTGCTGGAGTATCTGAAGACCCTGTGACCAGACGTCGCTCTGAGGACTGATCGGTCCGCGCGGACACACTTTTGTGTGGCCGTCGACGTGAGGTGGACCGACTCTCAGGCGAGCTTGAAGGCCCACTGTCGCACGCGGGCGGAGTCCAGCACTCCTTCGCACAGGGCGACGAAGATCGTTGCCGCGATGAGATCCGCAGTCGTTCCGGGATTGCGGCGATGACCATCGGCCCGAAGCCAGTGATCGAGTCCGGCCAGATCCGCGTCACCTCGATCGGGCCAACCGGCTTCGAGGACGGCAGCGGCCCGCTGGGCGCTTTCCGTCGCAATCCCAGGGCCGCATTTGCGAAGGATCAACGTATCGGGCCTTGCCGCCATCAGCCGGAGATGAGCGCCGATGATCGCCCGTTCGATGCCCGCGGCGCGAAAATCCCGCAAGGCGGAGAGGCCGGTTTCGAAAACATCTTCAAAGCCCGTCACAAACTGGCGGGCGACATCGTCGCGATCAGCGGCCAGGCGCATCGCTTCCAGAAGCGTCACCGTCGGTTCGTCCGAGACGTCCTGCTGCTCAGCCGTTCCGAGGCCGCCCGGCATGGCCAGGCGAATGGCACGGTAGGCCCAACGGGCGTCGTCCACGCTCAATGCCTCGAGCCTCCTCGCCAGAGCAGGCCGCAACGCGTCCCCCTGCCCCACAGCTGCGGCGCAGGGGGCGAGGAGAAGGCAGATTCCAAGATTGGCGTTTGTCGCGACCGACTGACGGGTTGCCCGCACCGACTCGTAGACCGCTTTGCCGACGCCGAGTTCAGCGGCCTCGGCGAGACGCGGCGCCACGGCGTCAGCCGCCCGCAGAAAATCGTCGGCGTCGAGGTCGTTGAACGATGCTTCGGGATGCACGTTTCCCGGCTTGCGTGCCAGCACTTCGGCCTGGCACGCGAGCCGGATGAGCGCCTCGAGCTGTTCGCTCACTTGCCCGCCAGCAGTTCGGGCAGGAGCTTCTTCAGGTCTTCCATGGACGCACTGTTGGAGATGACCTTGCCGTCCTTGCCGACCAGGAACATGGTTCCGGGAGCGATGATGCCGAACTCCCGCGCGGCCTTGCCGTTCTCCATGCCGCCCGGATCGAGGATTTGAGGCCATGCGGCCGTCTGGTCCCTGAGGAAATTCGAGACGGGCGTTCCCTCGGGGTCGAGGTTCAGACCGACGATCTCGAATCCCTGTCGATTGTACTGCTTGTAGAGTTCGACCAGTTGCGGCGTCTCGTCAACGCTCGGCTTGAACCAGGTTGCCCAGAAGACAACGGCGACGACCTTGCCCTTCATCGAGGCGACATTCACCACTCCCTTGCCATCCAGAGAAGGTCCGCTGAGAGCGAGTTCCTTGCCCTTGAGGTCGAGGCGGTTGAGCGCCCCTTTTGAGCGAATGCCTGCGGGCGACGAGGCGTACCGGGACGACGCGATCTTGTACCAGTCGGTCGCGGCAGCGGCGTTGCCATTGAATTCCACGGTGGTCGCCACCTGCCAGATGGCTTCTGGCGCTTCCTCGGATTTCGAGTACTCCTTCACGAAGTCCGACAGGTCCTGGAGGTGCGCCTCCTGAACTTTCTGACGGGCTGCGGCGTCGGTGGCGGCCTTCATCTTCTCAGCGAAGGTCACGAGCAGGACACGAAACTTCGTAAACGGGATGAGATCGGTGAGTCCGGTCGCTTCGATGTCCTTCTCGATGGCGGCCAGTCGCTCGACGCCGTTCGGGAAGACACCCATCTGGGTGTTGGCGGCGACGCCTTCCACCAGCTGCTTCCACCAGAGCACTTTCTCGCTCTCGCTGGTGGAGGCCTTGGCGAGCCGGGTGATCAAGTCGGCGCGGGCGATGTTGTACTTCTCGATGGTGTCTTTCGAGGCGTTCTCGGCCGGGCGAGTGTCATCGAGCACCTTGAGTTGCTCGACCAGTTTCTGGGCCTCCGGCGAGAGACCTTCCGCGGCTCCCCCGCTGGCGCCGTCCAGCGACTCCTGCATCAGGATGCCGCCTTCGACCTGCAGATTGTCGCCGTCAATGGGCCTGGGAATCCGCGTCAGCTTCCAGGTGTCGCCGACCTTGACCATTTCACCGATCTGCACGAAGCCGGTTTCCTGGCCCGTGCGGACCATGGCCATGACGTTTTCGTAGACGAGCTGGTCCTTGTCCCACTTGCCGGAACTGGCGGCGAGGCAGGACGGGACGCGCATCGAGCAATCGAAACGCTCCCATTCGGTGGCGGCGGTGAGGGTCTTCGAGCCGGTCATCGCCTGGCGCATCGCGCCGGGGATGTCTTTGCTTTGAGCGAGGAGGCGCTCCCCGACCTTTGGCGAGATGCCGAGCGTGCGAATGTCGTCGGCGCTGACCATCAGGCTCTTGAGCGTCGCGGCATCTCCGGCCGCCATGGCGCGGATCGCTTCGAGCGTGGCCTCTTCCGCGGAGATCTGCTGCCAGCGGTCGATCTTGAGATCGGCATCGCTATCGATGGCCCAGCGCATTCCGCCGGGGCCGAGCCAGCGGAAGAGGTCGGCCTTGGAGTCGCCATTGGTATCGGCCTCGCGGTAGACCTCCATACCGCTGTCGTAATAGCGGAACTCGTTGATGGTGCCGCGTGCATCGGCGTCGACAAAGCGGCGGAGCACCTGCCCCTGCGGGCCGTACAGGACGTAGCCAGTCGACTTGCCGCGCTGTTCGGTGTCGACACGGCACTTGGCGATGTCGGCCGCAGCGGGCATTTCGAAGTCAACCTTCGGCCGCGAGGGCTTGTATTTGAGCATGGCCGCCGCATCAACGCCGGTCGCGGCCTGCTGTGCGGAGGCGGTCGCGGCGGCGGCGGCGACGACCAAACCCGTGAAACTCCGTGTTGCGAATCGAGACATCGCGAGACACTCCGTTGACCGGTCCCGGGCCCGGGCCCAGTGATTCGAGGTACTTTCGGCCGACCACTCCCGATCGCGCCGTCCGGAAAGTCTAGCGGGATGGGGCAAACGGAGTCACCAGAAGTTTGAAGCCGATCGCGATGGCGGGAAAACCTGTCCTGTGGACCGGGCCACGGCTGGAATGGCGTTGCTTCCGAGCGGGCGTCCGACCGCCTGGCGCGCTCAGCGGATCAGTGGGGCGACGGACCACCAGATCCACGCAATGGGGCCTGCGAACAGGACGCTGTCGAGGAGATCAAGCAGCCCCCCGAAACCGGGGAACAGCGCTGCCGCGTCTTTCCGGCCGACATCCCGCTTGATCAGCGACTCGCAGAGGTCGCCGACAAGGCCTACGAAGCCCAATGTGACTCCAAAGGCCAGGACATTCGCGACATTCGCAGCGGCTGCCCCGGGAACCATGCGGGGGATGGCGAAAGTCACCCAGAGCCAGCTGCCGAGCGCGGCGCCGAGGATCGCGCCGACGAATCCGGCCCATGTTTTGCCCGGGCTGAGCCAGGGAGCCATCTTCCGTTTTCCAAACAGGCGTCCCAGCGTGTAGCCGCCGATATCTCCACATTTCGCGGCCACGATCAACGAGCCCAGCGCTGCGTAGCCCCAGCGTCCGCCGTCGAGCCAGCGCATCTGCGCGGTGATCGCGAGAAGGACGCCGCAATAGGCGACGGTGAACAGTTCTGCACCAAGGGATTCCATCGTCGTGCCGGGTTCACGGAAACGGATCGCCCCTTTGACGAAACAGACATAGAACGCGAGGAGCGTCGTCATGCCAATCGCCAGCAAGACCGCGAGATCGTTGCTGAGGGCCCCTCCCTGCCAGCGACTGCCCCAGGCGGCCGTCAGTACAGAGAGGACGCCGAAGACGGAGACAAGAAACGACGGCCGCATGGCGCGGGTCGTCAGGAGATCGGTCATCTCCCAGGTCGATCGGACTCCGAGGAGCAGCGACAAGGCCAACAACCAGGGGGCGGTGGCTCCGGCGCGATGGTCGAGCCAGAGGATGCCGACAAGCGCCGGAATCAGGATCGCGGAGATGGCCAGTCGCCAGCCGAGCATGGTGCTTCTCGAAGAGGTTTTCCGGGACGTGCGCTCAGTGTTGAGCGGACTCACTCTGGCTGGCGGCAAGCTCCGGCTTCAACCCTCCAAACCGGCGGTCCCTGGCAGCAAAGCTCTTCAATGCTTCCCGGAACTGCTCGTCGCGGAAGTCGGGCCAGAAGACATCGGTGACCCACAGTTCTGCATAGCTCAACTGCCACAGCAGGAAGTTGCTGACGCGCATTTCTCCGGCCGTACGGATCATGAGATCGGGGTCCGGCGACCCGGCGGTGCCGAGGTGGGCCGAAATGGTCTCTTCTGAGATCTCTTCGATCTTCATTTCGCCGGCGCGCACCTTGGTCGCGATGTCTTTAACCGCCGTGACAATTTCGTCACGGGCGCCGTAGTCGATCGCGAGGCAAAGGTTCAGCCCTGAGTTTCCGGCGGTGATCTCGCGAGTTTTCTGAAGTTCTGCGAGTGCTCCCTTGTGGAGCCGGTCGGTGCGTCCGATCGAGGTGAGGCGAATGCCCTGCTCCATCAGGAGCTTGCGTTCGGCGACGACGAAGCGTTTGAGGAGCCCCATGAGGAGTTCGAGTTCGAGCGGAGGCCGCTTCCAGTTTTCGCTCGAGAGGCAGTAGAGGGTGAGCTGCCTGAGGCCGCAGCGGGCGGCTTCTTCGACGACCGAACGCACACTGGCGACGCCGCGGCGATGCCCTTCGATGCGTGGGAGTCCACGGGAGCGTGCCCAGCGCCCGTTGCCATCCATGATGATTGCCACGTGCCCTGGCAACCGATCGGCTTTCAGCCCGAGACTGGCGAGTTCGGAATCGGAATACCGCTGTTCCACACCAGTGATCTCAGTTTCCCGGCTCTCTCGATCTTCAGCATTCCAGCATGGTCGCGGCCGCGCCGGAGCAGCGTTCCTGCATCAGTGCTTCGCCCGATCGGAGAGTCACTTCCTGGTAACGGGGAAAGCCGTCGGGGTTGGAAATCGCGACTCGGACTTCGCCGTTCTTTGCGATCGCGATGACTCGCACAATCACATCGCCCACGATCACCGACTCGTCGATTCCGCGTTCCACGACGTGCATGCCTCGACCTCTAGAACTGACCTGATTCGGGCGACCACCCATGAAAGGCGGCCTGGAACGGCAGGGATTCTGATCGAGTCGTGTCCGTTCAGCAACAGCAGTCGCTCGGGGAAACCGGCAGTCGGTCAAAAATCATGCATCAAGTGATCGCGCGCTCTTGCCGTTCGATGAGAGGAATGGTTGGCGCGCGTCGTGCGCTTGTACGAAGTCAACAGGCTGAGCGACCCGTTGAGTGCTGCTTCGATCGAGCGTTCCTTCGATGACGCGGAGCGCGAGATTGAACTGTTCGTGAGCGCGGCCCCCCACTGGCGGAGCGAGCGCGTCGGAGTTCTCGAAACTGAACTCCGCGCAAACGAGTTAAGCGTCGCCGGAGAGAACTCTCCGGCGACGCCTCGAACTCAACAGGAGCATTCGCCAGGGCTGCCTGGCGCTGCGCTGGCCTGGTGCGGGATTACCGCAGGAGACCGAAGATGTTCTTCAGGCTCTTCTTCGACGACACGGTGTGCATGCTCGCGTCACCCTTGTACGTCTGAGCCTTGGGCTCGGCCGGGGGAGGAGGCGTGGCTTCCGGCTCAGCAGGAGGCTGCTGGCCAGCCGCCGGCGAGTACACCGGGACCTGTTCCGCCGCACAGGCCTGCACGTCGCAGGCTTCCTCGCAGACGGGCGTGACGACTTCATAACCGCAGGCGCACAGGGCCTTCTCGGCGTTCTTGCGAACGCGACGGTTGCAATCTCCCAGCGTGTTCGTGAGGGCATTCACGATGCACGGGGAGCAGCAGCAGGGGTTCCGGCGCACCTGGTCGCCGATCGCGTCAGCCGCGGTCGAGCGAACGGTTTCCACCGCGTCGTTCAGGGCGTACACGAAGGCCGACATGATTTCGGGATTGCAGCTGCAGTCGTACTTGGCGAGGCGGCGCAGGGCGGCGCGGCGCGTCCGGGCGTAGCAGCCAGTCTGCGACTGGTAGATCAGCTGGGCGATCGCACAGGCGTTGCCGTTGTCGCGTGAGGTGTACGTCTGGCAGGGAGCCTGGCAGGCCTGATCACAGCTGCCGCTTCCGCAGACATCGCCGCAGGCGCGCCGACTGCGCCGGCTGTTTCCGCAGCCGTTGTTGCAGCAGGCGCCATTCGGATCACAGCCGTTGCCGCAAGATCCGTTGCCGCAGTTCGCGCCGTGGCGACGGGGACGGCAGCAGCGTTTCGGACCGCAGCCCGAGTCGCAGCAGGGCGGCTTGAGGCAGGAGATCTGCCGCTGGTAGGTGTAGACGTTGGTGGTGCAGGGACGAGGAATCGTCGGCTTGCAACAGGGAGCAATGCTCGTCGGCGCGCATTCGCAGCACTTCGACGCACCGCTCAGCCGGGCCGAGGTCCGAGCGGCGTGAGCCAGATTGCTCATCGCCAGCACGGCCACGACGGCTGCGCAGGTCTTCAGGGTTCTCATTCGCGTCTCCTTACCGTTGGGACTTCCGTGTTCCGTCATCCGCCGTGTGGTTCCCCCAGCGGCAACCTTGCCGCATCACGGTGTGACCAGGCCGAGCGAACTCCAATCGCACGTCGCGAAGGGCGCTTCAGGCTGGCACATTGACGGACTGCTCTGTTCCTCTGAGACGCCAGTGCGTCTCCAAACCTCGCGTTGCCGAATGAGACCGCTCGTCCACGAGTATCAATTTCTGAGCAGGTCGCCCTGGCAACTCGAACACCCCGTGTGAGTTCGCTGGGGAGTCACATCCTCCATCGGCGACTGCGGAGACCCCTCTTCACGAGTTCTATTCCGCAAGCCATTGTCGCCTATAGGCTTGCGGCGTTCCGGAGGTAGCGAGACTGACGATTGTTCCGTCTAGAGCATCCGCCTGCGCCGGTCGTCGGCGGCAAACACCGCGCAACCGGGTCAAACGGGAGGGGTGTTGCGGGTCGTGCGCGTCCGGAGGATTCCATCAAGCGCGCGGGCGGACTCGATGGAGGTCCGTCATTCGACAGACCGCGGCCCCGGGAGAAAGACGGGGGCAAGGAGTGCCACCGCGAGACACAGGTCGCGGCGCGGATGGCCGTGTCTGCCCGCTGCGGCAGCGCAGCCCGGAGGGATCAACCGGAATCGTGACCTTCAAGCCTGAGAGACTGCGTGCACGGCTGCGAGGCTGGCACTGTGCCAGTCGGTTTCACGCTGGCGCCCGCGGTTCGAGAAGGCACTGGTGGAGCCAGTGCCCCTTTTCTTCAGATGCGACTGGACGTCAATCCTGACGGACGACGCCGCGGATGACGCCCGGGGTCGCCGCGTTGGCAGCCCGATCCTGGTCGGGAACGGAGGTCGCGGGCCCAACGGCTGGGAGGGTCTGGAAATCGGAAGCGGGGCCGAGTTTGCCGCGGCGGGTGCGGATCGGATCGCGGGGGTTGTCCTTGGTCTGGTCAAAGACGCTGAGCAACTTCTCGCGATCGAAGTTCATTTCGTCGCGCGTGAGCCCGGTCATGTCATAGATGTGCGTGAGTTCGATCGCGTCGACGGGGCAGGCCTCTTCGCACATGCCACAATAGATGCAGCGGAGTTCATCGAGGACGAACGACTTGGGAAACTTGTCGCGGTCGGGCCACTCGGGGGGAGCCTTTTCGGCCTCGATGTGGATGCAGTTTGCGGGACAGGCCGTCGCACACAGCATGCAGGCGACGCATTTGACGCGGTCCTTTTCATCACGATTCAGGCGATGAACGCCACGATAGTGAAGCGGGAGTTCCGGCTTCACTTCGGGATACTGGATGGTGGTGGGCTTGTAATTTGTGACGTGGCCGATCGTCGTTTTGAGACCTGCCGCGATCGCTGGAAGGAATGTTGCCTCCCAGAACCCGATTTTCGGCTCTTCGACCCAGGTCACGTCTTGCGATGAAATCGGCATACCACTCGCCAGCCACGAAAAATCACTGCGAAAAACCAGTCCTTCTGGAACCTTATTGAAAGCCGGACGCGGCGTCGAGAACGCATGCCGTCATTCTCAGAAACCGGCCCGGCAGGCAGCGGACGATGCCGGGTGCTGGCGGGTTGATTTCGGTTGCTGGAAACGTGGGGTCGTGCGTTGGAATCAGACGGTTTTGGCGACGACGTGCGGGCCCGTTCTTACTACAATTTCACCTTCACGGATTGCATCCCGGAGGAGTGTTTCTCGGTGGCTGGAACTGACAGCGGAACTGATTCGACCAAAACGACTTCTGTCGAATATGGCGCGGAGCAAATCAGGGCTCTTGAGGGAATCGAAGGGATCCGGCTGCGCCCGGACATGTACATCGGCGGAACCGACCAGCACGGCCTGCACCACCTGGTCTACGAACTCGTTTCGAACTCGATCGACGAGAATGTCAACGGGCATGCTTCGTACGCGCTGGTGAACCTGCACGCGGACGGTTCGTGCACGGTGGAAGACGACGGCCGCGGTATTCCGGTCGGGCCAATGCCGGACATGGACAACCGCCCTGCCCTCGAAGTTGTGTTCACCGAGCTGCACGCGGGGGGCAAATTCGACCGCAAGAGCGGGTACCAGGTGGGCACGGGCGGTCTGCACGGGCTGGGCGTGAAGGCGGTCAACGCCTGCAGCGAATGGGTGGAAGTGGAAGTGAAGCGCGAGGGCTTCGTCTGGACGATGGAGTTCGCGGAAGGCAAGGTCACCAAGCCGCTGACGAAACTGGGACCGACGGAAGCCACGGGGACCAAGGTCACCTTCAAGCCGGATCCGACGATCTTCAAGGGGGTGCAATTCTCCTACGAGACGATTCACCGCGTGCTCCAGGACGCTGCCTTCCTCAACGCTCGGCTGCGGATCCGGATCGCGGATGACGCCTCGGGGCGGTCGGACGAGTTCTATTACGAAAACGGGCTGGAAGCGTTCGTCAAGCACCTGAACCGCACCGAGACGACGCTGTTTCCAAACGTCATCCAGATTTCGGGAAACGCTCCGGCGGATGCGGGGGGGCAGGTCGATGTGAATGTCGCCCTGCAATACAACGACGGCTTCACGGAAACGGTCCGCTGCTACGCCAACGGCATCTACAACAGCGAAGGCGGCGCCCATCTCAGCGGCTTCCGCACCGCCCTCACCCGTGTGCTCAACAGCTACGCGAGGAAAGAAGGGATCATCAAAGAGAAGGACGTCAACGTTCAGGGCGAGGACTTCCGTGAAGGCCTGGCGGCTGTCGTGACAATCCGGCATCCGGATCCGAAGTTCGAGGCCCAGACGAAGATCCGCTGCCTGAACCCCGATGCGGAAAGCGCGGTGTCAGCGATCGTCGGCGAGCATCTCGGCAAGTATTTCGAAGAGAATCCGCAGGTCGCGAAGCTGCTGTGCACGAAGGGTCTGCGCGCGGCGGAAGCCCGCGAGGCCGCACGAAAGGCCCGGGATCTCGCCCGCGACAAGAACAAGGTTTCGGGGGGCGGACTGCCGGAAAAGCTGCGTGACTGCCGGAACCACAATCTCGACGTCTCGGAACTGTACCTGGTGGAAGGTGATTCGGCCGGCGGATCGGCCGACACCGGACGCGACTCGGCGACGCAGGCGGTGCTTCCCCTGCGCGGGAAGATTCTGAACGTCGAGAAGGCACAGCTGATCAAGGTGCTGGCGAACCAGGAAGTGGCGGCGCTGTTCAAGGCGATCGGCATCTCCCCGATGGCCGAAGATATCGACATTGCGAAGCGGCGTTACGGCAAGATCATCCTGATGACCGACGCCGACGTGGACGGCTCGCACATCCGGACACTTCTGTTGACGTTTCTCTTCCGCCATATGCGGGAACTGGTGAAGCAGGGCTGCGTGTATATCGCCCAGCCGCCGCTGTACCGGGTGCTGCAGAAGAACCGCCGGAACCAGAAGCCCCGCTATGTGCAGACGCACGAAGAGATGATGGGTGAGCTGCTGGACCTGGGTCTGCACGGCGCAGAACTGACGCTACACCACCGACCGGATGATCCCTCCCCCAACGGCAAGCCGCCGAGGGTGTTCGGCGCGAATCAGCTGAAGAAGCTGGCCGAAGTGATGACGCAGATCGACGAGCCACTGGCGACCCTCGAGCACCGGGGGATCAACCTTGCGCAGTTCGCGAGGGCCCACTCCCGCGAGGGTGAGCTGCCGCGATTCCGGGCGACTGTCGGCTTTGAGGAGAAGTGGTTCTTCACGAAGGAAGAGCGCGAGGCGCACGAAGCGGAGACGCGTCCGGCCGCGACAGCGCCTACGGACGGAGCCGCAGCGCCGGTGGAATCTCATATTTCCGAGCTGCATGAAGTCCGCTCGATCAACAAGGCCGTCGCGACCCTGCGTTCGGACTTCGAGCTCGATCTGCGCGATCTGACGCTGCCGCCGAACGTCAACGCCGAGCCGGTCTTTCCCTATCTGCTGTCGACGGAGAACGGCGAGCGGAAGCTGCAGACGATTCGTGACATCGTGCCGGCCCTTCGCGATCTGGGCGGACGCGGCCTGAACTACACGCGGTTCAAAGGGCTCGGGGAAATGAACCCGGACGAACTGTTCGAAACTGCGATGGATCCCAGCGTCCGCATCCTCAAGAGGGTCACCCTGGACGATGCGGCCTCGGCGGAAGAGATCTTCCGAGTGCTGATGGGAGACCACGTGGAACCGCGGCGCGAGTTCATCGAGAAGCACGCGCTCGAAGTTCGGGACCTCGACGTTTAGGCGCAACCACGAAGTCACTGACGGGACGAGAGTTCGTCATGGAACCCGCCGGTCGCGGCCGGCGGTTTTTTTCGGCGCGACGTGCGCTGCACCAGATCCCCTGCCGCTCGTTGATTGGTCACGATGTCACACGTGCTCCACACATCCGGACTCTCCCAGCGCAGCCGCTGGGCGGCCGACCAGGCGATCAGCTTCCTGATGCAACAGGGAGTGGAGAACCCGGGGTGTATTTCGCTGGCCGCGGGACTGGTCGACGAAGACTCCCTTCCGGCCGAGCCGGTGCGGGAGACGGTGGTGACGCTCCTTTCCGACAGCGCCTCCGCACGGTCGGCGCTGCAGTACGGAACGACACAGGGCCGACTGGACCTGCGGGGCAGCCTTCTCGATTACATGGCGGCGCAGGAAGGCGTCCCTCGTGAGACGCTGGGGTATGACGCCTCACGGATGGTGGTGACAACGGGCTCGCAGCAGCTGCTGTCGCTGCTTTGTGAAACGCTGCTCGATCCGGGTGACATCTGCATCGTTGGAGCGCCGACGTACTTCGTGTTCCTGGGATGCCTGGCGGGGGTCGGGGCCGAGCCGATCAGCGTGCCATTGGACGAGAACGGGATGCAGCCGGAACTGCTCGAGCAGGCGCTCGCACGGCTGAACGAGCTGGGGCGGTTGCCGCAGGTGAAGATGATTTACGTCGTCAGCGAGTTCGATAATCCGAGCGGCGTCTCGGTGTCGCTGGAACGTCGGAAAGCGATTGTCGACATCGCGAACCGCTGGTCGATCCACAACCGAATCCTGATCCTGGAAGACGCGGCGTATCGCGATCTGCGTTTCGACGGCAATCCCCTGCCCAGCCTGTTGGCGCTCGACGGCTCGAAGGAACAGGTGCTGTACACGCAGACGTTCTCAAAAACGCTCTCCCCCGGGCTGCGCGTCGGTTTCGGCGTGCTGCCGAAGGACGTCATGAAGCCAGTGCTCGACCGTAAGGGGAATGAGGATTTCGGATCGGCGAACTTTCCGCAGGCGATCGTGACCCGGATGCTGAAATCAGGAGCGTTCCAGGAACACGTGCGGCATGTGCGGGATTCGTACACGCGCAAGCGTGACGCGATGCTGGCGGCCGCCGAGAAATACTTCGCGGACATACCGGGCGTGACGTGGCGGCGGCCCTCCGGGGGGCTGTATGTGTGGATGAGCCTGCCGGCGTCGATTCCGACGGGCTTTCAGAGCCCGCTGTTCCAGGCCGCGGTCAAGCAGCACGGCGTGATGTATGTGCCGGGCGAACTCTGTTTCGCGCCGGTCCAGGGAGGGCGTCCCAAGAATCACATGCGTCTGAGCTACGGCGTGCAGACGCCGGAGGGGATCACGGACGGGATGTGGCGCCTGTCACGGGCGGTGAAGCAAGTACTGGCGGGTTGAATGCGGGCGACGGGCGTGAGGGTCACTTCTTGATGAGGACGGCCGCTGCGACGCAGCCGAGTCCGATCAGGAACTGGACAAATCCGATCCACTTCAGGCGCCGTCCGAAGCTTCTGTCTTCGAGAATTTCCCGACGGACGACCATCCGCTCCTCATACGAGACGAAGAGTCGCGTAAAGAGGATCGGACGGCTGGACAGGAACCACGTCGCGCACGCCCCGAAAGCGAAGACGGCGGCTGCGATTGCGAGCCAATTGTTCATTGAACGCCAGGTCACTCCGAGCACAGGCGACCGTCAGACGCGCAATCCCTCCGTCGCCCCTCGGAGGTCGCCAACATATTTCTTTCGGACCGGCTCCACGAAATCTTCAACAAAGTCGTCGACCTGCTGCGGAGCCCGGCCGATGTAACGCCGGGCGTCCAGTGTGGCCCCGACGTCGACCTTAACAAAGCCTGAATCTTCCTGAAGGCGCTGAATCAGGTCATTTGGTCGGCCGAATTCCTTGACTTCGCGGGCGGCCGCCTGGCTGTGGACGCGAATCCGCTCGTGGAGTTCCTGGCGATCCCCCCCCTGCTGGACGCCGGCCATGAGGATTTCTTCGGTGGCCATGAACGGAAGTTCCTCTGCCAGATGGCGACCAATCACCTCGGGATAGACGACCATTCCGTCGACGATGTTTCGATAGAGAATGAGGGTCGCATCGATTGCGAGGAACGCCTGCGGAATGACGAGTCTGCGGTTGGCGCTGTCGTCGAGCGTCCGCTCCATCCACTGCACTGCCGCCGTGTCGTCGGCGCTGCCTGCCAGATGCATGGCGAACCGCGAGAGGGCGCACATCCGCTCCGCCCGCATCGGATTGCGTTTGTAGGCCATGGCGGAGGAGCCGATCTGCTTCGTTTCGAACGGCTCTTCGAGTTCTTTCCGGCTCTGGAGGATCCGCATGTCTGAGCCCATCTTGTGGGCCGACTGGCCGATGCCGGAAAGGGCCGCCAGCACCTGGGCATCGACCTTCCGGGAATAGGTCTGGCCCGTCACGGGGTAGACCGCTTCAAATCCCAGCTTGGCCGAGACGCGTTTTTCGAGTTCCGACACCCTGGCGTGATCGCCGCCGAGCAGTTGCAGGAAGGTGGCCTGGGTTCCGGTGGTCCCCTTGATCCCGCGGAACTTCAACTGGTCGATCCGGTGTTCGATTTCCTCGAGGTCGAGGACAAGGTCGTAGCACCAGAGGGTGGCCCGCTTGCCGACGGTGGTCGGCTGCGCCGGCTGCAGGTGAGTCATCCCCAGGCAGGGAAGATCGCGGTACTTCGAGGCGAACGCCGCGAGAACGTCGATCACCTGGACGAGCCGGCGGCGGATGAGATGCAGCGCCTGCCGCATCTGGATGAGTTCGGTGTTATCGGTGACTTCGCATGAAGTGGCGCCGAGGTGGATGATGCCGCCGGCGGTGGGGCACTGGTCGCGAAAGGCGTGCACATGCGCCATCACGTCGTGACGGAGTTCGAGTTCGTATTTCGCGGCGACGTTGAAATCGATGTTGTCGACGTTGGCGCGGAGCTCTTCGACCTGGGCTTTCGTGACATCAAGGCCGAGTTCATTCTGGGCTTCGGCGAGTGCGACCCAGATGCGGCGCCAGGTGGAGTGCTTGGCCTGATCGGACCAGAGGGCGCTCATCTCCTTCGAGGCGTAGCGGGAATTGAGCGGAGATTCGTAGACGTCGTGGGACATGGAACGCATAGTAGGGAGGGCAATCTCTCTCGCCAAATCCCTCGGCCAGCAGATCGTCCATGAAGTTCGAATCCAGATATTCGGCGAAGCTTCTGTTTCAGTTTCGGGTCGAGGTGAACGGCTCGTCAGGCGTCCGTCGCCTTTGCGAAGAACGCATCCTCACATTCTCCGCGGAAAACGCCCGGCAGGCGTTACGCGAAGCCAAGCGCCGGGGCCGCGCGGCGAAGTACCGCTTTCCAAACTCCGACGGCAATCCAGTCTACTTTGAGTTCGTCGGCGTTCTCGAACTGATTCGATTGCTCGATGGCGACTCGGACGAAGTCTGGTACGAAATCGTCGAGCGTGTTCGTCCCATGGAGCGGCGTTCAACGCTCATTCCGCCAGAGAAACGACTCTCCGCGATCAGGCACGCGGAGTGACCTCGACGGACGCCTCACGACTGCGGATCAATCTGCCCGAGGACGGCGAAGCGGACGGGGCTGTTTTCGACTTTCATCATGTCGCGGATGGTTGAGCCGTCGGCGGTGATCATGACTTCGTCGCCGGTGGAACTGCCCAGCTCGCAGATTGCGATTTGCGGGTCACCATCCGGTTGCTTTTCCTGATCCAGTGGCTGGACGATCAGGAGCCGCCAGCCGTTCAGCGACGGGTGTTTCGCCGTGGCGGTGGCACGTCCGACGACTCTGGCGAGTTGCATTGGGCAGCGTTTCTGAATGCGACGTCATCAGCCGGCTGACGCCGGCCGCTCGCCTAAATCATACGGAGATCGTCGGCGAGGACGAAGCGGCGGCTGCGGGTGAAGGTGGCGGGCGTGGTCACCCCTTCTCCGCTGGGGGTGGCGACGCTGAACGAGAGGAAGCCTTCGCCTCCGAGGCCCAGGCCGGCCATTGATGGGCCGTTCGCGATGAACAGGGTGGTGTTCATCAGGCGGCCCATCATCGTCGTGGTCCGCATGTCGCGGGAATGGATGATGGCGGTGTGGCCGAAGCCATGCTCGAACTCGAGGGCCAGTTCGATCGCGTGCTGCGTGTTCTTGGCGCGGACGAACGGGACAAAGGGCATCATCTGTTCTTCGGGGACGAACGGGTTGTTCGTGTCCGTTTCGCCGTAGAGCAGTTGCGTGCCGGCCGGGACCTTCACGCCGATCATCTGGGCGAGGACTGCGGCGTCTTTTCCGACGAGATCCTTGTTGAGGATCGCGTGCCCCCCCTGCTCTTTGGGAGGAGCGAAGGCGAGTTTGGTGAGGGCGTCGATCTGCGTGGAGTTCAGGCGGAATCCGCCATGCCGCCCCACGGCGTCCATCAGCTTGTCGAAGATCGGGGCGACGGCGAAGACTTCCTTCTCGCCGATGCACAGGAGGTTATTGTCGTAGGCGGCGCCGGCGACGATGCACTTTGCGGCGTTGTCGATGTCGGCCGTTTCGTCGACAACGACAGGCGGGTTGCCCGGTCCGGCGACGACCGACTTCTTCTTGGCGGCGAGCGCTGCGCGGGCGACGGCAGGACCGCCGGTGACGCAGAGCATTTTCACGCCGCGATGCTGGAAGATCTCGTCGGCCGATTCGATTGTCGGCTTCTCGATGATCGTGACCAGGTTTTCGATGCCGATCGCCCTGGAGATTTCGCGATTGAAGCGACGGACACCTTCGCAAGCGATCTTCGCTCCGCTGGGATGCGGATTGAAGACCATCGAGTTGCCGGCGGCGGCCATGTTGACCACGTTGCCGGCGAGCGTCGGGAGAGAGTGGGTCACAGGCGTGATCGCGCCGATGACACCGAAGGGGGCCTGCTCGATCATCGTGAGGCCGCGGTCGCCGGTATAGGCGGTCGGCTTCAGGAACTCTGTCCCCGGGACGAGCTTGATGATCTTGAGCTTCTCGACCTTGTGATCGAGGCGGCCGATTTTCGTTTCTTCCATTTCCAGCCGGCCGAGTTCTTCGGCCTGCTGTTCGCAGAGGGTCTTGACGATCTGGACGACCTTCTCGCGGTCGGAGACCGGCCGCATGCGAAACTTCTCGAAGGCCTCTCCGGCCGCAGCGACAGCGTCGTCGACGGAATGGAAGACACCGTCGGAGCCGCGTGATCCAGCCGAGAAAGCCGCACCGTTGCGGGAGGAGATCACGGGGATCTCGCCGCCGGAGGTTCGTGCGGGCGCCGGTTTTGAAGCCGCTGTTGCGGGCTTCGAGCCGAGCTGCTGCAGCACCTGCTCCACGACCGCGCGAATCGTCGTTTCCGTGGTATTCATGTCAAGCCGGGTGAAGTTTGTCGGTCGCTCCGTCCGCGCAGGCTCCCTCCGCCGACGCGCTTCTCATGGAAGATCGGTCGATGCAGCCGGAGGCGTTTCCTGATTTGCCCCGGGGCGTTGCGACTGGATGGTCCAGCCGCCGTCCTGGGCCGGCTGTGGCGATTGGTTGGTCGACTGACAAGCGGGCGGGATCAGGGGGCAGATGCCCCCTGGTCGCCTCATGCGGGATCAGCCGAGGAGATTCTTCGACTTGAGGTAGGCGACGACTTCGTTCGCCAGTGCGTCGATTCCCTTGTTGTTGGAATCGAGAACGAGTTCCGGCTTTTCCGGAGCTTCGTACGGGTCATCGATTCCGGTGAAACCCTTGATTTCGCCGGCACGGGCCTTCTTGTAGAGGCCCTTCGGGTCGCGTTTTTCACAGGTTTCGAGGGACGCGTCGACGTAGACCTCGATGAATTCCCCGTCCTTCAGGAGGGCGCGGACGGCGTCGCGGTCCTTCTTGTAGGGGGAGATGAAGGCGGTGAGGGTGATGACGCCGGCGTCGGCGAACAGCTTGGCGACTTCGCCAATGCGGCGAATGTTTTCCGCACGGTCTTCGGCCGAGAACTTGAGGTTCTTGTTGAGGCCCATGCGGATATTGTCGCCATCGAGCAGATAGGTGTGGCGGCCCATCTGATTCAGCATGTGGTCGACGGTGTTGGCGATCGTGCTCTTGCCGCAAGCGGACAGGCCGGTGAACCAGATCACCACGCCCTTCTGTCCCTTGATCTTTTCGCGGTCAGCACGGGCCACGCTGTGGTCGTGCCAGGTAACGTTGGTTGCCAGTTGTTCAGCCATGGAAATGGTCGTCCTCAAATGAAAGCGGTGAATCCGGAGTTGGAGCACCGGGGCCAGCCAATCGTGGCCAGGTCGGAAAACCGGCCACAACGAACAGGCGGCACGTCCAGGTGCTCGACAAGGGGCCTCCCGGCGAGGCCAGAAAGAGGGATGCTAGAGGCGTTGCGACCTCTTGAAAAGCCGCAGGGGTCGGATCGCGCGCCGGGCGTGTCTCCGCGGAATCCCGGCCGCCTTTCCCCCTCTCGCCGGGTCAATCGAGACGGCCTCCGACGGGGCAAGGCGTCAAGGAGTGCATGGGCCAGGGGGTGGTCCTGTTTTCTTGCCCCGCTCCCCGGCCCAGTCGAGAAAACGAGAGTTCCAAGGCCAATCGCCCGGTGATTCCGAGGCCCGACACCGAATTTTCCTGGCATAACCCCCTCAAGTTCGTGCTGTTCATTGTCCCTCCCGCCATTCATGAGCGGTTGCGCGCCGGGGCGAGCCGCTCCCCGGGATTCGACACACGGGAGTTCTGTTAGACTGGGAAGTCAGTCACCTTCGAGAACTGACAAAACCTGTGAAGGGCCGCATGGAGCCGAGCGTCGAACCGTCCCCGGAATTGTTGCGAAACGCGGCCGACGGGCAGGCCGAGGCGCTCAACGCCCTGCTGGACGGGGTGCGGGACCCGATTCGCCGAATGATCCGAGCCCGGATGGATCGGCGGATGGCGGGGCGCGTCGACGCGAGCGATATCGTCCAGGACGTGCTCATGGAGGCAACGCGTCGGTTGCCGGACTACATCCGCGGGCCGGCCATGCCGTTCCGGCTGTGGCTCAGGCAGATTGCCCAGGACCGGATGATCGACCTGCACCGCCGTCACCGGGCGCAACGACGGGACGTGACCCGCGAACAGACGGGTGCTCCGGCCGGCTGGGACGACGCCTCGTCACTGGACCTGGCGGCACGCCTCGTCGACTCGGAACTGACACCGGCCGCGCATGCCATCCGGCAGGAACTCCAGCGTCGGTTCTACTCGGCGCTGGATGAACTGCGTGAGGACGACCGTGAAGTGGTGGTGATGAGGCATGTCGAGCAGATGGGGAACAACGAGGTTGCAGAGGCGCTGGGGCTGACGCCGGCGGCGGCGGGGATGCGGTACCTGCGGGCGTTGCGGCGGCTGAAGGAAGTGCTGGGAGAAACGCCTTCGCAGGCGGAGTGACTTGCTGGCGTTCCGGTTTTGGCAGACCCTTGAACGGCTCAGCGCTCAACCTCGACTCGCCGACAACGCGTGGAAGTCGCTGGCATTCGCGCACGGCCGAAACGGCCGTGGCACGTTACATCACTCACGATCGACATGATGCGTCCCCGTCCGGAACTTGAACAAAACCGCGCGGCCTGGAACGGGCTGGCCAATGAACACAGCCCGTTTGCGAAACCGGCCACGGATGCTGAACTCACGAGCCCGATCGCCTCGCTCGACAGCCGCGGCTGGCTTCCGGGAGACGTCTCGGGGTTGAACGTGCTGTGCCTGGCGGCGGCTGGGGGCTGGCAGTCGATTCTGTATGCGGCGGCGGGGGCGCATGTCACGGTCGTCGACATCAGCGACGCCATGCTGGCGATCGACCAGCGTGAGGCGGATCGCCGCGGCTTCAGGATGCGGCTGATCCAGGGGACGATGGACGACCTGGCGGGGTTGAACGCCGCGGAATTCGACATCGTGCACCAGCCGGTCAGCACGTGCTACGTCCCGAAGCTCGAACCGGTTTACCGGGAGATCGCGAGGGTGCTGCGCGAAGGGGGGCTGTACATCAGCCAGCACAAGCAGCCGACATCACTGCAGATCAGCCACCGCGACGCGTTCCACCGGTACGTCCTGGGGGTCTCCTATTATCACGAAGGAGCTCTTCCGGAGCTGGCGGATGTGGCCTATCGGGAAGAGGGAGCGACCGAGTACCTGCACCGCTGGCAGGACATGGTCGGCGGCCTGTGCAAAACGGGGTTCGTGATCGAGGACTTCGTCGAGCCACGGCGGGGCGATCCGAAAGCAGCGCCGGGGCACTTCGGCCATCGAGGGATGGTCGTTGCTCCGTACGTGCGGATCAAAGCGCGGCGGATGCGGGAGGCGCAGAGTTATCTGGGCCGGAGTGCGATCTGGACGCCGTGAGGGGCGTGGACCTTCCGCTCAAGAAGCCGGGCGTTCGCGCAAGCAACCGGGCCGTCTTGATCAGGCCGCGCGGAGCTGCACTGTCGCGTTGGGGGCGAGCTTCTCGCGGTGTCCGTTGATCTGCTGGGCTTCCAGCCGTGCGAGGGATTCCGAGAGCAGCGGCATGGGGATGCAGAGGTCGCGTCGGAGCTTGCGGGTCTGGAGCGAGCATTCCCCTGCCCCGAAGCCGGCGGGAGCTTCCGTCTGCACGGAGGCCTTGCGGGCGGGAATCCAGGGAAGATTGAACTGCCCGGCGAGCCGCTGTGCGAAGCCCATCGGGCTGATGCGCTCGGCGCCGGCGACGTGATAAGCGCCGGTCAGATCTTCGATGAGCATCTTCTCGAGGATCTCGGCGAGATCGGTCGCGAGAATGGGAGTGGCGTGGCGGACGGGATCGAGCTGAATCGGCCGGCGAGCCTCGATGAGAGCGAGGGTATTCTCGAGCCAGCCGGCAGTCCGAGCAGGAGACCAGCCATAGGCGTTGGTGCGGACGATCAGGGAGTTTTCACAGGCATCGACGACAGCGGCTTCCATCTTACGAATGGCCAACGCGGCGGGAGTCGCGCAGTGCGACTCTCCCTCCTCGTCGTGAAACATCCATGGTCCGGTGAAGACGGCGTCGCTGGAGATGAAGACCGTCTTTGCGCCGATGGCGTTCGCTGCGACGGCCCAGGCCGACATCTTCTGGGTCGATTCCGCGCGAACGGCCTTGCCGGACGAGGGATCCCAGCAGGAGCGGGAGGCGGCTCCGCAGAGAACGACGGTCCGGGGGCGGACTTCCGCAACGGTGCGTTCGGGGGAGAGCTGGTCGCCGGTTTCCGGCAGGACCTGGCAGTCGACCAGATCGATTCGTCCCGCAAGGGAGGCGGCAAAGACGTCGCAACGATCGGCGAGATGGATCGAGAGGCTGGCCCCGACGACGGTTTCTGCACCAACGACAAGAATCGGATTCACGCGGAGCGTCCTTGCTGAAGCGTGGTCTTGTGGCGACATCCATGTCACCGCCGGTCCGCAGCGGGTTCCGAAATTGGCGGCCCGCTTTCCGGCGGGGGAGTTATAGCGCGGACTGATTTTGTTCGCCAAGAGCAAACGGCAGAAACTGCCGGTCGCCGGGGTCGGCGTGCGGTGCAAGCTGAGCCGGGTGATGGTTCTCAGCGATTTGCGATTGGCGAACGCCATTTGCGAGGCCCTTCGTGCGCGGGTACAGTCCGCGCGACTCTATTTCATCGCTGGAAAGGACTCGCAAACGATGGCCAAGTATGCCGTGACGTGGGATCTGGATTCCTTGCTGCCGCATCCAGACACGGCTCAATTCAAGGAGCTGTTCGAGCGATTCCGCACCGACCTGGAGAAGGCGGCGGCGGATTCCGAAAAGCTCGAACCGCTTTCGAAGAAGTCGCTGAAGGTTTGGGAGGAGTACGTTCCCCGGCTGAGCAGCCTGATGGCGAGCTCGGAAGACCTGCATGCGTTCATCGGCTGCCATGCCGCGGCCGACGCCGAGAACAAGCTGTTCCAGCAGATCGAAGGCCAGCTGGCAGCAGTCAGCCCGCTGCGTTCGCAGGTGTTCACGAACCTGGAATTCGCGCTGCAGACTTCGACAGACGCGGATTACGCAGAGAGCATGGGCTCGAGCCAGCCGCTGAAATCGATCGGATTCTTCCTCGATGAATGCCGGCGCAGCGCCCGCTTCCGGCTGCCCAAGGACCAGGAGATTCTGTCGTCGGAGCTGGCGGTCGACGGCATCATGGCGTGGAGCCGGCTGTACGACCGCATCTCCGGCGCGCTGAAGATCGAGGTGATGGAGAAAGGGGAGATTGTCCGGAAGTCGCCCGGGCAGGTGACCTTTGATTCTCCGGAGCGGACGATCCGTGAGAACCACTTCTGCGCGGCGTCGAAGGCGTGGGCATCAATCGCCGACACCTGCGCGGATTCGATCAACCACATCGCGGGAACGCGGCAGGTGAAGTATCGCCGGCTGGGCCTCAAGGATCATCTCGACCTGCCGCTGCGCTACAACCGGCTGAAGCGCGAAACGCTGGACATGATGTGGAAGTGCGTGAGCGACCGGAAGAAATCGCTCAAAGCCTATTTCCAGAGGAAGGCGGAGCTGATCGGCGTCGAGAAGCTGGCCTGGTTCGACCAGGCGGCTCCGCTGCCGAAAGGGCCTGGCGAGAACTCGCAGATCACCTACGACGCGGCCTGCGACACGATCGTGTCGACGTTCAGTGCGTTCAGCCCGCACATGGGAGATTTTGCGCAGCGGGCGATCAGCGATCGCTGGATCGAAGTGGAGAACCGGGGCGGGAAGCGGCAGGGGGGCTTCTGCACGGGGTTCCCGACGAAGCAGCAATCGCGGATCTTCATGACGTATACGAACAGCGCCGACAGCATGTCGACTTTGGCGCATGAACTGGGGCACGCCTACCACAGCTACGTGCTGAAGGATCAGCCGTACCTGCTGCAGGACTACCCGATGAACCTGGCGGAGACGGCATCGACATTCGCCGAGGCCGTTCTGGCAGAGCATCGCCTGAAAACGGCGAAGACGACGACCGAGAAGCTGTCGCTGCTCGACCATGCGCTGTCGGATTCCGTGGCGTTCCTGATGAACATCCACGCGAGGTTCATTTTCGAGAACGCCCTGTATGTCGAGCGGAAGAGCGGCGAACTGCCGACCGAGCGGCTGTCGGAGCTGATGCTTTCCGCGCAGAAAGAGGCGTACCTGGACGTGCTCGACAGCGAGGGATGGAACCCGCTGTTCTGGGCGTCGAAGCTGCATTTCTATATCGGCGGATTGCCGTTCTATAACTTCCCGTACACGTTTGGATACCTGCTGTCGCAGGCGCTGTTCGCCATCGCGCCGAAGATCGGACCGGAGTTTCCCGACCGTTACCGGAAGCTGCTGGTGCTGACGGGCTGCCGCGAGACGGAAGATGCGATCCACGAATCGCTGGGGATCGATCCGACTCAGCCGGAACTGTGGAACCTGGCGCTCGACGTCGTCGACGCGAAGGTGAAGCAGTTCGTGGAATTGAGCCAGCCGGCCGCCACCTAGGCCGTTTTCACGGCTCGTGTGCGGGCGACGGAACGGATCTCGATTCGCATCGGTCCGTTCATTGCCTGCGGAACCCGGAAGACCCACTTTGAAGATGCTCTTGATCACTGAGCACCTCCACGCATGAGCTATCTTGAAGCCATCCTGCTCGGCATCGTGCAGGGCATTACAGAGTTCCTGCCGATCAGCTCGGACGGTCACCTGCTGATCGTGGAGCACTGGCTGGGGCGGAAGGTCGACAACGTCGCCATCAACGTCGCGCTGCACGCGGGAACGCTGTTGTCGATCGTGGTTTATTTTTTCCGGGACCTGCTGGAGGCGCTCCGCAAGCCGCGGCTGATCGTGGCGATTGTCGTGGCCACATTGCCCCTGATTCCGCTGGGGCTGTTCGGCAAGCGGATCATCGACGAGACGCTGAACACGACGACGGCCGCCGGAGCGGGGCTGCTGGTGACAGCGGCGTTCCTGTTCCTGGCGACGCGGCTCAAGGAAGGAACGCGGACCCTCGACGAGATCACTCCGCTCGACGGGCTGGTGGTGGGGCTGTTCCAGGTGCTGGCGCCGGCTCCGGGGGTCTCACGATCCGGGTCGACGATCCTAGGGGGCCTGCTGCGGGGGATGACGCGGGATGCGGCCGCCCGATTCGCGTTCCTGATTGCCGTGCCGGCGATCAGCGGAGCGCTTGTTCTCTATTCGCGCAAGCTGCTGAAAGGCGAGGATGGAGAGGCACTCGCACTGGGACCGCTTGCGGTCGGAGCCGGGGTGTCGTTCGTGGTCGGGATCGCCGCGATCCGCGTGCTGATGGCCATGGTGATCAAAATGAAGCTGGCGATCTTCGCGTGGTATTGCCTGATCCTGGGATCAGCGGTGCTGATCATGAGCCTCACTTCACCCGGGGCGACGCATTCGCCGGGAGAGTCGCCTGCTCCGGCCGTGCAGCAGATGGCAGCGCCCCCAGCCGATTCCGGATCATGAGGCAGCCGGGGAGCCCGCGGATCTGTTGCGCGACCAGCAGAGAAGCTCCCACAGCGCGGCGGCGAACGCGAGCAGTGCGCCGAAGACGCTGGGTGTGAAGAACAGCCACCAAAGGAGCCCAATGCTCATGAGGGCGACCCCGGGGTGACTGGCGAGGCGATCCGCCCACTGGCGGCGGGCGACCCACTCGCCCCCCTTGGTGACGACAAACGCCCAGACGATGAACCAGGCCGAGACGAACGTTCCCTGAAACAGGCGGCGCGAGATCGACCAGGCGGAGTGGCCGGTGGGGAGTTCGACGACCGCGTCGGGGTCCGCCGCGGCGATCAGCATCCCATCAGCGAGGACCTGCTCGGGCGACCTGGTCAGCAGCAACGACGCCGGGGCGACGGAGTTGGGAGCGGTCACGGCGCTGGTGCGGGCAGACCACGAATCGATGAGGCTTTCGACCTGCGCCGCCAGTCTCCCGAGCCGGGGTGAATTGCGACCGAGCTGGCCGAGGGCGAGCAATTCTTCTCTCAGCCAGGTGGGGGGGGTGACGCCAATTGGAAGCCTGCCGGCGGCGGAGAGGAGGTTTTCAAGGCGGGCGGCCACGAGGAGTTCGGCGCCTGCGGGACGTTCCAGGACCTCGGGGCTCCAGCGTGTTGCTTCTCCCGAGGGAACTCTCGCGAGATAGGTGACCTGCAACTCGAGCCCGCGGGTCAGCGGCCCGGGTGGAAGGCCGGGCGCCCCACCCTGCCCTGGGGGCGCAGTCCATTCGGAGACGACCGCGACCGGTTGCGAAGGACGCAGCAGCAGCTCCCAGACGCCGTCGCCGGCGGGTTCCAGCAATGCTCCGGTCGACGCGCGGACCGCTTTCAGGGCACCGCCGGAGGCGGGCTCGAACCTGAGAATCCCGACACGAGAGGGGCTGATTGTCAGTCGTGTCTGGCCGTGAATCTTTTCCGAAGCATCGAAGGTGACGATCTCTGCAGTGGCCTGCCCGACGATTTCGGCCTCGGTGCTGGACGAGACTCGCCAATCCGTGCCAGACAGGGCGAAGACAAGGAGGTGACGAGTGGTGAATGGGGCGGCCCACATGGCGGGCGCATTTGCCGGCAGCTCATCAAGGAAGTCTCCCGGAACGTCGCACGAGGGGACGAGCGAACGGGGGACGGCGAGGTAGGTTTCCGGCGCGACGGAAAGGTCGATGAGACGCGGCAGGGCACCGGAGCGGTCAATCGACTGCTGCATGGGCGAGGTCATCAGCACCCTGGCGGACGGCAGGCGACTCGATTTCGACTGCAGCTCGATCCGGACGCGGTCATCCGGGAGCATCCGCCGGCCCTCTTCGGTGAAATCCGAGGACTCATCGATGCGGGTGCTGGCCGGCGCGTTGATGGCGATGGTGGCTGGAAGCTGCTGGCTGGATTCCAGCTGCCATTCGATGGAACACTCGGCGCTTCCATCGGCGGGAAGCGTCAGGAACTCGACCAGCTTGAGGGGGCTGGCAGGATTGATCCAGCGCATTTCGAAGTCGGATTCCCGGCCCGTGAGCGCCAGGCGGCGACTGGACGGGACCTGCGGTTCCCATTCGGTGTCGCCACTGCTGACGAGGGGGGACGCTGCACTGCTCCGACGGACCTGGAGCAACTGGTCTGTCGAGGAAGTCACAACGATTTCGCGGCGGGAGATGATCGTATTCGCGAGGTCGAATCGTGGGACGGGGCTGATCGTCCCGGCTTCCAGATGGAGCTTTCCCGCCAGTCGGACATTCTTCGTGCCGAGGCGATCGTCCCCCACGACGAGGAGCAGACGGTCTCCTTCGCGGATGAAGCGACTCAGTCGTTCGACGTCCCGTTCGACGACGCTGGCGGAGGTGATTTCGATCGCTGGATCGATCCGGAATTCGTAGAGGAAGCCGGGGCGGACGGAGGTTTCGATCCGGGCCGTTCCAGTCCAGGCGACCGACGAGCCGGCGGAGACGAGCGACTGTTCGAGTTCGGCCGTCCTGCCGGTGGAGCGCCGCGACAGCATGAAGGCGAGCGGCAGAGGCCGATCAAGTTCCAGGGCCGCCCCCGGGATCGGCAGTCCGCGATCTTTCCGGAGTGAGAAGGAGGCCTCTGACGGCTCGATGGCCCACACTCCGGACTCGGGATCCGGCTTGGAAATCATCTGCAGCTGAAAATCGGGACTCGTGACGAAGGCGAACTGGTGGTTGCTGAGGCGCGGCGGCGGGAGCAACGGAATGGGTGGGATTTCGATTTCCGCCGCGGGCTGCACCGGGAGTTCGAACTGGAAGTCGACGGACTGGCCGACGATCGGCGGGCTGGTGAAGTCGAGCAGCAGCCGCAGTCGTTCGCCGTCAGTGCGGGTGCGCCAGTGGGCGAGAGTCTGTCCGACGACGGACGCCACGATGCTTCCCTGAGGGAGCTCGAGTTCGAGTCGGGCCGACGCGAATGGATCGGCGAGTTCAGGGGTTTCGAAAATGAGCCGCGTCTGAACGAGCAGCGTCAGTGGTTCGGCGGTGACGACGGACTCGGCGCGGGCGGTGACGGTGGAATCAAGAGTGGATCGCTCGGGGCTCTCCGTTCCCCGCCAGCGGGCATGCCAGCGGCCGGTCGCTCCGAGGGCGCAGGTCACCGATCCAGCATCGCCCTGGGTCCGTCCGCGGGCGGACGAACGCAGATCGCGAATCGGGCCGGCCGAGCTGTTGATGGCGCCGACGGCAGCTGCGCAGCGAGGGATCATCAGGGCGAACTCGCGTTTCAGCCCCCCGGCTGGAACACGGAGGGAGGCCTGCATCTGGACGACATGCGACGCAGGCTCGCCGGGGACTGCGTCCGGGGACTCTGGAAGCGAGAGGATCAATCCGGCGCCGTCGGCCGTGGGGACGAAATGGGCCGGCTGGCCGTCAATCTGGACAGCGTCGGGACCTCGAAATGTCAGTCCCTCAAAAGGAATCTGGACCGACCTGGTCGCGTCGGGGCGGGGAATCACCAGGTTGAACTCGACGCTCGCTGACGCGACTTCGGATTCATCGACCGCCAGGTCATACCTGGCGCTGCGAAGCAGGAAGGAAGGCCCGAGGCGATCGCGCTGCCAGGCGCCGATGTCGCTGGCGACGGCCTCGGAAACGAAAGCGGTGGAGGTTGGCAACCCGTCATTCTGCGGCAGAAGCACGTTTGGCCTGGACGACTGAACCTGGGCCATCGCAACGACCATGGAAGAAAGGCCGCAGACAATCGCGACACCGGTGACGCCGACAAACCTTGGAACGGGCGTGCCTGTGGAGCGCGCGACCGAGCCGGGCCATGGCGTCACCAAGCGACGCGGCAGGCAGCCGGCGATCAGGAAGCCACAGAGGGTTGCGCCGGCCATCGCCCCGAACGGGGGCGGCAGCAGCCAGGCGGACGTTGCGGCGATCGCGGAGACCGCGGCGACGAATCGGAACGTGCCGCGGCGGTAACGCCGAAGCATGGCGACGGCGAGCATCCCGCCGATCATCAATGACCAGTTCAAGCCGTCCAGAAGCCGCTCAGACCACGAGACCATTGTGGTTGCGCCGGGATAGCTTTCGCCGGCGACGGAGATCAGTGACGAGTCGTTCGATTCGAATCGCTGCGAGAGGGTGGTCGGCTCCCAGAGTTCGCGCCACGCGTCGCCATTGAACGGGTTAAAGATCGGTGCGCCTGAGGGGCGGCTCAAGGGCGCCAGGAGGCGCTCACGAACGGAAGGACGGCGCATGCCACCGACGAACTCGAACGGAGCATCGATCGCCGTGACGCGACGATCGGTGGGCGTCTCGATGCGCCAGTTCCAGCGCTGCACGTGTGAGGGGACCTGGGGCCAGGGCACGCGATCGCGACGTGGAATGCTCTCCCCTGCTGTCGGGGTGCTGTAGCGGATGACCAGTTCGCGGACGGTCCGGGAGGTTTCAGGAAAGCGAAGGTCCTGTCCGACCGGCGATGCACTGACGGGAGCACCATCTCCCAAAACCTCGATCAACGACCACTCCCCGTCAAACCCGATCGAGGCTCCCGACAGGTCGACGGCCGAGTCGAAGACGACCTGGGCGCGATGAGTGGTTGCACGGGTGGCGCTATCGACGACGGTCTGGAGTTCGACGACGGCGAGCGCGTCCTTGAGCAATTGCTGAGGAACGACTTCGTGGGGCTGGTTGACGCGTGCGCCCGGTCGGGGCGGCTGTCGAAACTGATCGATGGCGTGGGAAGACGCACCGCGGTGGATGGTTGCGGCGCCGAGGCGAACCGGTTCGAAGAAGGCATTGCTTCGCAGGCCGGGACGAAGGGAGTTCAGCGCGATTTCGGGGCCAAGCTCGGCCGGCGGAGTGGCCAGTTCATCGGGGCGGGTGAGCAGGAGATAAGCATCGCCGCCGCCGTGGCGGGGAACCGCCACTGGCCGAGGCAGCGAGGAGTCCGCCGTGTTGGACTGGGTGGCCATTGCGATCGTGACGAGACTGCCGCGTTGAGGCGTGGCCGGCGCCCGGAGGAGGATTCGATATCGGACGGCCGTCTCCGATTCCTCGAGCGGGCGGAAGGTGAGAGACGCGGGGTTTCCGACGGCGTCGGGCGCGGAGACCGAGACGATCTTCCAAGGCTTCAGGACATCGATATCGAACTCGAAGAGGGGCGACCGGATGGACTTGAGGTCGACAAGGGTGAGGACCTCCGTGCGGGGGCCGTTCTGACGGCGTTTGACGAAGTACTCGGCAGACCACTCGGCGGCCGGGGCCCGTGCGGTGACGAGGAGAGTTCCGTTGCCGGACGTGCCGCGATAGGTCCAGGCTTCACGGGCGGGTTCGACGGCGAGAGCGACCAGTTCATAGTCGGGCGCCTCGACGTGCATGATCTCGAGAGGTTTTTCAAACTGCAGGACGACCTCCTCGCGCAGCAGGAGGCCATTTCGCGGCACGATGCGGCTGACCGAAAGAGGTTGCGACCAATCGGCGGGACGCTCCATCACCAGGCGCAGGTCGACCCGCTGGCCGACCGCGAGGTCTCCCAGCGGAATCCGGACGAGTCCGGCCTGCCCGACAGGATGTTCGAGGGGGAGCCGTTCGTCGCCGCCAATCGCCGCACGCAGCAGCGTGAAGCCGTCGGGAACTTCGACTTCGGCGACGGCGGGGCCTGCTGACGAACTCAGAATGCCCACCGCGGACTGGACCAGAACCCGGGTCGAGGTTGCGGAGAGGGTTTGACGGAGATCCATTCCGAATCGTGCCGCGGTCGCTTTCAGCCGCGGCAGGAATCGGATGGTGCAGTTGGAACGCGCCCCCGCTTCACAGGTGAGGGTGACGGTTCCATCGGGCTCATTGACCGTGGACGTTTTCAACAGTCCCTGTGTTTCGGCCTGGAGGCCAGCAGGGACCTTTAGTTCCACGCGAGTGGCGACCGAGGTGAGCCAGTCGAGAGAGAACTCGAGGGAATCCCCTCGACGGAGTCCCTGCTGCGAGCACTGGAAGCGAATCTCCGCGCCATCGCTTGGACAGAGGAGGCAGGTCGAGCCGGCGGAGTCGGATCCCCAGACGGCCTGCTGGCCATCGAGTTCCAGGTTGCTGACCGCGAAACTCGGACGTCCGAGCGAAAGGATCGCAGGCTCGTCCGACAGCCGCATTGTGCCGGACGCTTCGCCGACGAGCGAATCGTCGGGCATCAGGCGGAGGGTGTAGTGGGCCCGATTCAGACCGCCCGCGGCGCGGCCGATGCGCCCGGAAGCGAGGGACGCGGCGTAGGCATCAAAGGTGGCACGGTCGATCGAAGCCCAGCCGTCGGGAAGGCGCACAGAGGCTTCATCGACGGCCATCGGGTGCAGCGGTTCAATCGCCGTTGCGACGGCCGCCCAGGAAACGCAGAGCGACGCCAGCAGGCCGGCCATGAACGGCGCGACGCGAAGACGCATCGAGGAACCGCTCGAAGCGGAACTCATCGAGGGACTCCATGGTCGCTGCCGGTGGGGCGGAGGATCGTCGATCGCAGCGGATCATTCACCTTGGGAGCGGGAGTGCGCACGGCGGGCTGGATCGAGGATTCCCGGGCCGGAGAGCGGTAGCGCCGGCGGCGGGTCCGACCATCCACGGCCGTGGCCGCCATGGCCATCACGACGCCGACAAGCGCCGGTTGCAGCAACACCTGGATTGCTTCGGGGAACCACAGGCCGGCGACGCTGATGAGGAACGCGAGGAAGAGCAGAACGACGACATTCTGCAGACTGCGGATCGTCCAGAAGGCGAAGCCGAGAACGAGCGTGACCCCTGCCCCGATCAGAATCACGAGCGACCTGTCGATCGTCCAGATGACGAGGCTGGCCGGCGCGCCAATCTGGCGATAGGCGTAGCCTTCGACGCCCGTCTGCGTTCCGTCCGCTTCGAAGCCGGCGTCCTTCAACGTCGCGAGGTAGGCGGGTGAAAGAACGCGGCGCCAGAAGAGGCCCACCCTCTGCCATTCAAACAGCCGGGACATTCCGGGCGGCGAACAGAAGAGGACATCCGTTTCCGGGAGGTCGATTTTCCAGATCAGCTGGTCGATGTAGGTTCCAGCGACAAACTGCGGGAATGCGACTCGTACGCGGCCAATCGCACCGCTGCCTCCCTGGGGCATGACGTCGTAGGCGACCCGCAGCCGGGTCGCTCCGTCTCCTGCGGCGGGGGGAACTTTCATCGTGACCACGTTTCCGGGGGTTCCGGAAGGTGTTGGGAGAGTCTCGGCAGGCAGGCCGTTGATCGTCAGCCCCTGCGAAGTCGCCGAGGGGGGAAGCGTGATGGTGAGCGTGTCGCCGCTGCGGTCGATCTCATAACTGGCGACCGTGCGATGGACTCCTCCGGGAGTCAACTCGGTGCGGATGAATGCTGCCGAGATGACGGCCCGTTCCTGCACGAGGGGCCGGCCGCTTTCGAAAGTGATTGCGGCAGACTCGGCCTGCGGATCGGCGCTCCAGCGACGACGATCGCTGGAGGTGACGATTTCCTTCCAATTGGAATCGGCGACGTTGATCCCGGTGCGGGCCGCAGGCGAGGCCTCCATCGTCAGTTCGTGGAACTTCACATCCGGTGTCAGAACGACGGGCACCGTCATTCCCGCCTGTTCAGGCGTCCGCGGCAGGGCGTAGCGAATCGACACGCGGATAAGGCCAATCCGCGGGCGGGCGAACGGGACGCGGAGGGAACCGGAGGTCCACTCGAGGTCGGTGACTTCCCGGCCGTCGACCCAAACCTGAAACGCGAGCCGCTCCGCCCCGGGCGTCACCGGGAATTCCGGCGGAACGTTCAAGCGAAGCGCGTCCATTCTTCCATAACGGACGTCCAGCATGACCTGCTGTTCGACGGTCATCCGGCGGGTTTCGACCGCTTCCACATAGACGTTGGCCGTCGCGGAGATCGTCCGGGCTTCGACGGATCCGTGAACGGCAAGCGGCTCAGATGCAACGGCCTGACGAAACGCGCCGATGAGCCGCGAGTTTTCGGAAGGGACGGCGGATTCGACCTGCGGTTCGGACGTTGGAGTCGCGGCCCGGACATCAATCCGGAGGGGATCCGCCGCACGGACGGTGACGACGGCGGGTTCCGTCCAGGTGGCCGCCGGCACCGGAGGCGGGACCAGGAAGTTGAACTCGGCCCCCTTCAGGGATCGTTCGTAGCGCAGTTCGGCGAACTTCGGACCACTGGATGTGGAGGCCCACTCGAAAGTGACTTCCGAGCCACTCCTGGTCATCGTGGCGCCCGAGGACGCGAGACGTGGACCGATGGCGGGCATCCATCCCGCAGCCTCGAGGGCCGAGACATCGACGACCATGCGCGTCACCTCGCCGGCCTCTTCGTGGACATCGAACGCGGCGGTCAGGGTGGCGAGGTCTTCCCTGATATTCAGGTCGACGCGCGGCCGGCACGCAAACAGCGGCTCGATTGGCCTGAGTTCGAGGGTCAGCCGCCAGTCGCTGGCGGAGAAGGCATACGTCAGCATTGCGGGAGGCTCCCCGACCGGGGGGATATCTTCCACGCGTTCGACGTAGCGCAAGGATGACTGCTGGGGGAACAACTGCAGCCCCTGGGCCGGCAGAATGCGGATGCGGCCGTCATGAGTCCGAACGCTTTCGATCTCGAATCCCGAGAGACTCAACAGTGGCTGGGTGGCCCCGAGCGGACGCTCCAGTTTCCAGCGCAGCTCGATGCGGTCGGAGACCCCTTCGACGAAATTCAGGCGGAACCACCCCGGACGGCCAGGCACCTCTTCGCGGTCTTCGAGGAGCGGTCCTGTGACGTCGTTGAACTCGAAGCCCTCGGGGATACGGATGAGGATTTCGTTGGAGGGGGATTCCATGCGAATCAGCGTCTGCTGGGCGTCCATCTCCCAGCCGGCGCCGCGCCGGCGAAGCGTGTAGGTGGTGCTGGCGACTCCATCGGCTGGGGGACGCAGGTTGCGATCCTGCCAGCTGAGTTCCAGCCGGCCGGCCGGGCTGCCGCCGGTGACGACGGTTTCATTCTTCGCGGCGTCGAATTCGGTCCGCAGCGCGGCTTCGCGATTGGACGACCGGACGATGTAGTTGCCTCCCGGAATCCGGAGCCGCACCTGGGCTTCGAACAGCGGTGGCATGACGGGGAGAGAGAGCTGCATCTGGCGCCCGGAGGGGGTCGACCGGACAGGGACGCCCAGTTCGAATTCGAGAGTGTGCTGGCCCTGGCCGAAGAATCGCCAGTGCAGCCCATCATCCTGCAGGGCGGGCTGGCCGGGGAGGCGCGATCCGACGCCCGAGGACTTCTGACGATAGATATGGGCCTGCCCGAGACGAAGCGGCACATCGAACCAGCCACCAGCCCGGTTGACTTCGATATTGATGCGGACGGTGAGGTCGGCGCGATCGCCGTTCATGACGCCGTCGATCGCGACCTCAGAGACGTGATACGGAGGAGCAGCGATGTCGGCGACCGGAGGGGGAACGGGCGCGGGTGTCGGGATCGAGGGAGGAGGCGGGAGGGGTTCGACGTCGAGCGGGACATCGGGGGCCTGCCCGGGGTCTGCGGCGGCATTCTTCCGGTCATCCAGAACCGCGGACGCCCCGCTCCCCATTCCGCCGACCGATCCTCCCGCGGGGGCCGATGCGCCCGTTCGAACGGGTGCACTTTCCTGGGCGGAAAGGACGCTGCTCCAGGCGAGGAACAGAACAAGGAGGAGCGAGCAGACGAGGCGATCAGGGAAGTGCGGCCCTGACGCACGGTTTGAGCGTTGGCGGGTCGTCGGCTGAGGATCCCGGCCCGTCATGACGCGACTTTGAACAAGGTGAAATACGGCCTGAAACGAGCGTCCCCGAGAAGAGACCGGCCGTCCCATCAGACAGTCCAAGTTTACGCCAAGAATGGAACGTCCGAAAGTTGTTCGGCCGTCGGCGGTCGCCATTCCCCGGAAGTTCCCGCGGTCTGTAAGGAAGGCTCGGTTCTTACGGAACCTGAAGGGGCCACGCGAATTGTGATCCCGCCAGGTCATCGGGAGCGCGGCGGTCTGCCACGCGGCCGGGCTCCCTGATTGGAACTTCATTCGCGATGACCGCAGACGGCGTGAGGACGACGCCGCCCACGACACCGACGATCGTGGTGCGGTTCACGCGGCGGATGTTGGCCCCGGAATCGACGAATCGCGGGGTCTGACATTTCGGAGAGAGCGTGTCCATGACTGCGGGGGACGGCCGGAACTCGAGGTCCATGCGCTCCAGAAGCCGCTCTCGCACGAGCAGCGATACCGTGACTGCGAGATCGAACTGGTTTCGCAGGTCGGCAAAGATCGGCCGGGCGGCCGTGAGTTCTTCAAAGTGGGTCGTGAACTGGCGTGCGAAGGCTTCAGTGCTGGGGCGATTCCGGTCACTGTCCACTCGCTGGCCGCTGTCGAGAATCAATTCCTCCTGCGCCAAAAGCTTCACGCGCTGGCCTGAGAACTGAAACAGAGTTCGATCGGGACTGACAGCGACATCCTCGTACAGCGGCGCGAACCACCAGCGTTTCATCGTGGCGCCGGTGTCACCCGCGGCGTAGGCGAGCTGCGGCCGGATTTCCTTCACGCCCGACGGCTCCAGCCCGAGCGCGATGCGTTTCATGGAATAGTCGGCTGCCGCGAGGACGTTGCCGATCCGGGAATCGCCGGGGACTCCCTCGACCGTGACGATCTGGCGGCCGAGGATCCGCGACAGTCCCTCGTACCACGCCGCGGCGTTCTTGAAGCTGACGCTGCCGGCGGTCGACTGAATCGTTTCGTTGTACTTCTTCAGGCGGGCGGGATCGGGATCGATGGAGCAGCGCACACGCAGCCCCCCTCCCCTCGCGACATCGAGCATCGTCAGGAAATCTCCCGTGCGCATCAGCGCACGTCCCGACGTCTCTCCCAGGAATGTGGGCGCTGCTCCGGCGGCCTGAGTTTCACCGGGACCGATCAGCAGGATGTCTCGTGCCTCGGCATCAACGACGACCTGATCAATGCGCGTCAGGCCTCCCAGGATGTGCGCTTCCGCGGGAAGGGCGTCCGGCGGGGCCTGCCTGAGGATTTCGTTGAGTCGACGGAGGGAGACACAGACGTTTCCGGGCGCGAGGTCTTTGGCCCCCGGGCGGCGCTTCGCATTGAGAGCGGGGACAACCTGCATCGGGCGGAGCACGCCCTCGGGATCAATCAGGATGCCGCCGCTGTTGTTGCCGCCGTTGTTATTTCCACCGCCTCCGTTGTTGCCGGTCCCCTGGGCGAGCACCGAACAAGGCCGGACTGCCAGGAGGGAAAGGAGGATCACGGCGTAGAAATGCGGACGCAACATGGCGAATGCCCCGTCGGAAGTGACGAGGCATTCTAGCAGATCCGCGGAGCCGTGGCCCGACGATCAGCCGCCCAGGTTGTTGTTGTAGCTGCCGAGTTCGAACATCAGCAGGATGATCCCGACCGCGATGGCCGCCACTGAGGCGAACAGGAGCGCGGTGTAGACGTCCGGAGCGGCGTCCTCAGAGGAGCTTCGTCGTGACATTGTCTCCCTTTTCGATAATGCCGTTCTTGGCCGTCTGGACCACTTCAACCACAGCCTGGTCGGGACGGGTGTCGACCACCCGCACGCGTCCGAGCCACTGCGCCCGCCGGCCGTCGACACCCGAGCGGAACGCATCGAGTTCGTGGCCGACGATCAAACCATCATCCGCTCCGATCGAGATGACGAGCATCTTGGCCCGTCCGGTGCGATCGTTCTGGACTTCCTCCACGATGCCATCGACCACCGGCGGGGGCGACTGGAGCTTGTTGACCAAGCGGAGGTCGAAATTGACGTTTGCATTGGCCAGGATTTTTTCGAGACTGGCCTTCTCCTGGAGGAGGGCCGTGTGGCGGGCTTCCAGATCGGCGAGTTCCGTGCGGGTGACGAACAGGCTGTCGGTCTTGAGGCGGAGTTCCTGCTGGGCTTCGTCGAGGCGTTTCTGAACGTCGCTGTTGATCAGCCGCTGCTTGAGGGCTTCTTCATTCCGGTACCCTGCCTCGCTGGCCTTGGTTTCGGCGAGCGCGGTCTGGGAGGAGTTCTGCGACTGCAGGTCGATCTTGTCCTTCTGGAGTGCGGCCACCTGGACCTGAGCCGTCTGGAGGTCGGCCTCGACCTTCAGACGCTGATCCTTTTCCGCGTTGAGGCGGGTGGTCAGGTCGTTCTTCTCCATCTCGGCGTTGGTGATCGCCCGGGAGAGGTCCTGTTCCTTGGTGGCGAGGTCCGCCTTGGATTTCTCCGCCGTCGCCTTCCAGTTGGTGTGCGCGGTGTAGACCGCACCCGCCATCGCCGCGAAGACGACGCTCAGAGTGAGCTGGAGGAAAACCAGCAGTTTGCCGACGTTGGACATGCTGACCTCGTTCGAGCTCCGGCAGCCGGGTGGCTTTCGGAGTCAGTTCCCATCAATTCGATAAAACGCGACCGGGCGTCACTTCACGGAGGCTGTCGACTTCAGCTGCTGGTTCCGCTCTTCCGCCCTGTCGACGAGCGACACGAGTTGCTGCAGCTGATCGTTCAGTTCCGTCCTCAGTTCCTGAAGCCTGTAGGCATCCGCCCGCAGTTCGTCGAGCTGGGCCCGGAGGCGGATGACGTCGTCACGCCGCTCGCCGATCCGCTGTTCGATCTTCTGGGCTTCTTCGGTTTTGGCAGCGACCTGGACAGCCAGCTGCGATCCCTGGGCCCGCGTCTGTTCGAGAATCGACAGCAGCTGCGTGCGAGAGGCGTCGAGGGAGGCTTCGTCGACGGGAAGCGAGGCGACGTAGGCCTCTTTGCGTTCCTTGAAGGCCGCTTCCTGATCTTTCAGTGCCTGGATTTCCGTCTGCTGTGACGCGGTCAGCGACTTGAAGGCCGCGGCAACGACTTCACCCTGCACGACCGAGCTGGAAATCTGCTGATCGTTTCCGGTGCGTTTGACGCTCCACTTGGCAGGGTTGGATTCGCTCTTGTTGAACACGAACCCCTGGTGGGGTTCTTTGCCTTCGAGCTCTCGCATCTCGGCGGTCCAGTTGGGTCCGCCGAAGAACGAGGCCATCGCGAATCCGAGAAACGCAACGCTGCTCAGAAACAACACGACCACCAGAGTTTTACCGAACGACGCCATTGAGGGCTTTCCAGTCGCCTGGTGAGTGGGCCTGAACTCGAGATGGGGAGGAAACGAACCGTGTGCGATCGCGGACGATTCCGCAGGCCGGGGAATCCTGGCAAATTCTGCGGGGGCGACCGGAAATTGTACGGCTGTAAAAAAACCGAGGTCAACAACCGAACAACTGAGGCCGCGCAATCTCTGGGATTCGGTTCGGCAATCCGTCCAACCCGACTGCTGCAAAGTCTGGAGGGCTGTGGGGAATCGGCCCATCCAGAGCCGGGAGGCACGGTCGCAGCGACTCCACGGCCGGGCGGGGACCATCCGCGCCGACGCTCCTGATAGGGGCGGTTCTTCGGAATGTGTGAATCGGCCCGTTTTTGTGGGCGGGCGGGAGTTGATAGGATGGTTTCGTCCGCGGGCTCAACGGGTTCGCGGTAACGTCTCTCCCCAAGTCCTCTTCCCTGTTGCGTGACTGGTGGATCCGAATCCTTCGACGATTGGCTCCGGGAGTCGCTCCCGGAGGTCGCGAATTTCCATCAGCGGCTTCCTGATCGTCTGCCTGGGCGTGGGAGCCATCGTTGCCGAGGTTTCGACGCGGCTGATGGCGCGGCGTCTGGGGATGGCTGGTCACGTGGTGACACTGGGAGCCGCCGGCTACTTCGCGATCTGGGGACTTAAGGAACTGATTGTCTCCGCCTGGCCCCGCTTCCGAACCCGTCGGATCGCGCGGTACCGATTCCGTCTGCCTGCAGAGGGGCGGGTCTTCCTGGTCATGATCAGCGTGCTGTTCATCGGCTCGCTGCTGGGACGGTCGAATTCCCTGCTGCTGGTGTTCTGCTGCCTGATCGGCCCGTTCGTCATCAACGGCTTCCTGATCTTCGCGATGCTGCAACGGCTGGCGGTGACGCGTGACGCGCCACTGCGCATGATGGCCGGGGAATGCGTGGCGGTCGAAGTGCAGCTGGCGAACCGGAAACGGGTCATGCCGACGTGGATGATGTCGGTGCGCGACCGGGCTGAAACGGTCAACGAAGTGATCGAACCGGAAGTCCTGTTCGTGCATGTTCCGCGGGGCGGGAAACAGGTCTCGGCGTACCAGCTGTCGATCGCCTCGCGCGGGCGGGTGACGCTCGGCCCGGTTGAGCTTCACTCCCGTTTTCCCCTGGGAATCGTCGACCGCGGCCTCCAGTTCGACCTGCCGGCGCAGATCCTGGTGTATCCGCGGATCGGCCGATTGACCCAGAGCTGGCGGCGCCTGACGGAGACGTCGCACACGAGTTCGCAGTCGGCGCGACAGTCGTCGCACGCGGCGGACACCTTTCACACGATGCGGGAATATCACAGCGGCGACGACCCGCGGACCATCCACTGGCGCACGTCCGCCCGGCGGAATGAACTGATGGTGCGTGAGTTTCGCGACCAGCGGGACACCCCGGTGGTGCTGCTGCTCGACGGGTGGCGGGCGCCGGGCGGAGCGGAGCGCGACGAACGGATGGAACTGGCGATCAGCTTTGCGGCGACGGTGTGCGTCCAGCAGTTGCACGCCTCGCGCGACGCGCCGGTCGCACTTGCCGCGGCGGGAAAGTCGTGGCTGGAATGGAACGAGATTTCCCAGCGTCAGCCGATCGAGGACCTGCTCGATGGCCTGGCGGTGCTGGAGACGTCGGCCAACGCCGACTGGAGACGGCTCGTGGAGTTTTCGATGCGGATCGCCGACCGGCGGCATACCACCCTTCTGCTGACGCCCAGGCCTGAAGTCATCGAACGGGAACTGGGCGAACTGCAGGCGACCCACGGCTGGGATCGGAACCCGGTGGGGATGATCCGGGTCATGTCGCTGAGCGAGATCGAGAACTCCAGGGCCTTTGCCTGGGCATAACGGGACGGGAGACCATGGAGCAACTTTCGACCGTTCTGACCGCCAGCATCATCCTGCTGACGATCCTGTCGGGGCTGATCTTCGCCTTCGCGGAAGGGGGCGCCACGGCCGCACTGTCGCTGCCGATCGGGCTGATCGCATGGTTCCTCAACGAGCGTGAAGAAGGCTTCGCGCTGCCGAGGGTGGCGTTGAACGTCCTCGGCGTGAGCGCCGTGATCATGGCCGGGTATGAGCTGTACATCGGGAGCATCGAAGCGCGACTTCTTGCGGGGGGGCACCTGATCGTCTACCTGAGCTGGCTGTTCCTGCTCCAGGTCAAAGAGACGCGGTCGGTGTGGTGGCTGTCCGCGCTGGCGGTGCTGCAGATTTCCGTCGCTTCGGTGCTGACCTCGGCTCCGTGGTTCGGCGGGGCGCTGATGGCGTGGCTGCTGATGGCGATGTGGACGATGGCCATCTTCACCATGCAGCGTTCGGCATCCCGGATGCTGCAGCAGCCGGCCCAGGTGCCTTTGTCGCGGCGGAGTGCGGCGGCCGGAGAGAATCGTGCGGCCCAGGCGTCGACAAACAGCTACTGCGTGAACGGACTGCGTCCCGACAGCAAGTTCCGTCTGCTGAGCCGGCGGTTCGTGATGTCGGTCGCCGCGATGACGTTGGCCGGGATGGTGGTCTCGGCGCTGTTCTTCACGTTCATCCCCCGGGTGTGGATGAGTCGCCTGCGGCTGTTCGACGATACGGCGCTGGCAGGCGATCGAATCGCCGGCTTCACGGAACGGGTGCGACTGGGGGATATCGGGGAGATCATGGCCAGCAACGACGTTGCCCTCACGGCCAACTTCTTCGAATACCCGTCCAATCGCCGGATGAACACCGTGAAGGCCAAAGCCTGGCTGGGCGAGGATCCACTGTTTCGAGCCAGGACGCTCGAGGATTACACGCGGGGCCGATGGGACCCGGTGCTCCGGTCGCGGGGGGACGCCTGCTCGATGCCGCGGCCCGATGAGAAGCTCGTGCGCGTCGACATCCGCCTGAATTCCAGCAACTCCGCGACGCTGTTCACGGTCGGCCAGGTGGTGACGTGCGACGGGCCTCTCGAAGGTAACGAGATCTACCGACGCCAGCAGACGAACGAGTATTCGCGGCAGGATGAATCGGTCTACGACAGCTATTCCTATCAGGTCTACAGCCTGCATGACGCGGAAGAGCTGGAGTACGACCCGACGTACATTCTTGGCCGCGGCCTGCCCTTCTTCGGCGCCAACAACGTCCGGTACAACGAACAACTCCTGCAGGTGCCGGAAGACCTTGTGGAGCTTCGGCGGATCACCAAAGAGATCCTGGCCACCCTGCCCGCCTCCGCGGCGGAGGACGACGAGATGAAGGCGAACGCGATTCTGCACTACCTGCGTGACAGCGGCCGGTTTGAGTACACGACGAAGGCAGCGGTGGACAATTCGCGGGTCGATCCGATCGAAGACTTCCTGGTCAACCGGAAAAAGGGGCACTGCGAGTATTTCGCGTCGGCGCTGGCGCTGATGTTTCGCGCGGCCGACATCCCCTCCCGGCTCGTCACCGGCTTCAAGGGGGGCAATTTCGAAGGGGCGACCGGGACGTTCTACATTCAGCAACGTTTTGCCCACGCGTGGACCGAGGCGCGGATCTACAATCGATGGGTGACGTTCGATCCGACTCCGGCCATCCGCGACAAGACGGCCAAGGTAGCAGCCGGCCAGACGCAATCGACGTGGGCGTTCGCCAAGGACGTGGCGGTGCGGTTGTGGCTGACGGGCATCGGGATGAACAGCCAGCAGCAGCGCGAGCAGGTGTACCTGCCGATCCAGCGGCTTGGCCAGCGGAGCTGGCAGCGCGTGATCGACCTGAAGGCCAAGTTTGAGACGGTCTGGGCCGGCGCGCTGGAGACGATCCGCAATCCTGACCAGTGGATCAGCTGGAGAGGCGGCCTGACGGCGTTCGTCCTGCTGACGACGATGGCCATTCTCTACAAACTGCTCTCACGCCTGATCTACAGGATCGGGTCGCTCGGAGGCCTCAAAACCCGCGGTGAGCACTCCGGCCCCGAGGTTGCCTTCTACAATCGGTTCAAGAAGATCGTCGATCGGGCAGGCCTGGCGCCGGAGCGGTCACAGACGGCGCAGGAATTCGGGCAGACCGTGAAGCGGATGCTGGGCCGGCAGCTCGATGAAGCCGGCCTGACCGAGTTGCCGGGGACGGTGTCGGACGAGTTTTACCGTGTCCGATTCGGCGGCGAGAAACTTTCCACCGTTGACGAGGATCGACTGGAACGGCGGCTGTGGCGACTGGAAGCCTGTCTTTCTTCCCGCACCTCCGTAAACTCCGACAGCCATGATCTTCGTTCTCGATAACTACGATTCGTTCACGTACAACCTCGTCCAGCGACTGGGGGAAATCGACTCCGCGCTCGACATCCAGGTCGCACGAAACGACCAGATTTCCATCAGCGAAATCGAAAAGCTGAAACCGGAGCGGATCATCGTTTCTCCGGGCCCCTGCTCTCCCGGCGAGGCGGGAATCTCGAAGGCGGTGATCGAACACTTCGGGCCGAAGCTGCCGGTATTCGGAGTCTGCCTGGGCCATCAATGCATGGCCGAGGTTTATGGAGCGAAGGTGCTCCGTGCCAAGCGGCTGATGCACGGCAAGACGTCGATGATTCATCACGACGGCCAGGGGGTGTTTCGGGGGATCGAGAGCCCCATGCAGGCGACGCGTTACCACAGTCTGGTGGTTCCGGAAGAGACTTTGACGCCCGACCTGCTGGCCGTGGGATGGACTCGGGATGCCGACCACCCACCGGAGATCATGGCGCTCAGGCACCGGACATATCCGGTCCACGGCGTGCAGTTCCACCCGGAGAGCTTCCTGACTCCCCAGGGAATCAAGCTGCTGGAGAACTTCCTGTCTCTGTAGAAACCGGCCCCGGTTAAAGCGACAGGCCCCTCTCAAAGTCATGAAACGGGGACGCCGGACTCCCGAAGTCCGGAGCGAACCTGTCGCTCCGGACCGGGACCGTCGGTCATTTCTTCAGATCCAGTTTGACATCCAGCGTTTCGGGCAGCTTCACTTCCAGTTCGAGCTTCGTCTGCTCGTTGAACTGCCTGGGAATATACTGCTCGCGGACGGCGGTCTTCTCCCCCGGATTGTCTTCACGGAACTTCCCGGGGACTTCCCTCCAGGCGGTGACCTCGACGACCTTCTTGCCTTCGGTCGCGTTGAGTTCGAACTTACCTTCCTGGACGTGCGAACCGGCCGCGTGAGAGCCGTCGGCCGCACGGACAATGATTTCTCCATCGGGCAGCGGCTGCCCTTCGAAGGTGACGACTCCCGTCACTTTCGCCAGCGGAGGGCCTTCCGGACCGCCACCGCCGCACCCTGCGATTCCGAAGGCGGTCAGAAGCAGCCCCCCGCGAAACCACGACGCAACATTCTGCACGTTCACACACGCCTCTTCAGGAAGATGGTTTCTGAGAACCGGGGCCGCTCAGGAGCGGCCCCGGTGAACTGGAGTTCCGGCAATCAGAGCGAGAGAACGACGGTTAGAATTCGCCGATCGTCTCTCCGCCGCTGCGGGTGCCCAGGTTCTGCCAGGTAAGGCGGTCGATGTTGCTCGACACGAATCGCACGCCGCCGTCGCCCATCAGGGCATGGACGCCGCCCGTGTGGTAGCTGCGGGCGAGGACGCGCTGCGTGGTATAGGCACTCATCGACTGGCAGGGAGCGCTGGGCCAGGTCGTGCTTTTGCAGGTGTAGACCTGATCGGTGATCGAGGAGTTCGGGGGTTCCGCGGTGGTGAACCCGTATCCGCCGCCTTCTCCACCGCCCCAGTATCCGCCGCCTTCACCCCAACCGCTGTTGGTGTTGGCGCTGCCGCGAATCATCACTTCACTGGCGAAGATGGTGTTGCTGGAGCCGTCCTTCATGCTCTCCATGCGGTGACGGGAGTTGTTGTTGAACATGCCGCCGTTGTCGGCGTTGTAGTTCTGCGTCTTGCCGTGGCAGACGACGTAGTTGCCCTGGAAGCCGTCGCCGCCCGACCGCAGACCGCCCGAAGCGCCCTTGGCAGGGCTGGAGGGGTCAGAGGGACACTGGAACCCGGCAAGGGGCATGTCCTTGATGTCCGCCGGCGTATCCATCACCCACTGCACGATGGACGTCTGGTACTTGTTGTAGAGCGGCCCCTGCTCAATCATCGGAAGCACCTGCTGCATCCAGGTGTCCCGCAGGTGGAAGGTGCCGACGTTGAGGACGCCGTAGGGGAACACCCGATGGGTGTCGTGATAGTTGTGCATGGCCAACCCGAGCTGTTTCAGGTTGTTCTTGCACTGAGTCCGTCGAGCCGCCTCGCGGGCCTGCTGGACGGCAGGCAGGAGCAGAGCAATCAGGATCGCGATGATGGCGATCACGACCAGCAACTCAATCAATGTGAAACCAGACTTCCGCACGCCACGCCTCGAAATCATATTCGACCTTTCAAGAAATCAAAAAAGGCAAACGCAAAGAGACGACCGACAAGAAATCAATGCACTGACATCGCAGAGCGCGAAAACAGAGCGATGCACGAAAAATGGACGGCGCTGCCAGCAGAGGAGACACACGAGCGCTCGGAAATCGCATCGCAGTAGCGGCCTGTCGCTGCGTACGCCATTTAGCAAATGGCATGCCTCATGGTGAAGTGGCGCTGGGAAAATCGCGACGCTCGCCCCCGATGTCGCTGACCGATGAGTCTGCACCTATCGTCGGCGTCTTCGTCCGCGCGTCCACAGCCCAAACAGCCCTGCCCCGCCCAGAGCACCAATGGTGATGGCTGTCGCCGGCGTTGTCCGAAAGGGCCGTGCCCCGCGCCTGGGCCGGACTCCCTGCTCCGGCGGACCGGACAGCAGAAAGAACGCGATGATCGCACCTGCGATGGTCAGCGCCGCCAGGCCGGCGATCCGTGCCAGGGACTGCGCTGTCGTGCGGGGCGTCTCTGGTGGAATCGGGGCGGCCTCTTTCCGCCAGATGCAGAGCACTGATTTGCCCGCGCTGTAGCCGAGAAGCGGATCGATCACCCGCGAGATCGGCACCATCAGGCCGTCCCAGACCCGGATCTGGTTCAGTGTCGGCATCGACTGGCGGAGCATGAGCCGGTTCGCCAGCGAAGCGAAATATCCAACGCAGTCGAGGTATCTCAGCCGTTCGATGCTCAACAGCGGCGGCGTCAGGCCGGCGAGCATCTTCTTGGAGTAGCGGCGGCAGTGACCGATCCGCTTGTCGAAAGGGGTGTAGAGATGCTGGTGGGCCGGCGAGAGGACGACGACATATCCCCCCACTTTCACGCGATCGACGACGGATTCGATTTCAACCCGGTCTTCGGGGATGTGCTCCAGGACGTCGATATAGATGGCACTGTCGAACTGCTCGGTCACGTCGGCGACCGTCCCTGCCTGGGCCTCGCAGCAGGCCGGGAGTTCCCCGTTCTGCACCTGGGCGGTCAGCAGACGGGCCATCGGCACGTCCGGCTCGAGGCAGCGCCAATGCTCCTGGCTGCCGTCGCAGAGCATGCGGGTGGTCGCGCCGATGCCGGCGCCGACTTCCAGGACACGCCGGCCGAGGAACGGAGAAATCTGGCGTCGAAGGCAGGCTTTCCAGTTCAGCGCATGCGAGAACAGCTCGAGTTCATCGCCGACGTAGGGGATCTCGGTGCTCGTCGCCGCTTGTGACATGACAGAACCATCGGAAAAGCACGGCGGCTTCCCGCGTTTGCAGACCGGCCTTTGATTCAGTTCATCCCAACTTCCATCGAAGACGCCGGGCGGACGCCGGTACTCTGCCGATTATGACGGCTGGAAGACGGGGCGGAGCCCGAAATGATCGGCGGAAGCGATCGGGGCCGCCGGGGTGTTACGACGACGTGAGCATGTGATTCTGGAGGTAGTCGGCGGCCGCACTGGCGAGATCGTGAACCGCGGTGCCGGAGGGGGCGAGGTTCACGATGGTGAGCAGGGAGACTCCGATCACGATGATCGACATGACGAGCAGCTTTCCGATGTCCTGCCCTTTCAGGCTGCCCAGCTGGTCGGGATCGCGCGACAGGTAGGCGGACGCGGCGAAGAATTCCTCACCGATGAGGGTGTAGTCGCAGGCGGCGACGAAGAACGGCAGCTGGGCCGGCTGTGCGGTTCCCGCGATCTGGATCGCTCCGATGGTATTGCCGGTTTCGCCGAGCAGCAGCGACTCGGCGTAGAACTGCCCCATGTAGAAGCAGGCGGCGGGCTTCTCGCGCATCATGTAGCCGCTGAGGTGAGCCACGAAGCCGAACTGGTCATCCGTGACGTAGTAGATGCGGTCTTCCTGGTAGGCGTCGGGCCGCCCGGCCGCGAGATACGCGGCCTGCGACGTTTCCCGGGCAGCCGTCATCACCAGCGAGCGACTGGTGGGAACCACGACGGTGGCGTCGTATTCGGCGGCCTTTTCGGCGACGCGCGAGAGAACCGTGACGCCGGCGATGGTTTCGATTTCGTTCAGGTCCTGGACGCCGGCCACGAACAGGCACGACTTGCCCATTTCCGTAGCCCGGCCGACCGCTTCGTCGATGGCGTCCAGCGCGCTGATCTTGCGAATCCACATCGGGGCCCCGGTGCGGGCGACGAGGATCATCGCAATCACGGAACCGCAGACGAAGACGGTGACGACAAAGAACCAGAATCGATTTCCGTCGAAGAACTGCTCGGTCGCGACGGTGGGCTGGTCGCTGTAGACGAATGCGGATTTCTCGCCGGCCGCGTTGACGGCATACGCCCGGAACCAGACCGGTTTGTCCGTCGGCAGGTCTCCGACTTCAGTTTCAATGTGCGTCACCAGCTTGACGACTTCCGCATTCGAGGGGAGTTCGCTCGTCTGGATCGGTTCGGCAGGCGTCGGCCGCTCGAGCGTCTGGGGTTCGCCGTAGAGCCCTTTTCGTTCGAAGGAGCGTTCCAGGATGCAGGTCGTGGCCGCGGGCTCGGGATCGACGTCGAGAACGACCACGAGAGCGTGGCCGTTGTCGAATGGTTTATCGGTGATGGAGACGAATCTCGGGGGAGCGGGCGGAGCAGCGTCAGCCGTTGCTGCGAGGAGGAGAAGGCATAGCCCCATTACGAGGCGGCCCGCAAACCCGCTCCTGGTGATCAAGGAGAGTGCGCTGCGAGTTTCCATCGCGACGCAAATGGATGGTGATTCAGTACTGGCCATCGGCGATTCAACCTCCTGTGATCTCGACGTTCGCCCGCGGGACCGTCACGGTTTTCCCGTCGGCACAGGCCACTTCGAGCACGCGTGCCGACGAACCGCTGCCGAGGACTGTGGGCTGATGGGGGAGCGCCGTCACTTTTCCGAGGATGCCGAAGTATGGATCGCGGATGATGCGGACCTGCGAGCCGATCTCGAGAAAGCCTCCGCCGTGGGCTTCCTGAACCGAGCCGACGTTGGCAGAGTCGGCCACGGGAATGACGATCTCGGGCCGCATGACGCCGGCCCGGATCTGAGTCGCTCCATTCACCGAGACGTCAGCTCCGGCGTGCTTCTTGAGGAGGGCGAACGTGCGGTCGGCCATCGCGATATCGCCGAAGCCTTCGGTAATGATGAGCGTGAGGCCGATTTTCTCGGAGCCCGTGATGGCGACGCCCAGGTCGTATCCGAGAATCGCCTTGAGGTCGGCATCGTCGATTCCCCCGGCGATGATCGCAGAAACTCCCACCTCGACCGCACGACGGACAGCGGCTTCGTGAATGCGCGCGCCTCCGACGATGACCGCGTTTTTGCAGTCCGCGGTGATTCTGTCGGGCGTGAGGTCTTCGGACGGGTTCGCACAGACCACTTTCAGAACACCGAAGGCCTCTCCGCCGACACCGAACACGCCCTGGGCGAAGGCCACATCGGCCTCGACAATCACGCCTTCCTGAGGCAGGACCTCGACGACTGTTCCGCCGGCGTAGGCGAGGACCTGGACGGGGAGCGCCGCGCCGCGAATCATCACCTGGCCCGTGACGTCCGAAATGGATTCGATCGTTCCGGAGGTCGGCGCGGCGAACTCCGTTTTGAAGAAGCCGAACATGCCCTTGGACCGGGCGAGAACGTCCCCTTTGGCGACCGGGTCACCCACCTTCTTGAGCATCGCTGCCGCCACCTCGGAAGGGGACAACGACATCTGGTTGGCGATGTTCACCGGGGTGACGTCGCCCGGCATGAATGTGCGGGCCACGACCTGCCGGGCCTCGACTTTCTCTCCGTGGGAGACAAGCACTTCGCCAGAGATCGGCAAGACGCGGCGCACACGCAGCCGCATGCGGGGCGAGACGAGCAATCCTGGGGTGTATGCGTGGGCCATTGCCTGGTTGGTCGCTGGTCGTGAGTCGGACTCAGAGTTCGGGGTAGAGCTGGAGTTCGCGTTGCCAGCGGTTTGCCGTTTCACGGCAGCGCTGGCGATCTTCCGGCAGCTTCAGGGGCCGGCCGCGAGCGTCGAGGATGATTCCGACCGTTCCGCCGCGGACTTCGCGATCGAGGGTCTTCCCGGGCCCCGCGCCGACATCGACGCCGCGCGCCGGGGTGATTGTCGCTTTGGTCCGCGCATCGCCGGGAAGCGGGAAAAGCCTGATGTCGCCGTATTTCAGTTCTCCTTCTTCACGCAGTCCACCTCCTTCGAGGCGATACCGGAAACAGTCGCGGCCTTCCTTTCCCTCGCCGGTCGCAGCGATGCAGGTGCCGAGATAGATCAGGCAGTCGCGTTCGAAGACTTCCAGCGCCGCCTGCGGATGCACCTGCGCGAGCACTCCGAGATGGGGCATCATGAAGATGCTGTCCTTGGCGAGTTCCGTCACGCCTTCCGGCTCGAAGGCATCGATGAGCATTGCGGCCGTCTGCTCCATCCGCGGCGCGTGGGACAACACTCCGCCGGAGGCGACGAGGAGGTCGAGCTTCATGTTGTCGACGACGGAGGCCCCCCCGCCCTGCTGGGCGAAGGTATCGCCCACCGAGCGCTGCTGCTGGACGCCCTTGAGCGTCGTGGCGAACTCGCAGTGCTGGAGATAGGCCAGGCGCAGGGCCTCACGCGAGACCGCCTGCTCGAAGATCAGCGATTCCAGCGTCTGCGGGATCGTCGTGGGGCGGATCATCTTGTTCTTCACGCGGTTCCGCAGTTCCCGCTCGTCCATATCGATCGGGACCCACCGCAGGATGTTCGGGAAACCGGCCTCCGAGCAGACATTGGAGACGGAATAGCTCATTCCCAGGTTGGCGGAGACGGTGCGGTTGAAGACCGACTGACCCCCTTCGCCAGCAAACACGCTGAAGACATCGGTCGTCGCTCCGCCGATGTCGACGCCGACCACGTTGATGCCGCGTTGACGTGCGATCTGCTGGAGGATGTCGCCGACCGCTCCCGGGGTCGGCATGATCGGAGCATCGGCCCAGGCGATCAGCTTGTCGTATCCAGGGGCGTGGGCCATCACATGTTCGAGGAACAGGTCGTGGATGGCGTCGCGGGCGGGGGCCAGATTCTCACGCTCCAGGACCGGCCGGAGATTCTCGACGACCGAAAGCTCGACGACGTCGCCCAGCACTTTCTGGACGTGCGGCGCGGCCTCTTTGTTGCCCGCGAAGATGACCGGCATGCGATACTGCCCGCCGAAACGCGGCTGCGGCCGGGCCGGGGCAATCAACTCGGCCGTCTGCACGACATGCGTAATCGTTCCACCGTCGGTGCCGCCGGACATCAGCATCATGTCCGGACGCAGCTCCCGGATCCGCTGGATCTGTTCGTGAGGTTTCCGCTTGTCGTTCGAGGCGAGAACGTCCATGACGATCGCTCCGGCGCCGAGTGCGGCTCTCTTCGCACTTGCGGCCGTCATCTCCCGGACGACGCCGGTGACGAGCATCTGGAGACCGCCGCCGGCTGACGACGTGGAGATGTAGATGTCGCAGCCGCGGTTTCCCTGTGCGGGCCGGATCAGGATGCCGTTCTCATCCACCAGCTGCCGTCCGGCCAGTTCGCCGACTTCCGTGGCTGCATTGGTGACGCCGACGGTGACGTCCGCCACTGGTTCTTCGACGGTGGTCGGGGCTTCACCGCGGTAGGTCTGCCGGAAATGCCCGTCGACCTTTTCAATCAGGATCGCCTTCGTCGTCGTACTGCCGCAGTCAGTCGCCAGGATGACGTTGAGGTTTTCCGGTGCGGGCAACGGCATGATGATCCGGCAGTCCGTCAGTTCGCGGTGTCGATCGATGGGCCTTCAGCGCGACTGGATGGTAGCGAGAAGGCGCACGTCTTTGGAGATGGTTGCGGCGGCGTGTTTCACTTCGAAGTGGCTTCGCTCCTGCCTTCGATGAGCTCGACGGCGAGCGTCGCCGCTTCCTTCACCTCCCCCTGCTTTTCGAAGGCGATCTGCTGCAGGCGGGGAACGGCCGCCCGGGCGGGACCGCCGATCTGGCCGAGAAGCTGCGCGATCGGCCGGACGACTTCGCTGTCCGCATCGTCGAGGGCGAGCGTCAGACGCGGGACCAGGTCGGACGCCGATTCTCCGAGGATCGAAAGATTCGTCGCCGCGAGGCGCCTCAATTCGGGGTCCTTGGAATCGAGAAGTTCGAGGAGTGTCGTCTTTGCCTTTTCCTGATGGGCGGAAAACGAGGCCAGGGCCGCGGCGGATGTGGCGCGAACGAACGCCGAATCATCCTTCAGCCCCTTGAGCAGCTGGGGGACCGCCGGTTCACCCACCGCCCCCAGGAGAGAGAGAATCGACGACGCCTGCTCCCGGCGAGCGACGTCTTTCGATTCCAGCGCCTGCCTGAGAACCGGAACGGCATCGCCGCCGGCTTCCACGAGCGAAAGGTGCACGGCTTCCCATTGGTCGCCTTCGAGCCCGGGCTCAAACAGCTTCTCGAACGCGGCGGCAAGTTCCGGCTTGATCTCCTCGGCAACCTGGGCCGGCGCAATCGCCAGCGGCAATTCGCCCAGGGGAGTGGCCGGAGGGAGATCGGCGATGACCTGCCCTGCGGGAATCAGCGGGAGCGCGGGAATGTCGTCGCCCATCGCGACAACCACCGGATCCGGAACGGGTGCGGCCTCCGGCGTCGGGGCGGGAATGGTCGTCGACGTCGCGGCAGGCGGTTCCGGAGCGGCCTTCTGGCATCCCGCCAGCAGGGCCAGCCCGACCAGGACCGGCTGAACGGAAGTGTGACGCATAGGGAATCCTTTCCGGATGATCATCAGGCCGGCTGCGTCTCGCGGGCGGCGTGGATGATCATGATTTTCTGCCAGATCTTGCGGGTCAGGCCCGAAGTCAGGTCCTCGAGGTCGTTGACGGCGCTGACAGCGTCGGCGTCTTCAAAATTCTGCACGTAGAGGGCGGCCACTTTTCCACACAGGGACAGCATCTCCGTGCAGTAATCAAGATAGCGGCTCAGCTCGAATTGAGTCATCGTCCGTTTCGGGGACGACTCGGTATCGGCCCCTTTCTGCAGCATCCGCTCGGGGTCTTTCGTCAACTGGTGCATGTCGATGATATGCGACAGGGACCGCAGTTCGTGGATAGCCTTCAATGCCCTGCGGCGTTTGACCCGCAGCTCGATCGTGAACAGGAAGACGATCAACGCGCCGACGAGGACGGTCGCGTTGAATCCCGCCTCCAGAATCTGGATCAGCTGGCCCCCTTCGAGATCCGCGTCCCGCAATCGCACCTGCCTGGCCGTCAACACGAACAACACCACGATCACAGCCACGGCGATGGCCAGCAGAACCCGCAGCCAGCGCATTGGAGCCCCGATCGCCGCCGCCCGGACCTTGGCCTGTTTCGTGATCTCCAGCAGCTGGTTGCTGCAGTTGTTCAGGCCGGCGACGGGAAAGCGTTCGCGAACGCGACGGCAGAGCTGTTCAGCCGTCGCGACGATCAGGTTCGGGTCGAGCTGCGAGTAGTTCATGGGTCCCTGGGCCGATCCGTGACCGCTCCCGTCCGGCGCGATCTGTGCCGACCTGTCGGGCGGCCCGCCATCCGTCACGGGATGGTAGGTCGAATTCGGAATTGCGAATAGAAGAACGTCGCGCGGCCGCGGGCGGATCACAGTGGGTGCGGTTTCTGAAGGCTGAGAATCCGCTACAAACGAAGGTTCCCGACCAGGAATCTGCTTCGTTCCGGGAACCGGCGCGCCTAAGCTGAATTTGCCGCTTCCCTCCCGTCGATGTTCTCGCCGGTCCCGTGATTTCTTCGCCGCTCCCCGCCGTCCAGGTCACTGCCCCGCCCGCCTCGGAACCGGGCGCCATGCGGCGTCTGCTCATGCAGGTCGACCTCCAATCGACGCCCCTGCCGGTCGCGATGCTCCCGCTCAGGTTCGGATGGGAGTCGTGGCAGGCGGAACGGGCTGCGGCCCACACGTCCGTCCTCTTCGACGGATTCCGCAACGGCATCGACGCCGGGTTCATGAAGGCCCTGTCGACACTGGACGGCTGCCACGACCTGATCACCGCGACGAGCCATCACCAGCACTTCCTTCCGGAAGCAACGTGGCTCGCCGTGCAGTATGGATTATCGGGTGCATCGCTGCCGGTCGGCACGATCCAGGTGATTGGTTCGCTGTCGCGAGTGGCCCGGATCCAGAATCTGGCGGTCATTCCCGAAGTCCGCGGGCGTGGAATTGCCCGGGCGACCCTGATTCGCTGCCTGCGGAGCTGCCGGTCGCTCGGCTACGACGCGGTGGAACTCGAAGTCACCTCCCTGAATACGCCGGCGGTCGAGCTTTATCGCAGCGTCGGCTTCGTCGCCCGGCGATCGTACATCCAGGCACCGGGTGGGTAGGATATCCGCGAGGTCGTGCCTCCCCCCACTCTTCCTGCGGGCGACGAGGCCGGAAGAACCGGCTCCGTCTGCTCGAAAACCGCCACTTCATTCGCTAGGTTCGCGTTCTATCCATCCACCGCGTCGGAAGCCGGCCGGGTCGGTCGTTCAAAGTCTGGAATCGCATGAGCAGTACTTCACATTTCGATCTCGTTGTCATCGGGGGAGGCCCGGGGGGGTACATCGCTGCGATTCGCGCGGCCCAGCTCGGCAAGTCGGTTGCCTGCGTGGAGATGGAATCGACCCTGGGGGGCGTCTGCCTGCGCGTTGGCTGCATCCCCAGCAAGGCGCTGCTTGAATCGAGCCACATGTACGAGGCGGCGAAGCATCAGTTTGGCGGCCGCGGGATCGAGGTGCCGGACGTCAAACTGAACCTGCCGGCGATGATGGATCACAAAACCGGAGTGGTGAAGGCACTGACCGGCGGGATCGACGGCATCTTCAAGAAGCGGAAGATCACGCGGCTCAAGGGGCGGGCCCGGCTGGATGGCCCGGGCCGGGTCACGATCGAAGGGGCGGAGAACCAGACGATCACCGCCGAGTTCATCATCGTGGCCACGGGAAGCTCGCCGTCGACGCTGCCGGGGGTCGAACTCGATGGCGACCGCGTCGTTTCGAGCACCGAGGCGCTGTCGTTCCCGGAAGTGCCGAAACACCTGATTGTGATCGGGGCCGGCTACATCGGCCTTGAAATGGGAACGGTCTGGCGTCGCCTGGGTGCCGAGGTGACCATCCTCGAATACCTCGACCGGATTCTTCCGGGCATGGATTCGGCCGTGGCGGCGGACGCGCTGAAGATCTTCAAGAAGCAGGGACTGAAGTTCCAGCTGGGCTGCAAGGTGACGGGCGTCACCAAATCGAAGAACGGCGCGGAAGTGCAGATCGATGGTGCGGCGTCGGTGAAGGGAGACCGCGTGCTGGTGTCCGTCGGCCGGAAGCCGAACTCGCAGAACCTGGGTCTGGAGAGCGTCGGCGTTCAGACCGACAAGCGAGGCTTCATCACGGTCGATCCGAATTTCAAGACGACGGCGCCGGGCGTCTACGCCATTGGCGACGTGATCGGCGGAGCGATGCTGGCTCACAAGGCGGAAGAAGAAGGGGTGGCCTGCGTCGAGTACATCTTCAAGGGGCACGGCCACGTCAATTACGACGTCATTCCCGGAGTGGTGTACACCGAGCCGGAAATCGCGACGGTCGGTTTGAATGAAGACCAGCTGAAGCAGCAGGGGATCCCTTACCGCAAGGGACAGTTCCCGTTCCTGGCCAATGCCCGCGCCCGGGCGAGCGGCCAGACGGACGGTTATGTGAAAGTGCTGGCGCACCAGGAAACCGACCGCATCCTCGGCGTGCATATCATCGGACTGCATGCTGGCGAGTTGATCGCCGAGGCTGTGGCGGCGATTGAGTTCGGCGCGAGCAGCGAAGACCTGGCGCGGATCTGCCACGCCCATCCGACCCTGGCGGAAGTGGTCAAGGAAGCGGCACTGGCGGTCGACGGCCGGGCACTCAACATCTGACCTGTCCTACAGACAACCGGCCATTCGAGAACCCCGGCGTCCAGAACCGCCGGGGTTCCTTTGCGCGCGGACGATTCACGAGCGAAGGTTGGCGAAGTGATCCTCCGGTGCGACTGATTCTCGGGAAACGAGTTCTCCAGCTTCACCAGATTACGCGACAGGAACGGCGGGCACAGGCGTTTTCTTGCGACGTCAAGAACGATCCAAAGCGATAGACCGCGCCATCCCGCGCTTCCGATACGGATGGCAGGGACCTGACAGACGCGCTCGGCCGCCCTCGGACTGGGGTGATCTTTCCAGGCGTCTTTCGTTTTGGTGAATGGACTGCCATGCCCATCACAAAGAAATTGCGAGTCTGGGTTGTCGGCCTCGCCGCGTTCTCAGGGTGTTATTCGCTCCAGGAGTGCGTGGACGAGCAGGTCGCCGGATGCTGCAACAAGCACCGCGCGAAGATGGCATGGTGTGCCTGCCGGCCCAACTACGTCGAATGCCAGGACAACCTGTGGGACTTTGGCGCGGGCTTCCGCCAGGGCTACGAGGACGTCCTCAACGGCAAGAGCACATGCACGCCTCCGTTCCCGCCGCGAAGCTACTGGGGCATCTGCTACCAGAACGACAGCGGCCGGTGCGCATCGGCGGCCTACTTCGACGGCTACCACCACGGTGTGGCCGTCGCTCTGGCTGACGGTTACGGGGGGTACAACGAACTGCCCTACTCGGGCGCGATGTACCGGAACTGCGGACCGAAGCCGGTGCACATCGACCTGGAGGCCTACAAGGCTTCGAAGAACGGCACGACGATCCCTCCGATGATGGAGAACGGCCTGCCGCCGATTCCGGAGACGATTCCCGGAGCCCTGCCGCCCCAGCCGCCGCCGCTCGACTACTCGCCGAACACCTTGCCCGCACCGCCGGAGGAGAACCTTCCCTCGGCACTTCTCGATCCGCCGCGCCCGATCGAGTAACTCGCCCGGTTTTCCGTTCGGTCCATCCGCACACTGCGAACAAAGCGAACAGTCAAGGAGTCGTAGCCCATGTCTCGTCGGTCCTTACTTACGGCGATGCTCTACACCGTCGCCCTCGCGGGCTTCGCGGGCCTCCCGGGTTGCACTTCGCTGAGCCTCAGCTGTGACATCCCGGCCATTCCAGTCCGGAAGATTCCGAGGAATCTCCTGGGCCGGCCCCGGGCGGACATGCAAGACCTGTCCTTCACACGTCTGCGGCAGAATCCTGTCGAGACGTACCAGATCGGTCCGGGCGACGTGATTCTGCTGCACGTCCCGGGCGTCTATCCGGAAATCATCTCCTCGGCTGAGCAGGTGATGGTGAAGAGCGAGGAACGGGTCGTTTACCAGGTCGACACGAACGCACCGCCGGCCGAAGGCGTGCCGGTGATCGTCCGGGCCGACGGCTCCGTGGCCCTGCGTTCGATTGAACCGATCCAGGCGAGCGGCCTGACGCTCGAACAGCTTGCGGAAGTGATCCGGCGGGCCTACCTGGATGTCAACATCCTGAAGGCCGGCAATGACCGGGTGCTGGTCAACATCTACTCCCGGCGGAAGTTCCGCGTCATGGTGATGCGTGAAGACACGGGAAGCGGAGGGTCCAATACCGGCGGCAAGGGAGTGGTGATCCAGACGGCTCTCAAGAAGGGGAGCGGCACCAACGTGGAACTTCCGGCCTACGAGAACGACGTGCTCCACGCCCTGACGGAAACCGGCGGTCTGCCGGGTCTGGACGCGGCCAACGAGGTGCTGGTGATCCGCGGCGGGTTCACGGATGGCCGCGAGTACGACCAGATCGTCGCCCAGATCCTGAGCAGCCGGCAGCCGTGTGAATGCCCGCCGGTGATTCCTGATCCGCCGAACGTCCTCCGGATTCCGCTGCGGTTCTACCCGGAAAACGTTCCCCAGTTCACTGAAGAAGACATCATCCTGGAAGAAGGCGACGTGGTGTATGTGCCGGGTCGCGAAACGGACAAGTTCTACACGGGCGGCATCCTGCCTGGCGGCGAGCACCTGCTCCCCCGCGACTACGACCTGGACGTGATGGCGGCGATTGCTGTCGCAGGCGGTCCGGTGGGTGGTGCAGGCAGCGGCCTGAGCGGAATCGGAGGCCAGGGAGGCGGCGGTGGGTTCGGAGGAGGAGGCGGCGGAACCCGCGGCGGCCTGCCCCCGACCAACCTCATCGTGGTTCGCAAGCTCCCCTGCGGAGGCCAGATCCCGATCCGTGTGGACCTGAAGAAGGCTCTCCTCGACGACAGCGAACGAATCCTGGTGCAGCCCGGAGATACCCTGATCCTGCGGTACACCCTCTGCGAAGAAGTCTACAACACGGCCCTCGGACTCCTGCAGTTCAACTACCTGTTCGGAAACGGACTGCGGAACTAGGTTGAAACTGACGCGAAGCACGGTCGACCCTGGGTCGGCCGTGTTTTTGTTGGCGGCGAGTCGTTCCGGCCCCTGCTGGAATCAGGGACTGAACCAGGCGGCCGCGAGGTGGTCGTCAAGTCTCTCGGGGACGACAGACGCCAGAGAGCCGAATGCGACAGTTCTTACTGATCGGACGTGGAGTTGAATCGATGACCATGCCGGGAACGGACGAAGCAAGACGTCCGGTCGTCACGAACGCCATCATCTTCGTCTCGGCGGGTGTGCTGATCGCACTGGCCGAACTGGGACTGATCAACCAGACCCTGACTCCTTATGTCGTTGCCTGCGGCCTGGTGGGAATCCTGGCGTCGGTTGGGCTGTCGGCGACCCGCAAGCGACGGGAGCAGGAGCTTGCCATCGCCCGTGAAGATGAGGCGATCCGCCGCCTGAGCCGACATCTGACCCCTCCGCAGGCCCCTCCTCTCCCGCTGGAGTTCGGAGGCGATCCGGTCGCGGAACTGTTCGCGGCTCCGCCGGAGCCTGCTCGAAAACTGCCGTAGGTGGATGACGATCCGCGCAACCGGCGCGTTACGAAGGCTCAAAGGCGAGGGTCGAGGCGCACAGCGTCCCGGCCACGGGTGTCTTGTCGGGGGCTTCGGCGAGAATTCTCAGCCATACGGCGTCGTCGCCGACGCGGCCCGTGACGCTGATGTGCTGGCCCAGGTCATCGCTGGCGCCGAGTCGCGCCGTCTGCCAGGTGAAAGTCTCGACTTCGTCGAACAGCATCGGGACGGAGGGGAGGTCGACATGAAAGGGGAGAACCAGGTTCTCACCATCGCGTCCGCCACCGACGACTTCGACGGGCATCACGAAGATCGTCACCTCCCAGCAGTCGTGAGCCAGGTAGTAATGGCAGCCAAGGGGCGCATTGTCGTATGAGCGAACCATCGATGAGATGTCGCGGACGAAATGTTCCAGCCACCGGGGTGGTGCGCCCATAGCTCTCAGCTCTCCGAAACAACCAGGGGCGCGGTCACGAGCTTTCTGCCCCGTCCAGCCGGACGCACGATGTCTGAACATGCGTCCGATGTTGCAAAGTTGCAACGTGGATGCCAAACGACGTGATAGTGCGCAGGTCGCGCCGGACACCGGGTTTCCACTGTGTTAAATCGCGCCAAGCCCGAATCAAGCGTGGCGAATTGCAACGCCGGGTCGATGAGGGCGTTCAGGCTCCGGAGCGCGTCTGTTCCGGGAATCAGGCGCTCTGAACAGCGCTCGCATGGAACATTGCTCCGTTGCCGCGAGTGCGTAACCCCTGTTGACCCCTTTATTTGGACGGTGATAGAACCCGGTGGAAACTCTGGAGCCATCAACCTCCGGCGCGTGAGTCCTTTCAAATCAGAGCCTTGTGCCTCCCTTGACGGCGGCCCAGGGTGGAGCGACGGCCATGTGCGGCATTGTCGGATACGTCGGCAAGCGAAACGTCACTGAGTTCCTGCTCGAGGGCCTGCGGCGGCTGGAATACCGTGGTTACGACAGCGCTGGGATCGCCGTCACGACCGATGACGGGGCGATCCAGATTCGCAAGAAAGCCGGCCGGGTTCAGGAACTCGCCGGACTGGTGGAATCGAGCCCGGTCTCCGGCAACATCGGCGTCGGGCATACGCGGTGGGCCACTCACGGCGAGACGACCGACGTCAATTCGCACCCCCACGTCGGCGGCAACGGCAATGTCGTGCTGGTCCACAATGGTGTCATCGAGAACTACACGTCGCTGCGCAGCCAGCTGCAGGCGATTGGATATGTATTCCGGACCGCAACCGACACCGAGGCGGTCGCGCACCTCGTCTCCCACGAACTCGATGAACTGGAACTGATCGGCGAAGACGTTGCGGACAAGGAAATCTGCGTCCGGGCGGTCGAGAACGCGATTTCCAAGCTCAAGGGAACCTATGGACTCGCCATCCTGTTCCAGTCGCTTCCCAATGTGATTATTGCGGCGCGCAACGGGAGTCCGCTGGTGATTGGCGTCGGCAAGGGCGAGAACTTCGTCGCCAGCGATGCCAGCCCGCTCGTGGGGCACACGAACGAAGTCGTCTACCTGGCCGATCACGAACTGGCGATCGTTCACAGCGATTCGTTCGAGGTGCGGCACCGTGAGTCGGGTCGCCGCGATCCCTCGATCCATATCATCGAGCATGCGGCGGAAGACATCGGCCTGGGACGCTTCGAGCATTACATGCTCAAAGAGATCTTCGAGCAGCCACAGACGATCGAAAACGCGATGCGCGGCCGCCTCGACGACGAGGAAGCGACTGCCCATTTCGGCGGCCTGAACCTGACGCCGCAGCAGCTGCGGCGGATCAACCGGATCGTACTGACCGGCTGCGGAACGAGCTGGCACGCGGGACTGGTCGGCGAATACCTGATCGAGGAATTCGCGCGTCTGCCAGTCGAAGTCGAATACGCGAGCGAACTCCGCTACCGCAATCCGCCGCTGGCGGAAGGAACCATGGTGTTTGCCATCACCCAGAGTGGTGAAACCGCGGACACCCTCGCAGCCATGCGGGAATGCAAGCGCAAGGGCCTCCCTTCCCTCGCGATCTGCAACGTCGTCGGCTCGACGATCGCCCGTGAGGCCGATGGCGGCGTCTACCTGCATGCCGGGCCGGAAGTGGGCGTCGCATCCACCAAGGCGTTCACCTCACAGGTGACCGTACTGACGTTGCTCGGCCTGTTCCTGGGGCGGATGCGGAACCTGTCGTATCAGGCCGGCCAACGGATCATTTCGCACCTGCGCTCGATGCCCGAAGTGGTGCAGCGGACGCTCGAGTGCAACGACGCCGTCCGGGAAGTGGCCGAGAAATACTTCCAGGCCCGCAACGCGCTGTACCTGGGCCGTCTGTACAACTTCCCGGTGGCGCTCGAAGGCGCCCTGAAGCTCAAGGAAATCAGCTATCTCCATGCGGAGGGCTATCCCGCCGCGGAGATGAAGCATGGCCCGATCGCCCTCGTCGACCGTGACACGCCGAGCATCTTCGTCGTGCCGCGAGGACATATTCACCCGAAGGTGATCAGCAACATGGAGGAGATCAAGGCCCGCAAAGGCCCGATCATCGCCATCGCCTGCGAAGGGGACGACAAGGTGGCGGAGATCGCCGACGACGTGATCTGCGTTCCGGATACAGAGGAATTCCTCCAGCCGCTGGTGACGGCCGTCCCGCTGCAGCTTCTGGCATACCACATTGCCGTGCTGCGGGGGTGCAACGTCGATCGTCCCCGGAACCTGGCCAAGAGCGTCACCGTGGAGTGAGCGCGGACAGGGCTCGCGATGGCTTGCTGACAGCAGGCGGGGCAAAGCGGCGAAAACTGCCGCACTCTCTCGAAAATTCCCCCCGGGATTACCAGGACCTCCTGGATTCCAATCTTCGCCTGAGCGGGCTGGACCTCTTCAAAAACGCCTTCTTATAAGGCGGGGGCATTCCCGCCAGCAGCGATCGCTGCGATTCCGCAAACCGCGGTCGCCGCCGGCACTTGATGAGGCTCAACTCGTTCCCAGCGAGCCAGAGTCATCGCCCACCTCAGGTCGTTGTCGCCATATCGGTCCCGCCATGAAATCGCGAGTTCTCGGATTGGCATGCGCTGCAGGATTGGCCGCCGGTTGCCAATCTTCCGCAGCGAAGGCCCTCAGCCGTTATGAAGCGAGCAAGGAAAAGGGAAACGAAGTCTCGCAGGCGTCGCATAGCACTCCTGCCGGGCTTCCAGGAGCAGCGAATCGCCGCACCGAGCCCACTCCCCAGACACCGGCCGTCGCGTTCGAGGCCGGGGAGAAGGCCCTCCAGCAGTTCTATCGAGACAAGCAGGACAAGCCTGCCCACCTCCAGCGGGCGCGGATGAGCTTTGAAGCAGCGGCGAAGCTGGAGCCGACCCACGCCGCAGCGCAGCACCGCCTGGCCATCGTCGCCGACCTCCAGGAGCGCTTCGGCGAGTCCGAGAGCTACTATCGCACGGCGCTGTCGCTCGACCCGGGCAATTCGAACATCGCGGCCGACATGGGTTGGTCGTTCATTCTGCAGGGACGCTGGCAGGATGCCGAGAGGGCCCTCCAGCGGGCACTGGAACTCGACCCCAATTCCTCCATCGCGCGCGATCACCTTGCGAAGTGCCGGCAGCACCAGCCGGCCGCCCAGTTTGTTTCGACGGAACGGGCTCAGCCCGGCCAAATGGTCGCGAACCGCCCTGCCACGGTCGGGGCCGCCAACGGGGCCGCCCCCTCCCAGTGGGACGAGCGGGCCGCTGCTCAGCGAGGCCCCTGGGGAGCAGCGCCCGGCGTCGCCCCGGACCTCACCGGCGAGTACCTGAGGAATCAGCTCTCGCAGGTCGATCGATACGGCGGCCCCTCCGCGGGCCAGCCGCTCACCCTCGGTCCCAACCCGCAGAACAACGCCGCGGCCTACGCCCCTCCTCCGCAGCAACCGGCCGCCCCGCCGGTCCAGCCACAATTCTCACCACAGTTCCAGCCCACCGCTCCGCAGTTCGCGAGCAACGCAGTTCCGCAGAACCCGCCTGTCCAGCAGTCGCAGTCTCCCATGGGCGCCGCGCCCGCGGGTTTTGAGCAGCAGCCGGTCCAGCGATCGTTCACGCACTACGAACCGGGCGGCCCGGTGATGCGATCGAACCCCGGTGATTCCCAAGGCCCCGAACAACGCGATTTCGGCAACGCCGCGACAGCCTATCGCGCACCGCAGGCGGGACGTCAGGAATGGGCGAATTCGCAGGCGGGTACCGTCGACCCGATCCAGCGAGCCCAGGCCATCGAAACACCCCGGCTGCACGACCAGGCGATGTACCAGGCGTCTGAGATGACAGCCCAACCGACTGCGATGCCCGACGTGGCAGCCAGCTTCCGGCAGCCCAGGCCGTCCGCCGTGCCGCAGACTGGCTATGGCCAGTCGCCTGACCAGCAGGTCGCCGGCGATCGTCGTCCAACCGCCGCGGCCCTGGAAAAGGCCCGTCGCGATGCCGCCCTCATGGGACTGGGACTGGGACCAGGACAACCTTTCTCCAACCTCGAACAGCCGTCTGATCGTGTGTCACCCGGTTCGTACTCGCAAATCGGAGCGGCGTTCGCACCGACTCCGGTGCAGTCTCCGGACCTGACGCCTCCCCCCGACCTCCGGCAGCAGCCGAGCTTCTTTGAGCAAGGGCCGGTGACCCCGCCGACGAACTCGATGGGCCAGTCGATGCCCGGAGGAACGTCGACCATGATGACGCCCGGAAGCGTGAATGATCCCCACGCCCAGTTTCGGCAGGCCTTTGTGAGTCCGGCCAGCGGCCAGATGCCGCAGCTTCCGCCTGCTCCGAATACGTGGCGGCAGGGGAACATGCAGGGCGGCATGCAGGGATATGACGACACGCGCCGCATTGCGGACCACCAGCTCCAGCAGACGCTGCAGTCCACCTGGGCCGGCACGCCTTCAGGGGCGATTCCCTCACCCGCGGGCGGAGTTCCGTACCAGACGCCTCCGCCGCAGTCGCAAATGATGAACGAAAGCTGGGGACGGCAGCCTGTCGCGCCGGCCCCCTACCCTCACACGTCGCAGCAGCCGCAGAACAACGGACGCAGCTCCGACTTCGCCCCGCTCCCCTCGGTCAACCCCTCAGCGTCAAGGATGCCCGTGACGCAGCCCGAGCCATTCGCTCCGGTAGGGAGGCCTGCACAGCCCGCCTACCGTGACGGCATTGTCATTCCGGAACAATACGGACAGCAGCGCCCCTGAATCGGAACGTCCCCTAAATGCGGAACTTCAGCTCGCTCCGTTCAACCGGATGCGCCGCCGGGCGACTTCGCGGCCGTCGATGCGCATCACGAATGAGTAGTCGCCAGGCGCGAACGATTCATCGAGCCGGTATGTGACATTGCCTCGCAGGTTTTCGCGGGCGACAACGACGCCACCCCGGCTGACGATGCGGTCGTCCGCGTCCCGGATCTGAACTTCCACAAACAGGTCTTCATGCGCCGGCTGAAGCGCGCATTGGACGATCGCGTTCTCGCCGTGCTGGAAGGTGCGCCGTCGATCCATCAGGACGTCGCCCAGCATCTCGGTTCCGACATCGAACGAGAACATCTTGTCGACGGGCTCGATCCGGTCGGCGACCGTCAGGAGTTCCTGGTAGCGTTCCTGCGGCAGTGGCTGAAGCGTGTGGCGTCCCTGCGAGCCACGCTCGCCATACACGTCCGCAAAATGCTCCAGCTCGATCGCGGCAAGAGCGGCGACCGCGGCGAGGGTTCCAATCGCGGCGAAGTTGCCCGAGGCCGTCACCCGTGGCGGCTGCCATGCACGGAGCCCGCGAACCTTCGCGAGCAGCGCGCCGACTCCCGTGAACCTGCGGCCCGCCCGGCGGATGCGGCGACCGAACGACTGAAAATCGGCCTCGTTGAACAGCGCGAGATAGAGCGTCACGTAGATCAGCGGGAAAATGATCAACCCCAGGAGCAGCGTCGTCATCAGGTGGAACATGTACCCGAAGCCGACCGCAAGCCATCGTCCGTAGCCCCGCCAGCAGAGGCACAGGAACGTGATTTCCCAGATGATCACGAGGTAGGACGACACGACCAGCCATGCCGGGAAGAGGCTCAACCATTCGCCCATTGGATTGGCGAAGTTGGTGTTCGTCAGCATCCAGTAGGCCATCTGGTCGCCGCTGAAATAACCGGTTGTGTGCATCTTGGTGACGGCCGCGCCGAGATAGACGATGCCGATGAACAGGGCGATCAGCCGACGGGGCCAGACAGGCGATTTCGGGTGGCCGTTCGTGCCGGGCCACGGCGTTGGCGACGACCGTCTGCGGCTGAGCCAGGCGTCGACCGACCAGATGTCGCCGCACCGGGAAATGGTGAGCAGGAGCAGGATGTGCGACAGGATGACGGTGAACTTGGTCATCGTCGAAATCGAGTCGATGAGCGTGAACCACGTGTAGAGCACGGTCGCCACCCCAAGCGAGATACGGGTGTGCCAGCCGATGCAGGCCGTGATCAGGGCGACGGTCAGGACGGCGTACAGCCCGACGGCGACCGTCGCGGTCGGAATCGGCAGCAACCCGTCGTGAAGATAATTCTCCCAGAGAGGGGCCGGGGCCCCATCCTGCGAATAGATCTGCCGTACGTAGGGCCAGTGCTGGACGACGAGGACCATCAGGATGGCCGGGATCGTGATCCGCAGCAGCGCGAGGGCGTAGGGGACCTCCTCCGCGAAAAAGAACTCCCGCACCTGCTCGCGCAGGCTCGCCCTGCCCTGGGTCGCATGAGACATCGCCACTTTCCTTCCCTGGAATCTGCTGCCGCCCGGCCTGTATTGCTGGCTAATTCGACGAACCGCTATCGCCCGATGCGAACGGCCCATAACCGCCCACCGGCACGATCACGTTGGGACTGCGTGCAAACTGGTCCGTCGTCATGAACGGCGTCCGGATCGTCATGTCCTTCTGCAGACGCGGGTTGTTGCCCAGCGCCTGCGCCATCAGCCAGTTGGACCAGCTTGGGTTGGAGGCGATGCAGTTGCCGTCCCCTTCAAACGCCGAACGAATGCGACGGTAGATCCGCGGCTCGCGAGGCTCTTCGAACCGTTGTGCCCAAAGCGAATCGGGCAGGTTGTACTTCTTCGACCACGCCTCTTCGATCATCAGATACCGGACAAACGGCTCGTGGTCCGTGTGTCGGGCGATGTTGTCCGCGATCCGGTAGGAGTGCAGGCCGTAGATGTCGTAATGGCGTCGATCGGGCTCGCCATAGACGCAGATTTCTCCCCAGGGAGGTTTCCCCACGTCGTAGTACTGGCCGCTCTCACCCTCGGCGAGGATCTGGTTGCGACTCTCCCAGCCTGTCCAGCCGCAGTACATGTCCCAGACGACGAAATACATCCCAAGATGGGCGTATGTCTTGTAGCCGACGGTGTGGGCGCTGAGACCGTAGCCGAGAATTCCGAGATAGCCGACGATAAATGCGACGGCGGCGTGACGCGCCATAGTCCGTTTCCCTCCCTGGAACCGGGTGGCGGCCGTATGCGGCATCATTTCCGCGGAGTCCGTCCCGGTGAACGGGCGGGATGATGCGGCGGAATTGCAAAAAGGGTCAAGGGCAATCGGCGGGCCAGTGAAAGATCGGCGGCCGAGGAACGCCGGTGCGACGAATCCGTGGGCCGTGCGACCGGCGAGGACCGGCGAGTTCCAGCGGACAATCAGCGCCAAATCGGCTTCCGGCCGCGGTTCTCCGGCGACCCGCTAGTTGAGGCCGCCTCCTCCAGATCCATCGAGGCTCCCTGCTCCGCCATTGACGCCGTCCACGGGATCAAAGAAGGAAGCGCCCGATTTCCGCGAAAGATCCTTCAGGAACTTTTCGATCTCGCGGTGAACCTTGCGGGTCTGGCGGATGACCAGCATCACCTTTGGTCCCAGAACGACCTGCGGCTCGCCGGGAACTCCGCCGACCTGAAAGAAGCCTCCCCCCTGCACCCCTGGAATCGCAATGGTATCCATCGAGGGCAAGCTGCCATCCTCGAATTGGACGGACCAGGAATTGGCGGCGACGTACTTCGGGATGATGCTCATCAGGGTCTGGGCCTGGGACTCGGTCATCCGGTAGTAACGAACTTCGATGGCATTCGGATCGTGCGCAGGAACGGGGACCGCCTGTTTCGCAACGGCCCGATGATCATCGAGCAGCTTGACCAACTGATCCAGATTTCGGCGATCCTGGCGGACGATGATCCTCGCATCCGGGATCTCCTTGATTGTCCCTCCATCGCCGTCAATGTCGTGCCAGGGACCGGGAGTCGCGTGGAAAATCAGCGAGATCAATTGAGGCAGGTCGTCCTGGCTCACGAGGTCGGACACATCGAGCACATAGACCTGCTGCATCGGTTCGGCCTCGTCGGAGGTGACGGACAGCAGACCATCCTTCGAGACGACCTTCGGTTCGACGCCCTGTTCTTCGGCCACTGCAAGCCACAACAGCTTCAAGGCCGTTCCGAGGGGCGCCTTCCTGATCGACAGGGTCACGGGCCCGTCCAGCCCGATGCCAGCGTCCTGAAGTGCCCGATGGTCGAAGACAAAATGCTGGCCTGTCTGCCGCGTGAAGTCGACGAGGGCTTCGCGCAAGGGGGTTTTCTGGAAGTCGCAGGAGACCTCCTTTTTCAATGCCTCGCCGATCGACTTCGTGGAGAACGGTTCGCTCAGGGCGACCATTTTCCCCTTGGCAGCCAGGGCAGCCAGGACGGCCTGACACTCCAGGTGGATGCGCCGGCTTGCCATGATCGTGATCCGGCTTCCCAGGGGCGTCATCACGCCTCCCTCCCCATCGACGGCATGCCAGGGACCTGTTGTCTGCGATTGGAGGAGGTCGATCACCCCGTCCATGTCCAGCCCCCTGCTGAGCAGCGGGGAGACATCGACCGTCAGCGGAAATTTGATCGTCGCCACTTTCTCCCGACCGGTGATCTTCAACATGCCGTCGTCCGGATCGATCAGCCAGTCGAGGTCTTCGCCGCCGACATTCTGCAGCGCGCGGTCGAGCACAACGTAGAGTGGAGCGCCGGCCGGCGTCGGCGAAATCTCGACTTTAGGGTCCAGTCCCAGCGACTTCAGTTCCGTATAGTCGACGCCGACGATTCGTCCCGTGAACTCCTGGAGGAAACGCTTCAGTTCCGTGATCGACTGGGGCTTGAGGTCGTCCTCGACCCGTTTTCGCAACCAATCGGGCAGGAACTGGCCTTCATCGATGTACACAATGTCGTCTGGCGTCGCTGGCGGCTGGGACTGCTGGACGGCCGCAGTTTGTGCGACACCGTTTCCGGCAAGGCGCTGATCGGGCCAGAAGGCCGTCGTGATGAGAATCGCCAGCGCGCTGGCCGCCGCTGTTGTGAGCGCCCCTGTCATGATTCGCCTCCGGGTCCGTTGCCTCACCAGTTGATTGAGCTTCGCCGCGAACTCGCCCGCATCATCAAACTCATCGAGAGCCCGCTTCACGGCGTCGTCCCGTGACACGCCCCGGCCAATCAGCTCGCTATAGCGTTCTTCCAGGTGATCGCAGATCTCGTCCGCGACGGCCGCCGTCTCTTTCGATGACAGCTTGAGCAGCCTGGAGAGCACGCCCAGAAACCGTTCGAACTCGTGCTCGGCCATTGTTCTTCACCTTCCGAACGCCTGCCTGAAACCGCGTCGCCCTGTCCCCCGGCGGCACAGGGGGCTGACGCCCCCGCTCGCCAGCATTACGCGGGATTCATTCCCGGCTCGAACGCACTTCCGAGAACGCCCCTGATGCACTCGACAAAGCTGTGCCATTCGCGCACCTGGTGCGTCAGCTGCTTTCGCCCGGCGGCTGTCAGCTCATACCACTTCCGCCGCCGCCCTGTTCCTTCATCCCACCGCGCCTTGACGAGCTTCGACGCCTCGAGGCGGTGCAGGATCGGATAGAGGGTTCCCGCCTGGAGCGAGAGTTTCTCGCCGCTCGATTCCTTGAGACGGGCCTGGATGAGGTAGCCATACTTCGGCCCGTCCGCGAGTGCGGACAGAACCATCATTTCCAGACTCCCCCGCCAGAGATCCGCGTCGAACCCGCTCATGTCGTCCGCTCCATTCCCGGGACGACTATAGATTGCCACGCCATATATCGACTGTCAATACATCATGCTCGCCGGGCCCGCCTCGCGTCAGTCGATGGTCCTGGGAGAAGCCCTCCTCCATTTTCCGCGCAACCGCCCGCGACTGATGGAGGAACGATGAACATCACCACGCTCAGCCCGTCACCCGCTCGCATCCGGCCGGCGATTGCCGCAACGTCCGATCCCGCACCGCGCCCGTGCTCTTCCCCGGCGTCCCACGGGGGAAGAGGGCAAGATGACAGGATCACCCCCTGGCCCCGGAATTCTTGCCCTCATGCTTCGGAAACAGCCCGAACGGCCCGGACACACCGGGGAAACATCACGAGTCCGTGAGGATGTTCACGTGGGCCTGCAGCTCGCTCGTGACGCCTGTGCCACGGAAGATGCCCGATGTCGGGGCGGCCAGGGCCGGCAATCTCGACGAGGCGAGCGCGACATGGCGATCGGCGACGGCCAATCCCAGTGTCGGGTCGAACCCTCGCCAGCCGGCGCCGGGCAAATAGACCTCGCACCAGGCATGCAGGTGATGGCAGCCGGCGTGATCCGGATCGACCGCATATCCGCTGACGAACCGCGCCGGCAGCCCGGAGGCGCGGCAGACTTCGCAAAACAGCACGGCGATGTCGCGACAGGACCCCGTTCGCTCGGCGAGCGTTTTCTCGGCCGGCCACGGATCCCCGCTCGGCCGCACGACGAAGGCAATGGTCGCGTGGAGATGGGCAGCGAGGGCCGGCAGGAACCGCGTGGTCTGCTTTCCGGCCTGCCGCTGCAGATCGTTCGCGAGTTCGGCAATCCGCGGCGACAGCGTTCCCGGTCTGGAATAGGTCGCTGCGAGAGTCTGTTCGATCGCGTCCAGCCGGATCGGAATGACGGCCGCCTCGGACGCCAGCAGATACTGGAACGGGTCGGAGCAGAGAGTCTCGACTTCAATTGAGGACTGGATCCGAAGATGGTCGGTGAGTCCCTCGAACCAGACCCTGCGGATCAAGTTTCCGTCGAGATCGCGGAAGTCGGACACGCCGGCCGGCTGCGGGTCGATCGTGCAGTCCCAGCGGCGCAGCGTCTGAAACGGGTCATCGCGCGGCCGGAGGCGAATCGTCACCGGTTCGCAGAAAACCTCTCTCGAGTACAGGTAGTCGAGAGTGTGGTCGACGCGAACAAGCACGAGGCGCCTTCAGCGGGAGGAGGACAACATCATCCAGTGGGGGCCACACCACGCTCAACCGGAGCGGGGCTGGCCGAGCGGAATGGTGCTCATCTGGTGAACCTCGGCCGTGTCATCAAGGACCAGCGACTGCCATTCCGAGGGGAGTTCGTTCACCGACTGGCGGAGGCGTTCCTGCCACCACTGGGAGATCGGGGCCAGGTCCTCTTTTTCGTAGCGACGCTCGCGGATCTTCTTCGTCTCCTGGTCGAAGATGATCACGTCGATCGGGAAGTCGACGTTGGCGGCGCTGATGCGGGTGGAGTCGAACGCCAGCGCGCCGACTTTCAGTGCAAACCGCAGCGAGTCGGTGTATTTCAGGGTGCGGTCGAGGATCGGCTTCCCATACCCCGATTCGCCGATGATGCAGTAAGGGGTTCCGGCGCCGACTTCGACCCAGTTTCCCTGCGGATAGACGAGATAGAGCTTGTGCTCGCGGTCATGCCGCAGCTGCCCGCCGATGAGGGCGAAGAGGTTGAAATGGTAGCTGCAGGCTTCCAGGGCGGCGCGATCCTCTTCTTCGACGCGCCGCAACTGCGAGGCGAACGCCGTCACGGCCTTGTACAGGCGATCGAAGGTGACGTCCTCGATGTCGAGGATCTCTTCGAAATAGGTGAGGACCTTGTCACGGACACTGCGGAGCCCGGACGTCATCAGGAAGAACGATCGTCCGTCGTGTTCGTGAAGCGTCACCTTGCGGGCCGTAATACACTCCGAACCTGAAGTCACCCGGGTGTCGGCGATGCCGACCAGCCCGTTGGCGACTTTCATCGCGAGGCAAAAAGTCATTGAGTCTGTGATCCTTCCTGAGAGGCATCAGGCTGGTCGTCAAAAAAGCTGGTCGCGATCAGCGTTCCCACGCGGATCACGCAGTCCTGAAACTTATCGATGAACTCGTGGAGCCCTTCTTTAATGATCTGCTCCGCTTTCGCGAATTCGAGCTCGGCCCGGGCGCGGCCGAGCTCCTGTTCCACCGGCAGGGAATAGACATCCGGGGCGGTTCCCGTGATTTTGTGCAGGGAATGCTCGGCCCGGCTGATGCAGAACCGCATCGACCGCGGGAAATCGCGATCAAGTGCGATGAACTCCACGACGCGTGCGGGAACGATCCGGTGATGAACCCGGCGATACATGTTGAGCGCGCTGGCCGACTTGAGGAGCGCGGACCACTGCGTGATGTCGAACGATGAACCGACGTCCTGAATCGTCGGCAGGAGGATGAAATACTTGACGTCGAGAATGCGGGAAGTCTGGTCCCCCCGCTCGAGAAGGCGGCCGAGACGGGCGAAGTGCCACGCTTCGTTGTGCGTCTGCGTGCTGTCCATAATGCCGGTCAGCAGCTGGCTGGCGCGCTTCACGTCGTCGTAGATCGACGTGTCGAGATCGCCCGACATCCGGGCCTCGTTCAGTCGGAGGTAGAACCGGTTCAACTCCTCCCAGACCGAGGTCGACAGCGACTCGCGAACCGACCGGGCATTCTGCCGGGCGGCGGCAATACACGAGAAAATCGAGTTGGGGTTCTCGCGATCGAACGTCAGGAACTTGAGGACGTTTTCGCGCGTCGGCTCGCCGTAACGGTCGGCGAACAGCTCGTGACCGCCGGTGGTGAAGACGAGGGGGGCCCACTGGTTGGCCCATTCGTCGCCCAGGTCGAGCGTCAGCGAGATGTTGACGTCGATACATCGCGCGGTGTTCTCGGCGCGCTCGATGTAGCGCGACAGCCAGTAGACCGATTCAGCAACGCGGCTCAGCACGGGATCGATTCCACCGGCAGACTGGTTCGCGAAAATCCGTGCAGGCGCCGCGGGGCCGATTTCCCGCCTTGCAGCACCCAGGTGTCCTTGCTGCCCCCTCCCTGGGACGAGTTGACGATCAGCGAGCCCCGCTTGAGAGCCACACGAGTCAGCCCTCCGGGAAGGACGAAGACGCCATGGGCCGAGGACAGGATGAACGGACGCAGGTCGACATGGCGGGCTTCCACCCTGCCATCGATGATCGTCGGCGCGGTTGAAAGGTTCAGCATGGGCTGGGCGATGTAGTTTCGCGGATTCGCTTTCACCAATTCGGCGAACTCGGCGCGGCGCTCCTTCGATTCCTGGGGGCCCATCAGAATGCCGTATCCGCCCGACTCGTTGACGGGCTTCACGACCAGTTCGTCGAGATGCTCGAGAACGTACTTCAGGCCTTCGGGCTCGCTGCACACGTAGGTTGGGACGTTCGGAAGGATCGGGTCTTCCTTGAGGTAGTACTTGATGATCTTCGGGACGTAGGCGTAGACCGCCTTGTCGTCCGCGATGCCGTTTCCAGGGGCGTTGGCCAGGGTCACCTTCCCCTGGCGATAGACTTCCATCAGCCCGGGAACGCCGAGCATCGAATCGGCGCGGAAGCACCTGGGATCAAGGAAGTCGTCGTCGATCCGGCGGTAGATGACATCGACGCGGCGAAGGCCAGTCGTTGTCCGCATGTGGACGTAGCCATCGCGGATGACGAGGTCGGAGCCTTCGACGAGTTCCACTCCCATCTGCTGGGCGAGAAACGAATGCTCAAAATAGGCCGAGTTGAAGACTCCCGGCGTAAGCACGACCACAGTCGGATCGGGAATGCCGCGGGGCGCGACGCTCTGGAGCGTGTCGAGCAGGCGCTCGGGATAGTCGTCGACCGAGACCACGGACAATCCCTCGAAGAGGTGAGGGAGAGTCCGCTTCATCACTTCGCGGTTCTCGAGCACATACGAGACGCCGGACGGGCACCGCAGGTTGTCTTCGAGGACGTAGAACTGGCCGTCGGCATTGCGGACGAGATCAGTGCCGGTGATGTGACACCAGACGCCCTGCTGCGGCCGCTGGCCCGCACACATCGGGCGGTAGGTGGCGGCGGTCTCGACAAGATCGGCCGGGATGATCTTGTCGCGGAGGATCCGTTTCTCGTTGTAGACGTCGCTGAGAAACAGGTTCAGCGCGGTGATCCGCTGGCGCAGGCCGCGTTCGATCGTCCGCCACTCTTCGGCCGAGATGATTCGGGGGAGGATGTCGAAAGGCCAGACTTTCTCGGCGCCGTCGGTATGACCGTAGACAGCGAAGGTGATTCCCAGCGTTCTCAGCAGGGCCTCGGCCGCGGCCTGCTTGCGGGCGAGATCGCCCGCCGAGAGTGCGACCATTTTGCGGGCGATGGCCGAGAAGTCGGGACGCGGGTTGCCGTCCTGACAGAACAGTTCGTCAAAGCAGTCAGGCCTGGGATAGGTGTAATCGGCCACTACGCGCCGCCTCGTGGAGGATCAAACTGCTCAATAGAGTACCAGTTGTTCACTCTTGCAACACATGTACCGGAAGTCGGCAGGAGAATGCGAGAGTGCCGTGGATTCGAGTCGAATGGCCGAGAGAAGGAATTATTTCCACGAGTTTCTCGCAAAAACAGGGGCCTTCGATTTCCAATCGCAGGGGTCTTCCCCGAGATTGATGATCACCGGCGGACCTGAACCTGCTGAACGGGGAGGCAGATTGATGCCACGAGAAGCAGCAAGGGCGTGCCAGTGATCCCTGGATCGGCCGCATGCAGTCGGTTCCGCCGTCGAGGAGTTCCACGGCCTGAACCATCTCGGCCGGGACGCGTTTCACTTCAGAATCGCGCTGCATCCCCAGAACGCCAAAAGGCAGACGTGGGGGTTAACCCGCGCCTGCCCAGTGAGTTCCTGAGATTACGCCATGCAGTCCCGAGTTACGTCAGCTCGGTGAGAACGCCGTCTCCGCAGTAGTCGGGATTTCCAAACCGATCGATGCGGTGACCGAAGGCATGGGCGAAGCTCATCAGCAGGCGGTTGTGGGCCACCTTCGGGAACTTGAGTGAACGGCCCATCTTGAAATCCATGCCGTTGCCCAACAGGACCATCGGCATGTTATTGAGCGTGTGCGAGTTGCCTTTGCCGAGTTCGTTGGTCCAGACAATGGTGGTATTGTCGAGCAGGCTGCCCTGCCCGCCCGGCTCGGGTGTTTCCGCCAGGCGCTTCGCCAGGTAGGCGACCTGCTCAGCGTACCAGACGTTGATCTTCGTGAGCTTGTCGACGGCGTCGGTATTGGAGTCGGGTTCGTGCGAAAGCGTGTGGTGACCTTCGCTGATTCCTAGCCAGTTCATTTTCGCGTTGCTGACCGAGTGGGTCATCTGCAACGTGGCCACGCGGGCGAAGTCGGCGGTGAAGCTGTTGATCATCAGCTCGACCTGCATCTTCGCGATGGTGGGGATGTTGTCGTTCTCTTCCTTGATGCCGGGCTCGAGCGTGGGGACGGGGTGCCCCACGTCTTCCTTCTGCGCCTTCAGTTCGGTTTCCATCTGCCGGACGAATGTCGCGTGCTCTTCGAGCAGCTTCCGGTCTTCCGTGCTGACAAGCGGCTCGACTTTTTTGAGGTCCTGCTGGACGATGTCCAGCACGCTCTTGAGGCTGGCCTGATCTTTCTGACGGCCGTAGAGCCGGGCAAACATCTGGTACGGATCGTCAAGCGGCGTGATCGGCTTGTTGGGTCCGGCGTAACACATGCGGGTCCAGGTGTCGGCCCGCTCGGGGACGACGACGCCGAATTCCAGCGAACCGAATCGTGTGCGAGTCTCCGCGCTCGACTGCAGGTAATTCTTGACCTCCTGGTCGATCGACAGGCCGCTGGCCCAGCCGGCAGGTGTATCGGAACCGCCCTGGATGTTGCCGGGGAACAGTTCGATGCCCGTCAGCATGCAGCCCATGCCGCGCATGTGGTTATCACCGTCGCCGCGGATTTTGTCGCAGACGCCGTGCAGCGTCAGCAGCCTGTCCTTGAAGGGAGCCAGCGGCTGCATGATCGGCTTGAGATTGAACTCCGCCCCTTCTTCGTCCGGCCAGAAGGCTTCGGGAACGACGCCGTTGGGGCTGAAGATGATGATCATCCGCTGTTTGCGGGTGACGGAGTTGGCAAATCCCAGGCTGGGCAGATTGCACACGAAGGGGAGCGCGGCGGCGCTCAGGCCGAGATCCTTCAAAAACTCACGCCGGGTGCGATATCCAAGCATTACCGAGATTCCTCAAGGATGGCCGTTCAACGCATCAGTTTCCGTTGATCGATCGTCGCCGTCAATGCAGGCTATCTGGAGTTGCCCGAAGATCGGGCCGACGCCTGCCGGATTGGGGACGAAACATGAAGTCCAGTTAATTTGCAGCCACAGGGGCGGCTGGTTCGGCCGGCTGATCGAGGGCGGCCGTGACGGCGATGTCGCCCAGCAGCCGGCGAATGCTGTATTTGCCTTCCACGAATCCGGCGTGCAGGCGGTCGGGCTGGTCGGCCCCGTAGGCACGGACCGGCTGTTTGACGGCGAAGTGGAACAGCTGGGAGGTCAGCGCCGCGGAGGATTCAGGCCCGTTGGCCAGGAACTCCGACAGCCCCCGGACGTCGGCAAACTTCACCTCATCTCCCCGGGTTGTCAGATAGTTTCCGCTGGAATCGACGGGCCTGTCGTGCTCTTTCTGGCGGTATCGACCAACGGCGTCGAAGTGTTCCAACGAAAACCCGAGGGAGTTGATCATGCCGTGGCAGGACATGCACATCTCCGGTTTGGTCTGGAGAAGCACGCGTTCGCGGGTTGTCATGCCGGCGTGCAGGTCGGGCGCGATCGGTGCGACGGCAACCGGAGGCTGTTTCAGCATGCGGCCGAGCACCGTCCGGGCGATGAACACTCCGCGATGAATCGGGGAGCTCTCGTCGTGATAGGCGAAGCCGGCCAGCATGTAAGGATGCGACAGCAGGCCGATTCGCGGCTCGTTCGTGACTGCGACCTTCTGGAAGGGAGCGTCTTCCGGAAGATCGAGTCCATAGAACCGGGCGATCCGTCCGTTCGCATAGAGTTCGTTGGACGTGAACAGGGAGCGGAAATCCGAGGCGTCGCTCCGGACGACTTCATCGACGAACAGTTCGAGCGACGTCCGCAGGTCGGACACGAGTTCGGGGGTGAACTCGGGAAAGCGCCTGGCGTCCTTGGAGAGTTCGCCCATGCGGTCGAGTTTCAGCCATTGCTCAAAGAACGAGGCGAGCTTGGCGTCCGCCCGATGGTCCTTCAGCATTCGATTCACCTGCTTCTGGACCTGCTCACGCGATTTCAACTCCCCTTTCGCGGCGGCCTGCCGAAGCTGGTCGTCGGGACCTGCGTCCCACAGCGTGAACGAGATCCGGGACGCGACCGCATGCGGATCCGTCGCGTCGCGCCCCGGTTCGCGATACAGGAACCAGGGCGACTTCAGCGCCAGCAGCACGACCCGCTTGACGGCTGTTTCATCATCGCGCGATTCTGCGAACTGACGTTCCACGTAGAGCGCGGCTTCTTCGTCACTCAACGGGCGGCGAAACACCCGCTCGACGAACCGGCGGCTGAATGCCTTGACCTTGTCAGTGCGGTCGTCGGACTCAGCCCGGGTGTTTGCCAGCTGGAAGCGGCGCTTCGCAATCCAGTCGGCCGCTTCGAACGCTGCGGAGGTCGTCGCATCGTCCCATTCCCGGGAGACTGCGTTTCCACGCTCGTAGCCCATGCTGCGATCGTCGGGCGGGAACGATGACGAAATCACCAGCCGCTCCGGCGGCTCCTGGGGCGAAAGGAAGCGTGTGGGAATCGGCTCCGCAACCTGCCCGGGCCGCTTCCACTTCAGAACAATCGATGCGGACTTCTCCGCCTTCGACTTATTGAACTCGACGTTCAAGAAGTAAGACCTTCCGCCGAGCAGAGCACTCGAGCCGCGGAAGACGGTTTCGTTTCCTGAGCGGACAGCGGCATCGATGATCGGTGTGCGCGAGTCGTTGACGAAGACCTTCACACCGTTTTCGGTTTCGGCGATGAACTCATATTCACCATCGGCCGGGATGATGATCGCTCCGCGCCATTTTGCGCGGAAGGAATCGCCCGGGCGGCGATCCTTCATCGGATTCTTCTTCGCCTCCTTGAGTTCCTCTTCGGTGAGCGGCTTTTCGTCCTTGGGCGGATTGAAGACGTGGTCGATTCCCGGCTCGATCTTGTTCTCCGGCCTGTCGCCGACGCGGGGCTTCAGAAACTCGCCGTAATCGGCTTTCAGGCCGCGTTCGTCGCTGAAGTCGTTTCGGCCGCGGAAGTCGGAGATCACATCGATCAGCGCGTGCCGATACTGCCTGACGGTCAGGCGGGCCAGTTCGACACGGGCAGGCTGATTCCGGAATTGTGCGGTCGGCGAGTAGAAGGCGTCGTAGATGTAGGCCGCGACGGCCGCCGAATCTTCGGCGTTCATCGAGTCGGCTTCATCCTTGGGCATCGTGTCGTCGATGTACTTCGAGAGTTCATTGAGCGATCGATCGCCGATCAGTGGATTGGCGAACTCATCATGAACTCCCTCCCCTTTCTCGCCGTGGCAGGATGCGCAGCGTTCCTTGAAGAGACCCTGGCCGCGGGAGTCGTCGGCACAGACGGCAGACGCGGACGGAATCACCAGCCCTCCGACGATGGCGGCCATCATCAAGGAGCGTGAGAAAACCGGCTGGAAACGTCTCCGTGACATCGAAGTGCTCGGCAGGTGGGACGACGCGTGCAACTGAGCGGCCGTATGGCGGGAATCACGGGGCCGCAGGGTGGTACAGCATCATAGCCGCGGGAGGAGCCCGGCGTACAGAATCTCCCGGAAAACGGGGGCCTCTTGCGGGTTTCCCCGGGCATTTCCGGAGTGTTCCCATTCGACCGACTGCTGTTTAACGTTGCGTGACAGACGCCTCGAATGAAGCATCTTTCAGGATCGCTGGACATGCCCGACTGGAGTGACAACCCGTTCGCCCTGCTCACGTTTATCGCGGCTCCGGCGATTCTCACGAATTCGTCGTCCGTCATGACGATGGGGACGTCGAATCGCTTCGCCCGGTCCATCGATCGGACGCGGGCCCTCGCTGCTCTCGTGGAGAACAAGCGGGCTAATCCCGATGATGACCTCAACCTGTACCTGAAGCTCCTGAAGACGGCCGAACGGCGGACGCACATGCTGGTGCGGGCGCTGACCTGCTTCTACCTGGCGGTCGGTTCGTTCGCGGCGGCCGCGCTGATCTCACTGATCGGGGCGGCCTTCTTCATGGCCCACCTCGAGACACTTCGAATGGCCTGCATGGCCGTGGCCCTTGTTTCAGGACTGTTCGGCGTGGGGGGCCTGGTCAGCGGATCGACCATTCTGGTGTTCGAATCCCGAATGACACTCAAGATGCTGATGGACGAAAGCGAGATGCGGGAACGGCGAGGGATTGCGGCGGCCGGTGGTTCGACGGTCTGATTTACCCGCCTGCGCTGGCGTCGATATGCTGTCCGTCCGCCGATGGGTCCACCCTGGATTCGTCGAAGTCCTCTGCTCGATCCGTGTTCGGAGCGTCGCTCGATGATTCGCTCGATAGTCATTGCGCTGCTGTGTGTGTCGCTGGCCGATGCAACGGCCTTTTCCGCCCCGCCGGCGAAACCGAATTTCATCGTCATCCTCGCCGACGACCTCGGCTACGAATGCCTCGGAACGGACGGAGGCGAATCGTACTCGACGCCGCATCTCGACAAGCTGGCCGCCGGTGGGATGCGGTTCGATCGGGCCTATGCTCAACCACTATGCACACCGACGCGGCTCCAGCTGATGACGGGCCGGTACAACGTCTGGAATTACACGTCGTTCGGGGAGCTCAACCGCAAGGAAACGACGTTCGCGCAACTCCTCAAGCCGGCGGGTTATGCCACGGGCATCTTCGGCAAATGGCAGCTGGGGCAGGAAGTGGACTCTCCTCAGCACTTCGGTTTCGACGTCTCGTGCCTGTGGCAGCAGACGCGGCGGCCGTCGCGGTTTCCGAACCCGGGGCTGGAATTCAACGGCGTCGAGCGCGACTTTACGAACGGCGAATTCGGACCGGACGTCGTCCAGGCCGAGGCGCTGAAGTTCATCGACGCGAACCGCGAGCGGCCGTTCTTCCTGTACTACCCGATGATCCTGACGCACGGCCCCTTCATCCCCACGCCATCCGATCCCGAATACGACCCCAAGGCCGTGAATGAAAACGCCGGCCAGAACAAGAAGTTTTTTGCCAGCATGGTCAAACACATGGACGCCCATGTCGGCGAACTGGAACGCCGGCTGGGACAGCATGGCCTCCTGGAAAAGACGCTTGTGCTGTTCATCGGCGACAACGGCACGGGCAAGGGACTGACGACGCGCTGGCGTGGCCGGGACTACGCCGGCGGAAAAGGGCTCAGCACCCGCGCCGGGATGCATGTGCCGTTCATTGCCAGTTGGCCGGGAGTGATCCCTGCGGGCCGGGTGAACAACGACCTGGTTGATACCACGGACGTGCTGCCGACCCTGCTTGACGCGGCAGGGGTGAAACCGGCTGAACCTTCCAGGCTCGATGGCCACAGCCTGCTGGCCATGCTCCAGGGCCAGCTGGGCCAGCCGCGCGAATGGATCTACTCCTGGCATCCGACGGCCAGCCGGGAATTCGCTGCGGAGAAAACCCTGAAGCTCTACGCGGATGGCCGTCTCGTCGATTACGGACGGGATCCGCAGCAGGAACACGACATCACCGAGAACACCGCGGAGACGACCGCGGCCCGGGAGCGCCTGCAGAAGGTCCTCAGCCGCTTTGCGTCGGCCCGACCGGCCGAGTTGAAGGCGCGGGATGGCAAGGGTTATCAGGACAACATGAAGGCGCCGCCCGCGAACCGGACATCACGAAAAAAGGCCGCGTGAAGCGGCCTTTGGTTCCTCGCGGCGGAGGACGCCGTCGATGCCCTGCACTCAGGTCTCGTTGGACCGCCGGCCGTGCGAGGCTCCTTTGAACATATCGAATCCTTTTGCGTTGGCCGGCACGGCAAGGTCGAGTGTAGGCCCATCGACGGTGACCTCGATCGGAAAACCGATCGCGATCGGGAGGGGGCCTTTGACCGTGACGGTTTCGTCGTCGTTGGTCGGAGGAAGTTTCTCGGCGAAGAACGTGATGCGGGCGATATGCGGCCCCTTGGAGAGCCCCTTTCCGCCGGCGGCCGACGTGTCATAGACGCCATCGACGATGTCCGCGTTCCCGGCGGGGCCCTGCAGGCCCTTGTCAGGAATGAACTCGATCGTCCCGTAGACAATCGGTTTGCCGTCGAAGGTGGCATTGCCACGGAGCTGATGGAACTCCGGCTCACCAGAACCGCACCCGACCAGGACCACGGCGGCCAAAAACATACTGAGCTGTCGCAGCGCCAAAATCGCCTCCTCGCCTGCAAAACGGATGCTGGATCCCAAAGAACACCCGCCACACGGAGGACCGGGCGACGGGTGATGGAAACTGGCAGACTGACTCTTACTGATTGACAGACAGCGCCTCACCCTCAGCACGGGTGACGCCCGCGATGTAGGTGGCGAAGTCGATGTTCGAGGAGACGAAGCGAACCGAACCGTCGCCCATCAGGAAGTGGCAACCGCCGGTATGCTGGCTGCAGAAGGCGACGTCGTTGAACAGGCGGGACGCATTGTTTGAGCTATAGCCCGAACCAGACTGGATGCCGCGGGTTACGTTCTTGGCGGGATAAGATGCAGATCCACCGCTCGCCGCGCCGCTTGCCCCCTGAGTCCAGGCGCGATAGCTGGCTGACCAGCCCGGCGTGACACTCGCGGACTGTTCTCCCAGCAGGAACGTGTTGGAGAGTCCATCGGTGGCGACGCGGAAATTGAGCGCCAGATTGGGCGGCATCATGCCGTTGTTGGTGAAGCCACCGTGATCGGTTGCAGAGTTCCCTGTGAACGTGAAGTTCACGACTGGCGTGACATTCGGCTTGGGCCCTTTCGCGCCCATCATTCCGACGTAGTGTGCGGTCCAGGGAACCTGAGTGAAGGGGGACGTCTCCTGTCCACCTTTACGGTCCGAAAGACGGGAACTCGCACAGTGCAGAAGTGGAAACGAGTCTGCCTTCCTCGGATAGTTGGTGGCCGAGTTGTAGTGTTGGGAGAAGTTGAACGTATTGTAGAGCGGCGCCTGGTCAACGTATGGCAGAAGCAGGACGTGGAAGCTGAGGCAGTTTGCCGGGTTGGCGGCTGAATTCGCGAGGGCCATCCCGCCGTACGGCAAGCAATTTACGGTGTCATGGTAATTGTGAAGTGCGAGTCCCCACTGCTTGAGAATGTTCTTGCACTCCGTGCGGCGCGCTGCTTCGCGGGCCTGTTGAACAGCCGGAAGCAGGAGCGCGATCAGGATCGCGATAATTGCGATCACCACCAGAAGCTCAATCAGCGTAAAGCCGACTCGGCGCATCGAACGCATTTCAAGATCTCTCTATATGCATGCACAGAATGGAACAGAATTCAATCGATTCAATCCGACGGTGAACTGCCCGCGTCTCAAGGCTCGTTGGCACTGCGTTTCTTGCCGGTCGACTCGACCTGAGGCTTCGCACCACCGGTTTCGAGGGCGATGGGATCGGGAGTAATTCCCCCCGGAGCAATTTCGATCTCCAGGTTCGACGTATCCGGAGACTCGTATGGCTTGGGAACGAGCAGCCGGAAGTTTGCTGGAGTCAGCGCGGGGTTCTCCGTATTGAAGTTGTCCGGGAGTTTTCCCACGACCTCCCGCTTGGAAACGCCCACTCCGTATGTGCCGGGGGGCAATCCCTTCGCATCGCCATAGGCGTTCGGGGTGAATTTCCCCTGCGCGTCAGTCGTCGCTCTCGCCGGACGCTGGAACTTTGGATCATCAACCTTGATCGGCTTCAGTACGACCTGAGCGCCTTCAAGCGGCCTACCGTCCAGCGTCACTGTCCCCGTCACTTCCACCAGGGCGGGCCGTTCGCTGCCGCCGCACCCCGTTATGAGCAACAGCAGCAGCGATCCCGTGACCATTCTCCAATGACAGTTCAATCCAAATCTCCCTCGACAAAGACCGGTCTACCCAAAGTCCGACGTCCATTGATCAGAACTCGCCAAGCGGGTTCTTATCGTTGAGGTTGTAGAGGTTCTGGTACGTGAAGTTGCCGGAGGCTCCACTTCCCCCGGTGACCGGGTTTGCCTGAATGTTCTCGCTGATGAACCGGACGGCGCCGTCGCACATCACGAAGTGGCAACCGCCAACGTGAGCACTGGCTGCCGATGCCCGGCTGACCAGCGTTGAAGCTCCCGGTTCGGTGTAGCAGTTGGTGGCGGTGACGTGCGTTCCGTCAAAGGGCGTATTCATTGGACACTGGGCCGCGACGATCCCGAGCCGTGCCTGGGTGCATCCGCGAGCAGCGGCCCACGTCCCCCCGTTTGCGGCGAACGGGCGATCCATGAGTGCCTTTTCACCCATCAGAATCGTGTTCGATGTTCCGTCGGCGACGTCTCCGATTGGCGTGGCGGGCGGAGGGGAGGATGACAACATGATCTGGTTGTTTGCGCCATACATCATGGTGCCCAGATTGCTCTGATACTTGTTTACTCGCGCCCCGGGCGCGGTCGGGCAGTGGAAGACCGGGATCATCGTCGTCAGCAATGACTCGGGCGTGCCCGCCTGAGCCGTGGTGTAGTCGTTGATGTTGGTCATGTTTGCCGAGTTGCGCGGGACTCGCGGCGCAACGCCCGGCGAAATCTGGTTGTACAGGGGAGCCTGGTCGATGTACGGCAGCAACATCGTCGGATAGGCCCAGTTGAAATCAACATCCTGCGACGCGGTCGGGGCCAGCCCGCCGGCCACATAGGACATTGGGAACCGCTGGTGAGCGTCGTGGTAGTTGTGGAAGGCGAGCCCCAACTGCTTCATGTTGTTTTTGCACTGAGTCCGTCGTGCAGCCTCGCGGGCCTGTTGAACGGCGGGCAAAAGCAACGCGATCAGGATCGCGATAATTGCAATCACGACGAGAAGCTCAATCAGGGTAAACGCCCGACGAGAGCGCAATCCCTGCAGCGACAGACTGACCATGGAGCATCTTCCAACTGGAGAGCGAACCGAAAGACACGAGAAGAAATGCAACAATCAAATCAGACCGGAGTGGCCTGCGGCCCCGGGAGATTGTGCCAACGCCCATTCACCGCCACGCGCCCAGAACAGGCCGCAGACCAGTGAACATTACTGGGACAGTCGAAAAACGCAGCCGCAGCGTCCTAAACCTTTGCGGAGACGCAACAAACGCGCAATCCACTGGTCCACAGAGGGCCACCAGGCGAACAACCGCCTGGCAACTGCCAGAATCCCCCGATTCCGCCGACCCTACCCAGGGCCGACCTCAATAAAACGCATCTACAGCAAAACGCATCTACAGCCTTAAGCACCTTCAAGGCATGATCGCGACCATGCCCACCCGCACCGACTTTGGCCTGCAGAGCAGACAATGGCGGGACGGGCGTGTAGTGTGAAGAGCATTAGTACGGCTGCATGGACACGAATTTCGAGAATTTTCCAAAATTCGACGAACATTCGCATTTCCCGTCCAATTGGCGTCTCTCCGGCTCTTGTTTATGCACGACGCGGCGTCGAATCACGACGAGTTTGGCAATGCTCCGGCTGGAGCAGGCGGTCCGACAGGGCGAATGGACGAATTCGTCCGCCTCTTTTCCCTGCATCAGCGGAAGCTGTATCAGTTTATTGCGAGCCTGCTTCCGGACAGCAGAGACGTTGAGGATGTGTTTCAGGAGACCAGCCTGGTCCTCTGGAGGGAGTTCGAGAAGTTCGTTCCGGGAACGAACTTCTCCGCCTGGGGGGCACAAGTGGCGCTGAACCAGACGCTTGCCCATCGGAAACGAAAGACTCGTAGCCGGGTTGTTTTCAGTGAGCAGTTTCTGACAGCCGTCGCGAGAGAAATGAATGTCTACGGTGACGACCTGGATCGACGAACGGCGGCCCTGGCAGGCTGCGTGGTGAAGCTGCCGTCACATCACCAGGAATTGATTCGAGCTCGATACGCCTCGGGCGAGGCTGTCGAGCAGATTGCTGAACAATTGAATCGGAGCACGGAGGCCGTGTACCGAATGCTGAGCCGAATCCGACAGTCGCTGCATGAATGCGTCACGCGGACCCTGGCGGCAGAGACTCCCCATGTCTGACGAGTTTGCCGAACTTCGTGAGCTGTGCGACGCCGTGTTCGACGGCCGCGCGGATCAGTCGCAAGTCGACCGGCTGGAACAACTGGCCCAGTCGTCGCCGGAGTGCACTCGTTTCTACATGGAGTATTCGCAGCAGCACGCGGCCCTGGCGTGGGGGGCATTTCATCCGCAGCACTTCCCCATCCCAGCACTGTGCCCGGCTCCCGCGACACGCTGGCCCACCATCCGGCGCCAGGCGCTCGCATGGTTCGGAATTGCGACGCTGGTCTCATGCGCAGTCTTCGTCGCGTGGTCGCAGCAACCGCCCGCATCCCCGGCCGAGTTTGCCACGCTGCAACGCCTGCAGAGCGCCCGCTGGAACGAATCGACGCTGCCCATCGGTGAGGGAAAGCGGCTCGGAGCGGGGCGCATGGAGCTCTCGGACGGGATGGCGACGATTGATTTCGACAAGGGGGTGAAGGTCATTCTTGAAGCGCCTGCCGTCTTCGAACTCGTCGACGCCAACGAGTTCCGGCTGCACCAGGGGAAACTGCGGGCGGAAGTCCGTCGCGGCGGCGAGGGGTTCGTGGTCCGCACGCCAACGGCCACGCTCGTCGACCGTGGAACCGAGTTCGGCGTCCATGTTCGGGTGGGGGGTGTCTCTGACCTGATGGTTTTCAAGGGGAAGGTCGACGCGAAACATCGGGGCACAGGCAAGCTCGTCTCGGCCACCACGGGCACGGGACTGCGGCTGACGAATCAGGAGATGGAGGTGATTCACGACGAGAACGCCCCATTCCGACTGCAGGGGTCGACCGCGCCACAGCCGCCGATGCAGGACACGATCCAGATTTCGACGGCGATCGGTCGCGGCATGGACGCCTATATCCAGCCGATCGTGCCGCCGGCCGACCGGCGATCCGACACGCTGCTGCTCCTCAAGCGGAACAACCGCGGTTTCGGAAATGAGACTTATTACGACTGGCACCGGAAGGTGTACCTGAGGTTCGATCTTGGCCTCCTGGACGGCCAGGAGATCGACACGGCCAGGCTGGAACTGCACGCCGACCGAAGCGGAATGGGATTCGCCGCGCACTGCCCGGACGCCAGGTTCTCCGTATACGGCCTGACGGATGAAGCCAAAGACGACTGGGGCGACGAGACGCTGACATGGAACGACGCCCCGGGCAACTTCCCGGACGGCAATCATATGGACGCGGCCCGGACCGTTTATCTTGGGACGTTCACCATTCCGCAGGGACAATGCTCAGGAACCTTCGGGATCGACTCACCGGAGCTTGTCGACTTCCTGAAGACCGACACGAACGGACTGACGACGCTGATGATTGTCCGTGAAACGATTGGAACGGACATCTCAGACATCGTCCATGCCTTCGCCAGCCGTCGACACCCCACCCTGCCCGCACCGATGCTGCGTCTGACGACTCCATCGCTCGGCGCTCCGTCACGACTGTCGGCGAGTGATTCGGCTCAGTAACCGGGCAACGTCCATCTGCCGAATCACGCCCGGATCGGCGAAACATCCGGAGGAACGATGATGGCGGCACGCTGGGCTTTGACCTGTTTGCTGGGACTCTGCGGCCTTGCAGGCACCACGATCGCCGGGGAGCTTCCGGCTGACAGTGGCTACCGCGGCATCTGGTATTTCAACCAGGCGACACGGGATGAGTATCGCTACAAGTACAGCGGCGGAATGGCGACTTATCCCCAGCAGCAGCTTCCGATTGCGATCTATGCCCCCGAGGTCGAAAAGACCTTCTTCGTCTATGGGGGGACGATCGCCCGGCGGGCCGACGATGAGCAGGGCCTTCTGCACATGGTGTCGTACTTCAATCACCGCACCGGGATGGTGCCGCGTCCGCGCGTGCTCCTGAACAAAAACACGGACGACGCCCACGATAACCCGACCCTGTCCATCGACGACGAGGGATATCTGTGGATCTTTTCTGCGTCTCATGGAACGTCGAGGCCGTCGTACATTCACCGCAGCGTGAAGCCTTGGTCGATCGAGGCCTTCGAGCTGATTCAAAAGACGAACTTTTCCTACACCCAGCCTTGGCACGTGCCAGGCCAGGGATTCCTGTTCCTCCACACGCGGTATGACGGAGGAAAAGCAATGGGCATCTCTGCAACGAGGGGGCTGTTCGCCATGAGCAGCCGAGATGGCCGGACCTGGAGCGAACCCGGAATGATTGCGGGGATCGAGCAGGGCGATTACCAGATCAGCTGGCGGCACAAGAACCGCATCGCCACGGCGTTCGATCATCATCCTCAGAAGGGCGGCCTCAACGCCCGCACGAACATCTACTATCTCGAGACGCCTGACCTGGGAAAGTCGTGGACGACCATTCGCGGCGACGGAGTACCCTTGCCGATCACCGAGACTCCGAACCCGGCGCTGATCTATGACGCGAGCGCCGCAGGCAAGCTCGTCTACCTTAAGGACCTCAACTTCGATTCGGAGGGACGGCCGGTCATCCTGTTCCTCACGAGCAACGGGTTCGAACCGGGGCCGGAAAAAGGCCCGAGGGAATGGCGGACGATCCGCTGGACCGGGAGCGAATGGATCGACAACGTCGTCACGACCTCCGGCAACAACTACGACCACGGTTCGTTGTACATCGAGCCGGACGGAACGTGGCGGATCATCGGCCCGACTGAACTGGGCCCTCAGCCCTACAACCCGGGTGGCGAGATGGTGATGTGGACCAGCGGTGACCAGGGAAAGACCTGGACGAAAGTGAAACAGCTGACCGAGCACAGCCCGATGAATCACACGTATGCTCGGAGGCCGCTCCTCGCGCACCCCGATTTCTACGCGATCTGGGCCGATGGGCATGGGCGACAGCCGTCGGAGTCGCGGCTGTATTTCACAAACCGCACGGGCGACCATGTCTGGCGGCTGCCCGCGATCATGTCGACCGAATTTGCGAAACCTGAGATCGTCTCTGAGCGTGCCGCGACGAATCCAGGCCGCTAGATTCTGGCGACCGCAACGCGGCCGCGCCGCGTCCTCAAGGCAGACGAACAGGGGCGTCCGGAGTGGAGCATCCAGACAAGGAACTGATCGCGCTCGGCGTTCGGCAGCCCTGGGCGGAACTCATCCTGAGAGGCATCAAGACGATCGAAGTCCGCTCGCTGCCGACGAATGTCCGCGGGCCGATTTACCTGTACTCGTCCAAGAAACTGGCGGAGACGCCGGCGGCCGAGGCGGCGGCAGCACGGCACGGCATCGAAACGATCGCCCTGCCCCGCGGCCTGCTGGTGGGAACGATCGACATCGTCGGGTGCGAGTCGTGCCGACCATCGGACGCAGAGGCTGCCTGCCTGACGCCGCAGATCATCGCCGGAAAGCTGGGCTGGCGACTTGAGAAGCCTCACCGGCTGGCCACACCGCTGCCGGTCCGCTTCCTGCCCTATGGCGTCTGGTTCTATCCATTCCGGCGAAAAGGGGGGTAAGGCCTCAGGCTGTTGAGGTCCCCTTTTCCGATGCGGAGGTCGTCGCTGCCCCGCTCGCGCGAGTGAACCGACGTCGATCCACCTCCTGCACCGCCCCCATGGGCGTCAGAACTTCAGTTCCTGTCCGAATCGGCTGACCGGCATGCTGACGTAATCCATCAGCACGCCGATGATCAGAATGCCGAGCCAGATAAATGACCCGATGACGACCAGCCGGACCAGCAGGGCGCTGTGGTCGAGGTGCATGAAGTGCATCAGCACCAGGTAGGCTTTGACGGTCGCGATTGCGAGGGCCACAACAATCGCAAAGTGCCCGAGCTTCACATACGCCGCTCCCACTGTCGCCAGCAGGAGAACGATCAGCGCGACGTAAATCTTCAGATACAGGCCGATACGGGACGTGGCGCTCATGTGCGATCGATGAGGTACAGCAACGGAAACAGGAAAATCCAGACGATGTCGACGAAGTGCCAGTACAGGCCCATCACTTCCAGGCCCTGGCTTCGCGCTCGAACGTCTTTCGCGATGGCGCAACGCACGATGAAGATGCCGAGGATCGCCATGCCGATGACCATGTGCAGCGCGTGCAGCCCCGTCATTCCGAAATACAGACCGAAGAACAGCTTCGCTCCGCCTTCGGTGGCGGGCCCCGGCTCCCAGTGGAACGGGAGCCCGAGCATCGGGGCATGATGCTCGTGGAACTTGTGCTGGTACTCGCCGGCCTTGACCCCGAGGAAGATTCCGCCGAGGACGAGAGTGGCCACGATGTAGCCGATCGTCAGACCGCGTTTCCCTTTTTCGGAGGCGTCGACAGCCAGGACCATCGTCAGGCTGCTGGTGAGCAGGACGAGAGTGTTGACCGTGCCGACCATGGCGTCGAGCGTGCGGCTCGCGAGGTGAAACGCCTCGCCATAGTAGATGCGGTAGATGGTGTACGCCGCGAAGGCGCCGCCGAAGAACATGATTTCCGTGACCAGGAATAACCACATTCCCAGCATCACGGAATCGTGCTGCTGCTTCGCCGAATCGAAATGGCTGGCGACCGGCACTGCTTCGAGCGCACTGTCGACCACCGGTGCAGTCGTAGACTGCGAATGGTCAGTGGGCATCGCCGCGAATGGCGCTGTCTGGGTAAGCATACGCGTCTTCCGTCACCACGGGGGTGCGTGCAAAGTTATGAGGTGAGGGGGGGCTGGAAGCCTGCCATTCGAGGCCGGTCGCATTCCAGGGATTGTCGGAGGCCTTCTTTCCGTACCACAGCGACCACGTGAGGTAGGTCAGCGGGAACATGTAGGCGATGCCGAGGATCGACGCTCCCGCGGACGACATCACGTTGAGCATCTGGAACTCTTCGGGGTAGATGTGATACCGCCGTGGCATTCCGAGATACCCGAGCACGAATTGCGGGAAGAACGTCAGGTTGAAGCCGACGAACACCAGCACGGCCGAGAAACGGGCCCAGTTCTCCGGGTACATGCGGCCGGTCATTTTCGGCCACCAGTAGTGGATGCCGCCGAGGTACGCCATGACCGCCCCGCCGACCATGATGTAGTGGAAGTGCGCGACGACGAAGTACGTGTCGTGCACGTGCACATCCACAGCCAGGGCCGAAAGGAACAGGCCGGTCAAGCCACCGATGGTGAACAGCCCCATGAATCCGAGGGCGTACAGGAGCGGAGTGTGGAACAGGAGCCGCCCCTTGTAGAGCGTCGCCGTCCAGTTAAAGACCTTGATCGCCGAGGGGATTGCGATCATGAAGCTGAGGATCGAGAACACCATGCCGGCATAGGCCGACTGTCCGCTCACGAACATGTGGTGTCCCCAGACGAGGAACCCGAGCATCGCGATGGCCAGGCTGGCGAAGGCGACGAAGCGGTATCCGAAGACGCGGTTCCCGCTGAAGGCGGCGATGAGTTCGCTGATCACACCGAAGGCCGGCAGGATCATGATGTACACGGCCGGATGCGAATAGAACCAGAACAGGTGCTGGAACAGGACGGGGTCGCCGCCGAGTTTGGGATCGAAGATGCCGATGCCGAGTCCGCGTTCGATGCCGACGAGCAGGATGGTCACGGCAAGAACGGGCGTTCCCAGAACCATGATCAGGCTGGCTGCGTAGTGCGACCACACGAACAGCGGGAGCCGGAACCAGTTCAGGCCGGGGGCCCTGAGCTTGTGGACCGTGACGATAATGTTGAGGCCGGTGAGGATCGACGAGAACCCGGTGATGAAGACGGCGACGGCCGTCGCCATCACATAGGTGTTCGCGTAGGTGCTGCTGTAGGGGGTGTAGAACGTCCAGCCGGTGTCGACGCCGCCGATCATCATCGTCCAGACCGCGGTGACACCGCCGATCATGAACAGATACCAGCTGGCGAGGTTGAGCTTGGGGAACGCCATATCGCGCGCACCGATCATCAGCGGCACGAAGAAGTTCCCCATCACCGCCGGTATCGACGGAATCAGGAAGAAGAAGATCATCACGACGCCATGCATCGTGAAGAGCTTGTTGTAGGTTTCCGACTGGAACATCTCCCCGTCCGGCGTCATCAGTTCGACGCGGAACAGCACCGCCGCGGCGCCGCCGATGAGGAAGAAGAGCGTGATCGAAATCAGGTACATGATGCCGATCCGCTTGTGATCGACAGTCAGGAGCCAGGATTTCAGGCTGTAGTCAACGTTGAGATAGTTGACGACATGGGTGTGCTCGGGATGCTGTTCGGGTCCGTTGTCGTGCCCGTGGATCGGAGGATCAAGAACTGCACTCATGGCTGGTCCTCCTTCGCAGCAGCCGCCGCAACGGGACCGCTCAGCGTCTTGATGTAAGCCAGCAGGTCGTTCAGCTCCTCTTCGCTGAGCTGGCCTTCAAATGTGGGCATCAGGTTCTGGTAGCCGGCGACAATCTTCGAGCCGGGGCGAACGATGGACTCGCGGAGATAAGTGTCATCCGCCGGGACGGACGATCCGTCGACGAGCGGAATCATCTTTCCGAAGATTCCTTCGAGGGTTGGTCCACGCATCTGGGCCGTCGCCGGGCCGTGGCAGGAACCGCACCGATGCTGTTCGAAGAGCGCCGCTCCGGCGACTTCGGGCGAGACATCGCTTCCGCGGCCGGCAAGCCATTCTTCGTATTCCGTCGGCGACATCACGACGACGCTTCCGACCATCTTGGAATGCTGTGTTCCGCAGTATTCGGCGCAGAACAGATGGTAAGTCCCGGGCTTGGTGGCTTCGAACCAGGCCGTGGTGAACCTTCCGGGCAGGACGTCCTGCTTGGTCCGGAAGGCCGGCACGTAGAAGCTGTGGATCACGTCTTCGCTGATCATCTTGAGGCGGACAGGCCTGCCGACGGGCACGTGCAACTGGTCGATCTCACGACGGCCGGAAGGATGCTGGAATTTCCACATCCACTGCCGCGCGACGACGTTGATCTGCATGGCGTCCGCGGGGGGCCGCTGCATCTCGAGGAACACCTGGGCGCTCCAGAAGAAGATGAACAGCAGAATCGGCGCGGGGGCGATCAGCCACGACAGTTCGAGCCACATGGGCGGCGAGTAGGGCGTGCGGTTGACCTGGGCGTTCTTCCGGTAACGGACGCCGAGGTACACGATGGCCGCTGCGATGGCGATGCTGAAGAACGCCGTCATCGCCACCAGGAACCAGTACACGCCGTCGACTCGGGCGGCGTAGGTCGAGGCCGTTTCAGGATGAAACTGGAAGTCAGCTGAGCCCATGCAGCCCTCCTCCCAGCCTTTGACGGCGTTCCCGCCGCAACATCGTCACGATGGACATTCCTATTCCGATGACTGTGACCAGACCGGCGGCCTGCAGGATCCGCATCACCGCCAGGCTGTATTTGCCTGTGGTCGGGTCGTAGTGAAAGCACAACAGAAGCACCTGGGCGATCGGCGAGCCGATCTTTTCCTGCGAGGCTTCCATGATTCCGAAACGGAGGTCGCGCGTCGGGTATTCCACTCCATAGAAGTAGCGGGAGATCCGGCCGTCCGGCGTGAGGATCATGATTCCGCTCGCATGAGCGTACTCGCCCGATTTCGCATCCCACTCGTAGTGAAAGCCCACCTCGTCGGCGATCTTCCTGATATTCGGTTCGTCGCCTGTCAGAAAGTGCCAGTGCGGCAGAGTCTCGACTTTCTGGAACTTGGTGACATAGCCGCGTTTCTTGGCCGAAGCGAGGGCCGGAGTTTCGTTGGGAGCGATGCTGATCGTGAGGACGTCGTATTCGTTCCCGGGCATGAACTCGAGCGCTCGCAGGCTCGTCACCATGTTATTGAGGACCACGTTGCAGAGCATCGGACACTCGTGATAGACGAGCGCGAACACGATCGGCCGCTTGCCGAAATAGTCCCTCAGTTTGACCGTTTTCCCCGACTCATCGCGGAACTCGGTGTCGAGCGAGAGCTGCGCTCCGAGGTGCTGGTCGAACTTGACCGCCTTGAGGAGGTCCGTGTTCTGGTTTTCGGTCACCAGCCCCGTCTTCGGAACGAACGGGGCCTGAGCGCGCACGCTGGCTGACGTCGCCTGCACGGCGAGGAGCATCAGGATCAGCGTCCGGAGGTTCATACGACTCAAGTTGCCTTTGAAGTTCTGGTCGGTGGGCGGCCGCTGTGGTCGCCGAAAACGGGACTAGGGATTGGCGCCAGGCGCCGGCTGAGCGGGAGGAGCGGGCCATTTCGGCAGGCCATGTTTTGCAACGTGCTCCATAGCCTGGCTCACGGGAATCCGGACGAGCTTTTCCTCCTTGCTGACCCAGGCCAGCGAGTTCAGTTCGGCTTCCTGCCCGCGGCGAAACTCAGCACCGTCTCCAAGTTCGTTGATCTGCAGGCCGGGGCCGGTGAGCGTCGTTCGCTCATCCGCCCGGGGGGACGGCGGCGGATCGTTCGCGAGCGCCAGTGCCTCAGCCCGCCGGTATTGCCAGTAGACCAGGAGAGCGGTCACGCTCAGCGAGACGACCAGGCAGATCAGGAATGTCTTGAGGGCGCGGACGTTGACGTCCGTCTCTTCGTGAGCCGTTGCGTGCGGGCTGACGTCGGCAGGAGTTTCAACCATTAGTGTCCCTCCACCGCGACCGGAGGTTCATAGGGGAAATCATTCTTGAGTGCCCCCCGTCGCCAGAAAAACACGACCATCCACACGGCCCCCATCGCAGCCGCCACAATGGCATGCGACGTCAGGGTGGCCGGATCGAACTTGCTGAACGCGGGCTCGACGTTCCAGACGATGTCGAACCACCGCAGAACCACGATCCAGATCGCGACGAGGCCAATGAACTTACGGCTTTCCTTCACAGCAGAGCTGAGCAGCGTCAAGAACGGTGCGGCGAAGCCGAAGAAAATCAAGACCAGCGCGAGCCACATCCAGCCGCCGTTCGCGGCGTCGAGGCGGTGCAGGTACCAGACATTCTCTTCAGGAAGGTCGCCCATCCAGATAATCAGGAACTGCGACAGGTTCATGTAGGTCCACAGCATCGTGAACGCCATCATCAGGTTGCCGAGATCGCGTGTCACGAATGGAGCAGGATCTTTCGACGCGCTGCGCGTCGATCCGACGGCGGTGGCAAACCCGAGTGCGGCGAGGGCCTGGCTGACCATATAGATCACGCCGTAAATGCCCGAATACCAGTGCGGCTCAAGCGACATGCTGTAGTCGACAGCCGCGAGGGTGACCGTGATGCCGTAGACCACCAGGGCCATCGCGCTGAAGAACCTGAGCGAGTGCTCGTGCTCGAAGGTCGGGTTGGCCTGCGCCTTGCGACGCAATTGCGTGATCCAGGCGCCCAGAGCAACCCAGACGACGAAATAGAGGACCGAGCGAATGGCGAAGAACGATGTGTTCAGCCACAACGCCTTTTTCTGCAGCAGGGCATCGTGCGCGACGACCTCTGGCCGGGCCCATTCGTAGAGCGCGGGGAGGTTCAGCAGGATGGGAATCACGCCGATGGCGAGCAGGGGCAGCGTCTGCCCGGCCGCCGTCAACTCGAGGCGGATCGCCCTGCCCCATTTCCCGCCGGTCAGGTGATGCAGCCAGGTCAGGGCGCACCCGCCCAGGCTGACGCCCAGCCAGAACAGCCAGGCGATCAGGTAGCCCCGCAGCAGGACGCTCGCCACCGGGTGGCTCCCGGCGGCGTGTTCAGCAGCATGCGCGGTGTCGGCAAAAGCCAGCACGTAGGACATTACAGGTTCACTGGCGAGGAGCATCGGTCGTTCCTCGCACGGGGTTATTCAGGGCATTCAAGTCGGCCGGGCTGAGAGCGTCGACCGGTGCAAACTGGCTGAACTGCAAAGCCCGGACATAGGCGATGATCGCCCAGCGGTCCTGCGGAGAAATGCGGTTCTTGTAGACCGGCATCGCGCCGAAGCCGTTGGAAATCACATCGAAGTAATGTCCCACCGGGGCGCCGCGGAGCCGTTCGATATGAAATGACGGAGGCCGTTTGAAGCCGCGCGCCGGAATCATGCCGTTTCCGTCGCCAATGCTTCCGTGACAGGGTGTGCAGTAGATGTTGAACTGCGTCTGCCCGTGCGCCAGCAGTTCCTGACTGACCGGCATGGGGAGCGAGTCGACGAACTGACCGTCCTGCCGCCCCGTAAACATTGGCGTGTCGGTTTCGAGCTGGCCCTGAGCGATCGTCCCGGGAACCAGCGGCCGGGCGGTCCGACCGTCCTTGAAGAAAGCGCTCGCTTCGAGCGATTCCTTCTTGGCCTGGTCGTACATGTCCTGATGGCAGCCGGCGGCGAACGCCATGAGAAGCAGGAGCGGGCTCAAAGCCCGACTTCTGCGAGAAAGGGGCGCGCGGGCGGCGCAGGCACGCTTTTGCGATCCAGTGAGAAGCCGGACGTTTTCTGATCGTGAATTCATCGGTGCACGACGCTCGCTTGCAATGGAGATTGCTGCTGGAGGAAACGGAGCGTTTCCTCCGCGTCGAACCTGGGGTCGCGGGCTTCAATCAACAGGAAGAACCGGTCGCGGCTCGCCAGTCCGAACTCCGGAGCGTTGAACACCGGGTGGTAAGGAGTCGGCAGGCCGTTGAACGCAAGCATTCCGAAGACCGCGGAAAACGCGGCCCCCATAATCGTGGTTTCGAAGGTGACCGGGATAAACGCCGGCCAACTGTGCAGAGGCCGGCCTCCGATATTGAGCGGATAGGCGATCACGGCGCAGTAGTACTGCAGGGCGTATCCGGCGAGCGCCCCGGCGATGCCGCAGGCGAGCACCAGAAGCGGCAGCTTCGTGCGCGGGATGCCAAGGGCTTCCTCGATCCCGTGGACGGGAAACGGGGTGAACGCGTCCATCACCTTGTAACCGGCCTCGCGCGACGCCTTCGATGCGCGCAGAAGCTCATCGGGCTCGGCGAACGAGGCGATCACGCCGTAGACGGGATCAGGTGCAATGAATTCGGCGGACATGGATCGTTAGTGGTGGCCGTTGCCGTTTGTGGACGACGTTTTTTCGACCAGCTCCCGCATTTCGAAAATCGAGATGACGGGGAGCACGCGAACAAACAGGAACAGCAGCGTGAAAAACAGCCCGAGCGAACCGATGTAGGTCGTGAAGTCCCAGACGGTCGGGGTGTACATCTTCCAGGACGACGGCAGGAAGTCGCGGCTGAGGCTCGTGACAACGATGACGAAGCGTTCCAGCCACATCCCGATGTTGATGATGATCGAGATGATGAACAGGGCCATCGGACTGGACCGGATCTTGTGCGACCACAGGAACTGCGGCGTGATGATGTTGCACAGGATCAGCATCCAGTACGCGGGGGCATAGGGCCCGAGCATCCGGTTATCGACAACGAGGTATTCCTCGAAGATGTTGCCGCTGTACAGCCCGCCGAAGGCTTCGACCAGGTATCCGTAGGCCACGATCAACCCCGTCGCAAGTGCGATCTTGCCCATGTTGTCGAGGTGCTTGGCGGTGATGAAGTCTTCCAGTCCGTAGAACTTCCGCAGCGGGATCGCGAGCGTCAGCACCATGGCGAAACCGGAGAAAACGGCGCCTGCCACGAAGTAGGGCGGGAAGATCGTGTTGTGCCATCCGGGGACGATGCCGGCGGCGAAGTCGAAGCTCACCACGGTGTGCACAGAAACGACCAGCGGCGTGGCGATGGCCGCGAGCAGCTGATAGGCGACGTGATAGCGATGCCAGTGCCGGGCCGACCCGCGCCAGCCGAGCGACAGGAACCCGAAGGTGATCCTGGCGAACTTGTTCTGGGCCCGGTCACGCAGTGTCGCGAGGTCGGGAATCAGGCCGACGTACCAGAACAGCGTCGAGACCGAGGCGTACGTTGAAACCGCGAACACGTCCCACATCAGGGGACTGCGGAACTGAGGCCACAGGCCCATCGTATTGGGATACGGAAACAGCCAGTAGAAGCACCAGACCCGCCCCATGTGGAACAGGGGGAACAGGCCTGCACACGCGACCGCGAAGAGCGTCATGGCTTCCGCGAAGCGGTTGATCGAGGTCCGCCACTCCTGACGGAGCAGGAGCAGCACGGCGGAGATGAGGGTGCCGGCGTGGCCGATACCGACCCACCACACGAAGTTCACGATGTCGAACGCCCAGCCGACGGGGACATTGTTGCCCCAGATGCCGATGCCCGTCGCCACCAGGTAGCAGAGGGTGTACATCAGCATCATCAGCAGGGCGAAGGAGAGGGTGAATCCGAAGAGCCACCCTTTCTTCAATCCCTTCTGAAGGACGATTGAACTGATCTGGTCAGTGACGGTCGCGTAGGAGTGTCCCGGCTCCAGAATCGGAGTCGGGATGAGCCCCTCATCGGCGACGGTCGCGGTTGCGTGCTGGTGCTCGCTCATGACAGTGCCGCGGCCGTGCCGCTTCCTCCTGCGTGTGTCTGTTCTGCCGGTTTGGCGAGAGCGGAATTCGGATTCGTCACTCGGGCGAGATACGTCGTGCGTGGCCTGGTTCCCAGTTCAGCAAGCACGCCGTAGTTGTGCGGCAATGCGGCCCACTTCGCGACGCGGCTTTCCTTGTCGTTCAGGTCGCCGAAGGCGATCGCCTGAGCGGCACAGGCGGCCTGGCATGCCGTCACGACGGAGCCATCGGCGACTTTCTGAGGCTGGCCAGTGATCGCCGATTCCTTGGAGGCCTCAATTCGCACGGCACTGATCCGCTGTACGCAGTACGTGCATTTCTCCATCACGCCGCGTGTTCGCACTGTAACGTCGGGGTTGGCCGACAGTTCGTGCAATGGCGTGTTGTCGACGTAATTGAGGAAGTTGAACCGACGGACCTTGTACGGACAGTTGTTCGAGCAGTAGCGGGTGCCGACGCACCGGTTGTAGGTCATCTCGTTGAGACCTTCCGGGCTGTGCGTCGTCGCCTCCACGGGGCAAACCGTTTCGCACGGTGCATGCTCGCAGTGCTGGCAAAGCATTGGCTGCTGGAGCACCTGCGGGTTGTCCTCCGCGCCGCTGAAATACCGGTCGATTCGCAGCCAGTGCATCTCGCGTCCCATCAGGACGCCCGACTTGCCGACCACCGGGATGTTGTTTTCCGACTGACAGGCCAGCACGCAAGCATTGCAGCCGACGCACCTGGACAGGTCGATCACCATGCCCCACTTGCGGTCGTTGTATTCCCAGTCGGGATACAGTGACGGCGGCTTCTCGCCGAGATCGTGGAAGTGGGGAGGAGCACCTGTTCCGCCTTTCGTCAGATCGTCCAGCGTGAGGGTGCGGACGATGTCGCGGCCTTCGATGCTGTGATGCGTCTGGGTGCAGGCGAGCTTCTCGCGCCCCCCCTTCACATCAACCGTGACACCGGTCGCGACGCTCATCGAATCGCGGGAGCGGAGGGCATAGGCGTTGAAGCCGAACTTGCTGGCCAGCTTGCCGCCGGCCTGACGCCCGTAGCCGAAGTGCAGGGTGACGACACCGTCCGGATGTCCGGGGGTCGGCCATGCCGGCGCGACGACCGAGCGGTCCTTGAGTTTCAGCTCGATGCGGTCGCCTTCGCGGACTCCGCCCAGTTCCTTCGCCATCTGAGGCGAAATCAGTGCGGCGTTGTCCCAGGTCAGGCGCGTCCAGGGCTTGGGCAGCTCCTGCAACCAGCCGTTGTTGGCGAATCGACCGTCGAGAATCGTGGGATCGAGAGCGAATTTGACTTCATAGGTTCCGGTCGCCGCCGCAGATGCCGTCTGCAGAGCCACCAGATCCTCTGGGCTGACCTTGGGGGTGACGGCAATCGCCGTTGAAGCCGTGTCCGCGATCACTCCGTCATGCACCGACTGCCGCCAAGCTCCTTCAAAGCCCCCTTCTCCACCCAGCGACTTCCAGGTTTCCCGAACGGCGTCGTAAGCGGTGACGACGGTCTTGCCGGTCGCGGCCGAAAGGAACTGATGCGCCGAGATGCCGTCGAACAGCGGAGCAATGAGAGGCTGAACGATGCTGGCCGTGCCGTCGAAGGCGCGGGCATCGCTCCAACTCTCGAGGAAATGAGTCTGGGGAAGATGCCAGTGGCAGTACGGAGACGTTTCGTCTTCGTAGGGGCTCAGCTGGGCCACCAGCCTCTTGACGTTCTTCAGAGCCAACTTGAAGTCGAAGTCGGCCGGAGCGGTGTACACCGGGTTGGCGCCGACGATCAGCAGCACTTCGACTTTGCCGGCCGTCATGTCGCCGTACAGATCGGCAATCGACGCCCCGTGATCGGCGGGCTCGACCTCGACGGGATCGATGTATTCGACCGTCTTGCCGACGTTGCCGAGGAGGTCATTGAGCAGGTAGGCGGCGAGATGCGCCTGCCAGGGAGCGCTGTCGCCGGCGATGACGAGCGATGTCCCGCGGTGGGCCTTCAGGTCTTCTGCAACGGCACCGACCCACCCGATCGACTGTTCACTGAGCCCGACCGGCTTCACGCCTTCCATTCCGGCGACGCCGGAAAGCGACGCCAGCAACTGCACGACCGAGACCAGCCCGCCAGGCGAGACCGGCAGGCGATGATCGGCAATCGTACCGGTCGTCGAAACCGAGGTTTCGGCCAGGTACAGACGATTCAGTGCCTTCTGACCTGCGGAAACGTCGCGGCGCGACATGAAGTGCCGCGTGTTCGCCACACTGCCGTCCATGCCGCCCAGAAAATCTCCATCGAGCGAGACCACGACTTCCGCGCGATCAAACCGCGGGATGACGGTCACATTCCGGCCAAAGGCTTTCTGCTGCGCCTGAAACGCGCCATCGGCATGCCCTGGCTGGTACTGATGCCACTTTGCAGCCGGGAACTGAGCGACCAGTTCCTTGACCTGCCGGCCAAGGGTCGGCGAGACGACGGCTTCCGTCAGAATCCGGAGCCCTGCTCCCTGGCGCCCACTCTGGGCCCGCAGGGCGTCACGCAGGTCGGCGAGAAAGGCTTCCCAGGTGCTGATTTCGTCGATCCGCTTCACCCCCTGGGAGCGATCCGGATCGTAAAGGGAGAGAATCGATGCCTGGGAGACAGCGTCCGTCGCCCCGAGGCTGGCGGGATGTGCAGGATTCCCTTCGACTTTCGTCGGCCGGCCTTCATGGCTTTCCACCAGGAGGCCAAGGGTCCGCCCGCAATCGGAAAAAGTGGTCGCGAAGTAGAGGGGGCGTCCGGGGACGATCTGCTCGGGGAGCTTCGAATACGGAACGATCGTCTCGGTCGGCTGGGGTCGGCACCCCGTGGCCCCCGCGAGCGCCATCGATGCGCCCATGACTTCGAGAAAATGCCGGCGGTCAAACCCCGCGCGCAGCTTGATCAGGTCAAACTGGTGATTGACCGGCGGGTCGATGATCGGCAGCTCCGGATGGATATCCGTCAGCGTCCGCCAGCGATCAAGGGTCGGGGTTTGGGGATTGGGGTTTGACATCAGTGCGTTGGAACGGCTCGCGGGCCGGCCGGCTCTTTCAATGCGATCAACCTGCCCGTCGATCTCAGTAGTGACAGGCGGAACAATGAGTCGGCGCCTTCAGGCGATACTTCTCGACGAGTTCTTTGGACTCCTCAGGCGTCGGCGAAGCGAGCGCCATCTTGAAGACGTCGCTTCGGGGACGAACGTGCTTTTCGGGCGTCCAGTGACAGTCGAGACACCACTTCATGTGCAGCGAGTGCTCGCGGGACATCATCTGCATGCGATCGACGCGACCGTGACATTCCGCACAGCCAATCCCCTTCGTCACGTGAATGCTGTGATCGAAGTGAACGTAGTCAGGGACGTCCGTGACACGGGTCCACTCGAGCGGCTTGCCCGTCTTGAAGCTTTCACGGACCTTGGCCAGCTTGGGGCTGTCCGACCAGATCTGCGAATGGCAGCTCATGCAGACTTCCGTGGCCGGCATACCGGCAAAAGCCTGCTTATCGACAGTGCTGTGGCAGTAGCGGCAGTCGAGCCCCAGCCCGCCAACGTGATGCTGGTGGCTGAATTCGACCGGCTGCGCCCGAACGACGTGCGCCTGGGTGGCGTAGTCGGACGTCGAAAAGGCGTAGATGGTCGCGAGCAATCCGAGCGCGATAAAAACCGCGCCGAAGATTGTCGTTCTGGCGAGTGCATTCGCCAGCGGATGAAAGACCTGGGCCATCCTCTCGGACCTTCACGAACCTTCAAAGTTGCGGCGTAACAACGTTGCTGAAACGTAGCTGAGCTTTGCAAGCGGCGCATCAACCGCCCACAGAGGGGCGACCGATCGTCTCATCGACGGGGATCACTGCCTGCTTAGACTCGGTCGAAAGGACACAGCGACCGGCGCAGTCAGCTCGTCATCCATCAGCCACGAGTAGTTGATGGGGCGAACATATACTCGCGCCGCTGCGAAGTGGAAGCGACTCTTCGGCGAAACCGCTCAGTTCTCATTTGGGAAAAAGTTCTTTCCCGTCACTGAGTGTCATCTTCGGCTGCAATTGCAGCCGTACAAGGCGTTTTAACAGCCATCTCCGCCGCGCAGAAACTGCCGGCGGAGATGCCATTCGCAGTCCGCCCGCGCATCGCCCTCCCCTGGGGGAGGACAAGGTCAACACTATACCCCGACCGGCACCGGCTCGCACGCCCCGCCCCAGCACACGACGGGGTTCCGTCCGGCGGCGACTTCATCCGGGCGGCTGATGGTCGACGTATGCGGAGCGCCCTTCAGGGTCTCGGTACTCTCGGAGACAATCTTCCGAAGTGCGGCGGCGAACGCGTCGAGCGTTTCTTTCGATTCCGTTTCCGTGGGCTCGATCATCAACGCCTCCTGCACGACGAGCGGGAAGTAGACCGTCGGGGCGTGATACCCGTAGTCGAGCAGCCGCTTCGCGATATCCATTGCCGTGACACCACGTTCCGCCTTGATGGACCGGGCCGAGGCGACGAATTCGTGCATGCAGCGATCACCATGCGGAACCGGAAAGACATCCTTCAGCGTTGCCATCACGTAGTTGGCGTTCAGCACGGCCGTTTCCGAAACCGCCTTCGTTCCGCCCGGCCCGAGCGTCCTCAGATAGAGGTACCCTCGCAGCAGAATTCCGACATTCCCAAAGAACGAGCGAACCCGGCCGATCGACCTGGCAGGCGTTTCCAGACCGAATCGACCATCCGCCGATTGAGTCACGATCGGCCCCGGAAGGTAGTCGGCCAGAAACGGACGAACCGCAATCGGCCCTGCCCCGGGGCCACCGGCGCCGTGAGGTCCGGTGAACGTCTTGTGGACGTTGTAGTGCATCATGTCGCCGCCGAAGTCACCCGGTCGGGTGATGCCCAGGATGGCATTCATGTTGGCGCCGTCGATATAGACCAGCGCGCCGGCTTCGTGCACGAGCCGCGAGATTTCTGCGATGTTCTTCTCAAAGAGCCCCAGGGTGTTGGGGTTTGTGATCATGAAGACAGCGGCCTTGTCGTCGAGCTTTTCCCTGAGTTCTTCCAGGTCGACAAAGCCGTTGACCGATTTATTGAGCTGCACGCACTCGAACCCGGCGAGTGCGGCGCTGGCCGGGTTTGTTCCGTGGGCGCTGGCGGGAAACAGCACTTTCGTTCGCTCTTCGCCGCGGTCGCGAAAATAGGCCGCAGCCACCAGAAGAGCCGTCAGCTCCCCCTGGGCACCGGCGGCAGGCTGGAGCGTCACTGCCGGCAGCCCAGCGATTTCTCCGAGCATCTGCTGCATTTCAAACATCATCTGAAGCAGGCCCTGGCTGTCCTCCGGCCGCGCATAGGGGTGCAGGTCTCCGAGCCCGGCGAACCGCGAAACGCGTTCGTGGCGCTTCGGGTTGTACTTCATCGTGCAGCTGCCAAGTGGATAGAAGTGCGTATCGACGCACATGTTCTTTGTGGACAGGTTCACGAAGTGCCGGACGACGTCCGGCTCAGTCACCTCGGGCAGCGGCGGGAGCGTCTTGGAGCGGTACTTCGCCGGGATCAGGTCCTCGAGCGGGCGATCCGGGACATCGCTTCCAGGAAAAACCGCGCCCCGACGGCCGGCAAGAGAGAGATCAGAAAGAGGACGGGTCGCGTCAACGTTTCGCATGGAGTCGGCAACGGGCTGAGAGGAAAAGCGCGGCCGGAGTATAGAGCAGTTTTGAAAAACGTCGCCCGAAGACCCTGCGGGTTTCCCCGCTCTCCACAAATTCGCAGAGCGCGCACCGAGAGGCTATCCCCCGCGAGAGACAGCACTTAGAACTCAGCGTGCGAGATCTCGGGCCGCGCCGTCGGCTTAGGAGCCGCTGAACTTGAGCCGTTTTTCAAAAAAACTATTGACCAAAAATTGCCGGTCGGGATAAACACTCCGCCGCAGCGTCCTGATTCGGTTCTCGAGTCACCTGCACAACTCACTTCCCCTCAGACCCCTCACTTCAGCCCGCCAGTTTCCGTCTCCTGCTTCCGGTTGTGACGCCACGGCCAGCATTGGGAACGAATCCGGCATCGCCCCAGCCTCTGTGTTCCTGCAGGTTCACTGACGGCCCCGCCCTTCAAGGATGAGACCCATGAAACGCTTCACCCTCGCCATTGTCGGCCTCGCGCTGTCCGTCTCCGGTTCCGGCTGCTGCGGTTGCCTGAGCCACCTGTTCCATCCTTACGGCGGATACGGCGGCGGTTGCAGCCCTTGCGGCCAGGTCGCTCCGATGGGCGGATGCCCCGGCGGCGCTTGTGGATACGGCCCGGTCGGTTATGCAGCCCCCGTCGGCGGAACCGCGATGGCTCCCGGATACGGCAACGCTCCGATGTTCGCCGCTGTCGCCAACAATCCGACTCTGTGAATCCCAGGGCGTCTTGCGCCCTGCTGAGTCTTGAACAAAAAAGGGACTCGATCGAGAGTCCCCTCGGGCCTTTTCTTTTTCTTGCGGACGGTGGGTTCGGAGAACCCGGCCCAGCACGACGGCGACTATTCGTGCCGAATCGTGCCACGGGCCAGGAAATCGCGAACGCTCCCCTGCTGCTTCAACATGCGCTGCCGTCCCTGCACACGGTCAACGATGAACCGTGCGTGGCGGAGATCGCTCTTTCGCAGCGTTTCGCCTCCCCGTCTCTCACGGCCGGAGAACACAACTGCCCGGGTCTTGTGGATCCCGAGCACCAGTGAATGACGCAGCAGCGACCAGACCTCGTCCGGAATCGCGCCCTCAGTCACGGTCACAACAGCGCCGATGCGCTTCTCAAACCGGACTGAAGAGGCGCGAATCAGGACATTCGTCGCGGAGGGAAGGACCTCCGCGATCTGGTCATACGGGTCGAACCCGAGATTCCTGCTGCGGGCATACGTATCGGCGACGTTCAGCAGCCAGCCACACCCCGTCTTCTGCAGAACGTCCACCAGAAAATCGGCGTCACGCTGGAGAGTGGCCGGCTCTTTCACCGCCGGCACGATCTCCAGATAGAGACGCGAACCTTCAAAACTGGCCTGCAGGCTGCGGACAAGTTCCACAACCCGGATGAGCGTCGTGTCGTCGCCCGGTTCGGGAGACTGGGCAGTGAGGCTCACGCTGACGGTGGTTCCCCAACCGGCAGCGGCCAGTTGCCCCAGCGATTGGCGCTGCCTGCGCCACGCCTGGAAGTCTTCCGTGAGAGCCAGCGAGCCGAGATCGAAGTTCACCACGCCGAACGGATGCCGACTGTGGAGAGCCGCAACGCGTCCTGCATCCAGGCTGTTGTCGAACAGGATGTCGACGGCCTCGACCGCCGGATCTGACAGGCATTCGAGGGCGTGACATGGCAGGGAGTAGCCGATCACAGGCAGCATAATATTCCTCGCGATGGGATGTTCTGCCGGCGCAACGAGTCGTCCTGACAGGGCGACGCCGTCGTCATCAGTCATCGTCCGGGAAGAGACGACCGCTCGTTTCCAACAAGCAGGCGACTGGAGACGCGGAGCGCATTCATTGATTGCTGGACAGCGATTTCACACCGTTGCGGGCTGACTGAACGGGACAAAATCTCGCTGCTTCACGATCATTGGAGAGTGGCGGTCTCCGAATAACGCTCCGCATCTCCAGACGTCTGCACCGGCGATGCACTTGCATCGCCGTCCGACATCTGAGTCTCAGCAGAAGCCAGGGACGGGCGGTGGTGTGCCGGCCGGTCCCCGTCAGTCTGCCTCGAACTATGATGAACACGCTTCCTGCGTGATTGTTTGTGGCGTCCCTCGTGGGGACGGAAGAAAGAGATTGCAGCGGCGGTGCCATCGCGGACCGCGAACATCGCAAATCCTGCAACACCTGCATTCGCAAGCAGTTACTACGGAATCCCGTGAACATCCCCTACGGCCGCACCCGTCATCCAAAGTGCGACGCTGCGTTTCAGCCTGACGACACTCGGCCAAACTCGGTCACCGCCCAGGAACGACGTCAAGGTTGGGAATCGACGTGCGCGGTCGCCGCTAATCGCGGCCACGTGCCAGAAACGAGCGGACGCGGCCCAGGGATCCCTCCGGGGCAATCGGCAACATCGAACGTGAAGAGGCGTCACGCGGCCCTGCGTGCTGCATCCTGTTCGGCTGGCCTCGCGTCTTCACGGGCCAGCGAGAGAACGACGCGGGGCATCTCCACAACGGGAGTTGCCTCGGACCGGAACGGCCCGAGATAGCGCCAATAGATCTGTGCCAATTCTGCAGGGGCCTTCAGGAAATCAGTGGCCTTGAGTTTTGAACCGGCGACCTCCCGCCAGTCATCCAGCGGAAACTCGTAGACGCACTCGGTCAACGACGGACCGCCCGCTGCCTCTGTCGATTGCGCGATTCTGGCGAGCACTTCGACGTCGAAGATCCACCGGGTACAGAAAGGCTGGTCAAACGCGGCCGCAACCCAGGGAGTGGCGCGGAACAACTTGGCGCCGCACTGCGTGTCGTGAATGGCGATCCCCAGCGTCATTGACGCTGCCCGCGCGAACACCCGCCCCAGAAACGCCCGCTTGCGTCGCCGGTTGATGGCGCGGCCGAGCAACTGGAGTCGTGATCCGACAACCACATCGATTCCGCGCAGACGGTCGAGGACTCTCGTGAATTCAATAGAGGCCTCAAGCGGGGTGGCGAGATCCGCGTCGAAATATCCTGCGTAGTCTGCTCCCTCAGACAGCGCTTGGAGCATCCCCTGCCTCACCGCCTCGGCCTTGCCGCTGTTTTGCGCGAGATCGAGGACGCTGATCTGGATCGGCCGCTCGTCGGCAAGGCGCCTGAGAAGGCCGAGAGTCTGATCCCGACTGCCGTCATTCACGAGCAGGAGGCGGACGGAGGCGTTGGCGGCGGCAAAACGCAGAAACGCCGGACCATCAAGCCGGCGCTCTTCGTTGTAGCACGGAATCACCAGTGTCGTGGATGACATCCCTGTCGTCCTTGTGTTGAAACTCGGCGGTCAGGGTCTGAATCCAGGCCCGACGCTGCTACTCTCGTTCTCAGGCGGCGCGGTTCAGCGCCATCGACTCGGCAGGCGGCGATCCTTCGCCGCGGGCCTTCCGCTCCGCAATCTCGAGCAACCTGTCCATCTCGGCCTGCAGTTTCTGTCGGTACTCCTCCCGTTGCTCCCGCGAAAGGTCCGGGGGGACGAAGAATGGCTCTCCGCCCACCATCACCACACGACTGAACGGTTTGGGAATCAAGAGATACGACCACTTCAGCCAGGGTCTCCACGACCGCGTCGCGGAAACCCCCGTCGGCAGAATCGCCCGGCCACTCTGCGAGGCCAGGAAAATGATGCCTTCCTTGACCACGTGATGCGGCCCGCGCGGACCATCCGTGGCGATGGCAATATTGAGGCGTTCCGTGGCATCGATCATCTGCTTCATCGCCGCCGCGCCGCCGCGATTGCTCGACCCACGGATCGGCGTGAGGTCAACGCATTCCATCGCGTCAGCGACGTACGAGCCGTCTTCATGCCTGCTGACGAGGCCGGCGAGCCGGACCGACCTGCCGCAGAAGATCGCGCACAGGATGCTGTGATGCCACAGGCAGTACAGGTAAACGGTGTTTCCTTTTTCGTCGTAAGGAGACGTCAGCGGACGCGCGAGATGGAACTCCGTCTTCAGCAACCGGAAGTAAACACGCGCGCAGGCGGCGAGCGCTCGACCAAGCAGTCGGATCGCAAACCGGCTCCGGATTTTCATGACAAGTCCTGTTCGTCTCAGCGCACCACGGCGTGGCGGGAAGATACCGAGTCGCCCGAGCACGCCCCAAGCCCATTTCGCGGCCAACGTCGCATCGCCTCGCCCGGTCGGCGGCATTCGCCGAAACCGTTCGAAACGCTCCGCTTTCACGACTAAACTTCGGGTACTTCACCTCCTGCCCTCTCCTTCCGCGGTCGTTTCCATGTGCAAAGCAGCCGCCCTTGCTGGTCTGATGATGATTACCTCGACTGTCGCCGCCCCTGCTGCTGAAAACGACCCGCTTCGCCCGCCGGCCATGGACGTCTCAGGGGTCCCGGCGGTCCCGAAGGAGCTCATGGACCAGCTCCGGCAGTACCAGAGCGTCCGGAACGCCGGTTTCCGTGGCTGGGCTCCTGATGGCAAAGGCATTCTGATCCAGACGCAGTTCGGCAACACGATGCAGTTGCATCGTGTGTACGAGCCGGGCGGGCGACGCGAACAGATGACGTTTCTCGACGAACCCACGGACGGACGGTTCCTGAAGGGAACGCAGGACGGCACGCTGCTGCTGCAGCTTTCTGCAGGCGGAAATGAAAACAACCAGTTGCTCCGATTCGACCGTGAAGACGGACGCGTCATTCTGCTGACTGATGGCACGTCGCGGCACACGTTCGGCCCACAGTCCGAGGACGGCTCCTTCCTCATCGTCGCTCACAACGCGCGCAACGGCCGCGACATGGATCTCTTCCGCCTCGATCCGCGGAATCCGGCCTCGCCTGAGAAGTTGATGGAGGTCGAGAACGAGCTGTGGGACCCGCAGGACCTGTCCCTCGATGGCAGGAAACTTCTGATGTCCCGGTACGTCTCGATCAACGAGAGCTACCCGGCCGTGTTCGATATGACGACGAAGGTCCGCACGCCGATCCCGCCGCCGCCCGGTGCTCCTGGAAAGGTTTCGTTCGGCCACCTGGCCTTCGCCCCGGATGGCAAGACGGCGTACGTCTCGTGCGACGCCCGAGGGGAGTTCCTCGAACTGGCGGTCGTCGATCTGCAGTCGTTTGAGTACAAGACCTGGCTGACGAGCGACATCCGCTGGAACGTCGACCGCATCGAGGTGGATCCGAAGTCGGGCAACGTCGCGTTCACGGTGAATGCCGATGGCGCGAGCGATCTCTATCTCATTGAGGGGCGGGAGCGCCGGAAACTCGAAACGCCGCTGGGAATCATCGAGTCGCTCCAGTTCAGCGACGATGGCACACAGCTTGGCTTCACCCTCGCAAAGCCGAACGCTCCGGCCGATGCCTACACGATCCTGCTGACCAATGGCGTGCTCACACAATGGACCCACAGCGAAGTGGGCGGCCTCAACCCCGCGCGCTTCATCGTGCCGGAGCGCATTCAGTTCCCGAGCTTCGACGGCCACCACATCCCGGCCTACGTCTTCAAGCCCCGATCGGCAACCGCGACATCCAAGGCCCCTGTGCTCATCAATATCCACGGGGGACCGGAATCGCAGTACCGCCCGTTCTTCACCGGCTTCGACCAGCTGTTGCTGAATGAACTCGGCATCGCGGTGATCCGGCCAAACGTTCGGGGTTCCGATGGTTACGGGAAAACCTATCTCCAGCTCGATAACGCGGAGAAGCGGGAAGACAGCGTCAAGGACATTGGCGCCCTGCTCGACTGGATTGCGGCGCAGCCGGACCTCGACAAGGATCGCGTCGCTGTCTACGGCGGCTCCTACGGCGGCTACATGGTCCTCGCCTCGCTGACGCACTTCCCCGAACGGATCAAGGCCGGCGTCGATGTCGTCGGCATCGCCAACTTCGTCACGTTCCTCAAGAACACCAGCGAGTACCGCCGCGACCTCCGCCGCGCCGAATATGGCGACGAGCGCGACCCCGAAATGCTGAAGGTCTTCGAGCGAATCAACCCGACGAACAATGCCCACAAGATCCATTCGGCATTGATGGTGGCCCACGGCAAGAACGATCCCCGCGTGCCGTTTTCAGAGGCCGAGCTGATCGCCCCGCTCGTCCGCAAAAACAACGCCCCGGTGTGGACGGTGTACGCCGACAACGAAGGGCACGGCTTCGCCAAACGGGACAACCGAGATTACGTCACGGCCGTGACGGCGATGTTCCTCCGGGAGTTCCTCCTGACGAAGTGACCCCACGCCCGTTGTCGACGCTGCCAGCGTCGGCCTTCACCGTCGCCTGGCGTCTGCAGCCCTGCCGGGAGACCTGTGACGACCTGTGACAGCCAAAACCTCTCTGAAACATTGGAGTTTTGGACATGTGACACCTGTGACATGTGTGACGAGTTGTTGAATCGATTTTCACCCCGTTTTACCCGGGAGTTGATCCCCAATATTTCGAGTTGCCAAAGAACAGTCCCCTACCGTGACGTGGGAGGTTGCGCCGGAGTTGCACTGACGGTCGTCAACCAAGTGCCACTGGCCTGCTTGCAGCGCAGTGCCAACCAGATTCAGCTGTCAGTGGCACCCGACGGATAATGGTATTCGTCGCCGGTTGATCGCCGGAGGTTAGAAATCCGAAATCGGCTCGCCGCCGCCGCGGGTCCCCAATGCCCGCCAAACTCCGATGTCGATGCCATTGGCGACGAATCGCACGCTTCCGTCGCAGAGGCAAAGATTGACGCCGCCCTGGTGCATGCTGGTGGCGGGAATGGCCGCGTCGTCCTGCGCGCCCATCGGTGGCGACTGCGTATAACATGCGACAGCGTTTGGCGAGAAGGTGTGGTTGTACCCGTCTTCCCACACGATGAGGCTTTGCATGTACGACCGATTGACCGGTTGAACGCCTATCCGGTTCCGCGAATCAGCGCAGTGGGCGGCAAACGAGTCCTCCTGGCCAGGCCTAAATGTCCCCCTGATCCACCAGATGCACTTGTGGGGTTGCGCGAGGCACGAGCTCTCAAGCTCTTCGAGACTGGCTTCGCTACGGAACGCGAAGCGTCGCTCCGAAGCCAATGCGGTGTTCGACATGCCGTCCGTGATCTCGCTGGCCTTGAGGCCTTTCGGCCTCAAGGCACGAAGTACAGACACGCCATTGAAATCAGAACCGATGCCCGAACCTAAGTTCAGGCGGAAGCTCGTCACCGCTATGTTTCGGGGCAGGTCCGCGTCGGTTGGGCATTGGTAAAGGCGGATCGGCTTGTCGTACTGAACTTTCGCCGCCTGCTCGACGTAGGGAAGCAATTCCTTCATCGCCGATTCCCCGGTCGGGAAACTGCCCTTCGCATCAAGATGGTTGTGAAGAGCAATCCCGATTTGCCGGAGGTTCGATTTGCATTCCAGCTTGTGAGCCGCCTGCCGTGAACCTTGGATCGCCGGCAACAACAGCGCCAGAAGTATTCCGATCACGAAAATCGAGACCAGAATCTCCAGCAGTGACACACCTCGCCGGTAATTAGTCACGGGGGAGTAACCTAGCCGTCCAGATTAACGGAGGTACGACCATCGTATTCCTGGCCTGTGTTCATCTGGTCTTCCCAGCCATTCGAAACCCAGCCCTGGCCCACAACCAGAACTTGGCCTTGAAACTTATAGAGGCAGGTCTTCTGCAGTTGGACAGTCGCCTTGCCAACAACCATTCCAGTCTCCTGATCGGCCGAAGTACGCGAGTAGTCTGCGTACGCGACCGGGCCAATCGCATCGCCTGCAGCATCGCACTTGAAATACGCGATTCTCTGCGGCTCCATTTCTGGGCGAATCGTCATCGTCGCCGTGCATTCGAAGGTTCCCGTCCCAGAGCCGCAGCCAATCAGACAGCATAGGATCGTCATGAACTTTGGAAGAGACCGCCGCCGTCCTCCGTCATTTGCCGCCATTCCGCACGTCCTTCAGAAAAGGGACGTGATCGAGAAATAGCCCAGCCCAACACGAGATGGCTGCAGTGTTATCGTGTCACGGCAGTTTTTCAAGCGATCCGACGGCCGCTCTGCGCCGGGTGCCGGGTGCCACTGGTCTGCTTCAGCCAGTGCCAAGCGTTGCCGAGCCATCCACCTCAACAAGCCTCAAGCGACCGCCAACCTCATCCCCCCTCCGGCACCACAAAAATCACCCCGTCCTGCTGCCGACTCCCCAACCCCGCCTGCTTCAGCACTTCCTCCAGCACACCGCCGACCGTCGTCGCTTTGAGCTCCACGCTGATCGCCTGATCGAGCTTCGTCTTCCACGGCTCGGCCTCCACTTCTGAAAGATCGACCGGGACCGCGCTCAGTTCTGCGATCTGTCTCAACAGCAGCCGCACCGGCGCCGGCTTCACCTGCGAGTACTCGTCAATCTTCAGGGACAGCTGCGCGGCGACGTCGACCACCGGCTGGTCCGGAGCCAGTTCCGGCATCAGCGGAGGGTCGTCGGGAGGGACGGCCACAACCGGAGGTGTCTGGGCAGCTGCAGGCTTCGGAGGCTCAACGACCGGTGCGACGACGACCGGAGGTAATTCCTCTTTAGGCTCCTCAACGACCGCCTGAGGAGCAATTGCCGTCTGAGGAGCAGGCTCAGGCCCGGCGGGCTCCGCCTGCTCGACCGTGATTTCACGAGGAAGAGGCTCCGTCTTCGCGGGTCGGCTCGCATACCACACCACCCCCACGCCCAGACAGGCCGTCACTCCCCAGATCAGCCGCAGAGTGCTCCTGGAACTCCGAGTCTTGGGCAGTTCGAGCCCAACAGGTTCCGTCGCACGTTCCGCCCGGACCTCGCCTCGATCGGCCACGATCCGCAGCCGCGTCCCGCAGTCCGGACAGTCGATCTCCCGTCCGAACTGCGACCGATCCCGCAGTCGCAGCGGCACGTTGCACTCAGGACATCGAAATCCGGCCGGTTGCACTCTGTCATCATTGGGACGTCCCCTGGTGCCGTCAAACGCACACGTCGCCGCCCCCTGCCTCAACTTCCGCGCAACCTCATTCCATCACATGGAGGAACTTGAAATGGAGGACTTCAATGGCAGCCAGCCGCCAGCCCCGCCGGAGATTTCACTCGGCCGGGAGAGTCCCCCCGTGCCAACCGGGGAACTTGCGCAGGCGGCGCAGAGGCAGGGTGCACCGACCACGCGCATAACCGTCCTCGCTGCTCTCGAATTCGACGCTCGGCAAACCGCTCTCGTGGCGTTTTCCGGTTCGACATATCATGACCTGGCACGTCGTAACTGCTGACGGCGCATCACGGACGGTCGCACATGGAAGTTTTTCCCTATCGCGTCGAACTCGACCGGTTTTCCGGGCCGATGGACCTCCTTCTGTACCTGGTCCGCCGGAACGAAGTCGACCTCCGTCATCTCCCCATCGCCCGAATCACGTCGCAGTTCCAGGAGTACATTGAGGTTCTTCAGGAACTCGATCTCGGCCTGGTCGGCGACTTCGTCGTCATGGCCAGCACGTTGATCGAGATCAAAAGCCGGATGGTGCTGCCGGAGGAAAACGAGGTCGAAGCGTCGGCTGACGAGCCTCCCATCAGTGCAGGCGATCCGCGCAGCGAACTGATCCAGCAGTTGCTGGAATACCGGCGATTCAAGGAAGCGGCCGTCGCTCTCGAAACCCGCGCGGACGAATGGCAGGAACGCTATCCGCGACTGGCGGGCGACCGTCCGACCACCGCCAAAGATCCCACCGCCGACCGGATCAAGGAAGTGGAACTGTGGGACCTTGTCAGCGCACTGTCGCGGATCCTGCGCCGTGCTGATGTCGCGCCCGAAGGACATATCCGCTACGACGAAACGCCGATCAGCGTCTATGTCGAGCAGATCGGCAATCGAGTGCACGCCGAGGGAGAGGTGCGATTCACGTCGCTGTTCGACTCGACGACATTGCGAAGCAAGATCACCGGCATGTTCCTCGCCGTGCTCGAACTGCTCCGCCATCACAGTTTCCGTGCTCAGCAGGACGAGGACTTCGGCGAAATCGTCATCCGCCCCCCACTTCCCGTCAGCGATCGGCTCTGACAGGTTCTCTCTTCGCAGCTTCGCCTACGCAGCCCACTGATCCGCATGTCCAACGCCGCCACACTGGTATCCACACACCCGTCCGCCATGACGAGCGACGCCCAGTTTCACGACGAAGTCCGCCGGGGAGAACGTTTCACGTTCGGAAGCAACTGGGCCTCGTTTCTCGAAACGCTCGATGACTCGCGCATCGCCCAGGCGGAACAGTCGCTGAAAGAAATGCTTCGCGTCGACACGCTCGAGGGCCGGCGGTTTCTCGACGCCGGGTCGGGAAGCGGGCTGTTCTCGCTGGCGGCAAAGCGCCTTGGAGCCAGCGTTGTTTCATTCGATTTCGATCCGCAATCCGTGGCCTGTACGGCCGAACTGCGTCGCCGTTACTTCGCCGACTCGCCATCGTGGACCGTCCAGCAGGCCTCGGTCCTCGACCGTGAATTCCTGAAGTCCCTGGGGACGTTTGATGTCGTCTACTCATGGGGTGTGCTGCACCACACGGGTCGCATGTGGGACGCACTGGCGAACGTCGCCGACCTCGTGAATCCGGCCGGCCGGCTGTTCATCGCCCTGTACAACGACGAAGGCTTCAAATCGCGCGTCTGGACGCGGATCAAGAAGCTGTATTGCAGCGGCCCAGTCGGCCGGGCGCTGGTGAAACTGATGTTCATTCCGCTGTTTGCAGGCGTCGCCGTCCTGAAGTGCGTGACGACGCGAAGCAACTACTTCGCCGACTACAAACGCCGCCGGGGAATGTCGGTCTATCATGACTGGATCGACTGGCTCGGCGGCTACCCGTTCGAAGTGGCCAGGCCGGAAGAGATTCTCGAGTTCTACCGGGACCGCGGCTACACACTCGACAACCTCCGGACGACGAACCGGCTGGGCTGCAACCAGTTCGTGTTGATCAGGTCGGTCGGCCAAAGCTGATGGCGGGCGCCCCCTGTACAACCTGATTTCCCCTCATGATCGCTCTTTTCCATTGCCGATCTTTCCGATGGGGGCATCTGTGCGGTACGCCGCGCAATGCTGAGGATCGCTGACCGGCAGAACCCGCTTCACAGCCAGGTTCGTCGGCGGGACAGGGAGGGGACGACGTGCCGAACCGTGCTCAGGGTCTGTTTGTGGCCGCGCTGGCCATTGCATCGCCGACGGCATCCTTTGCCGGCTGGCCGTTCTTCGCAGAAGGTCCCAAGCGGGGAACCGCGGAGTATTACTGCCAACGCAGCGACGAGCCGGTTGGCGAACGGCAGAAATTCCACCATGGAAAGGCCTGGCCTCCATTCGCGCGCCCCTGCGGGCCGGAGCAGACCTGTATCCACAAGTTCCACGCAAACCATTACTGGCCATACCCGTACAACGTGCAGGACCGGGACGACGTCCGCCTCGCGCTGCAGACGCAGGTGGACAACGGCTGGTGCGCGGCGACGACGATGTACGACTATCACTTCGATGCCGGCACGCACCTCCTGAACAGCGCAGGACAGCAGCACCTGAACTGGATCTTCACCCAGGCGCCTCCGCAGCACCGGCACATTTACATCTCGACGGCACCGGACACGGCTCAGAACGACGTCCGCATGCAGAGCGTGCAGAAGGCGCTGGCGGGCTACGCCGGCGGGGAGGCTTCGATGCCCGTGACACTGCGAGCCACGCATCCGCTCGGGCGTCCGGCGACCGAGGTGGAGCAGATCTTCACGAACGCAGCCACGAACGCCCTGCCCCCCACCATCGAATACCAGGCGATCGGGTCCGCGGCATCGACCGGCGGCAACTGATCGGACGCGGGGACACAAGGGTACGTCAACGCCTCGCCCCGCGCAGCGCCGGGCGAGGCGTCTTTCGTTGGGGCGGACGGCAGAATCTGCGCCCGCGGTGGTGGCGTATCCGGGCTGACCCTGCTGTCACGCCGCTGCTCGGCGACAAATTCTTCTTAATCGTCACAGGTGGAATTCTTCTCTGAAGCCAAGCCGTCCAGAGCGCCGATGTTCCGGTCGAGACCGCGTTCTGCGCCGGGTCGCCACGACTCCGTGGGGAGACTCCGTGGACATTCTCGACGTTGATGGCAAAGGATTGCCTGTATGGTGCGAGCCCCGTTGATTCTTCGACTGACCTGTCTCAGCGCGCTCGTCGTGCCGTGCACAGGCTGCACGAACAGCGGGGTCAAACTGCCCGGGCAGAACCTCGTGACGTCCTGGATGCGGCCGCGGATGAAGATCGAGTCCGCGCCGCCCATGCAGGTTCCGGACAAGCTCGTCGATGAGCGCGATCTGTCGATCAAATACGCGCAGTGGATGGTCGAGACGGGGCGTCTGAAGGAAGCCAGCGACAAATACCAGGCTGTCCTGCGAAAGAATGCCAAGGACGTGGACGCCATCATCGGGCTGGCGCAGATCGACGAATTGACCGGCCGCCAGAGCGAAGCGGAGGCGGGCTACCTGAAGGCGGTGCAGATCTCTCCGGACGCCGCGGTTCCGCAGTGTGCACTGGGTCAGCATTTCGCATCTCAGAAGCGCTGGCCGGAGGCGATCGACTGCTACAACCGTGCGGTGCTCGCCGATCCGATCGACCGCAAGGCCCGTTTCGAACTGGCCAAGGCCCTGGTCCATCACGGCGACGTCGAAGGGGCGTTGCCGCACTTCATCCGCACGGTCGGCGACGCGGAGGCTCACTTCAATACGGCCGTGATCCTCAAGGAAGATGGCCGGCTGAAAGAAGCCGAAGACCAATTGCGGATTGCTGTCGCCAAGAAGCCGGAGCTGACTCAGGCGCGGCTGCTGCTTGCGGAGATTTCGCGTCCTGCCCATCGCGGCATGGTGCATGACAGCGAGTTCCAGCGTGCGTCGCACTCGGAGAGCATTGAATCACCGCTGCCGGGTCCTGTCGTGAATCCGGCTCCCGTGCCGGTCACCGTCCACTCCACGCATTCGGCCCACTCCTCGGCCGGCACTTACATGGTGGCGGGCTTCAACGAGTAGCGATCGGCCTTAACGTCGTCCTCGCAGCATCGCTGTCCGGCGGTGCAGAAACGCTCGCAGCACTGCATCGAGGTGCTCGCTGGTGCGGATCGTCTGGTAGTCGATGACAATCTGGGCGCAGCGCCGGCGGACGTCTGTCAGAAACTCGTCCATGGCGGCCAGGTAGCCATCCCGCAGGGATCTTGGATCGCAGACGATTTCTCCCGCCTCTTCCAGCCCTTCGAATTTCGTCGTTCCGGCGTACTGAAAATCGAGCTCCTGGTCGTCGAGGACGTGAAAGACCATCACGTCGTGGCCACGCTGCCGCAGGAGCCGGAGGCCGCGAAACAGGGAGTCGCGGTCCCCGAACAGGTCGGAGATGAGGACGATGATTCCGCGCTGAGACCGTTCGTCGGCAATTCTTCTCAGCAGGCCGAACAGGTCGGTCTTCCTAGACGGCTTGCCGGCCTCGAGGGCCGAGAGAATCGAGAACAACTGGCTTCCCCTCGAACTGGGGGGAACGACGTGGTGGATCGATTCATCGAACGTCGTCAGCCCGACGGCATCGTGCTGCCGGAGAAGCAGATAGGAGAGCGCGGCGGTAATGCGCGAGCCGTACTCAAACTTGGTCACTCCCCCCGAGCCGAAGAGCATCGATTCGCTGCCGTCCAGCAGGATCGAAGTCGTCAGGTTCGTCTCTTCTTCGTACTGCTTGACGAAGTAGCGGTCGGTTCGCGACCAGACTTTCCAGTCGACACGGCGGGTGTCGTCGCCCGGGGCATATTCGCGGTGCTGCGCGAACTCGATCGACTGGCCGAAATAGGGGCTGCGGTGCATGCCCGACAGGAAGCCTTCGACGACGGTTCTCGCTTCGACTTCGAGTCGCGAGATCCGCGCGGTGACATCCGCAGGGAGATAGCGTCGTGGATCGGGACCGGCCATGGTCGAGCCAGTGTAGTATCCGGGTGACAAGGATTCAGCGGTTCGAAGGGATTCGTGGCCGGTCTTCGGGGCCGGCCAGGGTCCGGGTTGCCGGGAAGCGAGCGAGACGTGCGCTTTGATGGGTGGTGCTGTACTTCTCGCCCTCTTCTCCCGTTTCCCTCCGGGAAAAGGCATTCTGGGCGGGCCGGGATGTGGTTGGTGATGTGCATGAGTCCTCCATGAGAGCGTGGGTGGTTGCGCGCCGGGGGGGCTCGGTACTCAGGGATTGGGGATTGGGGATTGGTTTGCGTGTTCAAAAGGGGTGGAACACGCTTCAATGCGGGGATGGCGGGGTCATGGCCCGACAGCCCGTGTCCTGGGGCGCGCCCAGGGGTAGATGGATTGCGAGCAATGAGCCAGGTTGAACCACTGATCCGATTGACTGTCCACGGCGCAGCCGGGCGAATGGGCCAGCGCATCGTCGCTCTCGCGGCCAAGGATCCCCAGCTTTCGATCATTTCGGCGATCGATTCGCCGTCGTCTCCTGTGGCCGGACGGGACGCGGGCGAACTCGCGGGAATCGGCAAACTGGGCGTTCCCATCACTTCGGCCATTTCGTCCTCCACCGATGTGATCATCGACTTCTCGACGCCGGAAGCGACCGTCAAGCTGATGGCCATCTGCGCGGAGCGACGAATCCCGGTCGTCGTCGCGACGACGGGCCTCAACGAGGAGCAGAAGCAGGAAATCGCCGCGGCGTCGCAGTTCGCGCCGATCGTGTTCGCCCCGAGCATGAGCCTGGCGGTGAACGTTGCGATGAAGCTGGTCCGTGAGGCGGCGAAGGCGTTGAAAGACATTCCGGACGGCGTGGACGTCGAGATCATCGAACGTCACCACCGGTTCAAGGAGGACGCCCCGAGCGGAACGGCGCTGAAGTTCGGGCAGATTGTCGCGGCCGAGATGGGACAGACGGGACACACGCACGGGCGCGAAGGGCAGACCGGCAAGCGTCCGCAGACGGAGATCGGCTACCACGCCGTGCGAACAGGGGACAACGTCGGCGAGCACCAGATCCTCTTCGGCCTGATGGGCGAGACGCTGGAGGTTTATGTTCGCGGTCATACCCGCGACAGCTACGCCTATGGAGCGCTGGCCGCCGCGAAGTTCCTGGCGGGGCGTCCCGCGGGGCTGTACACGATGGCCGACGTGCTCGGCCTGTGAACTGCTCAAGGCGATGCAGCGAGCTATTTCTTGAGATCGAAGTCGAAGGTCCGGTTCGCGTCGGACACTTCGGCTTTCAGTTCTGATTGCTCGTTGTACTTCTTCGGGACGCTCTCCTTGAATTCGGAGAGCATCTCGAGAGTGTCGGGATCCTTGTACTTCTTCCCGGTCGGCTGGGGCCAACGGATCTCGACGCGATACTCGCCGGCGTTGGCCCCCTTCTCTTCAGGAACCGTATAGGTTCCCTGGCTGATCGGCGCGCCGGAGACGCGGTTCGACTCCGTGGTCGGAATGAAGGAGATCGATCCGCCGTCAACGGGTTTGCCATCGAAGGTGACTTTCCCAGACAGCGGAAAGCGGGAGGCCCCCTCGTAGGCCTGGCCTGGCCCGCACCCGGTGAAAGACAAGAGGCTGGCGAAGACCAGCAGCAGGCGGAGGTTCATGGGAGTCTGCCAGAAGACGAACGGTCGGTCGGCGAAAGGTGACGAAAGAAAGTCCGGGCCAGGCGGGCTCAGAACTCGCCGACGGTCTGTCCGTCCTTGAGGCAGAACAGGTTCTGCCAGACGAATCCGACGCCTGCGAACGTGGCGTTGTTCGTGGCAGCGGTTTCCCAGACGCAGGCGGTCGTACTCGTGCCGGCGGGATTACTGGCGATGTTCTCGCTGATGAACCGGACCGCGCCGTCTCCCATCAGGGTGTGGGCACCGCCAGTGTGATTGCTGCTGACGTTATGTCGAACGCAGCCAGTGTCACCACTGACGCTGTTGTTGCCGCTGCTGGTTGTGGGATTCGGGGTGTTGATCGGCCAGGCGGAACGGAACTTCCACGAGGAATCGGAGACGTTGGTGCGTCCCCAGACGATGCCGCCCGTCTGCCGTTTTCCAGCGGGGTCGGTCCTGAGGGCGCGTTCGGCGTGCAGGAGGGTATTGCTGGTCCCGTCGAGCATGTCGCGAATGGCGATGCGGGTATCGGGGTTCCCGACGGCCTCACTGACCATGTAGTTCGACTTCGTGTAGCCCCGGAAGTAGGGATTGACTGCGGGGCCTGAATCCGAGGGACAGGAAAACATGGGGAGAGGCTGGGCCAGGAGGGCCGCGCCGTTAAAGAGTGTCGTCGCGACGGGGATGTTGCAGCCGTTGACATTGAGCTGGTTATAGAGCGGCGCCTGTTCCAGCTGGGGCAGCAGGAATGTGGATCCGCCCCAGAGGTGGGACGCGTTGGTGGCGACGCACCCGCGGATATTGACGATGCCGGGCGGGAAGACGCTGAAGACATCGTGGTAGTTGTGCATGGCCAACCCGATCTGCTTCAGGTTGTTCTTGCACTGAGTGCGGCGGGCGGCTTCGCGGGCCTGCTGGACGGCGGGCAGCAGCAGGGCGATGAGGATCGCGATGATCGCGATGACGACAAGCAGCTCAATCAGCGTAAAGGCGACGCGACGCTGGCGACTGGCCATAACAAGTTCTCCCCTGGAGCGCGGCAGAACGGGATGTGGTTGGAGAGGCCGATCCGGCGATCTCCAAGATGCAGGACTATAACTTTCCACTTGTTCGGAAATTTATATGCGTGCATTCTGCCCATGTGTCAAATCGCTTGTCAATCGTGCCCATCATGCATCGGGGACGACGAGTTTGACGGGAAGGATGACTCTCTGGCTGACCGGTGGCCGATCGGCGTACTGGTCGAGCAGCAAGTGGCCGATCTGTCGACCGATTTCCTCGGGGGACTGAATGAGCCGGCTATAGGCCCAGCGTGCGACTGCCGGCCCTGATCGATAGTAGTCGGACATCACGATGACCGGAGCGCCGCCCCGAGCGCGCACCGAACGGACATCCACGGCCGCCTGGGCGCCTTCAGCCAAAGGCTCCGAACGACAGATGACGCCGATTTTGTCTCTGGCATGTTTGAGGACCGACGCCACTTCGTGACGAACGACTTCGAGGTCGGGGGGGAGACACCGAACCGTGAGCCGGCCGGACAGGTCGCGATCGGCGAGGCTGTGCTGGACCTGATCGAGGAGAATGTGATCGCCTGGCATGACATGCTGCCTCAGGAGGAGAATCAGCTGCCGACAGCCGGCCTCGGCGAGGAAGTCGACCAGGATGCGTGCGGCCTGCGCGGTATCGCGTTCGACGCAAGGAATTCCCTGAATCGACGGGTGGGCCGTCCCGTGAATGACGGCCGGCAACCCGCTGTTTGCGACGAGGCGCTGCACGGTCAGCGACGAGCGTACGAGAACGAATCCTTCCCGCTGGCTCGACTGCAGGGCTTCGTGGATGAGGCCCTCGATGAATTCCGCGTCATCCGTGGTCGGAGTGAAACGGAACCGCAGCTGGGCGTGGGGCATCGCGCTCTGAATCCCGACCAGGAGGCCGTCTGCAAGGACGCCTTCCATCTTCAGCGCGGCCTCGTCGACAATCACGTTGATCCGCCGGGTCGCCGGTTTCACGGTGACGGGCGCCGTCACGAAGGTTCCCCTTCTCTGACTGCGGACGAGGACCTGCCTTTGCTCCAGCAGCTGGAGGGCGCGGTTGGCGGAGGCGGTCCCGACCTTCAACATTTTCGCCGTTTCGGCGGTGTTGAGATAGGAGTCGCCCGGCTGCAGACCCCGTTCCCGGATATCGCCTTCGATGCGATCCGCCAACTGCACAATCGGAGGCGTTACCGGACGGAGCATGCGCGCGAAACAGAGACGAGGGGGACGATAACTTTCCGGCTGCGGAAAATTTTTCTACCCCGACGACTGGCCCCCGTCAATCGCGCTGCCCTTCCAAGGGGCTTCAGTGTGCGGGTGCTGCCGCGATCTCCGGTTTGGCGGCGGGGTGTGACCCGGCCGATGCGGCCTGTGTCTTCTTCTTTCCGCCGCGGTTCTGCCACATCTCTTCGATCGACTGGATGACGACGAAGAAGACGGGCACGAAGAACACGGCCAGGAAAGTGGAGGCGATCATCCCGCCGAAGACGGCCGTCCCCAGGGCCCGCTGGCCGCCGGACCCTGCCCCGTTGGCGACCACCAGCGGCACGATGCCGAGGATGAACGCGAAGGAGGTCATGAGAATTGGCCGGAACCGGAGGCGTGACGCCTCGATGGCCGCATCCAGAATCGACCGGCCGCGGTGCCGCAGTTCCCGGGCGAATTCGACGATCAGGATCGCGTTCTTGCTCGCCAGCGCGATGATCAGCACGATGCCGATCTGGGTGTACAGGTTGTTGTCCATCCCACGAATCCAGACGGCTCCGATGGCCCCCAGGATGCCTGTGGGAACGACGAGCAGAACAGCGACAGGGGTGAGCCAGCTTTCGTATTGGGCGGCGAGCACCAGGTAGACCAGCAGCACGGCGAGGCCGAAGATCAGGTACTGCTCGTTGCCGACCTTCTTTTCCTGGTACGACATGTTGGTCCATTCATACCCCATTGATTCGGGCATGTTGTCGTCGGCGATCTGCTCCATGATCCGGAGGGCCTCCCCCGAGCTGACGCCCTGAGCGGGTTCACCGCTGATCGACGCGGAGGGGTAGAGGTTGTAGCGGTTGATGATCTGGGGTCCGAAGGACTTGGTGATTTTGGCCACCGTGCCGAGCGGAATCATCGCGCCCGCGCGGTTCCGGACCTCGAGCCGCTGGATGTCGCTCGGCTCTGCCCGGAACTTCGGTTCGGCCTGCAGCCGCACCTGGTACGTCCGGCCGAATTTGTTGAAGTCGTTGACGTAGGTGGAGCCGAGATAGGCCTGGAGCGTGTTGAAGACGGTCGCCAGGGGGATATCGAGGGCCTTCACTTTTTCACGATCGACGTCGACAAAATACTGCGGGACTCCGGGACGGAACGTGGTATTCAACGCCGCGAGGCTGGTCTGCCCGCGGGCGACATCAATGATCGACTGGGTCACCGACTGCAGTTCCGCGAGTCCGACGTCGGCGCGGTCTTCCACCTGCATCTGGAAGCCGGCGCGGAATCCCAGCCCGCGAATGGCGGGGGGCGGGAACGCAAACGCGATCGCTTCCTTGATGCCAAACAGTTTTCCGCCGATCTCCCCGAGCAGGACCTCCTGCGTGCGGCCGGTCTTGAGCCGCTCTTCCCAGGGGGCGAAGGTCACGAACACGGTGCCGGCATTCGACGCGCTACTGCCGTCGAGCAGGTTCAGGCCGCCGATGGTGAAGAAGTCTTCGACCCCATCGGTGTTTTTCAGGATGTCGTCGATCTTCTTCATGACTTCCCGCTGCCGTTCCTGCGAGGCGGAGTCGGGCAACTGGACTGCCATGAGGATGTAGCCCTGATCTTCCGTGGGGAAGAATCCGGTGGGGACCTGGGTATAGGCCCAGCCTGTACCCACGACGAGGCCGACGAAGGCGAGCATCATGATGGCGCGATGGCGCACGAAGCGGCGGACGAAGGCCACGTAGATGTTTTCGAAGAACTGATAGACGTGGTTGAAGCCCCGGTAGAAGAGGTTTTTTTTGCCGCTGGGCGGACGCAGCCAGAGCGCGCACTGGGCGGGCTTCAGAGTGACGGCGTTGATGGCGCTGATGAGGGCGGTGGCGGCGATGGTGAGGGCGAACTGTCGATACAGCTGGCCGGTGATGCCGCCCAGAAACGCGCTGGGAATGAACACGGCCATGAGCACGAGGGTGATGCCGATAATCGGCCCCAGCACTTCATCCATCGCGCGGATGGTGGCCTGTTTGGGCGCTTCTCCCCTCTCGATGTGGTGGGCGGCGTTCTCGACGATGACGATGGCATCGTCGACGACGATTCCGATCGCGAGGACGAGGCCGAACAAGGTGAGCATGTTGGCCGAGAAGCCGAGCGCATACAGGGCGGCGAAGGCCCCGATGATGGTGACGGGGACGGTCGTCGCGGGGATGAGGACGGCGCGCCAATCCTGGAGGAACACCAGGATCACGATCAGCACGAGGATGCCGGCTTCAAAGAGCGTCTTGTAGACCTCGTGGATCGACGCGTCGACGAACTTGGTGGTGTCGAGCGGATAGTCGAGTTGGACGCCCTTGGGGAATTTCCGGCTGAGTTCGTCGAGGGTCTTGGTGACCTGCAGCGCGACATCGAGGGCATTGGCGCCGGGGAGCTGGTAGATGCCGATGTTGGCCGTCGGCTTTCCCTGCTTCAGGTTGAACTGGTCGTAAGTCTGGGCGCCCAGTTCGATGCGGCCGACATCCTTGAGCTTGGTGACCTGTGTGCCGGCGCCGGTTTTGACGATGATTTCTTCAAACTGCTGCACGTCGCTCAGGCGGCCGAGCACGGTGACGGTGTACTGGAAATCGATTCCTTCCGGGGAAGGCGGCTGGCCGACGGTGCCTGCGGCGACCTGGACATTCTGCTCCTGAATGGCCGAGACGACGTCCTGGGTGGTGAGGCCGCGGGCCTTGAGGCGCTCGGGATCGAGCCAGACGCGCATGCTGTAGTTGCTGGCACCGAAGACCATGACGTCGCCGACGCCCTTCACTCGGGCGAGCGCGTCACGCACGCGGAGGGTGGCGTAGTTGGAGAGGAAGAGGTTGTCGTACGTGCCATCGGGGCTGGAGAGCGACACGACGAGCAGGATGTTCGACGACTGCTTCTTGACCGTGACACCCTGCCGCTTCACTTCTTCCGGAAGCAGCGGCTCGGCGACCGAGACGCGGTTCTGCAGGAGCACCTGGGCGGTATCGAGGTTGGTTCCGATGTCGAAGGTGACGGTGAGCGAGTAGGAGCCGTCGCTGGAGGACACCGACGACATGTAGAGCATGTTTTCGACGCCGTTGACCTGCTCCTCGATCGGCTGAGCGACGGTCTTGGAGACGACGTCGGCGTTGGCGCCGGGATAGACGGCCCGGACCTGAACGGTGGGGGGCGTGATCTCGGGATACTGCTCGATCGGCAGTCCGTAGAGCGCGACAGCGCCGACCAGGACCGTCACGATGGCGATCACGTTGGCGAAAATCGGTCGTTCAATGAAGAACCGGGAGAACATCCGTCAGCCTCGAAGCAATGTGTCGTAACGGGCGGCAGTCAGTTCTGCTGCGTTGAACCGCTTTTTGCGGCAGCTGGAGAACCGGCGTCCGGGCTGGCTCCCTGTCGGGCGGGACTCGGCACTTCCTCCGCTTGCGGAGCACCGTCGGAAACTGGCGCCGTCTCGGCCTCACCCTTGGCGGCCGGCGTGGCGGGATCACTCGTGGTGGAAGCGGCTCCGGCCGGGGCGGCGGACGTTTTCTCCGCAGGGGCGGCGGCGGGCGCGGGGATCGGCTCCGGCAAGGGAGCCGGGGTGGCTTTGCCGGTGTCCTCTTCGAGCGACTTCGCCCGTGCATCAGCGGCCGACTGGACGCTTTCACGAACAAAGTTGACGGGCGAGCCGTCGCGGGCTTTCTGGATTCCGGCCGTGATGACCCACTCGCCGGCCTCGAGCCCGGAATCGACGATGCGGAGGTTCTTGAAGCCCAGGCCGAGCTTCACGGGTCGCCGCGAGGCGAAGTATTCAAATTCCGGCGGTTCGATGAGGTTGCCGGTCTTGCGATCGGCCTTGCGTCTCCGCTGCACGACAAAGACGGAATCCCCGCCCTGGTCGGTCATGATGGCGACGTCCTCGATGAGGACACGCGGTCTCTTTTCGCCGAGCGGCGCCTTGAGACGGACGAACAGACCTGGAATCAGGCTGCCGTCCTTATTGGCGAACTCGGCCCGCCGCAGGATCGTCCCAGTGCCGGGATCGACTCCGGTTTCGCGGAAATTCAGCGTGCCTTCGTAGGGGTAGTCGTTGTCGGTGAAGAGGCCCATGTACAGCTTCGGGGCCACTTCGTCGGCGCTCGGGAGGAGGCCGTCGCGAACCATCGTCATCAGCCTGAGGACGTCTGATTCGCTGACGTAGTAGTAAACATCGATGGGCGTGTAGGCCTCGATCACGGCGAGTGACACGGTGCCGGCCTGAATCAGGTTTCCGAGGTCGACGAGGTGCCTGCCGATCCTGCCGTCCATGGGGGCGACGATCTGGGTGTAGTCGAGATTGAGTTCTGCCTGCCGCACGGCGGCCAGGGCGGCGGCGACATTCGCTTCCGAGGTGGCCTTTTCGGCGATGACGACGTCGAGCTGCTGCTGCGTGGTCGCGTTTTCGGCACGCAGCTTTTCGGTTCGCCGCTGGTTCGCCTCGGCGAGATTGAGGCCTGCCTGGGCGCGCTTGAGTTCCGCCTGCCTGGCTTCGAGCTCCCGCTCAAAGGGATCGCGTTCGATGACGAACAGCACGTCTCCCTTGGAGACCTGCTGGCCGTCCTGAAAGCGAATCTCCTCGAGGTAGCCGGTGACCTTCGCGCGGAGGTCGACGGTGGCGCGCGCCCGGGTGGTTCCGGTGAAGTTGAGTTCGTCGCGGATGGGGATGCTGACGGCGTCCAGGATGTCCACCATCGGCGGAGGGGGCTCCTGGTATCGACTTGCCGGCGCACAACCGGAGACCGCCGCCAACAACAGGCCGCAGGACAGAGAGATTTTCAAAGCACGTTTCATAATCTGGGAGGTCACAACGAGCGTGCACCGGCTGCCATGGGAGGCCGGAAGTCTAGGCAGTGGCATTGATTCTGGCCCGGGGGCGTTTTTTTCCGGACTGGCTTCGCACCAGCGTCTCGGAGGGGTTTTTCCCCGCCGCGTCGGGGTCTTGAAGGTTGTTCTGTACGATTTCCAGCAGTTCCTTCAGCGTTTCGGACTGGCTGGCGGTGAGGTTCCTCGCCGCCCGGGCGCGAACCCGTTCGGCACACTGAACGATTTTCTTCCAGACGGGCCTGGCCTGGGGGAGAACGCGGACCTTCTTCACCCGGCGATCGTGTTCGCTGGCCTCCCGGACGAGGAGGTGATCCCGCTCCATCCGGTCGAGGATGCGGACGAGCGTGGGGGGTTCGATGCTCATCCGGTCGGCAAGTTCGACCTGTGAAAGCGGCCCTTCCAGCGCCAGCCAACACAGGACCTGGCATTGACGGTGCGTGATTCCAGCGGGAATGAGTTCCTGCTGCATGGCGCGCTCGTAGATGCGAGCGGTCATGAAGATCCAGTAACCGATGCTCCCCTGGAAGTCGTATTGCAGCACATCCGTCTCCGCAACGGTTGTCTCGGTCGCCCCCTAATCATTAGCAGGCTATTCATTTGGGCAACGGGAGGCAACTCCGGGGATTCCCGAAAGGCGCCAATGATTCGTGCAACCGAGAGGTTCGCTGATGAGGGGGGCCAGGAATTAGACTGCACCGCCTGACCACCCCCTTCAGACGGAAACTCATGGAAGAACACAGGTTCCAGACACGCGACCGGCGACGGACACTCAGACGGCTCGCGGGGTGCACGCTGGCCGTCCTGCTCCTGGGATGGGCCGGATCGACTCTGGCCGTCACGTGGTCGCTGACGCATCGCGCCGTTCCACGGCGGCCGGAGACCAGCTTCGACATTCCCGGCGTGACGCGGAGCGACCTGACACTCACGACCAGTGACGGTGAAGCACTTGGGGCCTGGCTGTTTTCCGGGAGAGCCGATCTGCCGAGTGCGATCGTGATGCACGGCAACAACGGCTCTCGATCCCGGAGCCGGAAGATCATCGAGCTCCTCTCCCAGAAGGGGTGGACGGTGCTGGCCGTCACACTTCGCGCTCACGGTGATTCCACGGGCGAACTCAACGACATCGGCTGGAGCGCGCGACGCGACGTCATCACTGCTGTCGCATTTCTCGAGCAGACATTTCCGGGACGATCCATTGTTGTCTGCGGGCGGTCGATGAGTTCGGCAGCGGCGATCTTCGCGGCGGAGGAACTCGGTGATCGCGTGGCGGGCTACTGGCTGGAGCAGCCCTACAACACCCTGGAAGCCGCCGCCTGGCGGCGGCTTCAGCAACAACTGCCACCTGTCTTTGACCTCGCGGCGTTCACCGGGATGCAATTGTGGTCGAGGGCGATCCTTCCGGTCTCCCTCAGCAAGATCGCGCCGGCCCAATGCATCTGCCACGTTCCGGCAGGGGGGCCACTGGTCATCCTCTCAGGGGATATGGACGACAACCTGCCGCTCGACGATGTTCAGGAACTTGTCGACCAGGTCCGCGAGCGGGCAAGGTTCGTCGTTTTTCGGGGCGCCGGCCACGTCGGGATGCCCGAAACGGACCCGTCGCTGTATGAGAGCGAGCTCGATGCGTTCCTGAAGGCGGTCATCGAGCGGAATGGCGAGGCGGCCCGCGAGTCTCGACAAAATCCGCCCGAAGTGATGTAAGGATGAACAGGTCACGCTAGACTGCGCGGGGAAGGACTATTGGCTCCGCATTTCCGCATGGAACGATGACCGGCCTGTGATCACGAGGATTGAGCTTCACAATTTCATGTCGCATCGGAAGACGGTGATCGAACCGTCTCCCGGGCTGACAGTGCTGGTCGGTCCGAACAACTGCGGCAAGAGCGCGCTGGTCGCGGCGCTGCAGATTCTCTGCCACAACGAGAATTCGACTTACGTGAAGCGTCACGGCACGAAGGAGTGTGCGGTTGTCGTTCACACGTCGGAAGGACACGTGATCGAATGGCGGCGGAAGACGTCGCCGCGGTACCTGATCAACGGCACCGAGCACAGTCGGCTCGGAAATGCGGGGATTCCTGCTGAGCTCCACCCCCTGCTCCGGCTTCCGGTTGTCGCCGACGATGCGGACGACAGCTTCGACGTCCATTTCGGCAGCCAGAAATCGCCGATCTTCCTGCTCAACAGCAAGGCCGGCGCCGCGGCCAAATTCTTCGCCTCGTCCTCTGACGCCATCCGCCTGCTCGAAATGCAGCAGCGTCACAAAGAGAAGGTGACTGAAGGACGGCGACAGCATCAGAGGCTGGAGGCCGATGCGGCCATCGTGTCCGCAGAGCTCAAGGTTCTCGAGGCGACGGTTCCGGTCGATGTCGAACTGTCCGGCCTCGAGACGGAGTTCGCGAGGCTGAACGGGATCCAATCGGAGATCGAGGCCCTGACGCGTTCCGAGTTCGAACTCGTCGATCGACTCGAGCAGGCCAACCGATACAAAGTTGAACGCGACGCGTTGAGCCGATTGACGACTCCCCCGGTACTTGAAGATGAGGCGCCGCTGGAGCGTTCGAGCGAGCAGATCGAAGCCGCGCTGCAATCGACCGCGAGGTTGCAGGCAGAATGCCGGAGCCTTGGCGAATTGCAGACGCCGCCACAACTGGCCGATGAGGCCGGCATTGACCGACTCGCGGAGCAACTGGATGCCACTGCGCGGCAGATCGACGTCCTGGCCCGGCAACGCGCGGCCCTGGAAGGGCTTGCTTCGCCGCCGGTCCTGGAGGACGCGATCGCCCTGGAGGCGACTGTCCGCCAGATCGAACAGGCCGCGATCCGAGTGGATTCGACCGCGGCGCGCTGCCATGGCCTCAATCCGCTGACGCCACCGCCGGAACTGCACAGCGTCGACGAGTTGGAGCGTCGGCTGGCCCAGATCGACGAGCAGCGAGGCCGGGTGGAGGCGCAGGAAGAGAACCTGGTCGCCACCACCGGGCTCGTTCCCCTGCCTCCGCTGGAAAATGAGTCGGAACTCGACGTGACTGTCGATCAGCTCACGACCTTGCTGCGGCAGGCAGCCGATCTGGCGGAAACGTGCATTGAGGCGCAGGCGCAACTGTCGGCTGTTGCGACGGAGTTGCGTCATGCGGCCCAGGGAGAGACGTGTCCAACGTGCGGGCAGGCGTTCGATGCGGACCGGCTCCTGGAGGCCACGGTCGGCGGGCTGGGAGGACACGCCCATGGGTAAGGGCCCCTATGCCGGCCTGCTCCTGATCGGTGATCCGCACCTGGAAGGACGCATCCCGGGGTTCCGGAAGGATGACTATCCGAACGCCATCCTTCAAAAACTGACGTGGGCGCTCGACTATGCCGAGGAGCACCATCTGCTTCCGGCGATCCTGGGAGACCTGTTCGACAAGCCGCGCGACAACCCGAACTGGCTGCTGGTCAGCCTGCTGGGGATTCTGCAGGGGCGAAATGTCCTCAGCCTCTATGGCAACCACGACGTCCACTACAACCCGGAGCTAACCGAGCACGATTCGTTGCAGCTTCTTGTGCAGGCAGGCGTGTTGACTCTCGTCGCCGCCGACTCGCCGTGGCAGGGGGTCATGAATGGACGGGCGGTTGTCGTCGGCGGCTCGTCCTATCGGCATGCCATCCCGGAGCGTTTCGTCGCTCCCGCCGCGACGATCGGCTCCGGCACGCCGGGAACAGGGCCGTTCGTCGTCTGGCTGACTCATCACGACATACTGTGCCCAGGATATGACGACGGCCGAATCAAGCCTGTCGAGATTGAAGGGGTCGATCTGCTCGTGAACGGGCACATCCACCGCCGGCTGGAGCCTGTGGCATGCGGCCGGACGACGTGGATCACTCCGGGAAACATCAGCCGACGATCACGGAGCGACGCTTCGCGGCTGCATGTGCCGTCGGTCCTGAGAATCGATGTGCGCGCGGAGGGCCATGAACTGAGTTATGTCACCGTTCCGCACCTGCCGTTTGACGACGTGTTTCATGAAGGAATTACCGAAACGGTCGTGGACGACCGGCCTTCCGCATTTGTGGAGGGACTGGCCCAGCTGCAGGCGCGGCGGACGGCCGGCGGGGCCGGATTGATTGCCTTCCTCGACCAGAATCTGAACCAGTTTGAACCTGAGGTGGCGGCCGAGATCCGCCGTCTTGCCAGTGAGGTCACCAGTGAAACGAGCGTCTGACAAGACCGGCGAAAGCCGGCAGTCCATTGAAGTGCTCCAGCAGCGATATCAGTCGCTCGACAGGCGCCGCATTCAGGCCGAAACCAACCTGGAGAACGCCCGGAAAGAACTCGAGCGGCTGCAACGCGAAGCGCGAGAGAAATACGGGACCGACGACATTGCACAGCTTCGCAGCAAACTCGAGCAGATGAAGTCGGACAACGAGGACAAGCGCCGCAGCTACCAGTCGGACCTCGATCGGATCGAAAGCGAGCTGACCGACATCGAAACACGATACGAGCGGGCCGGGTCGCCCGGTGAGCCGTCATGAATTCGCTGTTTGCCTCGAGCGAGTCGGAGTCGGCCGAACCTGGTCCGTTCCGTGCGCCGGCGGAAGCCCGCCGGCGGCTCGACCGGCTGCAGGATCGTCGTGACGAACGGGTGAAGAAGTCGATCGACCTGAACGCAAAGTTCCAGGCGATCGACAGCTACCTGGCGATCGCTGACAACGTATCCGCGGCGCTCAAGTCTCTCAGCGACCAGCTGTTCCAGCAGACACTCGACGTCGTGCAGGAAAAGCTGACGATTGCGCTGCAGGAGATTCTCGAGCAGCCGATCCAGTTCCAGGCGCGGGCCGATTTCAAGCGCGGCGCGGCGATCGTGGAGTTTGCGATTCTCCGCGATGGTCAGGAAGAAGACATCATGCGGGGCCAGGGAGGCTCCGTCGCGAACGTGCTCAGCGTCGGCCTGAGGATGTTTGCACTCACCGCCCTCGATCCGCAGCGACACCGCGGCTTTCTCGTTCTCGACGAGCAGGACTGCTGGCTGCGCCCGGAGCTGGTTCCGCGGCTCGTGAAGATGGTGCACGACGCGGCCCGGGCACTCGGATTTCAGGTGTTGATGATCAGCCATCATGACGTGGCCCTGTTCGACCAGTACGCGGACAAGATCTACGAGTTCAAGCCTGAGCCGGACGGAGCTGTGAACGTGGAAGAGCGGGTCACAAGAGCAGCGGTCGTCGACGCCTAGCCGCCAACTTCCCCCGGCTATCTTCGCCGAACCCGAATGTTTCCGGGATGCACGTCTCCTAGAAACACTCCAAATCTTTCGAACTCAGCCATCACCGATTTCACGAGCGGCCAGTCGTCTTCGAATTGATCTTCTTTGTCGCGCTCCCACTCTTCCAAGACTTCAGCAGGAAACTCCGAAGGGACATCAAGCTTCGCCCCCGCGAAATCGAGAACGAATGGAGGAGCGACAATCTCCATCTCTACGGCCCGCAGCAGATCGTCAAAATCCACAAGGCGTGGGACGCCAAACCCGAGCACTTCGGACACCCGGCATGCTCGCAATCGGAGGTAGACGTCGCGTTCGCGCGCGTAGTGTTGCTCGCTTTTGAAGACTTTGATGGCAGTGTTTGCCTGGGTACGATATACAGCGCCCTCCCAGCCGTAACCGAGTCGTTCGGCAAGCACGAGACCGCGACTCTCGGCATAGCGCCGAAGTCTCGCTTCAGCATCAGGATGATACGACTCTATGCTTCAGCCCTCTTCGAGCGCCGACATTTATTCCGCGGATGTTCGAATCGACCTTGTCGTCGGGCAACAGACGCTTTCAGCCGCGAAGGTCGGTCCTGACCATATCGTGCTGCGAGAGGGAGTGGAACTCGACCCGTGCGACGGGGTGCTGGTCGTTCAAGTCGATGGCAGCGTTTCACACACGCCTGTTCGACTTCCATTCGGCGCCATGCCATTCGATCGCGATGTCCTTGTCGAGCAGCGGAAGTAGGAGCTATCGCTTCAACGAGATCTTGGGTATGAGGCAACAATGAACAGATCGGTCCCACTCACATTGGTTGTCACTCTCGTCGTGGCCTTCGGAATACTCCAGATGTCGACGGCTGCTCCTGATACTCCCGGGCTCCTTCGCCACGTGGTCCTCTTCAAGTTCAAGACGGACGCTCCGAAGGAGAAGGTGCAGGAAGTCGTCGATGCGTTCGCCAGGCTGCCCCAGCAGATCGATGCGATCAAGGACTTCGAGGCGGGGACCGACAACAGCCCCGAGATGAAATCCAAGGGATTCACCCACTGCTTCGTCGTCACGTTCGCCAATGAAAAAGGGAGGGAAGTGTATCTTCCGCATCCCGCCCACCAGGCGTTCGTGAAGATCGTCGGGCCCGTGCTGGACGATGTGCTCGTCGTCGACTACTGGACGAAGTGATCGTCGCCTGCGAGCTGAAGGGGGCGGATCGATTTCAGATTGTCTCCGAGACGCTCCCGAGCGTGCCGGGGGTGTCCATTTCTTGATGAGAGTCAACCATGACGCGCCGGCGGCCGGGGCATTGAACCCTGCGGCGGGCCCGTCATTCCTCAGGGACAGGATTTGGAACTTATGCTTCTTCGATGTCTGCTGCTGACTGCATTTGCGATGTGCCCTGCCCTGACGCAGGCCCAGGAGATCGGATCGTTCGAACGCCCGGTCGTTCCCACGCAAACGATCGAACTGCTGAACGGCAAGGATCTGAACGGGTTCTATACATGGCTGACGGACGGCGGCCATGAAGACCCGCGGCAGGTGTTCACCGTTCAGCCCGACGGAACCCTGCGGATCTCGGGAGACGGATTCGGCGGCCTGATCACGCGGCAGAGCTACTCGAAGTACCACCTCGTCATGGAGTACCGCTGGGGAACCGTGACCTGGGCGCCGCGCAAGGAAAAGGCCCGCGACGGCGGCCTGCTCCTGCACGCCTACGGCCCGGACGGCGGGTTCGGTGGAACCAAGGACAAACCGGGCCCGTGGATGACGTCGATCGAGTTCCAGATCATTGAAGGGGGCGTCGGCGACATCCTTGTCCTGCAGGGGCTCGATGAGAAAGGAAACCGGCTCGAGGCGGCCTGCACCGCGGAAGTGCAGAAAGACCGCGATGGGGAGAACTGCTGGAAGGCAGGCGGCGACAAGCAGCGCTTCACGAAGGGACGCATCAACTGGTTCGGCCGCGACCCGGACTGGAAAGACACGGTCGGATTCCGCGGGAAGGACGACCCGGACAGCCCGGGTCAGGAATGGACGCGTCTGGACTGCTACGCGACCGGCGATTCGCTCACTTACCTCGTGAACGGCACGCTGGTGAACCGGGTCACTGAAGTGACTCCCAACCGGGGAAAAATCCTGCTGCAGACGGAAGGGGCGGAGATGTTCGTCCGCAAGTTCGAACTGCGTCCGCTGCCGGAGAAGCTTCCCTGATCCATCCCGGGCCGATTCAAGATCATCGTGGGGTTGATTCAGGAGCAGGCGCTTGCGGGAACCCAAACTCTCTGGCGAGAAGTTCCCTCAGTTCCTGCTCCGAATCGGTTCTTCCGGCGATCCCCGCTGATCCGGGCGACAGGATGACCGGCAGAACCTTTCCTCCCGAGGCGTGAAACGCGTGGACTCCCACGGCGATCGTGGAGTCGAGGGACGCGTGGGCGAGCGCTTCCGCGATCTCCAATTCGCCATAGAGCGCGCTGGCATGATCGTGGGCCTCGCGGGCTGATCGCGGCGTCTCGGGTTCGAACAGCCACGCGTCGAATGCAGGCCAATCGGCCGGTTTGACTCTCCAGACCGCCAGCGACAGCTTCGCGAGGCGGCACGCGTCCCGAAAGCGGTCTTCGGTTTCCTCGACGGCGGGGTTGCACTCGGAATTGAGCGGCGCGGGGACGAACAGCACGCGCCAGGCGTCGCCAGCGGAAAGCTGCAGGCGACGGATGGTGTTGTGAGCCTCGCGGCAGTGGGGACAGCAATAGTCGAACATCAGGACGAGCCGCTGTTTCGCATCGGGCCTGCCGATTGCCGGCAGTCCCGCCTGCTGCAGCGAGACGGTTCCCTCCCTGAGGGCGAGCGTCAAAGCGCCCCCTGATTCTTCAAACGTCGATTCGATGCGCGCGACGTCGGGAGCCCGGGCTGTGAAGTGTTGAACACCGACAAAGAGCATGGTCAGGCCAACGCCGGCCATGACGCTTCCGGCCGCTGAGGCGCGACGTCCCGGCATTGGCGGTGGAGCAGGTTCGGTCTCAAAAGGGTCGCTTCGCTGGCCTGAGACAGGATTGACCGTGGGGCTGCGGACCGTCTGCCGCCGCGCGACGACCATCGCCGCCAGCGACGCAGCGATTCCGAGCGTGTGGTCGAGCATGCACCAGGGACAGATCGCCTGAATGATGACGACCTGCAGCAGGCCGAAATAGATGGCTGAGGACAGGACGGCCGCTGCAAGCGCAGTGACGATCCGGACATGTCGCGGGCCGGCGTTCCAGCTGAGGAGGGCCATCGTCAGATACATCACGACCGCGAAGAATCCCACGGGGATCCCTGCGACATTCGACCACCGGCTCTGAAGGACGTTTGCGCAGCCGGAGCCAGCCCCGCAGCCCCAGGGAGTGCCGCGGGCCTGCATCGACATGATCCCCAGATAGCCGGCCACGAGGGCCGCGGCGATCGACAGCGCAACGGCAGCGACGCGCCATCTGGCGAGAGGGGAATTGCTGGAGGTGGAGGCAGCGGAAGTCATGGCAGGTTTCCGCGGGTGGTCGCCAGTTCGATTTCTCCATTGCGGCGAATCGTCGCCGTGACGGTTCCGTGGCTGGCGGACGTCAGGATGCGGTCGGCATCGGCATACACGTTCTTGAGATGTGGCAGCACAGTGTCGTCGCGATTGCAGGCTACCACGTAACGCGGCAGGGCCCAGCGCGCGAGATCGGTCGTATTCGACATCCGTCCGCCATGATGAGGCGCCTGGAAGACATCGATCCGCCCGGGTGGATGCGTCTCCAACAGGGCCCGGACACCAGACTTCTCGACATCTCCCGTCACCAGGACGGTGCGGCCGGCGAAGCGCGCACGGAGCACGATGCTGTGTGCGTTGTCGAGCCTGTCACGAAAACCGCCCGATGGGTGCAGGACGTCCAGCGTGCACTCCCCTCTCAACATCATCGCATCTCCGGCCTGAATGATTCGCAGCGGCAGTTGCTCCCCGACGACCGTCTCACACAGCCGGGAGACGCTCCGCTGAGTCATGTCGGGGAAGGCCTGGGAAACATAGACGACGCCGACCGGGAAACGCTGCAGCAGGGAGGCGGCCGCGTTGTAGTGGTCTGCGTCGGCGTGGGACAGGATCAAGGCGTCGAGTCCGGTGATGCGTCGTGTCTCGAGGGCCCTCTGGATGGTTTCTCCTGCAGCATCGCCCCGCCCGAAGGAGCCAGCGTCGAAGAGCGCCGTCTGGCCTCCGGGAAATTCGAACAGGACGGCACCGCCGTGCCCCACGTCGAGGAAGCTCACGACCAGGTCCGCGGCTGTGCGCGGCCTGACGGCCAACCCGAGCATCACGACGACTGCGATTCCCAACGAGAGCCAGAGGCGTCGCTTCCAGAGCGTCCGGGGAACCACGATGGCGGCAAACAAGAGCCCATAGAAGACGGCGAGTTGCCAGGCCGCGGGGCCGGGTGTCGGGACGTTCGCGAAGGGAGTGTGCGCAGCTCCGTGCACGACGAACATGAGCACGCGCAGGCAGAAGTCGTAGGCGGTTGCCGGGATCCACGCGAGCGAGGGCGCCAGCAGGCCGACTCCGAGCGTGGCGAACCCTGCAGTCAGCAGCGGGCCGGAAAACGGCACGAGGATCACGTTGACGAGGAACCCGATTGGAGCAAACAGGTGAAACCACGCGAGCGTGAGAGGAAGCGTGAACAGCCAGATGGCCGCAGTGACGACGTAGCCCTCTGCGGACTTGTCGCGCATCCATTTCCAGGCGCGATACCAATGCGTCGATTCTGGAGCCAGCGGGTCTGGCGAGTGACTGCGTCTCCACGCAGCGATCAGTTTCGTGCTCCACAGGATGGCGCCGACGGCCAGAAATGAGAGCTGGGCTCCCAGATCGAACAGATCTCCCGGATTCCAGAGAAGCAGGAGGAACGCCGTCCCCGCGAGAAGGTTGGGGCCCGAGACCTGCCTCGCCCCAGCAAGAGCGAGGACGGCCAGGCAACCGAGCACCACGGAGCGGAGAACCGGGGGCCGGAGATCCGTGACGAGCGCATAGCCCCACAATGTCGAGACGACGATCAGGACAGTCCAAGTTGATGAGGTGCCCGACAGCCGGCAGACCGCGAGCACGAGTCCGGCCAGAATGGCGACGTGAAGCCCCGAGATCGCCAGCAGGTGCATCGTTCCGCTGTCGATAAACGCGTCCCGGATTTCGTTCGTCAGGCCCGCGCGCGTGCCGAGCAGGAGCGAAGTTCCGACCGCCCGGACGTCCGGGCCGAGGTTCTGGGTGAGAACCTGTTCGCTTCGGCTGCGGAGGCTGTGCCTTACGCGGGAAAGCCGATGCCTGAGCGTCACGGCGGAACCGAGCCTGACGACGCCTTCCGGATGCCCGACGACGATTGCCCGGTCGATCCCCTGCGATTTCAGCCACAAACGGAGGTCGAACCCTTCCGGGTCACGCGGCTCGCCGGGAATGCGTATGTGACCGAGGACTTCGATCCTATCGCCGATCTCGATGGGCGGAAGGTGGCCACTGACATCGACGCGGACGAGGCCGGAAGTGGGAACGATCTGATTCCCCACCAGTCGTTCGGCGCGCAGATTGAAGGAGGATCTGTCGACCCACATCCAGGCCGGGGTGTCGGGCGATTCCTCGGACCTGCGAACATCCACGGGCGACTCGACGACGCCGACCAGCCGGACAGGCGTGTCATCCACGAGGTCGATCCGGGAAAGATCCTCAGGCCCGCGGAGCGTCCAGACCTGATGATGTCGCAGGGCGCCGAGGGTGGCGAGTGCCGCGACGAGACAAAGCGTCCCGGGCCATTTCGAGCGCCAGAGTGTGACGGCCGCAATGGTCGATAGCAGCGCCAGCAGAAAGAGGCCGACAGGGGGAAACGAGAAATGTCGGTCGACGACAATGCCGACGGCGAACGCAGCCGCGGCGGGAAGCAGCGGCGACCGATCCGGAAATCTCGGGGGCCGGGTCGAACGAGCCAATCTCGACGTCGCAGGAACGTCGTGACTGGTGACGGCGCCGGCCGGCCGGGTCATTTATCTCCAACCCACACGACTTCGGACTTGGAGAAGAGGTCCTGGAAGGCCTTCTTCTTCGGGTGGAAGGCGCACATGAGGAACCCGAGTCCTCCGAGGAGTCCGGAGATCATCGTGCCGAACCATCGGACCGTTGCCTGCTGCAGCGTCAGCTGGCGTCCCTTGGAGGTCTGCACCTGCAGTCCGAACGCTTCCTTGACGGTCGTCGCCTTGATGGCCCCAGACTCGGAGACGGCGAAGTACATCCAGTAGGTGTAGACGCCATACGCGACGTAGAGAATCATCTGGAGCATCGCGGCTTCGCTGCGGAACATCTTGGTGAGGACCACTGCGGCGAAGATCAGGCCGCCGACCATGACGGCGCGTTTGTCACGCATGACGAGCACCGGCGCCAGCGGGACGAGCAGGATGTCTCCCCAGAAGGCCAGAAAACGGACCCAGAAGGTGGCCGGCGTGCTCTTGGGCATGTCGTTCATGATGCCCAGCTTCGGCTGGAAGTAGTGGGCCAGCAGCGCATTTGCCCGGATCATGTACAGGGCCGGAAACGCCGACAGGTAGGCCAGCGGCGCGATAAAGCAGAAGCCCATGACGAGTTCGACGACCAGCCGGATCAGGATGAAGACCAGCGATTCCTGGTTTGCCTGTTCTCCGATGATCCCGAGCGCCTTCTCAGTCGTCCAGATGGCGGCCTGATCGATGTAGGTGTTCGAGAAGGGGTTCATCCCGCCGCCGTACATCTGAATGGCAAACAACATGGCGAAGACGGGCCCCATGATGACCGCCGCCTGGATCAGCCAGTAAAAGCAGCCGGCCGCGGCGCGACTGAAGGACACCAGGAGCTCCCAGAGGATCCAGGCCTTGTAGGTATAGCGGGCGGTCATGTGGATCGTGGCGATCGGGAACATCAGGAACGGCAGCGCGATCAGCACGCCTGCCAGGATCCTGAACGTCGCCTCCGGCACGGAATCTGGCGACAGCAGGTAGATCGCGCCGAGCCCCATCCAGGCCGGCAGGAAGACGATAAATGGCCAGATGACGCCTCGCAGTCCGATCGACACGTTCGCAAAGAAGTCGAAGTGAATCCGGTCGGTATTCACCTTCTCGCGGAACAGCTCGGCCTGGATCAGGCGGATGGCCAGCGACCAGTACCAGCCGGGGATGCCGAGTGCGGAGATGGCCGTCATGGCGGCCCAGAAGGTGATTGTGGGCCCGCGGGTGCAGTAGTCCTTGGCCATGAACAGGCAGATACCGAAGATCATTCCGAACTGTGTCCAGAATGTTCCGGTTCGGATCGCAAGGGCCTTGTAGTCGATGACGAACCTGGCCGGGTCGGACCAGGCCTTGGCCCAGTATTCCTTGATGTCGGGGCCGCGACGGGAACGCCTCCGGGCTTCCTTTCTGTCCATTTTTCCGGTTGCGGTATCCATTCCGCAGCTGGGACAGACGCTGGAAGCATCCTCGCCGGAGGGCATCGGTTCGGCGCAGAACGGGCAGATTTTCTCATCCGCCTCGAGCTGTTTCAGGTTCAGATTGACGAACAGCTCCCCCGACGGTTTTTCGTCGACGGAGCCTTCGGCCTCTTTCTTCTGGCGTGCGGTTTTGGAGACGCCGGCTTTGGCGGCGTCTCCTCCGGGGAGCTTGATTTTCTCGCCACACGCGGGGCACTTCACCGTTTTGCCGCGCATCGAGTCCGGGACGCTCAGAGACTTTTCACAGCCGCCGCAGCGGACTTTGATCGGCATAACGTACCCCGGTCACCCGGGCCTTCCTGCTCGTCTCGGTGAAGTGGTGTCGACCGGGTTCAGAGAGAGCCGCTCGCGGCGTCGAGGGGCTGAAAACCCTGCGCCAGGTCATGCGGGACGCCCGGCGAACCCAGTTCAGGCCACTTTACCAATTGTCCGATCCATTGCACGTACGTTCCGCCCGTCCGGCGGCGCCCCGGAAACGGTTCCGCGCCAAGTTTGAGGCCTGTTCCCTTTTCGACTCTCCCCGCGTCCGCCAGAATTCCAGATTCCCGACCGCCGGCCCAGGTCCGTTGCGGTTCTCAAGCCCACCGCCGCCCGACGCGGCACCATGAGTTCCTCGAATGATCATTGTCCTCAAGCCCGATTTCAGCGAATCCCAGCTCCAGCACATCTGTGAAAAAGTTCAGGAGATGGGCTTCAAGTACGAGATCAGCCGGGGTCTCAAGCGCACTCTTGTCGGCGTGATCGGTGAGGAAGACCGCCTGCGGAATGCTCCGCTCCGGGCCATTCCGGGGGTTGAGGACGTGATGTCGATCCTGAAGCCGTTCAAGCTGGCCAGCCGCGAGTTCAAGGCTGAAGACTCCGTCTTCGATCTGGGCCGCGGAGTGAAGGTCGGCGGGGGCAACCTGATGCTGATCGCCGGCCCGTGCGCGATCGAAGGAGAAGAAATCCTTCTCGAGATCGGCAAGGCCGTCCGGGCGGCGGGGGCCAACGTGCTGCGAGGTGGTGCGTTCAAGCCGCGCACGAGCCCATACAGCTTCCAGGGGATGGGCGAAGAAGGCCTGAAGATCCTCCGCCGCGTCGGGGACGAGCTCAAGATGCCGGTCGTGACGGAAGTCATGGATCCGCGGCAGGTCGAGCTTGTCGCCAAGTACACCGATATCTTCCAGATTGGCGCCCGCAACATGCAGAACTTCAACCTGCTGGCGGAAGTCGGCAAGGTGAAGCAGCCGGTGCTACTCAAGCGCGGCATGAGCGCGAGCGTCGAAGACCTGCTGATGTCGGCCGAGTACATCCTCGCCAGCGGCAACCCGCGGGTGATCCTGTGCGAACGAGGAATCCGCAGCTTTGACAAGTCGACGCGGAACCTGCTCGACCTGGCCATCATCCCGAACGCCAAGGGCCTGACCCACCTGCCGATCATCGCGGACCCCAGCCACGCGACAGGCCGGCCCGACCTGATCCCCGCCATGTCGTACGCCTCAATCGCTGCGGGCGCTGACGGCGTGCATATCGAAGTGCACAGCTGTCCCGAGAAAGCGATGAGCGATGGACCGCAGGCTCTGCTCCCGCCGCAGTACGCCGAGGTGGTGAAGAAGATGCATCAGCTCGCAGAGGTGATGGGCAAGACGATCCCGCAGGCCGTCTGACAACTTGATCGAGAGTCAGTAGGACACCAATGAAGAAGGACGCCCGGGAACGGGCGTCCTTTTTTTGATTCAGTGATGAGCAGCGGGGTGGCCAGGAGCGAGGGCGATCGCCCCCCTATTCGAGCTGCATTCGACAGTCACAATCAGGACTGTGACCGAATTCTTCCATGTCGCTGAGCCAACCATGCCTGAAAAGAACTCTCTCCCCTCGCGCGAACAACTCATTCAGCTCCTGAACGAAGATCTCGCCCGTGAATACCAGGCGATCGTCGCCTATGTCGTGTACTCGCAGGCCATCAAAGGCGCGAAGTACATGGCCATCGCCGACGAACTGAAGGTGCATGCGGGCGAAGAACTCCAGCATGCCCTCACCATCGCCAGCCAGATCGACTATCTCGGCGGAATGCCGACCGCAACGATGAAGCCGGTGAAGCTCTCCGACAAGGCCGAAGACATGCTTCGCTTCGACCTCGACAACGAGAATGAAACGATCCGGCATTATCGCGAGCGGGTCCGCCAGTGTGAGGCACTCGGGGAATATGCGATTGCCGAGAACATCCGCAGCATTCTGGTCCAGGAGCAGGAACACCAGGCCGATCTCGCGACGGCGCTGGGCGTCGATGTTCCCGACGTCAGCAAGCCCGAAGAACGGGCCTAGTTCGCGGCGCGCATTCCAGGGGCACGGGCGGTCTGCCTGTGCCCCTTCCTTTCAGGCCGCGTGCCGCTGCCCGACGGTTCGCCCGGCTGGCGACGAAGGAATGCTGTTCGTTCGCCCCCGCTGCTTCAGGGCCATCTTCAGCGCCCGCCGAATTCCCCGCAGGCGGATCGTCCCTGTGAGAAGCCGCTGCCACGGAGTCAGGCCGGTTTGGGCGAAGTAACACTGGTACCAGTGCTTCACATCGTCGTCGCGGAATCCCATCCGCTGCATGGAGAAGCGGAGCTGTTCCATATCCTTGATCCAGAAATAGCTCCAGGCCGCCATCGAGCCGGGTCGAATCATCCGCTGGACATCGATCACGCGGGCCGCGAGTCGGCCATCGGTCCGGGGCTCGAAGAAGAGGTGCTGCCAGAAAAGATCCTGATGGGCCAGGCCGGCGAAATGCATCCGCCGAACGAGGTCGGCCGCCGCGGAGATCATTTCGCGTCGGAGCGCAACGACTTCGGACTCGTCAAAGATCCCCTCGTCATGCCAGCGACGCGCGGTGTGAAAACCCGACTCTCCGCGAATCGCCTCCGTCAGCGAGAACGACTCCACCGCGGCACCAGTCTCTTCGCCTGCCTTCTCGAAGCCCGTCGCGAGGACACGCATCGTCGCGACGCCTGATCGTTCGCAGAGGCCGACGGCCTCGGCCTCGTTCCAGCCGGCTGGAACGAACTGGTCGCGAAACAGCCGGGACTTCGTTCGTTCACGGTGGCGTTTGAGATACCCGAATCGCGGGCCGTGCCCGGGCGAGCCAGCTCCCAGTTCGACTCGGCAGTTGTCCCGTCCATTGGTCTCGCGCAGCACGTCGACATTCGACGCCTGCATCACAGCCCGGCAGGACGTCCATCCCATCGACCGCAGCCGGAGCGACATCTGGCGATTCACCAGCATTCGCGTGGTGGACGTTTCCGCTTCCGCGAGCGAGGTTGCCTCGACGAACTGCCAGGGCCAGGCCGAATCGAGAGCCGCATCGCCCGACTCCCGAGCGCCGCAGTCCTTGTAAAACTGCAGAATTCGGGGCGCCACGTGCGACTCTGCGTACGTTGTCGCAAATAAATCACGAAGGTCGCCGGCGCGCCGAGTGCGTTCCTCCGACTGGTCGATCGAGGCCCGCATTGCCGCGGCGAGACTTCCGACGTTCTCCGGTGCGGCGAACCACGCCTGCGAGTCGGTCAGCAGCTGGGACGGCCCCTGGCAGCGCGTGGACACGATCGGCAACCCGCGCGCCATCGCCTCAAGCAGCGAGATTCCGAAAGACTCCGTCCGCGAGGAGAGGACGTAGATGTCGCCGCGATCGAGAAACCGCGAGGTATCGTCGATCCAGCCGGCAAACTCGACGTCGTCGTGAAGGCCGAGTTCATCGCGCAGTTTGAGCAGCGACTCGTGCTCCGGTCCACTGCCTCCGACGATCAACTGTGCGCACTGCCCTTCGAGATGCAGTTGCTTCAGCGCCTTCAGCAGGATGTCGAATCCCTTGACGGTATGCAGACGCCCGCATGTGATGAACTTCACCGGACGGGCGGCCTTCGCCACCGGTTGAGCGCGGAGAGTTTCGATCACCGGCATCCGGGAGAAGTTGGGGATGACCGTCGCCCGCGGTCCGTCGATGCCATTCTTTGCGAGGTATCCGCGCTGGTCTTCGGTCGTTCCGATGAACGCGTCGACCTGCCGGTAATACTTCAGGTTGGCGTAGTTGTGGAGCTTCGCGATGACCGGAACGCCCATGCGCCGTCCGATCGGGCCCGCCAGGTGGGCTGCCCGCGCGAGGTGGACGTGCATGACATCCGGCCCGAATTCGCCAATCGCGTTCTGCATCCGCCGCGCGCCGGCGAAGTCCCAGGCTCCGCGGACCAACACCGGCGACACGCGAATGTTGGCATGAGCCTCGAGGAGGTCGCGTTTCACGAAATCACGGTGACAGACGGCCTGCACCGCGTGCCCGCGGTCGGCCATTGCGAGGGCCGTATCGACGAACGAACGCTCGGCCCCGCCGAACCCCGCGCCGATCATCACCTGGCAGATCCTCATGCCGCGAGCTCGTGATAAAGTTGAATCTCGGCCTCGAGCATCTGGTCGAGGCGGTAGCCATCATGAGGCGGAACGACGAAAGGCCCTTCCTGGAGCAGCATGGTCACGCGATCGCGTAGAGCGATTCGATCGCCCAGCGGCGTCGCCCCCTGCGGGAACACGTCGTGCAGAATCTCGCCAACTCCGCCGTGGTCGTAGCCGACGACGGGAATTCCGATCGAGAGCGCTTCGAGCGTCGTTCGGCCGAAGGACTCGGGCTGCGTGGACAGCGAGAAGACGATGGCCGAGAGGGAGAAGACTTCCCGGATGTCGCGACGGTGCCCGGTGAAGGTCACATGCTCCGACAAGCCGTCATGTTCGACGAGCGCATGGAGTTCCTCGGCATAGGCGGTGCGTCTGGGGTCGACCTCGCCGACGATGAGCCCATGAGCATCGACGCCTGCGGCGCGAACCTCTGCGATGAGGTTGATGAAGTCTTCATGCCCCTTCAGCCGGGTCAACCGGCCGGGGAGCGTCAGGAGGATTTTCCCCTGCGTCTGGGGGAACTCGCGATACCAGGCTTCAAGCCAGGCGTCATCGGGGTGATGGCCGTGGGGGAATTCGTTCGAGTTCCTGCCACGCGGAATCACGCGCAGACGATTCGGGTCGGTATGCGGGAAATTCTTCAGGACGTAGTCGCGGACCGAACCGGAGACGGCAATGACGGCATCGCCGCTCGTCATGATGCTGCTGTATTTTCCGACCCGATACAGGCCGTGGACCGTCGTCACGAATCGCGGTTTCGACTGGTTGGGGAGGGACTTCCAGGCCATCCAGCCGACCCAGGCGGGGACGCGTGACCGCGCATGCAGGATGTCGACGCCTTCTTCCTGGATGAGGCTGCGGAGCTGGGAGACGTAGCGGAACGTCCAGGGCGTTTTGCCGCCGATCGTCCAGGCGATGTGTTCGCTGCCTTCCGCCTCGAGCTTTTCGACAAGCCGTCCGCCGGCCGAAATCACGATCGAGCGGTGACCCCGGCGGACCAGTTCGGAGGCGACCTCGAGGGTGCCCCGCTCTACTCCGCCGCTTTCCAGGGCCGGCAACAATTGAACGACAGTCAGGCGTCGGTCTTCCATGACCTTGAGAACTTCCTTTCGGCCCTCGACGGGTTCCGGAGATTGTCCGGGAACCTGAGCAGCACGCGGGACGCTATGGCAGCAGGTCGATTCGCGTCAACCCGGATCGTCTCCGGGACTTACGCCGCGCGTCGAATCGCCGCAGAGCTCTCGAACCAGTTGTAATCGTAGCCGAAGGAATGTCGCAGATATCGTTCGCAAGTCTCCATGAAGAAGGCGCGGTCCTTCGGGGAATAGCGTGCCAGGGCATCGCCGCCATCTGGCCGGACCACGGTCCCATGCTTCCGAACGCGTTCTTCCTTCGTCTTCATCTGGTCCTTAGTGGACGCGGCGGCGGCCTGCTCGAACACCGACCGCTCGACGGGCGGGAGTTCGAGGAAGTTCCAGACCTTCATCGCCTGGGAGACGACATCTGCCCGCAGGTCTTCAAATCTCAGGACCATCGTCTGCCCCGGCATGCGGCTGCAGACCCGACCCCATGCGTTCAGAAACCGGACGCTGTCCCAGATGTCGCAGTCGAATCGTCGGCCCGTCACGTCACCGCGAAGGTATTCCGAGAACGACATCCGGTAGCGGTCCTTGAACCGCTCGAAATGCGACACCAGCATCGTTCGCAGGTCGCGGACCATGATCACATAACGCGGGAACGCCACGAAGGCGCGACTCGCTGCGGAATGGACGAGCGTGCTGCAGATCTTGTGAGAGAAGACAAGTCGCGGGATACCGGGGATCTGTGTCGGGCAGCGTGGCTCACCGATCAACCTCATGTCGGCGAGGTGCTGGGGCGCGGGGAGATCGTGGTGGATGGCGATCACGGTCCCCAGGAGGTGGCGCATCCAGTGGTTGCCCGACTGGTGCATCGACGCGAAGTATCCGTCGTAGTCGCGGTATCGGAGACAGGAGAGCTTCACGATGTCCCGCGACATCGACCAGCGGTTCTGCAGCTCAGTCCACATCCTGCGTCCTCACGGAGGGAAATGTGTCGGGCGGCGGTCTCAGGCCGCGGGTTTGGTCGCGGCGGGCAATTGACGCGTCGCCGATTCCTGTCACACTTCGCAACGACCGGGCGCAGCCGGACGCTCGATATCATCGCTTCTATCGTCAAAGTCCCCCTGCTCGATGTCGTCAACTTCCTTAACTCTTGATGAACTTCAGCAACTCATCGACCGGATGTATTCGCGCAAGGACCAGGCGCGAGGGGTCGACGGGACGTTCATGTGGCTGATGGAGGAAGTGGGTGAGCTGGCGGCCGCGCTGCGAAGCGGGACGCCTGAGGAGCTTGCGGCAGAATTTGCCGATGTGCTCGCGTGGCTCGCCACGATCGCGAATGTCGCCGGAGTGAATCTGGGCGAAGCGGTCGCGAAGAAATACGGCGCGGGCTGCCCTGGCTGCGGCGAGATGGTCTGCAGCTGCGGCGACGCTGAAAAGCCGTGATCTCAGTTCCGCCGCAGCACGGCGACGAATCCGCCGTCGCCCGGTTCGGAGGGGACTGACTGAAGCTGCGTCGTGGCTGACCACACGGGCTGGCGCGCCAGGAACTGGCGGATGACTCCCTCGTTCTCGAGGGCATCGATGCTGCACGTCGAGTAGACAAGACGCCCATCGCGCTTCACCCGCTCCGCCGCGGCCTCGAGAAGCCGCAGTTGAAGAGCTGGAAGCTCCTGGAAGTCCTCTTCCGTCAGACGCCAGCGTGCTTCGGGGCGCTTGCCGAGGACCCCCATATTGGAACAGGGGGCATCGACCATGGCGGCGTCGAACGGGCCGTCGGGAATGGAGGCCGGGTCGTCCGCCACAAGCTGAGTGGAGATTGCATTCAATCCCAGGCGTGCTGCGGACTGTTCGACCAAGCGCAGCCTTCGCTCCGACAGATCGCAGGCGACGACCGTCCCCTGATCCAGCATCCGCTCGGCCGCGTGCGTGCTTTTGCCGCCGGGCGCCGAACAGAGATCGAGGACCCGCTCTCCCGGACGGGGATCGAGGAGGTCGACGATTCTCATCGCCGACTCATCCTGCACACTGAAATGTCCGTCCTCGAAACCTGGAAGTCGGGCGATGCGGGTCGACTCCGCCAGCCGGATGCTTTCGGGGAGGTCACCGGGCCAGCATTCCGCGCCGATACTCCGGAGCGACTCGATCAGGCGGACGCGGTCGGTCCTCAGGGGATTGATCCTGAGCGACAAGACTCCCGGCGTCGTGAACCAGGCAGCCTGACGGAGCGCGGCGGCCGGATCCCAACCATTCGACCATCGCGCCATCAATTCGCGAGGCATGCTGAAGGCCGTGGCGACGTATCCGACCGGATCGCGCGCGAAATCTGGAAAGACGTTTGCCCCCAACTGCCGGTAAACGATCTCGAGGCATGCGGCCCCTTCCCCTTCGCGCGCCGGGTCGGCAGCGACGATCGGGACTCCCGATGCAGACGGGGCGTCTGCGACGTTCCCGGTGACCAGTCGCTGCAGCGAGCGCAGGACTCCGTTGACCATCCCGCCCCAGCGGCCGTTGATGCGTTTGGCGAGTTCGACCGTTTCGTGGACGGCCGCATGCGGCGGCAGGCCGGGGATCAGGAGCAGCTGGACGACGCCGAGTTGCAGCACCGTCCACAGGTCCCGTTCGACGCTTGCGGGGTCGCGCGAGACGAGTTGGCGGAGGACCGCATCGAGCGTCGCACGACGCCTGAGGACGGTGTAGCTGAGCTCCATCGCGAGGGCGCGATCGGCCGTCGAAAGCGGCCTGCCCTGAAGCCGATCCAGACTGTCGGAGAGATAGAAGCCGGAATCGTCGAATGCCTGGAGGCAGGCGAAGGCGAGTTCGCGGGCGGTCGTTGGCTCGATCGCCCCCCCCGCGGAGGGAGCGGGGGGCCTGCGATCGGGTTCCCGATGGGGCGAACGTGTCATGACTGGCCCCGCCGCGACGCCGCGCAAAGCTGGTCGAGGTCCTGAAAGTACTCGGGATAGGTCTTGGCCGTGCAACCGGGATCGGCAATCCGAACCCCGGAGGCCTTGAGGCCGATCAGGGCGAAACTCATGGCCATACGGTGGTCATCATAGGTGGCGACGGTTGCGGGCGTGACGGGTCCGGGATGAATGACGAGTCCGTCTTCATGCTCATCGGCCCGGACACCGAGGCGCTGCAGTTCGGTCACGACGGCGTGGACGCGGTCGGTCTCCTTGAGCCGCATGTGCGCGACATTCCGGATGCGTGTCGGCCCGTCGGCGAAGACGGCCACGCAGGCGAGCGTCTGGGCGGTGTCGCTGATCGCGTTCATATCGACATCGATGCCCTTGAGCCGGCCGCCGGTGAGGGTGATCGAGTCGGCATCCCAGCGGGCGGTGCAGCCCATGCGAACGAGTGCGTCGACGAAGCCGACATCTCCCTGGAGGGCATTGCGGTTCAGGCCTTCGACCGTCACGGTTCCGCCGGTGACGGCGGCGACGCCGAAGAAATAGCTCGCGGCGGACGCATCGGGCTCGATGGAATAGTGCCTGCCGGTATAGCCGGTGCTCGCGATCAGGAACTGGTTGGGCGAGGGTTCTTCGACGCGGGCGCCGAACTGACGCATCATGTCGAGCGTCATATCGATGTAGGGGCGGGAGACGAGCGGGCCTTCGACGGCGACTTCGATGTCGTGGCCGCAGGCGGGCGCGGCCATGAGCAGCGCGCTCAGGTACTGGCTCGAAAGATTCCCGGAGACGCTCACGCGGCGTGACGACCAACCGGCGGCGTCGATGAGAAGGGGCGGGCAGCCGGTGGCCAGTTCGTACTGAATCTTCGCGCCGCAGCCGATGAGGGCGTCGACCAGCGGGCCAATCGGCCGTTCGCGCATGCGTGCGTTGCCATCGAGCCGAAAACGTCCCTGGCCGAGCGTACACAGAGCGGCCAGAAACCGGATGCTGGTCCCGCTGTTTTCGAGCCAGAGATCGGCGGCGGAGGCACGCGGGCCACCGCCCGCCCCCTCGATGGCCGCCGTTTTTCTCTCAAGATCCTGCTCGACGTTGAGAGACAGGCGTCGAAGGCTCTCCGCCATGACGCGCGTGTCCTGACTGTCGAGCACTCCGGCGAGCGTGGTTGGTCCGTTCGCCAGGGCTGCCAGAATGAACGCCCGGTTCGTGATGCTCTTGGAGCCGGGGGGACGAATGCTCCCGTTCACCGGACCGGCGACCGGCTGGATTTCAACGACTTGGTTCGACGCGGACATAAGAGACCAGAACGTGTGGGAATCCCGCATCATGAAGGATGTCGCCCGAACACGCGACCGTGCCGGAGCGGTTGGCGGAAGATCGCATCCATTCGCCGACTGGCGGTGGCAGAACGTGAAGGCCACCGATTCTTCAGGTCGAAGGAACCCGGTTTTCTGAGTCCCCTCCTCCGGCCTTCGGCCACCTCCTCCCCGCAGCGGAGGTTTTGTTCGGGAGGAGGCCCGGGCGCGGGGAGAAGGATGGGTGGGTTGTCGTTCTTCCAAGGGATTGAGGACATGGCAACCAAGAAGAACGGGGTCGGGGGGCGGTGCGTGTTCCATGCCCTCTTTCCCCGCGCGGAAATTGGGAGGACGGCGGGGGGCTGTTTCGGTCGGCCGTTTCGGGGAGACGGGCGTCCGGGTGAGGTTGTTCGACGGGTTTGTGGTGATGGTATTCATTGTTCCCTCCATCCTTCGGGTGCGGTTGCGCGCGGGTTTGGGGGGCGACATCGGTTTGGATTCGGTCGGGTTAGGCCGGTGCGGATCGCCGTCGAGAACGTGTCTCCGAAGGGCCTGAAAAGCCCGGCTTCTGATGGGGGCTGGGGCCGGGATGGTGGTTGAGGGCGCGGGTTATTGTTGGGTGGAGAAGTCGCGTTCTTGAGCCGATGGTTGATCGACCGGCGGCTAGCGCCTTGCCGCTCACTCCAGGTGGGAGGCGCTGCACTGGGAGGGGCGGGGCCGGGATGGTGGTTGAGGGCGCGGGTTGTTGTTGGGGGGAGAAGTCGCGTTCTTGAGCCGATGGTTGATCGACCGGCGGCTAGCGCCTTGCCGCTCACTCCAGGTGGGAGGCGCTGCACTGGGAGGGGCGGGGCCGGGATGGTGGTTGAGGGCGCGGGTTGTTATTGGGAGGAGGAGCCGCGCTTTTGAGCCGATGGTTGATCGACCGGCGGCTAGCGTCTTGCCGCTCACTCCAGGTGGGAGGCGCTGCGCTGGGAGGGGCGGGGCCGGGATGGTGGTTGAGGGCGCGGGTTGTTGTTGGGGGGAGAAGCCGCGCTTTTGAGCCGATGGTTGATCGACCGGCGGCTAGCGCCTTGCCGCTCACTGCAGGTGGGGGGGCGCTACACTGGGAGAAGCCGGGCATTCGGCCGTTCGGCTGACTTGTTCGGCTTCCCGGAACGCTCCACACTTCTGCGAGTTGCCGAACCGGCGGACCAACGGAGTGTCCGGCGGGTCAAACGGATGGCCTCTGAATGATGGATGGAAGGCGTGTCGAAGCCCCTCAAGATCCTCCTTGCGAATGATGACGGCATTCATGCACCTGGCCTGCGGGCGCTTCAGAAGGAATTGCTGACGCTCGGCGATGTGCAGGTGGTGGCTCCTCTGGTCGAGCAGAGCGGAGTCAGTCACCGAATCACCTACCTGCACCCAATCCTTGTCAAAGAGATTTTCGATGCGGACGGGACGCACTTCGGGTGGGCGGTCGACGGAAGTCCGGCCGACTGCGTGAAGCTGGGGGTGCTGGAGTTCTGCGGCGGGAAACCGGACCTGATCGTCAGCGGAATCAACTCCGGCGCGAACGTGGGGATCAACGTGCTCTATTCGGGGACGGTGGCCGCGGCGATGGAAGGGGCGATCAGTGGGATCACTTCGATCGCGGTTTCGCTGCAACAGGGGGCGATGCCACCGGATTATGCAACGACGGCGCGCGGGGCCGTGGCCCTGATCCGGCAGCTGACCGAGGCGACTCCGGGGCGTCAGACGCTCTGGAGCATCAACTTTCCGGAAACGGCCGAGACGCCGCCGAAGGGAGTCCGGATCTCGTCGATGGGCTTCCGACGCCACGCCGAGACGATCGTCAAACGAACAGATCCCCGGGGCCGTCCGTATTACTGGAGCGGCATCGACCCGCTCAAGAACCACGCGATGGAGCCAGAAACCGACGTGAAAGACCTGAACGAGCGGTATGTCACCGTCACTCCCCTGCACTTCGACCTCACCGAGATGAAGCTGATGCAGGAATTCCGGGGAGCCGAGCTGTCGCTGGAATAGGCGACCGGATTTCCGGACTGGCTGTGACGATTCCGCGCGCACGGTAAGCTCATCACCATGGAAGCCCTCGATTACGCCCGCGACCTGATTTCCTTCGATTCCATCAGCCCAGTTTCCAACTGCGCGGTCACGGACTACGTCGAAGAAAAGCTCAAACGGCTTGGATTTGAGACGGAACGTCTGGAATTCAACGACGCCGCCGGCGTCCGCAAGGCGAGCGTCGTCGGCAAACGGGGCGAGGGAAGCGGGGGAATGGCGTGGTTCGGCCACACGGATGTGGTTCCCGCCGACAGCTGGTCGATCCAGGAACATGGGGCGTTCCAGCCGACGGTGAAAGGGACGCGACTCTACGGGCGGGGAAGCACGGACATGAAGGGCCCGGTCGGCTGCATGCTCGCGGCGGCCGAATTGTGGACGAACACCAGGCATGCCGAGCCGCTGTACATCACGTGCACCGCGGATGAGGAAGTTGGTTTTGGCGGCGCCCGCCAGGTCGCCGCGGAATCGCAACTGTTCCGTGAGATGGCGGAAGGGAACTCGCGCGGCATTATCGGTGAACCGACGTCGCTGGAAGTCGTGCACGCCCATAAAGGGGTGACCGGATTCATCGCGACGGCGCGTGGCCGCGCGGCTCATTCCAGCACGGACAAGGGGCTCAACGCGAACCTCGCGATGATCCCGTTCCTCGTCGAGATGAAGCGGATTCACGATGAGGTGAACGCGAACACGGCGTGGCAGAACGCGGAGTTTTCGCCGCCAAGCCTGAGCTGGAACATCGGAATCAACGACCACACACGGGCCGTGAACATCACGGCCCCGCAATCGGTCTGCACCGTTTACTTCCGGCCGATGCCGGGCATGGACACGGGCCCGCTGGTGGAGCGGGCGCGGAGCGCTGCGGAGATGAATGGCCTGGAATTCCGGGTGACCGTTTCCGGTTCGCCGGTCTACACGCCGGCCAACTCGCCTCTGATCCGGGACGCTCTCGCGCTGGCGGAGCGTGGAACGAGTTCGACCGTGGCCTACGCGACCGACGGCGCGATGTTCGGAGCGATGAAGCAGTTGTGCGTCCTCGGCCCGGGTGACATCGCCCAGGCTCACACGAACGATGAATGGATCGAGCTGGACCAGCTTCGCCTGGGGACCGGCCTGTATGCGCGCATGATCGAAAAGTGGTGCATCCAGGGAACGGGCGCCCATGGATGAGTCCCTTGCCGGACATGCCCCTCACGATCCTTATCTCGCCTTTCGACATCCCGTTTATCGACGCTTCGCCCTGAGCTATGTGCTGGCCGTGATCGGCAGCCAGATCCTGGCGACGGCGGTTCAGTGGGACGTCTATGCCCTGACAGGTTCTCCGCTGGCCCTGGGTTGGCTGGGTGGACTGAACGCCCTGCCACTGGTGCTGCTATCGCTTCCCGCCGGGCACGTTGTCGACGTGATGCCGCGCCGGCGGATCCTGCTGACCACGCAGGCGATTCTGATCACGATTCCGTGGACGATGGCCCTGCTGGTGGACCATGTGCGGGGCGACGCCCGCACGCTGCTGCTGTTCGTTCTGTCCGGGCTCAACGCCGTGACGCTGACCTTCGCCCGCCCTGCGCGGGTCTCGCTGTTGCCGAGCATCATTCCCCGATCTCTGTACGGGAACGCGTTCACGTGGAACAGCAGCCTGTTTGAAACGTCGTCGTGGATGGGGCCGGCCATTACCGGGCTGCTGCTGATTCGCGGCGTGGAGTGGGCGTACTGGAGTTCCGGGATCTGCATGGCGGGATGCATGGCCCTGACACTGGGCCTGCCGAATCCGCCGCCGTCGGAATCGTCCCGTTCGGTGACTTACGAAGCGATGCTCAAGGGGCTGCGTTTCGTGTGGCGGACTCCGCTGCTGATTTCGTCGATGACGCTCGACATGCTGGCGGTGCTGCTGGGGGGCGCCACTTACCTTTTGCCGATGTTCACCAAAGAGATCATCGCGGCCCCGACGAGCGGCGTGATGATTGCTTCCGAGAGCACGCGCTACGGCCTTCTGCGGGCGGCTCCGGCCTTCGGCGCGGCGGCCATGGCCGTGACTCTGGCGCACCTGCCGCTGACGCGGAACACGGGCCGCAAACTGCTGTGGTCGGTTGCCGGATTCGGTGCGGCGACGATTGTGTTCGGTCTGTCGACGAACTTCTGGCTGAGCCTGGCGATGCTCGTGCTGGTGGGAGCGTGCGACAACATCAGCGTCGTCGTCCGAAACACGCTCGTGCAGACGATCACTCCCGACTCGATGCGGGGGCGGGTGTCGGCGGTGAACCAGGTTTTCGTCGGCGCGAGCAACGAGATCGGCGGCCTCGAATCGGGAGTGGCGGCCCGATACCTGGGAGCAGTGGCCGCAGTTGTAGCCGGCGGGGTGGGCTCGATTTTCGTAGTCGCCGGGATCGCGCTGCGCTGGCCCGAACTGCGGCGTCTTCAATCGCTGAGAGAGCTTCAGCCTGCCCCGGTGGACGAACCAAGGCTGGGCGAACCGGCCATCTGACTATTCCGGGTCGGCGGAGGGCGATGCGGGCGGGGGCGGGGGCGGGGGCGGGGGCGGGGGCGGCGATGGTTGAAGAGGCTCCGCTACTTCTGCAACGGATTGCGGCGGCGATTGTGGAGCCGGGGGGGTGTCCCCTGCTCCGCGGCGTTCGCTGAGATCGGCCGTGACGCCGCCGATGGCCCAGCGTCGCCAGCCGAGCATCACGGCCAGCGCGACGACGACGACGGCTGAAACGCCGATCATCAGCCAGAGGTCGCCGAAGACATCGCGCAGGCGGAACTTCGCGAGGCGGGCCTTGGAATTGACCGCCGTTCCCAGGCCGACCTCGAACATCCACAACCAGCGCCAGGTGAACAGAACGACCACTGCTCCAAGTGCGAGAAACGGTCCATAGGGGATGTAGGGACGGCCGGAGAGGGCTTTCGTCGGCAGGCCGATAACGAGGGCGGCGATCGGAGCGATCGCGAACGCGAGCACGGTCGGCTGCCAGCCGAGAAACACCCCGATCATCGCCATGAGCCAAACGTCGCCTTCGCCGAGGGCGGGCTGGCCAAGCACCCAGCCGGAAACGCGCCTCACGACCCAGGCCATGGCGGCGCCGACAGCGGCCCCGGCGAGACTCCAGGCGAGGCCGTGCAGATGGGGAGATGTGCCGAGCCAACTCGGGAGATAGGGCCCGGCGAGCTGCGGAACCTCGGCGTTCCAATCGACCCAGACATGAGCGATCTGAAGGTCGCCGCTGATAAATGCGAGCAGCGGGGCGGCGACCATGCCGGCGATCGGGACGAACAGCGGAATGAAACAGGTCCGCCAGTCGGTCGCGGTGATGGCCGTGAGGAGCACAATCAACCCGGCGTGGAAGACGATCCGGAGACGGTGCCACGCATGCGAGGGGCGAACTTCCGGGATGCCGAGGACATCGTGCGTGATCGCGGAATGGACGAATAGTGCGACACACATTCCACCCGCGATCGCCCAGAGGGCGGCGGCGGGCGTGGAGGGGGATTCGCAGAGTCGGAGGCTGCGTGCGGTCAGGAGGAACGCGGCGATGGCCGAAATCGTCCCCAGGATGGCCGAGAGCACGACCGGGCCGGCGGAATCCCAGAGGGGGACGAACGTCGACTCAAGCATCGTTGCCCAGTCCCAGGTCACGATAGATGGCCGAGTTCAAGTCGCGATTTCTCCGGTTGTGCTGGGCCTCGCCCGGAGCGCCATTGGCGACCCAGGCGACGACGAGTTCATGTTCGGGATCGCAGAAGCCGATCGATGTCTGTGCGCCGCCGTGGCCGAAGGCCTGCGGTGAGGAGTGGCGGCCGAATCCATAGGGAACGGTCTCGGCGCCGTAGTGGTTGGAATCGAGGAGGACGCCGAGGCCGAAATCGACCTGATGCTGGAAGGTGGAGTCGAAGCGGCCTTCGCGGTGACGGGCGGTCATCTGCAAGACTGTTTCGGGCGCGAGGATTCGCGTGCCGTTGAGCGCACCGCCGCGGAGGAGCATTTCGTAGAACAGTGCGAGTTCGTGAACCGGGCCGCGCATCGAGCTTCCGGGGCTGGGAGCGGTCCAGAAGCTTTCGGCCCAGGTGTGAGTGGCCTTGAGGGCGCCTTTGTCGTCTCGGGCGGCGACTTTTCCGATGCGTTCCGCGTTGGCCGCATATTCCGCGGGGGTCATGGCCATCCAAGTGGAGGCCATGCCGATGGGGCGGCAGATGTCGTTCTGGACGATTTCGTGCGGCATGCGTCCGTCGGTGCGTCGGAGGAGTTCACCGAGCACGAACCAGCTGCGCGCGGGGTCGTACGCGGCGTCCTGGCCGACGACGAATCCGTTGCGGACTCCGCGTTCGCAGATGCGTTCGGTGATGGAGGCCCAGGGGGCCTGCGGCCAGCCGACCGGCGCGGGATCGAGCCCGGCGGTATGGGTGAGGAGGTGCTTGAGGGTGATCTCGTGTTTGCCGTTGGCGGCGAACTCGGGGATGACTTCCGCCACGGGGCGATCGAGATTCAGGCGGCCCAGCTCGACCTGACGGAGGATGGCGACGGCTGTCAGCGGTTTGCCGGCCGAGAGCCAGGGCATCAGATGGCCGGTTTCGAGGGGCAGCCCATCTGCCGCTTCGCCGACGGCGAAGTCTGCAAAGGGGGCGCCGCCCCTGCGAATCGAGGCCACGACACCGAAGTGCAGGTTCTGGCGCTTTCCCTTTTCAATGACGGCCAGCGTCAGGGGAAACCTGGCGGCAACTTCTTCAGTCGACAGCAATGCAACGGACATGATCACGCCGGCAAGTCATCCAGATCGACCGCTGCGCGCGTCGACTGGCGGGCCCAGGAGCCTGAACTTCAGTTAAACGGCCGCTCCGATCCGTTCCTGCCGGCGCACGAGCGCTGCGGCAATGAAGTCATGGAAGAGAGGATGGGGCGACTGCGGCTTGGACTTGAATTCCGGGTGGTACTGAACTGCGACGAACCACGGGTGATCGGGAACTTCGACGACTTCGACGAGCTTCCCATCGGGGCTGCGGCCGCTGATCGCCATCCCGGCCTGTTCAAACTGCTGCGTGTACTCCGGATTGAACTCGTACCGGTGCCGGTGGCGTTCGGAGATTTCGGTCTTTCCGTAGGCCGCCTCGGACTTCAGGCCGGGCGTGAGGACGCAGGGCTGTGCGCCGAGGCGCATGGTTCCGCCCATGTTGGTGATCCGCCGCTGGTCTTCCAGCATGCAGATGACCGGGTGGGAGGTATCAGCCGCGAACTCGGTGCTGTTGGCGCCCTTGAGCCCGAGGACATTGCGGGCGAACTCGATGACGGCGGTCTGCATGCCGAGGCAGATTCCGAAGTAGGGAATCTCGCATTCGCGGGCGTACTGGATCGCCTTGATCTTCCCCTCGATGCCGCGGTAACCGAATCCGCCGGGGACGAGCAGGCCGTCAATTCCCTGCAGGAGCGATTCGGGGCCCTGGCGTTCGACCTCTTCGGCCTCGATGCGTTTCACGACCACACGGGTCGAGTGGGCGAAGCCTGCGTGATCGAGCGATTCGTAGATCGACTTGTAGGCGTCGCGGTGCTCGATGTACTTGCCGACAACGGCCACGGTGACTTCATGCTGCGGATTGCGGACCCGCTGGATCAGGTCTTTCCAGTCGTCGAATTCGAGTTCGCCGGCCTGGATGCCGAGCTTGTCGCAGATCAGGCGGTCGATGCGATGTTCCGCGAGGCCGAGCGGCACTTCGTAGATGGAGAATTCCTTGTCGACCTCTTCGATGACCGCGTGCTTTTCGACGTTGCAGAAGAGTGCAATCTTGTCGGTCTGGTCGCGTCCGATGGGGCGTTCGGTGCGGACAATCAGGATATCGGGCTGGATGCCGATCTGGCGGAGCTGTCCGACGCTGTGCTGCGTCGGCTTGGTCTTGGCCTCCCGCGCCGCCTTGAGATAGGGGACGAGGGTGAGGTGGATGAAGAGACAGTTCTTCTTGCCGATCTCGAGAGGAATCTGACGAATCGCTTCGAGGAAGGGCTGGCCTTCAATGTCGCCGACGGTCCCGCCGAGCTCGGTGATGACGACATCGACATCGCGACCGCCGACCCCGAGGATCGCGGACTTGATCTCATCGGTCACGTGGGGAACGACCTGGACCGTTCCGCCCAGGTACGCGCCGCGGCGTTCCTTTTCGATGACCGCCTGGTAGATCCGGCCGGTCGTGTAGTTCGACTTGCGGGTGAGGGGTCCCGAGGTGAAGCGTTCGTAGTGCCCGAGGTCGAGATCGGTCTCGGCACCGTCGTCGAGGACATAGACCTCGCCGTGCTGGTAGGGGCTCATGGTCCCCGGATCGACGTTGATGTAAGGATCGAGCTTCTGCATGCGGACGCGGAGTCCGCGACGTTCGAGAAGCATCGCGATCGACGACGCGGTGAGTCCTTTCCCCAAAGAGGAAACGACGCCACCCGTCACAAAAATGTGTTTGCTCATACGCTTGAAAGAAGTACCGCCTGACCGCCGATTTGCGAGCCGTCCAATGACCGCGACGCCGCATCCTAACGACAATGAGGCGAGGTTTGTACGAAGGCGGCCGGATTGGGGAGGCGTGGGGAGCGGGCAGCGTGGATGTGGTGGAGAACAGGAGGGAAATGAGGACGGGAGAAACGGGGCGAATCCGTGGGCCCGGCAGGAAGTCGCCCGTAAGGGGGGGCCGGTGGGGAGGGTCTGGGGGACGGCGGCCACCGCAGAAATGGGTAAGATGTGTGTGAGATTTTTCTCCGTTCTGGAGAAAAACAGAGATTGGCTCGTGAATGCGCGTTAAGTCGCAACCGCTGGCGGAGATTTCCTGAGGATCACTCGGAACGGATCTCGCGGCCTGGTCCCCGGGAATCGAGCGGCCGGTCGGTATTCCTGTCGGAAGAGAGGACGTGATGGCATCGCGCGGCGCGTTCCATTGCCGGCTCTCCGGGAGAGTGTGAATGCGAATTGCCGCCGACCATGGTCGGTTGCCGATTGCGGAACGGCCGGTCAAGGAGACTGATGGCGTCGGGGACGCCCCTGACCGCCATGCTCCTTTTCTCAGATTGTTTACGGCCAACGAGTCGTCGATTCGTTCCTACGTCCGTCGCTTAGTCCCCTCTCGAAGCGACGTTGATGACCTGATGCAGAACATCGCGGTGGTGCTGTGGGAGAAGTTTGGTCAATTTCGACTGGGGGGTGATTTTCGCGCCTGGGCCTTCGGGATTGCCCGATTCGAGGTGCTTTCGTGGCTGCGAGACCAGGGCCGGGACCGTCGCACGCTTGCAGGCGACGTGGTGGAGCTGATCGCCGACGAATCGGCGACCCCGGAGTCTGAATCGGCTCTGAGCGCGCAGCGGGTCGCCCTGGAGCACTGCCTTGGCAAGCTTCCGGCCGAGCAGCGGCAGTTGCTGCTTCATGCCCATCAACCGGGGTCGTCGATGGGAGATGCGGCGGCCCAGAGCGGCCGGACGAAAGTGGCCTTCTACCAGTGGCTTTATCGCCTGAGGCATTCCCTGCTGAATTGCGTCCGGCGTCAGGTCGCCCAGGAGGCCGCCGTATGAATTCCGGCCACCGTCTCGCCGAGTTGATCAATCGTTACATCGATCATGAGATCGAGGCGGACGAACTGGCCGAACTGAACGGCCTGTTGCGAGAGAGCGCCGACTCACGTCGGGAATTTGCGGAACGGCTCAACCTGGATTCCGCGCTGTCGCAGAGTGCGGCGAGCCTGATGGTGAGCGCGACTCCGCTCAAGTCGACGTCCCCTGCCCTGTTGAAACGCTTGTTGAACAAGGGGCGGCTGAAGTGGGTGGCTGTCGCGTGCGGCCTCCTGCTCGTGATCGCGGGGGGATGGCAGTGGAGAGAGTCCGGCCGGGCATTCGCGACCGTGGTGGAGAGCATCGGGGACGACAATCCGCCAAGCGGAACGAATTTGTGGTCGGAGCCTCACTTGCTTCGCACCGGTTCCGTGGAACTGGCGACGCCGCGGGGCGCGAAGATCGTCATCGAAGCGCCCGCGGAGTTTCATTTTGTTTCGGTCCAGGAGTTGTGGCTGCAACGAGGACGGATTTCGGCAGATATCTCGCCCTCCGCGAAGGGTTTCACAGTCCTGACGCCCTCCGGCAAAGCGATCGATCTTGGAACGCGATTCGGGGTGGACGTGTCGCAGGAAGGGGCCGCGGAGGTCCACGTGTTCCAGGGGGAGGTGGTCGCGCAATCAACCGGGAGCAAGAACCGGCAGTTGCTGACGACCAACAAGGCGGTGCGTCTCCGGCAGGAATGGACGGGCGAGGCGTGTGATGTACGCCTGGGTTCGTTCCTGCAGGCGGGGGAGATTCAAAAGCTATCGGAAGGGTTGCAGGCGGGCCAATTCCTGCGTTCGCAGGAAGCGTCAGCGCGACTTCAAAAGGACTCCGCGCTGCTGACGTGGCTCGACTTCGAGCCAGCGGTCGACGGGGCCTCGCCGAAGAACGGCGCGAACGTGATTGGACCGCAGGTCGTGCAGGGACGATTTCCGGGGACGGCCGCTGTCGATTTCATCGATCGGAGCGATCGGGTCGAGTTGAACCTGAACGTCCAGGTTCCCCAGTTCACACTGCTGACGTGGGTGCGGCTGAACTATGTGGATGAGACGAACAATTCCCTGTATTCGACGGACGAATGGGGGCGCCTCGGCCAGGTTCACTGGATGACGGGACGGAACGGGAAAGTGCGGTTCGCGATCAAGAGCGACGTGAACCTGGGGGTGCGTCCTGAAGGAGGCGGCGTTTTCAACGCATGGGCGGAGACGCGCGCCATTCTTCCTGAGCGCGTCAACCGCTGGTCAAACCTGGGGCTGGTTTACGACTCGGTCGTCGGCCAGGTGAGCCTGTACGTCGACGGCAAACGAGAGACTTCCGCGTCCGTGCCCCAAGGGCTCATCGCAGCTCTGGGATCGGCGCAGATCGGCAACTGGAAGCCATTGGCGCATTTCACGGACGCCAACGCCGATCGTCGGCTCAGTGGCCGGATGGATGAATTCGCGGCGTTTTCCCGCGTGTTCACGGCAGAAGAGATGGAATCGTACTACGAGAGCAGCACGCCGTACGTTGAGGTTCCGTACAGCGGAGAGTTCCGAAGAAAAGGAGGTGCGCCGCGCTGACCGAGCCGAGCCGACGTCGCGAGGAGCGACGAAGGCATCGCCCGTCCGCAAGTTTGAGGATGTGCTTTCGGGCCAGTGGTCGTTGTGTTCTGAGTTTTTTCATTGTGATTCCGGAACGATGTTCGTTTCGATGCGTTCTGTACTTCTCTTTTTGTTCGGAATGGAGCGCTCCATGGCTGCGAAAAAGAGGACGAGGGGATTCACACTCATCGAGCTGCTGGTGGTGATCGCCATCATCGCCATCCTGATCGCACTGCTGCTTCCGGCAGTGCAGCAGGCACGCGAGGCAGCACGACGGACCCAGTGCAAGAACAACCTCAAGCAGATGTCGCTGGCGCTGCACAACTATGCCGACGTTTACGGACGGTTTCCGGCCGGATCGGGAGGTCCGCGGACAGCGGGCAACCGCCTGAATGCGACGCTCGCGCTGTTGCCGTTCTACGACGAACCGAACCTGTACAACATGATCAGCTCGACGCAGACGTTCGGCGGCGTGACGTTCGAGCCGTTCGGAGCGCAACCCTGGAACGCCAACTACGACCTGTTCGGGATGGGCTTCCAGGTAAAGGGGCTGACCTGCCCTTCGGATCGGCCTGTCGGTGATCCCCGCGGAGGCCGTAACGGCTCCCAGTCGGCCACGAGCTATTCCTATTGCATTGGCGATCATGTGACGGGGAGCGGCGACCAGGGGGCGTACCAGCGGCGGGGGATGTTCGGCACGCGGAGCTACGTGGCGTTCAAGGACGTGACCGACGGAACGAGCAACACGATGGCGATCTCGGAGCGGTGCTTCGAAAAGAGTCCGCGGTCGCTGTTCGGGCACACGGTCGAGAGCCTGGTCGGCCTGCAGACGAACCCTTCGCTGTGTCTTGCGCAGGCGAACCGGGCGACGCGCGAGTTTCTGCCGACGGCGACGTTGTCGGGATACCGGACAGGGGGAACCCGTGCCTATGACGGGATGCCGATCTACACCGGTTTCAACGCGATCCTGCCTCCGAACAGCCCGTCGTGCGTGATCGGCAACATCAACTCGGTCGGCGTGATGACGGCCCAGAGCTGGCATGTCGGCGGCGTTCACGCGGGATTCGCGGACGGCTCCGTCCGGTTCATCAGCGAGAACATCCACGCTGGAAATCCGGGGGCTCCCGAATCTCTGAGCGGCGCCAGCCCCTATGGGACATGGGGAGCACTGGCGACGATCGGACAATCGGAAGTCGTGGGTGAGTTCTAGGCGGCGCAGACAGGAACAGCCGTCATTGCCGGACCTCACGAGTCGAGGTTCGGCAACTTGTCGGAATGGCGTCGTTCCCTGTTGCGGTCAGAACGGGGCGGCCTGTGCGCACTTCTGCTGCACGCCGCCAAAGGTGTGCCCGCGGGATCTCGTCCTGCGTGCTTGTCGTCACTGTGCTTCGTTCCGCGAGAGACCACATACCATGGCCACTCAGTTTTTCTTCTGGAGGGCCTGCCGACGACCGGCGGGCCTGCTGCTGTTCCTGTGCGTCGCGGGCTGCTCGTCGAGCGATCCCGACGCGAAGCTCAATCGTCCGAGTCGGGTTCCAGTCAGCGGTGTCGTGACGTTCAAGGGACGACCGATCGCCGACGCGGACGTGACCTTCATGAACGAGACGGCGAATACGACTGGCACGGGCCGGACGGATTCCGAGGGCCAGTTTGCACTGACGACGTTTCGCGACCTCGACGGCGCGGTTCCGGGTGATCAAAAGGTCGCGATCCGACGGGTGGACGTCGTGAACAAGACGCCGGAGGACGTGGACGTCTCGGCGGGGGGCGTGGCCGTTCCTCCGGAGATCCACTGGATCGTGCCGGAGAAATACTCGGACCTGCGGAAATCCGGGTTGACCGCGAGCGTGACGGAGGCCGGCCCCAACCATTTCGAGTTCGCCCTGAAATGATCCGGTTCGACCAGGAAGCCTTCGACGGCCACGGCCCGGCGATGACGTCCCGCTGCTCCCGCCTGGCCCCGGGCGCCAGCGGGCGTCTCGCCTTCGCCCTGCTGCTTCTCGCGGGTCTGGCGCCGGGAGCGTCGTCCCGCGCGGCAGACACTCTCGAGCCGCGGCTCAAGACGTATCTCGACACCCACTGCGTGGTCTGTCACGGCGCCGATTCGCCGAAGAGCGACTTTCGCATCGACACTCTTTCGCCGCGAATCGGCTTGGAAGACACGCCTCAATGGCTGGAGGTGATGGAGCGGATCAGTTCGGGCGAAATGCCTCCTCCCGACTACAAGCAGCGACCCGGTTCGCAGGAGAGCACCGAGATCGTGGAGTTGCTGTCGGCCCGCATGAAGGAGGGCGAAGCGGCGCGTCTCGCGGCGCGTGGCCGGGTGTCTTACAACCGGCTCAGCCGGGAAGAATACGTCAACACCGTCCGCGACCTGATCGGCGTGCAGTACAACGCGACCGATCCCGGCGGTTTCCTGGAGGACCCGGAGTGGCGGGGCCTGGAGCGGATCGGATCCGTGATGACGCTCTCGCCGTCACAGATCGAGAAATACCTGGCCGCCGCGGAAGTGGTTCTGGCCGAGGCCTACCCTTCCAAGAAGCCGCCGCTGCTGGAGTTCACGAAACGGGCGATCATCGAGAAGCAGATCGACCCGCCTCATCGCGAGCGATTGAACGCACTCGGTTTGATCGACAAAGTGCGTTACGAGATGTGGCCGGGCGATCTGTATCGCTATTCGGGATCGGAGCCGCTACCGGAAGCGGGGATTTATGAGATCAGTTACACGCTGAGCGGGCTGAAGCCCGAGAACGGTCGTGCGCCGCGACTGTTTGTGTATGAGTCGAAGCTCGACCGGGTACTGCATGAGGAAGATGTCGTCGCGCCGGAAGACCAGCCGGTGACGGTGACCTTCCAGGCGCACCTGCCGAAGGGCCGGCCCGACATCCTGGTGATCAACCAGGTGCCGGGGCCGTCGAATAATCCACGATCGGGGCGGCACGGTCGGACTCCGTTCCTGAGCACCAAAGAGGGGCGGATCCCCTGGCAGATGAAACTGACCGATGAGCAGGGACGTCCCCGCTACCCGTTCCTGATCCTGGATTCGGTCTCGTTCCGTGGACCGATCGTGACGGCCGAGGAGCAGAGGCGTCGCGAGGAATACTTCCCAAGCGAGCCGGGGAACATGGACCAGGTTCGCGCGGGACTGGGCCGCCTGGCGCGGCGGGCGTTCCGGCGACCTGCGGCTCCGGGCGAACTGGAGGCGTACGTCGGGATCGTGCGAGACGAACTCGCGGCCGGGGAACCGTTTGCTGAAGCGCTCAAAGCGGGAATGCTCGCGATCCTCTGTTCGAAGAGTTTCCTGTTCGTGACCGAAGGGGATGAGCACGAGGATCGAACGACGCTCAACGACTGGGAGATTGCGTCGAGGCTGTCGTATCTGTTGTGGAGCACGATGCCAGACGACGAACTTCTGCTGCTGGCCGAACAGGGAAAGCTGAGGGATCAGAAGGAGCGGGCGCGGCAACTCGCGCGGATGCTGGCCGATCCGAGGGCCAGGCGGTTCAGCGATTCGTTCGCGGGCCAATGGCTGCAGTTGCGAAACGTCGGAAAGTTTCCGCCCGACAAGAAGCTGTATCCCGACTACGACTCGAGCCTGGAAAAGGCGATGGTGGAGGAGCCCCGGGCATTCTTCCAAGAAGTGCTCCACGAGGGGCTGACGCTTCGCGAGTTCATCGACTCGGACTGGAGCATGCTGAACGCACGGCTGGCGAAGTTCTACGGATTGCCGGAGACGGGCCTGACAGGCTCCGCGGTTCAGCGCGTGTCGTTGTCGGCGGAGAGCCATCGTGGCGGACTGCTCACCCAGGCGGCGATCCTGTCACTGACGTCGGACGGGACGCGGCATCGGCCGGTGCATCGAGGGAAATGGGTTTCAGAGGCGATCCTCGGGCGCGTTCCTCCTCCTCCTCCAGCGAATGTCGACCCCATCGAGCCGAACCCGGTCGACGCCCCGAAGGCGACGTTGCGCATGAAGCTGGAAGCTCATATCCACGACGCCCGCTGCGCCTCGTGCCACAGCAAAATCGACCCGCTGGGGCTGGCGTTCGAGAACTTCGACGCCATCGGACGGTGGCGCGAGGAGGAGACTGTCGAGGGGACAGGAAGCAACCCGCGGGTGAACTCCGCTGGGCAGTTTCCAGATGGCCGCCGATATGAAACTCCGGAGGAGTTCAAGGGGCTGATGCTGGGGCATCTCGACGACTTTCAGGCGGCGTTCATCGAGAAGCTTGCCTGCTACGGGCTGCGGCGGACGATGTCGTTCGACGATCGCGACGAGCTCAAAGAAATCGCGGCAGCGGGTCGAGCTGATGACTACCGGTTGCGATCCATCCTCGAGGCGTTCGTGGTCTCCGACCTGTTCGTCAAACGCTGACGCGTCCCTTTCCATTTCGAAGCTTCTGCCAGAATTCCCACGGACCAAAGAAAGCCAGGACACCAGAATGGCGAATCTCAACGCGAACCGCTGGCGGATGACACGGCGGCAAATGCTTCGCGGGCTGGGCGTGGCGATGCTTCTTCCCCGGCTCGATTGCATGGCCGAGGGGACGGCGGTGACGACTCCGAAACGGAGCGTATTCCTGTACATCCCGAACGGCGTGAACACGCTGACGTGGCAGATCGAGAAGGCGGGAACCGATTTCGAATTCACGCAGCCGCTGCAATCGCTGGAACGCCACCGGACGGAGGTGACGCCGATCAGCGGGCTGCACCATCCGATGGTTCTGGGGAAGCATCACAACTGCGACAAGGTGTGGCTGACCGGGGCCGATGTTCCGGGAGACGGCGGGCCGTTTCGCAATACGGTGTCGGCCGACCAGCTGATGGCCGAGGTGCAGGGGCGCTCCACGCGGTTCCCTTCTCTGGAACTGGCGGTTGAGGGACATTCGCTGGCGTGGTCGCGGGACGGCATCCAGATTCCGGCTGAACGGAACACGGTCAACGTTTTCAACATGCTGTTCGGCGTGGAGAAGGAGAGCCCGCAGGCGATCCGCCGGCGGCTGAATCGTCGCGGGAGCATTCTCGACCTGGTCGCCGACGATGCGAGCCGGATGCATCGCCGCCTCGGGCAGAACGACCGCGACAAGCTCGATGAATACCTGACGGCGGTTCGCCAGGTGGAAGTCCGCACGCAGCGGGCAGAATCGTGGCTGAACGTTCCGAAGCCCAAACTCGACAGCGGCGATGCCTCGCGCCTCGGCCGCAAGGCCGACATGAGCGTCGTGAGCGAATATCACCGGCTGTTCTACGATCTCATGGTCATGGCGCTGCGGACGGATTCGACCCGCGTGATCACGTGCATGATCTGCAGTGAATCGAACGGAGGGGCGATTCCGGACATCGGGATCTCGCAGACGCGGCATGGCCTGTCGCACCACAACGGGGACCCGGAACAGCTTCGCCGGCTGACGCAGACCGACACATTCCTCGTCGAGCAGTTCAGTTACTTTCTCGACCAGCTGAAGGCCCACCGCGAAGAGAACGGCCAGACGCTGCTCGATACGACGCAGGTGCTGTGGGGAAGCGGCATGGCCTATGGCCACAGCCACGGCAACGCGAACCTGCCGACGTTGCTGGCCGGGGGACGCGCGCTGGGATACCGGCATGGGCAGCATGTCGATTTCAACCTGCCGAAGATCGGCCAGTACAACGTGGCGGACGCGGCGGGCCACTACCGCCTGTGCTCGCGGCCGGTCGACAGTGATGCGAGGCTGAGCAACCTGCTGCTCACGATGCTGCAACGCGTGGACGTGCCTGCGGGGACCTTCCAGGACGGAATCCGTCCTCTGTCCGAACTGCTGGCGTGACGGATTCGAACGATCCAGCGACCGGCAACCTCCTTCTTGCTCGTGATCCACAACCATGCGCTTCCTGTCGACCTGCCTCGGCTACTGCAGCTTGATCGTCGCGGGGACGCTCTTCGCCGGCGAAGGACCTCCGTTCCGAATCGATGCGGACGGTCCGATCAATGCGCGTCCCACGCGCGCTGCGAAGGGGAGCGACAAGAAGGATGACCCGCAGTGGTATCCACTGATTGACGGCCGGTTTCCGCCTGAAGGCTCGGCGCACGCGATTTCCGGGGAACTGATCCAGGTCGACCACCTCGAACGCCGGTTCCATCTGCGGGTCGATCGCAACGACAGCCAGGATCGGAGCATCTGGGACCTTCCGCTCGACGCGGTGATGCTGCCCTACGGTTCGATTTCCTATCACGGATCTCCGGCCGCCCTGCAGGACATCCCGCTGGGAACGCATCTTCACGGAGAGTTTTACCTGCGGGCAGCGAACGATCAGACGCCTCCACCGGCTGCGAATAACAACCGCAAGACTCCCGAGCTCGATTTCCGGCGCTGCTTCCGGCTCGAGGATGACTTCACGCACCATGCACGGAACGGCCGGACCTGGAAGGTCGCGTCGATCGATCCGTCGGCGCGCAAGCTGATCGCCTCACTGGAACGAGACGGGGTCGCGGTCGGAAAGCCGCAGAGCTTCGACTTCACGCCCGGCACGCGGGTGTATCGGGGGACGGGATTCGCGAAGCTGACCGATCTGGCGCCGGGGGAGTCGGTGCTGTTCAACCTGACCTGGACAACCCTGTACGGACCGGGGCGAATCACTGAGATCTGGCTCGACGAATCGAGCCGTGAACTGGCCGCGGCCCATCAGCTGGAATGTCACCGCCAGCACATCCGGGAACGGGGGCTGGCGGGATGGGTGGAGGCGGTGGATGACGAACTGCAGATCGTGACGATCACGTTTTTCGGGGGGATCGATCCCGCGCTGTTCGATGAACTGACACTGACGAATCCTGAGCCGTTCGGCTGGCCGCTGTCGAAGCCGGAGGATCGTCCGACGGCTCCGAAGGGGACGATCGCGGTCGCCCGCGAGAGTCTCATGACTTACGACCCGGTCAACGATCGCAAAGGGGGCAACATCCTGGAGATTGAGAGGATTCCGGTGGAACCGGGGAGCAGCGGGGTGCGCCTCCGCGTGCAGTGCGACATGCTGCTGGAAGGGTTTCGCCCGCGGCGGATCGTGCGGTTCTATCCCGCGACGTGGAAGGTCGTTGCCCTGCCCCGCGAAGAGCAGTTCTTCGGCCGCGAATGACGGCCAAGCGGTGTCGGGAGGCTTTCGGACACGGCAATCACGAGGCTTCCGCCTTTGGGTTCAGGAGGCACGGGCTGGCCGCCATTTTTGGTTGAGCCCCGTGGGGCACGCTGACGCGAGGGGTCCGCGGGGGCCGGTTGTGCTTGTGAAACCGGGGGGCCGAGAAAAGCGGCAAGTGATTGTGTGTTTTTGACTTTGCCGGCAGAACGCGAGCCTGTAGCATGCGTCACGCCGCTCGCCTCCCAGAGGCGTCCGGCCGAGACATCCGAACGCGAATGCGTGGCGGGTGTCAATAAGTCTGCGGGTCGGAGAACGGTGTCGGAGGCGGGTCATAAGCTCGTTCGACACAGGTCGCCGGAACGCGGAATGCCAGGTGAGAACCTGGAATGGAGAGATGGCTGAGCGGCCGAAAGCGCCGGATTGCTAATCCGGTGTACCGGTTTACCTGGTACCACGGGTTCGAATCCCGTTCTCTCCGCTTTTGCTTTTGTGCCCCTTCGCGAGTCGTCGCAAGGGGTTGCGTCGGCGTGGGCATTGTTTGGGCTTCGGACGATATCTGCGATCGTCTGCGATTCTCTGCGGACGCCTGTTGCACCACTGTTACACCGGGATTTGCACCGCCTCTCACGGCCACGTCGAAGTCTGGGTCCGTGACCTGGGTGTCGTGGGTCAGGGCGGTGTCGTGGGTCAGGGCGATCTTCGGCGAGTGTCCCAGGGACTTCGGCCGCGAGAGCTCCTGCGCCCGCCTACATATTCTCTTGCGCCACGATTCTACAGGCTTCTCGGACCATTCGACGTGGATTGAGGTGCTTCAGTTTGCGCGGACAGTCCGTTGTGCTTACTTCCGGACGGCCTGTTGCCTCTCGAATTCCACTGGGGATACGTACCCCTGCGCTGAATGACGACGCTCCGCGTTGTAGTACCGCACGTAACTGGACAGCTCCCGCCGCGCCTCAAAGTCGCTCCCGTAGTCCACCAGCTCCAATTCGCCGGGCGGCACACCTACATCACCGAAGTGTTTCGGCGGGGGGCTTCGCCGATGGAGGCGATGAAGCTGGCCCGCCATTCAGACCTGAAGATGACGATCGCCTATTCGCACATCCCGCTGAAGGACCAAGCCCGAGCTCTGGCTGCCCTGCCGAACCCGTGTCAGCATATTGGTCGCATTTCGGGCGTCGTTTCGAGTCCCGCAGAGGCACCGCGTGGCACAGTGGGACAGAGCACGGACGATCCGACGGTCGACGGAACCCTCAGCAGGAAGTCAGCTTCTGGCACGAAGGGACAAAAAAAGTCGCCGGCTGACAAGGCCGGCGACGAGTGGAGGCAACAGGACGCCAATTGAACTTTTTCTGGCAGCCATCCGCGGATGGGATGCCTCGCTGAGGCGGTGTCTGGAGGAAGGAACATCAAGCCCTGATTGACGGTCCTTTGGGCCGTCACGGAGACATGCCACCGCTCTGAAATTCATGGCGAACAATCCGAGTGAACGAAATGCGACAGATGTGTCGCTCCGTGGCAACGACTTTGCAGCGTTTGGAATGCCGGGCATCGTCGGCAGCCCGTTCGCCATCAAGACATCATGAACGAACTTGATGCTCGTGCCACAAGGTGCCAAGTTTTTACCGCTCGCTCATTGTCGCGACTTTTCACAGCTTTCCGTGTTTCGCCATGCGCCTCTTGCATCCACTGTTCGCGATCCTGGCGTCGGTCAGCCGGCAAGAACTGGCCCGGCAGGTGGCCTACCTCAAGGTCGAGAACCAGATTCTGCGAACGCGATTGCCCCCGCGGATCGTCACCACCGTCCAGGAACGTCGCCGTCTGATTCGGGCCGGACGGCAGCTGGGGGCCAGTCTGCGTGAACTGCTGACGATTGTCAGCTACGACACCTTTCGCCGCTGGATGCGCCAAACGGAGAGGCCGATCCGAAAGAAGCAGACGATCCCAAAAACTCCCGGACGCCCCAAAACGGATGTCGAGTTTTGCGAACTCGTGATCAGGATTCGTCGGAAAACCGGATATGGCTACCGCCGGCTGCTCGGACAATTGCGAAAGCTGGGACTGAAACTGTCTCGACAGACGGTGGCCCGCATTCTGGCGGAGGCTGACATTCCTCCGGTTCCGGACGATGACAGCGACACCTGGGGCGGCTTTCTCAAGCGTCACGCAGCGACGCTTTTGGAATGCGACTTCTGCACCAAGCGGTTGTGGACGCTGCGCGGTCCCATCGATCTGTACCTGCTGGTATTCCTGCACCTGGGGACTCGGCGGGTGTGGATCAGCCCCTGTACGGCCAGGCCGGATTCGGCCTGGGTCGCCCAGCAGGCGAGGAACTTTCAGTTCATGGCCGAGGACGCCTGTTTGTCGCCGACCCACATCGTCCACGACAACGACACGACGTTCACGCCGGAGTTTGACTAGCTTCTGGAATCGGCGGGGTCAGAAGTCGTCAGGACGGCGATTGCCTCGCCGAATCAGCAGGCACACGTCGAACGCACCCGGCCGCTGACAACTAATCTCGTGCTTTGAGCCACAACTTCGCAGCATCAAGCTGTTTACTTGTTGGGACCCAATGGCCCGACATGCGTTCTCCCGCGTCGAGAGCGCTAATCAGTTCACGTAGCTCGTGAACCAAGTCCGGAGTCAGGTGGTTCAACACTTCGAGTGAGCCCACTGAGTCAACGTTAGTAAGTATTTTACATACCGTATCATATGCGGTAAATCGCCCTGTATCATAGTCATGCAAGGCCTCTTCAACTGCATTCATGGCTGGTAGCCTCGCATACGTCGGACGGCAGTATCTGCTGCATCCCAAGCTTGGTCATGGAAATTTCCATAATTTCCTGGCATTGCTTCTCCACTCCAACGCTCAAATGTGAGCCTCCCGCCTCCTTTCGAAAACGCATTCCTGAATAAGGACAGCTCGTGGAGCTCGTGTGCGAATACGCCGACGATTGCCTCATCGCTTCTCATCATATCGGGGTTGATCCGAATCGGGATCTTGCCGAACCTATTTCTCATACGGTCGAACTGCACATATCGCCCATAAGTGCCAATTCCAGGAATCATGCCAGTCAACACACTGCGCCCAGCAAAGATGTCTTCGATCGTTCCATGAAAGTCGCTTGCATTGCCAACCGAAAGAATAACGTCCTCAGGAACGTGGACTCCTGCTCGCGCCAGGATTCCCGGAATTTCGGTCTCCGCTCGTACTACGCCGCCTTCGTTGATTCTCCATGCAGGCGAGATTTGAGGTGCTTGGCCCATTATCGCCGCACTTCTGTGGAGTGCCCGTACTCCTTGAAGCCCAGCGGCGGAAATCCCAAATCCTGCTCCGATTGCCTCAAACGTACCCGCGACGTTATTGCCCCGCGAGAACGATTCGCGGGCGGCAATAGCCGACTGGCCGCTCTGGAACAGATTGATCCCAATGTCCAATCCCTGCAGACCTAAACGCGCTAAGCCGGTGAAGCGCCCGATCGTCGCTTGAATTGCCAAGTTGGCGGTGTCGGCGACGAAGTTCGCGCTGTTCCACCCGGTCGGCGAAAACGCCACAGTTGCACCGCTGAGACCCAGACTGAGCGTATTGACCACGGCCAGCGAGTTACCCAGAACACCAACCGTTGCAGCGCTCGTAAAGCCTGCGGCTGCCAGTCCGTAGTACCCGCCAAACGCCAGCCCCGCGGCGACAGCCGTAGTTCCCGCGAAGAGTTGGAAGTCGTTCGCGCCCGCGAGCGTCTTTCCGCCGACGCCGGCAATTGCCCGGACGATCCAGGCTTCATTCGCATTGGGATCGGAATCGCCCGAGGCCTGGCCGCCGCTCATGTAGGAACGTAGGGTGCGTCGAGACGCACCTTACTCGAACTGCGAAAACTCATCTCCATACCAGACGGAGGCATCGCCCCAGCCGAGTTCATATTCACCGAGCCGCTGATGCCGATGAAAGGACGACCACGGCCAATCCCGAACTCGCGATACGAGGCCATGCTTTAGCGGATTGACGTGCAGGTAGTCGAGACAGCATTTGAGATCCGCTTCATCGCGGCAGGTGTGCTCGTAGAATCGCCGCTGCCAGACTCCGCGCTCACCGCGTTCAGACCGGCTGCGCGTCACTCCAGCGCACATTCCGCCGGCTGCCATCCACGCGGTCGTGAACAGCCCCTTGATTCGACGCCAGCGGGTTGAGTAATCCGAATCGCCTGGTGGCAGTTCCCAAACCGTATGGACGTGATCGGCGGGGTGGCCGGGGCTGGACGTAGCGAAGCGCAGGAAGCCCCGGTCAAGCGTTGCCGAGGCCGCGTTTTCTCATCAACGTTCCGCTGAGTCACTTCTCTTCGTTTGCCCTCCCTGGCATGCGACCGGGGTTTCGCCGAAAACGGCTCCAACCCCGGCCGCCCCTCCGGCTCGTGAAACCGCTTGAGCTACTTGCGATGGCCCTGCATGCGCTGACGGTACTTGTCGAAGGGCGGTCTCGGCGACGTTCGGCACTGGCTGCAAGCAGACCAGCGCCACCCAGCCGAATATGGTGGTTCGTCAGTCGGTTGCAGTATGCGTTCGGTCCACAGCCAAACCTCTCCTTTCATGAGATGTATTGGTTTCACGACGTGACTGATGATTCAATCGTCGTCGAATCTCGTACCATTGGCCGTCGGACTCTCCGTCGACAATGATCTCACGGACACCAGCCCCGCGTCACCCTTCCGCCCGCTTCCGAGGTACTTCGGTGCGGACCTGGCTGCTCCGGCATCTCCGACGGTGTCACGCTTCGGGCTGCATGCGGCGGACTACTTCGGACGCTTGAGAAACAACTCTCGCACCTTGCTGTCGTCACGAGTGACAGCCACCAGTTCCCAGCCGTCGTTCCCCAGCTGATCGAGGGTTGTCACTCCGTTGACGATCTTGTACTCCCACTGCCGCCGCCCGACATCCTGTCTCGGAGCCGCTGGGACGACCTGGTTGTTCTCTAAATCGTTGATCGTGCCGATCGGCGCCGGTTCTGGCCTCTTTTGCTGAGCGTTCAAGTGAGCCTGAAACGTCAGGATGACGGACATCGCAGCAGCGAATACGAAGGTCCCTACGGCGAATCGGTTCGACATGAAAGTCTCCGACAGAAGAACTGTGTCCTTGGGTGTGTCTTGTCGAGGTCCACGCCTCAATCGGACTCCTGAATCCGTCCCCTGGCCCGGAAGTGAACCATGGGGGCGGCGACTTCGGTGACGAGCGTTCCGATTCGACCGCGATCCGGCAGCAACAGGTACAAGGTGTCGCCCATCTGCACCCGCCCCCTGGCACTCTTCGGGATGTGAAAGGAGCCCCGCCAGAGGGCAGGTCCCTCGCCCTTGAGAAAACTCTGGCCAGCGACTTGCGCCTGTCGAGCGATGACCTGGTCGTCGAGTGAGATCACGTCGGCCTTGAACATGGGGATTGGCACCTCCGATGCACAGGAAAACGATTCGCCACGCTTCGAGCATAGCCCGCCGATGCCGGTCATCAAGCGGCCACTCTCTGGCTTCCAGCGAGCTGCGACACACGCCCACCAGACGCCCCGTAGGCCGCCCCTGTGCCCGAGACGACCGAACGCACCAGCCGGCGATTCCCCGACCTCAACGCCACCCTCTCGCCGCAACGGCATGCGCCCCGGTCAACTCGGTGCGGAGGGCTACCCGATGGAACCAAGCACACCACCACCGAAGAAACGCCGACGCCGCTGGCTGATCGTCACTGTGGTTCTTGTGCTCGTGTTGATGGTCTCGTGGTGGAACTTGTCGCGGGGCAACGCTCGGCTTGTTGGGAGGTGGCAGTGCGGCGATCAGATTATCGAGTTTCGTGACGACGGACTCGTCGACAGCTTCGCGCAATTCGATGGTGTTCGCCTTCTCTTTGCTGTGCGGGGGCTGGCCCGATTTAAAGCCGTCGGGAGCCGGCTGCGGGTTATGCCAGATCAGGCGATCGGTTGGCAGGCCGCGTTCAACGACATCAAACTGCTCCTTTGGCGACGCGCACGCGACGAGTTGTTCTACGATGGTGAAATCGTCAGTTTCACCCCGGCGGTGGTGACGCTTCGAGGGCTAAGCGGACCAGGTTCGAAGCCGACGACATACACGATTCAACGCATCCCCGAATGACCTCTCCTCCGTCACATCCGAACCGGCGCTGGCGACGAATCGTCGTCACGCTCGCTGTCGTGGCGATAGGGCCGTGCTGGTGGTCTGAGCGGCGTGACGGAAATAGAGTTCTGGCATGGTGAAAAATCACGGCAACCAGTGGGGCCCTGCCCGGCGAACCGGCAACGCTCCTAAGGACGACGAAGATCAACGCTCAATGACGCGTCGGGTTGTCGCCGGGACATTCTGCGGCGGAATCGCTGCGGCAATTGGACTTCAAATGGCGGGGATCCTGGGAGCGGTGGGCGGTCTTGCACTTGGCTTCAGTCTTGGGTTCTTCGGTAAAGAAGGAGAACCAGACCACTCCAGCCTCGACTGACAGCTACGGTCGTCGCCGAACTAGCCGCCTTCCCCGGCTCTCCGACACGGACCAACAGCAGAGCCATCTAGACGATCCGTCCTCCAGCCTCTCAGACGCCTCGTAGAAGACACCTGTGCCACTGACATGGAACCGAGCACACCACCGCCGAAGAAACGCCGACGCCGGTGGCTGATCGTCGCGTTCGTCCTTGTACTGACGTCCACGGTTGCGTGGTGGTGCTGGCCGCAGCGAGATCGCAGCTACGACTTCGTATTTGAACACCCGCCTGTGAGCGACGTCGTTCGCCCGCCCGTGCGCCCCCCGAACAACGAACCAATCGAGTCACGAGATGGCGGGTGGAGGCTGTGGCACTTTGACCGGTCTGACAGACCTGAAGCGCAGAGAGTCTGGGAAAGCCTGACTCTCGACGAACAAATTGTTCTCGTGGATGCCAAAAGCACCGGACGCAGCTTTACTTCAGCGATCGCAGGTTTGAAGGCACGGCGTCGAGGCGACGTCGCGGTCAACCGTCAGAAAGTCGAGCAGGCCTTATTGACACTTGATGGGTTGGAATCGCATCACGATGGACAAGACTCAGATCGAACCGGTTAGAAGACTCCGCCGCTGGCCAGTCGTGGCGTTCGTTCTGGTGCTGGTGTCGATGGTCTCGTGGTGGAACTGGCCTCGAGGGGATGCGAGGTTTGTGGGGACGTGGCAGTTGATTCGCGACGACGGACCTCTCCCGGCTTTCATGATCTTCGACCGCAGCGGCGGGGGACGTACTGTCGACATCTCGGGAAAATCATTGACGCATTTCTCGTGGGAGTTCGATGGTCGAGCCTTGGTCTACCGCCCACCACTGGGCCTCGGACGTAGTCGATGGCTCACCGAGATCAGCGGCGCGATGCGGAAATATCTCGGAACCAGTCTCCTCGCCTATGAGGAAAGGGCCGAAGTCATCACGTTGACCGGGGACCTTCTGAATACCCGCTTGTCGCGGTCGGGGAACTCATTCAATCTGCAACGAGTGCGCACCCGATGACCTCTCTCTCATCACCACTGAACCAGCGCAGGCGACGAATGTTGTTTGGCAGGGTCGCTGTCAGCACGGGGAAGTGGCGGTAGGCGCAAGGCAACCAATGACCGTCGATGTTCTCATGCCCCATGCGGTGATTCGCGTCAGGTTCCTCACGACCGCCGAAGGTGGACGAAAGACGGCAATTCAAGGCGTGAGGGAAGGGATTCAAGACGTGAAGTACGGCTGCCCTGTCTACCTGAATGGCCAAGCATTCGATTGTCGGTTCTGGCCATTTGCCGCCGGTGGCTATGAACTCGGACAAGAGTACGACATACCGATCCGGTTTCTATATCCCGAACGTGCGATGAAATGGGTCTCGCCCGGTGCCCCGGTCACGCTATGGGAGGGGAAAACGATCGCTGTCGGGCAAGTTCTCACGATTGACAGCCGCGAGCTCTCAACGTCGCACGGGCCAGCCGGCCAGACCTGAGGCGCGTCGACAGCTTCATTCTTAGGGCTCGTGCCTTGTCCGTGACAGCACTTCCGCGTGAGGAGCGGCGGTACGAAACTTGTCGCTGAGAGACGTGAACAGAGGACCACGGGCGGGGCCGCGGATCTCGATCCGTGTGATGTCGTCCGTCAACATGGGAAGGACGGCCTCAGCACTCTCGGCATCGGGGACGTAAAGCAGGACCTCGGTACGATCGAAAAACTCCTCCAGCATCGGAAGGCGAGCCAAGGGAGATTCCGAAGGTTTGATGTAGAGCTGTGCGAAGGCGCCTGTTTGTTTCAAATCGGCGATGAGCCGAATTCGCTGCGTCTCGCGGTGATGATCATGAATCTGGATTGCCGTCACGGCGGCGAGTAACAGTCCCGCCACCGTCAGCAGCAAAGGCCAGAGTCTGCGTCTCGGCCTGGGAGAGGTGTCGGCCATCTAGCGATCTTCACTCTTCATCCGCCGTCGCACGGCAATGCCAACAGCGATCCACATCGACGAGAAAGCGAACGCCGGAAGAAGAAACCAACCCGACGTGATCGGGTATTCGTACGCTCGCAGAGTGAAAATCACACCGAAGTAGATGACGCTGAGCGCAGTGAGGATTATTGCGACGGGATCGAGCCAGCGAGGATGGATTGTCTGAGCCGTCTCACTCATTGCCTTGGTCTGAATCGAGGGTGAAGCGACGGCAAGTCTACCCGCTCCTCCCTACTCACCGCGATCCCGCGATCTCCAGCAGACTCATCTTCGAAGGGCGCTCCGATGGAACCCAGTACACCGCCGCCGAAAAGACGACGTCACCGCTGGCTGATCTTCGCGTTTGTGCTCGTGCTGGTGTCGATGGTCTCGTGGTGGTTCTGGCCGCGAGGGGATGCGAGGTTCGTGGGGAAGTGGCAGCAGTGGAGCCAAGTCGGCCGGATGAACTCCAAGGTGCGAAAGGTCACGTTTTCCCGAAACGGAACAGTGTCTTTCGACGATCACAAGCGGTTGAAGAACTGGCCGATCCAGACGTGGAGGGTGAAGGGTTCGCATGTGGTTTTCGGGTCGCGCCTGCCCTTTCCTCAAAGTCGAGTCAGTCGATGGTTGACCGCGTGGATGCGTCAGTTCACGGGCGTCGAATTCTGGGGGACGGAGGTCCCCGTCCGGATCGTCAAGGTGACCGACAGTGAGATCCACCTGGATCCGCCCGACTCGGTCGGCATCGACGTCCTGACCCGCATCCCCGATTGACCCTCGTCGCCCCGCCCCTCTCGCCGGCTGGCACGTCCACGAGGCAGTGAAGAGCCGATTGCTGAGACGAGGGGGAATGACGTCGCAGCCGATTGCGACCGGTGTGCGGCGCTTTGCCGGTTTCGCCGGCGGCCTGGTCGTTGGGAGCGGGCGAAGTCTTGACTGAATGCGACTTCGCCCCGCTGCAAGTTGCGCGGGCGGCGTTACCATGGGCGGGCCCTCCCCGAACTCGTGCGTGCCGCCATGATGAACCCGCTTCTGCTGCCTGAAATCCGGATGATGCTCGCCGAAGGCGACGCGGAAGGGATGGCGGCGCTGGTGAACGACCTGCATCCGGCGAGCGTGGCGGAGTTCACGGAGGGGCTTTCGGACGAGGAAATCTGGGCACTCCTCGGGCACGGGGACGTCGAGCGGCAGGCCGACATTTTCTCGTTTTTTCCCGAGGAAAGGCAGCTGGAACTCGCGGAGGGGGTGGGGCGTGAGCGGATGTCGCAGCTGCTGGGGGCGATGTCGCACGACGACCGCGTCGATTTCCTGAAACGGGTCGATCCGCAGGCGGTGGAATCGCTGCTGCCCCTGATGGCGAAGGCCGACCGCGAGGATATCCGGAAGCTGTTGTCGTACCCCGAGGGGAGCGCGGGGTCGATGATGACGACCGACTACGCGACCCTGCTGCCGGACATCACGGTCGAAGAAGCGATCAATCGACTGCGTCAGCAGGCCACCCAGAAGGAAACGATCTACTACATCTATGTGACGAACGAAGACCGCAAACTGCTGGGCTTCGTTTCACTGAGGCACCTGATCCTGGCGAAGCTGAACGCCCTCGTTCGCGACATCATGCAGTCGGACGTGGTGTATGTGCGGGTCGACCTGGACCAGGAGGAAGTCGCGCGGATCGTGGGCAAGTACGACTTCATCGCCATTCCGGTGGTCGACAACGATCACCGGATCGTGGGAATCATCACGCACGACGACGCCCTGGACGTCGTGGTGGAAGAGGCGACCGAGGACGCCCAGCGGATGGGCGGCATGGCCCCGCTGGAAGAGCCCTACCTTGATGTGCCGTTCACGACGATGTGGCGCAAACGGGCGGTCTGGCTGTCGTGCCTGTTCGTCGCGGAATTCTTCACGTTTTCGGCGATGAGTCGCTACGAGAAGGTGATGGAAGAGCACGTCGTGCTGGCGATGTTCACCGTGTTGTGCATCTCGACGGGTGGCAACTCCGGGTCGCAGGCGGCCACGCTGATCACCCGCGCGATGGCCCTGGGGCACATCGGCGTCCGCCAGTGGTGGACGGTGATCCGCCACGAGCTGCTGATGGGACTGGCGTTGGGAGTTTCGCTGGGAATCATTGGCTTTCTGCGGGTGATGATTCCTGTGCTGACGCCCACGAGCGTCATCGGCGCAGTCGACCGCCTGACGCTGTCGTTCGTCATCGGCCAGACCGTGGCCGCCATCTGCCTGTGGGGGACGCTGGTCGGTTCGATCTTGCCGATGATCTTCACGAAACTCGGGTTCGACCCGGGCTACGCATCGAGCCCCTTCGTGGCGACGTTCGTCGACGTGACGGGGATCGTGATCTACTTCTCGATCGCCAAGATGTACCTGTTCTGACGTGCCAGGAGCTGGCTCAGATTCGCAGGAACAGACGCTTGCGATAGAGGGCGAAGAGGACGAGCCAGAAGACAAAGAACACGGCCGTCGAATCGACGACGGGTCCGAAGAGGTCGTACATGACGGCGCCCGGAGTCTGCCCTGTCTGCGGGAGGCGTGGCGTCAGGCCCGTGATGTTCGCCAGCCCACCGAGGCCGCTTTCGATGAGCTTGTGGAAGTGGGTGTGGATGATCTTGCCGCTCGTCCAGCCGCGAAGAGTCTGCCCCATCAGGTAAATCAGGAGCGAATTGGTTCCGACGACCACCAGCGGGAACGCGAGGACGCCGAGGGGGAGCGCGTCAAACAGGGCAAAGAACAGCGCCAGCATCGCGATCACGTAGCCGCCGCTGAACAGCACCCAGGAGGGAGTCCAGATCCGCTTGACGATCGGACAGGCGTACACGCTGGCGACCATCGCCAGGCCGAAGCAGAGCAGCGACAGCCCGAGCAGGAGCCCGACCCGCTTCCAGGCGGAGACCGGCCGCTGGAGGATCTGGCCGCAGAGAACACCGAGGATCATCGTCGCGATCGACGGGAAGAAGTTGAGGGTCTGATAGCCGCCGCGATTGTGGGTGAACGGGATCGGCTTCCCTTCCTTGTCCTCGAGGCGCGGGAGCTTGTTGAGCAGCTTCAGATCGACGTCGTGTGCAAAGTTGCCATTCTTCGACCACTGCCGGAATGGCTTCTCGAGCACTTCGCCCTGCTCCGCCGAGGCGTTGACGGCTGCGAAGTCGTAGTTGTCAGGGGGAGTGAAGGTGAAGAATGCGGCCCATGTGGCGATGAGAATCGTCGCGATGGCGGCGACCTGTCCCCACCATTTCCAGCGAACGGTCGCGAAGACGAATACGTATCCGAGGCCGATCTGGGCGAGGACGTTGGGGAACTCCCAGTGCGTCTGCCGTGTGTCCAACGAGGAGAGGAAGACGCCAAGCAGCACGAGGACGATGGCCCTGAGGAAGGCATGCAGCCACTGCTTCCAGCGCGGCTCTCCGAGGGCGTCGCGTTTGCGAGCCGAATAGGCCATCGCCGTGCCGACCATGAACATGAAGGCGGGCTGAATCAGGTCCCAGAGGGAGACGGCGCCGCGCGTCCAGGGACTTCCTTCCAGCGGATTGGTCGACGGGCCGAAGGGAAAATTGCTGAGCCAGGCCGGATGATTGAAGTGAAAACCGATGTGCTGCCAGGTTTCGCGGTCCAGGATTTTCCAGAGCGGGGAGTCCTCGCTGGTTCTGGAGAGCGTCAGAATGCCGAAACCGTTGGCCGCGAGCAGGGTCATGATGAACCCGCGGTAGGCATCGAGTGAGACGAGGCGTTTGCTGGCGGGTTCCGGCCGCAAACTCGCAACATTTGCGGGAGGCTTCAGCGGGGGCTTTCCCGTGACATCGGTTTTTGCAGTGGGCGTCGCCGGCCGGGTGGCGGCGGCTGGGGCCGGACCTTTTCCGGGGGGCGGGGGCGGATCGTTGGATTTGAAGGCCATGAGGACGCCGACGCGGTGGGAAGCTCACAGGCGCCAGCGAATCACAGGCCGCATTGCTGGCTCAGAGGTGGGGCAACCGTATCTTTGTCGCCCTTCCCAATTGGCACAACGGCTGTTACGCTCTTTCGCTTCACTGTGGACCGGTTTCGTCCCGATCTCAATGCAGGTCGGGTCGTGTTGTTTTGAGCGTTGATCAAGGTTGAGTCACCGATGGCGAAGAATGCAAAGAAACTGAAGCGGGCTAATCACGGAAAGCGCCCCGCCAGCCACAAGGCTCGGCGCGCAAAGCGTGCGATGATCAAGACTTAATCAGCAGTCGATGAGTCTTTCCGGACCCGATGATCCGAAGTACCAGTCCGGCAGTCCTCCCGAGCCCGGGAGCGTGGCGCCGGAGGTGATCGTCAGTCCGGACACGCGGCGATCGAACCGGATTCCACCGGGACAGGTCCGCACGCGCAAGTGGCCGGTGCTGCATGCGACGACCGTCCCCTCCATTCCGATTGCGGAATGGAGGCTGACGATTGACGGGCTCGTGGAACGCCCCCTGGAGTTCAGCTGGGAGCAGTTCCAGTCTCTCCCGCGGTCGAAGGTGTTCGCCGACTTCCACTGCGTGACCCGCTGGTCACGGCTGGGCAATCTCTGGGAAGGGGTGGCGGTTCAAACGCTGCTGCAGATGGCGGGCGTCAAGCCGACGGCCCGTTTCGTGATCGCGGGTGCTTACGATTCCGACTGGACCACCAACCTGCCGCTCCCGGAATTCGACCAGCCCGACGCCCTCGTGGTGGATCGTCACGACGGCGAACTGCTCGACGCGGATCATGGCGGGCCGGTCCGGCTGATCGTTCCGAGGCTGTACGCCTGGAAAAGCGCCAAATGGCTGAAGAGGTTGACTCTGGTCGCGGATGACCGGCCGGGCTTCTGGGAAGAGATGGGCTACCACAATTACGGCGATCCGTGGCGTGAAGAACGCTTCACCGAATGAGCGACGCCGTGGACCGTCCGGAATCGGGTGAAGAGTCTGGCCGGGAGTTGAACTGGCGGCATCCGGCCGACTGGCTGGCGCTCGTGCTGATCGTGCTCGTTCGGATCTATCAGCTGACCCTGAGCCCGATCTTCGGTCGGCAGTGCCGGTTCGAGCCGAGTTGCAGCCGCTATTTCATCGGGGCCGTCCGGAAGTACGGGGCAGTCGTGGGGAGTTGGAAAGGGATCTGCCGGATCGGGAGATGCCATCCGTGGCATCCGGGTGGCTACGATCCGCCGTGAGTGGCCAACCTGATTGGAAATGAAGGATTCCGGCGTGCGCGCGGGGGATGTGGTCCGGTCGCCGCGAGTCTGCGACCGCGACTTTCCGACGGAAACTGCATCTTGTTGGCTTCCCTCAGTTTGCCTACGATTCCGTGTCGACAAATCCTTCGTCGGCAGTGGATTTCAGGATGAAATGCCCTGCTACTCCGGCTTGCCGGTGTTGTCCGTTCGATTTTTTGCGAACGGCTCGATCGTCATTCCTTCCGATCAACCGAGGTCTCCCTCGATGATGACGTTGTCTCCGCGCACGCTGCGCTTTGTTGTCGGGTTCGCACTGTTTTCCGGCGCTGGATTCCTCGCCGCCCAGCAGCCCGCGGCCCCCGCCGCTTCCCCGGCAGATGCCCAGACCGCCCAGCTTGTGACCCAGCTGGTTCCGCGGTTTCACCTGCACCATCCGAAGATTGACGATGCCGCTTCGGTCAAGATCTTCGACGGATACCTGAAGCTGCTCGACCAGGGAAAAATGTACTTCCTGAAGTCGGATATCGATCAGTTCGCTCCGCACCGGCTGACGCTGGACGACGAAATCAAAGCGGGCGACGTGCAGTTCGCGTACACCGTTTTCGACATCTTCAAGCAGCGGCTGACCGATCAGCTGCAGAAGGCCCATCTGCTGATCGACCAGGATCAGGACTACAGCGTCGACGAGTCGATGATCACCGACTCGAAGGTTCTCGACTGGGCGGCCACGCAGGAAGAACTCGACGACCGCTGGCGCAAGCGGGTGAAGTTCGACATGCTGCAATACAAGTTGGACGAAGAGCCCCTCGACAAGGCCCGGGAGAAACTCCACAAGCGCTATCGCAATATTGGCCGGGTGATCGAGCAGACGACGCCCGACGAGAAGCTGGAGATGTACCTGACGTCGATGACGACGGCGTTCGATCCGCATTCGACGTACATGTCGCCGAGGAGCTGGCAGGATTTCGAGATCCAGCTGAAGCTGAGCCTGGACGGGATCGGCGCGGCGCTGCGTTCGGATGACGGATATACGGTGGTGGCGTCGATCGTTCCCGGCGGAGCGGCGGCCCTCGACGGCCGGCTGAAAGTGGGCGACAAGATCACCGGCGTGGACTCGAAGGGGAACGCCGAGATCGAAGATATCTACGACATGAAGCTGACCGAAGTGGTCCGCAAGATCCGCGGCCCGCGCGGCACTCCGCTGCGGCTGCAGGTGAAGCCAGAAAAGGGGGGGGACACCCAGATCTATCAATTGGTCCGCCAGAAGATCGAGTTGAACGAACAGGCCGTCAAAGGCGAAATCATCGAGACCGGCGCCCGCGTGGGTCGCGAGGGACGGATCGGCGTCCTCAGCATCCCGTCGTTCTATCGTGACTTCGAGCAGGCCCAGGACGGAACGGAAGGCTTCAAGAGCGCTGCGGCTGACTGTCGCAAGGTGTTCAAGGAAGTCTTCGCGAACCAGAAGCTGGATGCGATCGTCGTCGACCTCCGGAACAACGGCGGCGGCGCGCTGAGCGAGGCGATCGAAATCTCGGGACTGTTCATCGACCAGGGCCCGATCGTGCAGGTCAAGGAGACCGGCAGCGCGCCCAAGCAGCTGAACGACGAGGATCCGGGCGTGATCTATCGCGGGCCGCTGGTGGTGCTGTGCAACCGCCTGAGCGCGTCGGCCTCGGAGATTTTCGCCGGCGCGATCAAGGATTACCGCCGCGGGATCGTGATCGGGGACCAGACCACGCACGGCAAGGGAACCGTCCAGAACCTGATGGACGTCGCGCCCCGCGAGCCGTTCCGGCTGTTCCGCGGACAGGATCGCGGCAAGCTGAAGCTGACGATCCAGCAGTTCTACCGCGTGAACGGCGACAGCACGCAGAATCGCGGCGTCACCTCGGATGTGGTCCTGCCGTCGCTGCTGGACCATATCGATGAAGGCGAGTCGAGCCTCGACAACGCCCTGCCGTTCGATCACATCGAGCCGGCCCGTTACTCCGCAAGCCGCCTGGTCTCCAGCGACGTTGTCGCCAGCCTCCAGAAGCGAAGCGAACAGCGGGTGGCGACCGTGGAGGACTTCCAGAAGGTCGAGAAGGTGATCCGGCAGTACCTGGAGCGGAAGAACAAGAAATCGGTTTCGCTGAATGAAACCATCCTGAAAGCGGAACGCGACCTCGAGAAAGAAACGGCGAAGGACAATCCGAAGGATCCAGACGAAGTGAAGGCCAAGGATCCGAACGAGCCGATCTTCCCGAAAGGCTTCTACAACGACGAAGTGCTGAACGTGGCTCTCGACTACGTCGAAGCCTTCCCGGCCCTGGCGGCGAGCACGCGCCGTCCGTAAGACGCCCGGAGTCGAAACGAAGAAAGGCCGGTGAAAACACCGGCCTTTTTTCATTGTCTCCAGGCTTCGCAGTTCAGTTCCGCGTGATCAGGTATTCCTCGACCGCCTTCAGCAGGGGGTCGATGGTCTGCTCCTGCAGGCGATGCGGCGGCTGCCAGGGGAGCCAGGCGTAGGATGGGTGTTCCGTGGTCTTGATCTTCACGTCGTTGATCAATTCGGCGAGGAAGATCACGAGGGTCTTGATGGCCCGTCCGCTCTTCACCCGGTTCGTGCGAACGGGGTACTGGTGCATGAAGCGGAATTCAGGATCGACCTTAATGGCGTCGGCCGGAATCGCGGTTTCTTCCCACAACTCACGCAGCGCACACTCAAGGTCCGTTTCGCCCGGATCGACATGCCCCTTGGGCAGATCCCACCTGACCTTGTGCTTCATCAGGAGAAACTCGCGCAGCGGGCGTTCGCGAAGCACGAGAAACCCGCAGGACCGAACCGATTCCATTTCCTTTGCCATTACCGCGCGGTCCCGTCCAGATGCCAGCATCGAGAGCCGCGGGGAGCGTCCTACGGCCTTTCACTGGTCGTACTGTAACGGTCGAGTTCCGATCCGCGAACGTCCATCCGAGAATCTGCCGCTGGCGAGAGTCGTCCCGCAGAATCGACGAGTTTTTTCGATCCTGCGGCGGTTGACGGGGACGAAACGGCCCTCTTAACTGCCCGAAGACCCCGTCGCCCCGCGTTCCCCCAAGGACACAGCAGCATGCGCCCGCTCCTGATTCTGACGATGGTCTTTGCCGGGTCTGCCCTCCCGGCCGCCGATCGCCCCAACGTGATGATCGTGCTGTGTGACGATCTGCGCTGGGACACGCTCGGATGCGCGGGGCATCCGCAGGTGAAGACGCCGAACATCGATCGGCTGGCGAATGAAGGGGTCCATTTCGTCAATGCGTTCTGCACGACGTCACTGTGTTCCCCCAGCCGGGCATCGATCCTCAGCGGCCAGTATGCCCATTCTCACGGGGTCGTCGACAATTTCACGGAGTATCCCCGGAGCCTGGACAGCCTTCCGAGGAACCTGCAGGCTGCCGGTTACGCCACTGCGTACATCGGCAAGTACCACATGGGAGAGGAGAACGACGAGCCGCGTCCGGGATTCGACTGGTTCGTGACCCACAAGGGCCAGGGAAAATACTTCGACACCGAGTTCAATTTGAACGGGAAAGAGCGAAAGGTCGTTCCCGGCTATTACACGCACGTCGTGACGGAAATGGCCCTCGACTGGCTTCAGAAGCAGACGGACGAGAAGCCGTTCTTCCTCATGGTCGGCCAGAAGGCGCCGCACAGCTTTTACACGCCGGAACCGAAGTACGCGGATGCGTTTGAGAGCGTGGCGATCCCCTACCCCGATTCGGCCTTTGAGCTGGGCGACAATCCCGCGTGGTACAAGACACGGTTGTCGACCTGGCATGGGATCTACGGTCCGCTGTTCGACTACCGGAAGAAGTTTCCGGACTCGCGGCCCGAATCGGTGAAGCATTTCGAGGCGATGATCCGGGGGTACTGGGGAACGGTGCTTTCGGTCGACGACAGCGTGGGCCGGATGACCAGGGCGCTCGAGGAGGCCGGGCGACTCGACAACACGGTGTTCGTGTTCATGGGAGACAACGGCCTGCTGAACGGTGAGCACGGGATGGTCGACAAGCGGACGATGCACGAGCCGAGCATCCGTATTCCGCTGGTGATCCGCGCCCCGCAGCTGACGCCGAAGGACAGGCCCCGCAAGGAAACGGCCCAGGTGCTGACGCTCGACCTGGCGCCGAGCCTGCTGGAACTGTGCGGTGCCGCTCCGCTGAAGCAAGCGCATGGCCGGAGCTGGGTGTCCCTGGTGCAGGGAAAATCCAGGGACTGGCGCACCGGCTGGCTGTACGAATACAACTACGAGAAACAGTTCCCGTACACGCCGAACATCCGCGGAGTGAGGACGGACGAGTGGAAACTCATCCGGTATCCTCACGGCGACGGAGGCCCCGATCGACATCGGGCCGAGCTTTACGATCTCAAGAACGATCCTGACGAGCGGAAGAATCTGATCGATGATCCGACGCAGAGGTCGCGCATCGAAGAACTGAGCGCGCTGATCGCTGCGGAACTCAAGCGGACGGGAGCGACGCCGGACCGGATGCCGATCGACGCGGGGATCAAACAGGAACTGCCGGACCTGAAGATCCGGTGAGACCGCGTTTGGGCCCCTCCCGGGGTTTCAGAGTCAGCCAGCCGATTCCGGCGAACAGGTGAATTGAACATGCAGGTGATTTCCGAGACAGGTGAACTTCGTGAGGCCATCAAGGCGGCCCGCTCGCAGGGGAAACGGATCGGATGCGTGCCGACGATGGGGGCACTGCACGCCGGGCATGTCAGCCTGTTCCACGCCTGCCGGTCGCAAGCGAACTTTGTCGTGGCGACGATCTTCGTGAACCCGACGCAGTTCGCCCCCCATGAAGACTTCTCGAAGTACCCTCGCCCGCTCGAGAAGGACCTCGAGGCCGCGAAGCTCGCGGGAGTCGACCTGGTGTTCACCCCCACGAAGGAAGGCCTCTATCCAGAGGGGTACTCGACCTACGTCACGGTGGAAGGCGTGTCCGCGCCAATGGAAGGGGCGCTCCGACCGACTCACTTTCGCGGCGTCGCGACGATCGTGCTGAAGCTGTTCAATCTCGTCCAGCCAGATGTCGCGGTGTTTGGCGCCAAGGACTATCAGCAGCAGGCGTTGATCCGTCGGATGGTGAAGGATCTCGACGTGCCGGTGGAGGTCATCACCGCGCCGACGATGCGCGAGCACGACGGGCTGGCGATGAGCAGCCGCAACGTCTACCTCTCTGCCGAACAGCGGAAATCGGCCATCGCGCTGTGGGAGAGCCTGAACCTCGCCGAAGATCGCCTGCATGACGGCGAGACCGATATCCAGGCGGTGGCGGCTGCGATGCTGCAACACCTGCAGAAGGCGGCTGGAGTCGTTCCCGATTACGCCGTCATTGCCGACCCGCAGACGCTCCAGGAGCTAACCGCGCCGCAACCGCGGATGGTCGCGCTCGTCGCCGCACGACTCGGGACAACGCGGCTGATCGACAACAAGGAGATCGCGCTGTAGATCCGACGGGTTTGCCGGAATGCGGGCGTCCGCCCCTGAGGTTCAGAGAGCGCCGCTTCCGGTGAGGACTGTGCGAATCGTCCGGAACAGGATCTTGATGTCGTTCCAGAGACAGCAGTTCTGCAGGTAGAGCAGGTCGAACGCCACCTTTCGGCGGAAGCTCTCAATCTCGTTGTCGTAGCCGTTCACGATCTGCGCAACGCCGGTGAGGCCGGGCTTCAGCCCGAGGCGTTCCAGATAGTTCGGAATCTGCTCGGAGAGCTGTTCGAGAAACTCAGGGCGTTCCGGTCGAGGCCCGACGAGCGTCATTTCGCCTTTGAGGACGTTCCACAACTGGGGGAGTTCATCCAGCCGCGTCTTGCGGAGGAAGCGTCCGATGGGGGTGATTCGGGAGTCGTTCTTGCGGGCGAACTGCGCGCCGTCTTTCTCGGCGTCGACGCGCATCGTGCGGAACTTGTAGAGGGTGAAATGCCGGCCGTACGTCGGATTTCCGCGTCGGTCGTAGAGTGCATTTCGGCGTTCGTCGCCCGGAGGAGGAGGTCCGAGGTCGAGATGCCTGCGGTCGGCGGTGCGGAGGTTCAGGCCGACACGAGTCTGTCGGAAGATGACGGGACCGCGGGACGTCAGTTTGACGAGCAGGGCGGTCAGCAGCATCACGGGCCACAGGAGGGCCAGGAGGAGCAGCGAGACCCCGATGTCGACGGTCCGCTTCATCGTGCGGAGCTCCGGTCCGAGGCAGCGGACGTTCAGCCGCCGGGATCCGAGGTTGAGTCGCGTCAGCCAGGGGACATCGGGCATGAACTCCGACGAGGCGAAGTCCACGACGTCCGAGAGATCGGCGGGGTCTGCGTGCGGCGGTTTTTCAAGCAACTGTGAGGACATTTCGGCTTACAGACTGAGAGGCGGCGCGCTGTTCAAGATGCAGGAACCTGAAGACTCCGGATATGACGACTTTACTTCCAGTGGCTCATTCCGCCGGAACAGGCCGCGAGCTGCACAGGGATTTCCCGCTGGTTGAAAGACGACGTTGGCGAACAGAGCGCAATTGACGAATATGCCGAAACTTCAAATCGACGCGGATGTTGACATTTCGCCTCATCCGGCGGGCGGTTTCGCAACGTTCAGGAGCTGTCACGTTCCCTGACACGCGATTCCCGGGAAAGTCGTCGTTCACCGGAATCCCCCTCCGGGGCTGACGATTGCCTGAGCCAAGATTGGCCGAAGGGCGAACGCAACGAAGGAAACCCAGCAGGATGACCGACCGTCAGGCCATGATTTCCGTCGATCGGCTTTCCAAGAGCTTCGTCGATCTCAAGCGCGGAGCCGTGGCGGCTCTGGAAGACGCGACGTTCGAGGTGTATCCGGGGGAGGTGTTCGGGCTGCTGGGGCCCAACGGGGCCGGCAAAACGACGTGTCTGCGAATTCTCAGCACAGTGCTCCGGCCGACGGACGGCCGGGCGATGGTCGCGGGCTATGACGTGGCGACCCAGTCGAGCGAGGTGCGCCGGAACATCGGCTTCATGTCGGGCAATACGGGCATCTACGACCGTATGACCGCCTGGGAGCTCGTGCAGTACTACGGACGGCTCTACGGGATTCCCGAGGAGCAGTTGCAGGAACGGCTGGATCGAATCTTCACGACGCTGCAGATGAACGAGATCCGGGACGTGCTGGGGTCGAAGATGTCGACCGGCATGAAGCAGAAGGTGTCGATCGCGAGGACCATCGTTCACGATCCGCCGGTGCTCATTTTCGACGAGCCGACTTCCGGGCTCGACGTTCTCGTGGCGCGGGCGGTGCTGCAGACGATTGAATACCTGAAGGACCAGGGGAAATGCATCATTTTCTCGACGCACATCATGCGCGAGGTGGAGAAGCTTTGTGAGCGGATCGCCGTGATCCACAAAGGCCGGATCCTGGCGAGCGGGACGCTGGCGGAACTCACTGCGAAATACAATCAGCCGGATGTCGAAGAATTGTTCTTCGAACTGATCCAGCGACACGACCAGTCGCTGGCTGCGTCGGAAACGGTTGCTGTCTGATTCGCTGTTCGATTGATCGAAACGACTTTTCATGAACTGGCGTAACGTCAAGCTGATCTTCTGGCGCGAAGTCTCCGATCAACTGCGCGATCGTCGCACGCTGTTCATGGTGGTGCTGCTGCCATTGTTCCTGTACCCGATTCTGGGTGTCGGAATGATGGAGATGACGGTGACATTCACCGAACAGCCCCGCACGGTGGTGGTGCTGAACGCCGACGACCTGCCGGAGCCGCAGCTGATCAAGGAGGGCCGGTTCCTGGCGCAGTATTTCAAGTCGCCGGACGACCTGGACAAGATCCACGTGTTGACGGACGACGCCCGCACGAAGGCCGCCTCTCTTTCCGAAGAGGAACAGGCCTTTCTCGAGGGGGCGAAGGAACGCCTGCCGAAGATCGAAGAGCTGGGACGGCTGGTGCTGGAGGCGCGAAGCCTCTCTCCAAAGGCCGATGCGGCCCGCTCCGCCGAGATTTCCAGCCGGGCCGATGAACTGCGGACGGAGATCAGCAACTGGTTCGAGAACGCACCTGTCCAGGTGCTGGTGATCGTCCCTCCCGGGCTGAAGCAGCAGGTGAAGGAGATCAACGAGGCGCTTGCAAAGGGAGATCGCTCGAACGGGCCGCGCGAGCTGCCGGCCCATCCGATGCTTCTGGAGAACAGCGCCGACGAGAAATCGGCCATCGCGTTTCGCCGGGTGCGGGACGTCTTTTCTGCGTGGGAAGACGACGTTCTGCGATCGCGTCTGGAACAGGCGGAGCTGCCGCTGTCGATTTCCGCGCCGGTCGACCCGGTGACTGTCGACCTGGCCCGCAGCGAAAAGCTGTCGGCGAATGTGTGGGCGAAGATGTTCCCTGCCCTGCTGGTCATGATGGCCGTCACAGGCGCCTTCTACCCCGCGATCGACCTGGGCGCGGGCGAGAAGGAACGGGGCACGATGGAAACGCTGCTGATTTCTCCGGCGTCTCGCAAGGAGATCGTGACGGGGAAGTTCCTGACGGTGATGCTGTTCAGTATTTCGACCGCGCTCCTGAACATCGCCAGCATCGGTTACACGGGCAAACACATGTTGTCGGCCCGACCCGGCGGCCCGAATTCGGCGGCTGATGTGGCTTTCCCCGGCTTCGAGCCGCTGATGTGGGTCGTGCTCCTGTCGATTCCGCTGGCGGCGCTGTTCAGCGCTCTGAGCCTGGCGTTCGCGATGTTTGCCCGCAGCACGAAGGAAGGCCAGTACTACCTGACGCCTCTGCTGATGGTGACGATGGGGCTGATGATGTTCTCGTTGAATCCGGCTGTGGAACTGACGCCGTTTTACAGCGTGCTGCCGGTGGTGGGGCCGTCGCTGCTGCTCAAGGCGCTGATCCTCGGTTCGGCCCCGGGAGGGTCGCTGCCGTTCTTTGCCGTCGCCGTGACGATTTCGAGCATCTGTTACAGCCTGCTGGCGCTGTGGTGGGCCATTGAACAGTTTCAGCGGGAGGACGTGCTGTTCCGGGATGCGGAGAGGTTCGACCTGCGGCTGTGGTTCCGGCATCTGCTGAGGAAGAAGGAAGACACGCCGAGCTTCTCGGAAGCGCTGTTCTGCTTTGTGCTGATCCTGATGCTGCAGTTTGCGTCGTTCAACATCATGCGCGACCGGCTGCTGGACGCGCAGAGCGACACCATGGCGCTGCAGCTGCAGATGATCTACCTGCTCGCGACCGTGGCGACTCCGGCGCTGATGATGGCGGTGATGCTGACGAGCAATCCTCTGAAGACGCTGAAGCTGCGCGGCTGCCACCTGAAATGGATCGGCGCGGCGATCGTGCTGCCGGTGGTGCTGCAGCCGCTGGCGCTCGAGCTGCTGAGCCGTCTGCACTGGTTCTTCCCGCCGCTGCCGCCGGGGATGGACCGCATCATGAAATCGATGTCGACGCACGAGCTTCCGCTCTGGCTGCCGTTCCTGGCATTCGCCGTGACGCCGGCCATCTGCGAGGAGCTGGCTTTCCGCGGGTTCATCCTGAGCGGACTGCAGAGAACGCATCGGTACCGGCTCGCGGCAGTCATGTCGAGCATCGCGTTCGGCATCGTCCACATGATTCCGCAGCAGGTGTTCAACGCGACGCTGCTCGGCCTCGTCCTCGCGGCACTCGCACTGCGGAGCGGCAGCCTGATTCCGGGCATCATCTTCCACCTGATCTTCAACGGCCTCCAGGTGGTCGCCGCGCGGATGCTGACGGTCCCCTCAAATCTTGAGGCGCTGAAACGCTGGGGGATTTACGAAGCAGAGGCCACTGCGGCGTCTCCCCAATTCACATGGGGGCTGCTCGGCGGGTGTGCGGTGATTGCCGCTCCGCTTCTCTGGTGGCTGGTTCAGGGGCCGGTCGCCAAAGGCTGGCGGGACGCTCACTCGGGCAACGGGCAGGCTGCGAAGCCTTATGACTCCACCGTCCCTCCAGGCGCGACGACGGCCTGAACGCGCCGCCGGCGCCGATCATGTCCCTGGGACGAGGACGAACGATGCGGAGACGTGCTCCGGAATCCGGGTCAGCTTGCCGTCGCCGGTGCGGATGAAGGCCCAGTTCGTCTCCGCCCGCGCCAAGAGCCGATCGGTGGTCGAAATCTCGTAACGCCGCAGCGAGGTGACGCGCTGCATGTCGGCGACCCATGTCTTCACGACGATGCGTTCGCCTTCAACGGCGGGAAGCAGGTATTCGACGGTGTGCCGCCGGACAACCCAGGCGACGCCATGCTCGCGATAGCGCGACATGGGCCAACCCTGGGCCGTGGAATGGGCAATCGCCGCATCCTGCATCCATTTCACGAACGACACGTTGTTCGCATGGCCGAGGGGATCAATCTCGTCTGCGTGAACGGTGTGCTCGTGGAAATAGATGTCAGGCATCGCCGGCCGGCTTTCGCCCCCAGTAGAGCGTGGCGATGCCGAAGGTCAGCGGCTTGAATTGCGTCTTCTCGAGGCCGGCCTGTTCCATCAGGGCGGTCAGTTCCCGTCCGCAGGGAAACGCCGCGACCGACTGCGGAAGGTACTCATAGGCGAGATCGCGGCTGCCGGAGACGACCTGTCCGATCCGCGGGAGGACCGTCCGAAAGTAGGCCTGATAGAGGGCATTGAAGGCGCGGTTCTGGGGCTTCGAGAACTCGAGCACGGCGACCTGGCCTCCCGGCCGGCAGACGCGGACCATTTCCTTCAGGCCCCGCATGGTGTCGGCGACGTTGCGCAGCCCGAACGCGACGGAAACAATCTGGAAGCTGTCGCTCTCAAACGGCAACTCCTGGGCGTCTGCCACCAGGAACTTGAGCAGACCGGGCGGGACCTTCCCGGCGGCCTCCGCCTTTTCGCGTTTGGCGTTCGCCAGTTCGATCATCTCGGGGGTGAAGTCGGCTCCGACGATTGGCGTCTTGAGCTGGCCGGCGCGGGCATAGGCGAAGGCAAGGTCACCGGTCCCGGTGCAGAGGTCGAGAATCGGGGCGGTTCCTTCGGGCTTCACCAGCCTGACAGTCCGTGCCCGCCAATAGGTGTCCACGCCGCCCGACAGCGTGTGATTCAGAAGGTCGTATCGCGGAGCGATTCCACCGAACATGCGGCGAATACGATCGCCCGATTTATCAACTGCCGTTTCCACGCTGTCCGCCTGGTTACCGAATCACTGACCGCCAGTTCCTCAGATAAGAACCGCGGAAAGGCCATCAGCATAACGGGACGCACGCCCCCCCGGCAGCGTGGAGGGGAACTGCAGCGGGCCAGTGGCCCCCCACCGGCCGATCGCCGATTCTTACTCGGCCAGGCAGTAGGAACGGAGCAGTTCGACCACCTGCCCGGCCCTCTGTTGAAACTGGTTTTCGTCTTTCGGCTGACCGACGGGCCGCACGGAGACTCTGATCTCGCGGCGGCGGCTCACGTCCCGCTTTCCCATCCCTTTCACGGCGGCCGCGAGCTCCAGTTCGAGCTGAACCGGCTGTTTGAGCGAGGTTTTGCCCCATCCGGCGAGCAGGCGGGAGCGTCCGATGCGGATCCGGACTTTCTTCTCTTCCACCGCCAGCACGCGTCCCGCGTTGTCGTTCACAAAGCCGCTCAGCTTGGTGACAATGACGTCGGACGCATCGCAGGAGATGAACGACGAGTCGTACACGAAGGGGTCACAGGCAGGGACGAGGGTCTCCGCCGGTTCCGCCGCTGAACCGGGACCGCCGATGTGACAGGTCTTGTTGCGTCCGGCCCGCTTGGCTTCGTACAGGGCCTGGTCGGCACGTTTCATCAGGCATTCCGGGGTGTCGCCCTGCCGGATCTGCGCCACGCCGAACGAGGCGGTGACGTGCAGTGTGGGCTGATTGGTCACCCGCATGCCCATCACGCTGCGACGCAGGCGCTCGGCCCGCTCGACGGCCTGTTCGATGTTGGTCTCGGGGCAGAGGATGACGAACTCCTCCCCGCCGTAGCGTCCGAGGAGTTCGCCCGAATAGAGCTCGTCCTGGAGCAGCTGCACGAGATCAATCAGGACGCGGTCGCCGGTGCTGTGATCGTAGTTGTCGTTGATCGCCTTGAAGTGATCGATGTCGAGGAACACGACGCTGAGCGGCGGGGCATCGGTCCGTTCCGCCCAGGCGGCATGCAGCTCGTTCAGTTTTGCCTGCAGTGACCCGCGATTGGCGACACCTGTCAGGGGATCGCGCGTCGCCGCCCATTGCAGCTCGCGATAGCGACCGGGGTTCCGTTTGACGCCGGCCAGATTGCGGAAAATCTCGGCAGCTCCCTGCAGGCTGCCGTCATGGTCGAGCAGCGGAAGCGAAAGGATCTCGACGCTTTCACGGGAGTTGTCCTCACGGATCAGGTTGAACGTGGCCGAGTGGGGGCGGCCCGTCTCCATGACCTTGTAGAGCGGGTATTCCTTCTCCGGAATCTCTCTTCCGGCCTCGTCGACGAACCTGGCCAGGCGTCGGGACCAGATTTCCTGGAGTGCTTCTCCGGACCCCAGTCCGAAGAGGTTCTCGGACCCGCGGTTCCAGACGGCAAATTTCAGGTCGGAGTCGACGATGTAGAAGCCGTCATACAGCGTCTCGATCAGGTAGAGATACGAGACGATGTGTCCCATGGTGCTGGCCTGACGGACGGTCTCCCAGTCGACGACCGCGTTGACCGCGGTGGTCCGGAGGTCGAGCTCCGGGTCGAAGAGGAAACCTCCGTCGCTGTCGAGCCATCGTCCGAGGGCGAGCACGATGTTCCGGTCGAAGCGCCGCCCCGTCTTGCTGGTCAGGATGTTGAGGACTTCCATGCGGCTCAGGCCCCGCCGATAGGCCTGATCGTTGGACAGCGAATCGAAGGCATCGGCGACCGCGAGGATCTTGGCCCCCTGGCCTGAAATCCGGCCCGTCGACGAATCGCCTTCCGCGTGCGAGTACATCTCCGAAATGATCTGGATGACGGCGGGGTCGATACGACAGGCCTGCAGGAGCTGGATTCCGACGTCGTGCTGGGCCGACATGAAGTCGGATTCGTCGGGGCTGAGCTTGGCCGGCTTCATCAGGATGTGGTCGGGGACGCCGATCTTGCCGACATCGTGAAGCAGCGCGGCGACCTCGAGGACGCGGAGCATCCGCCCTTCCCATCCGAGTCGGCTGGCCATTCCGGTGGCCATGCACGAGACGCGGCGGGCGTGACTGAGCGTGGCCTCATCGCGGAACTGGAGGGCGGAAAGAATGCGCCGGAGGACTCGCGACGAAACGATCCCTTCGAGATCGTCGATTTCGTATTCGGGAGTCTGGCCGTCGCGCGCCAGGGAAAGCAGTGCCATGAGCACTCGCGACGAATCCATCGGATGGGCACTTCCCGCGGTGGGACCGACGGAAATGTACTCCTCCACCATGGAATTGAGGGCCTCGGACATCTCGTATGACTTTCATGGTGCGCCCGCTGATCCGCCCCCCTGGAGGATCAACCGCCGAACCCTACGTCATGTCCGGGGAAACCCGGCGAGAGGCGTGTTGCGGAAAGGCGTCCTCCCCGATCCCTCGTCGCGCGAATTCACAGAGAAGCGATTATGACGATTGTGCCGGCATCGTTTTCCCGCATGCGGCGTCCGGGTCCCGACTCGAATGCGGGACGGGAGGGTGGTAGCGTAATCGCGTCTGGCGCGGATCTGCGCGATCGAGAAAACGCCCGGCGACCCACATTCCCAGAGAGGTCGAGTCAATGCTGCGTCAGGTTCAGGTCACCTTGCTGGTCGCCGCGTTCGTCGCGACCGTCCAGCCTGTCGCTGGCCAGGAGTTCAAAGCCGGATTTTCCAAGGTGGACATCACGCCGGAAGAACCGGTCCGCCTGTCCGGGTACGCGGTCCGGACCGCGCCGATGGATGGAGTCGACGTCCCGATCTTTGTCCGCGGCGTGGCGGTGCAGCACGGGGACGGGCCTCCGCATGTGCTCCTCGGCGTGGAATCGATCGGATTTTCTGGAACGTTGAGCAAGGCAGTGTTCGAAGCTCTGCCGGAACCCGTCCGCGGCGACCGGGCACTTTTCGTGATGGCTTCGACGCATTCCCACACCGCGCCGCACGTCGCCGGGGCTCTGAGCAACCTGTTCTTCACCCCCCAGCCCCCGGAAGAGGCTGCCGCGACGGAGCGTTACACGGCGTTGCTCCAGGCCCGGTGCATTGAGGCCGCGAAGGCAGCGATCGCGGACCTGAAGCCGGCGAAACTTTCCGTATCGGAAGGCTCCGTTCCCTTCGCGAAGAACCGCCGACGCCCACAGACGGGCCAATGGGTGGGCCTGGGGGACTCTCCAGCAGGCCCGGTCGACCACGCAGTCCCGCTGATTCGCGTCACCGATCCGACGACCGGCAAGACGCGAGGCCTGGTGTTCAACTACGCCTGCCACTGCACGACGTTCGGCGGCACGCATAACCGGGTGAATGGCGACTGGGCCGGCTATGCAATGGCCAACCTGGAGGCTGCCGAGCCTGGGATCGTCGCCGTGTGCACGGTCGGCTGCGGGGCCGACGCCAACCCGATGCGCGAAGGCCCGATGCAGATGGAGCTTTCACAGCAGCAGGGGAAGATGCTGTCCGACGAAGTCACGAGCCTGACGAAGGATCAGGGCCGCGTCCTCACTGCCGCGCCGAAGGCGTCGTTCGGGTACGCCGGACTTCCGATCGACCGCCCGACGATTCCGGACCTGCAGAAGAACCTGAAGGACGCCAACACGGCGATTCGGAAACACGCCGAGCACATGATGGCCACGCAGCAGCGGATGGGGCGTCTGCCGGAGACTTACCCGATGCCGATCCAGACGTGGCGTTTCGGCGATGAGTTCACGATGGTGTTCCTGGGGGGGGAAGTGGTCGTCGACTATGCCCTGCGAATCAAGCAGGAACTGGGATTTCCGTCCAAGTACCAGAGCGCGAACTTCAAGGCTCCCCAGGAACCGTTGCCCTCGACCAAAGGGCCCGTGTGGGTGACGGCCTACGCGAATGACGTGTTCGGCTATGTCGCCTCGGAACGGGTTCGTTCAGAAGGGGGATATGAAGTCGACACGTCGATGATCTACTACCTCCAGCCGGGGCGCTGGTCGACGGGGACGGAGGAGGTGATCATGCGCCGCCTTCACGAGCTGCTGAAATCGTCGACGACCGACCGGGCTCTGTCCCTCGACGAGGCGCTCAAGTCGTTCACGATTCCGGCGGACATGGAACTGAGCATCGTGGCTGCGGAGCCGCTGATCTCCGACCCGGTCAACATGGCGGTCGGCGCGGACGGCCGGTTGTGGGTGGTCCAGATGGGAGACTATCCGCGAGGCCTTGATGATAAGGAACAGCCGGGAGGCAAGGTCGTCGTCCTGACCGATACGGACCACGACGGACGCTACGACGAATCGAAAGTCTTCCTGGAGGGGCTCCCCTATCCCACCGGTGTTTTTCCGTATCGGGACGGGGCGTTCGTCAGCGCCGCGCCGGAGATCTTCTTTGCGAAAGACACGGACGGCGACGGACGCGCCGATAAGCGTGATGTGTGGTTCTCGGGCTTCAAGCTGGCGAACCCGCAGCACCGCATCAACGGATTCGCCTATGGCCTCGATGGCTGGGTGTACGTCGCCAGCGGCGACTTCAGCGAGGACGTGGTGTGCCACAAGATGGGGAAGACGATCAACATGTCGGGACGGGACATGCGGTTTCATCCCGACAGCGGCGAGATGCAGACGGTGAGCGGTCGCTCGCAGTTCGGTCGCACACGCAACGACTACGACGAATGGTTCGGCAACAACAACAGCCTGCCGCTGTTTCATGTTCCCATGGACGATCAGGATCTCCTGCGGAATCCATTCGTCCCTTCACCGCCTCCTTATGTACTTCAAAGTGCGGTGGCCGCGGCCGTCTTCCCGACAAGCCGGACGGTCGACCGCTTCAACGATCTGGACCGGGCGAACCGGGTTACATCGGCGTGCGGTGCGGCGATCGCGAGGGACGCGCGGCTGGGCGAGGGTCTGGATGCGGCCGCTCTCTTCTGTGAGCCGGTTCACAACCTCGTCAGCCGTCTTTCGCTGACGCCCAAGGGAGCCACCTTCCAGGGGGGGCGTCACGCGTCTGAGGCCAGTTCGGAGATTTTCAGTTCGCGGGACAACTGGTTTCGCCCCGTCAAAGTGATCAATGCTCCGGACGGCACGTTGTGGGTCGCCGATATGTACCGGCATGTGATCGAGCATCCGCAGTGGATTCCGGAGGCCTGGCAGTCGCAACTGGACGTGCGCGCCGGCGCAGACAAAGGACGCATCTACCGACTGTCCAGCCGGGCACATGAGCCGGAGCCGATCAGCGACCTGTCGAAGCTGTCGATCCAGGATCTCGTGGGGGTCCTGCGCGATCCCAGCGGAGCGCGCAGGGATCTCGCCCAGCAACTGCTGGTGGAGCGGAATGATCACTGGGCCCTGCCCTACCTCGACGCCATCCTGGCGTCGGACACATCGCCCCCGGTGCTGATCCAGGCCATGGCAACCCGCAAGCAGCTGGCGCCCCGGGACGTCCTGCCGCTTTCGCCGCTTCTCGCGCACGCCGACCCGCGGGTCCGGCGGATCTGCGTCAACCTGGTGGGGCGGGATGAACCGAGCGATGCGGGACTGAAATCGTCGCTTCTCGAACTGGTGAGCGACCCGGATCTGCGAGTGCGGGTGCAGCTGGCAGTCGTCCTGGGAGGATGGAAGTGCGGCGAAGCGAGCCAGGCGCTGGCGGCGCTGGCACTGGCCGACCTGGAGGACGAGTGGATGCGGGCGGCCGTCCTGTCGTCGTCCCGGGGCAAGGCCGACCAGATCCTGGCGACGCTGATGAAATCGGCCGCGGATCGCGTCACCACAACGACGCTGGCGACACACCTGACCGCAACCGTCCTTGGAGACGACCCGGTGAGGGGGGCCAGGAAGGTCTTTTCCCTGCTGGGGGGGGCCTCGGGCTCCTCGGTCGAAAACTGGCAACTGCAGGTGCTGGCGGCGTGCCTGAACGGGCTGGCGCGGCAGAAGCAATCGCTGGATGCGATCGAAGAAAATGGTGGGAAGGAACTCGCGGCCGCGGTGAAGGCGATCGCCCCGATTTTCGAATCGGCCCGGAGCATTGCGGCCGATGACAGTGCGTCCCCCCAGCGGCGTCTGCTGGCAATTCCGGTGCTGGCACGCCGACGGGCGACCCGGGACGAGGACCTGAAGACGCTCGCGACCCTCCTCTCGGCGCGGCAGCCTGTCGCCGTGCAGAAGGGGGCCGTCGCGGCAATTACCAGCTCCCAGACCGCGACTGTTCCTGCGCTCCTGCTCGACAACTGGAAAACGCAGGAACCGGGATTGCGCCAGGATGTCCTGAACGCGCTGATCTCCCGCCGCGAATGGACGGCGGGGCTCGTCGAGGCGGTGGAATCGGGAGCGATCCGGCCGTCCGAACTAACCGCTGCGATCCAGTCGCGGCTGCTGCAACACCCTGACGAAGCGATCCGGCAACGGGCGTCGGTGGTGTTGAAGCCAGCTGCGGGGCGTCAGGACGTTCTGCAGGAATATGCCGGGGTTCTGACACTGAAAGGGGACGCGACGCGCGGAGCTGAAGTGTTCATGAAAACCTGCGGCGCCTGCCATCGGCTGCACGAACGAGGCAACGACGTCGGCGCAAAGCTGTCGTCATTGACGAACAAGTCGACGGAAAGCCTGCTGACGGCCATCCTTGATCCCAACCAGGCGGTGGAGGGAGTGTATGTGGGTTACGTCGCCGCGATGGCCGACGGGCGGACGTTCACCGGCATGATCGTGGAGCAGACGGCGACGAGCATCACGCTGGCGCGGCCGGACGGGCAGCGCGAGACGCTGCTGCGGATCGACCTGGATGAGCTGTCGAGCACCGGAAAGTCGTTCATGCCCGAAGGGCTGGAGAAGGAGTTGACGGCGCAGAACGTGGCGGACGTGATCGCGTTCGTGCAGGCCCCGAAGACGCCGTGAGCGAGCCTTCCGCACAGCGTGTTGAGTCCGCGGGCTAATTGCGTCCCGGGTCAGGGCCGGGGTTCAGGGAGCGGATGAGCGACTGCAGCAGGAGCGGGACGTGCGGCGCCGCGAGATAGACGCGGGCCGAGACGGCGCTCCGCGGGAAGATGTTGGTGATGAAATCGAAGCAGAATTCCGTTCCGGTGTGCCTGACGAGGACGGCGTTCGCATACGACCCGCTCAACATGGCGTCCGGAAGGCGCAGTTCGTCGTAGATATCTTCAATCTGCGGCTGGGCCGGCGACTGCGGCATGTTCTCGGGGTGCTGCGCCGCGGTCATTCCTCCTGCTCCGGCTGGACCCGGATCCTCTTCGGGCGGAGGGGGGGGCGGTGTCTCTTCCTGGACCTGCCGGACGCGCGGGAGCCGAGGGACCGGTCCGAAACGGGTCTCGAACGCCTGCAGGTTTTCCTGCAGCACCGCGATCAATTGCCGCGCGACGACGTGCGGGAGTATCACGCGGGCGACGATTCGGTTGGGCTCGCCGAATCGCAGTACGAAATCGAGAACGATTTCGTACGCGCCCGTGAGAATCATGGTTCCATTCGAGAAGACGCCGCGGCCGACGGCCTCGGGCACGCGGGCGCTCAAATGAGAATGGCGAACCTGTCCATGTAATGGGACGGGTTCGCCAGAATCGTCGTTTTCAGGGTGGGACATGAACCGGATGTTATCGCACCATCGCCGACATTTCCGGCTGCACGCGCTTCCGGACGTCCATTTCGAGCGTGCCGAAGACTTTTTCGTGCCGCTTGACGGTTTCCGCCAGGAGGGCAGCGAGCCGTTTGGCGGTGTAATGATTCAGAATGACGCGCTGCGAGACCTTGATCTTCTGGACCGGGCCGCCGGTCGGATCGGGATTGAGAGCGAGGTCGAGGATGACTTCTTCGGGGGTGGTGGCGACGCGGCAGAAGTTGGCGTAGAGCGCCTGGACCGTGGAATCGTCGATTTCCAAACGAACCTGCTGGCCAGCGGCCGCATCGGGCTGAGTGGGTTTCTCCTGAGACATCGCGGGCTCCCTCGCCATGGAAAGTGTATTCGGGCGCCGCGGCGAAACACCGGCCGCCACGGCGTATCAAGAGGCGAGGTATAGCAGCGAACTGGAAAGCAGCACAACTTCAGACGAAGAGGTCCGGCGAACGGGTTTCCGGGCCCTCTTTTGAGGTCGTGACCGTCGATGCCGCGGGCGGAGCGTCGCCTATCGCTTCTTATCGAGTTCGGAGGCGGACAAGGCTTCCGCGGCCACCTTTTCGCCGTAGCGCACGTACTCGATCTCGAGCCAGACCATATCTTCCTTGAAGTTCTCCTGGAAATCGCGGAGGCGTTCTTCGGGCGGATAGGGATCGAGCGGGTTGCGGGTGGCGAGAGTCTGAAGATACCAGCTGAATTTCCGGGCGCGGGTTTCGATCAGGTAGTTCGTGAACAGCCAGGCTTCGCTGTAGGTATCGACGGGCGACTGTCTGAACGAATCGTCGCTGGCGATCAGCTCCGAAAGCCCCTGCTGCGGCTGGCGATCCTTTTGGAAGGAACTCCAGCTCGCGATGCGGGGAACATTCACACGGGTCGAGGTCCTGGTCTTGAGGTATCCGTCCTGGCCACGTTCGAACTGCATGGCCAGTCCCTCCACAACCCACAACGGGTTGTTGCCGATCCGTGAATGCAGGCCCGAATTGAAGGCGAGCTGGTGGATCGCTTCGTGAACGGCGGTGTCGCAGGCCGGGGTGGACGAATCGATCGGGCCGGAATTGGCTTCGTGCGAGCTGGGCATTGAGGCCGGGCCCCGTGAACCGCCGGTCCGTCTGCCGCCGGCGGATCGGGCCGGCTCCCCGGCCGTGGGATTGTCCGCCGGATCGTCATAGAGCATGACGCGATTGGAATGCGGGTGGTAATAGCCGCGAAGGGCTGCGCCTGGAGTCACGCCGTCTTTCGCGCACTGGGCGAGAAACTGGTCGCGGGTCGGAAAGACGATCGCGACGAGCGGTACGTCAGGGTCGACGATGGCGAACTTGCGGACCCGCAGGTACTGGAGGAACTCGCGGGAGACCTGGTCGAACAGTGCGGCGAACTGGTCTGCCTTGCCCCGCGGGGCGGCAACGACATATCCGCCGCGGACCGCCACTTCGAAGCCGGTTCCCAGTTCGGCGGCCAGGTTCTTCTTCACTTCCTGAATGGGGCGGGATTTGAATTCGGGCGTCACCTGGCGGAATGCAGTGACGGACGCGAGCTTCACCTGCACCAACCGGCCGTCGATGTCGACGAGCCAGCATTCGTCCTTGTTGGAGGCGAGCTGCCGTCCCTGCACGGCCTTTCCGGCGGTCGTGAGTTCGATCAACGGCGCCGCGGCCGCCGGCGTGGTCGACGCCAGGGCGAGGCAAATGGCGAGGTGTCGCAGCATGAATATCGGGACCAGCAAAGAGGGCACATTCCGGCGTCGTTGCCTCAGCCGTTGCGAGAACCCTACGTCACCGGGCGCGGGATGCGGGGACAGGATCGGAACCGCGGGAAGGAATGTTCGGGTTATGCCGGTCAGGCGTGGTAGAGTGAGGCGTCCCCGTCGATCCTGTTGATTGCCATGCGCCGGTTCCTGCCTGTCCTCCTGCTCGTCTTCCATTGCACGGCGCCATATTGCGCGGCGGGGAAGCCCGACCGGAACGTGGTGGAGAAGCTGGTCACCGACCTCGGTTCAGCGAGCCGGCGCGACCGTGAGCTGGCCGAAGAGAATCTCGTCGCCAGCGGACCGGAGGTGCTGGACCTGCTACCACAGTCCGCAGGGTCCCCGGCGGTGTCGGCGGCTCTCGACCGGATCCGAAGGGAATTGGAGCAGGAAGCGGCGCGACTCGCCGGCCTCGCCTCCCGGATCTCGCTGACAGGACAGCGATCGTGGAGCGACATCGAGAAGGCGTTCCACGACCAGACCGGGCAAGTCATCCGGCTGGCAGGAATCCGCGCGCCGTCGGGCCCTCTCGACTGGACGGAGAAGCCTTTCTGGGACGCGGTGCGGGAACTCGAAACGCAGACTGGAACTTCCGCCGCTCCGGAACGCGCGGCCGAGGCGCTGTTTCTCAGGCCGCTGACGAACAAGACCGAGAGTGCCGTCGCGACGTCGGGGCCATGCCGCGTGGAATTGGTCGGAGTGTCGGAACGGGCCAATCTGGTCGATCCCACGATGTCGTTACTGACGGCGCGATGGCGGGTGCGTACCGAACCGCGACTGAGACCGCTGTACCTGATCGTGGCAGACCGGCAGTGCTCGCTTGGAATGGGCCCCGAGCGATTTGCTCCCCTGAGCCCCGATGCGCGGCGGGAGATTCCGTGTGACCGATGGGACGGGTGCGAGATCGACACGGCGTTCCAGGCGCCGCGGGGTGTCGATCGATCCAAGCTCGAGTTCTCGGCCGACGCGACGCTGAAAGTGGCTGCGTTGCCCCTGCGACTGCGCTTTGACGACCTGCAGGTTCCTGTCCCGCGTCCCCTGCGACGGGGAGCGGTGACCGGAGCGGTCCGCCGCGTCAAAGCCGATCCAGGAGCCGGAACGATTTCTCTGGAACTGACCGTCTCCTACGAGCGTGGCGGACCGGAGTTCGAGTCGCACCGGATGTGGATCTACCAGAATGCCGCCTGGCTGGAGCTGAGCGAGGGGGGTGAGGCAATCGTCCCCGAAAGCGTCGACTTGAAAGAGATCTCCAGCACCGGCGCGACCCTCGGATTCACGTTCGACAACGTCGTGGCCCCGGCCGCGGACCTGACGTTTGTCTATGAAGCGCCATCGCTGGTGATCGATGTGCCGGTTCGCGTAACAGGGTTGCCGGTCCCGGTGACTCAATAGCTCGTCGGCGAGACCTGAGCAGACGCACTGCGGCAATGAAAAATCCCGGCCGCCTGGGGCATGCCGGGATTCGCGTTCATCCCAAGCGTCATTACCTGCTGAACTTTTCTTTGAGGAGGCCCTGCAGGCGGGCCCACGAGCGTTTGTCGGCTTCGGCGTCGTACTTCATCCCCTTCAGGCCGAGTGCATCGGCCGATATGACGGTGAAGCTGTGCTGCGCGCCGGCGTAGTAATCCATTTCCCAGTCGGCCCCGCCGGCATCGAGGGCCGCGCGGAACTGCTGGATCGTCTCTTCCGGGATGAATGAATCCTGAGCGCCGTGGCAGACCAGGATCGTCGCCTTCGTCTTTTTCACCTGATCGGCCGTGGGGACGGGGAGTGCTCCGTGGAAAGAGGCAACGGCTTTCAGATCTGCACCGCTGAAGGCGAGCTGCAGGGCCGTGGAGCCACCGAAGCAGTATCCGATGGATGCCAGCTTCGACGAATCGCACTGCGGCTGCGACTTCAGGACATCGAGGGCCGCGGTCGCACGTTTGACCCATTCGTCGACATTCTGACGGACCATGCCCGCCATCTTCTGGGCTTCCTGTGGATGCTCGGCTGTTTTTCCGTCGCCGTACATATCTGCTGCGAAGGCGATGTAGCCCTCGGCGGCAAGTTCTTTCGCCCGCTCGCGGGCGTATTCGTTCAGCCCCCACCATTCATGGACGACGAGGATCCCCGGCCGCTTTTCCGTCGAGGCATCATCCCAGGCCAGGAACCCTTTGAACTCCTGGGCGCCGTGCTTGTAGGTGACGGTCTTCGTCTGGACGGCAGCGATCGATGTTGACTCGCACATCAGAACCGCAATCGCGGCGATAATCAGGCAGCGCACCATTCCCAGCAGGCCTCCGTTCAAGTGAATCGTTTCCAGGCATCAGGACCGAATCGGTCGCGTTGCGACCGACAGACGCATGTTCCCCGCGTCGGCGCAGGCTGACAAGTGCCCGACGCGGGTGAGAGTCGAAGGCGACTGGCGGTTGCAATCTCGAATGGCTGAATCCGGGGTGCCGTGTTCAGATGCGAAAAGCCCGGCTTCAGCCTGTGTTCTCCAGACGGCCCGTCGACAACGGATCACATTGATTTCATTGGAGACGCCGGGCTTTCGCGTTGCCGACCTGCTATCGCGGTTTCGCGTTCCTGCGGCGGCCCGAGGTTGAAGAAAGTTCGAAGGGGGCATCAGGGGCCCAGCCTGGCTGGTCCAGGTCGCGAACGAGGCGGCGGGCGGCCATCGGCATGGGCAGGGCCGCGAGTTCTTCGAGTTTCAACCAGCGAACCTCAGCCAATTGAGACCACTCGCCAGCCGCATAGTTCGCGACGACGCGGGCAAGATGAATGCGATAGCGCGTCACCGAATGCGAGAAATGGGGGAGCAAGGCGGCAGGGAGTGCGTGCAGCCCGGTCGAATCCATGAGCGCATCCTGCAGTCCGGCGAAAGCCTTGCCGGGAGTTTCGATGGGCCGTTCCAGTGGCAGCCGGGGGAAATCCCACATGCCGGCCCAGCGTTCGCCGGGCTGACGCTGCCGGACGAGCCACGTGCCGTTCCGCCGGACTGCCATGACAGCCTCGTGGACGTCGGTGACTTTGGGCCGGGCCTTCGCGGGGGGAATCTGATCCTGCCTGCCGGCGCGATGCGCGCGGCAGAGATGGACCAGCGGGCATTCCTCGCATTTCGGCCGTCCCGGCACACAGACGAGCGCGCCCAGGTCGATCAGCGCCTGGTTGAAGGGCCCTGCTCCTCGCGCAGGGAGAATCCTTTCAGCGAAGTTCCAGAGACGCGTCTGCCCATCGGACGTGCGCGGGTCTCCTTCATCGCCCGCCAGTCGGGCGTAGACCCGCTGTGTGTTCGCTTCCAGGATCGGGGCCTTCACATCGAAAGCGAACGACGCAATGGCGCCGGCGGTGTATCGGCCAACTCCAGGGAGCCCGCGAAGGGCTTCGACGTCGCGGGGGAACTCGCCGCCGTGGTTCGACATCACTGCCTGGGCCGCACGATGCAGGTTCCGGCCACGGCTGTAATAACCGAGGCCTTCCCAGGCGCTGAGAACGTCCTGCTCGTGAGCGTTGGCCAGCGTCGCGATATCGGGGAATCGGGCGAGAAACCGTTCGTAATAGGGGACGACGGCGGCAACGGTGGTCTGCTGCAGCATGATTTCGCTGATCCAGACGCGGTAGGGATCGCCGACTCCACGCCAGGGCATGTCGCGGGGCGTCCGTTTCGACCAGGCTTTGAGACTGGTCTGGAGCGAGCGGATCTCGTCGGCCGACCAGTCGCCCTCCGGGGCCTTGGCGCTCTGCGGAGAGGAACGGCGAATCCTGGGGGGGCGTCCGGATTGGACGACATTCGTCCGTGGCACAATTATGATTTCGCGAGGCAAGCGTTTGACTGATTCATCGACGCGGCAGGAGCCTCTTCGGGCGACGCCGCCGGACTGCGTGGCGACTCATGATAGACAAACTGAAATTTCGTGCCGGTTCCACAGCCGCTTTTCTTCTGGCGGTTGCTTGCACGATGCCCGCCTGGGCCGGCCCGGTTGAAGATTTCGACGTCTCGCTGAAGCACTACCAGAACAAGAAGTTCGACCTGTCGGCGGCAGGTTTCGGCGACTTCATCGCGAAATTTCCGAACCACGAGCGGCGCGCATTGGCCGACCTGTACTACGGGCAATCGCTGATGCAGCTGAGGCGTTTCCCGGAGGCGCGGGCCGTCTTTTCCGAGTTTCTCAAAGCCAACCCGACGCATACCGACTACGCGCTCGCGATGTATCGAGAGGCGGAATGCGCGTTTTTCGTGAACGACCTGACCGCGGCAAGCCAGCTGTTCGCGGCGTTCGTCGCGAAGTTTCCGGAGAACGAGCTGAGCGCGTGGGCATGGTATTACCTGGGGGAAAGCCACCTGCAGCTCGGCAGCCCTGAAAAAGCGGCGACGGCATTTCAATCAGGACTCGAAAAGTTTCCGACCAGTCCGCGAGCGGCCGAAACGAAATTTGCGATGGGACGTGCGTACTCCTCGCTGAAGGACATCGAAAAAGCCGCCAGGACGTTCCAGGAAATCGCCGACGATCCGATGAATCCACGGGCTCCGGACGCCTTGTTTGCCCTGGGATCGATGCAGTTTGACGCGGGCCACCTGGCGGAAGCGGCGGCGGCGTTCGACGCGGTGCGCGAGAAGTTCCCGAAGTATCGACAGGCCGTCGAGGCGGCCCTCAACTCCGGCTCGTCGTACTACAAGCTCAAGGAATACGACAAAGCCGTGACCGCCTTCGAAGCGGCCGCGCAAGGACCGGGGGACAGGCTGACGGCCCGTTTCTGGGCTGCGCAGGCGCGGCGGAGCCAGGAACGGTACGACGACGCCATTGCCATCAACAAGGCGGCCTACGAAGAGTTCAAGGACGATCCGAACGCAGCAAAGCTCCTCTACTACTGGGGTGACTGCGAATTCCGCAAAGGGGATCTGGAAGCAGCGGTTCCTTTGTTCGTGCGATTTGCCGACACCTACGCAACGCACGACTTTGCGGACGACAGTCTGCACTACGCGGTCGAAGCGTCGCTGAAAGCGGGCGATCTCGCCCGGGCCGAGGAGCTGCATCAGCGTTTTCTCCGGGACTATCCGCGGAGCGGCCTGACGATGCTGGAATCGATCCTGCATGGCCGAATCCTGCTGGCGCGCGCCGAAGCGCTGAGCCCTGCCCCGCCGCCCGGCGCCGATGCGCGGGCCGCACTGCTGTCTGCGGCCGAGGTGTTCGACGGCGTGGCCAAGGCGTCGAAAATCGAACGGACGAGTGCCTGGGCGACGCTGCTGCTGGCGCGAACACGCTCAAAGCTTCCCGACTGGCAGGGGGTCATCGAAGCGACAACGCCTCTGAATGAGCGGTTGTCGGCCCTCGAGAAACCGGAGGAGTTTGCCGAGTCGCTGTACCTGACAGGGGTCGCAGCGGCAGAACTGCAGCAATGGGTTCTGGCGGACGCATCTTTCGACAGGTATCTGAAACTCACGAACGATCCCAAGAACGCCGCGGCCGCGTTGTCGCAGCTGGTCCTGGCGCGAACCAAGGCGGGCAAACTGAACGAGCTGGACGAACTCTGGCCGCGGTTCACCGAGGCGGGCGTGCCGGCCGAAGACCTGGGCAACGCGATTCTCGCCGCAGCGGATTCCGCGATGAAACAGGAACGATTCGCCGAAGCGGCCCAGCTGTTCGAGCGTCTCGAGGCCCTTCCGGAGGCCGCGAAGTTTCATGCGGCGGCCCGTTCGGGGCTGGGGCATGCGAAATTCAATCAGAAGGATTATGTGGCTGCGGCCGAGGCGTTTGGACGGCTGATCAGCGATCCGCCGACGGACAACCCGGTGCTTGTCGCGGACGCGGCGTTCATGAAGGGGCATTCGCTCGACCAGGCGCAGCGGCGTGAAGATGCGGCCGCGGCGTTTCAAAGCGGCGCGCTGTTGATCGCCGGCAAGGAGGGTCGCCTCGGCGATCCGCCGGCTGAGCCGCGCGCAGCGTGGCTGGCCTTCGAGTCGATGCGGTCCGCCGCCACTCAATACGAGGCGATGGACGACATCGTGAAGGCGGACGACGCCTACGCCCAATCCTGGGAATACCTTCAGAAGCTTCCGGCCGACAAGAAGGCGAACCTCGACAAGCTGCTCTACAGCTGGGCGAGGGCCAATTACGTCGCCAAGAAGTTCGATAGGGCGGACGAGTTGTACGCCCGGCTGCTGCGGAACCATCCGGCCAGCTCGTTCGCGGACGACGCTGCCCTCTACCTCACCGAAAGCATGGTGCTGAGTGGCAAGTCGGCTGAGGCGGAGATCGAACTGAAGAAGCTCCTGGCCTCGCCGACGACGGACGACGCGGTGCGGCCCGAGGTGCTGCACAACCTGGTTGAACTCGCAGCCGACCGCGATGGCTGGGACGACGTCCAGACGTTCGCCCGGGAATTGATCGAACGGTTCCCGAATTCTTCGCATCGCACCAACGCGAAATATCGGCTGGGAGAAGCGGCGCTGAAGTCAGGCGACGTGGCGACGGCGCGGGAACTGTTCACCGAGCTGAGAATCGCGTTGAACGCTGAGATGTCGCCGGCCGACTCCGAGCTGGCCGAGGGGATTTGGATCCTGTCCGCCGAGGCGGCCATCGCAACGCCGGCGGCCAACCAGACTGCAGTTCCGGTCGATCACGCGGCCATCGACGGACTGGTTGAGGAATTCCACAAACGGTTTCCGCAGTCGAAACTGACGTACCTGATCGATTACATCCAGGGGCGGAGCCTGATTCGCCGGGCGCCTCCGGATGTGGAAAAGGCCCGCATCGTCTTGCAGTCGGTCGTCGATTCGCCTGACGGAAAGAACACCGAAACGGCGGCGAACGCCCACCTGAGGCTGGCCGACACCTACCTGCTGGCCCAGAAAGCAGACGAATACCCGACGGCTTACCGGCTGTATTACGACGTTTCCGTCCGCTATGAGGATCCGGTGATCCAGGCGGCGGCCTTGTTTAAGGCGGGTGAGATCCAGGAGAAAATGGCGAAACGCGACGGCGCTGTGGAGACATACCGCGAGCTGTTGATGAAATTTCCGACTTCGACGGAGGCGGAGAAGGCCCGGGCGCGACTGAAAGCGCTGGGCGCGGACGCGGCACCCGCTGAGGGGGCAGCCCCCAAGCCTGCCGAGGACCTTCCCAAGACGTCGCCAGAGCCCAAGCCGGCCGAGGATCTTCCAAAACCTGCTCCCGAGCCGGAACCGACGCCGGCGACCAGTCCGACGCTGCCGTCTATTCCCTGACGAGCGAGCGGGCGTCGGCCGCCGTCAGTTAACGTGGAGAATCAGGCAGAGCGTGTGATGGGGAGAGCCGTCTGGACTGATCGGTCCGGACGCGCAACAATGCAGCGCCCCCTGTTTTTGACGCCTTGAAGGAAGCGAAATGGCCCCAAGCAGTTACCGATCGCGATGGATCGGCCTCTGCGCCTTTGCGGCCTCTCTGCTCTGTGTCGCTCCTGCCCTGCTGGCCCAGGAAGCGCCGGCCGCGGCAGCTCCGGCAATCGAGCAGCAGATGCCGACGAACATCATCGAGATGGTCGAGTCGCTGGGGCTGTGGGCGCTTCCCTTCGCCGTCCTGTCGCTGGTCCTGCTCTGGTCGTCTGTCGAGCGTTTCGTAATGTTGCGACGCGGCCGGGTCGTTCCGAAGCCGTTCGTCCAGCGATTCCTCAACCTGGTTGAGACGGGCGAACTCGAGCGGGAAGAAGCACTCCAGGTTTGCGAAGAGAACGGCAGCCCGATCGCCGAGCTTTTCTCCCATGGTGTCCGCAAATGGGGCAAATCGAGCGTTGAGGTCGAGCAGGCCATCATTGACGGGGGCGAACGTCAGGTCGCGGGCCTGCGTTCGAACCTGCGAGTGCTCAACGCGATCTACACCGTCGGTCCTCTGTTCGGGCTGCTCGGAACGGTGTGGGGCATGCTGATGTCGTTCGAGCGAATCGCAAATGCCGGCGCGATGGGAAACAGCCAGCAACTGGCGGCGGGGATTGCACTGGCGCTCGTGACGACGGCCGCCGGGCTGGCCGTCGCGATTCCGGCAATCCTCCTCTACCTGTACTTCGCCGGCCGGGTCGATGCTCTGGTGATGGAAATGGATGGGCTGTCCCAGCGGCTGGTTGCGGCGATTTCCGCAGAGGGTCTGGCTGATCGGGCAGCGCGTCCACGGCGAGCCGTACGCGAAGCGCCGGCCGCGCCCCCTGCTCCCGCTGGCCATGCTGCTGCGGTCGCGGCGGGCCCGAAGAAGAGGTGACGTTCAATCATCGTCAGATTGAACGCGCGGCACACCTCCACGTGCCATCATCTTGACGCTGCCGCGGTCCAGAAGTATCACACCGAAGGTGCGCACCGACATCGCGGCGGGGGCGCGCTGTGATTCGCCCTCGTCATCCCCGGAAAATTTCTGATGCCCGCACGCTGGCTCGCGTGGTCCGATCTTCCCTGGCTGCAACGTTCCCAACCCAATTCACAATGGCTGCATCTTTCTGATCGGCTGGCCTCTGTCGCCGCCGAATCGAGTTCGCCGCAGGTGTTTCGATCATCGCTGCTGTCGCCGCTCTCCATGGAGTTCGGGGCAAGCTGGTCTGCCATCGTCGAGCGACGCGACACCTGGCAGGTGATCGCCGAACAGGGAATGAAGGGGGGCCTTCCCCTGCCGGTCCGGGAGGTGGAGGAAGCGGCCGATCGCGACGCCGCCGGCTGGATCGGTCCGCATGACGACCAATCGCTGCCCGTGCTCGTGGCCCCGCTTTCCACGCGGCCACAGTCCGCCCTGGTGCTGATGGGGCGAGTGTCGGCTGAACAACTCTCGCCGCTGCTGGCGATGGCGCGCGTGATTTCAACGGCGCTGTCGATGCTGACGTCTGCAGCCGGGAAAGAGCGCGAAGCGACGCGGCTGCGTGCGATCCTCGAGATCTCGCGTCGGCTCGCGAATGAAACGGAAACCCAGCCGCTGCTGGAAACGATCGCTCGGGAAGCGACGCGTCTCCTGGACTGCGATCGAGCGAGCATTTTCATCTGGGACCGGGAGCAGAAGCAGCTTGTCGCCTCGCCGGCGCTGGGAGTCTCCGGAGGGAAACTGTACCTGCCGGACTCAAAGGGCATCGTCGGAAACGTGATCCAGACGGGCGCCATCGCCCAGGTGGACGAGGCGTACTCCGATCCCCGTTTCGACCAGAGCGTCGACAAGGCCAACGGCTATCGCACGCGGAACCTGCTCTGCGTGCCGCTCGTGAATGGAGCGAACCAGCGGATCGGTGCGTTCGAACTGATCAACAAAAACCGGGGAGACTTCAATGCCGACGACCAGCGGACGCTGATTGATCTGGGCGCGCAGGCCGCGGTCGCGATCGAGAACGCCCGGCGGCATGACCAGCTTGTCCGCAGCAACAAGCAGCTGACGGAACGCGTGATGGGAGGTGTGGAGATCATCGGGGACAGCCCGGCGATGAACGCGCTCCGGGGGACGATCGACCGTCTCGCCAATACCGACCTGCCCGTCTTGATCCTGGGTGAGAGCGGCACGGGGAAGGAAGTTGCGGCGCAGTCGCTGCATTACATGGGGCCGCGGTCCAATCAGCCGTTCATTGCCGTGAACTGCGCGGCGCTGACGGAGACGCTGCTGGAAAGCGAGTTGTTCGGCCACGAGAAAGGGGCGTTCACCGATGCCCACCAGACGCGTGAAGGAAAGTTCGAACTGGCTGAGGGGGGCACGCTGTTTCTCGACGAGATCGGCGATATGTCCCTTGGCGGCCAGGCGAAACTGTTGCGCGTCCTCGAGCAGAAAGTGATCACGCGGGTCGGCGGGTCACAGACGATTCCGATCAATGTCCGCGTCCTCGCGGCGACGAACGCCAGCCTCGCAGACATGGTTCGCGACAAGAAGTTCCGCCAGGACCTGTACTACCGCCTCAGCGTCGTCACGCTCGACATTCCCCCGCTCCGGGACCGTCCCGAGGACATTCTGCCTCTGGCGGAATTCTTCCTGGAGCGTTTCTGCCGGCAGGCGAACCGCAAGAAGCTCGTCATCGGTCCCGAGGCGGCCAAACGGCTGCAACTGCATGGCTGGCCGGGCAACGTCCGCGAACTGCGAAACCTGATGGAGCGGGTCGCCTTCCTGACCGCCGGGGACCAGGTGGGATCGGAAGACCTGGCATTCATTCTCAGTCCGCAGCGGGACGCCTATGAAGACCTGTCCGAAGGAATCGGGCTGGCCGAAGCGACGGACCGGTTCCAGCAGGAATACATCCGCCGGGCGATCAAGCGGGCACAGAACAACATGAGCGACGCGGCCCGCGTGCTGGGGCTGCATCGCTCAAACCTCTACCGGAAGATGAAGCAGCTGGGCCTGCCGGTGGATGAGGCGAAAATCACTGGGGGAGATTGACCGGTGCGTCCCCGGCAACGGTCGCGGAGCGAAACTGCCGGGAGACCAACCCCTTGCGTGCCCTCCCTGGTTTCCGGGGGGGCCGCTTTTATTCCCGGTAGGTCGCCAGGATGCTGCTGCCGGCCTGCACTGTGTCGCCCAGTTTGATCTTCAGCTCGAGCGCTGCCTCGCGCGGCAGAACAAGCTCCGTCCGTGACCCGAGCTTGATCATTCCGAACTGCTCGCCGGCGGTGAGTTCGTCGCCTGGCTTCATCCAGCAGACGATGCGGCGCGCGATGGCGCCGGTGATCTGGCGGACGACGAAGCGCCGGTAGGGCGCCTGCGTCATCTGCATGCGCAACGCGAGCTGCTCGTTCTCCCGAGCCGACTCAGGACGCAGCGCGTTGAGGTATTTTCCCTTCTTGTAGCGAACGCCAATCACGCGGCCGGGAAGCGGCGAGCGATTGATGTGGACGTTGAAAATCGACAGGAAGATGCCGATCAGCACGGCGGGTCCGCCGACGAACTCATCGTGCTCAATTTCGTCGATCGTCGTGATGACTCCATCCGCGGGCGAGACGACGGTTCCGCGTCCCTGTGGAATGTCGCGCTGTGGATTGCGGAAAAACCAGGTGATCAGTCCACCGATGACGAGGAGCGTGGCCACGAGCAGCCAGCCGATGGCGCCAACGACTCGCCCGGTTTCGCGAGAGACGAGCCACCACGCCAGCCCAGCTCCGCCGCCGTAGAAGATCAGGGAAAAGACGAACAGTTCGGCCAGGCCGGTCCGGGTGAACGGAAGCCGATCGCGCCAGGTGAACGGATCGTCCGCCTTGTCCCACCAGTAGCCCCCCTGGTTCCGAAAGAACTTGAGGTCGCGCGGGTCGAGGACCTCGTGGGGACAGCGATTCTCTGTTCCTTTGCGCAGGCGGCGCATCCGTTCGACGTACCCGCGGCGAAACGCACGGAGCCACCAGCGCCTCACATGCCCCCATGCGAGTTCGAGGTGAACAATCACGCCACCGCCCGGCTGTTCCCACGTGAGGCCGGGATCCATCGGCTCGAGCGGCAGGAGTCGGCTGTTGATCGCGCCGTCAGGATCGGAAAGCGGACCTCCGGACGGTCCGGGTTCGGTGGGCGAAGTCGCCATGAAGGAAGTCAGGTCAATCAAGAAGGGGGAAACCGAGGCCGGTTCGGAAAACGGCTGGGAAACGCTCAATCGTATCGGCCGACTTTCGATCGCAACAGCCCCGCGAACGGCTCAAAGAGTCCCAATTGTTCGCTACGAATTGAGACTGCTAGAATCGAGCCGCGTGGCCGAAGGGAGTCCGGTCTGCTTTCTGCTGATGGTCTCCGTACGGCAATGGGACGGATCGGACCCGGGAGTGTGCGTTGATGACAGGATTTCTGAGACGGTCAGTCTGCCGGCGAATGGTGAGCACCTGGCTGCTGACGGCGATGACCGGCCTGCTGCTCCCCGCTTCGTCGTCCGGGCAGGACTCGGCCAAGGCGCCCGAAGCCGCCCCCCCGACCCCTGTCACCCGCTTTCCGGGGCTGCCGGTCCAGGAGGGGGACGACCCGCTTTCGCTGTTTATCCCGAAAGACGAGGAGACGAGCGATGAGAAGCTGAAAGACGAAGCGCTGGCCTGGTTCATGACGGCCCAGCTGCACTATTCCCGCGGCGAAAACTCCGAGGGGCTCGCGGCACTGAAAAAGACTGTTGAGAAAGACCCCTCATCGCTGACACCGTACCGGATCCTCGTGCCCGCGCTGCTTGATGCGCGCGACCTCGATGCGGCACGGAAATATGCGCTGCAGGGAGCGGCCCTCAAACCCGAAGGAATCATTCTGGTCCAGGGAGTGGCACTCGTCCTGACGCGCGTCCGACAGGTCGATGAGGCAATCGCCCTTCTGCAGGAGGGGCTGGCGCTGGTTCCCAGGGAGAAGGAACTGGGGCGGTATCTTTCCCTGCAGCGGCAACTGGGAGCCCTGCATAAAGCTGTTGGAAAAAATCAGGAGGCATCCGACTACTACAAGCTCGTCTTTGATGCCCTGCAGGCGCCCGACAGCAAGCTCAGCCCGGAGCAGATTAAGGATCTTCTTGGCGAGCCCGGGGCGCTGTTCGATGAATTCGGCAATGTGTTCCTCCAGTCCGCTCAACCGGAACTGGCCCTGAAGGCATTTGACGAGGCGTCGAAGTACCGTCCGTCGCGCCCGGGAATTCACAGCTATAACCTGGCCCTTCTGTTCCGGGATACCAAGAAGCCCGAGCAGGCGCTGGCAGAACTCGACAAATACTTCGCCGCCCAGTTGCAGATCAAAGGGCGGGATGCCTACCAGCTTCTGAAGGACCTTCTGACTGACCTCAAGCGGGACGGCGAACTGCTGGGCCGGCTGGAGAAGATGAAGGAAGCCGACACCCAGAACGCCGCACTGGCCTACTTCCTGGCCGACCAGTACGTCGCGGCTGGCCGCTTCGACGACGCCCTGGCTGCTTATCGCGGCGCTCCGGGGGGGGCCCGCGACCCGCGGGCGCTCGTCGGCCTGGTCCACATCTATCGCCAGAAGAAGGATTGGCCCGAACTGTTTTCGGCGTTGACCCGCGCGTTCCCGGTGGTGGATGCTCAGGACGAGGAGTTAACGCTGCGGTTCCAGGAAGAGGTCGATGCGATCCAGAAGGACAAGGACGCATTCGACGGCCTCGTCGCCCACGCCCGCAAATTACAGAGCGAAGACCCACCCAAGCTCGAGTTTTTCCCCGCCTACATCATGGGGAAGCTGTGCATCGACACCGACCGATCCGAAGATGCGATCGGGTTCTATCGCTATGCGATCTCGATGCAGAACAGTCCGCCGGCACAGCTGTATGTCGACATCGCCCTCCACCTGATCCAGACTGACAAGTTCAAGCCGGCGATCGAGATCCTGACGGAGGCTGTCCAGCATCCTTCACTGGACGATGAACGGCCCTATTTTCTCGATCTGCAGATTGCCGCTCTCGAGATGGATGGGCAGACCGACAAGGCACTGGAAGTCGTGACGCAGGCCAAGCAGGATTATCCTCGCGCCCTGCCGCTGATCAGCCGGGAAGCGTGGATCTACTACCACTCACAGCAGTGGGAAAAAGCGATCGCCGCCTACGAGGCCCTGATTCAGGCGGGCCCGTCGCTCAATGCGAAGCAGGAGATGCTGAATACCTGGCGATTCTCACTCTCCGCGATCTATGTTCACCTCGAGAATTTCGACAAAGGGGAGAGCATCCTCGAAGAGCTTCTTGCGAAGGAGCCGGAAAACACGCAGGCGAACAACGACCTTGGATATCTCTGGGCCGATCGAGGGAAGAACCTGCCGCGCGCCAAGATCATGATCGAGAAGGCGCTGGCCGCCGAGCCTGAGAACGCCGCTTATCTCGACAGCATGGGGTGGGTGCAATATCGCCTTGGACAGTTCAGCGAAGCGAAGGAGAGCCTGCTCAAAGCGGTGAAAGATCCGAAGCGGCAGGACGCTACCATCTGGGACCACCTGGGCGACGTCTACGACAAACTCGGCGACAAAGAGGAGGCGATCAAGGCGTGGATCAAAGCGCTGGAGATCGAATTCGAGAAGCCGAAACAGGAAGAGAAACTGGTGAAGTCGCTGCTCCAGAAGGTTCCGGCGGATCGAATCCCGAAGAAGGACTCGTCCGACTCGAAATAAGAAGTCCATAGCCGGCCAGCGCCCGATCGTGCCTCGCGCTCCCCGGACATCCGGGGAGTTCGAGGAGTTCGAACGGGGAAGGACGCCAACGCGAGGCTGCGGCCGTCAGATCGTCGGCGGGACGTACTCGGCCGGCTCGAACTCGTCGCCATTCTCGCCGTTCTGCCGGGCCTTCTTTTTCTTCTTCCGGGGCGTTTCGCCGGGGCGCGGTTTCTTTTCCGGTTCTTCCGATTTCAGGCGGGCCTTTTCTTCGGCCTCGCGGTCGCGCTGGATCTGCTGGCGAAGCTCGTCGTGGGCCTCTGCGACAGGCTTCTGGGTGAAAGACGATCCGGCGACAAACGCCTGGCCGATCCGCTGTTCGGGGATGCTGTAGCTCTGATCGAGACTCCGCAGCGCGAAGGCCATCTCTTCCAGTTCGGAATTGACGGACCGCGCCACAGCCCCCGCTCCCACAGCGGCGCCGACGACGCCCAGAGTTCCGACGGCGACGGCTTCCGCCGACAGCACAAAGCCGGAATCGTCAAACCACAACGCTTTCAAAGCACGCATGTCTGTCCCCATCGTCCGTTCGCGGAGGGCTGCAACCTTCCGCAAGCTCACAGGACCGTGTGTGGCGGCCGATGGACCTGACTCCCCCAACGTAAAGAGCCTTGAGCATCACTGTCAACGCGAGGTCGCGAAGTTCAGAAAACTGAACAGCCCGATTGCAGGGGCGGCCGGCAGCGATCGGCGGAGACTCAGTTGCGGTCGGCGCCGGTCAGCAGGTGTTCGACAGCGTCGGCGTGGGCCGCGACGTCGCGGACCGTTCGTCGGATTTCTTCCGGATCGATGGTCGCCCGTGGATAGGTATTGACCATCACGAAATGGGGGACGCCGTCGATATCGCGGATCGAAAGCGCTCCATGGCCGATCGTGGAATTGAGCCTGAGGGCCTGCTCGTAATAGTCCGCCCGAGAGGGGCAGCAGACGCTGAAGATCACGATCTCGCCATCGAGCGTGTCGGTGTCGTTCTGCAGGGTAACGACCTGCCCGCGCCCGTCGTCCAGCAGGACGCGAACCTCGTAGTGACCGTTTCGGCGTTTCCAGGTGACGCCGGGCTCGCGATCGAGCGCGTCGTGCAGGAGCGTATCGAGATCCCGCAGATGCCCCTGCACGGCCTCGAGGAGCAGCAGTGCCCCGTTCCCGTCGGCGGGCCGGTTCTCCGGGCTCTTGTCGAGCATCAGGTTCAGGCATTCCGCCATCTCGAGGGGGACTTCGGGCCGCAGTCTCCTGACGTCCGGGACCTTCTCGTGGACGACGGCGTCCATCAGTTCGTTCATGGAATCGCGGGCGAACGGAAGCCGGCCCGTGAGCATCTGGAAGTAGACGACGCCGAGTGCATAGACGTCGCTGCTGCGCGATGCGGGCTCGCCGTGAAACAGTTCGGGGGCCATGAAGTGCGGCGTCCCCGCCAGGGTGTAGGCCGATTCACCCGGTCCGCCGGAAATCCGCTTGGCCAATCCGAAATCACTGATCTTCGGGGTTCCGCGATGTGTGATCAGAACGTTGTCCGGCTTGAGATCGCGATGAATCAGCCCGGCGCGGTGGGCCTCGGAAAGACCCGCGGCGATCCCGACCGCCATGCTCGTGGCGCGCTGCGGACTGAGAGGGTGCTCGTTGAGCATGTGCTGGAGCGAGCGTCCGGCCACGAATTCCATTTCCAGGAACTGCAGGTCTTCGAACTCGCCGATCGCGTGCGCCGTCACGATGTTGGGATGGTTCAGGGCGGCCGTCGCACGGCCTTCGTGCCGGAATCGCTCGACGTATTCCGGATCGCGTTCGGCGAGGTGGGGTGAGAGAATCTTGAGGGCGCAGGGACGGTGGAGCACCCCGTGGCGGGCGAGGAAAACCCAGCCCATTCCCCCGCGGCCCAGGAACTGGTCGCAGTCGTAAATATGAACCCGCGTGCCCACGAGTTGGTGGAGGTCTTCGGCGCGTTCTTCCCGGTCGCGTTCGGCAGCCCAGTCGCCGCTGCTGCGCCACAGGAGCGTCGGCTGCGAAGGATCGAGAAGTTGCTCAGTCGCGGCCAGCATTCCGCACCGGGGGCAATACGGATCGTCGACCCGCCGCAGGAAGCGCTCGTTGCAGCCGGCGCAGAAGAAATCGTGAAGGTTTTCGTTCACCGAATCGGGCGGATCCAGGAGGGCCAGACGGGCGGCGACAGTGTCGAAAGCTCGGAACCACTGTACTTCGCCGGGAGCGACCCCATCTTGACGCTGAAAACATCAAAAGCCAACGAGCCAGAATGCCAGGAGCGAGGCCCTGGCGGGGGCGAGCGGCCCTTCCAGGCCATAGAATTCCGCAACCTGTTCACCAGCAGTCAGATACACCGAAATTCACACTCGAGAGGAGCACCGGTTCCGTAGCCCCTGAGCGCCCGGATGTGTCGATTCTTCCGAAGATCCTCAATTTTCCGCGAGAGACAGGCCGATAAAGAGTTCGGACTGTCATTGCAGTCTGAGGGAGTCCGAGACCGTTCGGGCCGAATCCCCTCCTTCGAGACTCGATTTCCGGGAAAGACCGTTCGCCATGATGCTCTCGCGATCACATCTTATGATCGGGCTGGCTTTGAACTGCCTGGCGACCTGTCTGTTCAGCGGATGCCAGACGACGATCGGCGGGCAGACCCTGCCGTCGGCCTATTACCTGCGCGACGACGTGCAGTACTTCCCGTCAGGTCCGGAAACGCAGCTGCCACTCGCCCGACAGGCGATCGAGGACTACAAGGCCGGACAGCGCGAGCTGAACGAGCAGATTCCCTCGATGACTCCGTAGTCGTCGGGCTTCCGCATCAACGTGCCGTGGACGATCTCTCTGGCATCGTCCACGGATTTCACATTTTTCGCCACGCATCTGCTTCGTTCAGGGCTTCATTCAGGCGATCGGTCACCAGCCGGACCAGTGCGACTTCTGAGCCGCGTCCCTGGAAGGCCTCGAGTTCATCCGGGCTGATCGGCTTTCCGAAAACCACACGGACCGCTCGCGGGCGGAGGAAGAACGCTCCCCGAGGGAGCGCCTCATAAGCGCCGGAAATCGCGACGGGCACGAGCGGAACCCGGGATCGCCGGACGAGAGCGACAAAGCCTGGCTTGAGCGGTCCCAGATGGCCGTCCCGCGTGCGGGTTCCTTCGGGAAACACGCCGACCAGAAACCCCTCTTCGAGGCGTCTCAGGGAAATCCGCAGGCTTTCTGTCCCGGCGGCGTCGCGGCGGATCGGCAGGACGTAGGTCTTCCGCAGGATCCAGCCGATGACTGGAACCTTGAAGAGCGAATCCCTCGCGAGGTAACTCACGGGCCGGTGCAACGACAGGCCAACGAGCAACGGATCGAGAAAGCTCTGGTGGTTGGCGACGAGCAGGGCGGCGCCTTCCGGGAGGTTGTTCAGCCCGCGGACACGATACTGCAGCCAGATCGTGAACACGTTCTGAAGAACAAACTGGATCGACCGCCAGACAGCGTTCCGACGATGTCCCGGTGGAAGCTCGTTCCGCACCGGCGGGCTCATCGCGCCAGGCTCGCGGGTGGAATCACAGTGACCCGCGGAGCGCGTCCCGGAGACTCCATGACACACGTCGTCCACTGTTCGGCCGCATCGTGCTCACGCCGGAACTGCACGAACCGGCCTCCATCGAGGGACGACCGGACCATCATGAGGTCGCCGGTGGTCCAGGGCGTCGCGTGCGGATGTTCCGACTTGAGCCCGTCGTTCGCCTGCCGGCAGATCAGTTCCGCGGCATCCTGCCCGCCGCAAAGAACGATGCAGCTCAGGTTACAGAGTTGCCGTTCCAGGCGAACAAACTCCTGTAGCTTGCCCGCCTCGGGGAAACGCTCCGCCAGGAGAGGCGGGGCCGGACAGCGGATTTCCAGGCGCGTTGTTTCGTCGAGGACCTGGAGAACGCTGTCATCTGCATCCTGAATCAGGAATGAGAGGCCTGTCCGACGGGATTGTTCGCGCAGGTCGCTGTCGATGGCCTCCGAAGTCAGGCTGGCATCGCGGATCGCCGCTGCGAGGCTCGCCGAGAGCCTGCGGGCTTCCTCAGGAGTGCGGTGTTCACGCTGGCAGTTTCCACGTCCGACCGGCCAGCTTTCCAGGAGTCCGCTGGAGTAGATCCTGAGCCGGGTGTGACGCGTGGATGCTCCGCGGACGGACGTCGACCACTCGAGCAGGACGGGGTCGGGAGAGAACGCGCGCGGACGCTCATTGGCCTGCGTGTGCGCCCCCCTCACTCCAACAAAGAGTGCGCCGGTCGCCGCCAGCAGGCTGCGGCGCGTGATCCCGGGGCTTCGTTCGGGCGAGTTGAAGGGGGGGTGGTTCATGAACGAGCGGAATGACGACGATGGCGTCCGAGAGTTTCCAACGGGAACGGCGGGCATCCATCAACCAATGGCGGCCGACGGATCGACGCCGGACGCCGCGAGAAGTTATCGTAAGCCTTGAACCTGTCACAAGAAGAAGTTGTGCGGCATGCGGACTTCGTCGACCGACGAGCTGTACTCCGACGTCGGCGGCGACCGGGATTCGACGCCAGCGCCGCTGCTTGTTTCCGGCCATCTGGACGCCTGGTGGTGCTGGGCGGCGGTGGGCCTCGCGGTCATCTTCGGCGCCGTTGCCACGACGGCCGTTTTCCTCAGGCATCCTCTCCGGTTCGGCTTCTCGGCCGTTTCCCTGCTCGCGGCCGCCGGTGGCGTCGTCGGTTTTGTGATCCAGATCTGGCGCCGCCGATGGCTGACCTGGTCGGGAGATTCACTGCAGGTGACCGGTCGCGGAACCGCGCTGGAGATCCTCGATACGGAGGTGGAAGCGCTGGCGGTGACGAGGGAGTACCGTCACGCAGTTGGCCGGATTGTCGCCGAGGCGCACCGCCTGTGGGTGTGGAGGTCGCCCGGGGAACCGCGCGTTCTCGCCTTTGAAGCACGCGGAATGCTGGGAGAGCCCTCACCGCTGGCTCCCCTGGTTGAGCGGTTGCAGCAGCGACTCGAGAAAAAGGCGCTTGAGGAGCTGAGACGCGAAGGGACTCTTGAGAGGCCCGCCTGGTCGTGGCAGGACGGAGCGGTCGTGACGGTTTCGTCTGGAAAACGGAGCTCCACCCGCGTCACCGGAATGTCGGCAGTCGACAACGACATCGTCGAGCTTCGCATCTGGGTGGCTTCCGACCCACTGCCGGCAGTGCGGCTGCCGCAGTCCGGACAGGATGTGTGGCTCGTGGGCCGGATGCTGCATTCGACCGTCGGCGCACCGGGAGACCCGGGCGTTGCTCCGGCCGAAGGGCTCGGCCGCATCCTGCATGAATCGCGACCTCGCTCTGCCGCGATCATGGCGACGATGCTTTGCGGAATGTCGACAGTGGTGGCGATGCTGGCGGTGTTTGGCGCGGTTCTGCTGCGGTTGACTCCGCTTGCGATTCTCGGCGCCGGGACCGGGATGGGAGCAATCATGCTCGGCTCGACCGCCCGGAGGCTGTGGCAGTGCGCGTTCCGACTTCATGAGACCGGAATCAGCCAGCGGAGCCTCACGGGCGACAGGGCCCTGCGATTCAGCGAGATCGATCAATTCGTGTTTGACGCGCGCCGCCAGTATTCCAAGGGGCGGTATCTGGGGACGCTGTTCACAATGGTGTTCGCCAGCGACAGACAGCCGAAACAGGGCATTCTGCACACCGAACGCAGCGCCTATGAGACCGATGAAATCGCCCAGGTGCGTGATTTCGTTTCGGAGGAAATCGCCGCGGCGATGGCGGCTCGCCTGGTGTCTTCGGGTGAACTCGTCTGGACGCGTGAACTCACGATTCAGGGAGGGGCCCTGCACTGCCAGCCGCGTCGGTTCCTGCGATGGAAGCCCAGGCCTGCCTCGGCGGACATCGACAGCATCCGCGGCTACGACATCTCAGAAGGCTGGTTCTACGTCTGGACGATGGATCGTGACCGTCCCCTCTTCAAGGTCCGAACGACGGAGCCGAATTTCTATCCTGGCCTGCTCGTGTTCGAACAGCTGCTCGAACGGACTGAAACAGTGACCGGGAGGCGGGGCTGAGTCCTCTCCCTCGATGCGCTCGTTGAGTTCCCCGTTTCATTCGCGGTCCGCCCGGAACACGCTGATGCGATTTCCTCCCACGAGCACCAGTCGACCGCCCATGCTCCAGGTATCGCCTCCGGTCAGGTTCCAGGACTGGGCCAGTTCATCACGGCCGACGACTGCTCCGTTCGAACTGTCCAATGCGACCAGCTCGCGCTCAGTCGACCATGCGACCGCGCGGCCCTCGATGGCGACACTCCCAAGCGGAGGCGTATCAACAAAGCCCCAGCGCCCTCGCGGAGCCCCCGTTGCGGCATCGAGAGCCCAGATCCGGCGACCGGCGCAGATCAACTGGTCGCCTGAAAGGCCGCACACCTGGGGATTTTCTTCCTCCAGGTCGAAGGTCCAGCGGACCTGGCCATCATCCGTGTCGATCGCCTCGATCCGCCCGTCAGGTGTCGCCACGTGGACCATTCCCGCGCCCGGGACGATCCCCGCGTGCTTCAGTGTCTGCCGTGCTGCTCGCGGCTCGGTCCTCCACTCGACTCGACGATCGGCCAGCGAAACTGCAACGACGGTTCCATCGATCCGCCTGCAGAACAGGCGTCCGCCGACGCTCACAGGAGCATTCCCCGCCCAGTTCGCAGTCCCGTCCGGAGACACAGGCATGAGAACCGTCGCCCTCAGACTGCCATTCGACGGATCGAGTTCCGCCAGGCCAGGCCGCATCGAGCGCTGCTGGTTCACTACTGGCAGCCAGACGGAATCGCCGACGAGGGCGGGCAATGCAGCCGCTCGCCAGCCCGACGCGGCGAGCGTTCCCTCAAGCCCCTGGGTCCAGAGCAGCTTCCCTTCGCTTCCGCCGACATCAAAGGCGGATAACGTCGGGAAATGGGTGAAATCGCGGACGGAGGCAGGCGCGTCGGAGATGGCGCCCGTCAGCGTCAGGAGACGTCCATCACGGACGATGGCCGAAGTGACCGCACGAGACGGCAGTCCTTGTGAGGACGCCGGTCCCCGATAGATGGCCCCGTCGTCTTTCTCCCGCAACGTCGGCCAGGCGGGCTCGCCGGTCTGCAGATCAATGGCCAGAACACGATCGATGAGCGGGATGTAGAGCTGCTTCGAGTCGGCCGCAGGGACGACTTCCCGGCTGGGCCAATCCCCTTCGCCCATGGCCACCTTGCGCGACCAGAGAAGCGGGCCGGGGCGCAGTATGGCCGCACGCGATGATCGCCCTGCTCCGGCCGCCAGAGCCATGCCGAGCAGGAACGATCTGCGCGAGCAGGCGCTCATGCCTTCTCCCGGAGGGCGTGCCCGATCCAGAAAACGAGCATGCCGACGAGCGTGAGCCCGGGCATCCACAGCAGGCGGAAGCCGAAATTCAGCTGCCAGATGATGAGCAGCGGGAGGAAAATGAGCGCCAGGAACTGCAGTGCGACGCCAATGGAGTTCCGCATGAATCGGGCCCCTCCGGGCACAAAAAGACCCGCCCACAGGTCGCGGGCGGGTCGATCAGCGATGACAGATCTTCGCGGCTCACTTCTTTTTGAACTTCGATGCCGGCACTTTGACCGGGGGCAGGGTCTGCTCGCCGGCTTTCACAGTGACCTTGAAAGACCGCTCGACGTAGCCAGCCGATTCCTGCCACACCGTAAAGCTGTGCTCGCCGACCGGAAGGCCTTCGATCTTGAACTTGCCGTCCTTATCGGTCACGGCCGCATAAGGATGATCGGTAACGACCCAGTACGACTGCATCCAGGGATGGATGTCGCACTTCACGTTGACCGGCAGCGACTCCGGCTTCGTCATCTTCACGGCCGTTCCCGTCTTGTCGTTCGCCGGGATGACGAAGTTCTGGGACGGATTCGTGAACGGTGCAATGTTCACATTGTGAGCGACGGGGTCAGACGACACGCAGGTCACCGTCTGGTCGGTCCGCACGGCGAGGACGTGCGGGAAGTAGCGGCATCCCTTCTGGTCGACGACCAGGTTCTTTTCCTTGCTCTCCTTCAGCTCGGCCGGAATGTTGGCCGGAGCCTTGCGGAGATAAACGATGATGTTGGCGATGCCCTTCGATTCCGGATCGACGACCAGGGATTCATCCGGGACTTCGTCGTTGGCGCAGGTGGCTGCATCACGGGCCGTCGCGTCTCCCTTGGCGACTTTCGGCGCCAGGGTCGGAACGGCGCCATCGTAGATGAACTGGCCAACAATGGTGCCGGTCTCAGCGGCGTGGACGATCGAGGGAGCCTGGAGGCCGGCCACGGCCGCCATACCCAGGACAAGCCAGCGATTCAAACTCAGCATGCTTTCTCCAAACGTGCGCAGTCAGGCGGGTGAATCGGCAGGACGCCGACTCAAGTCAGGTGGGCTGCGACCAAAGCGCCAGAATCGGCAATTGATCGCATCTGCCGATTGTATCGCGGCGATCAGCGCCGACCAGCAGCGGCGGTGCGCGGCGGCAAAGTTCTCACGACCGGGTGACCGCATTCCCGGCAAAACAGAAACGCCCGGCACCGAAGTTCGGCGCCGGGCGTCGTGTGAGACTGCGGTATTCCGGGGAAATCAGACCAGCAGATCGCTGATAACCCGGCCGTCACGGACGATCATGACGGGTCGGCCGGTATTGGTGTGGTATTCCTTCCGGTGATCGATGCCGAGCGTGTGGAAGAAGGTCGCGGCCACGTCGTCCGGCGTGAAACCGTCGTTCTTCGGGCCGCTCGCGGTGTCATCGCTCTCGCCGAGCACCTGGCCTCCCTTGATGCCCCCACCGGCCATCAACATGAACATGCACCGCGGGTAGTGATCGCGACCGCCGCGGGTGGTGTTGATCTTCGGAGTGCGGCCGAACTCGCCCGTGACGTAGACGATCGTCGAATCGAGCAGTCCACGCTGCTGAAGGCCGGTCAGCAGGCCGGAAAGCCCCTGGTCGAACGGAGGAAGCTGCTTGGTCTTCAGCGATTCCCAGTTGTTGTTGTGCGTATCCCAGCCATTGCTGGAGACAGTGACGAACCGCACTCCCGATTCGACAAGCCGCAGACTCAGCAGGCAGCTCGCGCCGAAATCGGAGGAGCCGAACTGCTTGCTGAACGATTCCGGCTCCTTGCCGATATCGAATGCCTCCCGGGCTCGGGGCGAGGTAATCACTGACAGCGCCTGTTCGGAAAAGCGATCGAGACCTTCAAGCAGCTGATCCTGCTTTTCGTAGGCGGCGAAGGTGGTATCGAGGCGATCGAGCAGGTTGTTGCGCCGCTGGACGTCGGTCACCGTGAGGCCGTTGCGCAGCGACACGCCGCGCACCTGGTACGCCTGTCCGATCTTGGGAGACGTGCTCGTGCTGAGAGGGGCGTACTTCACGCCCAGGTAACCGGCCCGCTGGGCCGTGTTCGGAATCGCGACGAACGGCGGCAGGTCTTTCGGCCCGCCGAGTTCCTTCGTCACCACCGAGCCGTACCCGGGAAACTCGAGCGAAGGGAGCGGACGGTTGCCCGTGTTGACGTAGAGGGTTCCGAGTTCGTGGGCTGCAAGGGTGTGCGTCACGCCTCTCAGGAGCGCGAACTTGTCGGTGCAGCTGGCGAGGTGCGGGAGGTGTTCGCTGAAGTGAACTCCGGGAACGCCAGTGGGGATCGTGTTGAATTCGCCGCGGTACTCGGACGCCGACTCCGGCTTGGGATCGAACATGTCCATGTGCGACGGACCGCCGCGGAGATTGATGAAGATCGCCGCCTTGGCTTTCGCCGCGGAAGCCACTTCACCGGCCGATGCCATCCGCAGGTAGCTGCCGAGCGACAGCCCGCCGAGCGCCAGCGAACCGGCCCGGAGGAAATCGCGACGTGCAAATCCTTCGCAATCAATATGCAGCGCCATGGGGTACTCCCGACTTTGAATTGGAATCAGTACGTGGGCGATCGCAGTCAGTTCACGCGGCGGAACTCAGGCGGCTGATGCCCCCTGCACCGCCAGACGCATCAGTGGTTGACGATGAATTCCTTGGTGTTGAGCAGTGCCCAGAGCACATCCCGCAATCCGTTCATCGGATCAGATGCATTCTGAATGGCCTCGACGGCGATCTTCGATTCGTCCGGCGACGGGAACCGGCTCAGCACCCGGAGATAGGCCTCCTCGACCATCGAGGCGGACTCGGCCTCCGAGATCTTCAAGGCGTTCCCTTTGCTCGCTGCTCCGGCATTCTCCGACCTGGCTTCGGCCTTGTCGCTGGCGGCGCCTTTCAGCATTCCGGCATAGCGGGCCTTCGCGGCCGCCAGCTGACGCTCGGCTTTCTGAAGCTCCTTCTTGTCGCCGGCCGCCTCGGCCGCTTTGGCCTGTTCCTTGAGGGCGGCGACGCGGCGGTCGTAGGTTTCCTTGAGCCGCTTCCGCTCGCTGCGATCACCCGATTCGGGCTCGCCGGCCTGAGCCGAGAACGGAACTTTCATCGTTTTCGCGGTCTCTGCCAGCCAGCCGTCGCGGCGATCGATGGCAGCCAGGGTGTCGCCATCGTTCCGGAGGTAGAGAGTCTGGAGGAGACTCGGCTCGGCAGACCGTTCGCAGTCGCAGTTGTTCTCACGCAGCGAGCGGCCAAACACGTTGAGGGCATAGGGCCCGCCCGTGTTGCGATTGCCCGTCCCCGGGTAGACAACCATGCGCCCGTCGAGCTGGTCACGCATTGCGAGGTTGGCGGATGAACCGGCCGTCGCGCACTTGACGGCGTCAACCGCCACTTCCGCAGGCAGCCGCCGCGGAATTGCCCGGCTGAAGTTCCGTTCGTCGAGGCGGTTGGTTTCGTTGGGACGCCAGCTTCGCTGATAGGTGTCGCTGCTGACGATCGTTCGGTGCAGCCACTTCATGTCGTAGCCGCTCTTCACGAAACCGTCCGCCAGGTAATCAAGCAGCGGCTCGTTGGAGGGAGGATTCGCAAGCGACAAGTCGTCCGTCGGTTCGACAATTCCCCGATGGAAATACTGGGCCCAGACGCGGTTCACGAACGCACGTGCGAACAGCCTGTTCTCGGGGTTCCGCAGCCATTCCATCACTGGCTTCCGCGGATCATCAATCGCGCCGACGTTGATCAGTTCCTCGCTTTTCAGCAGGCGGGCGACTTTGGTTCCCTTGCCGGCGACCTGCCGGCCTTCCTTCTTCGCCTTCTTGTCCACAGTCCTGGTGGCGGCCAGGATTCCGAGATCGGACGCGGGAACGACCTGCCCATCCCTGGCCTTCGCTTCCAGTTCCCGGCGATCCGCTCCGGTCTTCTTGCCCGTCATGCCAATGTCGGCCAGCACCTTCTGGAGGTCTTCCTGGTCCTGGGCCCGGGTGAGAGTGTTGGAGGTCGGAGCCGTCTTGCCGAAACGCACGCGATCGAAGAAGGCCTGGAACTGCGTGAAATCTTCCTGCGTCCATTCATCGAAGGGGTGCTTGTGGCACTGGGCGCACTGGATGCGAATTCCCATGAAGGCATACGCGAAGCCGATGGCCCGCTCTTCGGGCTGGTCGAAGTTCTGCCGGCCCCAGAAGTAGGTCAGGCCCGGCTGCTCCGCGAAGCTCGCGGTCGGATTCTTGCCGTACATCTTGCTCGTGCGGACGCAGTAGTCGTAGTACGACTCGCCCGGATTCCGGCTGACGGCGAGGATGATCCCCTCCATCAACTGGTCGTACGGGGTATTCTCGGCGACCCGCTTGTAGATCCAGTCGTACCATTCCTGGCTGGCGCGGCCGCGGGCGGCGGTGATGTTGTTGAGCTGTGTATCGTTGTTGCCAGTGATGTCGCAGAGCATCGTCGTCCAGCGGGCGGCATAGGCCGGCGTCGCGAGGAGTTCCTCGACCTTCCGGGCCCGCTTGTCCGAGGCCGAGTCGCTGAGAAACGCGCGCACTTCGTTGGACGACGGCAGCGTGCCCGCGATATCCAGGCTGACCCGCCTCAGGAATTCCTCGTCCGCACAGACGTCGGAGGGAACCGCCCCCAGTTTGGCGAGCTTGGAGATGACGAGTTCATCAACTTTCGTCGTCGCGGCGACCTGCGGGAACTTCTCGCCCGTCCGCTCGGAATAAGGACGCAGGACCGGCACCGGGACGATGCCGTTGTCGTAGAACGCCACGACATGCGTATCGCCCGCATCGACGCCCGTCACGACGCCTTCCGGGCTGACTTCCGCAACCGCCGGATCGTTCGTCACGAACCGCGTCAGGCAGGTCACGTCTTCACGCGAACCATCTTCCCAGATTGCCACGGCCCGGAGCTGGATCTTCTCGCCGGTCTTGGCGAAGCGAATTTCGGAGGGGGTCACTTCCAGGCGGGAGAGGTCCGCAGGCTCGGCCGGACGCGGCTTCGCGCCCGTTTTGAGCCATTGTGCGAAGAGGTTGTATTCCCAGGTACCCGGCTTCAGCTTCAGCCCCCCTTCGTGCTCGACGACCATTGAGGGCTTCTCGAGGGCGTAGCTCTTGAGCGGATTCTCGAGGTCGATCCGCTCCATCAGTCCGTCATGGTCCATCTTGAAGTCGTAACCGAACAGCGACAGGCGGAAGCCTCCCTGCCCCTGGAACGACCCGTGGCAGGCCCGACCGTTGCAGCCGACCCGTCCCATCAGTGGCACGAGATGCCGCTGGAAGTCGGGCACTTCCTGGACGTCGGTGGTCTTGAAACGCTCACTGGCCTGCGGGAGAGGATCGGCGGCCTGCGCGATCGTTCCTGCGAACAGGGCGACCAACGCAAGAGAGCGAAAATAAGTGTTCCGCATGACGTTCATCCCAGACACCCCCCGGATTCCACGGAAACTCGCCGCAATCCTTCTCACTCGACCTATTGAGATGCGCCGGGGGACCCCGGCGCGCGCTTCGGGTCGGCGGCCTTCGGCTTTTCCAGCGGCGCCGCCCCTTCCCCGGCCTTGTTCTTGAGACGCGTCTTGACCCGTTTGGCGCTCGACCTCGCGGAATTCACCAGCCGATCGACTTCTTTTCGAACGGCCTGCGACTCCTGGCTTTTGAGCGACTCGATCTGCCTGTCGAGCTGCACAATGCGCTGCCGGGCCTCATCCCGTTCGAACTCATACAGCCGAACTCGCAGTTGATTCCGTTCGTTGACCAGTTTTTCAATCTGCTCGCGGCGCTCATCGTCGTCCAGCATCGCCGTCTTGGCCGCCACCAGCCGAAGCCGTGATTCGGTTTTCCACAGCTCGATCTCGATGGCATAGCGGTCCGGCGAGCGAGTCTCCATGCGGATCAGTCGGTCGCTGACGCGGTCGAGCTCGCGAATCGCCTTCTGGTAGTCCCTGGGCGATGCGGCCTTCATCGGTCCCAGAAGCTTCGCGAGTTCCGGATGATGTCGCTTCGCGAACTCGAGCGCAGCATCTTCGTTGACGACTTCGAGATCGGCCGCCTGGACGGCGGGCTTCGACGTCGGCACTTCTGTCTTCTTTTCCGATTGGGCCAATCCCGACGGGCCGGAGCCAAGCACCAGAGCCGCGCCGAGCAGCATTCGAGCCCCTGAATTCTGGAGTGAGGTCATAGCGTCCCCTCCTCGCGCGGCGCGACTTCTACATCTTCCAGCACGGCGGCGACCATCCAGTCCGGGATCTCCGAGGCTGTGTCGTCACGGGAGAAGTCCGACTCGAATTCCGAGACGAGCAGGTCGTCGCTGCCGAGCTCCGACCAGGCGCCGACGATCTCCGTGTTCTCGAAGGACTGACCATTGGAGACCAACGGGCCCGGCTGCGGCATCCTGATCACAACGAGCAGGAGCAGGCAGGCGGCGGCGCACGACACGATGGCAGCCATCCGGGAGCGTCGACCGCCGACGGAGACGTTGGCAACGGCGGGAACCGGCGCGGGAAGCTGGCGGACGGCTGAGGTGAGAATCACCACATCAGCCAGCGCCTCGCGGGCGGCCTGGTCGACCGCCAGCCGCCCCTCAAAGGCGCGGGCCTCGGCGTCCGGCAGCTCATCAAGAGCGTATCGCAGGGCAAGAATGTTTAACTCGGAGTTCATCGTTGTTCGCCACTTCTCTCTTCGCCACCTCCGTGATGGCTGTCCGTTCGCTGGAGCGCTTTCCGCAGTTTGTCGGTCGCGAGCCGCATGCGGGTCAGGACCGTCCCCAGGGGGACTCCCAGATCCGCGGCGATCTCCGCGAACGTCTGTTCCTGATGCATCCGCCGGCGCACCACTTCCCGCTGTTCCGGCGGCAGTTCGGCTAAAAGTCGCCCGACCTGATCGACGAGTTCCCGCGCCGCAAGACCGTCACCTGGCCACGCATCCCCGGGCGGCTGCTGCCCGGCCGAGATCTTCTGAAACGCCCGTTGCCGCACACCCTCTTTCCGCCGCAACAACATGGCCTCGTTGTAGGCCACCTGGAACAGCCACGCTTTCCAGGAGACCGACCGAACCTCACCACTTGACTCAAGTGCTTTTGCAAACGTGGTTTGCACCACATCCTCGACGGCATCGCGGTTCCGCAGCACACCCCAGAGCATGCCGCGAAGGCGATCGGCATGCTCGTGAAACAGCGAGGCCAGCAGCGTTTGCTGCCCGCCAGGGACAACCTTCAACGGGGGCTCTCCGGACTCGGACGCGTTATCCATAAGATGCGCCCCCCGCCCGGTTTATTCTTTCGTCCAACGATCCGAAGGCCGGTCCCGCCCGGCTGTTACGCTCCCGAGCGCTTCCACGCGATAATTTCGTCCAGGATCTCGCTCAAGGTCGCCGTCGGAACCTGCCCCAGCGTGTTCCGCAGACGGGAGACGTCTGGAACTCGTCGTCGCACGTCTTCAAAGTCGTGTCCGTACGCCACATGGTAGGGCATGGTCTCGATCCGGATGTCGGGATTCACCTTCGCCGCAACCGCCTCCGCCAGCTGGCGGACCGAAATCGGCTGATCGCTGCCGATGTTGAAGATCTTGCCTGCCGCGGCGGGAGTCTCCGTCAGCCGATGAACGGCCTCGACGACTTCCCGGACATGGGCGAAGCAGCGGACCTGTCCGCCGTCGTCATAGACCACGATCGGTCCGCCCGAAAGAGCCTGATCCACAAAGCGGGGGATTACCATTCCGTAATGGCCGACCTGCCGCGGGCCGACCACGTTGAAAAACCGCCCGATGACGACCGGCAGGCCGAACTTGCGGTGGTACGCCAGAGCCAGAAACTCGTCGATCGCCTTCGAACAGCCGTAGGCCCATCGCGGCTTGGATGTCGGCCCCAGGTGGATGTCGTCCTCCTCGGTCCAGACTTCCTTCTGGTTCTTGCCGTACACCTCGCTCGTCGACGCGAGAAAGAATCGGCATTGCCGCTGGACGGCGAGCCTCAGCAGCAGTTCGGTCGGATAGATGTTCGTTTCGATGGTGCGAACGGGGTCATCCGCGACGAGCTTGACGCCCACCGCGGCGGCCAGGTGATACACCACGTCCGCGTCGCGCACTGCTTCCGTCAGGACGATCTGGTCGGTGATCGATCCGGGGACGATCCGCAGGGCCGGATGCGATTCGACCTTCCGGAGATTCTCACGCCGCCCCGTCGACATGTCATCGACAATAGTCACCTGGTGGCCGTTTGCGAGCAGCCGCTCCGTCAGGTGGCTGCCGATGAATCCGGCGCCGCCGGTGACAAGGCACTTGGCCATGAAGATTCCATCAATCGAATAGAGGACGGCCCAGACGCGACGCGGCCGGGAAGAAGGGTTACTTCGAGGCCTGGACGAACGCCATTCGCAGGTCATGCAGCAGGGTGTCGAGCATCTTCGCCTCCGCGGAGTCGAGATTCCCTTTGCACTTCACCTCGAGGACGCCGAGCAGATCGACGAAATGCTTCGCGACGGCCGGCTCCTTGTGGGACTTGCCATCCGGGCCTGGAATGAGCCCCATTGCCGCCATCGCCTGCGTGGCCAGCATCTGCAGGAGCGTGGTGAAGGATGGCGGAGGAATGTTCAGCGGCGCAGTGCGCCTGACATCCGAATCCTGGGGCGTCGGGGTGTCGTCTTGATCCGAGGTCGACATGGAATACTGCAACGGGCGTCGTGCGTGACGGGATGGCTGACAAACGCCATCCCCACCACGTCAAGCTACCGGAACCGCCATCACTCCGCGAGACTCCGGCGGCACGGCCCCCCTATGCAGGCCCTCACCCGGCACTGCGGACGCGCCGGCGGGTCGTTTCCAGCTCGAAATGTGGCGCCTCAATCACCGGCTCCAGACGGATCGGAGCGGCGACAACGTGATCGTCGACCGTGTCCAGGCCCCGTTCTCCATCACGGACAATCAGTCGGCCGAGGCGCCCCGAAAGGAGCAGTGGGAAGATGCACTGGCTGGCGGCCATGGCCCAGACGGATACCCAGACTCCGGCCCTCACCGCGGATGGGACGAGTTGCGGCGTGAGGAGACTCAGGCCTCCCAGCACCGCGGCCAAAGTCACGAGCGCCTGACGCGAGCGGGTCATGGATCCGGTGAACGCAAACGCCAGGGCCTCATGTCGAGTCGACGTCGCCGCAACCCATTCCCCGAGGTCGTTCACCAGTCGGACGCACGACATCACCCCCAGACTCAAGGGAATCGCAATCGCCAGAAACGCCGGGGCACCGAACTGGCCGGGCTGGAACCCAGGGGCGATCAAGACGGCCACGCCCGGGATGGCGACGATGCCGGCCACAGCGAGGCCTCGTCCCAGCGAGCCGGTCCCGACGGCCGCGACAATCAGCGACAGGGCGACCAGGACGCCGATCACACCGGGACGCCGGCTGGGCGTGGCGGATCGCAGGGACGCCTTGACGACGTCGCCGGTGATTTCATGTGACACGCCGGCGTGGAACCGCAGGACATCCTGGATCGCGCGGTTCAGATCCGCAACGACGACCTGCGGAGCATCCACCGCAAGTTCGGCGAGCGATGCCCGGATCACCCAGGTTTCCCCGACTGCCTCACTGCCGTCCTCTGAGCCATGCTCCAGCAGCCAGGCCCCTCCCAGGACCTCATTCCGGTCCCGCAGGTGCTCGGCAACCTTGTTCGACCTGGCAATGTACGTGGACCGCTCACGGGTCCTGGCGTCGTCGGCCGGACGCGGGATGTCCGGTGCCGCCTCCGCCAGTGACATGGCTCCTGTCACGCCGTGGCAGCTCTTCAGTTTCTGCACGGTGGCACGGACGATGCCGGCCCGTTCCAGGATCCGCATCCGCTGCATCCGTTCGGCATCAAAGTGGATCTCCGCGCGAATGTCGGAGGTGCCGCCGAGGGATCGTTCCAGGGCAAACTGAGAACCCCGTGAAGACTCGCCGCGCGGAGCCGACACCCAGTTCTGGACGTCGGGTTGCAGCAACAAAACAGCGAGGGCCACGCCGACGGTCGCCGCGACCGTGGCGGTGATCCGCTGGTGCGTCACGATCCATTCGGCGAAATCGAGTCCATGGGTCACGCGCCGGATCGGCCGCCCTCCGAGGAGCGAGGCAACTGGCGGAACGCAGATCGTCGAAAGCCCCCACGCGATCGCACAGGCCGCAGCTCCCGCGAGGGCGAACTGACGATCGGTCGTGCGCTGCATGTTCGAACCGACGAGCAACGTGACCAGGCAGAGGGCAGACAGCAGCGTCGACGCGGACATCGGGCGACGGACACGGGCACTGAGGCTGCCGCCGGCGGCCGGTTCGAGCAATGTCGTGGCGACAGTCAGCACGAAGACGACGGCCGGGATCAGAAGCAGGCTTTCGGTCCAGGCGATGCCCAGAGCGTTCATTCCGGCCGCAAGTCCCGCCGCGCCAAAGGCGCCGAGAACCATCGAGCAGATGAGATCAATTGAGTACCCGCCGACGAGCATTCCCAAAACGCCAGCGGCGGCCAGGGTGATCACGATGGGAGAAAGAACACCATTCCAGAGTCCGCCGCCAGCACCCGGACTGGCCGCGGCGGAAAGGGTTTCAGCGCGCTCGGCCGCCGTGAGCAGCGAGCCGCTGACCATCAGGTCTTCGGACGCAATCCCTGCATCGGCGGCAGCGTGGCGAATGGCGTCCCGGGCGGCTGCGGGGACGGCCTTCCCGGCATCAGTCAGACGAATCCGAATGGCGACCGGAGTTCCCACCGCTTCGAACGCCTCGGCCACCAGCTGCTGCCCGTCTGGTTCCGCAGCAGTGGGGTAGCCACGAACCTTGAGCACTTCGTCGCGAAGAGTGGCGGGCGTGGCGAGGGGATCGTTCCCTGCGGCGCAAAACACTTCCAGGTCGAACTCCGGAATCTCAATGGGAGAGTCCGTGTCGCCGCTGACAGGGGTCGTCATCGGCCGCAGGGAGACAACGACCGTGCGGCCTTCCACGGCATTGAGTTCGGTTTCGATCCGGCGGGCCGTCCATTCGAGGTCGCGGCGACCATTATTCGTCGCCTTGATCTTGAGCCCCCCGCGACCGAGCCAGATCCCGGAAAGGGACTCTTTGGCCTGTTCGACGGTCATGTCGCTGGCCGTCAGAGCCGCCAGTTGATCATCGGCAGAAGTCACATCGGCCACGTAAGGGGAACCGCCGCGGAGCAGGCCGTCGGCGGCCACTTCTCCGAGCAGCTTGCGGCGAACGTCCGCAATGCGCGGATCGCCGAGCCGCCCGCCATGCCAGGCGACGACCAGGTCGTATTCCGGGTTGGTCGCCGTTTCGGCGTCACGGACCGCCGTGGGCCGGCCGTCGAACGTCGCCCGTTTCAAGCCGCTGGCCACCAACGGAATGCAGAACAGGAGAACGGCCAGAATGGCGAGAGCCTGTCCGCGAGACGAGGTCTCGCGAGAGGTAAACGACTGTTTCATGTGGCTCGACATCCTTGGAGCACGCCGCGATCGGGCCGCGACAGGAGACCATCCGGCATCCCTTGAGATCGGTCGTCCTTCGACGTCCGGATGCGTCGGACCGCCCGCGGTCTCGAACAAGCGGGGTCTTCCACCTGAACCCGCCGAGGCTGACGAAGACGCCGGTGAGTGAAACCTTGCCGGTCACGAAGAGTCTGCGACCAGATGCGGGTGTGCGCGCGGCTACCTGGTTCCCCTGGGCGGGACGCGGAGCGTCACCGACACCAGATCGTCCCCACGGCGGACTGTGAGCGTGACGTCGTCTCCCGGGCGACTTTGCTGGAGCGCGTCTTTCACGGCGGAAATCGATGCCACGAGATCGCTGTTCACGAAGACGATGAGGTCTTCAGCCGCCAGTCCGGCCTTGGCCGCCGGCGAACCGACGACGACGTCATCCACATAGGCAGGCGTGCGAGCCACCACGTCCGGAACGAGCACCAGACCGAGATCGACGGGTGTCACTCCCGTCCCCTCCGGTTCATCGGCGGCAAACTTGTCCTTCGGTCGGAACTCCCCTTTCACGATCGCATCGGCCGTCGCGGCGAGTTTCGTTGCGGGGACCGCGTAGTTGATCCAGGTTTGCGTCTGCGGATTCTTCAGTTCACGACCAAGAACGCCCACGAGACGGCCATCGAGCGTCGTCAGAACTCCCCCACCGGCCCCCGGATTGTTGGTCACCGCATCGAGGAGATAGGCCTCATCACGGTAAGGGGCGGCGAACCGTCCCCGCCGGGCCGACAACCTGGCCTTTGCGGCGACCACTCCTCGCTGCACGGTCACCGGCTCGTTGCCCGAAGCAACCTTGAACATGTTGCTGAACGCCAGAACGCGCGTGCCGGGGCTGACGTCCACCGCCTTGAATAAGTCGAACGAGGGCAACCCTTCCGCTTCGATCTTGAGAACCGCGAGATCGAGATCCACATCTGTCCCGACGACCCGGCCGGGGATCCGGCGGCCATCGTGCAGGACGACGTTGACGACGTCGGAGTCGAGCACGTGACTGAGGATCGTCGCAACATGCCCGTTCGGGGAAATCAGGAAGCCTGTTCCATAGGCATGCAGGCCGGCCAGCCCCCCTGCCCCGAAAATCTTCACCATCCGCTGCTGAACGTCGGCAATCGAACCGCGGAGGTCGGCGGCGAGGAGCGAACGACCGACTGCGGCCCCGAGACTGAGTGACGTCACGCTGCCGAAGAATTTGCGGCGGTTGATGTTCACGACGAACTCCCGGGAACGGCCTCGCGGGCGGAAAATGCTTCCCAATCCGCAGGTGTTTGAATCAGTGACCAGACGACCGGCGGCCTCTCAGGAACCCGATGCTCCAGATGCATCTCGATCTTTTCATAGGGCGAAACGTCGTGCTGCGTCCTGGCGAGTTCGAGAATCTTCCGAACGGCTTCGTCGCGCCGAGCCTGGTTCGCTTCGTCCAGGGGATTGTAGTCCACCTCGACGATGATCCTGAGAGTCTTCGGGGCCCCGATCCGATGGCTCTTGTGCCGCCCTCCGATGACGCGCGGCTGCGAACCGGGAATCACACGCGCGATGGCATCCTGCAGCGGCCGGAACGGCCGCGTGTGCAGATCCCAGTACGCATAGAGCAGACCGGTCAGCAAGAGCCCAAAGGCAAACATGCCGATGACCAGCGTCTTGCCGGAGATGACACGCGCCGGTCGAGGCGTCGCAATCGCGGGTTCGCTTCCCTCGATCCCCTGCACGTCGTGAAGGCCTCTCTCTGGCATGGAAACTAAAAGGCCGAGGGCCGGGGGGCGATGCCACCCGGCGTGGCGCCTCCCGGTTGAACAGCCGCGCGCGGAACGACGGGTTCGACGCGAATCGTTTCGAGCGCCGTGCGGGCCCCGTTCTCAAAGTTCCCGGGATTGGCCGGCGCGTAGACGACGATCAGGGCCACCTGAATCCTGCCTGCCAGGTGCTCGTAAACGTGGGCGGCGAATTTGGGATCGGACTCTTTCTCAATGCGGATCGAGTCAAACGCCTTGGGCGCCGCGAACTGGTCCGAGAGCGGAATGCGTTCCGCGAACTTCGCGTGCCGCTCCGCCGGTCCGCGGGCCGGCTCTGCGGAGAGTGTGAATTCGAACCCCTGCTGCAACACGGCTTCCAGATCGGCGAGGAAGGTCTCCGGCTCCGCGACCGTGGCCGTCGAGCCCTGGGAATCCACAAACCGCTGATGATTGCTGCAGAGGTAGATAAATGCCTCGCCGGGCACTTCCCAGGCGGCCACGAGCCCGGGCAACTCGACACCGAGGTAGGCCGGCTGGCGCGTGTCGGGGACGACCTCAACCAGTCCTTCCTCGTTGGCTTTCGGAGGAGGAGGCGCCGGCATCAGGCGGAAGCGAACGGGAGGCCGCAGGGCCAGTCCCCAGTCGGCACGGGCCCACTCCGCCTGCAGACTTTGGTCGAGCCGGGCATGATAGGCAAGCAGATCCCTGGAGCGGTTGACTCGCTCCGCATAGGTCGACTGACCGCAACCGGACAGCCCCCCGGTCAGGCCGATCAGGGCGACGAGCCCGCACCGCCAGAAGCGGATGGTTTTCCGTTCACAGCGCTGTGTGGAATCTGGCCCGCTCGTCATCAGTCTGCCTGCTCGTGAGGGATACCGCGTCGCCCGATTCTCGACCATTCCGGGAAGCGCGTCAAACTCCGTCGAGTTCGACGTCACAAAGCCGCGAAGCGTGTGAGAGAGAGCGTTGATCTGTGGACTGTCGCTGAGGCCCACTTTTCCCCGGAAATCCTGAGACGACTGGCCGAATGGAGTTTGCGCAGGCGATGTGCTCAATTTGATTGTCTTCATCCATGTCCGGCTCACCATTCCGTGGCCGCTGCGCGTGGGGCGGCGTTTCGCGCGAGCATCCCGCCAGTCGACAACTTCCCAGCCCGCAACTCGACTCCGCCCCGTTGCGTCTCCCCCCCGCCATCCGCCACTATGCGGGTTTGGGCCCGACTTCCACTTCTATCCCCCAAGCGTTTCGCTCAATGCAGATCGTCCCTTATCCCCACCCCGCACTCCGCTGGAAGTCCCGAGACGTCACCCGCATTGACGACACCCTCCGCGCCGTTGTCGCCCGGATGTTCGAGCTGATGTATGAGTCCAAGGGAATCGGCCTCGCCGCCAACCAGGTCGGACTTCCCCTGCGCCTGTTCGTCGTGAATGTCTCCGGTGATCCCGAGAAGAAGGACGAAGAAGTCGTCTTCATCAATCCGGTCATCCGGAACCGCAGCGGCTCCGCGGTCGGCGAAGAAGGCTGCCTGAGCCTTCCGGGACTGTACGCCGATGTGTCCCGTCCGGAGACCATCGTCGTGGAGGCCTTCGACCTTGATGGACAGCCGTTCCGGGTGAAGATCGACGACCTGCCGGCCCGCGTCATCCAGCACGAGAACGACCACCTGGACGGAGTGCTGTTCATCGACCGGATCGATGAAACCGACCTTGCCCAGTTCGTGACCAAACTCAACGACTTCAGCTCGCACTTCCGGAAACAGCAGGCAGCCGGAGAGACCCCCTCGGACGAGGACATCGAACGTCTGCTGAAGCAGATGGCCGAAACCGGCGACATCGCGCCGATCGCCGGTTGAGCGGATTTCCGTTCGGCTCCCGTCGTAACGCCGTGCCACGGCCGTCTCGGCCGTGCGCTTTCAGAGCCGAGGCCCGACTTCGAAGCGGCGACGGGAAGGCCGGTGACTGACGGTGTACGGCGAACGTATGGCTGCCGTCGTTTCCGCAATCGTACGGCTCACAGAGCCGTAGCACGACTTCGGATCATGGACGCGCGAAGCAGCCGCGGGGTGATTACGCCGCTTTCCGCTCGGCGGCGGCCTGTTTGTCGGGGAGCGTGACAAACCGCAGGACGTTGCCCCGGACAGGATTCGCCGAGAACTGCCCGTCCTGCTTCTCGATCTGCATCGGGATCCGGCCGACCGGAAAAAGCATCGTCGACATGACGCGTGCGTTGACCGACGTGTGAGCGGGGATGGAGAACCTGAACTGCTGCAGCATGCGGATCAGCGAGATCTTGAGCTGCATCGTGCCGAGGGCCGCGCCGATGCACATCCGGGCGCCGCCGCCGAACGGCAGGTACGCATAGGGGGACGGCGACGACGTCAGCCAGCGATCCGGGTGGAACTTCTCCGGCTCCGGATAGAGCGACGGCATGTGATGCGTCATCAACTGGCTGAAGATGACGACCGCCCCGGCGGGAAGCTGAAAGGGTCCCATCTCCACGGGCTCGGCCGTCATGCGATGCAGGAATGAGGACGCCGGCAGGATGCGCATGCTTTCCTTGAGCACCCGGTCGAGGACGGTCAGTCCTTCCAGGTGCTCCGGACGCGGGGGCTGACCATTGAGATTCGCGTCAAGTTCCGCGTGAAGCTGACTCATCACCTCGGGATGCTGGGCGAGGAGGAACAGCGTCCAGGTGAGCGAATGGGCCGAGGTCAGGTGGGCTGCGCCGAACATCAGGACGATGTGACCGACGAGTTGGTCGTCATTGACAGTCGTGTCGACGTCGTGAGCCCTGAGCAGCAGAGAAAGCACATCGAAACCGACGCGGCCGCTGCGCCGGAGAGCGATCATTTCCTTGACCGCTTTCTCGAGTTCGACAGCGACATCGAGAAGGCGTTCGTAGTCTTCGGCCGTACTGGGATCCGAAACGAGGGCGGTGATTCCGACCTTGTGATTCAAGGCGACCCACGTTTCGGTGAGTTCACCGATCCGCAGGGCCAGGTCGCGGCAATCGAGGCCGAAGACGATCAGGCTCGTCAGACGCAGCATGTACTGCGTCATTTCTTCATTGATGTCGAGTGTCGATCCGGCAGACCACTCGCGGGTCATTTCCTCGGAGACGCCGAGGACGGCGTCGTGATAGCCGACGATGGCCCGCTTCTGGAACGGCTCCTGGACCGTCCGGCGATGCTGCTTGTGCAGGTCGCCATTCATGCTGAGCAGCCCGCTTGTCAGCCGCCTTTGCGGCGAGTTCTTCGGACCGCGGATCGCGAAGAAGCGGGAATGGAAGCGCTGCGTATCGGTGAGGATCTGCTTGTTGAATTCCGGTCCGAAGGCAAAGTAAACCCGCTGCTCTCCCTCCTGGAGCGCGGCGACATCGCCGTGTTCCTGCCAGAGCGCGTGCATGCAGGCATAGGGGTCCTTCGCAAAACCTGCGATTTCCCCGAACGTCACCGGCAGCGGCCGGGACGACTCCGCGAGGCGTGGAAAACCGGAATGTTCCGACATGAAAGGGCATCCTGCCCGCCATCGCCGCCCTGGAGAACGACAACGGTCTGTGACAAATTCGCAGCGGGCCGGCGATGGCGGTGACGTTCACCGATCGTCGGAAACGGTGCGGTTTTTACCCCCGCCCTGCTCCGGCTGACAATGCCGGTTTTCTCCCGGCCCGCCCGGCGGATTCAACGAAAACAGGTCGCAGCCCTGGGTCAGGCTGCGACCTGTCTTGTCTCGACGTTCAATCTGCGTTCACCGGCCGAAGGTTCCGCCGAGGTGGCGGTTGACCTGTCCGGCCTCCTGGGCGAGCTGCGCGGGCCGCCCGCCCTGCATCACCCGCAGGGCCGCCAGGAGATCTGGATCACGCATCTCGTCCGTCTCGATCGCCCCCGGTGCTTTGGAGACCTGGACATCCGGCTGCACGCCGTGTCCCGACATTTCACGACCGCTCGGGGAGTAAAACTTGGCGGTCGTCAGCTTCAGTTCTCCCGAAACCGACTGCAGCGGGAAGTGCGTCTGCACGGTTCCCTTGCCGTAGGAGTTCCGGCCCACCACCACTCCGCGACCATTTTCCTGGACTGCGGCCGCGAAAATCTCGCTCGCCGAGGCACTGTGATCGTCGACCAGGACGACCAGCGGCATGCTCCAGGTTCCGGCGCGTTTGGCCGAGTAGCTCGAGTTGTCACCCGACGTGCGGCCTTTCGTCATCACGATCGTGCCGGCGGGGAGAAACTGGTCGCTGACTTCGACGCACTCGGTCAGCAGTCCGCCTGGATTCCCACGCAGGTCGAGCACAACCGACTTCATCCCGGCGTTGTGCAGCTTCGCCATCTCCTTGGCCAGGTCCTCCGAGGTGGAATCTGAAAACTGCTTGATCCGGACGTAACCGATCGTGCGGCTCGAATCGAGGAACTTCGCATCAACCACACTGCTGACATACACCGACCGGCGAACAACCGAGGCCTGGAACTGCTGCCCCTGACGGTCGACCACCATCTGCACCGCCGAACCCTGGGGTCCGCCGATCAGGTCCGCCGCCTGGCTGAGGCCGAGGCCCCCCAGGCTGCGGCCGTTGATGGCCACGATCACGTCCCCTTTCCGCAGACCGGCTCCGGCCGCAGGACCGTTGTCGATCACGCTCATCACCAGCACGCCGCGGTCATGCGTCTTCAGTTCCACGCCGATGCCGACAATCCGTTCTTCGAGGGCCGCACTCGGTCCCATCTGGGTTTTCGCCGGGACGAAGGCGGAGTACCGATCGAGCGAATCGAGGGTGCCGTTCAGGAATTCGAGGGCAATCGCTTCACGACGGACTCCGATCCGCTGGCTGGCCATTTCCGCGGCCCACTGCATCAGGCCCAGGGCTTCGCCCGAGCTGCGTGCCGGCTGCGATTGAGCCATCTGCATGAGTTCCTGCTGCAGGGCCGCAACGGCCTGCGGGTTCGGATTCACACGGTTGGCCTGCAGGAACTCGGGGCTGGAGATGGCGTGGGCCACATTGGCCAGGGCGGCCGAGGTCCGCTGCTCGTAGGAAGGAGGATTCACATGCCGGGCGTCGATCATCCGCGATGCTTCGGTGAACAGGTTGGCGATCTGGTTGAACGAAGCGGTCTGCTGAAATCCGACCATCCGCGAATCGAGCGCCCGGGCCGCGATCTTCTCCTGGGGAGTCCGCTCGGTCTGCGAAGGAGTCTTCGGGGCGTAGGGCGCCGGCTCCGGAACATTCCACTGCTGGCCGATTCGGCCTCCGATCGACTGCCCACCCAGGACGGGAGCGCCCGGCTGCATGGGAAGGACGAAGTTCGAGTTGCTCCCCGCCTCAGGCCTCAAGGCCGTGCGGGTCACACGAGTCGGCGGGCCGATGCCCACCTCCGGATGAAACTCTTCGCCGACAGAAAGCAGGTCCTCGTCAGCCGTGGGAGCTGACAGCAACGCACTGGTCTCGGGGTTGAAGGAAGGAGTCGTGACCGAGGTTTTCACGACCGGAGATTCGGCGGCGACAACCGCCGCGAGCAGCAGCAGGCCGGTGATCAGCTGAAACAACTTCGAGTGGATCTTGGTGAGAGTGGATCGAGCAGTCATTGCCGATGTCCTTGCGGAAGAGGTGTGAAGTCAGACGCAGTGAGAGAGACAGAAGCTGAAGGGTGGTTCAGGCGACCGGGACAGCGGCGGGGCGGGTGTTCTCGACGGTGACATTGAGCAGCCGCTTGATGGCAGCCGGCTCGAGCAATTCCCCCCGGACGACACGCACGTCTCCCGGAGCTTCGACACCGATCTTCACCCGGCCTCGGCCGCAGTAGATCACTTTGATCACAACGTCGTTGCCAATCTGAATCGTTTCAGCAGTCTTGCGGGTCAGGACCAACATGATTCGCTCCGTATCCTTGGAAAAGTTTCGCTGGCTTACCGTCGTTCGAGGCCAGTCGAGGCATCTCGACCGTCGCACCCCGGCGACGCGAAATGACAATTGCGAAGGGCGTGCCGAGCCCAGGCACGCAGCGTCAGAAATGCGATTTCGCTAGGTAAATCGCAGCCTTGCACGCATTCCATTGCGCGCGAAGCAAAAACCTCAGCCCGGGAATCAAGGTCAATTTTCCAATTCGTTTCCCGGCGAGTTTGTAATTCATTCGACGACAGTAGCCGCGGCAACGAGTTCACTTGGATGTCAACTTCGGCAGAAACTGCCGCGATAGCCCCTTGACATCGAGTGACTTTGCGGTCTCGGAGAGCTGTCCGGGTCCGGTAATCTGTGCCGCCGTGCGGGGCGGCGGGATGGGCAGGATTGGTGGACTTGTCCCTGAGGGCCGAGTTCGAGGATGGTGTCCCCCTGACAGCACTACTCATCAGGGGGAGCCGCACTGAACGCCTGGCTGATCGGAGTCGAATCGAGTCGCGCCGAATTTCGGCCGTTGCTGGAGCGCGACGCGTTCATGGTCCGGGAGCGGGCCGACCTTCCGACGCGCGTGGATGACGCGGCCATGGTCTGCATCGCCCTCGATCATCCCGACCAGTTTTCCGGCGAGAGCATCCGGAGATTCCTGGCTGCGTTTGCCGGTGCCCGGATCGTCTGCGTCCGTTCACCGTGGTGCGCTTCCCTGCTCCGTTCCCGAGGCGACTGGCCCGCCGCCGTCATCGTTGACTGGCCGGGCCTCGCACGACGGATTCAACAGGAAGTTGAAACTCTGCGCGGCGAACGCGCGCCGTTGCCGCTGACGGCCGGACTCGAAGAGATCGCGTCGGCTGATCACTCCACACGGATGCCACGAACAGGCAGCGGAGGCAGCGCACGAGTGGTGAGCGCGGATCGGGCCTTTCGAGACGTTCTCACAGCGCAATTGCAGGAAGCGGGGTACAGCGTGACGAACTCGGGTACGGACCTGTGCGTTGTCGACGGCGATCCGGTCGAGGCCGTGCTCCCCGTTGTCACGGAACTGGACGCAAGCTGGCCCGCGGAAGCGCCGATGGTTCTGCTGACTGCGGATCCCGCCACGGTGGCCGGCCTCGTCCCGACGCGGGCCGTCGTGGCATCGAAGTTCGTGCCCGTAGGCGAATGGCTGAAGCGACTGGTGTTCGTGGTCGCCATCGCCACGGCGGTGCTGGAGTCGGGCTGCCGCGAGCCGGGCCGCCCAACGGAGACCGCTGTTCCAGCACCGCAGGCCGGCTGGAAGGAGCAGATCGAGGCCGTCCGCACCGGGAACAAGAGAGCAATCTCGATGTCCGCTCCGATCTCCGATTCAGACTGGAAGGAACTGCAGTCGGGCTGCGAAGGACTGGAAGTCCTCGAACTCGATGCAGGAGTTCCGCAGGGGGCCGACCTCTCACTGCTCACAGGTTTGCCGAAGCTCCGGCGGCTGAAATTCGGCGGCGACCTGACCGATTCGCAGGCGACGGCCGTGGGAAGGCTGCCGGGGGTGTCCGAGTTGATCGTATGGTCCGACTCCCTCACCGATGCGGGCGCGGGTGCACTCTGCCGGCTGCCCCTCGTTCAACTTCGGTTGAGGGCTCCGCTGGTGACGGATGCGGCAATGAGCGGGATTGGCGGCCTCAAGCAGCTTCGCTTTCTCCATCTGATCGACGTTCCGATCACCGATGCCGCGCTCCCTGCCCTCGCCCGACTTGAAGCACTCGAATCCCTGTATCTCGATCGGGGAAAATGCACGGACGAAGGGCTGTCGGCTCTGCTCAAGCAGCGGCCGGACATTCACTTTCACCGCGACCAGACACACCTGCGCGACGATCCCGGCAGGCACGAGCACTGACTCCCCTCAGGCACGACGTGCGCCCCGCAGGGATGTTCAGAAACAGGAGCGGATGACTCCGCCATCGACCCGCAACGCCGCGCCGTTGGTGGCCGACGCGAGAGGGCTGCAGACATAGGCGACGAGGCTGGCGACTTCCTCCGTGGTGGCGAAGCGTTTCAGCAGCGAGGTCGGTCGCATTTCCTCGAAGAACTGCTGCTCGAACTGATCGAACGGCTTGCCCTTGCTCAGCTGGCTGACGAATTCGTCGACGCCGGCCGAGCGCGTCGGCCCGGGAAGCACGGCGTTGACGGTGACGGCAGTGCCGGCACAGGTTTCGGCCAGTCCCCGCGAAACGGCCAGCTGCGCGGTCTTCGTCATGCCGTAGTGAATCATCTCCGAAGGAATCTGCACGCCGCTTTCGCTGCTGATAAAGACGATCCGCCCCCAGTTCCTCTGTTTCATTCCGGGCAGATACAGACGGCTCAGGCGAACGCCGCTGAGGACGTTGACTTCAAAGAAGCGACGCCAATCGGCGTCGGGAATCTCCTCGAACGGCTTGGGTTCGAAGATCCCCAGGTTGTTCACGAGGATGTCGACTTCGGGAAACGCCTCGTAGAGCCGCGCGGCGACTGCCGCATCGGAGAGATCGCCGACGAAGTCATCTACGGTCGCGGACGGAGCATTCCGGCGCAGTTGCTCGCGCGCCTCTGCCACCGACGCCGCGGAGCGGCCGTTCAGAATGACTCTGGCCCCTTCCTGCGCGAGCGTCGTCGCAATCGCGAGGCCGATCCCTTTCGTGGAACCGGTCACAAGCGTCCGCTTTCCTGCGAGCTTGAGGTCCATGGCAGATCCGTTTCGGGCTGGGCGACCAGGAGGAATGACTCAACGAGGGCACTGGATCATAGGTGCGACATCCGGGTGACAAAACCGGTCCACTTCAGATTCAGACGACCGGCCTCCCCGTGGCGACTCACAGGACGCCCCCGCCTGTTATCATTGCGAACCGTGCCTTCGAGGCTGTGTCCCACGCCTGTCGCTTCCCCCCTTCTCCCTCATCACCGTTCCGATGTCCGCGTCCGCCTCTGCTCCCGATTTCCAGAAGACCGAACTGATCCCCGTCATCGCGCAGGATGACGCGACGGGCGACGTGCTGATGCTGGCCTATATGAATCACGAAGCGTACGAGGAGACGCTCAAGACGGGGCGCGTCGTTTATTACAGCCGCAGCCGGAAGAAGCTGTGGCGAAAGGGAGAAGAGAGCGGCAACGTGCAGGAGCTGAAGTCGCTGTGGTTCGATTGCGATGCCGACACCCTGCTCGTCCGGGTGAACCAGATCGGTGGCGCGGCGTGCCACGAGGGTTATCGTTCCTGCTTCTTCAGGAAGATCGACCCGACGTCAGGCGCCATCAGCGTCGTCGGCAGCCGGGTCTTTGACCCGCAGGCGGTCTACGGAAAGAAGTAGGCCGCTCCCCTGCGTGCCGGACGCCCCGGGGCCGTTGGCTGGGGAAAAGACGTCAACCCGGGCGGACGTCGCTCACGACCGCGCCGGCAGAGCCCGTGACGCCCTGATCCGGAGCTGTGACGCTGCAAGAAGCCCTTCATCGCGGCCGCTGCTCCCACAATGCAGCGGCTCGCGATCCACTGACTGTTCAGGCCCCGGGAAGCATGGTCGTGCGGTAGGCCGTGAGAACGTGCAGGAGGTCTTCCGGAATCTGCAGCGTTTCGCCGTCGAAGTCGCCGAGCCAGGTTCTCTGCACACGCTGGGCGTCGGCCACGATTCTCCGGAACTCGCCGAAGCTGACGGAAACCTTCGGGGTTTCCTCTTCGCAGGTCATGCCAGTGAAGAGGCGAAGACGATGGCGCATTGCAATTTCCTTCCGTGGCCGAATCCGGAGACATTCGTCTCCACCGTGCAGCTTGCACGCATTTGTCTGGAAAGGTTTCGGCAGACTTGGCCGCGCCCCTTCACTGAATCTGCACATGAATCAGGTTCTTACGGGCCCCCCGAGACGGTGGAATGTTCCGGCTGGGTTGTGACGTTTCGCGCAGATCCTGCCGCCCGACCTGCCTGCATGAATCAGGGCCTCACCATGCGCCCCTCCCTCTGCACTCCTGGGAGCGAGCGTTTCAAGGCCGTGCCCTCACGATCGCGAGCCGCTGACTGCCCCCTCGAGAATGGGCAATTGTGGTGGGGTTCGCGGAATCAGCAGGCTGTTGCCGGGTAGGACGCTGCGCGTTTCAGCGGGCCTCTTCGATGCCCAGCATGATGCAGCTGAGGCCGCTGCCGATCCCGAGGAGGGCGACGCGGTCGCCCGCGGCGATATGCCCCTGCTCGTACCCTAGAGCCGCGGCGGTCGGAAGAGCGGCCGCTCCTGTATTGCCCAGGAACTCGACCGTTGGAAAATCGATCGACTGGCTCAGGCCCAGCTTCTCCAGCAGCAGCTGGCGATGAGCCTTCCCCACCTGATGCGTGAAACACTTGCTGACATCGGCGGCCGACCATTCGAGTGTGCGCTGGAAGCGTTCCCAGGTTTTCTCGGCCAGTGCGATTCCGGCGTGCAGGAGGGCTTCGGAATCGGTCTGCATCTGCGGGGCCGCGGCCCCCATCGCAGCCGCCTGGTCGCCTCCTGCGCACAGTTCGCTGTTGGACGTGTCGGCGAGGACAGCGCCCCCCAACAGACGGCGCTGCGTCTGGCTGATCTTCCGGTGGGTGAGAACGATGGCGGCTGATCCCGACCCGATCGTCAACGACGCGAATTCTCGCTTGATGTCTTTCCGGGTGATCCGGGAATCGGCGAGCAGCCGGGAAATCGTTCCTTCCACAAGATCCCGCCCGGTTTCGGTTCCGACGACCACGCCGGCCTTGATCCGGCCGAGTTCGATCTGGTCGGCAATCAGCAGCATGCCGTTGAGCAAGCCCAGGCAGGCGTTGCTGACGTCCATGATCATGCAATCGGACGGAAGCCCGGCGGCCCTGTGGACGCCCGCAGCAGTCGCGGGCTCCATCTGGTCGCGACAAACCGAGCCGTGGACCAGGGCCCCGATCTGCCCGGCAGTGAGATGCGTTTTTTCGATCGCTTTGCGAACGGTGCGTGCGCTGACAGCACCGGGACGGGTCCCGTTCGGATAGAACCGCCGCTCGCGGATGCCCGTCATCAGCTCAAGCCGGCCCTCAGGCAGCCCCAGCCGCTCGTAAACCGGGGCAAGCCGGGCTTCGATCTCCGCGGACGTGACGACGTCGTCGGGAAGCGTACAGGCAAACGACTCGACACAGACGTCAGTGTACCGCATGACGGGCGAGCCGCTTCCTTGCCGGATCAGCGTGCCGGAACGGCAGCACTCCGGCCGTTGATCAACGCTTCAAGTTCTGCAATCGCCGCGTACTGTCGCCGGCGGTCGGCTTCGACCTGCGGCGTGTAGTCGATCATTTCCAGCGCGACCGCGTTCTTCACGAAGCGCAGACCCCGAAGCAGGATTTCCTGCTGCTCGGAGGACAATGTCTGAGGCATGGTGGTCATGGAAAACAGGATCCAGGTCAGTTCACAGTCAGCCCGCTACAACTTCCGTGAACGTCCCTGTTCGCCCGGATCGTACTGCTTAACAGCACGATTCTCAACAATCGCGAGCGCCTCCTGGCGTCTCAGGCCGGACTTCCGGTTTTGAACCGCAGCCGGCCGCACAGCCTTTCGGCTGCACCGATATCCTCGCGGGAAGTCTCCCGGGGTCAATCCCCTCCATCGAGATTCTGACCCGGCGGACTGCGGCCAAAATTGCCGCAATCCCGTGCGAGCGTCGACGTTCCCGCCGCGACGCCCGGCAACTCCATCGCGCGGATCAACCCGCGCGAGCGTCAGCCTCCGTGGGAACGATCGCCATTCAGGCGGATCGCCCCCTTCCGGAAAGCATCCGCCATGGCCCGCGGAATCTCGGCTTCGGCGAGCACCACCTTGGCCCGGTTTTCCTGAGTACGGGCCCGCATCGACTGTTCGGTCGCGACAGCTTCCGCCCGTCGCTCTTCGGCCTTGGCCCGGGCGACGCGCACGTCGGCTTCCGCCTGGTCAGCCTGCAGACGGGCGCCAACGTTGTCCCCCACGTCGATGTCGGCAATGTCGATTGAGACGATCTCGTACGCCGTCTGGGAATCGAGCCCCTTCTCGAGCACGGCCCGGGCGATCAGCATCGGGTTGGCGAGCACTTCCTTGTGGGTCTGGCAGGAGCCAATGGCCGACACGATGCCCTCACCCACGCGGGCGATGATGGTGTCTTCCGTCGCCCCGCCGATGAGCTGGCTGAGGTTCGTGCGGACAGTGACCCGGGCGCGCGCCTTCAACTGAATGCCGTCTTTCGCGACACCGTCGAGCGTGCCGCGGCCAAGCCTGGGATCAGGACAATCGATGACCTTGGGATCGACGCTCGTGCGCACAGCGTCGAGGACGTCACGTCCTGCCAGATCGATCGCCGCGGCAGTGTCCCAGTCGAGAGGAATGCGGGCCCGATGGGCGGCGATCAATGCTCGAATACAGCGCTGGAGATTACCGCCGGCGAGGAAGTGAGCCTCCATGGCGGCCGTGCTGATATCGGTCAATCCGGCCTGTACAGCACTGATCTTCGCGTCAACGATCGCGGTCGGGTTCACTTTTCGCAGGCCCATGACGACGATCGCCAGGGGACTGATCCGGGCCCGGGTTACGAATGCCCGCAGCCAGAGTTTGAAGTACCGCACGAAGAGGATCAGGAACACCAGCCCGAGCAGGATGACGATCCCGATCACGGCGAAAATCGCGACCTGGCTCGGCGAACGCACAGGTCGGTTTCCAACCTGGGCCAGGAGGTCAACTTGGGCCAGTAGGTTCTGTGCCAGAAGTGCAGAGTTCTCGACCGCCCACCGCATGCAACGCTCCGTGTCAAATTTGGAATGACACGGAAATTGTGGCGGACCGGCGGGGCGTTTGCAAAGGCGACCGCACTGCAGGTCACCTGGTTCCCGAGACGGGCGTCACGCCCGTTGTGGCCTGCTTCGTCGAGGCCAGTGCGGCCCGATAGCCCGCCGCGTCCTTGAACCCCCTGATGCGTCCCATCAGATCGGCATTGGGGCTGAGCACGACGGCGCAGGGCAGCGCTTCGGCTTCGAGAATCTCGACGACTCGCGGGTCGCGATCGGCATCGATATGGATCGGAACGAAGTTCTCGTTGATGTAGGCGACGAGTTCACGGTCGGTCAGCGTGGACTTCTCCAGCTTCTTGCACCAGGTGCACCAATCGGCGCCGAATACGAACAACATGGGTTTGTTCGTCTCTCGCGACAGGCGATGGGCGGTTTTCAGGTCGGTCTGCCAGCGAATCCCGCCGGGGGGCGCCTCGGCGGCGAGGGCCCGCAGTCCCGGGACAACGAGGGCCAGGACTCCAAGACAGAGAATTCGCCTGCTGAATGTCGCCATCGATCGCCCCCAGAGGAATCGTGTGCGAGTCCGTCCTCGGCCTCGCCCTCTTCACGCGTCATCCTCGTTATCGGTTTCCGGACCGGCAGATTTTCAGCAAGTCATCGAATCCCCCCGACCGATTCCATCAGAAGGGTCGCGCAAATGTCCGCCGGGTCCGACCGGCCGTGTCAACGTGGTTAAACTGGAGAAGGCCGCGACCTCCGGATGGGTGGGGCGAGGACAAAAACGGTCTAGGCGGCCAACCGCTGCCGAAGCTAAATTCCGCGCCCCGCCGTCAGGCCGCAGGCGCGTTTCGTTTTGGGTCGGGCAGGATGCCGCACTTGAATCGAATCGCGAAGTGCCGGGCGGACGGGAACGCAGGAAAGGATTCCGCTGCAATGACGCATTGGACCAAGGTGTCACCGACTTCAACGGCCCCGCTCGCGGCGTGGCTGTTCGCCGTCTTTTGCGTCACCCCTGCCTTTTCGCAGCTCGACCAGGGGATCGCGCCCAATGCGAGGGATCGCGTTCCCCGCCCCGCAGGCCCGGGTTCCGTTCTGCTGGGGAATCCTGCTGATCCAGTCAAAACGGCCGACAGTTCTGCCGGCTCGTCGATTCCCAACGTCGGCCGTCCCGGTTCGCAGAACCTGAAGGACTCGATTCCGCCCGGCTATCAGATTCCGCCGGAACTCGAGAAATGGCTGACGGCGTGGGAAAAGCATTCGCAGGGAGTGCAGCGTCTCAACGGGACGTTTCGCCTCTACACCTACGATGAAATCTTCCAGATGGAGACCCGCGCGGTCGGCGACTTCTGGTACCAGAGCCCCGATAAGGGGCGGATGGATTTCAAGAAGGCCGACCTGAGCCGGGTTGCGAAGAATGCGGCCGGCCAGCTGATCAACCAGGGTCTCAAGGGGCCGAATGGCGCCCCCTACCAGGTGCAGAGCCGCGAGTGGGAGACCTGGAACTGCAACGGCAGTGAAATCCTGCAGATCTTTCACGACAAGCGGGAATACAACCGCATCGCGATTCCCCAGCAGTACCAGGGAGAGTCGATCAAGGAGAGCCCGCTCCCGTTCCTTTTCGGCCTGAAGAAGGACGAAGCCAAGGAACGCTACCTGATGCAGCTTGGTCCGATGCACGGGAAAATCCCGAATGGATACAAGGCTCCCTGCCTGCATGTGATCGCCGTTCCTCTTCGGGAGCAGGACAGCCGGGAATGGTCGAAGGCCGAAGTGCTGCTCGATTCGCAGACCTTCCTGCCGCAGAGCATCCAGACCTTCGATCCGGCCGGCACGAGCCGGAACGTCTACGCGTTTGCTGACGTCGAGGTGAACAGACCCTGGTTCCTGAAGGACCCGTTCACGCCTTCGACCAGCGGAATGCGGCTGATCCTCGACAGCGCCGCCCAGCGGCAGCAGTCGGGATCGGGCCCGGCAACGCCGTCCTCACCGAAGTTCGGCGTCGGGAAATAGAGGGCGTGGTTCCGCTGGCAATGCCCGGACGCAGTTCGGGAGCCGTGGATCGAATGAGCAGGGCTGGTCACTTTCTCAAGATGAGCCAATTCGTTGTTGGCGTGCGTCGTTGCCGCAAAATGACCTGCGGTGACGAGAAACGACCGACGGTGAAAAAGTGACTCGCCCCGCCCCAATCCCCACCCGTCCAAGCACTTCCGACTTCCGGGCCCTCCCGCGCAACCGCCCCCGTCATGATGGAGGACCTATGAACACATCCACCATCAACCTGTCGTCACACACCCCGGCCCGGCCCGCTCCATGTCTGCATCACGCACGCTCTCCCGATCCCTCCGCTGAACTTCCGCAGGGAAAGAGGGCGAGGAGTACAGTACCACCCACACAACGCGCCCTCCTCGCCCCCTCGGCGTCAAATACCTCCGCAGTTTTCCCAATCCCCGCCCGAGCCTGCGAACTCCGCGCACGGCTGGTCACTTCTTCAAGATGGGCCAATTCATTGTTGGGTTGCGCCATTGCCGCAAAATGACATGCGGTGACGAGAGACGGCCTCTTGTGAAAATGTGACTCGCCCTGATCCAATGAGCCCGCCGCTTCACGCCAGACCGCTTTCGGTCTAGCATCGCACGCTTTCGCGCCCCGCAGTTCCGCCTGCCGTGGCCGCACAGAATCACTCTCTTCATCACTCTCTTCGCGTTTACCGAAGCCGTCTCATGCCCAAGAACATGATCGTCGCCCAGTCGGGCGGCCCGTCTCCCGTCATCAACAACACGCTCCGCGGCATCGTCGAGACCGCTCGCCAGATGTCCGAGATCGGAACGGTCTACGGCGGCTGGCACGGCATCGAAGGGGTTCTCAAGGAAGAGCTGATGGATCTCTCGGCGCAGTGCCCGGAAGAGATCGCCCTGCTCCGCACGACTCCGGCCGCCGGCTCGGTGGGGACCTGCCGCTACAAGCTGAAGGAAAAGCAGAACGAAGATTTCGACCGGATCATGGAGATCTTCAAGGCCCATGACATCGGTTACTTCTGCTACATCGGCGGCAACGACTCGATGCACACGGCGCACACCGTGGCCGAGATCGCCCGGAAGCGCGGACTCGATGTGGTCGGCATCGGCGGTCCGAAAACGATCGACAACGACGTCGGCGACAGCGAGTTCAAGCTGGTCGACCACACCCCGGGCTACGGTTCGACGGCCCGCTACTGGGCGCACTACGTCCAGCAGGCGAACGAAGAGAACAACGGCAGCTGCCCGGCCGACCCGGTGCTCGTGATGCAGGCGATGGGCCGGAAGATTGGCTACATCCCGGCCGCCGCACGTCTCGCCGATCCGAATCGCGAACTGCCGCTGCAGATCTATCTCGCCGAGCGGAAGACGTCGCTCGAGCAGATCCACTCGAACGTGAACGAGACCCTGAAGAAGCACGGCCGCTGCATGGTCGTCGTTTCGGAAGGCCTCGACGTCGGCGATATCGGCATCCGGAAGGACTCGTTCGGCCACGCCCAGTTCAGCGCCTCTCAGATCACCGTCGCCCAGATCATCACGAACTACCTCAACGAGAAGGGCTTGGCCGTGAAGGGTTCGGCCCGCTGCAACGTGCCCGGCACCGACCAACGGCACAGCATGGCCTACGCGTCGACGGTCGACCTCGAAGAGGCGTACTACGTCGGCCAGAAGGCGGCGCTCCTTGCGGGAGCTGGCGAGCATGGCTACATGGCCACGATTCTTCGCACCGACTGGAACAACTACCAGGTGAAGTACGACAAGGCCCCGCTGGCCGAGGTCGCGGAGAAAGATCGCAAGTTCCCGGACAAATGGATCTCCAAGGACGGGATGGATGTCACGGATGACTTTTTGAAATATGCCCGCCCGCTCATCGGCGACGACTGGATCAGTGTCCCGATGATCAACGGCCGCATGCGGTTTGCGAAGCTGAAGCCGATCTTCGCCGACCAGAAGCTGCCGAAGTACGTTCCGCAGGCGGATCGCGCGAAGTAAGTCCTTCTCAAAGGAAAAAGCCCGGCGTATCCGCCGGGCTTTTTCCTTTTTCCAGGAGCGGTTTCGCCCCAATGAGAGTCACTCGCCCGCGGCGGGGTTCGTCGCAGGAATCTCGAGTTCTCCTTCCTCATCATCGGCGAGTGCTTCGGCCATCTCCGCGGTGGACCGGGCGATCGACTTCAGGCGCCGAATCCGCACGCCGTTGACGAGCGTGTAAACGCCCAGTCCAGCGGCCACCACCGTGCAGAGGATGCCGTACACGCGATACGACTGGCTGCTCCAGAATTCCGCGGACAGCAGGATCGCGCCGACCACGGCGACGAGGACCGCGACGACTGACGTCAACTGCATGCCGCTCTTCAACTCATTGGACTTGTGCTTGGCGACGGCGGCCCGCGCCTGCTGATTGGCGAGTTCCCTGAACGAGTCGAGATTGGCTCGCAGCGTCTCCTTTTCTTCGGCATTGAGCCGCCGGGCCTGACGGATCTCAGGCTCCTGAGCCGACTCGTCCGCCTCACTGGGCGTGATCACAGGTTCGGCGGCGAGGACTGGCTTCGGGCGATGCTCTTCCGGTTCCGGAGTTTTCTTGAGCAAACGGGCAAGATACGCAGACATGATGTCTTCATCGGTCTGTTCGCCCGTTGCGTCGTGCTCCTCCTCGCCCGGGCTCGAGAAGCCCCCTGCGGTGAACCCACCCGTTTCCCCTGCTGCCTCTTCTTCAGACGCCGATTCCTCGAATCCAGAGGACCCGAACTCTGAAGACTCGAACGACTGTTCAGAGTCGACGCCGTATTGCGACTGAGGAGTCGAATCGTCGAACGCCCGGTTCTCTTCATGGTCGACCGTCGGCTGCAGGCCGAACATCTCAGCCAGTTGGGCCCTCAGCGAAAGAACGTCGCCAGCGCCGGACTGCGGCGCGTCGTGCTCCGCAGTGGACTCGGCCTGGTACGCGTCGCCGTCCGTCTGATCGTAGGGATGCCCGTCGACATCGGCGGTGTCGGACGTGTACAGGGACTGCTGGTCGTCAAACGCCTGACCCTCAGGGAATTCCTCGTAACGCCCGAAACCGGAGTGCGGCTGGTCTGGATCGGCCTCGTTCCAGTCGGAGGAATGCGGCAAGTCGGAAGCAGCGTCTTCGAACTCCGCGTGGTGGGCCGGGTGTGATTCGACGGCCCCCCACGACTGTTCGGTCTCCTGCTGCTGCACGCCCTGGTCGTTGAAATCTCCCCAGAGATGTTGCGGGATCGGCGGTGGAACCGACGGGGCTGCTTCCGGCGCAGGGGCCTGCACTGCCTGTTCGAGTTCAGACGTCCGGGCCTCGAGGCGGCGCCATTCGGCTTCGAGCGTCTGGCGATCGCGGAGGAGCAGATCCTGTTCGGTCTCCCAGGTCTCGCGGGCCTGCTCGAACCGGGCACGTTCCTCGTCGAGCTGTGCCTGCAGCTGTGCGATTTCGGCCGACAGTGCAGTCTCGCTGCCCGGCTCGTGAGGCGTTGCCTCAATGACGGGAACCGCGGCCGACGCAGCGGCCGCTTCGGCGGTGGCAGCGAGTTCGGCGCGTTCCATCTCCCAGAAACCACGTTCTTCTCTCAACCGCGCCTGAAGCTCGCCGAGCTGAGTCCGCAGCAGTTGTATTTCGGCCTGCGACTCATGATCCGCGTCGCGGGAGATCGCATTCAGGCGGGCCCCTTCGGTGTGCCTTTCGAGCATCCAGGCGGCATGCTGCTCGTCGAGTTCCTGTTTCCGTTCATCCAGCACGTGTCGCTGAAGGGCGAGCGATTCTTCCTCCTCGGCAAGCCGCTGCTCGCGTTCGGAGAGCGCCGCCGCCGCGTCGTGGGCGAGGGAGTGCTGCCCGGCGGCTTCGTCGTGGAGCCGCAGCGTCTCGCGGTCGCGTGCCTCGAGTTCCGCCTGCTGTTCGTGGATGCGGCGGCGCAACTCGGAGATTTCGACTTCGCGTGTGGCGAGGTGTGCCCGCTCGGCGAACAGCTTGTCGCGGTCGGAGACGTATTCGGTCCGCTCCTGTTCGAACTGTTCGCGTTCGATCTTGATCTGTTCCTCGGTCCGCTGCAGCAGCGTCCGCTGTTCAGCCAGACGCTGGACGTCTTCGTTGCAGGCTTTCGACGACTCGAGTACCTGCGCGACCGACTCAGCGTGACGCTGTTCCTGAACGTTCAGCTGGTTCGCGCGCGCCTCGAGTGCGGCCTGCTGCTCGTCCAGCCGTGCTTCGCGGACGTCGAGAGCGGCCTTTCGTTCTTCGAGTGCCTGTCCCTGGCTGCCGAGCCGGCTCACCTCCTCGGCCAGCCTGGAACGGTCGCGTTCGAGAGTCTCACGCTCGGCCCGAAGCTGGACAGCCTGCTCGGCAAACTCGGCCGACTTCCTGCGCCAGTCCAGGTCGGCGCGGGAGAGTTCCGCCTGCAGTCGCTCGAGTTCCGTCTGCCGTTCATCGGCGACGCGGCGACGACCTTCCACCTGGGCCGTCTGCTCGACCAGGCGACGCTCGCGGGCGGAGGTGACCGTCTCGCGCTCGACCAGGTGGGCCAACTGGCTCAAAAGCTCTGCGTTGAGCTCCCCGATAATTTTCTCGCGCCGCGATGCCGCGCCGGTGTCAACGGTCGATGGAAGAAGTGTCCGGGGCGCGGCCGCGTGCACTTCCGTCGTCGTCCACCCGGAGATGCCGGTGTCGAGGAGCGACTGTGGGGCCGCGGCGGGGCGCGGGGCCGGTTCGGACGCGACGGCCGGTTTCCTGCGACGCGGCTTCGCCTTCAGCACTTCGAATTCGACGGGCCCGATGCAGATGCGGTCTCCGGGCCTGACAGCGCACTCGCGGACCACCCCGTCGTTCACCCAGGTGAGACGGGAGAAGGCCTTGAGGATGGAGCGCTGCGGGCCGACCAGCAGGACGGCGTGCTGGGCGTCGACCCCCTTCGTCTCCAGACGCACATCGGCCTCCGGCCCGGAACCGATCACGTACCGGCCGATTCCCAGCGGAATCAGGGGGGAGTCTGCATGGCCGCGAATGGGACGCAGCATGAGACTCGCCTCACGGGAAGCAGCGGCCTGTCGAGGTTCGGAGGAGTCGATGGCAAAGGCGGTCATGAGCATTTTCCTGCTGACTGCAGCTTCGCCTCCATCGCCGGTGACGACCGGCCCGTCCACACGGACCGCCGGCATCGGCGCGCGAAGTGCAACCTCACTGGTGAATAGCTCACGCAACTTGCCGCGATTGGCGGCGCGTGGCGGCGTGTCGCGTTTTTTCAACAATTGTTTCCGGCAGCTTCTGCCGATCCTGTCTGTACGATACGACGCCCGCATCACGAAGGATCGATCAGGCGACTCATGACCACTCCGACGAGTATGCAGCGCCGCTGGACAAAACCGGTTCTGACGGTTGTATGGATTGCCACTTCAGGTGTATTCACCACCCTGTTGTTGCATCCTGCGGTGCCCGAGACAGTTCGATCGTTCCTGGTGCGGCCCAACAGGCTGCTGGCCCGGACGGTGGAATACACGGCCCACACGGCCGTTTTCTTTATTGGCACGCAGTTCGCGCTCGTGTGCCTCGAGGCGGTGACGCGGCGACGACGCGTGGCGATCATCGCGGCGGCGGCGATCACGGCGGTCGCTGCGGAAGCGGCGCAGACCTGGGTTCCGACGCGGGGAGTCGACGTGTTCGACGCCGTCTGCAACCTGATCGGCGTCGGGCTGGCGGCCGTCGCCTACGTGAAGTTGTTCGCCCCGTTCACGGCCCGCGGCAGCGCGTCGGCCTGAGCGTCAGAAAAACTGAAATCGCCGCGAGATCCAAGGGGCTCTCGACGGGCGCTGAACGCCTGGAGAGCTTCTCCATTGGATGTCGCGGCGATCGAGGTGCAGCAATCGCCCCCGGAATTCCCTTGCGGGTTACTGCACCTGTTCCTGCCTGCTTTTGAAAAACTTACTTCACGACGGGGCTGGCGAACTTCGACTCGTTCGTGGCCGTCGTCGTGGCTGCTCCGGGGCTCACCCGGCCAGCAGTCTGCACTTCGGTTCCGCCGGGCCCGGTCGGCGCGGCCTGGTTCCAGCCGGCCACGCTCCACGTCGAATGCGTTTCGACCACCGTGGTTCCGAGGTCCTGCAGGATCACCTTGAACCGGGCGGAGGTCATGTTGTCGTTGGGAATGACCTGCTGCAGGACGAAGCGGCGATTCGACGGGATGTAGGCGAAGAACTTGCCGCCGCCCAGTTTGTCATTCTCGGCGAGCAGACGCAGAAGAGCGGTCCGCGGCACTTCGCTTGCCGATTTCGGGCATTCGTCGAGCCAGGCCATGATCCAGATCGACGTCCCATCCTGGCTGAGGACGGCCGACATCGAGAGTTCCCATTTCTGGTCGTCGAACGGAGCGAGGAACGCGAAATCGTAGCGCTGCTGCTGCTTGTCCGGCTTGAGCGTGAGCGATTCGAGCAGTTCGCCGAGCGACTTCTCCGTCAGCGCTCCGGGCGCTGGTTCGGCCCCGCGAGCAACGGCCCCGCTGAGAAGAACTCCGCCAGCGGCGCCCGTCAGAAGTCCACGTCGAGAGAGTTGCATCGGACACTCCTTTGTCTGCCAGCGGCCCGATGACGCAGTCCCTGCGCCATGCTTCCATGGAACAGCCCGACGGCTGAACTCAACGGGGCCCTAGACCGAGCACTGAACGCTCCGCTGGCGTGCAGCGAAGGTCAGCGGTCGGCGTGAATCAGGTAATCCAGGCAGATTTGCGACCAGGTCTCGAACTGGTCCTTCTCACGGGCCAATTCTGACGGATGTGCAAATCCTACCTCTCTAATCGACTCTTCCCGGGCGCGAACTTGCGGCGCTTCCAGCTCAAAAATGTGCACTACCCCGAGATGGACCCGTCCGACCTCGGTCTCGTCGTCATTGATCAGGCCGACACAGCGTTCGGTCCAGGGGGTGTCGATGAAGATCTCTTCCTCGATTTCCCGACGCATCCCTTCGCGGTAGACATCCGAGGACTTCGCCTGGTCCTCGTTGGAGAGATGACCGCCAATCCCGAGCGAACGCTTGCTGCGCAGCCGGCCGTCGCCGCCGACCTTGCCCCGTGTGTAGTGGAAGATCTGCTCGCCGCACTTCAGGAGGCAGTACGGGATGAGCTGCTTGAAGCTCGGATCTTCTTCCACCTCGACCCGCGGACGAAAGCTGGTGTAGGCCGGATCAAGAAGCGTCTTGAGGTAACGGTCGACACCTTCGGCGCGGAATCCCTGGAACTGCCCGAGATCGTGGAAAAGGGAGGTCGGGACGCAGAGGACCTGCTCCACGGAGGTGGTGGGCGCTGTGCTCAAAACTGACTCCTGATGATGTTCGACAGGCCGAAGCCTGTCCTCCTACTGGCTGAGCAGATCGCCGACCGCCTTGGCGAGATCGGGCTGCCGCATGAGCGATTCGCCGACGAGCATGGCGTCGATGCCGGCCGCCCGCAACCGCGCGACATCGGCGGCTGTCCTGATTCCGCTTTCGGCGACAAACGGAATCGTCGAGGGAACCCGCTCATGCAGCCGGACGGCGTGAGCGATATCGGTCACGAACGTTCGCAGATCGCGATTGTTGACTCCGACGAGCTTTGGATTCAGCGCCAGCACGCGGTCGAGATTCTCGGCATCGTACAGTTCGACCAGAGGCGTCATGCCGTGATCAAGAATCGCCGCGTGCAGGTCGGCAAGCTCCTGCCCGGGAAGGCACTCCGCAATCAGCAGAACGGCGTCGGCCCCGGAGGCCCGGGCCTCGAGGACCTGGTAGGCATCGAGGATGAAGTCTTTGCGGAGGACCGGAATTCCGACTTCGCGGCGAATCGCCACCAGGAAGTCGAGGTGGCCCTGAAAGAAGTGTTCGTCCGTCAGCACGCTGAGACAGTTTGCCCCGCCCTGTTCGTAGGTCCTGGCGATCGCAACCGGGTCGAAGTCGGCGCGGATCAGGCCGGCCGAAGGGGAGGCCTTCTTCACTTCAGCGATCAGGGCAACGGAGTTCTTCGTCTTCAGTCCCGCGACGAAATCCCGGACCGGGGGGGCATCCGCAAGACGGGCGCGAAGTTCCGCCAGCGGCGTTCGCGCCTTTGCGGCCGCGATTTCAGTGCGCTTATGAGCGACGATTTTGGAAAGCGTGTCTTGCAATGCAGGTCTCGTTCGGGCGTCGCAGGTTAGCAGGCCGCCGGGACGGCCGGAATCGGTCGGTGTCGAGAACCAGGGCGAGTCACTTTTTCACAATTCGGTCATCTCTCGTCACCGCAAGTCATTTGGCGGCAACGACGAACTGGCCCATCTTGAAACCGCGACCAGCCGTGCGCGGAGTTCGCAGGCTCGGGCGGGGACTGGGGAAACTGCGGAGGTATTCGACGCCGAGGGAGCGAGGAGGGCGCGTTGTGTGGGTGGTACTGTACTCCTCGCCCTCTTTCCTCCCCCTGAAGTCTTGCGGAGGGTTCGGCAGAGCGTGGGTGGTGCGGACAGGGAGCCGGCCGGGCCGGGGTGTTTGACGACAGGTTGATGGTGGATGTGTTCATAGGTCCTCCATCATGACGGGGGCGGTTGCGCGAGGGGGGCCGGTACTCGGTACTCGGTACTCGGTACTCGGAAGTGCTTTGGCGGGTGGGGATTGGGGCAGGACGTGTCCTGAGCTCCGACCGGAGGCGGCGTTCGACCACTCCGTTCAGGTCGATTCGGAGCCGAGTTCGTCTGTGAGCTTCTGGATGGCGCGGGCCCAGAGCATCTGGACGGCGCCGCGAGTGCGGCCCATCCGTTCGGCGACATCGTCAAACGGGAGGCGTTGCAGGTTTCTCAGGAGGATGACTTCCTGATAGTCCTCGGGAAGCCGCTCGATCGCCTGCGCCAGCGCAATCTCGCGTTCGCGGCCGCTGAGCATCTGACTGGGCGTCTCATCCGGGCTGGCAGGATCGTGGAAGAAGCCCTCCGAGTCGCTGCCGGCCTGAAGCGGAACTTCTTTCGCGCCGCCGCGTTTTTCGGTCCGCATGCGGCGGATGAAATCCTGGGTGTTGTGGGACAGGATCTTCCTCAGCCACGCGAGCCACTCCCCTTCAGTTCCGCCATCAAACTGCGGGAAGCCGCGATAGGCCTCAAGCATCGTCTGCTGCACGAGGTCCGACGCGTCCACCTTCTGGCGCATCCAACTTTCGACCTGGGTCCGGGCGACGAGGTTCACGTAGCTGCGGCAACGCGTGAAAAGCTCGTCGCGGGCGGCAGAGTCGCCGGCGCGGGCTTTCGCGAGGAGTGGAGCAAGGATCGAGGACGTTGACTTGTCGTAGCTCACAGTCCGCTATTTCTTTCTGGCCGGCAGCGATCGAAGGTATTCCTTCGCGATCACGACAGGGCCACGGTCAAAGCCGTAGGTTCCTCGGTCTGGCTGTGACGCGATCACCTGCCGCGCCATTCCATTGAACACCTGCCGAGCCACATCGGTTGGACTCTTCGGCGGTGTTGGCCAAATCGGCGGTCTCTCCGAGAAGTGTTTCGCCGACACTGTTTCCGGAGGTGTCTTTTGAGTCGTCTCGGAAACGACCAGTGTCCGGGAGCTTCCAGGACTCTCCAGCAGTCTGGTCGCGAAAGCCGCGGCCTGGGTTCCACTCCGGAGCGCAAAGGAATCGAAATCGAGATTGGGCCGATCTCCATGCTGGCCGAATACTTTAGCCCTCTTCCGTTCCATCAGAACAGTGGCAAGCCACCCTGCGCTGCCCGCCGAAGAGGGATCCGCCGCAATCGCGATCGGCACATCTGCGAACAGCTCTCCTGCTTCCGCGCGGAGCGGAGTTTTTTGATCCCTTTTGCAGACGCAGCCCATCTCACCGCCGTCCAGAAACTGATCGGCGAGCAGGATCGCGTAGTGCGCGGGCCCCTGCACTTCCCGCAGGTCGAGGACGATGCCATCGAGATCACGTTCTTTTTCGGCCAGCTTCCCGAGTTCATGGGGAACGGAACCGCCGAGTTGTTTCAGGGTCAGGACCGCGATCCGGCGACCGCCTTCCTCTTCGATCGTGCTCTCCAGCAGCGTCTGCGGCACGACGCCGCGAATCAGCGTGAGCGGTTCGTCCTGATCCGAGCCGGGACGTCGAATCATCAGTTCGACCGAAGTCCCCTCCGGGCCGCGGAGCCGTTCGACACATTCCTCAATCCGCTGGCTTTTCGTGGCCCATCCATCAATGGTGCGAACAACGGTTCCCTCCCGGACGCCGGCCCGATCCATCGGCCCATTCGGCATGATCGAGGCGACCTGCATTTCGCGTTGGTCGTCCAACCGCGTGGCAATCCCGACACCAACGTACCGGTTCTCCGCCAGCTGACGCTGAGCCACGTCGGCCTTTTTCGAGAGCAACTGGAGACCACCGGGGACACACGCTTCGAGAGCCTGGGCCACCGCCGATCGCGTCTCGCCATCGATCACGAACTTTTCCCCGCAGGCCGCTTTGAGAATGGCATGCATCTCGTGTTCGGATGTCGCGGCCGAACACCTGTCAGACAGGTCTGCGGGAGGCGTCAGGTCGCGAGCCTTGTACAAGGCCCTCGCAGCAATCAGAACCACCTGCTGTCTGGCGGGGGGCTCGTAGTGGTGCTTCGCGAGGAGATCGGCGAGCGAAATCATGTCCGACGCAAAGGTCGCCGCGTCCGACTGACTCTCACCCGCTCTCGCATGCGCCGCGCCGCACGACGCAATGATCGCCAAGGCCAGTCCGGCCGCCCCTGCTCGAAGATTCACGATGCGCCTCCTGGAGACAACGCCGTTCTGAACTTCGTGTGAGACGCATTGTGTCCGCCGGAAGGTTCCCGGCGGAAGCGAAGAAAGGGACGGTGGACCGTCTGGAAGGAGCCTCCCGTAACGATGCTCGATCGACTCAGCGGCGAGGCTTTTTCGAGCGGGGGCGGCCGCCGCCGGCCGCTTTCGGCCGGAAGGAAGGACGCTTTCCGGACTTGGGACGTGCAGTCGGAGCGAACTTCTTCTCGCCCGCCGCATCGCGGCCCTTGCCCTCACTGGACGGGCGACCTCGATCGCTGATTTCGCGGCGCGCCTTGTCGGCCGCGGTCCGGCGTCCCTTGCCGACGCCGGACGGTCGTCCGCGTTCACCGAAACTGGGTCGCGCCTGCTCGCCCGATTCTGTTCGTGTCTTGCCGGGGAACGGAGAGCGCTGGCGGTCCTTCGAGAAAGCCGAGCGTTTCCGGGCCGGCCCTTTCGATTCAAACGCCGGCTTTGGCCCCGATCCTTCCCGCCGATCGCGTCCCTGTCCGGAGTCGGGCCCGGGGCCTCGTTCGCGAACATTCGCGAGGATCCCATGCAGCGCTTCGACTTCCTGAACGCTGAGGTCCCGGAATTCGCCCATCTTCAGCTTGCCCAGGCGAATGGGCCCGAACGAAACTCGGGACAGCTTGAGCACCTTGTGGCCGACACGGGCGAAGAGCCGACGGACTTCGCGGTTGTGTCCTTCGGAAAGAACGACTTCCAGCCAGGTGCTCTGCCCCACCTTCTTGAGCGACTTGATCGCCCGGACGCGAAACCGGCCCTCTGCGAATCGGAGCCCCTCTTTCAGCGACTCGTAAACGGCGCTGGTCGGGTGTCCTGCAACCTGAATCTGATAGGTGCGGAAGATCTGGTTCCGGGGATGGGCCAGCTTTTCGGCCAGATCGCCGTCATTGGTCACCACGAGGAGGCCCGTGCTGTTTTCGTCGAGACGCCCGACGGTGAACAGACGGGGGCCTTCCGCGGGAAGCAGGTCAATTGCCTTGCGACGTCCGGACGGGTCGGAATTGGTGCACAGGTACCCCGGGGGCTTGTGGAGGACGTAGTACTTTTTCCGCTCCATTCTCAGTCGTTCGCCGTCGAGGGCGATCGTCTGGCTGGAGGGGTCGACCGTGGCCCCGAGTTCGGAGACGGTCTGCCCGTCGACTGTGATTCGGCCCTCCGTGATGAACTCTTCGCAGGCGCGTCTTGAGCCTAAACCGCAAGAGGCGAGAAAACGCTGAAGGCGAATGCGCGGCCGCGCGGGAGTTTCCGAGGAGTCCATGAATTCAGGCCTGACGGCCGATCCGGCCGGAGATTTGGAGCGAAGTGAACGCGCACGGGCGCGTTCCGTGCAGGGTATCAGGTTTTCGATGCGGTGCTACAGGCGGCGAGGCCCGCGACGCGTCGACGCACCGTTCCCACGGGTGCAGGCCATCCGAAGCGATTCGCCATCCCGGGTTCCCGAATTGGCTCAGAAAAGCAGAAAACCCTCTGCAGACGGAACACCGGCGATCGGACTGAATGCGGGAACTGCCTGCAGGGCAGGACGGAGAATCGCCGGCGGCGGGTCGTGCGGACGGTTCCGGCAGGAAGGGATGTTTCCGTCGCACCGGCGCGCGCGATCGTCCGAGCGCCGCGGAACTTCACGAAGGTCTCTTCGCCGGCCGTCCGATAAGAGCGGACGTGTCGGACGGAACCGATCCCAGCGTGCCGGGAATTATGACGGAACAGACCTCTACCATCGAGACCCTCGACGCTCTGCGAGGCTTCATTCACACCACGCTGTGTGACAAGGAGAGCCTTGTTCGCGAGCAATTCCTGATGAGCGAAACTCCGCTCGTCCTGTACGGCGCGCCGTGCGGCCTGCAGTTCACGATTCGAGGGCCCAGGAGCATCCGGTTGTCGGCGGTGTGGGCTTCCGACCCCAACATGGTCTACTTCTACGACGCCCGGGGAGAGCGGTTCCTGAAAGTTCAGTTGAAGAACCGCTTCGAGATTCCGATGGCGACTGCCGCGTAAATCCGCGCAAACCGTGCCGTTGGCTTTCCTTGATGTGAGCGCTCCATTAGCCTTCGCGGACCTTGCGGACAGGCCGCGCCGTTGGACTTGCGCGGCCGTCGCACGAACTGAGGCGAAGGCGCGGAAGCGCGCCAGCGACGGGACGTCATGGACATCGAGAGTCTTCAAGCGGCTTACAAACTGATCCTGCCCGAGGCCGTGCTGATTGGCACGGCCTGCGTGATGTTTCTTGCGGCGCCATTCCTGACGCCCTCGAACGGGAAAGCCGCCGAAGGAAGCCGTCACAAGTGGGGCTTCCTGTCGGTTTTCGCGGTGGCGTTCGCGTGCTACCTGATGGGTGGGACCGAGATCAGCGAGGCGGCCAGCGGACCGTTCCTGATTGACGGCCTGGCGTGGACGGTGAGAGGCGTCTCACTTGTGCTCGGCGCCATCCTGATCCTCATCGCGTGGAACCAGGTCGACGATTCGGTCGCCGCCGAGTGCCACGCCTGCCTGCTGATGATCCTGGCAGGCGTGAATATCACCGCCGCGTCAAACGACCTGATTTCGCTGTTCCTGGGGCTGGAACTGGTCAGTATTCCGACCTATGTGCTGCTGTACCTGCCGAAACGCAGCCCAGCTGCCCAGGAAGCCACCGTCAAATACTTCCTGCTGAGCGTGTTCTCTTCAGGAATGCTGCTGTACGGCTTCGCCATGGCGTATGGAGCGACCGGATCGACTTCGCTGGTGACCGTTCAGCGGGCGCTGGGCGAGGCGACGACCGCTTCCTCGCCGTTTCTGCTGCTGGCCGTGCCGTTCGTGATCGCGGGGCTCGGCTTCCGAATCACCGCAGTTCCGTTCCATTTCTACGCTCCGGACGTGTTCCAGGGTTCGCCGACGTTCATGGCGGCCCTGCTGTCGTTCGTTCCGAAGGTCGTCGGCTTCACCGCCCTGTGGCGGCTGACGTTCCTTCCGGCCCTCCCCCCTGCGGCCCTGCTTCCGGGGTCGTGGATGAGCTTCTGGCAGATGATGCTGGCGGCCTTCGCCGTGCTGACGATGTTCGTCGGAAACCTGATGGCCCTGCGTCAGACCAACCTGCACCGCCTCCTCGCGTATTCCAGCGTGGCCCAGGCCGGCTATATGATGTCCGGCCTTGTGGCGGGCTGGGGCGACGCCGGGGCAACTCCCGGTGGAGCCGCCCTGCTGTTCTACCTGATCGCCTATGGCGCGATGACGATCGGCGCCTTTGCGATCCTGCTGGCCGCCGCCCGCAGCGGCGAGTCGATCAAGACGTCGGATGAACTGGCGGGGCTTTCCAGCACCAGCCCGATGGCTGCGTTCCTGCTGGCCTTTTTCCTGCTGAGCCTTGCGGGCCTGCCGCCGACGGCAGGCTTCCTCGGGAAATTCAACCTGTTCCTGGCCCTGTGGTCGAATGCGACCACGACCGGGTACTGGGTGTCAATTTTCATGATGATCAATGCCGCGATCGCCGCCTGGTACTACCTGCGGCTGATCGGGGTGATGTATCTGCAACCGGCCACTGGGCCCGAGTTGCCGCCCCGTCCGAATCTTCCCGCCTGGGTGGCCGGGTCGCTGTGTGCGGTCGCGACGCTCGGCCTGTTCGTGGCGGGCCAGTCTGTCTGGGATGCCGCCCTGGCTGCGGTGCGGTGAGCCCATCGCGATGTTCGACGGGTACGAGAACAAGCTAAAGCTAGAAGTCCTACGGCGTTACTGTTGACCGGCGATGGTCGTCCGGGTAGTTTTCGCGGTTTCCACCGCATTTCACTTTTGAGACGAAGACAATGGGGCGTACGGAACGCAATCGCGAATTGGCCCGCAAGCGCACTCGCCGGGCGAAGCTGAAGAAGCTGCGCACGAAGTTTGGCGCTGCAAAGCTCGAGAACGAGAAGAAGACAATCTTCGCGAAGGCCCGCCGGGTGAGCCCGTTCGTCGAGTTCGAAGCCGCTCCCGCTGCGAAGTAATGAGTCTCGCGGCGACCTCGTCGCCGCGATGAACGCTTGGAATGACGCCGCGCGCTTTGATCGCGTGGCGTTTTTTTGTTCCGTCCCGGCGGATTCGCGCGGACGGAACCCGGTGCCGGCGCTGAAGGCCGGTCGCATTCGCTCCGGCGGATTCTCCCGCCTCGCGTCCCGCCCTTGTCTGCATCACGCCTGCGCGATGCCGTTCAACGGCGGCTTCTGGCGTCATTGAGGGCCGCTTCCAGGACCCGCATGTTGGCAACGCCATCTTCCCCGGGGGCCAACAGCTTTCCGGCCCGGATCGACGCGCAGAAATCTTCGACCTGGGCGACGTACTGATCCTGGGCAGGAACGGAAACCGCCTGCAGGCCCCGTTCGGCGAGGCCACCCGTGTCGGTCCCGCGCTCCACGTGAATGACCGATTTCTCTGTGGGCAGAAAGGCCTCTTCAAGGACGATGCGTCCTTTCTCACCGACCAGTTCGAGCCGGCAGCGGAACGGGGCCTCGAAACTGCAGTCGATATTGGCCAGCACGTCGCTGGGGAACCGCAGCGCCATCTGCATCGTCATATCGACGCCCGTGTCGGCCCAGTGGGCGTTGGCGAGGATGTCGGTCGGCTCGGCCCCGGCGAACAGGCGGGCGGCGTTCACGCCGTAGCAGCCGACGTCCCACATCGCTCCCCCGCCCCGCTCGGGACGGAGCCGCCAGTCGCTGCGATCGATGTCGAAGGAGAAGCTGGCGACGATGAGACGCAACGGTCCGATGTCTCCCTCCTGCACCATCTTCAGCGACTGCTTGATGCGCGGGTGATGCCGCCACATGAACGCTTCCTGAAGGATGACGCCGTGCTGGCGGCACGCTGCGGCCATCTCCTCGGCCTGGGCCACATCGAGAGCGAGCGGTTTCTCGCAGAGGACATGCTTCTTCGCTTCGGCGGCCGCGATCGTCCATTTCGCGTGGGTGTCGCCGGTCGTGGGGACGTAGACCGCATCGATCTCGGGGTCGGCGAGCACTTCTTCGTACGAGGTATAGAATTTCTTCGCGCCGTGCGTGCGGGCCCATTCTTCGGCCACGCCGGGGCGTTCACTGGCGAGGGCCGTCAATTCGGCCGTCGTGGAGCCAGTGATTCCAGGAATCAGTCCCCTGGCGACGATGCGTCCACAGCCGAGAAGTCCGAACCGAATCATGTGCTGCCTGCCTTGAGAAAATGCGGACGCCATCGCCTTTGTTGTTGTCGGCCTACTATAACGTTCCCGGAATCGAACGACGGCTTTCCAGGCCAGGCTTCCCTGCCCGGCCGAATGAAAACGCGACATGCCCGCCGCCCACGACCCCGCTGCCATTACCGCCGACGGCGAAACGCTCCGACAGGATGTTTCCGCAATTGAGCGTTCCCAGTCGCTGAGCCGGCTGAGCGGAACTGCTCCGGGCGTGGCGCCGGGCTATGACATCGTGCGGTGCCTGGGAGAAGGCTCGTTCGGATCGGTGTGGCTGGCGACCGAGACTCGGACAGGACGGCAGGTCGCGATCAAGTTCTATACGCACCAGCACGGGCTCGACTGGTCGCTGCTGAGCCGCGAAGTCGAGAAACTGGCGGTGCTGTATACGTCCCGGAATATCGTGGGGCTTCTGGACGTCGGCTGGGACCGCGATCCGCCCTACTTCGTCATGGAGTACCTCGAACAGGGGCCGCTCTCCCGGCGGCTGGCGGCTGGAGCTCTGCCAGCCGCCGAAGCCGTTCGGATCGCGCGCGACATGCTGAGCGCTCTGGTGCACGCCCATAACAGCGGGATCCTGCACTGTGACCTCAAGCCGGCGAACATCCTGATCGACTCCGGCGGGGCGACGCGACTGGGCGACTTTGGCCAGTCGCGACTTTCCACCGAACAGACTCCGGCCCTCGGAACGCTCTATTACATGGCGCCGGAGCAGGCCGTGCTGGATGGCGTTCCCGATGCGCGGTGGGACGTCTATGCGCTCGGCGCTCTCCTGTACCACATGCTGACTGGCGTTCCCCCGTATCGTACGCCGGAGAACGAACAACGCCTCCAGGCCGCGAACAGTCTCGAAGAGCGGCTGGCGACCTATCGACGAATCCTCTCGGAAAGTCCGCAACCGGGCGCGCATCGCCGGCGGCCGGGAGTCGACAGCCGCCTCGCGGACCTCGTCGATTCCTGCCTGCAGCGCGATCCGCTGAAGCGGCTGTCGAACGCCCAGGTCGCGCTCGACCTCCTCGAAGAGCGGGACAATGTCCTGGCGAAACGGCCGCTGATCGCGCTGGGAATCATCGGCCCGCTGCTGTTCCTGGCGACGCTGGTCGCTGTCGCGGCTCGGGCGATTCCGAAAGCGGAGAAGGCGGCCGAATCGAGCCTGCTTGATCGGGCCCTGGCCACCGACCTGCTGACGGTGGACATCCTCGCCAAGAGCGTTCAGCAGGAATTCGACATCCGCCAGAAGGAACTGGAAGACATCACCGACCGCCTGATCAAGAGCGTCGACGGGAAATCCCACCTCCGCGACGACCTGAAGGACTTCCTCGGCGGCTGGACGCGCACCGTGAGTGAGCGTCTCAAAAGCCAGCAGCGCACGGAAGACGACAGCATTTTCGTCGTGGATGCCAGCGGCCTGCAGGTCTATCGCACGCCGCACGACGAAACGGTCGGCCAGAACTTCGCCTACCGTGATTACTTCCACGGGCTCGGCCGGGAGTTGCCCCCCGGGCAGGCGTCGGAAGTGCGGCCGCGGAAGACATCGGGCATCTCGCTGGCTTATCGAAGCCAGTCGTCGAAGGAGTACAAGGTGTCGGTCGCGGTGCCAATCTGGAACACGCAACGGACGGAAGTGCTCGGGGTGATCGCCCGCTCGATTCCTCTGAGCGACCTGCTGACGCAGTGGGAAAGCAGCATCGCCAAGACAGCTTCGAACTCCCGTGACCGATTCCTGGCGCTGGTCGACATGCGCGAATCGCCTGCCTACCTGCTCGACCACCCGTGGATGACCGAACAGGAGTCGCGAGACCTCGAGGACGAGAAGCTCAAGGAGAGGCTGGTGCTGAGCCAGGAGCAGCGAGAGGCGGTCGAGAAGCTGATCCCGAGTTCGCGGTACGACGATCCGATTGCGAGGACGGACGAACGGTATGCTGGCCCGTGGCTGGCGGCGTTCGCGCCGGTCGGGAAAACGGGCTGGTACGCGATCGTCCAGGAGCGAAGATCAAGCGCGGTGGGACCGGTCCAGAACCTGCGTCAGGTATTTGTGCAGTACGGAGCCGGCGCGCTGGTGGCGATGACGGCCGTGTTTGCGCTGCTGGGGACCCTGCTCTGGCGGGCGAGCCGGTAGCCGGCAACTTCAAGACCTTGGCGCAATCTCCGTCACTTCCACCATTCGGGTTCGCCGAACAGTTCCTGAACCGGGACTGAAAACCCCGGCAGAACAGGATCGCCCGACATCGTGCGGTCGGCCGTCAGGAGTTCGGTCCTGCGCCCCCGCGGGCAGAGGTGGACGCATTTCTCCTTCGGATCGATCACCCAGACCATCCCGGTCCCGAGTTCGTGATAGCTCAGCACCCGGTCGGTGATTCCGCGGCGGCGGTCGTTCGTGGAGGCAAGTTCCACAACGAGCGCCGGAGCGGTTTCCGTGAAAGGCTTGTCGGCTTCTGCGAACCGCGGCCCTTCGATGAAGTGGCAGGCCGCGGGGAAGCGCACGGTGTCGGGTCGGCGGGTGACGGCGATCCCGAGGTCAAAGCAGGCATAGCCCGGCCCGCCTCCCTGAACGTAGAGGGCGAGGGCTCGTGACAGGTTCCGAATCACGTTGCCGTGATCGCCGTCGGGAGGCTGGAAATGGATGACGACGCCGCGATCAAGCTCCGACCACTGCCCTGCATCGGGGAGATCGTAGCGCTGGTCGACGAATTCCTCGGCGGTGATCAGGGCGAGCATCGATCCAGCATCCCACGCAGGCGACAACGGGTTTCTCTCCCGATTCTCGCCGGTCGCGGTCTTCAGCGAAAGGTGGACAGGACCTGCGCCTGTCTGGCGAACGGTCAGGCGACGTCGCGGATGATCGTCTTCTGGCCGCGGCGGGCCTTCGACAGGTGGAGGATCACGTCCTGCCCGCCCATCCCTTTGAACAGTGATCCACCCAGGATGCGGTAGAACAACAGCAGGAGGAAAGCGCCCCCCGTCGCGCAGGCGAATCCCGAGAGGCTCACCGGCGTGACCCGGCTTTCGGGATAGAAGAACGACAGCGACCCGCAGCCGATGATCGTCCCGGTGACGCCGGTCAGCAGCGTGGCGACCGCGCCGCCCGGATCGCGGCCCGGCATGATTGCCTTCGCCGTCAGGCCGGTGATCGTCCCAAACCCGACCCACACCAGCAGTTCATTCGCAGACTTCTCGAGGAATTGCTGCCAGTTCGGGTCCATGGTCTGCCCCTTCCCATCCGTGCGACGGTCGGCGCGCTTCGTGCGCGCAGTTCCCATAACAGCACAACGATCGGCCTCCGGAGGCCATCTGCTTCGCGCGGAATCTCACAACCCGATTCACCAGCGTGGTTTCCCCAGCTTGCCAGCCGGCCCCCCGCGGCGGATTCCCGGCGGATCGAAGTTCATTAGAGTGTTCACGTTGTTCCCCCCAGCCCCCGCCCGGAGACTTTCGTGAATACGACCGCTGCCGCGCTGCTTCTTGCCGCCGCCCTCGGGCAGACTGCCGGGGATCAATTCGATCGGAACAACGACGTCGTCTACGGCCGCAAGCACGGCATGGCCCTGACGATGGACGTGATCACCCCGAGGGAGAACGCGAAGGGGATCGGCGTCATCTGGGTGGCCTCCGGCGGCTGGTATTCCGCACACGACATGGTGGTCAGCGATGGCCTGAAGACCGCGATCGGCACGCTGGCCCGTCGGGGCTACACGGTGTTCGGCGTCGTGATGGGGAGCCAGCCGAAGTTCACGATCCCCGAGCTGGTGGACGACCTGAACCGCGCGACGCGCTACATCCGGGCCCATGCGGCCGAATACAAGATTGATCCTGAGTTGATCGGCGTGACGGGAGGATCAGCGGGGGGGCACCTGTCGCTGATGCTCGCCACGGCCGGCGGACCGGGAAAGGCCGACGCCAAAGACCCGGTCGATCGTGAGTCGAGCCGCGTGCAGGCGGCCGCGGTGTTTTTCCCGCCGACCGATTTCCTGAACTATGGCAAGCCGGGCGAGAACGCCGTCGGCCGGGGCGTGCTGAAGGACTTCCGCGCACCGTTCGATTTCCACAAGTTCGTGCCGATTCAAGGAGGGTTTCCCGGAGCCGGCACGTTCGAGCGGATCACCGACGAGGACGAGATCCTGACGATCGCGAAGGCGATCTCTCCGGTGAATCACGTGTCCGCCGATGACCCGCCGGCCCTGATCATTCACGGCGACGCCGACTTCCTCGTGCCGTTCCAGCAGGCGGAGCTGTTCAGGAAGAAGATGGAAGACGAAAAGCGAACCGCCGAAATCATCGCCCGTCCGGGCGCCGGGCACGGCTGGGCCACCCTCGCCGACGACTGGTCTCTGATCGCCGACTGGTTCGACAAGCACCTGCTGAAGAATTGAACTGAAGGCCGGTTGGCGGTCAGAACAGGACCGTCGCCATCCCGGCGATCGCCAAAAGGGCGGCGACGATCCAGAACCGGATCACGATTCTCGTTTCGGGCATGCCGCGAAACTGGAAGTGATGGTGGAGCGGACTGCAGGCAAAGATCCGCCGACCGGTCAGTTTGAAGCTGCCGACCTGCAGGATCACGCTGAGCGTCTCGGCAACGAACACGCCTCCAATCAATGCGAGAAGCCATTCCTGCCTGATGGCGAGGGCAATAAAAGCGAGCAGGCCACCCAGCGGGAGCGAGCCGGCGTCCCCCATGAACACCTGCGCGGGGGATGCATTGAACCACAGGAAGCCGAGCGTCGCTCCGACCATGGCCGCCCCCAACACCGCGAGCTCGCCCGCGCCGATGACATGGGGAATCGCGAGATGCGCAGCCATGATGCGGTGGCCGGACAGATATGCGAGCGCGGACAGGGCCGTTCCGGCGCAGACGACGCAACCGGCCGCGAGCCCATCCAGGCCATCCGTCAGGTTGACGGCGTTGGTGCTGGCGATCAGCACAAAGGCGCGCCAGAGAGTTCCGGCCAGCATGAAGGAGAGCGTGGGGACCTGCCAGGTGACGGCCAGTTGCTCGAGATCGGCCGGACCGGAGCCGAGTTCCGGGAGCGTGCTGAGGAGGGTCAGCCCGACACCCAGATTGATGGAGACGAGGGTCAGTGCCAGCAGCTTCACGCGGGCCGACATGCCCCGGCGGCTCGTCGTGAGCTTCGTGTAGTCATCAACGATGCCGATCACGCCGAAGGAGAACGCCGCCAGCAGTCCGAGCCACAAGAGGCCGCTGGACGGATCGCCGCAGAGTAACGCGGCCGCGATCACGGCTGCGAGGACGAACAGGCCACCCATGGTCGGGGTGTCTTTCTTCCCGGCATGAAGCTGATTCAGCGTTTCGGAGGGGCTGTCGATGCGCTCGCCGATTTTTCTGCGACGCAGCCAGCGGATGGCGAACGGCCCGAGAGCGACGGCGGCCGTGAACGACAGGATCGCCGCCGCCGCGATGCGCAGCGTCAGGAACGGCGCCGATTGTTCACCAGCCGGGGCAAGAGACCGCAGCAGCCACAGGAGCATGAAGATTCAATACGCGTAAAAGGACAGAAGAGTGAGCCTTCGGCGCGGAGAATTGAACAGAAGGCAAGGAAGGAAAGGAAGAGATCAGCGCCGCCAAACGAAGAAAGCCCGGCGTGGTGGAGGGCACGCCGGGCCCGGGCAAGGACAATCACACGCGAAATCACAATCCGATCCTGCCGGGAAGCGGCGTACGGAGTGACCGACCCAGGAGGTCACTCCGAAAAATGCCTTGATGCCTCCGTCCCGGACGCCTCAGGGACGGTGCTTCGGATTCCCGCGAACCCTCGCACTCGGCAGGATCGGACTTGTGGGCAACACACCAGGAATCTGCAAAGGGAGGAAGGATCTGGAGATCAGGCAGCGAGACGCCTCTGCAACGGCGTTTCTTCCGCCCGCGACTTGAGTTGTTCGATGACCTGCTCCATCCGCATGCCGCGCGATCCCTTCACAAGCGCCACATCGCCCGGGGCGAGCCAGCAGTCGAGATGCAGCAGCACAGTGGAAAGATCGCGGCAGATGGCGAGTTGACCGCCCTGCATTCCAGCCGCGCGTGCGGCGGAGATGACGTCGCCGGCGAATTCCCCGGTGGCGATCACGCCATCAATCTGTGAGCGGGCGGCGAGGTCGCCAAGCTGTCGATGGAACGCGGCGCTGTCGGCACCGAGTTCCAGCATGTCTCCCAGAACGAGCCACTTCCGCCCGGCTGTCTGCCAGTTCCTCAGCGACTCGCAGGCCGCGGCCATGGATGCGGGGCTGGCGTTGTAGGTGTCATCAATGATCGTCCAGGGGCCGACGTCGAGCTTCCGCGAGCGACCGCCGACAGGCTGGAACTGCTTCAGGCCGCGATCGATCTCGGCGTCAGAGAGCCCGATCTCTCGCGCCACCGCGATGCACGCGAGCGCCGCGAGGACGTGATGGCGGCCGATCGCTGGGAGCTGAAATTCAACGCCGCTCACCGTGATCAATAACAGGTCGTTCAAGGCGTGGACGCGTTCGGGCCGCAGGTCGTTGTGGGTCCCTTCGCCGACGAGGATCACGCGGCAGTTCGCGCGGGCGCTCATCGATCGAACACGGGCGTCGTCCCCGTTGAGAACGACGAACCCGTCGTGGGGAATCGCTTCGACCAGTTCCCCCTTCGCCTGTTCGATGGCGTCGAGCGAACCAAACTTTTCCAGGTGTGACGGGGCGACGGAGGTCATGATGGCCGCTTCCGGGGCGGCGATCCGAGCCAGGTCTGCGATCTCGCCGACGCCTGAAGCGCCCATCTCGATCACAGCAAATTCGTGCTGGGGAGAGATCTCGAGCAGGCTGAGCGGCACACCGACGTGGTTATTGAAGTTGGCCGGGCTTTGCGATCCGCTGAATCGGGCGCTCAGCACGCTGTGGAGCATGTTGCGGGTCGTCGTCTTGCCGACGCTGCCCGTCACGGCGATCACCATGGCGTCGCACGCGCGGCGATGAGCGTGTGCGAACTTTGCCAGCGCCGTAAGCGAGTCGTTGACGACGATGCGGGGATATCCCTCGAACGGCGCGCGGTCGTCCTCGACGACGCAGCAGGCCGCCCCGCGACGGAAGGCTTCGCCGACGAAGTCGTGTCCGTTCATGGCTGTCCCGGGGAGTGCCCAGAACAGGTCGCCTGGCGAGACCAGCCGCGAATCCGTCCGAACCTTGCCGATCAGGTCGCCTGGACGCACCTCGCCCGAAGGCCGTCCGCCGGCGGCGACGATCAGGTCGTGAAAGGTTGCGACTGGCATTGCAAACGGGACCTGGAGGGAAGCGCCGGCTTCACCCCGGAAGCCGGCCTGCGATCAGGAGGCGGCTCTCTTCGGGATGCGATAGTGGAACAAATGCTGCCGGCAGGCGGCCGCGTCGTCGAAGGGGACTCGCTCGGTCCCGATGACCTGCACGCGCTCGTGGCCTTTGCCGCACACGAGAACGGTGTCGCCGGGCTTGGCGTGGCGGATCGCCCAGGCGATTGCCGTCTCGCGATCGACCTCGATGTGCTTCTTCGTGTGGGCCGGAATGCCGGCGACAATCTGTGCGATGATCTGGTCGGGGTCTTCCGAGCGGGGATTGTCGCTCGTGACGACGCACAGGTCGGCCGTGCTCGCCGCCTGCCCCATCAGCGGACGCTTTTCGACGTCACGGTCGCCGCCGGCTCCGAAAACGACGATGACGCGGCCGCGCGTCGTGGGGCGGACGGCCTTGATCACATTTCGAAGCGCGTCATCCGTGTGGGCGTAGTCGACAAAGACTCGGAACGGCTGCCGGCCTTCGATCAGCTCCAGCCGGCCGGGCACGGTCGAAAGCGTGTTGATCCCATCCGCCATGGAATCGAGCGACAGGCCGAAGTGCCGGCAGGAGGCAATCGCGGCCAGGCAGTTCTCGATGTTGTGACGGCCGATGAGCGGCGTGAAAAACTCGAATTCTTCCGCTCCGTGCTCGACGACGAAGCGGCTGCCGATGTTCGACTGCTCGATGATGCGGCCGACGACGTCGGCCGGATTCTCGATTCCGAACGTCATCAATCGTGAGGACGAAGGGACGACTTCCGCCAGGGACGCGGAGCCGGGGTCGTCGGCATTGAGCACGACCAGCCCGCCCCGCTTCACCATCCACAGCATCCGCGATTTCGAGGTCTTGTAGTTCTCGAACGAGCCATGGAAATCGAAGTGATCGCGGGTGATGTTCGTAACGGTGGCGACGTCGAGATGAATGCCTGCCGCGCGGCTGAGCTGCAGGGCGTGACTGGAGAGTTCGATCGCCGCATACGGGGTCTTGCTGGCCACCATCGACTCGAGCCAGTTGGCCAGCGACTTCGAGTCGGGAGTCGTGAGCGTGGCCGGTTCGCTGTTGATGCCGTCGCTGTATTCGACAGTGCCCAGCAGCCCGGTGTGTTTGCGATTTGCCTCGAGGATGGCGCGGACGAGCCAGGTGGTTGTTGTTTTCCCGTTGGTCCCCGTCACCCCGACGATCCCCAGGCGGCGGGCGGGAAGACCGGCGAGGGCCTGGCAAAGCTCGGAATAGGCGGCGCGGACGTCGCCGACGATGCACTGGTTGACCCGGACGCGAGCGAGCGGCTGAGAGGTGAGGACGACGGCGGCCCCGCGGGCCAGCGCGTCGTCGACAAACTCCTGACCATTCTGCCGGGTGCCGGGGATGGCCGCGAAGAGGCAGCCGGGAGTGCACTGGCGACTGTCTTCAGTCGCCTGCGAGACTGCCATTTCCGCGCAGCCGACGAAACTGGCCGACGGGAAGAGACGCCGCAGGTTGACGGTGGCGGAAGTCGAACGAGTCCGTTGCATAAACTGTCGGCGCCATCCTGGCGGGTGTTCGAATCGGAACAGTGCCGCGCTCGCCGGCTTGGGTCACGGCGGGATGACGGGATGCCGCTGAAACAGGTGGGAGGGGAGGCAGGACCGGGTTCAGGATCAGTCGGCCAACGAACGTCGGCCGAGACTGACTCGAGGATGAACCCCGGGCGCGGGCGGATTTTCACCATTCCGCCCAGACCGTCAACAGGGGTTGGCAGAGTTTCAACATCGGCCCCGGCCTTTTGTAGGAATTACAGCCCGCCTCCAGGACGAAGAGATCATCGCGAAGGACGTCGAAGCCAGGCCGTGGCACGATTCGAGGCACATTTTCACGGCCCGCTCAGGCCACACAAAAACCGGCGACTTGAACGGCCGCCGGTGAGGTCTCTCTTCTCCGTGGCGAGCCCTCCAGCGAGCCTTACGGCTTCCGCTCTTTCAGCGACGCCAGGTAAGCGATCAGGTCCGCCAGCTCCGTCTGCGTCAGTCGCGTCTCAACCCCCGCTGGCATGATCGACAGGTCGGCCTCCTTGAACGTCTCGACTTCGCTGCGGGGAATCCGCAGCTCGGCGAAGTCGGCCGTCCGCAGCGTGATCTCGGTCGACGTTTCGCTGGCGATGACGCCGGTGTGGACCTTGCCATCAGATGTCGCGAGGACCACCGGGCGGTAGCTGCGGACGAAGCTGGCGCTCGGCTCGACGACGGCTTCCACAAGTTCGTGGTGCTGGCGGATGGCGCCGACCATGGAGAGATCGGGGCCGATGGTTTCGCCCTGGTTGTTCACCCGGTGGCAGCGGCTGCAGAGGGCTTTGTTGCTGAAGAAGACGTCGCGGCCGTTGCGGGCATTGCCGGTCTTCGTCGCGTCAGTCAGCTCGGCGAGCTTGGCCGCCTGCTTCGCGGGATCGAGGCCGTGCGCCGCAAGCAGCGGGGCGGCCTGCTTCTGGACGTCGGCCGGGGCCGTGCTGAACACACGGGCGAGATCAGCGCCCGGCAGGATCAGGGAATCGCCCGCGAGGTTGAGCTGGTTCAGCAGGGCCATCGCCACAGCGGAATCCTTGAGGTTCGCATACGCGCGGAGCAACGTCGGGGCCAGAAGGGAGTGATCCCCATCGAAAGCCGGGGCCAGGGCGATCAACTGGTCGCGCGAGAGCGGAGAATCCGCCAACACGCGGGCGGCGGTGGCGGTGAGGACGGGGTCCGCGTCACTGTCGAGCTGCGTGCGAAGGAACTGGAAACGTGCGTCGGCCAGCGGCTGCTGGTCGCGGACGTTCTGCACGTCCATGGCGGCAATCCGCAGGTCGGAGGGAATCGTTTCGTCCTCAGCCAGGGCATCCAGCGCCGGCGACAGATCAGGAATCTTGTGTCGAAGCGCTGCCGCAATGGCCAGACGCCGGGCCGGGCCGTCGGCTTTGAGCGCGTCCAGCAACCCGCTGACCCAGGGCGAGGGAATCGCTGGCACTTTCGCATCCACAACGGCCTCGAGGAGAGTCTGCCGGGCGTCGGCGGAAAGGTCTGCGCGAGCGAGTTGCGAGGCAATGAGCGTCTGGACGGACGATTCGCCGGCGCGTTCGGCGAGGAAGCGGCGGATGATCGCACGGCGGTCGTCCGAGAGGGATGGTTCGCTGAGCCATTGGGCAATGAGGTCGACAACGCCGGCGGCCCAGCCTTCGCGGCGGGAGATGACGTCAAAGACGGTGCGCTGGAGGTCGGCGTCAGAAGTGCCTAGGAGCGGAATGACGTCCTCGGGCTTGAGTTCAGGCACCTTTGCGGCGGCATAGGGGAACTCATCGGCAGCTAGTAAAGCGACTCGCTGAACAATTGGATTCTGATGGGATAGATAACCGACGGGGCTTCCCTGAGCATAGACGCGTGCAAACGCGAACGTAGCAGCGTGCTCAATCGCTCGATCAACAGGGCCGGAGGAGAGGGAGGCCGAGATGGCTGCAAGGTATCGATGTCGAAAATGCGGTCGAATCGCATCAATTGGAGTGAGCCCTTCGTATCGGACGATCGACTCAATCGCCCGCCGTCGCAATGCAAGGTCCGGACCAAGAAGAGCTTCCTGAAGTACTTCATCCGCCTCTCGGCTAAGCAACCCGTGCTTCGAAATCCATCCGGCCCATTCAAGCTCGATATACCGGCGGCGATGCTCCCCTTTCAATCTTGTCCAATTGCTTGTCAGAGACTGCTTACGGAGACGTGCCAGGGCCGAACGAACAACATTTGGCCGGGGATCTGTTGTGAGATCCAACAAACTCTCGATGGGTGCATTGGCGACATCAATCAAACGACCATACGGATCATCAATCTGGTGTGCCCCGTCCTTCCGAATCCGATAAATCGCCCCGCCAATCTGCGGCTTCGCCACCTGTGAGGCCGGGCAGCCGATCCGGAACCATCCCCCGGTATCGACCACCAGCAGGCTCCCATCAGCGTCCTCCAGCACGTCGGTCGGATGCGAATCGGGATCATCAAACACCACGAAGTCTTCGTGCCCCGTCGCCTTGAACGTCGAACCCGACCGTTCCAGCGTCGTCCGCACCACCTTGTGCGTGTTGAACATCGTCACGAATACGGATTGATTCCACCCCTTGCCGAACTGTTCACTGCGGTATTTGCACATCCCGCTGACCGCGACGTGCCCGTAGTTGGCCACTTCATCGAGCAGTCCGACCGTGCGGGGGAACTCGGCAATGCACTCCTGCTGGTCGGCCTTCGGATAGACGCCCCCCCAGACCCAGTGAACGAGGCAATCGCCGCGCGGGGTCCCGTAAAACAGGTTCACGGTCCCGAGGACTTCCCCCGTGTCCCAGAAGTCGACTTCCACGGGGTTATCCATTCCGCCGCCACAGAACGTCTGGACGTCGCTGCCATCCAGATTGCAGTTGAAGATGCGGGCGGCCTTCCCCTGCGAGAGTAGCTTTCCCTCCGGGTTCGGAAGACCCGGTTCGGGCCTGGCCGGGATGTCGACCGCGTTGTCCGGGCCGCCGGCGAGTCCGTTTTCATCCGTCCGGATTTCGTGCCCGTGGCGGCCATCGCACCACCACAACCGTCCTTCCGGACCGAGGAACGGGCCGTGAATGTCGGCGGCGTTGCCGCTGAAGCCGAACGACTTCACGAGGACGGTCCGCTCGTCACACACTCCGTCGCCGTTGTTGTCTTTCAGTTTCCACAGATAGGGCGAGCTGCAGGTGTAAACCGCGCCCTCATGCCACAGGACACCCTGCGGAAACACCAGCTTGTCGGCGAAGACGACCGACTTGTCGAAAGTCCCGTCGCCGTCGGTGTCTTCGAGACGGAGGATCTTGTCCTGCGGATCCTTGAGGAGGTCGGCCGCATTGGCGTTGGTCCCGGCGCTTTCGCAGACGTAGAGCCGCCCCCGGTCGTCGAAGCAGGCCATCGTCGGATGCTGCACCATCCCGGGTGTGGTGACGCGGGTGACGGTAAAGCCCGGCGGAACGCGGGGGAGATCGGCGGCGAGGAGGCCAGCAGCCGACGATTGTGCAAGAATGAGCAGAGCCGCGGCCGAGAAGGCCAGGCCTCCCGGCCGCGATGCGAAGCGACGTTCCCGAACGACGCCCGAACCTGATTGCAGAAGCCGGGCCTTGGACATCATCGACACCCTTTCACCGAATCCATGTCTTTTCACCGTCACGAGCTTCCCAACGGCCTCGAAATCATCGCGGAGCTGAATCCTCGCGCCTACAGCACCGCGCTGGGGTTCTTTGTGCGAGCCGGATCACGTGATGAGACCGAGGCCGTCAGCGGCGTGAGTCACTTCCTGGAACACATGGCGTTCAAGGGAAACGACCGATTCACTCCGGACGACGTGAACCGGATCTTTGACGAGTTGGGAGCCCAGTACAACGCGGCCACCAGCGAAGAGATGACTCTCTACTACGCCGCCATCCTGCCCGAGTACCTGCCGAAGACATTCGAACTGCTCGCCAACCTCCTCACGCCTGCCCTCCGGACGGAAGACTTCGATACCGAGAAGCAGGTGATCCTCGAAGAGATCGGCATGTATGACGACATGCCGGCCTTCGCGATTCTCGAAAAGGCGATGGAGTCACACTTCGCCGGGCATCCGCTCTGCCAGAGCGTGCTCGGCTCGGTAGGGACGGTCTCCGCTCTGACGGTCGACCAGATGAGGGCCTACTTCAAGGACCGCTACCGCGCCGGAAACATCCTGCTGGCGGCGGCCGGCAATATCGACTGGCAGCAGCTCGTCGAACTGGCTGAAAAGCACTGCGGAAGCTGGGCGGCCGGTCGCCCCGACCGGGCGATCGCCGAGGCCCAGCCGCAGGCGAACAAGCTGCTGCTGCAGAAAGACCTGAAGCAGCAGCACGTCGTGCAGATGGCCCCTGCCCCGTCCGCGACCGACACGCTTCGGTTCGCGGCGGACATCGTGTCGGTTGTCGTCGGAGACGACTCCGGCAGCCGGCTGTACTGGGACCTCGTCGACCCGGGAATCGTGGAATCGGCCGACCTGACCTATAGCGACTACGAAGGGAGCGGTGTCTGGTCGACTTACCTTTGCTCCAATCCGGATACGGCCTCCGAGAACCTCGCCCGGATCGCGGAGATCTACAACGACGTCAACCGCAGCTCAATCACCTTCGAAGAGCTGGAGCAGGCGCGGAACAAGGTGGCCTCGCGAATCGTTCTCAGCGGCGAGCGGCCGATGGGCCGGTTGTCGTCACTCGGCGGAAACTGGATGTATCGCAAGGAATACCGGACGATCGAGGACGACCTCGCCGACCTGCGGGCGGTGTCACTCGAAGATGTGCGGGAGCTGCTCGACAAGTACCCGCTCGGGCAGACGACGGTGGCCGGCATCGGGCCGCTGACGGAACTGTGAGTCTCCCCAGGCAATGAAAGTCTGATCAATGAGCGAGCCGAACCTGCGTGCCGGAAGAACGACGAGCTTTCGGCGCGGCTTCACCCTGATCGAGCTGCTGGTCGTGATCGCGATCATCGCAGTTCTCGTCGCCCTGCTCCTGCCCGCCGTGCAGCAGGCGCGCGAGGCGGCCCGGAAGACCCAGTGCAAGAACCACCTCAAACAGCAGGGGCTCGCGCTCCACAACTATCACGACGCCTTCACCGCGTTTCCGCCGGGCGTCGTCTCGCGACTGGCCGACCCCAACTGGACTCTTCCGGCCGGAAACTGCACTGCGGCCCCTGACGATCTCGGCCCCGGCTGGAGCTTCTTCACCCGCATGCTCCCCTTCCTCGAACAGGGGACCTTCGCCAACACGATCGATATGAACCTCCCCTTGACCGCTCCGGTCAACGCGAAGGCGCGGAACACGAATGTGACGGTGTTTCGCTGCCCCACCGATCCGGGTCCAACGGCCATCTCGATCTACGACTGCGGCAATCCCCCGTCCGTCACCGCGACGCCCACGGTGATGACAGATGCGTCCTCGACCAGCTTCGTCGGCGTCCTGGGTGGAGCGAAGACCGGCGGCGATCCGCTGTACGGCTGCTACGAACACCAGCCCTTCAACGGCATGTTTCACCGCAACGTGGCCGTCCGCATGCGGGACATCACGGATGGAACGTCCTCCACCATCGGTATCGCGGAACGTCACAGCGGCTTCGTCCGCAGCGCCTGGTCCGGCATCGTGGCCGGACAGGAGGTGCTGTTCAACTTCGATATGCGGCCGATGCAGTACAACCCGTCCCTCGCGCCCTGCCAGAACTGGCGGCCGACGATTACCGCCGTCGTCGCCCACAGCCGGCAGTCCGCCTTCAACGACCCGACGGGCAGCCCCGGCGGCTTCGTCACGCCCCATATCGGAAGCGGGAACTTCCTGCTGATGGACGGTTCCGTGCGGGCCCTCAACGCCAATATCGACAAACAGGTGATGTGGGCCCTCTGCACCCGAAATAACGGCGAAGTGATCGGCGACTTTTAGGGCGCCTTTAAGGTTCGTCTCGCTGGAAACTTTTGTTGCTCGGCAGGAGCGGCGGCCCGCGAGCGGGCCGGCTAAATTGGGGGAATGTTCCCCACCACGATCATCGTCGTCCATCCGAAAGAGCGTCGCAGCAAGTGCAGCGTGCAGCCGCTGCGTGGGCAGGAGGGGTTCGTGTTCTGGAAACATCCGAAACGCGGGCCTCAGCCGCTGGAGGGATATGTCCGACTCGGATTGGGAGGCCCGCAGTTGACGGCCGACGATGCCGATCGGGGCCTGCTGATCCTCGACGGGACGTGGCGCTACGCGGCGACCATGGAAAGGGACTACGCAGATGTCCCGGTGCGGAGCCTGGGGGGATGGGTTACGGCGTACCCCAGAACATCGAAACTGTTTGAAGATCCGGCGGCTGGACTGGCCACGATTGAAGCCCTCGCGGCCGCGTATGTGCAGATGGGACGGCCGATCGAGAGACTGCTCGACAGCTACGCCTGGCGGGACCGATTTCTTGCGGAAAACGCTGCGATCATCGAGGGGTTTCCCGCCCGGGCGGTGAAATGACCTTGCCGCGCGGTTTCCGACCGTCCTACGATCGCACCTCGTTGGCAGGATTCCACTTACGGAAGGACCTGAAATGAATTCAGGCACAAACCGGCTGGGACGCCGGGACACTTCGGCGATGGCAGCACAACACCCCGTTTCCCTCCCCCAGGACGCCGCTGCCTTTGAGGTGGAGGCTGCGGTGAGGTCTGCCCGTGAGTGGCTGCTCGAACACCAGCATCTCGAGGGTTACTGGATCGGCGAACTCGAGGGAGACACGATCCTCGAGTCGGAATACATCCTGCTCCTGACGTACCTCGGCCGCGGGCAGTCCGAGCACTCGAAAGCGTGCGCGAATTCGATCCGCAGCCAGCAGCTGCCGACCGGAGGATGGGCCATGTTCCCCGGCGGGCTGCTGGAGATCAGCGCGTCGGTGAAGGCCTACTGGGCGCTCAAGATCGTTGGCGACGATCCGAACGCCGAGCACATGGTCCGTGCGCGCGATGCGATCCGCGCCGCCGGCGGCGCCGAGAAGGTCAACAGCTTCACACGCTACTACTTCGCGCTCCTCGGGATCATCTCGTACCGGCAATGCCCTGCAGTGCCGCCCGAGCTGATGCTCCTGCCCACATGGATGCCGCTGAACATCTACGAGATGTCGTCGTGGTCGCGGACGATCGTCGTGCCGCTGAGCCTCCTGTGGGCGTTCCAGCCGAGCATCACGCTTCCACCTGAGCAGCACTTCCGCGAGCTGTTCCTGAAATCCCCCGAAGAGCTGCCGGTCGTCATGGCGAAGAGCGAACAGCTCGACGAAATGACAAAAAGAACGCTCATCGACTGGGCCGCCATCTTCCGCGGAGTCGACCGCGGCTGGAAAGGACTCGAAAAGCTCAGGCTGATGCCGCTCCGCAAGCGCTGCATCCGGCTCGCGGCCGACTGGATGAAAGAGCGCTTCGCCGACAGCGACGGTCTCGGCGCGATCTTCCCTCCCATCGTGTGGAGCGTCGTCGCCCTGAAGTGCCTGGGCTATTCCGAGGACAGCCCGGAAGTGAAGACCGCTCTGCACGAACTCGAAAAGCTGACGATCCGCGAAGGGGACATGGCTTGGCTGGAGCCCTGCCGGTCTCCCGTGTGGGATACCGCGATCAGCGTGATCGCCCTCCGCGAAGCGGGCGTGCCGGCCGATTCGCCACAGATTCGCCAGGCCATCGCGTGGCTGCTGTCGAAGGAGATCCGTCAGCCGGGCGACTGGTCGGTCCGGAACAAGGAGGTCGAGCCTTCCGGTTGGGCTTTCGAATTCAACAACCGGTTCTATCCGGATATCGACGACACCATCATGGTCCTGATGGCGCTGGCGAAATGCCTGCCGGAAGGAGAACAGGTGTCGTGGAACCTCGCCCTGTCGTCGCCGGCGACCGTCCGCAGCACGGAGCAGCACTCGGTCGACGGGGTGATCATGGCGGGCAAAACCGCCGATCCCCGCCACATCCTCGCCAACCTCGATACGTCCCAGCCGATCCTCGACGCGATGCGCCGTGGCATCAACTGGATCCTCTCGATGCAGAGCAAGAACGGCGGCTGGGGAGCCTTCGACGCCGACAACACGCGGGAACTGCTCACGCGTGTGCCGTTCGCCGATCACAACGCCATGATCGACCCGCCGACCGCCGATATCACCGCGCGGACCCTCGAAATGTTCGGCCGCTGCGGCGGAAGCCTGTCGCTCGAGCCTCTGGCCGAAGCGCTGGAATTCGTCTGGAAGACGCAGGAAAAGGACGGCGCCTGGTACGGCCGCTGGGGAGTGAATTACCTGTACGGAACGTGGCAGGTGCTGGTTGGCCTCGAGGCAATCGGCGTCCCGCATACGGATCCGCGGATGCAGCATGGCGTCCAATGGTTGAAGAAAACGCAGCAATCGGACGGCGGTTGGGGCGAAACGGCCCGCAGCTACGACGATCCCTCGCTCCGCGGACAGGGACCGACGACGGCTTCACAGACGGCGTGGGCCCTGATGGGCCTCCTGGCTGCCGGGGAAGCCGGTTCGCTCACCGTCCAGCGCGGAATCCGTTATCTGACCGAGACGCTGCGGCCGGACGGCACATGGGACGAAGACGAATTTACCGGGACCGGCTTCCCGCGTGTCTTCTACCTGAAATATCACCTCTATCGGCATTACTTCCCGCTGATGGCGCTGGGGCGATATGCCCGGATGTGCCACGGAGCGGCGTTGACGACGACCGAAGACGATCTGGCCGCAGCCTGAGCCGCGGACGCAGCGCTTCCTTGACCTCGAACGTCACCGCACTGGCGGGCGGCCGGCGTCGGCCCGATGGTCCGGTGGGGCGGCCATCCGTGTTGGTCCTGCGGCGGCGTGTCCCGCCGATTCCCGTCGCGATTTCTCCCATTGGAAACCACTCTCGCCTGGAGATCCGGGGCCGCTTCGTTTTCACGGCGATGCAGATGGCTATGATCCGCCGCTTTCCCACCCCACCCTTTCGGCCCGCACGGCCGGACGTTTTGCAGACCGCACCGTGAAATCCAAGTCCCTCGACCGCAAGCTTGCCGCCATCCATGCCGATCCTCACGGCTCGCGCGAATTCCTCATCGCCGACGCGAAGGACGCCGACATGGCGTTCGGCCTCCGGGCGACCGGGCAGCTCTACGACGGCGGTGGCAAGCCGACGCGCTCTCGAACTCTGGCCGAGTATCGCGACGAAATGCGCGCCATCGTGAAGCAGGGGCTCGTCGACATCATGTTGATGTCGAACAGCACCAGCGAGCAGCTCACGCTGAAAGAACGGATCTTCGATCACTCCACCGTCACTCCCGCCATCCGGGCCAACGACACCACCGACATCTGGCTGATGCGGGGGAGCGCCCTCGGCGACAAGGCGAGCCGGCCCTTCCGGTCGGCCACCATCAACCACGCCCGGACCGGCCGCATCGACGATGAACACTGCGACCGTATCAGCGGCGCCAATCTGGGGCTCTACTCCATCACGTTCGCCAACGACCGCGATCGCGACTGGGAAGCACTCACCGCCTACGCTGCCTTCCGCGAAGAAGCCGAACGCAAACGGTTCCGCCATTTCCTCGAAGTGTTCCATCCGAACGTCCCCGGAGCCGTTCCGGCTGAAGAGGTCGTGCACTTCGTCTCGGATGCCATCGTCCGCACTCTCGCCGGGGTGACTTCCGCCGGCCGCCCCGCGTTCCTCAAGATCCCCTACCCCGGACCGCGGGCTCTCGAAGACCTCGTCGCCTACGACCCGCATCTCGTCGTCGGCGTCCTCGGCGGATCGGCCGGCACCACGCGCGACGCGTTCCAGCTCATTCACGATGCCAGGAAGCACGGCGCCCGCGTCGCGCTCTTCGGCCGGAAGATCAACGAGGCCGAAAGCCAGCTGCTGTTCATCCAGCACCTGCGCGACATCGTCGACAACAACCTCGCCCCGGCTGAAGCGGTCCGCAGCTACCACGCCGCCCTCAAAACCCAATCTATCTCCTCCCGCCGCTCGCTCGAAGACGACTCGCGAATCACGGCGACGTCGCTGTCATATTCATAGGCAGGCAAGATTCACAGCAGAGCCGCGGAGGGCGCAGAGACGGCGTCAATCAATGCCCTCTGCTTTCCTCCGTGCGTCTCAGTGAACTCCGTGGTTCACCGGCTTCGTCGTTGGATCTCCTCTCCGCGTCCTCCGCGTCCTCTGCGTCTCCGCGGTGAATCCGTTTCGCTTGACGATCAGCATCGCCCCGTGTGTCATGCTCGTTCGAACTTTCACGACCTCGAACGAACAGGTTTCCGCCGATGAGCGCCGCCGCCCGGAAGACGTTCCCCAAACTGCATAACGCCATGTGGCCCGGCCTCGTCGGCAAGGGCTCACCCGGAGCGGAACCGTTCCTCTCGCTCGACAAGATGCTCGAGCTCACGGTCAATGCGAACGTCGACGGCCAGAAGTTCGACGGCATCGACCTGTTCCTCTTCGATCCGCACATTCCGATCGACCTGTCCGACGACGACGTCAAACGGCTCGCCGACAAGGTGGCCGCCAAGGGCCTCGCCATCGGTTCGCTCGTCGCCCCCGTCTGGCCGGGCACCGTCGGCGACAGCGCGATGGGCTCTCCCGAACAGAGGGCGAAGTTCGTGCTGGCCGTGAAGAAGGCCTGCCGCATCGCGAACCTGCTCAAGGCGCACGGCGTCCGGAAGTACGGCGTCATCCGCATCGACGCGGCCGACGGCCCGACACACTGGTACGACGACCCCAAAGCCTCCACGAAGAAGATCGCTTCCACCTTCCGTGAAGCTGGCATCGTCGCCGCCGCGAACGGTGAACGCCTCGCGGCCGAGGGAGAGATCTGCTGGGCCGGCATGCACTCCTGGAAGAACATGGTCGAACTGCTCGAGCAGACCGACATGCCCGGCACCGTCGGTTTCCAGGCCGACCTCGCCCACACGTACCTGTACCTGATGGGTTACAACGCCCCCGAGCACGCGCTGCTGAAAGAGGGTTACTCAACGGCCGAGTTCGATGCGGCCTACAAGACGATGACGGATGCGCTCCGTCCCTGGACCATCGACTTCCACGTCGCCCAGAACGACGGCACCGTCCACGGCAGCGGCTCGCACGACAAAACCGGCCGTCACTGCCCGGCCGACGATCCGAACGGAAAACTCGACATCACGAAGTGCTCGGGCTACTGGCTGCAGGGCGCCGCCGACCGCGGCATCCAGCACATCTGCTGGGACGGCTGCATGTTCCCGAACGCCACGCTCGAAAAACCGGAGACGTGGAACACGATTCTGAAGGCAATGATCAAGGTGCGGGAAGCTCACGGTTGGTGAGTGTGATCGTTGGCTTCGTCAAGCAGGCGAGCGGGGGGGCATCAGCCCCCCTGTGTTGTTGGGTCTGCCCGGCGTCGCCGTCCGAGAAGGACGCAGAGACGCAGTTCAGCGTATGAGTGGAGTGTGCGTTTCCAGTGGCAAAGCCACTGGAAACGCACACTTTGTATCAGTCAACGACGCTGTCGAACCTGCGCTTCACGGATGCGTTGTCGTGTCTCTTCCGAGACATTCACGACGACACGTTCGATGCCAAATTCATCCGCAAATTTGCCCTGCCAGGAGTTTTCAAGAAACTTCAATGCGACTGAGTCACAGACCAGGAAGACTTTGCGGCAGGGAACGCAAAGCAGTTTTTCGACAAGCAACAGCTTGCAGAAGTCACGCATGACCTTATGGGGCTGAGCCCCTCTTGCTGGTCCCTGATGCGCCCATGCCTCGACGCAGATCGGCGTTGGACTTTTCACGTAGCCGTCGAGATCAACGCGTCGGCCGATCGCGGGCCGGCCATCAAACCGGATATTCCATTGCTGTGCGAGCGCAGCAAGCATTTCGGCCTCCGCCGTTCGTTGTACAGAACTGTCACTTGCGTGCTGGCTGAATGGATCAGACATGAGCGGTCGAGGTTCAACTGAAAAATGAAGCGCCGGGCAACATCTCGATGAAAGGATATTGTTCTTCGAACGCCTCAGCGTCCTCCGTGGCAATGCGATCCTCAGCGCGATGTAAACAGGCGAATGGCGGCAATGGCTCGCAGACAGCAGAAATCGAAATCACTTCCGACCGAGTCCGACATTAATGTCTTCGATTCGCTTGATGAGCGGTCCGCCGTGGACCGGTTTCTCGGCAAGTGGCGTGATGAAATCGAAGCTCGCTGCAGCGAGGGATTCGCAATGCGAGTGATCCATGACCTCAGGTGGATGGGATATCCAGCCTTCGCGTACTACGTGGAGGCGGTCGTCAACTACCTGAAAAGCGATGCCTCCGCGGAGGACTCGGATGCCGTCAACTGCTTCATCGGCTTGATCGAGCTTCGCGTTGCCGAGAATCCTTCGCCCGGTCCCCCCTGGCCGTCGATTTTACGAGGCGTCGATCACGTTCTGAACTTCTATAGCAACTATGAGGTCATCGAGGACATCTACGGCGATTTGCGGTCTCGTTATCGAGCAGTCCGCGGGCGAATTCAGGAATTGGCAGGCCAGACCTGATCCAGAGTTCCTCGGATGTACACTCTCCGTGCGTCTCTGCGTCCTCCGTGCCTCCGTGGTGCACCCTTTTTCCGGCAAGATCTGTGACCTCCCTCTGCGTCTTTTGCGGCTCCCGACACGGCAAGAATCCCGCCTTTACCGCGGCGGCCAACGCCCTCGGACAGGAAATCACCCGCCGCAACTGGCGGCTGGTCTACGGCGGCGGCAATGTGGGCCTGATGGGGGTCGTCGCTGATGCCGTCCTCGAAGCGGGCGGACAGGTAATTGGCGTCATTCCCGATCATCTGATGGCGAAGGAACTGGGTCACGGCGGCTGCACCGAGCTGCGCGTCGTACAGTCGATGCACGAGCGCAAGGCCCTCATGGCCGCGGAATCGTCAATGTTTCTGGCAATTCCGGGTGGACTGGGCACGCTCGAGGAACTTGCCGAAATCTGGACGTGGCAACAATTAGCCCTGCACAACAAGCCGATCGGTCTGTTGAATAGCGAAAACTTTTACGACCCGCTGCTCGAGTTCCTGGACAACGCCGTGACGGAAGAATTCATCAGGCCGGTTCATCGCCGGAAACTGATCGTCGGCGAGAGCATCCCGGAACTGCTGGACCGTCTCGCCGGTGAGTGCGTCGTGGATCAGCCGATTCCGTTGGAGAAGACGTGACCGACGCCACGACACTTGTGCTCCGCCGCCGTTGGCAGGCCCCACGGACGGATGGAGGGCTTCTCGATTCGCCACGTCTCGCGGATGCGGGCGAGGTGGCCGCGCACAACCGCGACCGGCTCCTGGCGTCCTCCGTCGTCATCGACGGCCAGCCGCTCCCGGAGCTGCGCGCGCGAGCCCGGTCGGAATCCCTCCTCGCCGGCCGTCGATTCCTCTCGGAACTGAGCGGCGGCCAGTTTGCCTCCACGTCTCCCTGTTGTTGTCACGCCGATTTCGACCGCCGGGTCCGCGACTCGCTGTGGTTCGTCGCCGGGCACCAGCCGACGCTCACGCATGCGGGCGTGTGGGTCAAGAACATCGCCGCCGCCCTGATCGCCGAGAAGCATTCCGGAATCGGCGCCAACCTGATCGTCGATCAGGACGTTATTTCCTCGCGGGCCGTGGCCGTCCCGGTCGGCCCCGTCGCATCCCCCCGGACCTCAACCGTCGCCTTCGATGAACCGGCCGGCGCCCGGCCCGGTGAAGAGGCCCGCATTTCCGATCTCGACCAGTTCCGCCAGTTTGGCGACTCCGTGACGGATATCGTCCAGCGGGAGTGGGGCTTCACGCCGCTGCTCAACGAAGTCTGGCCGGCCGCGGTGACGGAGGCACGCAATTCAGGCAGACTGACCCGCGCGCTCTCCGCCGCGCGGATCGCTCTCGAGCGCCGCCACGGCCTGTCCAATGCTGAAGTCGAGCTCTCCGCCGTCTCCAGCACCTCCGCATTCCTCCACTTCTTCCGGCACCTGGCGATCCGCGGAGCCGAGTTCCGCGAATCGTACAATGCCCGGCTGGCCGAGTATCGACAGGTCAACCGCGTTCGCAGCACGGCCCACCCGGTTCCCGATCTCGCCGTGGATGGCGACGCCCATGAACTCCCCTTCTGGCTTTACTTCGAGGGCGACCTGCACCGCCGGCGGCTTTTCGTCCGGCGCTCCGGCGATTCGATTGAACTGAGCGACGGCGAGAAGACGCTCGGAGCGTTCTCTGCCGCAGAATCGGCGGAAGGAAGCGAATCGCGTATCGCCGAACTGCGCGAACTGCTCTGCTGCGGCGTGCGGCTCAGGCCGCGGGCGCTGGCGACGACGCTCTTCTCGCGTCTGCTCCTGGCGGACCTGTTCATCCATGGCATCGGCGGCGCGAAATACGATGAGATGACCGACGCCCTCGGCGCTGAGTTCTTCGGGCTGGAGATGCCCGCCTACATGACGCTCACCGGAAGCCGCTGGCTGCCGCTGGGAGGCGGCTTTCCGAACGCCCGGGAGCACTGGCGCAGCGCGCAGCGCGCCGTCCGCGACGCCCGTTACAACGCGGAGAAGTTCTCCGAAGCCCGCCATGGGGAACTGGCCCGCGAAAAGCAGCGGCTGGTTGCCGAACTGAAAGAACTCAAGGCATCACGCTCCGGCGGACGGACGGGCCGGTCGGCCCGCCGCGGCGTCGCGCGCACGCTGCGGGCCGTCGAACAGCAACTGGCCGCCCTCGTCGAGCACCGCTTGCCCTCCCTGCTGGACGACCAGCGCCGCGCCGCGGCGAAGGTCGAGGCCAACCGCGTTCTTCAGAGCCGCGAGTTCGCGGCCGTACTGCATCCGATGGATTCTTATGCCGACTGGATGTCGCAGATCCGGTCCGCAATCGATTGACGCGGATCATCGGAAACATCCGTCCGCGCGATGCACGCGACCGGCTGATTGCGACCGCATGAGCACACCAATAGTCTGCACGGCGTGAGCGATTGCTCAGGTCCACTTTCAGGTCCGCGCGCGGCAGGCGGTCGCACTCCGAAATGAACAGCGTCGGCAAGGTTTATCTGGTGGGAGCAGGACCTGGAGATCCGGGACTGATCACCTTGCGCGGCGTCGAATGCCTGAATGCCGCCGACCTCGTGCTGTATGACGGCCTCGTGAACCCGCTCCTGCTGCGTCACACGCGCGGCGCCACGGAACGCACCGCCCGCACCCGCCGCGGCGGCCTTCACGTCCCGCAAAATGCCGTCAACGAACGCATGATCTCCGCGGCCCGCGAAGGGCTGACCGTCGTCCGCCTCAAAGGGGGCGACCCCTTTATCTTCGGTCGCGGGGGAGAGGAAGCGGCAGCGCTCACGGCCGAGGGAATTCCCTTCGAGGTCGTTCCCGGAATCACGGCAGCGACCGCCGCAGCCGTCTGCACCGGCATTTCGCTGACGCATCGCGACTTCGCCTCGGCCGTCACATTCATCACCGGGCATGAAGAGCATTCCCGTTCCGAATCGAAACTCGACTACGCCGCCCTCGCGAGGATTTCAGGCACGCTCGTGTTCTACATGGGCCTCGATCGTGTCGACCTGATCGCAAAGCAACTCATCGCCTCCGGAAAACCTGCCGCAACGCGAGCGGCCGTCGTCTGCCAGGCGACCCTCCCAGGACAGCGGTTTGTCACCGGACCGCTCGACGCCATTGCCGCTCTGGTTCGCGAGGCCGGACTGCATGCCCCTTCGCTGATCATCGTCGGCGACGTCGTGGGAGCGCGACAGCCGGCCGACTGGTTCACCGACAAGCCGTTGCGGGGGACGTCCATCGGAATCGCCCGGGCTGAGGACCAATTGACTCCCGTCATCTCGAAGGTGAATTCGCTTGGGGGCGAGCCGGTCCTCATGCCGCTCATCGACATCGCGCCTCCCGGGTCGTGGGAACAGGTCGATGCGGCGATCTCGCGACTGGCCGAGTATGACTGGATCCTCTTCACGAGCGTCAACGGCGTGCGAGGGCTGATGTCCCGCCTGTGGCAGCAGGGAGGCGATTCCCGCTGGCTCGGACGCCTCAGGATCGCAGTCATCGGTCCCGCCACACGCGATGCCCTGACCGAGTTCGGATTGCGGGCCGACCTGATGCCCGATGGTTACCGCGCGGAGTGTCTTGCGGAATCGCTCGCGGGAAGGGTGCATGGAAACCGCCTGCTCTGGGCGCGGGCCAATCGGGGCCGGGATGTCCTTCCACGGGAACTGGCGGCCGCCGGTGCGGTTCTCGACCAGGTCGTCGTCTATCGCAACCAGGATGTCGACCGACTTCCGCCCGATGTGGAAGTCCGGCTGCAGGAAGGACGGCTCGACTGGATTGCCCTCAGCAGTCCCTCCATCGCCCGTGGAGTGGCGCGGGTGACGGCCGGTTTGCGTCAATCCGGCTCCCTTCCCCGGTTTGCCGCCATCAGCCCGGTGACGGCGGAAGCAGCCGCAGAGGCCGGCCTGCAGGTCGAGGTGATCGCCGAAGACTACACTTGGGACGGCCTGCTGGCGGTCATCGCCGGGTCACCGAAGGGTCGGACGGATTGATCCCGCAGGAACGCTCGAGTCGCTACCGGCAGCCAGCGCGGCCGAGATAGGATGTTCGCGACCGGGATTTGTGTTCGCAGTGGAGGAATGCCATGACGCGTTTTCTGACGGTGGCGTTGCTGGTCGGCTGTGCGTTGTCGTCGGTGGCGGCTGACGACAAGAATCGGATCGTGCTCGACGAGAAAGAGCAGGCGTTCGCCGATCTGATGCAGGACGCCGTGCTGGTCGGAAACTTCACCGTGAACCGGAGCCGCCCCGCGGACGAATCGGGCGGCCCCCGGGGGAAGCAGACACCGGAACGCTACGGCATCAAGTCGATCCAGAAGGTCTCTGACGACCAGTGGCTGGTGAACTCACAGATCAAGTACGGCAAGCTCGACGTCACCGTCCCGGTCCCTGTCCAGGTTCATTTTGCAAACGACACCCCGGTCCTGTCGGTCACTGACCTGACGATTCCACTCGTGGGCAGCGAGTTCACGGCCCGGGTGATGTTCTACGATGACCAGTACGCGGGGACCTGGCGTCACGGAAAGGTTGGCGGGTTGATGTACGGCAAGGTCGAAAAGGCCGCGCCGGCGCCCGCTCCCGTTGCTCCTCCGACAGCCGGGGAGACAACGACGAAGTCGAATGAACCATCGTCGGGGTCCACATCGGGTGAGCGTCCGTCCCAACCGGCGAAACCCTGATCGTGCGTTTCGACGATTTGCAAATTTTTATCCGGCAGTTTTCCCGATTCTGGGCTAAGAGCAACTCTCCGCAGATTGACACCTCCCGGATTGGTTCGTAGCGTAAGGTATTCTTATCTCGTTGTCGTGGTTTTGCTTAGGCACAGTATTTCAAGTCATTGTTGAGTTCTCCCCAGGTTTTTCTTCATTCCCGTCGTCAGTGCTTTCAATGACGTCCATCGGCATGAGGTCGATCAGGCGGCTGCATCCGGCCGGTTTCTGCCGAAGTTTACAGTCCACACTGCGCTCGGTTGGGTGAGTACTCCATGTTTCAAGCTGAACTGCGAGTTGCTACAGGCAAGCAGATGGGAAGTGTCATTCCCCTGCCGGTCGGTAAGTTTCTGGTTGGTCGCGAAGAAGACTGTCACCTGCGTCCCAACAGCGACCTGGTGAGCCGCCACCACTGCGTCTTCACCTCGGATGAGTATTCGATCCGCCTGCGAGATCTCGGAAGCACCAACGGGACGTTCGTGAACGGCGAACGGATCCGCGGACAGGTCATCCTGAAGGAAGGTGACCGGGTCGTCATCGGGAAACTGGAATTCGATGTGGTCGTTCGCGACCCCTCGATGGAAGAAACGTCCACCAGCCTGTCCGGGTCGACGCAGACCGACATGCCCAAGCCGGCCGCCGCGCCCGAGCCGATGCCCGCCGAGCAGGCTTCCAGCGAAACCATGATCGAGATGCCCACGGCCAACTACGCCGCGCCGGGCATGGGAGACACCGCGTTCGCCGGGATGCCCCAGCAGCCCGGTATGGGCATGTACGGACAGCCGCCGCTCGGCTATCCGCCGCAGTACCCGATGCAGTATGGCTACCCTGGCTACCAGATGCCCCAGATGCCCGGCTACTACCAGCAGCCGATGGCTTATCCGCCCATGGGCATGTATCCCGGCGTGGCGCCGCAGATGATGCCGGCCCAGGGAATGCCCGCCAGCTCGACGACCGCGGAACCGGCGGCCACCGAAGCACCGCAGATCGAGATCCGCCTGCCCGACCCGGAAACCACCGGGGCCAAGCCGCCTGAGCCCAAGCCCGCGGCCCCGGCCGGACAGAGTGGTGACAAACCGGTCTCCATGCGCGACACCGCTGCGGACATCATCAACAAGTACCGCACACGTCCACCGGCGGGCTGATGGCCGTTACCCTGTCGCTGCGGCAGGCCTGCGGAATTCCCGTCGAAGTGGACGGCGTCCTTCCCGAACGGCTCCGCGGCCTTTCGACAGACCAGGTCCGGCAAACGGCGATCACGCAGGGCAATGCCCGCCTCTCGATCGGCGATCTGTTCGATGTCTCCGGCTCCTGCGACGATGATCTCATCGTCCGATGGCAAGGAGACTTGCGCACTGTCAAACGCATCGGAGAAGGCCTGGGATCGGGAACCATCGTGGTCGAAGGATCGGCCGGGATGCACCTGGGCGCGGGAATGACGTCAGGACGCATCGAAGTCCGGGGGGATGTCGGCGACTGGGCCGGAGCCGAAATGAGGGGCGGGCTGATCCGGGTTTTCGGTTCGGCCGGCGATTGTGCGGGGGGCGGATATCGCGGCTCGCGTCGCGGAATGACCGGCGGTGAAATCCTGATCGACGGCGATGCAGGAAATGAAACCGGCCGCGTGATGCGCAAGGGATTGATCGCCGTGGGCGGGGCCTGCCGCGATTTCTGCGGCTCACGGATGATCGCCGGGACGATCCTCGTCGGCGGGACTTCTGGCAGGGGTTCCGGGGCCGGAATGAAACGGGGCACGATCGGACTTCTCGGAGAGCGACCCCCGGAGATCCTGCCCACCTTCCAACGCTCGGGAGTCCTGAGCCCCCTGTTCCTGACGGCCTATGCCCGTCGGATTGAAGACGCAGGTATGGAAGGACTCGCAACGTTGCTGGAAGGCCCCATGCAACGCTGGTGTGGCGATCGCCTGACAGTCGGGCTCGGCGAGATTCTGGCGCCCGCCGCCGCGGGTTGAGACGCGAGTTCCGGCCCCGGCCTCTCGGCGATTCCTGCCGAACCCTGCAGCCCAAATGGCGTGGGGAGGCCGTTTTCCGGCAGATTGCGGTCCCTGCAATTGACCCTGTCCGGCCGATCTGGCACATCCCCGCGGTGCACGGAGTCCGGCGCCAATCGCCAGCCCGTGTTGCGCCCGTTCCGGACGAGTCTCCCAGAGGACGACTCAGCCGGCTCGACGAGGCAACGGTTCAAGGGAACTGCGGAGTGAATCATGAAACGTCTGTTGCGAAGGGCCGCCGTCTGCACTGCGCTGGGCGCATGTCTGCCGGGCTGCACCGGTATGATGACGCAACAGGCTGTCACCGCGTTCGCCAGGGGAATCGAGTCCAAGGACCTCTCCCGGCTGAAAGCCAGCACCTCGAGCGAATTTGAGCAGAAGGCCCTGCGGCTGTCGGAATCGACCCAGGACCTGAAGCTCATCAACCTTCCCCAGGGGAAGGTGAAGGTCATCTCGATCGACGAGAAGGGGCCCAACGAGCGGCTCGTGAAGGTCCAGCACGGCGAAGCCAGGAAGCCGATCGAGTATCACCTCATCCGCGAAAAGAGCGGCCGCTGGGTCGTCGACGATGTGCTCGTTTCACAGAAGAAGGATGGCGACGAACGCGCCGTCTGGCGTTCCATCACCGACCAGATGAACCTGCTGCTGTCGGTCCGCGAACTCATCAACGACTGGCAGTCGAAGGACCGCGAGCGGATCATGTCCGCCACGACTCCCGATCTCCGTCGCGAACTCGACGGCCTCCCCCCCGCGTGGCTGGAAAAGGTGACGGAGCGGGTGGCGGGCGAAGGTCCACTGCGATCGTTCCGGCCCGAAGCCTCGATGAAGGAAGACCGCGCCATCGTCAAGCTGCTGCGAAACGGCGGCCGCGAAAGCGAAGTGCTGATGGAGTTCAAGCTCACGGACGGTCGCTGGCTGCTCGAGGACGCCTCCTGGCCGGGCGTCGATCACAGCGACGTCAGCTCGCTGCGGAAACTGTCCCTGGCCCTCACCTTCTCACGCAGGTTCCTGGAAGCTTACGGCGGATCGGAAAAAGCGGTCCTCACCGGGCTCTGCACCCCGGAGTTCGGTCGCTGCCTCGAAGGCGCCGAGCTGAGCCGCGTTCCACTTCCGGTCGTCGACCTGCTGACGCGGCCGTTTGAAGTGCGGCAGCACCTGAACAAGCTCGACGTCCTGCTGGCCGCCGAACACGAGACCTTCACCCTCAACGTGCAGTGGCAGAACGAACGCGGCGAAGTGCCGACGAGTTCCTCCGACAAGGTGACCCAGGCCCGGGTGGAAGAAATCACGATCTACGACCGGAAGGATGAGCAGGTCAAACGGGTCTCCTCCATGTTTCAGGCGCATGCCCTAGTGGAGTACTACGCGGAGATCCTCGCCTCGGGAGACGTCGAGCAGATTCGCCATCTCTCCACGACACAGTTCAACGATCGCGTCTGGAGGCGGTTCCCGCCGGAGATCCTGCGGTTGATTCGCCTGCCTGAAATTGAAAACGCTCCGCCGCGCCTCGTCACGACCGTGTTCCAGGGGCCGGTGACCGAAGTCACGGTCATGCAGGGCGAGCGGGCTCTCACCTACGTCCTGCACACGGAAGCTGCCGAAGTCAAAGTGGACGACGTGCTGCTGCCGGTGATCGACCGTCCGTCGTCGCTGTGCAAGCACCTGGAACTGCTCGGCCCCGTCTACGAGATGGCCGACGGAATCCGCCGACAGGACAGGAAGCAGTTGCTGGCGACCTCCGGGACAAGCCTCGACCGGATCGTGTGGGAACAGGTTTCGGAAGCACCGGACATCGGCGTCGACGTCGTGCGACGTCTGATCGCGCCGGTCGTCGCGATCCGGGCCGGCGACCTCCAGTCGCGGATCACCCTGTCCGACGGACAGAACGTCGCTGAAATCGAGCTCGAGGAAGAACGGGGACGATTCGTAGTCGCCGACGTGAAATTCATCGAAGCCTCGAGCAAGCAACCTGTGGCGATGCTGCAGGCGATGCGACAGGCGATTTCCCGCGACATGCAGGCCCGCACCTCGCGGGACATCCTCCCCGCCTCCGCAGAAATCCGGGCGTCGGCAAGCCAGTTGGTCGAACCGCTCTAACCCGGGGGTCAACACGAGCCACGTCGCTCGATTGCCCCCGACCTGCTTCACGACCTTTGAAACACGTGGTCCCGAACCGCAGGCTCCCGGCCGGTGAACCGCAGATGGAAGAACTCGTAGGACCGCTGCCCGATCAATTGCTGAGGACGATCGAAGTAGCGGGCGAGCGACTTCAGGAGATCGGCGGGTACTGGTCCCGCGGGGCGGCTCTGGTAGTTCGAGATGATGAGAATCTCGTAGGTGCCTGACGACCTCAGGTCGGCCCCGTATCGCCCGCGTGCGTCGGCAAGGACGTACGCCCCTCCCGACAGCTTGATCGATTCGCGTGCCAGCTGCTGATCCGCCGCATCGGCATTCGCGGCGAAGCCATCCACCGACATCAGCGCACTCCCCTGCCGCTGCTCCGGAAACATCAGCACGCGGGCCCCGGCGTCCGGAAGCGACTCGCCGTCCGGCGTGATGTACGTGATCCTGCCCGTCAGCGCGGGCACGGATTCGGCGACCGGAGTCGGCTCGGCCGGAGCGCTCTCCCTGCCGGCAGGCCGATTGGCGCCACCTTCTTCCACGAGGTCGACGGCGCGTCGCGGCGTCGCGAACCACCATGTCAGCGGCACCACCAGGGCCGTCGTTGTGGCACCGACCAGGAGATCGCGCCGCGTGACGACCGAAGAACGGCGGGCGATCGCGGGCTCAGGCGCCTCCCGCGCGAGCGAGGCCAGCTCTTCGTCGACTTCGACCCACGGCCGCGACGATGTGGCTCCCGGCGGTTCAGATTCCGGAACGTCGGTTGGCGAGGCCGACACTGGCGCCAGCGGCACCGCCTTCACGGGCGGTGCCTGGGCGACCGCGGTCGCAATGCTTCCGGGCCCCGCGGCAGGCGGTTCCTCCGGAACGCCCAGATCGAGCGCGGCCAGTTGCTCGAGAGCGGAGGCAAGAGAATTGTCGTTCAGATCGATCGCCGGTTTCGGAAGCGGAGCAACCGTGCCGTCCAGGTTCGGAACGCGAAGAGTGCGGCCGCACGAGGGGCAATCGACAATGCTGCCGCCCTGAGCGCGGGAAATCCCCAGGAACTGGTTGCAATGGGTGCAGCGGAATTTGATCGGCATCGGAGCCCTCGAGACGGCGCGAGCGCACGCGTCCGGTCATTGTATCCCGACACCCCTCCCAGGAGGGAAATGTCGATCAGATTTTCATCAGGCATCCATTCAACGGTGCCCGACGGAAGCGGAGCCGCCTCGGGCCGGATACATTGCCCTCGGCGCCGGCCAAACGGCCGTGGAAACGTTGGATCCCCGGGAGGAAGAGTGATGCAGCTGGGTTTTGTCACCGCGTTGTTCCCTGAGCTTTCCCTGCGGGAGATTCTCGAGTTCGCGGCCGAAACAGGCTACGACTGCGTAGAAGTCATGTGCTGGCCCCCCTCGAAGGCCGAACGCCGTTACGCCGGCGTGACGCATATTGACGTCGCCTCGCTCGGCGACCGGGAACTCAGCGAAATCGACTCGGCCGTGCGATCGACCGGCGTGAAGCTGAGCGCGCTGGGCTATTACCCGAATCCACTCACCCCGGACCTCGCCGAGTCGGAAGCCGTCGTCTTGCATCTGAAGCAGGTGATCACAGGAGCGGCGGCCCTCGGCCTCGGCACCGTCAACTCCTTTGTCGGCCGGGACTGGACGAAATCGGTCGATGACCAGTGGCCCCGGTTCCTCGACACCTGGCGCCCCATCATCGCGCATGCTGAAGCTCACAAGATCCGGATCGGCATCGAGAACTGCCCCATGCTGTTCGGCAAGAACGAATGGCCCGGTGGTAAGAACCTCGCGACATCGCCGGCGATCTGGCGGCGGATGTTCAATGACATCAACAGCAACAGCTTCGGGCTCAACTTCGACCCGTCACACTTCGTCTTCCAGTTCATCGACCCCGCCCCGGCGCTCATGGAGTTCAAGCACCGGCTGTTCCACATCCATGCGAAAGACGCCCGCCTCGATCAGTGGGCCCTCAATGAATATGGCGCCCTGGCGAACCCTGCCCTGTTCCATACTCCCAAGCTCCCCGGACTGGGCGATGTGAACTGGGGCCGGTTCTTCTCAGTGCTGACGGACTGCGGATACCAGGGGCCCGTCTGCGTCGAAGTCGAAGACCGCGCCTACGAAGGAACCGTGGAACTCCGCAAGGCGTCGCTGCGACAGAGCGCCACATTCCTTCGGAACTACATCCCCAAAGAATGACCCGCAGCCTTCAGGCCCGCGTGGTCGTCGTTTCCGCGGGAGGAGTTCCTTCGAGCAGCCGCTGGAGCAGCGTCTCGTTGATCTTGCCGCGAAAGCGGATCTCGTCATCGAGTTCCAGCACCGGCACGCACTTGCAGAATGCGTCCCTGAAATCGGCGTGAATGTCGATATCGATCTCGCGAATCGGCGGCAGCCACCGGCGATACATCTGCAGCAGGAACCGCGCGTCGTCGCACAGCGGACAGTCGTGCTTCGTATACAGGACGGCCGATTCAAACCGCCGGCCGCCGTGCCGCGGCTTCCATTCGGTCGACGCATGCCCCGAGGACCACAGCGCCGCGAAGCCGCCTCCGAACAGGGCAAAAGTCGCCGTCCACCAGAACGCCGGAACCCGTCCCCAGATCCGAAGCATCACTGGTGGCAACTGCCCGGACTGGGCGAACAGACACAGCACCAGCCCACCGACACCCGCCAGGAGAAGCACCGTTCCCAGGCGGCCGTTGATGCGGTGACGATCGGACTCGTGCAGAAGCGACATGCGAACAGCGAACCTCTGATGCCTCCGGGACACTCTCCCAATTATCGCGGGGAAATCGATTCTCGCCAAGGAGAGCAGTCCGGGCAGCCAGCCGATCTCCTGCGCCCCCCGCACTCAGCCCCCTCCCCTCCCGTCGAGTGCGGATTGGGAAGGCCCCGCGGCCTCCAAACGTATTCCTTGAGCCACCGGCCGTTTGAGGGACCGGCCGCAATTGACAAAACAGCCCCCGCCGGGAGAATCGCGGGTGACTTCTGTCCTCCCGCCCTGATCGATCGACATGCCGGTTGCCCCGCAGATCACCAATCTCGACCAGGCGACTGTCGTCGCGCTCGGGCCGGATTACAAGAACATCACCGAAGAGATCGTCGGCTCGGCCTCCAATGTTCTGATGACGGCCGCCGCGAACGAGCAACCCAACCTCGTGCTCGACTTCGCCGACATCGAGTTCTTCGGGTCGTCGTTCATTGAAGTGCTCTTCCGCGTCTGGAAACGCCTGCAGCAGCGGGGAGGACGCTTCGCCCTAGCGAACGTCTCCACCTACTGCCACGAAGTCCTCAAGACGACGCATCTCGACTCCATCTGGCCGGTCTGCGCCACCGTCGACGACGCCGCCCGGGTGCTGAAAACTCCGGTCTGACGCGCGCCCCCGATTCCGGGAGTGCCGGCATGGCGATCCCCTGTCTACAATGACGGGGTTGTCCCGCCATACTGCCCCGCCAGCCGAATGACTCCACCCCCGGCCGAAACTCCTGTCATCCCGAGCTTCGATTTCGACCCGCGGACACGCGTGGTCTTTGGTCGAGGCGTTTTCTCCCGACTCGGCGAGTTGGCCGCGGATTTCGAGCGCCGGCATGTGCTCCTCGTCACCGATCCGGGACTCCGGGCCGCCGGCCATGAAGCGAAGGCCATCGACCTCCTGAATGCTGCCGGACTCGACGTCACGGTTTACGACGAAGTCCCCTCCAACCCCACCACCGACGATGTCCTCCGCGGGGCCGAATTCGCCCGTGCCCGGGAAGTCGACATGCTCGTCGGTCTCGGCGGCGGCAGTTCGATGGACTGCGCCAAGGGGATCAACTTCCTCGTCACCAACGGAGGCCGGATGGAGGACTACCACGGCTTCGGGAAGGCGACGAAGCCGATGCTCCCGATGATCGCCGTGCCGACCACGGCCGGAACCGGCAGCGAAGCCCAGTGTTATGCCGTCATTTCCCATGCCGAAAGCCACGTCAAGATGGCCTGCGGCGACAGGAAGGCGGCGGCCAGGGTCGCCATCCTCGATCCCGAGTTGACCCTGACGATGCCCGCCAGCGTCACGGCCGTCACCGGCATCGACGCCATCAGCCACGCGGTGGAAAGCTACGTCACGACGAAACGCAACCCGATCTCTCAGTTGTTCGCCCGCCGCGCCTGGACACTGCTGGCCCGTTCGTTTCCCCGTGTCCTCCAGAAGCCGGACGATGTCGATGCCCGCGGCGCCATGCTCCTGGGAGCCCATCTGGCGGGCGCCGCGATCGAGAACTCGATGCTCGGAGCGGCGCACGCCCTGGCCAACCCCGTCACTGCTCGCTTCGGAATCACCCACGGCGCTGCCATCGGCATCCTTCTGCCCCACGTCGTCCGGTTCAATTCCGCCGAGGTCGACGGCATGTACCGCAACCTGGCTGTCGATGCGGGCCTGTCCATCAACGGAACGCCCGCCGGCCATGTGCTGGCCGATCGACTGAAATCGTTCGTCGTCGATTCCGGCTCCCCCGTTTCACTCGAGGAATGTGGCGTGGATGCCGGCCTGATCCCCCAGATGGCCGCCGAAGCGGCGCAGCAATGGACCGGACGATTCAATCCGAGAAGTGTGGCGGCGGACAGCCTCGAGGAGCTTTACCGATGCGCATTTCCCGCTCGCTGAACCACGGCTTCGACCGTCGGCAGTTTCTCCAGGCAACCGCCGCCATGGCCGCGGCCGCCGGCGTGTCGACCACAACCTGCGCCGCAGCCGCCCCCCCCGTCGTCGAGGAATGGACGACCTTCCGGAATGGTCCGTCACTTCTGGGCGTCGCCGCGTCGACGTTGCCGGACAAGCTGGAACTCCTGTGGGAAGTCCCGACGGAGGATGGCGTCGTCAGCACCCCTGTCATTCGCGATGGCAGGGCTTATGTCGGCACGCTGGTCGGATACCTGCTGTGTCTCGACCTGGCGACCGGCAAGGAGTACTGGCGCTATCGATCGATCGAATCGAAGGACGAGAAGGAGTTCGCATCCGGGTTTGCGGCCCCGATCGGGATCGCCGGCGACGCCGTTTTTGCCGGCGACGACCAGGGAGTGTTCCACGTCGTCGATGCGGCCACCGGAAAGAAGAAGTGGTCGCTGGAAACCGGCTCGGAGATCGTCGGGGGGCCCACCTTCCTCGACGACCGCGTCCTGTTCGGCTCCCACGACGGCAAACTCTACTGCCTGAAGCAGGCCGATGGTGCGAATGTCTGGACGTTCGAGACCCAGGGACCGGTGAACGCCACGCCGACGCTCGCCGGCCAGTTCACCTTCATCACCGGCTGCGACAAGCCGATCATGCGCGTCGTCGACACCGCCACCGGCCAGCAGCACATGGAAATCCCCATGGAGGAACTGCTGATCGCGTCGGCCGCCGTGGTGGACGACATCCTCTACTTCGGAACCGACGCTGGGTCGGTGATTGCTCTCGACTGGAAGAAGAAAGAGCGCCTGTGGACCTACTCGGTGCCGAACCGGGAACAGCAGATTCACTCGTCCCCGGCCATCTCCGGGAACACGCTCGTCATTGGCAGTCGCGACAAGCACCTGCACGCGATTGACCGCACCACCGGCAAAGGGCTGTGGACGTTTCAGACGCGGGCGAAGATCGACGGCTCCCCCGTGATCGTTGGGGAGCGTGTCTACTTCGGCTCGGCCGACAAGTTCCTCTACGGGTTGTCGTTGAACGATGGCAGCCTGGTCTGGAAGCAGCCGGTCAGCCAGTCGGTCGCAGGCTCTGCGGCCATCGCCTCCCGGCGCCTGGTGATCGGAACCGAAACCAACACCGGCCGCATCCTCTGTTTCGGCGCCAAGTGATCCAGCCCTCCTGCTCCTCGGGCCAACGCCGGCTCCTTGAGAAAGCTCTCGTGCGACACCCATGAAGAAATCCCCAAGGAAGGTTCTCGCGGAAGGCCGCTACCTGCGGATGGTCACAGAAAACGGCTGGGAATATGCCGAACGGTCGCGTGGCCTCGACGCCGTCGCCGTGATCGCTGTCACCGACGCCAACGAGTTGATCCTCACCGAGCAGTTCCGCGTCCCGCTGAAGAAGCAGGTGCTTGACCTCCCGGCCGGCCTCGTCGGCGACGACGAGGATGGAGAAGACCTGGTCGTCGCGGCGAAGCGGGAACTCGAGGAAGAGACGGGTTACCGGGCCGCGCGCATGAAAAAGGTCTTCTCCGGTCCCACCTCCGCCGGCCTGTCCAGCGAAGTCGTCAACCTGTTCCTCGCGACGGGTATCCGGAAGATCGGCGACGGCGGCGGTGTTGCGGACGAAGCGATCGTTGTTCACCACGTCCCTCTCGAGATGGCCCTGCCGTGGCTCCGACGGTATGAGCGCCGCGCCGGCGGCATGGTCTCCCCCAACGTCATCGCCGCCCTGGCGCTCATCGGCAGCTAGAGCAACTTCATGATTCGTGTGCAGTGTATCCGCAGGAACGGATGTAGTTCAGGCATTCGCTCGGAGTGAACTCGTCCACCAGCACTCCGATCCGGTTCCAGAGTCCTTCTGTCGTCCGTTCAGCGCTCGTCCGCAAAAGCGTCTTGAACTTCGAGAACAACTTCTCGATCGGGTTGAGATCGGGTGAGTACGGCGGCAGGTAGTACACCTCAGCCCCGGCCTGTCGAATCGCGTCACCCACCGCGCTCTGCTTGTGGCTGCTGAGGTTGTCCATGACCACCAAGTCTCCCGGCTCCAGCGCCGGGATCAGGAACTGACGGACGTAAGCCAGAAAGCATTCCCCATCCATCGGGCCATCCAGCACCAGGGGAGCAATCACTCCGCTGGCCCTGAGCGCCGCTGCGAACGTCGTCGTTTTCCAATGCCCTTGAGGGACATGGTCCACGACCCGGCGTGATTTTGGTCCCCAGCCATAGCGTCGCGTCATCTTCGTGTCGGCCCCGGTTTCGTCGAAGAACACCAGACGGCGACAGGCTTTCGACTGCACCAGGATGTTCCACCAGCGGCGCTTCTGAGCCACATCCGGCCGCTGTTGTTCAGCAGCTTTGAGCACTTTTTTTGAGAGTGATTCCCCAGCGCCGAAGCGCATTCCACAGAGTGGTCGCGCAGCCCGGCAGACCGAGTTGGCGTTGCCTTTGGGCGAGCGTCAGGCCGGGGTCGTCCTGGACGCTTTTGAAAATCCGCTCCCGATGCGGTTCCAGAACGCACTCCGGGCCGACATCTCCCTGCCGGGGAGTGATCTGGCCAGTCTCTTTGCGAAGCGCGAGCCAGTTCCAGATGGTTCGTTCAGTGACCTGAAATCGCCGGGCGACTTCGGCCGGCGGAGAGCCGCGGTCGACTTCGGCCACGACACGTCGCCTCAAATCCATTGAGTAGGGGGTGGGCATGACTCTTCCTTGATTGAGCCAACCACTTGAGAAATCCTTTCCCCTATCATCCCTCTGAAAAGCAACTGTGGAAGTGCTCTAACGGACCGATTCCATGTAGCGTGACCTGATTCTCCCTCGGCCCCGCAGTCGGCTTATCCCTCGTCATCAACTTGCCAGCGGTGGAGAGGGCCGGGGTGTGGGTGCCAAGGTCATTGCGGTGACCACGCGGGAGACAGTCCCATTTATCCCCTGCCCTCCGTCCCCGCTTCATCGCCCCGGCTGATCCCCCGCAACTGCATTCCCGACCCAACCCATCCGGGTGAATCGGCAGGCCAGCCGCGTCGGCACATTGGAGGCCTGGGAGTGCATCGGTCAGTCAAAGTGGTGCGTTGAGGCGGGACCTTTCCCCCCTCCTCCGTGATCTCCCGCCCTTGCCATCGGCTGGCGGGGAGGCACAATATCTGTGGTGGCTCCCCCCGGTCGCGGAGATTCTCTGTACCAAATGTTGCGCCTGCCGTTCCTTATTCCGGCGCAACTCTCTGAGCTGCCACAGGTTATCTCAGATTCGCTGCGGTATTTCAGGAGTTGATTGCATGTCGACCTCTACTCTGGTGGCTCCCGCCCCGGGGGCGGTGCAGTTTCACGAACCCTCTCCGGAGGAGTTCAACTACCGCCCGATGTCGATGCTGGCGGTTCTGGCATTCGCGCTTTCGCTCCTGTCCCTGACGACATTGGCCCTGTGGTTCATGCTGCCGCTCGCCGTCGTCAGCCTGGTACTGGCGGTCGTGGCCGTGGTCCGGATCCGCTCAGCTCGTGGGGAATACTCCGGCATGAAGCTCGCCTCGAGCGCGGTGTTCCTCTCCGTGCTGGCGTTCGCCGGCGGACTGGGCTACCAGGTCTACGCCTACCAGACCGAAGTGCTCGAAGGCTACGAACGCGTCAGCTTCAGCCGCGACATCTCGGACAAGGGTCTCGTCACCTATGAAGGCAATCAGCTCCCGCATCCCGACCTGATAACCATGGAAGGAAAAAAGATCTTCCTCAAGGGGTTCATGTATCCCACGGGACAGGTCTTCGGCCTCAAGTCGTTTCTCCTGGTGAAAGACAGCGACCAGTGCTGCTTCGGCGGAGAGCCGAAACTCGTCGACATGCTCGGCGTCTACATGAAGGGCGCGAACCTCGCAGACTTCTATTCCGGGCGAGTCTCGGTTGCCGGTACATTCCGCATCAACCGGGAATACAAGGGCGGAAAACTCGAGGCGCTGTTCCAGTTGGACGGCGTCGAAGTGAAGCCTTCGGCCAGCGATTTTGATCCTGTCAAACCAGTCGACCTCACCGCTGAGCGAGCCACGTTCGAAGCAAAAATGAAGGAAGTCGCGGCCGAACAGGAAGCCGCGAAACTGAAGGCGGAGCCGGCTGCCAGCACCCCCGCGGCCGCCGAGCGGCCCGCGAGCGAATCGAAGCCGGCCGAGATGCCCCAGCCCTAAAGGAAGGTTCCCAGGATGGATCGCCGTAGCGTCTGCCCGCTCCTGCTGCTGGCTCTGATTGCCGGATGGTCCGGCTGCAACTCCTCGGCGACGAAAGGGTCCTACGAACTGGTTGAGCAGCCCCAGGGCTCTCCCGCTGCACCCGCAACGCCCCCCGCCGTCGAAGAACAGGTTGTCGCGACCCCCACTGTCGCCGAGACGACCCAGCTCAACGAACCACCCGCCACGCCCCCGGAAGTGAAACCCGAGGTCGTCCAGCAGGCGGTCACGGAAACCCCGAAACCCCTCGCAACGACTCAGATCGCCTCCGCCGCTGACCCCGCCCGGCCCGAAGCGGCCGTCGCGCTCGAGCCGTTGACCGCGTCGCCGGACGCGCTCAAGAGCCTGATCCCCAACAAGATCGAGCTGAAGGTCCCGCACAAGGATTTCAGCCGGGAGGGACGGGAGAAGGCCCTGCGGGTGTCGTATGACGACCTCGACCTTCTCAAGGTCCTCAACATGGAGCCGGTTCCGCTGAACGCGGAGGAGTATCTTCCCGGCTGGCTGAAATCACTCAACGGCGAAAAGGTGCGTCTTCGCGGCTGGATGTTTCCGCCCCTCATGACGGAAGGCTTGCCCGCCTTCCTCTTCGTGCGCGATAACCAGATCTGCTGCTTCGGACGCGAGGCCAAGGTGTACGACAAGGTGCGTGTCACGATGAAGGAAGGGACAACCACCGACTACATTTTCGGCCGGCCGTTCGATGTCATCGGCACCTTTCATATTGAGTCCGAAGAACGTGATGGCGAGCTGTATTTTCTGTACTCGATCGACGATGCAGTCGTGATGAAATAACCGGAGGCGACCTGCCGCGCGCAGGATGTCTCCGCCCGAGACCGGAGTGAAGTCCCATGCTGAATCGTCCCGTGATCGTCGCCGTCGCCCTGGCCTGCATGACGGCCGTCAGCGCCGCGCTCGCCTGTCCTTTCTGTGATGCCCCCGAGCCTTCGCTCGCCGAGCAACTCTCTCAGGCCGACGCCGCGGTGCTTGTCCAGTGGAAATCGGCTGAGCCGGCGAACGCTGAAAAGCAGACCTTCGGATCGACGACCTTCACTGTCGCGAACATCGTGCGACAGCCCGGCGCTGATTACGAAAAGGGATCGACGATTACGCTCGATCGTTATCGACCGGGAAAGCCGGGAGACCTCTTCCTGCTGATGGGAACGAAGATCGACGGCATCGAATGGGGCAGCCCGCTGGAAGTCACCGAGACGAGCTTCACCTACATCACCGAATCTCCCGGCCGCGAAGTCCCGGCGATGAAGCGGCTCCCGTTCTTCCTGAAGTACCTCGAGCATCCGGATGAACTGATCTCGAAGGACGCCTTCTCGGAGTTCGCCGCCGCCCCCTATAGCGACATCGAACCGATCGCGGACCAGTTCTCGCCTGCGAAACTGAAGGAATGGATCTCGAAGAAAGAGACGAACCAGACCCGCATCGGGTTCTACGGGATGATGCTCGGACTGTGCGGTTCGAAAGAGGACGCCGCCTTCCTGAAGGAAGAAATCAACCGGCCCACCGAGACCTATCGGCTCGGCCTCGACGGCATGATGGCCGGCTACGTTCTCCTCCTGGGAGACGATGGCATCACCATGCTCGAAGAGAAGCTGGCCCAGAACACGAAACAGTTCAGCGACACCTATGCCGCGATGCAGACCTTGCGGTTCATGTGGCAGTACGCCCAGAACCGCGTCAGCAAGGACCGGCTGCGCCAGGCCATGCGAATGCTCATTGAGCGTCCGGAGTTCGCGGACCTGGCAATCAAGGACCTGGCCCGCTGGGAAGACTGGACGGTCATGCCGAAGCTGATGGAGATCTACGAATCCCCCAGCCACGGCTCCAGCCAGACAAAACGGGCGGTCGCGCTCTTCCTGATCACCCTGTCGAAGAAGAAGGTTCCGGAAGGTGACGAGGCTCTGGCGAAGCACGTCGCGGAAGCCAAAACGCACCTCGAAGATCTCAAGGGCCGCGACCCGAAGATCGTCAAAGACGCTGAAAAGTATTTTTTCTGAACCGCGGCCTGCAATCGCTGCGTTGTTGAGCCATCGGCCCGGCGGCCGGAGGTGATGCAGCATCACCCCCGGCCCCCTGATTACGTACGCCCGGCGTCCCGTTGTCGACCGCGTCGGCACAAGTCCGTTCGTCCGTAAATCGTCCGAACGCAACTCGGAACAGAAGTCTGTTGGCGGTCCTTGGAGTCCGCTTCTATGATGCTCGGCTTGTGATTGCGTCGTCCTCGCGGGAATCCGCGACATCCCGGATCTGAAATGACCGACTCCCGCATCAGGCTCCGAGCTCCGGTTCTGGCCGCCATCCTGACCTTCATCCTTCCCGGCCTGGGACACCTGTTTCAGGGCCGGGTCTTCAAGGGGCTGGTCTACGGCGTCTGCATCACGGGGATGTTCCTCTATGGTTCTGCTCTCGCCGAATGGAAGGCGATCCAGGCCCCGCCGTTCGAATACCGGATGAAGAACCGGACGTTGCTGGCCCTGAAATACGCGGCCCAGTTCGGCATGGGCACTCCCGCGGTCGCTGCCCTGCTGCAGACGCGGCGCTACCTCAGCGACGAAAACCGCATTCCCCGCACCCTCGCTGCTCCCATCACGGCCCCGTTCGAAGGAACGTTCACGACGTATCCCACCGACGCCGGCCGGCTCGATACCCCAGTCAAAGGGACGCTGTCCCTCGAGACCGTTCAGGGAGGCTTCGGCGAGACCATCGGCGGCAAGTTCACGGGCTCGACTGGCGACGGTAAGCAGGTCGAGCTCACGTTGAAGGAAAGCGTCGACCTCGATCGCCCGATCGCGGCCGACTGGAACCGCCACGTCAGCGGCGATGCCCACCAGTCGGACGGGACTTCCGGGCAGCTGAACGGTTCCATTCCGCGTCCGCTCACGAACTGGTTCGGCGCTCCGCTCGACGACACCGAGGAACAGGAACTGGAAGGGCGTCTTGGAAAGTGGCATGAACTGGCCGTGGTCCTGACCTGGATCGCGGGCCTGCTCAACATGCTCGCCATCTGGGACGCCCTCGAAGGCCCGGCCTACGGATACAACGACGATCCCCACGGCGGCCCGCAACCGGACAGCGGACCGGCCCCCGGCAAGAAGCCGGCCGCAAAGCCTGCAGCCACGGCGGTGTGACTTATGACCTGGTTAGCCCTCCCACTCGCCGCCGTCGTCAGCCTCGTCTGGAATGCCAGCCGTTTCGAAGAAACTCGCTGCATCCTCGCCCGTTCGATGCGGATGTTCGTCACGCTGATCCTCTTCATGGCCCTGATCGGCGGCGCACTGTTCCTCCTGTCGTACAACCTCTGATCCGCGCGCGGACGCAACCCGTCACCACAGGCCCAGCAGGCGCCGGATCAGCCATTCGGCCGCCATCCAGCCGAGCAGCGTCCACATGACGAACGCCTGGTCCCAGATGAACTCGATCTGAGGCGGCGTCTCCATCGACCGTCGGTGGCTGGCCAGCTGATTGCCCAGTTCCTCGAACGACTCCGGCTCCGTTACCGCTCCACCGGAAAGATCCGAGAGCATCTTGAGCGTGAGCGGATCGGCGGACGCGTTCAGGCGTTCCCGGTTGACGTCATAGACATTGAACCGCGCGGTCATCTCCGCAGGAGTCAGACCGGGCGTGGAGGCCGTGACATGGTGGACGCCTGCGGCGTCCGTCTGAAGCGTCGCCCGATAGCGAGGGAGAGGTCCCGGAAGCCGCTTCGCGACAAGCGGACGTGTTTCGCCACCAGGTGAAGTGAGTTCCAGGCTCGGGGCCGCCGCGCCGTCGGGGGCGAAGCGGTAGGCCACGTCGATCGTCAGATCGTCGCCTAGCCGGACGCTCCGGCGACTCAGTTGCAGGGACGCCTGCTGCCCAGGTGGAAAATCGCCGCCAAAGGCGAGCCAGCGAACGAGGTTGGACCAGAAGATGTCATAGAAGCCGCGCAGGTCGTGGTTGTTTGGAGTCAGGAGACTCCACTTCCAGCTGCCTTCCCCGAGGATCGCAACAGTGGCTCCCCGTCCAACCTGCATCCGCACAATCGCAGGCTGAGGCTCACCGCCGTCGGCCGGCAACGTTTCGGCCAGCACGATCGACGCGGGCGGCATCGAGGCGACACGCTGAATTTCCTCAAGCGGCGGAAGCCTGCGAAAGGCGTCATCGGGATCGAGCCGTGTCTTCTCGACGGAAATCCACGACCCCGTGCGCCCGGAGGGAGCGAGCTGAATCCGGGCGGCGGGAAGCCACTCGTCTCCCCAACGAACCGGTTCGACCGGCGCCAGGTGACGGCTGATCGCACGACCTTCATCAGTGGTGGCGTCGTACGGTCGGGAACGGGCGAGGACCAGTTGTCCGCCAGCCTCGACATACGCGGCCAGCCCCCGCGCGGTCCGGTCGTCGAGCACACGCTCGAGCCCCCGGCCTGCCATGACGACGTCGTAGCGACTCCATTCCTCGGCGTTCAACGGCAACCGGGAGATCTCCGCGCCGGCGCGGGCCACGATCGTTTCGCGTTTGCGTTCGCCAATCTGGGTCAGTTGGACGAGTTCAATCTGCTCGTCCTTACGGAGCGTCTGGCAGATGAACCGAGTATCCCAATAGGGCTCGCCTTCAATCACGAGCACCCGCAGCCGGCGATTCATCACCTCCACGAACACGGGCTGCGCGTTGTTGGCGAGTTCGGCCTCGTCACCGACGGGATCGAGCGAGACAAGGTACTCGTACTGCCCGGCCGTCTTCTGCCGGATGGGAATCTTGATCTCGGCAAAATCGTGCTGCTGGAATGGAACGGAGAAAGTCTCAACGTGTTCTCCGAGCTTGAGCTTCACGCGGCCGGTCCGGCCAGTCAGCCCCGACTGGTAGATCCTGACGAGGATATTTCCGGTTTCATCCGGGAGCAGCGAATCCTGCATGGCCATCGCCATGAGGGCCGCATCGGGCGCGGAGGACGGCCCGCCGAGGGGCATCGTGAAAATCGGGATCTTGCGATCGGCGGCGAGCGACCCCGCGCGCTGGATCGGTTCACCGGACGTATCGCGGCCATCACTCAGGACCAGGATCGCGTGTCCGTCGCCCTGCGAACGGCCGACAACCGTGGAAACGGCCTCTGCGAGACGCGTTTCGCGGCCCAGTGCGAATGCATCCGGCCGACTGGCGACATCGCCGATTTTCAGCGGTCGAACGGTTGTGTCGAAACCCTCGAGTTCGACGTCACAATCCCGGTTCAGAATCTCGAGACGCTGCGGATCAAACACCGTGGCGACCGCGTGGGAAATGCGAGACTGCTGACCACAGTCGGCCGTAGTCATCGACTGCGACGTATCCAGCAGGACGGTCAATTTCGGACGTTCGCCGCTCGTGGCGACAGGCCGTTCGCGGCTGGGCCCGAGAAGCAGCACGGCCAGTGCGACGACGCCAGCCAGCCGCATCGCGAGGACCACTAGAGACCTGGCGCCGACACGGCGCCAACTGCGTCCACAGGCGTAGATCGCCAGCGCCCCCAGGACAACGGCGATGCCGGCGATCGTGAGGACCGGCATCCACGGGCGCCAAAGGACGGGGAGAAGGCTCATCGGCGCCATAAGCCCAGCAGAAGTAGCTCGAGAGACAACGCACCGAGACCGGTGAGCAGGAAACCGCCCCACAACGGCCGGCCGCCGTCGAGTCGGTCGCTTTCTGCAGAAACGAGTTGCGAGCCTTCCGACGTCCGGACCGCGTCTGATCCGCTGAGCAGGGTCCGGATCTCGTCGACCGACAGCGGCTCCAGATTCGACTCCCGGGGATCGACGTTGACGGCGACGGCCGCGACCTCTGTTCCTTCAGCCATCAATCGATGGATACCGACGGTCATCGCTCTGCCGGCCTGAAACTCCTTCGCTCCGGCCGAACTCGAAACGGCCGAGGACTTCCCGTCAGGCGCGAGGACGGCAAGCGTTCCCGCGATGGGCTCGGCGACCTGGAACGCCAACCGCTCGCCGACGAGAAACGTCGAACGCACATTGTCCGTCTGCGTGAGCTGCGACGTCAGCATCTGGACCAGGGCGACGAACGTCCCGGTCTTTCCGAGGTCGCCTGTTGTCGATTCCGGACTGAAGTTCAGGACCAGACATTGCCCCATCCCACAATGACGCAGGCCGGCCGCTGGCTCTTTGTCAGCAAAGGTCAGCAGTGTCTCGGCGTCCGTCGCCGGTGCGCCCGCCTGCCAGACTCTTCGAAACGCGATCTCGCGGAGGGCGAGTTGTGATGGTTCGTCGAACTCGCGGAGCCAGCGCGTTGTCCAGCGTCCGCGGTCGATAGTGAAAGGAGTTCGGCGCGGCGCCTCCCTCCGCGAGAGAAGTCGCCAGGGGGTCAGCGTCCCTTTGGCGGCATCATCCAGAAGCTGCAGATTTCGATCGGCCGGGCCATCTCCGGCGAAGATCAGAAGCGATCCGCCCTGGCGGACAAACTGCACAATCACGGCGGCGGCCTCCTGCTTCAGGACGCCGGAGTAACCGAGAAACAGGACGCGGGCATCCGCAAGATCCCACGCAGTGAGGCGACTGGCCGCGACGTGACGAGTGGCAAAAGAGGAATTGCTATCCGACTCTTCATCAAACGGCGCGAGTGCGCGCATGAGGTAGTACGCAGCGGTTCCCGGATCGTCGGGGGAATCGTCGCTCGCGATCACCAGCGGCACTCCGGGCCCGGCCGAGGCCGTCAGCCAAAGGGCATCGTCCCCGGCAAGTGCATCCGCCTCTTTCAGGTTCCAGCGCACGGCCGCAATTCCAGCGAGAGGCGCTGCCCCGTTCATCGAAGCCGCGGTCGACTCCCCGGCCCCGATCGAAATGGTCGCGGACGAGATCGCCTGTGGCGCGCCGGTCCCTTCCCATTCGGCCCGGACGCCGACGATTCGGGTCGCCTCCGAATGATTCTGAATCAGTGCGGTCATCTCGACAGGTGCCTCCGGGCGAGGTCGCTCAGGCCGCATGGAGGGTGCGGACAATCCAACGTTTGCCCCCGCGGAGACTTCGATGGCCGGGACAACCAAATCGATACCTGCGGGACGAGGCAGTTCGGAGGAGTCTCCGGCTCCGAACGACTTCCAGTTCGATGCCTGACGGTCGGTGAGAATAACGAGCCGTTTCGGCCCGGAATGAGACTCCAGAAGTCGCATCGCAAGATGAATTGCGGCAGGAAAGTCGGCCCGAGCCTGGCCGGCGACAGCGTGAGACACCTCCGAATGGAGTGCGGGAATGTTTTTCGACAGTCGCGGAAAAACGGCGATCGACTGTGCATCGGCCCAGACGACGCCGGCAACGTCGATGCCTTGCTGAAGATCGTCGAGTGCATCGAGCGCTTCGGACTTGAGGCGGTCGAACAGAGACGCCCCTGCGGCCTGCCGGGAGGTCGAGAGGCTGCGGTCGATGACAAAAACGACGGCCGTGGCGGATCTCCGTTCCCCCCCACTGACGGAGATCGTCCACCAGACAGGTCGCGTGAAAGCGAGAACGATGCAGGCGAGGGCCAGAACTCGCAGGAGCATCAGGAACAGCCGGCGGAGCTTGTGGAGCCGCGACTGCTGTGCGGCCGTCGCCTGCAGAAACGCAATTGAGGGAAAGACAATCGGTTTCCGCGCACGGCGCTGCAGCAGGTGGGCAATCACCGGCGCGACGAGGATGGCAACGCCTCCAAGCAGCGCGCCGTTGGTCAGTGTGAACGCGCCCATGCGCTCCGGGAGGGATCGACCGCGAGAGTTCTCATGTGGCCGAGCGGGAAATTCCGGGCCGGCAATCTATCCTAGCGGCCGGCGGCGGAATCGTCAGCCAGCCGGTCCCTGACGGACGAGGTCCAAACGTGAGCAAGAAGATTCGATCAGCGGTGACCGTGAGCCTCGTTCCAGAGGCGAAGGGGGGGCCCTTCGTGTTCTGGGACGATCTCCCGAGCGCGATCGAGGAAGCGGCCCAGCTCGGTTTCGACGGTCTGGAAGTCTTTGCTCCGGGACCGGACGCGTTCCCTGCACCAACGCTTGGGGAGTTGCTGAAATCCCGGGGCCTGGCGCTCGCCGCCGTCGGAACTGGGGCTGGCTGGGTCAAGCATCGGCTGTTGCTGACGGATCCCGACGCCGGACAGCGACGGCGGGCCATCGACTTTGTGCGGGAGATGATCGAGTTTGGCGCAGCAGCGGGCGCGATTGCCGGCGCGCCGGCCCCCGCGATCATCGGATCAATGCAGGGGCGGTGGAGCGGAGACACATCGAAGGACGGTGCCCTGGGCTGGTTGCGAGAGGCTCTCGACGAACTGGGCGGACACGCCGCATCGCACGGATCAATCCTGTTGATTGAACCATTGAACCGATTCGAGACCAACCTGCTGAACACGCTGGCGGACGGCTCAGCCCTGCTCCGATCGCTCTCCACGGAGAACGTGAAGCTGCTGGCCGACCTGTTTCACATGAACATCGAGGAAATTGATCCGGCCTCGGCCCTCGTTGCCGCTGGCGACGACATCGGACACCTGCACTTTGTCGACTCGAATCGGCGACCGGCCGGTTGTGGTCATATCGACTACGTCCCGATCGCCGCGGCATTGTCGAAGCTAAACTATCGTGGATTCGCATCGGCCGAGGCACTTCCGTGGCCGAATTCCAAGACCGCGGCGGAGAGGACGATCGAAGTCTTTCGACGGGTCTTCGGATCGTCAGGCTGAGGCCGCGGAAATCGAGCTTCGACCTGCGATCCCACTTTCGACTGGCTTGCATCACGCGGGCGGCGCAGTGCGCACGGCGGACATCTGTAGCGCACCAGCGACGGCGTCGGTGTCATAAACACAGCCGCCCCAGGTGCCGCCGCTGAGTTGAGTGAGCAGGGCCCAGAGTTTTGTTTCGGGGGGAAGCTCGGGATCGGCGTGCAGCGTGACGGCGGGATCGCGGCCGGCCAGAATTTCGGCCCCCTGTTCATGCGTCACCCGGGCTTCAGGCGCGCCTACGAAATTGATCGTCCCGTGCAGCGAATTCCGGTTGATCTCAATCTCGATCAGGTCACCGTCACGCAGCTTGCCGATCGGCCCGCCGGCCAGTGCTTCCGGCCCGACATGGCCGATGCACGCCCCTGTCGAGACGCCTGAAAACCGTGCGTCCGTAATGACTGCCACGTGCTTCCCGAACGGAAGGAACTTCAGAGCCGACGTAATCTGGTAGGTCTCTTCCATTCCGGATCCCAGCGGACCGCGGCAGATCAGGACGATCACGTCGCCCGGCTTGATGGCGGTCCCGCGACGTCCCTTGATGGCGGCGACGGCGTCTCGTTCGGTCGTGAAGACGCGGGCGGGCCCGAGTTTGCGGTAAACGCCATCGGCATCGACGACCGTCGGGTCAATTGCCGTGCTCTTGATCACGGAGCCTTCCGGTGCAAGGTTGCCGGTGGGAAACGTCACGGTGCTGGTGAGACCACGTGCCCGCGCCTTTTCGGGAGGATAGATCACATCATCCGGGTCGACGTTGTCCTGCGATCGCAGGCGTTCGCGGAACAACTGCCGTCGATCCGACTTCTCCCACCATTCGAGGACGTCGCCCAGGCACTGGCCGGTCGCGGTGAGCGCTTCGAGTTTCAGCAGCCCGAGCGCCCGCATGTGCAGCATCACCTCCGGAACGCCTCCGGCGAGGAACAGGCGGACCGTCGGATGGCCGACAGGTCCGTTCGGCAGCACGTCCACAATCCGTGGAACGCGACGATTGATCTGGCTCCAATCGTCGACGGTCGGGCGTCGCAGACCCGCTTCAAACGCGATTGCCGGAATGTGGAGGAGGAGGTTTGTCGAGCCCCCAACCGCAGCGTGCAGCACCATCGCGTTGTGCAGCGCGGCATCCGTGAGAATGTGGGCCATCGTCAGGCCTCGCTGTTCGAGGTCGACGACGGCCCGGGCCGACTGCTTCGCGAGATCGATCCAGATCGGCTGGCCCGACGGCGCGAGCGCGCTGTGCGGAAGTGACATTCCCAAGGCCTCGGCGACGACTTGAGAAGTCGCCGCGGTTCCGAGGAACTGGCAGCCGCCTCCGGCCGAACCGCACGCCTTGCAGCCCATTTCGGCCGCGTAGTGGAGATCAATTTCGCCATGGGCGTAACGCGCACCGATGGCCTGTACCTTTCCGGCATCTTCACCGACTGTCGGCGGCAGCGTCACGCCTCCCGGGATGATGACGGAGGGGAGATTCTTCATTGCGGCCAGTGCGAGCATCGTCGCCGGCAGGCCCTTGTCGCAGGTAGCGACGCCTATGACGCCCTTCCGCAGCGGGAGCGAGCGAATCAGACGCTTCATCACGATTGCTGCGTCGTTGCGATACGGCAGGCTGTCCATCATCGCCGTCGTCCCCTGCGACCGACCGTCGCAGGGGTCCGAGCAGTAGGCGGCGAAGGGGATCTTCTCGAGGCAGGTCAATTCTGCTGCCGCTGCCTGCATCAAGAGGCCGACTTCCCAATGCCCCGTGTGATAGCCCAGAGCAATCGGCCGGCCGTCTTCCGCCCGGATGCCTCCCATGGTGCTCAGGATCAGGTATTGGTCGCGCAGCAACTGGGAGGGATCCCAGCCCATTCCCGCATTCTGCGTCATGCCGAACAGGTCGCCGCTGGGACTGTCGAGCAGAAGCTCCGGCGAGAGCGGAAGTTCCCCGGCGGGGCCGTCGCCACGCGTGGCGACCTCGGCGAGGGAGGGAGATTCGAGGCCCAGCAGACGGTCGAGCGACATAAATCGAAACAGTTCGGAGAGGCGGGTGTTTCAGTTGGCGGCGGGGATTCCCGGGAGAATATCATCGTGGAAGATTCGCGAATCCGGAAATCTGAAACCTGTTTCTCAGAACACGCACGAATGCCGAGCACACGGATGAATTTCGCCTTGAAGCCGATTCGACAGATTCCGGGCGCGTCACTGACGGCTCTCGTCCTTCTGATGGGCCTGGCGATGGCCGAAGAAAAGCCGCCGGTGGACATGGCGGATCAACAGAAGGCCGCACTTGCGGAGTTCAATTCTCTGATTGGGAAATGGCGTGGCGTCGGTCAGCCCCGCCGGGGGTCGACCCAGGGGGCCTGGCAGGAACAGGCCGAATGGGTATGGGACTTCACCAACGGCACAGCCATTCGCGTGGACATTTCCAAAGGCAAGCTGGCCCGGACGCTGCGGATCACATTCGACCCATCCACGAAAGAGTACGTCGGCGCATTGACGACGGCCGAAGGGGAAAGCGAAACCTATCGGGGCAAATTCCAGAATGCCGGAGTGCTGACGCTCCTCAAGCCGGCCGGATCCAACGACGAAGTGAAGCAGATCACGGTCACCCGCTTGAATGAAAAGCGAACGCTTGTGCTGTTCGAGAAGCGGACGGCGGCGCAGGCGAGCTTCAGCCGCATTGCGGAAGTTGGCTACACCCGGGAAGGGGCGCGACTGGCAACATCCTCCTCCAGCGGTCCGGAATGCATCGTGACGGGCGGCGAAGGAACCATGGAAGTGAAGTACAAGGGAGAGACTTACTACGTCTGCTGCTCGGGATGCAAACAGGCATTTGAAGACAACCCGGAAAAGATCATCGCGGAAGCGGCCGAACGGCGGAAACGCGAGCGGGAAAAGGCGAAGTAAGTGGCGGCCTCTCCAGATGCTTCTCGCCGATCGGCGCCGTCTCCAGTCGTGACGGCCGTGCGCCACGCGCTCGAGACACATGCCGTTCGTGACCAGCCGATTGTGATTGCCGTTTCTGGCGGCGCGGATAGCGTTGCGCTGCTCCGGATTCTCTCGGAGCTTCAAGATCCGCTGGCGCTGAGGCCGATCGTCGCCCACTTCGACCATCGGCTTCGTGACGACTCGGCCGAGGATGGACGATGGGTGAATTCCCTGGCGAGCGGGCTGGGGGCCGAGTGCATTCTCGGCGTCGCTCAAACGACCGCACCGTCAACTGGTGTGGAAGCATGGGCTCGCCGCGAACGATACGCCTTCCTGCAAACCTGCGCTTCCCGGAAGAACGTGCGTTGGATTGCCGTTGCGCATTCGGCTGATGACCAGGCGGAAACGGTCCTGCATCACCTGATCCGCGGGACGGGGCTTCGAGGCCTCGCGGGCATGCCGACGGTGCGAACGCTTTCCTCCACGGCGCGACTCATTCGGCCGGGCCTCGGGGTCTCCCGCGCAGCATTCCGGGAGTACCTGCTCGGGCTCGGGCAGTCATTCCGCGAAGATCCTTCCAACACCGACGGCCGCTACACACGCAACGCGATTCGCAATGAGGCGATTCCGTTCCTTCGCGATCGATTCGGCCGCGACCCGTCCCGTTCACTGGTCAAGCTCTCGGTCCAGGCACACGAGGCCGCTTCCGTCCTTCAGCGGCTCGCCCGGCGGGCTTTAAAGAGGGCAGTTCTTGAACAGACGCCAGATCGGGTGCACATCGCGTCGCAGGCGTTTTACGGTGTGCCGGACGCCGTCGTGCAGGAAGCGGGTGTCTTGTTGTGGCGTCGACAGAAATGGCCGCGGCGGGAAATGTCGCAGGGCGCCTGGAAACGGGCCGCCCGATTCCTGCGCGGAACGACTCAGGCCGAGCAATGGCCTGGCGGTGTCCGCGGGGTCAAGCGTGGGGGCCTCGTCGTCCTCGAACGCTCATGAGACGCCGGCCGCTGGTTTGCGACCTCATCCCTCCCGCGACATCATGTCCGCTCACTCCCTCGTCCCGACGTGACCTCAATGCCTGATCTGCAGCAGACCTACACCGCCCTCGTCGAACACCTCCGCGAAACGGCCGTGCTCCGGTCCTGCGGAGGCCTCCTGGGCTGGGATGAACAGACCTGCCTCCCTCCGGAAGGAGCGGAACATCGTGCCAACCAGGGCGCGCTGATCGCAGGGCTCGTTCACGAAAGGTCGACGTCGCCGAAGATCGGAGAATGGCTGACGGAACTGGCGGTCGTCGAGGGCCTGAAAGGAGCCGAGTCGCCGGAGGCCGCCGTCGTGCGCGAAGCCCGGCGGAACTACGAACGATCCACGAAACTGCCGCGGAAACTCGTTGAAGAACTCTCCCGAGTCGGCACGCTGTCGCAACAGGAATGGGTCGTCGCCAAGAAGAATAAGGACTTCGCGCACTTCGAACCCTGGCTGACGAAGATGATCGGCCTCAAGCGGGAGGAGGCGCAGGCCGTCGGGATTCCCAAGGGCGGAGTGATCTACGATGCGCTGCTCGATGACTACGAGCCGGGCGCCTCAACGGCCGAAATCAACTCCGTCTTCGCTCCGCTGCGCGAAGCGACGGTGACGCTGCTCTCCGACATTCGCGGGTCGGGAAAGCGGCCGGACGATTCCATCCTCACCCGCAGCTACCCGGTCGACGCGCAGGGGGAGTTCGCGAAGAAGGGGGCGTCCGCCATTGGCTTCAGCTTCACGGCCGGCCGGCTTGACGTCTCGGCCCACCCCTTCTGCAGCGGAATCGGCCCGGGCGATTGCCGCCTCACGACGCGGTACAACGAGTTCCATTTTCCGGGAGCGTTCTTCGGCGTGCTGCACGAAGCCGGCCACGGCATCTACGAGCAGGGCCTGCCCCGGGCCCAGTTCGGGACCTGCCTCGGCGAGGCCGCGTCGCTCGGAATTCATGAATCGCAGTCAAGGATGTGGGAAAACCTGGTCGGCCGCAGCCTTCCGTTCTGGAAGCATTTCTATCCGCAGGCACAGGCGGCTTTCTCCGATGCCCTGAAGGGCGTGAAACTCGAGGAATTCCACGCGGCAATCAACGATGTGCAGCCGTCGTGGATTCGTGTCGAAGCAGACGAGATCACCTACAACCTGCACATCATGCTGCGGTTCGAACTGGAGCAACAGCTGATCGACGGCCGCCTCGAGGCCCGGGATGTCCCGGATGCGTGGAACTCCGCCTTCCAACGCGATTTCGGAATGACGCCGCCAGACGCATCTCTGGGATGTCTTCAGGATGTCCACTGGAGCGCCGGCCTCCTTGGTTACTTCCCGACGTACTCCCTCGGGAACATGTTTGCGGCGCAGCTCTTCGAAGCGGCTCGCGAAAAACTGGGAGACCTGGACGCCATGTTCGCCCGCGGCGAATTCATGCCGCTGAAGGAATGGCTCAACACAAGTGTGCACGCCCACGGGCAGCGCTACCGTTCCGGCCGGCTCATCGAACTCGTCACCGGCAAGAAGCCGACGCCTGATGCGCTCATCCGGCACCTGAACTCGCGATTCCGGCCATTGTTTGGCGTGTAGGGAGTTGGCAGACGCGCGAAAGCGAGTCGGTGGCCGCGTCTGGAAGGGCGGGCCACAGGGTTCGGACGATTCCTCCAGATGCGGCTCTGCCGGACCTTCGCCCTCCCGGCGTCGCGCCTACAATGCGAACTCGCCTGTCGCCTTCCGGGTCGATTATCGGTCCGTCCCTTCCCCGTTGTCTTCTTGCCCTCGCGTCATGTCCTCCTCTTCGCCGGCCCCCGATCCATCGACCGGCGAGGACCGAGCGCCGACAGCCGGAGAATTGACCGCGAAGATCGATCAGGCGATGCAGGCCGATCGCCATCGCCTGCGCCAGATGCTCCGGCGTTTTCCCCGAGGCAAAGCCCCCGATCGCAAGTCGTTCGAATCATTCGAACGCCTGCTCAAGTCGTCGACCGACCGTGCCGACGAACGGCGAAGAAGGCATCCCGCCCTCGGCGAACCAGCGCGGCTGACGTTCGATGATCCCCTGCCCATCTGTGAGCGCATCGACGAGATCGCCGCCGCCATCCAGAGCCACCAGGTGGTGGTCGTCGCGGGGGAAACCGGATCGGGTAAGTCGACCCAGCTGCCGAAGATCTGCCTGAAGCTGGGACGCGGCGTGTTCGGAATGATCGGCCACACCCAACCTCGCCGGATCGCCGCCCGCTCGGTCGCTGCCCGCGTGGCGGAAGAACTCGGAACCCGCGTCGGCGAAGGGGTCGGCTTCAAGGTCCGTTTCACCGACGCCGTGACACCGAAGACGCACGTCAAGGTGATGACGGACGGGATCCTGCTGGCGGAACTGCAGAGCGACCGGTATCTCGATGCCTACGACACGATCATCATTGATGAGGCGCATGAGCGCTCGCTGAACATCGACCTGATCCTCGGCCAGCTCCACCGCCTGCTGAAGAAGCGTCCCGACCTGCGTGTGATCATCACCTCGGCCACCATTGACGCCGCCCGATTCGCGGCGTTCTTTGATTCACCCGATGGGCGAGTCGATGAGGACGAACTGGCCCGGCGAATCGCCGCGAAATCGGATCCCACGGCAGCGCAGGACGGCGCAGACTCCTGTGCGCTGCCTTCGGAAGACGAACATCCAGCGCCCACGACGCTTCCTCCGGGGCCGGAGACGCTGCCCCGTGGCACCTCCACCGGTGCCGCACCCGTCATTGAAGTCTCTGGCCGCACGTATCCTGTCGAGACCCGATATCGCCCTCTGTCTGAGGATGGAGACGCCGACCTCAACAGCGAAATCGCCAATGCCATCGTCGAGGTGATGAGCGAAGGCCCGGGAGACGTGCTCACATTCCTTGCCACCGAACGCGACATTCGCGAAGTGGCCGAAGTTCTGCGGGGACGGCTCAAACAGTTCGGACCGGCATTCCGGTCGGAAATTCTGCCGCTGTATGGACGCCTTTCGGAGCAGGACCAGCAGAAGGTCTTCCAGCCTCACGGCGGTCAGCGGGTCGTCCTGGCAACGAACGTCGCCGAGTCGTCGCTGACGGTGCCCGGCATCCGGTATGTCGTCGACACCGGAACCGTTCGGCTGAGTCGCTTTGCTCCGCAGTCGAAGGTGCAGCGGCTGCCGATCGAGCCGATTTCCCGGGCGTCGGCCGACCAGCGGAAGGGACGCTGCGGACGGATCGGTCCGGGCATCTGCGTGCGCCTTTTCAGCCGGGAGGATTTCGAATCGCGGGATGCATATACGCAGCCGGAGATCCTGAGGACGAACCTCGCGGCCGCCGTGCTGCAGACGATCTCCTATGGGCTTGGCGATCTGAACAGTATGCCGCTGATCGACCGTCCGCAGCCGGGAGCCGTTCGGGCGGGCGTCAACACGTTGCTCGAACTCGGGGCGATCCGCGACTGCGAGGGAAAACAATCCCTCACGGAAACGGGACGACTGCTGACGAAGCTTCCCGTCGATCCGAGAATCGGACGAATGATCGCAGCCGCGCATGATGAGCACTGCCTGTCGGACATTCTGATCATCGCTTCGGCCCTTGAGGTGCGTGATCCACGTGATCGGCCGGCAGAGAAACAGCAGGCGGCCGATGAGGCCCACAAGCAGTTCGCCGTCGAAGGCTCCGACTTCCTGTCACTGCTCAAGTTGTGGGACATCTACCAGGACTGGGCCGACAAGCTTTCGAACTCCAGGCTGCGGAAGGCGTGCCAGCAGAACTTCGTGTCCTTCGCGCGGATGCGGGAATGGCGAGACCTGCACCGGCAGCTCGCACGTCTTGTCACCGGCGCCGGCCTGAAGACCGGCCCCCGGCATGGCGATGCAGACGCCATTCATCGCGCGCTGCTCGCAGGGCTGCTTTCCAATATCGCCGTTCGAGGTGATTCCAACGAGTACTCCGGTGCGGGAGACCAGTCGTTCTTCCTGTGGCCCGGGTCCGCCGCGGCCGGCAAGAAGCCCAAGTGGATCGTAGCGGCCGAACTGGTCGAGACGACCCGGCGGTTCGCGCGGACGGTCGGTCCGATCAATCCGGACTGGCTGGAGAGAGTCGGCGCGCACCTCGTGAAGCGGTCCTATTCCGAGCCACACTGGGACCGAAAGACAGCCCAGACGATGGCCTTCGAGAAGGTCACGTTGTACGGGCTGCCCGTGGTGCCCCGGCGACGCTGCCGCTATGCGCCGGTCGACCCGGCCAAATCGCGGGAGATGTTCATCCAGCATGCCCTGATCGAAGGTGACTGGGATTCGAACGCGAAGTTCGTTCGTCATAACATCGCGCTCAAGGAAGAACTCAGCGGATGGCAGGCGAAGCTGCGACAAACCCAGATCTTTGCATCCGAGGAGATGCAGTTCCGGTTCTTCGACGAGCGTCTCCCCGGCGACGTGACCGATGGTCCGCGGTTCGAGCAGTGGCGCAAACAGGCCGAGCAGCAGGCCCCCGAACTGCTGTTCCTGACAAAAGCGGTTCTGCTCGCCGATCCGAGCGTCGTCCTGGACCAGAAGTTGTTCCCCGACACCGTCGCGATCGGCGCCTCAAACGCCACGGTCGAGTACAAGCTCGATCCCTCGAGTCCAACGGACGGCGTGACGGTCGTCGTCCCCGCCCGCGCGGCGGCCCATCTCGACGCCTCCAGGCTCGGCTGGCTCGTTCCCGGCATGCTCCAGGAGAAAGTTGAGTCGCTCCTGAAGGCACTTCCGAAGGAACATCGGCGACTGTTCCTCCCGATCCAGGAAACGGCCGCGAAAGTCGCGGCGGCGCTTGATCTCCAGAAAGGGGATCTCGAAGGACAGATGTCAGCCGCGCTGCGGAGGATTGGCGGCGAGCATGTGCCGGTCGACCTGCTGACTTCTGCACGGATTCCCGACCACCTGCAGGTGAAGGTTCGCGTCGTCGATGACAAAGGGGAGACGGTCGCCGCGGGCGCTGATGTCGAAAGGATCAAGCGCGAGCTCCACGGCCGCCACGTCGCGAAGCTGGAAGAGACGGAAGCCGCCGCACGCTGGGCCAGGACCGGCCTGACGGACTGGACGATTGGCGAACTGCCGGCCTCGGTCGACGTGGGCGAAGGGACACGCGCGTTCCCGATGCTCTTCGATGAAGGCTCATCCGTCGGACTGAAGCTCTCCCACAGCGCTGAGATCGCGGAACGGAACACGCGCCGCGCGCTGGTGCGTCTCTTCGGCCTGTTGGAATCGAAGAAGATCAGCCAGCAGGTGCAGCATCTCCCGCGCATCGAACCGTGGTCGATGCAGGGGGCAAGCATCCTCGCAGCGGTCGACACACTGGGAGGGGCCGCACCGAGTTCTACTCCGAAGGGATTCATTGGCGCCTTCCGGTCGCAGGTGGGAGGGCGGATCGCGGAGCGCGCGACGGCGCACCTCAAGGAGATTCCGCGCGACGAAGCGGCCTTCCGGCGGTTCATGAAACAGGCCTCCAACCAGATGAGCGTGGCCGTTCTGGAAACTGGCGAATTGCTCGAGCCGCTTCTGCCGCGAGCCCGCGACGCGCAGAAGATCGTCTCACAGTCGTTGCAGGCCGCGCTGGAGGTCTCCCATCGCGACAGTCTCAGCCAGTGGCTGCAGCTGTTTCGACCTGGATTTCTTTCAGAAACGCCGTGGGAGTCTCTGCAGTCCTATCCGCGTTATCTCGACGCGTTCAGCACCCGCTGGAAAAAACTGAAAGAAGGGGGCCTCGCGCGTGACCGCGAGCTCACGGCCAAGGTCGCCCTGTTCTGGAACAAGTACGTCGACATCGTCAGCAAACGCCCGACTCTGCGAACGGCGTTCGAACCGGTGCGCTGGCTGATCGAGGAATACCGCGTGTCGCTTTGGGCGCAGCAGTTGAGGACGGCCCAGCCGGTCTCCGAAAAACGCTTGCGGGATGCGTGGGAAGCGGCCATCAACGAAGTCAAATCGGGCGCCTGATCTGCTGGCGATCTCAAGCCGTCATCAGCTTGTCGATCGTCAACTTCCCTGCCCCGGCCTCAAACCCGAACAGCACCAGGTCGGCTGCCGCTCCCGCGATCAGCCGGGGCGCGTCCAGTCCGCACAGCCGCAGCGGGATGCGCCCCGCCATGTCACAGGCCTGCCCGAGCGTCACGCCTGTCGCCTTCACCATGTGGCCCACGCAGACCTCCGTGGTCAGGGCCGATCCCGCCAGCAACGTTCGCTGACCGGCCACGACGATCCGGCCGTCATCGACGACTTCAAACGGTCCGAACGCGGTCGGATAAACTCCGGGCGGCATTCCGGCGAGGCCAGATGCGTCGCAGGTAATGACGACGCGTTCCGGGGACTTCGCGGCCACAAACGTCTTCAGCACCGCATCAGGAAGATGATGGCCGTCTGAGATCACGCTTGGAATCAGGCGATCGTCCGCCAGCTGGTCCCAGAGAAAATTGGGATGTCGCTTGAGCATTCCGGCAGCACCGTTGCCCAGGTGGGTGCTCAGCCGGGCCCCGGCGTCGACTGCTGCCCGGATCTGCGCCGCATCGGCCGCCTGGTGGCCGAGCGCCACAAGAATTCCGGCGTCCGAGGCGCGTCGAATGAACTCCGCGGCGCCCACGGCCTCCGCCGCCACCGTGACAAGTCGAATCCGTCCGCCCGACGCGGCATTCAGTGCTTCAAATTCCGACCAGTCGCAGGGGCGGACATGTTGCACGGGATGCGCCCCGCGCGGGCCGTCCTGATCGGAGATATAGGGGCCTTCCAGATGGCAGCCGGCCACCATGCGGTCCGCCCACGCTTCCTTTTCACACGCCGCCCGCACGGTGCGAAACCCGTGTTCGAGTGCTTTGCGCGAGCTGGTGATCAACGTTGGAAACAGGCGTCCGACGCCATGAGTCCGGTAGCCGGCGAGGACTTCCAGGACCTGTTCGACGGTCAGTTTCTCGTCGGCGAACCAGACTCCGCCGTAGCCGTTGATCTGGAGGTCGAAGAAGGCCGGGGCGACCCAGGGCCAGTCCTCCAGCGGTTCGCGGGTCCAGATTGGCTCGACATCCGTGATGCGGCCATTCTGAAGGGCGATTCGAACAGGTTCTCCGGAATCGTATCGGCGGGCAGTGAACGACGTCATGACTTGGCATCAGGGCCCTGATAGGCCCGGTCGAGAAGTTCCATGGGATGCAGCACCGGGATATCGCGTCCGGCGCTGCGAAGTTGAGAAAGCATCTGCAGGGTGCACCCGGCGTTGGCGCTGATGACGGCATCCGCGTTCGTCGCGAGGATGTTTTTCAGTTTCCGCTGACCGAGTCGATCGGCCATTTCAGGCTCGGTCAGGTTGTAGCTGCCGGCGGCCCCGCAGCAGATGTCGCTTTCCGCGAGGGGGACGAGCGTCAGTCCCGGAATCATTTCGAGCAGCCTGCGAGGTTGCTCGCGGATCCGCTGGGCGTGCACCAGGTGACACGCGTCGTGGTAGGTCGCGCGGATCGGGACCGCATGTTTCGGGGGGACGGGCCCCAGCTGCGCCAGGAATTCGTTGACGTCCCGGATCTTTGACGCGAACGCCGTCAGTTGACTGCCAAGTGCAGCGTCACCCGGCAGCACTTCATGGGCGACGTGGCCGTAGTCCTTGAGCATCGAGCCGCAGCCGGCCACGTTGACGATGACGGCGTCCAGGTCATCCCGGGAGAACGCTTTCGCATTCGTGCGGGCGAGATCGATGGCCGGTTCGCTGGCTCCGCTGTGATAGTGAATCGCACCGCAGCAGGCCTGGGTCTGCGGCGTGTAGACGTCGCAGCCGTTGTGCTGCAGGACGCGGGCGGTCGCCCAGTGGACGTGGTGGAACATCGCATCCGCAACGCAGCCGGTGAACAGGCCAACGCGGGCCCGTCTGGTTCCGATGGCCGGAAGGAATTCCGGCAGGGCCGGCCCGCGCGGCTGCAGGGGCGGGAGCAGGTTCTGCATCCGCTGCAGTTTTTCCGGCAGGAGCTTCAACAGCCCCATTTTTTCGGCCAGTCGGTCGACGCCCAGGGTCTGCATGACACGCGCGGGCCAGAGGGCTGCCCGCAAGCGTCGGGGATAGGGGAACATCCCGTACAGGATGTACTTCTGGAACCATCCAGGCTTCGTTGGTTTCCCGGCCGCCCCCTGCTGCTGCATCTGGACGCGGAACGGCTCGATCAGCCGGCCGTACTGAACTCCCGAAGGGCATGCCGTCTCGCAGCTGCGGCAATCGAGGCAGAGTTCGAGATGGCGGGAGACCTGCGGGCTCATTTCGAGCCGTCCATCCGTCACGGCCCGCATCAGATAGATGCGTCCGCGCGGGCTGTCATTTTCGTTGGCCGTCTCGAGGTAGGTTGGGCAGGAGGCCGTGCAGAGCCCGCAGTGCACGCAGTCGAGAAACTTCTCGTAGTCGATCGTCGACCCGAGCCGCGGAGATTCCAGCGGGACGAGTTGAGCGGGAGGGACCGCGGTCGGAGTGGACATTGGGCAGGCGAGCGAATCGTGGACGGTATTGGCAGAGTGTAAACAAATCCGCGTCGTTCGATATTCCTCACCGAAAAAGGAGTCCTGCGATTTCGCTAGACCGGTCTCGTATCGCGGACTGGCGCGGCGGCTCCGGGCGGCGGAACACGTGTGACGCCGCGTCACACGTGCGTCACACGTGAAAGGGAAGTGAAAAGGCTGGAAATTGAGGACCTGTGACATGTGTGACAGGTGTGACGTGATCCGAGGCTTGAGGGCCTTTCCTCGAGTTCCTGTCGCGGGCCCTCCGTTCGTGAACGCCAGTCGGAGGTCCCCCTCAACTTTCGTCTGCGGTTGCGCAGCAGCCGGCGGGATGCATCCGGAATCGAGATCAGGGGAAAGCAACTCGTGGCGACGCCAGGCGGAGCCTGCTCTACGAGGTTTTCTCAGTCGGCTGGGGCTTTTCGCGCCACAGCAGCCACAGCGGAATCGCGGCAATCAGCGGGAGGATGCCGACCGCCACCATCATGCGGTCGAAGGGGAGGGAAACGTTCGCCGCGATCATCGAGTCGATCCAGGTCCCGAAGATCTTCTGCAGCGGTGAGGTCGTCAGCCACGCACAGAAACTCAGGATGCCAAAGATCTTGGCGGGATGACGCTCGGAGAGGCTTTGAACGAACGAGTAATAGCAGGGAAAGACTCCCAGCGCCCCGGCTCCGGCCAGCAGCCAGAGCATCAGCAATGGCGTCCCGGAAGGGGTCCAGGGGAGGAGCACGATGCTGGCGCAGCAGAGGCTGCTGACGGTGTAGGTGATCCGCCGCGAATTGAAGACGGAGACGCCTCGCGTCGCGAGCCATTTCGTGGCCAGGCCGGCGGCGATGCAACCGGCATCGGTTGCGATGTAGTAGCCCGAGGTGAAGGAGAGCGCGACGTTCTCCTTGTAACCGCGTCCTTCCTGCAGCAGTTTCGGCAGCCAACCACGGAAGATCTGCCAGCTGGTATTGATGGCGATGACGACCAGGAGCAGCGTCCAGAACTTGCCTGTTTTCAGGAGGCGCAGCAGATCGGCCAGCAGCCCGATCTGCTGCGTTTCTTCGACTTCCGCGGCCTGCTGGAGGTCGCGGCGGCGGACCGTCGCCATCCACCCGGTCGCCCACGCGAAGCCGATCCCGCCAAACACGATGAACGGCAGTCGCCAGAGCCCCGGCTCCTGTGAAGGCTCTCCATCGGAGCCGAGGGGGATCATCAGCTGGATGATAATCGGGGTCACGATCGCGCCGATCGACGCACCGCTCTGGAGCACGCTGTTGCCGAGGCCGCGATCTTCGTCCTTCAGAGACCGGCGGATCGTCTGCATGGCGCAGGGCCAATGCCCGGCCTCAAAGAAGCCGAGAAACATCCGGCAGTAGAAGAGGTCGTCGTAGGTTTTCGCGAAGCCGGTCACGATGCCCATGGCCGACCATGCGACGAGCACGGCGGGGTAGAGCCAGCGGACCGAGACCGCGTCGGCCAGAAACCCGAACGCCAGCGAGCCCGTTGCGAACGCCAGGCCGAAGGCCCGTTCCAGCGAGCCGTAGTCCTGATTGGTCAGCCCGAGTTCGCCGGAGATGCGGGTCGCCAGCGACGAGAGCGCCTGGCGATCCATGTAGTTGATGAGGGTTGCACAAAGCAGCAACCCGCACAGGAGTGCGGTCCGGGGCCGGGGGAACGTGAACGGCATGCAGTCATCAATCAGGGTGAGGATTCAGGACCGTGAGCACATTGAACAAACCGGGTCGGCGCGATGACCGGGACTACCACCTCGCTCCCGACCATTTTCGGACGTTCTCCACCAGCGATTCCACGCCCGCGGAAAACGTCGACAACAGGAGCTCCCCCTTCTCGGGCGTGGCATGGCGCGGAGCGCCGATGTGGCCCGGCGCGGTGCGGTCTTTGGTGGTCCAGGCGCGGGGGGTCGAACCGAATTCCCCGTCACTCGCGACGTCGACGGCGGCCTCGTAGTCGCCGACGAGATGGGGCGCGATCCTGAGGATCATTGATGTTTCCCATTCGCACGCATGTCCCATCTCGTGCTGGTGGAAGGCGCCGTCGGCGGGGGGCTCGGCGGTTTCCCAGTAGGTCGCGAAGAGGAGGAGCAGGTCTTTCCGCTGGCGATGCTCCTGCCGCAGTTCGAAGGTCGCCTGCCTGCCGGGCACGATGTTGCCGCCGTGCCCGTTCAGAAACACGATCCGGCGGAATCCCATGGTGAGGAACTGGTTCGCGAGTCCGCGAAGGAGGTCGAGGTACAACCGCGGCTCGGCCGAGAGCGTTCCAGGGAAATCGAGATGGTGGTGGGAGTTTCCGAGCCAGGTGAGGGGCGCGAACAGGGCCGTGTCGCGGCAGCGTTCGGCAGCGCGTCTGACAACCTCGCCCAGCAACATGCTGTCGGTGAACAGCGGCAGATGATGGCCATGCTGCTCCAGGGCAGCGACCGGAATCACGACCGGAAGATCGCGGTCGAGCGATTCCACAACAGTCCATGGAAGTTCGGCAAGTTGCATGGGAAGCGAAGGTAACCAATCGACTCGACCGTTTCCTCTGTCGACGCGGTGATCAGATTCGATTTCGACCTGATGGAGCAAGACGCGCGCTGTGATGCGGGGTGCGTACCGCTGGACCTTCTCCCCCCTCCCCCACGGAGCAGGAAGGTCGGGGCTCCATCCTGCTGGATTCTCCCCGCCAGTTGCGATGGAGTTCCCATTGTGAGTGGCGGCCTTGCGGCTGCACGCACTCCGGGTGTTCCGGCCAATTGAGTGCAACTGCCTGACGGGCTGTTGGTGATTGCGTTTATGGTCCCTCCGGTATTCCGTGGGTGGTTGCGCGGATTGTTTGAGGGACGGCAAATGGGTTTGACCGGCGGCTGGCACCGTCCGTTCACTCCTGATGCGGGCGTGAGGAAAGGGAGAGGCACGGCACATGCAAAGCACTCCGGCTGCTTTGGAGCAGCCGGAGTGCTGGTTTACCGCCGGCCGGTTGCCGATCGCGGCGAGGCGGGGTAAACCTGTCGTTCCCCACTGCGTGCCGGCAAATCCTGAGTCGACACGCTCGTGCGTCGATGATTCGCTCCGTCGAGAGGAAACGTGATGCCTGGATTGCCGCCGAGCCGCTCTGCGCGAATGCTGCGTTCTCTGACCCTCGTCGTGCTGGTTGTCGCCGCTCGCGGCCTTCAGGCCGCTGACCCCGCGAAGCCGAATGTCGTCGTCATCTACGCCGACGACCTTGGCTACGGTGATGTGGGCTGTTACGGCGCCACGGCAGTGAAAACGCCGAATATCGACCAGCTCGCTGCCCAGGGGATCCGCTTCACCGACGGGCATTCCACATCAGCCACCTGCACCCCTTCACGCTACGCCCTGCTGACGGGCGAGTACCCGTGGCGGAAAAAGGGAACGGGCATTCTTCCCGGCGATGCGAAGATGATCATCGAGCCGGGGCGGACGACAGTGGCCTCCCTGCTGAAATCGGCTGGTTACCGAACGGGCGTCGTCGGCAAGTGGCACCTCGGGCTGGGGGCGGAGAATCTCGACTGGAACGGGGAGATCCGGCCCTGTCCGCTCGATATCGGATTTGATGAGAGCTTCATCATGGCGGCGACGGGCGACCGTGTGCCGTGTGTGTATGTCGATGGCCGACGGGTGGTCGGACTCGATCCGAACGATCCGATCCGAGTCAGCTATGGCAAGCCAGTCGGCGACGAGCCGCTGGGCCGCGACCATCCCGAGTTGCTGAAGATGAATTTCAGCCATGGGCACGACATGACGATCGTGAACGGCATCAGCCGGATCGGCACGATGGCCGGTGGCAAGACGGCGCGGTGGATCGACGAAGACATGGCCGACGTCTTCACGAAGAAGGGGGTCGAGTTCATCGAGAAGAACGCCGGGCAGCCCTTCTTCCTGTACTTTGCGACGCAGGACATTCACGTTCCTCGCGTGCCTCACGCCCGCTTCCTGGGGGCGACATCGATGGGGCCGCGGGGGGACGCGATCGCCCAGCTCGACTGGTGCGTCGGCCAGCTGATGAAAACGCTGGAGGCGAAGGGGGTGGCCGACAACACGCTCGTGATTTTCACCAGTGACAACGGCCCGGTCGTGGATGATGGATACCAGGACGATGCGGTGAAGAAGCTGGGGGGCCACAAGCCGGCCGGACCGCTTCGCGGAGGGAAGTACAGCCACTTCGAAGCGGGAACGCGCGTTCCGTTCATCGTTCGCTGGCCGGCCCGCATCGGGGCGCCTGCGGTCAGTGACGCGATCGTCTGTCAGATCGATTTCCTCGCAAGCTTCGCCGGGCTGCTCGGCATCCAACTGCGCGATCCAGGCGACAGCCAGAACCAGTTGGCGGCATTTACGGGAGAATCGGCGACCGGGCGGGAGGTGCTTGTCGAGCAGGCCGGACGCCTCGCAATCCGGTTCAAGAACTGGAAGTACATTCCCGGCGGCAAAGGGCCACAGCGGAACCTGACCGGGAATGAACTTGGAAACGACGCTGGTGCACAGCTTTATGATCTCTCGAAGGATCCCGGGGAGCAGAACAACCTTGCGGGGTCAAATTCCGAGATGGTGGGGGTGTTGAGGACGACACTGGAAACGATCCAGGGTCGGTGAGACGAATCTCACGACCTCGCGCGGCTCCTGGCCGGTGTTTGCCTCGAAGGATGATGGAATGCGCTCAATCGTGTGGTGTGTGGCGGTCCTGGGGATGGCGTTGTCGGCGGGGGCGGCCGATCGGCCGAACATCATCCTGATCATGTCGGACGACATGGGGTGGTCGGATCTCGGGTGCTATGGCGGGGAGATCCAGACGCCGCAACTCGACGCCCTGGCGGCGGGCGGGGTGCGTTTCACACAGTTCTACAATACGGCCCGGTGCTGCCCGACGCGGGCCTGCCTGCTGACCGGCGTGTACCCGCACCAGGCGGGCATCGGCCACATGATGGATGAACGGAACCTTCCGGGTTACCGGGGCGACCTCAACAAGCACACGCCGACGATCGCCGAAGCTCTGAAACCGGCCGGCTATGGGACTTACCAGGTCGGAAAATGGCATGTGACCCGTCATGTGCAGGACAACGGCCCGAAGCACAACTGGCCGCAACAGCGCGGGTTCGACCGCAACTATTCCATGATCACGGGAGCCGGGAGCTTCTTCGATCCGTGGACGCTTGTGCGCGACAACACGACGATCTCGCCGGTCGCGGATCCCGACTACACGCCGGAGACCTACTACTTCACCGACGCCATTTCGGATCACGCCGTCCGCTACATCGCCGACCACACGCGCGAGCAGGGCGACAAGCCGTTCTTCATGTACGTCGCCTACACGGCGGCCCACTGGCCGATGCACGCCCTGCCAGAAGACATCGCCAAATACAAAGGGAAGTACGACGCCGGCTACGCCCCGTTTCGCGAGGCGCGGCTGAAAAAGTCGATCTCGCTGGGGCTGATCGGGGATGGGGAGAAGCTTTCGCCACAGGCAGAGGACTGGAGCAAGGTCGACAACCAGGCGTGGGAAGCGGCCGGTATGGAAGTGTATGCGGCGATGATCGACCGCATGGACCAGGGGATCGGCAAGATCGTCGACGAGCTGAAGCGGACCAAACAGTTCGACAATACGCTCGTCATGTTCCTGCAGGACAACGGAGCATGCGCGGAACTGATGGGCCGGACCGGCAACATGAAGCATCCGGACATTCCGCGGCCGGACAAGCCGACGCTGCCGGCGATGAAGCCGACGGATTTCCACTCGGGAATCGTTCCCGACCAGACGCGCGATGGCTATCCGGTCCGCATGGGGAAGAACGCCTGGCCTGGCGGGCCGGACACGTATGTCGCCTACGGCCGGGGGTGGGCCAACGTGAGCAATACCCCGTTCCGCGAATACAAGCACTGGGTTCACGAAGGGGGGATCTCTTCTCCGTTGATCATGCACTGGCCGGCACGCGTCGACGCGGAGCACCGGGGGAAGGTGTACAAGGAAGCGGGTCATCTCATCGATCTGATGGCGACGTGCGTGGACGTGGCGAAGGCCCGTTTTCCGGCTCTGAACCACGGCGAGAAGACGGTGCCCCTGGAAGGGGTGAGCCTGGCGCCGGCCCTCAACCTGACGTCGCTGAAGCGGTCCAAGCCGCTGTACTGGGAACACGAAGGGAACCGCGCGGTTCGCCTGGGGACGTGGAAGGTGGTTGCCAAGGGGAAAGAGGGTCCGTGGGAGCTTTACGACATCGAGCATGATCGCGTTGAAAGCCGCAACCTGGCCGGCAAGCATCCTGAGCGCGTGAAGGAACTGGCGGGTTATTGGGACGTGTGGGCGGAGCGTGCCCTTGTGAAGCCCTGGCCGTGGGATGCTGCGGACCCGGGCGCGCCGGTGCGTCCGAATCAGAACCGGAACCGTCGACGAGCGAATTGAAACAGCTCGGGCAGAGCGTGCGACGGCAGGTTCTTCTTTGCGGTGACACGGCTCTGTGAGCCACGGCAGCAGGCATCCACTTCCACTTGATATTCCACCTTGAAAGGGCATCCCGATGACTGAGCCAGCGACCACTTCCACGTCGGCCCAATTCGCCCGCCGCACGTTCCTGGGCGCTCTTGCGACCTCGGTTGCGGGGACAGTGATCGCCCGCGACTACGGGCCGGGAGCGGAGCCGGTCCGCTATCCGGATCCGGACATCGTCGCGCTCGATCCGCGGTTCGAGAAATACAAGATCGGCAATACGCCAATCGAACGGCTGCACACGGGGATGCTGTGGGCCGAGGGGCCTGCATGGAACGGCGTCGGCAAGTACCTGGTGTGGAGCGACATTCCGAACAACGTGCAGATGCGGTGGCTCAACGACGACGGGCACGTCAGCGTGATGCGGAACCCGGCGGGCAACAGCAACGGGAACACGTTCGATTTCCAGGGGCGGCAGATCTCGTGCGAACACGGCAACCGGGCCGTCGCCCGCTACGAGCACGACGGCAAACGGACAGTGCTGGCGGACAAGTTCGAAGGGAAGCCGCTCAACGCTCCGAACGACGCGGTCGTGCATCCCGACGGGAGCATCTGGTTCACCGACCCGGGCTACGGGAGCATGATGAACTACGAGGGGAACAAGGGAACTCTGCACCTGAAGGAGGCGGTTTACCGCATCGATCCGGCCAGCGGCCTGATCTCGAAAGTGACGGACGAACCGGCCAAGCCTAACGGCATCTGCTTCTCACCGGACTACAAGACGCTGTACGTGGCGGATTCCGGGGCGGACACGAAGCAGACTCCGGTGAAGAGCATCTGGGCGTTCGAGGTGAAGGATGCGAAGAACCTCTCAGCCGGGAGGGTGTTCGCATCAATGTCGTTCGCGCCGCGGACCGAGAAGTGGCCGAATGGGGAGAAGCAGGAGAAGCATGGCATCGCCGACGGCATGCGGTGCGACGTGGATGGGAACCTGTGGTCGAGCGCCGGCTGGGTGGGGGACGGGTTTGACGGGGTGCACGTTTTCGCGCCCGACGGAACCCGCATCGGGTTGATCCGGCTGCCGGAGATCTGCGGCAACGTGTGCTTTGGCGGGCCGAAGAGGAACCGGCTGTTCATGACGGCCAGTCGCTCGCTATATGCGGTTTATGTTGAGACGCAGGGAGCGCACATTACTTAGGCCGGTGCGATTCGGTTGGATTGCGGCGGGTCTCGGTGACTGGACGGTGCTCGACTTGCGCACGGCACCAAGACGGCGGATCGTGGCAGGGGGTGGTCAGGCGAGCAGTTCCTTGATCACTGCTCCACCGAACTGGCTGAGTTGCTTGAAGCGGCCGCCGTGGAAGTAGGTGAGCCTGTTGTCATCGAGCCCGAGGAGATGCAGGAGTGTGACGTGCAGGTCGCGGACGTGGTGCACGCATTCGACGGCTTCCGCGCCAAGTTCATCGGTTGCGCCGACGATGTGCCCGGCTTTCACGCCTCCGCCGGCCATCCAGACCGTCATTGCCTTCGGGTTGTGATCGCGGCCGAAGGCGGTGCCCATTCGCACGCCGTTGTCGGGTGAACGTCCGAACTCGCCGCACCAGACAACGAGTGTCGAGTCGAGGAGCCCTGTGCGTTTGAGGTCGGCAATCAGCCCGGCGATCGGCTTGTCGACCTGTTTCACCAGGCTGCCGTGGGCCCGTTCGATGGCATCGTGGCTGTCCCAGGTGCCGGCATAGAGCTGCACGAAGCGAACGCCCTGCTGCACGAGCCGGCGGGCCAGGAGGCAGCGGCGGCCAAAGGCATCGGTGGGCTCTTCGCCCATTCCATAGAGCGCCTGGGTGGCTGCGGTTTCCTGTGAGAGGTCGAGCAGTCCGGGGACTTCCGCCTGCATGCGGAACGCGAGTTCGTAGCTTTCCATGCGGGCGGCGAGCGTCGAATTCCCGGGCCGGTCGGCGGCGTGCTGCTGGTTGAGCTGGGCGAGCAGGTCGAGATTCCTGCGCTGGTGGTCGCGGGTGATGGCGGGATGGGGAGCGAGGTCGAGGATGGGCGCCCCTTTGGCCCGGAACGTCGTTCCCTGGTAGTGGGCGGGGAGGAAGCCGTTGCCCCAGTTCGCCGCCCCGCCCTGCGGCAGACTGACGTCGGGCAGCACAACAAAGCCGGGCAGGTCCTGGTTCTCGCTGCCGAGCCCGTAGGTGGTCCAGGCGCCGAGGGCCGGGTCGCCGCCGAAGCGGTTGCCGGTGTTCATCTGATAAAGGGCCGTGGGGTGATTCACCGAGTCGACCTGACAGCCGCGGTAGTAGCAGAGGTCGTCGGCAACGCCGGCCAGATGCTCCCAGTTTGTGGCCATGTCCATGCCGCTTGCGCCGGCCTTCCGGAACTGGAACGGCGAGGCGACGTAGTACCGCTTGCCGCTCGACATGGCGGACTGCATCTGGTCGTTCCGGAGGAACTCCTTGAGGTGGAGGTCGTTCAGCCGGGGCTTGGGGTCGAAGGTGTCGATGTGGCTGGGCCCGCCGTCCATCATCAGGAAGATGCAGCGGGTGGCGCGCGGCGCGATCTGCGGAGGCCTGGGGGACAACGGCCCCGTGGCCGTTCGCGTTTCTTCTGCGAGCAGCGCACTGAAGGCGACACTGCCCAGAGAGGCGCCGAGGCCATAGAGAGCGTCACGACGAGAAAAAGGGTTCAACATTTCGCACCCGTTCAGGCTCCATGGTGCCGGCGTTGGCATTCGTCGACGCCGGCAGCGTCAACGACGACCACTAATCCAGGACCACGAACTCATTCGCATTCATCAACACGAGGCAAAGCTCGGCCAGGCCGCGTGTTCGGGGATCGACATCGGCCATGCCGCGATCGGGGATGAAATCGGCCGCAGATTCCAGCACCTCGGCGAACCGGAACTTCTCCCCAGTCACTTCTTCCGACGCTTCGCGTTCAATTGTTGTCGGCCGCTGGGGACGGTCGAAGGAGATCGTTTCATGCCGCTCCGTCATCGATTTCCAATGGGCGAGACAGGCGGTCGATTCCCCGGGGGACGGGGAGCGTCCATACGCCCAGCGGAACGCCTCTTCAATCACGGCGGTCTCTTCGAGCGGAAGCTCCAACAGTCGCACGGCGAAGTTCACCGCGCGGCCGCGGGCATCGTCGCCGTTCATCAAGGAGAGGGCCTGAGGGGCGACGGTGGATTCTTCCCGGGCTTCGCAGCTCGATTCCGGGGACGGCTGGTTGAACACTTCGGCGAACGGATCCCGCAGGCCGCGGAGCCTGAGAATGTAGAGGCTGCGGCGATGGCGCTGCTCGGGCCGGGGCGAGGGCTCCCAGGCGGCTGCGAAGGTTCCCATCACCATGCGCGGCTGCATGGCGACGTCGGCGGGCATCTCGGGACGGATCGGAATTCCTCCCAGCGTCCGGTTGAGTTCCCCGGAGACGGCGAGCATCGCGTCCCGAAGTTCCTCGGCCGAGAGGCGTCGGGGCTGGAACGCGGCATAGCGGTCTCCAGCGGGGTCGAGCTTCGCCAGCATTGCGGGATCGGGATGACGCGAGGAGCGGCGATAGGCCTCGGAGGTGAACATCGCCCGGAGCATCTGCTTTGTCGACCCGTTCGAGCGCTGGAACTCGCCAGCGAGCCAGTCAAGCAATTCCGGATGCGTGGGGCGTTTCCCGGTGGCGCCGAAGTTGTTGGGATTCCCGGCGATCGCTTTTCCGAAGGTCCATTGCCAGAGGCGGTTGACCATGACCCGCGAGGTGAGCGGGTTGTCGGGACTGGTGATCCAGCGAGCGAGCGCCGTGCGCCGGCCGTTGATCTCGACAGGGATCGGGGACTCGCCCAGGGCGGTCAGGACGCAGGGAACAACTTCCGCGGAGGGACTGAACGGGTCACCTCCCGGGAGGATGTGCGTCTGTTCGAGTTCTCCGGCGTCGCGGTTCTTCGGGATCCGCAACGGCGCCAGGACGTTCTTGAGGGCTGGTGTCCGGCCGGAGTAGACCGAGAGGGCGACGGGCTCATAGCGATCGAGTTGCCACTTCAGGCGTTCGATTCCTTTGCGGGTGATGCGGCTGAGTCCGAGGTCGACAGGTGAGAGGAACCTGTCCTTCATAGCTTCGTCGTTGCCATCCGGGTTCTGCTGTTTCCATGCCTGTCGCGCGGCGGCTTCGGTCTCACGAATCCGGTCCAGTTCGGCCTGCAACCGGTCGCGGCGCGCCTCGAGGTACTTTCGCTCTTCGAAGCCGCTGACGTTTTCTTCCGGGAGGAACGAGGCCGGCCGCTCGGTGAGCTGCGTCGTCGCGAAACAGGCCTGGAAACCGTAGTAGTCGCGCGTGGGGACGGGATCGAACTTGTGATCGTGGCAGCGGGCGCATTGGAGCATGTGCGCGAGGAAGACCTGGCCGACTCCGTCGGTGACGTCATCGAGGAATCGCTGGCGTGCGATCTTCGGAACTTCCATGCCGGTCAGCTCCCACGCTCCCATCCGCAGGAAGCCAGTCGCGACGAGGTTTTCAGGGTTGTCCGGATCGATTTCGTCTCCGGCGATCTGCTCGCGGACGAACTGGTCATAGGGCTTGTCGCTGTTGAAGGCGCGGACGACGTAGTCGCGGTAGCGCCAGGCATTGCCCCGTTCATAGTCGTTGGCGAGGCCCGAACTGTCGGCATAGCGTGTCACGTCGAGCCAGCGCCGGGCCATCTGCTCGCCGAAATGGGGTGATGCGAGGAGTCGATCGACGACCGTGGCGAATGCGGTCGCGTCGTCGGCCGGATCGTTCAGGAACGACGCGATCTCGTCGGGCGTGGGCGGGAGTCCGATGACATCGAAAGTTGCCCTTCGGATGAGAGTCCTGCGATCCGCCAGTGGAGCGGGCGTGAGACCGGGCGGCATGGCGGCTTCGAGCAATTCGTCGATCGCCCGGGCACGGTCTTTGACCTCCGGGTGTTTGAGCGGCTGGTAGGCCCAGAGGGCTTCCGGTTTGTAGCGGCGGTTGGTCCACGCCGGCGACAGGCCTCCGCTCGTCTTGACCACGACGCCGTCTTCCGCGGCCCATTGGTCCGCATGCTGCTTCTCGATTTCACGGAGGCGCTGCTCCGTCGGCCAGGTGGCTCCCTCTTCGATCCATGCCTTCAGCTCGGCCACCTGGTCCGGGGAGAGCCGGTCGTTCTCCTTGGGGGGCATGGCGGACCAGTTGTCGCTGGCACGGATGACGGAGAGCATCAGCGGGCTGGTCTCTGGCTGGCCGGGATGAACCGCCGGCTCGCCCGACTCACCTCCCTTCAAGTGCCCGGCGCGAGTGGTGAGCGTCAACGCGCCTTTGATGTCGGCGGGATCCTGGCCATGGCAGGCGAAACACTTTTCCCGGAGGAGTGGGAGAACGCGGCGGACGAAGCGCAACTCGGCGGAGTCGTCGGCACGGCCGATCGTTGCAACGAGAATGACGCCGATTGCCACTGCCATCCGCATCGCAGTTCCCCCCGGAGCGCTCGTGAACGGGCATCATACCTGTTTCCGGGGCGCTCACCTATTCGCGCCCGGAAGTATGGGAACGTGGAAAAGAGAGGGAACAGAAGGGAAATGAAGAGAAGGAATGGGCAGGTTGGCGCTGCCATGAAAAGGTCCAAGAGGGCCCCCGATGGCCGGGCTGCAACCGGTCTTTACCCATTTTGACTTCCAGCGGTAAAACACGCGGCTCGAAACAGGGACGTTTTCTTCGGGGATCACAGGGATGTGGTACGACATCGCAGTGCTGGGCGTGCTGGTGTTCTGCATGGCACGCGGCGCTTCTCGCGGGCTCATCTGGCAGCTCGCCACCATCGCGGGCATCATTCTGTGTCTGATGTTCGCCGAGACCTTTTCCGGGATTCTCGGACCACATATCTCGCTCCAGCCGCCGCTCAATGAATGGGTGACGATGTTCGGGGCCTACCTGGTGTGCTCGTTCGTCGCCTTCGGAGCAGCCCGCATGCTGACCAAGGGGATCGAAGGAGCGGGTCTCAAGGAATACAACTCCCACCTGGGAGCCATCTTCGGCCTCGCGAAAGGCATCGTCGTCTGCCTCGTCGCGACGTTCTTTCTCGCCACGCTCGACGCGACGCACAACCTCATTGCGAACTCGAAATCGGGTTACTACGCCGCGATCACCATGCGAAAGATCCATCCCATCATGCCTGAAAAGCTGCATGATGCCCTAAACCGCTATATCCACTCGCTCGACAATATCCCGGGCGTTGGACCGATGGATCACGATCACGTCGTCGATCCGAACGTCGGCCTCGCCGATGCGATCCGCGACGCGGCGAAGGCCGTCGACGACAAGTTCAGCAATCCGTTCCTGCCGACGACGTCGACGCCTCCGCAATATTCCGCCCCGTCCGATCCCTGGGGCACTCAGCCGCAGCCAAGCACGCAGACGATCGCGTCGCAGCCGGCGAATTCCGGCGTGAGCTCGATTCCTCTGGGGGCACGGACGCCGGCACAGCCCTACCCCACTCAGCAGTACCAGCCGCAGCAATATCAGCCCCAGCCGTATCAGCAGCCGGTGCCTGCCTACCAGACGCCCGCGCCGTCGCCAGGGACGGTCGACTCGACCGATTTCTGGAACCAGGTTCGCGGCACGCTGCGGACGCAGGCCCGCCAGTCGCTGGCCGAAACGCTGGAGAATATGGATCCCGCAACGCGCCAGCGGCTGCAGCAGCAGATTCTCGATTCGCTGAAGAACACCCGTTCGGAGGACCTTCCGAAGCTGGAAGAGCAGCTGATCCGCTCGACAGCGGGCGCGCTGCCGGGATTACTGTCGAGCTGGATGGGATCGGGTTCGACGGGGGCGACCGTCGCGCCGACCGCGGCGGCCACCCAGGCCACCGGCGAACGGGAGAAGCTGCTGGCCGAGGTGTCGCAGCTGCGTTCGACTTTCCCGCAGATCCAGGCCCGGCTGCAATCGGAGCTGCGAGGCCTGATGGCGGGCGTACCGGATGTCGTGGCGGTACAGGTCCTGAAAGACTGGAAAGCGGACCTGACCCGGGATGTGAACAACGATCCCGATCGGACGACGGACATCGATACGCCGGTCGAACAGCGGATTCTCCTGCAGATGCAGCGCTACGGCGTCCGGATCGAGAATCTCGACCCGACGCTGCGTGAACGGCTCTCGTCGGGGGCGAACAACGGAGCGCAGCTTCGGTAGGCGGTGGCCCACGCCGAAGGGCGTGGCCGGCGGAGCCGGCCCGACGTCGCTCGGCACTGTGTTCCCGGCTGCGGCCTCCAAGGACCTTCAATCTGCATCCTTGGGCTGTCTACGGTTCATCCGACCGGCGGCCAGTGCCATCCGCTCACTCACGGTCACTTTCTGCCCGGTGACAGAACTTCGTCCTCCGTGAGATTGGATGAGGCCCTACCTGGGGGGAGCGGCTTTGAGCTTTTCGGCGAGGAAGCCGAAGAGATCGGGCCATTTCATGCGGCCGTAGTCGTTGTTGTAGTTGAGCTCGTGCTCGATGCCGACGGCTTCGAGCTTCTGGCCCAACCCTGCGCCGAAGTTGGCCGAATGCGGCGGGTCTTTGTAGTCAACGCCCAGATTGGGAGCGTTGTCGTAGAACAAAAGGACAGGCGGGTCATCGGAACTCGCCAGATCGAAGGGGGAGAATTCCCGGATCTGCGGCAGCAGTGAATCCCGTTTCTCGTGGAACTCCTTCATGCTTCCGAGGGCGAAGGCATGGTGGCCGTAGTCGTTGTTGGGAATCCACGATGACATGAGCTTCGGGTCAAGCGTCGTCTGCGGGACGAATGCGAGCACACCACTCAATCGGGTCGATTCGCGGGCGACCGGGTCGGCGCTCTTCGGGTTAGCCATTTCGTCGTGGAAGGCGAGCCACAAGGCAGTGAAACCACCGGCCGATCCTCCGCAGCCGGCGATGCGTTGTTTGTCGATCTTCCACTCGGCCGATTTGCTGCGGACGAACTGCAGGGCCCGGGCGGCGTCTTCGAGGCAGGCTTTGACCGGCGGATCGACCTTCGCCGCGATTGCATCGGGGATGAGGCGATAGTTGATCGAGACGACGGAGATTCCGCGGTCGAGGCATTTTGCGAGGAAGTCGGGATTGGCCTTGTCGCCGGACATCCAGCCTCCGCCGTGCACGAAGAAGAGGACCGGGGTGCTCGATTCGTGCGGGGCCCGGTAAAAGTCGAGCACCTGGCGCGAATGCGTTCCATACGGGACGTTGGCGAGAGTCGGCTTCGGGACGTCGGGCGCCTGGGCGATGGCCGGGGTTTCCACGGTCAGCAGGGCCGCGAACCCGGCCAGAGTCAGTAATGTCGGAATCCGCATGGCAAGGTTGTTTGTCGATCCACAACTCTGGAAGTCGTCGGCAGGCGACAGAAAGTAGGCGCTTCACCAAAAGCGGGAAAGCGGCCCGAGCAGAAGTCCTGATGGCGAGAGAACTTTGAACGGACGGCCGGTCGGTTGCGATCCCGTGCCGCAACCCACAGACTGGCGCGCTTCCGAAATCCGATTGCGACCTATTTTCTGCGCCCATGACTGCCCCCGCCGGCGTCGACCGCCTCGAAGCGGCCCGCCTTGAAAAACTGAACCGCATTGTCGAACTCGGCCACGATCCTTACGGCCAGCGTTTCGACAACCACCTGCCGATCGGCGAAGCGCGCGCGAAGGCCCCCACGGAAGTCGGCGTGATTGGCGAGATGGTCCGCGTGGCGGGGCGCATCATTCGCTGGCCGAAGACGGGGAAGCTGCAGTTCGTCCACATTCAGGACACGACCGGCCGCATCCAGCTGATGATGTCGAAGGCGGATCTCAGCGAGCCGCAGTGGGAACTGATCCGGGCCCTCGACCTGGGGGACATCGTCGGTGTCGACGGGAAGCTGCGGCTGACGAACTCGGGGGAAGTGACGATCTTCGTCGAGTCGATCTGCGTCCTGACGAAGTCGCTGGCGCAGCCGCCGGAGAAGTTTCACGGGGCGAAGGACATCGAGCTGCTGCTCCGGCACCGTGAAGTCGACCTGATTTACACAGAAGGGGTGGTCGATCGGCTGCTGCTTCGCAGCCGGATCGTGCAATCGATCCGCGACACGCTGCGGGAGCGAAGCTTCCACGAGATCGACACGCCGGTTCTGCATGCGATCGCTGGCGGCGCCGCGGCGCGGCCGTTCATTACGCATCACAACGCCCTCGACATTCCGCTGTTCCTGCGGATCGCCCTCGAGCTGCACCTGAAGCGGCTGATGGTGGGTGGGATCGAGCGCGTGTATGAAATGAGCCGCGTGTTCCGCAACGAGGGAATCGACGCGACGCACAATCCCGAGTTCACGATGCTGGAGGCGTACCAGGCGTTCGGCAACTACGAAACGATGATGGACCTCACGGAGGCGATCGTCGTGAACGCGGCGAGGGTGGTGATCGCGAACGCGAAGCCTGCCGCGGAAGGGGTGATCGCGGCGGCCGAAGTTGACGGCCGGCTGGTCTTCCCGTGGGGTGACACGACGATCGACCTCACGCCGCCGTGGCAGCGCATCCGGTACGAGGACGCATTCCGCGAGCACGTGGGCTGCGACATGCGCGACCAGTCGGCGGTCGTCGCGGCGGCGCAGAAGATCGGGATCGATCCGACGGGCAAGCATGATGACGTGCTGATCAGCGAGGTGTTCGAGGCGATCTGCGAAGACAAACTGGTCGGGCCGGTGTTCCTGATCGACTATCCGGCGTCGATCTGCCCGCTGACGAAGCGGAAGGCCAGCGAGCCGCGCGTGGCCGAGCGGTTCGAGCTGTACATCCACGGGATGGAGCTGGCGAACGCGTATACGGAGCTGAACGATCCGCGGCTGCAGGAAGAACTGTTCACGACACAACTGGCGGGGCAGGACGCGGAAGAATCGATGGCCAAGATGGACGTCGATTTCATCAAGGCCCTGAAGGTGGGGATGCCGCCTGCGGGGGGGCTGGGGATCGGCATCGACCGACTGGTGATGCTGCTGACGAACACGCGGAGCATCCGGGATGTGATTGCGTTTCCGCTGCTCAAGCCCGAGAAGGCCCCTGCTCCGCCGGCGAAAGCGGCGGCGAAGAAGCAGGAAGCTCCGGCGCCTGCGGGAACATACGAGTGCGTCGAGTGCGGGCACTTGTTCCAGCTGACCGAAGGAGCGATCCTGCCCCCCTGCCCCAACTGCAGTACGCCGCACCACGTGACGTGGGCGTGGCGGGTGAGTTCCAAGAAGGCTTAACCGGCCTGTCGAGGCCGGCTTTCGTTCGCGTTGTTGGCATTTCAGTCCGAAGTGCCAACAATCAGCCATTGCATCGCGTTTTTCGAGTCTCCCATGTCGTCCGCTGTGACCGCCAAATCGTCCAATTCACCCTATTCGGCGGAGGCCTTTGACCGCTGGGTCTCCGGCCGCAACGAGCCGGCGTTCCTCAGTGACAAGCGCCGCGCGGCGTTCGAGACCTATCGCGAGTTGCTTCAGACGCCGCTCAATCCCGAGGAATACAAGCGGGTCGATCTGCGGACGTTCAAGCCGGATCAGTACCTGCCGCCGGTGAAGGGGGACGCGGCGAAGCCTGCGGCCGTGGCGACGCTGATGCAGGACCGTGCGGAATTCGGCGGGGCGATCGTGCATGTCGATGGACGGTGCACGCAGTCGACGCTGGATCCGGCGCTCGCGGCGAAAGGGGTGCTGTTCGGCGACCTTGCCGAGCTGCTGGTGACCCACCGCGAGAAGCTCGAGCCGCATTTCATGACGACGGGGGTGAAGGCCGACCAGGACCGGTTTTCCGCCTGGCATGCGGCGTACTGGACCGGTGGAACGGTGCTGTACGTCCCACGGAATGTTGAGATCAAGGTTCCGCTGTACAGCCTGATCAACCAGAACACTGCGAACGGCGCGGAATTCACGCACACGCTCGTGATCCTGGAAGACGGAGCGTCGGCGACGCTGCTGGAAGAGACGGCCTCGACGGAAGAGAACACCGACGGCATGCACGTCGGGGCAGTCGAACTGCTGGTCGGTGCAGGCGCCCGGCTGCGTTACGTGCAGCTGCAGAACTGGAACACGCGCACGCGTCACTTCGCCCACCAGGTTGGCCGTGTCGGCAAAGACGGGATGCTGCAGTGGACGGTGGCCGGGCTCGGCTCGCGGATGTCGCACGTTCACCAGCATGTTCATCTCGACGGCCAGGGCGCCCATGCCCAGGTGAACGGCGTCATTTTCGCCACCGAGAAACAACTTCTGTCGTTCTACACCGAGCAGTCACACAACGCTCCGAACACGCAATCGGACCTGTTGTACAAGGACGTCCTTCGCGACACGGCCCGCGTGATCTGGCGGGGGATGATCAAGGTCGAGAAAGACGCCCAGAAGACGGACGGTTACCAGCGGAACGACGCGCTGCTGATGAGCGCCGACGCCCGGGCCGATTCGATTCCTGGCCTGGAAATCGAGGCGGACGACGTGCGGTGCACGCACGGGGCGACGGCGGGCCGCGTGGACCGCGAACAGCTGTTCTACTGCATGTGCCGTGGCCTGAGCGAATATGAAGCGATGCACATGATTGTCGAGGGGTTCTTCGCGGGAGTTTACGACCGGATTCCGGTGGAGCTGGTGCGGGAGACGCTTCGCGAGGCGGTGGAGAAGAAGCTCGGCATCGGGCGGGTGTGAGAAAATCGCGGCATTGCGGTTGCCTGATCTGGAAGAGGCCGGTCGAATAACCGGCCTCTTTCCTTTTGATCCCCAGTGATTCGCCGCGTCGCGACGTCCCGGGGCAGCCAAGGACGCCGCCGTGTCGCTGATCGACCTGCATTCGCACAAGATTACGGTCAAAGCCTGTCACCGGAATCTGCCCCCTTCGCGGCTGTACGAAGAAGCGATCCGACATGAGCCGGGGACGACGATCTCCGACCGGGGCGCGCTGATCGCGTATTCCGGAGAGAAGACGGGGCGGTCGCCGAAGGACAAGCGGGTGGTCAAGAAGGCGCCGTCGGCCGATCACGTGTGGTGGGGGCCGGTGAATTTTCCGCTCGATGAGCCGACGTTCATGATCAATCGTGAGCGGGCCATCGACTATCTCAACACGTGCGAGCGTCTCTACTGCGTTGACGGGTACGCGGGGTGGGACCCGCGTTACCAGATCAAGATCCGCGTGATCTGCGCGCGGCCGTACCACGCGTTATTCATGCAGAACATGCTGATCCGTCCGACGGCGGCGCAGCTGGAGACGTTCGGCGAGCCAGATCTCGTCATCTACAACGCGGGTCGCTTTCCCGCCAACCGTTACACGACGGGGATGACGTCGCGGACGAGCGTCGACCTGAGCCTCGAGCGCAAGCAGGTGGTCATCCTGGGGACCGAGTATGCCGGAGAAATGAAGAAGGCGGTGTTCACGTACATGAACTACGCGATGCCGGGGGCGGAGATCCTGTCGATGCACTGCTCGGCGACGGCCGACCGGGAGACGGGATCATCGGCCCTGCTGTTCGGTCTGTCGGGGACGGGCAAGACGACGCTGTCGGCCGATCCCAAGCGCCTTTTGATCGGCGACGACGAACATTGCTGGACGGACGACGGCGTGTTCAACGTCGAAGGCGGGTGTTACGCGAAAGCGGTCTATCTGACCCGGGAGGCGGAGCCGCAGATTTTCGACGCGCTGCGGTTCGGGGCGGTGCTGGAGAACGTCGTTTATGACGAGGCCGATCACCATGTCGACTTCGGGGACACGACGATCACGGAGAACACGCGGGGCGCGTATCCGATCGAGTTCATCGACAACGCGAAGGTTCCGTGCGTCGCGGGGCATCCGCGCGACGTGGTGTTCCTCACGTGCGATGCGTTCGGGGTGCTGCCGCCCGTCAGCCGGCTGACTCCGGAGCAGGCGGAGTATCACTTTCTCAGCGGGTACACGGCGAAGGTGGCGGGAACGGAAGTGGGCGTTTCGCGTCCGGAAGCGACCTTCTCGCCCTGCTTCGGCGGCCCGTTCCTGGTGTGGCATCCGCACAAGTACGCCGAACTGCTGACGCAGAAACTGAAGCAACACGATGCGCAGGTGTGGCTGGTGAACACAGGCTGGATCGGGGGACCTCCGGGCGTTGGCAGCCGGATCAGGCTCGCTTACACGCGGGCCATCATGGACGCGATCTACTCGGGGGAGCTGCGCAAAGCTCCGACGGAAGTGGAGCCGGTGTTTGACCTGGCGATGGTCACGAAGTGCACGGGCGTACCTGAGGAAGTTCTGCGGCCGCGCGCCTCATGGGCAGATCCGGCGGCCTATGACGCGGCTGCGACGTCGCTGCTGGCACTGTTCCACCACAACATGCAGAACCTTGGCCAGGGTGGAGCGATGGCGGGTTGAACGGAGGGCCGCGAAGTTCCTAAGTTCGATCCGCCGGAGCGCGTCCGCGCGGGCGTCCAACAGGTGCGGACGGGAGCTTGTGACCGGAGTACGCCCTTGTGACCGGAGAAGGCCGAGGCCACTTAGACGGCCGACATTTCGTTCGAGCTGATCGCGGAGATGTCGCCGGAGCTCTTCTGCGAGGCGACGTACTCGACCTGAAGCAGGTCGTGCAGCTGGACTTCGAAGGGGCGGAGGGCCTCGAGGAACTCGTTGAGATACCCGAAGCCTGATTCTTCCGTGGCGGCGCCGGCGACAAAGAGGCGTCCCACGCTGATGGGGCCTGCGATCAGCGGGACTTCGGAGGTCCAGACCCGCGAGGCATGCGGCGGATGCTTCCGCTCCCAGGTGGCGTGGTACTCCTCGCCAATAGAGGGTGCGCTCACATTCAGGCGGACGCTGGACAAGTCGAACTTCTCGGCCATCTCGAGGAGGGCCTCCCAGAGCAGGTCCCATTCTCGTTTGCCGTGGAACCGCGACTTCAACGGCTGCGGCGCCCGTTTGGCGCGATACGGCAGGCGGACGAAGGAGGCAGTCAGCCCCAGGACCTTCTGAGCCAGCAGACGACATTCGGAGTGGCCGAAGTAGCGAGTCGCGACAAGCGTTCCGAGGACGACCGCGACGGTCACCAGGGCGATGACTTCGTTCTTGCTGTAGACGCTGACGAGGGCGCCCGCACAGCAGACAACGCACAGCAGGCCGACGAGGAAGACGATTCCCAGGCCGCTGAAGCCATGCTTCTGGAGGACGTGGTGGAGGTGGCCGCGGTCAGTGGTGTAAAGGCTGCGTCCGGTCAGCTTCCGCCGGAGGATCGCCATGCCGACGTCGAAGATGAGGACGGCCCAGATGGCGGTCGGTGCGGCGAGGGCGACGGTGGCGGGGCCCTTCAGGGAGCAACGGATCGCGAGGACGCCGAGGACGAGCCCGATCAGCATGCTTCCGGCATCGCCGAGGAAGATCTTTGCGGGGGGGAGATTGTAAATCAGGAAGCCGGCGAGGCTGCCGGCCATCGCGAGCGCACAGACCCCGTCGACGGGGAAGTTGTTCATCGTCGCGAGGATGGAGAGGGCGACGCTGAAGACGACTCCGATCGTGGTCGCGAGTCCGTCGACGCCGTCGATCAGGTTCAGGGCATTGATGGCGCCCAGCAGCCAGAACATGGTGAACGGAACGGCCGCGACACCCATTTCGATCTGAAAGCCGAAGAGTTCGATGCGGTCGATCCGGAGTCCGCCGAGCACAGAGACGCAGAAGACCGCCGCGATCTGGGCGAGGAACTTCTGCCGGCCGCGGATCTCGAACTTGTCATCGAGCAGGCCGACGATCACGAGGAAGACAGAGGCCCCGGCGATCGCTGTCAGGAAGGAACGATCGGCGTTGCCGATGTTGATCCAGCGCGATCCGACGAGTCCGCAGATGACGAGCGAGAGGCCCATCGACAAGAGGACCGCGAGTCCGCCGCCGAGGGCAACGGTTCGGCCATGGAGCTTGCGGTGTCCATCCGGGGCATCGACCAGTCCGGTCGCGAAGGCGATCCGGCGGACAATGGGCGTGAACACCACCGCGAGCACGAAGGCGAGCCCGGCAATGACATACGGGGCATCGATCGGGGCAGCAGCTAAGGGCATTGTGATTTACAAAACTCGAAAGTGAGCCGCCCATCCCGCGAACCGAGGGACGAGGCGTCGTCATGAATCTTGTTCAAAGGCCCGAACAACAATCCCACCAGATACCCGGGGGGACATCGCGGGACATCCTAACGACTGTCCGGGACCGCTTGCCGCTGCAAGTTCGTCAATTTTTGTTGAATTGCCGATTGGCGAGGGAAGTCATCCACGGCCTGTTCCAGATCCTGAATGGCTTCCTTCCGACGCCCCAGGGCGAATTTGGTCTCGGCCGCCCGAACGCGCCATACCCATGCGAGGGGATTCTCGCGAATTGCGATCTCAAACTGCTGTAGTGCTGCTGCATCCTCTCCGCGAATCCGGAGAATCCGTCCCATCTGGCCGGCGACGGCAGTGCCGTCTCCGGCGTCCTTCAACAGAACTTCAACATGGTTCGCGATTGGACGAGCAACGGCCGTGCCATCGGGCGACTCAGCGTAAAAGAGCAGCATCTCAATGTCGCGAGGGAGGACCTTTTCCAGCCGCCCGGGCTGTGCCAGCCATTCGCCGCCGGCCGCCATGATGAGCGGGAGCTGCTTTGACGAAACTGCAGTCGCCTGCTTCCAGACGGCCAGCGCCAGGTCATCGGCTCCGAGTTCGCGGGCCATGGCTCCCAGGAGGGTGAGGCGCGAGCCATCGGAGGGAGAACCGACGGCTGCAAGCGCGATGCTTCTGCGGGCTGAATTGCGATCCTGGTCGACAATGGTCTGCGTCATGGCGTTGCGCTGTGCGGCGATCGAGACCCAGCGGCAGCCGGCGAGGGCCGATTCATAGGCGGACTTCGCCGCTGTGAGCGATTCGGTCTCGTCGGCCCGGAACAGGGCCTGGCGGAACTGGTCCTGCGAGGCTTCGTCTTCGAGCGTGGCGGCCTGAGAGAAGAGGGATTCGAGCGAGGTGCGGGCCCAGAGTTCTTCTTCGGGCCGCGACGCGGAAACAGGATCGGCCTTGAGGGCGGCGAGGAGGCTCGTCCTGAACCGGAATGTCAACAGGTTTCCGAGCGTCCGTTGCAGTTCGGCATCGTCAGGACGCATTTCGGCTGTCGCCTGAACACCGCTGACAAGGAGGTCGAGGGTCTCCGCGGACGCGGCGTCGGGCGTGTCGAGCGGACCGATCGAATCGGTTGCGACAGATGCCGCGGAGGCGACCGCGACTTCGCGCCAGGCGAGTCCGCCGGCGGCCAGCAGGACGAGTCCAATCGGAATGGCGGTTCGGGCGCGAAAGACCATTGGGGAGCCGAGGTTCGGCACGAGGCTGAAGGGAAGCGACCGGGCGGCGGTTCCCGCCGTGACGCCTGCGAGCGTGGCTGCGGTCAACAGGTTGGCAGGGAGCGTGATGCCGAAGTCAGCGAGGCCCTGCGCGGCCTGCGAGGCAACGAGGACTCCTCCCAGGATGGCGGCATCGCGCTGCTCCCAGGGCGCCCGGCTTTCCAGAAGTCGCCGGATGTCGATGAGCAGCAATCCGATCGTGGCCAGGACGAGCACGAGGCCGACGATGCCGTTCTCGACCAGGAGTTCGAAGAACTGATTGTCCGCATTCACAAACCAGCGATTCGTGTCGGCCTGCTGGTACGGACGATTGATGTAGCGATAGGCGCCCATTCCCTGCCCGAGCCAGGGAGCATCCTGAACGGCCCCCATGGTTTCCGACCAGTGCTTCAGCCGCTCGTCCTGATAGGTATAGGAATTGAGAACGGCAAACCGCTTGCGGATTTCCTTCCCGACACCGAACGTCCCGACCGCAACGGCGATGAGCGGGAGGACGACAAAGATCACGGAGACCACGAGCCGCGATCGACGCGACTTGAGCAGGATCAACATGGCCGCAATGACGGCAGCGCCGAGTCCCACCAGGGCGCCACGCGAGAGGGACGCCGCGACTCCGGCACAGATCGCCACCAGGACGATCACCGGGAGAATGACGTTCGAGCGGCCTTCCGACCCACCGGTGCTGGTTCGCGTCGCGTGGAAGGAGTCGTCGGTCCGGCGAAATGACCGCCCCATCTTCGGGGCAGCCGCCAGAAACGCCCATGCTGCAGCGGCGGCTGCACCAATATTGAGCATGCCCGCCCCATTATTGCGATTCACGTACGGCCCGAACGGATGGGCGGAAATCTGGATCGGGACGGACCCGAAGAGCATCCCCTGCCATTCTTCCCAATGCGCCTTCTGCCAGACTCCAAAGACCGCGATGGCCGCGGCATTCAAGGCAATGGGGACGTAGAGCCACATGCGTGTCCCGGCATCCCGGAAGAGCTGGATGCCGAGAAACGCCGCGCAGAGCCCGAAGAGCAGCCGGGCGGCCGTCACGCGGGTCATCGCCGGTGCGACGCTGATGGGCATGGGAGCGGGGATCGCGATTTCCTCGATCTCCGCGTTGGCGGCCTGTGCGAGGACCGCATGGGGAGGGACATCGGGGACGTTCGCAAATGGAATCAGCTGAAACGCCGCGAGAACGATCAGCAAGAGAGGGGGAAGGAGACTGTCGACGAGGATGGTCCCGCCGTCCTGGTGAGACGCGGGACGCGTCATCACCGAGACCCACCAGCAGACGAGGGAGGCCAGAATGCCTGCAAAGATCGGGGGCTGCCACTGGAGGGGATAGCCACCAAACGGCCACGGCGCGGCGACCAGAGTGACGATCAACGCCAGGCGAGCCAACGCCGCGAATAGAGAGGAAGTCGAACCGGACATGCCGAACTGCGGTTCCTGAATGAGGTCCTTTCGCGGGGTGCGAAACGGAACTCCTTACAGCATCCCGCATTCCAACGAGACGCGATCATCGACGAGAAGGTGAAGCTTGCCGCGGACCGGCACAACCCGTAAAAACGTTGTTGTCACTCGGACGTGGCCAGCCAGAGGGCGCGGATGCGTCGCCTGGTTCCGACTGTTGATAGCGGGAATCCGGACCGCATTCAAACCGGAAATCCGTCTAATGCCGGCTTATGAACTTCGGGTCATTGACCGGGGTCCGGATTGGCCGTGACAATCAGGCGGTCTACGACACACAGGGAAGTCGTTGACGGAATGGTTTCTGCACCTGTGATGGAACGGCCATCACTCGTCGGAAGCCAGCACAGGAGAACTGAATGCCGCCTCTTTCTCGGCCGCGCCGCCGGCGCATGCTGCTGATGAATGAGTCGCCCATTGGCAACGAGGTTGTCGAACCGGCGCAGGCGGAGATTCCGTCCTCCATTGCTCGCACAGCAGGCACGATGCAGCAGCAGTTTCTGGAAGACTGTGGCGTTCCCGAAGGATTCGAAGTCCAGATTTCGGTCCAGGGACGACCTGAAGTTCATACGGTCCACGTCGACGCGGCGTTCACTTTTCTCGGCCGTGATGAAGAGTGCGGCGTGCGACTCGCCGGCGCAGAGATCGGGCGTCATCACGCCTATCTGCAGGCGGTAGCCGGACAGTTCATGGTGGTCGATCTGGGAAGCCGCACGGGCATCCGGCAGAACGGGCGTGCCGTGCGAGCGGCGCTGCTGAGTCCGGGCGAGACGATCGAGCTGGGCCCGTACACACTTCGAGTTTCGAATGACGCGCGGTCGGATTTCCACGACCTCCCCACCGACTCACTGGCCCATCGCGGCAATCCCCCGATCGCACTCGCCTTCGTGAACCAGTCGAAGCCGATCGATCCCTGGACACTCGACACTCCGGCCACGCTGATCGGCTCGGCGAAACCGTGCCGGATTCGCCTCGAACATGCGACGGTCACTCCTCAGCACGCCGCGATCATCCGGGGCTTCACCCGCTGGTGGATCGTGGACCTGAATTCGCAGGCGGGCACGAACCTGGACGACCGTCCCGTTCCGTTCGGACCGCTGAAAGTTGGGTCGAGGATCCGACTGGGGCGGTTCCAGATCGAAATCCAGCGTCCCAAGGTTGCCGAGTCGGTGGTTCAGGCCCCGATCTTCGATGAAGGGAACGTGCATACGCCTTCGGCGGCGCGCACTCCGTCGCTGGTCAACGTCGTGCCGACGATGCCCATGGCGGACGCTCCGGCTGCAGCTCCCGGGCCGCAGGTGGTCAACGAGCACCTCGTGCTTGAGTTGTTCAAGGAGTTCGCCGCGCTGCACGAACGGACCGTGTCGCAGATGCAGCAGTCGTTCCGGGAGATGCTGGAAGTCGCCACGACGAACCGGACCGCCCTCCCTGCTCCACCTGCTGCGGAAATGGCGGCCCCGGATGTCGCTACCGAGCCCGCGCCGGCTGCCGCCGCTGCGCCGGAGCCTGTCGAGGAACTCGAACCGAGCCTGACGGACCTGATGCACAGCGACGATCCCGAGGAGCGAGCCGCGGCCCAGGAACTGCTGGCCGCGCAGATGCGGTCACTCGACGCGAAGCTGCGTGGAGAGCGCGAGGGGATCGCCAAACGGCTCCTTCGCTCACTGTCGCTGACGAAGTAAGCGCCGGACAGGGCTTCAATTCTCCGGTTCGCCGAGGAAGCGGTTCGTGTCGGTGATCAGGCGGGCGGACCTGTTGAACGTCACATAGTTCCAGGCCCACTGCATGAGGACCAGCAGGCGGTTCTGGAACTGCACCAGGAACAAGAGGTGCACGAACAGCCATGTCAGCCACGCAAAGAAGCCGCTGAACTTCCAGTTGCCGAGCTTCACGACTGCCGCGCCGCGGCCGATCGTGGCCATGCTGCCGGGGTCTTTGAAGTGGAACTCCGGGATGGGGGCCAGCGAGAGCCGCGCGGCAATGACGCTGGCAACGAACTGGCCGGCCTGCATGGCGGCCGGGGCGACACCGGGGAGCATTTTTCCTGATGCGTCGGCGTAGGTACTGAGGTCGCCGATGACGAAAATGTCGGGATGACCGGGGAGAGTGAAATCGGGCTGAACGACCAGCCGCCCTGCGCGGTCGCGCTGGATGCCTGCGGCCTTCGCCAGCGCTTCGCCGATGACGGCCCCCTGCACTCCCGCGGCCCAGAGGATCGTGGCCGCAGGCAGGGTCTCCTCCACATCGCCGGACTTTACAGTGGCGCCGGCGTCGGTGATGTCGACGACCATCGTCTTCAGTCGGACATCGACTCCGAGGCGTCTCAAGGCTTCGGCTCCGTCTTCGGAGAGATCGGGGTCGAATGCGGGCAAGAGCCGCGGTCCAGCTTCGATGAGCAGGACGTGCGCCTCGGCCGGATTGATCCTGCGGAAGTCTTTCTTGAGGGTGTGCCGGGCGATCTCGATTAGTGTGCCGGCCAGTTCCACGCCGGTCGGTCCAGCCCCGACGACAATGAACCGCAACAGCCGGGCGCGTTCGGCGTCGCTGGAGACCCGCTCCGCCCGTTCAAAGGCCGAGAGGACGCGGCGGCGGATCTCGGTGGCGTCTTCAATCGTCTTGAGCCCTGGGGCGAACCGTTCCCACTGGTGATTGCCGAAGTAACTGTGCTTGGCGCCGGCGGACACGATCAGCGTGTCGAAGGGAACGCGCTCATCCTCGAGGACGACTTCCTTAGTTTCGAGATTGAAGTCGATCGCCTTGCCGAGAATCACCCGGCAATTGCGTTGCCGTCGAACGAGCGAGCGGAGGGGCGCCGCGATGTTGGCCGGGGACAGTCCGCCGGTGGCGACCTGGTACAGCAGAGGCTGGAAGAGATGAAAGTTGCGCTGGTCGATGAGGGTGACTTCGACCGGCTCGCGGGCGAGCGCTTTCGCGGCACGCAATCCGCCAAATCCGCCTCCGAGAATGACGACTCGATGTCGCCCGTTCGCGGGCTGCATTGTTCAAATCCGATCTCGAAAGCCTTGATACGGCAGGAAGGGAGGCGCGGCTCGCGCCGAATCTGGATCGTTGCCAGCGACTCGACGCGGGAACGCGGGACGCGCTTCCACCCGATGATAGGTCAGTGATGGAGCCCGTCGATTCGAAAATCGCCGGCCCCCCCGCCCGACGTTCCCCGGGGACACGAGAGCCGCCGGGACGTTCAGGCCAATCCGCGCGCCGCGAGCGCCACTGCTCCGAGGATGCCCGCCTTGTCGGAAAGGAGCGATGGTTCGACGCGGATCGTTTCCGGCGGGTACATGGGGACGCGGGCGACGACCTCTTCCCGGATGCGTTCGATCAGCACTTCTCCGATTCGGGAAACGCCTCCCCCAATGACGATCAAATCGGGATGGATCGTGGTGACGATGTTGGCGACGGCGATGCCGAGCCAACGTCCTGCCCCCTGAATCGCATCGCGGCAGGCATCGTCCCCCTCGTCGGCCGACTCCGCCACAAGCTTGGCCGTGATCTTCGCGGTATTGCCCTCCGACTTCTCGCGGAGGATCGGGGCGAGGCCCATCAGAACAAGCCGGACGCCTTCGGCCGCGATGGCGGTCCCGCTGGCGAGCGTTTCCAGGCAGCCGTAGTTTCCGCACCCACAGCGAGGCCCATCGGGCTGGATGGTCTGATGACCGACTTCGCCGGCCGCGCCGATCGGTCCGAGTCTCAGTTTGCGGTCGATCACGACGCCGCCGCCGATTCCCGTGCCGATCGCCATCAGAACGAAGGTGCCGATGGCCGGATTTCGGCCGTGGCCGTAGGCCAGTTCCCCGAGGGTGGCTGTCCGCACGTCGTTGAGCAGCGTGACGGGACAATCGACCAGAGCGGAGAGGGTGTCGGCCGCGGGGACGTCTTTCCAGTGGCCCATCAGGTTCGGCAGGAACTTGGTGATGCCGCGGGGAATGTCGACGATTCCGGGGATCCCCATGCCGATGCGCCGGGGAGCGGCGCCGGTCTGGGCGGTCAGGTGCTTGACCCCTTCCGCGATCCGCTTGAGGACGGAATCGGGCCCGCGGTGCGACTCAGTCGGAATCGACGATTCGGCCAGGATCTCGCCGTCGGCCGTTCCGAAGGCCAGCTTGACGGAGGTCCCGCCGACATCCACTCCCGCAAAAACATCGTCCATTCCCGCGCTCCTGACACCCTGTCCAGAAAGCGCGATTGTAGACGACGACGGCAGCCCGCAGAGAAGATCTCCCCTGAAATCCCCTTCAGTCACCGCTCCCCATTTTTCTTGGCATGCGGGTGCGACGCCTCGTAGGTTTCGCGCATGCGCCGGGTGCTGACGTGGGTGTAGATCTGGGTCGTGGTGAGGCTCTTGTGGCCGAGCATCTCCTGGACGCTGCGGAGGTCGGCGCCTCCATCGAGCAGATGTGTCGCGAAGGTATGCCGCAACGTGTGCGGGGTCGCGAGCTTCGGGTCCATGCCCGCATGCTGCAGATGGCCGTACAGCATGCGGCCGATGCTTCGCGTGGTCAGGCGTTTGCCGAAACGATTAAGGAACATCGCCTTGCCGTCGGACGCGGAAGCCTTCTCCGCCGGCCGACGCAGGTAGAGCCACTCGTCGAGGGCCGCGGCCGCGAACTTCCCGATGGGGGCGATCCGTTCCTTCTTCCCCTTACCGCGGACACGGATGACATTGGCGGAGCGGTCCCAGTCTTCGACGTTCAGACCGACGAGTTCCGCAACGCGGAGACCGGCCGAGTACATGGTCTCCAGGATTGCCTTGTCGCGGACTCCGAGCTTTTCGCTGGAGACGGGGGCATCGATGAGCTGATTGACCTGGGGATTACTGAGGAACTTGGGCAGGGAGCGACCGATGCGAGGGGTCCGGAGGGCCTTGGCGGGATTCGCCGCGGTGATGCCTTCGCGCGTGGTATAGCGGAAGAGGCTGCGCAGGCAGGCGAGTCGCCGGGCGATGGTGGTCCGGGCGTAGTTACATTCGTGCAGATAAGCGATGAACGCCCGCAGCATCGGGATGTCGATCTGCTCGACCGGCGGCATCGATCCGACGCGGTCCTGCAGAAAGTCGGAGAAACTGTTCAGGTCTTCGCGATACGACTTGAGCGTCAGCTCGGACGCATTTCGCTCGAGGTGCAGATATCGAAGAAATCCCTGAACCGCTGTCTGCACGAAACCTCCGGGAACAAAAGAAGTCACCACGGTGACATCCAGGTGAGGATGTCACCGTGGTGTGTTTCTGACAGTCTCAGGCCGCTTTCCGACTGTTGCGGGTCTTCGGCATGGCGGCGGTCCGCGCCTGGCGGTGCCACTCGAGCCGGGACACGGGGGTCTGGGGGATGGTGATCTGGATCAGCTGGAGGTCGAGCTTCGGCCCCTTCTTCAGCCAACCGAGGAGGGCCTGCATCAGGCCGCCGTCGCGATAGACCAGTGACTTCTTCTCGACGGTGAAGGCTTCGAGCTGGCGATTCCAGCGGGCGAGCCACTCGGTGGAGGGCGTCCCTTCCCGCCCGGCGGTGGGCTCGACGATGATCATGCGGCCGCCGGCCTTCACGCAGGAGAGGAGGTTGGCGGTCGCGACGTAGTGTTCCGCAGTCGCCAGTTCGCCGCGAAACGAGGGCATCGGACGCACGATGACGGCGTCGAAATGATGCTGGGGGTAGCTCATGGCCGAGCTGAGGCTGCCGAAGGCGAACTGGCTCTTGGGTGCGAGGAGCTGCCCGGAGGCGGCGCCGAGGTCGAAGCCGTACGCGTCAATTTTCTTCGATGCGAGCAGGGCCAGCGATTCTCCGCGGCCGCAGCCCACTTCCAGAACGCGAGTGTCAGATCCGGCCTTGATCCCGGCGAGAGCCTTACCCCAGAACGAGGCGTGGAGGACCAGTGGCTGCCGAATGGACACAACTTCCGAGGACATTGCGAGCTCCTCCGTGAATTCAGCGCTGCGTTGAGGCAGCGGCGATCCCGGTCCATCCGTGCGGACCAGGGAAAAGGGATCGATTGCGATGAATGCGACGTGGCTTTCGCGGAACCGCGAAGTGGGTCGCCCCTTGTGTATCGATCGCCGTCGCGGGCGAATTCAGGCCGCTCATCCATCGTGCGTCACAACGATTGAGGGGCCGCCAGAAAGACCGTTCGTGCCATTCGCGCCGCTTGTGCGCGATGAATCGCAGGAAGAACCAGTGCGGTCGGACGCGGGAGGCCGAGTTGCAGCGTCGCGGTGGCGAGAGTGGGGTGAAACGCCGATGACGGGCAGGAGGGTCCCGCTGCACTCAGAGTGTTTGCTGAACGTGTCAGGATGGGAAACCCGAAGTCGGTTGAATCGCCACAAGTAGTTGTTAGAGTACGGCCTTCGACCAATTGTTGAATCGAGTCGCGGGTGGAGATAAACCCGCTGGGAATCGAAGGTTATGGCAATCACGAAAGAACGGAAGACGGAGCTGATCGGCGAATATCGTCGGACCGACGGGGACACAGGTTCTCCGGACGTGCAGATCGCCGTGCTGACGGAGCGGATTAATTCGCTGACGCAGCATCTGCAGAGTCATCGGAAGGATTTCTCCAGCCGTCGCGGATTGCTGATGCTTGTCAGCAAGCGCCGGCGTCTGCTGGATTACGTTCGTCGGCTCGATCCCGATCGTTATGTGTCGCTGATCGGGAAGCTGAGCCTGAGGAAGTAGGAGGGCCGCGCTCGGCGTCGCGGTTCTGATCCCGGGACGTCGCTTCAAGGCCAGAGGCGGCGTCGCACGCGATGCCAGAGGAGGCGAGCCAGCTGGTGTTCCGCTCAGGACATGGGCTGCCCGCAGCAAAAGGTCGATGGTGCGTATCTGATACGTGCCATCCGCCAGCTTCGCAGGCCTGTCACGCCTGCAAGGCGCCCGCGCGAAATCGGTTCGCCGGTGCGTCAGTCACATGAAGCCGTGACGTTGAGTGGTTCAGGCCGGTCCCACGACTTCCGGCCTGTTGTCAGCCGGTTGTGTTCTGAAGCCTGGTTGGTCCGTTCCGGCTGCGGTGCTCATGCCCGCAGTCGCCCTGCGACCACGGAATTCTTTGAGACCCCAGTGATCGCGGCGAACGCGAAGGCTGCGCGGGGCTCTCAAGACGCAGGATCTTCAGCAGACGCGAAAACGCGGCGGCGGCCAGTCGTCAAGTCGGTTGGGTCGGTAGAAACAGTAGGAATCATCAGTGAAGGTCCAGGTCTCAGCAGAAGTTGCGGGCAGAACTCTTTCAATCACCACAGGCGAGATCGCCAAGCAAGCCAGCGGCTGCGTTCTGATCCAGTACGGCGAGACGGTCGTGCTGGTGGCGGCCCAGACCGGCGGAGTGAAGCCCGGTCAGGATTTCTTCCCGCTCACCGTCGACTACCGTGAACGGCTCGCGGCGGCAGGCAAGTTCCCCGGCGGGTTCCTGAAGCGGGAAGGACGCCCTTCGACCCGTGAAATCCTGACGGCCCGTCTGACCGACCGTCCGATCCGGCCGCTGTTCCCGGAAGACTATTTCAACGAAGTGCAGGTGATGTCGAACGTGATGTCGTTCGACGGCGAGAACGATCCTGACGTTCTCTCGATCATCGGCGCCAGCGCCGCCCTGTCGATTTCGGACGCACCGTTCAACGGCCCGATTGCGGCGGTGCGGGTCGGCCTGATCGAAGGGAAGCTGATCCTGTTCCCGACGATGGCTGAGATCGCCAAGAGCTCTCTCGACCTCGTGGTGGCGGGCAGCAAGGACTCGATCCTGATGATCGAAGGCTTTGCCGACCAGCTTCCGGAAACCGAAATGGCCGACGCCCTGATGTTCGGTCATCGGGCGATCCAGGAACTGTGCAAGCTGCAGAACGATCTGGTCGCCAAGGCGGGCAAAAAGCCAATCACGTACGTGCCGGGGACCGTGAACCCGTGGCTGGCGACCGTGAAAAGCGAATGGGCCGGCAAGATCAAGACGGCCCGCCAGAGCCCGAAGAAGGCTGAGCGGTCCGCCGCGACGAAGGCCGTCAAGGAAGAACTGATTGCGAAGTACTATCCGGCCGGCGTGACCGTGCTGGAAGATGGCCGCACCATCGAGCAGCTGAAGGCGGCGTTCTCGGACGTCGATCATCACGCCTGCCGCGATCTGACGATCGAAGGGAAGCGGCTCGACGGACGGAGCACCACGGAACTGCGGAACATTGACTGCTCCGTCTCGATCCTTCCCCGCGTGCACGGCTCGGCCCTGTTCACCCGCGGCGAAACGCAGTCGCTGGCGACTGTTGTTCTCGGCACCGTCCGCGACCAGCAGAAGGTCGACGGCCTGCTCGAAGAGTACGGCAAGCCGTTCATGCTGGATTACAACTTCCCGTCCTACTCGGTCGGCGAAACCCGCCCGATCCGCGGACCGGGTCGTCGCGAAATCGGACACGGCATGCTGGCCGAACGTTCGGTCCAGTGGGTCCTGCCCAAGGCTGAAAAGTTCCCCTACACGATCCGCGTGATCTCGGACATCACCGAGTCGAACGGCTCGAGCTCGATGGCTTCCGTCTGCTCGGCGACCCTGTCGCTGATGGACGCCGGTGTGCCGATCACGCAGCCCGTGGCCGGCATCTCGATCGGCCTGATCAAGGAAGGCAGCCGCTTCACGCTGCTGACCGACATCATGGGCGACGAAGATCACTTCGGCGACATGGACTTCAAGGTGGCCGGCACCGGCCGCGGAATCACCGGCATCCAGCTTGACCTGAAAATCGCCGGCATCAACGAAGAGATCATCCGCAAGACTCTGGAGCAGGCGAAGACGGCCCGCATGGAGATCCTCAAGCGGATCCTCACCGCCATCCGCCGCCCGCGCGGCGACATCTCCCCCTACTCTCCCCGGATCGTGTCGACCAAGATCGATCCGGAGAAGATCGGCATGGTCATCGGACCTGGCGGCAAGAACATTCGCGCCATCCAGGAACAGACGGGCACCCAGATCGACATCGTCGACGACGGAACCGTGACCATCGCCGGACCGGCCAAGTCGAACTGTGATGAAGCCCTGGCTCGCGTCGAAGCGATCACCGAGGACATCAAGGTCGGCCGCATCTACACCGGAACGGTCAGCTCGATCAAGGACTTCGGCGCCTTCATCGAAATCGCCCCGGGCAAGGACGGCCTGTGCCACATCAGCGAACTGGCTGATGGGTTCGTGAAGTCGGTGACGGACGTCTGCCGCGTGGGCGACAAGCTGGAGGTGAAGGTCATCGCCGTCGACGACCAGAACCGGGTCAAGCTGTCGCGCAAGGCCGTGCTCGCCGAGAAGGGTGAGACTGCCGCTCCGGCCGTGTCGGACGACGACGATTTCGACGACGAGGAGTAATCGTTGATCTGCAGCCTGCGGGCTGTCTCAACGCAGATTTGATTTCCAGCACCCCGGCTGCATCTCGCAGCCGGGGTGCTTTGCGTTTGGGCGACGCCTCAAGGGATTGCCTGATTTTTCCCGGCGCCCGGGTTCTGAAACCCTCGAGCGACGGAAACCGAGGAAACGTACATCCCCACCATCAGGGGAGCGGCCTGCGCAATGAGGCGCAGGAAGTTGGCCCGTCCGGCGGAGAGCGAGTCCGTCACAAACGGCAGGATCACCGATGCCAGTGTGGCGGCCGCCCAGATGCCTGCGTTGATCGAGACGGCTCTTTTCGCAGTGTCAGATGTCATGTGTCGCGTTCCTCATCATGGAGTGATCGTGCCCCGCGCGTGCGAACGACGGGAGACAGGTAAGTCAGATGCGCAATCAGCTGCCCTTGCCTCTTCTGCATGCCCTCCTGAAGGATTCGGTCGATGACTTCCTCGTGTCGCCTGATCTCCGCCAGCTGCCGGTCATCGAGCCATGAAATTCGCCAGTTGAACCGGAAGTTTTGCTTCGGACCTTCCAGCACCGCTGTGCCTGAATGGAATGCGGCCTCGACCGTCCGCCACGCGTGTTTCAGCATCGTGTGAAACAGCCGCAGGCTGCGCTCACGGGTCCGTGCTCGACTGAGATCTCGATCGATCGTGATCTCTTCCGCGACGGTCTGGTAAAGCGTTTCGGTTTGCGTACCGACCTTCCGACTGCCGACGTCGGTGACGAGACCTGCTTTTAGAAGCTGTCGCAGGTGGTGATACAGGCCATCGGCCGGCCGCTGCAGCCACGACGAAAGTTCACGAATGGCGCAGGGGCCGGCCATCAGCATGAACACCAGCATCTCGACGCGCACTGGCGAATTGACCGCGCGCCATTCGGCGTCGCTTCTCACGGTAAACAGCTTTTGCCGTGGAGTCGTCATTCCAGGACAAGCGTATCAGCACTATTGAAATATGTCGACCATTTTTCAATAGCGGCATTGGTCGCCGACCACGGCCACCGCGCTCTCCCCGCTGTGATTGGTCCCCACCGCATTGCTTCCTAGAATCTCACCCTTCGAGCCGTGAAACCGGGAGTCGCCATGCGTGTCGCCGTTTGCCTCTTCGCAATCCTGCCCCTCTTCGTCGCGGCCGTGAACGCGGCCGATGCGCCGGCTGGCAAGGACCGCTGCGTCGTCCTCATCAGCTTGGATGGCCTCGCGAACTTCTATCTCGACGATCCCAAAGCCGAGATGCCGTATCTGAAGTCGCTGATCAAGTCGGGGACAAGATCGGCCGGCACGGTCTGCACTTTCCCCACGGTCACGTGGCCGAACCACACCACGATGGTGACGGGGGTTCCGGCGGCGGAGCATGGGGTGCTTGGCAACGACTACCTCGACCGCAAGACCGCGGAGAAAGTCCAGCTGCTGACCGACCCGGTGTTCGACAAGGACGAGGTCGTGACGTCGCCGACGATCTACGACGTCGCCCACGCAGCGGGGCTGAAGACAGCTGGTATCATCTGGCCTGCAACGCGCAATGCGAAGACGCTGGATTTCCAGGTTCCCGACATGGCGAAGGACGGCTGGCAGAAGTACGGCACGCCGACGTGGCTCGAGGAACTGCGGCAGGCGGGCATTCCCGTCGACAAGCACGGCACTTACTGCACCGACTCTTCCGGGGGGGGCGTCCTCCGCGACTGGCTGTACACGAAGCTGGCCGACCACCTGTTCCAAAACCATCCGCCCAATCTGCTGCTGGTGCATCTGATCGAGGTCGATCACATCGAGCACAAGTACGGACCGCAGAGTCCGGAGGCCTACTGGGCCGTGAAGTTCATCGACGACCGGCTGCGTGACGTGGTCGAGTCGTCGAAGAAATCGCCGTACGCCGACAAGACGACGTTCGTGATCGTCAGCGACCACGGTTTCCTTCCGATCACGCGCGAAATCCGTCCGAACGTGCTGCTGAAACAGGCCGGTTTGATTACGGGCGACGGCAAGGGGCCTGCGAACCGGCAGGTGTACTCAGTTGCCAACGGAGGCGGGTGCCTGGTGTACCTGCTCGACCCGGCGAAGAAGGCCGAGCTGATGCCGAAGCTGATCGAGAAACTGGGAGCGATCGAAGGGGTGGATACAGTGATCACTCCCGACCGGTTCGCGGAACTGGGCCTGGCCTCGCCGGAGAAAGATCCGCGTGCTCCCGATTTCTGGCTCGCCGCGAAGAGCGGATACAGCTTCAGCGATTCGATCGTGGGCGACGACGTCGTCACGCTGCGTGAAACTCCTGGGGGAACGCACGGATACCTGCCGAACCAGGCGCCCTTGCACGGAACGCTGGTCCTGAATGGCTATGGTGTGAAAGCGGGCGGGCAGTTGCCGATCGTTTCCAATATGGACATCGCGCCGACGATCGCCGCCCTGCTTGGCGTCAAGATGCCGACTGCCAAAGGCAAAGTTCTCAAGGACGCCCTTCATTAAAACTCGGCTACGGAGATCGACGCTTCGAGCGCGGCCGACTTGAGTGGTCAGGTCGCCGCGCCACTTCGCCGAAGCACTGGCGTCGTCCTCACCGGCCGCCCTACCCTTCACCGGGTGATCTGCCAGATGAAGAGGGCACACGCTGCGGCGACACCCCAAAACCCCATGCCCAGCAGCAGGACGGCGCAGCCATCGGGGTCTTCGACGGGCGCCCTGCCGAACAGGCGCATCACGCCGTACCCTGGCAGTTTGATGACGATCTCGGCGACCACTTCGCCAACGGCCTGGACGACGAAAAGGGCGAGTTCTTCCACGTTCGGATCAGCGGGCTGGATTCAGGACATCCCGAAAACGGATGGTCTGGTATCCCGGCTCACCAGATCCGGCCGCCTGGAGGTCCGATTTTCGGGAACTCTTTTCGCCGGTGCCCGGCCTGCGGGCGATTCACCCGCCGCTCATGCGGACGACATCCCGCGCGAAGCCGGTCACGGTGTTGTCCGCGAGGGTGATGTCGCGAGTGAGTTCGCCCAGGCGGATTCCCATACGGTTTGCGGGGCCGCGCGTTTCCTCGATGACGTTGTGGCGAATGGTGACCTGTTCGGTCCCTCCCTGGACGTCGAGCGCGACCGCGGAATCGCCGCCGTTGTTCACGAGCGTGTTCCGCTCGACGAGATTGCGATGAGCGCAGAAGGAGGGGCCGCGTTCGGGCCGGAACAGGAGGCCGTTGTCCCTGCTGTCGGTCACGCGGTTGTTGCGGATGATGTTGTCGGTGTCGCGATGTCCGATCGAGATGCCGACGCCGTTCCTTTCGCAGACGTTGTCTTCCGCCAGGCCGTACTTCACGCCCCAGCAGAAGAAGATTCCGATCTGATTGTCAGTCAGCTTGTTTCGGCGGATCAACGGCCGCTGCGATCCTGAACCGGGATGCAGGCCGAGACCGGCGTGACCGGTGCTGTGGCAGTCTTCGACGACGACATCGTGACAGATCTGCCAGCTGAGCCCGTCGCCGTTGTAGTTGAGAGCGTTGACGCGACGAAACTGGATGTCGCGGCAGTCCTGCAGGAAGACGCATCCGGCGTGGTTACCGTCGAGGTTGGCGTTGTTCGCGCGGTCTCCATCGAGAGTGAGCTGCTCGATGGCGATGCGTTCGATCTCCTCTCCTGTCAGCAGCGGGAAGAGGGCCTCGGCGACCGGCGCCCCCTGCTCCCAGATGTTCTGCTTGAGGGCCGCATCGAGCTTGAACCGGTCTCCCGAGCGGGCGACCAGCCGACGCTTGAGGACTTCAGTCCCGCCACTATGGGCGTTCTTGAACCGGAGGCAGACGCTGTCGCCGACTTCAAAGCCATGCCCGGGAGCCAGGGTGATTTCCTGGTCGTACCAGTCGGAGTCGGCCAGCAGTTTCGACGACCGGGATGGAACCTTGGTGACGACCGCGTCGTCGCCGCTGCCAAGAATGCGGACATTCGACCTGAGATGCACGGCGCCGCGAAAGACATACTTCCCAGGCAGGAGGTGGACAGTTCCGCCGCCGAGCTGGGCGACGTAATCGACGGCTGCCTGCACAGCCTTATGGCTGAGGCCGATGATCTCGGCGTCCTTCGCGCCGACGGTGATCGTCAATCGCTCGTCCCAGTTGGGTTCGACGCGATTGTCGAACGACGTGGCGCGGGGATTGGTGACCGGGGGGCGATCGTCGGAATGGCCTGGGGCCGCCAGCCCGGCAGCGACGGCAGCAGATGAGGAAACCAGAAATGACCGACGAGAGAAAGCGGGCGAAGTCATCAGGTGCTCCATTTCGCGACTGGCCATGAGTCCTGGATGGCGCGGGAGGACGCGGCCGGTCGGGTACGTCTGTGTTCTAAGCAATGCGTCCGCTACGGGCCACGACGGGCCGGAATTGTGCCGACAGGCCGCTTCTCCTGGCCCCCCCGTGCAGGATACCCTGACCGCCGCACGTCAGATTCACCGTTTGTCCGGGTTCTGAAAGGGCGTTCATGGGCGAGTTCATCGTGGCACTGATGTTCACGCTTCCCGGCTATTTTCTGGTCTGCGGGTTCATGGGAGCGGACGTCGCCGAGCGAAACACGCCGCTGGTTGTGATCGTCAGCATCCTGGCCTGGGCCGTCCTGTGCCTGTCGGTTTACGGAATCGCGTACGCGATCGCCAATGCGCTCCTGTGAAGGTCGTTACCAGAACGTTCTTGCCGACGGCTCATGACGGCGCGTGATCTCAGCCAGCCTGTACCGCAGCCAGGCGATCGAGATCTGCCGCCACAACCAGCCGCCCGAATTCAGTTCTTCGGCGAACCAGTTCATTGCCCACTGTTCGAACCCGGAGCGGGCGCCGTCCCGCCAACGGGTTCGCCCGTCGACCACGAAGTGGCAAACGGCCCGCTTCCTCAAGCCGATTTCCATCGGGCCGTCTCCCCGGTCCGCATTGCCGTGTTCGCCATGTGGGCGGCCGACGCTGCACTGACGCCCGCCTCAGCGGGGGCCGTGGGCGTTTTCCTCGAGCGCATGCACTCGACCCAGTTGGCGACGTGGACCATTTCACCATCCGGTTTGTCGTAGAAGTCGAGTCCGCGGGCTCCTGTCCCGAGGATCATCTCGCTCGCCTGTACGGTGCTCTTCCGCTGCGGGATCACCTGGTATCCACCGCGGTCGATGTAGAGTGTCGCTTCCGTGCCCATGAACTCGACCATCGAGGCGGTTCGCGCGTTGTAGAACGTTCCCTCGAAGTGGGCCTGCACCTGCTGCTGCGGATAATTCAGCAGTGTCTGCACCGTATCGGGCGTCTCCCACATGTCTTTCTTCTGATACCAGTCCCCCAGCGCCACGGCCGTGTCGGGATGATCGAGATCGAGGAACCAGTGGACGACGTCAATCCAGTGGACCATCAGGTCAGTGAAGATGCCGCCGCCGAAATCCCAGAACCATCGCCAGTTGCGGAAGCGGTACTCGTCGAACGGTTGCTCAGGCGCATTTCCGCAGAACCGATTCCAGTCGACGGAAGCCGGATCGATTCCCAGCGGCCCCTTCTTTCCCCGCTCGGCCTGCCGGTTCCACGACAGGTGAACCTTGTGGATCTTCCCGATGTGACCCGCCTTCACCAGTTCGTAGGCCTTCTGGATGTGCGGCATGCTGCGCTGCTGCGTTCCCACCTGTACGATGCGGCGGTTGTCGTTCTGGGCGGCGATCACTTTCGCCCCCTCCGACAGGTCATGCGTCAGCGGCTTTTCGACATACACGTCCTTGCCGGCCGCACAGGCGTCGCAGGTCATCTGCACATGCCAGTGATCGGGCGACGCGATCATCACGGCATCAATGTCCTTGCGGTCGAGCAGCTCGCGGTAGTCGTTGTGGATCGTCGCGTTCGCGTCGGCGATCTTCTTTCCGGCCTGGCGATTCTGTTCCCAGACATCGGCGACGGCAGTGATTCGCGTTCCGGGGATCGACGCCAGCGGCCGGATGATCGCGCGACAGCGGCCTCCGAACCCGATCAGCCCAACATTGATCGTTTCATTGGCGAAATAGCCGCGGGAAGTGGCCGTGAAGCCGGCGGCCAACGCGGCGGTGGAGGACTGGAGGAAGTGACGGCGATTCATCAGGAGCACTCCGAGAAGAAATTCACCACAGAGACACAGAGTCCGGGAGAAGAGGGAGATCAACGCCTAGGTTGAAGACTGCTCGACGTGGCCATTCTTGAGCCGTCGAATTCCGTCCTTCATCACGGGAACGTTGAAGTTCAGCAGCAGGCCTACCGGCAGTCCCGTCAGCTTCAGATAGGTCAGCACCTGTGCTTCGTGAATCTTTGCCAACTCGCTGACAGACTTTACCTCGACGATCACAGTTCCGGCCACAACGAGATCGATCCGGTAGGCTCCGACGAGACTCAGGCCTTTGTACTCGAGCGGCAATTCCCGTTGCTGCTCGCACGGAATTCCTCGCAATTGAAGCTCCCGGAAGAGGCACTGCTCGTATGTGGATTCGAGCAAGCCCGGGCCGAGGCACTTATGAACTTCGATCGCACTGGCGATGATGATCGAGGTCAATTCGTTCAAGTCGATCGATGAGTCCAAGCGACCTCCCCCTTCTCCGTCCCTCTGTGTCTCTGTGGTGAACCTCTCCGCCCTTCAGGCAAAGACCTCCCTCACCGGGTTCCCCGTCGCCACCGGAAAAGGCCTCCCCAGCGGGTCTCGGATTTCGGTCTGCGGGTCGATGCCCATGAGGGCGAACATCGTGGCGGCGAGGTCGCCGATGTGGACGGGATCGCGCGCGGGGAACTCGCCCCGTTTGTCCGAGGCGCCGTGAATGTAGCCGCGTTTCACGCCGCCGCCGGCCAGCAGGACGGTGTAACACTGCGGCCAGTGATCGCGGCTGATGTTGGCGTTGATCTTCGGGGTCCGGCCGAATTCCCCCATCCAGACAATGAGCGTGGTGTCGAGCAGGCCACGGTCGTCGAGGTCGTTGATCAGGACGGGGAGCGTGTGATCGGTGATCGGCATGTGGCGTGCCTTGACGATCGGGAACATGCGGGTGTCGTTGAACCCGTGCGTGTCCCAGCCTCCGGCGTCGAATTTCTGACCGCCAATCGACTGATCGAAATAGACGTTCACGAACTTCACGCCGGCTTCCACGAGCCGGCGGGCCAGGAGACATCCCTGCCCGTAGGTGGTCCGCCCGTAGGCGTCGCGCATCTTCGGGGTCTCGCGCGAGAGGTCGAACGCATCCCGCACGCGGGACGTGTTGAGCATGCCGAGCGCTTTTTCGTAGTACTCGTTCATGCCCCGGGCTTCGGCCGTCTGGTCGAGCGACCGCTGCTGGGCGTTGACGAGTTTCTGCATCTCGCGTCGAGCCTGGAGGCGGTCGACCGAGACACCGCGCGGGAGGCTCAGTTCGGGGAGTCCGAACTCGGTGCTGTTCGGATCGGACAGCACCAGCAGCGGATCGTGCTGCTTGCCGAGAAAGCTGGCATGCTGTCCGGGCGTGACGGAGCCGTCGCGCATGATGTGCGGGTAGGCGACGAACTTGGGCATCTCGCCCGAGCCGGGGCAGAATCGATCGACGGCCGATCCGTAGGCGGGGAAAAGCTCGAGGGTGTCCTTGAGGCGGATGTCGTCGACGAGGGGGAGATGTCCCGTCAGTGCGCAATAGGACGCCGAGTTATGGTTCTTCATGCTGTGGTGGACGCTGCGGATGAGCGTCACCTTGTGCATGACTTTCGCCGTCTCCGGCAGCAGCTCGCAGACCTTCAGCCCCGGAAGGCTGGAATCGATCCCGCTGAGAGGTCCGCGGTATCCCTCGGGGGCGTCCGGCTTCATGTCGAACGTATCGAGGTGGGTCGGCCCGCCGAACTGGTAGAGAAAGATGACCGATTTGGCCCGGGCGATTTCGTCGGCGGCATGCAATGCGTTGGCCGCATTGAGACCCAGGAATCCGGCGCCGCCGATCTTGAGAGCGTCGCGGCGGCCGAGCAGGGCCCCGAATGGAGAACGAAACGGAGCCATGGGACCTCCGCAGACTTCAGGTGGGACCGCCATGAGGCCGGCGGCCGATCGACGCAGCGGGAGGGGATCCCGGTTCTGTCTCATTCAGGATCAGAATGAGGGACGTCGATAGGGGATGGCAAGTAGCAGGGGGGGGACTTGAACCCCCGACAACCGGCTTATGAAGCCGGTGCTCTAACCGACTGAGCTACCCTGCCTGACCACTGCCATTCGCCGCAACCCGTTGCGGGGAGCGAAGAACGACAGCACCGCCGTTGCCGGCGAGTCGAGAGTTTATCGGAATTCGGACGCGGAACAAGCAGAAAGGTTCTGTCATTTCCGTCGATCGGCGAGACCCAGGGGGGCGGACCGGCCGTTCGAAGGGGCTGTCTCGCAGGTGCATCCTGCACCGTGGCGGACAATGCGTGCGGTCGACGCCACCAGGGCGGTCGAGGCCCCGACCAGACCGAGCCGTGGCCTGGCCCCCTGCCCTGAGGCGTCATTCAGACTGCGAAATGCCGTGCGACCTTCTGGACGCCGCGGGCGATGGCCTCGATGTGGTCGTCGGGCATGGCTTCGTTGATCGCGATGCGAATGCAGGTGTCGAGGATCGCTTCGGTCTCGGGAAGCCGAACCCTGGTGTAGTCCATGTCGGTCAGGCCGAGTTCCTTCACGGGCCAGCGTCCTGCGAAGAAGGCGTGCTTCTGGAAAACCGGATTGCCGTAGAGCGGGACCGGGATGTATCCCGCCGCGGCCGGCACTCCCTCTGCGGCCAGCGCCTTCACGAACTTTGCGCGGTCGCAGCGGAAGGCGGAGGGCTGCATGCGGAGCATGTAGAACCAGTAGGTGCAGCGATCGGCCGCGTTCACGTCGTGCAGCGTGAGCCCATTGAGATCCGCGAGGCGGGTTGTCAGCAGGTTTCCCGCGCGAGCGCGGTTCGAGGCGATCTTCTCGAGCCGCGTGATCTGGGCCGCCGCGAAGGCGGACTGCAGTTCGGACATGCGGTAGTTCGTGGCGAACTCGTGGAACAGACCTCCGGTCGCGCCACTGCGGTCCATACCCTTGTCGCCGAAACGCTGCAGGAGCGGCCCGAACTTCGGGTCGCTCGACGCCACGACGCCACCGTCGCCCGTCGTGATGTGCTTCGACTGCTGGAGCGAAAAGCAGGCGATGTGTCCGGCGGTTCCGATCGGCTTGCCGCGATCGAGCGCGCCCCAGGCCTGACAGCAATCCTCGATGAGCGCAAGATTGTGTTGATCGGCGAGAGTCCGCAGGGCCGCCATGTCGGCCGGATTGCCGCCGAGATGGACCGCGATGATCGCCCTGGTTTTCGGCGTGATTTTCCGGGCGACGTCTTCAGGATCGAGGTTGTATGTCGTCGGCTTCAGGTCGGCAAAAACCGGAACGCCCTGCTGGAAGACGACGCCGATCACCGTCCCCATGTCGGTGATGGAGGAGGTGATGACTTCATCGCCGGGGCCGATGCCTGCCGCGGCGACGGCGATATGCAGGGCGGCCGTGCCTGACGAACAGACGTGGGAGTGCTCGAACGGATAGGTTGCCTTGAACCGCTCGGTGAAGAGCGTCGTCTGCGGCCCCTTCCAATACATCAGCGATGGCTGGTCGACGACCTTCGACAGTTGCTCGCGTTCCGCTTCGCCCCAACGGGCGTGCTTGGGCGCCGGGCCGACCGCTTTCTCGCCCCCTTCGATCGCCAGCTTCCCGGGCTCAGCGGCGGACGCCGCGATGGCGGAACCTGCAGCGACAGCGGCCGTTGAAGCGGCCAGGAACTCGCGACGCGAGGCGTTCTTTTCCATTGTGACACCTGGAACCTAGGAGCCGGACAACAGTCGACGGGCATTGGTCTCCGCGATGGCACGAATCTGGGGAGTCGCCAGCGGAGACTCCTGGAGCTTCAAGGCAGCGGCTTCGAAATAGAAGAGGGGCGACAGCGACCCGAACAGAACGCGTTCCAGCGGGGCCGCCTTGAGCAACGTCTCGACGCCGTTCACGCCTTCCTGCATCGCGATCTCGACAGAGACGTCCCCTGCGGCCGCGAGGTCAGCGAGGGACTCGCCCTTCACAGTTTTCACGGCGTTCAGGAGCAGCAATCTGACTCCCGGAGTTTCGCGGACGATCTTCGCGAGTGGCCTCGCGTCGACCGCGGCCGCGCGGAACATCGGGTGCATCATCCGCTCGTCTTCCATCGTGACCGCGAGCGACACGACGAGCTTCCGCTCCGTGGCCGCCTTCAGGACCTCGGCGAAAACCGGGTCCGCCAGCGTGTAGCCGTGATAGTTCGGATGGAGCCGGATCCCGGGCATCTTGTGCTCATCCGCGCACCGACGGAGGTCGTCTTGCCAATCGGGGAGCATGGGGTTGATTGCGCCGAACGGAACCAGTCGCACGGCCGTGTGCGCGGCGCACTCCTCCGCGAGGCGCGCATTGACGCCGGCAAGGTCCTTGTGCAGGAGGGCATCGAAGCTGCCGGCCCATGCTTCAACGACTCCCTGCGACTTCAGCTTTTCGACCAGCTTTGCCGTTTCATCCAGCTGCAATCGCCGCGTCGGCCAGCGGGAGAGGTAAATGTTGGTATCGATGATCGGGCCGGTCATACCTTGATCCCCTTGTCTTTCAGGATGGGGCCAAGGAGACGTTTCAGGTTGCCGGCCAGAATCTTCCGCCGCGTCTCGTTCGACATTGTCGCCCCGAACACCTTCCCCAGCTGGGACGAATAGCTCCGCCCACCCACGTCGCTGCCATACAGCACGCGATCGGGCCCGAGTTCGCGGAGGGCCATTTCCGTGAAGCCGGCCGCGGGATCGCCGCCGCCGAGATCGACGCAGACACTCGGGGAATTGCGGATCGCGCGGATTCCCAACTCCCAGTCGCCGCCGGTGTGCCCGCAGATCAGCTTTGCGTCAGGATGCCGCGCGGCGAGTTCGGCGAGGTCCATGGGGGTCGATTCGCCCGGCAGGTTTCCGGTGATCTTGATCCAGGTGTGCTGAAAGATGACGGCTTTCAGTTCGGTCGCCCGTTTGACGATCGCGTCGACGCTTTCGGCGTTGCAGTGCTCGGCGACCCAGAGTTTGACACCGACCATCGGCCCATTGGCCACGCAGCGTTCCAGTTCATCGAGGCTGGCCTGCACATGCTTCGGGCTCAGGTAGACGAATCCGAAACAGCGGTCGCTCCAGTGCTGCAGCGCCTGCAGCACTTCGTCGTTCTGTTTTCTGAGGTCTTCGGGGGTGGGGTCGTAGGACCAGTTCATCCCCATGTAGACGCAGAGCTTCGACACGCCCATCCGGTCGGCCGCCTCGAGCAAGGCGGCCATTCGCTCTTCCGGCGTCCGCCCGGGCACGCCCGACAGATGCGAATGCAGGTCCCAGATTTCCATGTTGCAGTATCCCGTGTCGTCGGCGAATTCGGCCCTCCCGTCGAGCGAGGTCAGGTTCCACCCGTACTCTTCGGCTTCTTCGGTTTGAAGCCGCCCGACTCGCATTTGAAGTCGAAGACGTTATCTCCCTCTTTGACTTCCACAAACTCTTCCGACTTCACGTTGTATTTCGGTGGAAAGACTTCCGTCGATTCAAACTTCTCGTCGCCCACCGTCACGAAGTCATCCGAGGTGATCCGCACCCGGTTCTTCCCGATTCCGGCGCCAGTGCGACTGGCCCCGAAATGCATGACGTACTGCCCATTCGCATCGGAGCGGCCATAGGCCGTGATGCCAGTCGGACCTTCAGAGATGAACTGCAGTCCCGCTCCTTCCACGAGCTTTCCATCGAGCGTCACCGTGCCCGTGACCTCCGCCCGCGGCGGTCCGTCGTCTCCTCCGCCGCAGCCAGAGAGTGTAATTGCGAACAGAAGCGACGCCGCCGGGCGCCACATCCAGGCAGCTTTGACATTCATCAGCGATCTCCGGCGAAGTGGATTCAAGTTCACTGTCCCGCGCCCTGGCGATCGCGCCGAGGCACCGCCCGTCAGGAGAAAGGCTCCATCGGGCCGCTCGCGCCCCAGTCGGGAACGCGGTGACCGCCGCATCAGAATTCGCCGCGCACCAATCCGCAGTTGCGGCACATGATCCGCTGGTAAACCCCCATCGAATTCGGATCGGAAAGGAAGGTCACTCCGGTTCCGGTATAGGGGGTCGACGTATGCTGAATATTCTCGCTGACGAATCGGACGGATCCATCACCCATCACGAAATGGACGCCCCCTTCGTGGTTGCTGTGGAAGCCCTGCCGCAACTCGCCTGCCGTCGCCGCTTCCGGGACGTTAACCGCCCGCTGGCCGGTGCGCTGCAGCGAGAGAACATTGTTGCCGTTCGGGTTGGGCCCGCCGGCGAACCAGCTTCCATACCAGACGCCATTCCAGTCACGATTGCTTCCGGCAAGGGCGGGCGTCTGCTTCTGGAGAAACCTGATCTCTCCCAGGGCCGTCGTATTCGACATTCCATCCGTGACGTCGCGGAAGCGGACCGTCACGACCTCGTAGGAAAACATCCCCTTCATCGCGTTCCGGAAGTCCATCTGGGCGGCCGTGGGCGTGCCGATGGCGGGCCCCGGGTCGCCGACGTTGAACGGTCCGCCGCTGGTCACGTACGACGACGAGGCAGCGGTCAGGGCGTAGGGCTGCCCTGTGGCGCCGTACAAACGAACGCCCGAGACAAGATCGGAAGGACAAGTTGCCCCCGGAACGGCGTTCTTGATGACGTCCGGCTGCGTCGGGACGTAGTCGCTGAAGTTGATCAGGTTGTAGGCCGGGGCCTGGTCGATGAATGGCAGCAGGAATGAACTCCAGCCCCATCCGCGATTGTCCCCCATTGCTCCACTGGGGCCCCACCAGGCGGTCGTGTAAGGCAGGATGTTGAACGTATCGTGGTAATTGTGGAGAGCGAGCCCGAGTTGCTTCATGTTGTTCTTGCACTGGGTTCGCCTTGCGGCCTCCCGCGCCTGCTGCACGGCCGGCAGCAACAGAGCAATCAGAATGGCGATGATCGCGATGACCACCAGCAGTTCAATGAGCGTAAAGCCCCGACGTTGACGTGCCATGACTCACCTCAGGAGGAGACGATATGAACGCACGAACCAGACACCGCGGTAGACGGCCAGAGAGCGCGTCTGTGGATGGGCAGAACCGCAGTGTCGTCGACGATCCTAAGCGCAGGGGCGGCCGTCGATAGTCCACGAAGGGGACAATAGGTTCTGTTATTGCGACAGGGTGCGCGCGGCGATCTGAGCCTGACGGCGAATCGTTTCCTAATCAGGCCCGCACGGACGCGGTCTGTCGCTACTCCAAAAACGTGTCACGGCTTTCCTCCCGGAAGGGTGCCGATGGCGTTCAGGCGGGCCATCTCATCAGCCGGCTGAAACCGGCCGCTCGTCGACAGAGATCGGAAAAAGTCCCCTGCCCTGCTTCCCTTTGGAAGCGCACTATGTCCTTGCGACCGGACTGCTATAATCCTGCGAAGGGTTTCGACCGCCGGACGGGCGAGTCTGATGAGTTTGAGGACATCGAAGAGAGATCGATCACAATGATTATCGTGACTGAAAAGGCCGCCGGCGAAATCAAGCGCGTGCTGGCCGAGCAGAGCATGGGCGAAAAGGTTCTCCGCGTGGCGGTTGCCGGCGGCGGATGCAGCGGCTTCCAGTACCGCCTCGGCTTCGACGACGCGGCCGACGCCGCGAAGGACCATGTCACGGAGCAGCACGGCCTGAAGGTCGCCGTCGACAAGAAGAGCGACCTGTACCTCGATGGCACGACCGTCGATTTCTACGACGGCCTGGACCGCCGCGGCTTCACGTTCAACAACCCGAACGTCCAGAAGTCGTGCGGCTGCGGCAGCAGCTTCTCCGTCTAATCGGCCTGGAGCAGGTCCAACAGACTCCTGGCGGTGCGGTCGGCGATTGACGCATTCGAAGCCCGGCTTCTTTGAGAAGCCGGGCTTCTTTCGTATCTTGCACTCCCTCTGCAGGAGGAATCGGCCCCAGTCGGGTCGGTTGCCCGCGAATGGACGTTCGGCGGCGGTCACTCGGTTCATCTGAACGGGTCGGCAATGGGCAAGTCGCTTCCGGAATACCTGACCTGGCTCGAGGCACGGCCGAACCTGATCTGGCCGAAGCCCCCGGTCCCCGTGCCGATCGACGCCGATCCTTACGTCAAATCGCTGCCCGACATTCGAGCCGTTTCGTGGTGCGTCTACGGAACACTACTGCAGATTCACGACGGCCGGCTGCATCACCAGCACCCGCAGGTGCTGCGGATGCAGGTGGCCCTGCAGAAGACGATCGAAGAGTTCCACATGTGGAACAGCATGTCCCGCAAGCCGGGCCAGCCGTGGGAGTACATGCTGCAGCAGTACACCAAGCTGATCGACGAGGCCCGGCTCGTCTCCACAAAGCGAAAAGGGGACACGCCCGAAATTGACTCGGTCAAGATCTGGCGGAAGCTGATCGACCGCCTGCTGCAGAATGAATATGAATTCGACCAGACGTTTTATGGAGACGTCGACGACCTGGCGCTCAAGGTCGCCTGCTTCTTTCATTCGATGCTCCAGGGAGTGACGGCGACAGATGGCGCGGCCGCAAGCCTTGAGCGGATCGCACAGGCAGGGCTCAAGCAGGGCCTCATCGTCGACGGTCAGGCCTTCACGACCGTTCAGCTGGAACACGAATTCCAGAAGATCAACCCCCAGGCCTTTCTCGCAGGTCTTATCAAGCCGGAACTCGTCGCGCTGTCCTGCCGGTTCGCCATCCGCAAGCCGTCGCCCACTCTCTTTGCGATCGCCGCGGAGCAGTATCGGGGTCTCGGGATCGAGCCGTCGCAGGTTCTGTATATCAGCCACCGCCTGCACGACGATCTCGCTGTTGCCAGGAAACACGGCTTCCGCACGGCCCTCTTCGCCGGCGATGAGAAAGTGTGCCAGGTGACGGGCGAGGACCTGCGGAATCCCGAGATCAAGCCGGACCGACTGCTGACGGAACTCGGCCAGGTCGCCCCCATGATCGGGATCTGACCGGCACGAGTTCCGCGGTGTCATTACGCACAGCCGCCCTTCCCTCTAAGATTCGCCGGCGAATTTTCGTTCCGCCCAGCTGGCTCCTCCTTTCGATCCGTCACACTTTCGCATGACCACGCCCCTGCCTGCTCCGATCTGTCCGCCGCGCCGCATCCTGATGGGACCGGGACCGAGCGAGATCTCCCCCCGCGTGCTGGCCGCCCTCGGCGCCCAGACGGTGGGACATCTCGACCCTTACTTCCTGCAGGTGATGGATGAAACGCAGGCGATGCTGCGGCAGGTGTTCCGGACCGAGAACCAGATGACGCTGGCCGTCAGCGGGACGGGGAGCGCGGGCATGGAAACGTGCGTTGTCAACCTGATCGAGCCGGGCGACAAGATGGTCGTCTGCGTGAACGGCGTGTTCGGGGGACGAATGGTGGACGTCGCCGAGCGGGCCGGCGCCGTCGTGACGAAAGTCGAGCGGCCGTTCGGTGAAATCATTCCAGCCGCGGCGATCCAGGAAGCAGTCGACAAGGTGAAGCCGAAGGTTGTCGGCATCGTGCACGCGGAAACGTCGACCGGCGCCTGGCAGCCGCTCGAAGAGATTTCGAAGATCGTCCACGCCGCCGGTGCGCTGCTGCTGGTCGACTGTGTCACCTCTCTCGGTGGCCTGCCCGTCGAAATCGACGCCTGGGGAATCGACGCCGCCTACTCCGGGACGCAGAAGTGTCTCAGCTGCCCGCCCGGTCTTGGTCCGGTCACGTTCAGCGCCCGCGCGGTCGAAGCCATCGACAAACGGAAGACGAAGGTCCAGAGCTGGTACCTCGACATGGCGATGGTCCGCAACTACTGGAGCAGCCAGTCGCGGGTCTATCACCACACGGCCCCGATCAACATGAACTTCGGCCTGCATGAGGCACTTCGCATTGTGCTGGAGGAAGGACTCGAAAAGCGCTTTGCCCGCCACCAGGAAAACCATGTGGCTCTCAAAGCCGGCCTGGCGGCAATGGGCATCGACTACGCCGTGGCCGAACCGCACCAGTTGCCGACCCTGAACGCCGTGAAGATTCCGGCCGGCTGCGACGACAAGGCGGTCCGGGGGCTGCTGCTGAACGAATTCGGCATCGAGATCGGCGGCGGACTGGGCTCGATGGCCGGCAAGGTGTGGCGGATCGGCCTGATGGGGGATGCCAGTTCGCGGCGCAATGTCCTGCTGTTTCTCGGCGCCCTGGAACGCTGCCTCGCGACGCAGGGGATCAAGGTTTCCCCCGGCGCCGGCGTCGCCGCCGCGATCGCCGCATACGGAAAGTAACGGCGGCTGGCGCCCGGGTTGCGGGCCGCTTCTCCCTGATTCCTGACCACTGCCCCTTCACGGATGAACATCGGCTTTACCTACGACCTTCGGTCCGACTACCTCGCCATGGGCTATTCGCCCGAGGCGACTGCGGAGTTCGACAGCGAAATCACCGTCGACGCGATCGCCGGGACGCTCGAGGAACTCGGGCATTCGGTCGCGCGTATCGGTCACGTTCAAAGTCTCGCGCAGCGACTGGTTGCCGGCGAACGTTGGGATCTCGTCTTCAACATCTGTGAAGGGCTGCGGGGCATCGCTCGCGAGGCCCAGGTTCCGGCCCTGCTCGATGCGTACGACATTCCGTATACGTTTTCGGATCCGCTCGTCTCCGCGCTGACGCTGCACAAGGGGATGACGAAATCGGTCGTTCGTGACGCGGGCGTGCGGACTCCGGGCTTCGCGCTCGTCGCGTCGCCTGACGACGTCGCCGGAGTCACGCTCACCCCTCCGCTGTTTGCCAAGCCGGTGGCCGAAGGAACCGGGAAGGGAGTCTCTCCCCTGTCGCGGGTGCGATCGCTCGATCAGCTGCGGCCCGTCTGCGAACACCTCCTGTCGCAGTTCCAGCAGCCGGTGCTCGTCGAGGAGTTTCTACCAGGCCGCGAGTTCACGATTGGAGTCCGTGGGACGGGATCGGCCGCAACGGTCATCGGGACGTACGAGATCCTGCTGCTGCCGGCGGCTGAGGCCGGCATTTATTCGTACGCCAACAAGGAGAACAGCGAAGAGGTCGTCCGCTACGAACTGCGCCGGCCGGACGATCCGATCGTCGCCGAGGCGGAGTCCCTGACTTTGGCGGCGTGGCGGGCGCTGGGGTGTCGCGATGCCGGCCGCATCGACGTCCGTTGCGATGCCGGGGGGAGACCATCGTTCATCGAGGTCAATCCCCTGGCCGGGCTGCACCCCACTCATTCCGACCTCCCGATGATCTGCGCCGCTGTCGGCGTCTCGTACCGCGACCTCATTGCCGGCATCGTCGAGTCCGCCAGCCAGCGCATCCGTCGTTGATATTACACACGCGCCGAACGACCGGGCCCAATGCACGTCGCCATCCTTCACCAGTTCGTGCCCGACAACGCCTCGGCCGATGAGCGTGACGTCCTCACGCAGGTCGAGGCGGTCTCCGCGGCGCTCGGCCGGCTGGGTCATTCGTCTTTCGTCCTGCCGTGCACGCTCGACCTGGCCGCCCTGGCCGGACAACTGACGTCGCAAAAGCCGGAGGTTGTTTTCAACCTGGTGGAATCGCTGAACGGGACGGATGCGCTGCAATCGCTCGTGCCGCTGCTGGTCGAATCGCTCCACATCCGGTGCACCGGCTCATCCGGCGCGGCGATTCTCGACAGCGGCCGGAAGCGTTTCGCCAAATCGCTGCTCCGTGCGGCGGGGCTGCCAACGCCGGCGTCCTACGACCTCAGCGCTCTCGAACAGCCCCAGCAGGATTTCGTCCCCGGGCGCTACATTCTCAAACCCGATCTCGAACATGCCTCGCTCGGCATGACCGACGCCGACGTGGTCGACGCCGCCTGCGTCGACGAACTCCAGCATCGCCTCGTCGCGAAATCCACCGCCTTCGGGCGCCCGATCTTCGCGGAGGCCTATGTCGACGGCCGCGAATTCAACCTCTCACTTCTGGAAACCTCGCACGGCGTGCGGGCGCTTCCCGCGGCCGAAATCCGGTTCGTCGACTTCCCCGAAGGCAAGCCGAAGATCGTGGGGAGCGCCGCCAAGTGGGACGAAGAGTCGTTCGAATACACTGCCACCGTCCGCTCTTTCGAGCGATCCCGGGGCGACGCCCAGTTGGTGGATACGTTGACCCGGCAGGCCATCGAATGCTGGCAGGCGCTCGGCCTCCGGGGCTACGCTCGGGTCGACTTTCGCGTCGACCCGCACGGCCGCTCATTCATCCTCGAAGCCAACGCAAACCCCTGCCTGTCGCCCGACGCCGGATTCGCGGCCGCCGCCGCCCAGGCCGGCCTGATCTACAACGAGGTCATCCGCCACATTCTCGCTGCCGCGTGCTGACCAACTCCGGCCTGGCAACAGAAGGCTCTCGGCGTTCCGGAACAGAACGCGAGACCCGACCAAACATCGAACAGGCTCACCAATCGAACACGCCGAACATTGTCACTCCGTGATTCGCGGTTTAACTTTGGGTCGCCCCGTCGAGGATCACACTCAGTTATGGCCGCGCTTTACCGAACCCTGCTCCTGATGCGGCACGCCAAATCGAGCTGGGACAATCCCGCCTGGACCGATCACGACCGTCCGCTCAACGACCGCGGCGATCGCGATGCGCCGCGCATGGCCCAGATCCTGAAAGACCGCGGCCTGACGCCGTCGCACATCGTTTCCTCGACCGCCAATCGCGCGAAAACGACGGCCGAAATCGTCGCCGAGTCAATCAGCTTCGCCGGGCAGATTGTTCTCGAACCTCGGCTGTACCTCGCCAGCCCGAACGACTGGGACGTGATCGTCAAACAGTTTCCCGACGAGCACGAGACGATTCTCTGCGTCGGCCACAATCCCGGCCTCGAGCAGGTGCTCAGGAAGTGGTCGGGCGAAGAGATCGAGATGCCGACCGCGGCAATCGCAATCGTCGATGTGACGGTGTCCCAATGGGACCAGTATGACCGGCACGGGCTGACGGTCAGCGACGTGCTGCGTCCCAGGGAAGTTCAGTGATCGGGTCCCGCAAGAACGGCGATTCGGCCTTCCTGCACGAGCGAAGCTGGAACTGATCCGATGGAACACCAGGCGTCAGACCAGCCCAATCAAGTCGGTCATCCGGCGCCGGCGAAGTCAGATGCCAGGTCACTGACGCTGATGCTGGCGGTGCAGGGCCTCGTTCTCCTGCTGGCTGAAAAACAGATCCTTCCCGCGCCCGTCGCGTTGCTCGTCTGGATGCTGCTGTTCGGGGCCATCGCGCTCATCCTGGTCAGGCGATAACCAGATCGCGGCTCGAGCGGGAGTTTCTCGAAAGAATTCTTCATCGAACACAGCGACCCGCGGCGCGTGACAGCGGGGTTCGCTGCGGTACCATTCAGCCAGTTTCAGTCCGCGGCAGTGACGCCGGTCGCCAAGGACGCAGGCTTTAGTTCACGGAAGGTTGAATTTGATGGCGACGATGGCTGCCGCGGCCCCCTGGAAACGGGCCAGCCGGACGAAGATTGTGGCGACGATCGGGCCGGCCTGTTCGTCGGTCACCAGGCTCGTGGAACTGATTCGCGCGGGTGTGGACGTCTTCCGCATCAACACGGCCCACGGCTCCCGGGCCGATCACCAGGCCTCGCTCGACAACGTCCGCGCCGCGGAACTGGAAGTTGGCACTCCGGTCGCCGTGCTGGTCGACCTGGCGGGCCCGAAGATGCGGCTCACTGAACTGCATGACGGTGAAGTGCACTGCAACTCGGGCGACACGATCCGCATCGTCCGGAACGAAACTCCCGGCCCGGGCGAACTGGCCTCCGCCTACAAGCCGCTTCTCGATGAACTTCGCCCTGGCAATCGCGTGATGCTGGCCGACGGAACGGTCGCCCTGCAGGTGGTTTCCGTCGAGCCGGATGTCGCGATCTGTGAGGTGGTCCAGGCCGGCGTTGTCCGCAGCCGCCAGGGGATCAACCTTCCCGGGGCGAAGCTGAGCGCCCCTGCCGTGAGCCCGGAAGACGCCTCGAACGCGGAATGGGCGGCGACTGCGGGCGCCGACTACATCAGCCTGAGTTTCGTGCGCCGCGCGGATGACGTGCGCGGTCTGCGGCGGCTGCTGCGTCCCTTGGGTTCCGAGGCGCAGATCTGCGCGAAGATCGAAAAACCGGAAGCCCTGGCGGAACTCGATGCGATCGTTGCCGAGGCGGACGCCGTGATGGTGGCCCGCGGCGACCTCGGTGTCGAAGTCGATATCGCCCAGATGGCGGTCGTTCAGAAGCGGATCGTGGGCGCCTGCCGGCGGGCCTGCAAGCCGGTCATCATCGCGACGCAGATGCTCGACAGCATGCATCATTCGCGGCTGCCGACCCGGGCGGAAGCGACCGACGTCGCGAACGCCATTCTCGACGGCGCTGATGCGTGCATGCTGTCCGGCGAGACGGCCGTCGGAAAGTTCCCGCGGGAATCGGTCGAGATGATGCACCGCATCGCCGTTGCGACGGAAACACTCATCCGACGTCAACCGGCGCCGCGGGGCCAACTGAACGTTGCACCGATCACCGCGGCAACCACCGGCGCAGCGGTCGAGATCGCGGAAACGCTCGGCGCGAAACTGATCATCGTCGCCACGGCGACCGGAGTCTCGGCCCTCAGCGTGTCGCAGTACCGGGGACCGGCGCCGATCGTGGGCGTGAGCGAGTCGACGGCGTCGCTGAGGCGGATGTGCCTCTACTGGGGAGTCATCCCGCTGCCGAATGCTCCGGTGAACGACGACCGGCGTCTGCTGGAATACATCATCGCCCGCGGACGGGGATCGGGCGACCTGGTCAACGGCGACCGGCTGATCCTGCTGTCGGGAACCGGCCTCCCGACGAGCCGGCATAACATGCTCCTGGTCCACGAAGTCGGATGACGAGAGCCGCATCGCCGTTGCCACGCCGCGCCGGGTTCAGCCTGCTGGCCTCGCTCGGCGTCGTGTCCGTCGTCGGCCTGAGCCTGGGGACGAATCCGCCGGACCGAGCACCAGCTGCGGTCGCGACGGCGGAGAAGTCGCTGCCGACCGATGCGGACATTCGCGCGATGATTCCTGGACGCTGGAAAACGGAGTCGAACGGGACACGCGTTGTCGACAACCGGGCCGATGGCACGGCGTCGATGGACGTGACCTTCGATTTCGTCGCGAGCCTGCTCTACGGCGCGAAGATGAAGCTCGAGCTGAAATGGATCGTGGAGGACGGGAAACTGGTCTACACGATCCAGTCGGGTACGCCAGCCGATTCGGCCAACAGCATTATCAAGACCTACGGCAGCCAGGCGACCTATCGCATCGGCTCGATCGAACCGGATCGCATGCATCTCATCCGCGTCATCGATCCGACCGAAACCTACACTTGGACTCGCGTCCCCTGATTCCTGTTTTCACTGACTGCACGGAGATTTGAACGATGCCGTATGATTTCGGCGCGAAGTTTGATTCGGGGCTGACGTACACGGCGTTCCTCGACCGCCACGCCACGCCGGAGCAGCGACGACGGTGGGACGACACGTTCGCGGCGATGGAGCTTTCGGCCGAGCAGACGTCGCTTCTGGAAAGCTTCACCCGCGAGATGAAGGTCGTCGTTCTCGCCGGGGCCTGGTGCGGCGACTGCATCAATCAGTGCCCGGCCTTCGAACGTTTTGCGAAGGCGACGGACAAGATCCAGGTGCGCTATTTCGACCGCGATGCCGATGCGGACGTGGCAGCCGAACTCCACACCTGCGGCGCTGCGCGGGTTCCGTGCGTGGTGTTTCTCAGCGAGGATGGCCAGTTCTGCGGCCGTTATGGCGACCGGACGCTTTCGAAGTATCGGAAGATGATGTCGAACATCGGCGGGGCCGCGTGCCCGACGGGACTGCTCACCGCGGAAGACGAACGGAATTCCGTTGTGCAGGAATGGCTCAACGAGTTCGAGCGGATTCACGCCATGCTGCGGACATCGAGTCGCCTGCGTCAGAAGCACGGCGACTGACAGGCGGTTATTCGCCGCCCGGTTTCCGGATTGGCTGGTCGACGGAGACGGGGAGGCCGAAGCGGGGAGTTCCTCCGGTCGTCCATCCGAACTTCTGGATACGGACATTGCGATCCCAGCCCGATCCTTTCTCCCGGGCGGCGTGGTAGACGATCCAGTCTTCCCTGCCATCGGGCGAAGTGGTGAAGCTGGCATGCCCCGGGCCATACACGCCGTTCGCGGACTGGAACACGGGCTCGGAGAACTTCGTCCACGCCGCCGGATCGAGCGGATCGCCATTCCGCTTGAGGGACAGAAGGCCCAGGCAATAGTCATCCGTCCAGCTTCCGCTTGCGGAGTAGACGATGAAAGTTCGCTTATCACGAGTCAGGACCTGCGGTCCTTCATTGACGTCCGGATCTCCGCGCCGCTCCCAGCGATAGGTGGGACGCGAGATTTCAACGGCCGGTGATTCGACGGTCCATGGATTGGACATGCTGGCAATCGAGAGGACCTGCGGGTCGAGCTCTTCTCCGCGGGCGCTCGACCAGACGAAGTAGCGAGTTCCGTCGTGCTCGAGGACTGTGCCATCGATCGCCCAGGCGTCATCGTTTGGAACGGCGATTCGACCTTTTTCAATAAAGGATCCCTCGAACGGATCGGCCGAGCGGTTCTCGAGCACGAACATGCGGTGGTTCTTGTTGTCACCGTCAGAGGCCGCGAAATAGACGTACCAGCCGTCGTCGAGGCGGTGCAATTCCGGAGCCCAGACCTGGCGGCTGCTCGGGCCAGAGGCGTGCGGCGGTCGAATGACTTTCCTTTCGCCGGACGCGAGGCCGGACAACGTTTTCGAGCGCAGCAGGAAGATGCCTTCGCGCGTCGATCCGCAAAGGTAGTAGAAGCCGTCGGTGTGACGGATCACCCAGGGATCGGCGCCGGCGGAAAGGATGGGATTCCGGAAGGTGGCTGGAGCGTCGCCGCGGCTCGAACTCCCAGCCAGAACCGAGACGACCATCACCACCGGTACGCAGCAGCGAATGAACCTTCCACGCGACACACCGTCAGCCTTGCTCACCGAATCGCATCCTTCGCATCCACGATATGAACGGCTGCGAGCGAGTTGCCAAACGTCTCGAAGTTCCTGAGCGTCCAGACGACCTTCTTGTCGCGGTTCACTTCAATCACCTGCGGGTTCGCCTCGCCAGCGTGGCAGTTGCCAAAGATGACGTTGCCATTCGGCAGGGCGTGGAGCGTCGTCACCCAGGCGAGCTGGATGCCAGGGAGTTCGTTCTGCTCGATCGACCAGACGGTCTTTCCCGTCGGGTCGACCTCGATGACCCGGTTGCCGTTTCCGCAGGCGATCAGCGTATTGCCGCTGGCGAGTCGCAGGGCGCCGTAAACGGCCGTGCCATGCCCTTCGACGCCGTGGCCGGGCGCTTCCGGGCGACCGGCGAGATCGAGCGTGTATGTCCAGACGACCTTGCCGGCCGGATCGTACTCACGGACCTTGCTGTCCCCTTCATGGCAGACGAGGTAGTGGCCATTCGGAAGCTTGCGGGCCATCCGCGTGTCGCGGTGCGGGTGCGGCTTGTCGATTGTCAGCGGAATCGACTTCACGACATTCCCCTTCGAGTCGACTTCGACGAGCCGGCGGTTCCCGGTCTCCGCGACAAGCGTATTTCCATCAGCCAGTCGCTGGGCGGCATGCACTTCAATCTTCTTGACGTCCGCGCCTGTCGGCTGCGGCTTGTACTGCCACACGATGTCCCCGGCCGGCGAGACCTCGAGGACTTCGCGATCGGCGTTGATGAACAGCACGTTGCTGCTCTCGAGCAGCGTCAGGTCATGCGGCGTCCCTTTGCAGGGATGTTCCCAGGAGACTTTTCCATCGGGCTCGACAATGGCGAGGCGCCCTTTGTCGGCGCCAAGAACGCGATGGGAGACCGGGGCGTCCGCAGCGGCATTCTGACCACAGAGTGTCAAACACAAAGCAAAAGCGAGGAGGGAGCGCATGAAGGCCTTCCGCTGCGAGGCAGGACGTGGTGGTGGTGCTGACGCCGCCGAGCGACGGGGTCCGATCATTCGATGAAGCACGATCGCAGGATCACGGACGAGTGTGATTCAAGGCCGGCCGGCAGTCCACAACACGAGGCGGGTGAAGAACTCGGTGTAGAGGTCACCGACTTCGATTCCGGGAGCGCCGGGAGCGGTCGCGGTGACACGGGCATCGCCCCAGTCGACGAGCGGACCAACCCAGTGGGGAGCGACATCGCTGGAGAACGTGGCCACACGCCCCTGCCCCCGCTTGCCGACGACCAGCAGCGGATACGACGCGGACGGTTTCAGCTGCGGCGTGTCACCGTTCCATTCGAGCTGGAACTGCTCGGCCGAAAGAAGCTGGGTATCGCCGGGCTTCACCTGGATGCGATTCAGTCCGCCGATCAGCGGCGGTCGACTCTGGAACGGAAGTGCATCCACGATGGGATGTGCGGCCTGCTGCTTGACGATCAAGGGGCGATCGCAGTTCCAGCGGTCGTCCTTGTTCCCGATGACGACCGGAAGCAGGTCGCCAATCGGAGTTCCGTCCCAGTCGCCGCCGAGCCCGTGGAACGACTCCCATCCGCCGATCATCAGCAGGCCGGCCCCCTTCTCGACGCGCGAGACGACGACGTTCTGCAGCTCGCGGGAAAAGCGTGGGGAGGGATAGTCGCTGACGATCACCAGCGACCAGGAGCCGTTCACGAGGTTTTCCTCCACCGGCTTGTCGCTGGGGACGTAGTGAAATTTGATTCCGGCGTTGGCCAGGAGTCCGGCGAGGTAGCTGGCGGCGGTGTCGAGCGAGGTATCTCCGCAATAGAGGACCTCAACACGGGGTTTGGTCTCGGGGGGCATGACAATCTTTCCGTCAGGGTGATCTGGAGGTCCTAAGCTACCAAACGTATGCCGAATGGGGGGTTTTGATTGACCGAGGTCGATTTGCGACCTAACGTATCAACTTACTGTGATGCGTTGATGGAACCGGCGCCCGGCCGGACTGTCGCGGGAATCGGGTGGATTCCTCGCAACCCTGCCTCCATGACCTCACCCGCAGAGGAGCCGCCAAAGCATGATGCCTTGGTCCGCACTCAGATCGTTTGCATTGTTCGCCTGTCTTTTCGGGGCCGCAACAGCCTCGGCACAGGAACCGCTGCGTGTCGAAATCGACCGCATCGTCGCTGCTGGCTCCGTGGGCGTTCCAGCGCCACTCGCCAGCGACAGCGAGTTTCTCCGCCGGATCTCGATCGACCTCATCGGGATGCCGCCGACGTTTGAGGAACTCGAAGCCTTTCTGAACGACGCTTCGCCGAACAAGCGCGAAGTTGTGATCGACCGCCTGCTGGCGTCGCCCCACTTTACCCGAAACATCGCGACGTTTTTCGACGTGATGCTGATGGAACGACGGGTCGCAAAGGAAGTCGGCGCGGACGACTGGAGCGCCTTTCTGCTGAAGTCGTTCCAGGAAAACAAGCCGTACAACGTACTTGTGCGCGAGATGCTCACGGCCAGCAGCGAAGATCCCGCGACCCGAACGGCCGCCCGATTCTTCCTGGACCGGGGGGGCGAACCGAATGCCGTGACCCGCGATGTGGGCCGGATCTTATTCGGCGTCGACATGCAGTGCGCGCAATGTCATGACCACCCGCTCATCAGTGACTACCGGCAGACTGACTACCACGGCCTGCTCGCGTTCTTCGGCGCCAGCAGCAACCTGGATGTCATGGAGGGGGCGGCACTCAAGGGGTACTACGTCGAGAAGGCCCACTCCGACGTGGTGTTTGAATCGGTGTTCGTGAAGGGGGTCAAGCACGTCGTCTCCCCGCAACTGCCGGGCGAGGCGGAGATCACCGAGCCGGTGGTGTACCCGGGGGACGAATACCATCCCCTGGCGGCCGGAGCGAAAGCGCCAGTTCCGAAGTACAGCCGGCGGCAGAAGTTCGCCGAGCTGGCGACGAACGGTCAGAACCGGATGTTCAACGAGAATATCGCCAACCGCCTGTGGGCCTACATGCTCGGGCGAGGTCTCGTCTCTCCGCCGGACCTGCGACATGCCGGAAATCCGCCGACGCATCCGGAGCTGTTGCGGGTGCTGGGCGAGCGGTTTGCGGCGATGAATTTCAGCATTCCCGCATTTCTCCGGGAGATCGCGCTCAGCCATGTGTATCAGCGGGCGATCGACCGGCCTGCGGATGTCGCCGCGGCCGCGGAGACGGCCGTCGCCGCGATGGCCGTGCTGCTGGCCGAGCAGGAACAGCTGAAGCCAAGGATCGACAGTGCGCGGCAGGCCGAAGAAACGTCACTGAAGGAATGGAACGACGCCCAGGCGGCTGTCTTGCCTGCCCTGGCGGAGCGTGATGCGGCGGTCGCGAAGTCACAGGAAGTGGTCAAGAAACTCGACGCCGCAAAGAAAGCGCTGGCCGACGCAAAGGCCGCGGCCGATGCGAAGAACGGCATCGCGACGACCGTCGGGGAAGCCGCCGCCAAGGCGACGGAAGTGACCCAGAAGCTGCCGATGGACACAGAGCTGGCCGCCGCGGCGGCCAAGTTCAACGAGCGACTGACGACGCTCAAAGCGGAAGTGGAAGCGTTGAACAAGGCGACTGCCGAGAAGGAAGCGGCGGTCGCGCCGGTGACGGAGGAACTGACCGGTTCGCGATCCGTGATTGATGCGGCGGTCGCGAAGCTGAACCCGTTGCGGGACGCGTGCCGCGCGAAGCATGATCACTGGGCCGCGTCAAAAACGCAGATGGAGTCGCTGGAGATTTCCCTGAATCGTGTCGAGCAGAAGCTGGTCGCCGCGAAGGCCCTGGTCGAAGCGAAGACACAGCAGGCGCAGGTTGCTGAAGTCGAGAAATCGCTGGCCGACTCGCGGGCTCTGGCCGATGCATCGATGGCGAAGATGGCCGAGATGAGCAATTCACTTCCGGCCGTTGACGCGGCGTACCAGCAGGCAATTCGCGACCTGGCGATGACCTCGGAAACCATCGCAACGTCGAAGGCGACGATTGCGAAGCTGCAGGATTCGACGATCGCACTGGATGCTGTCATCGCGTCTTCAAAAACGGCGCTGGAGAAGCTGCCGGCCGATGCGGCGTTGACGGAGGCGCTGACGACACTGTCGAAACGGAAGACGGAACTCGACGCGGCGGCCGTCGAACAACAGAAGGCACTCGAGGCCGCGATCGCTGCGGAGAAGGTCGCAGTCGAGAAGCGAACCGCGGCACAGGGCGACTTTGAACAGGCGATCGCGGAGCGCGGCCGCCGGGTCGAAGCGGCGGAGGCAGCCCGGCTGGCGGCCGAACACGCCGCGCAGAAAGCCGCCGAAGCAAAGGCGGCGTTCGACGTGGTGCTGGCTTCGCTGACGGCGGGCTGGTCGAACGACGGACTGGTGGCCACGCTCAAGCCGCTCACCCCTGAACAGCTCTGTGCCAGCGTGTTCCGGGTGACGGGGATCTACGAGAACTACAAGGCAGTCGAGGTCGCGGAACTGGAAAAGGCGGCGCCGATGACCGACGCCGACAAGCAGGACGCCGCAAAGCAGCTGGCTCGCCAGCGCGACCTCGAGCAGCGGGTGCATGACAAGCTGCTGAAGCCGCATCGTTCGCTGTACGTCAACCTGTACGGCGCCGCTGCGGGAGCCCCCCAGGACGACTTCTTCGCCTCGGCGGACCAGGCGCTGTTCACCGCCAATGCCGACGCAATGATCGCGTGGTCGGGTCAGCAGGGGAACAACGTCACGAAGCGAATGCTGGACGAGCCCGACACCAAGAAGGCCGCCCGCATTCTGTATGAAACCGTTCTCTGCCGTCCGCCCAGCGACGAAGAGATGGCCGACGTGGAGAAGTACCTGACGTCCCGCCCGGCCGACCAGAAGCCGGTGGCGGCCCAGGAACTTGTCTGGAGCCTGATTGCGAGCGTTGAGTTTCGGATGAACCACTGACAGAGGCTGTCAGTGGTTGCTGTGTGGACCCGCTATCATTTTCTCATACGAAAGGAGGACCGGAATGGCGACAACCGACTACGGTTCCGTTTCGTGGGAAAGGATGATCGGGGCTGTGGAAAAAGTCAGACAGAGATTGCTGCGGGCGACTGCAGCGCTGGAACAGGCCGGCGTTCCTTACGCGGTGATCGGCGGTAACGCCGTCGCCGCATGGGTCTCGACGATCGATGAAGCTGCCGTCCGAAACACCGCAGATGTCGACCTGCTTCTGAATCGCGCAGACCTTCCTGCTGCGATCGTTGCTCTCGAGTCGGCCGGTTTTTTCCATCGCCACGCGGCGGACGTGACCATGTTCCTCGATGGTCCGGAAGGAAAGTTCCGCGACGCAGTCCATGTCATCTTCGCGAATGAGAAAGTCCGCCAGGAATATTCCGCGACGGCCCCCTCGATCGACGAACGCATCCGCGACAAAAGCTTCGATCTCGTGTCTCTGGACGCGCTTGTGCGGATGAAACTGACTTCGTTTCGCGATAAGGACCGCACTCATCTGCGGGACATGCTGGAGGTCGGATTGATCGATTCATCCTGGATCTCACATCTGTCGCCGGAACTCGGCGGCCGACTTCAAGAACTGATCGACACTCCGGACGGCTGACCGCCCGGTTGAACAGACACATTGCACGGATGGCCTTCACTCCCACCAAAGGATTTCCCATGCGTCACTGCAACTATGCCTGCCAGTCGCGGGAGCACCTCATTGCCCGTCGCACGTTTCTCGGCGCCGCGACCGGCGCTGTGGTCGGCGGTCTCGGGGTCTTCGCGGGACGTTCCCAGGCCGCGCAGCTCGCGAGCGAGCAGAAGCGGGTTGTCGTATTCAACATGCACGGGGGGCTGAGCCAGCTGGAAAGCTGGGACCCGAAGCCCGGCACGGATACCGGCGGCCCTTTCCTGTCGATCCCGACGTCCGTGCCTGGCGTGCATTTCAGCGAACTGCTGCCGGAAACGGCCAAGATCGCACACCATCTGTGCGTCGCCCGCGGTGTGAACACGAAGGAGGACGACCACGGCAAAGGGGCGTACTACGTCCTGACCGGCCATCGCCAGCAGCCGGCCCAGTCGTATCCGCAGCTTGGGGCGGTCGTGGCCAAGGCCATCGCGCCGGAAGAGAATCCGCTGCCGGGACATGTCGTCATCACTCCGGGCGGCGGCGGATCACGCGGCAGCGACTCCGCGTACCTTGGCCCGAAGTATGCGAGCATCAGCCTCGGCAACGGGAATCCGCCGTCGTATCTCAAACGGCCGGCGGCCGTCAGCGACGTCTCTGAGCAGGCGCGGCACGATTTCCGCCGCAAGGTGAACGAGCGGTTCCTGTCGCGTCGCCGCACGGCCATCACGGATGCGTACACGAACAGCTACGAGCAGGCCCTCAAGCTGATGCAGAAGGCTGACACCTTCGACGTGACGCAGGAACCGGCGGCCGACCTGGAGCGGTACGGCAAGCACGACCTGGGGCGGCACACCCTGCTCGCCCGCCGGCTGCTCGAGAAGGGAGTCACGTTCGTCCAGGTGACTCACTCCAACTACGACACCCACAACGAGAACTTCAACTTCCACCTCGAGCAGGTCGGTGAATTCGACCGCCCATTCGCGGCCCTGGTCACGGACCTCGCCGCGCGGGGCATGCTCGACAGCACGCTGATCGTCGTTCTCTCCGAGTTTGGACGCACTCCGAACGTGAACCTCTACTATGGCCGCGACCACTGGTCCGCGGCCTGGTCGATCGCGATGGCCGGCGCCAAGCTGCCCCGGGGCGCGGCCTACGGAAAGACGAACGACCGCGGAACGGAAGTGGTCGACGGCCAGTGCGACGCAGCCGAGCTGTTCCACACCTACCTGGCCGCCGTCGGCGTCGACTCCAACGGCAGCTTCGACCTTGAAGGCCGCGAGTTCCCGATCGCCGACCCGGCGGTGAAGCCGATCAAGGCGCTCGTCGGCTGATGCTGAGCGTCGTTCGCGAATCAAGGCTCCCCGAGCAGGCGTCCGGGGAGCAACTCGCGAACGACGCGACACCTGACGACGAAGCAATCCTTAAGATCGCATCAGGCATTGGGCCCCGGAATCGTCGAGGGAGCCATCGGCGCCGGTGTTTTCGGTGCTGACGGAGAGGCCGCAGGGGCTGCCGGCGCCGGACCTGGCTGTGCCGGGACGGGTTGAGGAGCGGCTGCGGGCGGAACCGGCGGCGACGTCCCCGGATCCGTCGGAGCAATCGGCCCATCGGGCTTGTCAGGGAACAGTTTCTCCCTCGTCGACAGGAACAAACGCAGCCGTGTCTCCGCCGCCTTCAGGCGCGCTTCCGCCAGCCTTGCAGCCGACTCCTGCTGCCGGACTTTCGTCTGCGTTGTCGCGTTCGATTCAAAGAGCTTCCGCTCGCGATCGAGCGATGCCTTTGCGGCCTTGAGCTCGACCTGTTTCACTTCGACTTCTCCGGCCGCCGCATCCAGCTCCGCCTCGAATTCGATCTCGATCACATCGATCGAACGCAGGGTGCGTGCTTTCCCGCCTTGGGCCTGTTGAGTCTGCGGGTGATCGTTGCCCACGTTCTGAAGCTGCTTGTCGTAGTCCGCAAGCGCTGCGTGATGCCGGTCGAGCAGTTCGAGGTAATCGGATGGCTGCCGCTCTGCGCGCGGCCCCGGATTTCGCTGTCGGAACTCATCGGAAACCGCATCCTCTTTTGGCGCCGTCCTCTGCAACGGTGCAGGCGGGAAGTACTGCACATCGTCGCGGAGGAACTGGTCCGAAGGCGTGGTTTGGCCAGACGCGGCCCGTGGCTTCGCGTCTCGCTCTGCGGGTGTAAAGCCTGGCCGCATTTCGCCGGAGGAGACGCCTCGCAGAAGATCAAGGTTGCGATTCGGCAATAACTTCGAAATCTCCGCCGCCCACTCCGGCGGAGTCACGGGCAGGATGCGCCGGTACTGGACGATCTTCGGCCCTTCCTCGCCGACGCTGACGACTGACAATGCCCCCCCCTTCAATGCATATGTCCCCTGCATGCCGACGCCCCCGCCCACCGGTCGGAAGGTCAGCCGCGCCTGGGTTTCATCTGAATTGTCGATTGAGATCGTCCACAACTGCTTCCGTTGATTCTTCTCGTACACCGCGGCGCCATGCGCGTGGATCACCAGGTATTCCTGCGGCGCATTTCCGAGTTCTGGATTTCCTCCCATGCCCATGCCGGCGGGATCCGTGCCCAGATTGCCGAGCTTCGTCCAAAGTCCCGCCACCTTCGAAAGAACGTCTTGTCCGCCTGCCGAAGCAGCATTTGAAAGATCGATGCGCGCGGCAGGGTGAAACTGATCCTCGGCAGCCCGCAGTTTGTCACCAGCGTCCGCCTGCATCTGTTTCGCCCAGTCGGGAGGGACCGCTGCAATGGAGCGGTGGTAACTCACAATCTCCGGTCCCTCATCGGTGGCAGTAACGACCGTCAGGACCTGGTCTTTCGTGGCATAGCTCCCCTGCATGGCCGGCAGTTCATCGAGGGGGGTGAAGGTGATCGGCGTCCAGATCTGGCCGGGCCGGCCGACCGACATCCTCCACAGACGCCGGCGTTCGTTCTTCTCGTACAGCGCCGCGATCTCGCCTTCGATCACCAGTCGCGGCCGGGGGGCGCCCGACATCTCTCCCGCCAGCATCATTGACATCCCCGCCCCGCGGTAAGGCGGGATGCCGCCCATGCCGCCCATCATCCCCATTCCTTCGACGTGCGATTCCCAGATCCCGGTCAGTCGCGGAGTCGGAATGGCTTCCGACGCCGCCGGGGGGTAAGGAAGCGCGGCGGCCGGTTGTAAACTCGCATCCGATCGACCGGCGGGGCCCCTGGACTGCGGCCCGGACGTCGCCAAAGACGGCAGCTTTCGGACGCCCGTCGGAGCGTTCGGATCAACGGGCAGTCTGCCCGGCCCCGAAACCGCAGGCTGCGGCGACGCCGCATACGATTCGCTGGCCGGTTGAGGTTCATCCCACTTGAGTGCGGGATTCAGCAGGTCCTCTACCCGCCGGGCGACGATCTCTCCAGAGATCCGGTTCCGCGCTTCGAGTGACTGCCGGGTCACGGCGAGCTTCGCCTGCATCGCCTCCAACTCCGCGGCCAGCATCGCCTGCCGGGCCTCGAAGGACTTCTTGACAGCGTCTTTCAACTGCTTGCGCAAAGCGGCCTGCTTCGGATCCCCCTTCCCGGCTTCGGCGTCGAGCTTGCCAGGTGCGACGGAGTCGAGGAACTGCCGCACCAGCCCCACGCGGTCGTATCCATTCGTCGTCAACACCCCCTGCCAGTAGGCCTGTTCCTCCTGCCTGGGCTTCCGTCCCAGCTTTGTCTGATGCAGTTTTTCAATGAAGCCCTCAAGCGAACTCCCGGCCTGCGCGTAAAACTCATCGCTCGAAAGCTCGCGGACCTCGGCCGGTTGGCCCCTTTCGGACGAGGCCTGCAGACCCCGAAGTTCATTTGCCAGCTTCGCCGCCGCCGCCTCCCGGTCGGCGTATTCCTTCTGGAGTTGAGAGACCGCCTTCCTGGGAGGGGCCCCCATGCCCATTGACATGTCCCCCTCAGACCCCATCCCCATTCCCATCGCCATCAGATCAGTCGTTTTTCCGGGGGAGGGCCCCGCATCGTCGAGTTTGGCTAGCAAGGCCTCCGCGGCATCGAGAGATTCCGCATCATGCGATTTCAGAACGACGGAATTGGTCCGCTCGTCGGCCACGGCCGTGAAGCCTGGTCCCATCACCACCTGGCTCAGCAGCACGGCCATCGCGGGCGCCTTCGCGTGGCTCAGCCGGACAATCTTCAGCCCTCCCCGCTCCGCAGGTGCGCCGGGCAAGGGAGCCACCTCAACAGGACCGGTGAATGCCACAAGAATCCGTGACTGTCGCTGCATCAGATCCCTCACCGCTGTGACATCGGCTTTGGGAGCCTCTTCGCCCCAACGCAGAGTGACCCTGGTCTCACCTTTCCCCTGGGCCGGACCACACGATAGGGCCAGCCGTTGCACCGGCAGTTCACTGATCTCTTTGAGCAGACCGCTCACCGGCCCTTTCCAATCGCCGGATTCGTCGACAGTCACTTCAATCCGAAGTTGATCGGCCGGCGGCTCACCAGGATGGCCGACTCCCAGAGCAACGTCTTGCTTTGCCAGTTCCTCCATCAATGTCGTGAACACTGGCATGGCTCGTTGCCCGTGCGACACATAGTGGACGAATCGCAGAGGCCGAGGTGTCTCCGCATCGCCTGCGTTTTCAGTGACGGACGGCTGAGCCTTCTGCTGGTCTGTTGATTCGCCACTCTCCTCGAGCGGCGCGGCTTTCCGAACTTCCGCGATTCGCGCCTCGAAATCCTCTTCCTTCAACCGCGCCAATTGGTCCGGCGATCGATATGTGAGGGAGATCTGCGAGCGGTTGAGGACAGACTCCATCGCGTCTGCCTTCGCTGGTGTCAGCAGCAACCGAACGCCTTCCTTCACCGGCGACTCGTCGTTCGGAGCGCCGTGAACGACATCCGCAACAGGCACCCGTTCGAGGATCAGTTGGGATTTGAGCTCACGACCAGACGTGGACTGCAGTTCGTATGTCAGCGCCACGTCCGCCAGATCTCCTTTCTGCAGTCCAGTCACCGATTCCCGCTTCACATAGAAGCTCTTCATTCCCAGCGGCGTCGAAGCCGTGAATCGTGGCGGCGACAGCTTCGAGCCAGCAACGTACAGCTCGGCGACGATCTCCTCGGGGCTCCGCAGACCTTCGAAACGATGAAGCTCCTTGAGATCGGCGTCAGTGACTACCACCGTCGGATCTGCCGTGATCTTGAGCTGCGTCGACGGGACCGTTTCGCTGCCAGGATCGGCGTCCACAGAAACGAAGACATTCCGAAGCACGTTTCTGATCATTCCCGAATACAGGTTTCGCCCCATCTGCCCGCCGGCTTCGGTTTCGCCGGTGCGCCAGAAGATGAGCAGCGGGCGGCCAGTCTCTTTCGCGCGGACCTGGCCCTCCGAGATTGAGGTCAGCCAATGGTCATCCCGCGACTCGGCGTGCTGAGCGGCCGGCGGTTCGGTCGATGTTTGCGGAGCGACGTCGGTGCTGACGGGAGTCTTGGTCTCATCGGCCCGTAGTGCGCTGATCAGCAACGCCAGTACGAACAGCGGGATCATTGTGAGCTTCATTTCACTCTCCTTCTTTCCGCCAGATCGGGACGTCAGTCTCCGGATGCCTTCGCTGTGTCATCGTTGCTGCGCGAACTTGGACGCCATCCACCGGCTCATACCAGCCGCTCTCCCTCGCGTTTCATCAAGGAGGCATCTCGGCCGACGGAATCTTCGCGCCGTCCCACAACTGCTCCGCCCGCCCCGCCAGCTCCTCGGCCTGTCCCTTCAGCAATTCCGTCTCGCCGGCGACCCGATCCCAGTCGAGTGCCGGATCAAGCACTGGCAACGTCGACTCGGGAAGCCCCGCCGGCGGCAAACCCGATTCACTCGCCAGTTCAGCCGCCGGCTGCCGCATCATCACGAACACGCCCGCCAGCGTTGCTGTCGCCAGAATTCCGGCCGTCATCTGGCCGCGTCCTGTCTTCATCAGACGCATGAACCGGGCGGCTGAGATTCCGGCGCTGCCCGGCCGCGCCGGCTTCACCAGCTTCGTCACTCCTTCAGGCAGCCCCACCGTCGCCGGCTGCCGGACGTGAGCGAGGCATTGCTCCAGCGTCTCCGCCAGCTCCTCGCACGAAACGAACCGATCCGCTGGCTCCTTGCTGTGCAGTTTCCCGACAATCGCTTCCAGCCATCCCGGCGTGTCAGGGTTCACTTCCGTCAAAGGTCGCGGCGTGTCGTCCGTGATTCGTCGCAGAATTCCGTAAGGCGTCTCCGCACGAAACGGCGGCCGCCCCGCGCACATCGTGTACATCACGCTGCCGACGCTGAAGAGATCGCTCCGGGTGTCGAGCGCGTCGCCGCGGGCCTGCTCGGGCGACATGTACTGGGGAGTGCCGGCGATAATGCCGGTTCTTGTTTCGCTGGCGTCATCGACAGTTCGGGCGAGCCCGAAGTCGGTCAGCTGAAGTCGATCGACATTCTCTTCGAGCAGGATGTTCGCGGGTTTCACGTCGCGATGGATCAGGCCCTGCGCGTGGGCCGCCGCGAGCCCGGCGGCAATCTGACGGCCGATCCTGAGGACCTCGGAAACTCCCAGTGGGCCGCTGCGGTCGAGCCGCTTCTGCAACGACTCCCCTTTCACATACGGCATCACGAGGTACGGCAGCCCCTGAAACTCGGAAACTCCGTGAATCGCGACCACGTTTTCATGGACGACGGCCGCGGCCGCTTTGGCTTCCCTCGCAAAACGGCGTCTGGCAGACGCACTGGCGGCGAGATGAGGAGCGAGCAGCTTGATCGCCACGAATCGGTTGAGGCGGGCATCGAACCCCTTGAGGACGACGCCCATGCCGCCGCATCCGATGACGCCGACGATCTCGTAGCCGGCCAGGCGACCGACCATGGCGGGATCATCGGTCGGCGCGAGCAGCTTGAGGACAGCCGTGATCCCATGGTCGCCGATCTCCGAGGATTCCTGGACCGCATCGCGCGTGGCGTCGGCATCCTCTCCAAAGGACGACAGATACTCGCGGACTTCCGACCATGCCTGGACATCGCCGGCCTTCGACTCCAGTGACGCACGGCAGATCGGGCACGACTCCAGATGAGTCTCAAACGCGGACTGGTCGGCATCGCTGAGCGCGCCTTCCAGAAACTGGAGCGGGCGGCGCGGATCACAGGTGGATGGGGAAATGGACATCGGGGGGACAGGCAGGACGCCTGCTCATCTTCGTATCAATGAATCCGTGGTGTGATCTCAACCAACAACCAGGAAGTGCCACGACTCTGTGAGCCGTGAAACAGTGTGCAGCGCTCTCATTCCCACACGGCCAAACCAGCCGTGGCGAATGAATCATGCGTTCCTCTACACACTCCCTGACTCTGCGGCATACTCCTCGATCTTCTCCTGCAGACGCTTCATCACCCGGCTGCGCGCGGCATAAACAGCGCCGACACCTTTTTTCAGTTTCCTCGCCGCATCGTCGCACGCCCGTCCTTCGACGGCTGTCAACCAGAATGCCTGCCACGTGTCCGCCTGGAATTCCCGTTCGACCTGCCGGGCGGCCCACCGAAACACTTCGCGACGCAATTCCAGCTGCATCAGTTGAGAGTCGGGTTCGCGACTCACGGCGTTTCGGACATGCGCGTCGTGACTGTCGCCCCCTGCCGGGCGATCAGGCTTCGCACGAGTGAGGGCATTCAAGGCCGCATTCTGGACGACGCGTCCGAGCCAGGTCCGGAACTTTGCACGGCCCGGGTCGTGCGGCCGTTCCTCAATCGTCTTGGCGACGGACATCAACACCTGTTGCGCCAGGTCGTCGGCGTCGGCCTCCTGCAGCCCCTTCCGGCGGGCCAGCCTGTGAATCACGGGCCAGTAGATCTCCACAAACTCATGCCACGCCGCCTGATCCGCCGGATTGCGGACGCGAATCAGCAGGCTTGCCCGGGTTTGTGGGGAAAAGGTCATCATTGGTCTATCACTGTTTTACACACGGCTTCACGTTTTCTGACACGAAACGGGGGATGGACAGAAACCATTCTCCATGAAGGCATTGCCGACCGGGGCCGGATAGATTGTTCCCCAGCTCTCACCTGCACCGCTCGCCTGGGGGACAGACTGATGCGCCTTGCTCTGTGCGTCGTGCTGACACCGATCCTGCTCGTGACAGGCTTCGCGGCCGTGGCCCGGGCCACGGACATCGAACCGGTCCGCACTGTCGAGCCGCAGCCATTCGCCGCGGCCGCAGAGCGGCTACGCGACGCGCTGGAGTACGTCGGTTCGCCACTTTCGAAGTCGCAGCAGGAGGCCCTGGCTGCGGCGATCGCGAATCCCGATGGCCGGGCCTCAGTCGTCGAGATCCAGGCGATCTTTGATCCGATGGCGCTCGCGGTGGTGACGATTAACGCCGAGAGCCGGGTTTCAGCCGTCGAGGGACCTGCAAAGAAGGAGCTTGACCAGAACGGCTGGCGCTCGTTCCTGGTGAAGGTCGTCAACGAAGCGGGAATCACGCCGAAACTCGAAGTGACCAGTCCGAATTCGGCGACGCCGTATCTGCAGGGGAAAGGCCGGCGTGAGAAGCCGCTGACCGACAGCAAACTGACGTCGGCCGCGGATGTGCCCCACCGATTCCTCGACATCGACCAGTTCGATAAACAGCCGTTGAAGCCGAACCTCTCGGGGCTTGGCGTCGAGTATCGCATCCTGCAGCTTTACGCGCGGGATGTCGGACGACGGGAGGCTTCGTTCGCGTTCAGCGTCGGCCAGGGGACGCAGGATCTCGGCTTTCGCGGAGAAGTGCCGATCCTGTTCCACATCGCGCCCAGCGTCGAAGTCGTGCTGGACGTTCGCGACCATGACGGCCAGCCGACGACGGCGGCGTTCACGATTCGCGACCGGCTCCAGCGTGTCTATCCGAATCCATCGCGGCGGATCGCTCCCGATTTCTTCTTCCATCACCAGGTTTACCGCGCGAGCGGCGAGACCGTCCCGCTGATTCCGGGCGAGTACACCATCGAAGTAACGCGCGGTCCTGAATACATGCCGCTCCGGAGAACGATCACCGTGCCGGTCGGCGTGAAGAGCCATCGCGAATCGATGCGGCTCGTCCGCTGGATCCATCCCCGCGAGCGCGGCTGGTTCTCGGGAGATCACCACGTCCATGCCGCAGGCTGCGCCCATTACGACAGTCCGACCGAAGGCGTCGGCCCTGGGGACATGATGCGCCACATTCTGGGCGAAGACCTGAATGTCGGTTGTGTTCTGTCGTGGGGCCCCTGCTGGTACACGCAGAAGCAATACTTCGAAGGCAAGACTTCCGCCCTCTCGAAGCCCAACTACCTGATGCGATACGACGTGGAAGTGAGCGGGTTTCCCTCATCGCATGCGGGTCATCTGTGCCTGCTGCGACTGACGGAAGACGATTACCCCGGGACGACGCTCCTCGAAGACTGGCCGAGTTGGACCCTGCCGGTCCTCGAGTTCGGACAGAAGCAGGGGGGCGTGGTCGGCTACAGCCACTCGGGATGGGGACTGGGACTGCCCGACGTCATGCCCGACGGCAGGCGGTCGCCGGCGCCGATCCCCTATGGCGGACGCTTCCGGCCGACTCCCGGCAAAGCGGCCAGCCAGCTTCCTGACGACGCCATGCCGCCCTTCGATGGCATCGGCGCCAATGAATACATCGTCACCGGGCCGCTGGGAGCCTGCGACTTCATCTCGGCCGTCGACACCCCCAGCATCTGGGAACTCAACATCTGGTATCACACGCTGAACTGTGGCGTGACCACTCGCATCAGCGGGGAGACCGACTTTCCCTGTATCTACGGGGAGCGTGTCGGGTTGGGACGCAGCTACGTGAAGTTGTCGAAGGACGAGCCACTCGATTTCGACCAATGGGCCCAGGGAATCAAGCTTGGCCGCAGCTACGTCGGCGATGGAATGAGCCACCTGATCGACTACCGCGTCTCGCATGCTGGGACAACGGTTGGCGTCGGCGAGCCGACGGCCGATGGCGTGAGCACGCTGGCACTCCCCGCGGAGGGCCGGGTGACGGTCGAGTTGGACGCCGCCGCGCTGCTCGAGCAGACGGAGACGGAAACGACGAGGCGGATCCGGAACTCGCGCCTGGATGCGAAGCCGTATTGGAACATTGAGCGCTGCCGCATTGGCGAGTCGCGCCGGGTTCCGGTGGAGGTCATCGTGAATGGTGAACCGGTCGCCCGGAAAGACATCGAAGCGGACGGCACGATGGAAACGCTGCGTTTCGAAGTCGACGTCGCGAGGTCGTCGTGGATCGCCGTCCGGATCCTTCCGAGCGTCCATACGAACCCGGTATGGGTGACGGTCGAGGGGAATCCAGTTCGCGCCCGCAAGGCGAGCGCGGAATGGTGCCGGAAGGCGGTCGATGTCTGCTGGAAGTCCAAGGAACGCAATATTCGCGAGGCCGAGCGGCCTGCGGCCCGCGCGGCCTACGACCGGGCGGCTGCGTACTATGAAAAGGTCCTCGCGGAATCCGCACCGTGATCCGGAGTCAGGAGTCCGCGAGGAGTTCAGAAGTGCCGCGGCAAATTGAGTCCCCGATCGGTTAATGGGACTCCGGCGTCGCACGTCGGGATTTCAACCAGCGGATCAGATCGACGGTGTCGGAGAAGCGTGCCTCATCCCGCGCGGCGCCCAGGACGACGAAGAAATAGTCTTCGGCGCCGAATCGGGCATGCGACACCAGACAGGCTCCGGCCTGGTTGGTGGTGCCGGTCTTCACGCCATCGACGCCATATCGATCGAGCAGCTTGTTCGTGTTCTCCCAGCGGGCATCGCGCAGCGTTCCGTCAGGCTGCCGCACCTTGCACGCATACGCCTTCGTGCCGACGACGGTCCGCAGGCGCTTGTTCTGGAAGGCGTTCCAGACGACCTGGCCGAGTTCCCCGGCCGACGTCGTGCGCTGGTCGGGCGTCCCGCCGTCTCCGTAGGACGAACGGTACTCCGTGCCCGTCACGCCCCAGCTTCGGGCCGTGCGGTTCATCTCGGCAATGAAGTTGATGCGGGTCTTGAGTAGCTCCACATCCAGACCGAGCGACTGGATCATCGTGGCGTCCGGAGGATCGAAACGATCGTTGAAATGCTCGGCCAGGGCATTCCCTGCATCGTTTCCGGAGGGAAGAAGAAGCCCGTAGAGACAGTCGCGAACCGGAAGGCTCTCCCCCACTTTGATGCCGGCCGTGCTGCCGACGGTGTCATCGGCGAGTTTCGAAAAGGTGACGATCTCGTCGAGGACCTTGGGATCTTTCTCGGCCAGCTTCAGGATGACGCTGGCGCACATGACTTTCGTGGTGCTCGCGGTTTTCCGACGTTCGTCCGCCTCCTTGCCATAGAGAAGCTTGCCGGTCTGGCCGTCGAGAATCGCCCAGGCCTGCGCGGTCACCTGCGGCTGCTGCGCGGGATCGGGATAGCCAATCTGACGGTCGAAGAACTCGGCGGTGGCCGCATTGACCTTCATCCAGTTGGCGAACCGCATGAAGTGATGGGTATCGTCGGGAATAATCAACTGCTCAAACGGAACTCCAGCGGCCGCAAGCCGTCGCGAGAGATCGACTGTCTGCGAGACGGCGACATTGCGGTCGTCATCCCCGCTGATGAGGAGGACGGGCGACTTCCATGTTTCGATCGCCGAGACGGGCGACGACCGCCAGGCCACGGCGCCCGCATCAGTCTCCTTCGGATCGGCGTTCTCCCTTGCAGTGCGCTGGCGGTGGACGCCGTGGATGTCGACCCCTGCGGCGAAGAGATCGGAATTGCGGGCGAGCGCCAGTGCGGTCAGGTATCCGCCGTAGGAGCCGCCGTAGATGCCGATGCAGTCCGGGTCGACCTGCGGAAGCGAGCGCAGGTATTCGCCGGCCGCCTTGATGTCGATGTATTCGGCGGCGCCGGACGCCCCTGTTTTTCCGGGGCTCATAAACGCCTGGCCGTATCCGATGCCAAGCCGGTAATTCACCGACAGGACGACGTATCCTCGCGACGCGAGATACTGATTGGAGGCGTAGGCGTTCGCGTAGTAGGGGGAATAGTGCCAGCCGAGCAGCATCTGCCGCTGGGGCCCGCCATGCACGTAGACGATGGCGGGTTTCTTCGTTGCGGGTCCGGGCTTTTCAAAGAGCTGGCCGTGAACCTCGAGCCCATCCGGCGACTTGAAGACGACCTGCTTCGGCGCGACCAGTTGAGAAACTGGAAAATTCGCGAGGTGAGACTCTCCCAGGACTTTCGCAGGGCCTCCGTCGGCCGGCAGCAAGGTCGGCATGGGGGGCCGCTGCCCTGTGGACGAGAGGCAGACAATGGCCTTGCCGTCGCCCGTGACGACCGGGGACCACTCGAGGCCGTCGCCGGGAGTCACCACGTTCAGTTCGGGCCTGTCGACGGGGACTTTCAGGATGTGCCGACGGTCGATATCCAGCGCATCGGGCCCCGTGTTCCCCGCGCACAGCAGGAACTTCCGATCGGGGCTGAGTCGAACCTGTTCGAGGTGGAACTTGCCGGGGGTCAGCAGCTCCGGTTCCCCGCCGGCCACCGGGAGGGAATAGAGGTGTGGCCAGCCGTCGAAGGAGGCGAGGAACACGATCCGGTCGCCGGCGGCCCAGTCGAGGTTCGATGCTCCCGAGGAATTCCGGCCGCGGGTCGCCAGGAATTTCCAGACTTCCCGCGAAGTTCCGGTTGCGACATCGGCGACGCGGATGGACCACTCGGGCTGCGGCACCTTCTTGATCGCCGGTTCGGGCCCCGAGCCGGGTCGGCGAACGAACACGAGCGACTTGCCGTCCGGAGACCAGCGCGGCGAGCCGTCACGGGCGGTCGAAGGATCAATCCACAGGATCGGGGTTGTGGCGTCCGTGTAGATGCCGATGAAGGCGTGATCGTCGCGCGAGGAAACGAACGCCAGCTTTGAGCCGTCGGGCGACCACGTGAGGCTGCTGGTCGAACCGCGGGTGGCAATCATGGGCTGGGCCGGCGACGAGCCGTCCAGCTTCGCACTCCAGGCCTGCCCTCCCTTGTTGAAGGCCACGATGTCGCCCCGCGGCGAAATGGCCGGGCTGTCGACGTCGTCAGCGAGCACCCTGGCGTCGCCTCCTGCGAACGGCGCCGCCCAGAGCTGCAGCTTTGGCGGAATCGGGAGCGACAGCGTGTTGACACCGACGCCGCGGTCCCAGTTACTGCCGAAATCTCCACCGCGGACGAACACCACATGGTCGCCATCGGGCGACAGGCTGACGGCAGTCAGTTCCTGGCCGTCATCGAGATCGAACTTCGTGAGCTTCCGGGGTTCGAAATCGGGCCCTTCCGCCACCCAGATGTTTCTCCGCCCGCGATCATCAACGGCCCAGGCGATCCGTGAGCCGGAACGGGCGGCGGTGAGCTCGTTGGGAAAGGGATAGCTGCGAACCTGCTCCAGCGTGAATGGGACCTGATCAGCGCCGGCCGCCGGCGCGATGGCTGCGAACACGACCAGTAAGAAAAGAACCGCTCGAGACATCACTCGCCTTTCAGAGATATCGTCCAAACCACTGGTGCGCGCGGGATGGAATGCCGTCGACGCAGAATAGCCATTGGCCGGTCGGACACGCGCCCCGCAACGCGTTCGAGTTCTGCTTTTTCGCGCAGGGCGGATCGAACGGGCCGACGTCTGGAGAGAGAATCCACACTTCCGGGGCCAGGTTTCTCGCGGGCTTGCGTGCGATGCCGCAAGTCGCTGTCATTCCGGGTCTTCGGGGGCTGTAGCTCAATCGGTTAGAGCAGAGGACTCATAATCCTTTGGTTCTGGGTTCGAGTCCCAGCGGCCCCATTGCTGCCCGGAGTTGCATGGCACTGCAGGGAGAGCTGTAAATCGCTCTCCACGCAGGCTTTGCGGCTCCTTTCTTTTTTCGACCGGCCTTTCATCACGCTGCAAGGAGCTGCACCCGATTGCGGCGACGTGTCACCCGAACACTGTGAATTCCACTGTAACGGGACCATTTCCGGCAGCTTCGCGACAGCCTCCGACTCCTGGCCCGGAAACAGATGACCGTACGTGCCCATCGTCAGTGTGATGGTCGAGTGTCGCATGATCGTCTGAACCACCTTCGGGTGATTGCCGGCCTTCGCCAACCAAGCTCCGCAGGTGTGCCTAAGTGCGTGGAAGTCGATGACCGCTCCGTCGTGATTCTGGACTGACAGGAAGTCCGAGGCTGGCCGCCTAGCGTGCTCCTGTACGTCGTCACCAGCACCGTACAACCACTCCTCCCGCGCCGCGTTGACATCTCTACGGAGCATCTCTGCTACGTCCGTCTCGTGCGGCATCTTGAAGACAGGCGGTCCCCAGCGTGTTACCGCCGAAAGTCTCGTGCGGCCGGTCCTCAAACCAGGCGTTTCAGTGGCCGTGCGACTCGGCGACGATGATGCGGGGTTCGGTCATTCGATCGCATTTCCAAAGTGCAGGCGGAGCCACTCGACGACATCCCACGGACTGCCGCAGACATTGATGACCAACCGCACCGGGCAAGGCGGCATCATTTTCAGATTCTGCGCGTCCTGCATGCCGAAGACGCCCACGGTGATCTGACGGCGCCCCAGGAGCTGTTTGCCGAACACGTGTTCAATCCCCGGGATGATGCCCACGGTGTCGTACGCGATCAGCAGTTTCCGCTTCGACGCTTCGGCCAGCCACGCCTGCGCCCGTTGCTCAACTCGATTGTCCCAAACGGGGACCGCACCGCCTGCGAGTGACATTGCCACCAGGGCGACGCAGACCCATCGCCAGCGTCTGCGTTTCGGCTTCGGAGGGGTGTCGTCGGTCATGGGCGCTTCAAGAGCTGCCGCCATTCGTAGATTCCCGTCACAACGACGCCAATGCCAATTAGCCCCGTCACGACTGCACTGTCCTGGCTCCCGGTATTTGCCAGGCCGATAATCAAGCACCCACCCCCAACGATGATCGCTGCGCTGATGCTCTTCAACCCTGTTTCGCTCACCGCAACCTCCAGATGCCTTTCGTCGGATGGTCGACGAGTCTACCGGCCGTCCCTTCTCGCCGCGCCCCCCTGCCCTCCGGTAGACTTCACCTCGGAGGGCTACCTGATGGAACCGAGCACACCACCGACGAAGAAACGCCGACGCCGCTGGCTTGTCGTCGCGTTCGTTCTCGTGCTCGTGACGACCGCGGCTTGGTGGTGCTGGCCGCGAGGGGATGCGAGGTTCGTCGGGAAATGGCGAATGGTCTGGCAGAAGGACTCATCGGTCTACGGCACGGTTACGTTTCGCTCAAACGGAACCGCAAGTCAGGTTGATTCCATTGCCCGGGAGCCGCATCGGTATTCATGGCGTGTTCAGGATGAAACACTCATTGTCGGATCAGTATTTCCCGCTGCGACCCCCGTAGGACTCCGCCACATGCTTGCCGCGTTCTTTTGCGGATTCCGCGGCGGAACAGTGAGTCTTGATTCGAATGATGCATCCACCATGTTGTTGTCTGAAATCTCATCAGACCGATTCGTGATCAGGAGGCCGGAATCATCGGAGTTCAATCTGATTCTCACCCGCATCCCCGAATGACCTCTTCCCCGTCACCACCGAACCGGCACAGGCGACGGGTAGTCGTCGTGGTCGCTGTCCTCGCGGTGGGGCTGTGCTGGTGGTTTTGGCCGCAGGTGGATCAGAGGTTTGTAGGCAGATGGAGAGGCTTGGGAACGATCGGTGAAGTGCTTGCTCTGGAGTCCACGGGACGTGCCCGTGTGTTGAACTCCGACCTGAAGACTTGGACGCCCGCGGCCTTCCGGTGGCACGTATCCGGCAATCGACTCACGTTAAGGACGCCGCCTGAACTCGAAGCACCGTCGCTCTGGAACGATATCAGGGATGACGCACGGTTGTTCTACTCAAATCTCACGGGACGGCCGCTACCGGGGGGAGAGTCCAGGGAGTTCGAGTTAGTAGCGGTCGGTCCTAATGAGATCAGGTTGAAACCAGTGGGTCCCAACTTTCCGGACTTCCCGTTCACCTGGACACGCGTCGCCGACCAGAGTGACCAATGACTCGCCGTCGCCGACTCACCATCGCCGTACTCGTCCTGCTTATCCTTGGCGGCGGGCTGTGGTGGTCGACTCGTCCGAGGATCGATCCGAGGCTGGTGGGGACGTGGACTGCCGATTGGGGGCCTTACGGAATTGAACACTACGACTTCTGTGAAGATGGTCGTCTCTGGCTGAAGGGCGATCCGTTTTCGAGGCCGCATCGCTGGCGTGTGTCCGATTCCGTTCTCTTCGTCAGCGCTGACCGCGATGCTGATCTGTGGACACGGCTCCGTATCCTGAAATTGAAAGTTCGGAAGGAGATTAATGGAAAAAGTACCTCCCAGACGTGGAACGAACTCACGATCGATTCCGTGGCCGCGTCTGAGATCAAGTTAAGCAACAGTGCCGGCGAGCGCGCTGTTCTGATTCGTAATACTTCCAGGCGTGCGAAGTGGCTTGGGCCGTAGCGCATTACCCCTTCGGCGTAGACATTCTGCGTCTCCTTTCCGAAGTTCGCTCGCGAGCCGACGCCACGATCACGACACCCGGACGACGGGGATGGCTGCCTTCGCACAGGTGACGATCCAGTCTCTCACCGGCCTGGGAAGTTCGGGCCAGAGGGAGATTAGATCGGCGAGCTGCTGAAGTACTGACGTTTCCGCTGTAAGCCCGTTTTCGTGTCGACGCAAACCGTGAGCTTTTATTGGCTTCTGCGATTCGCCATCCTCACTCATAATCCTTTGGTTCTGGGTTCGAGTCCCAGCGGCCCCATTGCTGCCCGGAGTTGCAGAGTCACGCGTCGCGGGTCCTTGTTGCCCGTTCGACTCTCAACCGAGGGCTCTCCGCGGGAACCGAAAGACGCTCAACCGGTCAGGAAACGGAGACGCGACTGGCTGGTCCAGGAAGAGTCATTGGAAGACAATTCCGACGGAGGCTCGAACATGAACGACCGAGTGGAACGTCTGGAGCGGCGTGTGGGATGGCTGATTGTCGTCGTGGCCGTACTGGCGGCCTCCGTGACGGGCCTCCTGGTCGTGGTGCTCTGGTTCAGTTTTCCGGAACAAACCCTCGCGGCGTTGCAGGTGACCGGGTTCCTGATTGTCGCCGGCCTTCTGACACTGGCCATGACTCACCGCCAGCTTCCCGCCGTTGCCCGTGAGGTGGGGCGGTGGTTCGCTCCGCTCCGCTGACGGACTGAGATTGGCGAGGGGCCTCGAGTGACGGTGGCGACTGACGTTCTCAGAGCCTCGGTCAGCTGGATCGCGTTCCATGACGCCTCACTGTCAGCGGCTGGCCGCTCCGACGGCCTGCGGCTCGGGCCAGTGCAGGCCGTCACCCGCCTTTTGCACGATCGCAGCGGCGGCCAGAACCACGACGCCAAGAATCACACCGGCGAGGATCCGATGAATCATGACAGACTCCGGGTGGGGACGAACATGATGCTTTCCTCAGATTCGTCTCGCCATGCAGGCGGTCAACCCGCATTTTCCGGAGTCTGGCCGAATCAGGGATTCTCGCTCGGGGCAGACTTGGCGCGTCGATCTCGGTAGACTCACCTGCTTCCAGAGGTGGTTCCGGAGTTCCTTGCGGGCGAAGGAGACGGTCGCCGCCCCTTCAGAATTGCTCATGCAGGACGCTGTGATGGAATCTTCCACGATGGACCGAGTCGACGGGAATTGCGAGTCCATTGTGGAAAGCACCACAGGTCAGGACGTCCACGCCGCGTACGATGGCTCGAACGTCCTCTTCCGCCTGCTCCGGATGATCTCCTGGGGCCCGGGGCTGATGAACCTGGGATACTTCCGCTTTCGGGGGCCATTCGCGTTTCTCAACCTGCTGATTAATCTCGAGAACACGCAGCGCCGGCTGGTGGGGAAGAGCATCGAGTTGCTCGACGTGAAAGGCGCCCAGAAGATTCTGGACGTCGCGTGCGGGCGGGGCAAAAGCAGCTTCATGATGCACTGCCTCAACCCCGAAGCGACGATCGTCGGACTGGACCTCCTGCAGAGGAACATTGACGTCGCCAGGCTGCTCTTCGGCTGCTCGCCACGCCTGTCGTACGAGAACGGCAACGCGATGCACCTGGAGTTCGAATCGGGATCGTTCGATCGTGTGCAGTGCCTCGAAGCGGCCTTCCACTTCCCGGACCGCTCTCGCTTCCTGCAGGAGGCGTTTCGCGTCCTGAAGCCCGGGGGACGAATGGTCGTCGTCGACTTTGCCTGGCGTCAGCCGGAAGACCGTAAGTGTCTCGAAGATCCGGAAACCCGGCTCGTGCGCGACATCTGGCAGTGGGACGACCTCTACGACGTCGAAGAGTACAAGCGGGAAGCACGCAACGCGGGCTTCAAAGAGGTCGAGACCGTCGACTGGAGTGACCGGGTCACGGCGCCATTCCAGGCGACATTCGAAAGTCTGCTGGCCGTCCGCAAGCGCCCCTGGTTGAGGCGGCGGGTCCTTGGCGTGAATCCGCTCCTGAATTCGCTGTCGGAAGATGACTGGAAGCAACTGGAGGAAATCGCCAAGGCCCACGATTACGTCCGCCGGCGTTCCCAGTACATGGCGTTCGTCTTCACCAAGGGCTGAACGCAACTCTCCAACAAAAAAGCCCGGTCATTGCTGACCGGGCTTTTTTTGCATCAGCTCGAGATCACTCGGCCGAGCCGTTGTCGTAGCGGCGGGGAGTGGCCGGTCCCGTCGAGTGTGAACCGCCGGGGCCCCCCTGATGACGCTTCTTCTTCATGAAGGGCGCTTTCCGCCTGGCCTGCTGGCCATCGGCTCCGGCCGACTGCGAACCTTCCCGCATTTCCTTGCGGGGACCGGCGGGAGGCAGAACAGCCGCCGCGTCGTCGTGCCGGCGGGGACGCTGATCCTTGCCCTGGGCCTGCCGCTGACCTTCAAACCGTTTGGGCGGGAACTTTCCGCCAGGACGGCGCTCTCCATAGACCTGGCGACCTTCGCCGTCACGGCGGGGACGGTCACCGTAGACGGGACGACCTTCGCCGTCGCGGCGTGGCCGATCGCCGTAGGCCGGGCGGCCTCCCTGGTAACGGCCTTGCGGGCGGTCACCGGCAGGACGCCGCTCGAACCGCCGCTCCGACTGCCGCGGGGCCGGAGCATCTCCGCCCTGCGGCTGATCGCCAGCGGCCTGTTCTGAGCGTTCCCGGGGCACAAACTTCGGACGGTCGCCGTACTGCTGACGCGGCGGACGGGCGCCGTACTGCGGCCGATCCTGCGAGCGGCCTTCCTCTCGCCGTTCGCCATACTTCGGACGCTCACCGTATTTGGGGCGCTCGCCATACTTCGGCCGGTCACCCGGCTTGGGGCGGCTGCCGTAGGCCGGCCGACCACCCTGTTGGCCCTGCGGGCGATTGCCGTAGGAACGGTTCTGGCGGTCACCGTAGGAACGGCCTTCACCGTTGCCCCGGCTTTCGCCATCACGACGGCCTTCATACCGGTTCCCCTGGCCCTGTTCACGGTATTCGCGGCGCGGGCCATTCTCGCGGTATTCGCCTTTCGGCCGATCGTGGTGCGGAGGAGGTGCCTGGCGCGGCTTCGGGGCGGGCGTCGACTCGACGGGTGACGGCGGGCTGCCCGGAAGGGCCAGCGCCGACGCATTGTCGTTGATGTCGATCGCCTGGACCGGAATCTTCTTGCGCAACAGTCGTTCGATGGCGCCAAGCAGGCTGCGCTGCTCGCGGTCGACGAACGACATCGCGACTCCGAACGCCCCTGCCCGGCCGGTGCGGCCAATGCGGTGGACGTAGGTCTCAGGCTCCATCGGGAGGTCGTAATTGACGACGTGCGACACGCCGTCGACATCGAGTCCGCGGGCCGCGACGTCAGTCGCGACGAGCACCGTCACGCGGTTCGCGCGGAACGCGTTCAGCGTGCGCTGCCGCGCGTTCTGCGTCTTGTTTCCATGGATCGCGTCGGCCGAGAGCCCGGCGCGGCAGAGCCGCGTGGCGACGCGTTCGGCCGACTGCTTCGTCCGGGTGAAGACCACGGCTCGCTCGACCGGCTGGCTCGTGAGGTACGAGGCCAGCGCAGCCGGCTTGTTGCCGCGCTCGACGTGGAAGACGCTCTGCGTGACGAGGTCGGTCGTGGCCGCCTTGGGGGCGATCCGCACTTCGGCCGGGTTCTTCAGCAGTTCAGAGGCCAGCCGCTCAATGGCAGGGGGCATCGTCGCCGAGAACAGGAGTGTCTGACGCTCGGCGGGAAGCTGATCGATAATCCGCCGGATGTCGGGCATGAATCCCATGTCGAGCATGCGGTCGGCTTCATCGAGCACGAACATCTCGATCGACTCGAGCTGCAGGCAGCCCTGGTTGTGGAGATCGAGCAGGCGGCCGGGGGTCGCGATGATGATGTCGACGCCGCGGCGCAGCATCTTCACCTGCGGCACCTGGCTGACGCCGCCGTACACGGTGACGTGACGCATCCCGCTGCCGGCGCCGTAGGTCTCGAAGCTGTCCGCAATCTGCGTAGCGAGTTCGCGGGTCGGCGAGAGGACAAGGACGCGGGGCCTGTAGTAGCCGTTCTGGTTGTCCGGAATCGTGATGAGCCGATGCAGGATCGGCAGCGCGAACGCAGCGGTCTTGCCGGTTCCCGTCTGTGCGGTCCCGATCAGGTCGCGCCCCTCCATGATGTGCGGAATCGCGCCTTCCTGGATCGGCGTCGGGGTGGTGTAGCCCTCCGCAGTCACTGCTTTCAGCACTGGTTCGGCAAGGCCAAGGTCTTGAAACAACATTCTCTGATTCATCCTGAACTTGCGGACGGTCGTCCGCGAGGTTTGCCGACGGCGCGAAGCCCGATGCGGCAATACAAAAAGCCTCCACGGCTCTGTTGAGGCCGTGCGAACCGAACGTGGTCCTGTGGCAAAAATGTTGCGACGACCGGTCTGATCGACGCGAAATCAGCGACAGACGCGCCCACGGTGCGCTCGACATCCGGCAATGATCGCCAGCGAGCGGCCCGAAGATCGGGAACAGTCCTGATTGAAGTCGGACGAACTCTCAGAAAACTGAGGCTCCGACATATCCAGGACCGAAAGCGGAGAATACGAGCCCGTATTCACAACAGACGCCAAAGGGCCTGGCCGTCATCCAAGGGCCATCACGGCGCGAGGAGAACTGCGAGAAGAATAACACCCCGCCGGGAAATGAAAATGGCAATCTGCAGAAATCTTTGGAAAGACAGACGTTGCAATTGCATCGTTCCTCAGGAGAGGCATTCGGACAGATTGATTAAACTCCCCCGATGAAGTCGGTTCTGAATATTGCCGCGTATCGATTCGCTCCACTCCAGGCCCTGAAGGAGTTGCAAGCCGGACTGCGGGAGCTGTGCACTTCCCTGGAAATTCGCGGGACCATTCTGCTGGCTCCTGAGGGAATCAACCTCTTCCTCGCGGGATCACACCCCGCGCTGGAGACGGTGCTGGCCAGGCTGCGAACCATTGAGGGGCTTGAAGGGCTCACCGCCAAAGAGAGCTTCAGCGCAAGGCAGCCGTTCCGGAAACTGCTGGTCAAAATCAAGAAAGAGATCATCACCTTCGGACGTCCAGAGGCCCGCCCCGACCAGGACGGCGGTCGGCGCATCGGGCCGGCGGAGTTGAAACGATGGCTCGATGAAGGCCGCGAAGTGACGCTCCTCGACACTCGCAACACCTATGAGGTGGAAGTCGGGACATTCCGGAACGCCATCGCTCCGCCGCTGCAAGACTTCAGCCGCTTTCCGGAGCTCGTCGCGCAGCTGCCCGAGGAGCTGAAGGAGAAGCCGATCGTCACGTTCTGCACGGGGGGGATTCGCTGCGAGAAGGCCGCCCCGTGGATGGAGATGGCCGGCTTCCAGAACGTGCTGCAGCTCGACGGCGGGATCCTGAAGTACTTCGAAGAATGCGGGGGCGCCCATTTCGAAGGGAACTGCTTCGTATTCGATCTGCGGACGGCGGTCACTCCGGAGCTGACGCCGGTGGTCGACGAAATCGCAGCCGCCGTTCCCGAGATCAATCCGAACGCCGCGTCGTCGACCGCCGCCCCTGCGTGTAGGGCTCTCGCGAACGCCGCCCCGGGGGACTGAAGACCAGTCGCGGGCGGACACGGACAACAGTCTGCCTCTCTTGCGGAGACTGCGTGCATTGCCATCAGGCGGAAAACTCATTTTGCACGATTCTGAAGGAACGGTTATCGTCCCGCCCCGTCTCTGAAGGATGCAGAGCGGTGCTGGTTTGACAGGACGTCATGAAATCCACGCCAAAAGTTCTCGTTTACGACGATGCCTTCGATACGTCGGAGGTGCTGGCGGCCGTCTATCGGCCCCGGGGCTTTGAAGTCGAACGAGTCTCCACGCGCGAATCCCATCCTCCCTTCCAGCGTGGCCGCGGCAGTGTCGTTGTTCTCCGTTCCCCCACTGCCGACGACGACATCGCGGATCATCCCCCTCTCAAAGTGATCGTCGGCCGCATGGCGGCCGGCCCTGCCCAGACGGAGGCCCGGAACGTTGCGGCCTGTCGCATCTCATCGCTGTTTGACTACCGCGAGCTGGTCAGCGCCATCGACCGGCTCCTGTGCGGAAGCGACTGAGCTCGCCATGGGAAAGCGCATCAGGACTCGACCCGCACGCATTGCGTGCATCGACCGGCGCTCGCGGAAGCGACGTTTCGTGCTGGCCGCACTCTGTTCCACGGTCGTCGGACTGACTGGTTGCGGAACGATTCTGCAGAACAGCGCCACCGAACAGCTCCTGGCGTCGGATGCCGTCGACTCGGCCGTTTCGAGCATTGATTTCCGACCCCTCGCCGGCCAGAAGGTCTTCTTCGAAACGCGCTACATCCAGAACCTGAAAACAATCGGTTTCGTTTCGGCGGAGTACATCATCAGTTCGCTCCGCCAGGCAATGGTCGGCTCCGGTGTGCTGCTGCAGGACACCGCGGCCCAGGCTGACCTCATTGTGGAAGCCCGCGTCGGAACTCTGGGCGCCGACGGAAACGACATCATCTACGGACTTCCCTCCAGCAACGCCGGCGCTGCGACTGCCGCCGCAGCCGCAGCGACCTCGATGCCGACCACCATCACTTCCATTCCGGAAATCTCGCTGGCCAAGAAGAAGAACCAGCTCGCGGCGGCCAAAGTCGCGTGCTTCGCGTACGCCCGGGAGTCGAAAGAACGCGTCTGGCAGTCCGGACTGGCCACCGCGAAGAGCACGGCCCAGGATTCGTGGTTTCTCGGAGCCGGCCCGTTCCAGAAGGGCTCCATCTACACGAAGACCGGCATCGCCGGATCGACGCTCGATGTCGGCAGGGACGGGATGGACATGCCTGCGGTCGGATTCCGCGAGCCGGCCGTGTTTGAGCACTTCGCCACGTCGAAGCCGAAGGACGAACCGGGCAAGTCCGAGGTCATTACCGCCTCGGGCGAAGAACCCGCGAAGAAATAACGCTTTTGCCGGTCGCAACGGCGGAAATGGATCCGCGGGGCGACATTTCCGGGCGGCCCCGGTTGTACCGGAAGTTTCAGCGGCCGCGGTCGAACCTGGAAATCCGGTGGTTCCGCCTTTGCCCGCTCTGCCGCAGGCGCTGGCGAGTTCCGCGAAAGAGCGCCGTGCCCGATTCGACGGGTGATCCTGTTGCAGTCTCTGAATCGACGGGACGATGAATACAACGGACGCGTGGCAGACCAGGATGGTTTTTCTGCCTCGCGCACGGTGAAGCAGTCGACTGCGAACCTCTTTTCGCGGGCCGTCGTTCGCCGTTCGGAAAGCGTCGAAAGGGAGTGGAGATGACGCCAGCCTCTGCCCAGAACTTCATGTTGAACTGGATCCCCCCGGCGCACCGGTGGATGACCGCGGCCGTTCTGACTCCGGCATTGATGCTCGGAAGCTTCGGCATCGCGGACGACCATCCGGCCAATCCATTCCAGAATTCCGGCGGCGCGATTATTCGCGTCGCGGCCCAGGCGGAGGCGCCGGCGGTGGTGGCGCCCCCTCCGCTCGTCGCGCCTCCTGATCCGAACCAGACGCTCGTCGACTCGGCAAAGCCGAATCCCCGGAAGCTCCGCCCGATCTCGGAAATCAATCCGTCGTTCGACTACGACCCGACGGCCAAGTATCCGTGTGAGCATCTCTGCCCGCGCGATCCGGCCCTCTGCCCCAGCGATACGCAGGACGAGTGTCCGCTTGAAGAAGATCGCGAATTCCTGACATCCGCCGACCGGGCGTTTCCCGATCTGAACTACATGTGGTGCGCATCGAACCTGTACCACAACCCGCTCTATTTCGAAGACGTTCAGGCCGAGCGTTACGGGCAGGTGAAGTGCAACGACTTCGTCCAGCCCTTCTACTCGGTTGGAAAATTCGGGGTGCAGTTGATCGGCCTGCCCTACCAGATGGCGCTCGACAACCCACATGATCGCCGCTACGCCCTCGGCTATTACCGGCCGGGAGATTGTGCCCCGCGCCTGCACTATCGCGTCCCTCTGAATGCCCGGGCGGCCGCGGCGTCCGTGCCGACCTACGCGGGAGCCGTATTCCTTCTGCAGTAAGTCGTCCGCCTGACAGCTTGAAACGGACTCCAGGAACCGCGAGATTGCACTCGTGGCTGCTGGGGTCCGTTCTCGCGTTTCGAATGGCCAATGTCGATCCGGGTTGTCTGCGAATGTGGCTCGCGTCTGGATGCTCCGGACGAGTTGGCTGGTCAACAGGCACGCTGCGGCGCGTGTGGCGCCGTGCTCACGATCGCCCCTGCGCGGAAAGCCCGGGAGGCCTCCGCAGTGGACGGCGTGAGGCTTCCACCCAAGCTGACCGGCAAGAAGAAAAAGAAGGTCTTCACCGAGCACAACGCCCCGCTGCAGGAGGAAGAGACCAGGACCGGGAAGCGGAAAAAGAAGAAGAAATCAGCGGAAGAGATGTCAGCCGGCCCGAGGAAACGGCGTTCCCTCGCGCAGGTCTGGGTCGATGGCCTGACGTTTCCGTTCCGGCGGGAAGCCCTGATCACCACAGCCGTTCTCGCGTTCCTGTATGGTCCGATCATGCTGGCGATGTCGTTCGGGCCGGCGATGCTCGTGACGGGCTTCTACGCGATCAAGTTCTTCATCGGGTTCTTCACGGTCTCCATCCTGATCGTCGGATACTTCTGTTATTTCCTGTTCCAGACACTGCGCTGCACGGCTCAGAACGAACGCGAACTCCCCGTCGCCACCGCATTTGACTTCGAAGAAGTGCGACTCGATCTGTGGCTGATGATCGGGGGCACGGGCATGGTGTTCCTGCCATTGATCGTCACGTCGATCGCCTTCTGGTGGGACGGCCGCTCGACTCCGGACGCCCTCTACTACCCCCTGCTGGCGTTCTGCCTGTTCCTCTGGCCGATGGGCGTTATCGCATCCGTCCTGCAGACGAGCGTTCTGGCTGCGAACCACTGGACGACGCTGACCACCATCTTGAAGCTTCCCTTTCAATACACGGCCACGTTGATTGTCGCCGGCGGGCTCGTCGCCGTGGCGATCGGTCTCGACTGGGTCGTTCCGCGGCTATCCTTCAAGTTTGGAATCGTCGCCCTCCTCGCAGGGATCATCCGCGGCTTCCTGACGTGGTGGCTGGTCTTTCTCACGGTGACCGCCTGCATGTCGCTGATGGGCTATCTCTATTACCGAAACCGCAATCGCATCGGTTGGTTCCGGGACAGCCAGCCGCGATACTGAGTCGCACCAGCCCGCCCGTGCCTTCCGACGGCCACGAGGATCGTGCTGACCTTCGATTCGGAACCGCGATGAAACAGTTGATGCTGATCCTGCTCACCCTCGGGTGGGCACTTCCGACAACGCTCCTCGCACAGTCGCCTCAGCCGGTTTTCCAGGTCGAGCGGCTGGATGGGAAGTCGCTCGCCGGCGCGACGCTGAAGTCGCTGTCGCCCGAGGCCGTCGAGGTCGACGTCGAAGGAATGCCGGAAACGATTCCTCTCAAGGAGCTGGAACAGCTGCGTCAGGCAGCAACGCTCCCCGCTCCAGAATTGCCGTTCCTCCCGACGGTCATCCTGCAGAACGGTTCCCAGCTGGGAGGCAGCGTCACGAAGGTCGTTCAGCGAACAGTGGAAGTCGTCACGAAATGGGGCCCGCTGTCGTTCCCGGTCAACGATGTCCGCTCGCTCAGACTCGCCGCGGCCGACGACAAGCTGGAGACGGCGTGGGCCGAAATGGCGGCTCGCGAGACGAAGAACGATCTGCTCGTGATCCGCAAAGGGGACGCACTCGACTTCGTCGCCGGGGTTGTCGGCGAGATCAACGAGAAAGAGGTCAAGCTGCTGGTCCGCGAGCGGGCCGTCGCGGTTCCGCGTGAACGGGTGTTTGGAATCGTCTATGTGGCGCAGTCCCCGGCCCGGCCGCCCCTGTGTGAAGTGACGCTGGCTTCGGGCGACCGCCTCCGCATCACCGAGGCAGGCCTCGCCGGCGACAACCTTCTCGCCTCGATCGGCGCCGCCGCAAAAGCGTCGTTCCCGTTGAACGAGATTGCCACGTTCGACTTCACGCTGGGCAAGGTGAAGGCCCTGGCCGACCTGCCGATGACGCAGTCTCAATTCGCTCGGTCGCCCCTCCTGACCTCGGCGGCGTTCACGGTGCGCAAGAACCGGAACTCGCTCGGCAAACCGCTCCGGATTGGCACCCGGGAATTCCCGCGCGGACTCTGGATGCATTCGGGCACGGTCGCGACCTTCCGGCTCGGTCGCGAATACCGACGGCTCACGGCGACGCTTGGCATCGACTCGAATTCGACTGAACTGCCGCGGATCGCCCCCAGGGTGAAGGTCATCATATCGGGCGACGGCAAACCGCTCGACACGCGCGAAGTCGCCTGGAACGATCCGCCGACTCCGCTCGAGCTGGACGTCTCCGGCATCCGGGAGCTGGAGATTCGCGTCGAATCGGCTCGTGAAATCCCGGGCATTCTCGAACATCTCGTGTTGGGCGAGGCCCGCGTCATTCAATGAATTCTTCGCCCCGCCGCGCGCCACTCGATCACGACGCTGTCCGGTTTCTCGAACGATTGAAGGCCGCCGGCCTGCCGCCCATTCATCAGATTCCGCTCGCGCAGGCCCGGGCCGGTTCCGCATCGACGGTCGTCACCGCGGACCCGATCGGACATGTCGAGGACCTGTCGATCTCCGGACCGGAACACCCGCTCAAGCTGCGGATCTACCGCCCTGAGGCCGACGCCCGGGCGCCGGGAAGACTTCCCGTCATCATTTTCTTTCATGGAGGCGGCTGGGTTTTCGGTTCGCTCGATTCCCACGACGGCCTGTGCAGACGCATGTGCCGCCTCACGGGCTGTGCGGTCGTCTCGGTCGACTACCGCCTCGCTCCCGAGCATCCCTTCCCTGCGGCGGTTCATGACGCACAGGCCGCAATTCGCTGGGTCGCGGCCGAGGCCGAGAATCGCCGCTTCGATGCCGCCCGACTCGTCGTGTGCGGGGACAGCGCGGGAGCGAACCTGGCGACCGTTGCCGGCAGAAACCTCGCCGGGGAGATCCAGGTCGCTGCACAGGTCCTGTGGTATCCCGTGACCAGCTTCGGCATGGAGACGCCTTCCTATCTCGAGAACCGTGAAGGCTATTTCCTGACGCGGGCCGAGATGGACTGGTTCACCTCGCAGTACCTGCCACGCCCTGAGGATGCCCGACATCCCGACGCCGCGCCGCTCCTGGCGGAGGACCTGTCCGCTCTCCCGCCCACGTATCTGCTGACCGCAGGCTACGACCCGCTCCGCGACGACGGCCGTGCCTATGCCAAGCGTCTCATCGACGCCGGCGTCACCGTCCATTTCACCGAGCGCCGCGGACTGATCCACGGATTCATGCGCCGCCTGGACGACTTCCAGACCGCGACGGACGTGCTGCGCGAAACCGACACGTTCCTCCGGAGCACGTTCGGCGCGGCGCGAGAACCTGGCGATCCCAGGACCGTGGCTTCAATCCGTTGATTGTCGATGCCCCGCGGGCAGTGGCCGCGGCAAGGAGTACCATCGGCCGAAGCGAACCGCGGTGTTCGCGGCAGATTCCTCTTTTCCTGCCGAATCCGGGTGCGCTACCATCCCGCCGGTCTCGTCGGCCTTGCGGGAGAACGACTCCCGCCGTCCGACGCCATGGACGGCGAGATGGCAACTGCAAATTCACCCTGGGAGCACCCCGAACCGCGAGGCCTCGCCGTCGTGCAGGGAATGCTGCGCGTCGTGGTTGCAGTGCAATGCTGGGGCTCAGCGGCCCAACAGCTGCAGGCGACCTCGACGACCGAACTGGCCCAGTCGTTGTTTTCCGGGCTTGGCGAATCGTCGCCCGTCCCCGTTCAGTTTGATCGCATTGCCGGAATCGCCCTGCTCGCCGCCGGGCTGCTGACTCTCGTGCGGCCTGCCGCAATCGCCGTGCTGGCGATCGTGGCGTGGTTCGGAGCGCAGCTCATCAGCTCTGCAACAGGAGAATCCACGGCCGCCGCCTTCTCCGTCAGCGAACAGCTGATCCGCATCGGGGCCCCCTTTGCCCTCGCGCTGATCGACTGGTGGCCCCCCAGGCTCGCGTTCTCGCTCGGCCGTTTTCTGTTCGCACTTGGATTTCTCAAGCTGACGCTCTGTGCCTCCCTCGCTGGGCAGGCGCTCCGCGCGCTGCTTTCGATTCCAGACCGTCCTGAGTTCGTCGCCCTGGTCGACAAAGCCGTGACCAAGTGCCTCGGCGAATCGTGGTCGCCACTGCGAACCGACATGGCGGTTGGCGTTCTGGGCGGAATCGATCTCGCGGTGGCGATCAGCCTGGCCGTCACTCGTTCGCGCGTCATCTACATCGGGAGCGCGATCTGGATTGCGTTTCGCATTGGCCTGTGGACGGTCGCCCTCGGGCCCGATGGTTACGCGGAAACCCTCATTCGTGCCGGGCTGGTTGGGGCGCCGCTGGTGCTGGCCGCCTTCTCAATTCTCGCGATTCGCGAGGCCAAAGCCGAGATTCTGCCGGCGACGCCTGCTCGCAAATGAGCGTCTCGCGGCGAGGCTCCGAGCGTCCAGGCCAGTCGCCGGTCGCTAGTTCGGGCTGAAGTTCAGCTGCTTCCGCGCGGCGCGGTTCAGCGGATCGCGCGACAGCCGCCGTTGGCAGGTTGGGCAGAGGTCGAACTCAAACGTCTTGGGGCCGGTTTCCGGCAGGTGGAACTGCCCGGTGTCTTCCAGCGCCTCGATCTCCTCGGCAATCTGCTCGAGCGGATCCTCGTCGGGCGAGACTGGCGCCAGCTTCTCCGGATCGAAGGCCGCCGCGATTTCGATGCGGGCGGTGTATCGTTCGTCGGAGATCGGGCGACCGCAGAGATCGCAGGAATAGTGCTTCATAGAAATGTCTTCGTCGAAACGTTGCGTCGCTCCATCACGCGACCGTTGCAACTGTTCTGCCGGCGGACTCCCAGGAGCGTCGTCACGACTTCCCGATCTCCTGGCTCGATCCCTCGAGGCGGCACGCCGCCGCGCCGCAATCCTGACTCACCATCATTTGTTCAACGACGATTAAAACACAACCTCCCCATCGACAAAAGAGTAGCTCGTCAGGAATGCCGCCTCTCCCCGCCGCTTCACTTCGGATGAGGGGCTTCGCTCTTGCACAACCGACCTGAAGTCATTCCACATCCTGACGGAACTTCACGTGCGCCGCGCAATCTGCGATTCCAATGACCAGCCTCGCGCGGCAGAATCCCGCCAGTTCATCACGACCTCTCGGAAAGCATTGGCTCGGCATGGGGATCTCGGATCGCGAATACGTCCGAACAAGTGGTCGAAACGCCGGCATGGCCGCGTTCGGCTGGGACGTCATCGGCTGGATCATCGCCGTCACCGTCGTCACGTTCGTCCTGCAGCTGCTCATCAACCCGCAGTTCACGAACTGGTTCGATCTCCGGCCGTCCGCCGTCGTGTACGGTCAGGTGTGGCGGCTGATCACCTTCGACTTCCTGCACAGCCCGGACGACGTCTGGCACATCCTCGTCAATATGTACGTCCTGTACCTCGCGGGGCAGAAGCTGCTTTCCAACCACACGCAGAAAGAATTCCTCCTGTTCTACCTGGCTTCGGGAGTCGTCGCCGGAATCTGCTTCGTTCTCTGGCAGCTCACCCGCAACCGCGAGGCATCGGCTGTCGGCGCCTCCGGATCCGTGGCGGCCGTGCTGACGCTGTACGCCCTTTACTGGCCCCGCGATCGCTGGTTCATTTTCTACGTCATTCCCGTTCCGGTCATCGCGCTTGTCATTCTCAGCGCCGCTCTCGATCTCCATCCGATCCTCCTCGAACTCGGCGGAGGCCGCCCTCGAGGTCAGATTGCCCACATCGCGCACCTCGGCGGAATGGCGTTCGCTTTCGCCTACTACAAACTCCAGTGGAGACTCGAGCCGCTGCTCGGAGACGTGCCGATCCGGTCGCTCAAGCGCCGGTTCCGTCGTGGGCCGAAGCTGCGGGTTCATCGCCCTTCGTTCGAGGACGAACGATTCGACGGCAAGGCCCGGATGGACGAACTCCTCGCAAAGATCTCCCGGGAAGGAGAAGCCTCACTCACCCCCGAGGAGCGTGAGACGCTGAACCGTATCAGTCGGCAGCTCCGCAGCCGGAAGGCGTGAACGGCGGGAAAGCATGGCTCCGCCGCCGATCACTTCGTCTGCACAGGCAGAATGCCTCGCACGAAGGTCCATGAACCAGCGGGCTTCACCGCTGCGCCATTGATCTCGTAGTTCATCGCTGGCGTCTCCAGCCGCCCGATCACGACGGCGCAGTCGATTCCCTTGTCCGGTCCGATGTCGAGCATGCGCGACAGATCGAGTTTCGCCAGCGGCGCGTTAGCCAGGCCGGTATACGCCGAACCTCCGGCGGCCTGGTGAAACGAAAGAAAGCGGATCAGCCGGTTGGGATCGAACTCGCTCGCATCGTAGGTCGCAACTTCCAGTTGCACCTCTTTCATTTTGAGGTCCTTCCCTTTGCCCGGAGCCAGGAACTGGCGGGCTCCCTGGAGGTAGCCTTTCACGAGCGTCGACTGGCCGTCGAAATCAGGCCGCCACGATCCGCCGGACGCCCATTCGCCGACTGCAAGTTCTCCCCTGGCGGGAACCGGGTGGTAGAGGAAGTTCTTGTAGAGCACGATCCAGTCGTTCAGCGGGCCGGACAGGTGGTGCCGGATCTCTCCCCGCAGTCGGCCCGCTTCGCTCTCCGACAGCACCGACTCGAACATTGGCGGCTGACCGCCCAGGTCGCGATTCGCTTCCGCGGCGACGCTGTAGCTCGACCACAGCCGAACCGGAAGCTCTTCCAGCCTCGTATGATCCGCCGTCGTCTCGAAGCTGGGAGCGCCGAAGTTGATGCCTCCCTGTCGATAGAGTCCGCGCAGCCCCTCTTCAGGTTTTGCGCTCCACGCCAGCCCGGCCGGGCCAGCCACCGGACTCGTGGCGGCGACGTCGTAGCGCGTCGTCTCGCCGCTATAGAAGGTCATCCACGATCGGACCCGTGCCGTCGAGCGGGCAGGCGTGAAGTCGATCAGGTCGATCTGGTTCAACGTCAGCGGAGCGGTGTTCGCGGCCCGGGCGGAACGCGCGGCGATCAGGGTCGCGGCCGCAATCAGAAGCGGCAGCGTCAGCCAGGTGAGATGCGGACGTTTCAAGACCTTGTGGACCACCAGATAGTCCAGCGGAAACAGGATGAGCACCCACAGAGCGGTCCAGGCCATCACCCCTCGAAACGACGCGCGGCGGACGTCGTCGAAATGGTCGAGGCCAGAGGCCATCTGCGAAGCGAGATCGGTGACTCCCGTGGAGGCGAGTTCCGAATCGCGCGCGCCACGTCCTGATCCCGCCATCGAGGAGAGAGTCAGTTGCTGCAGGAGCGACGTCTGGCTTTCCCAGGTCGACAGCGGCGGCTGTTCGAAGTCGAAAGCAAACGCGGTCACCAGACCAAATCCATAGGGTTTCGACAGGACGGCCGGGCCGGGCAGCGTCCCTTCCGGCGTTCCGGGCAGATGTGCCGCGGGCACGGATCGGCGAAGCCCCAGGAGCAAAGGGGCGCTTCGTCGAACGCGGGCCTTAATCATGTCCAGGGAGACGACGTTCACCGTGGCGGCCGCGACGATCGGCGACCAGCTGCCCATGGCCGATTGGGTGTATCTGTCAGTCGAACTCCCCAGCAGGAACAGCGCACGGCCTCCGCGCTCCACCCACCGTCTGAGGGTTTCGCTCTTCGAGGCGGGCGCGGCAAAGGCATCTCCGCTGACAACGAGAACATCGAGAGCATCCCACGCCTCGATCTGTTCCGGAAGATCGTCCCACGTAAGCGTCATGGCGACGGCGGCCGAGGGAACAGTCCGCCCCCTGTTCGCGCGCAGGCTGGCTGTCCATTCGTTGGCCGCATCGGCAAACCGGGCCGTCGAGCCCAGAACTCCCCAGAACTCCGTGTCTTGCCGAAAGCTCGCGGGCGACGCCTCTCCTTCCGGTGTCACCTGGACTTCACCGACAGCGGATTCGCTCCCCTTGTTCCGGAGGATCACACGCACGGGGCCTTCCAGTCGCCCAACCTGCACCAGCCCGCTCCAGTGCGTCGGTGAGGCGGCGACGAGCGGAGTTTCCAGAAGGTTGTTCTCGAAGTCGGTCGTCACGGCGACCACCTGAGCCCCCTCTTCAGCCGGCGCCGGCAGTTCCACCTGGATCGGAGTCCAGCTCCCGACCTTCAGCTTCCCATTAATCCCCAGCTTGATCGTCGATGCCGGGGGAACCTCCGCCGCCTGGGAGAGAACGGGCGCCGCAACAGCCAGCAGACTCGCGACCGCAGCCAGCGTTCGGAGTCGGAACAACCACTGTGAACGGGACTTGGACATGGGGAAGCGGAGAGAAACGGGAAAACAATCAACGAATGATGAACGGCTATCGTAATCAAAACACAGGCGTTCGACGCGGACAGGAATGTCGAAATCCGCGCCGGCGACGATCCCCCGGTCGGGCGACAAGGCAGAAACCGCTTCGCTCCGATATGCTGACCAATGAAACGGACGGCATGCGACGTTGACCGGGCGGACGATCCGGAACGGATGAAGGACGATCGATGCGGGCATTCCACGCTAGGGTGCGGACATTTCTTTGCTTGTCGCTGGGGCTCCTCCACGCTTCGGCGGCGTTCGCCCTGGATGTCGAACGGGTCGAATGGGGCTTCGACGGCAGTGTCGTCAAGATGTCGCTCAATCTCGTCACGATCGAGGTGGCGAACAACAGCCCGACTCCCTTCGAAGGTGACGTCGCTCTTCAGGAGGGGAGCGGACTTGTCCGCTCGGACCTCCCCCTGGTCGAACGTCAGCTGTACATCGAGCCCTTCGGTCGACGGCGGCTGCAGTTCTTCCCGTTCATCACCGAGCAGTGGTCGGAATTCACGCTGAGCTGGAGCGACAGGCCCGAAGATCGCTTTCCGATTTCGAGCCAGTCGAACTCGCCATTGAGAACCGGTTCGCGATCGGTCGTGCTGCTGCGCGACGCATCGACCTCGCGACAGCTGCGCTCGAAACTCCCGACCTTCGAGGAGGTCGATTTCCCCATTTCCGCAGCCGGAATGGATGCGCTCCGGGGAGTCGTGCTGGACCATGTGCCGCGGTGGGACGCACTGCGCATGCAGGCCCTCCGCGACTGGATCGGAGCCGGCGGCCAGATCCACATCATGAAGTCCGCAACGGGCAGCTATCCGCAATTCCCTGCTCCGCTCGAAGCGCTGAACGAGCCTTCCGATCACGTTTCGCTGGGCAACGGCCAGGTGTTCCACCACAACATGAGCGTGGCCGACATCAATGACGACTTCGTGGCGACGGCTCTCGGAATCCATCGCGTCGCGGACGATCTGAACAACCGCGGCTACACTCATTACGACTACCAGTTCCAGCCGTCCAACAGCATCGCGCCGCTGCTGCGCGACCTGACCCGCCCGGACCACAACTGGGGCCTGATCTACTTCCTGTCGTTCATCTATCTGCTCGTCGTCTTTCCCGGCTGCTGGCTGCTCGGGCGGCGGCGGGCCGACTTCCGGATCAGCTATCCTGCGTTGCTCGGCGCAGTCTTCATTTTCTCGCTGGCGTTCAAAACCGTGGGCCAGCGTGGATATGGCGAGCAGACGGCCTGGAACGCCGTCGGTGCCGCCCGGCGCGTCGCCCCGGGACGCTTCCTGACGGAAACCTGGAGCAACGCGTTCGTTACCAACGGCGGGATGTATTCGTACAAGCACAAGGGGGAGGGCCTGATCTACTCGTCAGGCGGGTCCAACGACACGCGCCGTGGAGAGTGCTTCAATCGTCCGGATGCGGGAATCGAGATCGAGATTCCACCGTTCTCATCGCAGATGATCATGCACGCAGGCGTCGTTGCGGCGCCGGATTTCGACCTGACCTTCAAGAGGGCAGTGAAAGACGGCCCCAGCCTGCAGCTCGAGGCGGAGCTGACCGGCGCGGTTCCCCAGATCCACACCATGCATGCGGTCTTCGGAAACTACCGGGTCATGCTCACGCGCCAGGCCAATACGCTGACAGGCGGATCGCCGTCCCCGCTGGCGAATTACACGTCCAGTCAGCCGAATTATGGCTACTCGCCATATCGCAATGTGCAGAACGATCCGACGACGATCTTTGCCCAGGCCGAGGCGCCGCTCGTTGTGCGGAGCCTCAAGCTGAGCATGGACTCGCCCAAAGACGAACTCAGCGCTCCGGAGGGCGTGGTCCGCGTCTTCCTGTATGCCGACATGCCGGCCGAGTTTCTTCAGGTCGACAACGGCCCCGAAAAACGCCAGGGGCGGATGCTCTACACCTTCGATCACAAGCTGGAAGGCAACTGATCGCGCTCGGATGGGAGCTACGCGGCGACGGGATGGCTGCCGAGAACGCGCTCGTAGAGCGTCACCGTCTCGGTGATCATCATGTCGATCGGAAAATCACGTTGCACCATCTCGCGGGCATTCTCGCCAATGGCCCGCGCACGCAGCGGATCCCTGAGCAGTTCCAGGACCTTCTGTGCCAGGGCCGCGCTGTCCGACGGAGGTACGAGCATGCCCGTCACCCCTTCGTCGATCACCGAATAAACGCCGCCGGAACTGGTGGCAATGACGGGAATCGCCCGCGACATCGCCTCCAGCATGATCGTGCCCAGCCCCTGCTTCAGGGAGGGCAGCACATAGACGTCCATGGCATCCAGCGACACCGCGAAATCGGAGAGACTGGGCACGAACGTGACATTCGAGTTCACCCCCAGCTCTCGCGCCAGACGCCGCAGGTTCCGTTCTTCCGGCCCGGCTCCCGCCACGAGGAACTGCGCCAGCGGTTGCTCCTGCAGGATGATCGGCGCTGCCGCGAGGAAATACTTCAGGCCTTTCGCCGCCTCGAGCGGACCAGCCGTGCCGATCACGGGCGCGTGCTTCGGATCGAGTACCGCGGACGGCGTCTCCTGGTCCGGGACCAGCACGCCACCATGGATCACATGCACCGTCTCCGGCCGGAGCGGGGCCCGGGTCAGTAGTTCATCGCGGACCGACTCGCTCACCGCGACCACCGCTGAGGGGAACGTGGCGTCACAGTGCAGGAGCTCCCCCTGGTTGAGGTAGTCGTTCACGCTCAGGACGACGGGACACGACCAGCGGGCCGACAGCCAGCGGGCCAGCGGCAATAGACAGCGATGCTGCGCATGAATGATCGTCGGAGCCGCCGGGTCGAGATCGCGGGCGAGAAGGCGACGGACGATCGGCATCACGATGGGCCATCCCATCGCCGGCCGCTCGAGGAATTGCACCCCTTCCCTTTTCTCCGGAGAGACCTGGGACGCGTCCTGGCACAACACCCTGGCGACGTATCCACGGGCGGAAAGCCCCTGCGCGAGCGTCAGCGCCTGGACCGTGCTGCCGCGGACTTCGCAGGCAGGCATCAGCATCAGCACTCGTCGCGGAGCATTCGCCATGGGAAACAAAAGGCTCTGAAGTCGAACGAAACGGCCGGCGCAACATGGGCGCCCCTCCCGATCTTATCGTCACCGCACGCCGACCACCCAGAGCGATTGCCCGGAATCAGCCGCCGGAGAATCGGCCGCGACGGCGCGCCGTCGGCCGTTCGAGAATCATCTGGGCAATCAAAGCACGGCGCATGCCATCGCGCGACTGAAGATCGGCGATCAGTGACTGCTCTGGCGCACGGCCGGCCTGCACACCTGCAGGAGGCGTGGCGGCGCCGAAGATTCCCAGGTGCCGGGTCACTTCTGCCGCGACGCCGCTTCGCAGATGCGACTGGCTTTCCGATTGAACCCGCTCGACCATCGCGGACTTCAGGTGATCCCGGAGCCCCTGCCCCAGGCCTTCCGTCGCAACCGATCGCCGGTGACTGATGTCATCCCCAGGCCGGATGCTCGCGGGGGACTGGGACGACTGATTGATCGGCTGGCGCTGAAGCGGCTCGGCGGGCTTGCGCGCCGCGGGACCGCGGGGTGTCGCAGGCCGACGCTGGGGCAAGGTCTTCGCCGGAGCCGGCCTTGCCGGTTCCGGCTGAGGGCGGGCGGCGGTCGGCGCGTCGCCATCCTTCTGCCGCACCTGCTCGCGCATGAATTGTTCGATTTCGGACTGAATCCGCTCGCTGCGCGGACGGACCGGCCGCCCGCCGCGGTTCGGCGCGTTCGGTTTCGCGCGCGCGTTGAGGTAGTTCGTCATCCAGCTGATCAGCGAAATGACGAGAAACGCCACGCCGATGAGCGTTTCAAGGTTCGCAGCGAGGACGATCGGAATGCGCATGCCGGGGAACTGCACCAAAAAAGTGACTAGCGTCGCATCTCCGCCGAGCTGGCCATGTCTTCACCGCCGCCCGCAATCGCCGATCGCATCCGCGTATCGGCCTGGATATTCCGCAGTTCGTAATAGTCCATCAATCCCAGCCGCGCGTCCCGCAGCGCATTGGAGATCGCCATCGGCACGTCGGCCTCGGCGAGAACCACCTGCGCTCGATTCTCCTGCACCTTGGCGACCATCTCCTGCTCACGTGCCGCCGCTTCGGCACGTTTCTGCTCCGCCCGCGCCTGGGCGACCCGCATGTCGGCTTCGGCCTGATCGGCCTGCAGGCGGGCGCCGATGTTGTCACCCACGTCGATATCCGCAATGTCGATCGACACGATCTCAAACGCCGTCTGCGCTTCGAGCCCCTGTCCCAGCACCGTCTGCGAGATCAGTTCGGGGTTCTCCAGCACGACCTTGTACGACGATGTCGAACCGATGGCCTGCACAATCCCCTGCCCCACGCGGGCAATGATGGTGTCTTCCGTGGCGCCGCCGATCAGCTGGTGGATATTCGTCCGCACGGTCACCCGCGCTCGCGCCTTCAGCTGGACACCATCGCCCGCCACGGCATCGAGCGCCCCGACCGACTTCTTCTGATCCGGACAGTCGATCACCTTGGGATAGACGCTCGTCCGTACCGCCTCGAGAACGTCTCGCCCCGCGAGGTCGATCGCCTGGGCGACCTGCCAGTCCATATCGATGCCGGCCCGATGGGCCGCCACCAGCGCCCGCACCACATTCGGGACGTTCCCGCCGGCCAGATAATGAGCTTCCAGGGCGCGCGTCGTCAGCCCTTGGTTGGCGTCGGTGAGGCCCGACTGCACAGCCATGATCTTGCTGCGGACGATGACGCTCGGATTCACTTTCCGGAACGACATCATCACCAGGTTGGCGAGCGAGATCCCCGCACCGGTGAACTTCGATTGAATCCACAATCCGAAGTACCGCGCAAAGACCATCAGGAACACGAGGCCGAACAGCGCCACAAACGACGCGGCAAGCCAGAGAAGCGGATTCGACATTCGGACGCCCGGATCAGGGTGCGGCTCTTATGTGACAACCGCACAGATTTGCGGAGGTCATTCGCAGCCTTGGATTTAGCTCTGCGGGAGGTCGAAGTCAAGCTGTTCGCCTTCCGCCGGTTCCGCCGGCGGCTTCGAGGCCAGCGACGATTCGCCGACCGGATCGAGCGACGGCAGCACTGGAGCCGCGGTCAGCCGCACCAGCACCCGTGCCCCGCGGACCTCGAGGATTTCAACCCATTCATTGGGATCAACGATCATCCCTTCTGAAAAGGCATGCAGCCGCTGGTTCTCGACCTGCACCATGCCTCCGGGATTGAGCATCGAAAGAGTCCGCCCCTTCTTACCGATCAGCTGCTGCAGCCGCTGCTCTTCCGCGCGGTGGGGCGTGACTTCCTCCAGTTTCGGAGCCGCCAGCAGAATCCTGTCGCCCAGGCGGGTCGTTTCCAGAACTCTTAACAACCCCAGAAGGAAGATCGGAATCCCCACCAGCAGCGACGACGAGAACGTCCAGAACAGCCCCTGCGACGATTCCCACCACCCCCGGTAGGCGAACCAGATCGACGAAACGAAGCAGACGATGCAGCCAACCGTGATCATCCCGCCAGACGGAATGAACAGTTCGGCGACGATCAGGGCAAACCCCAGCACCGCCAGGAGAAACGCCAGCGAGATGTAGTCCATGATCGAAACCGTCTCTTCAAATGCGCCGGAAAGACCTCCTGCCCCCCGTCAGTGGCGAGCGAGTCGCCCCCCTGCATTCTAGGTCGGGCGACTTCGAACGCCAGCAGCCTTGTCGACCGCACACGGCTGGTCACTTTTTCAGGATGGGCCAATTCGTCGTTGGCGTGCGTCGTTGCCGCAAAATGACTTACGGTGACGAGAGACGACCGACTGGGAAAAAGTGACTCCCCCTGCCCCAATCCCCACCCGCCCAAGCACTCCCGACTCCCGACTCCCGACTCCCGACTCCCGACTCCCGACTCCCGACTCCCGACTCCCGACTCCCGACTCCCGAGTACCGAGTACCGAGTACCGGGCCCCCACCCGCGCAACCGCCCCCGTCATGATGGAGGACCTATGAACACAACCACCGTCAACCAGTCGTCAAACACCCCGGCCCGGCCGGCTCCCTGTCCGCACCGCCCACGCTCTCCCGATCCCTCCGCAAGACTTCAGGGGGAAAAAAGAGGGCGAGGAGTACAGTACCACCCACACAACGCGCCCTCCTTGCCCCCCTCGGTGTCAAATACCTCCGCAGTTTTCCCAGTCCCCGCCCGAGCCTGCGAACTCCGCGCACGGCTGGTCACTTCTTCAGGATGGGCCAATTCATCGTTGGGTTGCACCGTTGCCGCCAAATGACTTGCGGTGACGAGAGACGACCGAATTGTGAAAAAGTGATTCTCCCTGGTCGACCGCAGGAATCGCCTGCCGGCGCCCGGCTGAACCGACTGGCTTTTGAAAGTCTGGCGGCAGGCAATAGACTGGCCCCGATTGCGCACGCTCTGGCGTGCGCCGTTCGTCACGCCGGTTCGTTCGCGGATTCACGCCCCGGCGGCACACTTTGCCAGGAGATTCACGCGGCATGGGATTGATGCGGTTCTATGTTGATCCCGCAAGCGCCCCTGCCGTCTGGCCGACCGGGCACCGCGCCTATATCACTTCCTTCGACGGACGTGTGCACAGCACCCGGGTCGATTTCGACGACCGTATTCTGACATTCCGCCGCCAGCAGCAGGAAAGCGGAAAACTCCACATTCCCTGGGCGATTCCGGGACGCGGCCGCCCGGTCGTCAGCACGACCTCCCTCCCGGAGCGCGAGCAACCCTACGTCCTGCCGCTGGAACTCGCCCGCGGAAAACTCGCCGAAGTACGCGAACAGGCCGCCGTCTGGCAGCAGCTGCGCATGGTCATGCCGCCCGAGTACACACGCTCGCAGCAGACGGCCTTCCAGTTGCTCGCGCGGGCCAGTTCCTCACAGGACGACCTCGAACTGACCTGCCGCCTCGCAGAGGAATCGCTTCGGAACAGCTTCGATGCGGCCGAACTGCTCACCCGCGAATACGTCGCGCAGCGACGCGCCTCCCGCCCCGCCGCCGGGGCGCCCAGGTCGGCCCTGCTCGGCGCTCGGCTCGACGCCGACCTCCTGAACCTGCCAATCGCCGATCGGCTGCCAGGCGTTTTCGGCGCCGTGGCGGTTCCGATCGAATGGAATGCGATTGAGCCCGACGAAGGGAACTATTCCTGGGACGCGGTCAACCGGGTGATGGCGTATGCCGCGGAGCACCGCCTCGTGATGCGCGGCGGTCCCCTTGTCGACTTCGGGCCGGGCGGCCTGCCGAACTGGCTCAAAACCTGGCAGAACGACATCCTCAACCTGCCCAGTTTCGTCTGCGACTTCGTCGAGACGGCCGTCTCGAAATACATGGGCATGATCCGCCTCTGGGAAGTGGCCGCCAGCGGCAACACCGGCGGCGCACTCGCTCTCTCGGAAGATCACCGCCTGGCGATTGTCGCCCGGGTACTGGAAACCGCGTCCCGAACGCACAGCGACGGCCAGTTCTTCATCCGTGTCGATCAGCCCTGGGGAGAGTACCAGGCGCGCGGGCAGCACCGCCTCTCGCCGCTGCAGTTCGTCGATGCCCTGCTGCGCTCGAACCTCGGTCTGACCGGCGTGAATCTGGAGATCGCGATGGGCTATCAGCCGGCCGGATCCTTGAGCCGCGATCTTTTCTCGATTTCGCGGCTGATCGACCTTTGGAGCCAGCTCGGCGTGCAACTGCATGTCACGCTCGCGGCCCCGTCGTCGATGGAGGTCGACTCCGCCGGCGACGACGACCTGGAGGTCATTCCCTCGGCCCCGGCAGGAGCTTGGACTCCCGCCGCACAGGAAAAGTGGCTCACCGAAACCGCGTCCCTCCTGATCGCAAAGCCGGCAGTCACGGGCGTCTTCATATCACATCTGAGTGATGCAATCCCGCACTACTACCCCAACGCGGGCATCATCGCAGCGGACGGAACGCCGAAGCCCGCATTCGCGAGTCTCAAGGCGATGCCCCGGTAGCTGGCGGACTCCGCCGGGCCTCTTCCGCCTGTCGCTTCCCACCATTCGTTTTGCCTTCCCGACTGATCGGTGTTCTCAGAACAGCCGCCCAGGCCGGACAGCCTCCACATCCTCGATGCGGTGGGTCGTCAACCACACCAGCCTCGAGCGAACGACACTCGCATCGAGCCCATAAGTCCTCGCGACTGACGATGCATACTGCCGCACCTGCTCCCGATATGCAGGCCTGAGCGGAGTCGCTTCGCCAGCGAGGTCGGTCTTGAAATCAATCACGTCCGCCGCGACGACCTTTCCGCCGCGGCGATAGAGCACCAGCCGGTCGATCGATCCGCTGACACAGCGTCCTTCCACCAGCATCGTGAAACGAGACTCCGTCAGGCAGTCGACAGAAACATCGGCCCCGAGTTCCGCACGCTCTTTCAGGGCAGCCGAACGCAGGAACACGTCCTTCACGCCCGTTGCCGCAGCAGCCTTGAGGAAGGCCTTCAGCTCCCTGGTCAGCTTCGATTCATCGCGACAATGCGGACGGCCGACCAGCCGAAGCCGCTCACTTTCGAGCGGACCGTCGTCCAGCCATTTCGTCTCCTGGCACCAGAGATGCCACAGCGTTCCTCGCTCCATTCCGGATGCGGCGTCGATCGAGAGTAACTGCGACGCGCGAACCGAACGCCCCGCCCCTTTTCCCTGTGAAGGCGAAGCACTCTCGCGGCCACGGGTTCGATGACTTCCCGCGGATGCGAAGGAAATTTCAGCGGACGACCTCGCGGCCGCTGGCGGCGCCCCCTCTCCCGGTGTTTCCGGCGCCGGCAACTCTTCGAACCACCGCGGATCGCCACATTCGAACAGCACCTCACCGGGCGGAAGATCGGGCCGCTGCGCCAGCGTCGCCCGCAAAAGGCCGGCAGCCGTCTTCTGATAGGTCGTCTCCCCCTTCTGCGTGGCGGCCTGCGGAGCGATGATCATGTGCAGAGCGTGAGCCGCCCGTGTCATCGCGACGTACAGGCAACACAACGCCTCGTGCACATCCGTTCTTCGCTGCTGCTCGATCGCCCGCTTCAAGTCCGGCGGCAATAGCTTCTGCTGCGGATCGCCCCGGTAGATGAGAACCGTATCCGGCCTTTCCGCCGGAGCCGGACAGCCGACACACACGTCCGGCGTGTCGAACAGGCCGACGTCGAGGTCGGGCAGCAACACCACGTCGAACTCCAGCCCCTTCGATTTGTGGATCGTCATCACGCGAACGGCGCTGGCCGTTGGCTCCTCGACGCGCTCTTCGTCGATCCGCTTCGCAAACTCGACCGGCCGCAGGCCTGCCTTCAACTGATACTCCGCAGCGAGCACGCAGAGTCGCCTGAGCCGCGACTTCTCCCTCGCATTGCACAGCGGATCCAGCGCCCGCGCCCATTTTTCGATGGCGGCCTCGTAACCTTGCACCGCCAGTTCGCGGCGGATGGCAAGGGACGCAGCATCCGCCTGCGCGACATCCATCTTCAGATGAATGTCGAACAGTGCTCCCAGCGGAGAATGCGCGACGTGATAACTCGCCACCGTGTCGCCCGGATGATCGGCGAATCTCAGCAGCGACTGGATCAACTGGACCGCCGCCGATGTGGTGAGCCGCACTCCCCCTTCTTCGCTCGCTGGAATCCCGCGTTCGGCCAGCGCGTGGATGACGCGACCGACCATGTCGTTCTTGCGAGTGAGGACGCCGATCGTGACATCCGGCCGCTTGGTGATGAGCTCCGCAATGATGTCGACGGCCCGGCCGATGCACCGGTCGCGCTTTCCATTGATGCCCGGCTTCTCGTCGGAGCCTTCCGGCTCGGCGTCGGCCGTCTGGAGCGAGACGTACCCCGGCGCCTTCAGCTTCGCCGTGGAGTGCTCCGGGAACGAACGCTGCCACTCGACGACGTCGCCCGCGAGGTCCCCCAGGTTCGGGTGCAACTCGAGGTTCTGGAAGACGCGATTCACCGCCGACATGATGGCCGGCGCCGAACGCCGGCTTTCGTTCAGCATCCCCGAACGCACGCCAGGGACATCGCGCTGCACCTTGTCGAACAGCGCCGCCACTCCGCCGCGCCATCCATAGATCGCCTGCTTGACGTCCCCCACGCAGAAGAACGAGGTCCCCTCCCGACGGTCCAGAGCGTCGACGAACGGCCAGACCACGTCCCATTGCAGCAGCGACGTATCCTGGAACTCGTCCAGCAGCAGGTGGTCGATGTCACCGTCGAGTCGATGCACCAGCGCCCGGGAATCGACGCCACGCATGCGTTCGGCCAGCGCCACCGCAATGTCATCAAAACGCAACGATCCCGATTCCGCGACTAGTTGCTTCCGCGCCGCGCTGAACTCCGCCAGGAGGGCCTGGACGGCGAAAATCTGGTCGGCCCAGATCTTGAGCAGCACGCTTCGGGCCTGCTCGATCAATCGCCGGTAAAGGTCGATCACGTGGGCCGGAAGTTCCTTGCGTCCGAACTTCGTCTCCCCTTCCAGCAGCTTCTTCGCCGGTCCGCTGCCAAGGAAATCCTCCCACTCCCCGAGTCGACACTTCACGACGTCCTTCTCGTGGGCTTTCCGGATCCCTTCGCACTCCGACAGGTCGAGCTGCTCGTGCTCGACCAGCAGGACTTCGAGTTCCTCCCCCGACAGCGGAAGCGGCGGCTGGATGCGCCGCCACGCGTCCGCCTGCGTCAGCCGGAAGATGTCGTAATGAGTCTGCACCGTGGTCGACATCAGCCTGGCGATGCTCCGCGGGACGATTCCCTTGGCCAGCAGGTAGACCAGCCGCCGCGTCGTCACGTCGTCGCTTCCGCGAAGGACGTCATCAATCGCGGCGACCATCACCTGTCGGGATGCATGTTCATCGGCGATAGACCAGTTTGGCGGTAGCCCGATCTCCAGAGGGATCGACGTCGCCAGCCGGGAAAAGAAGCTGTCGAGAGTCGAGACCTTGACGCGATGCAGTTGCCGCACGGTCGCCGCCAGCAGCGACTCGCATTCGACCGCCGTCAGCTCGTCCCCCCCGAGAAATCCTGAAAGCTGCGTGCGTTGGTCATCATTCAGCACCGCGGCCGCAAGACGCAGCAGGATCCGCTCAAGAATTTCCCCGGCTGCCTTGCGTGTGAAAGTGACCGCCAGAATCTGCTCGGCCGGACAACTCCTCAGCAGCGAGAGATACCGGTTGGAAAGTTGAAATGTCTTCCCGGTTCCGGCCGAGGCTCGGATCAGCAGCCGGGGAGTGCGGCAGAATTCCGCAGATGGAACGGCGGCCTCGATAGCGTTCATGTCAGGAGGATTCCGATTCACAGGAACGGCTCCCGTCCAAACACGCCTTCCTGCACAATGGCCGAAAAATCATCGAACGTCGGCGGCTGCTTCGCGGGGGGCCAGAACCGGCCGGCGGCCACGTCTTCAGCGATGCGGAAAATCTTCCAGTTCGCCTGGGCAAACTGGTCTGGCGTCCAGCTGGCCCGTTTCAGGAGCTCCGACGGATCCTTGGGCGGCTCCTTGCCCAGCGCGACATACGCGACGGCCGCGTCGCCTGGGAGATCGAGCACTCCGGCCAGGAACCGGTATAGCGGCAGCTGCAGATCGACCCATTCGCCGCTCTGCACGTGGACTTGCTCCGGCGTGTCGCCGGAATCACCCGTCTTGTAGTCGATGATCAACCACTCGTCGCGGTCCGGGTGGTAGTCGATCCGGTCGATCTGCCCGACGATCTTGAGTGTTCGCCCACTCTCGAGAACCAGCTCACGGCTCAACTTCTCTTCGTGATACTGCACGCGCCAGCCCTCCCGACGATGCAGCGCCTGCCATTCTGCGAACGCTTTCAGCCGCAGCCGGGCCTGCTCGAGTTGCAGCTTCACCGCCGGAAGAGGTTCGTCATCGAACATCCTCGCCGCGGAGGCATCGAACGCTTCCTCGACGACCCGCTTCAATTCGAGCGGATCGGTCGCATCCTTCGCATCGCTCTTTGCCCACGTCAGAAGCGCAGCGTGGATGAGTGTGCCGAAGTCCGCCGCAGTCAGTTCTCCTTCGAGGTCCGCCACACCCCTGAGCCTCTCGATGTACTTCAGATAAAATCGATAAGGGCAGGCGATGTAATCTCGAAACGCCGTGACGTTCAGCCCCGCCACTTCGATGTCGGTCCGTGGACGGGGAACCTGGAACCCTGAAACCCGCCGCTCCTGAACCGGAGCTTCGTCCGGCGTCGGCTCGAACGCCTTTATGATCCGGCGGGCCATTGTTCTTTCGTCCGTCGCGAACACCAGCCGGCTTGGCAGGAGCGGATCCCCCTGCGCGTTGTGCCGTCCGCTGACCAGCTTCACAGACCGCCGGGAGTGAATCAGCACCGACAAGGCATACGCGTCACGCGAGTAGCGCCGCCGGTTGTCTTCAAGTCCTAATTGTTCCCGGAGCCCGTTCGGCAGGAACATGTCGCTGTTGAGGGATGACGGCACAAAGCCGTCGTTGAACCCGCACACGACAAGCGACGGCGCATCGTCGAGCGGCAGTTCGAGCCACCCAATCAGTTCCACCGCATCAAGCCGGCTCTCCGGCCTCAACAACTCACCCGCCGTGCTCTCGAGCGCCAGCCGGATCGCGGCCGACGCGGTTGTCGCCGGGGACAGCGACTCAGGAACATGGGCCTGCTCCAGCAGGGCGTCGCGCAACAGTTCCAATGCCTGCCGCTCGCGCTGATCCGATTCCTCCTCACCAAATTCCCGGTCGGCGTAGACCTCCTCCAGGAGCCGGCAGACCGGAGCCGCCCACTCCCCCAGCGGACGGCCCGCACCGCGCAGCGGTTCCACCAGTTGGTCCACCAGTTCAGCGACGGCCCGGCAGATGGCGAGGTTTCGGTCATCCCCCGATCCCCCTCCCAGCCGCCGTGGCGCATGCTCCGCCACCGCTTGATCCACCATCGCCAGCCACCCCGCCGGAAGCCCTTCCTGGGTCAACCGGCGCGCGACGTCGGGATGTCGGATCAGCTCGCACGTGACAGGCGTCAGATCGCTTTCCAGCCGATTCGCGATCGCCTCCAGAAGGAGGGCCACCGAGGATCCACCCACGATCCGGCCGCCGATCCAGCGCGTCGCCACGCCGCGCTCTTCCAGCCCCACACGAACAGGCGACGCCAGCGACTCATCCGCCAGCCCGATCACCACGTCTTCGACTGCCGCCCCTGCTTCCGCCTCCCGACGGACAAAATCCACCACGGCCGCCGCCTGGTCGGTCGGTCGATCAACGAACGCCAGCCATTCCTCTTCCAGGGGAATCGCTGCCGATTCCCACGCCTCTGGAACCAACACCCCGAAGTCGTCAAATCGGTCCGCCAGCGATTCGGGAGCGTGCACGAAGACATGCACCCGATCCGACACCTGCTCCAGCATCGCCCGCAGCGTGTGATTCATATCGGCCAGGCCGATCAACAGAATATCGCAATCCGTTACCGGCTCCCTGCGTTCGATCGCGACGAGGCGCGCCGTCTGCCGGTCCCACAGATCGAGCTGGTCCAGAATCGCCAGGTAGCGATCCTGTGCATCGGCCAGCGATCGCCAGCGTGTCGATTCCCGCGCCGCGCAAATCAGCGGCAACTCCGCGACATCCCGAAAGCTCTTCAGGTCGGCCGCCAGTTCCCGGTGAACCTTCGCCAGCAGTTCGCCAATCTCCAGCCACGCCTGGATGTCCCCATCCGCCGGAGGATGGCCCACGATGCTTCGCATCTGCTCTTCGCGAAGCCCGCGCAGCGCCTCGACCCATGCGAATCGCTGCGTCAGATCATCCGCCAGCGGCCGCTTCAGCTGATAAAGTCGCTCCGGCAGGTCTTTCGGCGTGAGGACTTGAGGCGCCGCATTGCGCCCTTCCGTCTGCTCCGCCAGCAACTCGAGAAATCGCCGTCCTGCCCGGCCACCAGGCGTGACGACGATGACATTCGACAGGTCGACGACCCCGCCGCTGCGATATTCCGAACAGACAAAATCGACAACCACCGCAAGCGCCGGTCGCCGCCAGTCGATAAAAGTCCGCTTCGCCCGCATGACACGCGACATGTACCACACCGCCCACACCTATTCAAGCGTACACTACCGCGGCGGAGTGATCCCCGAAGCCGCGATCTTCTAACATCCCGCTGTCAATTCCGGAGTCTTCATCCATGCAATTTCGAGCCGGCCGACTTCCGGGCCTCGTCCTCATCGAGCCCCGCGTCTTCGCCGACGATCGCGGCTTCTTCCAGGAACTGTTCCACCGCGGGCGATTCGCCGACGCCGGGATCGATGTCGATTTCGTGCAGGATAATCTCTCCCGCTCGAAGGCCGGAGTCGTCCGCGGACTCCACTACCAGATCGAGCAGCCACAGGGAAAACTCGTCCGCGCTCTGCGGGGCGAAGTCTTCGACGTCGCCGTCGATCTTCGTCGCTCCTCCCCCACCTTCGGCCAATGGGAAGGTTTCCGGCTCTCGGAAGACAATCAGCTCGCCGTCTACATCCCGCCAGGATTTGCTCACGGTTTTTCAGTCCTGTCCGATTCGGCCGATGTGCTCTACAAATGCACAGCGCTCTATGCGCCGCAACATGAGCGCACGCTCCTGTGGAACGACCCCACCGTGAATGTCGCCTGGCCCCACAGCCAGCCTCCCATCGTCTCGGGGAAAGACCTCGCCGGACTCCCGTTCGGCCATGCGGAAATGTTTTCCTGACGAGCAATGGAATGTCGGCTCCTGTCATCGCAATCACGCTCGGCGACGTCGCCGGAATTGGCCCCGAAGTCGCCCTGAAAGCTCTCGCCGACGCCGCCACCCGCGGCTGCGGCATGCCGCTCATCATCGGCCATCCCGAAATCGCCCGCCGCGCCATCCAGCAGGCGAAGCTCGATATCACCGTCGAGGCCGTCTCCAGACCTGAGCCGATTCTCAGCGACACCACCATCGCCTGCTGGCTCCCTCCCGAAATGGCCATCACGGCCCACGGCGCCGATCGCGTCTACAGGCCCGATGATTGCTGCGACGTCAAATGCGGCGACGTCGACTGGCGGGCCGGTGCGGCCGCCTACGCCTGGCTGGTCTCCGCCACCCGCCTCGCCCTCTCCCACAAGATCGACGCCATCGTCACCGCCCCGCTCCACAAAAAGGCCCTCGAACTCGCCGGCCTCAACTACCCCGGTCACACAGAGATCCTCGCGGAAGAATGCGGCGTCGATGAATTCGCCATGATGCTCTACGTCCCCCCCGGACGCGGAGTCGGCGCACGCTACGGACTCGGCTGCGCCCATGTGACTCTGCATACCTCCATTCGCTCCGTCCCCGGCGCGCTCAGGATCGACGACATCCGCGACACCGCGATGCTCGTCAGCAACTTCCTGAAGCAGGTCGGGTGCGAGCATCCGCGAATCGGCGTCTGCGCCCTGAACCCGCATGCCGGAGAGCATGGACGCTTCGGCGACGAAGAAGACCGACTCATCCGTCCCGCCGTCGAAGAGGCCTGCGCACTCGGCATCGACGCCCATGGCCCCATCCCGGCCGACGCCCTCATGCGGTTCGCCATTCGCGGCGAGTTTGACGGCGTCGCCGCCATGTACCACGACCAGGGACACATCGCCCTCAAGCTCGTCGCGTTCAACCAGGCCGTGAACGTCACGCTCGGCCTCCCCATCATCCGCACCAGCCCCAGCCACGGCACGGCCTTCGACATCGCCGGCAAAGGCCAGGCCGATGCCTGCGGAATGATCGCCGCCATGGCCACCGCCATGCGCCTCGTCGACTGCCGCGAAGGACTTCTCGCCGGCGGCTGATCCCGCCGTGAAATCGACTCTAGGAAAAAAAGGGTGGCACTGGTGCCACTGGCTCTGCCAGTGCGACCAAAGCGATGACCTCCGCAAGCCAGGCACTGGCAATGCCAGTAGCGCCAATCCCAGCATTCAAGTTGAACAGGCCACGAATGAACCTCTTCTCTCCCCTGGCCCGAATTCGCCCCAGACTCGCGCTCCTCGCGATCACCGCAGCGGCGCTGTCCGCAGCCCGTTGTGCGTCGGCCGCGGACTTCTCCGAGTTCCGCGTCATCGCTTACCTCCCCGAGTATCGGGCCGCCGGTTTTGAAACCGCTCAGGCGCAAGGCCTGACCGATCTCATCGTCTTCGCCGCAGCCGCAGGCGACGACGGCTTGATCGACATGCGCGGCCTCCAGCGCTTCCCCTGGGAGCGCGCCTGGCAGCTCAAGAAAGAAACCCGTGCCCGCCTGATCCTCTGCGTCGGCGGATGGAGTCGCTCGAAAGGCTTCCCCGCCGTCGCGGCCGACGCGACGAAGCGGAAGGCCTTCGCTGCATCGGCCGTGAAAATCTGCCTGGAGAAACGGCTGGATGGTGTCGACCTCGACTGGGAACACCCGAAAAACGCCGCTGAAGAAGAAGACTACGGCAAGCTCCTGGCCGACATGAAAACCGCCTTCGCCCCGCACGGCCTCATGCTCTCGGCCACCGTCGCCGGTTGGCAGAAACTGACGGATGAAGCCATCGCCTCCGTCGATGCCATCCAGCTCATGTCCTACGACCACGGCGGCAAACACTCGACGCTCGAAGACGCCATGAAGGACGTCCAGAAGCTCCTCGATCGTGGAGTCCCGGCCTCCAGGCTTGTGCTCGGCGTCCCCTTCTACGGCCGCGGAATCACCGACCGCGACCGCGCCACCCCCTGGCGCGAAATCGTCGAGAAACAGAAGCCGGCCGCCGGAGTCGACGAAGCGGATGGCCTCTACTTCAACGGCCCCGAAACGATTCGCAAGAAAACTCGCTACGCCCTCGAGAAGCAGCTGCAAGGCGTGATGGCCTGGGAGCTGGGACAGGATGCCCCCGAACCCAACTCGCTCCTGAACGTCATCGAAACCGAAGTCCACAAACCCAGATAGCAATCCTTCTCCTCACGCCCCCAAAGCCGACGGCTCGCCGTCGCAGCCCTCTCTGCTCAACCAATGCATCCCGTCCAGCGATTCTCGGCCCCCTCGGCGATCCTGGCCGGAACGCCTCTCAAGGCCCTCTTCGACCGCCCCTTCCTCGAACTGCTCGCGGAATCCTTCACGGCCGTTCATCCCTCCTTCAACAGGCGGCGGTTCCTCAAAACCGCGCACGCCGGTCTGGAGGATCTCGAGCTCAGCCCCAGGGCCGCCCACATCGCCAGGGCCCTCATCGCCGAGCTTCCCGAACAACCCACCGACCGGATGAGCACGCTCATCGCGGCCTTCGGCCCGGAGCTCTCGAAGACCAACGGCAACGGCCTGGCGCCGTTCTTTTACCTTCCCCATTCGCACGTCATCTCCACCGCCGGAGTCAAAGACTTCGAAAGCGGAATGCAGGCCAACTACGAGCTCACCAGGCGCTTCACCGCCGAGTTCTCCATCCGGGCTTACGTCGTCGAACACCAGGCCGCCACGCTCCGCCGCCTCAAGGCGTGGACCAAAGACCCCAATCCCCACGTGCGGCGGCTCGTCAGCGAAGGGACCCGTTCACGCCTCCCCTGGGGCATCCGCCTCAAGGCCATCCAAGCCAACCCCTCGCTCACGCTGCCGCTCCTCGAAGCGCTGAAAGACGACCCGGAGCCCTACGTCCAGAGGTCCGTCGCCAACCATCTCGGCGACATCCTCAAGGATCACCCCGCGTTCGGCTACGAAATCTGCGAGAAGTGGATCAACGAAGCCCGACGCAAAACCACTCCCGCGGGACAAGCCAGATCCCGCCTCTGGATCATCCGCCACGCCGTCCGCCTCCCCGCCAAAAAAGGCGAACAAAAAGCCCTCACCATCCGCCAGCAGGCCCGGCAATAACTCCCCCGCCCTGCCCAATCCGACGGTTCACCGTCGCGTCTCAAACTCCCCCGGGCTACCCCCCTCCCATTGGCGCACGACATTCCAGTACGCCATCGCAAAAAACGTCACCGCCTGAACCGCAACCAGCAGCACCAGCACCGGCGCCAGAATCCCGCTCTTTGAAAGCTCAACCTGCCGGATTGTGCGAACCCCGAGAACGACGACAACAAGGGACCACACTCCAAGCCCAAGCGCGTAGGCCACCGCCGACGGATGCTGCGGCATCGTGGCCGGCGCGGTGAAAATATGACAGCCAAGCACCGTCGCCCAAAGCAGGCCGTGAAGCGACGAAATGCGCCGATCGGAACTCAACGGCGATCATCCAGAAGGACGCGAACCGAATCCAGCCAACCTACGCTCGCCCTCAAACTTCAATTGACGGCGCAGCGCTGCTAGAAGCATAGTCCGAATTTCATCTGACAGGGGCTAATCTCGTGCTGGGCCTATTTTCGAGTCTGCTGCTTTCGTCGCGCCCCATCAGAGCACGGCAATCGCGAGCGCCCGTCGGGACGCACGCTTCCCTCGCCGTCTGCGTGCAGCGTCTGGAATCGCGGGTGCTGTTGTCCGCGGTCACCTGGACCGGCGGCGCCGGCACCAGCAATTGGTCCGACGGCAGCAACTGGAGCGGAGGCGCGGTTCCGGGGCCCGGCGACGACGTCAGCATCTTCAATACAACAGTCCGCAACGTCGCCGGAACAATTCGTAGCCTCAGCGTCTCGAACGGCACGTTGGAAGGCGGCGCCCTCATTCTGGAGAGCGGCGTCACTCTGTCGAGTGGAGCCAGGCTGAAGGACGTTGCCCTGAGCGGCAGCGCCTACACACTCACGTCGTACCACGGAATACTGGACGCCGCCTCGCTCAGCGGCCATGTGACCATGGCCTCGGTCAACGGATCGGTTCATCTCTTCCGCGTGCAAAATGGTCTGACGCTGAACGGAACCGCAGCGCTCAGCGGAGGCGGTATTCCCGGCAGTGGCCCGGCGTATTCCGGTTTCGTGTTCGAAGGGAACCAGACGCTGGCTGGCGCAGGAACCATTGTCTTCACCAATAACTACAACAACGCCGTCGTAGCAGCCTCCGGATCAGCACTGACCATCGATTCCGGAATCACGATCCGCACCAATGGGCCGTCCACCAGCGGATACGTCGGCTGGGCACATCACGGCGTGTCAGGCGGAACCGATTTTTCGACAACCAGCTTCATCAACTTCGGGACAATTCTCGCCGATGGCGGCTCGATCCTGGTCCGCGGCAACGGCAGCGTCAACAACAGCATCCTCGGAGCGGTCAACGGCGGGGAACTGAAGTTTGAAGGGGCCACCACCAACAACACGACGATTTCGGCTGGCCCGAGCTGTCAGGTGGACGTCAACGGCGTGATTACAGGCGGAGCGATCACCGCCGCCGATGGCGCGATCATCAGTGTCAGCGACGGCAACACGCCCTATGGCGGCCGTCTCAAGAACCTCACCGTCAGCGGCGGCTCCTACTCGCTGAGATCCTACCGCGGTTTGCTCGATGCCGTCTCGATCAGCGGCAATGTGTCGTTGGCTTTCGCCAACGGATCGATTCACTTCCGCGTCCAGAACGGGCTGACTCTGAACGGAACGGCGACCCTCGGCGGTGGTGGGATCCCCGGCGGCGGCCCGGCCTATTCTGGCTTCGTGTTCGAAGGGAATCAGACGCTCGGCGGCACGGGAACTATTGTCTTCGCCAATAATTTCAACAACGCCGTGGCAGCCGGCGCCGGGTCGGTCCTGACGATCGGTTCCGGCATCACCATCCGCACCGGTGGTGCATCCACGCTCGGATATCTCGGCTTCGTGCACCACTTCATTTCTGGCGGAACCGACGACACGTCCACCAGCATCATCAACCAGGGGACGATCCTCGCAGACGGTGGCTCGATTCTGATCCGAGGCAATGGCAGCGTGAACAGCGGTAGCCTCGGCGCGGTCAACGGCGGGGAACTCAAGCTGCAGGGCGCGCTGACCAACACCTCGACCATTTCGGTCGGAATGAATAGCAAACTGGACGTCAACGGCGTGGTCGAAGGCGGTGCGATGACCGGACTGGACGGAGCCGAGATCGGCGTCTCAGCCGGCACATCATATGGCGGCGCGCTGAAAAGCGTCGCCCTGGAGGGCAGCGTCTACGCGCTGAGGTCCTTCAACGGCGTGCTCGATGCCGTCACCATCAGCGGCAACGCCACACTGTCGGCCATCAATTCGACCCCCTTTCGCGTGAGGAATGGCCTGACGCTCAATGGAACAGCAACACTGATCGCAAACTCTAATTATGCGGGGTTTGTGTTTGAGGGATCTCAGGCCCTCTCTGGAAACGGCGTCATCGTGTTCGGCGGAACGAGTCTCAGGAACGTCCTGGTAGCGACTGAGAATTCCACGCTGACGCTGGGCTCGATGAACTCCTCTCCGGAGAACTCGATCACGGTCAGGTGGCACGCCCCACGGCGCCCGATTCGGGGTGGCACGCCCTGACTGACCTCAGGAAGGAAGGGCGTGGCAAGCGTTGCCGAGCCCGTCCACGCCCTCCGCCCCCCAACCAGACCTTCTTGGCACACCGGCCACCCGGCCGGGGTTGGAGCCCTTTTAGGCGAACCCCGGTCGAACATTGCCGAGCCTTGTGCTCCCGAGATTCCGATCATAGACGATTTTGACGGTCGGCCAAAAAATTTCTCGAATCCATGTCGATCTGAACGAGCCTCGTTCGACGTCTTTGTAACAGCCAGACGCGGCTCGCAAGTAAGCCGAAATCCTTTCCGGCCCTCAACCTCAGGTCACACCATGACCCTGCTCATCGACTCCCGGCTCTGCATCAATCCCGACCGAATCGTCATCGACTACGTGCGCGGACTGGTGGGCGAAGTTCACCTGACGACGATCGTGATGGGAGACGTCGGCTCGACGGCATCCCCGCGCCGCAGGAACTCCACGCGGGCCTACCGCGCCGCGGATCCCGTCGACTCCGGCGAGTAAGGAGGGACCAGGCGAGTTCGTTCTGGAGAACCCCATCGATCATTCCTGATCGTGCAACAGCCTCGCGGCACAAGCATCGCCAGGAAGCCCGCAACGAAACGAGCAACTCCCTACTTCACTTCCTTGGCTTCTGTTCCAGAAGAACCAGCCGGACGCTCCGCTGGCGTCGTCACGGAATCAGTTTGAACGAGCTAAAGAATCGTTCGCGATCGGCCGCGTTCTCGAAGCCTGCATCGAAATGGTATTCGACCGACCACTGGGCCGAGCCGGTGATGTAGTTGTGCATCACCCGGGTTCTCGGGCCCGCCTGCAGGATCGTCTCACGGCCGAGATGTGGGCCGAGCCGCAGCTCCTTCCGCGAGACGACGCGGGCCGGCACGCTGCCAATCACTTTCTCTTCGTCGCGGATAAAGAACTCGAGGTACTCATCCAGCGAGCGGCCCGTCTGCTTCATCTTCGCCTGCACCTCCGCGGGGAAGGTCGTCACGAAAACCTCGAACACTTCGTGAGGCCGCTGGAGGACATACGACCGCAGCATGCGGGGCGTGGGGCCATCGATCACCTCCACCAGCGGCATCACGTCCGGAGTCTCGATGCTGACTCCATAGGCCGGAAGCGCGAGCAGCTTCCAGTCGCTGCCGGGGATCGGCGCGAAATCGTTCGTGGAATCCGCGACAGGCGGCGGCGCGGGCGGATTGGCGCCGCTCGCCGCGACCGCCTGCTGAAGCGTGGCAAACGCCGAGAACGTCTGTGGCGCCTGCATGGCCAGCGCCAGTCCATCGTTCACGGCCGAGTCAGGCAGGTTGAAACGGAGCGTCAGAGTCGAGCCGCTCAGGGAGGCGGTCGATTCGCGAACCGACTGCACGACCGCGCTGCCAGTCCGTGACAGCGTCTGCGACTCGGGGCTGGAGGTCGGTGAGGCGTCGAGTTGCTGGAGAACGGCCCGCCAGGAGTCGGCGACGCTGCCCGTGATCGAGCGGCTTTCGCTCTCCACCTGCCTGGCGACCTCTTCCGAGGCGAACCGTGAAACAGCCCGCAACTCGACGCCGGGGTTCAGGCCGGCCTGAACGGAGAACAGCAGCGGCTTGCGCTCAATGCGGGATCCCCGGAAGTAGTCGTAGTTGCTTTCCACGTATTGCGGCGCCGTGGCGACTTCCAGCAGGGCATCATCGCTAAGGCCCGCGAACCGCGACTCGGCCGAGCATTCCCCGCGTTTCGGAATCGCGCGTTGCAGATAGTCGAACGGGGCGCTCACGACGGTCCGGTCGTCGGCAAAATAGACCGCGCTGACGCCGAGCGCGCCCGAGTGAACGTAGATCGGATGGCCATTAAACGAGCGTTCCTCGATGCGGCCGTGGTTCCCGGCGGCAATGCGGGATTTCCATTCCGCCGGCGTGAGAGGCTTCGTCAACCGGAGTACCGCAACGACCACCGGGGTCGAATGAGGCTTGGCCGCCAACAACAGGCTTGTCGAACCAACCATGACTGACTCGAGCTCTGGCAGCTCGAAGCCGATCTGGGCCGCGACCGCGGCGAGCCGCCCCTGCACGTCGGCCGACTGAGGAAGGGCCTTCCAGCCAGGGGAATCGATCAGGCGAGCCACGCGAAGACGAATGACCGTCTGCGTGAAATTGGACAGCCACGTCATCGGCCCGGTCGGGGCGACGAACGAATCGATTCCACCGGCATTGGCCAGCGTTCCGCCGCGTTTCCTGGCCGCCGGAGCAAGGCGATCCCACGCAGCGATGCCCACGGCCAGCACCACTATGACGACGCCGGCGGCGACGAGTCGCGCGTCGAAGCGGATCGCCCGTTTCTTCCTGCTCTTTTGTTTCGCCCTCGCAGGGGGGCGGCGGGTGACGGGCGGGGCGAGTTCGGCGGCTGATTCAGCGTCTCGCCGGCGGCGGACGACGGGATCGGACTGGGGCGCTGGTTCGACGACGAAGCGAGTGAAACAGGCCGGACACTTGACCGTCCGTTCCTTTTCTCCAGCGGAGGGACATTTCAGTGTCTTGCCGCACTTCGGGCAGTCGACGACCAGAGGTGAGCCCATGTGGATTGCGGGTCGAGGTGAACAGATGGAGGCCGCATCTTTTCGACACGAGCGATTGTGACCGGACGTGAGAAGCATTGGTAGCAACGCGGAGGCGTGATTCCTGTGCAGTAGTGCCCGGGGCATCGTGCGGTGTTTCGCGCGGCGTCCCCAGGGGATTTGAGCGTCGGGCGCGGATTGGGCCCCAGCGACGACGACGAAAAATGCGTCAATGCGTTCTCCCCGGATGCGATCCGGTCCGCGCGTCATTGAAGTACGGCGACAGGGGAAAGAGGATGCACGTTGTCCCCTGCTCCCCAATGGCCAGCCGCTCATGATCTGCATCACCGTCACACCGGAATCCCGCACGCTGGGTAAGGTCGACATCCTGAACGCGGCCTCCAAGGGAGACATCGTCGAGCTCTGCCTCGACCGCCTGATCAAAGAGCCCGACATCAAGGACCTGCTGGCGGTCACCCGGAAACCGGTGATCGTTTCCTGCCGCCGCAAGCAGGACGGCGGCCAGTGGGATGGCAGCGAAGAGGAGCGCCTGCTGCTGCTGAGGCAGGCCATCGTGGCGGGGCCGGCCTACGTTGAACTCGATCTCGATATCGCCCGTAAGGTGCCGCGGTTCGGAAAGACCCAGCGGGTCATCAGCTTCACACGCCTCGACCGCCCGGAAAGCGACCTCGATTCCATCATCGAAGAAGCCCGGGCAGTGCAGGCGGACGTCCTGAAGTTCACCTGGCCCACCCCGACCATCGACGACGCGTGGCCCCTCCTCAAGGCAGTGAGCGCGAGCACCCGGGGAACGCTTCCGATTGTCGGCCTCGGATTGGGCCGGGGCGATCTCACGTTCTCGCTGCTCAGCCTGAAGTACGGCTCGCCGTGGTTGTACGCCGCGCTCGAGAACGGGATGGAGGCCTACCCCGGACAGCCGACCGTCTTTGAGCTGGAAGAGATCTATCACCTCCGCGAGATCAACCGCTCGACCGCGTTCATCGCCGTCACAGGCTTCGGCGATTCCCAGCCGGGGATCGTGCGGGCGTTCAATACCGCGTTTCAGTCGCAGGGCGTGAACGCCCGCTGCCTGCCGCTCTACCCGGGCGACGTGGGACGACTGTCGAAAATGCTCGATGCCCTGAAGATCCGGGCGATTCTCGCAAGCGGCGGCTATGCAAAACACCTGATGCCCCTCGCCGAAGACATCGACCCGCGGGACAAGGACAGCGGTTCCGTCGATCTCCTGCTCCATAAGGGCAGCGGCTGGCAGGGGGTGAACTTCCTCTGGAAGGCAGGAGTGCAGACGCTCGGCGACGCCGTGAAGAACACCGGGCACGGTCTGGGACAGCGAAGTATTCTCGTGCTCGGGAACGGCGGAACGGCCGCGGCCATGGCCTACGGGCTCGCGCAGTTCAAGGGCCTCGTCAGCATCTGTGGCCCCAACGACAAGGAAGCCCAGGCTGCCGCAGGCAAGCTCGGCTGCCGTTTTATCCCGTTCCAGAACCTGTACGACACCCTCTTCGACGTGGTCGTGATTGCAGACCCGGCACTGAAAGTAGGCACGGCCCACGGGAACGTGAACGCGGCGCTCCTGCGGGAGAACCAGATCGTGCTCGACGTCAGCGACCCGCCCCGAGTACACCCCCTGGCCGAGGAAGCCCGGCTCCGCAAATGCCAGATGGTCGATTCGTCGCACCTGTTCCGGGACCGGTTCGCGGCGCAGTACCGGGCGATTGTCGGCAAAGAATTACCCGAAGACGCGCTCGAAAAAGCGATCGCGTCCGCCGTATGAGATGAGAGCCCGCCGCGCGGGTCCGGCAACCCGGGTTTCATGAAGGGCGACTGTGAGCGAGTTCCGTCGGGCCACCGCACTGCTGTTCCGCCGCCTGCGGCTCGACCTGCGGTCTCCGGTGGCAAATCTCCTGCGCATGCTCGCGGCTGGCTGCCTGCTGTTCACCATCTTCTCGGTCGTCAACTCGGGGATGACGATCGGGGCGCCGGGCCTGATGGTCTACAAGTGGATCGTGTGGATCGATTCCCTCCTGATCAGCATGGGGAGTGTCGCAATCTTCGCATCGATCATCGCCAGCGAGCGGGAACAGGGAACGCTGTCGCTCCTGCGGATGACGGGAATGAACCCGGTCTCGCTGATCCTCGGGCAGGGCTTCAGCGGCATCGTCATCGGATGCCTGCTGCTGGCGGCACAGTTTCCCTTTGTCGTGCTGACGATCACCCTCGGCGGCATCCTGTGGGACCAGGTGCTGGCGACTTACATGGCCCTGTTGGCCCACCTCGTCCTCTGTGCGGGAATCGGGCTGTTCTGGTCGGTCGTCTGCGCCCGCGCCGGTTCCGCCTCCTTCTACACGCTGCTCTCGCTCTTCGGGCTATGGCTGGGAACGTGGCTTGTCCGCACGATGGCAAACGGACTGGCGTATCGCGGATGGATCACTTCAGAAACCGAGGCGACGATCGATTCCGCAACAATCTGGCTCGATGCGCGGCTGGTGTGGACCGAGCTGTCGAACATCGCGTCGTCGTTCGGCTCCATTCCGATCGTGTCGCCGCAGTTCTGGTGGTCGATGGCGGGGGGAATCGGATTCCTGCTTCTGGGCGCCCTCCTGCTCGATCGGCGTCCGCTCGAGACGCCCCCCTACTCGCCGATCGTGATCCGGCTGTGGCGTTCGTCCGGCAACCGGGCGTGGAATCAACTGGCGGTCGCGGGAAAAGACTTCCGGCAGTTCATGGGCGGAGCCAAAGGAATCGTGGCCCGGCTGATCATCTATCCGCTCGTTCCGCTCGCGCTCGTCTGGGCCCTGGTGACCTTCGGATCGGCCCGGATCAATTCGAATGAAACGGCCGCGACGGTATTCTGGTTCGGCGCCGCCTTCCTGACACTCGAAGCCGCCGCAATCGCCTCGCGACTGTTCCGAAATGAGATCACGGAGCTGACCTGGTCGTCACTGGCCGTTCTGCCGCGCTGGCGAGCTCGACTTCTCATCGAAAAACTCGGGGGCGCGTGTCTGGGACTCATCCCGGGCATGCTCGTCTGTCTCGTCGCCGGGTTGGCGTCAGCAGACGTGCAGCGATTCTTCTTTGGCCCGGCCAGCGCGTCCCAGGAGCGATACCTGGCGCTGGTCCTCATGGCCCAGCCGCTCTTGTGGGTGGCCGTCACCAGCCTGGCAACACTGCTGCTGCCCGGAGTGCCGCCGACTGTCACGATCTTCTGCGGCGTGATCGCGATCATCGCGCAGTGGTGCCTGATGCTCCTCGGCTGCACGTTGCTGTGGGGTTCGCGGTTCTCGTTCGAGGAATTCGCAACGGCCTATCTCCTGGTGACGACCTCCCTGAGCCTGCTGCTCCTGCTGGCCGCGTCGCTGCGCTTGCGGAAACTGACGGAGAGGAACTAAACCGGCCTTCTACGCGTCGGGCTGCATTTCCGGGCCGGCGATTCCTCTGGGTTCGACGGCATGTTTCGCAAAACTTTGGCGCTGCTCGTGAGGGCTCTCCGGGTGGATGCCCGGAGTATTCGTCCGCACCTGGTGCGGATGGGACTGCTCATCACCATCCTCTGGCTGCTCTACCTTGCCGACGAGCTGTCGCGCCGCAGCGGCGCGCCCGGCCTCCAGCTGTTCCAGTCGCTCACCTACGTGAACATCTGGTTCATCACGCTCGTCGGGGTGACCTACTTCTCGTCCGCAATCACCGAGGAGAAAGAAGAGCGGACCCTGGGCCTCCTGCGGATGGCCGACATCGGTGGCGGGGCGATCCTGCTGGGGAAATGGCTGCCGCGAGTCGTCGGGATGTTGTCCCTCGTCGCCGTACAGTTCCCGTTTACGCTGCTCGCGATCACCCTGGGCGGCGTCACGCAGAACCAGGTCAATGCGGTCTATGCCGCACTCTTCCTGCACCTGTTTTCCGTCGGCACCTATTCACTCCTGGCCTCTGTTTACTGCCGGAACACGGGGACGGCCTGCCGCGTGGCGTTCACCGCCCTGTTCCTGCGCTGGCTCATTCCCACGGTGGCGAGCGCATTGGCCGCGTTCGGCGGCGCGAGGGTCGTTGGCTCGAAGACACTCGAATGGATCGGCCGCCTGAACGAAGGCTCAGTCTATGCCCTGACCAGCAGGGCCCTGGCAACCACCTTCGCCGAAGGCCCCTTCCCCGCCGCCGCCGCGTGGTGGCTCGGAGAGAGCCTGTTTCTGTTCGCACTGGCGTGGCTGATCTTCGAGCCCTGCACGCAGGGCGACGTGCTCAGCGACGTCCAGCCGTCGCTGTGGAGCCGCTTGACTTCGAAAAAGCAGCGATCGAAACATCGCCGTGCCTGGCCGGCGGCGATCGCCGGCAAGGATTTCATGCTGCTGGCGGGAGGGTTCCGCGGATCGCTCCTCCGGTTTGCCGGGTACATGGCCATCGTCGCCCTGTTCGTGGGGCTGATCAGCATCGGCGGCGGGAGGATCACCGCCCAGGATCTGGGATCGACGCTGATGGGCTTCGGGATCGGCTTCCTCGCACTTGATCTCGTGCAGTCGGCGGCGAAGGTCTTTCGCGTCGAGCTGCAGGACCAGACCTGGTCGGCGCTGATGATGCTCCCGCGCACCCTGAACGGCATCGCCTGGTCCAAAATTGCCGGCTGCGCGATCGGGTGGTGGCCGTCACTGCTGACAATCACGCTGGGAGGATTGATGGTTCCCCATGCAGTGGCGCAGATCCTCGATGGCATGTTCGAGCCCGATGCGTTTTTCCCGATCGCCTACTTTGTGACCCAGTGCGTGCTGTTCCTGGAACTGACGGTACTTACGTCGATCACGCTGACCTGGGCAGCGTGGCCGCTCGCGGCGCCGTTGTCGTTCTTCGTGGTCTTCCTCGGAAACGCCTTCGTGATGACCTGCCTGATCTCCTCGATCGCCGGAAGCGGCAACGGACTGCAGGTGATCTTCTTTGTGCTGACAGGAATCAGCGTGACCCTGGCCGCCTTCCTGTATTACCGCATTGGCGTCCGACTGGTCGCCAAGGCGTCAGAGGGCGTATGAGATTGAGCGCCCGACAGATGTGAGCATCGCTGGAAGATTGTGACTGAGAGCAGGCCACAACCGTGACAGGAGTTCGCCCATGATTCGCCCGCTTGTGATCGCCGCCGCGGTACTGCTGTTGTCCACGGTCGTCCGGGGGGCGGATCCCGAACGGATCGCTGCCTCCCTCAGGGAACCGATCCTGGATCGCGAGGCGATGCAGCGCGACATGGAGAAATTCTGCCAGTCACGAGTCCCCCTGACGCCGACCCCCACCGATCGCGACGAGTGGGAAGCGTTCATCCGGAAGGCGCGACGAGACACCCTCGAAAAGGTGGTCTTCCGCGGCGAAGCGGCCAACTGGCGGCAGTTGCCCACGCGTCCGGAATGGTTGGGCGAAATTGATGCGGGCGACTACCGAATCAGGAAACTGCGGTACGAAGCCACGCCGGGGATGTGGGTGTGCGGGCTGCTGTACGAGCCGAAAACCCTTGAGGGCAACGTCCCCGTCGCGATGCAGGTGAACGGCCACGATCGCGACGGCAAGGCCGCGAAGTATAAGCAGATCCGCTGCATCAATCTGGTGAAACGCGGCATACTGGTCCTGAACCTCGAATGGTTCAACATGGGCCAGCTGCGACAGCCGGAGTTCGACCACTACCGATTGAACCAGCTCGATCTGTGCGGCACGAGCGGCATCTCGTGTTTCTACCTCGCGATGAGCCGCGGAATCGACGTGCTGCTCGCGCACCCGAACGCGGACGCGTCGCGGGTCACCGTGTCAGGGCTTTCGGGAGGCGGCTGGCAGACGATCTTCATCAGCTCGCTCGATGAGCGGGTGACACTGTGCGACCCGGTGGCCGGCTATTCGAGCTTTCGGACACGCGCCGTCGTTCGTGCCGACCTGGGGGACTCGGAGCAGACGCCCACCGATCTCGCGACCACAGCCGATTATGCCGTCCTGACGGCCATGCGGGCTCCCCGTCCGACGCTCCTGACATTCAACGACCGCGACAACTGCTGCTTCCAGTCCGGCAATGCGCTGCCGGAACTTCTGAGGGCCGCCCGGCCCGCCTTTCAGCTCTACGGCGCCGGCGACAAGCTCGAGGTCCACGTCAACCATGTTCCGGGCACCCACAACTTCGACCGCGACAACCGGGAAGCCCTCTACCGGATGATCGGGCGGCACTTTTATCCCGACGCCGCATTCGATCCGAACGAAATCGAATGCGACAGCGAGATCAAATCCGCCGAGGAGTTGAACGTCGAACTCCCCGACGCGAACGCGGGGTTCACCACGGTCGCCAGGCAACTGGCCGACGCCATCCCGCGGGACGAATCGCTCTCCGACGAAATCCTCAGGACCCGGCTCAGGCAGACGCTGCGGTATCTTCCCCAGGAAGCCTCGGCTGAGCATCTCTCGGCGCTGTCGGACGGAAGCGTCGACGTGCATCGCTGGAAGTTACGAATCGGCGATGCCTGGACGATCCCGGCCACGGAGTTCGTTCCCGAGGGGGCAACGGAGAGCGCCTTGCTGCTGACGGACGAGGGGCGGGCGAAATCGGCCGGCATCATCGAGAAGCTCCTCGAAAAGAAGGTCCGCGTGCTGGCGGTCGACGTGCTGCACATCGGGGAATCCAAGCTCCCCAGCCACGACTTCCTGTTCGGCCTGTTGATTTCCGCCGTCGGCCAGCGGCCGCTGGGTGTGCAGGCGGGGCAGATCAACGCTGCCGCCGAGTGGTGGTCGGGCCAGTGTGGGCGTCCCGTGCGCCTCCACGCCGTCGGTCCGCGGTCGTCGTTGATGGCGTGGTGTTCGGCGGCTCTGGGCGGAAAGGGAGTCGCCGGAGTCCAGTCGGAGGGCGGTTTCGCATCGCTCCGGGAGATCATCGACCGGGGGCTGGCGATCCCGGACGGGCCCGAACTGTTCTGCTTCGGACTGCTGCAGGCGATGGATGTGCCTCAACTGAAGCGGCTCGCGAGCGACTCCGGTCGGTGATCGGTCAGGACGAAGCAGTCCGGCAGAACCGCAGCCCTTCGGCGCCGGAAAGTCGCGCAGAAATTGTCTTGATCTTTTGTCCGTCCGCGGACGTAAGGAGTGAGATGGCAACTTGTCTTTCACAGGGCCGTTGCAGATGATTCGCGGAACGGGTGGCCGGCCAGGAGGGCTGGATCTGCGCGCCCGGCCATAAGGACATGCAGGTTTCTCTCTGGAGCGAATGCTCATGCTTCGTTTGCGTCATTCCCTGTTCTGGATGCTGTCGGCCGCCGTTCTGGCCCTGCCGCAGCTCGCGCCGCCGGCCGCCATCGCCGCAGATACGAAGTCGACCTCCGAGGTCATTCCCGTCTTCACGCTGAAGTCGGTTGTCGAAACGCCGACGCCTGAGGACCCCATCTTCGGCGCGATCGGACAGGAGTCGCTGGTCGAACTGATCCGGCGGATGGATAAGGCCGCCAAGGACGAAAACGTCAAGGCGGTCGTGCTGCTGCTCGATTCGGTGCAGCTCGGCTACGGACAGATTGAAGAAGTGCGACAGGGGATTCAGCGTCTGAAGGACGCCAAGAAACCGGTCTATGCACACGCCGATTCACTGACGACCGGGACCTACGCGGTGCTCTGCGGAGCGACCCGGCTGAGCGCATCCCCCACCAGCGACCTGTTCCTGACCGGGCTCTACAGCGAGCAGATGTACCTGAAAGGCCTGTTCGACAAACTCAAGATCCAGCCCGATTTCCTCACCTGTGGCGCCTACAAGAGCGCTGCCGAGATGTTCATGCGGACCGGCCCCAGCGCCGAAGCCAAGTCGATGTACGACTGGCTGTACGACGGCATGTACGCGTCGGTCATCGACCTGATCGCGAAGGGGCGCGGCGTCGACGCCGCCAAGGCGAAGGAATGGATCGACCAGGGATTGTTCTCTGCGGAAAGCGCCCGGAAAGCCGGCCTGATCGACGCGGTCGAATTCCGCCAGGACTTCCAGGCCTATGTGAAAAGCCAGACGAGCGAAGTCGCGAAACTCGACGCCAAATACGGGAAGCCCAAGGGGCTCGACCTCGATCTCAACAACCCCTTCGCGGCCATGCAGCTGTGGGCCCAGATTCTGGCCGGCCCACAGGTGAAGCGATCGAACAAGGACGCCGTCGCGGTCGTCTATGTCGACGGACCGATCATGCTCGGGAAGGCGGAAGCTTCACCGTTCGGTGGATCGGCCGGCGCGTTCAGCGAACCGATTCGCAAGGCACTCGACGAGGCGTCCCGCGACGACAAGGTGAAGGCCGTCGTCCTGCGGGTCGATTCCCCCGGCGGGTCCGCCATCGCCAGTGAAATCATCCTGAATGCCACCAAGCGCGTGAAAGAGAAGAAGCCGCTGGTGGTTTCGATGGGCAACGTGGCCGGCAGCGGCGGGTATTACGTCGCCTGCGGCAGCGACACAATTTTCGCCGACTCGGCCACCATCACGGGCTCCATCGGCGTCGTCGCCGGAAAGCTGGCGACGACCGACATGTGGGATCAACTCGGCATCAGCTTCTCCGCCAACGCCCGCGGCAAGAAGGCCGGAATCCTGTCGAGCGGATCGAAGTTCAGCGATGAGGAACGCAAGGAACTGCAGGGGTGGATGGACGAGGTCTACGGCGTCTTCAAAGGACATGTCGTGAAGATTCGCGGCGAACGCCTGAAGAAGCCGATCGACGACCTGGCGGGCGGACGCGTCTTCACCGGCCAGCAGGCCCTGGAGCTCGGCCTGGTCGATAAGATCGGCACGCTGACCGATGCGATCGCGTTCGCAGCCTCGGCCGCCAAGGTGACGGATTACGAACTGCGGACCATGCCCAAGCCGACCAACTTCCTGGAAGGCCTGCTGGGAGAGGTGAGCGGACAGAAGAAGGACGACCAGTACCTGATGACGCCGGCCGCGTTCTTCCGTGGAAACTCGGGCAGTTCGCTCCCCGACACGCTGCTGCCGCTGCTGAACTCGCTGGACCCCCAGCGTGCAAAACTGGTGCTCCAGGCCTTCACGCAACTGCACATCCTGCACAGTGAGAAGGTGTCGCTGACGATGCCGATTTTCGGCGTTTCGAACTAAACAGGATCTTCACAGGTCCTTCAACGTGAGAACGCCCGGCCAGGGGTATGGTCGGGCGTTGTCGTTTTTGGCAACGGCATGGATCGCCGATTTGATCGCATCGAAGCAGATTGCGACGGGGGTGATTCGGCATGAGACCTGCCAAGCGAAGCGTTTCAGCTCGCCGTCGTAATCGTGCAAATCGGTTATTGAAGTCTGGCACGACCGCGATACGTTATGGATCGCTCGCTATTTACTCTCAGGGAATCTTGATGAACGGGTGTTTAGGCCGGATCTCTCGCCTTCGCAAAGGCTTGCGGAGGGGGATGATCGCCTTGCTGTTGTGGACTGGAGTCAACGCGTTCCCCGCCCCGATGCAGGCAGATGATGCTGCCCGCCCGGCTGGCATCGTGGGATTCGATCAGGTCGTCGAGTTCGCTCGCCGCACTGCGGCGAAGCCGTACGCGTCTTCACCTGAACTTCCGGCAGGTCTTAAGGATATGACTTATGACCTGTACAAGATGATCTCGTTCGATGTGAAGAAACCGATCTGGCTGAATCATAAGCGACCAGTCTGGCTGGAAACCTTCCACCGCGGCTACGTCCACCAGGACCGGGTCAGCCTGAACCTGATCGCGGAGGGCAAGGAAAACCACATCCCGTTCACCAAGGATCTCTTCGAATACCGCCAGGACGCCAGGAAGCTGAAGATCGACGGCGACCTCGGATTCGCCGGAATGCGGCTGGTCGGAACGTTCCCCGAATATCCAGAGCGGCAAGAGTTTGTGGCGTTTCTCGGATCGAGCTACTTCCGCGCTCGCGACGCCGAAAACGTCTACGGCTCATCAACCCGCGGGCTCGCCATCGACATCGGCCTGCCGAAGACAGAGGAGTTTCCGATCTTCCGCGAGTTCTGGATCGTCAAACCGCAGCCTGACGATCCGGATGTCACGATCTACGCCCTGCTCGATAGCCCGAGCGTGGCAGGCGCCTATCACTTCGTGCTGACGCCCGGAATTCAGCAGACGTCGCTCGAAGTTCGGGCAACCCTGTTCTTTCGCAAGGCAGTCGAGAAGGTCGGCTTTGCCCCGCTGACCAGTATGTGGATGTGGGGAGACGGCCTTGCCGGCCCCAAAGGAGACCCCCGGCCCGAGGTCCACGACTCCGACGGCCTGCTCATGCACGCCGGCGACCAGTGGAACTGGCGGGCGGTCTCCCGCCAGGAATACCCCTCCGTCGTCCGGATGCCATATACCGACATTCGCGGTTTCGGGGTGATCCAGCGGGATCGGAATGTCGATCACTATCGCGATTCGGAAGCGATGTATCATCGCCGACCGAGTGTCTGGATTGAGCCGCAAGGCAACTGGGGGGCCGGGGCGCTCGAGCTGCTCGAGCTTGATGCGCCGCACGAGGGAATCGATAATATCGCAGTCTGGTGGGTGCCGGAACGGGTGGATCAAAGCGGCGCCCCAGTCAATCTCCAGTACCGCGTCTCATTCTTTTCGGGCGATCCGCCGGGCCATAACCTCGGCAAGGCCGCCGCTTTCCGCGTCTTACGACACGCGCCCGATTCGATGAACGTCGAGGTGGATTTTGCTGGTACGGCGCTTGCTGAGTTGCCCCCGGACACGGAACTGACCGTGGAGGTGGCATCCGTTCGCGCAGCGGTCACCTCGGCAACCTGCAAGAAGAATGATGGAGGCTCGTGGACGGCCAACCTGGCCGTTCAACCGACCAGGGAAGGTCCGATTGAGCTGAGGGCGACTGTGAAGTCGCATGGCCAAGCGTTGACGGAAACCTGGAGTTACCTCTGTCCCCTGAATGTGCCTCCCGTTTCGATCCCGCCCTGGCGGTTGAAAGAAATGGAAGGGAAAGTGAAAGAATGACCGCGTCTGCAATGACTCTTCCTTCCGCTTCGGCGGAACGTGCCCCGCGACGGACGCCTCGGGACGCGGCACGATGCATTGTTGGCGAATACCTCCGCGACTGGGGGCTCCGCGATCCCGATGTGATCGCCGCCCGCAGCCGGGAGATCGTGGAACAGGCTGAAAGGTTCCTGGCGGTCGCCCCGGAGTCGGTTCTGACATTGTCGGAAGCGGCCCTGAGCATCGCCGTCGACCTCATCAGCGCGGCAGTCGTCGTGAAGCCCGAACAGGGCGACACCGGCTCCCTCGTTCCGCAGGCTTCGGTCGTGGCGGAAGTCAGCCACCTCCTCGACGACTATCCGCAGATCGCGCAAACCAGCCCGGACAGGATGGACGAAGAGGCCGCAGAAATTCTGGCGACAATCGCCCGGCCCATCGTGCCGCAGTCGAAACGGAGTGAAATGCCGGCCCAGCCCGGGACGCGAGTCTGGCGAGTCGTTTCGCCAGCCTACTATCAGGGCCTGGTGAAGCGCATCGCGCTGGCATTCCGCGAACCGGTTCAGGGATCTGAGACCATCGCATGAACGCCAATGGAGTGTTGCACCGGGCGGGCGAGTTCCTCCGCCGCCCGGGTGTCGCCCGGGTTGTCCTTTGCCTCCTGACTGTCGCCACCACCGCGTATGCGCTGAACATGTTCAGCGGAACGCTGATCGGCGGCGGCATGAACATGCTCGAACGGCTGCTGCTGCCGCTGTTCGCGGTGCTGTTCGCGTGGATCGCCCTGTCCTTCTGGACGGCCACCCTCGGCTTCGTCGTCACGATGCTCGGCGTGCGCCGCTGCTGCGCCCCCGCCACGAACTCGAAGGCCGCCCCGGTTGGCCGCAGCGCGGTCCTGATCCCCGTCTACAACGAATCACCGGCCGACGTCTTCGCCAGCGTCGACGCGATGCTCAAGTCGCTCGACGAAACCGGGCACGCCGGCCAGTTCGACCTGTTCGTCCTCAGCGACACCACCAACCCGGATATCTGGCTCGAAGAAGAGCGGACCTGGGCCGCCCTGGTCAGCGAAGGACGTTCGGGAGCGCGGGTTTTCTACCGGCGGCGTCCGAAGAACACCTCGCGGAAGGCCGGCAATATCGCCGACTTCTGCACGCGGTGGGGCGCGCACTACAGCTACATGATCGTGCTCGACGCCGACAGCCTCATGGAAGGCGAGACCTTCTGCGAAATGGCGCGGCGGATGGACGCGGATGCGGAACTCGGCATCCTGCAGGTCCCTCCGACCCCCATCAACCGCATGTCGTTCTTCGCCCGGCTGCAGCAGTTCGCCGCGCGTCTGTACGGCCCCGTCTTCATCCAGGGGTTCGCCACCTGGGCCCACTACGACAGCAACTACTGGGGGCACAATGCGATCATCCGCATTGAGCCCTTCATGAAACATTGCGGCCTCCCGGTGCTGCCGGGCAAGGCGCCGCTGGGCGGCGAGATCCTCAGCCACGACTTTGTCGAGGCCGCCCTGATGCGCCGGGCCGGCTACAAGGTCTGCCTCGCCGACGATCTCGACGGCAGCTACGAAGAATGCCCGACGAAACTCATCGACTTCGCCAAGCGCGACCAGCGCTGGTGCCAGGGGAACATGCAGCACATCCGGCTCGTGTTCAGCGAAGGCTTCCTGCCGATCAGCCGGTTCCACCTGGCCTGCGGCGCGATGTCGTACCTGGCCAGCCCACTGTGGATGCTCTTCATGGTCCTCGGTGGACTGGCGATGATCGTCGACCAGCTCGACCCCGTCTCCCGGCAGCGCGCGGTGGCAAGTGCCGCATCCGTGTTCGCGCTGAGCATGGCGCTCCTCATCCTGCCGAAAGTCTATAGCGTCATTGCTCTCGTCCGTGATCGGGCGAAGCTGGCGCACCTGGGCGGCTGGCGGAAAGTGATCGGCAGCGTCCTGATCGAGTCGCTCGTCTCCATGCTGATCGCCCCCATCATGATGTTGTTCCACACCCGGTTCGTAGTGGCGACGCTCATGGGCGAATCGGTCCAGTGGAACGCTCAGAATCGCGGCGAAGGCGGCTTCAGTCTCATCGATTCGATGCGTGACTATCGCACCCACACCCTGGTCGGACTGGCCGCGACGGCGATTGTCGCGTTCGCCGCCCCGCACCTGCTGCTGTGGTTCCTCCCGGTCGTGTTCGGCCTCGTGCTGTCGGTGCCGGTCACCGGCATTCTCGACAGCCTGGCGATTGGCCAGTGGCTCGCCCGGCGGCGCCTGCTGCTCATTCCCGAAGAAGCCAGCAGCCCTCGGGTGGTGCGGCTGCAGAAGCAGGCCGCCCGTCGCCGCGAACAGTCGGCGGCCGAGGTCGATCGCTCCAGGCTGTTCCTACGGGTGCTGATCGATCCCTCGTTCCACGCACTGCACCAGACCATCCTTCAGGCGACCGACTCCCACCTGCCAATCGCCCCCGCCGAACTGCGGGCCGCGAAGGAAGTGTTCGAAAAGGACGGCCCGGAAGCCATGTCCGTGCAGTCACGCCGGATGATCCTCTCCGATGCAAACGCATTGAAAGAGTTTCACATCCGGGCGCGCACCCGCCAGCGGGCAGCGGCCACGACGACCCTGGCCAACTGACCCGCGACACACGCTCCTCAAAGAGAAAAGCCCGGCCGCATTCAGTGCGGCCGGGCTTTCGTGTTTCCAAGAAGTTCACAGCCGCTCGAGCCCGCCCACTTGCCTGCAGCCACGCTCTCGACGTTCAACGTAGTAAAGCGCTCATCCTTTGGCCGGCTTGTAAACGTGATCCTGCAGGTCGTCGAGGGAGACGAATTCGAGCGCCGACATGTGGGTCGCTTCGAGAATGACGGGAGGCGCGGCCCCGGCGTCCAGCGCTTCCTGCCAGCGGGCCGCACACAGGCACCACTGGTCGCCCGGCTGCAGGCCGGGGAATCCGTACTCCGGAATCGGCGTGCTCAGGTCGTTTCCAACGGACTGAGAGAACTTGAGGAACTCTTCGGTGAGCCGCACGCAGACGACGTGCATTCCGAAATCCCCCGCCACTGCCTCGCAGCACCCCGAACGGGTGTAGCCCGTCAGCGGATCCTCACTGCAGGAGATCAGGGGACCGCCGAGAACGTTCTTGCCGCGGGAAGGTTTGGAGGTGGACACGTCGCGTTTCTTCAGACTCGGATGCAGGCCATCGGACAACTGATCGCAGTGTACGGGAGATTGGCCCCGCGGACAGGGTCGGCCCCCGCCGAACCGCACGACAGCCACCTTCCGGAGTCCCCCACTTCGCGCGCAACCGGCCACGTGACAGTGGAGGCCCATGAACATGATCACCGTCACACCCTTAACCAGCCGCAACTCCGTCCACGCGACGGCCCGCAGCCATCAATCCGGGGCTGCGACCGCGCTTCGGCCACCTGCCAGCGGGGGAAAGGGGGGAATAGGCATGAATCACGGACCGCACCCCGGCCCCGTTTTCCTTGATCACCATGTTCACCTTGATGCCCACCCGCCCCGCCCCCGGGACAGACCGGTCTCGCAAAGGCCGCGGACGTGCGCCTGAGACTGCTGCGCTGACGTTGTCAGACGCACCGGGCCGGGAGATGATCCGGGACACCTTCGACCCGATTCTGAAAGGACGCTGCGACATGAAGGCCGCCTACATCGAACAGACGGGAACTCCCGAGATGATTCGCTTCGGCGACCTTCCTGATCCGGTCTGCGGCCCCGGAGATGTACTCGTCCGGGTCCGCGCCAGCAGCGTCAATCCGATCGATACCTACATCCGGGCCGGCGTCGTCGGCATGGCGTCGAAGTTCCCCTACATCCCGGGTTGCGATGTCGCGGGAACCGTCGAATCGGTCGGGCCGCAGGTCACGCGATTCAAGAAAGGGGACCGCGTATGGGGCAGTAACCAGAGCCTGTTCGGACGGCCCGGCGCGTGCGCGGAACTGCTCGCGGTCGACGAAGGCTGGCTCTATCCGACCCCCGAAAAGCAGACAGATGAGTGTGCGGCGGCCGGCGCACTGGTCGGGCTGACGGCCTGCCTGGGCCTCTTCGAATTCGCGAAGCTCAAGCCGGGCGAATGGATTTTCGTCAACGGCGGCTCGGGAGGAGTGGGCTCAGCCGTGATTCAGCTGGCGAAATCGGCGGGCGCTTATGTGATGACCACCGCCGGCAGCGAGGAGAATGTCCAGTATTGCCGCGACATCGGGGCGGACGTCGCGATCAGCTACCGGGACGACAAGGTGGATGACCAGATCAAGACGGCGGCCCAGGCGAACGGCGGCCTGAACGTCTGGTGGGAGACGCAGCGGGAACCGAATTTCGACCGCATGGCCGGCCTGATGAAGAATCGCGGACGAATGATCGTCATGGCCGGCCGCGCCGCCCGTCCTGAATTCCCCGTCGGGCCGTTCTACACCCGTGACCTGAGCCTGCTGGGATTTGCGATGTTCAATGCGTCCCAGGACGAGCAGCGGGCCGCGGCCGAGAGAATGAACGCGGCCTTTGCGGCCGGCCGGTGGACGCCGCGAATCGGCGCACGGTTTCCACTTTCGGAACTGGCGGCCGCGCATCGGTTGCAGGAAGACAACACCCTGGCGGGCAAGAACACGCTCTCGGGAAAAATCGTCATTTCCGTTTGACAGGGGAGGCGGCCTGCCGGTGGCGCCGACAAGCCCGGGCACGCGCGACGTGCGTGGTCGAGGTTGCGTTGCGCAGGGCCCTTTCCTAAGAACGCCACTGGATTCCGACGCGACCTGCCCATGCGGCCGTCCGCCCGCGGTCTCCCGGATCCTGTCCGAAACACACAAGTTTTCTGCAATGCCCGGGCCTCAGCCTGCGTCGAAGTTCGCACGGCGACCCTGCAATTGTCGAACGCAAATTGCCACCGGTCGTCCGCGTGTCGCACAATAAAGCGAATCGTCGAGACCGGCTGCTACTGATGATGCTGAGGGACGTTATGACTGCGGAACAGTCCACCTGCGTGGGCCGCACACCGGCCTGCGCCCACTCTCTGGCCGCGACATTCATCGCTGCCTTGCTGTGCTTTTTGGCAACGTCGGCCGGTGCCCAGGAGCCCCCTCCCCCACCGACGGCCAGCACGCCCGACGCCACCACCCCCCCGGCGGCGGCGGCGCCGGCCGACGATCCACCGCAGCTGTTGATGGTCCCCTATCAGGACCTCAAAGGGACCATCAACGACCTGGGCGCGTCGATCATGGTGCCCCTCAGGGACTACCTCGACTGGCAGAAACGGCTCCGCGACACGCCGCCACAGGCCCCCGCCGTCGTGACCTCGGCCGCCTACCGCGTCGTCGTCGAAAAGGAACTGGCCAAAGTCAGGGCCGAACTCAAAATCAGTGCGCCCGGGAAGCCCTGGGCGGAACTCCCCGTTTCCTTCGGTGAAGCGGCAATTGCATCGATCGAAGGGGCCGACGAAAACCTCCTGCTCCGCGGCGAAGGCAACGGCAGCTACAGGCTGCTCATCGGCAAGAGCGGAGAGCACACCGTCGTTCTGAACCTGGTCGCCCGGATCCGGACATTGCCGGATGGCAAACAGCTGGTGATGAACGTGCCGGCTGTCGCCGTCACCACGTTTGAAATGGAGATTCCCGAGGCCGAGCAGACGGTGGAATTCGAGCCGCGCCAGGCGGTCTCCCCGGTCGACGACTCGATGGGCAAGACGCTGGTGCGAGCCAACCTGGGAGCAACGAATCAGATCACGGCGAAGTGGTTCCCCAAGGCGAGCATCAAGCCGGAAATGGAACTGCTCGCGAGCGTGACAAACGACCAGTCCGTGAGCATTGAGGATGGATTGATCCACCGCGACGCGTGGCTGCGCTTCGAGATCCTGCGAGGCAAGCTCTCTCAACTCCGCATCGCGATCCCCAAGGGGGTGCGTGTCCTGGATGTCTCGGGCGACCCGCGGATCCGTGGCTGGAAGACGGCCGACGAGCCTCAGCGGCAGGTCATCACGGTCGATCTGCTTTCGGGGACATCCGATCCTGTTCCGGTCGAAGTTCACACCGAAGGTCCGTTGCCGGAAGGGACCTTCACCGCCGCCGGACTTTCGGAACAGGGAGAGGCCTTCGGAATCCATGCGCTCGATGTGATCCGCGAGAGTGGTCATGTCGCCGTGAAGGCCAGCGGTGAACTTGAACTGACGATGACCGAACAGCAGCGACTGTCGCGGGTGAACGACGACCAGCTCCCGCCGAAGATCCAGGCGGGTAACGCGTCCGGGTTTCGATATTTCGCACCGGGCTTCGTGCTCAAGGGATCGGTCAAGCCGATCCAGCCCCGCCTGACGGTGAATCACACGGCGCGGCTCGTCTTTCAGGACGAGGAGCTGCGCGTTGTCTCAACCCTGGACTACCAGGTCGAGCGCGCCGGCATCTTCGAACTGCAGCTCAAGGTCCCGGAAGATCTGGTCGTCGACGCCGTGGAATGCGACGCGATGCGCGAACACCGGTTCGACGAAGCATCCCGGACGCTGACCGTGACCCTCTCCAAACGCACGGAGGACCAGGTCGCAATCGCGATCCGCGCGCACCGGCCGCTGGCTGCCATGGCTGCCGCGGAACAGGCGCTGCCGATCATCGAGCCTCTCGGCGTGGAACGCGAACTGGGCTCGGTGTTCGTATTCTCGAAGCCTTCCGTCGAAGTCGTGACGAGCGAGGCGGCGGTCAAGGCGGCCCAGCCGCTGGTGGCCCCTGCAGAAATGGCCGAGCCCAATGCGTCGCTGACTTCTTCCTGGAGCTTCACGCGGCGGCCCGTCGTCATTCCCGTCACGATTCATCGCAAGCCCGCCCGGCTGTCTGCAGAGATCGCAACCGCCATCCAGGTGCAGCCGCAGATCATCGAAGTCAATTCGCGGCTGACCTTCCGGACGGAATACGCCGGCCTGGATACGTTTCGCCTGATGGCCCCGGCGGGCGTTTCCGATCGCCTGCGGATCGAATCGCTCGATCCCGGCAGCCCGCTCCGCCAGAAAACGGCCGGCCCGGCCGAGAACGGCTGGGTCACCTGGACAATCACCATGCAGCGGGAGGTACTCGGCGCAGTTCCACTCAACGTCGCCTACGACCTGCGTGACACGGCGGTCCCGGGAGCCGGAGCACCGACGGGAGCCAACCTGGCGCTCATCCGCCCGATTGCGGCCAAGGCGTCCGGAGGAGCCGATGTGCCGCTGACGCGCATCGTCGGACAGATTGCCATCTCCAAGGATGACACACTGTCGGTGACGTCGGTCGCGACCGGCGGTGACGTCGAACCGATCGACGTTCGCGAACTGACGCTCCTCCCGCAGTCGGGTGCGGCGGCGTATCGCTATTTCCGCCAGCCGGATGACAAGGGGATCGACGTTTCGATCCAGCGGAGCCGCAATGAAGTGCAGCCGGTGGTTGCGACCGTGATCCGTAAGGGACTGGTGGAGATTGTCGCCGGCGACAAGGCCGATTCCTCGGCCACGTATCGCTGTCGATACCGCGTCAAATCGAGTGAACGCCAGCGAATCCTCGTCCACCTGCCGGTGAACCTCGAACTGCTGGGCGCCTTTGTGAATTCGCGCGATGTGCGCCTCGAGACGGCCGACCTCCCGGGCGGGCAGCGAATCGGAGAATCCTGGAATTCCTACTGGCTCAACGTCTCCCGCGAAGGGGCGAACGACGACGAGTTCATCGTCACCTTGCACTTCCTTTGGAAAGTGAACCCGGAACTTGGTGGAGGAAGCTATTCACGAGGAAGCCTCGAGCTGCCGATGCCGGTCTTCGGCGCGAAGGACGCTCCGGCTGCAGTCCAGGAACTGCGGGTCGTCGCCTGGACACCGCGCGAATACGTACTCGTCGGACGTCCAAACGACTTCCAGCCGCTCAGCGAACCAGGTCTCTGGTCGCGATTCTGGCAGCGTTCCGCGTCGCGAAACGAGGTCGACCTCGATTCGTGGATCGAGCCCGGAAACGCTCCGGCCCTCACGCTTCCGAAAGATGGAAGGACGGCCTTCGCCTACATCAACATCGGAGGCGCCAATCGCCTGCGGGTCGACTGGTGGAACCGGGTGCGCGTGACGTGGATCGTCTCGATGGCACTGGTGTTGATCGCGCTGCTGCTGGTGCGAACCTCGTGGGAGAACAAGCTCGGTATGCTCCTGTTCGGCGGACTCGCGCTCACTCTCTTTGCCCTGAACGACCGCGCGGCGGCAGCTGAATTGCTGGCGGCGGGACGCTACGGACTGGCGTTCCTCCTGGGTCTGTGGGTCGTGCACGGCCTGTTCGGCGCCAGACGCGCCGCGACGGATCCGAAAACACCTCCCACTGCCCCCCCAACCGAGCCGGCGGCTCCGACATCTCCCGCTCCCATTCCAGGAGGTGCGTGACCTGTTCGCTCCAACCAGCGAAGCAGGCCACTCGGAACGGGAGACAAAACCATGACTCACTGCCAACCCAAACCAGGATCCATCGCGTTCGCCGCCTTCATGGTGACGATCGTCCTGGCGTGCTTCTCGGCCCATGCGGACGATCCGGTCCCCGGATCGAATCAGATCCTCCGGCGGTATATCCCGGCGTCGCGGCTGGATGCCGTCGCCGGAAAAGACACCCCGGGCGTGCTGCTGCCGATCTCGGAATTCGAGGGCCTGTTGAAAGACGCGGCCGCGAGGGCAGGTGATACGGGACCGCGTCCACAAGGCGCCGCCCTGCTGCGCGCCGACTATGCGCTGCGGATTCAGGAAGAACGACTGCTGGCGACGTGCCGGATCACACTGAGGGCGTTCGACACGACCTGGCGGACGCTGCGGCTGCCGATGACCGGGTTTTCGGTCCTCGATGCGAAATTTGATGGCGACGGCGCGCCTCCGGTGCTGGCGCGGAACGCTGAAAAGCCCGATGAACTCCGCCTGCTGCTGTCGGAGGCCGGGACGAAGACCCTTATGCTGGAACTGTCGACGCCGCTCCGCGCCGCCGGCGGTGATTCGGCCGCGGCGTTTCACCTCGTCAACGCCCCGCTCGGCGAGATGTCGCTCGTCGTTCCTCCGAAGAAACAGCTACGGCTCGATGGCATCCTGCTGCAGCGACCGGCCGACGATGCGCAGCCCGCGGAGTACAAAGTCGCGATCGGCGGGCGACCGGAAGCTCGCCTCGTGATCACCGACCGCAAGGAAATCGATCGCACGGACGCCATGACCTTTGCGAGCACGGCGTTCGGGGTCGTGGCTGCTCCCGGCGAAGCGACCTGGACGGCCCGCACGCAGCTGAGCGTCTTCGGCAGGCCACTCGACAAACTCGAATGCGAGGTCCCGTCATCGCTCGAAATCACGGACGTCGAGTCGCAGGGGCTGGAAGCCTGGCAACTGAACGATGGCGCTCCCGGGCGAACGCGCATCTCATTGACGTGGAGGCAGCCGTTTGACGGCGTGCGGGCCATTACGTTTCAAGGCGTTTTCTCGCCGGACCGCGATAGCCGCTGGCATGTGCCAGGCCTGATCCTGCACAGCGTCTCGTCGCATACGGGCACGCTCTTGCTCGACCACCCGGAAGGCGTCCGCCTGCAGGTGGTGCAGGCCACGGGGGTCCGCCCCGTCGCCAGTGAGGACGGGCAGGCCAGGCCTTCGGAAAGTCGGTACGAGATCTGGAAGGAAGACTTCACGCTCGATTTCATTCCCGCGGCAAAGGAACGCGAAGTTCAAGCGGCCATGTCGACGCTCGTCAGCTTCAATGCGCAGGGCGCCGACCTGATGTCGACGATCGACCTGGAGACACGGTTTGCCCCGTTGTTCGAAGCGGACATCCTGCTTCCCGCGGCGTGGCAGATTCTCGAGGCGACGAGCAACGGCGAACGGGCGAAGTGGCAGTTGATTCCGGAGGAAGCGGGACGCAACCGCCTGCGGATTACGCTCGAGACGCCACTGGAGCCGGGAGACAACGGCACGCTGCGGGTCCTGGCGCATTTCGAACCGGAAGGCTGGCCCGTCGCGGCGACGCCCGTCCGGATCGCGCTGCCGGAAGTCAGACTGCCCCAGGCTGGTGTTGTCGAAGCTCTCTACGGAGTGACGGCCGACAGCGACCTCGAGGTGATTCCGCTCGACGTGACCGGGCTCATTCCGGCCCGTCAGTCGGACGTCGACACGCTGAACCGGCAGTTGGCCTCCTTCAACCAGACCGTCCGGCTGGGGTTCACGTACCAGGATACGGTCTTCCAGGGACAACTCGAGATCCGGAGACTTCCTCCGCGCATGACGGCCACATGCGTCACGCTGACACGGATCGATGCTGAGGAAATCGCCTCACATGTCGAGGCACAGCTGGCGATCACCGGCGGCGGAGTGCGCGAGCTGACGGTTCTGCTCCCGGAATTCGTGGGCCGCGACCTGAGGTTCAACATCACCTACTTCCAGCCGCGGCCTCTGTTCGGCGTGACGGGGGTCGAGGGAATGCTTCCTCAACAACAGGCCGTCCAGTTCCTGCCGCCGTTGCCCATCATTCTCGAACAGAAAGCCGGCGCCGCGGCGAACGCGACGATTCCCTGGACGATCAAGCTCGACCGCTATGCCCTCGGCAATTTCGTGTTGCAGGCGGAACTGTCGCAGCCCCGTCCCCCGGCGGCCGCCGGGCAGGTGCAGCAATGGACTGTCCCTGCCCTGACGATCGTCGGCGCCGATCAGGAATCGGGGGCGATCGGAATCGAAGCGGCCGACGACCAGCATGTGCAGGCGGCGGCGCAGGACTCTGCCGGGCAACCGCTGGAAGCCGTCGACCCGATTGACTTTCCTCCGGCCCACGTGCGACCACGCGAGCAGCTGGTCGCGGCATACGCATATGAACGGCCCGGCTGGTCGGCGACGGTTTCTGAAGAACGCCTGAACCGGATCGCGATGCCAACCGCAGTCATTCATAAGCTCGCGCTCGGTTCAATCGTCGGGCGAGACGGCGTCAAACAGGTCCAGGCAGACGCAACGCTGAGCGCCGTGGGAATTCAAAGCCTGGTGGTCCGCCTGCCGGAAGGGAACGTGTTGTGGGGAGCGCTGATTGACGGCGTTCCCGTGCAGGTCCACAAGTCAGGCGATGCGCTGTCGCTCCCAATTTCGCCGGTGCAGCCGCCCAGCCGCGCCCGTGAGGTCCGTCTCATCTACACGCCAGTAACCACTTCCGCCGGGGTGCGGTCGAAACTCTCAGGATTCGCGATCGAAGAGGCCCCCCCGCGATTTCTCGTCATCACGGGACAGGGAACCGAACAGCCCCTCACGGTGCTGTCCTCGCAGTGGACGGTTCACCATTCGAACGACCTCGACCTGGTCGATACGGGCGGCGTTTTTCATCCTGAAACGCCGCTTGAACGCGACAGTCTGCTGCATCGCCTGCTGGCATTGTTCCGGATGCCTGCAGAGGGTGAGGCGATCTGGCGTGTCGCCGTGCTGGCCGGCGTGGGACTGGGCTTGTGGCTGCTGGCGATGACCGGTCGCCGGGTTTCCCGGAGTCTGTTGGGCTGCTTACTGGTGCTGATTGCCCTGCCAATCGCTCTGGTCACTCTGCTCATGCTCGGTTCACCGATGCGCGAAGCTGCCCGGCGAAGTGGCAGCGTCACGATGTCCGCTCCTGCGGCCGCTCAAGGTGTCCCCGGCGCAGAGGCTCCCCAGGAGGACCTGTCTCCGCAATTCTTCGACATGGACGCGGATCGAGGGTTGCGTTCTGAACTCAAAGCGGGCCAGCCGACGACGGCCCCTCACTTCACTGAAGGCGAAACCGCGATTCAGCGCGGCATCGAAAAGAACATCACGTCGAACCAGTCCCAACAGGTATCCCAGCCTGCCGAACCGGGAGGCGCCTCTGCCCAGGGTCAGGCCGCGCCAAATGTCAGCCTTGGGCTGAACGACAGAATCCAAAGGCCGGAATCGTCACAGCCGGCCAAGGAGGAGGTCGCGGGACGACGGATCATCTCGCGCGGCGAAGGCCTCTTGTCAGTCACGTTTGGATTGCAGCCGCCGACGGGATCGCGGTCGGCCGTGCTCAATTCAACGTCGGACGATCCGGGCCGGGGACTCTCCCTCCGCTTCATGGATCGAAAGACCCGGAACCTGTGGACGAGCCTCGCCGCCTTCGCCGTCATGGTGATCGGCTGGTGGCTGAGGAAATCGAGCATGCTGACCCGGCTGCAGTTCCTGCTGTTCGCTCTCTTGGGACCGATCTCCGTCCGCTGGCTGGTCCCGCTCTCCTGGCTCCCGCTCAGCGACGGAATCTGGCTCGGCGGAGTCGCGACGGCCGGACTCTGGCTCCTGCGGTGCATCGTGATCGGAATCTGTGAGTGCCCCTGTATCACGCGATCGTGCAAGCCGGGGAACTCGATTCCGGTGGTGATCGCCCTGCTGACGATCCTGGGCGCGGCATCCGTAGGGTACGCTCAACCACCGGCCTCTCCGCCGGCCACTCCCAAGCCACAGGCGGCCGCCAGAAAGATGCCGCTGCCCAAACCGGCTGCTGCTCCCGACAGCGTTTTCGTCCCCTACGACAATCCGCGGGATCCGCTCTCGGCCAAAAGTGTGTTCGTCCCCCAGGAACTGTTCCTCAAACTCTGGCGGGCCGCTCATCCTGAAGACCTGCCGCCGACGAATCCGCCAGTCGAAGGAACCGTTTCGGCCGCGTCCTTCGTCGTCGACCTCACCACGCTGCCCGCCGATGCCGCGAAAGACGGTCGCCCGGCCGCACTGGCTGCGCCCGTTCACGCGCGACTGGTTCTGAAGAACCTCACAGGGAAGCCCATCCGCCTGCCGCTGCCGATCAGCGGCGTCGCCATTCGCGCGGCCACCCTCGATGGTTCTCCAGCCATCCTGGAAACTCGCAACGACAAATCGCTCATTGTCACCGCGCCCGGCGCCGCGACTTCGGTGCTCGATATCGAATTCGAGGTTACCGTCGAACAGAACGGCCCTGCAGGCACAATCCACTGGGAAAACGCCCCGCTGCCAGCCGGTCTTCTGACGCTCAAATTTCCGGCGACGGAACCCGCTGTTGAACTCCGCGCCGGGGGAAGCAAAGTCTCCGCAACGGCGCCGGCCGCGGAAGGCTCGATCGCATTCGAACTCCCGATCGACCGTGGCGGCGAACAGAATCTGCGATGGCAACCGGCCGCCGGACGATCCGGGGGCGACTCGCCCGTTCAGGTTCAGGCGGTCACGTCGGCAACTCTGGATGACACCGGTCTGAAGCTCCGAAGCCAGTACACCGCGAAGGTCAGCCAGGCGGGTGTGACCGAACTGACGCTCGCCTTCCCTGGAGCAATGAGTCTGGTCCGGGTCGAAGGACAGAGCATCGGCGGCTGGCGTGTGGAGGGAGAGAATGCCGCCCGCAAGCTGGTCGTCTACTTCTCGCGAAAGATCGAAACGCAGACAGCCTTCACCGTCGAGACGTTCCAGGCGATGTCGATCGATGAACACCAGGTCGCCGTCACCGTCCTGCCGCCTCAGCCCGAGGGCGTTTCGCGGGAAGCGGGCGAGATCGGAGTCTACGTCGCCAGCCAGTTCGCGGCGCGTCCCGGAACCGTCACGGGGCTGCTCCAGCAGGATGTCAGCCGATTCAAGCAGCCCCAGTCGGAGGCTGCGACGCCGACGAATCCCCTGCAACTGGCGTATCGCTACTCGGCCCGCCCGATTGCGCTGGAACTCCTGGTCCAGCGACGACAGGCCGAGACGAGGGCCGATCTGCACCACGGAATTTACCTCACCCAGCGGAAGCTGCGGGTGTCGACTCGTGCCGTCGTCCACATCGCCGGCGCTCCGCGTTCCACGATCAGCTTTTCACTCCCTGCAGGTTACCTGCTGCTCGATGCCAGCGGCCCGGCCCTCGCGGATTACTCGACGAACGAGGGAGACGCCGGGAAGAAGATCCTGACGGTCGAGCTCGACAAACCCCGAACGGGCGATGTTGAGCTGCTGCTTGATGGCTCCATCGCGCGGCGGCCTGAAGAGCCCTCCGCCGCACTGGCCGTCCCACGGCTGCCGGACGTCAGCAAGGTCGACTCGCAGCTGGGAGTCTGGGTCGAAGACCTGTACGTCGCCACCGCGGACGCTCTCGGCGACTGGAAGAATGCCGACCCCAATTCGCTCGATGGAACGCTGCGCGGGCTCAGGCCGACGGCCATGCAGTTCGGCTTCCGCAGCGCCGCCACGGAACCTCAGCCGGTAACGATCGGACTTCGGGCGCAGGCGGCAGAGCTTTCCGCAGATGTGCTGTCGCTGATCGCCGTTTCAAATGCATCAGTCGACTACGGCTTCACGATGCAGTGGAAGATCACGCGCGCGGCGACAGACACCTTCTCGTTAACGACCCCCGGCTGGCTTCGTGGAAAACTCGACTTCGCCGGCGCCGGCATTCGGCAGGTGCTTTCCGCCGATCTGCCGGGAGACCGCGTGAAATGGACCGTGTCGCTGACCGACCCGGTGAGGGACAGCTACCTGCTGACCGCCGCTGCCTCGCTGCCGTCCCCCGCGGATGGTCGAGTCCTTGCTCCGGACATCACGTTCGAAAGCGGAGGAACCGGCGGAGCGGCGACCCGGCTTGAAGCACAGCGGCATTTTGCCGTGGTGGTCAACCTGTCGCGGAGGCCCCTGGCCCTCGAAGACGCAACGGCCGTTGAAACCGTTCGGCGGGAGGCGCTGCCCCTCAAGGTTCCCGACCAGTTGGCGCGGCAGGCGATGAACATCGTCCAGGTCCTGCCGGGACGGACTGCGTCCTGGCTGGCCCGTCGCGTGGGTGAAACCGCCTCGCTCCAGGCGACGATCACCGGGGCCAGACTGGAGACCGTCGTCGAGGTGGACGGCTCATGGCGAACGCAGGCCACCTACACACTGCGTAATCGCGGACGCCAGTTCCTGCCGGTCGACCTGTCGGCCGTCAAAAACGTCCGGGTGTTGTCCATTCTCGTGAAAGGCCAGCCGGCACGCGCGCTCGAAAGCAAGGTCGCCGGCAAAGCACTGCACCTCGTTCCCCTGCCCCCCTCCAGCGCGGCCGACCTCTCCTACGACGTCGTCCTGATGCTGGCTGGGAAGCTCTCCAGCGGGCTGCCGAAGGCGACTTCACTCTCCTCGACGACCCTGGAACTCCCCGCCCCGCACATCACGACGCCGATCGAATCGCCCCAGTTCGGGATGTCGGTCGCCCAGACCGCCTGGGTCGTCCGCCTGCCGGACGGGATGACTGCGGAAGTGGACGACGCGGGCAACCTGACGCCCCACCAGGCGGCCGAATGGGAGCTGCTCGCGGATGCCCAGCAGCTCAGTCAGTGGGAAGCCGACGTGTCAGAGATGGTGCGGATCGTGAAGGGCTCCGAATCGTCCGACCAGCGAAAGTTCCAGGCGTGGTTCAACCTGCGTCAACTGTCGACAAACATCGAGAACTACCAGGAAAAACTTCTGGCCGACTCGGAGCGTGCGGAATTCGAACTTGGCGAAAAAGGACTCGAGATTTCCCGCTCGAATAGCACCCGCAATGGAGTGCTCAGGGCGAAAGTCGCCGAGCAGCTGCAATTGAACCTGACGGACCGGCCAGCCAACGATCAGCCAAATCAACCGGCAACAGCGACGCCGGTTCCGCAACTTCAGGGTTCACTCGACCTGAACGCGAATCTCAACGCGCCGCAGTCGGGCAACGGTCGCGCCTACATCATGGATAACTCGCGGGCGATCATCAGCTCCAACGGCATGCCCGTCGAAGCATGGAACGACAGCGTGTCGACGGAGTTCGGCTTTACAACTCCGAAGTCGGATCTCGCGAAAGACCAGAAAGCGTCGGATGAGGCGGCAGCGAAAACGCCGTCGCGATCCGGACTGAAACGCAAGCTGGCCGAACAACAGCAATCGAGCGAATTCGCCGATCACTTCAGCCTCAGTCAGAAGCAGACGCAGTCCCCATTTGGCGGCATCGGCGGAGGCGGCATGGGAGGAATGGGCGGCGGCATGCTCGGGCCGGCCGGAGCCGATCAATCCGGCGGAAATCGCGGCATGTTCGGGAGGGAGGTCATGGCCGGAACGTCGATCGCGTTCGGAACCAATCCGGTCAGCCTCCCCCCTTGGACCGGCGCCGGCCTGTCGCTGGCAATGACCCTGCCGGCGGTGGATGACGACTCGCTGGCCTTCTCGAAAGTCGGCGGCGATCCGAAGCTCGTCCTGAAGACTCGCTCGAAAGAGGCCCGGCGCGGGGCCTGGGGACTCGCAGAGGTCGTCGCAGCCGTGCTGATCGGCGTGCTGCTGCTGTCGGCCGCCGGAACTCCGGCCGCGTTCGCGAGGATGATGGCCATTCTCCTGGCGATCGCGGGAGCGGCCGGCTTCCTCCTGCTCGGTGGGACCGGCAGCTGGCTTGGACTGGGGCTGTTCTTCGCGGCCCTGGGCACGCTGTTGCTGAGCCATCGGGATGGCCAACCGGCCGCGGGCATGTGAGAGGCCGCAGCACGCCGCGGCCCTTTGCGCCGGCTTGACGAACATGTTCAGCCGGCTGAACGCGCGGGCCAGCCCGTGGCTGCCGCAGCAGTGAATTCCCCGGGCCAGCACAGTCCGGGATCGACTTCTCCAAGAATCGTCGGCGTCTTCACTTAGAACGACTGGCGACCTGTCGATTGCTGCAGCCGGAGGTTTCGGATGACGCGGCGCCGCGGCCTGCGGCACACGCCCTGCGATTGCTGAGTCCGTCGGCCATCTTCTTCCGGACGGTCATCCGAAAGTTGTCGCCGGTTCGCCTTCTGGAGCGAACGCACCCTCGCTTGGTCGCGAGTGCGCACAACGCAATTGCAGTTCATCGCCCGTCGCGCCCGAGACCCCACTGCGGAGGTCCGACGCGGACGGTTCGAAGAGCGGCGACGGCGGGTCTATTGGTCTCACATGTCTCACGAATGCAGGGAGTCTGGAATGTTGAAGTCTCTTCTCCAGGACGACGCGGGATTCATCGTCTCCGCCGAACTCGTCCTCATCTCGACCATTGTCGTGGTCGGTCTCGTCGTTGGCCTTTCCGAGGTTCAGCACGCCATCAACTCCGAGCTGAATGACGTCGCAGACGCCATCGGAAGCCTGAATCAGAGCTACAGCTACTCGGGCATGTCGGTCTGCAAGCCGGGCGGCTGCGGCGCCGAAGTCGCGGGATCGTGCTTCCTCGACACGACTGACGACTGCGATAACAACCAGTGCGACATGTCGTGCGACCGCCCGGTCCACGAAGCCCCCAAGGGCCACAAGATCTGATCTGACGCCATCCGTTTTCTGGAAACACTGAGTTCCAGACCCGCCGGCCCTGGCCGGGCCCTGTGCCCGGCCAGGGCGTTGTTTCATTCGGGGGGCGAAAATGCGGATTCGACCGACTGGCGCGGAGGCCCCGGTTTGAAGGTCACGACTGGGATGTCCGGGAGGTCGCCCCGAAGGAATCGCCGGCATTCGGTGTCGCGACTCGTCAAGACGGGGCGATGAATCGTGGAAGGTGCTTGCTTTATCCGAGTCGCTCTGCACCGTAGACTGCGATGACACCCGTCTCGCCGGATGGATTTCCGGCGTCCCATCCTGCGATTCGGCTGATCACGTCTCCCACAACGTCTGAGTCTGCCCCACCGAGGACCTGCGTCGATGCAGAACTGGCTTGAGCAGTTCGTAGAGGACGGCACCATCAGTGCCGACCAGCTCGCCGAAGCGGAAGAAATGGCGTCCAGCATGGGAATCGCGCCCGAAGAGGCGCTGGTCCGGCTGGAATACGTCTCCGAGGCGCAGATCGGGCAGGCCAAGGCCCTTGTCTACGGATACGAGTTCGTCGACCTGACGGACTTCGAGATCCCGCATTCTGTGATCGAAATGGTTCCCGAATCGGTGGCGCGCGAAAACAGCGTCGTGCCGATTGAATTCTCGAACGACAAGCTCGCCGTCGCGGTCGTCGACCCGATGAACTTTGAAGTCGTCGAAAAACTGCGGTTCATCCTGAACCGCGACGTCGACATGAAGATGGCTTCCAAGGAGTCGATCCTCGAAGCGATCAACCGCCACTATGGCCAGAGCGAAACCGAGTCGGTCGACTCCATGCTGATGGAGTTCACCGAAACGGCGATCGATTTCACCGAAACGGAGCTCGGCCAGGCGCAGAAAGACGCCGAGGCCGAAGAGAGCGCTCCGATCGTGCGGCTGGTGAACCTGATCATCACCGAAGCCGTGAACATGCGGGCAAGCGATATCCATATCGAGCCCTTCGAGGATCGCGTCCGTATCCGCTACCGCATCGACGGAGTGCTGATCGAACGCGACAGCCCGCCCAAGCGACTGCTCTCCGCTTTGATCTCGCGTCTGAAGATCATGGGACGGATCGACATCGCCGAGAAGCGGCGTCCGCAGGACGGACGCATCAAGACCCGCGTCGGAGGCCGCGATTTCGACCTCCGCGTGAGCATCCTGCCGACGAACCATGGCCAGGCGATGGTCATGCGTATTCTCGACCGCGATAACATCAAGGTCGGTATCCGCAACCTCGGCTTCAGCGAAGACAACTACCGCAAGTTCCAGAACATCATCCGCCGTCCGAACGGCATCTTCCTCGTCACCGGACCGACAGGATCTGGCAAGACGACGACGCTCTACTCCGCCCTCGGGGAACTCAACCGGCCGGACCGGAAGATCATCACGGCGGAAGACCCCGTCGAATACTACCTGCCCGGGATCAACCAGGTGGAAGTGAAGTCGTCGATCGGCCTCAACTTCCAGCGCATCATTCGCGCGATGCTTCGCCAGGCCCCCAACGTCATTCTCGTGGGAGAAATCCGCGACGCCGAAACGGCCGAAATGGCAATCCAGGCGTCGCTGACGGGACACCTGGTGTTCAGCACGCTCCATACGAACGACGCCCCCAGCTCGATCACCCGACTGATCGACATGGGCGTGCAGCCGTTCCTCGTCGCCTCATCGGTCATGGCCGTGATGGCCCAGCGACTCGTGCGGGTGATCTGTGCCAAGTGCGTCGAGAACTATCGCCCGGACGTGACGGAACTCAAGGAGTTCGACATCTCCGAGGAGCAGCTGGCGAATGCCATCTTCCGGCGCGGCAAGGGATGCAACAATTGCTCGCATACCGGATACCGGGGCCGCAAGGCCGTGTTCGAGCTGATGATGATGAACAGCACGATCCGGGAAATGACTTTCCGCAGCGAACCCGCGCAGAACATTCGCCGGCAGGCGAGGCTGTTCGGCATGAAGACGCTCGCGGAGGATGCGCTCGACAAGGCACTGCAGGGAATCACGACGCTGTCGGAAGCGTATTCGCTCCGCTCCGGCGATTGACGGAAACCGATAGGCAGTTGGTGAACCACCAGATCACCGGAAGCAGAACGTACAGCGAAGAAGAGTCCACACGGAGTCCGAGCCCGGCCCTGAACCCTGCCGGCTTCGTGTCCTGAGGGTGAATTTCACTACGTAAACTGTAAGAAGCACAGCATGGCGTTTATCCAGATCGACAAGCTGCTGGAGACGGTCGTCCGCGAAAAGGCGAGCGACCTTCATATCACGACTGGCCAGCCCCCGGTCGTGCGGGCCGGCGGCCACATGGTGAAGCTGGAAACCAAGTCGCTCGAAGCCGAGGACACGGTTTCGCTGATGAAGTCCATCACGCCGGAGCGCAACCAGCAGGAACTCCAGGAAACAGGAGGAACCGACTTCGGATTCGCCTTCGGCGACAAGGCCCGCTTCCGCGTGGCCGTGTTCAAACAGCGCGGCCACATCGGGCTGGTGCTCCGGCGAATTCCGAACGAGTTCCTGACGTTCGAACAGCTCGGCCTGCCGCCCGTGATCGGCGAGCTGATCATGCGCCCCCGCGGACTGCTGCTCGTGACCGGGCCGACCGGCTCCGGCAAAACCACCTCCCTGGCGTCGATGATCAACTACATCAACGACACGGTCGATCACCACATCATCACGCTCGAAGACCCGATCGAGTACTACCACAAGCACAAGCGGTCGACGATCAACCAGCGTGAAATCGGCGTGGACGTCCCCAGCTTCCCGGAAGCGCTGCGGCGAGCCCTGCGTATGGACCCCGACGTCATCCTCGTCGGTGAAATGCGAGACCTCGAAACGATCTCCGCGGCCATCACCGCGGCCGAAACCGGTCACGTCGTGTTCGGAACGCTACATACTTCCAGCGCGCAGGGAACGGTCGACCGTATTATCGACGTCTTTCCGACCAACCAGCAGGAGCAGATCCGAACGCAGCTTTCGACCTCGATCATCGGGATCCTGTCGCAGGCGCTGCTGGCGCGCATTCCGAAGGGCATGGTGGCCGCCTACGAAATGCTCGTCGTCACGCCGGCCATCGCCAACCTGATCCGCGAGGCCAAGACCTACCGAATCACTTCGTCCATCCAGACCGGACGTAAGTTCGGAATGCAGCTGCTCGACGACGCCCTGTTCGACCTGTGGCGAAAAGGACTGTGCGAAGAAAAATCGGTGATGATGAAGTCGAACAATCCGGGCGAACTCAAGGCCCGGATCACGAACGCCAAGAAAGGCGTCTACGACGAAAACGCGGAAGACGAAGAGGACGAAGATGATGACGAATGAGGTGAGCTGCGAGGCCGCCTGACACGCTGGAGATTGCGTAACGTCAGGCGGTGGAATGCCGGGTGGCTTCCTCGGGAAGGTCCGATGAATTCCCGCCGGTGCATTCTCGCCAGCCCTTTCCGGGCTGGTTAAACTCGAAGAGCACCTCGTTTTGCCCTGTGCCGCGGTTCCGCGGCAATCCCACTATCCCCTCCCGATCCGCGGCCCCTCCCCCGCGGCACTTCGAGACGCCAAATGGCACAGCGCAGGCTCGGACAGATTCTCGTCGACCTCGGCTACCTCAATGAGGACCAGCTGTGGGATCTGATTGAAGAGCAGAAGCAGTCTGCGGGCGAAGTGATCGGCCAGGTCGCCATCCGGATGGGGCTCGTCACCCAGGACCAGGTGACGGAAGCGCTCGCCGAGCAGTTCGGCATGCCGGTCGTGAATCTGGAAGAGACCAACATCCCGCCCAAGGTGCTGGAGCTGGTCCCGGAGACGATGGCGACTCTCTACAAGATCATGCCCATCTCCCTGAAGGACAATGTCCTGACAGTGGCGATGGCCGATCCCCAGAACGTCGCCGCTCTGGACGACCTGAGAAACTTCCTCGGATACGACGTGCGCGGTGCGGTCTCAACCCCCGCGGCCGTCGAGGCCAGCATTGGCCGCCACTACGCGTCCAAGGAAGACAGCCTCGAAGACCTGATGGGTGTGCTGCAGGACCTTGAAATCGGCAAGGCGCAGGTCAACCGGGCCATCGACATCGGCGGCGAAGACGAGCTCTCGGAAACGCAGCCGATCCGCAAGCTGCTCAACATGGTGCTGCTCCTGGCGATCAAGGACCAGGCGTCGGACATCCACCTCGAGCCGTTCGAAGACGAATTCAAGATCCGCGTTCGCGCGGACGGCGTGCTGTACGAGATGGTGCCGCCGCCGCGGCACCTGGCGAACGCAATCGTCAGCCGCGTGAAGATCATGTCGGATCTCGACATCGCCGAGCGGCGGCTCCCGCAGGACGGTCGAATCGAACTCAACGTCGGCGGCAACCCCGTCGACCTTCGGGTGAGCGTCCTGCCGACGATGTTCGGCGAAGCGGTGGTCATGCGGGTGCTCGACCGAACGGTCGTGCAGCTCGACCTCAACAAGATCGGTATGGATCCGGCGACGCTGGACCGTTTCCGACACATGATCCGCTCGCCGCACGGCATCGTGCTGGTGACCGGGCCGACCGGTTCGGGCAAGACGACGACGCTCTACTCCGCGCTCAATGAGCTGAATGATCTCGAAACGAAGATCATCACGACGGAGGATCCGATCGAATACGACATCGACGGCATCATCCAGGTGCCGGTGAATCACGAAATCGACGTGACGTTCGCGAACGTGCTCCGGGCCATCCTCCGGCACGATCCCGACACCATCCTCGTCGGCGAGATCCGAGACTACGAAACGGCGGAAATCGCCATCCAGAGCGCCCTCACAGGGCACCTCGTCTTCAGCACTCTGCACACGAACGACGCCCCCTCGGCCATCACCCGCCTGCGGGATATGGGGGTTCCGCCGTTCCTGATCACCGCAACGGTCGAAGGGATTCTGGCGCAGCGGCTGGTGCGTAAGATCTGCGTCGAATGCCGGACCCAGTTCGATCCGTCCGACGAGCTTCTGATGGAGCTTCAGTTGCCAGTGGCCCAGGCCCGGAAATACAAGTTCTACTACGGGAAGGGCTGTGCCCGATGTAACAACTCGGGTTACAAGGGACGCATGGGAATTTACGAGTTGATGGCGGTGAACGACGATGTCCGCGATATGATTACGTCGGACGCGTCGGTCGATGAGTTGCGTAACCTCGCCCGAACCCAGGGAATGACCACGCTGCGCGAGGCGGGTCTGAAACTGATTTTTGACGGCCACACCACGATTGATGAGATTGTCCGCGAAACTGTCATGGAGGATCTCGATTAGGTCTCAGGCCCCTTGGAGGGTGAAAACCCTCCGGGAAGTGACCAGCTTCGAGTCGCCATGCCGTTCGAAGCGCAATCGTCGAGTTCCGCGTCTGGAGTCTGCTGATGCCTGAATATCAGTACGAGGCAATGGATTCACGAGGCCTTGAAGTCAAGGACGTGATCAACGCGGCGTCCGAGGCGGAAGCCCAGACGAAGATCCGCGAACAGGGCTATTTCGTCACGAAGATCGCCGAAAAAGGGCGCAAGAAGAAGGACAAGGAAAAGACAAAGGCGGATGCCAAGAAGCCCGCCCAGGCCAAACGCAAGAAAGGGACGTTCAGCTTCGGCGGCGTCAAAGCCAAGCATCTCACGACCTTCACCCGGCAGCTTTCGACACTGCAGGACGCCGGCCTGCCCATTCTGCGGTCGCTCCGCATCCTAGAAGGCCAGTCCAAGCCCGGACCGCTCAAGAACTCGCTGATGGGCGTCATCGAAGACGTCGAATCGGGAAACACCCTGTCGGAAGCCATGGCCAAGCAGCCCAAGGCGTTCGACAACCTCTACGTGAACATGGTCAAGGCCGGCGAGGCCGGCGGTGCCCTGGAAATCATTCTCCAGCGCCTGGCCGAGTTCAAGGAAAAGAGCCAGAGTCTAAAGCGCAAGGTGAAGGGCGCGATGGTTTACCCCGTCGCGGTCATCACCGTGGCGACGTGTATCGTCGGCTTCATCATGTACTGGATCATTCCGAAGTTCAAAGAAATCTTTAACGACTTCGGCGTGGAGCTTCCGGCGATCACCAAAGTGCTGATCGACATGTCGGACTGGGTGGTGAACTACTGGTTCCTCATCCCGACGATCCCGGTCGCCTTCGTCCTGCTCTTCAAGATCATCAGAAAAAATCGAACCGGCGCGTACATCATCGATCGAATCGCGCTGAAGATACCAATCATCGGGCAGATCATTTCCAAATCGACCGTCGCCCGAACCTGCCGGACTCTCGGGACTTTGATCGCTTCCGGCGTGCCCATTCTCGAAGCCCTCGGCATCGCGAGAGATACGGCCGGAAACGAAGTGTTCCGGAACGCGTTCGACCACATCATCTCCGCGATTCGCGAGGGTGAAGCGATGGCCGTTCCGCTGAAGGAAGCCCGCATCGTCGACGACCTCGTCGTGAACATGGTCGACGTCGGTGAAGAGACCGGTGCGCTCGACAACATGCTTTACAAGGTGGCCGACGTCTACGACGAAGAAGTCGGCATGCTGGTGGAAGGCCTCGTCAACCTGCTCGAGCCGCTGATGGTGGTGGTCCTGGGTTTGATCGTCGGCTTCATCGTCATCGCCCTGTTCATGCCGCTGGTGAAGCTGCTGAACGAACTGTCATAAACTTCCCGAAAAGTGCCGAAAGCCCGGTGGGACCACCCTCCGGGCTTTTTTTGCGAACTTGCACCCGGAAAAGGGTGTCGGGTTCAATTGACCCGACCCGATGATGGAGTAAGATTCCGCTTCGGACGGGGCCGTAGCTCAATTGGTTAGAGTACCGGACTGTCGATCCGGGGGTTGCGGGTTCAAGTCCCGTCGGCCTCGCTTTCCTGCCCGAAAGGGCGGGAGACGACCTACCCGTTCCGAATTGCCGCAAAGTTTCTGAGCGGCACGGACCTCGAACAAAACAGCCGGGAGATTTCTCCCGGCTGTTTTTCTTTTCCACAGGCCGTTTGCTCCTCGATCAGAGCCCGGACTGCCTCCTGCCTCGCTCTCGCCCCGGGCTTCGTCCCCGGTGGCATCCCTGATCTTCATCCTCGATCAGCAAACTCTCTCCCCGCCGACTCCACCGGCCCGTTTTTGTTGGGCGGACTGGACTTGGAATGTCGATTCACTACCCTGCCGCAATCTATTACCATTTAAGTGGACATTACCTATGGTCTGGGAAGCGTGGTTCGTCATCGCCGTGGTCGCAGCGATGTTGATCGCGCTGGCGAAAGAAGTCGCGCCGCCCGACCTTCTCGTCCTCCTGGCTCTGCTGGTCATCGTCGCTGTCGGCGAAGTGCAGAGCGCCCAGGCGCCGGTTCCGGCTCCCGGAGTCGAAGCGCCCCCCCTGCGATTGCCGACGGCCACCCAGGCGATCGCAGAGTTCGGCAACGTCGGCCTGATTACCGTCGGCGCGCTGTTCGTGGTCGTCGCCGGCCTCATGCAGACGGGAGCGACGACGATCCTGACGGAGCCCCTGCTCGGGAGGCCGAAAACGCTTCTCTCAGCCCAGCTCCGCCTGCTTCTCCCTGTCTCGGTGGCGAGCGCGTTCCTCAACAATACGCCGATCGTCGCGATGTTCATGCCGGTCGTGACCGACATCTGCAAGCGGGCCAACCTGAGCCCGTCGAAGCTCTTCCTGCCGATGGCCTACTCCGCCACGCTCGGCGGCGTGTGCACGATCATCGGAACCAGCACGAACATCGTTGTGAACGATCGGCTGCCGGCCGCGATGAAATTCGGGCTCTTCGACATCACCTGGGTGGGCCTGCCGTGCGCAGCCGCGGGCGTCGCCTACCTGATGATCTTCAGCCGCAAACTTCTGCCCGACCGGCGACCGGCGATCAGCCTGTCCGACGATCCCCGCCAGTACACAGTCGGCATGATCGTGCAGGAAGGAGGCCCGCTGGTCGGCCGCACCGTCGAAGAAGCTGGCCTGCGTCATCTGCCGGGGCTCTTCCTGGTGGAGATCGAACGGGCGGGTGAAGTCATCCCGGCCGTCGGACCGCAGGCAAAACTGCACCAGAACGATCACCTGGTGTTCGTGGGCATCGTGGAGTCGGTCGTCGACCTCCGGAAAACGCGGGGGCTTCTGCCGGCAACCGACCAGATGTTCAAGCTCGATGCGCCGACGACACAGCGCCGCCTGATCGAGGCCGTCGTCTCAGGCCGCTGCCCGCTCGTCGGCAAAACGATCCGTGAAGGACGATTCCGCTCGACATACAACGCCGCGGTTCTCGCCGTGGCACGCGACGGCCAGCGAATCGCCGGAAAGATCGGCGACATCGTTCTTGAAACCGGCGATACGCTGCTGCTGGAAGCTCACACCGACTTCGTCGCCCAGCAGCGGAATTCCAACGACTTCTACCTCGTCAGCCATGTCGAGAACTCCGCGCCTCCCCGTCACGACCGGGCCCGAATCGCGCTCATCACGCTCTTAGCGATGGTCGCCATCGCCGCCTTCGGTGACGGGAAATACATGCTTCCCGCGGCGCTCGGCGCCGCGGTCATCATGGTGCTGGCGAAGTGCTGCACGTCGGCCGAGGCCCGCGAAAGCATCGACCTGTCCGTGCTCATCACGATCGCCGCGTCGCTCGGCATCGGACGGGCGCTGGAGACCAGCGGTGCGGCCGACGCCATCGCCCAGAGCCTGATTGGCCTGGCGGGCGAGAGTCCGTGGGTGCAATTGGGAATCGTCTACTTCCTGACACTCGTGCTGACTGAGCTCATCACGAATAACACGGCCGCTGTGCTGATGCTGCCGCTGACACTTTCAACGGTTCAGCAGCTCGGCGTCAGCTACAAGCCGTTCGTGATCGCGGTGATGATGGCCGCATCGTGCGGCTTCGCGACGCCGTTCGGGTACCAGACCAACCTGATGGTCTACGGTCCCGGCGGATACAAGTTCGCGGACTATCTCCGGATCGGGATTCCGCTCGACATCATCATGATGATCGTGTGCATTGCCATCGCGCCGTTTGTGTTCCCGTTCCACTGATTCCCGCCCGGAATCCAACGGAAACCCGATCAACCGTCGCGGACCGGGACGAGGTTTCGGTAGTAGAACGTCGTGCTGCAAAGCCCGCCGTGCGGATCGAGGGCGAACCCGGGAATGTCGCCGGCACGTTTCCAGCCGAGCCGCTCGTACAGGCGCGAGGCGGCGCTCCCGGTGACGGTGTCGAGCACCATCAGGGTTCGGCCCAGCTCGGCGGAAGCGCCTTCGGCGGTCTGCATGAGCGCGGCCGCCACTCCCATCCGCCGCGCACGGGGATGAACCATCAACTTGGCGACGTCGACGCGGTGCGGCTGGTTCTCTGGAAGGTTCAGGATGACCTGAACGGTCCCGATGATTCCATCACCGTCCTCGGCAACGAACAGGAGGCGTCCTCCTGAATGCACGCCATCCGTCACACCACGCCAGAAGGCGAGGGCCTTCTCTCCCGGGATCGGAAGCATGAAGCTGATCGAGGCGCCATTGCGAACGCACTCGATCAGTAGTTCGGCCAGGCCACGGATGTCGGCCTCGCCCGGATGCACTACGCGGCGAATCTGCACTCCCGGTAAGCTCATTTGTCTGCGGGACCGCGCGTTTCAAACGACTCCTTCGGACCGTCTTCTCCCACCTGCACCGTGTAAGACTTGCCGTCCGGAGCGACGGAGGCCTTGATCCAGCGTCCGGCGCAGTTGACGGTCGGCTCGGTGTTGGCGATGCGCGACGGCTTCGCCTGCAGATCCTCCGCGAGCTTGATGTTGCGGTGCAGTTGGAACGCGGCCTTCAGCGATTTCACGCCGGCGATGGTCTTCAGAGTCTGCTCGCCGCCCCCCTTGGTCGGTCCGTTGCACATGACCGTGACGACGGGATCGATGGCGTGGACGAGGGTCGGGTTGTTGCTCACATCCAGTCCGTGGTGGGTCACCATGAACAGGTCGACTTTCCCAACGGGATTCCTGGGAGTGACGAGCTGGGCCTCCACGTTCCAGGTGAGGTCGCCGCAGGTGAAGAACCGGAAGTCGCCGAATGTCCAGAGCGTGCTGAGCGAGGCCGCGTTGTCGGAGGGGTCGTCGGCCTGGGGCTGGTTGGCAGCGGCGAACGGGTTGGGCTCGCCCGAATTGGGGACCACCTCGCGGCTGCCGGTCATGACTTTCACCGTCAGAGGCGTCCCGGCGGTCGGGAACGTGAACTCGTCGCCTGCCTTAAGGCGTTTCGAGGCGTTCTGCGTAGCAGCACGGTAGGCGGTGATCCGTTCGAGGAACTGCTTGTCTTCCTGGAGGTCATCCGGGATGCCCCGATCCCAGAAGTTGCGGATCGGGATGTTCGCGGCCAGGACGGCGTGATTGCCGTAGTGATCGAGGTGCCAGTGGCTGACGACGGCGTGGTCGATGTGGTCGAGCCGGGCGACCTGGCGGACAACGTGCAGGATGCGATCGAGGTCGCGGTTCTGATAGCCCGGGTAACCCGAGTCGATGAGCACGGACTCGCCGCCGGGGGTGACCAGAAGCGTCGAGGCCCCGCCTTCCACGTCGATGAAGTAGAGATCGAAACGTCCGTCACCCTGCCCGGCCGATACCGACGAGGCGCCAATGACGAGAACCATCAGGAAAGCCGCGAACACACGAAGCATGGCAGGTCCGTCGTGAGAAGCAGGCGGCGCGGAAGCGCCCGTCGCTTCACTGGCCGTGAAGCCATTGTGCGATCGCGATGCGTTGCCGACAACGCAAACCGCCTGGTCCCCGAAGTCTCGCGCCTTGAAAGTTCGATCGGGCGACGTAACGGCGAGGTGAGCGAGGAAGGCGCGATGACCTGTGTGCTGTTCTGGAGGCCCACGCTCCCCTGGAACGCCCGGCCGGGACCGACGCAGCCCACCTGACAGTTTCTATTTCGTGGCAAAGGACCAGCCCTGGCGAATTGGTGCGTGGAACGGAATCTTTCTGATCGTGTTCATTGTTCCCTCCATTCTTCGTGAGGAGTTGCGCGCATTCTGGCGCGGAGGGTTTCGACGTCGAAGGCGGGACGGACCGGCGTGTGACCAACGAAAAATGCCCGCGTCGCGCGTGCGACGTGGGCATTCGAGTGCGATGGACTCCGCGGTTCCCGGGCGGGTGCTCTCAGGTGACGTCCGAAATGGCGTTCATCGAGGCATCAGACTCGACAGGCCGGCCGATGCCCTGTGCGGGGATCAGCTTTCCGGGGTCGACAACCATGACGAAGCGACCGCCGCTGAGAAACGACAGTTCGTCTTCGCGCTTGGTCCAGCGGGCGTCAATGACCATGAGCACTGGGTCGCCAAACACGTCGAACTCAGCAACAACGAAACGCGTCGTCAGCGGCCGATCGTGCCTGAGGCCGATCCCCTGCCCGGAGAGGTCATGGGTGACGGCGGCAACGCGTTCCCCGGTGACGACAAGCTGGTCGTCGACGATCCGGACAGGGATCAGGTCGACCGGCATGCAGAGCACCCTGCGGGGTTCCTCCCGGCGCTCGTCGGGACACTGCAACTGCCGCTTGCGGAGTTCCCGACGGGCTTCGTCGGAGGCCAGGCCGCAGACCAGTTCATAACTGCGATGGATCGTCCAGACCGCGTCGCTGATCTGGCAGGCCGTCGGTGATTGCCAGTCGTTCTTGTGCGGGGCAGATTTGGGAATGGACATGACTCTCCGTACGGTCAGAACGTGAACAGAAGTGCTGACGGTCATCCGGAGATCGCCGTCAGAACCGCTCCCTTCATGCGGTCTGACAAATCTAGGTCCGGCTTCAGGTGAAAAATGAGATGCGCCGTCGGATGACTTCGATGCCGTGGTCTGTTGCCGCCTCGCCGCAACTCAAGCCGCCAAAAGGGGACACGGCGACTCGTGGGGTGTTCCCGGAAAGCCACGCCCGGCGGGAGGATCGTAGCCGCGTTACGTCGCAAGGGGTCGGAATGATGCCGGTTGGCAACACTGTGCGGCCGCCAGTTCCGTTAAATCAGGAGCGACCGGTCCCTGCGGCGTTTTCCTCAAAGACGGCGTCGAGTTTACGCCGATGAAGGAGAAGTGCACGAACAGTCGGCTCACCTCCCGGGGTGGGCCGGCGACTCTTCCGCGTCCGGGGGCGGGCGCGGGGGTGCACATCTTCGTGGAGGGGGTCGGACGGATGCGACGCATCGCACGAACGCTGATGATCTGCGCGGGCGTGGCGACCGCCGGCTGCCAATGCTGCGGCTGTACGGAACCGATCGCGGATCTGGCCGACAAAGTGAGCTCGCGCGAATGCGAGGGGGAGATCTTCTACAGCCCCGGGCTGGACCTGACGCGGATCGGGCGTCGAGACTGGTGCCAATGCGGCATCAATCACTGGCTGTGCCCATGCCGGTGCGATCAATACTGCCCGTAAGGGTGCCAGTCCGGACCGTCATCAGTTCTCGTCGATCGAGACGTTCGTATCGACCGAGATGTTGAACGCGGCGATCCGGTCGCGCACCTTGCCGCGTGTGATGCCGAGAATCTCGGCCGCCCGCGACTGGTTGCCGCCCGTCTCGCGGAGCACGCGGGTGAACAGGAAACGCTCCATCACCTCGACGGCCTCGGCATAGAGATCGGTGGAATTGGAGCCCAGCCGCCGCTCGACGAAGGCCTTGAGGTCGATCTCCGGCTGACCGTCGGCAGCGAGGCCGACTTCGCGTCCTGTGGTGACCCCGTGGACCTCGGGAGGGAGGAACTCGGGGACGATCACGGGGCCGGTGGCCTTGAGAACCGATTGCCGGACGATGCTCTGCAGTTCGCGAACGTTGCCCGGCCAGTCGTAGGCGATCAGAAGTTCCAGAGCTTCGGGAGAGATCCCCTCGATCTCGGGCTTGCTGAGTTCGCGGCTGGCCGCCGTCAGGAAATGCCTGAGGAGGAGTGGAACGTCTTCGCGGCGGTCCTTGAGTGACGGCAGGAAGATGGTGACGCCGTTGAGCCGGTAGAAAAGGTCGGCGCGGAAGCTGCCGGCCTCGACCATTTCTTCGAGATTGCGGTTCGTCGCAGCGATGAGACGCACGTTGGTCTGGATCGTCTCATTGCCGCCGACCCGTTCGAAACGCTGTTCCTGGAGCAGGCGGAGGACCTTGCCCTGCACGAGCGGCGACATGTCACCGACTTCGTCGAGGAACAGCGTTCCGCCGTTGCACTGCTCGAACTTTCCGATGCGCCGGCGATCGGCGCCCGTAAAAGAGCCCTTTTCATGCCCGAACAGCTCGCTTTCAAGGAGCGTGTCGGGGAGTGCGGCACAGTTCACCGCCATGATGGGCGCTTCGCGGCGATCGCTGTGCTGATACAGGGCGCGGGCAACCAGTTCCTTGCCGGCCCCGCTTTCGCCGCGAATCAGGACCGTGACGTTCTGCCGCGCCACACGTCCGACCGACTTGAAGACCTCCAGCATCTCGGCACTGCGGCCGACAAACAGATCGCCGGAAGACTCCTCGCCCGCTGAAACGGGGAGGGCCACCGGCACACTCATCATGCGACGGGTTTCAAGAGCCTTGTTGACGAGAGTGCGGAGTTGGGCCACATCGAGCGGCTTGGCGACGTAGTCGTAGGCGCCGAGCTGCATGGCCTGGATCGCGGTTTCGCTACCAGCGCCGGCCGTGATGAAGATCACCGGAAGGCGGCGGTCGACCTCCTGGATCTGGTGAAACACATCGAGCCCGGAGGTCCCCGGGAGCATGATGTCGAGGAGAACAACATCGGGATGGGCCGAGCGAACGAGGCTGAGCCCCTCCTCGGCCGTGCGCGTGGTGACGACGGAGATGGACGTCTCCGCGAGAGCCCGCTCCACCAGATGGGTTACCGTACGATCGTCGTCAACAACAAGCACAGTCGGCATGTACAGGCATCTCGATGCGCACAACGACTCGGACGACCTGTCAAAGTCGGTCATCAGGGGTATGGAATCCGGCCCGCTGCGGCGCAGTTCGATTGTATTGCCTCGCCACCGCATCTAACAGGGCGTGCCGATCGACCGGTTTTGAGAGATATTCATCACAGCCGGACTCCAGGCACTTCTCACGATCCCCGCGCATCGCAGCCGCCGTGAGAGCGATAATCGGAACCCGACTCCCTTGCGCCCGCAGGCGAGCCGTCGCGTCAAAGCCGGTCATAATCGGCATCTGCATGTCCATGACGACGACGTCGAAAGGTCGGCCGGACTGCTGGGCCCGCAGCACTTCCGTGACGGCCCGCTCCCCGTTGTCAACGACGGCGACCGTTGCACCCGCATCTTCGAGCATCCGACGGATCATGAACTGAATGCCGCGCGTGTCCTCAGCCACGAGAACCGTGGCCGGGACGACCACGTCGATGGAATCGCGGCTGCGATGCTGTTCATCCGCGGCTTCGGCGAGACTGGCGGCCTGCTCAAACAGCAAGGGGGTCGACGAGACCACGGGAAGGGTGACCGTGAACACGGTTCCCTGACCCACCCGGCTGACGACGCCGATATGCCCGCCCAGCATTCGGACGAGTCGCTGGCTGATGGTCAGTCCGAGCCCGGTTCCGCCGATGCGACGCGCCAGCGCAGGCTGAATCTGGCTGAAGGCTTCAAACACGGTCGTCAGCAATTCCGGGGGGATGCCGATGCCCGTATCGTGAACCTCGATGGAGAGCGTGGGGGGCACGGTCGATCGATCACAGCGTGAAACGATCGTGACCGCCCCCGCATCGGTGAACTTGATCGCGTTCCCGACGAGGTTCACGAGGATCTGCCGCACACGCAGTGGGTCGGTCTGCATCAGGGCCGGCATGCGGGTCGCATACTCGGCTTCCAGCTTGATGCCCTTCTCTGCCGCCTGTGGTTCGAGCAGCGAGCGAACTTCGGAGACCACCGAGACGATCGAGCAGTCTTCGACGTGGATATCGAGCCGACCCGCTTCGATCTTCGACAGGTCGAGGATGTCATTGAGGATGCCGAGAAGCATCCGGCCCTGGGTGCGGATCATCTGGAGCACTTCGCGGTGCTCCTCCCGCTCCAGACGCGGAAAGAGGGTGTCCGCACATCCGAGCACCGCCGTGAGCGGCGTGCGAATCTCGTGACTCATATTCGCGAGGAACTCGCTCTTCGCTTCGCTGGCCGCCAACGCGGTGGCTTCCGCCTGTTTCAGAGTCCGTTCCACACGAAGCTGGTCGGACACGTCGGTCTGGACGCCGACGAAATGCGTCGTGACGCCCGTGGAATTGACCAGGGGAGTGATCCGGAGATTGTTCCAGAACGTCGAGCCATCCTTGCGGTAGTTGAGCAGCGTGACCTGCACTCCGACGCCCGCCTTCAACCCTGTGCGGACCTCGTCCACAGCGTCCGGACTGGTCTGCGGCCCCTGCAGGAACCGGCAGTTCCTTCCGAGGACTTCGGACCGGGAGTATCCGGTGAGTCGTTCGAATCCAGGATTCGCATAGACAATCGGATTGTCGTGCGCGAGCGCACTGGTGATGAGCACGCCGTCGGCGAGGGAATCGAGTGCACGCGCCCGGGCGACCAGGTCGACTCCGTGACGCTCGAAGTTCGTCCGATCGACGACGGTCCCCACGACCCGGGACGGTTTTCCCTGCCCGTCCAATGTCGCGCAGGCCCGAATCGCCACGGCGGTCACCTGCCCGTCCCGCCGCACGCAGAACTCGCTTTCCAGCCGCCGCCCCTGAACCATGGTCTGATGAAGCGCCGCCTCCACGCCGGGCGATTCACTGGCCTCGACAGAGCAAAAGAGCTCGTGAACCGGAATGGTCGCGTGCGAAGGGAGATTCAACAGTCGTACCGCGCGTTCGTCGACCGAAACCAGGCCCGTTTTCAGATCGACTTCCCAGACTCCAATCTGGCTCGTGTCGAGCACGAGTCGGAGGTGGTCGGCACGGTCGCGCAGCGCGCGTTCAACGTGCTCATGCCGCACAATGTCCGCCTGGAGCTTCTCGTTCAGCGGACGAACCTGTTGCGGGTCCACACTCACCAACCCATCCTCGTTCCGTCGACCGGCCCGCACACCAGTTTCGGCTGCGGACGAGCTTTGAACAATCCCGAGCCCCGATCTCCCGTCGGGCCGTCCGACGGCCACCCAGAATGGCTGGCGATCGGATCGCGAATTTTCCTCAACGCCGCGCACTCCGCAAGCCGACCTTCGCGAAAAACGCTTTCGGATCGCCCCGTCGTCGACGTGGAAAGGACTGGTACAATCGTGCACCCGCTCTCCACCTCATCGCATGGACCTGTATGTCTCCCGGCCCGGACGCCCAGGAATCGAACGTGGTCGTCATCTGGAATTCGACGGCAGGATCATCCGGAGGGGCGGAGGATGTCCGGCGAACGCTGGAAACGCGCCCGGATGTCACGGTCTTCGAGACGGCATCGCGCGAGGAATCGCTTCGCCGGGTCGAACGGGCCTGCAAAGAGGGGGCTTCCCGGGTCATTGCGGCTGGGGGCGATGGGACTGTCAATGCAGTCGTGACCGCATTGACGCAATGGACGCACGATCATGGGGCGCCCCCCGCACTGGCCATTCTGCCACTGGGCACCGGGAACGATCTCGCGCGGTCGCTGCGGATGCCTCTCATCCCCGAGGAAGCGATCGAGGTCTGCCTGAGCGGGGCGGCCCGGCCGATGGACGTCCTCCGGGTGAGCCACGGCGACGGCGAGATCCACCGGGCGGGGAACATGGTGACAGCTGGCAATACGGGCAAGTACCTGGAAGTGCTGACCGAAGATCTCAAACAACGATGGGGCGCGCTGTGTTACCTGCGAGGGGCGGTCGACCTGCTCGAGGAACTGGAGGTCTTCTCCCTGCAACTCGTCATCGATGATGAGCCTCCCTACGAAATCGATGCACTCAACCTGTTCCTGGCGAACGGCCGAACGTCCGGTGGCGGAATGACCGTGTGTGCGGATGCGGCCCTCGATGATGGGCTGCTCGACCTGCTGATCATTCAGGACGGGACTGGGCTCGACCTGGCCGGGTTGACGGTCGATTACCTGATGAGCGATGTCCGCAACAGCGGAATCGTTCAGCACCGACGCTGCCGAAGGGTGCAGGTCTCCTGTAAATCCGAGATTCCGCTGTCGATGGATGGCGATGGGGCGAAAGCGAAGGCGTTTACTGTGAGCGTCGAGCAGGGGGCACTTCAGGCGGTGTTCGGCGCATAAAAAAACGGTCGCATTCCCCAGAAATGCGACCGCTTGACTCATGATTCAATTCTCCCGACTGGCTGCGGGTGCAGACGCCAGCTTCGTCGGGGTGGATCAGCCGACGGCTTCGAGAACGAGTTCGAAGCTCGCTTCTTCTTCCTTCAGGGCGGCGGCAATCTCCTGCCGTTGCACGGACAGGTCGCGAGGGGCCTCGATGGCCAGCCGGACGCGGCTGCCTCGAATATCGGCAACCTTCACCCGGATGTTTCCGCCGATGATGATCTCTTCGCCAATCTTCCGTGTCAGGACGAGCATTCCATTACTCCCGGCGCGAGGCGCCAAATGATTTGACTCTGGGGATCTGCACACTCCAGCAACAGACCACTAAGCGAATTGCTTGCCGGATTTGCCGAATACGGCATCAGGCGGGGATGCTCCGGCCGACGGATGCCGCGAAAACCGATCCGCAACACCTGACGTTCCCTTCAGTTACAAAGATTGCAAACAGTTGCGGCAGAATCTGCCGAACGCCTGTTTGATGGTCATCGATTCTGCAAAACCGGGCGGCAGCCAGTGGTCGAATATCGACCACTGTGGTTGAAGACCGACCAGTCTGTGAACCGAATCAGCCGCTGTCGATTTGGAATAACCAGAAGGTATTCAGAGGGTTAGGAGCCTTCCGTCGCGTGAACCAGGGCGATGCTCGACGCATGCGACCGGGTGAACCCTCACGATCGCAGAAGTGAGGGAACAGAACCTGCATAGCCGTTGAGCAGCAGAGGTCCGGAACAACCTCTGGAGCCCCTCGTCACGGAACAACGGATTCGGAACACCGCTCCCATGATGGCACTGAAGTCTGCCCCCACTCCAACGTCTTCTTCCAATCACTCGCTTCACACACGCACAGGAACGGCCGCGGCGTCGCCCCGGACTGAATCAGTCGTTTCGACGGCCCTCGAACGCCTGCACCAGTCCCCCTATCGCGGACTGCGCGGCGTGGCACTGGGCGTGAACGGCAACACGATGGTGTTGACCGGCCAGGTGCGGACGTTCTTCCTGAAGCAGATGGCGCAGCATCTCCTCGGCGACTACACGGACGCCTGGGAAATCCGCAACGAAGTGCGCGTCGCCTGAGGCTCCGGGCTTTCTGAAAACGAGGGGGCTTCAAGCCCCCTTTGTTTCTTCTTCCAGGTACGCTTTCGCGGCGTCGATCAGGCGAATGCGGCGATCCGTCGCCATGCGACGAAGCTTCTTGTACGCCGTGTCTTCATCAAGCTGATCGGCTTTCATCATCACGCCCTTGGCCCGCTCGATCACCTTGCGATCTTCCAAGGCTCCGCGCAGCGATTCCACTTCGCTCTGCAATTCCTGAAACTGCTCAAAACGTTTCAGGACGAGGTGGATCGTCGGCTTGACCTCCCGCACTTCGACAGGCTCGATGAGATAGGCCATCACGTGGTCGAGAATCGCCCTCTCGACGGCCTGCAGGGACGTTCGCGTCGTGACGACGATGGCAGGAATCGCGAATTCGTCGGCGAGGCTGACGAGCGCCTGGATGCCGTCGCCGTCGGTGAGGTCGACGCCGGTCACGATCAGGTCAGGTGGCGAGGAACGGACCGTCGACACCAGAGCCTCGCAACTGTCGCAGTCGCAAACCACCTCGTGACCAAGCTCCTCGATGGCCCTTTTCAGCTCCACCCGCTGCTCAGAACTGGCATGAGCCAGCAACGTCTTCAAACGATCATTCATGTTCTTCGTGAACCGCAGATTGGCGTCATCAGCTTCCGGTCCGCAAGAAGCGTTTTCGCCCGACTGCGCCCAAAATAGCCGGGAGCGTCACGTCGCGAAAGCAACTTGCGAATCAGCTCTTGGCGGAACTCGCACGGACACCTAATCCCGGGTCTGCGAGGACGCCAGATCCGCCTGGGAGGGATGCCGGGAGCCCTCCAGCATGGGATGCGGACGCTCCTCAGTTGTCCGATCGACCGTTTCGACGGGGGGCGGCCAGACGCCGGCCGAAAGCGGGGCATCGTCCTGAGGCTCGAGAGCGGCCTGGGGCGCCATGGTCACTTTCAGGTACTCGGCCCCGAGAAAAACGAACGCAATCGCGTAGTAGCACCACAGGAGCACCGCGAGAAACGATCCGATCAGGCCGTAGGCGTCGGTGTACTTCGTGCCGATGACGAGGGCGCCGAGCAGCACCCGCCCGAGTTCCCAACCGGCGGCAGTGAACAGGCCCGCCCGCAGGGCGTCCCGCCAGGTCACCCGCACTGGGGTCAGGAGCCGGAACAGGAGGGTGAAGATCGACGTGTTGATCGTCAGCGAAGTCGCGAAACGGATCTGCGCCCCGGGCAGAGAAGGGATGCCAACCTGGTGGCGGAGGAACTCCTCGAGTCCGCCGATGACCATGTTGGCAATGAACACGGCGATCACGAGCAGTCCGCTGGCGAGGAGCATGAGGAAGGCGACGCCACGCTCGATCACCGTATGCCAGACAGCGGCGAAAATGCCTTTGTCCTTCGGCGGCTCGACGTTCCAGATGTGATCGAGAGCCCGCTCGAACTGGGTAAAGCCAGCGATGGCGGCGATCAGAATGCCGATCAGGCCCAGCGACCCGCCGATGTCGGAGCGATTGCGGACCTGCTCCAGAATCGTCCGCACCTGGGCCTCGAGAGCGGGCGACGCCTGCTCCGCAATCAACCTGAGAACCTGCTGTTCGGCGTCCTGGCCGAACCGGGTATAGGTCAGGACGAGACCGACGCCGGAAATCAGCGTGACGAGCAGGGGGAAGATCGAAAGTCCGAGATAGTAGGCGACGGCGGCCGACATGAGCGGTCCGTCGTCCTCCTGCCAGCGCTCGTACGTCTTCCACAGGACGCGGCCGTTATTGATCAATCGAGATCGCATGGTGCAACGGCAACAAAAAATGCGGCACCGCGTGCGCCCGCCCTGTGCGGTTCATACGCGGTGCTCGCAGGATCTCAATTGATTCTCCCCACGCGTGCAGGCATGAGGGTGCATCCTACCACGGCTTGAGCTTCCACCCGAGGACGAAACCGATCCCGAAACACCACAGAGCGGCGACGTCCGGCTTCTGTTTCGCATAGGCGGTGAGGTACTGAACGATGTCTTCAGCGGGTTTCGCCACCACTTCCTGGCTTCCCCCTTCCCGTCGCTGAGTGGATGTTGCTGCCTGCGCCATTTCATGAACTCCTGAGGTAGTGCTTTGAAAATTCCAATTCAGAATCGCGACGCGGGACCGGGAACCGGGTCCGGCTCGGTGGGCCGAAGAGACTCCTTGATCCAGCGCATGGTTTCGACCGCTTCGGCTTTCGACCGGCCGAACGTTTTTCCCGCCGACAACAGACGCTTCCAGCCAAACCAGGCGGCCCCCGCGCCGAACACCAGGCCCACAAGGGCGCTGACGCCGAACGCGGCCGTCCATGACCATTCCGCGAACTCGACGAGGGCAAGGGCCATCGTCACGAAAATCAGGGGAATCGCACCGACTGCTGCAAGAACGCCTGCAATGATCGCTCCGATCCCCAGTCCCGCTGTGCTCGATCCGTCCCGCAGGTCAACGGCGAACAGCCGCAGCTGAAGCTCGCCCAGCGTGAGGAGATCGTGGGCATAGCCGGAAACGTTCCGGCCGAATTTCTTCGCGGGATTTCCGCGGTTTACCGGCGCTTGATCAACCATCCGAGTGCCACTCCGGCGGAAAGGGCGACAGCGATGCAGGTTCCTGGATGACGTTCAATCCACTCGTCGATCCGTCCGACGAAAGTCGTCACTTCATCCGCAGTGAGCGGCTCGCGCATCGTTTGCGGGCCGTATGCGGTGAACAATGACGGGCTGCCATTGCGGGCAATCATGCGTGGTGCTCCCCGGTCGTCTGATCCGCCATTTCGTGTCCAAAGATCTTGCCGACCTGCTGGCCGGCGAACGCGATGCCCGCGCGAAGCAGCATGTTCCCCGCCAGGTTCATTCCCGATTCGACGAGGCTGGGCTTCCTGTTCGGAGTGACGGTCGCCGGATCGACGATCCACCCTTTCTTCTCCGCGATCCGCTGCAGTTGATCGAGATCGGCAACCGGCTTCTGCTTTTTCGGAACGAGCAGGAATCCAACGACTCCCGCCGCCGCCAGCACGGGGCCCGTGAACTCATGGAGATAAAACCGCCAGTCGGCCAGGCGCTTCGCGCTTGAGGCGACATTCGCAGCTTCGCCGCTCATCCGATGGCGGACCACATCCATCAGGCGACGGAGTTCTTCTGCGCTGAGTTGCTCGCTCACGGGTCACTCCCGCTCAGGTGTGCAGCTGTTTCTGGACCGATGCGGGGAGATACTCCGCAATCGAATCGAGAATCTTGCGACCCAGGTTCTCCGCAGTCGGCTGCTTGCGGACACCCATCGGCTCCGCGAGAGCGCTTCCGACCACCACACCCAATCCCAGTCCGACTCCGAACAGGGCGAGCGTCATCGCGAGTGGGTGTTCCTGGATCGCGGACTCAGCCGCGGCGGTGCAGCGAGACATCATGGGCGCCTCGGCTGTCTCGCCTTCAAAATGCTCATGCATGCGATTCATGGGTTCCATCGACCTGTCTCCTGAAGGGTGAGTTCCAGCGGCTCGCCTCAAGCGCGAGACGACTTCAGAACCAGGCCGGCCACGACGCCAGCGATCAGTCCGGCGCCGAACGCGACGGCAACCGACTCCATCGGGCTGCGACGAACCATGGCTTCCGCTTCCTTCATCCCGACCTGGACGCCTTCCAGCGCCTGCTCGTAGCGTTCGCCGGCCACCTGTTTCGCCTGTCCCGCATAATCCTTGGCAGTGCTCACAGCCTGTTGAACAGCCGAGCCGCTGTTTTTCATCGCTGATTGAAGGAAGTCCTCGACAGCGCGGCGGGTTTCTCCCGTCTTTGCCTGGATGGCTCCGATCAGCTGGTTCGCATCGCCCTTGAACTGTGTCAAGTCGTTGTCGGTCAGCTGGCCCCAGCGCTCCTGAAGCTTCCCCTTCACCGAGTTCCAGCTGCCTTCGAGTTCCTGGCGAGTGATCATTATTCCCATCTCCTGATTCGAGGACCGCGGTCTGTCGCGACCGGTTCAGAAACGGCTTTGCAATCGCCGGACCAAACGCCGCCAGCCGGAGTTTTCTCAGGGATTTCCCGCCAAAAGCGTTGCGAATCCTGCGAATCGCGTGAGGGTCGGGGGGCCTTGGCCGACAGGAGCCGATAGGTCGTTGAGCGATCAATTCACTCGCTGACCCGACACCCGTAGTGGCTGCCGACAGACTCTGCGAGTCTCATCACAGAGCGGAAAAACCCTCAGATCGAGGGCGATTCCTGCAGCTTTTCCGGCGTCCTCAGGCGGTTGGTCAGCCAGGCATGGACGAGCCAGCACGCTTCGGACCATGCCAGCCCAATCGTCCACCCCGCCAGTACGTCACTGGGATAATGAACCCCCAGCAGGACCCGGCTGACGCCCACCAGAATCGATAGGGCGACGGCCAGCCCCAGCACGTACATCTTCAGCAGTCGTCCCTCGACGACCGCCATCACCATTCCACCCAGGGTGAGATAGGTGATAGCCGCCATCATCGAATGGCCGCTCGGGAAGCTGCTGGAGTAGACATGCACGAGGTGAGGGACGACCTCAGGCCGGGCCCGCGAAAAGAGCATCTTGAGCCCGGAGGCCATGAGCGCTCCGCCTGCCGTGGCGATCGTGAGAAAAACAGCAGTCCAGCGTTTGCCGAGGAGCCAGAGAAAGCCAACGACGCCGGCCGTGCTCAGGGCCAGGACGACCACCGACCCCAGGGCGGTGACGTCGCGGACCATTTCCGGCAACCAGCGCGGCCCGCGCAGCACGCCCGGATCGCCCGGCTGGCGTGCCAGCTGAAGCAGCCAACGGTCCCAGCGCCCCGTCTCCCCTTCCCGAACGGCTTCCGCGAGGGCGAGGGCTCCCCACACGCCCAGGGTCAGCAGGACGAGCGCGGCCCACGCGCGAGGCTCCCACGACCGGAAGAAGCTGATGAACCGTCCCATTCTTCGCGGCACTCCCTGCTCGTGAGCGGTTTCGCGCAGTCAGGCTGCCAGCCGGTCGGCCGGTTCGCTATCGTATCAATCTGCGTGGATGAGTCGCCGGCCCCTTCCCGCTGCACCGCGTTGAGGATATCGCACCGATGTCGTTCGGAAAGAACTCCTCCCGTCGATTCTGTGACGGGATCACGCGACGCTCATTCGTCCGCTTGGGAAGCCTGGCCGTCGGCGGACTGGGGCTGACCGACCTGATTCGCAACGAGGCGCGCGGTGCGGCCAAGGCCCGCCGACACAAGTCGGTCATCATGGTCTACCTGACGGGCGGAATCGGCCATCAGGACACGTTCGACCTCAAGCCGCAGGCCCCCGTCGAGATGCGCGGAGAGTTCCGCCAGATCGCGACGGCCGTCCCCGGAACCGCCTTCTGCGAACACCTCCCCAGGCTCTCCGCCTGCGCCGACAAGTTCACGGTGCTGCGTTCGATCGTCGGCCAGCGGGATGAGCACTCGAGCTTCCAGAGTGTGACCGGATTCACGATGGGCGAGACGGCCCAGCGGAAACTCCCGCACTTCGGGTCGATCGTCTCCAGGGTGCAGGGCGGAACCGACTCGCTGACGCCGCCGTTCATCGACCTGTTCCCCACGATGCAGCACCGGCCGTACAACAGCACCGGCGCGGGCTACCTGGGAAGTGCGTACCACCAGGTTCGCGCGGACGGTGAAGACCTGAACAGCATGAAGCTTCGATATATCGAGCGCCCGCAGTTCGAAGGACGCCAGCGACTGCTGACGGGGCTGGACGAACTGCGCCGCCGACAGGACGCGCACGGATTTTCCGATGCGGACGAAAGCTATCGCCGCGCGTTCGAGGTGATGACGTCGTCCCGCATCATCGAAGCGATGGACGTGGAACGCGAAGACGTCGCCATCCGGGAGCGGTACGGCAAAGGTTCTTCGAAGCACCTGGGCGACGGCGCGCCGATGTGGAACGATCAACTGCTGATCGCCCGCAGGCTCGTGGAGTCGGGCGTCCGCGTCGTCACCGTCGCGTACGGGTTCTGGGACACGCATGGAAACAACTTCAGCCACATGAAGCAGCACCTGCCGCTGTTCGACACGGGAATCTCCGCCCTCATCGAAGACCTGCACGCCCGGGGCCTGAGCGAGGACTGCACCGTAGTCGTGTGGGGCGAGTTCGGACGAAGTCCGAAGATCAACACCAACGCAGGGCGCGACCATTGGGCGCCGGTTCAATCGGTGCTCGTTTCGGGAGGCGGCATGCCGGAGGGCCTCGTCATCGGCTCGACGGACAAGACGGCCGCTTACGCCCAGGAACGCCCGATTCATTACCGCGACGTGCTGGCCACGGTGTATCACAACCTCGGAATCGACCCGCATGACTTTGTGCGCGACGTGAGCGATCGCCCGGTCGCGATCCTCCCGGAAGACGCCCGGCCGATCCGCGAACTCGCCAGTGCGGGCCGGGTGCAGCACTCGTGAGCAGTTCGACCGGTTTCCAGGTTCGTCCGGCGGGCCCCGACGACGCCGAGATCATTGCACAGTTCAATTGTCTTCTGGCCGAAGAGACAGAACACACGCGGCTCGACCCGCCGACCGTGCTGGCAGGCGTGAAGCAGCTGCTCGCCGATCCTTCCAAGGGGCGTTACCTCGTGGCCGAAGAGGACGGCAAGGTGATCGGCCAGCTGGCGCACACCCGCGAATGGAGCGACTGGCGCAACGGCGACCTGTGGTGGATCCAGAGCGTGTATGTCCGCCAGGGGCATCGCGGCGGGGGAGTGTTCCGTGCGCTCTACGAGCATCTGGAGGCGATGGCGCGGGAATCAGGCCAGGTGGTCGGAATCCGGCTGTATGTCGAGCAGCACAACGAAAAGGCCCAGAGCGCTTATCAGCGTCTGGGCCTCGCGAAGACCGATTACCAGGTGATGCAGAAGGTGTGGCTCCCGCTTGCCGACAGCTGACGGCGGCCGTTCTGCACTCGCCGATTCATCTCCTGCGGATGGCCTCGGGAAGCCGGGCGAGGGAGCTGGAGGTCCGCATCTGCGGAACGGGAATCAACAGCGGCTCCGGCATGAACGCCCACATGCGGGTAACGTCCTGATTCCTGCCGGTTTTTTCGATCCACATATGCTCAGGCTGGATCTCCACGACCTTCGTCTCGAGGTTCAGCTTCTCCTTCGCCCGGAAGACTTCGATGTCTTTCAGGATCTGGGGATCCGTCTTGGAGTCGTATGAGCCGACCGTGACGATCGAGTGGTAGTGGTCGTGCCAGACATACGCTTCCCGACCGCGATGCTGGCGGAGCGCCAGCGTGAGATCGTTGGCATCGATGGCGGCGACGTCGAGAGGATTGTGCTGCTTCTCTTCGAAGAAGTTCGTCTTCTGGGCGGCCAGCGTCCCTTCCATCACCTTGCGGCCAGTGAACATCGCCACCTGCAGGGTGTACTTCCCCTTGTTTTCCAGGAGGGAGTGATTGACCGAGGAATTGAGCTTGATCAACAGGGTATCGGGCTTGGCATCGGCCGCCATGCGCGTCTGCGCCTCTTCTGTGGACAACAGCGGATTGACGGTCAGGAAGGCCTTCTGGAACGGCCCCTGCCCGGCCTTGGCGAACCACACGATGCCGTTCTCGGGCGAGAGGCACTTTGGCTTGAGCTTCTTCACAAACGCCAGCGTCTGCTTGGCAAGCGGATCGTCGAGTGACGGGTAGTTGCCGGCGATGACGCCGAACGACTCGACCTTGTGGAGGTTCTTCCGCTGGTCCTTGTTCCCGCGGCGGTCGATCGTGTCGACCAGGCTATCGTCGCCATTCACTCGATAGACGTACGCCGGAAGGTTGTTCTTCGACCGGAGCTCGAACACGAGTTCGTTAGCGACCTGTTCCGCCGTCTTGGCGTTCTCTTCATTCCCTTCATTCGCGCTGCGGCGGAACGTTTCGACCATGATCATCACCGGGCCGTGAGCCTTGGAAAGCTCGTATTTTCGACCAGGGACGGCATCGATCGAACCGGCCCGGGCGACGGGCGCGAGAGAGAACGACGAGGCAGCCAAAAGGCCGCAGGCACACAGACGCAGGACAACGCTTCGCATGACCGACTCCTTCGGGAATGCGTGGAAAAATGACGCAACCGGCCGACGATGCGCCCTCCTGGCGCGGGCGGCCGCCCGTGAACTTGAGCCTATCCCAGAAAATGCCTCAGAAAGGCCAGTCTTTTCCAAGGATTTCGCGCTGCACCTGCGAAAGTTGCCGGACTCCATCGATCGCCAGCGCGAGCTGCGCCTGCAACTGCTCGGGGCTGAAGGTCCCCTTCTCCGCCGAACCCTGCACTTCCACGAACCGACCTTCGCCCGTCATCACGACGTTCATGTCGACTTCGGCCCGGCTGTCTTCCGGATAATCGAGATCGAGGACGGCGACTCCCTGATGGACGCCGACGCTGACGGCGGCAATGCTCGCAATCAGCACCTTCTTGGGATCGACCCCCGCAGGCTTCAGCGAATTGACGGCGTCGACGAGCGCGATGAATCCGCCCGTGATGCTCAGAGTTCGCGTTCCGCCATCGGCCCGGATGACGTCGCAGTCGATCGTGATGGTGCGCGGGCCGAGAGCCGCCGTGTCCACGGCGGCGCGCAGGCTCCTGCCGATCAGCCGCTGGATCTCCTGCGACCTGCCGTCGACCTTCCCGGAGCGTTCGCGGTTTTTCCGGGGAGAGGTGCTTCCGGGAAGCATGTTGTACTCGGCGGTGACCCACCCCGTCGGGGGATCCTGCTTCATCTTCCAGGGCGGAACCGAGTCGTCGATGCTGGCCGTGCAGAGCACCGAGGTGTTTCCAGCGTGAATGAGGACGCTGCCAGGCGCGGCCGTCGCAAAGGGGCGTTCGACGCGAATGGGGCGAAGCTGGTTCTGGAGACGTCCGTCGTGGCGCATGGTCGATTCGCAGGGAGCGTGGTGAATGAAGGAACGAAGTATCAGCGTGGACGGTCCGTACTTCCAGCCCGGCGATTCGCTACGATTCGCCTCTCAGTTTCAGGACACAACGTGGACAATCATTCTCCCATTCTCTGGAGTCGACTGCGCGGCCATGCGGCGCAGATCGCCATGCTGCGGCGGGCCGCGCTGCGCGGTCGGTTGGCCCATGGCTATCTCTTCCTGGGCCCGGCAGGGATCGGCAAACGGATCGTCGCCCGCGGGCTCGCCCAGGCCCTGTTCTGCCGGGAAACCAACGAGCAGGAGCTGGATCCCTGCGGTCATTGCCCCGCCTGCAAACAGGTGGCCGCCCTGACCCACCCCGACCTGCTGGAGATCGGCTGCCCCGAAGGGAAGCGCGAACTGTCGATTGACCTCATCGCAGGATCGAAGGACCGCCGGGGCCGGGAAGGACTCTGCCACGACCTGTCGCTCCGGCCGATGTCCGCCAGTCGCCGTGTCGCGATCATCGATGACGCGGAACGGATGAACGACGAAAGCGCGAACGCACTCCTCAAGACCCTCGAAGAACCCGCCCCCGGTTCCATCCTGATCCTGATCGCGGCCGATCTGGAACCGATCCTGCCGACGATCCGTTCGCGATGCCAGCCGTTGTGGTTCGGAGCCCTGTCGAACGACGATGTCGCTGTCCTCCTGAAAGAAGGGGGCATGGCTGAGGCCGAGGCGCGGAGCGCGGCGGCCGAAGCGAGCGGGAGCGTCGAAACGGCCCGGAAGCTTCTGGAACCGGGGCTCGCGGAACTTCGGAATGTGATCCGCAGCGGGCTGGCGAATCCCCGGTTCAGCAGTTTGACGCTGGCGACGCAGGTGAGCGAGGCGATCGAGTCGGCTTCATCCAACACGGCCGAACAGCGGGAAAACGCGACCTGGGCAATCCGCTTCGCCATCGACCACTTCCGAAACGTAGTGCGAAACACCGCCGAGAACGACATCGACAAACAGGATCGTGCAGCGGCCGGCCTGGAACGGTGCTACGACGCGATCAGGCACCTCGAACAATCGATGCCCGTTCCGCTGTGCATGGGCGGCCTCATGGACGACCTGAGCAAGATTGCCAGGACGGGATCGTCGGCCCTGTCGTCACCGATGTTGTGGTAGCTCGTCCGTCCGGACGGCTGTTGTCTGCTGCCGGGCCTCGATGAACAGCCACACAAGCAGCGCCGTTGCGGCGAAGGCAAACACGATCAGCCCGAGGCGAAAGCTGCCGGGCGAATAGCTCCATTCGACGACATGTTTTCCGGCAGGAACGCGCACACTGCGGTAAACCTCTTCGAAAAGCTCAGGATCGACCGGCTGGCCATCGACGGTCACCTGCCAGCCTGGAAACAGCAGATCGAGCAACACGACCCGACCGTCGCGATCGCTGTCGACTTCGAGGGAGATCGCTTCGGGCCGCTCCTCGCGGATCATGACCCCCTGTCCGTCGACCTGGCCTTCGAGGAAGGCATGCGCGCGTGAGCCCTGCAGGGAGTACAGGTAGAGCGGCTCGCCTCCCCTTCCCCAGGCAGCGTTGAGAAACGGATCTCGCACCACGGTCGCGGGGCTGACCGGCCAGTCGGCCTCGACCAGCGCCGATTGCGCGAGAATGTGCGTCGCCCCCGCCTGCTGCAGCCAGCGGATGAGCGACTGGCGCAGCTCGGGCGTTTCGTCCTCCTGACTGTAGCGAGGGATCGCCAGCCGCTTGTCGTAGTACTGCTTCGGCCCGATACCGAGATACTCGGGGACGCAGTTCACCCCCATGATGGAAGGCAGGTTCGGGCCAGGTGCGAAGACCCGGACAGGCGTCTCGATCGATCGCAGCAGACGGCCGACGGGGCTTTCGTGTCGAATCGAGATCGGCGCCCTGTTCACGAACGTGAGGTACGTCACGCAGTCGTGAACATAGGAGAGGTCGAAGGTCGTCACGGTGAATACGACCGCAGTGAGAATCGGCCAGAACACGCGAATCGAGGAGAGCTGCAGCAGGCGATCGAGCACCCGGCCGGCGACGACCCCGACGGCAAGAGCCGTCATCATCCCATAGCGCCCGGGGCCGGCGAAATACCCGAAGCCGGGAACCAGGCGAAGAACCGGCATCGGCCAGCCGGTGGCCAGAACGACGCCCCCCAACCCGGCGAGGACAAGGATCGCGATCCGGCGGTCGCGTCGGCCTTCCGTGCGCCAGAACAGCGCGGCCACGGCGAGATAAAACGGAATCACACCGAAATAGAGATGGGCTTCGATCCGGTTGGAATTGAAGAGGTTTTCATCCGGGTTGATGTCGGGAGCGAACCAGAGCGTCGGCCAGAGAGGTTGAGTGAGGTACCAGAGTGGAATGTTTCCGTAAGCCTGGTTGAAGCCACCCCCTTCCCGCTGACTGGCCGACTTGAGTTCCGCACTGGGAATCAACTGCGGCGCGGCGAGGAGGAACCCGAGCACAACGGCGGTCGCCGCCTTTGCCGCAGACGGCCAGCGGGCGATTCGCACGCGATCCGCCAGTCCATCGGTCGCCCATGTCAGCCGCAGCGCGACCAGAAGTGTCGACACGAGGAGCGTGATGAACGCCAGGTTGAAGTGCCCGGTCGTCAGGAATGCCGCCAGCGCGACGGACGCTATCGCCAGCCAGCGGACCTTTCCCGACTGTAGGTAGCTCTCCACGCACCAGACGATCGCCGGGAAGAACGCACCGCCGATGATCGCCCATTCCAGGCAGGCCCGGGCCGGAAACCAGCCATAGACGAACGACAGCGCAGCCAGATGCGAGCCGACGGCTCCGATGCCGAACCGGCGCGCGAGGAGCCATGTGAAGACATAGGCGGCGATGTAGTGCAGCAGATGGCTGGCGTTGTAGGCCGTGTTGACGTCGAAGAAGCGGTAGAGGGCGATGTTGAGCGGAGAGAGCGCTCCCGTCTGGCTTTCGGCGAGCTGCGGGTATCCGAGACTGACAACCGAGTTCCAGAGAGGGAGCCGGCCGTCGCGGAGCGCGTCCTGGAGCACGACCTTCTGCGGGAAGTAGTAGGTATAGGTGTCGCCGCCGATCAATCCTCCGCCCCCCCAGAGCTTCGGGAAGAAGAACCACGACAGGCCGACAGCGGCCGCCAGGACGAGGCTGGCATTGAGAAAGCCTCGGCCTGAAGGCGCGGAATGTTCCGGCAGGGAATGCCGATTGCTCCTATCCACGTCAGGTGGAGAGCCGGACTGGACCGGACGACGTTTGTTCCGCTTTAGTCCCATCCCCGCCTGTACTTCCGCAAGAAGTGAGTTTCTCCTGACTGCAGGATGCCGTCAGGGATCGGTCTTCCCGTGTGTAATGTTGGGAAGGCCGCGTTGCAATTCTTACATGATCCAAGGTCGGAGCTTCACGGATGAAGACCGTCTCGGTGCTGATGCTGCTCTTCGGAGCAGCGCCCCGCGGTGAAGTCATTGAGTTGACGGGCAAGAACTGCATCCACTGCCAGAACATGGAGGGGATCGTTCACCGGCTGCAGCGCGAGGGTCTGCCGATCCGCCAGATCGATGTCGACCGGCAGCCCGAAGAAGCTCGTCGCTTCGCCTATGATGGACTTCCGACGTTCCTGATCGTCAGCGACGGCAGGGTGATCGATCGAACGCTCGGGGCGGTCAGCGAATCCGAACTGCGCCGGATGGTGACGAAGATTCCGGCAGAACCCGTCTCGCCCACTCCGTCCTCACCCAACCTGCGAGTTGAACTGGGCGAACCGGCTCAGCTCCCCCGCCCCACTGCGGGCCAGGGCGTCGTGGCGGAAGTTCCGTCGACACCCGTTCCCGAAGAGACCGACTCGTCGCTGTTCCCCAAGCTGTTTCGCCGGTCTCCCAAGGCCGAACCTTCGGTTCGGGGACAGAGCCAGACTCCGACGGCCCAGGTCGAGCGAACAGGAGAAACGGCCCTCGCCGCCAGCGTGAAGCTGAATCTGCACAGCCCCAAGGGAATCCTTCAGGGTTCGGGGACGATCATCCACAGCCAGATCGGGCGCACGCTGGTCGTGACGGCCGGCGCCCCGTTCAGCCAGCTTCCGCAGGGCTCGAAGATTGAAGTGGAAGTTCCTGCGAGCCAGACGGCGATGGCCGCAGGCGACAGCCGGGCGCGGAAATTCGTCGCCAAGCTGGTGAAGGCCGATCTCGATGCGGATGTCGCGTTGATCGAGTTCCCGACGGATCAGGCCCTGCGGGCGGCAGCCATCGCGCCGGCCTCCCACGCGCCGCAGCTCAGCGAGAAGGTGGCCTGTATCGGCGGGGCCTCCGGCGCCGCAATCACCCGAAACATGGACCGCATCACCGCCCTGAACAAGTATCAGGGGCCGGACACGATCGAATGCTCGGGCGTTCCCCTCCCCGGCCGCTGCGGCGGCGGACTGTTCAACATGAACGACGAACTCGTCGGCGTGTGCATCGCGGTCTCCGAAGACCCCAAGTCCAAGGCCCCCGTGGGCGGCATGTATTGCGGCCTGAAGCCGATTCATGACCTGCTCCGCGGCCTGAATATGGCAAGCCTGTTTGAAACGCAGGACGCCCCGGGCGCCCAGCCGACCGAATCCCTGGCGATGGCCCAGGCGGAACTCGGGACGGCCCGGCCGATGCCCGCTGATGTGCAGCCTGTGATCGAAGCAGCCGAACCGCTGGTTTCCGACGCCGCCCGGGACGCCCTGGCGATGGCCCAGCCGATTTCGACCGGAAACGAAGCGGGCCCGGCGGCCGCGATCGACGACGACCAGGAAGTGATCGTCATCATCAAATCGAAGAAGTCCTCGGCTCCGACCCGCATCATCCACATCCACAAGGCCAGCCCGAAACTGCGGGCCCTTCTGGATGGTCCCCAGGCCGTGTCCAACTCGACGCTCACGGGCGTCGGCGGCGCGCCCGGGGCGACGACCTCGAACAACCGCCGGCTGAGCCCGCCTCCGCTGGCCGTGAACTGAGCCGACCCAACTGGAACACCCCGGCCGCTTCGAGGAGCGGCCGGGGTGTTTTCGTTGAGGGGCTCACTTCCTGGAGGAGAAGCTCACGAGCGCGATTCAGGTCGCGCAAGTCTGAACCGGTGGCCAGGGACCCGATCCCCTGACACGCGGAATCCTGCCCGCGCGCAACCCCTCCCGTACTGGGAGAGAGTTCGTTCTTTGGCAATTCAGGACCGACGAGTGCTGACCGGGCGAGACGGAGGGCAAATGACCTCCAAAAACTCGTCACAGCTGTCACAGCTGTCACAGCTGTCACAGCTGTCACAGGTCACGAATCCCCAGGGATTCAGACCATTTTCTGCTGTCACAGGTCTCCGTCACAGGTCGTCACACATCGCCCATCAGCCCCCTGATGGCCTGGCGGTCTCCTAAAGCATCTTCAAATCTGGTTTGCAGGTTTCCGCAGGCGAAAGCTGGAGCTTCGCGGGCCGAGTGACGGCCATTCGCCTGCACAGAAGCCATGAAAATGGCCTAACGGATGACTTCCTTCGGGACTTCGCCGTCCAGATAGCGCCAGTTCTTGATGAAGGAGATCAGGTCGCTCATATCTTCCACGGTCAACGCCTTCTCAAGGCCGACCGGCATCAGCGACTGCCCGGTCGAGCGGAGCTGCTCGATGTTCTCGCGGGCGATCGTCACCCGCTTGTCTTCGGGCTGCCGGAGCGTGATCGACGTCGACGTTTCGGTCGCGATCACGCCGGAATGAATCGTTCCTTCGTGATCGACGACGATGTAGTTGAAGTAGTTGTTATCGATGGCCCGGTTGGGATCGAGGATGTCGGTCAAAAGCTGGGACGGCAGCTTGACGCGGGAATCCGAAATGTCCGGAGCCACGTTCACACCGATGGCCCCGATGCGATGGCACTGGGCGCAGTTCTTCGTGAACAGCTCGCGACCGTGAGCCGGATCCCCCTTTCGGGAGAGGGCTGGCTGATACTTCTCGATCATCTCCGACCGGTCCGCCGGGCGATTGGCCGCAATCAGCTTTGCCGCGCGCTCTTTCAGCCCGGCATTCTTCACCCGTGCCAATTGCTGCATCCGCGTCTGGTCGAGTTCCGTCGGCGGAATGCGGCCGGCATCGATTTCATCCAGCAGGGCCGCAATCCGCGGCTCGGACCGGAAAATGGCGGATTGTATTTCCCGCCGCAGCGACGGCGACCGTGAGGAATATTCTTCAAGCAGCAGCGGCGTGCAGCCGGGATCGTTGAGCCGGCCCAGCCCGGCCACAGCGGCGGCGGCGATCGCGGCATCAGAAGAATTCATCGACTTCGCGAACGCAGCGGACGAGAGTTCGAGCGGGGCGAACTCAAGCAGGCGGATCGCATCGAGCAGTTCGCCTCCTTTCCGACTGTCGTCCTGTGCCGTCCCGACGGCCTCTTCGATCACCTTGTGAAAATCGATGCCGGCAGTGGCGGCGGCTTCCGGAAAGAGCGCAACGGGGTTTCGCCCTTTCGACCGAACGGCGGCGGCGAGTCGGCTCCAGAGCCTGCTGCGAATCGACATCCCGGCCGCGGGATCGCGTGCCGCAAGGGCCTCCACCAGCTTGAGGGACCGCGCGAGGGTCTCAAGATCGCCTTTGGAACAGGGAACCTCGAGAAGTCGGCCCAAGGGCTCGACGAGGTCCGTCGTCTTCGACGACTCGGTGACGAGGCCCAGCAGTGACTCGGCAGTTTCCAGGGAACGCGATCCCGACGAGATCGCAACGGCGGTCGCCAGCCACTGGTCCTGAACGGCGCCGCTCAACAGGCTGGCGAGCGCCTGCGGATCGTCGTTCAAGGCGAGCGCGAGTTGAAAACGGAGACGGCCGGTGATCGAACGCTGGCCTGAAGCGCTGCTCTTCGCCATTTCGATCAACTGCGGTTCGATCGACCGCCGCTCAGCGGCCAGAACGTCGCTCTTTCCGGAAGCTCCCTGGAGCACGAGCAGCTGCTCGACAACCTTGGGGTCGTCGGCGTTCAGCACCGTCGTCAGGTCTTCCGCGCGGAGGCTTCCCAGCCGGGCAAGGGCCCAGAACGCGAGTGTTTTCCCCTGCGGCGAGGCAGGTCCGCCCAGCATGGGAATCAGCTGGGCCGCAACGCTGCGATCCTGCCGCTCCATGATGAGTTGGAACGCCGTGCGGCGCTGCCAGACGTTGGGATGATCGAGAAATGCGACCAGGTCGGACGTCGACAGTTCGTTCAGCTTCGGCGCCTTCTTCTGCTGCGGCGCGGGCGTTCGACTGACGACGCGATAGATCCTTCCCCGATCGCTCCCAAGGGTGAGGTCGGGCCGTGTCTTCAATTCATCGGGCATGTACTGGGGATGCTCGATCACCGCCCGATACATATCGGCGAGGTAGAGGGCGCCTTCAGGTCCGACCGCCAGGTTGACCGGGCGAAACCAGGTGTCTTCCGTCGAGATAAATTCCAGCGCGTCATATGGCGAGCGTCCTTTGAAGACGACGTCAGTCCCTTCGAGCAACTCGCGATGCACGAGATTGCCGGTGGGATCGCAGGTGAAGGAATTGCCGTAGTAGCCGTCGCCGAGGCCATCCCCTCGATAGATGTGGACGCCGCAGGCCGCGGTGAACTGGCCCGCGTGCAGATTCGACGTCACCCAGAACCGGCTGATGGGATAAATCCGCGACGCCTCTCCGCTGGCGGCGGCATCGGCGACGACCGCCGTCACCGCCACATCGCGATTCTTCTCCAGCGCCCATTCCGGCATCACGACTTCGATGCAGGGATTGCGGTTCGAGCAGCAGAACCGGCGGCCAAAGTCGTCGAACGACATTCCGAACTGTCCGTGGCCGGAGGTGGCCCGGGCCTGTCCGGTGTAGGGGTCGAAGCAGAAGTCGCGGCCGCTGATATCGACCGGTTCGTGCTCGCCCCACTCTTTGCGGACGGCGCGTACCTTGCCGCCGCGCAATCCGTTGGCGACGTAGATCATTCCATCGAGGCCGAGCGTCGGCGAATTCGCCCGCAGCTGGGGATTCTCGCGGGCGAAGCCTTCAAACCACGTTTCGCGGAATTCGGCATTGCCATCGCCATCGCGGTCGGCAAGGAAATCGAGGCGTCCGTCGGTCGTGACGAGGACTCCATCCTGCCAGAACATGAGGCTGTTGGCGAAAAGCAGGCCCTCCGCAAACACCTGGGGATCGGTGTACCGGCCGTCGCCATCGGCATCGGTGAGAATGCGAATGCTCGAGCGGCCGGGTTCGCCGGGGGCGGGACCGTTGGGATAGTCTCCCAGCTGGACGACCCACATGCGGCCCTGCGCATCGAACGCGATGTAAACGGGGTCGATGACATCGGGCTCGGCCGCAACGAGTTCGATGCGGAGATCCGGATCGGTTTTCAGGCTGGCCAATGCCTGCTGCGGCTCGAGCGGAGTCGTGACTCCCTGCGCCAGGACTGCTGTGATTCCGGGGGGCGAGATCAGAAACAGGAGGCTGAGAAGCCATCCACGCGACCGCGACAAAACACTACGTCTGCTGCTGCTCGGAGCCGTCATCGTGTTCATATTTCCGCAATACGGAACGATCAAATCCCAGCGCTCGCCAGGTCTCAGGAATCGGAGCGACGATTGTCAGAGGATCGTACCGAATGGGATGTTGAATCGTGAGGCTGTGCGCGTGGAGCGCGATCGGGGCATCGCGCGGGTCCATTCCCGCTGCGCCGGGGAACTCCGACTTCGCTCCGTACTGCCGATCCCCCACGATCGACCAGGCGCGACTCCCAAACTGAATGCGGATCTGGTGCATGCGGCCGGTCAGCAGTTCGATTTCGACAATGGCCCGCCCCTTGGCCTTCGCGATGGTGCGATAACGCAACTCGGCGTGCTTCGCCCCTTCGACGCCTTCACGCGAGAGCTCAACGCGCGGCTGGTCGGGAATGCGGTACAGCCAGTCCTTCAGCGTCCCCTGGGGTGGCTCGGGCGGACGCTCGAGACAGGCCCAGTAGACCTTCTTGACCGTGCGCTGCTGGAACTGCTCGGCAAGACGAGCCGCACACTTCGAATTGCGCGAGAAGACGACGACGCCGGAGACGGGACGGTCCAGACGGTGCGGCACGCCGAGATAGACGGCGCCCGGCTTGTTGTATTTCCGGCCGATGTAGTCTTTCACGAGGGTGATCAGGCTCTCGACACCTTCCGGCGCTCCCTGGGAGATCAGCCCGGGAGGCTTGTTGACGGCCAGAACGGGACCGTCTTCGCAGAGAACTTCAATGAGCGCAGACATGAATGCTATCTCTTCCGCGCCGGTGCGCCGGAATCGGGCGCGCGGATCGCAGCGACGTCCTGGAGATCCTTGAGCACCTCCTGGAACTTCTCGTCGTCGAGGTGGGTCTTCGACGCCTCTCCCAGCGCGGCGTACATCTTTCGGATTCGCGCCTCGGCGACCTGGTCCTTCTTCTCGCGGGCCCCTTCGACGGCGGTCGTCCGCGAGAGATCGATCCGCTGTTGGAACTGGGGCTGAGTCAGCAGAGACTTGAGCTCCGCGACGAGCGATCTCACCTCACCGACTTTACCCGCCTTGGAGGCGGCTTCGGCGCGAAGCAGGAGAACCTTCCGCCGGGCCACCAGTTCGATCAGGTCGGCCTCGAGCAACGAGACCTCTCCTTCGGCCGAGAGACGCGGGCCATCATCGTTGACTTCCACCACGAGAACCGGATCGACTCCCGGACAGAACGGGACCCGCGCGAGGATGCCGGTTCCACTGTGGACGATCGCGTAGCGCACTTGCGGGGTAGGATCGGCCGGGACGGTCACCCGGCCTTCGCGGTCGGTCCGCAGGAGGGTGCGATCGACCTCAGGATCGTTCGGCGCGGAGAGGCGGTCGACGATCTCCACGCGGGCGGCGGCGACGGGGTTGCCCTTGCTGGTGCGCGGAACAATCTGCAGGACAGTTTCCGGATGAGTGGGGCGGACTTCAATGGCAAGCGACTCCAGACGCTTCTTCGTCGCCGCGACCGGGGCGGGAAACACGGAGAACGCCAGCATGTCGGCCCGGGAGCGGTCGATGGTTTCCACGCGCAGCAGCGTCCACGGAACCGCCTGAACCTTCTGGAGCTCGCCTTTGCGATTCATGGCCCGCACAAAAGGCCGCAGGAAATTGCCTGGAGACAACGGGGCGGCCGAGGTATCGGGAGGAGTGAGTTCGCCGGCGCGAAGACGGACGACGACTTCCCGCCCCTTGGCCGAATCGACCTGCACGAGGGCGCGAAACGCCGCCTTCACGACGGCTGCGGCGGCCCCGACGGCCAGCCGGTCGTCAATGGCCGATCCATTGGAGGTCGGGCCGAGCGTTTCCGACGCGCGATCCCATTCCCGGGCCGCGAATGACCATTCGCCGCGGTCATTCCCAACGGACAGGGAGAGGACCTTTTCCGCCGGATGATCAAGCCATTGCGCCCGGGCACTTTCCGCCGTCTGCTCGACGAGGCGGGAGACGGGCATCGAAGCGGCGGGAGAGGCTTCGACAAGCGTGAGATTCCACATGGCGCCGAGGTCGTCCGCCAGCCGCGACTGCAAACCGGCGACGAATTGTTGGCGAAGTGAGTGGGGCAAATGCGGAGAAGAAGCCAACGTGACTTCCACGGCCACCTTGTAGGGCCGCAGCTCCCAGGGAGGTTCCGCAGGCCGGACGACCGGAGCTGACTCGGCGGCCGCTGGAGGCGCGGGGGTTGCGGCGGCAGTGGGTTCGGCAGTCTGCGCCAAGGCGATCGGGCCGTGCACAAGCAGGGCGATCGCCGCAACTGCCGCACAGCAGGGGCTAGTTTGCGTCGTTCGCATACCACGCCTCCACGTTCCAGCGGTCGATCTGCTCATAACAATGCAGCGGTTCCTGGGGAACGCCACGAACCTGTTTGCGATAGATGAGGTAGCCATCCAGTTCCCAAAGCGGGATGAACCTCATGTCCGACCACAGATGCCGGTGCAGCGTCTGACAGAGTTCGACGGCCCGGTTCCAGTCGGATGAGCGGTCGAGTGCAATCAGCTCCTGCTTGAGCCAATCGGGAAACGGTGCGAGATCCTCGACGCGGGCGTGGGGCTGAACGGTCAGGAACGTCCACAGATCGGTGATCGGCTCCTCCAGTTGCAACGTGCGATAGGCGAGGTCCCAGCTGTCTGCCTCTTCTTCACCGACGATTTCGACATTGATGCCGACGCGTCCCCAGACAGTCACGAGCCGTTTGGCGATGGCCTGCGGAATTTCCTCGGGAGGAACAGCCATCCTGAGGATCGGGATCGTCCCTCCCATCTGCTGCGCGACCGCGATCGTCATCGCCACCGACGAGGAGAGATCAAAGGGCTGTTCGGGGAGCCGCGGGCTGACCGCGTAGCTGAACTGAGGGAATGGGCTGTTCGTCACGCGGCCGTGGGACGTGGCCTTCCGGTCGCGCAGTTCAACCTTCAGTTTTTCGAGGTCGGCGTCGCCGGCCGGACGCTCCCGGGTGAGACGGGTCAGCTCCTTCGATTGGTCGGCCAGTTCCTGGTCGCGAAGAACGATCTCATACAGCAGGCGCTCGCGATCGATCGCCTGAAAAAGGGCCCGCCGCAATTCGCGGAAACCGAGAGAGCGGCTGCGGGGATTGAGCTGGATGACATGCGTCGTTGGCATGGCGTACTTCTGCACGAAGTACTGCTTCTCAAATTCCTTGTTGCCTCTCAGACGCCGGATGATCCAGTCGGGAAGGTTCGGAAGCATCGCCACCTCCCCCTCTTCGAGGGCACGCAGTGCGCGTTCGTGATTGTCGTAACGCTTCTCGATGATCTCGGTGATGTGGTAACGATCCAGGCCGTTGGGCTCGGGAATGGCCCGCCGGAAGGTGACCTGCTTCTCATTCGCAGAGACGAGCGGGAAGCCGCCGGGCAGAGCGGCCGACGTGCCCGAGTCCTTCTCGAAGGCCACCGGCTTAAGCGTTCCATCGCCATCGACGGCGGGCACCGCGGAGAGCGGCGTCGCCCGCATCGCGGATTCGATGCGGACAGGGACGCGAGCAAACGTCACCTCGAACTCCGAGGGAGACGACAGCGTGACGCTCTTGAGATAGGACGCGAGACGTTCGTCATAGGCAGGCGACGTCGCATCGAGGGCATCCGTCAGACCGGCGACGATCTGCGTGGCGTTCGCGGCGGGTTGCGCTTCCCAGGGCTGACGCGTCTGCGACAGCGAGAACTTCATGCGACGTCCGAGATCGAACGGTTCCCATTCATCAAGGTAAGCCGTCCGGTAATGGGACACTCCGCCGCGGTAGTCGTCGATCTCGAACAGGCGATGGCGGACGAGGCGCTCGGCACGGAGGTCGGCCTCGCTGAGGAACGGAGTCGCCTTCGGAGCGCCGGGCAGCCTCACGACGCCGACAACAAGCCGCTGATAGCGCTCGGTGGCCGCCTTGTGCGGGGCCTTGAGAGCCGCCAGCCGGGGCCAGGCCTTGACTGCTTCGGTCGCCAGGGTGGCCGCCTCGGCAAACTTGCCGGCCTTCCCCTGTGTGACGGCTTCGTTCATCAATGACTGGGCCTGGGTCGCATACCCCTGCGACAGCTGCTGGAAGACGGGGTGGTCCGCAAACAGGTCGTCAAGACGCATCAGGTAGTAACGGGCCCGGATGTGATCACCAGCTTCCTGGGCCGATCGCACGAGCTGCTCTGTGGCGCGCCCGGCCAGGTCCGCAAGGCCTGGGTAATCGGGCTTGCGCGACTTCAACTCGGCCGCGAGCATCAGGCAGGCTTCCGCATCGCCGGCAGCGAGGCGCTCGCTGGCATCGGCGAAGAGAAACGCCTGAAGCCGCTCCGCGAGGCCAGGCCAATCAGGCCATTGCCTCTGCAACTGCGTCAGCAGTTCGTTCGCCAGTTCGATGTTCTTCTCCTGCAGCAGCGTATCGACGCGCAGGAGCATGTGGTCTTCGTGGTGAATGATCCGCGCAATCTTGTTGCGCAGCACGCGGACATCGAGAGGCGGCGGGCCCGGCAGGATGAGGTTCACATAGCGGAGGTCGTCGAGTTCCCGCTTGAAAGTTTCGAGTTCCTCTCCGGTCTTGCCGCGGCGTTCCTTCTCCTTGGCCTTGAAGGCCGCTTCCAGCTGGTCGAGCGTCGCAGGTCGCGGTGCAATCGACTCCGACACGATGACTTCGTCCGTCGTCAGGATCGTCCAGTCGCGTGCCTGCCCGCGGAGCAGTTCCTCCGTGGAGGGATAGGGCACATCCTGAATCTTCGGCAGCGAGACGAGCCCGGCCGCCTCTTCTGGAGACGGCGGTGTCGCCGGTGTCTCGGCCGGCGGCATCGGGTCCTGGGCAAACGCCAGCCCCCCCGCCATTGAGGGCAGAAGTAGGATTGCCCAGAAGAAGAGACGCCAGAATTTTCCCGAAGCGACCATTACTGGATCTCCTCCGGAACGCGAATCAGGCTGCCGTCGAGGGTTGTCAGATAGATTCCGTTACCGATGACGAGCGGGCTTCCCGCCAGCACCGCATGAAGGTCTGTCGCGCCGCGTACCTCGCCTGATGCAAGGTCGCAACGGACCAGGCGGCCGCTTTGCAGCGGAATCAGGAGGTCGGCGCCACGGACGATTGGAGCTCCGGCGACACGGTCGTTCTGCAGCGGCAGCGACCAGGCTGCCGGAAGATCCCGTGCGATCGACCGCGCCTGCAGGGTTCCATCCCCTGGTTCGACAAACACGAACTCACCCGCGAGCCACGGGCCGGAGGCGATCGGCCCGGCGAAGGCCGCTTCCCCGCGAGGTTCGAGATTCTCAGCGGCCAGCACGGCAACGCGACCGTTTGCCCCAGCAACGGCCAGCATTCCGCCGCCGAAATGTGGTTTCGAAACCAGCGGGGCTTCGAGGCTGTAGCGAGCCGATTCGATCAGATGTGCCTGAGGCGACTTCTGCAGCCGTACGCCGAGGACAATCCCATTTTCCAGGACGCCGGCGGCGGAATCGGCGTCGGCGGCGAACACCTGCACCCATTTTGTCGGGCCGCTAAGGTCACCAGGAAGGCGATATTCCTGAGCCGCAGCCTGGCCTCCCTGGGCCTGCAGCAACTGCAGCCGGCCATTCACCGGGGCCAGGATCGCCTTGCCCATCGCGACCGGGGCCGCCTGCAGCGGACTGGCGAGAGTGGCCGTCCGTTCGATCTGTCCGAGGCGATTGACAATCCAGAGCTTCGGTTCCGGAAGACCGCCGGCGATCGCGAGCTGGCCTTCGCCGAGGGTGGTCGCGAGCAGCGGGTCGACCAGTTCTTCGTTGAGCGGCAGTCGTTCCGCCACGGAGAGGAAGCCGCCGCCTTCCAGCGACCTGGGAGTCACGCGGAACAATTGCCCCGATTCCGTGACGCAGACGACTGAAGGGTTGTCGCCACCGGCGACGCTCGCCGCGATGATGCGGGCGCCAGTGATCGCCTGCCATTCCCCGGTCAGGCTGGTGCGGTCAATCGGCGTCAGGACCACCGATTCCGCAAACGGACGCTGACGGGCGACGAAGAGCAGCCGGTCCTGGAACTGCAGCGGCTGAGTCGCCTTTCCGAGTAAAATCGCTTCCTGGGTGGGCTGGAGCGAATCGACTTTCAGCTCGAGTTTCCGGACGGCCGTGCTGGCCATGAACAGCTGCGCATCGGGAGCTGCGGAGAGCTGGGTGACGACCGGCTGCGCCCCCTTCACTTCATACTTCGGGCCGGGCACAAGCGGGGCCTGCGACATCTCGTCCGAAATCTGGAAGGCGGCGACACGTTCGTTCGTAGAGGGAACGAACAGGTCGCGTCCGCGAACGACGGGAGCGTCGAGGACCTGGCCGGCGACTTCATGCGAGGCAACTTCTTTCAGCGGCTGATCGGTCGGCTCTGTGGTGATCAATCGCAGCCTGGAGGCATCGTTCGAGAGATTCTGGCAGGCGAGCACATAAGGCCCGAGGGCGAGCAGCGGGGCGACGATCGACTGGGACGGCTGCCCCAGGTATGACACCGAGGTGCAGGCGAAAGGACGAGCCGAGAGGGTATAGAAGACTTCGCGGTCGCCGCTCACGATGATCCGGACGCCCTTGTCCTTCGTTTCCACAGCGACCGGATTCGAGATCGGCTGCGAGAACGACAGGCGTGACACGAGCGTGCCACTCTCCAGTTCCAGGCGACACAGGCGGCCCGCGACCGTTGGAATGAAGACTTGCCCTTCACTGATCAGCGGCCGTCCCGATGCCCGTTCCTCAATCGGCTGCCGCCACAGGATGGCGCCGGAGTTCTGGTCGATCCGCATCACTTCCTGTCGCGGCGAATTGAAGGCGATCAGGGAGTTCGAGGCCGAATCCCGCACGGGGAAGAACGGCGTATCGACGCCGACCGAGTGCTTCCAGACCGGCCCGCCGGTGACGGTATCGATCCCGAACAACGTGCCATGGGAAACGACAGGAATGGCCCGGCTCACAGAGACCTGATCGGTGCGGGTCCGCGCTTGATAGACGAGCGTCAGCGACTGCGGCTCGACCAGTCGGTCGGTCAGAGCGGGGCGATCGAGCGCTTCCTCCCGAATGAGCGACCGTTCCTTCTCGAGTGTCGAAGCCGTGATCGACGCGATCTTCTTGTCGGTTTCGAGATCGGGATAGCGGGCCAGCAGTTCGCGTCGCAGCCTCAGAGCCTCGAGCGGCTTGTTGGCGGCGATGGCCGCTTCAATCTGCTTGTACTGCTCGTTGTTCGTATTGTGCTTGAGAATCGCCGCCGCCGAGACCTGCAGGTTGCGGTCGATCTCCTTGAGCAGTTCCGTGGGAGGCGTCTCCTTGGAGGAGGCGGTGACCAGACTCGACTTGGCGTCCCGGGCGACATCGAGCAGGGCGCTGTCGAACACCCTGCCAGCGGCCTTCGACGCTCCGAGGGCGATATCCCCCGCCCTCTTGGCGACGTCGCGCTGGGCGTTGTCAGAGTAGCCCTCGGCATCGCGGTGTTCGGCGATGAAATCTTTGAGGTTCTTCATCCCCTCGCTGAAACGCGGGGCAGCGCCGGTGATCTGTTCATCGACCATCGCCAGCCCGCGAATCCGGTTGGCTTCCTCCGCGAGAGATCCCTCGCCGTGCTTCGCCAGGAACAGATTGAAGGCTTCGATCGCCTGGGTGAACTTGTTCTCATTGAACTGGGCCTTCGCGAAGTCGAACTCTTCCTGCACCGACCTGCGGAATCCGACGAAATAAAAGATGGCTGCGAGGATGAGCGACACGACGGCGGCGCTGCCCAGCCCGATGACGAGCGGCGACCGCAGGACATCCTCCTCGCCCGGCCGGGCCCGGCGCTGATGCCTGAGGGCGTCGCGAACACGGTCGACCTTCGGCGGGGCTGCCGGCGCCGGCGGCGGTCCCTCGGCAGCTGGCGAGGCAAGCTCCGCAGGAGTTTCGCTCTTCGGCGTCGAGGCGGGGGCTGTGGCTGGCCGCGATTTCGATCTCACCGGCCGGTCGTAGTCGGCCGTGTCAGCCGAAGGTTCGTCGAACGTCGGCATCACGGGGTGGGACGCACGACTTTCCTGGGCGAGCGCTTCCAGCCCCGCATCGAGATCGAACTCGCCGAAGTCATCATCGTCGTCGACAGGGGGCCGCGGCGCCTTCGACTTCGCTGCGGGCTTCTCCCCACGTGGCTTGTCGGCTTTCGCCTTTTCGGATGCCCCTGAAGTGGCCTTCGGAGTTTCCGGGATGATTTTCGCGACCTTGGGCCGCGAGGCGGCTTTGGACGAGTCCTCGGCAGACCGGGTCTTCGACTCCGCCTTCGGGGCGGGCGGAGACTTGTCGCTGTCGCCTTTCAGCCAGTCGGGAACGTCCACTTCATCGGACAGAGGCTTCAACGACATGGTTCCGCTATCAGGAGAGGCCAGAGCCGCAACCAGGGGCATCGCGGCCCCTTCGGCTTCACTTTCCACAAACTTGAGATCGACAGACCCGAACCGCAGCACGTCACCCTGCTTCAGCACGGCCTTCTGAACGACGCTTCCATTGACTTCAAAGCCTTCAATGCCCGCCGCGACAGCTTCGAAGGCCCGCTTGTTCCAGCTGATCCGGCAGTGCAGGGTTTCGACGCCCTCTTCGTTGATGCGAATGTCGTTCGATGAATGGCTGCCGACCGTCACCGGCTGCTGTTTCTCCAGCGGCCGGCGCTCGACTTCGCCGTTCAGGTGGACGATTTCCAGGAAAGGCATCTCAACTCACGCTGCTGTTCGGGGTCATGGGGGGAAGGCCATATGGCCTGTCCGCACTCAGTTGTCTGCGTCGCGACGCGACGCCCGGCGGACGTGCCGCATTTCCGCCTGCATCGCCATGTCGGTCACCGCGACAACGGTGCCATGCGTGGCCTGGTAAACGGCTTCGATCAGGACGTCGCTCTTCCCTTCATCGCGACGTTTCTGGATGAAGAGATCCTTGAGTTCCGCCAGGCCTCCCACCGGCTTGTCATCCACAACAATCCGGTCTTCCGCGTCGACGGCGACCACCACGGATTCCCCGACGATATCGTCGTTCGAGACGACGGCCGTGGCGGCGGCGGCGTTGTCGTCCGATTCGGGCGACGCGATCTGCAGAAACTTCTGAACGGTGAATGACGCCGTGATCATGAAGAAGACGAGCAGCAGGAAGGTGACGTCAACCAGCGACGTCATGTCCAGCTCGTCCTTGGGGGGATGCTGCCGCTGCGTCGGATGAAATTCGTCTTCGTCGTGATCGATGTCGACCCACGGATTGTAGGCGAGCGGAGGAACCGGACTGCTCAGGCCTCCATGGGCGGCGTGGAGAAACGCGGCGGCGTCATCTTCCACTTCCGGCGGCCGGAACTCTTCGAACTCGTCCTCCTGGCCCGCATTCTCCCAGGCCGACTCCTCAGGTGCGGGCTCTGGAGCACGCGGAATCGCCTCGACCACCGGTGGCGGAAGAACTGGCGGTGCAGGAACAGGCGGCGTCTCGATGGCTTCCCGCCGAGGGGCCTTCTGTTCTTCAGGTGCAACAACCGGAGCGGACTTCGCGACCTCTTTCAGAGGGGCCGCCTTCGGAGGAGCAGATGTCTCCGGACGAGTGACTTCCGCCTGGGCAGGAGGGGCCACGTCGCCCGTGCTATCCAGTTGTGGAACGCGCGTCAGAGTCGTGCACTTGGGGCAGAGAATCTCCACCCCCGCTTTCTTGCGGCTGATGCTCAGCAGCTGATTGCACGTGGTGCAGCGAAACTGAATCGGCAACTTGTCACCCGCGAAAGAGCCCGGCCTCTGAGTCTCGTTGAAAGCCGGGCCAACCATCCCTTCCCCGATCTCCCCCCAGGAAGCCGGGACTCACCACTTCAGATATTGTCCCTCACCCCGACGAAGAACTCCTTGATCCCTTCGACCTCACCTGCGGCTCGCGCGACTTCTTCCACGAAACCGGAGGGTGTTTCGCGATCGGCCTTGATCACGATGGTCGACTTTCCCTGGTCGGCCGATTCGCGGGCGAACGACGTCACTTCCGCAAGGGTGACCGGCCCATTCGTGCGCGTGCCGTCGGACAGGAAGATCTCAGGCGCCTGCGGCGAGTTGAAGACCGTGACGACGGAGGTGCGTTTGATGTCCATGCGATCGCCGGAATCAGCGTTCGGCAGTTTCAGCGGCGATCCTGCCTCCATGCTGGAGGAGACGACGAAGAACGCCAGCAGCATGAACGACATATCAATCATCGGCGTGAGATCGAGCTCATCGTCGGGTTGATTGTCGAGAGTCGGGCCGCCTCCGCCTGACATGATTCTTCCCTTTCACAAACGACATTCTTCACGCACCGGACCGGACGAACCGGGGTGTGCCCCGTTCAGGCCGCCCGATGCTGATCAGGGCTCCGCATCACGACTTCCAGGTCGTGAAGGAACTCGCCCATCTGGTCCTGGACGGAGTCCTGCAGGCGGCCGATGCGCACCCCAATCATGGCCCCGAAGAGGGTCATTGGAACGGCGATCCACAGCCCGAGCATGGTGGCCTGGAGGGCGAGCGAAAGGTCGCCGGCGAGCTTGCCCGGGTCGATGCCTTCCTTGCCGCCCGATCCCAGCCGGGCGAAGGCGAGCACCATCGACGTCACGGTTCCCAGCAGCCCCAGCAGCGGTGCGGCCCGGCAGACCGTCGCCACCCAGGCGTGCTTGTGACGCAGGTCGGTCAGCACGCCGCGCTCGAACTTGTCGGCGACCAGCTGACGGACCTTCGCCGGGCCGCGGTCGCGATTCGCCACCGCGACGAGCACCAGCTGGGCCGTCGTCTTCCCCCAGTATTCCGGCGAGTCGCAGATCTCGGCGATTCCGTCGAAGTCTTTCTGGTAGAGCTTCTCACGGACTTCATCGAGAAACTGGTCGGCCTGTTCGCTGGTAGCGAATTTCTTCTGCCGGATCGTGCGGATCAGCAGGATGACCAGGAAGGTTCCGTAGAGTCCGGCGAGGATCTGAACGCCGTAAATCGCAGGTTCTGTGAAATGCAGGATGACATTCATGCGTTAGTCCCTCAGCCATCGTGGCCTTGAGCCCGCAGCAAGCGGGATCGGCCTGGTGGCGACATCAGATTCTTCGAACTCACAACAGCGTCGTCTGCCGGGTCACCTTGAACCCGTAGGCTCCGCCCTGCTTCTCCACAACAAAGTAAGTGCGGCGAATCTCCTTCGCCTTCCGTTTCGCATAGTTGAATTCCAGTGTGGCAAGCACCTCTTCCAGCCGGGGAGGATAGAAGTGGTAGATCGTCCCCTTGCCGACCGTGAGCCCGGCCTTCTGGAACAGTTTCAGGTCGGCCTGCTGACGGTCGCCACCCTGCCAGGTGAAATACAACCGCTTTTCATCCTTACCGGAAACCGCCGTGCGCTGAACGGGCGACGGTTTGCTCAGATCCGACACGTAGATCAGACGGCCATCCGGCTGTAGAACGCCGAGTTCAATCCCGAAGGCGTCCAGCTGTTTGGCGTACTCATCGAGCGAGTTGTCGTCGGCAAAGCTGACGAACCAGCGCAGCTCGCGCGGCACGCCTCCTCCTTTGCCGGAACCGAATCCCAGCGGCGGCCGGCCTCCGCCAACGCCGGTTCCCGATCCTCCCGATCCGGTCCCCTGCGTGTTCGAACTCGGAGTCGCAGCATCGAGGTACGCAGCGGTCGTCTGCTGGGCGGCTGCACCGGCGACCGAAGTCACCGTCGTCAACGTCGCCTCGAGAGTCGGGACATCGCTGCCGGCCGACTCCCCTCCTCCTCCGCCGCCATCCATTCCCGAGTCGACTTCAGCCGTTCCCCCGACAACGCCTTCCAGCGAGCCGCCGAAATCGATTTCCGGCTCCAGCTGAATGATCTCAAGCGGCACGACTTTCAGATCCGGCGGCGGTCGATGCGCCAACCAGTAGGTGACCGAGGCAAACAGGATCGCGCCAACGCCGAGCATAGCCGCCATCAACGCAGAGCTGACGCGTTCATAGAGCGTCACTTTCATGGCGGGATGCGCACGTCTGGCCTGGCGAGCGGGCGGCGTCGCAACAGGAGGACGGGGCGCGTCGGCGTCAGACATTCCGCGATGGGGCCAGAGACTGGATTCAGGGCGTCCCGGAACAGGAACGGATGAGGAGGCGCCACACTCAGCACAGGATAGCGCATCCACTGAATCACGACGCCGAAACCGATGCTACGCCCGCTTCCGGGGAGTGTCAACAACGCCGAAAATCCCTTCACAACAGGCGTTTCCATCATCTCTGCCGAAGAGCAGGGCTGACCACCTGCACCTCTCTCTCAAGACGCGGGCTTCATCCCTCCGAAGGCCGCGAAACAGCTGTTCTTGTGCAGCACATCGAGCGCCACAAAGCCGCACCTCCGCAGGCGGTCGAGCTGATCGACCACCGATCTGGGACTGTCCTCCGCCTCGATATACGCGAAGACGTGATCGCGATACTCGGCTCCCTTGAAGGCGATGAGGTAATCCGAATAGCGATCGCGCATGACGGCCTGGACCGCCGGGCTCGCCGAGTCGACCAGGTCAAAGATCCAGAACGAACCTCCCGGCCTCAGCGCCTCATGAACTTTTGTGAAAACGAAGTCCCACTCGGCATCGGTCCGCAGATGATGCAGCACAGCCGCCGCGAGCACGATATCGAACTGCTGCGTTCCAAGCTCAACCTCGCGAATGTCCCCCATGACCGGAGTGACGCGTCCCGGCGTCGCCGCGCTCACCCTCTCAACCGCCCTATCGAGCATCGGCCGGCTGAGATCGAGCAACGTGACGTCCAGTCCCGGCAGTTCCTGGAGCAGCCGCAACGAATAATTGCCGGCGCCGCAGCCGATATCGAGCACGTGCCGGGCGGCGGGAGTGGTTCGGGCCGCGGTCTGGGCGACAAGATCCATGGCGATCCGCGCGTCCACGGTCGCCGACTGCCCCGTGTCGAGATTGGAAAAACGCTCGACGTCCTGATCGAAGCGTCGCCGGATTTCCTCGACTGAGGATTTGGAGGAGTGGCTGGTGGGGGTCATATTTTGAAGACAGCCGTCGCGCCGTACGGTTCGCGTTTCAGCGGACGTGGATCACGACGCAGGTCACATTGTCCCGCGAGCCGCCGCCAAGGGCCGCTTCAACAATCCGCTCCGCCATCTGCTGCGGATTTCCGTCCGCAGCGAGAAGAGGAACCAGCGACGAGTCGCTGAGGCCGTCGGTCACGCCGTCGGAACAGATGAGGTAGCGGTCTCCAGAGTGCGGGGGAATGACCCGGGCCTCTGTTCCCTGGCTCCCTTCCTTGGCCCCCAGATACTTGTAGAGAACGTTCTTGTAGCGATGTGTCAGGGCCTCTTCGGGCGAGATCGTTCCCGCATCGACGAGCGCCTGGGTCAGCGAATGATCCTTCGTCAGCCGGTCGAGCTGGCCGTTTCGCAGCCGGTAGACCCGGCTGTCCCCCACGTTTCCGACAATCAGTCCGGGCTTGCCGTGGACGACATACGCAATCGTCGTCCCCATGCTGCGATAGCGGGCTTCCAGTTCGCCCAGCGCCATGATTTCGGTGTTGGCGTGGCCGACTGCGGCATCAATGGCGGCCGTCGCGCGGGCGGCATCGGCCTTCTCGAAGTCGAACTTCGCCAGACGTTCTTTCACCAGGTCGATTGCCAGCTCGCTCGCCTTCTCTCCGGCGCTCTGCCCGCCCATCCCGTCGGCCACCAGGAAGAATCGCCCCTGCGGTTCGACAAAGCAGCGGTCCTCATTGTTTTCACGGTAATTCCCCGTGACGCTGACGCTGCCCCATGCCAGGGCGATCGGTGTTGCCATCGCGCTTCAACCAGGTGTTCCCAACCGCCGCCGCGCTCCGCCTGAAAACGCGCCGCTGGATCATGACCTTCCGAGGACGGATTCCGATCTTAACAGCCAATGCGGCCCATTGGCACGGCCCGATCCCGAATTCACCACCGCGTTCAGAAAACGATCACGCTCACGCACCATCGACGACCTGGAACTCCACCCTGGAACCTTCGGGACGGGCCAGTTCCATCATCGGCATCACCAGCGAAGGCCATTTCCGCAGGTCGATCCGGATCGTGATTCGATGCCGGCCCGGCTCGACGGAGAACGGAGCGGTGACATCATCGAGCGAATCGTCGTCGAGCCACACGTTGACTGGCCCTCCAGTCGTCAATTTCAGCTGCAACTCGCCAGTGGCGCGGACATCGAAGTCGCCGGCCAGGTAGATCACGGGTCCTCCAGCCGCTTTCTGCGCTTCATCCAGCGGCACACCGCCATCGACGCGACCATAGAACGGAGCCCAGTCGGTCGAGCGTGCGATTTCCGCCTCAAACTGCTCGTCGTTGGGCACATTCTCCCCGATCGACTCGGGCAGCCGGGCCAGCACGCGATACCGCTGGAACCGTGGAGTCGAACGGATGGCGTATTCACCGGGGCGGCCGAGCTGCGACAGGAACTTGACCAGGTCGACCAGTTCCTGCCGCGTCATGAATTTGACGAGTCCCTTGGGCATCAGCGATTTGCCTTCGACTTCGTCATCGATGTCGTCGATCGCAATTGTGTGGACGGCGCCGGTCGCGTCCTTCAACACCAGCCTCTCCGCATTCCGATCGACGACGATTCCCTGCAGCACGCGACCATCGACAGTCGCAACCACGCGGCTGATGTAGGCCTCCTTGATCGCCTGGTCAGGATTCAGCACCGAAGTCGCGAGGAAATCGAGTGGGGAAATCGTGCCCACCGCACTGAGGTCGGGGCCCACCTGTCCGCCGCCGGCGCTGACCGCGTGGCATTTCATGCAGCTCAGATCCGCACGACGAAAGACCTGCTCCCCGCGGGCCGCATTGCCCGACTTTTCGACTTCAGCCACCACACCGGCAATGAGTTCCGGCGTCACCGGGGCCGGGTCGTCGTTGATGCCGGCCGCCTTGCCGAGCGTGGAAACGAGTTCGTCGTCGCTCCGGCCAACCGCGTAGATGTGACGCAGGGCGAGCTTGGCGATGTCGGCTGCCGGCGGCGTCCGGGCGACGGCCTCGGCAAGCACCTTCGAGCCGTTCTTACGAGCCAGGAAGGCATCGACGATCACGCCGGCGTCGTCGGTCGGCTTCATCTGGCCGAACAGCGCTGTGGCCGCATTGGCCGCCGACTCCACATCGGTCTCCGCCAGTGCAGCCAGTGCCGGCCCGCGGACAGTCATCGGCGCATCGCTGGCCAGAACCTTCTGGATCACGGGAAGCGCGTCGCGTCCGCGAATGGCGACCACCGCATCGAGCGCGGCGGCCTGCACTTCCGGTTTCAGGTTCTGCTCCCCGAGCAATCGATCCAGTGCGTCCGCGGCCGGATTGACGCGCGCCGCTCCCGCAAACCGGATCGCAGCCAGCTGCAGGTTGGCCGATCCCCCATCGCTGATGACGCCGGTGATCGGGGCAAGGTCCCCGGCTGGCACGACTTTTCGCGTGCGAGCTGCATCGAGCAGCAGTCCGAACGATTTCTCGCGAAGCGGGACAGGCCAGTCCGGACTCACGGCCTTGGTGAACACGAACTCGAGATCGTGTTCATTGCCCCGACTGCCGACGATTTCGACGATCGCTGGAAGCCTAGCTTCGGGGACGCGACCGCTGCGGAGCAGTTTCATCACTGGACCAACGGCGCTGGGCTCCTCCGCAAACGCAGGCCTGCAACCCACGACCACCAACGTCAGCAACCAGAACGCAATTCGAGAACTCATGGTCAATCAGTGCGCAGAGCCGCAGGACGGAGAACCCCTCCAGAATGGCCAACTCGGTCGCAATTGCAACCACCGGCCGCAGCAGGCACAGGCAGGCGACCTTCAAAGACGCCCCTGAAAGATGACGGAGTCCAAAGCCCCGCCGCGGCCGCATCAGGGCGCGTGGACATTCGCTGTCGCGGAGGCCGGTCCCGCGGAGGGAGACCTGTGACGATCTGTGACGACCTGTGACAGCGGAAAACCGTCTAAAACATTGGAGTTCTGGACCTGTGACATGTGTGACGAGCTTTGGAGTGGTCTTTCACCTCCTCTCGCGGGGCTGATCACCCCCTGTTTGCGTTGCCAAAGAACGAACTCTCCACCCTGACGGGAGGGGTTGCGCATCAGGCAGAGTCTTCTGCATACCTGACGGGGCTCTGGGCCGTCACCTTCAGTTAAGAGGTTGGTTGCGCAGCATGCCACAGCGAGATTCGGACATCGAGCCGGGAAGTTTTCGCCAGCGCGGAGGGCAGGTTGAATATCCGGGCAGCCTAGATTTCCAGCCCAAGCTGTTCGGCCGGCATTTCTCTCAGGATTTCTTCGGTCGTGGTGATGCCCTGGGCGACTTTGACCATGGCGGCACGCTTGAATTCGATCATGCCGTTTTCGATCGCGGCCTGCTGCAGATCTTCCGCCGACGAACCCTGGGAGACGAGTTCCCGCATCCGGCGGTTGAACGTCATGAACTCCAGGATCGCCGTGCGTCCACTGAATCCCTGGTACTGGCAACGGGCACAGGCGCCGTGACCGAAGATGTAGTCTCCCTGCCCTTGTTCGAGCAGGGGCCGGATGTCGGCGAACGTGCCGGGAGATTCGGTGATGTCGTAGGGAACCCGGCAGTCTGGGCAGAGCGTCCTCACGAGTCGCTGCGCGACAACCGCCAGCAGGCAGTTCGAGAGGAAGTAGCGATTCACGTTCAGCGCCAGCATGCTCTGAACCGCGCCGGCCGCAATCGGCGCATGCAGCGTGGACAGGACGAGCGTGCCGCTGTTGGCGGCGCGAACCGCGGTCGCGGCGGTTTCTTCGTCGCGGATCTCGCCGACCATGATCACATCGGGCGACTGCCGGAGGATGTTCCTCAGCAGTTCAGGGAAATCGAGCCCGATCTTGGCATGGACCTGAGACTGCCGCAGACCGGGGAGGACATACTCCACCGGATCTTCGAGAGTGTTGATCTTTCGCGTGCCGTTGTTGAGATACTGCAGGCACGCATACAGCGATGTCGTCTTGCCGGTCGCGGTCGCGCCGGTGACAAGCACCAGCCCACTGCGGTTGTCGAGGATCGACTGCATCCGCACGAGTTCACTGCGCAGAAAACCGATCTGCTCCAGCGTGCGCAGGCCCGTCTTGCTGTCATGGATCCGGACGGCGACGTCTTCGCCGTGGAGCGTGGGGATAATGTTGATCCGCAGGTCGACAGCCCGATCGCCGATCTGCTGGATGAACCGTCCTTCGTGCGGCCGCCGGCGATCCCCCAGGTCGATGCCCGCATCGGCCTTCATCACGTTGAGGATGTTCCGCCCAGTCTCCAGGGAGAGGGCGAACATTGTTTCCAGCCGGCCCATACGGCGCAGGGCCACGCGGACAGCGGCCTCCTCGGTGAGGAAGAAGAGGTCGCTGGCATTCACCTCCACGGCGAGTGCCGTAATCTCGGTGAAGGCCCGCGCCGGGGGCATCGCCGCGAGCATGTCGCCGGAAAGCGACCGCGGCGGCGGAATTACCGGCGGGACAGATCCAGGGGCGGTCGGCAGGCCGCCGCGCGGCCCGGTGGGCGGCCAGGCGGTGCTCACGACGCTTCTCCGCGAACGACCTTGTGCGCCGCCACCGCATCCGGGGCAATGTTGAGGATCGAATCGAGCTTCAGCAGGCGAAGGATCTTCATCACGCTGGGGTGGAGAGAGTGCAGGACGAGTTTGCCGCCGCTTTCACGAAACCGCTTGTTGCAAGAAACGAGCCACGCGATCGCCATCGAGTCGATGTATTCAGCGTCCGCCAGATGCAGCACGACATTTCGCTGATAGGCTGCCGGGCCGAGCAGGTGCCGCAGCGGATCGGCCGGCGGCGCAATGTCGATGCCGTTGATGCGGCCGTGCGCAGCGACGTGCGTTACCGAGTCCTTCTCTTCAAGAATCTGAAAGTTCATGACGGTCCCGGCGGGCGGCAGTTGAGCGTTGGTCCACTCGAATCTATCCGGGAAGCGAGAGTAACGGAATCGTGCCGATTGGCAGAGGGGCGTGTCACTGCGTCTGCCCGCAGGAGAGGTCGGATATGCCGCGGGTTACCGTCCTCGACGGCCGTCGATGGGCGTGAGAACGACTGACGGCATCCGCTCTGACACACGCGATGGCGAGAACCCGGGCGTCAGCGGCGAATCGACGACCGACTGCGAAGCGAACCGGATCCGGCCCGGATCACGATTTCGCAGGAGCGGCGGCCTGCGTCGACTCGACGGCCGGATCGGGACTCGCCTGAGACAACGGGGCCGGTTTCTCGAGCCCGACCCACCGTTTGACCGACGACCAGACTGAACGATACGTCTCGGACGCGAGCAGCGATTCCGTCCAGGTTCGCTTGTCCTCGTGAAAGTTGTTCCAGATCGCTTCGACGTAGGGCTCGTAGGTGTTTTCGAGCGTTCGAAACAGCCCCTGCTCATTGATCCGGGCCAGCGAATCGACGTAGTGGGAGAAGATTGCCCGGTTGACCAGCTGACCCGCAACGACCACGCCGGTCAATGTTCCCTGCGAGACGGCTTTCACGGTCGAAATGGTCTGCATCGCGACGACGCCCGAGACCCCCAGCAGGCTGACCTCTTCCTGGCTCGCCAGGCTTTTCATGTTCCCCCAGAAGCGATCAATCTCCGCCTCCGGAAAGAGAATTCTCGGATCGGCCTGCATGATCGCGAGCCGGGTCTGGTCGAGGGATGCCCTGAGCTCCTGCACCGACAGCGGGGGTTGATCGAGCGAGCTGGCAGCCGTTCCGGAGGCGCGCTGGACGGCATCGAGGAGATCGTCGACTTTGTGAATGGTCGAAGCGTCGTCGATCAGCCCCTGTGCCTGAAGCTCGCGGGCGAGCTCCTGCATGTACGACTTCGTGCCGTACGCGAGGTCGCTGACGATGGCGAGAACCCACAGCGGCGACGTGTGCAGCGTCGCCAGTCCTGCGAAATCCATGAAGTTGCCGACAGCCTTGCGGGCCAGGTAGTTCTCGGCCTGGGCCGGTGCGTTCGGATCGGCCGGCAAGTCGACGCCGCCGATGTTGCCGATGACGAAGTTCAGCGAATTCCGGACGACGACTTCGTACGTCTTGGAATCCTGGAACGAACGGGGAACAAGGAACTCGGCGAGTTCCTTGGCCGTCCCGGCCGTCAGCCCCGCTGCGCTGCGGACGAGCCGCTCAGGCAGCGAGGCGCCATACCTCAGCGTGTCGAGGAAAGAGCGAGAGGGCGCTGCTTCGGCGGCGGGCTCTGACGTCGACGGTTCGCTGCTCATGGCATCCCTGTCCTTCGTGGGCGGAGATCACGACGCGAGCGCCATGATTCGCCGACTCGTCGCTGAAGCCAACTACTTCGCCGCCGAACGCGACTTCCGCGTGGCCGTTGCTTTTCCGTTGGCGTTCTTCACGGGAACCGCCCGCTTCACCTTGCGGGTCGCCTGCGGCTTGCCGTTGGCAACGTGACCGTTCGAGTTTTCGATCACCGCAAAGTCGACTTTATCCTTCTTTTTCGGATTGCCGTTGTAGTTCACGGTGATTTCTTCGCCCGCCTTGATGTCGCGGATCGCCATGAACTCCTTGGTCTCGTGCTTTCCGTCGTAGTAGCGGGCGTTCGGCTCGTAGCTGTGGTTGTACAGCGAGCCGTAGCCGAGCGCGATGGCCGAGGTCTTCTTGGTCCACTCGAAGACGTAGGTGGCCATCTTGGCCCCTTCGCATTCGTCATTGTCGAACACGATCAGCGGGACGGTTTCGAAGGTCGTTCCCTTCTTGATGTCCTTGCGGGCGAAGACGCCGCGGCCCTTTCCGGGAGATTTCCGGACTTCCAGCAGATCCGAATGGTTCAGCTTCACCTGAGTCGACCTTCTTGAAATGTCGTTCGTAATTTCGACGCGGTCCGCCAGACGCGGGAGACGTCCTCCAGACCCCGCCCGATCGAACGATCCTGCTCGAAGGGCGCACCCGGTGTTGAAAGGCCCGGATTGATCTGGGAGACTGGCGGCCTTGAACGCAAAGTCGCCGCAGTCCTGGCGGGAAGTTATGGTCAGGACAAGGCCTTTGGTCAATCGGTCGACGCAGGCTGTGTAGATTGCGTCCATTGACGCACGTGACTGCATCTCACGGGCCGGCCAGCTTGCGTCCTGGACCAGTCTCGTCAACTGCGGTCTCCGCATTGCGAAGCACGGATCGTTCGCCTGCGAATTGAGAAAACGTCATGTCGGAGTCGGCGGTTAAACATTCCTCCCAGGGAGCATTTTTCCTCTGGCATGGGCTGACGATCTCGAAGGCCTTCAAGCTGCTTGCGATGGGTCCGCCCATCGACTTCTCGCGGTGGTACAAGCTGGCCCTCATGCCCGGAACCGCGACCTTCTCATCGCTGTTCGCCGGAATTGAATCACTCCGCTTCGGTTCGAAGATCCGCGCGACGGACGTGAAACAGCCGCCCGTCTTCGTCCTAGGATTCTGGCGTTCCGGCACGACGATGCTGCACAACCTGGTCTCCAGCGACCCGCAGCTCTGCTACCCCAACTACTACCAGTGCCTGTATCCGCACCACTTCCTGTCGACGGAATCGTGGCTCGCCCCGCCAACGGCGCGATTCCTGCCCGATACGCGGCCCATGGACAACCTGCCTGTGGGCTGGAACATGCCGCAGGAAGACGAGATCGCCCTGTGCGTGCTGTCGCTCGCATCGTGCTACCTGCAGGTCATCTTCCACGACAACGTCGAGAAGTATCAGCGTTTCCACAACATGGCTGACTGCACCGACGCCGAGCGGAAGGCCTGGATGGACTCTCTGGAATACCTGATCCGCAAGCTCACGCTGAAATACCAGAAGCGGGTTGTGCTGAAATCCCCCTCGCACACCTTCAAAATTCCGTACCTGCTGAAGCTCTATCCAGACGCCAAGTTCATCTACATCTACCGGAACCCGTACGCCGTATTCAAATCGGCGACGCACCTCCGCCGGACGATGTACGCCGAGAACGGCATGTGCGAGCCGGACTATGGCGACATTGATGAGCGGGTGTTCGAGCTCTACGAACAGTGCTTCCACGACTACGAGCGCGACAAAGCCCTCATTCCCGCAGGCAACCTCTCGGAAGTCCGTTTTGAAGACTTCGAGCAGGATCCGCTCATGCATCTCCAGCGGATCTATGGAGAGATCGGCCTCGGCGGATTCGACGCGCTGCGTCAGAAGATCGAGCCGCAACTGGCCGAGCTGAAGCGCTACAAGAAAAACCGCTTCAAGCCGGACGCCGAGCGGATGCAGAAGGTGTATGCGCGACTACGGCAGGCCTTCGACCGCTATGGCTACCCGTCGCCGATGGACGAAGCCGAAACGGCGGCCGCATGATGCCGCCGGGGCGCCCTCGGGCGCCTCGGGAAATCAGGCGTGGCCGGCGTCCATCACGAACGCCGCTTCCGGCCGCGCGGGCAGTTCGTTCGGGAAACCGCAGACACAGTTCCGCCCCGCCTGCTTTGCGGCGTAGAGCGCCATGTCGGCCCGCTCGATCAATCCCCCCGGAGTGTCTTCCTTGCCGAACGACGACACGGCTCCGACGCTGATCGACAGATCGAACCTCAGGCCGTTGTAGCGGACTTCGGCCTGCTCGACGCAGGCGCGGATTCGCTCGGCCGCGCTGATCGCCTGGTGCAGCGTGGTTTCGGGGAGGATGGCGATGAACTCTTCGCCGCCGTAGCGCCCGATCTCGTCGTACGACCGCATTGCGGTCTGCAGGACATTGCCGATCCGGCGCAGGACTTCATCCCCGGCAGGATGGCCGTACTGGTCGTTGATCTTCTTGAAATGGTCGACGTCGATCATCAGCACCGACAGCGTATAGCCGTGGCGGTGCATGCGGTTCAGCTCGCGATCGAGCACCCGCAGGATTTCCGATCGATTGCGCAGCCCCGTGAGGGCGTCGGTCGTCGCCATCACGTGCAGCATCTCGCTGGCTTCGGCGAAGCGCTGCTGCAGCTGGGCGATCCGACGTCCGACGGCGATTCGCTGTTCGAGTTCGAGCGGCGAGACGGTCGCGGGAAGCACCTGGTCAGCGCCGGCCTCGAGAAGCTCCGCGATGGTCTGCGGGCGGCTGTCGTCATCCGATCGAATAACGAACACGTAACGGAGGCCTGCTTCGGACCGCACCTGGCGACACACGGCCCCGGCATCGACCGTCGACAGGCCGGGCATCAGGAGCGCAATCAGGGGGCCCGTCGAAGCCATCAGCTTTCCGACCGCCTCGTCGGCGGAGCGTGTGACGACGGGGTCGTACCCCCACTCACACAGCCACGGAAGCCATTTGCCGCCTGGATCGCCGGCGATCAATACCTGCATGGATTCATTCCTGCCAATCCGGCCTCCGCCAGCATGTCAGTCACCGCGGTCCAGCCAGAACTGACGGATCGCGTCGAAACGTGACCCGCCAGTCTTGATGTCCAACTCTAGAACATCTTTGAGACCAGACCGAGAAAGAATCCGGGTTCTGCAGGACGATCTCCCCACAGCCACATCGACCGGACCAGGTCGAACGCAATGAATGTGCAGAGCAGACTGGTGACGGTCGCCAGTCCGGCCACGACGTTGACCCACGTCGGCCATTCCGGCTCCGCCGCTGCCGCCGCCCGGCGTCCCACCGGAGCAGCCTCCAGATCGGCGTCTTCGTCTCCTTCAAACGCCTCGTCGGCGTCGAACACGTCGAGTTCCTCGACTTCCTCGTCGTCTTCCACGAGGTCGTCCGACATGTCGAGCTCGGCCGACGAATCGTCGGCCGACTCGTCGACGTCGAAGACGGCGTCATCGAGCGAGCCCTCGTCGTCCGAGAGATCGAGGACGCCGGTTTCGGCCGTGTCCTTCTTTGTCCCCTTCTTGCCCTTGGACGTCTTGATCTCGAAGGCGCTGTCGTCGTCCATCGCCGGCATTTCGAACTTCGTCGTCGGCGCGGCGTCTTCGTCGTCGTCATCGACGACGTTCATCATCGGAACAGTGCCAGTGTATTCGCGGCTGTCTTCCAGCGAGATTCCGCTGTCCGCAACGGCCTCGAGCGAAATTCCGCTGTCCGCCGCCGAGAGAGAGATTCCGCTGTCGGCCGCCGAAAGCGAGATGCCACTGTCGTCAGCCAGGGATATGCCGCTCCCCGGCCCGGCGCCGCTGGGCGACGCCAGGGTGATGCCCTCGTCATCGTCGTCGAGAGCGATTCCGCTGTCGTTCGGACGAATGCCGATTCCGCTGCCGCTCGACAGAATTCCGCTGGAGGTCGGGCCGAGATCGATGTCGTCCGGCAGGACGGAGTCGTTCCGCGCAGCGTCGCCGAAATCGAGCGAAACAGCCGAGTCGCTTCCGAGGATGGCGACATCGCTGTCGCTGGCATGGCCGATCGAACCGCTGTCCGGCAGCAGCTGCACATCGCTGTCGCTGCGGTCGAGCTGGATGGCGTCTTCCGCAGGCATCGCCAGCTTGACGTCGCTGTCGCTGTCCGGCATCGAGATTTCGCGGACCGTCGCGTCGTCGGCCAGCTTCACGTCACTATCGCTGTCGCCGGCGTCGCCGACCAGATTGACGTCGCTGTCGCTGTCACCCAGCTCGTCTTTCACGACGTCCGCCAGGTCGTCATCGAGGATCAGCCGCACGTCGCTGTCGGAATTGCTCAGCAAGTTCCGGTCGGAAGAGGAGTCTTCCGGAGCGGCCGGTTCGGCAAAGAGATCCGGGAATTCGTCTTCGACGACGATCGCGTCTCCGGATTCCGACTCGTCCAGCATCATCGGGACTTCAGGGTCGGAATCGGCCTGTCGGCTGCGGCCGAGATTCTCGATGTCCTCGACCTTGAATTTCCAGGTCCCGCGATCGGCGAACCCGCGAAGGTCTCCCTTTTCGCGGAGCCGTGTAATTTCCTCGCGGGGCATGCCCAGCATCGACGCGGCTTCGTCCAGGCTGAGATACTTCTTCGACATGAATCGCGCCCCTCGGTGAAAACCAGACGTGTCAGTTCCGCCGGACTGCCGGCGGCCATGATGGTGTGGAAATGTGCTGCTCCGGACCGGATGGGCCTCGGAGCGAAAGGTCCTCCTGACGGGCTGACCGGCATCCTGTCATCCGCGAGGGCGGAGTCGAGAGAGGCGGGCCGCGCATGCATCCATCACCTGCGCAACAATTCACCGTCTTTACCATCGGTCGTCCGGCCGGACTTTCCCACGTCGAGCACGGGCCGAACGGCAAGTCCGGCGAACGTCTCGAAGACCGTATGGACCCTGCCGACTGTGCAGGTTCCACCGAACGTGCCGATCAGTGCAGATTGGGCGAAAAATCGCCCTGACGAAATTCTATGCGTCAGAGAACCCCACGCAAGACGCGGATTGGCTCAAGCCGGGCACACACCACGACACGGGACGGCAGACCGCTACGAAACCGGGCGTCAAAAAACGCGGCCGGTCAGTCGGGATTTCGAGTCAGAACCGAAGGGGCGTCCGGTTTTCCTCGCTGTCGCTGAAGCCCGGCCCTGGTTCCACGGCCCCCAGCAGTCACGACACATCTGGCATGTCGCCACTAATCGCAGGTATCCTATTGGGCGCGTGCCGAACTCATCAGCGGCGGACTCGCTCTCCGCCCGCAGCAACCTGATGTGGAGGACTTTCCCGTGGGGCGTCGGTCAGCGAGCGACGAATCGCTCGGTGGTTGCCAGCGCCCATGGCGCGACGGTCGTCTTCGCGCTCTGCTGGCCAGGATCCAGGAACTCCGACAGCGCGGTCTTTACCGCGGCGACATGCTGAAGCCTTCCCACGTCATGGCGTTCTCAGGCGAGTTCGTCGAACTCCCCCGACCATGGCTCGATGATCGACTCAAGAAACTCGTCGCGCACATCGAGAAATTCAGGTCGATGCATCTCACGTAAAGGTTCCTCGCCGGGCGAGTACAGCAGGGGAACCGCTTCCACGAACCGGCGATCTGCCGGCTGATGTCACGCGACGGGAAGCCTCACATCAGAAAACTTCTGTCACATTCGTTCGCCATTTACGCCCGGAAACCCGGGCGTAAACGGGAAAGAAGCGGCCGAAACGGCGATTCGACGCAACGACGACGTCCAGCGATCGACAATGAGAGCATTGGCCTCTCGAAGGTCGGTCGTTGCGGGCCGAATCCACCGCTTCGGACCATTCCCATGTCGCTCCAGCCGCATCCTCGAATCACGATCGACGGAAGCTCTCTCGCCCGTCCGCACTCGGACAACTACGAGTACGACGTCAACGGGGTGCTGATGACGATGAAGCTCAGCCTCGTCGGCGTCGCCCTCATCGACTCCCTCACCAGAAGCCTGTTGATCAGGCCCTACGCGGAAGGGGGCCAGAACGCGAAGGCCGTGGCCAGTGATCGACTGGCCGCGGAAGTCGCAGGACAACAAAGCCACACCTGCAAGGATGGGGCAGTCAGGGTCGATTCTGCCGGCAATCCGCTCATGGGAACCGCCTTGGAAGCGACTCGGTGATCCACTTCAGTCCGCAGGAGTTTCTCAACAACACTCAGGCGCATGGCCAAAGCAGCCGCATTCCCGTCGGACTGCGCCGCGACGAGGCGTTGTTTCACGAAATGGTGCATTCCCTGCGACAGATGGCAGGCGTGATGGATTGCTCGGCTCACCCGAACGGCTTCGACACGAAAGACGAAGTCTGGGCCATCCTGACAACCAACATCTACTGCTCGGCGTTTCGCCGTCCGTTGCGACGGAATCACGAAGACTTCGAAGTGATGACGGATGAGGAAGTGAGCGGCTTCTACAAGAAGTTTGAATCGATGATCGGGCGGATGTGCCGCGAGCTCCCGGTGTTCACCCGGAACATTGCCCGGATCACGTACATCAAGTTCAACCCGTTCCGCGACTACTACGAGCGGCGCCGGTGATCCGCGCCGCGGTCCGGAAAAGCGCTTCCAGTCGCCACTTCAGAAACAGTCGCGTCCAGGCAGCCCATTGATCCGGCCCGTCTTGAAGGCCGGCCGCCGGTCTCGCGGATTTCCCATGATCGCCGCGTGAAGCTGAGACGAGTGAGCCCGGCGCTGACCAGGCCGGCCGGACCGCGTTCGCGGCGCGAGCCACCCTGACGGTGGCGTTTTGACTTGCAGTCGGTGCTCACCGTGCTAACATATTGAGACTGAGTCTCAGTGTCGAAATGAGATCGAAATGACTGCGAATCTTGATCATGCCCGATGTGCGTTCGAACACAACCACTTCGATCGAGCCGCCCGGCTGGTCGCAAATGCCCTGCGGGCCAACCAATACGACGGACGGGCCTGGGAACTCCGCGGCCTGATTCACCACGCCCTCGGCCAAATCCCCGAAGCCGTCTCGGCACTCGAATCGGCCAGCCTGTACGTCGTGCTGAATCCCGCGGCCAGCGTTTGCCTGGGACAGTGCTATGGACGTATTGGCCGCACCACCCTCTCCCGCGAGCTTCTGTCGCCGCTGATCACCGACTCCCGGATGTCGCCCGACCTGCTCCTCCAGATCGCGACCGGGCTCGACGCAGCCGATGATCCGCGTCTCGCCCTGGCGGCTGCCCGGCGCGCGACCGAGCGCGATCCCGACCTCGCCCAGGGCTATTACGACATGGGCTACTACGCCGCCCGGTCCGGACATCCCCCGCGGATCGTCGAATTCCTCGCGCGACGTGCACTCTCCCTCGAGCCGCATCACCTCGGCTACCGGCTGGGGCTCGTGACGTTTCTCCTCAAAGGCAAGCGGCCCGACGAGGCGTATGGACTGGTCTCGAAGCTGACCAACGACGAGATCGAGCAGGTCCACTGCCGCTGCTGCCTGGAGCGCGTCGTCGAGTTGTTCGAGGCTCGGGGCGACTATCGCCGGGCCATCCTCGGCCGGCAGCAGATCCTCAGGCTGGAACTCAACAAGGTCGAATCGGATTGTCCGCGAGGTGACGAATGACACTGTGGCAACTTCTGGTCGTCCATGCGCAGATCATGGGCGTCATCACGCTCACCTGCATCGCGATCCTGGGGGCGATCGACCTGGTCGGCTCCCTGCTGCGCGTCGTCCGCAGCCCTGCACCCCGAGCCGCACATCGACCGATCGCCCGTAGCACCGCCGCGCCGGCCAGCGCCCGCACCAGCCCGGTCCGTTCCTTCGCTCATCTGCTCAACTAAACGATGAGCAGGCCGCTTGGTGTCACTGCGAATTCGGCTCGTGTGACAGGCCGCCCGTCACCGCCCGCCGGACCTGCACGCCGCACCAGATGATCACCGCGGCGTTCGCGGCAAAGAAGAAGAGGAACAGCAGCAGGCCGCCAGAGTTCAATGCCTCGCGATGATGGGCCTCAATCGCGGGGAGATCGCTGGCGGCAAGACGGACCACCTCACGGATCACAGCCATCCCGCCGATCGTCGCCACGCATCCGGCCGTGATCATGGCCTGGCTGGACGTCGACGGGCGTCGCTCCCGGACGAGCTTCCACCAGCCGGCGAGCTGCAAGACGGCCCCCAGCATGGCGATCGCAAGGTACGGGCCGCCGGTCCAGCCCAGCACATGCGAGCGCGTCGCTGCGGGGATCGTCGCCAGGAAGATCGCGCAGGCGACGCCGGCGAGGACGATGCCCGCCATGGCGATCGAACCGAGTTGTCGCCACGCCGCGCCAGTCACCTCACCAGACAGACCGGGCGTCCATTTCACCTGCCACATCAGCATGCAGGCGAGAGTCGCGAAGGCGCCGATGAACCACATCGCCAGCCGGCTCGGCAGGAGGCCGTTGCGATAGAGCATCTTTCCCTGGCCATAGAAAGACGCCCATTCAGCCTGATCGAGACTGAGCAGGTGGTTCTCCGTCCAGGACCACGCAATGAACGAGAATCCCACGAAGATCACACCGCAGACACCGATGCGCCACAGAGCGCCGCGGGCAGCCAGCCAGTTCGTCTTCAGGAGATAGAGCAGGTAGAAGCAGACGAGAAGCACGGGCAGGATCGACATCCATCGGTGCGAGAGCAGCAGGTTCGAGGAATAGAACTGCTTCTGATACAGGATCTGCACGAAGAGCAGCGGAGCCACGCCGGCCGTAATCGCGAGGCCCGTCGCGAACGACAGCCAGTCAACGAGCAACTTCCGCCAGACCGTCGTGCTCTCCGAGGGCCGACGCGTCATCGACGTCAACAGCACGTAGCTCGAACCGGCAAGGACGTAGTTCATGAAGAGGACGTGAACAACGAGTGTCACGATGTAGACGGCCAGGTAAATCGCCGTCGCCAGAGGGAACCCAAATGGAAATGGGGCAGACATCACGGCCTCAATGAGCAGGGGAGCCGGCAGGCCGCGAAGCGACCGTGCCGGCTCCGGTTCCAGCAACGTCGAGCCACTGCTGGATCTGGCGAATGACTTCGGGCTGCCGCGATTCGGCCCACTCGGAAGGGCGTCCGGCATGAATCCAAGTGACGTACTGCGCCAAGGCTTCGAGTTCTTCCGCCGTTCCGGCAAACGGAGGCATGAACGGCTTCGTGCGCTGCAACTGGGCGATGTTCAATCGCTTCTGATCGAGCGACCAGGTGGCCGTCAGTTCCACGACGGCGTTGGCCCCCTGGAGCGTATGGCAGACGCTGCACTGCACGCGGAAAGCGTGCGCGCCCATTTCCAATTGAGGGTTCGGCAGCGGCTGCGTGAGACGCAGCGGATAGGGATCGTTCGTCGTGCAGCCGACCCGGCGCATCTCAGCGACGTCGTCGGGCGTCAGGGAATTGGAATACAGGTACTCGCGGATGGTGAACGGCTTCCGAACCCCTTCACGAACAAACTCCCCGCCGGCGCTCGCCAGGAAGGCGAGTGTCAGGAGCAGCGTCGCCGTTGCACCGTTCACGTACAGCCTCTGCCGCAACATCGCGAAAACGGCATAGGCGCCGATGAACGTCGACATCGCGACGGAGAGCGCGAGGAACATCGTCATGGCGACGCTTCCACCGGTCATCCAGCCCCGGCTGTCGGCGGGAATCGTGCTGAAGTACCACAGGCCCAGGAGCGGCATCAGCACCATCGCGCCGAGCGGCCGCGCGCACACCCCGATCAGTTCGGCCTGCTCGTCACGCGTGAAACCATGGACGGCATTGATCAGGACGCACGCCGCGAGCGACGCTTCCGCCAGGGCGCACACCGTGCGAAAGAAAAGTGACGGCCAGAACGACGGATTAAAAAAACCGCCCCACACGCTGTGGGTCTCGAGCCAGCTTCCGGGAGTCAGCTGCCAGGCGAGGATGCCATTGATCCAGAACAGGCTGAACCACGCGGCCGTCGAATAGAGCACCAGAAGTCGCAGCCGCAGGCGGTCCGAAAGCTGTTTGCCATAGCGATAAAACAGGTAACCCGAGACGACTTCCAGGCTGAAGAATGTCCACTCGATGGCCCAGATCCAGTGGAACTCACGGATCATCACGCCGATCGTGCGGGGACTGATCTGGATCGTGGTGAACCACATGCCGACGCCCGTCACGGCGCCGGCGACGAAGCTCACGAGCACGAGCACACGGAAATAGTCGTCCACGAACCGCCGGGCGTTGGCGCACTTCCCCTTCTGGTGCAGCCACTGCAGGTAGCACATCAGCATGCCGCCGCCGATCGCCATCTGCGCCACAAACACGTGGAAGATTCCGAGCCCGCCGATCACCATTCCCTTCATCAGGGGACCGAGATCGTTCACCGGGTAGTAGGGAAACGAGGACATCTGCTCTGCCTGCAAGGAGACTCGCCAAATCCGCCCGGCGCTGGACGGTCAAGGGAGCGATCCCTGGTGATGACATCAGCAATGGGAGGACGGGTTCGGGAATGCAAACTCATCATCCCCTTCCTGTCCAGCCGGCCGATCGAGACAGGCGAAGTCTTTCTCAAGCGTGAGGCGAATGGTTCTCCCGTCTTCCTGCTGGGAGGATTCAAAGCCCACCCGTTCACTTTGGACCCAGTCAATTGCCGTGGTCTGACCGATCTGAATCGTGAACCGACCGCCCCGATAACCGATCACCGGAGTGGCCCCCGGAGCCCCTGCGATTTCCAGCATGTAGGAAAAACAGAGGTCATCCGTCGCTCCGAAACGGGTTTCCTCAATCACCCGCCCGTCGCGGAGCAGCGCCTCAAGATCGCGACGATCGACGCGGAGACGGACGGTGTTGCCCTTGATTCGAAGTTTCATGTCCCCTGTTCTCCTGGGAATTCAGATGCGGTCATTCTTTCACGGAGTCTGGTCGAACGCCTTCCTCGGAAACACCGTGACATGGTCGACTCATCGCGGGCTGGATCTGGAGATCTCCGTTTCCGTTTGACACATCGAAGCCACTGAAATACCACCCGCTGACTTGCGGCGCGAATCAGCCCCGAACCGTGTCGCGTCAATCGTCATGCTCCCCTGGCCCGCGAACCATCTCCGCCGGCCTGACTTCCAGAATGGCCGAAGCCATGTCGACACGTCCACCGCTTCCCCCCTTCACGAAGGAGACGGCGATCCAGAAGGTTCGCGCCGCCGAGGACGGGTGGAACTCACGCCATCCGCAGCAGGTCTCGCTGGCCTACAGCGAAGACAGCCGCTGGAGAAACAGGTCCGAATTCCTCGTCGGGCGCGAACAGATCGCCGCCTTCCTGCAGCGCAAGTGGGAGAATGAACTCGATTACCGCCTGATCAAGGAGTTGTGGGCGTTCGATGGCCATCGAATTGCCGTCCGCTTCGCCTATGAGTGGCACGATCACCGGGGACAATGGTTTCGTTCGTACGGCAACGAGAACTGGGAGTTCAACGAATCGGGGCTGATGACCGTGCGTCACGCCTCCATCAATGACCTCACCATTGCCGATGCCGAACGACGGTTTCATTGGCCCCTCGGACGGCGGCCGGACGATTATCCACCGCTCAGCAGCTTCGGCTTCTGACGGCCAGTCCCCGAGACATCCAACTTCGTCCAGCAAACGACGCGAGACGCGAACTCCAGCGGGACAGGCGTGTCGCCATACCGCGCAGGAACACGCGTCTCGATGCAGAAATGAAGGCGGTGGGACTTGAACCCACGACCTACGGATTAAAAGAAGGGGAGGGATTTTCCGTAACTTCAACGGAGGCTGCGAATTCAGACCAAGACCTCCCTGCCCTTACAGCGAATTCGACAGTCCCCGATCCGCAACTCGCCGATCTCCTCGCCATCTGGCCCCGTCTCACGGCGTCGGCTCGCGAGCGGATCGTCGATATTGCTCGGCTTGTGGCTGACGCTGCTGAGGCCCGTAGGGACGCGTAGGAAGGTCGCTGGGCTGCGGGTGGTGTGTTAGGTCGTCCAGGGCACAGGAGTGGTCTACAGGGCTTCTGCAGTCAATTTGAGGCCGTGAAAAAGACAACCTCGGGAACCGACTGGCCCGAGTCTTGTTCGAGTGTCAAGAAACCTCCGTTCTGATCTCGGAGCCGGACGCGGTCTGGGCTGAAATTAAGAACGTCGTAGACCAGGGGTTGCGAACTCATCTGCCGGCCGAGCAGCTGATTGCCGATGTCTGTGACCCTCGAAACCACTTTCGCATACCACGGGCTATCAGGATGGTGCTCTAACACCAGTTGCCCACTTCTGACGCACCAGCCAAACCGGAATACGAAGGCGTCGGTACTTCCCACAGGAACGACAGTGGTGAGGCGGCCATCTCCACCGAACTGGTAACGGCTGACGAGATGAGGCTCACCCGCAGTGCGGCCATTCCACGTCCCCACCAGCCTCGGATCGATCCTCGGACGAGTCGACCACCACAGCCCGCCGCCAAGGACAAGCAGCACGAGAGCGGCGATGGTGAGTCGGCGACGAACACTCTTTGGTCTGCAATCGCTCATGGAGCCTCAGAACTTACACCTTACGACAGTTTCGCCGGAATCCCGATGCAATGCCGCTTCAACGTACATCCTTCTGTCGGAGCTAAGGTTTAGCTCTCCGGCGAACGTCGGATCATCCTCATTCAAGAATGCCGTGATTCCGTCCGTCAACGAGTGGTTTAAGGCATTCCCGCCGTCCGGCCGGTGATCGAGCCCTGCTTGAAACGCGAAGGCCTCGAATCGAGAGGGAGATGAACGACCGAAGACCGTCAAATGTCCCGCCAGATTGTGCGACGAATAGTACCTCTCGAAGAACACCGCATGCCCGTCGAACAGCGAGGCCAGTGAACCCTCCGTCCTTGGAATGGCTCCAGGGGCGACGATTCCGACTTCGTTGGAGACGCGGACTGCTTCATAGAACAGCCAGCACAGCCCTACTGCCACGACAGCGAGCGTGACGACAATCCGTCGCCTGCGTCGATTCGGCGGTGATGGGGGAGAGGTCATTCGGGAAGGCGGGTGAGGACAATTGATTCCGTGAACAGCGATGGTACGAGCCACTCATACAACTCAATCGAATCGTCGCCGGCTTTCGAGATCGAGTACGTTTTCTCTGCCGGCATCCGCCCAGTGTGATCGAAAAGCCATTGAGACAGTTGATGGCTGACTCTTCCCAGTCGCGTCTCTGGCACTCTTCCTACGACCAAAGTCTCATCGGTGACTGTCCATGATGCCCAGGATGCCTTGCGTCCGCGAAAACGGACGACTCCGCTCGATCCAAACTCTACTTAACCACGAGCAATACCGTTCTCGCGCCAAGTCCACTTCCCCACGAACCGGGCGTCAGCTCGCGGCCAGTACCACCAGGAGACCATAGACACAATCACGAGAACAAACGCGACGCTCAGCCAGCGACGGCGGCGTCTCTTCGGTGGTTGTGTGCTTGGTCCCATTGGATAGCCCTCCGCAGGGGAGTCTACCGGGGCACCGGCTGTCGCGGCGAGAGGGGATGGTGCGGTAGACTCAAAGACGGGAGTCAGTCGTTCAGAAAGGGGCTGTCGATGCGGGTCGTTCGTGCGGCATTCACGCTGATTGAGTTGCTGGTGGTGATCGCGATCATCGCCATTCTGATTGCTCTTCTGCTGCCGGCCGTGCAGCAGGCGCGGGAGGCCGCAAGGCGGACCCAGTGTCGCAATAATCTCAAACAGATCGGATTGGCACTGCTCAACTACGAATCGACGTTCACTGTGTTTCCTCCAGGCAGCTGCGAGTTCAGAATCAACTCGTTCACTTGGACGCCAGAGACGTCGACCCAGGTCTTTCTCCTGCCGTTTCTTGACGCGGCCACTACCTATCAGATGTTTGACCTTCACGCGCACGTGGAGGACTCGCCAACGAACGCGGCTGCCCGACGACAAGCTGTCGCAATTTACCAGTGTCCATCAGATCCCGTCGGCAGCATTGTGCCATCCGGCGCTTTAGGCGAAGAGCGGACGGCGACAGGGAACTACATGCAGAGTTCAGGAAACTCCGGGCTGCAATACGTGCCCCCACCGCCGCTCAAACTGGAATTCGGCCTGTTCTATCGCAATTCCAGTTCCCGGTTGCGAGACATTTTGGATGGCGCATCGAACACGTCGATGTTTAGCGAAATCCGGAAGGGCCCATCCGTGACGATCGCTTGGGGAGATGAGCCGGTGCCGAAGGCGTACGACCTGAATGTTGCATCGGACTATTTCGACTCCACCGCGTCGCCAATCATCACTCAGACCGACCTCGCCGCTCCCCGCGCGGGCTGTGAATTCAGGTTGTATCGTGCCTGGACACGACGGGGCCTCCATTACTATTGGGGCGAACCGAAATATTCGTACTACACACACACGCTGCCGCCAAATTCGACTAAACGCGACTGCATCATCAACGGAGCCGGACTCTCGCACCTTGCGGCACGAAGCTACCATGTCGGCGTCGTGAATGTCGCCCTTGCCGACGGCTCCGTTCGCTCGGTAAGCGCGAACATCGATGGCCCCACGTGGTCCGCCGTAGGAACCATCGCTGGACAGGAAGTCGTTACGGAATTCTAGATCGGACCTAGCCACTGACACACGCCGTCAGACGACAGCCCTAATCGCCTCGACCTGTGCCAGAACCTGCTTCGCCTGATCGAGCCCGCCACACGCCTGGATGAACTGGACGGCAGCGTCCATCGGAGCGAAGCCGTCGCCGAGGTAATGCGCTGCAACAAGACGCTGTCCGGCCCGCTTCACCCGCACCTTCCGGCCCGGTCCCCCTGCTGACTTTCTCAGGTTGGATTTGATGATCGACACATACTGTGCGTTAACCTTGAACCCCTGGACTTGAACGATCTCGGCAATTTCCTTTGGCCCCTTGTCGGGGTTAGCTGCCAGGGCTTCGCGGATCGCTGCGGATTTGTTGCTGGTTGCGGACTTCTTCGCCATTGGTGTCAATCTGATTGGTTAAGGTTTAGGCCCGCGTAGGGGACTGTAGGTCATGCAACGTGTGACGCAAGCACCGGATCGCTGAACGTCTGTCAGGAGTTTCGTTCGGGCGGTTCAATGATGAACGACAGCAACTTGTCGCCGAAGGCCGTGGTGAGCTTGGGAGTCATATATCCGTCGGCCACTTCCGTAAGATCGGCAATGCGTGAGTCTGGAACCCGCATCAGTCCAAGTCGACACAGTTCATCGACGATTGCAACAGAAGTGTCTCGGTGCAACTTCGTGCCAGGATACACCTCAGTAAGCAGGTGGCTTATCGGCCAGCGGTTCGGCGCATTTGGTCCCCAATGGGTGCCCGGCGGGCAGGACCGGGGAGAGGCGAAGAACTTGAGGTAGCGAAGGTGCCAGGCTCCGAGCTGTTGGATGTGGCTCAAGAACACCTGACGCTCGGGGTCATCTTCATCAGGACCAACAGCGATGTTCAAAACCGTATTCCGGAGTGCGTCGAGCTTCTCCCGATGGTGTGTCGTCGTAGCCGCGACCATCCCGCCCCTCAGAGCGCTGATGAACTCCTGATGGTTCTGGAGAACTTCCATCGTCACACGATTCTGAGACGCCAGCAGCTCAAGCCAATTGCACACGTCCTCAAAGAACTGCCGGGATCGCTTTTGTCCAGGATCAGCGACAAGAATCCCGAACAACGTCTCTGCCGGCAGCTTCAGGAGGGGGAGGCCAGAGAGCGAGGCGGCGAGCATCCCGGTGGCTACTTTGCCTGCGGTGTAGAGGTGGTCTGTTATCCGCTTCTCAGGTGGTTTCAGTTCGTCCGCCACGATGCTTTACTCTCCCGGTCGATGGCAACAGCGCGGCACTCCGTTCCGCTCCCGTTCGATCAGTCACATCGAACGCCGCGACGGCTATTCCGCCAGGTCGGGCAGCCCTTCAGAGGCAAAGAAGGGATAGTAATTGAATAGCGTCTGCGCTTCGGGCTTCTGATGTGCCGGGCACAGGCCTGTCAGATTGGAGACGTTTTTCCAACACATCGTGTTGCTCAGCGAGTGCTCATCCATCACGTCGACACGAGTCTCATATTTCGGAAAGTTGCTGCAGAAGCCGGCGCAGGGGATCGATAACTTCAGTTTCCCTCTCGCTCGCTCACCACACTTGAGCGACAGCCACGTCAGACACAGCTCATCCAGAACAGCTCCGCGAACAGTGTATGAACTAAACGGCTTGCCAGATTCCACAACCAGCAGCCGCACGCAATGGGGATGGCTACATAATGCCCCCATGAATGCCGTCAGCGTGTCATTGTCTTCAAAGCGTTGCCGCAGCGCCTTCATCGCTGGCCCATAGCCACAGTCGAGCACAGACTTGCGTTCGATCCAACGACGGTAGGAACGATTGAAGGCGCGCTCATTCAGCGACTTGCTGTAACTTAAAGAGACGTCGTTCCCGTCCGACCTGTCAAACCGCACCTCTCGTCCGAGGATGACAACATCAAACGGCATTTGCGAGTTAACTCTCGCCGTGAGCTGCCCGTATTCCAAAGCCATCTGTCAATTGCTCCTGACAGTGCGGGACTGTACCGCCGTTCCCAGAGCAATGACCATAGCACAGTCTCACTTTGCTGGTCGACCAAACGAACAACCCCGACAGCCATCACGGCCATCGGGGTTGTTCGTTCGGTTCGTCACAGTTCAGCCAGGGTCCGTCCAGCAAGCAGCTCGGCACATTGAACTCCGAGAGCGAACAGTCCGCAAACGATCATCGGAACTGCATCTCCGGTGTGGCGGTCGCCCGCGTCTTCGTCCCAGGACATTTCGGCCAGCGCCTTCCGAATATACAGCCGTGTCGAGGCTGGAAGGCTGCGCCAGCCATCCAGCGAGTCTCCTGCGTTCATCATCTCCAGGGCCCGAAGTTCGGCGACGTCTGGGGCGGCGTTCTGAGGCTGAACGGGAGACTGTGGCTGTTCGTGTGCCTTGAGGGCAGTACGGACACGGCGGGTTGGCTTCGTTGATGCGATCATTGATGACGGTTCCGTGAATGCGTTGTGTGGTTGTGAGTTGGTTGCCGCCGGCCGGACAGCGGAACGCAGCATAGCCATCATCCGCGATGATTCTGGAATAATCTGTGGCACAGAACCTGCCCCGAATGACGTGTCGCTATCAATCCACTACCACGTTTCCTACCTACAACATTCCAGCGTGATATGTGAAAGATAGTCTGTCCGTACTTCACCTTTGGCGGGAGTGATAGGCAGGCGTGAAAAGTGCCGATCTGCGTTGACCTTCCTGCTTTTGGCCGATGCCCGCAGGTCGTCCTCACACATAGGGGCAGCGAAGGGGCTATCTGGCTGCCTATCAACGCTTCACACTTGTAGGGTCGGGAAGCGCAGGGGCGTCCCGCCTGGTGGTAGCCATTGGAACAATTTCCGGAAAAATCCCCGAGGCCGCTGAACTACGGTCCACCAACGAAAAATCCCCGACGTGCCGAAGGGGCAAGACGGGGACTAGGTCAGAAGGTCTGATCGAGTAGGACACGGCATCGCGCTTGCGGACCCGCAATGGTCCGTTTCACGCCAGGGGCGATTTCGGCCTGAACGTCGAAGAGCCAGTCACGGCGAAAACTGGCTCTTCGACGTTCAGTTGAGGTGATCGAGACGTTGATCTCCACTTCGTCGGGTTCCTGCGTCACAAGCTCGCCGATGCCGGTGATGGTCGTCCCGGTCTGCTTGTGCTTCGCGGTGAAAGTCAGCGTCGCGTCTGACAGGTCCGGAAGGGTGTCATCCTGAACCCGAACCGTCACGTACTGGCCAGCCGCTCCGCTGTAGGTGTCGCCAGCAACTATCGTGAGCTGGCTGGTGATCCGCTCACGGCTGACGACGGTGACAACGCCAAACTTCTGTTCAACTGGCACGGATCAGTTTCCCATCCGCGCCTTACGGGCCTTCTCACGCCAGTCGGCAGAGCGCTGAAGTTCTCGGACATCCACCGTAGCGGCGTTGATGGTGCCAATCGACAGCGACGATGTGTACGACGTTGTCGAGTTGGTCACTGGAGCGACGGCGTCCCGTGCTCTGGAGAGCATTCGCCGTGTGTCAGTGGCGTTAACAATTTGCCCTGGCACAGTCGGAACGAAAACTTCCATCCCGCGTTCCCCGACCAAGTAGGGGGATGACCTCGACACAGGGCCTCCGGATGCTCGCCCTGGTAGTCGGGGGCCAGTGGGAGCGCCAACTCCTGCGCTACCGATAGGCCCCGATGACAGGCCCTGGATACGCTCAAGTCGCCGAATCATGCCATCCAACGCGCCGTTGAGGCTGCGGGCTTTCGCCATGTCCGTTTCTTTGAATATCTGGAGGCGTTCGGCCCGGGCTGCAAGTTCCTCCACAGACTTGGACATCGAATCCAGCACAGAAATCTTACCTTGTGCCTGTGCCGACGCTTTTTCGTTTGCGGCCAGTTCGGCTTTGTCGATGCCTCCGATCCAACCTTCCGTGGCCTTCGCTTCGTCAAGAAACTTCTGCTGCTTCATGGGATCGGTTCCCCGGCTCGCCCACTGCATTTGAAGATCCTGGACCGACGAGAATGACCCTCTGGCACGGTCGAAGAAATCACCGGCCCGTCCGATGTTCCCCTTCTCGGCGAAACGCTGAGCCTGTGCCAATTGCTCTTCGCCCCTTTGCTTCAGCATCTCTGCCCTCTGCTTCGCCAGGTCATATTGGGCCTTATCTTCAAGCTGCTCACCCTTCTTCCCGATCAGCTCCTGCCGGCGTGAGAGCCACTGACTGAAGTGCCCACCAAGGGCATGATTCGAGGGGTCGGCCCCGAACCGACGACGAAACTCCATCGTCTGCGTGATCCTGTCACGCTGTTGGGCACGCTCCGTCCGTGTCTGCCACTGCCTCGCCAGAATGCTGCCCTGAGCATCAAACGCACGTCCGCCGAAGGCCTCGCCACGGCCATATGCGGCATCCTGGATCGACTCGGCACGGCGCTTCGTGGCCTCAACCAGTTGGCGTTCGATATCGAGTTGCCTCTCAAGACCAGTGGTGAGCCGGTCCTGCTTCCGGGCGGCGTTCTCCAGGGCATCGACCACCTGCAAATTGTTGATTAGGCGTCGCTCTTCCATCGCGATCGAATCCCGCTCCGTTGCAATCTCGTCTTTCCGGGCTGCGATACGCTGCTGAATCCTTCCAATCTCGTCACCGATCTTATCCGGGTCGGCTGCAACGCCGGGGTCAGATAGCTGACGCTTCAAGTCCTCGAACCGGCCCATTTTGCTGACGAACTTGTCGACAACCGGACCGGGTGCCCAACTGCCCATCGACTTCCACCACATCGAGTCCGTGGCATCCTGCCGGAGCTGCTTCATTTGCTGGAGTAGGGCAAGGTTTCGCTCATCCGCTTCCATGCCTGCCGTATTCCCGGCCCGTTGACGACGGAACCGAAGCTCCGCGTCTCTCTGGTCAAGCTCCCGCCGATTTGTGGGCACGGAGAAATCCAATGCCTCCTGGCGGAACTGCTGACGGGCTGACGCAAACCTCTCCAGCCGAGTGCTCGCCATCGCGAATTGATCGGCCATCTCGCCGGCTCCGCTTCCGGCCTGCTTGAATGACTGATAAAGGTCGTAGACCCCCTTGGCGGCGACACCGGCAACAACGGCGATTCCCGCAGGTCCGCGCATCATGCTGCCCATAAAAGCGAGGTTGTTCGAGACACCCCGCCATCCGGCGAAGTTATAGTCTTCAATCATTTGCTGCCCCTGGAACAGCATTGCAGAGGCCCTACCGCTACGACCGCCCCTCATTGCGCCCATTGGCACACCGGCCACTGCCGCCTTCGCCCGTTCGGGAGTCAACCGAGCCAGTGCCCCCTTGAACTGGGCCTCAAGCTGTGCCACTTCAGTTCGGACCGTCGCCATCGTCTTCCACGACGATGCTTTCATCAGGTTTTGAACGGTGTCGATGTACCGTTTCCGTGCCTGGAGGGCCTTGCCGTAGGCCTTGTCGTCTTCAATCCCGAAGTCGATGCGGTCGACTGCACCACGCGACCGCAGTTCCGCCCGCTTGGTGATGTTGTCGAGTGATTCGCGACGAGTTCGTCTTGATTGCTCGAATCGGTCGATGACATGGGTACGCGAATTTTCATCACGTTCAAGGCGCTTCAGTTTGGCGGTGCGGTCACGGTCCCGATCCCGGATACGCTTCGCTTCTTCACGGTCAAACTTCGCCTTGTCCGCCGCCAGTTCGCGGGCCTGCTGCTTCTGCTGCCGAGCGATCTCACGCTGTGCCGACGACTGACGCCGGATGACGCGGTCAGCCTGGCGTTCGATGCTGCTGCCTCCCCCGCCGCCTGAGCGACCGCCCCCACCCCCCGCACCCCGGCTGATCTTCTCGAAGGCCCGTTCCATCCGAGATGAAACCCGGTCGAACCGTGTCTCGATACTGGTGACGAAGCGGTCGATATTGCGCTCGGCCCGAGCCAGGTTCAGTTCAAAGTCATACTTTAGTTGCTCTGTTGCCATTTGGCCTTTCTATCAGTGCAAAAGAAAACCCTCCCTCCGGTCTACGAAGCCGAAGGGAGGGCCAGGTCGCCCACCGGGGGAACAATGCCCGGCGGGTCTCTCATGTTTCGATTAGAGGAACGAGATCGAGGCCAGGGCCTTCGATCCTTCCGGCGTGTGTCCGGCCAGGATGCTCAGGGCTTCGGAAGGATCGAAGCTGTCGCCCTCCTGGTTGTAGCTCGGGTCGAACAAAGCCCGCTCGTTCATTGCGAATTCGATGGGCGTTTCTGACCAGGTCTGAAGATCAACACCCAGGGATTCCAAAAGCGCCTGAGGAGTTTTCATGGGCACAGGCTGACTGCTCTCGGAGAACGATTTCGTGGTGGCCGGGCGGATGACTACGTCGACTGAGAAGACCTGATCGACGGATTGCACAACGGTGCGATCCAGGGCGGAAAACGTGTAAACGGCCACATGGCTGAATCCGACATCCTTCAGCCTTGCCCCGTGCTTTTCGGCCTTCTGGGAAAACTCGAACAATGCCCGAAGCTCCTCACCCGCCTTGTTCCCGTTCAAACGAATGTCTCCCCGAGGGCGACCAAGGCCGTCGACAGTGACACTCTCCACGATCCCAGCGAGGGACTCGACTCGTCGACTGATCCCCGCGTCCATGTCGTGATTTAGATAAACGTGGACGCCTTCGTAGAGGGCCTTTGCCCGCTCAGCGCCACCGAAAGCCGAAGCCGGGATGGATCGGCCATTGAGGGACTGAAGTCCACACAACAAGACGTTCCGGATGGTCTCTGCTTTGCGTCCCTCATCGGCAATCGACGACTCTGCCAGGAAGCCGTCAAAGGTGAGTGCTTCGCCCATTAGATGCACGCTCCCGCCAGCTCGTGGCATGCTGCCGAAGGCTGTCCCTGGACGACCTCATACGTCGGCGAATTGAACCTGTCCCGCCCCGCCAGCTTGAGCCGCTTCGACCGGATCGCCAGACCAATCAGCCGTGATGCGGTAGGTCCGCTGAACCCCAGCCCGGCGGCGATCTCTGCCCGACTGGTCGCCGCTCCACTCTTCACAGCTTCGACGACCTCACTGACCATCGCCTCTTCGTTCATCTTCACTATGCGCTCCTGTGTGCCCCCGTCTATTGGGGTATTCGTTCGTGCCTGTGTCTTTAATAGCACAGGTATACCCACACCGTCACAACCGCTGCCGTTGATCCGCACTCCTGCACTACTGAGTCATACAACACCGCAGGAGGCCCCTGGAGGCTCATAGGCGTGATCCAGTCGTGTCGGGCATGAGAGTAGCCGCACAGTCTGAAAGGGGCTGTACGGGCCGTTCTGAGGGCCTGGAGAGGGCAAGCCTGGGGAGGGTGCCAAAGAGGTCGAAAGAGGGTGACCAAGGCACGCGAAAAGGATCGGGAAATTCTCGGAAAGGTGAGCCGGTCGGGAGGGGAATCCAGGGCGTTTTGTGCAACTCATTGAAACTTGGTTTTGGGGCTACAGGGGCACAGAAGTACGGGCTTTTTCAGGGTTGGAAGGGGTGGATGCGGGCTTGTTGGTGACATTCTGACCTGGGGCGGACGTGGGAGAGTCTCTGCCGAAAGCCGGTGGAGGTGTGCGTTCCTCAATACCTCCACCCACAAGCACTTACGTCGGACACTCCGTTCCCATTGTCCGATTTGACCCTCCAGGGGTGCACCTGACTACCTGGCGGAACTGCAGGCCCTGGAAGGGGATCGGGAAGACAGGCAGTCAGCGTGTCCATTTTAGTGACCTCGCGTCAGTAAATGGTATTTTTGGGACAACCCATCCACTGCCCATCTACCTGCCCTCAGGTCTCCAACCCTGACCCCTCCAGCGACCGCTCACCTGGCGACATCACCGACCCTCCTGACGACCCCGCCCACAGTCCCGAATCTCATCGCCCAACCCCACCCACCACTCGGCCTGTCGTGCCTTGGTACGCGACCGTGGAAGCCCTGGCAATGACCCACAACAGCACCAGCAATAGCACTCCGAATACCACTTTCAGAATCTGGCAATATCAGCAGTAATACACACATATAGTCATTGACATATACTCACGCTTGACGATGATACGCCTACCGCTTTCCTCACCCCTCTTGAGGCACTCATGACCACGACTTCCGCAGTGATCTACATTCGCGTCAGCACCGACGAACAAGCCAAGGTTTCAGGTCTCGGCCTGGAGGTCCAGGAGTCGGAGTGTCGGGCGTTCGCACAAGCACAAGGCCTCTCGGTCTCAGCGGTATTCACCGATGGCGGAGTTTCGCGGTCGACATATCTGACCGAGCGCCCGGCGATGTCAGCACTACTGTCTTCCATCAAACGCGGGGCCACGGTCATCGTCCACAAGCACTGCCGGCTTGGTGATAGTGTCGCAATCGCAATGATGATGAAGGAAGCCAAGCGGAAGGGGGCAAGGCTGTTGGTCGTCCACGGCGACAACAGCGGTTCCGACGAAGCCCTTCTCCTGGCCGGTGTGCTCTCGATCATCAGCGACCACGAACTCCGCAGCATTGCATCCCGCACGAGGAAGGCCCTGGCGCAGAAGAAGGAACGGGGCGAGGTCTACACTCGCCGCGTCTACGGGTTCCGGGCTGTCAAGAATCAGCTCATCGCCGATGAGGCCGAACTGGCCGTCATTGCCCGCATCCAAGTCGACGCAGCCTCAGGCCTGTCGTGGGCAGCGATTGCAAGGGGCTTGAATCTGGCACGCATCCCCGCACCCTCCGGAACGGACTGGCATCCCCGCACCTGCCAGCGCATTGCGGAGCGGGCTTCGGCGGCATGATGTCGCTGGCACCCGTCGACGATTTCCCGGATCATCAAGCGGGCTAATCAGGCACAGGAGGCTTGACTACGCCTACCGTCCTCTGAGCAGTTCATTAGCTAGTCATCATGAAAATCAAACGGCGCGAACTCTGCACCATCCTCCTGGATTTGACAGTCATTCTTATCTACCTGGGGCCGTGCCTCGCAGCCGTTGCCGTGTCATTCGCACTCCAGGGCCTGACGCAGTGGATAGTGCTCGGTCTGGGTTTTATGTGGCCCGTAGGAGTCTGCGTAGTGGGCCTGTACCAAGGCTGCGACTGACAGCCCGGCTACCCGAATCATTCGACATGCCGAGCCAAGACCACGTCAGCGAAGCCGTCATTCCAGCTAACCAAAAACAGACCGTTGTCACGCTCCAAGATGAAGAATGGGCCGATACTGCATTTCTCTGCTAATGACGACTCCAGCACGACCAGCGCTTCCTCGCTGATGTCGTTTCGTCGCGGAGGACGCACTCTCCACGTGCCCTTGCTGGCCCCACAGAGCACATGCTGCCGGATGCTGTCGGTGACTTGAAAGGACAAGTCCCCTTCGGCCTCGTAACTTCCGTCAGTATTCAGCTTCAGGACCACTCGGTCGTTACGGAGGCCATGATACTGACCGCTGCGGTCATCGTCGTACGAATATGAGCCGGCCAACTCCCGCAGGGTGAAATCCCGACCTGAGTACGGCGAGCGGTTGATGATCGATACGAAAATCGTGAGCAACAGGCCAAAGGCGACGAACGCCATCAGTGCCACCGCAAATTCCCGACGCCGCATCCAGGTCGCCATCAAGATTCCTGCCAGGCAGTTGACCGTGCTGGCCCACTCAGACGACCTAGATCGTACGCACTGCCTGCGTTCCCTGCAGCCTCAAGAGCACACGTCCGACCACATGCGTCGACAGGTGGTCGTAACGACCTTGTTTCCGAACAGAGGCGTCAGGTGGGGACCGTCCCCACCTCAGCCGCTCCACAGTCTCGAAAGGGCAAGGACGGAAAGACCTATCCGGTCAAGCCTCCCGAGCCACGTCAGAAGGCTGAGCCGAAGCCCGAGAAGTCTTCGTCGAAGAAGGCGTCGGGCGTCGAGGACACAGCAGGGTCCGCTACACCACCTGGCGATGCCTGTGCCACACCGTGAGCATGTAGAACGTCCAAAGCATGCCGATCGCCACGAAGGGCAGGCCCATTCCACTCGCGACCGCCAAGACTGTCGACAGCACGGAACAGCAAATGGCAACAAGACGAAGACGTTGTTGCAAAATCAGAATGTCATTCATCAGCTCGACGCAGATTCCGTCACCAACTCAGGTCGAACCGCGGCGCGCACTCGACAGACGAGTTCTAACGCCGTGCGACGGGGCGGGGAAGGTATTCTCCGGTCCCACGAGGCACCCGACCACTCATTCACGAGACGCCGGGTACGGCCCAACCAGTTCGTCGATTTTCTGCCAGTCAGTGATCTGTTCGATTGTCGGCCAGATTCGACGCGAAGACCGGAAGTAGGCAAGGTCTCCCGCGAATCGCCCCAAAAGTGCACCGATGGTGGTGTGGCCGATCGCTGGCATTGTCGGGACTGCCATCCAGTAGATCGCCAACCCGATGAGCAGCATTATGAGCCACCGAAGGCCGATGACCCGCACCATGTCGCCAGATCGAACGCCGAATAGCCGTCGCCGCTGGTAAGCCCGGAGAAGCTGGTGCGATTGGCTGTCGAGATTCATCGGGTGCCCTGGCTGCTGATTGACGCCGCTCAGCGTAACCGATCGACCGGCATCGCAGTCACTCCGTGATGGTGTGTCTATCCCAGCACTCCAGCAGCAGCCGATTTTGGCGATCACGCCAGGCAACAATCCCAATGCCATGCGCTACGGCAAGCACGCCACAGGTGAACAGTAGACCGCACAGCCATCCAGTACGCACCCCGACGTAGAAAGTGGTGCCATCGACGGCAGTTGAGATGCTGGCGTCGGGAGCACCTTTCAGAGCGTCCGCCGTGGACTGCCACTCTCGCTCAATCCAAACGACAGCAGCGGCTCCCGCGGATGTGGAAATGACGCCAACAAGGACCAGGAACGCGGCCAGCTTGCGACGGTTTCGCTCGTAACGTCGAACGCTCTCGACCACGTCCGAGTCGGTGACGGTTCTTGTCCACTGCATGACCGCCTGAACGTCCGTGCCATCCCAAAGGATCACCAAATCCCGGTCGTCCGCTCATCGCCAGCGGTCTTCCCCAAGGGTTTCACCCGGCACCTGGCCCGATCCGGACGTTCCTGGAAAGCCTGAAGTCGACCGGGGAAGACCGCAGTAGCCGGCGTTTTTTATCCCGGGAATAGGCCCTGGCACACCGAATAACTGCCGCCCGCCTCAGCCTGACGCCAACTATTTTGACGCCTCACAAAAATTCTTTGCCACAGACTGGATAAGAGGTTACGCCGAGAGTTGGGCAAAATCCGTCAACAAGTTGCTTGCGCAATACCGCCCTCTTGAACTATGGTCGGTGCAAGCCTGCGAGACTCAGTCCTGCCGGCGAAAGACTCTACGGCTTCCCGCTCAGTGGAAGCACTACTGCGACCGACCATGTCGCACTCTGCGTTTGGCCGCCAGGTTGTTCCGGCGGTCGTCACCATCTCGCGGCTGCAGACGCCGTGTGTCCATTCAGAGGGTTTCGTTGGCACAGCTTGAGGAAGATCAGTTCTACATCGCCCGCCTCGTCGAGGGCGTTACTCAGGGGATCACAAGTCGACGACGGCTGGCCCTGTTTACGGGCGTCTCAGACGCCAAGTTCACCCGACTTGCCAGCAGGGCGATCATCGCCCGAAAGATCGTCATGCTGAACGAACCGGACAGGCACGGAGGCGTCGTCTTCGGTCTGTACGGCCAGCAAGAGCAGACGACCGAACTCTCGCCGGCAACGCAGACGGAGAAGGCTGAAGCGTTTCTGCGGGAAGTCCTTGCTGACGGTCCGCTCCCGTCCGTAGTCGTCGAAGAGATGGCGATGACACGCGGGTTCCGGCGAGGTGTGCTGAAGTCGGCCCGCGCCTTAGTCGGCGTCCAGGCCGTGCGGGACGGCGAGGTCGGGCGCTGGAAGATGCGTCTCCCCGAGAGTGCTTCGGTCGCGTCCGTCTGACTACCGAAATGCCGCCAATTCATTTCCTCCGGCCTAGAGAATGGAGGAATGGAAGAATCTATCGGGCATCGTGTTCCCCAAAACTGACGTTTTTGGGGGGACACTCTCAGGTTGCCTTGTCACGACTGAAACTTACAGCGATGGAGGATTCTTGAACCCAGAGAAAGACCGTCGACGTGGCTGACAACGCCGTCACGATCGACATGAATAAGGTACTTCGGAGAGGAGCCGAGTTCAGAAGAGTGGCCGAACAGCGTCGTCTCCGATCTTACATCGTCGAGGGGATCATCCCCCCGTCGAGCCTACTCCTGGTTCCAGGACTACCGCAGTCGGGAAAGAGCACACTCTTCGCGGCCCTCGCGACGAGCGTTACTGCACAACAGCCATTCCTAGACCGGAAAACGACTGCCCGGACTCCGTTCATCTGGCTCAACGCCGATTGTGCCGGGGAAGACTTCTTCCTCGATCAGGCACAGAAGAGCTGGTTTCCGGGGATTCAGGATGCGTTCGATGAATACTTCTTCGACGTGCATCCTGACACGCTCAACAGCACGGTCACGTCGAGCTTCCTGGCTCAATGTATCTCAGTTGCAGAGTCCCATCTCGGGACACATCAGCCTGGTGTGCTCGTGGTCGACACTATGCGAAACGCGTTCTTACGCGGTGCCGGCGCAGGTGCTGAGAACGATCCCGGGATCATGGCCGGAATACTTCGACCGATCAGGGAACTGACACGAAAGTCCGGTTGGACGATTCTGCTCTCGCACCATTCGGCGAAGGGGTCAGGAGCTTACGCCGGATCGACTGCGATTCTGGCGAGTTGTGACGGCGAACTGACGCTGAAGAGGTCTCCAGTCGACATCAATCGCATCGACTTCGTCGTGTCGATTCGGGGGATGGCTCCGCACAGTTTCAAGCTGATGGACACGCCTGACGGTCTGAAGGTGCTGGCTCAGAACACCGGAACGAAAGCAACCAGCATTTGCGCGAAGCTCGTCGAGTCTCTTCCGCGTGGTAAGTCCAACGCAGTGACAGACGAGCATCTTCTGGCGTTGAACATGAGCTTCAGGAAGACGCTTCTCCGCAACACGCTGAACGAATGGGCGGCGAGTGGAGAGCACGACGTGCGGCGGATCGGGAAAGGCCGTAGGGGCGACCCATTCAAGTTCTACGTTGAGGCAGTTGTGGCGTGACCTGACACGCCTGTGCCATTGACGGCTACGAAGCCAGGCCCGTGCGGGCGGGTGCTACGACCAACCAAGAACCCGGCGAAGGATCGTCGGGATGAACCACTCTTAAAGGAACCAATGACACACCTTGATCCGCTCCGGGGAGCGTACACTGCATCTGGCTACGACGGCGTTCTTGATCCGAAACGGATCGTCGAGACCGCGGAATACGTTGTCGAACTGGAAAGACTCACGACCGCGATTCCTCGCCTTCATCGCGAAGTGAAGAACCTGCGGGATACGGCACCACCGTCGAACGATCAGATTCTCGCTGCGATGCTCGAAAAGTGCAGCGAGGCGACACAGCCCGACGAGGCCGGGCGACTGGCCCAACTGAGGGCTTCCGCCGATCGGTTCGCTTACTCGCTCACTCACGTCGGCTACCCCCGAGCATCAATCCAGGCCGAAGCGACTCCGGCACTCAAGGGTCTCTACTCGACCGTCAACCTGGAACAGCTTCGGAGCGACTTCGCGAAGCTGAATCGGGATGACAGCAAGGCCATCGAGCACGTTGCCAAGCTGAAAGACGCCGAGTCGCAGTTGGCGAAGATGGAACAATCGCTGGCCGATCACTCCGCGTTTGTGCTGGGCTGCTTCAAAGACTGCTGCCTTCCGCTCATGTTCCGTGGCAGTCCACGTGCCGCGATGCTTTCGGACTTCGGCCTACCTGGCACCGCCACCGACATCGAAATCGGTCTGTGCATCCTCCGACAGTTCGGTAAGGACTGGCGTGCCGTCGCTGCATGTTGTCCGGTTCCTGTCTCTACTCACGGGACAGCAATTTCCAGCATGTCATCCGATCGCCGGAAGGCCTGGACGAAGGCTTACGTGGCAATGGGCTTGCAGCCCGGTGATCCAACGAAGCGGAAGTTGTACGCCCCACGCGTCGAGCCGAAGGCGGACACGGGTCGATAATGGACACCACTTCTGTGGAGTTCCGACACGCGTACAAGACAGGCCAAGAAATTGCAGAGGCTGTCGGCCGGATGTTTCCGGGTGCATTGGCAGATCATCTGATTGCGGCTCTGGTCACGACCCGACTCTCGACCCAAATCGACTTCGGCGAAGTTGATGACCCTGACGACCTGACCATTGGGGCGCAGGCGGACATCTCGCCCCTATGTCGGGCGTTGATTCCGGCGCTGGGCGCGATCGGTGTGGCGGTGCGGTTCGACGACGTTTGAAGCGTGCTACGACTACTTCACGGCCCTGGCGGGCTTCGTTCTGCCAGGGCCTTTTCGTTTCATGGAAGGAAGCATGGAAGCACTTTTGACGCGTGAGGACGTAGCCGAGGCCCTGGCTGTGTCCCTGCGAACTGTTGACTACCTGAGGTCGTCCGGCAAACTGTCGGCCGTCCACATTCAGCGGTCGGTCCGATTCCTCCCCGATGAGGTCAGGAAGTTCGTCGCTGAGAACACGACTCGTTCCGGCTTAGGAATTCTCTGACATGGCCTCTGTCTTCAAGCGTGGCGGGAAGTCGAACAAGGCCGGCCACTGGCAGATTGAGTACACCGACCACACCGGGAAACGCCGGAACGCGTCCTCGAAAACAACCGATAAGGCGACAGCCGAACGTGTCGGCCGCAAGCTCGAAGCGGATGCCGCCCTCCGTCGCGAGGGGATTATCGATGTCGCTGCCGAACAGGTGATGACCGAGTCACGTCGGCCGATTGGTGAGCACATCCACGCGTTCGAGAATCGGCTGAAGGCTGCGGGACGATCCGAGGTCCACATCTCGGACACCATGCGGCAGATACGTGCCATCGTCGACGGCGGACGGTTTCTCACGGCAGCGAACATCACATCGGAGGCAGTGGAGACCTACGCCGCGAAGCTGAAGGATCAAGGAATCGCGGCGGGGACAATCCGCGGCTACCTGACTGCCATCAAGTCGTTCACGAAGTGGCTCACCGAAGAAGGCAAGCTCGACCGCAATCCTCTCGCCCGTGTGTCCAAGCCGAGTGCAGAAACTGACCGCCGCCACGAGCGTCGAATGCTCCTGCCCGAAGAATGGGACTATCTCAGCCAGCACACAGCGACGGACAACGTCGAACGGTTTGGGATGCCGGCAGAGGAGCGTGTCGCCCTCTACGCCACTGCCATCCAGACCGGCCTACGATCGTCGGAACTGCGAAGCCTGACACCGGGCCGACTATTTCTCGACTCCCCTACCCCGTACGTGACCTGCAAGGCCGGTTCGACCAAGAATCGGACCGAAGGTCGGCAGTACCTCAAGCCCGACCTTGCGGCGTCGATCAGGCACATCGCGGGGATGCGGAGGAAGGGCCAGCCGGTGTTCCAGCTCCCAGCGAAGTGGGACATGGCGACGATGCTCCGACGCGATTTGGAGGCCACAAGGAAGGCGTGGCTGTCAGAGGCTGACGGCAGTGGCGGTCGTGACGAGTCCGATTTCCTGGCGGTCGAAAACCACGAGGGAGAGACTTTGGATTTCCATGCCCTTCGGCATACCTGCGGGGCGTGGCTGGCGAAGGCCGGCAATCACCCGAAGGTGGTCCAGACGATCATGCGGCACTCGACGATCACCCTGACAATGGACACCTACGGACATTTGTTTCCCGGTCAGGAGTCCGAAGCGATTGCCACGCTGCCGGACATGGTCCCATTACAGTGGAAACGACAGTGGTCAGGTGACAATCCGGTGCAGCAATTTGCAGATGCTTGCAGCCCGGAGAAATCCCTCGTCCGTCGACAAGTCGTCGTAACCCAAAAGAAAATCCCACCTTTCAGCAATCCGACTAGGGATTCGCAAGGTGGGGGAGAAATGAAGGCGGTGGGACTTGAACCCACGACCTACGGATTAAAAGTCCGTTGCTCTACCGACTGAGCTACACCTTCGGCCGATTTGGACCGTAATGCCTGAATCCGGCAGCCGCAACCGGGGGCGGACATTTTCACGGGAAGAACGGGAAAGCGCGTCCTGCCTGAGCGATCGTGCGGTCGTCCGCGTTCCCGGGTCCTTTGCTCCGGACCCGAAAGGGGACCACGCGACTGGCGTCGCGGTTCGGCTTCTCCCGCCCCGGACGACCGGTTCTCACGATTGGGACACAGCGTTGCCCCTGCTCCCCAAACGGCCGGAACTCGCCCGCAAAGGGGACCTTGAATGAACGTTCGAGCCGGCTTCACCTCGCCATTGCGAGCCGCACACAGCAAAAGCCTCGCAGAGAAATGGATTTCCGCCTGAATCTGCTATCATTGCCAATGACCGGTGGGTTGTGGTTGAGCGATAGGTTTTAGCCCGCCCGTCAGCTCCTGCTCCCACCGGTCATTTTGTACTTGAGTGCGCGGAGCGCTGAGGGCACGTCGCCCAGTGAGTGCACCTGTTGCCAGTGAGCGCGCCTGGATGGCTGTGTGAACGAGTTGGGCTTCGTTCCCGCCAGACTCAGTCGCCCGCCGGCCCACGCCCAGACAGTCCATTCATTCTGACAGGGCATCATCTCGCTGAAGACGACAGGACGCGATCCGCGTCAGCAACCATTCCATCGCCCCGAAATCAAGAACGCCGCCCCGGAAAGCCTGTCCGGGAATTGGTGCGGCATGCCTCGAAGGGGCAATGCCATCCGCTCCGTCCGACGGAGTCTGGAGAAGTTCCTGGGGACTGACGCACGCCATCTGGCACCAGCCTGCCTGCAGAATCAGCCTGCCTGCTGAAATTGCCCCGCGAGGATTTGAACCTCGACTAAATGATTCAGAAGGCGGGGAACTGGATAGGCAAAAACCTGCAAAAACCCAGCATTCCACGGCATTCTAGCGGCCGGCGACTGACCCGCAATCATTTCATTTTTGATCGCGAGTTTCTAAGGGTTTTCGCACCAATTTGATGTGTCGGGGTCAGGTAGGGTCAGTCAATGATAGTGACGACAACCGAGCCAGGCGGGCGGCGCGCGTCCATTTGCTGCCACGTATACTCGCCGGGTGTCCATTCGGCCCTGTTCTTCGTTCTTGGACACGTAAACGAGAGTCTCGTTTGGTCGGGGGTAAGCCGGTGATCATTGAGGAAGAAATCGTGCCGATCTCCGCAAGATGTACAGAGAACGTTCGTCCATAGTTGGCCCATTGCGGTCTGCCCTTTCCGGTAATCAGAAAAGTAAAGCCCCGAGCCAGCTTTCGCCAGCCCGGGGCAGGAACCGGCAGGGCGTCGCTAACCGACCTGCCGGCGTCATCTGCAAATTTGCAGATGTCTCACTTCGCGCACGCGAAGGCGAACGTTGTTCGGCAAAACGCTTACCGTGGTAAGCGTTCTTCCTCCTCGCGCGTGCGCGCGAAGGCGAACCGGCAACCGTTGCCAGGTCACTTCGCGGCCGGCTTCTGCTCGAGCATCTTGAGCTTCTGCCGGACGGCTTCGTTGAACACCCAATCCCAATCGACGCCGCGACACTGCCGCACCGCTTCCGCCATCCTGCGATCGAGGTGGATGATGGTGCGGGCCCGGTCTGGAATCGGGGGCGTCCTGATGACCACGGGCGTCCTCGTCATCGGCGACCCTCCAGGGCGTCGAAGATGGCCGCGAACCCTTCCTCCGGCTCGACGGGCCAGTCCAGTTCCTCGACGTTGGTCCGCTCGGTGACGCGGCTGGCGTTGAACGCCTTCACGTCCCAATCGGTGAGCTTCGACGACGGAACGGGTTTGAACGCCTTCCGTTCCATCTCGCGACGATTCCGGCCGACATTCCGACCTCCCGGCCCACCGCTGCCGCCGGAACCTGTACTGCCTCCACGCGAGCCGGTGTACTGAGAGTGCTTACCCATTGGCGTCACCCCCTTTCCGGACTTCCGCCACAGCCATCACGAGCACCGTCGACGTGAAGGCTTCCAGTTCCTTCGCGGTTGGGAACGCCTGCTTGAGCCACAGGGCGTCCGTGAGCGGAATCGTGGCGTCGAGGCGGGTCGGAACCCACAACTCCACAGACGCAACGTCAGGGGCCTTCCTGCGAGACTGCCGGCCCGGCCGGCGGGGGTCAGAAAAGGTCTGGCGGGATGCCGACCCACGTGAACTCTTCACCGCATCAGAAATCATGGCTCGACTACTTTCGAGCTGCGAACCCCGGCCTCGGGATTCCGCCCGCGTCGAAATGGAAACAATTGTTTCCATTTTCGTCCGCGCAAAACGGAACCCCGATTCGGACGCACGCCGCGTTGCAACGGTGGAGATGAAGCCACCGCCTGCGCGGTTTCCCTGCGCAGGACGCGATGCCCCCGAACCGGGGTTCTGGGTTTTCATCTGAGGTTTTTGCGTTCATCTTGCCCCTCTTGCGAAGGGACTTCTTGCACCGACCATGATGCCTCACGCCGCCGGGGGCGTCAACGGGACGGCCGTCACAGGTTGAGCGGCTTGAGCATCATTGGATTCTTGCCCTTCGTCGCAACGAGCAGTTGCTGTAGGACGTCCAGCTGCATTTCCTGAACCTTGTCAGATTTCCCGCCAGCCCCTCCGGTGACACCCCGGAGCATGATGGACGCGGACTCGCTCGAACCGAACATGGCCGCCTTCATGGGCGACGGTTCGCTTTTCGTGACGCCGCCCGCTTTGTCCGGCTTCACCTGGGCCGTTTCCCGTAGTTCGTTCAGCTGATCCGTCAGCCGGCGAACTTCCTCCGCCTGCTCCATCGTGTAGCCGCCACGGAGCATTTCCCGGAGAGCGATGTCGCCCTTCGTGGCCTCGCCGGTCATCAATTCGATTTGGTCTTTGATGCGGGCAATGTGATCCGCGGCCGACTGCCCCAGGCGAAGTTGCTCCTCACGGGCCGCGTTGATCGCCTTGGTGGTGTCCAACTCAAACTGCAAGGCGCTCTTCTGGTCGCCAGCAGCGATGCTGACCTTCTGGTTTTCCAGGGCGGTGAACAGGTCAGCGGTCAACCGCAGGGATTCTGCAGTTGCCTGCCCGGCGAAGACTGCTGCTGACGCCTTCTCCTTCAGCGCCCGAACCTCGGCCTCCACTGCTTCCACTGTTCCGAGCGAGGCAATGCGCTGCAGCTCGGCGGCACGCTCACCATGCGCGGCCGCCTCCCGCTGTATTTGGCCGAGTTGCCCGAACCACTTCGCCTGCTCCTGTTGTTTTGCAATGAGCTTTTCAGATTCCGCCGCCATCTCCCGCAGAGACGCCGAAGCCGCTTCCCCGCCGGCAACGAAATCGAATGCCGTATCGGTGAAGTTCTGGAATGTCTCTGTCCCCTCCGTGATCCACTTGGCCCACGACTTCACGTCTTGGGCGAGCGTTTCATCGAGAACATTCATCACGGCTGTGAGGCCACTGACCTTCGCGGCCTGCGTCACAAACGCAACGCTCACGTCGGCCAGCTTCCCGCCAAGGTCCGCGAGCGCGAGAGATGCTTTCCCGCTGGCCTCGCCATACTCCACCCACGCCTTCGAGCTTTGTTCAGTTGGAAGGATGGACTTCCAGAGCGATTCCGTCAGCTCGTCGTTTGCGTTGGCGTAAGCGACCGTGGACGCCGTCACGACCGTCAGGCCGAGTGAGATGAGCTTGAGCTGCGGAACGACCACTGCCGCCAGGCTGATCGCTCTTTGCATCCGCTCGAGACTCGTCACCACGTCCCGGGCGGTGTCGATGACCGCGGACCCGAAGTCGATCACCCCGTGCAGGGCCATTGATCCGAGTTCGTGGAGAGCGCCGACGGCAATCTCGTGGAAGGCGCTTCCGATGGCCTGCAGGGAACCGATTGCAGCGTCACTCGCCAGCCTCATGGAACCCATGATGGCGTTGCTGAACGCCCCAAAAGCCGATTCCGTCTCCTGGAGATCCTGCCGCGACTCCGCGAGCGCCTCACGCAGTTCCGTTGAGTCGCCAGAGATTCCCAGTTGAATCAGGTCCGGCATCGTTCAGTTCTCCTGTTTGAAACCGCGCCGGCTGGCGTACGAATACCGGCGCGGCTGCCTGCGACAACAAGCCGCATTACGAAAAAACCCGCCGCAGCGTCCAGGTATGGCACAACCAATCCGCTGCGGCGGGCCCAGTGTTGCGGCCCCGGTGGACCGCAACTCCCCCCTGACCCCGTTAGATCGAGGGGGAAAGAAACAAATTCCGGATGAACGCCTAACGTGTGATACGTCATGGCTGCAGATTGCTCCGGGAGGACCCCCGGTCCGGAAACCCTCCCGGAATTCGTTCCGGAAGGGTTTTTCTGACGGGTCAGGACGGCAGTCCGTTCGCGTTGATCGTCTTCAATTGCACGGACCCGAACAGCGGCTGCGTCGTACTCGCCACGAGGGCCAATGGCTCGTCGCTTCCACCCGAGAACCAGCTGTTCTGATTCAGGGGTTTCACGACACCACCCGCAGGGCCGGCGACGTTGAACGTCAGGGACGCGCCAGGACCGCCGAAGTGCGGCGTCTCGCCTGTCTTGAAGTACAGGGCATTGTTCGTCCCCGCGCCGTACAGCTCGAAGGCATACGCCCGGAGCAACTTCCCTTCCCCGGGCGATTCCCGGAGGAGGTTGTCGCCGACGACAGGGGTTCCGCTGAACTCGATGTTCAGCGCCCCATTGTCGCCGGGCGTCGTGACTACCGTCAGTGCCATGTCATCGCTCCTTACGCCGCGTTCGCCTTGAAGGCCGCCTTCGGATCGGACAGCGAGCAGCCGTAGTCGAACACGACCCGCATCTGAGTCCCCAGCTGATCGAACGGGGCGTTCTCCATCTCGATCGTCGGAGTCTGATTCCCCTGCAGGAACCCGACCGTGACGGCCCGGGCGTTGGGCGGTCCGAAGAGATACCAGTCCGCCGTTGAGTTGCCGGTGAACTTCGTGTTCGACAGACGCGGTTCAACCACGAGCGTTGGCACGACGTTGTAGACCGGGTTCCCCGACGGCTGCAGTTCGTCGTCCGTGGTACTGCCCACCAGCAGCGCCGAATTCAGCAGGCCGCGGGCCCGGAATTCCTCAAGGGGCGGAACGGCCAGCGCCGTCGGCTGGATGTTCAGGTTGTGCCCCTGACTGTCCATCTGCGCCCGCATCATGCCGATGGCGGTTTGCAGGGAGGCGACTCCCAGGATGGAATTGGACGACAGCAGGTTGGCGTTGCCGACGGAGAAGAAGTTGTTGGCCTCGCCCGCCATGATGGTTTCCCAGATCAGGTCGAGCAGCGACCGGCCAGCAGACGTTCCCAGCATCGGCGAGAGCTGGTCGATGAACCCGAGGTCGTCGTTGATGACATCTTCGCGGGTCACCTTCAGCATCTTCGCGAAGGTTTTCACCCTCCATGCGTACGTCGCCTCTTCCTTGATGACGCCGTGCGTGATGGAGCCGCCCGGAGCCAGCTGCTCCAGGTTGCCGATTGCCGCCGGGCGAATTCCCAGCTGCTGCCGGAAATCTTCGGCGGACGCGACGTAGCAGAACGACCGCCAATCGCTGGTCGTCTCCTCGTAGGCCGACACCAGCGACCGGCCGACGGTATCGGCGAGGATGTTGGGCAGCGAGGTCGTCGAGAACGAAGCCCGCAACATCTGGTCGCGGCTGCCGTGTGCATCCGGGTCGTGCCCGGCCGCCCGAAGCGACTCTTTCGCCAGGTCGACCAGATTAGTCACACGCTGCCGGCGGGCAGCTTCGACGACCCGTTCGCCGTAGGCCTTGAGCGCCACCTTCTCGCCGCCGGAGCACCGCAGCAGCAGGGACGCGGAGAGGACGTTTCGATCAGCTTCCATTGGCGTCCCGTATCGACGGGAGTTGTCCGGAGCCGCGTTTCGAGCGCCGGCACGAAGAACATGCAGTTCCGTCGTTTCCGCGCTCCAGCCCCGCTCGATGGCGGTCGCCAGAATGTTCGGATGGCGGGCCGCAATCCGCTGGCACGCCGCAATCCGCCGGGACTCCGCAGCAGCACTGGCACGGACGCCGAAGGCCGCGCCGGCCGCGACGGTCTCAGGCACTTCGGCAACTTCGCCGGTCGACGTGCTGTTCGCGAGTGCGTCGTATCGCTCCTGCAACAGCATGATGATCTCGGGAGTCAGCGACGCCACTTCCGTGCCGAAGTTCTCACGGACCCAGGTTTCAAAATCAGGCATGACACTTCCCCTCAGGACTTTTGCAGCCCGACGGGCCGCGAGATTGACTTTCGTTGTCGAGTCGGCCCCTGCCGGCAAAACGGAAGTCTCGTAAAGCAATCCTCGGCGGACGTGCGTGAAGGGACCGCGGTGGTCGCGGCCGTTGATCTTCACGACCTGCCCCGCCGGCACGTCGAAGCAATCACTGCAGTGCACGCCCACGCTGGCCTGCCATTGCTGGCCGGCATCAGCAGCAGCGAGCACGTTCTGGACCTGAGTCGAAACGCCAGTCACGAGCCCCGCGAGAGCGAGGCACTTCCCGTCGTTCTGAATCTTGTCCACGGAGCCAAGCGTCGTCTCCGTCGTCGCCTGATGGTCGAGCAGGATCGGGAAACTACCAGGGGCCTCTAGTCCCGCCAGGTCGAGCACGACAGGCAACTCAAAACCCTCAACCAGCATCTTCCCGCCGTTGTAGGCGAGGATGCTGAACCGGCGCGGTTTCCCGTTCCGGTGTCCGGCTGCCCGAAGGTCAAGTTTTGCTTTGAGCCTGAGCATCAGTTCTGCGTTGCCGCCTCAAACTTGGCCGCGGCGTCCGCGAGTTCCTTCTTCAGCGAGGAGCACCGATTGGCGATGGTCTCGGCGTCCTTCACGGTGAAGTAACCGACGGTGTTGAGCACCATCGCGAACTTGATCCCGGTTTCCTGCATGACGACGCAGATCTGCGCGGGCAGAAGCCCGAGCATGCCGCACAATCCCCCCATGCTCAGAAACTGCATGTCGTCGGCGGGTGCGAACTGCTGAAAGTTTTGGTCCATTTCAGATCTCCTGAGCCGATGTTACGGAGGGAGCGCTGGCCCCCTTCCAAATCTTGGAAATCACTCGATGACGAGGAAGAATTTCGCGCGACAATCCCGGCACGTCTTCCACTGAATCCGGCTGCCGTCGCCCTGGTCGAGACTGCGGTCGGTCGTGTGGTCCGTGCCGTCACAGCTCGGACACCTCACCCGTGAGACGATGATGACCGGGCGAGACGGCTTGAGTTCATCGGGAAGCGGTGGGAACACAGAACGCCCCTGACCCCATGAGGATTGTACGGGAAAAGGTGAAAACAAAACTGACTCTCACGCTGGGCAACGTGTGATACATCCCGGCGCGAAAGAGGCCGGAAGGACCCTACGGCGTTCCGATCGTGAAGCGTTCGAGCGCTGTGCTGATGCGCCTGAGCTCCAGGAGCACGAGAAACCCGATGTGACGTTTCTCTGCCAAGGCATTCTCGCCCCGCTTCAAGATCTTCATGTCTCGGTGAACGCCAGCACCCGAAGCGTAATACGCCGGGTCTGCGAGAGTTTCAGCCAGCAATTCGCTCCGAGATAGGTCGTAGGACTTCGGGTCGTCGAGCTCGGTCCGTCTTACCCCTGCCGCGGGTGGGGGAGGGGTGGGACGCACGCCCATTACATAGGGCGTGCGTCCTACCCTCTCACCCCCCTCCAGGTGAGACGGTAAGACGCCACGTGCGACGCCCGTCTTACCCTGTGACGTTTTACCCTTCGGTTTGCGTGGCTGTGCCATTGGTGATCCTTCGATAAACGGTGCAGTTGTTGCCCTCGTGTTTCGACTTCGATTCTTCGATCAGGCCGGCGCGCTTGAGCCGGCTGATGGATCGATTGATCTTTGTCCCGCCGGCGCCGGTGAGTCGCTGAAGTTGCGTGCGAGACTGCCAGTCGGTGAGAGCGTCGAGCATGGCCGCGTCAGTTTCCCGATCCTGCTCGGCCTGACGTTCTTTCTTGTTGCCCTTGAGTGCCGACGTCTTGACCTCGTCGGCTGGCACCCAGAGCGGGTATTTGAAGCGCAGAGCGAAGGGTTCCGTCGGCGGGAAGCTGCGGACGGCAGACTCGACGACGACGACGCCCTTTTCGGCGTGCTCGCGCATCACCATGTGACAGTCGACCGCTCTCGATTGAGCGCCGGCACCCGACCCGACGTCGGTGATCGACTTGTCAGACTGGTTTCCTTTCGACGCATGGTGGATGCCCAGAATCGCCGCCTGGAGATGCTCGGCCAACTCGACCAAGCGGCAATAGGCTGCAGCCATCGACGTGTTGTCGTTCTCGTTTGTTCCGGCTGGCCAGGCCCGATAAAGCGGGTCAAGGATGATCAGCGAGTAATAGCCCGGGGATGTGTCGCAGAAGAGCCGATCAAAGCTGTCCAGCGTGATTTGTTTTCCGCGTAGACAGAAGACGTCGACGTGATCCCAAAAGTCGTCGGGGTCAATGCTCAACCCAATGCAGACGTCGACGAGTCGGGAGCACAGGACGCGTTTTTCCAGCTCGAAGTCGATCAGGCACGCCTTTGCTCCCAGGTTCTGTACTGAAAACCTTGAGAGCCAATCCCCCTCGGTCATGTGCGCGATCACCAATTGATCAACGGCGAATGTCTTTCCGATTTTGGGAGGCGCGACGAAGGCCCCAACTTCACAACGACGAAGAGCGCGGCAAATGACCGCCGGCTCGAGCGAGAAGTTTGCGGGCGTCGTCAGCAGCGACGCGAGGTCATCGGGAAATATCCGATAGCTCGGGTGCGATCGGAGTGCGTCGAGCTGCTCGCGGCTCAGCGGCCACTGGACCTGCGACGACGATGTTGGTGACGGTGAGGGGTCGGGGGGCGATGGCGGCGAACGATACGCAACGCCATTGATGACCGTAGGCTTCATGCCCATAATGCGGCTGCTCCTTGCGAGGGAGTGAAGATCCAAGAAAAGCCCAGGGAGTCGTCGCCCTGGGCTTTTCAATTGGCTAGAGGATTCCGGCCGCGGCCAGCTGCTCGTCGGCCATCGACGTCGAGACATCCTGGGCTTGCCGCTTCACCGCGGAACAGGCCTCGACGAACTTCAGAAAGTCTTCCCGGGTCGTGCGCCAAGCACCCATGACGAACACCGCCCGCAACTTGATTCCGTTGCGGCCGCGATGAACCCATCGCCAGCAGGTCGGAGGGGAAGGCCGCTTGCCGGTCAGTTCTTCGGCAGCGGTTGGAATTGAAAGCAGGGTCGGGGATGACATCGCGAATCTCCACGCGCCCTGCGTCCACGTGGACGATGAGCGCGAACATGGGGAAACGAATGCCGTCCTTCGAAGGACGGCAACGATGCCGGAGAGTGGCGAAGCGGTGCACGACACTCCCCAGCATTCGGTTCCCGTCGTGCGGAGATCCGAGGCTTAAAGGACTCACACGCTACGGTTATGGGTCCGTGCGGACAGCACGGCCGAATTGCGGAGTCACTTGACGACAACGATAGAAAGATGCCGCGTGATGTCAACTCCTTTCATTTTCTATCCGATCATCGCCACGACAGGTCTCGCGGCCTTCTGGTCGGCCTCAGCGTAGATTTCGGATGTGACCGCCGACGAATGGCCAAGGACGACGCGAGCGCCTTCGACTCCGCCGATCTTCCTGGCAGATGTTCCGAACGAGTGCCTGATTTGATTCGCTGACCAGTGAGGAACCTTGGCCTTCACACACGCTCGACGGATGGCCGCTGCATAGCCGTGGATCGTGTACCGACGTCCGACCTTCCGCGGTTTCGCCCCTGCCCTGTACCGCTTCGCGACGAGGTCGTTGATGGCGTCCTGGGGGCGGAAGGCGTAGTCGTCGGGGCCGGCCATAAATTCTCGCAAGACCGCCTGCCCCTTCGGTCCGATCATTACCACCCGCTCTTTGCCGTGGTGCTGCGTCTTGTGACGGTGGGGCCTGTACTCCCAAACGTCGGACGTCATGTCGATGTCGCACGGCCGAACGATCAGCGCTTCCGTCGGCCGCGCGCCGGTCGCTCGCTGAAACTCGATGACTCCCCAAATCTGCCGGCTGACGTGAGTCTTCACAGCCTCGACCCAGGCGTCGGGAACCGGCTTCACCGGCTCGGTTTCTCGCGCCGCCGATCGGCCGTACTTCAGATCCGTCACAGCCTCGAGTTCGGTGAGGACAGACGCGGGAATGAGCCTCTTTCCGTCGCCCAGGGCCCAGCGAAACATTCGACGGATTCGACCGACTTCGCGATTGACCGTCGTACGGGCCAGACCCTCATCGATGAGCGTCTGGCGAACCGCGATCAGCATGGCGCCGCTGAAGTCGACCGCGAGCACCGCGCGGTACATCCGGTTGACTCGCTTCAACACCCGCTGCACTGCCGAGAACTCCGTCGTCGGCACGCCATCCTTGCGGTAGTGGGTTTTGCACCGCTCGACGTAGAGCAGGGCCAGCTGCCCGATGGTGAGGGTCGACGGAGGGGCGTCGGCCGATTCCTGCCAGCGGGAAATCTCCGCGGCGTACCGCTGATGAGATTCCGGCGTACCGTAGACGCCCAGGTACTTTCGCCGGCCGTCGATCTTGACGTACGCCTGGCCCGACGTTGAGTGCCGGCAGTAAGCGGGAATCGTCTTGCGGGGCATAGTGCAGCCTTGAACCGGGTCAGTGCCGGGTCAGGTTTTTGCTGCACTGTCGCGAGACAGGTGGACGCAACATGCGTCTCAGCTAAGACTTATCCAAATTGCCCCGCGAGGATTTGAACCTCGACTAAATGATTCAGAATCATTCGTGCTACCGTTACACCACGGGGCAAGGCGGGCGGGATTCTAAGAACCGACGCCATGCGTGCCAAGAGCGGCGGCCAAAACAATTCGCTCCTTCAACATCTCCAGGACACGGACCGTGCCCTTTGGTTCATGCGCTCCAGAAACTCGAGGCGGCATCGATTTACCGTGACAGTCGCAGCGATCAGTTCAGGCCCAACTATAACAAAGGCCGGCACTGTGGCCGGCCTTCGTGATTCACGGGAATCAGAATTAGAGCGGCCGCACATTTTCCGCCCGCGGCCCCTTGGGGCCTCGCCCAGGATTGTAAGAAACCCGCTGCCCCTCGCGGAGATCGTCGAAACGAACGCCTTCGAGGTTCGACATGTGGAAGAACAAGTCAGCCCCACCGCCAGTGTCGATGAAACCAAACCCCTTGTCAGTCAACTTTTTGATCTTTCCCTCGGGCATCACTCACACACTGCCTGAACTTAAAGGCTCTGCGAGGGCTGCCAGTCTACGCACCAAGCCCACTCCCCCGCGTGAAAAAATACTAGCGATCCAAAAACGTTCCCGCCAGCGGGAATTGCGACTTGTCAAGTCATGTCCTCAAATTCACCGATCCTGCAAATCGGCCTCTCAATTCCAGTACAGCCCCCTCCTCCGCATCCCTGTATGAGCAGTCATTTCTCCGTCGCGCTGATTGGTGCGGGGGGCCAACTTGCGACCGATCTCGCGACCGCCTTGCCCGCTGACACGCGCCTGCTTCCGCATCGCGCGATCGAACTGGAAGCCCCCGCATCCATCGAACGGGCGCTCGAGGGCTTCACTGGCGTCGTCATCAACACCGCCGGCTACAACCTCGTCGATCAGGCGGAAACGGAACCCGAACGCGCGTTTGCGGTCAACGCCTTCGGTGTCCGGAATCTCGCCCGGTACTGCCGGTCCAGAAACCTGAAGCTCGTCCACTTCAGCACCGACTATGTCCTCGACGCCGACGCGTCGAACGCCCGTCCGCTCGATGAACTGGCCCTTCCCGCCCCTTCGTCCGTCTATGCGGCCAGCAAGCTCGCAGGGGAACACTTCGTCCGCGCCGATGGCCCGGAGCACCTGATCATCCGCACGTGCGGACTGTTCGGCATCGCCGCGACAAAGGCCAAGGGCAACTTTATTGAAACGATGCTGCGCCTCGCCCAGTCGCGGCCGGCGATCTCCGTGGTCGATGACCAGCACTGCACGCCAAGTTTCACCGTCGACGTCGCCCAGGCGACGGTCGCGCTGTTGAAAGCCGGCGCTCAGGGCACGTTCCACATCACGAACGCGGGCCACACGACCTGGCGGCGGCTGGCCGCCGAAGTGTTCCGGCAGGCTGGCCTCCCGGTCGAAGTCAGGCCGATCACCTCGGCGGAGTTCGGCGCGAAGGCGAAGCGTCCATCATGGAGTGTGCTGGACTGCGGAAAGCTTGAGCGTATCCTCGGACGCCCCATGCCTGGCTGGCAGGACGCCGTCAGTCGCTACCTGCAGGCGCGTCCAACCGCCACGCCAGTCTCCTGATTACCAACCTGCCATCTTTGGAAAACTCTGTTCATGCCCCGAGTCCAGGTCGCCCTGCTCCCGTCCACGTTGCGAGACATCGACCTCTCGGGTTCGGTCGCGGTCGTCATCGACGTCCTGCGGGCGACGACGACGATCATCCACGCGCTGGCGGCCGGAGCGAGGGAAGTCATCCCGTGCCGCGAGGTGGAGGAAGCCTTCGCCGCCCGGGATCGACTGGGAGCCGATGAGTGCGCCCTTGGTGGCGAGCGGCACGGCCTGTTGATTCCTGGCTTCCAGCTCGACAACTCGCCATTCAGCTACACGTCCGGAACCGTGGGCGGGAAGTCGGTGGTTTTCACCACGACGAACGGCACGCGGGCCCTTGCCGCCTGTGAATCGGCTTCCGCAGTCGTGTGCGCAGGGTTCGTCAATCGGTCAGCGATCGTCGACTGGCTGAAATCCGACGGCCGTCCCGTCTGGATCGTCTGCGCCGGAACCGATGGCCTGGTGACCGCGGAAGACGTGCTCGTCGCCGGAGGAATCGCAGTCGGACTCCTCGGGACGGCGCCATCAGGCCCGATGTCCGTCGCTGAGGTCGAAAGCCTCGATCCGGCGAGAGGGGACGCCTGTGCGCTGGCAGTGCAGTTCTACAACGCCCACGGACTCACTGACGCACTGCGTCTCGAAGCCATGCGCACGAGCCGCGGCGGGAGCAACCTGATCGAAAACGGATTCGACCGCGATATCGCCCGTGCGGCGGAAGACAGCCGCGCGGGGCTCGACATCGTCCCGGAATTCCGCGACGGCCGGATCACCGTCATCTGACCCACTCGCCGAAAACTCAGCCCCGCATCGCCGCCATCACCTGGTCGGTGATCAGCTTCACCACCGCCTCGGGATCGAGCGCGCCGGCAGCCTCTTTCACGCCCGACGCCGGCTTGAGGTAGCCGGGATACGCCGGAGGAGCGTCAAACGCCTTCGTGACGGGAATCTGTTCCTTGTAGCCATCGCGGAACGCGCTGTTGCCGCACAGGTCGCAGTTCTCGTTGTGGAATCGCGGATCGTCGAAGCCAAGCTTCTTCTTGAGGTCAAGCAATTCGCGCGACTTCTGCTCGTTGAGGTAATGCACCTGTCCGCCGAGCTGCTTCGTGAGGATCAGGATCCGGCAGTAGGCGTCGAGGATTTCCGTCTTCCAGTAGGCCTCTTCGAGCGTGGCGCCGAAGCTGACCGTGCCGTGGTTCGTGAGAATGATCGTGTTCGTCTTCTCGAGGAACGGCAGGACCGTCTCGGCAAATGCATTGCCGCCAGGTGTTTCATAGGGAGCGAGCGGCACTTCGCCCATGAACACTTCGATTTCCGGCAGCACGCACTGCGGAATCGGCTCCCGCGCGACGGCGAACGCCGTGGCATGCGGCGGATGGCAGTGCACAACGGCCTTCACATCCGGCCGGTGCTTCATGATCGCCAGGTGCAGAAGGATTTCGCTGGTCCGCTTCCGCTTGCCGGCGATCTGCGCCCCTTCGAGGTCGACGGCGCAGATGTCATCCGGCGTCATGAACCCCTTGCAGATCATCGTCGGGGAGCAGAGAACTTCGTTCTCACCGACGCGGAACGAAATGTTGCCGTCGTTCGCCGCGGCGAACCCCTTGTCGTAGACGCGGCGCCCGATCTCGCAGATCTGCTCCTTGATCTGCCGGCTATGGATTCCAGAGTTCCATTGAGACATGAGGCAACCTGCAAATTCTGTTCGGATTGTCCGGCCTGTTCAGGCCCGGGGGGCGTGCCGCGGAGCCGCCGTTTCGGTGAACGTCGTCTGCGGGGAACCGGGAACTTTAGCACTCTCGCCCGGATGCCGGGAGCGAGGGAAGCCTGACGGAGACGTGTGTCTTTTCCTGACATCGCCTAAATTCCGGTCGGTTCCCTTCTCTCCCCCGTTTTCTTGCCGTGAATTCACCGCAACTGACTGTTGGACTCGAGACTTCTGGCCAGGTCGGCAGCGTGGCTGTGCTGCGGGGTGACGACCTCCTCGGCGAGCGCCAGATCGGCGATTCCGGACGCCGCCACGCGCGGACCCTCATTTCCGAACTCGACGACCTGCTGAAATCCCTCGCGCTGGCTCCCCGCTCCATCGACCACGTCGCCGTCAGCATCGGCCCCGGCAGCTTCACCGGGCTCCGGGTCGGAGTCGTCGCCGCGAAAACCTGGGGATTCGTGACCGGCGCCAGGCTCACCGCGGTCGGGACGTTCGACGCGGTCGCAGCGGCCCTCCCTCTCGACGCACCGCGCGCCTGGATCATCGACGACGCCCTCCGGGGCGAGGTCTTCGTTCAGGAGTTCCACGCCGAGGCCGGCTGCTGGAAACCGATCGATACCCCCCGTATCGCCTCCCTCGACAGCTGGCTCGCGGCCACCGCGCCGGGGGACGTCGTTTCCGGCCCCGCGGCGTCCAAATGGCCCGAGGACGTCGCCGCCGCGAATCTCGTCGTCGCCCCGGTCTCGCTCCATCGTCCCACCGCGACGATGGTTGCTCGCGCCGGCCTGAAGATGGCCCGCGCGGGGCAGTTGACCGACCCGTTCACCCTCGCCCCGTTGTACATTCGGCGAAGTGCCGCTGAAGAAAAACTGGACGCTCAAGCTGCTGCAGGACTGATGCAATGACGCAGACCAAACCACCCATTCTCACAGAAGACCAGGTCCGACAGTGGATCGCGACCAACCTCTCGATCGAAGACTTCCGCGGAAAGCGGCTGCTGCTCGTCGTGCCGGACGCCACCCGCACCGCGCCGATGCCGCTCCTGTTCGATGCGCTGTTCAAGCACCTCCGCCCCGTCGTCTCGTCGCTCGACGTGATGATCGCCCTCGGAACGCATCCGCCGATGTCGGAAGCCCAGATCTGCAAGCTGCTGGGCATTGATGAAAAAGAACGTCCGCGACTGTTCTACCAGACCGAATTCATCAACCACGAATGGGACAACCCCGACGCGCTGCTGACGCTCGGCACCCTCTCGAAGAAGGACACCGAGGCCGTCTCCGGCGGACTCCTCTCCATGGAAGTCCCCGTCCAGATCAACAAACGCATCACCGACTACGACCGCCTGCTGGTCGTCGGCCCCGTGTTCCCGCACGAGGTCGTCGGCTTCTCCGGCGGCAACAAGTATTTCTTCCCCGGGATCGCCGGCCCCGAACTGCTCAACTTCTTCCACTGGCTGGGAGCCCTCATTACCAACGTCGGCATCATCGGCGTGAAGAGCACGCCCGTCCGCGACGTCGTCAATATGGCGGCCAAGCTCATCCCGGTCGAACGACGGGCGCTCACCTTCGTCGTCACGTCCGATGGCACGGCCCGGCTGCATGGAATGTTCTACGGCACGCCCGAGGACGCCTGGTCCAATGCGGCCGACCTCTCCGCCATCACGCACATCAAGCGCGTGGCGAAACCGTTCAAGACGGTCCTCTCCTGCGCCCCGCTCATGTACGACGAGGTCTGGGTCGCCGGAAAGTGCATGTACAAGCTCGAGCCGGTCGTCGCCGATGGCGGCGAGCTCATCATCTATGCCCCTCACATGCACGAGGTCTCCGTCACGCACGGCAAGCTCATCAAGGAAGTCGGCTACCACTGCCGCGACTACTTCACGAAGCAGTGGGACAGGTTCAAGCACTACCCCTGGGGCGTGCTCGCCCATTCCACCCACGTCCGCGGCGGCGGCACGTTTGAGAACGGCGTCGAAAAGTGCCGCGTCCAGGTGACACTCGCCAGCCAGATCCCGGAAGAGGTCTGTCGCCAGATCAACCTCGGCTACCGCGACCCGGCCACGATCGACATTGAAGAGTTCGCCAACCGTGAGGACGAAGGCATTCTCCTCGTCCGCAAGGCCGGCGAGCAGCTCTATCGCCTGCAGTAACGGTTCGAGACTCGAACATCACCAGGGCCGACGACTCGCCGTCTCCCCGCACCAAGGTTCCACGATGCAACGCTTCGTCTGCCTACTGCTGTTTGGACTGATCGTCGCGACACGGTCGATCGAGGCCGCCCCCCCGGAGCCCCTCCGCGTGATGTCCTTCAACATCCGGTACGGTACGGCGAAGGACGGCCCGAATCATTGGGACCTCCGCAAGGACTTCGTCGTCGAGACAATCAAGGCCTTCAAACCCGATCTCCTCGGGACTCAGGAGACACTCGGATTCCAGAAGGATTTCCTCGCTGAAAAGCTGCCCGAATACACCGCCATCGGCGTCGGTCGTGACGACGGCGGCGACAAGGGCGAAATGATGGCGATCTACATCCGCAAGGAGCGCCTCGACGTCGTCGCCTCCGGCCACTTCTGGTTGAGCGAAACGCCCGATGTCGTCGGCAGCCAAAGCTGGGATTCCTCACTGCCGCGCATGGTGACCTGGGCCGACCTCCAGGACAGACAGGCCGCTGACAGGCCGCAGATCAGGTGGTTCAACACCCACTTCGACCACAGGGGCATCGAAGCCCGGAAACAGGCCGGTCGACTGCTGCGGGAGCGTCTTGCAGGGACGACCGGGAAGGCCCTGATCGTCACGGGCGATTTCAACAGCCTCGAAACGAGCGAGGCCTACAGGAACCTGTTCGGGACGATCGACGGACACGCCAGCCCCGTCCTCGACGTCTTCAAGTCGCTCCCGAAAGAGAAACAGCCGACGGGCGATACCGCGACGTTCAGCAATTTCCGCGGGGGCGGACCTCGCAAAGGGGGCCGGATCGACTGGATCGGCGTCAACGACCGCTTCCGCGTCGTGTCGGCCGAGATCGACTACACCGAACGCGACGGCCGGACTCCCTCGGATCACTTTCCGATCACCACCATCCTCGAATGGAGAACGCCCGGCGCGGCGGAAAAAGAGTAACGTCCGACAGGACCATCGTCCGCCGGACGCAATGATCAGTCTCCCAGGTGAGTCTTCCGGTAGTGACCTGGAGTGACTCCCAGGTGCCGGCGGAAGTGTTCCGTAAACGAACTCTGATCGTAGAAACCGCATTCGGCCCCGATCGACGCCAGCGACTGACCTGATTGCCGCAGCGCATGACAGGCGGCATGCACGCGAACCTTGATCAGAAGCTGTTGAGGGGAGACCCCGAGAGCGGCGCGGAACTTCCGTTCGAGCTGGCGCGCGGAGACTCCGGCCCGGGCAGCCAGGTCGGCGACGGCCACTGAACCCGCGTAGTGCTCACGAATGAAGTCGACGGCGTCGGCGATCTCGCGCCAGGGACCGGCCCTCCGGATGTCGTCGCCGCAATGCTGCAGGACGCCGAGGATGCCGATGATCCGACCGTGATGGGAACGGATCGGAAGTTTCGTGACCGTGTACCAGTCCGGCATGCCAAGCTGGTTCCACCACAACTGGATGCGGCCGCGAATCGGGCGTCCGGAGGTGAAAACTTCTTCATCGTCAATTGCGTAATCGCGGGCGACCGTCTCCGGGTACATGTCGAAATCGGTCAGGCCGATGACGTCCGCATCGTCACCTGCTGCAAAGCGGCCGAGGGCGTCCTGGCTGAAGAACATCAGTCGTCCGCGGCGGTCCTTCGCGAAGAAATGCAGGCCATGCAGCTCATTGAACAGTTCCGAGATATGCCGAAAGACCGAAAAGCGGCCCAGCCACTGCTCGCGTTCGACAACGCGGCGTCGACGCTCGCCGGCGGTGAGCCGGCGATGAATTCGGATGGGTGCGATCGGAGACACGATTGTCGCATTTGGCATAAGAACTGTCTCGCTTCCCCAAGACGGGCGTCAGGCACAGTCGTATCGTCGCCATCGTCCGAACCCTCGGCAATTCTGCCGTTCGGATCGCCGACTCCGGTCTTCCTGTCTCATCCCATCCTCCGTCATCCGCTGTCACGAAAGGTCGCTTGCCTTTGAGACCGGTGGGACCGTTCAGATTCCCGCCGACAACCAGCTCGTTACGCCCTGCGTCACCTCCCGTGGGTTCTGACGGATTCCGCGTCCCCCACGCCGCGAGACTCGCAGCTCATCTCCCTGCTCAGGAGCGCTCGTTATGCCGGCTTGGTTTCTGTCGTCTCGTTCCAGACACCGTGGTTTCACTCTGATCGAACTGCTCGTCGTGATCGCCATCATCGCGATCCTGATCGCCCTGCTCCTTCCGGCCGTGCAGTCTGCCCGCGAGGCGGCCCGCATGACGCAATGCCGGAACAACATGAAACAGCTGGGGCTGGCGATGCACAACTACCACGATGTGCACCGCTGCTTTCCCCCGGGGTATCTCGGATTCCCGGGCCTCAACTGCACCGTCGCAGTCCCTCACAAACCAGGCTGGGGCTGGGGCCTCTACCTGCTCCCGTATCTCGACCAGGGCCCTCTCTACAACAAGTTCAACTTCTCCAGCGGATACCTCGTCTGCGACAACCCGCAGGGACCGCAGGCCAACCTCGCTGTCGGAGATCCGCTGAACCAGCGCGTCCTCCTGGCCGCGTTCATGTGCGCGACCGCGACCGACCCCAACATCGCCCCGTCGCGCGACCCCAGCACCACGCCGAACAACCCGAGTTCACACGCCAAATCCAACTATCGCGGAGTCGCAGGAACCGATTTCAACGGCATTGACGCCAACGGCCTGCGAGGCGTCTTTGGAGATGGCCTCCTCACCGGCGCCGTCTCCGTCCGCAACGCCACCGATGGCACGAGCAACACCTTTGCCATCGGCGAATGTTTCCGCCGCGACCGCGATTCCAACCTCCAGACCTTCGTCGCCGGGGAATACACCGGCGCCAAATGGGCCGGACTTGCCCCCGATGAAGGTGGCTCGTCCGCCGTCATCACCCGGCTGAGCGGATCGGCGTTCCAGATCAACAGTTCGTCGATCAACGCCTTTGGCAGCCAGCACTCGGGCGGCGGAGCGAATTTCCTGCTGACCGACGGCGCCGTTCGCTTCGTGAACCAGAATGCCGATCAGGCCACCATCACCTCCATCGGAACTCTCAACGACGGCAAGGTCGCCAATCTCGATTAGCGTCCCTTTCCGAATCTGATGTTCCCGGCCTCGCGATCCGGGCCCCGTTGCTCTCCAGGCGATGACCCGGAAGCGGACGCTGTGCCCCGCGAGCCGAATTTCAGCCGGGCCTGCGGCGAACGCACCCTTTGCGCCGCCGCAGGCCGCGCTGAGTTTCCACGTGGCCGGAGCGGGGGCTCCGTCGTCCTCCAACGCGACCCACGACGCTCACTGGTCACGACCGACACATCGACGCACACGACAGGACTGCGAAATGACGATGTCTGAGGCTCGAGGCTCGCGATGGAAGCGGGTCTGCTTTTTTGTTGCCGCCTTCAGTTCGGCGCTCTCCGGATGCGGCGGACCGGAGACCCCTGAACTGGCCGACGTCACTGGGGTCGTCACCCTGGATGGTCGGCCCGCTCCCGACCTGCTGGTGTCGTTCAATCCGGAGAAAGGCCGCGCCTCGGACGGCGTGACCGACAAGGACGGCAAGTACCGGCAGCAGTATCTCTTCGACACCCCCGGGGCCACCCTCGGCAAGCACGTCGTGAAAATCACGACGTACATCGTCGAGGACGATTCTCCCGAAGCCTTGAAAGCCAGGGAGCGAGTTCCGCAGCGTTACAATCGAAAGTCCGAACTGACGGCCGAGGTCAAGCCGGGCCCCAACGTCATCAACTTTGAGCTCAAGTCGAAGTAAGGAACCGGTGATGTCGACGTTGCGAAAGACTGCGGCGCAGTGGCTGTGGATTGCCGGTTTGCTGCTCCCGGTCACCCTGGCGTCCGCCGAGTCCGGCCCCCAGAGGAGGCCTCCTCTTTTCCCGCCAGGCGAACAGATCGCCGTCGGCGGTTCTCGGACCGAGTCCCAGATCGGCCGCACGCAGGATGCACGGGCCGTCGTTCGTGGAGTGGTCGACGCGTTCGGTCACGGTTCCTTCGATCTCATCGTCGCGCCCGATCGCATCTATCCCTTCCGCCGCTTCGATGAACACGGGGCTCCGGTTTATGAGGCGCCTCGGACCATCGACGCCTCAGGGCTGGGCGGGCTCGTCACCTCTCACGACGGGATCGTCTACGGCCTCAGGACATCAGGAGGACGCATCGAGCTTCTCGAATTCGATCGCTCAGCGCTGAAGTTTCAGCCGCGCGCGATCTCGGACGAGTTGAAACTGCCGGGCGGTCTGTCCGGGGCGCTCGCCGGCCGTCTCGATGCGAATGGACGGCTCGACGTCTATTTCGGGGTCCACAATTCCGAGGGGTATCACCATCCGGAGATTCATCATCACCGGTTTGAGTATGTCCCCTTTGACGGGGCCGGCTTCTGGCGCGGCGGTCTCCCACGAGCCGCGCTCTATCACGCCCGTTTCGAATCCACGTCGCTCAAGAAGCTCGCGTCGCTCGGCCGGGCCGGCGCAGGTTCGCCCGAGTTCCTGTTCGATCTCCGCGGAATGGCAATCCTGCCCGGGCCGGAGTCACGACAGTTGTCGCTGATCACCAGCGAGAAACTGGGCGTCTTCCGCCGGTTCCCGCTCGATCCGGCCACCGGGGCGCCGGCGAAGTCCGAGTTCGTCAATGGGCCGGATCAGGTGGCGGTGCGGCATCCCGTCATCAATCCTGGCATCGCGACGTTTGCCGATCCCCAGTCGGGACGGCGAGCCTTCATCGTCAGCGATACCGGCCGGGTCTGGTTCTATGAGGCCACGCAGCAGGACGGCCGGATCGTCTGCGGCGAGCCCCTGCCCGTGCGGGCGCCCACCTCTGCGATCGCGCTCGGCGCGCTGCCGGTAATCTCGCCCGGAGATCTCGACGGCGACGGACGGATCGACTTTCTCGCCGGCAACGACGCCGGCCAATTGTTGTTCGTCAAGAACATCGGCGAGCCCGACCGGCCGGAGTTCGATGAACCCGTGCCCGTCGACGTCGACGGGGAACCGCTCGACATCAAGGCCGGCTACCGCGGATCGATCCAGGGTCCAGGCGAAGCGATGTGGGGCTATACCTGCCCGACGGTGGTCGACTGGAACGGAGATGGAAAACTCGACGTGATTCTCAACAGCATCCTGGCCGACTACATGGTCCTGCTGCAGCGGCCGGGCTCAGGGCCGCCGAGATTCACGAAGCCGCGGCCAATGTACTGCGACGGCCTGCAACTGCATCTCGCCTGGCGCAGCCAGCCGGCGATCTGCCGATGGGAACACGGCGGCCGCCTGGGAATGGTCTGCCTCGACGAGCAGAACCTGCTGCGGCAGTTCTGGAGAATCGACAACCAGAACGTCGAACGCGGTGAGTTGCTGCGGTTCCAGGACGGTTCGCCGATCAATGCCAATGTCGACGAAGGAGCCGGCCAAACCGGCCGCGCGAAACTCGTTCCGACGGACTGGGACGGCGATGGAGCGCTCGACCTCCTGGTCGGCACATCGCGGGGACTGTCGATCGCCGCGTCAGGAACGACGTTCTATCCCAGTTCATTCGGCGACACCCGGCAGGCCTCCGTTCTGTTGCTTCGCAACGCCGGAACAAATGCGGCCCCGGTGTTCGAATACGCCCGAATGGTCGAGTTCAACGGCGAACGCATTCGCCTCGGAACTCACTCCTGCTCGCCGCAGCTGATCGACCTCGGCCGCGGCGTGCGCGACATCCTTGTCGCGGAGGAGTCTGGCGGCATCCGCTACTTCCCCGCCGAAGGGCTGGCAATCTCGAAGGCGGCCCCGTGAGAGCTGTCGATTCCCGGCCGGGGCGCGCCGCTGGTTTCACATCCGCAGTGGACGCGCGTCGAAGAACTCGACGTTCGGATTCATCTTCTTGCAGTACTGGAACATCCCCTCGGTATCGAAGAGGACGACCGTCAGGCCGTCTTCATCGATGAGCTGTCGGCCCGTACTGGGGACCTTGAGGTTCTCGATGTCTTCCGTCGACCCTTTGACCCAGCGGGCCATGCGGTAGGGAAGCCGGTGAATCGTCGTGACGGCCCGGTATTCCGATTCGAGACGGAACTGCACGACGTCGAACTGCAGGGCCCCGACCGCAGCGAGGATCGGCTCCTGCGACGGAGCGAGCGGATCACGGAGGAGCTGAATCGCCCCTTCTTCCACCAGCTGGAGCAATCCTTTATCGAACTGCTTGCGGCGCTGTGTGTCGGTGCAGCGGAGGGTGGCGAAGCATTCCGGGGGGAACTGCCATTGGCCGGTGAACTGCAGCGGCTCGCCGATGCACAACGTATCGCCGAGGCGGAACTGGCCGGGAATCGTGAGGCCGAGCACGTCGCCCGGATAGGCCACGTCCATCGTCTCGCGTTCCTGGGCGAACAGCCGCTGAGAACGGCTGACCCGCATCCGGGTTCCCGTGCGGGCGATGCTCACCTCCATATCGCGAGTGAACGTCCCGCAGCAGACTCTCAGGAACGCGACGCAGTCATGATGCCTCGGATCGAGGTTCGCCTGGATCTTGAAAATCACGCCGGCGAAATCCGGGCGATCGGCGGGAACCATCCCCTTGTCGCTCGGTCGCGGAGCCGGCGGCGGTGCATACTCGTGCAGCGCTTCGAGCAGGAGTTCGATGCCGAAGTTGGTCAACGCGCTGCCGAAAAAGACGGGGGTAATTTGCCCCTCGAGAAACGCCTCACGGGTGAACGGCTCTCCCGCACATTCGAGAAGCTCCACTTCATCGCGCAACTTCGACAGCAGCAGCGGATCAAGCTGCTCCTCGGAGACGTTGTCCAGCTTCGCCGTCTCCGTCGGAACGCGCACGGCCCCCTGCGGAACGGGCGAGAACAGCTTCAGTTCCTTGTCGACGAGATCGTACACGCCCCGGAAGTCGCGTCCCGTGCCGATCGGCCAGTTGAGCGGAACCGCGTGAATGCCGAGTACCTGCTCGATCTCGCCCAGGTTTCCCAGAGGATCGGCGCCGGGGCGGTCGAGCTTGTTGACGAACGTGATGATCGGAATCTTGCGCTGGGCGCAGATCGCGAACAGCTTCTTCGTCTGCGCCTCGATGCCTTTCACGGAGTCGAGGACCATCACCGCACAGTCGACGGCCGTCAGCGTGCGGTAGGTGTCTTCGCTGAAGTCCTCGTGCCCCGGGGTGTCGAGCAGGTTGAGCAGCAGCCCTTCGTATTCGAACGACAGCACGGTCGACGTGATCGAGATTCCGCGCTCGCGTTCCAGCTCCATCCAGTCCGAGCGGGCCGCCCGCTGGGTCTTCCGCCCGCGAACCGCCCCGGCCGTCGCGACGCAACCGGAGTAGAGGAGCAGCTTTTCGGTCAGCGTGGTCTTGCCAGCGTCAGGGTGCGAAATGATCGCGAACGTCCGCCGACGGCGGATTTCGTTGCGAAACTGCTGGGATCCGCCCTGCGGCGAAGCCTCCGCCGCGGCGGGCGAAGAAAGAGTCTGTTCCGACATTGAACCATTCGAGAGACAAGGAATCAGGCATTCTGGCGGCGACAACGTTCTCAGCAAGGGCACACGAACAAACGGGCAGGAAAAATCCTCCCGCGTTCCGGGAGGTCCAGGGCCAGCTGAGCCAGCCGCAGGTGACGGGCTCAACTCCCATCGAGCCGCATCCCGGCGACGATCCACCTCCCGAACCCGTTTGCCCTCGCGTTCCGGACCTGAGATAGTTTCCTGCTTCCCCATTTTTGGCCCTGCTTCGGCGCTATGCAGCTTCAATCCATTCAGTCGTTTACGCTGCCCAACGGGTTTGTCGCCGTCCTCGAAGAGATGCCGGACGTGCAGTCCGCGGCGTTCAGCCTGCTGATTCCGGCCGGATGCATCTGGGAGAAAGAAGGAGTCAACGGCGCTGCCTCCGCCCTGGGAGACCTCACGACGCGGGGCGCCGGCTCTCGCGACAACCGCCAGCTCTCCACCGACCTCGATAATCTCGGGGTCCAGAGAAGCGAGCAGGTCGGGTGGAACTTCCTCTCGTTCAGTGGAGCCCTGCTGGCGGAAAACCTCCTGCCGGCGCTCGACATCTACGCCGATATCGCCCAGCGTCCGCATCTGCCGGAAGAAGAATTCGAACCGGTGATGGCCGGGCTCGAGCAGGGACTGCTGGCCCTCGAAGACGAGCCGCAGCGCAAGCTCTCCACCGAACTGCGCCGCAGAACCTATCACTCCCCCTGGAACCGGCCGACGGAAGGTGACCTCGCCGATCTCCCCAACATCACGATGGACGTCGTCCGCGAACACGCGGCCCGCGGATTTCGTCCGAACGGCGCCATCCTCGGCGTCGCGGGCCGCTTCGACGCCGACGAGTTAAAGCATCGCATCACCGAGTTGTTCGGCGATTGGCCGAGCGTGGCGATTCCTGATCTCGTCCCGGGGCCGCGCGGCAAGGCCATCGATCACGTCATGCACCCCTCGACGCAGGTGCAGATCGGACTCACCTACCCTGCCCCTCCGTATGGCGACCCCGATTACTACGCCGCCTGGGCCGCGGCCAGTGTCCTCGGGGGCGGACCGAGCGCGCGGCTCTTTACGGAAGTTCGCGAGAAACGCGGACTCTGCTACTCCGTCCAGGCGTCGCTCAACAGCCTGAAAACCGAAGGACGGACCATGGTGTACGCAGGCACCACGACCGAGCGGGCGCAGGAAACTCTCGACGTCATCCTCAAGGAACTCTGGCGTTTCAACGACGGAATTGGCGAGGACGAACTTCAGCGCTGCCTGGCACGGGCGAAAAGCTCGCTCATCATGCAGCAGGAATCGACCTCCGCACGGGCCGCTTCACTCGCTCGGGACTGGTTTCACCTGGGCCGCGTGACCACGCTCGAGGAAGTCCGCGACGAACTGGAGTCGTTGACCGTTCACCGGGTCCTGGCCGCGGCGATGAAATACGCCCCGACCGACCTGACCGTTCTCACCCTCGGACCACAGCCCCTCGAGATCCGGATCTGATTTCGCCGGGCCCCGATGGCTCAGACCTTTGATGGCGTCGGCCTCTGACTGCACTGTCCCTCTTTGGCGGCACTGTCAGAGTGCAATACTGCGGCAGCGTGCAATAATGCGGACATCATGTCGTCGGAAATGATCTCGATCTCGGTCAACGGCCAGTCGCGCGAGGTTGCGCGCGGGATGACGCTGGCCGCCCTGGTGGCGGAGCTGAAGGTCCCCTCGAAATTCGTAGCCGTCGAGCGGAATCGCGACGTCGTTCCACGGGCGCAGCACGCGGAAACGCTGCTCCAGGCGGGTGACCAGCTTGAAGTGGTCACGCTGGTCGGCGGCGGATGATTCACGGGCCGCGTGTCCATCTGGTTCACTCCGCCTGAAGCCCCCGGCCGGCGGGTGCCGCAGTCAAGTTCCTTGGTTTCGATTCTGATTGGGTCGCACTCATGTCCACGTTCAACGATTCGCCGCTTCGACTCGGCAGGCATACGTTCCACTCGCGGCTGATCGTCGGCACGGGGAAGTACGCCACGTTCGAACTGATGCAGGAATGCCTCGCCGCCAGCGGGGCGGAAGTCGTCACCGTCGCCGTGCGCCGCGAACGGCTGATCGACGCACAGGGACGCAGCATCCTCGACTACATCGACCTCTCGAAGTTCACCATCCTCCCCAACACCGCCGGATGCTTCACGGCCGAAGACGCCGTTCGCGTCGCCCGGCTGGGACGTGAAATCCTGACCAACCTCGAGAACCCCGGGGCCGACTGGGTCAAGCTGGAAGTCCTCGGCGACAAGAAAACCCTGCTGCCCGACCCCGTCGCCACGCTCGAGGCGACGAAGCAACTCGTTGCCGACGGGTTCCAGGTCCTCTGCTACTCAACCGACGATCCGATCACGGCCAAACGGCTCAAAGATGCAGGGGCCACGTCGGTCATGCCCGCCGGCAGCCCCATCGGCAGCGGACAGGGAATCCTGAACCCGAACAACATCCGCATCTGCCACGAATACCTGAAGGAAGGCGATCCGGATTACCCGGTGATCGTCGACGCCGGCGTCGGAACCGCGAGCGATGTCTCGGTCGCGATGGAACTCGGCTGCGACGGCGTGCTGCTCAACACGGGCATCGCCGGGGCGAAAGACGCACTCACGATGGCCCATGCCATGCGCCTCGCCTGCCAGGCCGGCCGCGCCGCATCTCTGGCGGGGCGGATTCCGAAGAAGCTGTACGCGACGGCTTCGAGCCCGGAGGCGGGCGTGATTGCCCTGGGGTGAGAAAAGAAAAGTTCACCACAGAGGCACAGAGACCACGGAGAAGAGGGAGATCTCGGATTGCGCGACATGCCACCGGCTCACGTCGTCGTCGCGATCTTTGAGAGGAAACCGACGGGCAGTGGAGCGGCGGGAGACTGATCGGGCCGCGATCTCCCTCTTCTCCCTTCCTCTGTGTCTCTGTGGTGAAACTTCTTTAGCCGCGCATGTTGCCCCAGTCCTGCACCACACCGACTGCGCCATGCTCCTTGCAGAACTGCTGCACGGTCGAGATCAGCTGGTAGGTGCGGGCCGTGACGTCGGCCGACGATTGGGCTTCCACGTTCAAACGCACCAGCGGCTCGTTGTTCGACGCCCGGACGTTGAACCACCAGTCGGGCGTGTACCCGGGAGCGATCAGGCGGTAGGTCGCGCCCGTCGGGTCGTTCTTCTTGTCGATCGTGAAGATGTCGTCGACCGTCTTGAACTCCGGCTTCCGCGGGTGGAACACGCCGACGCCGTCGAGCGTGAACACGTAGCTGTTCTCCTCCGGCTTCGAATACCGCTCCTGCAGCATCTTGATCAACCCGGCGCTGACCGACTTCCAGTCGTTGCTTTCGATGCGAACGTTGATTTCCCCGCTCGCCGGCCAGGGATTCAGGCTGCCGATCAATTCCGACGTGCTCTTCCCCGAATCGAGCAGTTGCTGCCAGAACGTCATCAGGGCAAACAGGCCCGAATCGAGGCAGTAGGAGGCCGGGAAGTTGTAGTGGGCCGACGACTCGCCCCCAAAGACCGCCCCCGTGTTGATCAGCGCGACCTTCAGGGCATCCTGCCCGACGCGCGAAGCCGCCGGTACGCCCCCCGCCGCCCGGATCGTTTCCACGACGAGCCACGAAGCGACCGCCGAGAAAATTGCCACCGGCTGCTTCACGCCGCGTTTCAACGCCGCCTTCACTTCGCCATCAGCGAGCGCCGCCAGCAGCGATGAGCCCGGAACGAACTGGCCCCACTCGTCGACGAGGAACACGCGATCCGCGTCGCCGTCGAATGCGGCCCCGAACTTCGCCCCCTGCGCGAGCACCGCCTCCTGCAGCAGCTTCACGGCGCCCGGCAGCCCCGGGTTGGACGGACGCGTCGGGAACCGGCCGTCAATCGGCTCAGCCACGGCCCCGACTTCCACCTTCGATCCCACCTTCTTGAGAGCGTCACGGAGCAGCGGGATGAAAACGCCGCCAACCCCGTTCCCCGGATCGAGGATGATCTTCCCGGAATCCTTCGACAGCCCCGGAGCAAGTTCACAGGCGGCCGCGGTGAACTGCTCGTGCAGCTTCATCGAAGCGGACCCCGGGAACGCGGCCCCTACCGTCGCCGGCGCATCAGCATCTCCCGAATCGGCGGCGAAGTTCTTTGCGATCCCGTCACACGGGCGGATGATATCGAGTCCGCCAGTCTTCTCGTTCAGGATCACCATCTTGATCCCGTTGTATTCCGGCGGGTTGTGCGACGCGGTCACCATGGCTCCGGCAATCGCGCCGTGCAGCCGCTTGCCGGTTCCCCACTGAATCATGTCGGTCGTCGCCAGCCCGCAGGGAAGAGCGACTCCGCCACCCGCGTTGATCCCCGCGCACAGGGCCGCATACAGGTTCGGCGACGACAGCCGGCCGTCGCGACCCACAAGGATCTTGCTGCCTTTGCTCCCCGTCGTTTCATTCACCGTCGCGGCCAGGTACTTCCCCGTGAACCACGCGAGTTCTTCGTTGATCTGGTTGGGGTAGATGCCGCGAACGTCGGCCTTGCGCTGAAACAGGGTGGTATCGAACATGGTCGGCGAGCTTCCTGCAAAGTTCCGGTGATGACTCGCGTGCGAGTTTCGCGAAACCGCGCGCCGTCGACCAGCGGGAAAAGAGGGATTTTCCCCCTCTTCCGTCGCGGCTGGACCTGTCGTCCGCGGCGTCGATTCCGGTCCTGTGGATTCGTCCGGACGTGCGACTGCGGCGGGACATGCCGCCCCGCGCGGCGCAACCCTCAAGGCCGGAGGGAGCCCCGCGCCGGAAGAGTCTCCCTGTCCGTTCTTCCAGGCACAGGCCGGACGGACGTTTCTGGAAAACCACGCGCCGGCAGGGCCAGTTTCAGCCGCATGACAGTGGAGTGCTAGGTTTGCACGGAGGACGAGTCTGCGCGTGAGCCTGCGCAGTCCCAGCGACCGGATCGCAATGCTTCGTCATGCCATCGGGAGCCTGCTGCGACTGGAGCGCCGTGTCATGCCTGACGTCCAACGCCTCAAATCCGATCTGCTCGCGCTGGCGATCCTCGCGCTGACGGTGTTCCTCGGACTGTCGCTCATCAGCTACAGCCCTGCCGATCCCCCGGGCGATCTCGTCTATCCCCCGCCGACGACGCTGCACAATCTGTGCGGCCCCGCCGGCGCGCGGCTGACCCACCAGTTGCATTCCACCCTCGGCCTGGGCTCGTGGGCCCTGCTCGGCGGCCTCATCCTGTTCGACCTGCGCCTGTTCGCGCGGAAGCCTGTCCCCGATCCGTTCGTCCGGATGATGGGCGGCGCCGCAGCCCTCGCCGCCATTTGTGGCGCGTTGCAACTTACCTTCCCGCGACTCGGCACCGGTCCGGCCTACGGCAGCGGCGGTTTCCTCGGCGCGGCTGGCCAAATCCTGATGACCGACCGCCTCTCGACAGGGGGATCCGCCATCCTGCTGGCCACCCTCTTCATTGCTGGCCTGCTCCTCGCGACCGATGTGCTGCTGGCTCGACTCGCCTACGGCGTGCTGTGTGGCCCGTTCCTCGCCATCGCCTGGATCTTCGGCTGGCGCAGGAAAGCTGTGACCAGCGAACCCGCGCCGGCGCCCGCCCCGGTCAAACCGACGGTCGTGAAGGCGGCGACGCCCGAGCCCGTCCCCGCTCCGCGCCCTGTGGTGGAGGAACCGAAACCTGCGAAATCGCAGCCGGCTGCCGCTTCGAAACGATCACTGTTGGGCAACCTGGTCGCCGCTGTCGCCCCGGTGCCCGACACGGCGCCGGCCGTCGCGGCGGTTCCCGCGGGCAACTTCAAGGTGAATCCTCCAGCAGGGCTTTCCAAGTCGTCGCGCGAGGCCGAGTTCAACACCAGCTCCGCCGCCGCCAAGGTGAAAAGCGAATACCAGCTCCCGCCGATCGACCTCCTTGGCGAGGGAGAAGCATTCCCGTTCGATCAGCTGGCCGCCAAGGCCGAGAAGACCCGTGCGATCATCGAGAAGACGTTCCAGGAATTCGGACTGAACGTGAAAGTGACCGAGGCCGACACCGGCCCCGTCGTCACCCAGTTCGAACTGGAACTGGAGCCCGGACTTCGCGTCTCGAAGGTTCAGGCCCTCGCCGACGACCTGGCCATCGCACTCCGCGTCCCGTCGGTCCGTGTCGTCTCCCCCATCCCGGGCAAGAACACCGTCGGCGTCGAGGTTCCGAACGACAAGCGGGTCATGGTCCGCCTGCGTGAAATCATGGAGGCGGTTGGAGCCGACGGCGAAAAATTCCGCGTCCCGATCTACCTCGGCAAGGATGTGAGCGGACGGCCGCTCGTGGTCGACATGACCAAGATGCCGCACCTGCTGATCGCGGGCCGCACCGGCACCGGCAAGAGCGTGTGCCTCAACACGCTGATCCTGTCGATGCTGCTCACCCGGACACCCGACGAAGTGAAGATGCTGATGATTGACCCGAAGATGGTCGAACTCAGCCCCTACACGCGGATCCCGCACCTCATGCATCCGGTCATCACCGACATGAAGAAGGCCGAGGCCGTGCTCGCCTGGGCCGTCGACAAGATGGAAGAGCGCTACGAGCTGCTCTCCAAGGTCGGCGTGCGTCACCTCGACAGCTACAACAAGCTCGGCAAGGAAAAGGTCTGCGAGCGGATGGGAGTTGATCCCGATTCGTACGAGGCGGAAGCGATTCCGGAATCGATGCCGTACATCGTGATCATCGCCGACGAAATGGCCGACATGATCATGACCAGCGGCAAGGACGTGGAAGCGCACATCATCCGCCTGGCCCAGAAGTCGCGGGCGGTCGGCATTCACCTCGTCCTCGCGACGCAGAAGCCGACGGTCGACGTCATCACCGGCCTCATCAAGTCGAACCTGCCGGCGCGGATCTCGTTCCAGGTGGCGAGCCGGACGGACAGCCGCGTCGTTCTCGATGAATGCGGCGCCGAGCGACTCCTCGGACACGGCGACATGCTCTACCTCGCCCCGGGAACATCGACGCTCAACCGGGCCCAGGGGACTTACGTCAGCGACGACGAGGTCAATTCCGTCATCGACTTCTTCTCCGCCTACCCGCCCGAATACAGCGCCGAGATCGAGAAGGCGGCCAACGCAGCCAAGGAAACCGAATCGAAGAGCGACGGTCCACGCGAGCGCGATGACATGTACGACGAAGCCGTCGAGATCGTGATCCGAGAGGGCCGTGGGAGCTGCTCGCTGCTGCAGCGGGCGATGAAAGTCGGCTATGGCCGAGCCGCCCGAATGATCGATCACATGGCCGAGGATGGGATCGTGGGCCCCTACAACGGTTCGAAATTCCGCGAGGTGGTAATCACGCCGGAACAGTGGGAGGAGATGCGGGAGGAACTCCTGGCCGGGGCCTGAACGGTCGGGTCGTCTCAATCATCCGGGTTGGACGTCCTGCAAGCGGCACGGCGCAGAGTATGCCGAATGGCCAGCCCAAGGGTCTTCCCTCGATTCTGCGAGGCGATTCGCACTCTCTGCTTGAATTCGCTTCCACAATGCCGGACTATCCCGCCCTCTTCTTTCTCAATTCTTCATTGAGTCCAGAAGCAAAGCTCGAACCGTCTGTTTTGTCTTGAGTCGGGAGTCGCGTCGTCATTTTCTAGTTTCGTCTGACAGTTCTCGGGGGAGTTACTGTGTTGAAGAAGCGTGGATTTACGTTGATTGAGCTGCTCGTCGTCATCGCCATTATCGCAATTCTCATTGCATTGCTGCTTCCTGCGGTTCAGCAGGCCCGCGAGGCCGCCCGCCGCAGCCAGTGCAAGAACAACCTGAAACAGTTCGGGTTGGCGCTGCACAACTACCACGACACCTTCGGGGTGTTCCCGTACGCCAGCACTTTCAGTGATGCCGACGCGACAAACCCCGTCCCGTCGACCTACCTTCGCGGCAACCCGTCCAGCACCTGGTTCCGCGCGGTCCTGCCGTACATCGATCAGGCCCCCCTCTTCAACCAGCTTGACCCGAACCGCTCTGTCAACGACGCCACGGCCGGAGTCGGCGGCGTGATCAACCGCAACCTGATCGCCAGCCGCTTCTTCGAAGTCGCCACCTGCCCCAGCAGCCCGCTCGCGCGGACCGGCAAGACGGCCAGCGGCGGAAACTTCAGTGACGTCAGCGTTCCGACCCAGGAAGGCATGTACCGTCCTGTCGGCGGCCCGATGCGCAACGACGGCGGCGCCAAAGACTGCAACAACCAGGCCTTCTGCTGGAAGACCAACCCGACCGACATCAACGCCGGCTGGTCCTATCCCTATCGGAACGCTTCCGGCACGCGCGGAATGTTCGCCCGCGGAGTGCAGCGCATCAGCATCGCCCACGTCACCGACGGCACGACGAACACGTTCCTCCTCGGCGAATCCAAGCCGCACTTCAATCAGTTCGGCAGTGCCTGGGCCCACAACGTCCCCATGTCGCTGTTCCACCTCAAACTGAACAGCTCGTTCCTGCGGACGCTGGAGCTCAACATGGGCGCCGGCACCGGCACGACTGTCTCCTGGCAGGACGGAACCGGACACGCCAGCTACCACACCGGTGGGGCTCACTTCGTGATGGCCGACGGCTCCGTCCAGTTCATCAGCGAAAACATCGACTACGTCACCTACTGCAATCTGGGTGACCGCACCGATGGACAGGCTGTGAGCTTCTGATCTGCTCAATCTGCTTCTGAAGGGCTTCATCAGCACGACGAAAGGCGGCCCGCGCACCGGGCCGCCTTCCTCGCATTTTCCGATGACTCCCTGAATCGTCCCACACTCGCCTCGACTTATTTTCGTTTTGCTGCGGAGTGAACTGATGTTGCGAAGCTGCTCTCGTACTGTTGCACGCGTTTTCGGCGCCTCGGTGTGCCTGGCCGGCCTCTGCCTTGTGATGGTTGGCTGCGGTGAAAGCGGCGCCCCCGGGCGCGCGGAAGCCAAGGGGACGGTGACCATCGACGGTCGCCCCCTCGAAAAAGGGACCGTCTTCCTGGTCAATGAAAAAGGACTTCCCGCAGGCGTCGGCAATGTCGTCGCAGGGGCCTTCGAACTGAGCGAGAACGCCAGCACCAGGGGCGTCCTGCCGGGCAGCTACGGCGTGAAAATCGAATCGTGGAAGGTCGAACCCGGCGCGGTCCTCGAAAACGGATCGTTCTCCCCGGGCGAGCTCGCCATCCCGAAAAAATTCACCGATGCGAAGACCTCCGGACTCAAAGCGGAAGTGAAGGACGGCGCGAACGAATTCACCTTCGCGCTCAACTCCAAGTAGTCCTCTTCCCTTTTGAAGTGGCTGGCGGTAGGCAACTCGCCCCCTGAATCAGGCGGCGTCGTTCCCGGCCGTCATCCACGCTTCCCGGGACGTCCGACCGCCTCGCGGCGTTTCCGGGTCCCCGCCACTCCTCTTTGCATGGCCACTCGGCGTCACCCGTCCCCGGAGATCAACATCTCCCCGGGTCATGGCGCGGGTGTTGAGTTTCGTTTTCCTCTGTTGCTCTCGCGGAAGGTTTTCATGTCACGGCGTTCTGGTTTTACGTTGATTGAACTGCTGGTGGTGATCGCGATCATCGCCATTCTGATCGCACTCCTGCTGCCCGCAGTGCAGCAGGCCCGCGAGGCGGCACGTCGCAGTCAGTGCAAGAACAATCTCAAGCAGCTCGGACTCGGGCTGCACAACTATCACGACACCTTCGGCGTCTTCCCCTACGCCAGCACGTTCACCGATGCCGACACGGCCAATGCCGTTGCGTCTAACTATCTGCGCAACAGTCCGTCCAGCACCTGGTTCCGCGGGATCCTCCCCTATATCGATCAGGCTCCCCTCTTCAACCAGCTCGACCCCACCCGCTCAGTCAACGATGCGACCGCCGGAGTTGGCGGCGTGATCAACCGCAACCTGATTGCCAGCCGCTTCTTCGAAGTCGCCACCTGCCCCAGCAACCCGCTCGCGCGGACCGGCAAGACGGCCAGCGGTGGAAACTTCAGCGACGTCAGCGTCCCGACGCAGGAAGGCATGTACCGCCCCGTCGGAGGACCGATGCAGAACGACGGCGGCGCCAAGGATTGCAACAACCAGGCCTTCTGCTGGAAGACGAACCCGACCGACATCCAGGCCGGCTGGAAGTATCCCTTCAGGAATTCCGCCGGCTCGCGCGGAATGTTCGCCCGCGGCGTTCAGCGCATCAGCATCGCGCACGTCACCGACGGCACATCGAATACCTTCCTGCTCGGCGAATCCAAGCCCCACTTCAATCAGTTCGGGAGCGCCTGGGCCCACAACGTCCCCATGTCGCTGTTCCACCTCAAGCTGAACAGCTCGTTCCTGAGAACACTGGAACTCAACATGGGCGCCGGCACCGGCACGGTTGTCTCCTGGCAGGACGGCGCCGGACACGCCAGCAGCCACACCGGCGGCGCGCATTTCGTCCTGGCTGACGGCTCAGTCCAGTTCATCAGCGAAAACATCGACTACGTCACCTACTGCAACCTCGGCGACCGCACCGATGGCCAGACCGTGAGCTTCTGATCGTGCTCAGGCTCTTTCGGGAGCCACCGGCAATTCATGGAAGGCGGCCCGAATCTTTGGGCCGCCTTCTTTCGTTCTGCGGGCCACACTGGCCGAAATCCGCCGCTGCGTCACAATTCCCGATCTCTCACACAGCGATTGATTCGGAGCAGCGATTCGGATGGCGTGGATTCAGGTCAGGGACGTCAGTTTCACCTACGGCGGCGGCAATCTCCTCGAGAACGTCTCGGTCACGATCGAGCCCGGGGAACGCATCGGGCTGGTCGGCCGGAACGGAGCCGGCAAGTCGACGCTCATGAAGCTGCTGCACGGCGACCTGCGCCCCGACACCGGCAGCATCGACGTCGCTCCCAAGCTCAAGATCGCCCGGCTGGCCCAGGAAGTCCCCGCCGGTGAAGACCATACCGTCTTCGACGAAGTCATCGCCGGCTTCAGCGACGAAGACGCCCTCGTCGCCCGCGTGCAGGCCCTTGCCATGAAGGCCGATGCCGGCGACCACCACGCCGCTGAAGAACTCGCCCAAGTCGGCCAGGGCGTTGATCTCTCACACGGCTGGGAACTCGTGCACGCGGCCGAATCGGTCATCGACCGCATGGGCCTCGACCAGAACCGGAAGTTCGACGAACTCTCATCAGGAATGAAACGCCGCGTCCTGCTCGCCCGCGCGCTCGTGATTCAGCCCGACGTCCTGCTCCTCGACGAACCGACCAACCATCTCGACATCGATTCGATCCGCTGGCTGGAAGAGTTCCTGTTGCGGGAAGGCATCACGTTGATCTTCGTGACCCACGATCGCGCGTTCCTCCAGCGTCTCGCCAACCGCATCATCGAAGTCGACCGCGCAAGGCTGTTCGACTGGACCTGCGACTACAAGACCTTCCTCGTGCGCAAAGAGGCGGCCCTCGAGGCCGAGCAGCAGCAGCAGGCTCTGTTCGACAAGAAACTGGCCGCCGAAGAGGTGTGGGTCCGCACCGGCATCAAGGCCCGGCGGACGCGCAACGAAGGCCGCGTCCGCGCGCTGAAAGCCATGCGCGAAGAGCGGGCGAAACGCCGCGACACAGTCGGCAATGTGAAGCTCACCATGCAGGATGCCCAGCGCTCCGGCGCGCTCGTCGCCGTCGCGCAGAACGTCTCGCAGGCCTTTGAAAACAAGAGCGTCCTCCGCGACCTCAACCTGATCATCGAACGCGGAGACAAGATCGGCATCATCGGCCCGAACGGCGCCGGCAAAACGACGCTGATCCGCACCCTCCTGGGCGAGATCACGCCCCAGTCGGGCACGGTGCGGCTCGGAACCAACCTGCAGATCGCCTATTTCGATCAGCTCCGCGCCCAGCTCGACGAAAACAGGTCGGCCGCGGAGAACGTCGGCGACGGCAAGGACACCGTCGTGATCAACGGGAAGTCGCGGCACATCGTCGGCTACCTGCAGGATTTCCTCTTCTCCCCCGACCGGTCGCGAAGCCTCGTCAAGTATCTCTCCGGCGGCGAACGCAACCGGCTGCTGCTCGCAAAGATGTTCACCCAGCCGTCGAACCTCCTGATCCTCGACGAACCAACCAACGACCTCGATGCCGAGACCCTCGAACTCCTCGAATCGATGCTCGTCGAATACCCGGGAACCGTGCTCCTCGTCAGCCACGACCGCGAGTTCCTGAACAACGTCGTGACGAGCACCCTCGTCTTCGAAGGGGAGGGATATGTCAAGGCCTTCGCTGGAGGTTACGACGACTGGCAGCGTCAGAAAGCCGCCAGCACGTCGACCGCCGTGCAGGAGCCGCCCAAAGCGGGCAACTCGCTCCCGGCCGAGAAACCGAAACAAAGGAAGCTCACCTACAAGGAGCAGCGCGAACTCGAAGCGCTCCCGGAAACCATCGCGAAGCTCGAAGCCGATCAGGCGGCCATCCATGCGATGATGGCCGAGCCAACCTTCTACCAGCAGTCGGGCGGCGAGATCGCGAAAGAGACCGCGCGCCTGGAAAAGGTCACCGCCGAGCTCGAATCGGCCTTCGAACGCTGGACCGATCTGGAATCCGTGGCCGGCGGGTGAACCACAGCACGGAATGGCGAGTCGACGACACGCATTCCAGTTCCGTGTTTTTCGGCCCTTCCGTGGTTCCCCTCAACAATCCTCCGCAACGGCGCGTCCTCCGCAGGGCCCACAGTTTCTTCGGGCCGGAATGTGAGCGCACAGCCGTTCCGATACAGTGACGGTTCTTCGCGGAGCGTTTCCCCTGCCCTGCTTTTCGGGAGTCAGAAATGTCGATCCGAATTCTTGTGACAGTCCTGACCGTGCTGGTGGCTGCATCGTCCGAGGCGGCCGACGTCGCCTGGCTGAGGAAGATGAACCAGAAGATCCCCGCCTCGGAAACGAAGGTGCGGCTGTTCAACGCACAGACGCTCGACGGATGGCAGGGGCAGAAGGAGAAGTACTGGACCGTCGACGGCGGAACGATCATCGGAAGCAACACCGCCGGGAATGCCCCCGCGGCCAGCACCTATCTCGTCACCGACAAGCCTTACAAGAACTTCCGGCTGATCTTCGAGAGCAAGCTCGTCGAAAGCGAAATGCACACCGGCATCGCCTTCTGGGGCCACACCATCGAAATGCAGGGAGACCCCTTCAGCTACAAGGGGCATCTCGTGATGTATCCCTCGAAGTACGGGTTCTTCGACCTCTACGGCCGGCGCTCGATTTACCAGGACAAGGACGGCGTGGCCCAGGCGGCCGGCAGGCAGCACGACTGGAATCGCATGGAGATCCTCGCAATCGCCCCGCGCATTCGTCACGTCATCAACGGCAAGCTCGTCGCCGACTGGACCGATCCGCTGCCCGAAACCTGCGTCGCCGGGCCGATCGGACTGCAGCTGCACTCCAACAAGGTCGCCCAGGAAGTGCACTGGAAAGGCCTCCTGCTGACCGAGAATCCTGAGGACCTGCTGATCAGCGTCGAGGAATGACGCGCCGGAGATGCAGGCGATCGAAACGGGAGAACTGCGACGATGAAGCGCCGTGAGTTGCTGAAAACGCTGGCCGGCGGAGTCGCCACATGGGGAGTGGCAGCAACGACGGACGCCGCCCCGACCGGTTCCGAAGCCAGCGCGCCGAATGCCCCCCGTCCGGGCGATCCTCTGCGCCGGGACAACGTGTCGTTCTGGTCGGAGACTTCGCTCAGACGGATCTATCCGACCTCAGAACCGGGAAGCGCGACGCCTCTTCCGCTGCTGACTCCCCGCAATGCGCAGCTCTCGTTCCAGGTCGCAGCGCGGAACCTCAAGGACTGCGGGATTCGCATCCGCGCCAGGGTGACGGCGCCCGAGGGTTGGGACGTGCGGGTCCGGCGCGTCGGGTTCGTGCCGATGCCCCAGCACGACACCGACACTCCGCTCGATGAAATCGAGGGGATCGGCCATGTCCCTGGACTCGTTCCCGATCCCCTCTTCCCTGACGATTCGATCCAGCTCGGTCCGGCTGGAACCGGAGCATTCTGGATCACGCTCCGCATTCCGGAGTCGGCCCGCGTCGAGGTCGCCAGTCTTTCCGTGCAGTTGACGGTCGAAGATGAATTCCGGTTTCCCGCGTGGACGTCGGCCACGCCCTGGAGCGTCGAACTCCCCGTTTCAGTCGACGTCCGCCCGCTGGCGCTTCGCCCGAGAACCGACTTCCCGGCGACGCAGTGGATCTCGGCCGATTCGATCTGGGAGTACTACCGCACCGAGCCGTTCAGCGAACGGTTCTGGCAGTTGGCCGACGCATACATCGCGAACATGACGGCCCACAACTTCAACGTGATCTACTGTCCGATCTTTAATGCCCGGCACGAAATCCTCGAGCGTCCAGCGCAGCTGCTCAAGGTGAAACGAACCGGCGAGGACCAATACGAGTTTGACTTCACCGACGTGCGACGCTGGATCGCACTGGCGAAGAAGCACGGAGCCGACCACCTGGAATGGACGCACTTCTTCACGCCCGCGCCGACCAGCGGCCGATATCCGCAGCGGATCTTCGAGCGGTCGAATAACGGCATCGGAAAGTTGCTTTGGGCCCCGGAGATCAGCGCGACCTCGACGACCTATCGCCGGTTCCTGGAACAGTTCCTGCCTGCATTTGAAACGGTGCTTCGCGAAGAGAACGTCCTCGACCGGTCGCTCTTCCACTGTGCCGATGAGCCGGACGGTGCCGTGCAGATTGCCGACTATCGCAAGGCGCGCGCGCTGCTTCGTGAGTTGGCGCCGTGGATGAAAGTCATCGACGCGATGAGCGATCCGCACTTCGCCAGCGAAAAACTGTCCGACATGCCGGTCCCCAGCATCGCGACCGCGCATGCGTTCACCGCGGCCGGCTGCCCGGCGTGGGTCTACTTCTGCTGCGGTCCGCGCGGCCGATACCTGCAGCGACTCTTCGACACCCCGCTGACCAAGCTGCGAATGGCCGGCTGGCTGTTCTACAAACTGCGCGCCCGGGGATTCCTTCACTGGGGCCACAACTACTGGTTCGTATTCTGCACGGGGACCATCGCAAATCCATTCGCCGACGCCACCAATGGAGCCTGGCCCGGAATGCCCCATGGCGACACTTTCGTCGTCTACCCCGGGGCGGACGGCCCGATCGATTCCATTCGCTGGGAAGTGCTCGCCGAATCACTCCAGGATTACGCCATGCTCCAGTCGGCAGGCGTGGCGCCGGATGATCCCCTGTTCGCAGACCTGAAGTCCTACGAGGACTACCCGAAACAGGAGGCCTGGCTCGCGTCAACGGCCAGGACGATCCTCAATCGCACGCCGCCCGCTGACAGCTGATTCAACGGACGAAATCCACCCGATGCCTCCGCGCCTGTCCCAGCGTCTCCAGGACATCGTCGACTCGCTGCCGCTCCGGCCAGGCTTACGCGTGATCGAGGTCGGTTGCGGTCCCGGGGCCATGGCCCGCGAAATGGCGAGGAAGGTCTTTCCCAACGGAGCCGTGCTCGGGATCGATCGCTCTGCCAAAGCGATCCGGCAAGCGGAAGCCGGAATGTCCGCAGAAGAAGTCCCAGGACTGAGCTTTCAGCAGACGGAGATCGAGAACTTCGTCCTGAAGCCCGGCGAAGAGCTTTTCGACCTCGCGGTCGCCGTCCGCGTCGGAACGCTCGATGGACGGCATCCGGAAGCGGCCGATCAGGCGCTGGCAGCCATTGCCGCCGCGCTCCGTCCGAACGGCCGTCTGTTCATCGACGGCCGTGAAGTCGCAATCGGGCTTACTTCCCCTGCGGCGGATGGATCGCCGGATTGACGTCGTGGCGGATGTCGGTCTCTTGCGCCACGCCCGTCGCTTCCATGCTCGTATGCGATCCACGGGCCCGCGTCGTCGACTGCCGCTGCAGCGTCGTGAGCGAACGCCCCTGCTTCGCCAGCTTCGCCTGCGCCTCGTCGCGACGGCGATTGAGGATCGCCGCGAAGTCGAACGGCAACGGCCGGCGCTTGGCAAAAGGAGCCAGCGCTGCCTGCACGGCCGCCATGTCCGGGAATCGCTCCTTCGGATTCTTCGCCATCATCTTCTGGATGATCTCGGCGATCTGGATCGGTACATGCGGAGCCCGCGTCAGGATCGAAGGTGGAGCTTCGCTCTTGTGCGCTTCAAGCACTTCCGTGCGCGACGGATACGGGAACGGACGACGGCCAGTCATCACCGCATAGATCGTGCAGCCCAGCCCATATACGTCCGCAGTGGCGTCGACGTTCTGGCTGTCGACCGCCTGCTCCGGAGCCATGTAGTCCAGCGTTCCAAGTCCGTCGTGGCCGAAGATCATCGCCAGCGAAAACTCGTCTTCGACGCCGGTGTTTCCCGCCAGCGCCAGCCCGAAGTCCACCAGCTTCGCTTCCCCGTTCTTGCCGACCAGAATGTTGTCCGGCTTCACGTCGCGGTGAATCAGTTTCAGGGAATGCAGGTGTTCGAGGCCGGCCGCCGACTGGCAGGCCATGTCGCACACCGAGTCATACTTGAGCAGGCCATACACGCTGACGACTTCGTGCAGCGCCAGCCCCTCGAAGAACTCCATCACCATGTAATCGACTTCGCCGTACAACTCTTCGGTCTTGCCGAAGCTGAACGTTTTGACGAGGTTCGGGCTGTCGAGCATGATGCCCGCTTCGGCCTCGAGCCGGAACCGGGCCCGCATCCCCTTGTCGTGCTGATACTTCTTCGACAGCACCTTCAGTGCGACGACTCGCTGACCTTCGACGTCGCGGGCACGGTAGACGTGTCCCATCCCGCCAAAACCGATGATGTCCTGCAGGACGAACCCGCCGACTTTCAGACGACGGAAATTCCCGCGCAGCAGTTCCTCCGCCTGAAAGCGGCTGATGACACCGGCCGTGAGAAGTTTCTGCGCAATCACCTGCTCGGGAAGTTCGGCCCAGCGCGACGCCGCCTGGCGCACCCTGAGCATCCGATTCTGTGAAAGAATCTTGCTGCGATCGAGGGCTTCGAGAAAGGGCGTCGTTGCAGACATGAAGTCCCGCCTCCGACAGGGCGACTTTGTGTCCGAGCTTGAAGGGCGCGAACGGCCCCGGTGACTCTCGCAAGTATAAAGAGAGAAACGAACAAGGGAAAAGGAATCGCCGCCCACCACCCGATTCTCCCCAATGTTTCTGCGCTCCCCTTGTCCCTCAGAACCGCTACGTTAGTCAGAGCGGATCCAGGCGGCGCAGCCGGTCCGATGCGTGGGTCAGCAGGATCACGGTTCATGACGCGGGGTAGACCGACAAAGCGGGCACTCATCACCGGAGCCGGAAACGGACTGGGAAGGAGCCTGGCCGTCCGCCTCGCGTCGCAGGGATGGCACATCGGGATTGCCGACCTGCTTTCCGCCCCGGCCGCGGAGACCCGGGCCCTCGTCGAACAGGCCGGCGGATCGGCCGAATTCCTGCCTCTCGACGTCCGCGACGAAGATCAGTGGGCCGCCCTCAGGACTGACCTGCAAAGCCGCTGGCCGGCCCTCGACCTGCTGGTCAACAACGCGGGCGTCTCCTGCAGCGGCGAGGTCGGCGAGTGCTCCCTCGACAACTGGGACTGGGTCCTCTCCATCAACCTGCGGGGGGTCATCCTCGGCTGCCACACGATGGTCGACTGGCTCAAATCCAACCCCGAGCGATCGTACGTCCTGAATATCGGGTCTGCCGCCGCCCTGCTCTGCGGCCCGGGAATGGCGGCCTACAATGTCGCCAAGGCCGGGGTCGTCGCCCTTTCGCAGTCGATGTATGTCGAACTCCGCGGCCACAACGTCGGCGTCACCTGCGCCTGCCCGTGGTTCATCCAGACTGATCTCCTCAAATCGGGGAGGTTTGCAAAAGACTCGCATCGCGGATTTGCAGAACAGGCGATGGCCCGGGCCCGGGTGACACCGGAACGGTTCGCAAGGGAGGTCCTGGACGCCACGTTTCGCGGTCGACTGATGGTCGTTCCCGGCCGCAGGCCCAAACTCGCCGCTGCCATGAAACGCCTCTTTCCCCAGACGTTTCTGAATCTCCTGCAGCGTCACATCAGCCGCCTCCCCGACCCGCCGCCCAACCAGCAGGCGCTGGCCGAAAAACCGGTCCCTGCGGTGGCGCCGGCGCCCGTCGGATCTCGCGATGCGGCCTCTTGAAGAGCGCCCCCGCCGCTCCGTGCGCAACCACGCACGGAAGGTGGAGGGCCACAATGAACACGATCACCGCGAACGCGACACGGACACGCATTCGAGCTTCGCTGCACGGCCAGTCGGACTTGCCGGCCCGCGGATGCTGTAATTCTCTTCTCCGGGTTCTCCAGGGAAGAGAGGGCCACAGGGACGCACCACGCGTCAGCGCGCCCTTCTTGGTCACCTCGCCCGGAATCGCCAACTCCCAGGCCGCCCGGACATTCAACCTGCCTTCCGCGCTGGCGAAAACGTCCCGGCTCGATGTCGAAACCTCGCTGCGGCATGCGACGACTCTTCTCGATGCGCAACTCCTCCCGTCAGGCGAGAGAGTTCGTTCGTTGGCAACGCATAAAGGGGGATCAGCCTCGTCAGATGGGGTGAAAAAACACCCCACAGCTCGTCACACATGTCACACCTGTCACAGGTCCAGAACTCCAATGTTTCAGACGGTTTTCGCTGTCACAGGTCTCGTCACAGGTCGTCACAGGTCTCCCTCCGGGAGGAAGGCCTCCGCGACAGCGAATGTCCACGCACCCGCGCCGCCCCGGGCGGCGTAAAACCCGACCGACAAACGAGTAATGCGATCAGGAGCCTGCCTCATCCCCCCATTGAACTTGCCTGAGATCGTCTGCCGCGGGAAGATGCACCCGCCTCATGAACTGGAGAAGTCGTGCTGACGATCTTCGACCGCTCGCCGCGAATCTGTGACGGACTCTCCCGCCGGACGGTCCTGAAAGCCGGTGGTCTGTCAGCATTCGGCCTCCCGCTGGTGGCCTCCGCCGCATCCTCGGAACGGGCCCGGGCGAAATCCTGCATCGTCCTGTTTCTCACCGGCGGCCCTCCCCAGCATTCGACCTGGGACCCCAAGCCCGACGCCCCCCGGGAAATCCGCGGAGAATTTGGCCCGATTGCAACCAGCGTCCCGGGCATCCAGTTCAGCGAACTCCTCGCGAAAACCGCCGTCCACGCCGACAAGCTGGCGATCCTCCGGGCCGTCGTCACGGGGGACAACGCCCATTCGTCCTCCGGCTACTACATGCTGACCGGAACGCCGCACATTCCGAAGCAGGTCGAGAACGCCAATCCCGGCGCGCCCAACGATCATCCGACGATGGGCGCGGTCCTCCAGAGCCTTTCGCGCGAGCGGCGGCTTCTTCCTCCGGCCGTCCGGCTTCCGCAGCGAATCTTCAATACCGATGGCTCGGTCTGGCCCGGACAGGATTCCGGATGGCTCGGACACACGGCCGATCCCTGGTTGTTCCACTGTGAACCGGGCGCCCCGGATTTCGACGTCCCGCAGTTCCGGCTCGGCGCGGACGTGACGCTCGACCGGCTGAGCCGCCGCGAGCGCCTGCTGGAACAGGTGGACCGTCAGCTGCGTGAGATCGAACGCGAGGGGACTCGAGCAAGTTTCTCGGCCGACCAGTCGCAGGTGTTCGAGCTCCTGGGATCGCCTCGCTCCCGCGCAGCCTGCGACCTGTCACTCGAACCCGACACGATTCGCGACCGTTACGGCCGCGGACAGTTTGGCCAGAGCGTTCTGCTGTCGCGCCGGCTGATCGAAGCCGGAGTGAAGTTCGTCCACGTCAACTGGTTTCGTGGCGCCGATGAGCCCTCATCCAATCCGGTGTGGGACTCGCACAACGATGAAACCAATCGCCTGAAGACGGTCCTCGGCCCGCCTCTGGACCAGGCGCTCAGCGCTTTGCTGGGAGACCTTGAAGAGCGCGGGCTGCTGGAGACGACGCTCGTCGCAGTGCTGTCTGAATTCGGACGTTCGCCGCGGATCAATCACGTTGGTGGACGGGATCACTGGGGCTCCGTTTTCTCTGTCGCGCTGGCCGGAGGAGGAATTCGTGGCGGCCAGGTCCTCGGCGCGTCCGACGCTGTCGGTGGCCTGCCCCGGGAAGGCCTCGTCACGCCGGAAGACATCACCGCCACGCTGTTCCACCAGCTCGGGCACGAACCCGAAACCGAAATTCACGATCTCGCCGGTCGGCCCCTGCCCATCAGCCGCGGACAAGTGATCAAACGCCTGCTTTGAAAGCAGCGCTGTCGCGTTTGTTTGCACGTTCTGATCTCTGAAGGCTTTCCGCTGAACAAAAAACGGAAACGTGGGCAGATTGGCTCCATTGTTGCACGTTCTCTGAGATCCGGTCGCACGATCGGATTTCAGTTCGTTCGAGCTTCGGATGCGCCTTTCGAAGCTCAGGGGTCTGTTTGAGACCCATTAGATTTGTGCAAGGAAGTCGTATGCGTCGTTGCGTCCAGCGTGGATTCACGCTGATTGAGTTGCTTGTTGTCATCGCGATCATCGCCATCCTGATTGCCCTTCTGCTCCCCGCGGTCCAGCAGGCCCGCGAAGCCGCCCGCCGCACCCAGTGCAAAAACAATCTCAAGCAGCTGGGCCTGGGCATCCACAACTACGAGAGCGCCTTCGGAAGGTCTCCCGCCGGCAAGCTGAGCCTCGGAATCTGCGCCGCGTCGTCCGGCGCATTCAGCGCGGGAGCTGATCCGCTGACCCGCAACGGAACCGGAATCTCCACGCTTCTACCGTTCTTCGATCAGGCCCCCCTCTACAACCGCCTCGACTTCGCCGCAGCCTTCGGCAACCACAGAACGGGTGCAGGCAGCCCGCTGTCGGCTCCGGACAGCATCGCCTCTGGTCATGCCGCTTTGGCCTCGACAATCGTGACCTCGCTCCTCTGTCCGTCGGACAGTTCCGATGTGGTCGGCGCCGCCGAAACCACCTACAGCCCCGATGCGGGAACCCAGTTCACCTACGCCCGCACGTCCTACGACTTCGTCATGCCGGACGACACCTATCGCGGCCACAACAACTACCGCGCCACCGCGATGGAAGCCCGCTACATGTACGGCGAGAACAGCTTCGCGCCGTTCGCCTCCGCTTCGGACGGACTGAGCAACACGGTGATGATGACGGAGGCCACCCTGACGACCCAGAACGGCCGCAGCCCCGCGTGGCTCTTCGCAGGTAACCTGATGGTCGGGATCGACCCCGTCGGCACGTACAACGCCACCTTCCCGCCGACCGGACTGAACGTCTGGAAGTACAGCACCCGCGCTCCCGTCCCGGGCTCACGCGCCACCTGGTACAGCGCCGCAAGCCGGCATACCGGCGGACTGCATTTCGTGATGGGTGACGGCGCCGTCCGCTTCGTCTCGGAGAACATCGATCTCGGTACGCTGACGAACCTCTGCAAGGCCTCAGACGGAAACGTCATCGGCGAGTACTGAGCCTCCAGGTCTGGAATCGACGGAGTCCCTTGGCCCCGCCCGAGGCGAAGGCAAGGGATCTCCCGGTTCCAGGCACTTCCGTGGACCACCAGCCAGGTCCCTGTTCACCCCATTCCGACGCCATCGCACGGCCCGCCCGGCCGTCGACGCCCGCGTTTCGCATGAGCGCTCCGCCGGATCTCCAGAGGACGCGTGCCTCGCCCTCCTTTCCGAAATTCCACGAATGTCACTGCGCAGAACTCCCGCTTTCCGTTTCATGATGCTGTTTTCGCTGGCCGCCGCTGCGGCCGGCTGCAGCCGGCACGACGGCCTGGATCGGGCACAGGTCGTCGGCTTTCTTTCGGCGGCCGGAGAACCGCTTGCGGCAGCAGGCGTCCGCCTGCTGCCGGTCGCCGGCAGCGGAACTCCCGGCCAGGGCGCGATCGGCGCATCGGATGCCGCCGGAAAATTCGAGGTCGTCAGCTCGCGACAGGATGATGCCGGCGTCCCTCCCGGAGAATACACCGTCGTCGTCAGCCGCTTCGCGAATCCGGACGGCCAGGTCCTTGGCCCCGACATCTTTCAGGCCGATCACCCCAACGCGCGCGAAACCATTCCCGCGCCGTATTCGACCGAGTCATCGCCGCTCAAGGTGACCATCTCGAAAGAAGGGGGTGAAGTGAAGGTCGACCTTCCGGTGAAACCTCGCGATCCCAGGAAGCCCCGCGGAAAATCGTGATGCCGGCCGTCGACCACACTTCCGAACGCGGTTTTGATGTCGTCCGCCCGTGCGGACGACTGCAGGAACTTCCATGAACCATCGATTGACTCTCACGACCTGCGGACTGCTCGCCGTCTCGCTGATGGCCGGATGCGGTGAACAGGCGGAACGATCCGCCCCTGCCGCCCCATCAACCCCAAAGCCAACGGTTTCGTATCCGGAAGGTCCGTCGGGCGTCAGAATCGATGATGTCCACGTCACCTGGCGAACGCCAGCCGTCATCCAGCTGGAGATCCCCTACAAGTTCACCTCCGGCGGTCCCCGGAAGGTCTACGCCGTGCATGTCGCCTTCCCCGGAACGACCGCGTCGGGCGTGCGACCGCTGGAGGCTTCGGAACTCAGCCTCGAAGGCGTGATCAAGACCGGCATCGAAGTCGGTGACGCGGCGATCACCGCGTACACGGTCGATTTTCAGGAGGCAGAAGCACCAGATCGCGAGTTCATTTCGATCACGACACCCGTCAAGGGCGAGGTAACCGCCGAGCGCCCCCGCGAGTGAGTGGATGCATCGAGCCCGATGCGGCGTTTGGCGTCACAGATGCGGAAACGGCCGCCATGTCCGGCATCGAGCGACGCCAGTTCTACGTCAACTGCTATTCCGACGTCGCGAAATCTCTCTGACAACCTACGCCGGCTGGTCGGGCGAGGCGGCTTCCTCTCCGACGACCACGTCTGCAGCCGCGATGTTTTCCAGGATCTGGTCGGTGCTTTCCGGATCCACGGAGCGGCAACTGTTGGTCAGCAGATCAGCCAGCCCGCGCATTTCGGCCCGCCATTCTGCGGCGTCCATCCCGTCGGGAATCACTTCGGCGAATTCGCCGCAGAGAAGCACCATGCGCAGGCAGTGACGGAAGATCAGGCCTTCCTGCTTGGCCAGGTCGCGACCGGAGATGTACTTCGTGAAGTCTCCTCCGAACTGGACGAGATCGCCGACGACCCACACCGGGAGCGTGCGGACTTCGCGCAGGCCGGGATACTCGGCCTCGAACAGCAGCCTCATCTTGTCGGAGAACGACAGGACCCACACGCGTTCTTCCCAGGGCTTGGGGGGCCCGGTGTCGTCTTTCTCCTGCGGTGAAAGCTGCTCGGGGGTGGCGAGGCCGCGCTGCAGGAGTTCGATGTTGAGCCAGGTCGTGGCGAACTGTCCCTGCGGCAGGACTTCCGGCTTCGGAGCGCGCACGAACGGCAGGAGTGACGGGGAGAGCTCAAGCACGCTTTCGAGCGCCTGGATGCGCTCGGTCGAGTCCATCTGCCCCATGTACTTGAGCAGGAACATGGCGTAGAGCGGATGGATCGTGCGGAACGTGAACAGCTGGTCGAGCAGCGGCTTCGGCGTCGCGGTCCGCGGTGAATAATCGGGCACGGGAGGAGGCGAGGCTGACACACCTTTCGGCGCCACATCCTTGAACCATTTCAGCTGCGACGCCGGAATGGCTGCAGGCTCCGTCGCCGACGCTGCCAGCGTCGGAGTCTCGGCAACCTCCACCGGCGCATTCAAAGCCGGCGTCTCTTCAATGGGCGACTCGGGCGGCAAAGCCGTCTCTTCATCGAGCAACCCGCTACCGAATTCGTCCTCTAGGCCCTCAACTGGGCGCACGGCGTCAAACAGACCGCCCGGCCTGGCGGAGGCTGCTGGATTGGAGGAGTTGGAGGACGCGCGCTCGGTGGACGGAGCGGCGGGCACAGTGACGCCGACGCTGGCAGCATCGGCAACGGGGGACGGGGGCGGCGGATCGAGTTCGATGAAATCGTGTGACCACAGTGTCACAAGCATGTCGGTGAGGCGTTTGTTCGCCGCCTCCATCGGCTTGGGTTCGAGCAATCGCCGCTTTGCGAAGGCCCGCAGGCGTCCGACATCAGGCGAGAGCTTGAGCAGATAGGCGAGAAGCCTCCACGGCAGATCGCCGCGGCTCGCGAGCTTCGCGGCCGGTGTCGACATGAGTTTCTGGAACTGCTGTTCGTTCCAGTACTGTTCCGTGGTTCGCCGTGTGGGTTTCTTCTTCTCCAGCGATTTCCGGGCGCGGATCAGGTTGGGATCGCGGGTGTCTTCGGGGATCTGGTCGATCTGCTTCTTCCACTTCGCGATCTTGACGTCGTCTTCATGCGCCAGCGCTACCACGTAGCCCCGCGAATCGAATTGCGGTCGACCCGCCCGTCCGAAAATCTGCTGGGCCGTGCTGGGGTCGACCAGCGTCCTCTTTCCCGGCGGCCCCTTCATCAGTGTCGTCATGACGACCGCCCGGGCCGGCAGGTTGATGCCCGCAGCCAGAGTCTCAGTGCAGACGCAGACGGACAGCAGCTTGCGCTGAAACAGGTCCTCGACGCGGCGGCGATGCTTCGGAAGTAATCCCGCGTGGTGCACGCCCACGCCGCGCATGAGCAGCGTCTTCAGCTTGGGCCCCGCCCCGCCCGACCAGTCCCATTGGTCAATTTCGGCAGCGAGTTTCTTCTGCTGACCATCGACCAGGATCGATTTGCCTTTGAGCTGCTCGGCCGTCGTCCAGCAGTCGTTGCGATTGAAGCAGAAGATCAGCGCCGGAGTACGCCGTGCATCTCCCTCGTCCTGGGCCACCGACTCGAGGTAGTCAGGCAGGATCATGTCGCCGACCCACTCGAAGTGCAGCGGCACCTTGCGTTCAGTCCCCTGAACAAGCTGCACCTTCCGCCCGTGGCAGCGATTGAGCCACAACGTGAAGTCGACGGCGTTGCCGACGGTGGCCGACAGCAGGAGCAGACGGACCGACTTGGGCAACAGCGCCAGTGAGAGTTCCCAGACCACGCCCCGCTCGGGGTCGTTGAAACTGTGGAACTCGTCCATCACGACGGCGTCGACCTCTTCGAAATTGAACCCTTCAGGATGCAGCAGGCGGTTCAGCAGGATTTCCGCCACCACGACGAGAACGAGCGCATCAGGATTGGTTTTCCGGTTCCCCGTCACGAGGCCGATGTCGTTCCGCGAGAACCCCCACCTTTCGGCCGCGTCCTGGAACTCCTGGAACTTCTGTTCGGTCAGGGCAATCAGGGGAGTGGTGTAATACGCCTTCCGGCGGGTGTGGAGCGCCTCATAGAGGGCGGCCTCCGCAATCAGCGTCTTGCCGGTGCCGGTGGGAGCACAGACAAGAACCCCCTGCTCGGCCGTAAACCAAGCCAGCAGCGCCTCTTCCTGCACCGGATAGGGCGGGAACGGGAGCTGGTCGAGGTAGGCGGCAGCGAGATCGTCACGGGAGGGGGCAGGCATGGCCGCATCTTGGTCCGGCGACGAAAGGAGTGCCACCCCGGGGCCCGACGCCCTGTCACCAAGGTTCTGCCAGGGCCATGCGGCCCATCGCTGGTCGGCAGACGCCCGCGCGGGTTCCCATCCCGCAGTGCATCAAGATACGACTGCCCGGCCCCCTGCGTGATCGGATTGCCACAAGCCATATCGGGGCAATCGGTTACTGAATCTTTGAATGTTTCGATCCGGGTTTTCCGCAACTCTCTTGTTCCCTCAGATTCCCTACTGCCGTTAAACTCAGAACCTCGCGACTTTCCGGCATAACCGGACCAGACCGACTTCGCTGACTTATGACCCTGCCCACCGGCATCGACGAACAGACGGCTCCCACGCTGTCCGCCCCGCCGCACGTCGGCTTTGTGCGGCAGGTCTCGGAATCCCTCGTCGTCCTGACGATTGCCGTGTTGGCGTTCCGGCTGTTCGTCGCCGAGGGTTACCTCATCTCCACGGGGTCGATGGCCCCGTCGCTGCTCGGGTACCACAAACAGGTCGAGTGCCCCGCCTGCCATTACCAGTTCGCCAGCGGCGTGCTGGTGGACGACGACGAAACCGACACCCAGACGGGAAAGGTCCAGGCCCAGGACCTCCAGGGCGATGTCGACGCTCCGGCCGAATCGGTCTGCCCGAATTGCGGACTGCACCATATCGCCACAAACGCTCTGCCGAGGAACGAAGGGGACCAGCTCATGGTCCACAAGCACGCGTATGAATTCCGCGACCCGCGACGCTGGGAAGTGATCGTCTTCAAGAATCCGTCCGACCCGCTTCAGGCGTATGTGAAGCGGGTCGTCGGCCTGCCGGGCGAGGTCGTCGCGATCCGCGACGGCGACATCTACATCAACGACCTCCTCCAGCCCCGCTCGCTGGAGGCACAGCGCGGCATGGCGATCCTGGTCGACGACCACGATCACGAGCCGAAGGACGACCCGGAATGGCATCCGCGGTGGATCGTCAATCGCCCCGATTCCGGCTGGCAGACGAACGGACGGACGTTCGTGATCGACGCCCCCCCGACAGGTTCACGGGCTGCCGCGAGTGACGATGAACTCGGCCCTCAACCGTTGCCGGATTTCGACTGGCTCACCTTCCGCCACTGGATCCGTTCCGGCGGCCGGCATGTGACGACGGTTCCCCTCTCCAACTGGCCCCGTAGCGGGGGATTTCCGCCGGCCGTCGGGTCCGTGAAATACGATCTGGACCTGCGACAGCTTTCGGCCATCGGCGTGGTTGATGACGAGCAGGTCGCGATGTGGGAACAGCGAAGCAACGATCCGGTCTTCCTCCGGGCCCTGCGTCAGCTCGCGGCCGCGTCGCATGAGGCCCCGATCGTCGATGAATACGGATACAACAAGTCGCGTGACGGCGACGCGACGTTCATCGTCCGCGACCTGCTCTGTTCATTCGACCTCGTCTCCCGAACCGGAAACGGCATCGCCGCGGTTTCGATCGACGACGGCGAGGACCGGTACATCGTGCATCTCGACTTCGCGCGCGGGGTCGCGGGCGTGCGCGAATCTGGACAAAACCGGGATCTCCAGGAAACGGTGGTCGACCTGCCGCGAGGCGAAACAGTCTCAGTGGAGTTTTCGCTGATCGATCGCCAACTTCTGGTGGCGATCGACGGAAAGACGCTGTTTGCCCCGATCGCAAAATCCGATCGGCAGTCGCATGAGCCGCCGGCTCCAACACGGCCGATTTCGATCGGCGCTGCGGGCGGTTCGTTCGAGATCAGGGCGCTCAAAGTCTTTCGCGATGTCTATTACACGCCGAAATCGGACAACACGCTCCTGCGCCGGATGAAAGACGACGAGTTCTTCGTGCTGGGGGACAACAGTCCGGTTTCGGTCGACAGCCGCTGCTGGGACGATCCGGCCGTCAAACGTCAGAATCTGGTCGGAAAACCGGTCGTCGTCCACCTTCCCTCGCAGCAGGGCAAATTGAGCCTCTTCGGGGAGACGAGGTTTGTGCGGATACCCGACTTTTCTCGCGTCCGGTATATTCGCTGATCCGGCAGACGGCCGAATGCGTTGACGCGGCTGCCGTTCAGTTCGCGATCACCATTTAGCCGGCTCGCCTGCGAGCCGATTTGCTCGCATGTCGACAACTCCTCCCGGCAGCACGCCTCAAGCCCCCGCGAAATCCGCCGAGGAGGCGAACAAGGAGCTGCGGGCCCGGGTCGCCGCCGCCTCTCCGGTGCCCCTCGAGCCGAAACGCGAGGGACTGCGGGACACGGTCGAATCGATCGTTTTCGCCCTGATCCTGGCCTTCCTCTTCCGGACGTTCGAAGCGGAAGCGTTCGTGATTCCGACGGGTTCGATGGCCCCCACGCTCTACGGGCGCCACAAGGAGACAAACTGCACCCAGTGCGGCGCGCACATCGTGGTCGGCGCCAGCGACGAGTTCAACGCCGAAGTCGGGGCCCTCTACGAAGGCTCGCGCCTCGTTTCGGCTCTCTGCCCCAATTGCCGATTTGAAAACACGCAGCTCAAGGACGCGCTCGCCTTCAACGGCGACCGCATCCTCGTCAACAAATTTCCCTACGAAATCGGCAACCCGAATCGCTGGGACGTGTTCGTCTTCAAATACCCTCAGGAACCGGACGTCAACTACATCAAGCGCCTGGTCGGACTGCCGGGGGAAACGATTCGCATCCGCCAGGGAGATCTTTACCTGTGGGACGGCAAGACCGAGCAGATCCTCCGAAAACCCGACCCGTCCAAGCAGCGCGAACTGCAGATGCTCGTCTATGACGACAACCATCCCCCGAGAGAACTCATCAAGGCCGGCTGGCCCGAACGCTGGGCGGCCGTGACGCCCGAGGCCGGCGGCGACTGGAAGCCAACCGACAAGACCTGGACCCATGCGGACGAGCCACGGGTGTTTCGCCTCGACGGCGCCGGCCTGAAGGAACCGGCCTGGCTCCGTTATCGCCACTACAACTCCCGGCCGCAGGACTGGAAGGCGCTCGAAGAGAAACAGCCGCTGGAACCGCGGCTGGAACTGATTGCCGACTTCTGCGGCTACAACGCCGCCTGGGGCGTTGGCCGCGGCCCGTATGTCGATATCCGCAGCGTCGACGAGATCGACCAGGGGGCGTTCTGGGTCGGCGACCTCACGCTGAACGGCGTCGTCGATCTGTCGTCCATCGAGCCTGGCGGAGAGTTGATCCTGGAACTGTGCGAAGGCGTCCACAGCTATCGCTGCCGCATCGACCTCACGACCGGTGCCGCACGGCTGTTCGAATTCAACCAGGGACTCGGCGGAGAAGGGAAAATGGTTGCCGAGGCCCCGACGAGCATGGCGGTCGAAGGCAAATACGACATTTCCTACGCCAACGTCGACGACCGTATCTGCCTGTGGGTCAATAACACGCTCATCCCGTTCGGCGAAGGGGCCAGTTTCTCCCGCGATGGCGGGACGGGCATTTCGCTGCCGCAGCAGTCGGACCTTGCTCCCGCAGGCCTGGCGCTCAAAGGGGCTTCCGGAATCGTCCGCGACCTCGTGATCCAGCGCGACGTCTACTACCGCGCCGCCGAACGGCAGACCGATTCCCTGCAGCGGTCGCTTGAAGAGCTGGTCGCCGATCCGGACGCCTACCGGGAAGAATACCAGCGGCGGGCCACGCATGATCAGAACGAGTTCCAGGTCGATCCAGACGGCTATCTGGCCTTCGGAGACAACAGCCCGCGGAGCAAGGACAGCCGCCTGTGGGGAGAGCCGCATTCCGTCGCCCGTCGACTGCTCGTCGGCCGCGCCTTCTACATCTACTGGCCTCACGGCGTTCCGTTCCTGAACAACGGCCGGGGCTTCTCCATTCGTGATCACCGCGAAGCCCGGGTGAAACAGGTCGGCGACAACGCCGTCATCGATTTCACCCCGGTCGAGAACTATCCCAAGTACACCGTCCCGTTCTACCCCCAGGTCGATCGGATGAAGCGGATCCGGTAGTGCGCCGGACGCTGACGGCTTCGCACACTTTCGACACTCAACACCTGCCCCGCACATTCCCCATGATCTGCATCACTGTTCTGCTCACCGCCAGGAACGAAGCTGATGTCCCGAAGGTGAAGGAACACCTGGCAAAGCACGGGGCCCTTTCGCGGGCCGAACCGGGCTGCCTGCGGTTTGAGCTGTATCACTCGGAGAGCGATCCCAGGGTGTTCATCCTGAATGAACGCTGGGAAAGCGAAGAACTTCTCGCCCAACACCGGCTGGCCGAGGGCTACACGACAATCTACGTCCCCCACGTGCTGCCGCTGGTCGATCGCGTGCCGCATCGCTGCGAACTGGTCAGCGGCTGAGAGCAATCAGGGCACGTGCTGAGCCCAATGCTCGCTGGCGGTGAGTTCCCGTCGCTTTCGGACGTGGACCGCATATCCGCACAGGACAAAGCCCCCCACAAAGCCAACAGCGTACGCCGCGTTGTGCGCGCACAGGTCCGTCAAAAAAGCCTGATGTCTGTCGAGGGGGACTCGCGTCTTCATCGGGCCGGTGAGACAGATCCGGCCGGACGCCGCGGCAGCCGATCCTGCAACTCCTGCGAGAAATGCTGAGCCCGCCATCACGGCCAGCAGGATTCCAATCGGCTTCAGGAGATCGGACGCAGTCAGTTTCGGCCGCGACCCGATGCGTGACGCGGCCGCGAGGGGAATTCCGAGAAAGGCCCCCATCCACCAGCTGGCAATCACACCCCATCCGATCGCCAGAAGCGTCGGAGATGTCGTGTTGAACACGGGAGCGTGGCCGATCGTGAAGTACTCGAGGCACACGCGCACAGTCACCTGGTCGTGGCAGATGCCGTAACCGACGGCCGCCAGAATCGACAGCACGACAATCCTGGTGAATTCCACCGTCGCTCCAGTCTTCACGGGGACTTGATCGCTGCATTCTCTACGCAAGCGACCTTAGCAGCACTGACGCGTCGTCGCATTGATCCCCACTCCCGCATCGCCAACAATCCGGTCACCTGACCGGAGACTCATAGATGGCGACGTCCAAGTCCAAGAAGCCTGCGAAGTCCAAGTCGAAGTACAAGGTCATCGGCACCCGTCCGATCCGTCACGACGGCGCCGACAAGGTCACCGGGCGAGCCCGGTATGGGGCAGATACGAAGCTTTCCGGGCAGTTGGCGGGCTACATCCTCCGCAGTCCGCATGCGCACGCCCGCATCAGGCATGTCGACATTTCGGCCGCCGTCGTCTCCCCCGGAGTGCACGCCGTCCTCATCGGTTCCGACCTCCCCGAGCAGGGCGACCGCATCGCCGAACTGGGAGAAGGGGCCGTCAACATGCGGCACCTGCGATCCAACGTCCTGGCGCAGGACAAGGTCCTCTACCGCGGCCACGCCGTGGCTGCTGTCGCTGCGGACAACATCCATCTCGCTGAGGACGCGGCGAAGAAGATCGTCATCGAGTATGAACTCCTTCCGCTCGTGCTCGATGCCCGATCGGCGATGAAGCCGGACGCCCCGATCCTCAACGACGACGTCCGCACTGTGGAATTCGGCGAAGTCGTCAGCGATTCGCCCACCAACGTCGCGAAGAAAGTCCTGTTCGAAACGGGTGACATTGCGGCCGGCTTCGCCTCGGCATCCGTCATCGTCGAACGCGAATTCAGCACGGCCACGGTCCACCAGGGCTACATCGAGCCGCACGCGTCTTCGGCCGTCTGGCATCGTGACGGACGTGTCACCGTCTGGACCTGCACCCAGGGCTCGTTCACCGTCCGTCAACAACTCGCGGAACTGCTCCACATTCCCGCGACGAACATCAAGGTGATTCCGACCGAGATCGGCGGCGGGTTCGGCGGAAAGATTTCCGTCTATGAGCAGCCGCTCGCGGTGCTGCTTTCGAAGAAGTCGGGCCGGCCCGTGAAGATGATTCTCAGCCGGACCGACACCTTTGAAGCGACGGGTCCGACACCGGGATCATTCATCCGCGTGAAACTCGGGGCCGATTCCAGCGGCAGGCTGGTCGCCGGCGAAGCGTGGCTCGCCTACGAAGCGGGCGCGTTCCCGGGCAGCCCCATCGGCCCCGGCTGCATGTGCATTTTCTCCTGTTACGACGTCCCGAACGCCCGCGTCGAGGGCTACGACGTCTGCGTCAACAAGCCTCGAACGAATGCCTACCGGGCGCCTGGGTCGACGAACGCTTCCTTCGCCGTCGAAAGCGTCATCGAAGACCTCTGCGACCAGCTCAACATCGATCCGCTCGCCTTCCGGCTGAAGAATGCGGCCCGCGAGGGAACCCGCCGCGTCGACGGAATTGTCTATCCGCGAATCGGACTCGTCGAATGCCTGGAGGCCGTCGGAACGAGCGACCATTGGGATGCCCCCATTGGGCCGAAGAGTGAGCTGAAACCGGCGACACCCTCGGCCAACGGCCACGCAGCGGTGCCAGTCTATCGGCCGTCGAATCTCAAGATCGGTCGTGGAATCGCAACCGGCTACTGGTTCAACGCGGGACTGAAGTCGTCGGCAACCGTCAACGTGAACTTCGACGGCAAGGTCACTCTCCTGGAAGGCTCGACCGACATCGGTGGCAGCCGGGCCGCGCTGGCGATGATCCTGGCCGAAACACTTGGAATCGCAGCCGAGGACGTGAATCCGTTCGTGGTCGACACGGACGGGGTGGGCTATACCGACGTCACTGGCGGCAGCCGCGTCACCCACACCACGGGCGCCGCGGTTCACATGGCCGGACTCAAGATCCGCGATCAGATGCGTGAACTCGCCGCCCAGATCTGGGGCTGCCCCGCATCGAAGGTGAAATTCAAGGCGGGCCAGTTCAACGGCCCCGAAGACAAATCGTTCACCTTCAAGGAACTCGCCGCGCGCGGGCTGCACCACGGCGAGCCAATCTCGGCCTCGGCCACCGTCAATATGGACACCTGCGGCGGCGCCTTCGGGGCACACATCTGCGACGTGGCCGTCGACCCGGACACTGGAAAGGTCGACATTCTCCGGTACACGGTTGTCCAGGACTGCGGCACGGCGATCCACCCTTCGTACGTTGAAGGACAGATGCAGGGTGGCGCGGCCCAGGGAATCGGCTGGGCCCTCAATGAGGAATATTTCTACGACGCGGCCGGCACGATGCGCAATTCGAGCTATCTCGACTACCGCATCCCGACCTGCCTCGACCTCCCGGAAATCGAAACGATCATCGTGGAGGTGCCGAACCCGATTCACCCCTACGGCGTCCGGGGTGTGGGAGAAGTGCCGATCTGCCCGCCTCCCGCGGCGATCGCGGCGGCAATTCACCAGGCCGTCGGAGCCCGGATGCACGACCTCCCAATGAATCCTCCGCGGGTCCTGGCGGCGATCCTCGCAAAGGAGAGCTGAAAGCGGGATCGAACCGAGCGACGACGCGCGAAGAGACGGTCCCCAAACGGGGACGCCATAGGGAGGCAGGGGGTGGTTCCTATAACCCGCAATGTTGCCTCATCCCTGCTTCCTTCAGGTCTCTGTGGTGAAGTTCCTACCCGTCTGCTTGCAGACACGTAAAATCACGGGTACAACCCGACTTCCCAGACTCGCCCGGGTGGTGGAATTGGCAGACACACCAGCTTGAGGGGCTGGCGCCTGTAATGGGTGTGCAGGTTCAAATCCTGTCCCGGGCACTTTTCAACGAGGGCATTCACGCTTGGTTCGTGAGTGCCCTCGTTTTTTTGGGTCGGTTGCTCCGGGCCGAGGTCTTCCGTCTCCAGCAGAATCCCTGCCTGGGCGTCTCCCGCACCCGAAAAAATCCCTCTTTCACGGCGTTGCCACACCGCGCGACCGCCGATACACTCCCCGTTTCCATTTTTCCGGCCGATTTGCGCCGGGAGATCGCGGGCGTGGCTCATCTCGAGCCCCGGGAAGATGTTTTCCGCCGTCCGCCCGTTCGCCTTCCGGCGAGCGATTCCACAGAGATGAGGATGTCGAGTCGTGTCGAAAACCTACATGGCCAACGCCCAGACCGTCGACCGGAAGTGGGTCGTCATTGACGCCGATGGGCAGATCGTCGGTCGCCTGGCCACGAAAATCGCGACCATTCTGATGGGCAAGCACAAGCCCACCTACACCCCTCACGTCGAGTGCGGCGACTCCGTCATCGTCGTGAACTGCGAACACGTCAAGTTCTCGGGCAAGCCGCTCGGAACCGAGGAGTTCCCCAACTTCTCCAGCAAAATGGCGAAGAAGGATTACGAGTACTACACCGGCTTCCCCAGCGGCCGCCGGCTGATCAAGGCCTCGACCTACCTGGAACGCCGTCCGGACCACATCCTCCGGGAAGCGGTCCGCCGCATGCTGCCGAAGAACAAGCTCGGCCCGCACATGCTGAACCGCCTGAAGATCTACAAGGGGCCCAGCCATCCGCATCAGGCCCAGATGCCGGTCGACTGTCCGGCCGAACTGCTGAAGTAATTCAGACCACACAAGCCCGCGGACTGGCGCCGCGGAATTCTCCCGGCGACGATGTCGCGGGGCTCAAGACGCGAATCACGACCTGAGAGAAGATTTGATATGGCCGACGACATCATGCCGGACGACGCAGACCTCGCTCTTCCGGAAACGACGGAAGACCTCGACGACGCGCCTGCGTCCGCCACGCAGAGCCTGAACATCGGCGGCGAGGCGGAGGCAACTCCCGTCGAACGCCCAGCTCCGGTCATCCGCGGCAAGATTGACAAGTTCGGCATCGCCATCGGAACCGGCCGTCGCAAGACCGCCGTCGCCCGCGTCCGTATCAAGGACGGCTCTGGCAAGATCCTGATCAACGGCCGGGAACTGAACGACTTCTTCCCGCTCGAGCGCGACCAGAACATGGTCAAGGCGCCCCTGATCGCCACCGAACAGGCCGACAAGGTCGACGTGTGGGTTCGCGTCGCCGGCGGCGGCCCGACCGGCCAGACCGGCGCCGCGGTGCTCGGCATCGCCCGCGCCCTCTCGGCCCGCAACAACGCTCTTCAGCCGAAGCTGTCCGAAGGTGGATACCTCACCCGCGACAGCCGCATGGTCGAGCGTAAGAAGTACGGCCACAAGAAAGCCCGCCGCAGCTTCCAGTTCTCGAAGCGTTGATCGCTCGAGGCTGCGTCTGCCGCAGAATGTTCCAGGCCCTTGCGAATCACTCGCGAGGGCCTTTTTCATTGGCGGGACTCGAATTGACACATTCGGGCAATCGCCTAACGATTCCAGTGCGCAACCGCCCGCCTCCTGGTGGGGCGGCACGATGGCGTCACTCACGGAATTCGAGTGTCACATGGCGCTCGTTGCCACGCCTGGCAATGAAGCATCAGGGAAAGTTGCCATGCGAAGCTGGACCGGTCTCCTGTTCCTTCTCGCGATTGCGATCGCCACGTCGGCGACGCGCGCCGACGAGCCCGTCCTCGATTCCATGACTCACCTGGCCATCGAACCCGATGGCGGACCGGCCGGCCTGGTCGTGCGCGGAGCCGATTCGCGCCTCCAGCTTCTGGTCACCGGCCGGGATTCCTCGGGGCGGGTGTTCGACCTGACGACGAAGGCCGAGTTCCGAAGTGATCCGGAGGGAATCGTCCATGTCGATCCGTCGGGCCTGTTGACCCCCGTCATGGATGGCGAAACGCGACTCACCACCCTCATCGGCGGGCTTTCAACCTCCGTCACCGTCACCGCAGCGGAGATCCGCGAGGCGGCCCTCGTCGACTTCAGGAATCAGGTCGTCCCAATCTTCACGAAGCTCGGCTGCAATGGCGGCGGCTGTCACGGAAAATCGAGCGGCCAGAACGGCTTTCGCCTCTCCCTGCTCGGTTTCTACCCGGAAGACGACTACGAGTTCCTCGCCCGCGAAGACCGCGGTCGCCGCGTTTTTCCCGCTGCGCCCGCTCGCAGCCTGCTCCTGCAGAAAGCGTCCGGGCAGACGCCCCACGGCGGCGGCAAGCGGATGGATGTCGACAGCCACGAGTATCGCGTTCTGGCGCGCTGGATCTCCCAGGGACTTCCTCCCAGCCGCGACGATGCGCCGGTCGTCACCAGGATTCGCTGCTATCCCTCCGAACGGGTGATGCATCGCAACTCGGCGCAGCAGGTGGCCGTCCTCGCCTCGTACAGCGACGGCCGCACGGAGGACGTCACGCGGATGGCGCTCTTCGAACCGAACGTTGCGGAACTCGCGACCGTGAACTCGACGGGGCTCGTCGCGACGAACGACCTGGCGGGCGAGGTCGCGATCATGGCCCGCTACCAGGGACAGGTCGCCACTTTCCGGGCCACGATTCCACTCGGTTCGGCCCCCGCGCAGCAGCTCCCGATCCGCAACTTCATTGATGAGGCGGTGGCCAGAAAACTGAATTCGCTGGGGGTCCCGGCTTCGCCGGTCTGCGACGACGCGACTTTCCTCCGGCGGGCATCGATCGACATCACGGGCGCCCTGCCGACCGACGAGCAGGTGCTCGCCTTTCTCAACGACCAGGATCCCGCCAAACGGGACAAACTCATCGACCGGCTGCTGGACAGCCCCGGCTACGCCGATTCGTTCGCCAACAAGTGGAACGCCATTCTGCGCAACCGTAAGAAGGTGGATCCCGACGCCGCCGGCACGCTCGCGTTTTACGACTGGATCTGGAACAGCCTCAATGACAACAAGCCGTTCGATCAGTTCTCACGCGAGATCCTGACCGCGTCCGGCGATATCGAAACATCTCCACCCGTGGTGTGGTACCGGGAAGTGCCTGAGGCCACGCAGGAAGTCGAAGACGTCGCGCAGCTGTTTCTCGGCATCCGGATTCAGTGCGCCAAGTGCCACCATCACCCCTTCGAACGCTGGAGCCAGGACGACTACTACGGCCTGGCTGCCTTCTTCAGCCGTGTCGGCAGGAAGAACCTGTCCGGAAACGCCAGCGTCGCGCCGCGCGACAAGCGGGTCTTCCACAACGCGGGGCTGGCGACCGCCGCCAATCCGCGCAGCGGCCGGGCGATCAAGCCGACGCCGTTGGGAGATCGCGAATACACGATCAGCGAAGACAGCGACCCGCGGCTGCGTCTGGCCGACTGGCTGACGTCGCCGCACAACCCGTTCTTCGCCCGCTCGCTGGTCAACCGCTACTGGAAGCACTTTTTCGACCGCGGCATCGTTGAACCGGAAGACGACATGCGGGAAACCAACCCGCCGTCCAACCCCGAACTGCTCGAGGCGCTCAGCCGGTCGTTCGTGGAAAGCGGTTTCGATCTCAAGCAGCTGGTCCGCACGATCTGCCAGTCGAACACCTACCAGCTGTCGTCGTTCCCCAATGAATTCAACGTGAAGGACAAACAGAACTTTTCCCGGTACTACCCCAAGCGACTCTCGGCCGAGGTTCTGTACGACGGACTGCATCAGGTGACCAACACCACGCAGGCGTTCAACGGACTTCCCGCCGGGACACGCGCGCTTGAATTGCCCGACCTGTCTGCGGCGACCTACTTCCTCAAGGTCTTCGGCCAGCCGATGGGCGAGACCGCCTGCGAGTGCGAACGGTCTCAGGCAGCCAATCTGGCCCAGAGCCTGCACCTTTTGAACAGCACGGAAGTGCACGAGAAGGTGTCTTCGCCGAACGGCCGCGCCGCGATCCTGGCGAAGGACGACTCTCGTCCCGTGGAGGACAAGGTCCGGGAGCTATATCGCTGGGTCTACGCCCGTGAGCCGGACCCCGAGGAAGTCGGCATCGCCCTGGCTCATCTCGAGAAACACCGCGAGGCGCCTCAGACGGCGTGGGAAGACATCGTCTGGGCGCTCCTGAACACGAAGGAGTTCCTTTTCAACCATTAGGCGGCAGCTTGCCGTCAAGGTACTGACGCACGCTGGCGGCCAATTGGAACAGCTCTGAAGGACACGGCGGATTCTTCAGCATCTGAAACAGATGTCCATTAGACCGCTTTCCCGTCCGGGTTGCGACAGCGATAGAGCACATGGCTTCGGAGCGGATGTCCGGGCGCCAGCCGGGGATGCTCGAAGTCCCCTGCCTCGTCCCGGGTCATCCCGATTTTTTCCATCACCCGCCGCGACCGCGTGTTGTGCGGCACCGTGAACGACACGATTTCGTGGAGACCAAGCGTGCGGAAGCCGAATTCCATCGCCGCACGGGCCCCTTCCGGCGCATAACCCTGTCCCCAGTATTGCGATCCCAGACGCCACCCGATTTCGACGCAGGGCGTGAAGTGCGTCTCGAACTGCGGGATTGAGAGTCCGATGAACCCCAGGCACTCGGCGACCCCCGGCGCCTCGACGCACCACAGCCCAAAACCATTCTTCTCAAAATGGGCTTCGATCCGGTCGACAAAGGCGTCGCTCTCTTCACGGGTCAGCACGCCCGGCAGGCATTCCACCACACGAAGATCGGCGTTGACTGCGGCGAAGTGTGGACGATCTGCTCGCCGCCACGGACGCAGCAGCAGTCTCTCGGTCGTAATTTCAGGAAGCTTGGACATTTCTCGGTCTGCCGTTCAGGCGCGAAAACAGGTCAGCCACACCATATAGGTGATAAACAACGTCACTCCGGTTCCCCCTTCGAGCCGTGAGACGCGGTGTCCGGTCAGGAAGATCGGCACAGCCCCGAAAGCAACCAGGGCCATCAGCGGGACGTCAAAGAGCATCAGGTCCCGTTCGACGGGAAGTCCGCCGGGAACGAGCAGACAGGTCAGTGCCAGGATCACCATGATGTTAAAAATGCTGCTGCCGAGGAGGTTGCCGATCGCCACGTCGCGATCATTCCGCAATGTCGAGATGAGCGTGGTGACCAGTTCCGGGGCGGACGTTCCCAGTGCCACGATCGTCAGCCCGATAATGGCTTCTGAGACGCCGAAGGCCCTTGCCAGAGCCGTGGCGCCATCTACCAGCCAGTTGGCGCCGATCACCGAAAGCGTGATGCCTCCCAGAAGCATTGCCACATTGAACGACAGGGCTTTCCGCGACCATTTCACCGCCTGCGGCCCGTACTCCTCCCGGTATTCCTTCTTCGTCGTCGCGCTCGCCGCCACCCTGGTGAAATAGTACAGGCCAATCATGTACGTGATGCCGCCCATCAGCATCACGAACCCGTCCGCACGCGACAGGTTTCCATCGAGACCGAGGCCCAGCATCAGCCCGGCAGACAGGACGATCATCGGGAGTTCAAGCCGGAACAGCTGCACGCGCAGCGACAGCGGCCGGATCACGGCGCTCAGACTGAGGATGAACAACAGGTTGAAAACGTTCGTTCCGGCAATGTTGCCGACGGCGAGTGCCCCGTTCCCATGGCGCGCGGCCGTAATTCCGATCGCCAGTTCCGGCGCGCTCGTCCCAATGGAGACAATCGTCAGTCCGATCACCATGGGAGAGACGCCGAGACGGGTGGCGACATGCGAGGCGCCACGGACAACCAGCTCCGCTCCGCCAACTAACGTCAGCATCCCGGCAGTAAACCAGAGAAATCCGCTCATCCGTCCGTGATCTCTCCACCGGTCCGGGGGCGCGTACGATCGGGACGCCACAGGGAGCAGCAAAACGCAAGTTTTGCGCAACGCCACCCGGCCGGCAATCGGTTCCTCGCCCGACATGATCTCGAATTCATCATGGCGGGACGGAAAATCGCTGACTTCGTCACACTTTGAAAATCGTCTCGACGTTGCCGCGGAGGACCTGTTTTCCCAGTTCGATCGCCTTCGTCTCAGACCATCCACGCCCGATCACGAAGTCTTCGGCCAGAACCTTCGCCAGCACCCGGCGATACATGCGGAACTTCGGCAGAGCAAACTCCAGCTTGTACATGTCGCTGTAGTAGCCGACCTGCTTGGACCGCGGGACGGCCTCCAGGCGGCTCCTGGTGTCGACTTCGATATAGGTCGGGATATTCGAATACCACCAGTGTCCGTTCGTCACCACATTCGGGAAGATCCAGGCGTAGCTGACAAGTTCGTTGTTGCTCGTGTTCCCCAGCACCGAGATCGGGAACGTGACCTTCGGAAATGCGTTGAACAGTTCTTTGTACTGAATCAGCGAGACCCGCATGTCGAACAGGTCCTGCCCCTGAAACACGCCGTCTTCATAAACCCGGCGGTTGACGCCGATCATCAGGTCGAAAGGAAGGGAATGCTCAGAGCAGAACTCGGCCAGCGTCCAGAACACGAACTGGCTGAGCGTGGCCGACTGATCGAGCGTCAACACTCCCCCGGAAGCCGCGCGCTCGACGACAGTCTGGGCGTCCGCGCTGCTGACCTTCATCGGGACAAAGCCCGGAGGAATCGAGATCGCGCAGGCACGGGCCCCCTGTTTCGTGAAGTGGGCGAACAGCTTGCCGATGGCGCTCCGCAGCAATTCGGCCGATGTCGCCTCGATGCCGGTCGCCTTCGCCAGGCGGGCTCGTGTCTCGGGCTTCGCGAAATGGAAGACCAGGTCATCCGTCCGCAGGCAGGGGATGTACTTCTTCGTATCGAAGCCTTCGAGAGGATCGTCGAAGTCGTTGGTCAGGAACACAGCCTCGAGCTTGCTGTGCGTCAGGACCTGCTGTTCCCAGTCGGCCAGCTGCATCTTGGCGAGGGCGCCGTCGTAAAGCTTTTCCCAGTTCTTCGTCGTGATCGCGTCGTCCTGAAACCCGAAAAACTCGCGGCAGATCTCCATCAGCCAGCTGACCTGGATCGTGTTCGAGAGATCGCCCAGCTTCTCGACCAGCCGGCCGACCTTCTCCTTCGGCGTGATCCCCTTGTCTTCGATGTAGGCCTTCGGCATCCCGGCCGAGTGGGCCAGTTCGGTGTAGTAGTGATAGCCCATGATGTCCGCGAGAGTCTTCGACGCGGGAGCATGCGGATTGATGTGCGTATGCGGGTCGATGAGGACCAGCGATTCAAGCTCATCAAACAGCCGGCGGGACAGGTCGGTCATGGAATCACTTCTCAGCAAGCGCGAAGAACAAGTTCGAGAACAGGGCCGCCGGCGGCGATGCGCCCGCAGATCGCGGATTCTAAGAGAATCGGAAAACCCAATGCGAGCAGGCGGGCCGCGCGATGCGACTGGAATCCGCCCGCCCTTTTCGATTCACCCGAAGGCGTCTCTACGGGTCGATTCGAGCAACAAGACCATTTCGACCCATTGCAGGCGTTCGGCGAACGCCGTGAGTTCCTCATCCCTGCGCCGGCGGGCCTGGCTCGCGAGATCAACGAAACGGAATGGCTCGAGCCGGCCACGTTCCACCAGCGACAATCCCTGCTCGCGAACCGCCGGGGAGAAACCATCCGCAAGCGCCGGGACGATCTGGCCGAGTTCGGTGAGCAACGGATGGTTGCCGACCTGGCGGAACCAGTACTTCGCGTTGCCGTCGTCGGGCTCGCGACGGTGGTTGATCGCGTGCCAATAGTCGCCGGCACGCTGCTTTCCACGACCTTCAATGGACTGGGAATGCTCATGACTGGCGGTCAGGTCGCCCGTCATCTGGAGAAGTCCCGCCTGCAGGGCGATGAGGTCAATCTTCGACTGAACCGGCCCGCCAGTCAGTGTGCCGCATTCATCAACCGCCGCCCGCAGCCAGGCCGGGCCAGGCCGGTCTGACGGAGCCAGCGATGGCAATGTCGGCGGAGTCGACAACGGCTCCGCCGCAGTCAGTTGCAGATTCCCCAAACGGGCCGCCGTGGCGACGTTCTCCCACAGGTCTCGCGAATCGCTCTCTCCGGCCGAGTGAACTCGCCCCCAGTCGATCGGATCCGCAGTAATCGCCGCCAGACCCGCCGGCAGCCGCAGCCACGGGTTCGGCAGCGTCGTCTCTTCGGCCCGCGGAGTAAAAACCAGAACTTCGCTCATCTGCGTCTCCGTTCAACCTTCCACGCCGGGAACAATCCCGCAACCATCTGCGGCACGATAGCACGCCCGTGCGTGCGAATCCCGATTCAGGACGACTCCTGAAATGGATCCCGTCGGCTCCGCCCGCGGGCCTTCCCCTGCTCGAGGCGCAGAACGACGACCACTGGACCGGCATGGATGCGCCTCCTCAACGCCGAACGTCGCTGGCCGGGTTCCGGACTGTCAGCCTGCTGACACTCGCCAGCCGAATCCTCGGATTCGCGCGCGACTCCGCCATGGCAGGCGTCTTCGGCCTGGGGGAGATTCTGGATGCGTTCACGCTCGCTTTTCGAATTCCGAATCTGGCCCGCAGCCTGTTTGGTGAAGGAGCCCTGACGACGGCCTTCCTGCCGGAGTTTGTGGCGACCGAATCGAAGTCCGGGCCTGATGCCGCGCGGCGGCTGGCGACGGCTGTCGCCTCGCGCCTGGCCCTGCTGCTGACCGGCCTCGTCATTGCGGCGGAATTCGTCCTGGCAGCGCTCCACCGGGCGGCGGATTCGGAATACCAGATTCGGCTGATCGAATTGCTGGCCTTGATGACGCCTTACCTGCTGCTGATCTGTCTCGCAGCACTGGCCGGAGCGATGCTTCAGGCTCAGCGGCGATTCATCTGGCCCGCGCTGGTTCCCGTGTTGCTGAACCTGTGGTGGCTCGCGGCGGTGGCCGCTACGGCGATGCTCGTCGTCGATCCCGAGCGGCGAATCCGGTGGATTGCCGCGTCGCTCCTGGTCGGGGGACTGCTGCAACTCCTGCTGCCGGCGGCCGTACTCCGGCGGAGCGGTTGGGGCATGTTGGCTGCGGATGATGATGCGCGTGCCCAGTCGCGGAGCGTCTTCCGGGCCATGCTTCCGACGATCGTCGCCGCATCGATCTCGCAGTTCAACACAGTCCTCGACTCGCTCCTGGCCTGGGCCTTCGCGTCACCCGCAGCGGCCCGATGGACGGGCGGGCAGCAGCTGGTCGAACCCGGAACGGCCGCGGCTCTCTACTTCGCCCAGCGACTGTACCAGTTCCCACTGGGGCTCATCGGCGTCGCGGTCGGGACGGTCCTCTATCCGACATTGGCCGCCCATGCGGCGAGCCGCGACTTCTCGAAATTGAAGGACGATCTCACGCACGGGCTTGCTGTGGCGCTCAGCGTCGCTCTTCCCGCCAGCGGAGGGCTGGTTGTCCTCGCCAGCCCTGTCACGACCGTCCTCTTTCAGCACGGGCGGTTTACGGCCGACGACGGATTGCTGACGGCCCGCATCATGGCGATCTACGGCTCGGTCGCGTGGGCGGCGATCGCGCTGTTCCTGATCCAGAGGGGGTTCTTCGCGGTCGGAGACCGGCAGACGCCGCTACGAACGGGACTCACGGCAGTGGCGTTCAACCTGGTGCTCACCCCGCTCGGCGCCTGGTTGGGAGGCGGACAGGGGCTCGCCGCAGCGACGGCGCTGACAACGCTGTTCCACCTGGTCATCTCGTTTCGCCTTCTCCAGCGACACCAGATCTCGATCGACTGGGGCCGACTTCGCGGCCGCGCTGCGCGGTCGCTCCTGGCGACGGCAGCCATGATGGCGATCTGTGCGATTCTCCTGCTGCTCATGCGTACGGCTTCACCGGCCCTGAGGCTGGGAGTCGCCCTGCCGGCCGGAATCGTGATTTACCTCGCAGTCGCGCGGGCCACGCGACTTTCCGAACCCTTCGAACTGCTCCGGCCGCGCCGCCCAGGCATGCAGTCGGTCGAGGGGACGGCGTAAAATCGACTCGCGGAAAGGAGGGAAACTCCTGCGGTCGGCGGCGGAATGAGGCTGGCAATGTGCATCGTGCCGCTTCGGCCTATTTCGGCACGTTGACGCGACTTGCGGCGTTGGTACGATCTCGCCGTCGCCGCGGTCGCTGCATCTGGTAGAACCGGGACGCCCGACCGCTTGTCGCCGCAATAGGCCGGCCGGACAATTGACGGCAGTCCCGGTGCGTTCGAAGGTGTTGAGGCAGCATCAGGTCATGTCCAGACGGGGAGTACTTCCCCGAGTCCCGCGTTCGAAATGCTCCCCTCGACACCCGAAGCACTGATCGATCAGCTCGTCCGTCAACGGATTCTGAACGCACGCGAGCTGCCGGCTGACCTCATCAGCTCCGTGGCCAGCGGCACGGTCGACGCCGCGCTCGCCACGCTCGAACGCCGCGAACTCCTGACCGCGATGCAGATTGAGCGGATCAGGAAGGGCGACACCGACGGGTTGGTGCTGGGCGACTACAAACTTCTGTATCGAAACGCCTCGGGCAGCTTCGCCCGGGTGTACCGCGCCGCGTCGATCATCGATGGAACGATGATCGGCCTCAAACTCCTTCGCGAACGGTGGAGCGGTGACCGCGACATCGTGAACCTTTTCCACCGCGAAGGAGAGATCGGCCAGCGGCTCCAGCACCCGAACATCGTTCCGGTCTACGAATGCTCGTCGCAGGGGAAATTCCACTACATCACGATGGAGTTCGTCGAAGGGGGTAACCTCAAGAACTTCCTCAAGATCCGCGGCAAGCTGTCCCCCCTGGAAACCTGCAGGTTCATCCTCGATATGGCCCGCGGCCTGGAGTACGCCCTCTCCAAGGGCTACACGCACCGCGACCTGAAGCTGACGAACGCCCTGATGAGCGCCACCGGCGTCGCCAAGCTCATCGACTTCGGACTCGCGGCGGAAGATTCCGTCTTTTCCCGCGTCGGTGGCGACGAAATGCAGACGGCCCTCGAGTATTCCACGCTCGAACGCCATACCAACGCCCCCAAGAACGACTGCCGCAGCGATCTCTATTTCCTCGGCGGCATCATGTTCGAACTGCTGACCGGGGAGCCTCCCTATCCTCCCACCAAGGACCGGGAGGAACGCAAACGGTTCGGACGCTACCGCGATGTCCGCCCGGTCACCTCGATCGACCCGCGACTGCCGTACAAAGTGGCGGGCGTCGTCGACCGACTCATGCAGACGAATCCGGACAACCGTTTCCAGACACCTGGCGAACTCGTCTTCGAGATGGAAGCGATCGTTCGCGAACTCGGGGGCACAGTGACCCCTGTGGTTGCTGAAGCCGCCAAACCTGCTCCGGCCGATGCTGCAGCGACAACGACCAAGACGGCCCAGCCGACGATCCTCTGCATCGAGAATCGCCCCAAGCACCAGGACGTGCTTCGCGACTATTTTTCGCGTCACGGATTCAAACTGATCCTGGTGGGCGACATCGACCGGGCGATCCAGAGGGTGAACGCCACTCCGCCGGATTGCGCCGTGTTGATGGGGGACATCCTCGGAGACAGGCTGGAGTCCGAGAACGCCCGACTCCGCGACATGAACCGCATGCGAGACACTCAGTTCTTTATCGTACTGAGCGAAGGCCAGGCAAAGTTGAAATCGCAGTTGGCCGCGGAACTTCCGGGAGTCAACCTGCTCGTCCAGCCCATTACCCTGCGCGACCTGCGAAAGCACCTCACCGCAACCCTCGAGGGCCGGGCTGCCGTGTAATCGCGGGTGTTGGAGCATCCCCCGTCGAGTGAGCGGCCGGAGCTCGCCGCCGGTCCGGTTCGTGTCAGTCGTGCCACGGCTCTGTGAGCCGTGCAACTGCGGGACACGCCCCCACACTTGCGCATTGCCCCGGCCAGAAACCACAGCGACCAGGCGGCCCCCCGGATGACATTCCTCCCCACTGCGACGGTCGAAACTCTTCGGCTTCGCGCCCGCCTCCTCTCCGCAACGCGACAGTTCTTCGATTCCCACGGTTACTGGGAAGTCGACACGCCGCACCTCTCCCGCGACACCTGCATCGATGCCTGGATCGACCCGGTCGCGCTGCCGGCCGGCGTGAGCCCGACCTCCGGCCCGCTCTACCTCCAGACGTCGCCCGAGTTCGCGATGAAGCGGCTCGTCGTCGCCGGGGTTGATGCGATTTATCAGCTCGGTCACGTCTTCCGCGGTGGGGAATCGGGGCCGCGCCATAACCCCGAATTCACGATGCTCGAGTGGTATCGTGTCGGCGACTCTTACCACGACCAGATGACTTTCACCGAGGGTTTCGTCCGGTCCATCGCAGGCCTCGACCTCGGACCGCTGGCCCCGCCGATCTCGCTCCCGACAACCTTCGAACGGATCAGCTACGACGAGGCGTTCAAACACGCGATCGGAACGCGTGTGTTGTCGCTGGAGACGGCGGAGTTGGTGGGACTCGCCGCTCGCATCGGTGTGAACGCACCACAGTCGCTGAGCAGGACCGATCGAGACGGATGGCTGAACCTGCTCCTTGCCGAAAAGGTCGAACCGTGGCTGGCGACGCTCGGTGCGGTCTTTTTGCTCGACTATCCGGAGACGCAGTCGGCGCTGGCACGTGTTCGCCCCGGAAAACCGGCCGTCGCGGAACGATTCGAGCTCTACGTGGGACGAGTCGAGCTCTGTAACGGATATCAGGAGCTGACGGACGGCGAAGAACTGTTGCGACGGATGCGGAGACAGAACGATCTCCGCATCGCTGCGGGGATCCCGTCGTTGCCGGCGAACAGTCGGCTCGTCGACGCCCTGCGCGCAGGCCTGCCCGATTGCTCCGGCGTGGCGCTTGGGTTCGATCGCCTGTTGATGTGGCGGCTGGGAGCGGAGCGGATTGACGAGATCATTCCATTTCCGGTGGATCGGGCGTGATGGGAGTGGCTCGTTTCGAGTCAGCCTCCCTACTCTTACTCCCGAAACATCTCCGTCGGATCCTCCGGCCACTTGTGCTTCGGATACCGCCTTCGCAGCTCCTTTCGGACTTCCGAATAGGTGTTCGCCCAGAAGCTCGGGAGGTCGTCCGTCACTTGCTGCGCACGCATGTTCGGCGCCAGCAGATGCAGCAGCACTTTCACCCTTCCCCCCGCAATCCGCGGCGTTTCACGCAGGCCGAAGAAATCCTGGATCCGGGCGGCGAGAACCGGCGGGCGCCCCGGTTCGTAAGTCACGCGAGACGACTTCCCCGAGGGCAGCCCGATCCTTTCGGGAGCCTCGCGGTCAATCGTCTGCATCTGCTCCCACGTCAGCGAGTTCTTGATCGCATTCAGCCACGGGGCTGACCGCAGTTCCGCGAACGATCGCCGGCCGTTGCATAGCCCGCGAAGAACCGCGAGCCGCTGAGATTCGTCGAAAGCCGGCAGGTCGAGATCGGGCATCCAGTCCGCCAGCGACTGCACGCGGGCAAGGTAGCCAGCCACATCGGCATCGTCGGGAAATACGGACGACCAGCTCGATTTCGCCGCCTCGTACAACGCCTCCGCCGTCGCGTCATCTTCCGGTGTGGCGATCGGCGTTTCGCTGAGGACGAGGTCATCCCACAACACGCGCCGCCGGGCGACGATCTGCTTCTGCGAGGGATGGAAAAAGACTTCGTCGCTGGTGCGGATGAGTTCCGGCGGCAGCCAGTCGCGTTCGACTGCCGACGCCAGCCGCACCACAGCGTCCGGCTGGGCGTCCATGATGTCGACGCAAACGAACAGGTCCGCATCGGTGACACATGAGCCGGGGGCCAGCTTCACCCCGCGGCCGCCGACCATGATCGCCCGATCACTGCCACGATCCCGCCGCTTCGCGAGCCGATCAGGATAAGCGGCCAGCAGGCAGCGCATGACGATCTCGTCGCTCGCGGGATTCACCTCGTTGACGCGGCCGAGTTCCGCGTCGGCCGTCCGTCGCAGTTGGTCGGCCGCCTGCTGGATCAGCCGCGTTCCGCCGCGATGCAGTTCGCCCCAGGGCGTCTGGTCCTGGCCAGTTGAGAGAAACCGTTCGATCGCGGTCAGGCGGTCGACGACGTCGGAGTGTGACCGTGTCGATCGCGCCGTGGCGAGCGAGGACGGGCGTCCGCCTCCATGCCGCGGATTCGAAAACGGGTCGCGTTCCGAAAGATACGCCGCCAGCAGCGACACCCGCCGCGCATCGCCGCGGCGATGACCTTCGACGACCAGCCGTGCGAGCCGCGGATGCGTCGGCAGGCGGGCGAGCGTCTGGCCGAGTGGCGTGACGGCGCCGTCCTCGTCGATCGCTTCGAGCCGCTGGAGCAACCGCTCTGCGAGTCGAACACTGTCCGCGAACGGCGGATCGAGCCAGGGAAACGCGAGCACTTCGGTTTCCCCCCAGTCCTTCAACATGAGGACGGCGCTGGCGAGGTCGACGCGCGCGATCTCCGGCAGTTCACGATCGGGTCGGGACCGCTGGGCCGCCTCGTCCCACATCCGCCAGCAGACACCGGGAGCGGTCCGCCCTGCCCGACCTGCCCGCTGATCGGCCGAAGCTTTCGAAATGTTCGACAACTCGAGCTTGTCGAGCCCCGATTGCGGATCGTAGCGCATGATCCGCGCAAGTCCGCTGTCGACGACGATCCGCACGCCATCGATCGTCAGCGACGTCTCGGCGACGTTTGTCGACAGGACGACCTTTCGCCGGGGACACGGAGCAAGAACGGCATCCTGCTCTTCAGGCGGCATGTCGCCATACAGCGGCATCACGGCCAGGCCCAGTTGCCGTGCAAGTGGCTCGACCTCGCCCGCGGTCCGGTGAATCTCTCCGACCCCGGGCAGGAACACCAGGACATCCCCGTCCGCAGTGGTCACCGCCTTCTCGATGACGGCCGCGACCGCCGAGGGGAGAGGCTCGCGAGGGGACCGGCCGAGGTATTTCACCTCGACAGGAAATGCCCTCCCTTCACTCCGGACGACGGGACACCCGCCCAGCGCCCGCGCAATCGGCTCAGGATCGAGCGTGGCCGACATCAGCAAAGACCGCAGGTCGGGACGCACCGTCTGCTGCACACGGCGGACCATCCCCAGCGCAATGTCGCTCAAAAGGTTCCGTTCGTGGAACTCGTCAAACAGGACGGCCGCAACTCCGTCAAGAAAGGGATCGCTCTGGATTCGACGAAGAAAGACTCCCTCGGTCACCACCAGGATCCGCGTGTCGCGCGACTTCTTTTCATCGAAGCGCACCTGGTAACCCACTTCGCCGCCGACCACTCCGCCGCGTTCTTCGGCGATGCGCCTGGCCGCCGCCCGCGCCGCCATGCGCCTCGGCTCGAGCATGATGACCAGTTTCCCGGCCGCCCAGCCGGCATCGGCGACGACCGGAGGAACCCGGGTGGTCTTGCCCGCTCCGGGAGGAGCCTGCAGGACGAGGCTGTTCGCGTTTGCCAGCGCGCTGGCGACCGCCGGAAGAACGTCATCGATGGGAAGCGGTGACAGCACGAAGCACTCATGGAGCAATGGGAAGCGCCCATTAATGCGAAAAGCCCCGGGGTTTCAACCCCGGGGCTTTCTGCATCAAGTCAACAGTCCGTTAGAACGAACCCCAGCTGAAGGGGAGTTCTCCAAAGATCGCTCCACCGAATCCGACCGACGTGCCGAAGCTCGACGGGAAAGGATTGCTGGCGAACCCGGCGGTTGAAGAACCCGCCGAGATCCGGAAGGTGCTTTCGCCGACACCCGGGTAAAGGAAGGAACCACCCGCCGGAGCACTGAACGGAGGATTGCGTGAGGCCAGCCGCTGGGCGTTCCGGCGACGCGTTCCGCTCGTGAACGGCCCCTGGTTCGGAGGCGACTGCGTGTTCGTCCGCGATTTGAAGACGTCTTCCGCGTTGTTGTAGAACGCTCCGAGGTTCGTCACATCGGCCGAATCGCCGGTGTTTCCAGTGAACGTCAGGTCCAGCCGTGCCAGCGGGTCGCTACGGTAGGTCGTCACGACCGTCGGGTCGTTGGTGGCGCCCCAGGTTCCGGCACTCGTCGGCGGGACGACGGTCGAGACGAACGATTCGAAGTACACGTCGTCGCCGAAGTTGCCGCTGAAATTGCTGTTGGTGACATTCATGATCACGCCGGACTTGTTCGTGAAGTTGCCGAATCCGTCGCTGATGAATCCTCCGTCATCCGTGGTGTCGCCGTTGGCGCCCGCCTCCATCGTTCCGATCCGCACCACCATGCCGGTCGAGCTGAAACCGCTGTTCAGGCCGTTCGCCGTCACGCTGTTGTTATTCATGTTGAATCGCATCTGTGACTGGGCGTCGATGCTGCCGTTGCTGCTGAGTGCCACCGTCGAAGCGGCACTCTGGCTTTGATTCCGGTCGGCAGTGAATACCACGTACACGCCTTCCAGGAGGTTGTTGGCAACGATGTTGTTGTCGAACGTGATGTCGGTGTTGGTCTCGGTGGTATTACCCAGCTGCAGGACGTCGAAGCCGCGTCCGTCATTGAAGGAGATGTTGTTGTTGTCGACGATCAGCGTGTCGCCGAACGGTCCGATGCCGCCGGTGAACTCGATGCCGTCGCCGCGGTTATTCACGATGTCGTTATTCTGCACCACGATGAAGCTGAACGTGGGGCTCTGGATGTCGATGCCGGCGTCATCAGCTCCATTCGAGCCGTTCTGCGTGATCATGTTGCTCGAAATGACCACCGTGCCGGCGCCCTGCGCCGAGATGCCGTCGTTCGCGTTGCCCGAGATCAGGTTGCCGTTTCCGACCGTGCCGATCTGCAGCAGTCCGCTCGAAGCACTCAGGTTGATGCCGTGGCGGCCGTTGTTCGTGATCTCGTTGTTGGTCCAGTTCCCCGAGACGCTGCGGCTGTCCGCCGGAGCGTTGATCTGCTCGCTGGTCAGGATGCCGTCCGTGCCGTTGTCCGAGATCAGGTTGTTATCCATGTTCACGTCGATGTCGGCGTCGGCCCGCACTTCGAAGTGCACACCGGCCCCGGTCATCCCCGTGATCGTATTGTCATTCATCTCGTAGTAGTCGGTCGAATCGGTGTTCGCCGCAATCAGGAACACGCCTTCCGTCTGGTCCGTGATCGTGTTGCCCGAGATTTCAAGGCGATCGCCGAACTGTCCGATCGATCCCGATTCCTGACGCTCGATCCGAATTCCGTTCGTGCCGTTTCCGTTGATCGTGTTGTCGTTGATCGTCAGGCCGCCGATCACGCCGCTGTCGCGGGCCAGAAGGTCGACGCCGTTCGAAGCGTTGCCGGTGATCGTGTTGTTGTTGAACTCAGACGTTCCGAGCAGCTGGGCCGTGTCCTGGACGAGCACCCGCACTCCCTGGCCGTTGAAATCGGGCAGGGCCCCGGCCGTCGTATTCGTGATCGTCGAGTTCGACATGCGGATGTCCGCCGTCGAGGCGTTGCTCAGCACCGCTCCGACGCCGGCCGAGCCATTGCCGTCGAACGTGTTGTTGCCGGCGGAGCCGTTGAGCAGCATGTTGGCGGAACCCGCCGTCTGGATCCGCACGCCCATCTGACCGTTGCCGACCAGGGTGTTGCCTTCGAAGTTGGTCACCTGCAGGTTGGCGGTCTCGACCAGGTTGACGTTGAGGCCGCTGTTGCCATTGCCCGAAATCTCGTTGTTGGTGAACGTCGTCGTCACCACGCCCGAGTTGCCGTTCAACCCGATGTTCACGCCGCTGCCGCCGGTGTTGTCGGTGATCGTGTTCGAATCGAAGTCGATGCCGAAGTCGGCGCCACCCGTATCCGGATTGACGATGTTCACCCCGTCACCATTGGTATGGCCGGTGATCGTGTTGCTGCTGATCGAGGCGTTCCCAGCCGTCGGCAGTGTGCTTCCGCCGGCGACGTTGAACTCGATGCCGTTCGTACCGTTGTCGATCACGTCGTTGCCGTTGATCGTCATCGAGCCGATGCTCGAACCGTTGTCCATGCCGATCAGGATGCCCGCCAGCCCGTTACCGCTGACGCCCGTGCCAGTCGCGGCCTGGGCCAGGTTCAGGATCCCCGTGGCGTCGAACGAACCGCTCAGCACCGCCCCGTTGGAGAACGTGGCCGTGAAGATCGTGCCGGCGATGTCGGCCGTGTTCTGCACTGCGGCGGCGGCGAGATCGCCAACCGTCATGTCAAAGTGCAGCGGAAGGTCGCCATTGTCGAAGTCGGTGAAGGCGAGGTCCAGCGTCGTGCTGCCGTCCGCAACGGCCCCCGGCTGCTGGATGCCGGCGACGACGGCCGTGCCGTTGATCGTCTGCAGGCCGGTGTCAGCCGCGTTGGAGTACAACTCGAAGGGGAACCCGGCTCCACGAGTGGTCGCGAACGTCAGGCCGGTCGGAGCCACGTCGTACTGCACCGAATCGATCAGGACCAGCGGGTCCGCCACCGTGTTGGTGATTTCCCAGTGAACACCGGAGATCGTCGCCAGCACACTGGCCCCCGGCAGGACCGCGCCCTGGTTGTCCGAGACGTCCAGACTGCCGAGGTTCGCGTTGTCGGCATCGTAATTGAAGCCGTTCAGCACGTTGTCGATGGCCGTGTTGCGAACAACGCTCAGGCTCGCCGTGTTGTTGTTCGTGAGCGAGACCCGCAGGCCGTCTGCCCCGTTGTTGTCGAAGTTCGAGTCGGCAACGGTCAGGGCACCCGCGTCCATGTTCGCGATTTCGAGGGCCACGCCTTCGGCCCCGTTGCCCAGGGTGATGTTCGACTCGAGGGTCACGTCCGGAACGACGACCGTCGTATCAAACCCGTCGAGGACGATGTTGATGCCGGCGCCCCCGTTGCCCGTCGACGTATTCGACTGGGCCGCGACGGCCACGAGCGTGTCCGCGTTGCTGGGGCTGGTCAGGCTCACGCCGATTCCGTCCCCGCCGTTCGCGAACGTCTCGTTCGCCACGATGTCCACGTTGCCGAACGAGGTGTCGACGCCAGTCAGCAGGATGCCGTTGCCACCGTTGCCGGTCGAAAGGTTGCCGCGGAACTCGACGTTCGGCTGGGTGACGGTCGTGTTGAGCGAGTCGAGCTGAACGTTCAGGCCATTGCCGACGTTGGTCTCCGACGCATTGTCGGCGATGACCAGGTTCGAGAGTGAGGTGCCAGCGGCCCCGTTATACAGGAAGCCGTCGATGCCGCTGCCGGTAATGATGTTCGTCTCGACGTTCAGCGTGCCCACGGAAGCCGTGTTCTGGACGTCGACCAGCATGCCATAGTCGGCCGCGCCGGTCACGCCGTTGCGGTTCATCGTCCCGTTGATGAGCGAAGCGTTGTCCAGCAGCGAGAGCTGGATGCCGTTCTGAGGAACCAGGCCGTCGCCGTTGACGGTGTTGTCATCGAGATGGACCTCGTTTCCGACCGCGCTGCCGGAGAGTTCGACCAGGATGCCGTTGTTGGTGGCATTGGTGACGACGTTGTTCACGATGTTCACGTCCACCGTGCCGCTGTCGCTGAACCACGAGATGCCGTTGGTTCCGCCATCCGTGGTGTTGCCGGAGATCGAGCCGCCGGTGATGTCCGAGGCGGTTGTGTTGACGATGATCGGCTCGCCGCCATTTCCGGTCGCGGTCATCCCGACGACCGAGACGCCCTGATCGAGCGTCGAGTTCGCCACCTGGATTTCGACGCCGTCACCGAAGTTGTCGATGGCGCTGCCGGTTCCAATGCTGATTCCGCCGGAGGCGACGTTGTCGAAGTTCACGTTGACGCCGTCGCCGTTCGTGCTGCGGTCCATCAGGCCGGCAATCTGGATCTCCGCAATGTCCGTGTCGACCACGTCGATGTCGACGTTGTCGGCGAAGTTATCCGAGATGATCGATTCGCCCGAGCTTACGACACGGACCGAGGTCGCGTTGTTAGCGTCGATGCGGATGCCGCTGCCATTGGCATTGAACGAGGCACTGGAGGGGTTCAGCGGGTCGGAGGACAGGAACTGCAGGTCGAGCGAGCCGTCGTTGGTAATGAGGGCCTGCAGGCCGTTCAGCCCGCTGTTGTCGAGATTCACGGTATCCAGAATGCCGCCGACGATTGACCCGGCGCCGTCGGCTCCGAGGAAGACGTTGTCGGCGTTCGTGCCTGCTCCGCCCTGCGACAGGTCGACGCGGAGAGCATTCACCGCCGCCGTTCCGCCGCTCTGAGCGACCGCGCGGACGTTCTCCTCGAAGTTCTCCATCGTCTGGGCGTCTTCCAGGTCGACCTGGATCTGGCCGTTGTTCGTGGCGAGCGCGTCGATGCCCTGTCCGCCGTTTCCGTTGATACGGCCGTCACGGAACGCGAAGCCAACCGCGCTGTTCACCCCGTCAGCCGAGAGACTCACACCATCAGCATTGCCTTCGGAAATCGAGCTGCTGACGCCCGACCAGTCGACAAACTGCTGTCCGCCAGCCAGTGAAGCCAGCCGGACCGAACCGCTGTTCGCGATCAGGTCGGCGGTGACGTCGGTCAACGTCCAGCTTGCGGTCGAGCCGGCGCCGGTGACCTGGCCAAAAATGTTGTTGTCGGGGTTGTCCGAGAAGTTGACGTTGGTCGCCCGCCCGACGAGCGAGCTGGCTCCATTGGCGCCGGTCAGCACTTCGTAGTGCAGACCCTGCGAACCGTTGTTGTTGGCGACCGTGTTCGTCAGCGTGATGTCGATGTTGGAGTTGTTGTCCGCCAGCAGGTTCACGCCCCGTCCGCTGTTGAGCTGACCGCTGCGGGCAAAACTGCTGTTGGAGATCACGGCCAGGAAGTCGGAGCTGTCGCCCACGGCCCCGTTCGAGACGTTGACGGACAGGCCGTGCAGGCCGGAATCGGATCCCTGGACATTCGCGAGATACAGCTGCGACTCGGCCCCGTTGGTCACGGCGCCATTGATGGCCGACTGGCCGGCGCGGGCGAGATTGACGTCGATAAAGATCGACGTCAGCTTCGTGCCGGCATCGGTGGCCAGGAACTGGTAGGCGTCGCTGCCGCTGTCGGTCGCGAGGGTCGGATCGACAAAGAACTGGACGACCGATCCGCCGCTGGCGTTCACTTCGAAGGCGTTGTCGCCGTTGAGGCTCAGGTTGCTGTTGGTGATTTCGGCGTAGACGAGCGAGTTGTTCGTGGCGTCAAGGTGGAAGCCGTCGACGGCGTTGCTTGAGGCGTTGATGTTCTGGAACTCGAACAATCCGGTCGCGTCGTCGATCGTGGCTGCAATGCCGCTGGCGCCCGTGCTGCCGCTGGCGTCGACGTTGTAGCCGCGAACGGTAAGCAGGGTTCCGGCTGACCCCTGCATGTTGATCAGCGTCCCTGCCCCGTCGACGTCGACGTTGGCGAGGGCGATATTGCTCTGCCCCGGATCGCCGGTGGCCTGGATTTGGATGCCATCGCCATTGCTGTCGATGTCGGCATTCAGCACCGTCATGTTCAGCATGCCGTTCGTCTGGCTCAGGACCAGCCCGGCGACGTCGCTGTCGTTCGTGTTCAGAACATTGATCTGGCCGACGACGTCGGCCCCCAGGGCGTCAATCTGCACGCCATAGGCCCCGCCGGACGTGTTGATGTCCGTCATCGACAGGTCAAGCCGGTCGCCACCCTGGTTCCGGATGAAGATGCCGGTCTGAAGATCGGCGATATTGGGCACGTCGATGTTGTTGAGAATGCCCCGCCCGCTGGCGTCGGTGATGGTGATGCCGATGTCCGAGTCGATCTGGACGTGCTCGATCCGGAAGTCCTGGACGAACGCGCCGAAGATCCCGGAGGCCGTGCCGCCGGTCATGTCGAAGTTGATGACCTCGTTGTTGTTCGCCAGCGTCACGATCGGAACGTTGGCCAGCGTCGGAACGAGCGTCGGCCGCGGCCCGGTCTGGTCGAAGAACTGGTCCGGAATCTCAACCACTCCACGGCGATCCGTGTTGAGCGTGTAGACCTGGCCTTCGCCGAACAGGTGCTGGTTGTTCTCGAGAACGATGTTGCCGACCGTGTTGCCCACGCCGCGGCGAACGAGGATGTAGTCCGAGCCCGGAGCCGAACCCGGCAGCGCGGTGAACGGATTCTCGAAAGTACCGTCGCCAGGAGCGACCTTGGTGTTGTCGACCCAGGTGATGTTAAACTCGTTGCCAGTGTCGACGTTGATGAGCGGAACGAAGACCTTCTCGCGGTCCTGGGCCAGCTGCACGGGCTGGGCGCGGCGGACAGGGTCGTAACGCCGGGCGGCGCCGCTGCGGTCACGCTGGAACTTGAAGGGGGAGGTCGCTCCGCCGCCGTACCAGATGGTGGCGCCGACGTTCAGGTTCGTGCCGAAGCGATCGTCGTCGGTGACCTGGAAGTTCACCGTCGAGCTCTGGCCGACACGGGCTTCCAGGCGGCTGCGGACACCCCAGGTGTCGTTGTCGTTGGCGGTCAGGAAGTACGTGCCGCCATACAGGCGCAGGAAGGTGGCCACAGGAAGCGGAACGCCAGCTTCAGCGTCGAAGCCCGCGAGAGACCGTTCGACCTGGCCCCTGCCGATCGTGCCGAAATCGTGACCCTGGAAGGCCAGCTCGGTCCCGGGATCGACGACGCCAATGAAGTTATCACGATCGCCGAACGGCATGTAGCCGTTGGCCCGCAGGTCGAGCCACTGGTGGAGATATTCCGCTCCGATGGTGGCCTGCTGGTAGTTGTGGCCGTAATTGGATTCGTAGTTGTCGTACCAGCCGTGCACGCCGGCGACTCCGCCATCATACATCGTGCGGACGCCCAGGCCCAGGTTCGTTCCGAGCCGGCCATGGTCGTTCATCGTGCCGTTGAGCTCGGTGAACAGGTGCGACTGCCCGAATTCGAGCCATTTCGTGCGGACACCGACGCGGGTGTAACCGCTCTGGAATCCGACGCCGTCGCCGCTCATGCGGTCGACCTGCATCCACGATCCGCCGTCATTCGACAGCGACATGGAGCCGCTGTAGTCCTCGAGCTGGACGACGCCCGTCTGCTCGTTGACAACCTGACCAAAGGCCGATTGCGACGAGGCCAACAGGGCCGCACCCAGACAGAACAGGCTGACTCGCGTCCAGTTCATGAGGCTCTCCAACAGCCCGACAGTGACGGAAGTCCTTTCCGGCACACGCGCAGGGCCAACCATGGGCGTCTTTGCGCCCGCGCAATGCGGGTGCAGAGACTCTGCAGTCTTCAGGAATTTCGGAATTCTCCGGTTTTGACGATCAGTCAAACTTTGACGGCAATTCCGATTTTGCCGTCCCGGTTCGATGCCAGGCCCTCGCTGCCCTTCCCGTCGATGTCCAGCATGCCCGAATGGGGGCAGGAAGGCCGGGTTCTGCAGCCGCGGACTTTGGGATCGCGCCGGGTTTTTCCACAGCGCCCACGCCCGGTCAAGACGTTCCGCGAAATCTGCATCAGGATGCCGCACAACCGCGCAGAATCCGCCGACTCTCGCTGGAAACCGGGGTCAATCAACAGCTTCCGAGATCCAGCCCCCCGGCGGAAAGCCGCCCATCACGCCGTAAAAGGAGTCGATCGGTGCGCCATTCTGCCGATGACCAGAATTCCGGGGCAGAGCCCGGCTGAGGACCGCGAGGGGTCAATCACGCCTTCGAAAAGGCAATTCGCCCCCTCTTGCAATCTCGCCGGGCCTGTGGTCCGATGACCACCGAAGCCCAATGCCCTCCCACGGATGGAGCATCTGAGCCCGCCTCGCATCCCAGGCTCACTTGAGAACCGGCCACCCTCATGCACAACATTGCCTGCATCGTCCTTGGCGGCGGGAAAGGAACCCGCCTGCTTCCCCTGACGGCCGAGAGGTCGAAGCCGGCGGTCCCCCTGGCCGGGAAGTACCGGATCATCGACATCCCGATCTCCAACTGCATCAATAGCGGGATCCGGCGCATCTACCTTCTGACCCAGTTCAACTCGGTCAGCCTCCATCGTCACATCCGCCAGACCTATACATTCGACCAGTTCTCAAACGGATTCGTCGAGATCCTGGCCGCCCAGCAGACGAACGAAGGCGAGGCCTGGTATCAGGGAACGGCCGACGCCGTCCGCAAGCAGCTCCGCTACCTGCAGCAGCCAGGCATCGACTACGTCCTGATCCTCTCCGGCGATCAGCTCTACCGGATGGACTTCCGGGACATGCTGAAATACCACCAGCAATCGAAGGCCGACGTCACCATCGCCGCCCTCCCCGTCGACGCCGCAAAAGCCGCCTCCTTCGGCATCATGCGGGTGAATGACGATTTCCGCGTGGAAGGATTCCTCGAGAAGCCCAAGACGAAGGCCGAGCTCGACCTCGTCCGCACCAGCCCCGACTGGATCGACGCCCGCGGCATCCCCAGCGAGGGACGCGATTGCCTCGCCAACATGGGCATCTACCTCTTCAACCGCAAAACCCTCGTCGAGATGCTCGAAAAGACGACCTACGCCGACTTCGGCAAGGAAGTCTTCCCCGCCGCGATCCGCGCCCGCAAGGTGCAGCTCCACCTGTTCGACGGCTACTGGGAGGACATCGGGACGATCCGGTCGTTCTTCGAAGCCAACCTCGCGCTGGCTGCTCCCAATCCACCGTTCCGCCTCGACCTGCACGACTCTCCAATCTACACCCACGCACGCTTCCTCCCCCCGACACGCATCGACGGCGCATCGATCATCGGCAGCCTCGTCGCCGACGGCTGCCGCATCGAACAGGGGGCCGTCGTGAAGAACAGCATGATCGGCCTGCGGTGCTACATCGGGCCCGATGCCACCATCCAGGAGTCGGTCCTCATGGGCGCCGATGAGTATGGTTCCCAGGGCGAGCGCACGGGAGATGAACCGGCCCTCGGCATCGGCCAGGGCGCCGTCATCGAACGGGCCATCGTCGACAAGAACTGCCGCATCGGCGACCGCGTCACTCTCCGCCTGCCGAAAGGGTTCCCCGAAAACGGCGAACGCGGTCCGGTCCTCGTCCGCGACGGCATCATCGTCGTTCCCAAGGGAACCAGTCTGCCGGACGGCTGGACGTTCTAACCAGCGGCCGCTCGCACAGCGCCGCTCCACCCGATGAACAGAATCGAAGCCGCGGAACGCACGCTCTTCGATTGGCTCGCGCTGCGCGATCCGCTGCCGACGTCCCCCTGCGACGCGGTGATCGGTTTCGGCCACTTCGATCTGGCGATTCCGTGGCACTGTGCCGGCCTCGTCAGGCGAGGGGCCGCGATACGAATGATCTTCACAGGCGGAATCGGCGCCGGAACGGCCGACCTCGGCGGCCCCGAAGCGGACTCCTTCGCTGCCGAACTGGCGATCCAGCATCCTGATCTCGCGCAGCAGGTCGTCATCGAGAACCGTTCGACGAACACGGCCGAGAACATCCGTTTCACGCGCGAAATCCTCTCCCACTGCAATCCGCCGCTGGCCTTGGGCGCGGCGATCCGATCCGTGCTGCTCGTGGCGACTCCTTGCCGCATGCGCCGCGTCGCGCTGACCTGGCGAAAACTGGCGCCGGAAACCCCCGCGTGGAGTTCGCCTCCCGACACCGGCTACGAAGCTCTGAGCACTTTGTACGCGAGTAAGGGAGAATCAATTCGGGACCAGCTGATCGGTGAGTTCGACCGGATCCGCGACTACCCGCTCCGGGGTTGGATCGCGCAAATCGAGATCCCGCCCTCCATCGAGGAATGTGCGAACATCATCAGAAACTCATTAAGACCCGGCGCCCCCTCAGCGAACGCCTGAGCGTCTGAAGCTCTGCCCCGCTCCGCCAAATGGGGTACACAATCTGACGATATCGACGCATCGCTGATGCGTCCGGGCAACATCTCAGGAACCGGGCAACTCGCCAGGGCTTTCCCTGTTTTTCTGCCGTAGAGTTTCACTGCAATGTCTTGTTTCTGAAGTGCGGATGTCGGCGCGGCCGACGATCGTCCGTCGGACCGGAAACAGGGTGGGCAAGTCCCTGTTCTTCAAGAAGTCCTGCTCCATGCCGAACTCTTCCTGTATCGCGACTCCCGTCCAGCTCTCTCTTGCCTCGCTCGTCCTGGCATTGTGTGCGGCTTCCTCCGTCGAAGCCGCCACGCTGCGGGGAACCGTTCAGTCGGGAGAAGGGCGACGTTCAACGCCGCTGTCCGAGGTGGCGGTCACCCTCTATGAGGCGACGACTGGCGCGCCGACAGTTGTCGGCGAAGCAACCACGGACAGGTCAGGAAAATTCACGATCTCGACCCCATCGAAAACGTCATCCAGCATCTTCTTCGTGACCGCAGACGTCGGCGACGGCGCCCTGCTCGTGACAATTCTCGGCCCCGACCTCCCCTCCAGGGCGACGGTCAACGAACTCACCACCGTCGCTGCCAGCTATTCCATGGCCCAGTTCTACCGGACGGGCGTGATCTCGGGAAATTCATTCGGACTGCGGATCGCGGCCGGGATGAGCAACAACATCGCCTCCCCCGAGACGGGCGAGTCGTCCAGGGTCCTGCAGAAGTCGCCCAATGCCGATGAAACGAATTCGCTGCGTCTGACCCGCTCGCTCGGCAACCTGATGGCGGCGTGCGTCTCCTATTCCCTTGTCCGTTCGACCTTCTTTGGACTGACGACGCCCGAAGGCGGTACGGCCCCTGAAAATACCGCCGTCGCGTTGGCCAATCTCGCGCGCGATCCCGGAAAGAACGTCGAGTTGATCTTCGCGCTCACACTCATCGACAGTTCCTATTACTCAGGGCTCTTCGGCATGCCCGACGCGTGGACTGTCGCCGTGAAGGTCAACGACTCCGGCAGCAACCGGTACATGTTCGGCGGCCCGGCCGCCATCGCCTTCGACACTGATGGCAACGCCTGGATCGCCAACAACGTCGTCCAGGGAGGCACTCAGTCCGCGAAGCACGTCATGGTCCTGAAGCCCAACGGCGAGCCGTCCGACGGGAAGAGCAATACTCCGAAGTCGCCTCTCAGCGGTGGCGGCATTCTGGGAGTCGGCCTGGGAGTGACCATCGATCCCTTCGGAAGCGCCTGGTTCAGCAACTTCGGATGGGGCGGCGACAATCCCACCGAGGAGGGAAATGGCAGCGTCTCGCAGTTCCTGACGACGGGGAAAGCCGTCTCGCCGAAAGACGCATATCAGGGCGGCCCCGTTCGGGGTCAGGGCATCCAGTCCGACGACCAGGGAAACATCTGGATCTCGAGCCTCGGCAATGACAGCGTGTTCGTCTTCCCGGGCGGTGATCCCTGCCAGTCGAGCGGTGTCGAACTCTATCCCGGAAGTCAGCCCTTCGGCATGGCGATCGCGCCCGATGGCAGCGCCTGGGTCACCGCCAGCGGAGGCATCCTCGGCGAGCACCCCAGCGCCGTGGGCAAGTTCCACTTGAACGGCGAGGGCGAGGCTGAGCTCGATTTCATTCATTTCGTCGGGAATGCCTTGAAGGCGATCATCGTCGATTCCGCCGGAAACGCCTGGTTCTCGTCGCAGGGGGACAGCACGGTGTATGCCTACAGCCCTGATGGCACGCAGATCGGTGCGTTCAGCGGCGACGGGGGCGTGTTCCATCCCTGGGGCATCACCGTCGACGGCGAGGACAACATCTGGGTCGCCAACTTCGGCCCGTTGGAACTCGACAGCAACTTCACGCAGGGACGCGTTTCCAGGTTGTGCGGCGCCAATCCCGCAGGCTGGCCTCCCGGAAAGACCCTCGGCGACCCTCTCTCGCCCGACACCGGCTACACCCTCCCCTCCGCGGGCAGCGAAGTGCTGCTGGCCAATGGCACGCCGCTCTACGGCAAGAACTCGGAACCGAGCTATGCACCGCTCATGCGCCAGACCGGCCTGTCGATCGACCAGGCCGGGAACGTCTGGACCTGCAACAACTGGAAGCCGCGTTTCCGCACCGACATCACCTCCAATCCGGGCGGCGACGGCATCGTGATCTTCGTGGGACTTGCCCCACCGCCGGCGAAACTGCGCTGAAATCCCAGCGCTCATCGCTAGAACTCTCAAAGCGACTTCATCCCGGAATCGCGGTGATCGGTGGCAGTCCCCCCGATCACCGCGTACCGTGGGTCTCCTCATCACGCGGAGACCGAAGAAGTGCCCATCGCTCCCGAGAGAGTCGCAACTGGTTGGCGGAATGCCCCGGTTTCCATCCTGCTTCTGGTCGCAGGTTTCGGCATTCTCGGACCGAATCGCTCATTTTCAGCGGATGCCGCCACGGCGTCGCAGAACAAACCCGCCGCCGCCCCGCCACTCCCGGCGGCTGAACTCGTCGTTCGCGGCAGCGTCGAACAGATTCACGTCATCCACTCCCGGCCCGGATCGTCGGTGACCGTCCTTGGTCCGCAGGGAGAAATGCTTTCGGCCTCCACGGACCGACTGGGCGGACTCATCGTTCGCAACATGGTGCCGGGAGACGGTTATCGGGTCGAGGTCGAAGGGGTCGATGCTCCATTCCCGGTGTGGGTTCTGCGCCGGGACGAGCACCCGGCCCCGAACTTCTACAGGGCCCAGAAACTCGAGCCGACGCAGGGCTATCTCACCGTCCGCGACGGCACGTTGCTCTGCTACCGCGTCGTCCTCCCCGATCCAGAGATTCATGGCGCCGGCCCTTACGATCTGCTGATCACCTACTCGGGCTATCAACCTGGCCTCAAGACGCCCGACGTCCACCAGAACCAGCCCTTCGAGAAGTTCTCTGCGCTGGGCTATGCCGTCGCCGGCGTCAACATGCGCGGCAGCGGCTGCTCGGGAGGGGCCTTCGATCTCATGGAGCCGCTCACCTGGCTGGACGGCTACGACGTCATCGAAACGTTCGCGGCCCAGCCCTGGGTCGATGACGTCGCGCTCGGCGACCAGTCCTGGCCGGGTCTGACTCAGCTGTATGTCGCGGCCACGCAGCCCCCCTCGCTCGATGCGATCGTCGCCGGCTCGGTCGTTGGAGACTTCTATCGCGACGTCTTCTATCCGGGCGGAATTCCAAACACGGGGTTCGGCCTCCTCTGGCCGGGCGGCCGCGACATTGAGAACGCATGGCCGACGAAGCGGAAGGAAGTGAACGCCCTCGTCCAGCACGACCCGATCGCCGCGCTGAACCAGGCTCTTCGCGGGCAGAACGTCAATACGGTCGAAACGGTCAGGTCTCATCCGTTTCACGGCGACTATTGGCAAAGCCGGTCCGCCGAGGAGCTTGTCGGCCGCATCACGGTTCCGACGCTCCAGATTGTTTCGTGGCAGGATGCGCAGTGCGGCGGTCGACCCGCCGCACTGTTCGAGCGGTTCCCGAAGTCGACGCCCGTCCGCCTCGTCGGAGTGAATGGCTTCCACCAGTATTGGTCAGGGGCGGTCTGGGAGGAGATCGTCGAGTTTCTCGACGTCTATCTCGACGACGAACACCCCGAAAAAATCGCCCGATACGAATCGAAGGACCGCTTCGTCGCTCTGCTGGAATCGGATGCAAAGGGAAACGTCCGCGGCCGGTTCACGCAACCTCGCTTCGTTTCGTCAGGAGATGGCCAGCACTTCGAACTCGGCGTCGATCTCTCGGCCGACGACGCCGACCAGCCGGACCGTGCCAGTACATTTCACTACGACGTCAGGCCAGGGAGTTGGACCGCCCCCTCCCAGGATCGATCGACGTTCACCTCCGCCGCGCTGACGCGACAGACAGTGATGGCCGGCCCAGGCTCCGTCGATCTCGAGATCGCCATCGCGGCGGATGATGTCGACCTGCAGGCGACGCTCTCCGAAGTGCGCCCCGATGGCCAGGAAATGCTGATCCAGAGCGGGTGGCTTCGCGCCAGCCATCGTCTGCTCAATGAGAAGGCGTCAACGCCGCTTCGGCCGCACCATCTGCACACCGCCGAAGCGGTCCGTAAGGTCGCTCCCGGCGAACCCACGAAGCTGCGGATCGAACTCTTCCCGTTCGCGCATGTCTTCCGACCCGGATCTCGCATCCGCCTGACGATTTCCGGACCGGGCGGCGGGAGCAACGCGTGGCCGTGGGGCTTTCAGACGCTCCCGGGCGGGTTCGACGTGCGAATCCTCCACGATGGAAAAGAACACGGCAGTTCGGTCGTTCTGCCGGTCGTTGAGCCAAACAACGCCGAAATCCCATCCTCGCTCCCCGAGGCCGACAAGGTGTGGCTCCAGCCGAGTCGAGTGGTGGACGGCGGCTGACGCGAACTCAAATTGGTCCGGCGAGCGGCCGGCGTCAGCCGGCTGTACGACCTCGATCAGCCCGGTTTCTCAGAACGATCGCGCGCCTCCATTTCGGAGACCCACGCTGCCAACACGGGAAGAAGCCGGGCCGACTGGTCTTCACACTGGATTGGAACCGCCGGTAAACTTCCCGCAGGTCGAAAGGGACGGCACGGGCTGGTCGCTTCCGCGACCGATGCCGCTCCCCGGACGCCCGGAGTTCGTAGAGGGCTCGGCAATGTTCAAGGACGGCTTGGGGGATCATGGCGCGCCGGACAGCGAAGAGCTGCCGACCGTTCCACCGATCCAGATCGAGAAGGACCCGGACATCAACTGTTCGTCGTTGATCGTCCTCCTGGTGTTTGCTGTCGCCTCCGTCGCCTGGTGCATCGCCATGGTCGCCAGCAGTCGTTCGACCGGCAGCTCAGGGCCAGGAAGCGTGGACATGTCCCACGCCCACCCGTCCAACTATCCGCGCAACCGGTAACCGGTTCTCATCGCTCTCCGATCACTCCTCGAGTTGAGCAGCGACTTTGAAGAGGATCGATTGCAGGTCGGCGTGAGACTGACGTGCCGCGCGCAACCGCATCTCCTGCCCGAGTTCGAGATAGTAACCCTGCTCGTGGCCAAAGGAGTGGTATTCACGTTCCGCATGAAGCGCCTCGGCCACCTGCTCGTCGGTCTCAATCCACTCAGCAAGCGCTCGCACGGCGCCCCCGGCGACTTCGGACTCGCCGGTCCTCAGCGCCGCGAGGAGCAATCCGCTGGCGGCCAACCACGGAAAGTCTGTCGGAACGCGCTCAATCGCATACGTCAGAAACCCGGCCAACGCCCGGTGTTCGCTTCCACCGAGGTCCATCTCACAGCGCAGGCCTTGAGCGAGTGACGTCTCGTCCAAATCTCCAAGCTCAATCTCCGTCGCGAGCAGGGCCGCGCAGGCAAAGCCCCGCATGCGCTGACCTTCGAGGCCGCTCCGTCCCGGTTTCCACGACAGGTCAGTCGGGTCGGAATATCGAATGAGTTCCAGCACCTCGCCGGGCACCCACTCAAATCGTTCCGGCAGTCGACCATGATCCCGGATGGGCCGCAGAGCCGCCTGATGCTCGTCAGCCCGATCGCCGTAGTCCCCCTCTGCGATTTCACGCAGCATTGAATCGTCGATCGTAGGCCGGATGACCTCCAGCCATCCCAGGCGATTCGGCGGAAAGGTCTCGATCACGATCGGCGGAAGCATCGCGGACTCAGGCCTGCGTCCACGGCTTGCGGTACGGCCGATCCGTCATGGCCTGCGCCTCCGTGTCGCCGATCACCTGCTCGGTCCTCGGATCCCACTGGATGCCGCGGCCGAGCCGGCAGACGATGCTTCCCAGGTGGCACACCGTGGCCGAACGGTGACCGATCTCGACGTCACAGATCGGCTTCTCCCGGCTCTTGATGCAGTCGAGCCAGTTCCGGTGGTGGTTGCTGCTATCGTAGAGCTTCACCGTCACCTCGGAATTGAGGATCTCCGGCTCGGCCACCAGCTCGCCGCGCGTGACGTAGATCTTCCCCTTGTCGCCGATGAACGTGCAGCCGGTCGGAATGTCTTTCTGCTGCTGGCCGGCGATCACTTTCACGCCATTCGCATATGTGTGGGTAATGCGGAACGTCTCGGTGACCTCGTGCAGCTTCTCGGGATGGAACGTCGCCGTCCCGTCGGTCGCGATCGGACCGCTGTTATCCATGTCGAGCGCCCACTGCGCAATGTCCAGATGGTGCGCGCCGAAGTTCGTCATCTGCCCGCCGGAGTAATCCCACCAGAAGCGGAAGTGGTAGTGGACCCGCTTCTCGTTATAGCGCCGGTAAGGCGCGGGCCCGAGCCACATCTCGTAGTCGAGCGTCGCCGGCGGATCCGAATCGGGACCGAGCGCGCCGGGATGATTCGGCCTGGGAATGCCCGCCAGCACCGTCTGCAACTTGCCGATAGCGCCGCTGCGAACCAGTTCGCAGGCCTGTCGAAACTCTTTGGCCGAACGCTGCTGCGACCCGGTCTGGACGACCCGCCCGTATTTCCGGGCCGCGTCCACCATGCGCCGGCCGTCGCGAATGGTCAGTGACAGCGGCTTCTCGCAGTACACATCCTTCCCGGCGGCACAGGCGTCAATCGTCATCCGGGCATGCCACTGGTCGGGAACCGTGATGACCACCGCGTCGACGTCTTTCCGCTCGAGCAGCTTCCGGTAATCGCCGAACGGAACTGCCTCGTGCCCCTGCTTCTTCAGGTTGTCGACGGCGGCGCCGGCACGGGTCGAATCGACCTCGCAGACCGCCGTGACCGCGATCTCCTGTTTCAGGAAGTCCTTGACGTTGTTGTTCCCCTGGTTGCCCACTCCGATAAACGCGACGGAAACTCGCTCGTTGGCCCCGAAGACCGATCGCGGCAGAATCAGCGGTGCGGCAAACGTCGTCGAGGCGGCCGCGGACAGCTTGAGGAAGTTGCGGCGGGAGGAGCGAAGCGGGGACGTCATGGAAGGCCTTCGGTGGGGATCGCCACAGGCAGGGGGAACTGCACAGGGTGGACGATCCATTCTGAAGCCGGACGCTGCCCCCCGCAATCATCGAACCTCACGGTCCTTCGAGGAAAGTGTCCCGCTCTCGCCGCGCGCAACCTCCCACGTCATGGTGGAGGAACAATGACCGCGATCACTCTCAACCTGCCACACGCCGAACCCACACAGTCGGGGCGTCCGATTCGACCGATCCTGGCTCTGCTGCCAGCGTTCCAGAATCACCAGGGAGGAACAGGCATGAAACACGGCCCTCCCCCTGGCCCCGTTCTTCTTGCCCGGTTGCCACCGACGACGCGCCCGATTCCCCCTCTCGCAACGGAAATGCCGATTGCCGATTCCAGAATGCCCCGAGGCGTGAAAAGTGCCCCTGTTCGACTGCTTGATTCCCGTCTGGCGCACGGTCAGAATGCCTGTTCTATGGGGGCTTCCCAGCCCGCCAGAGCACTCCCCAACACGTCCCAACACGTCGTCCGGCCCGGCGAATCCCTGTCCCGCCGCGCCCATTCACCGCTTCGCTTCAGCCGTCCAAAGTCAGAAGGTCACGAATGAATATTCTGCCAGGCAATACGGTCGGGATTGATCTTGGAACGACGTACTCGACGATCGCCCAGCTGAATACGGACGGAGTCCCTGTCGCGCTGCAGAACTCGGAACAACGGACGATCACGCCGTCCGTCGTGCTCCTGGGCGAAGACGGAAAAGTCATCGTCGGCCCCAGCCCCGAGCGGATGGCGATCGAGAATCCCAAGAACATCATCGAGGCGATCAAGCGCCAGATGGGCAACAAGGACTTCTTTGTTGTCTACCAGGGAAAGCGGCTCACGCCGGAATTCATCTCCGCCCTGATCCTGAAGAAACTGAAGCAGGACGCAGAAGCGGCGCTGAAGGCCACCGGGGGTGGAGTCGCCGGCGACGGCACCGTCGTCAACGCGGTCATCACCGTCCCCTATTACTTCAACGACGTGCGCCGGAAGGCGACCCAGGACGCCGGCAAGATCGCCGGCCTGAACGTCATCGACATCATCAACGAGCCGACCGCTGCGACGCTCGCCTACGCCTGGTCCAAGGGAGAACTGGGCCGCAAGGACCTCGCCTCCAAGGAAAAGACCATCATGGTCTACGACCTCGGCGGCGGCACGTTCGACGCCACCGTCGTCCGCTACACGCCGACCAACTTCCGCGTCCTCGCAACGGACGGCGACGTCATGCTGGGCGGCCTCGACTGGACCCGACGCGTCGTCGACCACGTGGCCGAGCAGTTCCAGCGCAAGCACAAGGAAGACCCGCGTGAAGATCCGGAATCGCTGATGATGCTCACGCTCGACTGCGAGCAGGCCAAGCGCGATCTCTCGGGCAAGTCGCAGACGCCGATCAACATCTCCTACCACGGCAAGAACCTGACCGTCTCCATCTCGCGCCAGGATTTCGAACGGATCACGGGCGACCTGATGCAGCGGACCCGCGATACCGCGGAACTCGTCATGCAGCAGGCCGGAGTCGACAAGGGCGAACTCGACGCCGTCGTCCTCGTCGGGGGATCGACCTACATGCCGGTCGTGGAAACGATGCTCACGGAAGTCACTGGCGTCGCGCCGACCCGCGATGTGAGCCCCGAAGAAGCCGTGGCCCAGGGCGCTGCGATTCACGCAGCCATCCTCGAAGCCCGTCAGACCGGCGGAGATTCGCGCCTGGCCCAGGCCGTCATCAGCCGCCTCCGCTCCGTGGCGACCACCGACGTCAACTCCCACTCGCTGGGGATCAAGATCACCGATCCGGCCAACAAGACGCGCAAGATCAACCACATCATGATCCCCAAGAACACGGCGGTGCCGCACAAGGTGACGCAGAAGTTCGTCACCAACTCGGCCAACCAGACGCGCGTGCACCTGTGCGTCCTCGAAGGGGACGCCAGCGATCCCGACGCCTGCACCACGATCGGCGATTTCCGCATCACCGGTCTCCCGGCCAACCTGCCGGCAGGATCGCCCGTCGAAGTGACCTATGCGTATGACAAGAACGGACGCATCGAAGTCAGCGGCCGCGAATTGACGGGCAAGACGGAAGCCAGCATTGAGATCGATCGTGCCGCCGGCCTGACAAACGACAATGTCGACGCCTTCGAATCGCTGGCGACCGAGTACCAGGTCGAATAGTCGTCGCCTGACGGACCAATCGTCCTCGCACCCCGGCCGCTTTCACGCGGCCGGGGTGCTTTACGTTTGGCCTCGCTGCAATTTGCAATAAACTCCATAGCTCAGGTCGCATGTCACGTTTGCCCCGCGAGCACCGCACCGATGGACTTCTACAAGGAATGGCTCGGCATCCCCGAAGGCCAGCGTCCGCCCGACCACTATGAGCTCCTGCGCATCAAGCGGTTTGAAGACGACCTGGACAAGATCCGGGCCCATTACAAGAAGCTCAACACCCACGTCCGTAAGTACGCCACCGGCCAGTACTCGATGCAGTCGCAGGACATGCTGAACGAGATGGCGAAGGCCATGCTCTGCCTGACCGACATCGAGCGGAAACGCGACTACGACGAGGGAATGGGCCGCGAGTTCCCACCCGAACGCGACGAGTTCGGCCGGCAGCCGCTCCTCGACGTCCTCATTCGCCAGGGGAACATCGAACGCTCGCAGAAATCGGAGATCGAGGAGTTTGCCGATCGCCGCGGCCTGTCCCATCGCGACGCCGTCGTCCAGATGAAGCTTGTGGACGCCGAAATGGCCGCCAAGGCCCTGGCCCAGCAGCTGGGCTACTCCTACATCGACCTGGAAGACGTCCTTCCCGAGGACTCGGCGCTCGACCTCGTCCCTCGATCACTCGTTAAGCAGTATTCGTTCATCCCGCTGTTTGTCGACGACGACCGGCTGATGATCGCCACGATCGACGAAATCGAACACGAGCTCGAGGAAGAACTGCGGCTGCGCTACGGCGTGCCGGTGCGGCCCGTCATCGCGGTCCCCCGGGCAATCAACCAGGGGATCGCGAAGTACTACGCTCCTGGCATGCGGGACGAAGTCGAAGCGCCCGCGCCGCAGCCGAAGGCCAAGAGCGGGAAGAAGGCGGAAAAAGGGGACACCAAGGCCCGGGACGGAAAGAAGCCAGACAAGTCGGCCGCGAAGAAGGGGGGAAAGCCCGCAGAGCTGTCGGACGAAGAAAAGCAGAGCCGAAAGCAGATGGGCATTCTGATGATGTGTGTGAGCATTATGATTCCCTGCTTCACACACGTCCTCCTGAACAGCATGGGGACGCTCCGGGTCACTCAGCCCTGGGTGACGAAATTCTGGCTCGTCACCCTGCTCACAGCCCCTCCCACGATCGGCTACGTGCTTCTCAGCTACTGGAAGCCGCTCAAGAATAAGTGATTTGAGCAGATCGACATCGGAAAACACCGCGGGCGTCGCGAAGCGATGTCCGCGGTGTTTTCGTTGACGCCAGCCGCCACTCGACACCTGGTCCCACGACCCGCGCCCCCGGAGAGGTCCGAAAGAAATCCAGGAATCTCCATTGCCGACTCCCCGCGCCAATTGTATTAATTGATTAATACAAGCAAGCACAGTGGTGGACTCGTGCAACTCCACATTTCCTCCGCCGACGGCGTGCCGATCTATCTGCAGATCGTCAACCAGGTCAAATACCTGGTCGCGGCGGGACGGCTCTCCCCCGGCGAAGAAATGCCGGCAATCCGCGTACTGGCCGAGCAGTTGCTCGTGAACCCGAACACCGTCGCCCGGGCCTATCGAGAACTCGAAGCCGCCGGCCTCGTCGAAAAACGCCGCACTGCCGGCACCTATGTCTCCGACCAGGGCTCGCCGCTGGCCCGAAAGGAACGCCTGCGGATTCTCACCGGGCGCATCGATGCGCTTCTCGCGGAGGCCGCCCAGATGAACGTCCCCGTCGAGGAAGTGCTCAAGCTCATCCAGCAGCGTCTATCAGCCCTCGAATCGTCCCGTCCCCAGGAGTAACTCATGTCCGATTCATTTCCGTCGGCGGCTCCTCCCATCGTCGAACTGCACCGCATCACTCGCCATTTCGGTCGGAAGGTGGCGCTCGACGATGTCTCTCTGACGATCCCCAGGGGCGGGGTCTTCGGGCTCATCGGCGGCAACGGGGCCGGCAAGACGACCCTGATCAAGCATGTCCTCGGATTATTCAAGGCCCAGTCGGGAACGGTCCGCGTATTCGGGCTCGACCCGATCGAGAACGCTGTCGGCGTCCTGGGTCGCATCGGATACCTCTCGGAGGAGCGGGACCTCCCGGACTGGATGCGGGTCTCGGAACTGATCAGGTACACGCAGGCGTTCTATCCCGCCTGGGACCCGCGGTATGCCGAAGAACTGCGAGAGGCGTTCGACCTCGATCCCCTCACGAAGGTAAGGAATCTCTCGCGCGGCCAGCGCGCGCGGGCCGGCCTGCTCGTCGCCCTCGCGCATCGCCCGGATCTTCTCGTCCTTGATGAACCGTCCTCGGGACTCGACCCGGTTGTCCGCCGCGACATCCTCGGCGCCATCATCCGGACGATCGCCGAGGAAGGGAGGACCGTGCTGTTTTCTTCCCACCTGCTCGATGAAGTCGAGCGCGTCGCTGACCGCGTCGCCATGATCCACCAGGGACGGATCCTGATGTCCGCCTCGATGGACGAAATTCACGACACACACCGCCGCGTGACGCTCCGCTTCGAAGGGCCTCTTCCGGCAGCTCCCAGCCTCGTCGGCTCACTGTCGGCCTCCGGCCAGGGGGCCGAGTGGACGTATCTCTGCGGAGGCGAAAGCCTGCAGCTCCGACGCGCAGCAGAGGCGCTCGGGGCGAAAGTCGTCGATGAAGCCGCGCTGTCTCTCGACGAAGTCTTCCTGAACCGCGTCTCCCGCTGATCGGCAGCTCCTCTTCCATCCGTCTCCGTCTGGTTGACCGACCATGCGAACGATCCCCACCACCCTTGCCTGGGAATTTCTGAATCGCGGCCGCTGGTGGCTCCCCGCCTCGATGCTCGCCGCCATCCTGCTCCCGCTATTGCTGTTCGGTGAAATGCACAGGCGCGGCGCATTCCAGCCATCCGAGCCGTCATTGATCATGGTCCAGTCGATCATGATGCAGATTGGGATGCTGATGGTCGGCGCAGCGGTGTTTGCGGCGCTCGGACCGTATGCCCGGCTGTTTGCCCGTCCAATCAGCACTCCCGGCATCGTTCTCCTTCAGTTGCTGCCCGCCGGGCTGATCAGCGCGGCCATGTGGGGGGCCTGCACGCTCATCTTGAATACGCTCCTCCCGCTCGACTGGCCCCTTCTTGGCCCTGCTCTGTTCCTCGCGGTGATACTGCCCGCCGTCGTCGCCACTTACTGGTACACGGACAAATCGTTCTGGCTGATTCCGTCTCTCGCATTCGTGGGCGTCGTCCTCGGCATCTGGTTCCGGTCGCACCTCGGGATGGTGTTTCGCCCGCCGACGCACTTCTGGAGGGAGGTCACAGTCGGGGACTTCCTGTTCCTTTTGTGTATCGCCAATCTGTCGGGCTTCGTGGCCGTGTCCGGCATTGCACGGCAGCGGCGACAGGAGCCCTTGCCAGCCCTGCACCTTGAACGCCGTCTGGAATGGCTGCTGGATCAGGCCCATTCAGGCTCGGCGCCATTTCAGTCTGCGGAGCGGGCCATGGTTTGGGCCGAACGGCGTCGCAGAGGCTGGATCCTGCCCGCCCTCAGTTTCGCCAGTATGCTCGTCGCATTCTCGCTATGGCTCGTCTTCGATCGGAATCCCGTGACGCTCCTCCGGCTCGCGACGGGCAGCGGCGTCACCGTCGCCGTGACGGCAGGGCTGATCTCCGCATTCGGATGCCGCCTCGGCCCAACCGAAGCGAACTGGTCCATCGGCCCATTTCTCGGGACCCGGCCCATCACCTCGTCAACCCTGGCACGCTGCATGATCGCCGTGCAACTCCGCAGCGTGGCGATCGCGACTGCATTGTGGCTGGCCGCTTTCCTCGCGGCCTACGCCATCAATGAACCGTACGATCGGCTCCAGCAGCCGACCTGGTTGATCATCACGCTCATCGTTTGCCCCTGGATCAGTACGGCAGTCGGAGCCACGATCGCTCTGACGGGACGGGCCCAGGTTTTTGGGGCGGTCATCGTCGCTGCCTTAGTTGCGGTTTTCAGTTTCGGGATCACTGTTCAGCTCGCGGCGCCGCGCGACCTGCGACAGCAGATTCTCAGCGTTGGGTTTCTCGGAACGGTCTACCTGTTGTCCTCTGCAACGATCCTGGGGACGATCCTGGCCTTTGTAGTGGCCAAACGCCGGGCGATGATCAGCTCGAAAACAGTGATGATGGCGATCTCCGTCGCTGTCCTTCTCGCCGCCATCGGAGCCTGGGGCCTGCTTCAGAATTCGCCGCCCGTGGCCGTCGGTTTTCTTGTTGCGGCCGCGGTGGCCCTCGCGGTCTCGCCGTGGGCAACATCCCCACTGGCGATCGCCTGGAATCGTTCACGATAGGACCGGCCGGGATACTACCTCTTCATTTGCGAGGCGATCGCCGCGTCCGTCAATTCCTTCGCCTGCCGTTCGTCGACCCGATAGATCGCGATTGAACCGCCGCACCAGGCGATCGGCGTCTGCTTCAGGAATGGCTGGTAGGCAAATCGGTTCTGCAGTCGCCACGCCGTTCCGTGAAGGTAGTTGACGCTGATGGCGTAGTATCCGGGCCTGAACGACCAGTCGAGCGGCCGGGTCTCCCCGAATGGTCCCTGCGGGCCGATCTCAGCGGCCACGCCATAGGCCTGCGGATCATAGAAGCCGTAGTAGGCGAGGTAGACAGGCTTCGAATCGGGATGACGCCCGATCCAGTTTTCGAGGGCGACAAGGTCCTGTCCCCAGTCGACGTTGCTGTGCAGCAGATGCGCGGCGCCGTTCCGCATCCCGCCGGCGAGTTCGTTGAAATAGCTCAGGCTGTGCGGCGCGGCGAGGACGCTCGAAACGGCCATCCATGTCCAGTTCGCGGCAATCCACGCGCGCAACGCCCTGCTGCCCACGGCGGCCATCCCCGAAGTCAGAATGAACACCGGGCCGAAACAGGGCAGGACATAACGAAAGTGATGGTTGAACCCGGTCTCCGAACTGACGATCGCGAACAACACGACCGAGGGGATCAGCAGGATCCATTGACCGAGGCGGGCGACAGGTGATGAGGCGAAGGGCCCGCAACTGAGCCGCACGAGCACCGCCGTGATCGCGAGGACCAGGAAGCCCACCGGCAGCTTCACCGCAGCGGCGTAGATGTAGTAGTACCACCAGCCTCCCTGTCGCCATTCGCCGCGAAGATACGACTCGTGCGGGAAGTGCTCGAAGTCCTTCTTCTGCAGATCGAGCCCAAGGATGAATTGACGCGGGAGAGGAACCGGGACTTCCGCGATCGGGCTCCCGGAAAAACGGTTGGCAAGCCGGCCGGGCTGCGACTGACCGGACAACGCTTTGCTGGCAAACTGGAACGAACCAAGGCGGCTGAATGAGCCGTCGAAGCCGTAAGCCAGATTGATCCCGTAAACCGCCACGAAGATCAGCGCCAGCATCTGCGCAGCCTGCCTCGGTATTGCGCCTCCAGGCCCGACCGGAGCGGCCGCCTGCGACATCGCTCTCCTTTGTCGCCGCCTCTGCACGATCACGAGGATCCACAGCAGCGGCCAAAGGCCGAACAACACCAGCCAGGAGAATTTGGCGAGCACCGCAAGCGCCAGGCCGGCGCCGGCGATCCCGGCCGACCACCAGCCCGGCTGCTGCAGCCATCTCCAGAAGGTCCACATCGAGACGAGACCGAGTGAAGTCGCCGCGATGTCGGAGGTGATCAGCTGTCCGTGGGCGATGATGTTCGGTTCGACGCACCAGAGAGCACAGGCCAGAACTCCAGCCAAAGGGCTGAACAGCGCTCTGCCCCACACGAAGCACATCCAGGCGCCGAGTAAACTGAACGGCAGACAGATCCACCGTGAGAGGACGAAAAGCCACTGGGAACGGCTCCCGTTCGCCTTGATGAAGTCGCTGCCGAGCGGAAACTCCGGTCGTTCTCCTGGCCGGCCACGAAAGCTCGACCAATCTGTCTCGCAGCCGACCCCCAGAACGGGGAGCGCGGCGATCATCCGTACGACTGGCGGATTGACTGCGTAGGGCTCGAACCGACCGAGCTTCCAGTGGGCGACTCCGGACGCGAGATGCCCGGGCTCATTGAGCGTGGGAGATTGCCAGGTGGCGCTCCATGCGAGCCACCCCGCATGAACGAGCATCAACGCCACCACAATTGCTTCTGCCCTCCGGCTCTGCCGTCGGGCTCCGTCTTCCATTTCACTCACGGCGTCGAAGTCCGCACCAGAACCGGTTGACCAATGACCACATGATCTCCCACATCCAGGCCGTCGCCGTAATCGATCTCGATCACCAGCATTCTTTTTCCTGCGAGCGAGACATCGACTGTTTCGGCCGGGGCCGATCCCGCGACCGGCTTCTCCGCGAGAACGGAGTCGTCCCCCTTGATCCGGACGACCGCCTGCCCACGGAGCCCGTCCTCTTTCTGCAATCCGACCTGCAGTCGGAGTTTTTCAAACGCGCCGCCGAGGTCGTAGGTGAGCCTCGTTCCGGAATGGACGCAAAGACCTCGTTCGTAGGTCGCGTTGCCGATCGCCAGCGGACTGCCGGTCAGCGATTCGTTCGTGCTGTACGGCAGAACCCGATCGAGGAACGGCGTGTACTCCACTCCAGACGGTTCAAGGTCCGTCAGCGCGACGGCGCGGCCATTCCAGACTGAAAAGGACTTCATGGACGACCGTCCAAGTTTGAAGGGCTGTTGCCAGGGAAGCTCCAGAACGGCCGTCGATCCCGAGAGCGATTTCGGACGGCCGCACAGGCGCATTGCGTTCGACAGTTGGACGAGAGCCTGGGTGGATGCCGTCGGGTTCGCGGCCCTTTTTCGCATGATCGAAGCGACACGCGCCAGCTTGATCCCCCGCACCTTGCCCTGAAACTCAAACTGCAGCGACTCCCCTTCGATCCCCTTGACCGTCCCCACAACTGCCTGGAGGGCATTCCCCTCCGCCTTCGCGAAAACGGTGTCCCCCTCGGTGGAAATCTGGGAACGGTCGAGCGACAAAGTCTTCATGATGACGTCTTTCGACGACACTTCGATGACAGCCGCCGTTGGAATCACGATGGATCGAGGATGACGCTCGAGCTGAAACTCGACGCTCAGCCCTTGTTCATTCCAGGAGGTGATCTTTCCAACCAGGAATCCATCGGGTTCGAACCTGATCAGCCACTCGCCATCCGCGATGAGTGGGGCCGACTTGACCGCGGCGGTCTGCTGCTGAGGCGCTTCTGCCGAAAACCCTCCCCGCGCTGCGCGAACGACCGTCGATGTCGATTGCTGGCCCGACGTCTCGGCCGGAACCGTGACCTTCTCATCGCGGATCCACGCGCTGACCAGTGCAGCCAATGGAAGCGTTCCCTTGACCGTCCCCAGCGTTTCAATGGCCTTGATGTCATCGGCCGACAACTTGTCGCTGTGAACCGGAGGTTCGATCTCCACCTTCGGGCCTGCGGGATTGTTGAAGGATTTCGTCCACAGCAATTGTCGCTGGGCGTTCAGAAGCTGCACCCGGAAGCCGGCCATCTTGGTGTTCGGCTGGGCGTCGGTCCGGAGCCAGACCACCATCTTCCCGATCCCCGCGTCCGAGGGCAGCTCAACTTCCCACCAGGGATCGCCGGTCGGCAACGTCCGGGTCACCCCGTCAGTCGTCGAGTCCCCACCGGTTTTGCCATCGATCGCCTTCTGCGCGCCCCATTTCTCGTCATCATCCATATAGCTGACCGACTGACGGGCCTTTGCGCCTTGCGCGATCTTCTTGTCTCCCTCAAACAGCTCGACTTCCGCGAGCGACAGGGGCTTACCCGCCCCCGGCTGGTCGATCCGGACAAAACGGGCCTTGAGATCGCCTGTCGGCCGGGACGGGGAGAACGTCACCCGATCAAGATCAGCCAGCGGGAATCGAACCTCGGGCTTTCCATCAGAGGCGGGAAGCACCAGCGTTCCGTCGACGATCATCGACTCCTTACCGGTGATCGTCTCGCCGGCCGCGGTTTGAATGGTGTCGGCCCTCGCGTCACAGCAGGCCAGCGCGGCCACAACCAGCGTCCCCAGCCCGGCGCCAATGCTTCGATTCATCAGCCCTGCTCCCTTTCCCGGATGCAACCGCCATCGACGGTCTGGCGAGGGAACCACTTTAGCAAAAAACGCCGTCAGGACGCGCCCGGCTGATCGGAACCATGCTGAAAAAAGGCAACGATGAAACTGTCCCTGATGTCGTGGAGTGAGGAGGGGTCCTTCATGGGGAATCCTCTGGGAGTAGCTGACAAATCGCGACGCAATCGGGACAATCGAGTTCGCTTCCGACGACCGACTATTGAAGTGCCCTTATGCAGTACATCGATCCCCACATCCACATGGTCTCGCGGACGACCGACGACTACGAACGCATGGCCCGCATGGGCTGCGTCGCCGTCAGCGAGCCGGCATTCTGGGCGGGGTTCGATCGCGGATCCGTCGACGGATTCCGCGACTATTTCCGCCAGCTCACCGAGTTCGAGCCCAAGCGCGCCGGCTGGTCGGGCCTGGCGCATTTCACGTGGCTGTGCATCAATGCCAAGGAAGCCGAGAACGTTGAGCTGTCGCGCGAAGTCATCAAGATGATCCCCGAATTCATCGATCGCACGGGAGTGCTCGGGATCGGTGAGATTGGTCTGAACAAGAACACCAAGAACGAGGCGACGATCTTCTCCGAGCATCTCGAACTCGCCTCGAAGATCGATGAGCTGATCCTGATCCATACGCCCCACCTGCAGGACAAGTACAAGGGGACGCGGATGATCATCGACATGCTCAAGGAGCATTCCGAGCTCGATCCCGGCACCGTGTGTGTCGATCACGTCGAAGAGCACACGGTCGGGCTGGCCAGGAAGAACGGCTTCTGGTGCGGCATGACGCTCTACCCGACGACGAAATGCACTCCGGCCCGTGCGGCCGACATCATCGAGCGCTGGGGCGACGACCGGATCATGGTCAATTCCGCCGGAGACTGGGGGCCGTCGAACCCTCTGGCCGTGCCCGAATTCATCCAGGAGATGAAGAAACGCGGTCACAGCGACGCGAAGATCAAGAAGGTGGTTTACGACAACCCGCTCGAATTCTTCTCGCAATGCAAGCGGTTCAAGTTCAAGTGATCGCAGCGACTCGGTCGCCCGGACTTGGAATCCGCCGGAGGAAGGCTTTATGAATCGACGCGACTGGCTGACGACCTCAATGGCTGCGACGGCCGCGACTCTTCTGCCCGGCCCGCTGACGGTCGCAGCCGAAGTGCCTGAAACGAAATCACGCCCCAACCGCATCGCGACTTCGACCTACTCGTACTGGCGGTTCAACAACGACACCAAGCTGCCGATCGAAAAGTGCATCGAGCTGGCCGCGGACGCCGGGTTCGACGGCGTCGAGGTCCTGCACATCCAGATGACGGATGAATCGAACTCCGCACTAATGAAGATCAAGCAGCGGGCCTTCAGCCTGGGAATGGACCTTTGCGGCTTCTCCACCCATCAAAGCTTCATCAGTCCCGATGCCGACTTTCGCAAGAAGAACGTCGAGCATACGACGAAGTGCATCGAACTGGCGTATCGCCTGGGCATTCCCACCATCCGCGTGAACACCGGCCGGTGGGGAACGAGCAAGAACTTCGACGCGCTGATGGCCAATAAAGGGATCGAGCCGCGCCTCGAGGGGTACACCGACGACGACGGTTTCAAGTGGGCCATCGACGGGCTGACGGACTGCCTCGCGAAGGCCGAGGAATGCGGCGTCGTGATGGGCCTCGAGAACCACTGGGGCCTGGGGCGTGACGCGGCCGGAGTGATCAGGATCATCGAGGCAGTGAAGAGCCCATGGCTGCGGGCGACTCTCGATACGGGCAACTTCCTCGAGAACCAGTACGAGCAATACGAGGCTCTCGCGCCGTACGCGGCGTTGGTGCAGGCGAAGACTTACGGCGGTGACGGGAAGTGGTACACGCTCGACATCGACTACGACCGCGTGGCGGCGACGCTGAAGAAGGTCAACTATGGCGGCTACATCTCGCTCGAGTTCGAGGGAAAGGGGAATTACGAGGTCGAGGTCCCGAAGAGCCTGGCGATGCTGAGGAAGGCGTTCGGCTGACGTCATCGAACCCGCGCACCGGACTCGTGTCCACCCAACCGGCAAGCTCAAGGCCGGAACGACGATGACCAGCGGCAAGCAGAAACGTCAGATCCTCGATGCCCGTCGGAAGGCGAAATCCGAGGACGAACGCCTGCGAGTTCAGGCCGAAAAGAACGACAAGGCGCGGACCGCCATCGCCAACCTCGAGGCCGTGCTGGTCAAGCGTGAGGCGCTGGCTCCTTCAAACAGCTATGGAGAGCCCGACTTCGTCACCCGCGGCTACTACGTCGACCAGACCTTCCAGTGCCCGCGGTGCGAGGTTGTCGAAACCTGGCGGGCCACTCAGCAGAAATGGTGGTACGAAGTCGCAAAAGGCTCGGTCTACTCGTCGGCGAGGTATTGCACCGCCTGTCGACGGAAACGTCGCGAAGGACGCTGGCGCGAGGAAGATTCCCAGATCGTGCAACGGAAAATCTTCGCCGGGCTCGGAATCATTCTTCCGCCATCACCGCCTCGCGTTTCACCCCCTTCGCTCCCCCAATAGCAACGACGGCAAACTTGTCCCGGAGGGTGGATGACCGTCCCAGCAGCCGGTTGAGGTCTTCGCGGAAGTCTCCGGCGTCGCGGCAGGCGGACTCCCACTGTGGGAACAGACCCTGCGAAAGCCGCAGGTCGACCATTTCGTTGACCAGCTTCTGGATCTCGCCCCCCAGCCCGCGTCTCAGGCGATGTGTGAAGAGGGTCACCAGCAACAGCGACCAGATCACGAAGAAGAGCAGCGCGGGAATGTAGAACTCCGTGCCAAGCAGCGGCCGATCAAGCCAGAACGAATCGTAGAAGAAACTCTTGGCGACGCGTCCCAGCGCGAAGACGATGTACGCCGCGAACAGCGTTTCATACCAGGCGCGGACGTACCAGCGGGAGTTTTGTGAGGCGAGGGATCGAATGACCTCGTCGATCCTGCGACCGGCGTCCCCCAGGAACTGGCGTTCGACGGCAGCCGCCTGCTGCCGCAGGTCTTCGACGCTGGCCTTGATCGTCCGTCCCGGTTCGAGTTCCGAAGCCCGCACGTGCCCTTCGATGACGATCTCCGCCTCGCGCAGGAGGTCGTCGCCCAGGGAGAACGTCGATGCCTTCGCGACGACGGAATCGGCCGCCAGTTCCTGGTGCTTCGACTGCAGCCAGCGGGCCCCCTGCACTGCCCCGATGAGTGCCATCTGCACGCTGTTCCGCGCTCGATAGAAACTGAACGAGGCAATCAGACCGCCGAGCCCGGCATAGGCCCTGAGCATCGCCGAAAAGGGGGTAAAGCCCCAGGTGTCGGTCACTTCCGAAAGGAGCCGCCGCTCCCAGAGATGCCGGCTCGTGAGGAGCTGCTTCTTCATCTCTTCGGCCATGCGGCGGGCGAGAACCTGCTTCTGTTCGATGAGGACGGTCGACAACTGATGGACTGCCGGCCAGCCCTCGTTCAGCGTTCCCCGACAACGAATGAAGGCTGCCTGCAGGAGGTCAATGACGTTGGCCCGTCGCACTCCGACCCGTTCCGACGCCGCCAGCTGCGTGGCGAGGGCATCAATCAGCCGTCCGAAGTCGCCCGATGGACGCTGGCCGGCCTGCTGCTCGCGAAGCGCGCGACGGGAGTCGACAAAGAAAATGTCGGGGACTTCAAAGCTTCCGCGCAGCTGGGCTCGCCAGTCTTCGCGTACATCGCTGTCGATATCGGCATGCGTCTGCACGAAGAAAAGCCGACATCCGTTGGCTCCCTGCCCCAGTTCATCAAGCACACGGGCCGAGCGATACTTCTGCTGGGTGGAGGTGTAGATCAGGACGTCGCAATAGGGGAGCAGGCCGCGGAGGATGGCAAGGTTGCTGCCTGACGTGTCGCCTTCGCTGGTGTCCGGGTCTGGGCAGTCGATCAGGACGATGTCCCGAAGGAGTTCCGAATCGCGGCGGATCACTTCCATCGAATCAAGAGGCAGGCCGAGTGCTTCCAGTTCCGTGCGCGGATGGGCGATCACGATCGGCCGGCGGGTGGTCGGGCGTTGCCGGCCCGATTCGCTGCATTCTTCGCCGACAAGCGCATTGACGAGCGAGCTCTTACCGGTGCCTGTTCCCCCGAACGTGGCGACAACGAGCGGCGCTTCGAGGCGGATGCGGAGCGTTTCGACTCGCGACAGCACCCGCTTCACGAGGGCCTGCGACCGCGCGGCCGGCGCCCAGCCGATCGGCCGCGTCGCCCAGGTTTCCGTCTGCTTCGCGAGATCGTCGATCTGGGCGAGGGCTTCAAACTGGGAAAGTTCGTTCAAGGACATGGGCCGGCCGGTTGGAACCAGGAATTCACGCTGCCCTATCCTAACGCCCAATCGGGCGTGCCGGATCACGATCCCGCTTGAATGAAGCGCCTACAATGAGGTGCCATCCACTTCCTGTCCTTTGGAACTTCGAATCCCATGTCTCAAGCCATCCTCGCCGGCGGTTGTTTCTGGTGCACCGAGGCCGCTTTCGAACAGCTGAAAGGTGTGGAATCGGTCGAATCCGGCTACATCGGCGGCGACGCGGCGGCCGCGAACTACGAGGCAGTCTGTTCGGGACGGACCGGACACGCCGAGGCGATTCGCATCACTTACGACCCGGCCGTGCTCGGATATGACCGCCTGCTCGAGGTGTTCTTCGATGCGCATGATCCGACGACGCTGAACCGGCAGGGAGCGGATGTTGGAACGCAGTATCGTTCGGCCATCTTCACCAGCGACCCGGCCGAGATCGAGATGGCCAAGGCGAAGATCGCCGACCTCACCGAAGGACGGAAGTTCGCATCACCCATCGTGACGACAATCGAGCCGGCCACCGAGTTCTACGCGGCAGAGGCGTACCACCAGGATTTCGCGAGCCAGAACCCGAGCCATCCCTACATTCGCGGCGTGTCGTTCCCAAAGGTCTGCAAGGTGCGTGAGAAGCACGGCGACCTGATTCGCTGAGCGACGAAACCTCTACCGGGCCTTTCGCCACGACTTCACAATCCGCAGACCTGCCGCGTATGGTGTCGCAAAACGGAAATCGGGTGGGCGTTTGATGGATGCACCGGAACGAAAGTCTCGCGACACGCGATTTCGTCTGTGGGTGCTGCTCACGATTGCCATCGTCGTCTATGAAATTGCGATCTACTGGCGTTGGCGCGAGTTTGTGCCGCTCCGTCCTTCTTCCAGACTCGCACTGGCAGCGGACCAGTCCGCATTGGGTTTCTCAGGGGCAGGCGAATTGGTGATCGCCCATCGAGAGACCTCGGCGAGGGGCAGCCTCTCGGACCTGCATCGTGGCCCGGTCGAGTTTCGGGAATTTCCATCGGGGCGCCTGATTGCTGAACGGTTGACGCCGAACGACCTCGTGAGCGTCGATCGACAACAGACGACGATGTACCAGGAATCCGAGGAAGGAGTTCCCAACTACGACTTCCTCCCGTGGGACGCTGGTCCCAGACCTCAGCATCCCACCCGGAATTCTCCAGAGCGGGTCGCCGAATACAGATTCCTCGACAACCGCCGGGCCTTCTATCACGCCGGCGCAACTCTGCATCGCTACGACATGGAGACGGATCGTCTCACCGGAACTATGCGTGACGTGCAGTCGATCCCGTTGGTCGATGGCGAGGTGGCGATGATCACGAAGGCGTCAATCGACTCATCCGGCATACGGCGCCGGACGACGCCCGCACTGGTCAACTTTCACGACCACTCCGTGGTGGAAGGGATCGCGCCCTCAGAAGCATTCGAACTGATCGACATCTCCCCCGATGGCCAATGGCTCGCCTTTCTGACGTTCGAGTCGATCGAAGTCTGGTCGGTGGCGTCCCGGTCGAGGGTCTGGAAGAAGTCGTTTTCCGAACTTGGCGTGAGATCCGCGAAGTTTTCGCAGGACGGCCTGTTCCTGCTGAATCGAGGATTGGACCAATCGGGGCAGTTGCGGAGTACGCGCATCCGGACAGCAGACGGCAAGGTCGTCGATCAAGACGACGACATCGAGCCGCCCCACGAACGACTGAGCCCGCCCCTCGCGATGCTGGGGGACCGTTATGCCCTGTTTCAGAACGTACGGGCCCGTGAGCGGAGGCAACCCGTGTTGATTCGCTGGGCCAGCCGGCTGGGAATCCGGCTGCAGTTGGAGGACGGAGCACCGGTTCCGCGGACAGCGCTCTTGTTCGATGCGGAACACGGAAAGCGCGTCGGGCTTGTGGACTTTGCCGACGCCAGGTTCTTCGCTGTGCCTGACGGCTCCGGCTTCGCACTTTCCCGCTCGTCCCACGGCAGCCCCGGACGGACCGTGGAATTCTACGCACTTCCGCCGAGTTCCGACTGGCTGTGGCTGGCACTGCGAGGGGTTGCGCCGCTGCTTTGCCTGGCGTTTCTTTGGGGACGCCCCAGGCTGTTCGGGCGCATGCATCGGACCACCGACCGGTCGGCTCAGGAGTCGACCGGCGCGGGCCGCTGAAACGTCCGGGACTGCTGTTGAAGCTCGCGGCCAGGCGGGAGACAGGAGGCCTCCCGAAACCCTTCTGGCATCGCCCCTGCAGCGTTCGCTATTCTTCACGGATGCAGCGAAGGCTCGTGAAACGTCGTCGTTCTCTGCCGGCACGGGCCGGACAGACACTCGATTACGTGCTCATGGCCACAGCCCTGCTGCCGCTCGTCGCCATGGCCCTTCCGCAGACTCGAAGGATTCTGGGCCTGGTGTTCGAGCTGACCTGCGACCTGATTGCCATGCCGTTCCTGTGATCGTTGGAGTCCAGGCGCCTGCCTGACCGATTGTCAGAATGGTTTCGTTGAAACCGGACGACCGCCCCCCAGGGTTTCGATATGCACTCGTTCCTCAACCGCCGACGGACAGAGAAGCCAGCGGGCGTGCTCCGCCGCGCGGCCCTCAGCATCGAAACCATCCTGATCCTTGCGGCCATTGCCGTTCCGATCCTCATCTTCATCCTCAAGGTGGGCTGGCCGAAGATCCAGAAATACTTCAACGAGTCGACCGATACGCTGATCGAGGAAAGCTACAACACGCAGGGCGGCACCCGTTAGGAGGCCTCCGAAGTCCCCGGGTTGCCGCTCCGGCGTTCCGTCTCCGACGACTCTTCATTTCAGGTCATGTCCGCGGCCCACGTCGTCCTGTTTGCCGCGCTGACGCTCGCCGCCTGGACCGACCTTCGGCGGCGAATGATTCCGAACGTCATCACCTATCCGGCGATCGCAATGGTTTTCGCGATTTCCGCCGGCTCCTCCCAGTGGGAGGGGTTTGCGGCATCACTGCTGGGGGCAGCGGTCTGCGGCGGACTGCTGGCGCTGGCGTGGCTGGCGGGGGCGCTCGGGGGCGGCGATGTGAAACTCGCAGTGCTGATGGGCGCGTCGCTTGGATGGACCGAAGGACTGCATGCGCTGATGTGGACCTTCACGCTCGCAGCGGTCTGCATGCTGAGCACGGTCATCTGGAAGGAGGGGCTGGGTGGGATCTGGCGCTCGTTGCGTCCCCGGCCGCTGCCTGGCGATATCGCTGGAACGATGACTCCCGACGCCCGCCCGATGTATCTTGCGCCTGCCGCGCTGGCCGCGGTGCTGCTCGTGACCTGGCCGAAGTAGGGCCCGTGGCGCGCGCCAACCTAACTTCCTGCTGACCTCCGCCGTGAACTCCGTCTCATTCGCCCAGGCCTGCCTGCCGCTGTTCATCGCGATCGCCGCCTGCGGGCTACTCGCGGCGGTGCTCATCCGGGCGACATTTTCACGTGAGACTCGATGGCCCGCGGCAATCCATTCGCCCGGCGCCATTCGGACATCCTTCCGGTTCCATCGGGACACGCGGGGAGCGGTGCAGTCGCTGGCGTTTGTGCTGACGCTCCCGCTGTTGATCCTGATCCTGCTGTTCATCGTTCAGCTCAGCCAGTTGCTGATCGGCGTCGTCACGGTGCAGTACGCGGCCTTCGCGGCGGCGCGGGCCGCCAGCGTGTGGATCCCCGCTGTCACGATCGACTCATCGATCATTCCGTCCGGGCGTTCGACGAACGCGAACGTGCTTCCGGCGGCCGCCGCTGTGGGGAGCGAACTCGTCTGGAACTCCCAGGCGGCCGACTCGCTGGGAAGCCGCAAAACGCGGGAAATCTGGTCGGCCGCGGCACTGGCCTGTGTGTCGATTTCCCCTTCCCGAACAACGGCCTCGGCGACAACGTCCTCGCTGGCACCTTCGACGGCGGGCGCCCTGACGGCAGTGGTGCGGGCGATCGATTCCAACGCATCGGCAAATGGCCGGCTCCCCCAGCGGCTGTCGAACAAGACGAACTACAGCTTCGCGAACACCACCGTCGCCCTGCGGTTTGACGATCGCAGTTCGATCCCCTTCGCGGGCGAGATTCACACCTATAACCCCGTGGGACATCCCACGATCCCCAATGCTCCGGCGGAAGTGGGCTGGCAGGATCCCGTGGAGGTGACCGTGCGGCACAAGTTCGCGCTGCTCCCCGGGCCGGGACGCTGGCTGGCGGCCGGCATCGCGAATGGCGACGGCCGCATCGTTCTCGAAGACGGCGTTTACAAGACGACGCTGTCAGCCACCGCGACGATGACGATTGAAGGATTACAGTCCTTGCGTCCGAGAACTCATGCGCCATGATGGTGCCTGAGACGCCCCGCGACCTGACCGGGAGACCGGTCGGGACCTGCCTGACTCATCGCCCATTCCCCTACGGAGACCTCGCGTGCCCCGCCTTGCGTTGTCCGCTCTCTTTTCGCTGTGCGTCATTGCCGCCGGTTCGTTTGCCGCAGCCGATGAAGTTCTCCTGACAAAGGGAGAACAGGTCGTCACTGCGACGATCGGCGATGAGGGATTCCTGGCGTACCAGTTCAATGTTGGCCGCAAGAAGCCGTTTTTCCTGCCGGTCGCCGCGGCTGGCGGTTTCACCGAGTTGAAGAAGCGGCTGGAGACGCCGGGCTCGAACCAGGACCAGCTCCTCAACTCAGTGTTCGTCATTTCCGAGGGGGCGATCCTGCGGTCGACTCCCCGTTCACGCGATGCGAAGGAAACGCTGAAGTTCGGGGAGCTTCTGGTCGCCTCGAAAATCGAAGGCAACGCGATTTACATCCCCGCGAAGGATGGATGGCTGTCCGCCATGAATGTCGTCCCCATCGCGTCGACAGTGGTGCGACTGATCAACGACGAAATCCCGCTGGTCAAGATCGACAAGAAAGACCCCCGCTACTACGACCACCCGCACCACAAGGGAATCTGGTTTTCCATCGATGAAATCAACGGCCTGAAGCACTGGGCCGAGGGACACAACATTGTCAACAAGTCGGTCGAACTGGTGACGCCGAAAGGGGAGACGGCGGTCATGAAGGTCGTCAATCACTGGGTCAACGAGAAGAATGAGCCGGTGCTCGAGGAGACGTCGACGATCCGCATCCATGCGAATCGGCTGATCGACTACGACGCGACACTGAAGGCGGTGGCGGGCCCCGTGACGTTCGGCCATACAAAGGAGGGGATGTTCGCCGTTCGCGTGCCGAACTCGATGCGCGAGATCATGGCTGGGGCTCATGTCGTGAGCGATGCGGGAGTGGAAGGTACAAAAGCGCTGTGGGGCCAGCCGACTCCCTGGATCGACTACGAGGGAAAGATTGGCGATGCGCTGTATGGAGTGACCGTGATGGATCATCCGGGCAACTTCCGCCCCTCCCGCTATCACGTACGCGACTACGGCCTGTTTGCCATCAGCCCGTTCGGCGACCCGGACTACACCAACAAAAAGGTGGAGACGCCTCCACATGAACTGAAGCAGGGGGAGAGCGTCCAACTTCGGTACGGCGTGTATGTGCATCCCGGCGACGCCAAGGCCGCCGATGTCGCCGGAACGTTCAAGAAGTTCGCCGAAACGAAGTGACCGTTTCGACCCGCAGCCCGGAACCCGACGGCAGGAACGTCGGGTTCTTTTTTTGAAGGATCCTCTTGTTATGTGAGGATTTCGCGGATGACCTGGCCGTGATCCGCCTCGAGCCGCTTTCGGCCGGGAATCTCCAGACGGCGGTTATCGAGACCGAGGAGATGGAGTACGGTCGCATGGATGTCGGTCACGTAGTGCGGATGCTCGACGGCGTGAAATCCGAGTTCGTCCGTCGCGCCGTGAACGTGGCCCGCTTTGACGCCCGCGCCGGCCATCCAGATCGTGAATCCGTGGGGATGGTGATCCCGGCCGGTGCCGGCCTTGTTAAGGCTCGTCGCCTCCAGGGCGGGCGTGCGGCCAAATTCAGTCGCACAGACGACAAGGGTCTCATCCATCATCCCGCGCTGCTTGAGGTCCCTGATCAGGGCGGCGAGCGGCTGGTCGACGCGACCGCATGAGCGGGCGTGCAGGTTCTTGATGTCGCTGTGGGAATCCCATTCGCCAAAGTCGCTCAGGTAGACGAGCGTAAAGCGAACGCCACGCTCGGCCAGACGGCGCGCCGCAAGCAGGCGGCGGCCATAAAGCTCGGTCGTCGGCTGACCGATGCCGTACATCTGCTGAGTTTCGGCCGTCTCCGCAGCAAGGTTCAGCACTTCCGGAGCGGACATCTGCATCCGGTACGCCAGTTCGTAAGAGCGGATCCGGGCGCGAAGCTGTTCGTCGTCGGGATACTCCACCGCAGAGAGGCCGTTCAGCCGGTTGATGAAGTCGAACTCCCGGCGCTGCTCTTCGAGCGACACTCCGGGCGGACGGGAACCGAAGGGAAGTGGCTGAGCCGGATCGAGTGACAGCTCGATGCCAGCATGCTGCGGGCCCAGATAGTCCGCCGCAAAGTCCTTTTTGACGCGGGTATCCTTGTACTGTCCGAGAAAGACAAACTGTGGCAGATTGTCGTTGAGCGAACCAAGCCCATAGCTGACCCACGAGCCGATCGTCGGCTGCTGTTCATCGAGCGCGTGCCGGCCGGTGTGCATCTGGAACTCGGCGGCGTGGTCGTTATCGGTCGTCCACATCGACCGAACGATGCACAGGTCGTCGACGACGCCCGCGAGATGCGGATGCCAGTCACTCACTTCAATCCCCGACTCCCCCCGTTTGCCGTAGCCCACCTGTAGCGGGAAAATCTTCGAAACGACTTCGCGGTCCATGCCGACGACGGACCGGGACCGCTCGAGGAACAGCGGGGATTTCTGCGGATTGGGCAGGGTCGTTTCGTCGTAGGTCTTTCCGGCGAGGTCGTTCAACCTGGGCTTGGGATCGAAGGTTTCCAGATGGCTCACGCCGCCCGACAGGAAAACCCAGATGACGTTTTTCGCGCGTGCGGGAAAGTGGCCGCCCGACACACCGATGGGAGAATCTCCCCGTGCCTCACGCTGCAGCATGCTGCCGAGGGCCAGGCCCGTGAAGCCCATGCCGACATCCGCCAGAAAGCTCCTCCGTCCGATGCGGCCGCAGGGATAGCCGGTGTTCGATCGATGGTTCATCGAATGGTCACGAAATCGTTGTGATTGAACAGGGCGTGAATGAAATCTTCCCGGGCGCGTCCGGCTGCGTCGGCGGGACGTGGGGAAGGAGCTTTTGGATCGTCGGTCGTTTCCGGAAGGGTCTCAACCTCGAGGAGCCGCGTCTGCTCGGCGAGAAACTGGCGCGACGCATCGACCTCGCCCATGCGCGGATCCCGCGACAGGATCCGGCGGAAGGCGCTTCGGATAAACGACAGTTCGCGATCGGTCTCGGCCGTCGCACATTCCTGCCAGAGCACGACCGCGGTGTGACGAGCCTGCTGCGTCACCAGATCGCTGTTCGCCAGTGACAGCGCCTGCTGCGGAACGACGGAACTCGACCGCTGGTAGCATTCCGCCGGAGTGGGGCCGTCAAACAGGTCCAGGAACTGCATTTGCGATTCGCCATGGGAGGCGAAATAGAGGCTGCGACGAACACTCTTGAGGCCCAATGAGTGATCGAGTTCCTGGCCTCCAGCCGTATCGTCCAGCGTGCCTGCCGCGGCCAGGACGCTGTCACGAACGACCTCCGCCTCCATGCGCCGCGGAGTGCTCCTCCAGTAGAGCCGGTTCTCAGGATCGCTCATGAAACCGGGATGGTCAGTCCCTCCCGCCGTGGAACGCGAGCGATACGTCCGGCTCGTCACCATCAGTCGATGGAGATGTTTCATTTGCCATCCGTTGTCCATCAGTTCGACGGCCAGCCAGTCCAGAAGCTGAGGATGACTCGGGGCCTTTCCGTTCAGCCCGAAGTTCGAGGGGGTTTCGACGAGCCCGCGGCCGAAATGTCGCATCCACAGGTGATTGACCGCGACACGTGCCGTGAGCGGGTTGGCCCGATTTGCGATCCATCGGGCCAGCGCCGCTCGGCGGCCCGTCGAACGTTCGGGATACACCGGAGACAGCGGCTTGTACGTCTCGCTGGTCGTGGAGAGCGCGGTGCGACTGGCGTCGACGGCTTGCCGGGCCGTTTCCAGCTTCTTCTGGGCCTCGGGGAGTTTCGCCTTGGCGGCTTCGTCCTTCACCGCATTTCGTTCGGCAACCAGCATCCCCTGCTCTGCGGACAGCAGGTTGGCCTTTGCGACCTGCCATGCGGCGCGACGCTCGGCCCACGACGCCGCCTGTGCCAGGTCAGCGCCCGTGGAGCCGCCGCGGTACTTCGCATCGTCGGCCGCGATGCGGGCTTTCAGTGAACTTTTCTGGGCCTCCGCGACTGCCACGCGGACCTGCAGGAGTTCGAGGTTCGCTTCGGCATCGATCGCTGCCTGCTCGGCCGCCAGCAGGGCCCCCGGGCTGGGGGGAGTCGCGGCCGTTGGGGGTTGGTCAGCCTGGACGCGTGCGTCGGCAAGCAACTGCCTCGTAATGCCGGCCGCACTACGGGCGTTGTTGAGTTCGGTCGTCGCGGCGGCGATCGCGTGATCGGCTTTTGCGAGGTCTTCCGTCCGGAGTTCAGCCTTCATGCCCGGATAGAACGCCTCTGGCTGCAATGCGACCGGTTCGACTTTGAAATCGGGCGTCATAAGGACGGCCGGAGCCTGCGGAACCGCGGGAGGTTCCCCTTCGATGCGGTTTCGCGCATCCCCTTTCGCATAGAGAAACGTCTGGGCATCCAGCTTTTCATCGAAGACGCGAATCAACCCGGCCGCGATCGGACCATACGACTCCGTGTAGACATATTTCCGGAACGGCCCGGGATCAGGCAGCCCCGGAACGCGGTCCTGACGGAGTTCCAGCGGTTCGAAGAACGCCCGGAACTGAAAATACTCACGCTGTGTGATCGGATCGTACTTGTGGTCGTGGCACTGGCAGCAATTGAGCGTCAGCCCGAGAAACGCCTTCCCCGTGTGCTCGACGTTGTCCTTCATCCACGATTCGTAGTTCCACTTGAACCAGTTTCGAACTAGGAAGCCCGTGGCGACGACTTCCTCATCATTGCCGGGAAAGACTTCATCGGCGGCGAGCATCGCCAGGACCATCTCGTCGTAGCCGCGGTCCGCGTTCAATGACCGAACGATCCAGTCCCGCCAGCGCCAGATGTGGGGATAGCTGTTCATGACGTCTGGCACGTGACGACGGCCGTACCAGTCGCTGTAGCGCCAGACGTCCATCCAGTGACGTCCCCACCGCTCACCGTACCGCGGATCAGCCAGAAGGCGATCGACGAGCCGCTCGTAGGCCCCCGGCGCGTCATCGGCGAGGAACCGCTCCAGATCCCCGGGCGTGGGGGGAACACCGATCAGGTCGAGAGTGACGCGGCGGAGGAGAGTCTCGCGGTCCGCTTCCGGGACGAACTCCAGTTGCTGCCTGGAGAGTTCATCCACGATGAAGGCGTCGATCGGATTCCGTATCCCTGATTTCTCCGACAGGCGAACCTGGGGAACAGCCGGGCGGACCGGCTTCTGGAATGCCCAGTGAGTGCGGGGATCGGGCTGAGGCTTCTCGCCATCCGGGCCGCGACCGCCACTGGTGATCCAGTTGCGGAGATGGTCGATTTCCTCGGCCGTCAGCGGTTTGCCTTCGGGCGGCATCCGTTCAGACTCTTCCGTCGAGGTGATCCGACTGATCAGCAGGCTGCCTGCCGAATCTCCCGCGATCGCGGCGGGGCCGGAGTCGCCTCCCTGAAGGATCGCCCGAGCGGTATCGAGTCTGAGCCCGGCGTTCTGAGCGAGTGCGCCGTGGCAGGAAAAACAGCGTTCCTGCAGCAGCGGCTTCACCTTATCGACGTAAAGCGAATCGCCGTCCGCCGCAGCGCTCGTGCTGAGGCATCCCAATAGGATCAGGGTGCGGAGGCAACTGGACATCAAGACTCCAGTATGGAGGCGCGAGGGAGTCGTGAGAAGCCGGAGCGAGAGCGCGTCCCGGCCACAGCAAAGTTCAACCCGCCAGCGCCTTCGCCACGGCCGCCTGCATCTTCTCCAGTCCTGTTTTTGCAACGACCATGGCGTCCTGCTTCCAGTAGTCGCGATTGAACAGTTCAAGTGAGAGCGACCCGTTGAATCCGACATCGCGCAGGATGCGCAGAATCTCCGTCAACGGAGCGACACCATCGCCCGGGTAAACGCGATCCGCGTCCGACAGATCCTTGCGCGGCCGGTCGGGGTAATCGTTCATGTGCATCACCGGAAGTGCCTTTCCGGAGAGCATCCGCAGACTTCGCGAATCTGAGCCGCCTTTGTGGATGTGATAGACGTCCGTCAGCACGCAGGCCTTCGGATGCGCGCTCTCCAGCGCGCATCCCACCGAGTCGCCCAGCCTCGACAGGTTCCTGGAGAAGCCCCACACCTCGACCATCGGCGTCACTCCCGCGGCGTCCCCCACTTCAAGGGCCGCGCGATAGCGTTCGCCGGCGGTGACGACGTCGACGAGCGCCGCATCAGCGTTTTGCATCCCAGACGGAGGCGCGGCGATGTATGCACCTCCCAGCGCCTTCACCATCTCCATGTCGCGTTTGAGTTGTTCGAGACCTTTCGCGCGTTCGGCGTCATCGTTGACCAGCCATTTCGCGAACCCGATGGCGCTCTCCACCCTCAGGCCGGCGTCATCGATCCGCTTCCGCAGTTCGCCGAGTGAGACGCCCCGTGACACAGCGTTTTCGATTTCGTTGATCCACGGCTCGATGCCCGAATAGCCCGCCTTCGCCGCGAGATCGATTTCCTGCTCGAGCGTCAACTTTTGCCCGCGGATCGTGCTCATGTTGAGACAGAACCGGAATGGGCCGTAGGGAGTCGACGACGGAGCGGCGGCGGCAGGCATGGCGGTTCCCAGAGAGAGAGACGATGCGGCCAGTCCCGCGATCTTGATCCAGTCGCGACGGGACAGGTCGGAACGCGAATCCAGCGGTGCAGACATACGGGTCTCGGAGGAATTCCTGGAGGTCGGCCAGCGGGCGGGCGGGCGCCCGGGCCAAATGTACGAATCGGGCTTACTTCGCGTCGGCCTTGGCCTGCGGCTTCTTCTTTTCTGTTCGGATCGGCCAGTCGCGGCTGTCGACGTGGGCATCCTTCATGAACAGGGCCATCTGGCGGGCAACTTCCTTGTCCGTTGCAGCGAGGTCCGTCGTTTCACCCGGGTCATCGATGAGGTTGTAGAGTTGGAGCTTCCCCTTCTCTCCGCCGTCGCGCACAGCTTTCCACTCGCCGTGACGGACGGCCTGGGTGAAGCCCCGCTCGTGGAACTCCCAATACAGGTACTTGTGAGTCTGCTGATCCTCGGGTCGCCCCAGCAGGAGCGGAGCCAGACTGAGGCTGTCGAGATCGGGGAGCGTCCGAATTCCGGCGAGGTCGCAGAACGTCGCAAACATGTCGCCGTGATAGCCCTGGTAAGCGGTCGTCGTCCCCTTCGCAATGCGGCCCGGCCATCGGGCGAGAAGAGGAACGCGAATCCCCCCTTCATAAAGATCGCGCTTGATGCCCCGGTAAGGACCGTTGGAATCGAAGAAGTCGGGATTGTTGCCCCCCTCTCGGTGTGGACCATTGTCAGACGTGAACATCACGAGCGTCTTGCCATCGAGGCCCAGTTCGTTGAGCTTGTCGAGCACTTCGCCGACCTGGTCGTCGAGCCGACGAATCATGGCGGCGAGCCCCTTCTGGGCATCGGGCCAGTCTTCGTTCTTGAAGCTGCCGTAATCCGGAATCTCCATCCCTTTCTGCTTCGCCTCGTTATTGGCGTGCGGGAGGGTGATCGAGAGATAGAGGAAGAAGGGCTTTGATTTGTTGTCGTCGAGGAACTTCAAGGCCTCGCCGAAGATGAGGTCGGGCGAATACTGGTTCCGCTCGGTCGCTACGCCGCCGCCAAGAGGATCCTCTTCCGGCACCACGTTCGTCAGCGGCACGCGCTCGGTGTTCCGGATGAGGAAGGTCGGGAAATAGTTGTGGGCGTGGTGCTGGTCAAGATAGCCATAGAAGGTGTTGAACCCCTGCTTCGTCGGCATCCCGCCGGTTTTCTCGCCGCCGAGCCCCCATTTCCCGAACTGCCCGCAGGTGTACCCAGCCTTCTGAAGCATTTCCGCGACGGTGACGTCACCGGCTCGGAGCGAAAGCTTGCTGTTCCCGCGGATGTAGCAATGTCCGGTGTGCAGGCCGGTCATCAGCACGCAGCGGGACGGAGCGCACACTGTGGCCCCGGCGTAATAGTCGGTGAAGCGAAGGCCCTCGGCCGCGAGACGGTCGATATTCGGCGTCTTGAACTTCTTCTGTCCGTAGCAGCTGAGGTCTCCATAGCCGAGATCATCAGCCATGATGAACACGATGTTCGGAAGAGGCGCGCCTTCAGACTGGGCCGAGGCCTGTCCAACGATCGACAGCAATAACCCGGCTGCCGCGAGAATGACCCACCGGTTCATCATGACCTCCCCTGCAATCGTGCGTCTGGATTGAATGGCGCACTGCCATCAACCAACGTTGATGTACCGGAAACGGCATGGGTTGGCAAAGCGCCTGATGCGGCCCCGCCCCCGCTGCCTGCCGCATCGAAATCGTCAGATCGGACAGGCCATTTCCGAATAGTTCGGACGATCGGAGGCCGACTGATGCCGGAACTCGCGGAGCACCCGCCCGCGATGGACGAGAAATGCGCCCGGAAGCTGATAGACATTGCTCGTCACGGCGCCGAATCCGTGCCCGCTCGTGATGGCGGCCTGGAATCCGCGAACGAGCGTCTTGAAATTGAACAACTGCCGGACTCTCCCAAGCTGAAGCTGGAACGCCTCGTACAGACTGCGGTCCGGATCCGAGAATTGCTCGACCCGGGCCAGATCGTTCTTCTCGATCAGCGGCCGCATCCCCTCCGGAGATTCCTGGTAGACGATCGCAACCTGCGAGCCAAGGGCTTCGATCTCACCCAGTCGCGCATGAAGATCCGCCAGGGCTTCCCGACAGAAAGTGCAGCCGGCATGCCGCAGGAAGACCAGCAGGGTCGGCTTCTCGTCTGAGATGTCCTGTAGCGTCCGGCCGCTCACACTGCGGAAACCTGTCCACGGCGAGGTGGTTGAAGTCGCTGGCATTCGGCTGACTCCCGATGATGAATCCAGGCCTGGTGCAGAATGATTCCGAACGGCGCCCACCAGATCAGGTCGTTCGTGAGGAGCATCACTCCAAAGCTCCAGGGCAGCTTTCCACCGGCCGCCGTCCAGACAAAACCGATCGGTCCGAAGATTTTCCCCAGCAGTCCAACCAGCACAATCGGCCAATGCCGCACAGGGTCACTCGCGGCGATCAGGTAACCGATTCCGTAAACGCCGATCACCATCCCCATGCACTGCCAGAGTTCCGGATAATTCGGCAGCGGCTCGAACCGGGTCCATTCGAAGAATGCCAGCGGCCGAAGGATGACGAACAATCCCCAGACGAGATTGTAGACTCCCGCGGCCACCAGAACCCGTCGGCCGAGCCGCCCACTCTCCCCGACTTGTTTTCCCGCCAGCGATTTCATGTAGACTCCCCGGGCCGTGGCGACCGGAATGGCCGCCCTTCCGGAAACCGCCGTCGACCGGCCGGTTTAACGTCCATTCAGATTCACGAGGTTGCGAGCTCACCATGAAGGTTGCGATTGTCGGAGGTGGGGGTCTCGTCGGATCGTGCGCGGGCTTTGCCCTCCAGGCCGGAAAAATCGTCCGCGAAATCGTCCTGCTGGACGTCAACCAGGACCTGGCCGAAGGTCAGGCGCTCGACATCCTGCACGGCGCCGCCCTGATGGCCGACCAGACCGTACGAGCCGGCACCAACGACGACTACAAGACGGCCGACTGCATCGTGATCACCGCGGGCCTGCGGCGCAAACCCGACGAAAGCCGCCTGGACCTCATCAACCGGAACGTCGCTCTGTTCCGCACGATTCTTGCCGACATGAAGAAGGCCGGGCTCAAGAAAGATGCCCTGGTGTTCGTCGTTTCCAACCCCGTTGACGTCCTGACCTATCTCGCGATCAAGGAACTCGGCCTCCCGGCAACACAAGTGCTCGGGCTGGGAACGGTCCTCGATACCGTGCGCCTGCGCAGCCTCCTCGCAGCGCGGCTCAATGTTCCACCAATGCAGGTGTCGGCCGTCATCCTCGGCGAGCATGGCGACAGCATGGTCCCGGTCTGGTCGGCCGCGCAGGTGGCGGGCCTGCCGCTCGAGAAGTGGCCGGGCGCTTCGAGCGCGATGATCGCCGAAGTCGAAAAGCGGACTCGCGGCAGCGGCGCGGAGGTGATCAAGAAAAAGGGAGGAGCGGGATTCGCGGTGGGCGTGTCGATCGCCGACGTCGTTCACAGCATCGCGCTCGACCAGCGGCGGGTCCTGCCGGTCTCGACCCTCCAGAACGGATGCTATGACCTCCAGGACGTCGCGATCTCAGTCCCGACGATCGTCGGCCGCAAGGGGATCCTCGGGCATGTCGAAGTCGACCTGTGGCCGAAAGAGCGCGTGGCGCTGCAGCACAGCGGCGTCGTCCTCAGGGAGACGATCGACAAAGTGTTGAAGGGTTAGATCCTCGGTGGCGCCCCCCCGCCATGCCCGAAGGTGCTCCCAATGCGGCCTCGTGGCATGGCTCGCGCTGAAAGCCGTCCGCTGAACAGGAAGGCTATTCCGCTTTCTTCTCGTTCGGCCGCGCGGACTTCGCCTGCGAAAGCTCGCGATGACGCCTGGCCATGTCGTCATTCCCCAGCTCCTCGTATGCCTTGGCGAGTGAGCCATGCAGTTTCGGCAGCTGCCCCGCCAGCTGCTTCTCTCGTGAGTACACAGGCAGAATCAATTCCAGGTCTGCGAGCGCGTCTTTCCAACGCCCCTGCTTGAGATAGATCTGGCCGCGCGTCTCGCGGATCTGCGGATTCCCCGGCGCCAGCTCCACGGCCCGACCTGCAAGGTTCTCGGCCCGCTTGAGATCAACCGGTGCCTGCGTGGCCAGCGTCCAGGCAAGGTTGTTCATCGCAATGGCCGCCGACGGATTCAGCTTCACCGCCTGTTCGAGATGCTCCGCCCCTTCCTCGAGCTTGCCGAGTTCGAGCAGCCGCGTGCCGAGTGCCATGTGAATCAGCCAGGGGCTATCCCCATTGGCAAGCCTCTCCTTGAGCATCGTCAGCGCATCTTCGCCTGCGGAGTCATCGCGCGTCATCTCGGTCAGCATCAGCAGGGCCGCGGAATTCGAAGGGTCCGCCTTGAGCGCCGCCGACGTGAGCTCCAGCACCTTCCGCGGATCCTCCTTCTTGTCGCGGAGTTCATTCGCCCAGCCAATGGTGATGGAGGAGATCGCCTTCCGGAGAACGACAGGATCGCTGAGCGTTCCTCCCTGTTCGAGCATCTCAACCGCCTCACGATACTTCTTCTGGAATGCGAGCGACCAGGCGCACAACAGCCGCGAATCGAGATCCGCGGGCTCCTTCGCGAGTTTCTCGCGGAAGAACTTCTCCGAGGCCGCGGCTTCTTCGCGGACGGCGTTTTCTCCCTTCGTCGCCGCGATCAGCTGTAGCACCGACAGGCGATACATCGGACGTTTCTGAGCAACCACCTCGAGATGCGTCAGTGCGTTCTCCGCGAAACCCGCATCGGTATACAGCTTCGCGAGCAGCAGCCGGAAATCGATGTTCTCTGGATCGATGGCAACGCCCCGTTCGAGCCGCCGAATCAGCTGCTGGCGTCCCGCATTGTCGAGTTTTTCGACGTCCGTCTTCGTAATCAGCCAGCGGTTGGCCTCGGTCGCCACGCTGTCATTCCCGGCGGCGAGCGACTCCATGATCGCGCTCGCCTTCTTGTGATCCCCCTCTTTCTCCGCCAGGGTCGCCAGACCGAACTTCGGCCGGGGATCGATGGGCGCCATGAGCTGAGCGCGACGGAAACACAGGTCGGCCTTCGTGTCGTCTCCATTGCGGAGGGCTTCGCCAGCCGCCGCCAGATAACGCCGCAGCTCGACCTCGCCGTTGGCATGGTTCATCGAAGCCCGAAGGGCGACGGCCACCACAATGGCCGAGAGCACCGGCAGACCGGCGAGCAACAGCCGCCACGGACGACTCTCCAGCCAGCCGAAAACAAACGGCGCCGGATTGAGCCGCGCCAGAACCATCAGGAAAAAGTCGGCGAGATTCACGGCGACACCTCCGCATTCGCCCGGACATGCTCCACCAGACGGGCACGAAGATCGTTGAGGTGGCGATGAATGTCGTCGACATCCTTTTCACCGAGCTGGCGGGACGGCTGCACGAGAATCTGGAACTGGGCGATCACTTCCATGCTGTCGGTCGCCCGGAGTGCTTTCTGGATCTTGTCGATGAATGTTTGCGCCGTGCCTCCTCCTTCACGCGTCGGCACAGGCTTCAGTTTCTCGTTCATTGCCGCAAACACCACGAGTGCCGACTCTCTGGTATGTTTGCGGAGAGTGAACTGGGTCACGTCGTAGATGCCATGTCCGCCGGCGGTTTGGGAAGTCAGAACGTCGGAAGTGGACCATCCGGTCCCCTCGTAGCAGGTCTTCAGGTCGTGCCAGCCGCGAAACGGATAATCGACGGACAGGGTCGCGAGGCCGAACGGAGCCTTATAAACCCACATCCGGGAGTGCTCGCCGAGCGCATTGCTCTCGGAGCGTTTGACGACTTCGAACCCGACCTGTTCCCAGCCATCCAGGTTTGCAGGAAGGAAGTCTTCCTTCAGACTGCCGAGCGTGCCGATGACCTTCCCTTCATCGACAGGGGCGAGGATCGGGTTCGCACCCGGGCGCTGGCTGGCGATGACCGCCTTCGTCGAGGCAATGGCCAGCGTCCCCCCACTGACCGCCAGTGCAACCAGAGCGGTGGTGCTGATGAGCTTCATCGTTGGTCCGCTGCGGGGGAGCGGAGCGGGCTCCGTCTCCCAGCGGAATCCCGCAATCAGGCGGTTCCAGAGAACAATCCAGAAGTTGTCCGACTCGATCGCATCGGGTGAATCAAGCGGGCCCATCAGGAATGTCAGGAATGCGTCGCAGCAGACCAGCCAGACGAGCGCAACCACGAACACAACCATGCCCAGGATCGAGTGCTGAGGTTCGCTCAGCAGATCAATGCCGATCTTGTCGAGCCCGTAGACAATCGTGACCGTCCGCAGCACGTTGATCGCACCGGCCCCCGCGATGGCGGCCACGAACAACAGGGCCGTGTGCGCCAGTGACCGCGAGTACCACACCGCCAGCACCGCGGCGATGGCGAGCAGTGAAAACAGCGACTGCACCCCGCTGCACGCCTCTTCCACGAACAGCTTCTTGGAGGCAATCTCGATGACCACTCCCTCGCGAACGTGGTCGACTCCCAGGAAATCGAGCAACTGGCTCGTATACGACGCCGTCCGTTGTTGCAGGTAGGTGATCAACTGGTCATCCGCGTTCTCCGGGGGAAGCAGGATCAGCGCCATCAGCGCCCACACGGGAATCAGCGAAACCGGTCGACCGGCGCCGACATACAGCACCATTCCGAACCCGGCCACCAGCAGCCCGACATAGCCACCCCACGGCGTGACCGCCGGAAACGCCCAGATGGCCGCGAATTCGATGACCACCCCGAGCCCCACGATCGAGAGCGCGACGAGCGGGCGAAGACGGGACCAGAGCAATGCCGGAGGCTCTTCGTCGTCTGGGCTCGCCGGCACGGCGAACGGCTCGGCGGCCGTGGCGTCTTCATCTCCCTTCCAGCGCGAGACGAACAGCACGGCGACTGCCACAAGAAGCACCGGGAAAAACTGGTAGTGCGTCTGCGACCAGAGATTTCTGAAGTACAGCGCGGTCAACGGCGCCATGCCGAGGGCGACAAGACCGAAGACGATCGCGAGGCGATAGCGGTTCCACACGGGCATCACAACGTCGTTGAGCCTGGATGCGTCCCTTCCGGGTGCAGCCATGCCCCGACGGAAAAGACCTCATTTGAGTTGTCCATCGACCGGCGTTCCTGCAGCGGAACGTCCTCAATCGATCTGTGGCCAGTTGCCCGCGAACACGTCGGGGCAACAGATGTGCAGCCCTGGCCCGGCTTGTCAGGCAATCTAACGACTCCGGGGACCAAATGCCTCGGCGGATCTGAAAAAACCGTCCTCAAAACGGCCCCCTCCTCCCGCCAGCCGGCCCCGAACTCCCAACTCCCGGTCCCACCTCGATTTGCCATCCTCGATGTCCGGGCTTTCCGGCGGTCTTCATTCTCGAGATGCCGCCGTCTGGACGATCTCCGCCCTCCCCGCCTGAAGTTCGTTGCGACGCGACGGCCCTTTCCGGACGATAGCAATTTCACGTCAAACGGCGTCGCTTGCAGGGCTCCCCACTTCCGAGGCAGGGCCACTCCGCGACACGCCGGACGGGATCCAATCAGGGGGCCGGGCGAACGGTATGGGGAGTCGATCTCGACAACTTGTCTGTCAAACGGTCGTTCTCGGACTGCTGTGCGCCTTGTTTCTCGGGCAGACCTGGCACGCCAGCCGGGCGACAAGCATCACGTTCGACGAGACGTTCTTTCTCGGGACGGCCCTGCATACGGTCCGTGACCACAAGCTCGATCCTCGCCTCGTCGCCGCGGGCGTCGCGCCGGTCCCCGTCATTCTGGCATATCTGCCTGCGCTGGCCGGTGAACAAGGGGCCGAGCGATCCAACCTGTGGCTCGGCGAAATGGGAGACGCTCAAAAGATCCTGCGTCCCCGCATGATGACGGCAATCGTATTCGGACTGCCGCTGATCATCACCATGTTCCTGGTGGTCGATCGACGCTGCGGATTCCTGGCGGCGACACTGGCGGCCGGGCTGCTCAGCGGCTCCCCGACGATTCTGGCCAGCGGCTCGCTGGCAACCACCGACCTGGCATTCGGGACCGCATCATTCCTCGCCGTTCTCGCGACCGCTTCCTGGCTCGATCGACCTGACCAGACCCGGTTCGTGCTCTGGGCCGCCGCCATCGGCATCGCCATCGCGGCGAAGTACTCAGGCGTCTTCCTGCTTCCCGTCTCCGGCCTGTTCCTTGCCTGGAAGGAGTGGGCCCTGCTGGTCGGCCGCCGATACGGACCGATCTCGTCCCACGACTGGCGACGGCTGTCAGTGAAGGTCCTCGGGAAGTATCTGGCGTTACTGGCGCTGGCCGCAGGATCGTGCTGGTTCTGTCACCTGCTGCAGACCTCCGGAGCGCTCAAGGCCGTTCCCTTCGACCAGACGGCCGAGTACTCACCCTGGATCAAGCTTCTTGGTAAAGGCCCCATCGCCGAGGCGGTGATGACCTTCGCCCACGAATGGATTCCGCGCCCGTCTCCCGTCGAGGGGATCTTCTTCCAGTTTCAGCACAGCGGCTGGGGTCATTCGGCCTACCTGATGGGAAACTTCTCGAAGTTCGGGTGGTGGTACTTCTTCCCCTGTGCGTTTGCCTTCAAGAGCACTCCGGTGGAACTGGCGATCACCCTGTTCCTGATCGGCGTCGGCATTCGCGCAGCGATCATCACCCGCCTCCATCCCGGGCGCATCGATCCACTGTCCCTCACCGTTGTCGTCTCAACCGTGATCTTCTGCGGGTTGATGATCGCATCCCCCCTGAACCTGGGACAGCGCTACATCCTTCCCGTCTATCCGCTGCTCATTCTCCTCGGCATCGATCAGCTCGTGCGGAAGATCTCCAATCGGCCTGTCGTCCTCGCGACGATCGCTGCCGGTCTGCTCGCAGGACAGGTTGTCAGCAGCCGAAGCGTCTCTTCCGATTTTCTGGTCTATTTCAACTCGTTTTGCGGCGGTACGTCACACGGACGCTGGCTGCTTGTCGATTCGAGCCTCGACTGGGGTCAGGGACTGAAAGAACTGAAACGTTTTCAGGACGATCATCCGGAACGGCTGGCGCTGAAGTATTTCGGAACGGCCCTTCCACAGGACTACGGAGTCCGCGCGTTCAATGTCGATGAAGCCCCCCTCGACGTCGATTCGGTCCGTTACTTCGCGATCTCTGCGACGTATTTGCAGGGCGACTACACTCTGGAAGTCGATCCCTTTCACCCCCTCAGACAACTGGAGGCGGATGCGAAAGCGGGGGAATCGATCCTGATCTACGACCTCGAGCAGCCCGATCGCCGAAAGGCGCTCGCCGCCTCGCTGGCGAAACTTCCCGACAGCAAGACGTCTGGCGAGTTCCTGCGCTGGACCTCGTGGCGCGAATGACACAGGGTTCCACTTTTCCACTGAAGCCAATTTCGAAACCGACGATGGACCTGCTGGATCGGCTGCTCGGACATGATGCCTGGACGACTCAGCAGCTCCTCATGATTTGCGGCGAGCTGTCGGATGAGCAGCTCGACCGCGAATTCGACATCGGACACCGCACCCTTCGATCGACGCTCAATCATGTCGTGAGAAATATGGAAGTGTGGTCCACCCTGATGGCGGGCGTGACGGCCCGCCGGGAAAGCAGCGCCTCGATCGCGGGGATGCTCGTCCGACTGGACGCCGCATCGAAACGCCTCGCCGATGTGGCCCGCACCGTCGCGGATCGCGACGCCTGGGACGAAACCTGGCTCGACGACCTGGAAGATCCACCGCGACGAAAGAGCTACGGAACCGCCATCGCGCACGTCCTCACGCACAGCATGCATCATCGGGCACAGGTTCTTTACATGCTGCGCCTGACCGGCGTCGAGCACCTTCCTGAGGGGGACGTCTTCAGCTGGGAACGAGAACACGTCCGATGACTTCGAGTGACTCCACGATGACTTCCGATTGGCCGCGCGGAACGCGCCGCTGGCCATGGCTCGTTGTCGTCGGAGCGATTCTGTTGTTCCTTGGGATCTGGTGGATCAGGTCGTCAGCGCGCGCCCGGACGGACGCCTGGATCAACGCCGTGCGCGCGACAGGCGCGAAGGCCGGAATCGAGAGACCGGACTTTGACGACATCGGAGAAATCATCGGCCAGATCACTCATGGCGACGTGATCATCGTCTGGACCGATCATCCCGATCAGACTGCGCGCATCCTTGAAATTCCTGACCCGCCGCGATGGCTCATGTTCATGATCGCGCATCCTGCGGAGCCCGGGTTTCTCAGAACGGTGAAGGCCCGGTTTCCCAACGCAGGCATCAGCCACAATCCCCGCATGAAATGGAACGATCCTCATGCCATCGGCTGGGAAGATGTCCGCTGACGATTCCGCTCCCTCGCGTTGAGAATCGCTCGGCGCGGGGCCATGGCATCATCGCTTCGCAGCCCGAGTTCTCGGCCTACGCGAAATGGTGAATGGCCCCCTGCTCACCCATCTGCTCAAATTTCTGATTCCCTTCAACGTTGCAGGGAATTTGCGGTCGGTGACAGCCATGAAAGTTTGAAATGCCACTTTGCAAGGAGTGTCAGGGAACGGGCAAATGCCCGGACTGCGCTGAGCTCGAACAGGCCGCTGGTAGTTCACCCCAACACTGCAAAACCTGCTTCGATTCGCGCAATTGCCAGACCTGCAAGGGATCCGGAAAGAATCGAACGCAGGGATAACTCTCCCGGAACCCGAGGAGACTTGCAGCGCTTCGCGGCCGAGTGCTACGCCTGATGCGGGCTCCATCGTCCGAGAGGGGGCTGCAGATTCGGCGCATCCGGGAATGAGGCGGGATGGAAGAAAATCCGCCCGGCGAGACGGCGGCCGATCGGTGTGCGCAGGCACCAGAAGGCCGCATTGATCGCGCGGCGCGATCGCACCGTCCGCAGGGCCGCCCGCAGCCACAACCTCGCTCGGAATTTTCGGCGGAACGCCTCCCCCGAATAGGCCTCCAGCAGAGAAGTATCCCCCGTCTGAAGGGTTGCACCGAGAACCTCGGCAGCGAACTCGGACAGCCGCAGGCAGGGATCGAGGCCCCCTGCCGTCAGCGGCGAAACGGCGCCGGCCGCGTCGCCCACCAGCAGCCCGAACTGGCTCGCGATGCGGGGCAACACGCCCCCGACGGGAATCCGTCCCCCGCGACGCTCGACCCGCTCGCCCTGCGGCAGCCTCAGTCGTGTTCGCGCAACTTGCGTCCATCTCTTCAGCGCTTCGGCCGGCTTGAACTGCGCCGCGTATCCGCCGACTCCCAGATGCAGCTCCTCGCCGTCATGCACTGCCCAGGCGATATAGCCCGGCGCCAACTCCGGATCGAGCAAGCAATGGATCCGCGGCGGTCCGGTCGCAATCGTGTCTCGGTACACATCCTCCAGCCCGAGAATCCATTCCGAGTTCCGGCTGAGATCAAGGTGTTCGGCCACTCGGGAACCCGCCCCGTCCGCCCCCACGATCAACCGCGCATCAGACTTCCACCGACGCAGCCCGGTCTGCAGCACGAGGCTGCTCGTCCCATCGTGGCTCACGATCGATTCCAGCGACGAGTCGAGCGCCGTCGTCACTCCGGCCGTACGGCACTGCCCCAGAAGCTCCGTATACAGCCGTCCCATCCGGCCCACGCGAAACTCCGCGAACGGACTCTCGAGATCAAACCGGGCGAGACTCGGCGAATACACCGACACGTGGCGAATCACCGGCCCCAGGCAGTCTCCCGGCAGATCGAAATCCTCGAGCGTCCGGCGAACGAAGATGCCGGTCGTGTGAATTCCATCCGAGAGCGACGCCTTACGGTCGACCAGCAGCACGCGGCGGCCCTGCCGGCCCAGCTTGAGTGCAACACTCAGCCCGGCCAGTCCCGCACCGATGACCGCACATTCAAAATCCGCCATGTCCCTCTCCTTGGAAAAAACTTTGCACCGCCAAGTATTTTTCGACGACGACTCGCGAACGGGAATTCGACCAAAAGGGGGCGGCCCCTTTCTCCCCGCTCCTTTCAGGCGGGCGAGACCCGCTCCCGGAAACCCTGGGCAGAGACTCCCGCGTCCCGCACCACCTGCTCCAGCACTCCCAGATACTTCAGAAACTCGGCACGTCCTGTCGCCGTCAGCTGCACCAGCGTCTGCTGGTTTCGGCCAGCTCCGCGCTTCCAAAGCCCCACAAGCCCCGCATCCTCGAGCACCTTCAAATGACGGCTCAGGTTCCCGTCAGTCAGCCGGCACAACTCTTTGAGTTCCACAAACGTCACGCCATCCGAGCTTGCCGCCAGCGACGTCATCAAACCGAGCCTGGCCTTTTCGTGAATCACACGATCGAGTCCGTCGTAGGCGAAGCGTCCCCCATCGGAGTCGCCGGCTCCGCCGGAATCCTTACGAGCCATGGCGACGCTCCAGCGAAAAGAACAGGACAGCGGCCGCGAGCAGCTGCCCGACGCCGAACGTCACCCCCATCGTCCATCCCGCGAGAGCCCGTGTGTCATGGGCGACGCCGAGCACGACGAGGCCGGCTGCAACGTAATAGCCGCCAACCCACCACGCGGACCGCGGCAGCAGCGGCGTCGACGCAAACAATCCCTGAGCGAACAGGAGCGACCACAGCCCGGGCAACGTCCAACCCAGTTCGGGCGCGAACTTCACAACGACGGCTGTCACGAGCGCTCCGGTGACAAGGCAGGGAACCAGCGCCCGTACAGCGTTGAGAATCCGCACACGCTCGCGACCCGATCCGTCCCTGTACCACCGAACGCCAAGGTCGATCGCCGTTGCCACGATCGCCAATGCCGCGACCGCCGACCAGAACCGGACGAATCCAGGAATATCGCCAACCGGATCCGTCACGATCCGGCCCTGCAGCCCCGCTGCGAGGAGGGCCAGCCCTCCCGACGCAGCCGCGATCTCGGCCCGATACCCCCGAAAGACCTGGGTCGACGCCATCCGTTCCCGGATCTCGGCAATCTCCAGCAAGGCATGCTCAAGCTGCATGACAGAAACTCCGAAGGAAGCTTTCACTCTCTATTGCAAAGTATTCTCGGCGACGAATGGATGCAAGGGGGAGTTGGTAGACGATCGCCCTACCCGATCAGAGAAGCCCGCTGCACCGCGGCCAGGCCAAAACTGGCGGCCCGCCGCGCCAAAAACAGAGACGGCTCCGCGAATGAACCGCGGAGCCGGGCGAATCTTGGTGATGAATCCAGTGGACAGAGCCGGAATCGACCACCGGCCCGAAAACCAATAGATACCGCTCCGGGCCGACTCGTGCGGTGCAGTATTGGGGGCAGTGCATACGGCTGCACCGAAAGGGGCCCCGGTTCGCAGCCGGGGCCTCCCGTCTTGGGGAACGCTTTCGCGTCGTTTCTGAGAGGCACCCGATAACGGGGGGCCGCCTTCGTGCGGCCTCAGGCGGCCTGTCGCGGCCTGAGTCACCCTCCCTGTCGGAGTTGCTCCATGTCTGCTGAAGTCGCTGCGCCCACCGTTCTCGATTCCGCCCTGTCCACCGTGGACGCCGCTGTCCGCGCCGCCGAACAGGCCCGCCAGGAGGAGAGGACGGCGGCCGAGAAGGACCGGGCCAATCGCCACCACCAGTATCTCTCCATCCTCATTCGATCGAAGTCGCCGAAGCCGGGCGACGACAAGCGGCTGGCGGAACTGATCCTCTCCCTGGGCCTCACCACGGACGAAGTGCGGCGGGACAGTTCCCGGATCGCGGACGCCGATAAGAAGATCCCGTTCATCCTCAATAGGGACGAGGCGGACGCCGCCTACACGGGCTCGTACGACTCCATCAAGGCCATGGAGGAGCGGCATAAGGCGGAGATGAAAGAGGCCAAGGAGGCCCACGCCCGCGCCAGCTATGAGTCGCGGCGTGTCGGCTGGTTTGAGGCGGACATTGCAAAGCTCTACCGCGAGGCCCCGGAACTGTTCGCGGAGGGCCTGTTGAAGCTGCCGGAGGTGATCTGGAAGCGGCTGACGGACAAGCCGGCGGCGGCCCCCGCCCCGCAGCGAGTGTGTCCGGAAGTTCGGACCTGCATCAACGGGCGGTACGTCGAGCCCATCATCGGCCCGGACGGCCATTACCTGCGGGACGAAAGGGGCCAGTACGTCTACGCGTCGAAGCCCTTCCCGGAGCCCCTGCTGGATGAGCAGGGGCGGCCACGCGTCGACCTCCGCGGCCGGGTCATCTATCCCGAACCGGAACAGCCGAAAGCCTCTTCGCCGTCCGACGCCCCGGAAGTCGCTGAGGCAGACGAGACCGCCAACGACGATTCCTGATCCTCTGGGAAGCCTGACGGCGCGCTGGTGCCCCTTCCTCCTCCAGCGTGTCGTCAGGCCGTTTGTGATATCGCCATGCAATTGTTCACCCGCAAGGAAACAGCCGATCGACTTCGCGTCAGTCTCGACACGCTTGAACGGCTCGCCAGCAGCGGACGCCTGCGCCCTTGTCGCATCGGTCGTCTTGTTCGCTTTTCTGAGGACACCATCAATGAGTTCATCCATTCCTGCCAAAGCCCCCCGCCTGATGTGGCCTGATCCCGAACTGGAGATGAGTCCTAATTGGAACGGCTTGGTCTGCCCCATCATCACAATGGACCTGAAGAAGCCGCCCTTGAAGTCCCGCCCCGTTCGTCGCGCCATGTCGCCCCGGATGCGGCAGCAGTTGCAGGAGATCACGAAGACTGCCAAGGAACTGCGACAGTCGATCCAGATGACCCTGAAGGCGAAGGGCCGGAATTCCTCTCCCATTGATCCCTCTGCAGGGGATTGGGGGGCCGTGGATAAGGCTGCGACGTTCAAAGCCATCAACCGGCTTCTGGCACTCGCCAGCGGGGGCGAACGCCGAGCAGAACTGCCGCGTTGCTCTCCGTCCCAGCTTGGCGCAGTTCTGAACGCGACGGTGGGCAACATCGCACGCGCCCAGGGCAAGCAGGAGGGCGACGGCTCGGACAACGCATTCGAGAACGCCCCCGTTTTCTGGGACGTTCCTGAACCCGTCATGATGCGGCTGAAGCCCCGGGACATCCGCGAGTCGCGGCGCCTGCGCGGTCTGCCAGTCATACGCATGGATCTGGCCGCCCCGGCCGGTGCGATTAATTCGGCCGTCGCCGGCAACTGGGGAGACATCGACCTGGACGCCCTGTTCCCGGCCCTGAATGACCTGATTCAGTTGATCGCGGAGGACGGCGCGGAGGTTCCGCTCTGCAAGCCGAACGAACTTCCCGGCACGCTCAATGAAATCGCCGAGCGGCTTGAGCAGTCGGCGGAGAAGGACAAGCCGGTGGAGATGAGCTGCAAGACCGCTCCGTCCAACCGGAAGATCCCCGGGAAGTCGTTCACCGAGGCAGACCGGGCAGCGGCCCGGCGTCTCCTGGGCCGGAAGTAACGCGGCACGACGCCGCATCCCCACCCTCTCACGGAAGAGTCTCATGAAGTTCAAGATCAGTCACATCGAGCCCACCGAGTCCCCGGACATCATCGCCATCAAAGGAGAACTGGCGGTGTTCACGCATGTCATGGTGGACGTGTCCAAGTCCCCGCCCGTTGCGACCGCGAAACGGAGCGCAGGCGGCATCCAGGACGCCCGCATCCTGGATGCACTGGCCGAGGGCATCGGCGAGGCTGCCGCGGAAGCCGTGAACGACAAGAACCGCGGCAAGATGGTCAAGAAGGGGCGGGGCTATGTTCTCGCTCCGCGCAACGGATACACGGGCGAGGTTTACGACAATTCCCCGATCGGGAAGGTGAGGCGCATCCTGCAGGGGCAGAATCTTGAGTTCACTCCCCCGGCCGCCGAGCCCGAGCCGGCTCCACTGCGCGCGCGCGCAGTGCTCACCGTCGCCGAATCCGCTGAGGTGGCCCCCCCTGCTGAAGCATCTCCACAGTCACCTCCGCCGGCCTCCCCGTCGGTGGACTCCGTTGGAACCGAACAGCCTGCGAAAACCCCGACTGTGCCCACCACGCCAGCGCCGGCCGGTGCAAAGACCGGGGCGGCGACTGTTGTTGGTCCCCACGATCTCGCGAAGCCCTGATGTTCAAACTGATCCTGAAGACTGATCTCCCGCAGCAACTCGCCCAGGCGCAGAGAAATCTGGATGCCGGCATGGCGAGTTTGCTGCAGGACGTTGGCGTCTTCATCGCAATGGAGCAGCGGTCCTCGTTTGAAGACAAGAGCCGTGGGGGCGGTGGTGCGGACGGTGAGAAATGGAAGCCACTCAAGGAATCCACCGAACGGCGGAAGGCCCTGAAGGGAATCCGAAAGCCGAAGGCGCGCAAGGATGGAACCCGGAAGCGGAGGGCTATCAAGGGGGCCGTCCCCACGTCTCAGATCGGCGTCGATACCGGGCTCTTGAGGAACACTGCGAATGCCGGTTTCAAGGGACCGGACGGCGCAATGACGATCAACGGCACAACGGTCGCACTGGAATACAAGCGGAGTTACGCGGAGCACTTCGACGCGATCCGGCCTCTGTTCCCCAGCGACGACAACCCGCCGAAGTCCTGGATTGATGGAATCGATCAGATCGTTCGCGACTGGATTGACGAGCAACTGAAGGGAATCGAATGAGTACGCGGTTCGAAGTTCAGGGCGACGTAGCGCAGGCCAAGCAGGCGCTTGGCGAAGTGGCCACGGAGGTAAAGAAGGTCGGCACGGCCGCCGATCAGGCCGGCGCTGAGATGGACGCGGCCTTTGATAGCGCGTCCGATGTCCAGAAGTTCACAGACGAGGTGGGCGACCTGACGACGGCGCTGAAGCAGGCCGAGACCCAGGCGGAGCAGACCAACGCGGAGATCGGCAATCCCGGGGCCGGGAAGGCGGGCGGCGATGGGCTGGAGAAGTGGACGGCACTCTTTACCGGCGTCACGGCCGGGGTGACGATCGTGAAGGGGCTGGCGGACGGGTTCCGCGCGGTCCGCGAACAGATCAAGCAGATGGCCGACAACGGCAACGCCCAGATGGGGGAACTCAACTCCCAACTGGACCGGATGTCCGACAGCCTGTTCGACATGGCCGACAACCTCAGTTCCTCCAAAGAGGGGAGCGGCGTCCTGGGGTTCCTTGGAGATCTTGCGACGTTCGCGGGGGACGCCGCGAGGCACATTGACACCCTGGATGAGACGATGGCCGGGACGGCGGCCGGCTGGGCCTCCAATGCCGCGTCAATGGTCGGGTGGACTTCGGCCGCGGACGCCCTCACTGCGGCCCAGGAGCGGATGAACGCCGCGGCCCAGAAGTCCGAGGACAATGAGTTCGCCGAGCGGCAGTCCCGGCAATTGGAACAGGTGAATCAGGTCTTTGAGGATCTGGAGGCGAAGCGCGCGGCCCAGCGGAAGGCCGATGAGATCGAACAGATCGACAGCCTTGATGCCGTTCAGGAGAAGATGGACGAGCAACGGCGTTCGCTCGAAGCCCTCGCCAAGTCGACGAACCTGACGCGGAAAGATCAGGTGGACGCGGCCCGCAATCTGGAGGCCCTTGAACGCCGACGCCTGCAGATCCTGAAAAACAACGCCGCCGCCGAGGAGAAGGCGAAGGACGAGGCCACCCAGCGGGCCAAGGATGAGGCCGACGCGAAGAAACAGCAGTACGACCGAGAGGAGGCCGACAAAACGAAGCTGGAGGCCGCAAAGACCGCGACAGAAAAGGCGGAGGCGGCCGAGCGGCAAGCGATCGCGGACGCAGAGGCCGCGGCGAAGCAGAAGGCGATTGACGCGCTGGCGGGTGACCAGGGAGTGAAAGACCTGTCGAGCCAGATCCGGCAGGCGGCGCAAGACCCCAGGGCCATCCGGGACCGTCTGGCGCAGAACGCCAAGGACGCGGCCACCGACGCCGCGTATCAGAATGACGGAGAAATCGACTCCAGGGAACGGCGAGAGATCGAGGAAGCCCGCCGCGCCGCCTACCGCAAGGCGACGGCGCAGATGAACGGCGGCCCGCAGTCGTTCAAGCCCGAACAGGTCAACGAAGCCATCGCCCTGAATCAAAACGCCCAGATCAACGCCATGCAGACGCAGGCGGGCCTCAGTGACCAGATGGTTGCGGCGCTGGGTCAGAACGCGAATGTGATGGCCACTTTCGAGCAGGAGCAGGCGCGGCACTCCCAGGAGATCGACCACCTGATGAAGTTCGTCCAGTCGATGTCCCAGAACACGACACGCCGGGCCCAGTCGATGGGCCGCAAGAACATGTGATTCACCAAGGAAGGAACCCAAGTGAACGAAGAACTGATCGAACAGCTTAAGGAATCGTTGGCGCAGATTGAGCAACGGTCGAACGAGATCCGGGCACTCAACGACGCGAACGCCGTGTTGATGGCAGACCTCTTGTTTGGGCACGACGTGAACCCGGAGCTGATCCCGGAACTACGTGATCTTGTCGGGAGCCTCGCCGTCCTCGCCCTGCGCAACGATACGCTCCGGGACCGCCTGAACGAGCCGGACGCCCGGCCGTGGCTGGATCTGTTCGCGCTCGCACTGTGATCTGCACCGTTGGCCGATAACGCCACGCCTGAAGTTCAGCGTGGCGTTGTTCGTTCGGGAGTCGATGGGACTCGACACGCTGTCCACACCTCAGGGAGCACTATGGATCTGTGCCGGAAGTACGCGCCTCGATTGCTCTCGGATCTCAGGGGCCAGCCGGACGTTGTTTCCAAACTCAAGGGATTCGTCTCCAGACCGCACGGGCGCGCGTTCCTGTTCTCCGGTGGGAGCGGGGTGGGCAAGACGGCCGCGGCTTGGGCGCTCGCGCGGGAACTCAATCCCGGGCTGGATGAACGGAACGTCCGCATCGGCACGACCGAACTGAGTTCCGGTTGCCAGGATGCCGAGAGCGTCCGCGAGCTGGTCAGCCGGTTCGCGTATCGGCCCATTGTCGGCCGGGCCAGCGTCCTCATTCTGAACGAGGCGGAGTCGATGCACCCCAAGGCCCGCGAAGTGTGGTTGGACGCCCTGGAGCGGCTGCCGTCGCATTCCGTGGTCGTCTTCACCACGAACAACCCGGACAGCTTTGAGGCCCGATTTCAGGATCGGTGCGCCCACTACCGGTTTCAGGACACCCGGCCGTCGCTGCTCACGCCGATCCGGACGCTCGCCAACGATATCTGGCGCGCCGAGGTGGGAACGTCGAAGTGCCCGCTGTCCGCCGATGAACTGTGCCCGCACGGCTCGGCGCCGTCGTTCCGGAGGGCGGTGCGGCGCGTAGAGGAAGCCATTCAGGGGATGGCGGCCTGACCCCAGTTCCCAATCAAGGAAATTGAATGAAGACCGCAGATCTCGCGGATGATGAGCTGACAATTCTTCGCTTCCTGGCAATCTGTCAGCCAAGTCTCGACCCAGTTCGCTACAGCGCCGTTGTCGACGCCTGTGAGTGGCTGGCACGCAATCGCCGCCTACCAGAAGGCTGCGTTGAGGGATGTCTCCAACGTCTCCTTACAGCTTCTTCGCGTACCGATCCTTGACGTTTTGCGAAATGAATGTGTTCAGCCCGTACCCGGCCACTGCGAGTTGATGCATCTTCCTGATATTGGACGCACCGGCCGACGCGACAGTGTAAAGGTACACGCCACCGTCCGCGAATCTTACGGCGATCGCACCATCGCCCAACTCATATGCGACAACGCCAGAGTCGCCCCCGCGATTCCCGTACCTGTCCATTGCTCATCCCAGTTGAAAGGGTGATTCTTAGAACCGCAATCATTGGATGCTCCGCTTCTTGGGCGATTGCGGAGGATCTTGCCGTGGAGGCGGAGGCGGGGGATAACCAGTGCCCGGCATTGGCTGCGGCGAATCCCTGGGTTCTGCTTGCTGTGCTGCCACTGTCATTTCTTTTCACCCGTGGGGCCCTGTGGTCGTGAGACCGCGACTGGGGGCGCTGGTGGTGGCACATAACCAGCCTGCATATGAGCGGGAGTCTTTGGTGCAGGAGGTGGCGTATATCCTCGCTCACTAACGTCTCCCTTCGGTAGTTGCCGATTCTCTCCCACGTGAATCCCTCCAAGGTTGAAGTAGATGAACAGGGCTGTCAGGAACGCTCCCAAGACGAACGTTGCTCCACCCGCGACATTTAACCACTCAGTGAATTTGGCGAGCTTGCCACCGATCGGCTGAGTGCCAGTTTTGCCTGCGTCGACTTGCTCGATCGCTCGATTCAGCGCTTTGGCACTGCAGAAAAATGAAGCCAAAACGCAGGCGATACTCAATGACCAACTGACCCAAGCGCCAAAAAGCCACCCGATGGACTTAACCTGATTAACTGGTAATTGGCCGAGGAATGTGAAGGTTACACCTAGCCCTCCTGCGGAAAGCGTCGTCACCAGCTTGTCGTATGACTCGTGGGACTTCTCCCGTGCGAGGACAAGATGCTGACGATACTCCTGCATCGCGTCCGGCATTGGCCTGCACCTTTCATCGCACCAGTTTCCATTTTTGGCGATGGTATACAAGTGTTCTTTGGCAAAGTTCGATTCCACCACCGACGCGAACGGGCAAAACGGCTGCTCCCCTCGGGCTTATCCTCTGATTCCCGCCATCACGCGGTTGGTTGCCCGACACCCTTCCGTAAAATGTCTTGTGGGCATTTCCATCAGGGCAAGTTATTGAGGGAAAGTGATGATCGATTTGAAGCTGGAGGACCTCATCCAACCATGTGAGTGCACCCGCCCGAAGACGCAGTTCGCGCCGCCGTCCAGTTTCCCATCCCTTGGCCAGTCGCAAATCGTCTATGGGGACTCATTCTGCCCGACTTGCTCGGGCGACGCTGTAGTGCCCACCGCGGCTGGGCGGGCGATCTTGGACCTGCTGAGAAGAACTCGCCGGCAAAGTCCCGGGTTGAGTTAACTCCGGACGCTGCCGTTTGCTGGAAAGGCCGCGACTCAGGATTGACGGCGACCGTCGACGTTCGCAAGATGCCGGAGTCAAAAGCCCCGGCTCCGGTCGGGCAGGTTGTGTCAAAACGAAGGTTGAAACTCAGAACCCCGGTACGGGGGCATTGCGTCCTGCGCAGGGAAACCGCGCAGGCGGCGGCTCAACCCCGCCGTGACAACGCTTCATGCGTCCGTATCGGGGTTCCGCTTTGCGCAGGCAGGCGGGGCCGCCGATAGCCGGGGTTCGCAGCGGACAGAGAGGTTCCGCCATGAAGACGGCACGTAAGGCCCCCGCTTTTGCATCCACGACGCGGATGCGTTCCCAAGTTCCGCAGACCGTCTCCGATCCCCTGGACGCGGAGTTGTGGGTTCCCACGAGGTTCGACGCGACGATTCCGCTCCGGGACGCTCATTGGCTCCGGACTCACTTCCCCGATGCCAAGGACGCCGAGGCATTCATCAGCATGGCTGTGGTCTCCGCGGTCGCTGAGGCGAAAGGGGGCCGCCGATGAGTGCCCGCAACGCCGGCTGCTCCCCCGGCTCCGGTGGCGGAGCGGGGCAAAAGCCCTCCGCCGCCAAGGCCCGGGCCCGCCGCTATGAAGCCCTCCAGGCCGCGAAGAAGTGCGCGCGCGCGCACCTGACTCCGTTGACCACCTGGGGCCCGTTCCATCGAAAGGGGGTGGCCCGTGGATGACGACGCAAAGAGCCTGCTCCGCGATATTGCCGACTCGCTCCGCATCATCGCGGCCCGCGAGCAGCGGGAATCGAAGCAGGAAAAGGCGGTTCGCCTGCTCGTGGAACTGGGGCCGGACAACGTGACGGCGATTGCCCGCGCGGTCGGGGTCAACCGCTCCACGCTCTACCGCTGGAAGACGTTCGCCGACGCGCTGGAGCGGATGCACGCGGCGCAGCACTTTGCCCATCGCAGCCCGCGATTCGTCAGCCGGGAGGGCGCACTCCTGTGAACCTCGCCCCTTGGCCCCACCAGCGGAAGAGAAAGGGATCTCGCAGTCGTAAGAAGCAGATCCAGATTTACGTCGAACCGGCGGACTGGCTGCGACTTCGACAATGCGCCGCCGCCCAGCATCGGCCGATCACTGCCCTTGTTCGGGATCTGCTGCGACCGGGGCTGGACTCGCTCCCGGAACGACCGGAACCCGAGTGAGGAGCACCGCCAATTGAACCGGCCGCCGGCCGCCGGCGATGTTGCGCTGGTGGTCCGGCGGTTGTTCGATTCACGAGAGGAATGGAATGCAACGAAGCTCACGCCGCGACGTGCTCCGTGAGAGACGCTGGGCGCACGCCTGGGTAAAGGTGTGCGGGATCATCAAGCGGTACGAAGCCGCGTTCAACGACGTGTCCTGCCCGCACTTCGGGTTGCTCGCTGTGCTGCAACGGGCGATCCCGCGTGACCCCGGCAGGCCTCGCAAACCCACTCCCGGCCGACGCACGCGACTGCGCGGGGCTCCTGCCGCAGAGCGGAACAGGGACATCGTGGAAATGGTCATTCGGGACGGAATGACGAAGGAGCAAGTTGCCGCCCGGTTCGGGTTGAAGCCGGACACCGTCCGTCAGTACGTGAACCGGGAACTCCGCAAATCTGCGCGTAAGTATCAGAAGTGAATTATCCGAAAGTCGTGGCAGCCTTTCTGGTTGTCACTCCCCGGCATTCGCTGCCATGAACCGGCAAAGGCACTTTTTACCGGCTCCGTCCCGATAACGGGGCACGAAATCAACACCGTGCACATCGGGAACCCAGTGATGACAGAGCAGGCAACAAGCCCCCAGTTCGCAGACATCCAGGAAGTGATACTCGCCACCGGCCTCTCCCGCACGATGGTCTACAAGCTCGTGCGTCGTGGGTGCGTCAAGGCGGTACGGTTCGGTAAGTCGATCCGGGTACCACGCACTGAGTTGGAGAGACTTCTCCGCGAGGGCTGCTGATTCACTCATCCCGCGTGGCATGGTTGCCGCGCCAGACAACGACAGCAGCCCGGCGGAAAGGGGAACCGCCGGGCTGCAAATGACCGACACGAACAAGGATCGTACGTGCCAGCTACTCCGTTATCGAACCGCAGAAGCATTTCACCACCCGAACCCAATCTAGGAGATACAGGGTTCTCCAACGATTCAGGCGAACTCCTAGATACTGCGACGGAGCGGTTGCGCTACCAGCGGTTCCCCTGTGGCGCACTTCCCGGGGTGCTCGCGAGGTTCGTCACCTGTGCAGCCAAGGCAATTGGGTGCGATCCCTCGCTGGTGGCACTGCCTGTACTGGCGGCCGTCGCCACGGCGATCGGTGCGAGCCGTCGACTCACCATCAAGAGCGGCTGGAAAGTGCCTTCCATCATCTGGGCAACAGTCGTTGGCGAGAGTGGCTCGTCGAAGACACCCGCGTACAACGCCGCGATGCGTCCGCTGTTCACTCGCCATGCACGAGCCATCCGCACCTTTGAGGATGAGCGGGCCAAATACGAAGAACAAGTCGCATGGTGGGAGAAGCGATCGGCCGAGTGGAAGCGAGAAAAGAAGTCCCTTGAGCAGCCGCCTGAGAAGCCGACTGAGCCAACCCTGAGGCGGGAGATCGTAAGCGATATCACCATCGAGGCCCTGGCAGTCGTAATGAAGAACAGCCCGCGTGGCGTTCTGCTCGGGTGCGACGAACTCTCTGCGATGTTCGGATCGTTTGGCCGGTACAAGTCTGGCGGCGGTGGGAATGACGCTTCGCACTACCTCAGCATGTACTCGGGCCAGAGCATCACCGTTGATCGGAGGACATCGACTCCGCCCACGCTATTCGTCCCCCACGCTAGTCTCTCGATTTGCGGCGGAATTCAGCCCGGCATCCTGAAGAAGTCTCTCGGCTCCGAACACATCGAGAACGGTTTGGCCGCGAGGTTCCTCCTCGCCATGCCGCCGAGGCGTCCGAAAGTCTGGACGGAGGACGACATTCCATCCGTTGTCGAGCAATCATACGAACGTCTGATCGACAAACTGTTCGCCCTCGAAGGCCAGCAGAAGGAAGATGGATCAATCGAACCCCGCTTGGTGTACCTGACACCAGAAGCCAAGACGGAATGGATGGACTACTACAACTCCCACGGGGCCGAGCAGGTACAGCTCTCCGGCGCACTCGCAGCCGCGTGGTCAAAGCTGGAGGAAACAGCCGCGAGACTCGCCCTCATCTTTCACATGGTCAGGGTGGCCAGCAAAGACCCGACTATCGAGCACCCCGACAGGGTTGATCCGAAATCGGTACAGAGTGCCATTCGACTCGTGTCGTGGTTCAAGAATGAAGCCCGGCGGGTTTACGGCAAACTGACCCAGGGAGAGGAGGCCGCCGCACGCGACCGCCTGATTGAACTCATCGAGAAGCAGGGTGGAAGTATCGCACCTTGGCGGCTGGCACAACTCAAGGCGGGCTGCAGTACGGAAGACGCCAAGATCCTACTGCAATCGCTCGTGAAGAGAGGGATCGGCCGCTGGGAATGGATCGAGGCGACTCGTGGGCCGAGCGCGAGGGAGTTTGTGCTTTCTCACTCCGACGATCTAGGAGAGGGCGATATTCCCAATGAATCCGATGAACTCCTAGATGCTGACGGGCTGGATGTCCTGCCAGACGAACTGGACGACTCGGAATATCTCGATACGGAGGTCTTCTGATGGACGCCATCCTGATCGACACCCATGCCGAGCGAGGACTGATCGGAACCATGCTGGAAAACGTCCAGCCGCGAGAAGTCGACCCGACATGGATTGTCAGCGACGGCGCTCGCATCCTGTACTTGACCGCCGATCGCCTGATGCGAGAGCGCCGGCTGCACTCCCCTGACGACTACGGCTGTGCGGGCGGCTGCTGGCGCACTGCGAAAGCGAACGCCGAATTGATCGCGTTTGAGATTGACCGGGCCGCCATCTGGCCCGGAATCGACGGACCACGATGGGAGCTGACCCAGTGTATGGACGCCGCCACCCTGCCGTGGCTCTCGGACTTCTACGTTGACCGAATCAAGATGGCCGCCACGCGGCGACTACTCCTGGACCGTGCCAACGAACTGCGCACACGCGCACTACACCCCGCACCGCTTGACGCATCCACCTGCGCAATGGCGGCCTGAACTGAGTGATGCAAAATGCAGCAAGAAACGGAAGCACCAGAACAGACGGCCGAAGACGTGGCGGTTCTCGCCATCGCCCGCGGTCTTTCCCAAAACGAGGCGGCAGGACAGGCCGGCGTCCATCGCACCACGGTCAACCGCTGGATGCGAGAAGGCGGATTCCGTGAGCGAGTTGCCGCAGCTCGGCGAGACATCCTGTCTCAGGCCACCGGAAAACTCGGAGACCGCATCCTGAGCGCGATTGACACTCTGGCCAACCTCCTCGAATCCGAGAGCGAGGCCACGAAGCTGGGAGCCGCGAAAGCAATGCTCGCCGCGCTCCTGCCTCTGAACCTGCAGCAGAATCTGGAAGACCGTATCGCCAACCTGGAGGCCACACGATGAATCGAACAAGCATGGATGCCCGCCTGAAGAAACTGGAAGTGGAGTTGCCCGCTCACGCGCCAGCACCTCCGGTGATGCTACTTCCGGATAACGGCAGCAGTGATGAGCCGCCGGAGGAGATCCGGCGACGGTGGGAGGAGTTCCTGCGCACCGGCAAGTCCGATCGGCCGGTGGTCACCTACCCGGCGGATGTCGACATCTACCGTCATGGGGACGGGCCGACCGTGGTCGTTGTCGAAGACGAGGAATGGTACGGGAACGACGCATTCCAGAAGCAGCGGGAACGCGAGGCAACCGCACCAGCAGACGACAAGGGAACCGAACAGGCGTAGGCGTCTGACCGCTTTCGCACCGCCGCCCCGTATCAGGGGCGGAAAGCGGTGCGTTCCGCTTGCAGACCGCTGTTAGTAGCCGAAGAACAGAAGCCATCACAAAGCCAGGGGACGGCGACATGGAACGCGATGAACAACTGGAGGCAGAACGCCTGTTCGACTCTCGGGAAGCCGCGAAGTATCTGGGGGTGAGCCCCAGGACGTTGCAGCGACTCGTGAGCCCGCGCGGGCAACTGCCGGCCGTCAGGTTCGGCCAGATCCTCCGGTTTCGGCGAGAGGACTTGCGCCAATTCATCGCCGCCCACGTCGCTTGAATCTGGCAGTTCTCTTTCCCAGGGGATATCGATGGCGTCAGTCAGCAAGCAGCCCAACGGGGGCCGCGTCGTTCAGTTCGTTGGCAGCGACCGGAAACGTCGAAGCGTTCGGCTCGGCCGAGTCAGCTCAAAGATGGCCGACAGCATCCGCACGCGGATCGAGCTATTGGACGCCTGCAATCGCACGGGGCAGGTTCCGGCACCGGAACTGCTTGAGTGGCTCGCCAAGCTGGACGACCGATTCCACGGGCGGCTGGCGGCCGTTGGGTTGGTGGCACACCGGGCGAAGAAGATCAAGCAGGCGATCGGCCCATTTCTGGACGGCTACCTCAAATCCCGCATCGACGTTGGCCACGCAACGATGACCGTCTGGGGGCAGGTCGTTCGGAACCTCAAGCAGCATTTCGGCACCGATCGAGACCTTGCGACGATCAATGCAGGTGAGGCCGACGCCTTTCGATTGTTCCTTGTGGGCCAGAATCTCAGCTCAACAACCGTCGCCCGCCGACTGCAGTTCGCAAGGCAGTTCTTCACCGCCGCCCAGCGCGCGGAACTGTGTCGTATCAACCCGTTCACCGATGTCCGGGCGAAGGCGATCAGCGATCCGTCCAGGCAGGTCTTCGTTGAACGTGAGACGATCGCTCGCGTGCTCGATTGCTGCGATCCCACGTGGAGACTGCTTGTCACGCTGAGCCGCTATGCGGGCCTCCGCAGTCCTTCCGAGACCTGCAGCCTTCGCTGGGCCGACATCAACTGGCAGGCGAACATGATGATTGTCCAGAGCCCCAAGACGGCCCATCACGAGGGGCGGGGATCGCGGGCTGTTCCGATCTTCTCGGCCATCAGGGAAGAACTGCAGGCGGCATTCCACCGCGCGCCCGAGGGGTCCGTCTACGTCTTGGAGTCACTTCGATCGCGAGCGATGGCACGGGGCGAGTGGGTCAACGCGAATCTCCGCACGCAATTCGAGAGGATCATTCGCCGCGCAGGAGTTCAAGTTTGGCCCAGGCTGTTCCACCAACTGCGGTCGTCCTGCGAGACGGAACTTGTGCGTCAGTTCCCCGTTCACATCGTGGCCGCGTGGATGGGCCACACGCCACGAATTGCGATCTCGCACTACCTGCAGATTACTGGCGCAGACTTCGCAGCAGCCGCGGCGGGACGGTCTGCAGTCGATTCAACAAGCGGTGCAGGCAGCGATGCAGAGATCGTGCAATCAGCGGTGCGGCCAGCGGCGGCCACGCTTGGCCAACAACCGCCAAGAGCCCGTTTTGCCTTGGAAAACAGCGAAGATTGGCCGCCATTGGCATCGGCTGGCCGCTACTGTACAGGCGTTCCAGTGGACAGAGCCGGAATCGAACCGGCGACACCAGGATTTTCAGTCCTCGGTTACGCCTGAATTCCCTGCGAGGTCTCACCAACCCGCAGCCTTTCAATCGTTTCGAGACGGGTCTTGCCGATCTCGCAGTACTCAGCCGAGACGTCCGACGCGACGCATCGCCTGCCCTCGATCCGGGCTGCTGCTGCGGTCGTGAAGGAGCCGGCAAATGGATCGCACACAAGTCCTCCGACGGGAGCCAGATGGACAAGCGACCGCATCAGGTCGGTGGGCTTTCCGGTCAGGTGATGCTTGTCGCTTTTCCGGACTGAATAGCGCAGGCAGCCGGCAAACGGTCCGGCGTCCGTGCGCTTTTGCACGGCGCCTTTCGTGCCCCAGACGATGTACTCGAGCTGGTGCCGCACGTACCCCTTGTGCGGTGCCCGCGAGCCGAGGCCCTTGTCCCAGCCCATGATGCCGCGCCATTGCCAGCCTGCGATCTGGACGGCGTCGGTCATCGCCGGCAAATTCCGCCAGTCGATGAACACCGCCAGATAGGCGCCGTCCTTCGCGGCCGCGAGGCATTCCTCCAGCCACCAGGTCGACCAGGTGACGAACGACCGCTGGTCAAGGTGGTCGCCGGTGAACGACGGCCGGCCGCGGGCATCACCATCCTGCGCGTATTTCTTGGCCGGATCCGCAGATCGTTCTCCCGCAGTCCTCCCACCGCTGCAATAGGGAGGGTCGACTGCAAACAGGTCAACCGACCCAGGCTGCAGCTTGGGCAACAGGCGCAACGCGTTCCCCCGATACAACGCGACTCCGTTCCGGGCATAGAACGGGGTCTCTCCGGAGATCAGCCAACTTTCCTCGCCGGCTGACCGATTTCGCTTCTCGCATCCCTGCATGGGACTTCCTCTCTGCGCAGCATGCGCTGCGTTTGTGACCGCGGAGTGGTCGCAAGCGTGGTGATAGGGCGGCGTGGGACGTACCAACCGTTCTGCGCCGCCCGCCTTTAATTCCGCGCGAAATGCGCGGTCATTCCCCCGCGGACGCGGGTGGAGTCTCCTGGGCGATCAGAGCGGCGATCGCGGACCGCAGAAAGTCCGATTGCTTGAGCCGCCTGCGCTGAAGGGCCAGCCGGAACTGGTTTCGCATGGCTCTCGGGAGCCGAAACGCGATCGAACCGGGGAACTGAGTCTCCTGCTCAGCAGGAGGCTTCCGAGGCCGCCTGCGGCCCGTTTTTGGCGTCGTGATGACGTCGACCATAATGTTCGTTCCTGAACACCGTTGACAGTCGCGGCGTATTGCGCGCGACCTCTGTCCTGTTGCGACCGGCGGTGGTTCAAGATGGACCGACTGGGGGCATGGATGTCCCACGCGGGTTTGTTTACGCGAGCAGGGAAGCTCGTCACAACGCCAGTTCACGGCTGATTGGACGAAGCGATTCCGGGACGGAACGCTCGCCAGGTCGCTGCGACTCCTGCGCTGGGCCGACTCTCTTCTGCGCATTCGCCCGCTTCCCGATGCGCGATTGCTCTGGCCCGCACATCAGTTCAGGGACTCACAATATGTCCGTCTTCCTGGCGTTGCTACCTCGTCTCCTCATGTTTCTGATCGCGCCTCTCCTCGGGGGGACGGCGGCAACAAACGTCGTGGGAATGGCGAGCGGCGACAATGTCGTCGACGGCTGGAACCTTGGCCTCACGCTGACCTCCCTTCTCGGGACGCTCGGCACGTTCTTCACCGGCTGGAAGCTGGCGCCGATCACCCGATCCGGAGTGCTGAAGGCCTTCGACACGCTCAATTCGTTTGTCGATGCGTTCCTGAAAGTCGGCAAGCCGGACGATGGCTGGAAGGAAATGATCCTCCAGGGCATCTATCAGCTGCTCCAGAAGCTGCACGCCGGCGACAAGGTGCAGCTTGCGCACGTCTCCGCGATGGCCACCCGCAACGTGATGACGCGACTCGGCGAGCCGGCCGAATCACCGGAGTTCCCCGACGCGGAGGAACCCGGGCCTGCCCAGGCGAAGACCGGCAAGTAACCGCGTCCAGGCTTTGCCCGCCGCGGCCGCTCCGCTCCAGAAGGTCTCACCATGCTCCTGCGCCTCCTGCTGATCGTCTCGCTCCTCGTCACCGGCTGCGCCCACAAGGCCGGCGGTCCCGAGCCTGAATCCGACGACCAGCCCGACGTCGTGAAGCCGGTCGATCCGACCGCGCTGTCGGTCGAAGTCCTGAAAGTGCTGGCCGACGACATTGATGCCGGCCGACTGGTCGACTCGGACATGCTGCTCGGCCAGGTCGGCCAACTGCAGATCCGCGGTGGGCTCGATGCCGAGAGCGTGAAGCGGTTCAACACGTCGTTCCCGGATCTCGCAAAGAAAGCTCGCAAGCTGACCGCGGCCGATGCCGCGAAGCTGCGCGCCCTCTAAGGCTCGCCGATGTTTCCCACAGGCTGGTTTTCGGATCCGAACCGCGTACTGTTTGTTCGGCAGCTGCTCGTCGCCGCCCGCGAAGGCGGCTCGGTTTACACCGCGGCCGGCGTCCCGTCGATGCTCGGTCGCTGGAAAGCGGCCGTCAAGAAGGGCGTTTACCTCATCCACCATCGCCAGGCCGAAAGGATGCTGCTTGGCCGGTGGCGAGGCCCTGACTTTCAGCGGCGCGGGACCTGCGCGTCGCGGGCTCAGTTTCGTGTCCTGCAGACTTCGTGGGCCTGGCAGATCGTGATGCGGGCCGTCATCGGCCAGTACACCGAGCTCTCCTACGAATTCCTCTACGGCGTGGCACGAGCAATGGTCCGGCGTGGCCAGCTCGGTCCCGCACACCCGGGCAGCTGCCAATGCGGCCGTTGTAGCGGGGACGGAGCGATCGTCGCCGACCTGGCCCTGGCGAGCCGTGACATCGGCATCCTGGCCCGCGGCATCATCGCCGGCATTGACCTGTCACAAAGCAACGAGGCTCAGGCCGTCGACTGGGGCCAGCCCAACAGCCGGATCCCGCAGGCCGTGCTTGACGCCGCCGCGCCGTACCGGGCCCGGATCATGCAGGCCGACTCCGTCATGGAAATGGCGGATGCGCTGGCGAGCGGTCACCCGGGCAACTTCGGAGCGACCTACTACGGCAGCCCGAATGCTCAGCTGCAAGGCGGCATCGTGCGCCTGACTCCCAACGGCGGTGGTCATGCCGAGAGCCGGACGGGCGTCGTGCTGCTCCGACCCGTCAAAGATCCGGACGACGACGCGGAGCTGCTCGCAGCGACCGGATTCTTCGTTGACGGCAGCTGGGGCGATTGGCCGAAAGGCGATCGCAACCTGCGGTACGCCGGCGGCGTGTACGAACTGCCGCCCGGATCCTACGTCGCCCCGGCGTCCGATCACGCGATCGGTCTCCGGCAAGGCGGCGAATGCTGGCACTCCCAGGTCGTCCAAGGTTGGCGACCGTCCGCCAACAGCGGCGTCTATGTCCCCGGTCAGGAACAAGCAGCATGAAGATTCGTCTGCTGATCATTGTCGCGGTTGTGGCCTGCGTCCTCTGCAGCGCCCCGGCCCTCGCCAGCCAGGCCCTCCGTCCGAAGGCCCAGGCGCTCGTCGCCGTCAGCTGGGCGGCCGTCGAAGCCCGGCGGAACGCCGAGCCCGATCTGCCGTCGAGTGGCAATTGGACGGCCCCCGCGGATCCCACCGCTGACCGCGACCCGGGCAAGGTTAAGGCTGTTTCTGCGGCCGCGGCGTCGATTGCTGTGCTGATGCAAGAGCCCCTTCGCTCGCGAACGCACCTGGCCGTCCTGCCGCAGCTCGACATTCCCGCGCCGCCCCCGCAGGTCGTTGAACGGCCGGCGCCGCAACCGCTTCCGCCCGCAAACTTCCAGGTCCACACCCCTGTCCCCATTACTGACCAGGTCGCGCGGGGCGTATGCGTCCGCATGATCAGTGGCGATTGGTGCAAGTGGTGCAATCACGACGAGATCTGCGCAGCCGCCGAGCTCGACGGAATGCAGGACCTGGTCATCGTCGAGATGGTTGGGAAGGATGGTCCGTGGCCCTATGGCACGGAACGCTGTCCGACATTTCTGTTCATGGTCGACGGGAAGATCGTCGATCGACTCACCGGGAAGACGCAGTGGCCCGCGATTCGCGAGAAGCTGGCCGCGCTGCTGAAGAATGATCCGAAAGCGGTCTCCGCAATCGGGGTCGGCTCCGTCCGGGCCCGGCCGCAGATCCTGCAGCTGATCGACACCATGCGCCCGATCCTCGGCAATGGTGGATCCCTGACGTTCGTCTACAAGCGGTCGGGCAGCACGCCGACGGAGATCCCGCTGGGAGAGATCCCGATCCGAGTCTTCGCCAACACGTCCGTCACCTGGTCGTTCAAGGGCGAAAACCTCGTCGTCGCCATCAACCCACCCGTCCAGGCGCGTGTCGCCGGTTGGATCAATGTCGCCGGCGTCACGATCACGCCGGAACGGCTGACGCTCGACCTGCCCTGGCTGCCTGACGTCGCGCTTGCAGTGACTGAATGACCATCGAACAACTGGCCTCCGCTCTCGAAACCGACGCCCTGACCGAGGCGCCGCGGAGATACCGCCATTACTGCACGCGGAATCGCTGCTACCGGGCAGCCGCCGCGGCGATCGCTCAGTTTCAGCGTCAACGGGCCATGCAGGGCCAGGGCCATGCGGCCCAGTCGATCGACGTCGAGCAGCTGGCGCGGGAAATGGCGGAACTGGAGCAACGCGAGTCGGCGGGCATCCTGATCGGCATTGGCCTCGTTCTCCTGCAGGCGGTGCTCGGCTGGCTGGTGCGTCGTGCCCTCGACCGACTTGTCGCGGAGTCTCGTCATGGCTGAAGACAACTTCCTGCCCCCTCCGCAGCCTCCCTTTGTGATGCCGCCTCCGGGCCCCGGCTTCGGACCGATGCCGGACAACGGCCGCGGTCGCAACCGGATCGACGGTATCGTCGAGATCTTCTCGATGGTGTTCGGCTGGCTGAAACAGCGGGAGCCGATCACGGTCGTGATCATCTTCTGCTTCTGCGGACTGCTGCTCTTCTTCGGATGGGTCTTTCCCAAGCAGGAGGCGCAGCACACGCAGCAGATCAAGGACCTGATCGCCGCCTTCGAACGCAGCCTCGCCGCCCACGAACGGAGCCAGGTGGCCGATCGCAACTTGATCCAGACGCTCCTTCTCACGCGCGGCCACACGGCCGCGAGCGTGCCTCAGTTCATGCCCGACAATCTGGTGCTCCGACCGATCGTCGGCGCGCCCTCTTCCCCACAGGAGTGACGATGAGTACCCGGAAGCTCTGCTTGCTGTTCGGCCTTACTGCCCTTGGCCTTCTGTTCGGGGCAGTCGGAGGACTGATTCAAGGTCGCAAGATTCGTGACCTCGAGGCGCACACCGATACGTTGTCGAAGCTGTATGCGGGGTCGGGTGCCCGGATTGCGTCGTTGGAGACTCGACTCACTTCGCTGAACGCCACGCATTCAATTCTCCGCGGAGAATTCGATGACCACGTGCGAGGCAGCGGCGGCCGCCGCCGCGGCGTCGGCGAGTCCGGCACTTCGGCCTACGAAGCCACCGGTCCCCGCGTCGACGTCTGGCTTCCGACTTCGATCGACGAGCCGGATCCGGATCCCGAGCTCCAGCCTTTGACCGAAGACGAGTTCGAGCAGCTGCAGCGAGAGATGCGTGAGTTCGAAGCCAACCGGCCGCGCATCGTCACCAAGGCCACGCCGGCGGACGTTCAGAAAACGCTGGAGCAGTGGGGACGGGCGCTCTTTGAGCGTGACATGGGTCTCAGCGTCGTCGACGGAAAGGGCCTGCCGGTTTACGCCAAGATTGATGGCATCCTCGGAACTGAGGATCGTGTGCGCGATCTCGAGGCCGAGTTCCGGTCGTTCGAACGGCGGGTCGCCCCGAGGCCGAACTGATCCACGTGAGCCCGGTCGCAAGGATGCGCCCCCATGAGTCTTCCCCGCCCACCCGCGAAACGCCTCGCGGCAAAGCCGAAGTGCCGCGGCTTCGCTGACGTCGAACTGGCCCTCCGCGAATTGGCCTGGCTGGACGCCCGCCGCAGCGAGGTGCATGGCGTGCTGGAGCAGACGATCTCTGCGGCGACTGAAGAGGCCGCAAAGTGCCTGCGGATCAACGGCGTCGGCTTTACCGATCGCAAGCTCCTTCTGGAGGCGGCGATCGCCGACTACGCGGTCAGCCACAAGAGCCAGTTCGTGACGCCGGAGAGCAAGTCCCTGAAATTCACTCACGGGACGGTCGGCTTCCACCTGTCCCAGCCTCGTGTCGTCGTCGACAAGAAGCACACGCCGACGACGGTGATCAAGGCGCTCGGTTGGACTGCTGACAGAGCTGTAGCGATCCTCCGGCGGCTCGGCCTCGCTGGCTGGATTCGCCTGAATGCCGAGCTCGATGTCGCTGCCCTCAAGGCCGCGGTCATCGCGAGACGGATGACGCCAGCGAAGCTGCTCCGGTATGGGCTCGAGTACGTGCCGCCGCAGGACGAAGTACGCATCCTGCCGACGGCCTATTGCGCGCGGAATAAGTGCCCATGAACCCCACCTGGCAATCTGACGATGGCAGCGTGCGGCTTTTCCTCGCGGATTGCCATGCGGTCATCCCGTCCCTGCCCAAGGTCGATACCGTTGTCACGGATCCACCATGGGGAATTCGGAACAAGTGTGACTATTCGCGATTCACGGGAGGTCGAAGGGCAGCCAAGCGAACGAAGAGCCGGGACTACAAGCCGATCTTGGGCGACGACCGTCCATTTGATCCCTCCTTTCTCTTAAAGCTGGGGAGGCAGAAAATCATTTGGGGGTGGAATCACTTCGCGGATCGTCTTCCGCGAGGCACATGCCTCGTCTGGATCAAACGAAATGAACCCGCCTACGGCTCGTTCTGTTCTGACGCCGAAGTCGCCTGGTTTAGCAAAGGCAAAGGGGTCTACTTGAAAAAGGATCTGTCGCACAACGCCCTGCAGCATAGGCGGGTCCACCCGACTCAAAAGCCGGTGTCGCTGATGGAATGGTGCATCCGCAAGACGGCAGGAGACATGGTGCTCGATCCATACATGGGCAGTGGGTCCACCGGCGTCGCTTGCGTGCAACTCGGCCGGAGTTTCATCGGCATCGAGCAGGATCCAACCTATTTCGTTGCAGCCAGGGAACGGATCCGATCCGCCATTGAGTCAACTCGGTCTGCTCGGAGTTGAACATGGCCAAGAAATCGGACCCATGGAGCGCGCCGACCTGGTTGGTCGACGCCGCCAAAGAATGGTGGGAGCGGATCGTCGCCGAGCTCAAGGAGAAGGGACTGCTCGCCCGCTCTTCGAAGCTGACTGTCGCCGTCTTGGCACAGCTCTTCCATCAGTACGACGTCGCGTGCCACTCGCTCGTAAAGGACGGCCTGACCCAGGCATGCGGAGGGGGCGTCAACCGGGATCCGCACGACATCCCATCCGCGGCCGTCGAGATCCAGCACAACCACATCACGCAGATGGTCAAGCTGATCCGCGAGCTGAAGCTGAACAGCGAGCCGATCGGCGATGAGGACTCCTCCGCGATTGGCGATCTTGCCCGCCAGCTGCAGGCCCGGTCCGGGATGAACTGACATGGGCGTCTACAAGGGCGCCAGCGTCGCCGGCTGGGAGCTGCTGGTCGCGGCCGCGAAAGGTCCGTCTGAGGTCGACCTGCTGCACGAGCTGCTTAAGCGGGCGACTTCGCCCGTCGCGACCGTCCAGGACCTGATCCCGCTGCTGAAGTCGAATGCCGAGGCCGACACCCTTTCGATGATCGTCGGCCGGGCGAAGTCCGCCTTCGAAGCGACCGGCGGCGATCGCTATTCGAGGCATAAGGCCCGCATGGCGGCGAAGCAGCGGGCGCTCTCGGTTGAGGGCCGGGAGATCGGCCCCCTGCCTCCCGTGCGGGATCCCGACCGAAAAGAGGCCTGCCGAAAGGATCTGCGTCTCGCCCTCACGACGTACTTCCCCAGGGCCTTCCCCCTCGCCTTCTCGGACAATCACTTGCTGTGCGTCAAGAAGGCTCAGCTGGTCGTCTTGGTCGGCGCCCTGTTTGCGCTGGCCATGCCCCGCGGCACCGGCAAGACGACCATCTGCCAGCGGACGGCGATCTGGTCCGTGCTGTATGGCCATCGGCATTTCGTCGTCCTCCTGGGAGCCACCGAGGAGAAGGGCCAGCTCTCTCTGCAGGTGATCGACTTCGAGATCGAGAAGAACGATCTGCTTCTGGAGGACTTCCCGGAGGTCTGTTATCCGTTCCGCAAGCTCGAGGGGCAGCACAATCGGTCCCGCGGTCAGCTGCTCGACGGTTCACCGACGGCGATCAAGTACGGCAAAAAGACTCTCGTCCTGCCATCCGTCGCCGGAAGCGCCGCGTCCGGATCCCTGTTCTACGCCGGCGGACTGATGACGGCCGTGCGCGGGGCCCAGCACATCCTGCCCGACGGCACGATCATTCGTCCCGACCTGGTGCTGCTCGACGACATCCAGACACGCGAGTCGGCAGAGTCGCCCCCTCAGAGCGCCACGCGCGAACGTATCGTCGCCGCCGACATCCTGGGCCTGGCCGGGCCCGGCGAGTCGATCGCCGCCCTGATGCCGATCACCGTCATTGCCCGCGGTGATGCGGCCGAGAACATCCTCAATCGCGAACGTCATCCTGAGTGGCGCGGCGAACGGACACGCCTGGTCGAACAGTTCCCCACCGACATGGAGTTGTGGGAGGACTACAACGAGATCAGGAAGCAATACCTCCGCGAAGACGACGAGGCCCTGGGCTGTCCGAAGGAGGCGACCGCCTTCTACCGGAAGCACCGGGCCGCGATGGACAAGGGCGCCGTCGTCACTTGGCCGGAGCGATTCGGCAAGGACGAGATCTCCGGCGTTCAGTACGCGATGAATCTCTTTTTCCGGGATGAGGAGGCGTTCTGGAGCGAGTATCAAAACGAACCGAAGAACCTGCTCGACGACGATCAGTTCCTGGATGAGGACCAGCTCGCGGTCAAAGTCAGTGGCTACGCTCGCCGCGTCATCCCGCTGGGCGTCGAGTACTTGACGTCGTTTGTCGACGTTCACAAGCGGGCGCTGTACTGGATGGTGTGCGGGTGGGAAACGAACTTCACCGGCTACATCCTGGACTACGGCGTCTTTCCCAAGCAGAACCGGCCGACTTTCACCGTCCGGACGGCGCGCCCCACCCTGCAGGAGACCTATCGCGGCGTCGGCCTCGAGGCCGCGGTCTACAAGGGGCTGTGGGAGCTGCACGATCATCTGTGGGCGCTCGAATGGGAGCGCGAGGACGGCACCGCCTTTTCGATCCAGCGTGCATTGGTCGATTGCGGCTGGGGCCAAACCGAGCAGACGGTGAAGAAGTTCTGCCGCGAATGGTCGCTGCAGCGAATGGCTGGGCTCGTCATGCCCTCACGGGGCCGTTACATCAAGTCGGCCCAGATCCCGATCTCGCAGTTCAAGCGCCGGGCTGGAGAGCTGCTCGGCGAGGAGTGGATCGCGAAACGCGTCGGCAAGATCGGGCGCGAGGTCCAGTTCGACACCTTTCACTGGAAGACGTTTCTCCACCGGCGGTACGCGACTGACATCGGCGATCCAGGCTGCCTGACCGCCTACGGCGAGCGGCAGAAGAACGGCAAGGCGAAGACCGAGCACCTGGTGCTGGCTCAACATCTCGATGCGGAATACCGGGAGCCGGATAACAGCGGCGGCCGTCCGGTCGACCTCTGGAAGCTCAAGCCATCACGCACGGAAAACCACTTCTTCGATTGTGCCGTCGGCAACTGCGTCGCGGCATCGATGCTCGGCGCCCGGATCGTTCAGACGTCGACGGCCGTCGCGCAGAAGCAGATCCTCAGCCTCGCGGAGCGCCGGGCCGCGGCCCTTTCGAAGAAAGGCAGGAAGGCAGCATGAGCGAACAGAATCTCTTCATGTGTCCGCGGTGCGAGTGTCCGGAGGGAGTGCCGCTGGGCCGCGATCGCTATCAGTGTAATCACTGCGGGAAAGAGTTTCGGTTTGTCGCCAAAACGAAGCCTGCTCCCCCGGCCGTAAATGTAGATATGGCGGAAGTGGATCTGGCCGATTCGAGTACTCGCAGTCAAAGGCGCGGGCGCGTCGTTCCAACTCCTCCCTCGAAACAACGCCTCGCTCGATCACAATTGGCGCCTGGCTCTGAAGGCGGACGGCGGTGTGCAGCATCTCGACCTTCCCCCTCCACATCAGAACGGCCAGCTCCTCGACGAACCGGCTCCACGGCCAGGACTCACGCCGCGCGATCTCGTAGAGCGAGCGACCGTGGGAATCGTGATTGAGCAGCTCGAGCAGCTTGGCCGAGACCGTTGGGGGCATGAACATGGCGACGAATGGTAGCAGGCCTGCCTAGTCGCGAGGGCTGTATTGCGCGCGACCTGTCGGCTTCTCCACCGTTCCCCCTCACCCAACGGAACCGTCCCATGATCGTCGTATTCAATTCGTTCCAGGCCGTCGCCCTGTTCTCGGCGATGCCGTTCCTGATCGGCTGGTTGTCGCAGCAGACCTTCCCCGGATGCAAGGTTGCCGGCTTTGTCGCGACGATCGTCTACATCATCAGCTTTGTTCTGCTCGTCGCCTGCGTGGCCAGGAGCCTGGATCGCGCCGGCAGCCGCTGAGTCGGCCGGACAGGTCTTGAGCGGCCGCGTGTATTGCGCGCGAAATCAGGCTTCTTCGACTGACGGTTCCGCGACGAACGCCGGGTTCCCTCCCGGCGTTCGTCGTTTTTCAGGGTCGGCAACTTCGGCGTTGAACGCCGCCGCGTATTGCGCGCGAAATCACGGAACTCATGGCTGACGAGATCCCCATCGCTGACAAGGCCGCCAAGCCGCAATCCGTGTCCGTCGATGGACAGACGGTGACGCAGCGGCCGCTGACGGAACTGATCGAAGCGAACCGGGCAATCGCCGCCAACAACGCCGCCAAGCGGCCCGGCTTCGGGATCCGCCGTGCCCAGTTCAGGAACCGAGGAACGACGTGATCGCGAGCCGGAACAGGGACGTTCCGACTTTCTTCGAGCGTGTCACTGGCGAAGGCCGGGCCGCGCTCGGTACGCCCCGTTCCATGCGCAAGGTCCAGCGCCGGCAGCTGCAGGCGTCCTACGACGCCGCCCAGACGACTGAGCTCAATCAGAAGTACTGGAAGAACGCAGACCTGCTCGACGCCGACTCGGCCAACGATCCCGGCGTTCGTGCCACGCTTCGCTCCCGGTCGCGGTACGAGTGCCTGGAGAGCAACGGCTTCCTGCGCGGCATGGTGCAGACGCTCGTCAACGACACCATCGGCCGCGGCCCGCGGCTGCAGATGAAGCATAAGAACCTGGAGTTCAATGCCTTCGTCGAAACGAAGTGGCGTCTGTGGGCCAAGCAGATCAAGCTCGGCCGGAAACTGCGCACGGCCCGCACGGCAAAAGCCGTCGACGGCGAGTGTTTCCTGCAGTTTCACACGAATCGCAAGATCCGCGGGCCTGTTCAGCTCGACATCGCCAACATCGAGGCGGATCAGATCACGAACCCGCTCCTGGCCAACCAGGAGAATGCCATCGACGGCATCGAGTTCGACGAGTGGGGCAACCCCACGACCTACCACCGGCTGAAGAAGCATCCCGGCAGCGCGTGGGGCTACGATCCGACGCCCGAGAAGATCTCTGCGGATGAGATCATCCACCTCTTCCGCCAGGACCGCCCAGGCCAGCACCGCGGCATTCCGGAATTCACGCCGTCGCTCCCTCTGGGCGCCCTGCTCCGCGACTACACCCTCGCAACGCTGGCTGCGGCCCGCACTTCGGCAAAGCACACGGCGGTGATGGAGACCGCGGCCGAGAGCGTTGAAGGCGAATCGTTCGACGAGACGGTCGAAGGGTTCGACACCGTCGACATCGACTACGACACGCTGACGGCGTTGCCGCACGGCTGGAAGATGAACGCTTTCAAGCCGGAGCAGCCGACGACGACGTACCAGATGTTCCGCAACGCGATCCTCGCGGAGATGGGTCGCCCGGCGAACATGCCGTACAACGTCGCGGCCCTCGACAGCGCTGGCCACAACTACGCGTCAGGCCGCCTCGACTACCAGGCCTATGACCTGGGGATTCGTGTCGAGCGTTCGGAGTGGGACGAAGAATGCATGGATCGCATCTTCGAACACTTCATGGATGAGCTCTGGCTCAGCGGCCTGCTCGATCAGTTCGGCGTCGAGCCGGAAGACGAGATCCCGCACGGATGGTTCTGGGACGCTCGCAAGCACGTGGATCCTTCGAAGGAATCTGGCGCTCAGGGCGACAAGCTCGAGAACCTGACCACCACGCTCGCCGACGAGTACGCGGAGGACGGCGCCGACTACGACGAGAAGCTGGTCCAGCGAGCCAAAGAGCTCAAGCGGATCAAGGATCTCGAAACCGAATACGGCATCAAGTTCCCGAGCCGCGGCGGCGCTCCTGCGCCATTTGCCGAGGACGACGAGGATGTAGATGCCCCACCACAACGCCGCTCCGGCAAGAAAAGGGAGTTCGCCCGTGCCGCGTAAGCTCCCTGGAGTGCTGGTCGCTACGAGCGACTTGCCGTCCCTGTTTATCTGCGACAGCGGTGAAGCAATCACCGTCACAGCAGCCGCTGGCGACGAGAAGGGTCCCCCGACTTGCAAGCTCGCCGGCTATACCGGCGGATTGATGCGGCCGCGGGGCTGGGGCCAGAACGTTGTCATCGATCTGGCGACGCTTCGGCTCACTGGCCAGGTAATTCCCCTCCTTCGCGATCACGACACTCAGCGGATCGTCGGGCACAGCACCGCTGTGACAAACGATGGTCGCAAGGTCGATGTGCTTGGGACGGTTTCCGGTGTCGGCGGTGACGCCCACGAGGTCAAAGAGACGAGTCGCCAAGGATTCCCTTGGCAATCTTCGGTGGGGGTCGACCTCACAGAAGCAAAGACGACCTTCATTGCGGAAGGTCAGAAGTTGTCGGCCAACGGCCGCAATTTCAAAGGTCCGTTCCATTTCGTGCAGCACGGACTGCTGCGTGAGACTTCTTTTGTTGTCTTCGGGGGTGACCCGAAGACGTCCGCGACGGTTAAAGCCGTTGCCCAGCCTCAAGGAAGAGACGAGATGAACTTTGACAAATGGCTGCAGGCGCTCGGTTTCGACGTCGCCACGCTCACCGACGACCAAAAGAAGACACTGAAGGCCAGCTTCGACCAGGAGCAGGCGGCCGCCGAGACGGCGCTCCCGGGACGGAAGAAGAAGGGGGAGAAGACGCCCACGTCGGTGAAAGCGAAACGTCAGGACGACGACGAGGACGAAGATGAAGATGACGACGAGCAGGCACACCCGACGAGCCGTCATCGTCGCCGCGGCGTCCAGGCTTCAGCCGATGATGACGATGCGCTCACCGCTCAGCGAAAAACCCTGGCCGCAGACGTGAACCGGGTCGCCGGGATTCGCGAGCTGTGCGCTCAATTCGAAAACCCCACCTTCAAGGTCCAGAACGCAACGGTCCTCCTCGAAGCTCACGCCATCGAGCAGGGATGGGACCTGGCGAAGACGGAGCTCGAATGCCGCCGCGAGTCGCGTCCCGCTGCTCCGGCCGCTCACGGCAAGAGCAAGGACGACGGGATTAGCCTGCAGGCGATGGAAGGCGCAATCATCCTCACCGCCGGCGGCCAGATCGACCAGGTGCTGCGCAGCCGCGGTGACGTCCAGGCCCCGACCTGGATGACTCGACCGGTGAACGACGAAAACCGCCAGCGTGTCATGGAAGCATCTCATCGCTTTTCCGACATGACGATGATGGACGTCGCCCGCGAGTGCGCCCGCATGGATGGCACCCTCAAGGCCTTCGGCCGAAAGGACATCCTGGAAGCTGCATTCAGCGGCAGCACCCTGACGAAGATTTTCACAAGCTCGATCAACGCTCGAGTCCTCGCCCGCTTTGAGCAGATCGGCGATTCCACCATGGGCTGGTGCGGTGAAGCCGAGCACGCTGACTTCAAAGTGAACGACGTGATCGGCCTCAAGCGAGGCGCCCAGGGCATGAAGAAGTTGCCCCGGGGCGGAACCGCCGGCGACGCGACGTTCGAGGACAAGGGCGAGGGATACCGCGTCCATCGCTACGCCGAGAAGTACGAGATCGACGAGCAGGACATGATCGATGACCGGATGGACCTGTTTAAGTCCATCCCGGACGACATTTCCGAGCAGGCCGCCCGGCTGCGTCCGGACCTGGTCTACGCCATCCTGCTCTCGAACCCGGCCATGGCGGATGGAACGGCCATCTTTCACACCAACCGAGGCAACGTCGGCACCTCGAAGGCCCTCGACGAAACCAACCTGAAGGCCGCATTCGGCACGTTCCGGACGCGTACCGAAAACGGTGTCACGCTCGACCTGCAGCCGACGCACCTGGTGACGGCCGCGGATCTCGAGTTCACCGCCGACGGACTGATCAACAGCGTCGAGACCCGCGGCTCGTCCGGCGCCGGCCCGACGAAGAATACGCTGGCCAAGAAGGTGCGCGAAGTTCTGAGCGACGGCCGGATCGACAACGGAGTGACCGATCCGAACTCCGGCGCCACCGTCGCCGGCAACGCGACCGCCTGGTTCATCTTTTGCGACCGGCAGCCGGTTGTGGAAGTGGCCTATCTCCGCGGAACCGGCCGCGCGCCTCGGATCCGCCGTTACACGCTCGACAAGGGCAAGTACGGCATCGGCTGGGATTGCTCAATGGACGTGGGCGCCAAGGGCATCCGCTCCACTGGCTACAAGGCCACGAACTAACCGTCCCCCCAAGGACGAGGCGCGTTCACCGATTCCTTCCGACGCTTTGACCGCCGCGGCCTGAACACCAGGCCGCGGCTTTGGAGATTCCCGATGGCAGCACGACGCACGACCAACCAGGTGGTTGGCACTGAACAAAAGGCCGAGGACGGCGAGGCCGAAGTGGTCCGCGGCGCCTACGTGACCACGGTCGAGATCATCGCAGGCGGCCACCTGCATCAGGCTGGCCAGCCGCTTCATGACGATGTCTCCCGGGGCGAGATCGAGTCCATGCTCCGCATGCGGCAGATCATCGCGGTGGATGACATCGATGCCGGCGACAGCGCCGCGGCCTGACCAGACGCGACCTGGACCGTCAGTCGTCTAAGTCACTTATTCCGCGCGGAATGCGCACTCCAGGAGAGCCATCATGGCTGAAGCTCAAGTTCTTAACGGCGCTTGGGACGAGGAAATCGTCACCGCGTCGGGCAGCTACGCCTCGGGCAAGATCGTCAAGGCCCCGAGCAACCGGGCCGGCTACGTCGCCGGCCTGAACGCGATCGATGACGGCGAAAAGGCCCTCATCAAGACGACCGGCAAGGTTCGCGTCCCCTCCGCCTCCGCCACGACCTTCTCGGTCGGAGCCGAGGTGCAGTGGGATAACACGAACAAGCTCGCCGTCGCCAGCGGCGACTTCGTGCTCGGGCCCGCCATTGCCGCCAAGACAAACGGCCAAACGACCGTCGACGTCCTCCTCAATGGCCGGCCTTCGGTCGCCGCTGACGCCGTCGACACGTAATGAGCGCCTTTTCGGACGACCTGGCGGCAGGCCTGGAAGGCGTCCTCTCCGAAGTGGGAGAACGCTACCTGTACTGCCGCCATCAGCATTCCGTCGAGATCAGGGCGGCCGCCGGAAAGACGGACCACCTGACGCTCGACGCCAATGGCCTGACCGTGGTCGTCCGCACGCTCGACCTCCTGTTTGACGCCGCGGAGCTCGTCCTGTCCGGCACGCTGACCGAGCCACTTCGCGGCGACAAGCTGGTCGCCCTCGAGGCCCCCGGCCAACCGGTCTACCTCGTGCAGCCTGACAAGAACATCCCCGCCTTCCGGTATTCGGACGCCGCCCAGACGCGGCTCCGCGTGCACACCGTCCGCTTCAAGAAATGACGCCTGACCTCGGCATCGAACTGTGCGACGCGCTGGTGACGGATCTCAACGATCCGGCAATCACCTGGGTCTCGCCGTTCACTGCCGCAAGAGGCTTTTCGCCACGCGTCGAGGCAGAAGTACTCAACGACACCACGTTCGTTGTCGCTTACCCCGCCGGCGATCGCCGCACGCTCTTTGAGCGAGGCGAGGAGTGGAACACGCAGCCGACGGGGGCGATCACTGTGCTACGACGTCTCCCCATCCTGGAAGGGACAGGGATCGACGAATACGAAGACACGGCCTTGCCCGATGAGCTGATGGCGCTTGTCGGCCAACTGAAGGGTCGCTTTGGCCGCAAAGAAGGGTACGGCCTCGAGCTGCCCGACTTCGGTCAGGCGTGGGCCACCGCTGTCGAGAACGAGCCGTCGTTCCTTCCTGAGTATCTGCAGAAGGGCCTCTTCGCCAGCGTCATCACCGTCTCGTTCCAGATGGTGCGACCATGAGATTCAAAGCTCAGCGGCCGCATATCTACGCGGTGACCCGGAACTTCTTCGACCGGGACAAGATCATCCGACGGCTGACGGCCGCCAAGGCCCGCATCTACATGCGGATCGGCGCCCTGGTGCGGAAGATCGCCCAGAACTCGATGAAGCCGTACCGCCGGAAGAAGGTGTCCGAGCTCACCGACGAGCAACGGCAGCTCTACCGGATCCGGGCCCGCGAACTGCAACCGAGAGACGCCCGCGGTCGCCTGATGCCGATGCCGCCGGAGCAGAAGGCCCGGGTCCGCAACGAGCTCCGCTCCCTGCGGCCGCTCCACACGGAACCGGAACCAGGTAAGCCGCCGCGTGTCGGCCTGGGACTCCTGCAGCAGCACATTTACTTCAGTGCGGATCCCGATCGGGACGCGGTGGTCATCGGTCCGATCAATCTTCCCGGCCTGAAGGCGGCCGAGGCCCTCGAGTACGGCGGCGAAGTTCGCAAGTTCAACCCCTTCGCCGGCCGGACCGTGACCTATCGATTCCGCGCTTTCCCCTACATGCGGCCTGCGCTCGACAAAGCGCAGGGCCGCTATGTCGACCTGTTCCGTGACGCTCTCGCCCTGAGCCGCGTCTGATCCACAAGGAGGTGTGATATGGCTCTGACTGGCGCCCCGGTGATGGGGGTGAAGTGCAAGATGTACGTCAAGGATACGACGTATCAGGAATGCGGCATCGTCAACGACACCGTCTCGGCCTCGCTGAGCCGGGACGAGGCCGAGCTCAAGGAGCGCGGCAACCTGGAGACGCTGACCGACGTCGGCCACAAGGTTCGTGAAATCTCCACCACGATCACGACCCGTTACGGCAACACCCTCCACGACCTCCTTGCCGCGGCGGCTGAGTCTGGAGCGACCGTCGAGATCGCGCTGACCAACGGGTTCGCACCGTCCAATGCGGACGCCCGCGGCAACGCCGGCGGCTACAAGGTGACCCAGTTCAATCGCGAGGAGCCGATCCAGGGCTTCGCGGCGGCCTCGATCACGCTGAAGCCGTCCATCGACGGCCCGGCGATCGCTGCGCTGCCGCTGGCGTAAGTGAATCGCTGATCGCCTCAACCCCACGGAAGGGAGATTGACCAATGGCTCTGACTGGCGCCCCGGTGATGGGGGTGAAGTGCAAGATGTACGTCCTGCACTCGGCAGCATACGTCGCGTGCGACATCGTCAACGACACCGTTTCGGCGTCTCTGAGCCGGGACGAGGGCGAGCTCAAGGAGCGCGGCAACTTGGAGACGCTGACCGACGTCGGCCACAAGGTGCGCGAAATCTCGACCACGATCACCACTCGGTACGGCCACGCGCTGTACGAGAAGATCGCGGCCGCGGCCGAGTCCGGAGACGTGCTCGAGGTGGCGCTCTCCCAGGGCCCGGCCCCCGACAACGAGGACGCTCGCGGCAACGTCGGCGGCTACAAGGTGACGCAGTTCAACCGCGAGGAGCCGATCCAGGGCTTCGCTGCGGCCTCGATCACGCTGAAGCCCGCCGTCGAAGGCCCGTCAATCACCTCGCTTCCGATCGAGGAAGAAGAGGAACCGTAATCCCCTGTCGCTGGCGACGGCGATATTCCGCGCGCAATTTCACCACCAGGAGGGCCACGGATGGCCAGCTTTCGCGATTCCTACAAGGTTCCGGTCCTGATCCCCGATCGGGATCCCGTGACGAACGAGCAGCGGTACGACGCTGCCGGCAACTCTCTGTTCAAGCAGAAGTTCGACGATGCGGGGAATCCTGAGTTCAAGCCGGAGCCGCGACTGTGGGTGGTCACCATCACCTATGGCGTGGCGCTGGAACTCAAACGACGCCACGAGGTCGACCTGCTCAGCGACAAACTCGACATCGAGAAGGTTCTGAAGGATCCGATGACGGTCCTGATGATCCTCGACGTCGCCCTCGAAAAGCAGCTCGGCGACCGCGACATGCGGATCGAGGACCTGCCCAAGTTCATTGAGAACCAGGAAGTGGCCTGGGCGATGGACGACGCGGTCATGGAAGCCGTGATCGATTTTTTCCCGAAGCGCCTCAGCGAACCGCTCCTCAAGAGCCGGAAGAGGATTCGCGAGGCAGCTTCCAAGCGGGAGAAGATCGTGGCGGATCGGCTCGAGGAGATGCTTGGCTCGCCGGAATTGATGATGCGGGTCGAACAGGGGATGGACCGCGACCTGGCGAAGATGGAAGCGGAAATGAACAAGGAGCTGGAGGCCGTCCTCGGACCGGAGACCTCTGGGACATCTCCTTCGAGCTCGGTGGAGCCGTCGGCGTCCTGATCCACCCGCTGACCGCTCGGCAGCTGATGGCGATGGCGCGTGGCCGCAGGGATGCGGAATGGAACCGCTTCGGTTGGATCGCCGCCCGGATCCTCAACGCCATGGGGGCCAAGATCTCCGACTTCCGGAAGATCCTGCCCTTCGACCAAGAGGAGTCGGCCCCGGCGCCGGAAGTCACCGGAACTGTTGACGACCTCAATCGCATGATGGGATTGACATAATGGCCGCGACGGCCGGAGCAATTCGCACAGGACGTGCATTCGTCGAGCTGTTCACGGAAGACAGCGCGATGATGAAAGGGCTGCGCTCCGCCAAACGGAAGTTCGAAGCCTGGTCGTCCGCGATTGCCCGGATCGCCGCGGCATCGATGGCAGGCGCCGCTGCGCTGGCGACTCCGCTCGTCGCCGCCACGAAGGCCTGGTCGGACATGGCCAGCGAAATGGTCGACGCCGCCGACCGCACCGGCGCGTCAGTGAGCTCGCTGTCTGAGCTGAGGTTCGCCGCAGAGCAGTCCGGAGCCTCCTTCGAGGACCTGGAAGTCGCTCTCCGGAAAATGAACATCACCATCGCGGAGGCCGAGTCGGGCTCGAAGCCCGCCCGCCAGGCTCTCGCCGCGCTTGGGCTGTCCGCACACGACCTGGCGAAGCTCAAGCCGGATGAACGGATCGCGAAGATCGCCGAGGCCCTTTCGAAGATCGCGAGCCCCGGGAAGCGAGCGTCCATCGCGATGGACATCTTCGGCAAGTCCGCCGCAAAGCTGCTCCCGCTCCTCAGCCTGGGCGCGAAAGGGATCTCCGACCTGCGCAAACAGGCGCAGGACCTGGGCCTGACGCTCAACGACGAGGACGCCCGGGCCGCAGAAGCCTTCGGTGACGAGCTCGCCCAGCTGGTGATGGTCATCGGGCGGATCCGGGTCATCCTGGGGAGCGCTCTCCTGCCCGTGATGCGGTCATTCGTGAACGCGGCGATCGACGGCGCGAAGGTCGCCGCGAAATGGGTCAACGAGCATAAGGGGATCGCTCAAATTGCGCTGACGGCCGCGGTCGGGCTCGCCGCCTTCAGTGTGGCCCTCACACCGCTCTCTGCGCTCCTGAAGGGCGCTGCCATCGTCACTGGTTTCTTCGCCTCTGCCTGGCTCTCGATCGGCCAGGTGCTGGGTGTCGCCGGCAAACTCATCACGGCGACGTCGGCTGCTCTGAAGTTCGCGACCGCCACTACGTTCGCCGCCGCGCGTTCGCTGCAGCTGCTGACGGTCAGCCTGAACGTCATGAAGGCCAGCTGGGCGACGGCCGTCTCTGTCTTCGTCGCCGCCAAGAGCGCCATCGCCGCAATGACCGTCGCGACGATGACCCTCGGGCCCGCCCTCCTGACGACGGCCGCAATGATGCGGACCGCGTTCGTGTCGGGCCTCGTCGCGATCCACGCGGCCGTGCTGGCCACAAGGGCGGCAGTCATCGCCTTCCCCGCTGCTGTCCGCACGGCGATGGTCACAGCACGCGTCTGGATCATGTCGTGCCGTGCGGCAATCGTCAGTCTGAGAATGAGCTTCACCGCTCTGCAGGTTGCAGCCGCGATGGCCTTCACCGTCCTCTCGAAAAATCCGCTCAGGTCGCTGTCAGTCGTGCTACAGGCAGTCCGAGGCGCAGTCGCCGGCCTGATTCCGATGCTGATCGCATTGGGGCTGAAGATCGCCTTCTGGGGCCTCCTGCTCTACGGCGTTGCCGCGGCCGCGAAAGCGGTGTTTCCGATGCTGGTGTCGGCCGGGGGATCCGCGATCTCCTGGATCACGAGCAAGTTCGTCGGCTTTGGGTCGACCGTGCGGCAGATGTTCAACGGCTTCGGAGGCTGGGCCGGGACGGCCTTTTCCGCAGTGAAGGGATTCGCCGTGGAAGCCGCCGGCGACAGCGTCCAGGCCTGGAAGGTCGTGCAGGACGCGATCGCCAGCGGTGACTGGGGCACGGCCGCAAAAGTGATGTGGTCACTGATCAAGCTCGAGTGGGCCCGGGGCGTCAATGCGCTGCAGGCGTCCTGGCAGCAGGCCAAGACGTGGATCCTCGATATCTGGGACGCGATCAGCGACGGGATCTCCCTGGGCTGGATCGAGCTCACGTCATTCCTGACGAAGACCTGGGCATCCACCGTCGCCGGTTTTCAGTCGACGCTGGCGAGCGCCCAGAACGCGATCGCGGACAAGATCGTCGGCCTGATGGCGATGTTCGACTCGTCGATCGACCCGGACGACGTGCGGAAGACGCTGCAGGAGGACTTCACGCGAAGCCAGAAGACGATCGGTGAAAACAACAAGCGGGCCCAGCAGGGCGCGAACGACGCTCGGGAGAAGGGCCTGCAGGAATGGAACCAGGCTGACCAGGCGCGCAAGCAGGCCCGTGAGCAGCAGGCCGACAAGAACATTGCCGACGCCGCGGAGGAGCTGAAGAAGGCGCAAGAGGACTTCGGGAAGGTCCTTCGTGATGGCCGGGCAAAGATCGCTGAAGACCGCCCGGGCACTGGGGAGGCGGATCCCAAGGCGACCGGGCTCGGCCTGGGTGGCGTCCAGAAGACGACGGGCCAGCAGATGGAAGGCACGTTCAGCAACCTCGCCGGTCGCATGCTCACCGCCGGCACTGGCATGGGCGGCGTCGAGCAGACACTCCGAGACATCCTGCAGGAACAGCGGGCGTACAACAAGAAGCTGAACCAGCTGCTCAAGCCCGCCGCGGATCCCCAGCTGCTGTTGAGGACGTAATGCCAGTCTCAGAACTCAGGGGGCGTGAAGCCTCGGCCAGCGAGAACTCGTACCTGCGGCGCCAGTATTACGCGCGGAATTATGCTTCCGAAGTGGCGGCGATCGACGCCGTGTACGACTTCCTGGTCAGCCAGCTCGGCGACCCGCCGATCCTCACTGGCAACGAATTGCGAAACATCACCCCGAAGGAGGGAGACGTTCTCGACAGCTACTTTTGCGAGGCGATCTGGGGCCCCTTTCAGAGACGCACGCCGCCGGCCGTCGGCGAGAGCCAGTTCAACTTTGAGATTGGAGGCCAGCAGACCAAGGTGATCGTGCCGATCAGCCAGACGGTCTATAAGCCCGCATCTGACCTCCTGCCGCTCCCGCAAATCGCGTTGATCGGCGATCAGGGCATGGGCGAACCGCCAACCGGAGCTGACATCTTCGAGCCAGTCCACTCGGCCAGCCTCACGAAGTGGATGGCCTTGAGTGATCTGACTCCCGAATTTGAGGACGCGATCGCGGATTGCGTCGGCAAGTGGAACAACGCCACCTGGCGCCGCCGCCCGGCCGGCGAGGTGCTGTTCATGGGATGCACCGGAGCGCAGCGCGGCGCGAATGACCTGGAGCTGACGTTCCGGTGGATGACGCGCCGGAATCTCGAATCGTCCGTCATCGCGGGGATCACGGTCGCTGCCAAACGAGGCTGGGACTTCCTCTGGCCGCGCTACCGGATCAACTACGCGGAGGACGGGTCCTGGACGGTTGCCAATGAGATCACGCATATCGTCGTGTCCCAGGTGATGGAGTCGGCCGACCTCTCGATCCTGGGGATCGACGCATGAGCGATCCTTATCGCCTGCCGGTTTCCGGCGAGGCCTTCGAGCCGACGGCCCGCCAGATCGCGACCTGGAACCAGTCCGCGTTGTCCGCAGCACGTGGAGGCCCACCGCCGAGCCCGGCTCAACAGGGCCTGCAGCGTCACCTGGTGCTCGTCAAGAATACGACGGGCTCGCCCGTGCCGCGCCTCGGCGTCCTGAAAGTGACCGAACCGGTCATCGACCCCGCTGAGAACCTGCGGGAGTTCCTGGCTCGCGTCATTGTGAAAGCGGCAGCTCCAAACAGCTCGTCTCCCGCATTCGTGGCTCAGGAGACGATTCCCGCCGGCGGCATGGGGTATTGTCTCGCCCCTGGCATCGTGTCGCAGGCAAAGCTGAGTGTGCCAGATGGCGGCACCTACAAGTATGCCCGCCCCCTCAGCACATCGAAGTTCGAAGCCATCGCCGAGGAGAACATCGGCGATGACGACTTCGTGGTCCACGTGCTGTGGCACAAAGCCGGGGCCGGTGACCAGTGGGCGCTGCTGCTCCTGACGGAAGCGAGTCTCGGGGCCGCATCCGCTGGCGCCGAGGGAGCGTGCGGCTGTGGAGGTTGCGTCCCGCGGGATGGGGCGAACGTCGAAGTCGATACGGATACAGACGGCTACAAGGCCTTTGGCCGATACGCGTTCGATGAAAGACTTCTTAGCTACGACGGTTTTGTGAGCAGCGCTCATCAATGGAGTTCTGCCGCGTTCTCCATTGAAACTGATGCAACCGGCCCCACAAGCATCGACGTCTACTACCAGATGCGGGCAAGTGGAATCGAGTCGTCGGAAGTTGAGATCAAGCTACACAGGAACAGCGATGATGCCGAGATCGTGAACTTTCGCCGAGTCGTCAGTTTGTGGAAGCCGCACTGCGGCGCGAAGTTTTTCCCGCAGACGCAGTCGATTAAATTCCGTGACTGGGCACCTCCATGCGAAGTCTGTCTCTCCCCGCTTTCTGCCCAAGGCTGCGACTGCAACGGATCGAAGTGGCTGCCTCGCGTCACGATCCCTAATGACGTAGGCAACCCCACAGACCAAAGCGTCGGCAATTGCATGGAGCAGTTCTGTACCCAGGCGGTCGGGGAACATCTACTGTTGCCGTACAACGAAGACGTCGAAGATTACTTAGTGCCAAGCCCGCACGATGAATGTGGCATCTTCTACAAAGACTTCGTGGCCCCGTCTGAAACTTATTGTGGCGGGAACTTCGTCAACAAGCTCCGGTTGCTCCTGAGCTTTAAGACCAACGCAGGTCCACCGGAAACTCTTAGTGTTTCGCTTGCGTGGTTCCCTCTCTGCTCCAGTGGAGACCGGCTGGCGGAGGCGCCGTATCCCGGCCTTCCCTGCTATGGGGCGAATTGGTCCCGCACACTGAATCCAGGTCCCGAGGATTCCTGGTGCTCGCTTGAGTCAATCACGCTGCCGAGATACATCCTCAATCCCGACCCAACTCACCCGTCCATGAAGGTTGTCTGCACGGGGACCGCCGGCGTCATCATCGTTCCGGTGGAACTCCCATGAACATGAGAGCATGCAATCATCGAAATGCCCGCCTCCCATTCAAGGTCCACGGGGTCTTTCGTTGCTACTGCGAGCATCCCGAGATCGCGACATCTGGCGAGCCCAAGCGGATCCCGGTTTCGCAGTGCGAAGGCTGCCTGTTCGCCACGGAACAGATGAGCGAAGAGATGAGGCGTAGGCTGGCTGGCGAGCCGTGTCAGCACCGATCAGCCGGGCCGGTGAGGTCAGTCGACTGCGTTCCGTGTCAGGGTACCCGCCAGATCGATGTCTATGCATGCGACAAGCATGGGGCGTGCGTCGCGAGTAGGAAAGACCGGGACGGGCTGCCAACGTCGATCAGTCCCGCGCCGTGTGTCTGTAGGACGTGCCCGGATTGGACGACTACGGTCCAGACTGCGCTGACGTGAGATTGTCGGCCGCCTCTTCCGGAGTGAGCACAAGTCCATGCCGGCCGGGCCCGGATCATGCAGGCCGACTCCGTCTTTCCCTCCCGACCAGTCGCGTATTGCGCGCGAAATAGATTCCTCCTTCGTTCTCGACGATCCTGTGAGGCGGATTCAATGGCTGTCACGCTCACCAAATCATTCGACTTCCCGATTACCGTGCCCTACAGCCGGCCCGCGGAGGTTGTCACGTCCGCTGCTCCGGGTGGCCTGGAGATCGTCGGTGCGGACATCATAAAGCGCCCGATCGGAGCGAGGTTCGCCTCGGGAGGCCAGGCCGCTCCGGGAACCAACGGGCTCGTCACGGGTGGGTCTTTCTGGCGGTGGAACTTCAACGGCTACCTGATCGTGATGCAGACGTGGTATCGCTTCACGTCGATCAGTCAGGTCGCTCGAAATCTCGCATTCAATTACACGGGCGGGCTCTACGCGCTCTATCCGACGACTGGCGGCAACTTTGAATTGGAGCATCCCAGCACCGTTTCTAACGGCGGGCCGCAGGAATTCACGGACTCCGGTGTCGCGATCCCGATGCACCAGTGGTTCGAACTGAGTGTCGCCGTCAGCATCCGAGGCATCTCGGCGACGTTCGATATGCAGTACGAACTCAAATACCGGCTGGCTGGCTCATCAGAGTGGGTTCCGATCCTCAACATCACGCCGGCCGTCTATGCAGGTGGCGGGATCGCGACCTGCTATATGGGCCTCTGGAGTCAGGGCGGCGGTGCGATCGGCAACGCGGCCGTCAGTTGTCCGCGTGTCTGGACCGGCGATCAGTCGGATGCCATTGCTTTCACGGCGGCGGGGATCGACCCGAACGTCATCGACCCTGTTGAGGAAAGGCACACCTACTACGTTGGGGCAGGTGGTTCCGATGACGCTGATGGTCTAAGCGAGTCGACTCGGTGGGCCACGTTCGGGAAGGTTAATACGGCCCAGTCGGAAGGCACGATCTTCGGCATCGCACCGGACACGACCGCGGTTGCTGCTGCGAAATCTGCTCTGGATACCGCTCGCAACGATGGGACGGACGACCTCTCCGCTCTTGAGGCGGCGTTCGAAGAGGCAATGATCGACCTGTGTGCCGCCGGCGATCTGATTTCCGTCGACGGCACGAACTATGACACTGACGCCGGCTTCCTGAACCTGACCGCACCGGGCATCACGCTCGACCTGAACGGCACGACTCTCGACTGTCGACATACGCTTGATGCTGGCGACTGGTCGGCAGTCGACGGGCATCCAGGCGTGTGGCAGCAGTCGCTTGAGGCAGATAAGCATGTCGGCTCCGTCCTTTGGCGGAACAACGTCTGGCTGACGTTCTACAAACTCGGCACGTACGTCGGCGTTCTCGACGACCTGCTGACGGCGATGGAGTCGGCCGCTGGTCCGTCGTTCTACGTCGCCCAGGATGGACTGACCGTCTACTACGCCGGCTCAAATCCGACCACAGACGGGGCGGCCTACAAGATCAGCTACCGGCGAGGCACGAACAGTGAATCGCCGGTCAACGTCACCACCAACTGTTCTCGCGTGACGAATGGAGAGATCGACGGGAGTTGTCGGGCACGCTATTCGGACGGCGATCCCTATGTGGACTACAGCGTCCAGCATGGGGACATCAGCGGCTTCCATCTGTGTGACAACATCGTTTCGACACGAGCATCAAAGCACTCGTTCGGTCTCACGAGCAACGCGAACGATGCGACGGTCATGTGGTTGGACTGCGAGGCTGGAGCTGGCACGGCCTACGACCCGAACTCGTTCACCAGCTACGTCGACTTTCGCGGCGGCGGGACCGGGACGATCGCGACCTACTATCACGGTTGCAGCATTACCGGGATCTTGGGCAGCGTCGGATCGACTGGCGGCGGCACGTCCGGCCTGGCCTATTACAGCCATTCGCTCGGCCAGGCGATCGCCGGGCCGCACTTCACGCGATGCGCATTCCTCAGTGGCTCGATCGCCGCCGAGGGAATCAACAACAGCAAGATGACCGTTCACGGCTCGGTGTGCGGTCTGATTGAGTGGGCCAGCGACGACGGTGTCGAAGTTCGTCGAAGCAGGATCGGCCTGTCTGGCGCGGGTGGAAGTCCCATTCGGATCTTCAACTCAGTTCTCGATTTCACGGGCAGCACGTCCAGCGGGGGCTACCGCTCGGCCGCGGGCGTCACGGAGATCTACGGCTGCACGCTGGACTTCACGTCCGCATCGCCGGAGCAAGGGACATGGTTGGATGCCGGCGACGTGGAGATGGTCGCCAAGGGCAACCTTCTTCTGTTCGGTGCAGGAACCAACGGTTGGATTCGTGCGGCCGAGTCGTCCGACACGTTCGACTTCGATTGGAACGTCTACGCCGGACCGGCCACGAGCGTTCGTCCCCTACTGTCCTACAACGACGGCAGCACGACGGCTGACAGGGAGTTTCAGTTCGGTGAACAGGACGCGAATGGGCTTCGAGTCGATGACGCGGAAATTGACCCCGATGACTACACGCCCGGTTCGGGCTCGGTCGCCATCGGCATGATCGACAGCGGAGCCATCGCCGAACTGGCCGGGACACGCTCCTACAACAACGTCCTCCGTTCCGGAGCGATGACGGCCGGGGCCATTGAGGTCGCTGGCAGCCCGGCCGAGATTTCCGCGGTCGCGGTCTCCCCAACCTCCCCGACCGAGGGGCAGGCGGCGTCGATCACCTGGGCGTCTACGGATGTCACCACGGTCAACATCCTGCTCAGCCTCGACGGCGGGAGCAGCTACCCGAACACGATCGTCAGCGGCACGGCCAGCGACGGTTCTCATGCGTGGACGCCAACGAACGGTCAGGTCGGCGCGACGGCCCGGATCAAGGTTGTCAACGCAGCAGATGCCGGAGTCTTCGCCGAATCGTCGATCTTCACGGTCCAGGCAGCCGATCCCCCACCTTCGCCGGAGATCACGAACGTGGCAGTCGACGCCATCGTTCTCGCCAGCGTGCCCACCGCTATTAACTGGGCGTCGGAAGATGTCGACGCCGTCGACATCCTGCTGTCGATCGATGGCGGCGCGTCATTTCCCATCGTCCTCGCCGACGATCTCGAGAACGCGGGAACCTATACTTGGACGCCCTCGGCGGACCAGGTGTCCGCGACTGCAGTGCTGCGAGTGCTCGCCGCCCTCCCCGGAATCGCAGCCGACGATTCCACCCCCTTCAAGATCGCCACGACGTCCCCCTCCCAGGGATCCGGCGTGGTGAGCAGTTTCAGTGATGAGGCCTTGGCCCAGCTGGCCGCGGCCGTGCCTCAGCCACTGTTCGCAACAGTCGCCTCGAACTCCCGCCGGCTGATGGCACCGACGCAGCTCGAGGCCAGGACAAGAGAGCAACGCCGCCATCGCGTGCCCATTACAGCGGACCGGCAGCCGGTCGACCTGCGATCGATGACTCTGCAGTTCGCCCTCAAGCTCTCGGCAACGGTTACGATCGTGGTCGACGAATTCGACGTAGAAGGCGCAGCGTTCAACATCGCGAGCTTCGTTGTGCCGGCCAGCGCGCACACCGCTTCAGGAACGTTCCCCTTCTCGATCCGCAACACCGCTCTCGTCGCAGGCGAAAAGGATCTGGCCTGGTGCGAAGGCATGTACGTGGTTGAGGACGTTCCGGGCCCGGTCACCGCTTGAGCGCGTAGAAAGCGATCGCATTACGAACGGCCGATCTCCCCGCGGCCGTCAGCTTGTACGCTCGCTCCCTGCAGGCGACGTTCGCCACGCGGATCGCCTGCAGGCGGCTTGAGACCAGCTCCATTTCCTCCAGCCTGGCCATCGCCAGGTAGAAGCTCACCAGCGTGGTGGGCTTTCGCCATTTGTCGAGCACCTCGCGGATCTGCTTGCCCGTCCGCTCCTTGGGCTGCAGCTGCTTGAGGACGATGAACTGGACAGGGCTGATCTGGGGCAGGGTCACAGGCACGGGGCTTTTCCATAGCGCGGGGCAAGGTCGACTTGCCAATATTTCGCGCGCAATACGGGCGATTGGCACAGCCCACCAAGCCCAGCCCCCATATAGCGAAGCGGCTATTGAACGGTTCTATACAGGCCAGCCCTACCTAGGGCCGGCGGGTCCTTCCCGGCTCCCCGAACGCCCCCGGTGCCTGCCGAAGGCATCGCGGAAAGTCACAGACTTTCTTTAGCGCGTCAGATCTGTCCTCCTTTTCTTTTCGCAGTGGTTTTGCGGGATGTACGACCATCTCCTACTTTAGGCGGTATCGGGCTCGCGCTTTCCTCTGCGGGGAAAGTCAGCGACAGTGGGTGTCTTGGGGGCTCCGCAAACCTGCCGATCACCGGGTGTTGCACTTCGATCGCGTCGGAGAATCAAGTATGTCGGATGGCAGTTTCCGAATGACCGTCCTAGGTCGCACGATCGAACATCTCGGCACGCAGATGTACAAACACCGCGCGCCCTCCATCGCGGAGCTGGTGGCGAACTGCTGGGATGCAGGAGCGAAGGAGTGCTGGCTGACCGTTCCCACGGCCGCCGAGTATGACCCTGGCGCCAGCGTTATCTCGGTGAAGGACAGCGGCGACGGGATGTCAGAGAACACCGTCCAAGATCACTACATGGTTGTCGGCCGCAACCGTCGAGAAACGGACCACGGCATGGTCCACAATCGGAAAGTCATGGGCCGCAAAGGAATTGGCAAGCTTGCTGGTTTCGGTCTCGCCACCAAGGTCACTGTCACAACTTGGACCGCGGCACAGCCGAAAGGGCTGCGTTTCTCGATGCAGCTTGATCAATTCCGTGTCGCTGCGGGCAAGGCTGACGACATCGTTTTTCCTTGGTCGCAAGTCGATAAGCCAGCCAATAGCGCGCCTCACGGAACGGAGGTGGAGCTGTCACAGCTACGACATGGGTCGCCACTGGATCTCGACGCGCTGGCGGAGACCCTCACGAGGCGATTCTCGCGGATAACGCGGCGCGAGATGAAGATTTACTTGAACGGGTCGCCACTTCCTGAGCCGACCATCGACTGGCTTTTCCAGACAGAAGGCGATGACGGATTCTTGGAGGCGGAGATCGCTGAGGGCAAAACGGTGAGGTACAAGTACGGCTTCGCGAAATCTCCTTTGCGGTCGAAGGAGCTGCAAGGATTCGTGGTCTATGCCAACGAGCGGACAGCCCAGGCGCCGCCGTTCTTCTTCAACGTCGAATCGACTGCTTCGTCGCAACACTCGACGCGATACGTCAGCGGCGAGATCGTTGCAGACTACATCGACACGGGCACCGATTCTGAGTCTGACCTCATCTCCACCGATCGACAGGAGGTCGACTGGGAGAAAGAGGAGCTCAAAGAGCTTAAGGCTTGGGGCGAGAAACTGACCCGAAAGATTCTGCGTGACTGCGGCGAGATGATGGGCGAGGAGCTCGAGAACTGGGTGATTGCCGATTCGGAGTTTGGCGCAAGGTTGGACAGGCTCGACACGCCCACAAAGAAGCAGATTCGCGGGTTCCTCAAGGTGCTTGGGCAGCAGTCGGCAAAGAACGAGCCGCGAACACGCGAGTTGGCCGAGTCGCTGATTCGCGCCTACGAATTCAGGATGTTTCACGATGTGATCGACCACATCGAAGAGGTCAGTACAGATCCCGCGAAACTGGCGGAAACTCTGGGGCGACTTCATGACTGGAAGGTCCTTGAAAGCCGCGCGATTCTCGAGATTGTCAAAGGGCGACTGAGCGTCGTGAATAAGCTCGAAGCAATGATTCTGGACAATGCTCCTGAGACTGCATCGAAAATCACACACGACAATTTGCATGACTTGCTGGCCGGTTACCCATGGCTCTTTAACCCGGAATGGCAAGTTTTCGTTGAAGAAAAGTCCATCGGCAGACAGCTCAGGGAGTGGGGGCAACAGGATGTTCCGCAGGATATGGCTGATAAGCGGGTCGACTTCCTAGCTTTTGAGAAAGATGCCGAGGACATCGTCATCGTCGAACTCAAGCGGCCCGGCCACGCTGTCACATTCGATGAGATCCAACGTCTTGAGCGCTATCAGGTGGCATTGATGGCAACTCGCCCACGCTGTCGCCGAGTGCTGGTTTACGGCGGGACGCTCACTGTCCCCAAAACCAAGTTGCCCGGCCTTGAGAAGGATCCAGATTTACAGCTGCTTCCTTGGAGCGAGATGTTTCACAGAGCAAGAAAGTTTTACGCCCACTACGCCGCGGTGCTGAATGGCGACGTCAGCGACCCCGCTTTCAGTCAAAAGCAGAAGGAAGTCGTCGCGACACGCCGACTTTTGGAGATGGGCACTGCTCACCGATCACGAGAACAACGCAAAGAAGGATTGGGGAATCAAGATCCATGAGGACAGGTTCGCATGATGCCCCATTCGACGAGGTTGCACCGACGGCGATCGACCTGTTCTCAGGCTGCGGAGGTACAACTCTTGGCCTAGTGCAAGCGGGCTTTGATGTCGTCGCTGGCGTTGAGATCGATCCTCTGGCCAGGAAGGCCTACGAGTTGAACCACCCGGCGATCCCGCTTTGGGATGACGTCTGCCAGGTTGATGTTCCTCAACTGCTGGCCCGCCTAAAGCGCAAATCAGGACAGATCGATCTCGTAGTCGGCTGTCCCCCGTGCCAAGCACACTCTGCTTTAGCCCGGCTCAATGGTGGGAGATACATCCGCAACCCGGAAAATAAAGACTTGGTCTTTGAGCTGCTTCGAATCGTTGAGGGCGTCAACCCGAAAATCGTGATGATTGAGAACGTTCCTCGCCTCGCGGAGGAACCACGATTCCGGAAGGTGCTCCGCAAACTACGTGAAGTTGGATACGTCGGCCAGCCAACGATTCTCAACGCTCGAGATTATGGTGTGCCCCAACGTCGGCTGAGGATGGTCTACATTGGAAGCCGTATTGGGGAAGTAAGCCATGCTGCTCCGCTTTCACTACGGCGGTGCGTTCGCGATGCCATTGCGGACCTTCTCCCTGCTGGAATCTCGGGAGACCCATTACACGACTTTCCCGAGACCCGATCGAAGAAGGTTGCAGCACTGATCAATTCCATTCCACGCGACGGGGGCAGCCGGGCCGCATTGCCCGCAAGACGGCAGCTCGCGTGTCATCGTCGATGCGATGGCTTCAAGGATGTCTACGGCCGCATGGCGTGGGCCGACCCTGCCCCGACAATCACCGGTGGCTGCGTCAATCCATCAAAAGGCCGATTCCTTCATCCAACTGAGAACCGGACGATCACCCTGAGGGAGGCCGCGCTTCTTCAGTCCTTCCCATCAGATTACGCCTTCCCGCTGGACCGTGGAAAGTTCGCGGTGGCTCAGTTAATCGGTAACGCATTCCCTCCGGAGTTCGTCCGCCTACAAGGGGAAACGATTATCGATCATCTTCGCTGCAGACAACGAAGACGGACTCCGACCTGAGTCGTGGAACGCACTCTTCCCCGCGTCTCCAGAGCCGGCTGTGATCGTTCACCACCTCCATCGGGACGCTCGTCACAGTCGCGCCCGAGTTTTCCGAAGATTCTGGGATACGCCTACGTCTCAGAACGCGGAGTGTTTATTCGGAAGGTCTTTCACCTAGTTCTTCCCGAGGAGACGCTGAGGCATCATGGGCAACGACTGGAGGCCCGGACGCCTCTCGGCTCGCATCAATCAGCCTCTTCAGCTCAAGTTCTACTCGACAGGTCTCGCACTCCGCTGGGCCCATGCAGTTAGCGACACGGGCGTGCGCGTTCTCCATCACGTGGCCGTGCGTGTGCTCCTTCAGCCAGATTTCTGTATTCACGAACGGCATCGTCATCGGCTGGGCTTCGGACATGATCCTCTTCCTTTGTTATTAAACGGGAACTCGATCGACGAGCCCGGGATTAAGAGTCCTGGGCCACGACCACCGCCTCGTCGAACTGTGACTCCCATTCCTCGATCGCCGCGTCGACGTCCTCGTAGAACGCGACCAGCGCCGCGTCCTGGCGTTCACGAAACCACTCCGGATCCTGCTCGAATGGCAGCCCGTTCGTCGCCCGCTGCTGCCGCTCCTGGGCCAGCCGGCGAAGGTCGTACAGCGCGTCGCTCCAGTTGAGCTCGGGATTGCTGTACTGATCGCCGACGAGCTTCGCGGCGACGACGCAGGCGTCGATCCAGGCCTCGACGCGGCCCTGCAGGCAGGCGTCCCGCAGCTGCCAAAGGGTTCCAACCCGCTCGCTGAGCGGCGTCACGATGCAGGCTCCTTCAAGGCCTTCTCGAACTCTTTGGGCAGTTCGCCGGGAGTCCAGCAGTCCACCATCGCGGCGATGAGTTCCGCTTTGTCTGAGCCGGCATAGCCGGACCGCTTGGCAGCTGGCATCTTCTGCAAGCTCCTCAGCGGGAAGATTTCGAGGTCGGCGGCGGTCGCTTTCCACTCCGCTTTGATGTCAAAGCCGAGTTCGGTCGCAATGGGCAACAGGGCCATTGCCTCTATGCCGCCGTCCACAAGCGCGGCCTTCGCCACTTCGAACGCGGCTGACTCGAGCTGTCCCTTGTTGAGCGGCGCGAGCCAATCCCAGATCTCGCGGTCATCAAGTCGCTGATGCTTCTCCGCGCCCGGGGCTACAAGGGAGATACCTCGCTCGCATCCGATGAACAGGAGCCGCAGCGTCAGCTCCCGATCAGACTTCTTCAGTCGTGCGGCGACCATCGCGCCAAGAGACTCATTCAGGGTGCGATCGATCTGGTACGCGTAGGGCCCTTCATGCGTTGGGAAGGTCTGTCGCGCCGGTGCCGGCTTCGAGTCGCCGGCCTTCTTTTTGGCCGCGGCTTTCGCCTCCTTGTTGAGCCTGGCCCAAAGCGAGACGTTGAACGCCCGCGGCTGCGGCGCGCCGCCCCAAGGCATCTTCACCGTGACGACGTCGAGCTGCTCACGCAGTTGTTTCGTGACCGTGAAGTGGCATCCGCCGGACTCGTGCACGCGGCCCTTGCTCAGCGATCGCGTGCACTTCACCACGGCGTCTTCGACCATCCGTTCGAACTCGCGGGACGGAATCGTCCCGGTCCGCGGGTCGCCGTACTTCGGTTTCTTCCACTCATCCAAGGCCTTTGCGACAGCCGCCAGGACGGTCGGACGCTCCTTCCAGGCGAGCAGGGCCTTGGCATGGGTCGGCGTTATTTCGCGCGCGATAATTCGTTTCTGCCAATCCGCCGGCAGCTTCAGCATCCCGACGGCCGTCGAGATCTTCGCCTGCTCGCAGCCGACCATCTCGGCGACCTGCTGCTGCGTCAGGCCGGTATCGATCAGTTGCTGGTACCAGATGGCCTGCTCGATCGCGTCCAGTTGCTCGCGACGTTCATTCTCCTCCCCGCGAAGGAAGATGGCTTCCTGGCCGTTGCACTCGTGGATCTCCGCTCGCAGCGACTTCAGCCCGACCAGGCGAGCGGCCCGCAGCCTGCGTTCCCCCCAAAGAAGTTCGTAGCGGCCGCGATCGAGCCGGCGAACCGCGATCGGCTCAATCTGCCGGCGGGCCAGCGACTTCCCCAGGGACTCCAGCGCCTCCTGGTTGAACGTCTGCCGCGGATTGAATTTCGAGACGTCGACCAACTTCAGATCGAGGTCGATCGTCTCGACTCCCACGGTTCGCGTCGCAGCCTTTTCCTTCGCCGCGGCCGCGGCCTGCGTTTCCGGAATGCCGTCAATCGTTCCGGGAATCGCGGCAGTCGTCCCGGCTTTCGGCCGTTTCGTTCCGATCACCAGCGCCGGCAATCCGAGCCGAGCGGCCGCGACAGTCGGCGGTTCCTTCCGCTCGTAGTAAGCGTCCCGAAGCATTTCGAGGTCGACGTTCGCCAGATCATGCGATCCGGACAGGTCAGCGTGCCACGCCTGCCAGGTCGCGTGATTCGTCGCATTCAGGCGGTTCTGTTCACATCGAGCACAATCGTCGAGATCGATCGCGTTCAAAGCGCCGCAATCTGTGCACTTCCAATGATCGGGCATCCTCGTCGTCCGCTTGGCTGCTGCTGTCGTCATGCAAAAAGCCCTCGTTTCTGAGTTGTCGCCGGCCGGGCCGGCGGTTTTGAGACCTTGGGAACCGGCACGGCCGCGGCCTCGAAGCGGTCTACCGGACAAGCACACACCAACATCTGGCCCCGTTGATCGCCGACGGTGACCCGGCCCGGGCCCGCCAGCTGCAGCACGACCAGCTCCCGGCCGACGGGGATCACCCCGCCGAGCGTCGGGATTGCTTTCACTACGCGAACGGCGTCACCGGGTTTCATGGCGCTCTCCCGGGAAAGAGCAGGTCCGCAGCTCGCACCTCACCGGCTGCCGGATAGGTCGCGAAGCCCAGGCTGCGGAGAGCGCCGCGTGCGTTCTTGAAAGAGGATGTTGTCGACGAATAGGCCGTCGCATCAGCGAGCGCGGCGTAGCTCACGCTGACCGGGTAGGCTTCGATCAGAACGGTCAGGATCTTCTGCTCGGGCCCAGGCAGACGGCTGAGAATCCGTTCACGCAGTTGGTTGTCGGTGTGGATCTCGGTCGGATGGACGGCCGCGGCGACTCCATCGTCCGTCAACGACAGACAGCCCCCAGGCAAGTACTCGATCAGCCCCTTCGTCCGAAGTGCCCCCTTCGCGTTCTTGTAAGACGACGTCGTCGGGCTGTAGTCAGCAATGAACGCGACCGTCGAATTTGCCGGCTGCTTGACGCCGATCGATTCGAGCCAGGCGAGCGCGTCGAGGATGCGCTGCTCGGGCCCTGTAAGACCGTCGTCGCCGGTGGACCTTGGCGCGGAATGCCTCCGCTCAACGGCGGCGAGCAACTCTGGTGGGGCTGGCACCATCGCCGGCTCCGTTGCCAACTGAAGTGCCGGACGTACTGGTATCGCGTCGAGACCGCCATCACCTAGAACGCCTTTGATCCTGTTGATTTTGTTCAACAGCTTCCCGGCTTCCGCACTCCACCATTTGTCGGACTCATGCACCGCCTTCTTCACGGCACGATCGATGGCTGCTTGATCACTCTTCATCGCGCCGGCCGGGACCTTTACGGCGAGCTGCTTCTGGAGTTGGGCGATCGTCTTCCGCAGCTCGGCCGGATCGTCCGCCTTCTTCTTCTCAATGACCGTGGCCATCGACTTCTGCAGAGCGCCCAGGTCGACGGCCGCCAGCTTCCTGGAGGCCGTGGCCTCGCCGATGCCCGGCGTCGACGATCCGTCGAAGGAGTTCTTCTCGAGGAACCGCGTCGGCTGAAATGTTCGCAGCCACGCCGGCGACCAGAAGTAGCAGTCCCCCTCCTGCAGGCCGGCGAGCTTCGCCATGGCGTCGTCGAGATCAGCGCCGACGTGCTGCATCCAGCCCTTCACCGCGTCCCGTTCATGCTTCCCGACCAGCTGGAACACGACCAGCGGTTCCGCCTGGTTCAACACCTCCTTATTCACGCTCTGTGGTCGCTGAGTGATCATCGAGACGCCGATGCCGAAGTTCCGGCCGAGACGCACCAGGTCCTCGAAGGCACCGAGCATTCGCTCCTGCCCCTTGCCCATCTGCGGAATGAAAACCTGAGACTCCTCGATCGCCAGATGCAGCGGCGAACGATGCGCCTTCTTCCGGTGAAACAGCTGCTCCGCGAAATCGGTCGCGAAGTGCTTGCGCTGTTCCTTGCGGAGCTGGCTGACGTCGAGGACGACGGACGATCCGGTATCGACGACGAAGTCGGCCACGAGTCCGCCAGCCTGGGGCTCGATCGGCACGTCGCCGTGCAACCCGCCGATGATCGGGATCGCAAAGCGGCTCGGCTTCTTTCCCGTCCGGTCGAGGCGCAGCCCGTACCAGTTCCCGATCGGGTCGAGGATCACGACCTGGGCCTTGGCGTCGAGCATCGTCTCGACCAGCTTCCCAGCCGCGTAGGTCTTCCCGGATCCGCGGATACCCAGGAACGCCCAGGGGCGCGAGATTGCATCGAGCGGCACCGACAGGTTCTTGGCAATTGCCAGCTGTTTCATTTCCCGCCCTTCTCTTTCCGTTCGTCCTTTTGACACACCGGCCCGATGCCAGCGTCGATCGACTTCGCAGACCTCAGTCGGAGCTTGCATCGCCGGCAATAGGTCACCGGCTTCTCACCAAACTCGGCCTCGTAAAGCGACCTCTGACCTGCGACGAGCCGGTGCTTCTGCTTCTTTGCCATCGCGACGACCTCAATCACCCGAACGACTCCTTGAATGCCTGCTCGGGCGCGACTGTCGGGAATCCGAGCAAGGTCACGAACTGCAGGACGCGCCGTGCGCGATCGTCAGGCATGGCCACCGACACGCATCCTTCGCTGCTGCCGGTGAGGAACTGGAACGTCGCCAGTGCGGTTTCCGGTCGAATCGCCCGTTTGCGTGCGCGGTCTTTATCAGCCATCACCGGGCCCCCTGAAGGAACCGCGTTACAGCCGCGACGTCGCCGGGCCAGGCCCCCTGCGGCGTTTCCCGCGGGCCGAACCCATACTCCCGCAGCTTGCCGCTCATCGTGCGAATGCCGACCCCCACGACTACCGCGCCCTGGGAAACTCCGTGGCGCGCGGCCGCTTCCATCAGCAGTGCCCGCTCGGCAACCGCCAAGAGCGATTCCCGGGGAGCAGCGCCGCCCGGATCCAGTTCCTTGAGGACGGCACTGAGGCCTTCTTTCAGGTTGCCTGCGGCCGTCGCTTTTGAAGCGGTCGCCGGCATCGATTCGAGCGCCTGATGCAGCGCCCGGGCGAATAGGACGACGTCGCCAACTCCAATGCTCATGCGAAGAGGCTCCTCTGTTCTGATGCCCGCGGCCCCGTTGGATGTTCGACCTGGAAGGGCCGTGCGATGACGGCCCGCGCCGTGGGCGCAGCCGCCTGGGAGTCGTGGGCCAGATACTCCTCAAGCGTGAACTTCTGAAACCGTCGCGCGGGGCCCGTGATGATCCGTCCCGTCCGACCGCAAAGCAGTTCGTACTGCCCTCGATAGGTCCCGAATCGATTGCCCGTGTCCCAGCCGCCGATGCAATGCTTCAGCCCGTCCAGCTCGAGCTCGAAGCCCGCGGCCACACACCGCTCGAACCAGGGACGCACCTCCGTCGGCAGGCCGGACAGAACCTCGCTATTCCGCGCGGAATGTCCGGCCTGCCGGTCCGGTGAATTGTCGGATCCACACCCAGCCTCGGACGCGGCACTCTGTCCGTCCTCCTGCAGGCTCGTTGAGACAATCGCCGCGGCTGAGTGGTCCGCGGGGGGCGTGCTTTTTTCATGGTCTCCCGACAATGCGAATTCGCGGAACGGCCGCCAGGGACCGCCGAACCGCGACCAATCTCCAGACTCCAGGTCCACGAAGAACTCGCGTCCCTTCCTCCAGCCAGGCTCCGGTTCCTCGCCTGGCTCGCGCCAGCAGCCGTAGTGCAACGGCTGGCCATGGTCTCCCGGAAATGACCTGGTCATCACACAGAGGCCCGCCGCGGCGAAGCGGGCGCGGAAAGGCTCATTCACGACAGGCCTCCCGAGCTTGGCTGGAAACCAAAGGGGCTGCGTGACTCGCTGTCGTGCCCCTTCTCTTTCGCGACCCGCGAAACCGCGTCGGCCAGCTTCTCCGCAGCCGTGGCGATCAGCTTGGAAAACTCCTCGGGCGGGCCGTCAAATTCGAACTCGACGTTCTTCGCCTTCAAGCTGAAGCGGATGGACTCAGTCATCGGACCGGCGCTCCCTTCTCCAGCAGCGCCAACAAGGCCGTCCGCAGCAGCACCCGCTCACGTGGATCACGTCCCTCGCGCAGATCGGCGACCGCATGGGGGCGCATCTCTTTGGGGAGTCGATCGACCAGTTCGCGGACCTGCTCCAGCGACAGCACAAGCAGGGCCTCGTTGATCGGGGCGAGCTCGGCCGCCCGCTCTGCATGCGCCTTTCGTTCGCGTTCCTGTTCCGCCTTCAGGTCCTGGTCACGCTTGGCACGGCGATAGGTTTCGCTGTGCTGCATCGTGATCAGTGCGCCCGGCGAAGCGTTCCGCAGCTGCCACCACACTGCCCCCGCCGGCCACGCCTGGATGCGGACCTTCCCGGCGACGATCGTGTGCTGCTCGCAGCGATCGAGCAGCGCGTCGACCTGGGCCGCAGTCCAGCCGCCGTCGCGGGCTTCGCGGGCGGTTTGCCGATGGCTGCCGAGGCCGTAGGCCCGCAGCCTGTCTCGGATTCGAGACCAATCACCCTCCTCCTCGCTCCGCTCCGGCGGGCATGAGGAGGAGGGATGAATGGGAGAGTGAAAAGGAGAGACGCGCGCACGCGGGTCTACTATAAGCGCCCCCGCATTATGCGGAGGCGCCTCCGCATAATGCGGACCCGCCCCCGCATAATGAGGGGGCGCCTCCGCACTGTGCGGGGGCGCCTCCCGGCTCCTGGGACCACGCCCGGACGACTTGTCCGGCCGGCCGCTCGACGCGGCCGCGAGATCCCGCTCAATAAAGAGCGACGGTTGAGCGCCCTGGTTCAGTGCCAGGTCTTTCACCGTCGCCCAGATTATCCGGTACTCGCTCGGCCCCTGACCACCGGTCCGGGGCTCCCTTTCCCGTCGGGTCACGTGGATGATGTCGGATTCTTCCAGATCCCGAATACCGCGTTCTGCGGTCGCATCATCACTGAGACCCATCTCCCTCGCGATCAGCGCCTTACGGACGACCCAACTCGGGTTCGCTCCAATCTTCGAGTGGAGCGCCAGCAGGACTCGCTGCATCCGTGGCCCTGACGCGCGCAGGTCTGGCGGCAGGCTTTTCAGCACGCCACCCTCCGTCGCGGCCCGCTTGGCCAGTCGGGGGATCTCCTTCGCCTGCTTCGGATCGAGCAGGCGAACGTTGAACCCCCGCAGGCGGCGGGCGTTAATCTCGTCCGCGATCGTGCGGAACGAAATTGATTTGATGAGATCCAGCCGCCGGAGCCAGGGGCTCGGACGATTGGCGCCGGAGGCTTCCATGCCAAGCCTCCGTCAAGATGCTGCTCGGGTTTCTGTCGCGTCCGGCGATGCCGGACCCAGTCCCCAACGCTCCTCGCGGGCAATGCGCTGGCCCTTCGGTGCGTCGATGCTGACCTTCACCTTCTGACCTCGGATCTCCCCGATGACGATGGTGATCCCACCATCGAGAATGATTCGTTCGCCTGGCTTGCGCGTGAGCGTGAGCATTTGGAATTCCTTCCCATGCAGCAGACGTCGCATCCGTGCAACGTCTGCTGATTCTTCGACTGGCCGCGGGGTCCATTCCGCAACACGAACAACCTCAATGAAGACGGATGGACTCGAACCACCAACCTCCGCGGTCTGCACACCGCGGCGCTCTACCGATTGAGCTACGTCTCCCCTGACTCAGACAGACGCCTCCTTGGCCTTGCCGATCGGCCGCGTGAAGAGTCCGGGTGCGCCGCTGGGCGGAACAGCCTGCCCAGACGCCATCGCGGGCGCGGCCCAGCCGCTGTAGACGTGCCGCATCAGAGGCAGAGCGGCGCCTTCGATCCGATGAAACGGACCGGCAATGAGCTTGTTGCTCGCGGACCTGTGGCACGTCGCGCTGTGAAAGGCGTAGGCCGCCTCGCCATTGACGATGCTCATGCCGCAGACGATCAGGCACTCGCCGCGGTCCGGATGATCCTTCGGCTCACAGGACGCCTCAGGTGCAACCCAGGCTCCGACCGAAAGGACAAACATCGTGGGAGCCTTCAGGTCCTGAAAAACCTGCAGCCCCGCCCATCGCATGGCGTCGACCTTCTCCTTCGAGGTATTGAAGGGAATCGCCAGCGCCATCATCGTCACGGACTCCTCCCCCTTCATGTTTGTGCAGAGGACGGACAGGTGAGGCATCCAGTCGGCGTGGTCGCCGTCGGCAACACATTTCTCGACCCAGGTGACGTGGTCGCGGGTGAACTCCTCGAGGCGCTCCCGTGTGACGAGTCCCTGTTTCATGATTCGACCTCCGCTGGCGGCCCGGCCGGGACGTCCGTTGACGCTTCTGCCGGCTGCGGCAGGCCATCAAGATTCACGTCGCGAAACTCGGCAGGGATGAACCCGCGAAGGCGAGAAGCGAGCTGCAGCATTTCCGCCCGGTCGACGTCCGATAGATCTGGCGTCGTCGCCAGCACGAAATGAGTCGTGTCCAAAAGGAAAATCAGCTCGGGGCGAGTCACCGCGACCTGCAGCGGCTCGTGTTGCTCACTGGCCCAGGCTTTCATCGCCTGCCACATTTCTTCTTGCGTCATGGCCGATGCTCCAAACAAAGGACCTGGCCGATACGCCGGCGTGGCGCATCGAGGGACTGCTGTTTCCGCGCGAACGCCCGCGCGTGAATGGCCTTCTTCAGCTCGGCCCTCAGCTTCTGGATCAGGATCTCGCCCGACCTGGCTTCCACCACCGTGGCGGTGATCGGCTCGGGTTCAACGTCGAGCTCAACTCGCAGCGTCCCGCTCCACGATTCCGATTCATATCGGTGGTCGGGATCGATTGCGGCATATCGGTGAAGGGTCGCGCCGGCGGATCCCTTCTCACCGACGAGTTTCAGCAATGCCTTCAAAACGGCCTCTTGCGTCATCAGGCGGCCCATCCCTTCCACGTCGCGTAGGACTGCGCGATGCCGGCGCGGATCTGGTCGGCACTTACGGAACTAATTCGTCGGAACTGATCGAGGCAGATGACGCAGAGCGTTCGCAGCGGTCGGCTGCCGCGGGTCGGACAGGTCCGTGATGCTTCAAACACCTGGACTGGCAGCGAGGTCACCTCGCCGCAGCACATGCAGTGACGGTGCATGGGGATCGACTTGGCGTCCACGAAATGCTCGATCTCACGCGCCCGCGGAGCGACGATCGTGTAGACGTCCCGCGGCCACGGCCGCTTTTCATCGGTGTGGGATTGGCTCATGGGATTCACGCCACGCTCGCGGTGCTGGAGGTCAAGAGCGACGTGGCACGTTCCAGATCGCGTTGTTCGATCAGCACGCGGAGAGCCGCCCAGGCTTTGAGGCGTGTCTCGCATTGCCGCATCTGGGAGTCGATCTGGGCGACGGTAATCCGTTCGAGCAAATCGGTGAGGTCGCCATCACTTTGCGAAAGCGAACTTGTTGACTGGTGCTGAGCCATGGAGATGACCTTCGGCCTCCGAACCCTTGGGCCCCGTGCCACTCTTTCAGGCACGGGCGTTGAGAACACTGGCGGCGCCTCCGACTTGCTTCGCAGCTGGCGGCAAACTCCGCTGATGACCTGCGAGACGCGGGACTCGCTGAGTCCCACTGACCTGCCGACCTCCCACATCGGCAAGCCTTCACGAAAGTGCAGCAGGACGATGAGACGGTCCCGGCTGCCTATCCCCTGAAGCTGCTCTCGCCAAAAGTCGTCGTCCCGGGCGTGATCGTTGGATCGCTCTACCAACCTGTCCGCGGTGAGGCCCGCGAGCTGCCCGAGCTTGCGTGGAGTCGCCTCCCCGGAACGCTCCCTCACTCGCTCGAGTCGCGGAACGTGATCCAGTTCCCGCAGTGAGTCGAGCATGGCGCCCCTGATGCGAGACACGCCGAACGTCGAGAACCGGTACCCGCGGCCAGCGTCGAAGCGATCGATGGCCCGAAACAACCCGAACATCCCCTCCTGCTCCAGATCGTCCCGAGAGACAGCGCCGCCGGCGGGCAGTCGCTTGATGACCTGGGCAGCAACAATTCGCACGAGCGGGTGATACAGTTCGACCAGGGCGTTTCGCTCTGCGGAGCCACGCGCGTGTTGAAAGGCCGACCACAGTCGCTCCTCGTGGTTGCGGTTGATGAGTGAAGGTCTGGCCATCGCGAGGACCGGTCACGCGGCGAAGGGATTGAGAAACGGGTTCCGAGCAGCGTCATGCTTCATCGCTATCGCTTGGCCTTCCGACGATCACGTTTCGCGCGCCGCTGGATCCGGGCACGCATCAGGATGAACGACGCCTGGATCGAGACCTGGTACCGGCGGTAGGTCGACTGAGTCATGGAACGGAGGCCTCCGACTTGAGCTCGAATGGAACGAGACTGGCCCACCGACGGTGGTGGAGCTCTTCTGGATCCGCGCAGAACAGCGGCAAGCAGGTCGAACAGACGCAACGGAGTGGCTTGCAGACTCGCGACCGAAGCTCGACGAGCGAGAGGAAGACGTTCATGGGGACCGTCACGCTCTCGCGACAATGCAGGCACGTGCGGAGCAGAGGGACGAAACGTCGCCCCCTGAACCGCAGAATCTGCGTCGACCTCGGCCCCACCATCACGTGGGCATCGGGGTAAGGCAGCGGCATCGGCCCCTCCATTTCGCGCGGAATGAAATCACTCACCGGCCGGGAGTCCGAGCAGATCCCGGCACTCCTGCGGTCGCACCATCGCCTCGATCACCAACAACGAAGCCCCCTCGGCCTCCTCCTTGGTCAACGTCGGAGTCCATGCAGCAATCGCGATCGCCAAGGCCCGCGCTCCCTTCTGCCGCTCGGTGGCATCCGGCCTGGCTCCGTCCATCGCGAGGCAGACGAACCTCATCAGTCGCGAATCACCCGACATGCGTGCTGTCCTCCTGTCCCGGCAGGTCGGCCGCGGAATCGAGAGTCAGGATCACTTCGGCGATGCCCGCGACAACGGCGCTCCCGAGGCCCAACGCGACGGCGAGCCGCCAATCTCGCGCGGCGGCGAACATCGCCCACGTCGCCGTCGCCCCTGAGATGAATCCAAGAGCCAGGACGAGACGGGCCGTCATGGCCCCGACTTGCAGCTCTCCGGCGGTGGCCACCGATCGATCGCCGCGGAGATCCTGAAGACGCAGCGACAAGATCCGCGCCTTCACGTACTGGGCGCTGATCTCTTCATCCTTCTCAAGCCGGCAACCTCGCCGGCCAACTCGCAGAATGATGCGGTCGACTTTGGCCGGCGGCGCCAGCTCGGGGCAGAAGGAGTCCTCCTCCCCCAGCTCGGCGCCCACGACAATGCCCAGCAACAGCGGGTCGTCTTTCAGAAGGTGCACGAAAGCCCCCTTCCGTCGTTGTCAGCAGAGCGCGGGACGTCCCCCGCGCCGCCTGGATCGGTCGTCCCACACCGCCGCGCGCGGGCCATCCCACGGCGGCGTGGTTGGAGGATGTCGCGATCGCCGTCCTCTCTGGCACTTCGCACGTGTAAGAAAACCGCCCCCAGGCTGAGGCGACACACCTCCAGCGTCATCGGAGACCTGGGGGCGGGTCCATCTACAAAAAGAGTCGTTCGGTTTCGGGAACACTGGCGGGCTAAAACCGTGCTCAACCTCGCCGAACGACTCTGCTCCGCGCCTAAAACAGGCGAAGCTGTCTCTCCAGTTGTGTGTACGGCGGCAACGTCCTGACCGCCTCGTGTACCGCCTCGGTGGGCTCGCGGTAGCTGCGGGCGTTGACCCCCTGCTTTCCGTGGCCGGTGATGAATTCCCCGACTCCGGGTCTGTGCGACTCGTACCGCTCGTTGCAGGTCCGCCGAGCGATCTGCCACGGTCGATCGACGTCGGTGATGCCGACGCTGGCCAGGAGCTGCTTCACAAGCGAGTTTCGCGCCCGCGCCCGATAGCTCTTCTCTGGATTGAGTGCCTGCGGTGACGTCAGGTCGTGAAACAGGTACGGCGAGTCCCCCGACGTGAGTGGCTGGATCCACTGCCAGGTTTCGTCTGAAATCGGAATCGCCTGCAACTTGGCCGTCTTCCTCGCCTCGAACTCGATCAGCCTTCGGCCGCGCGTGTCCTGAATGACGTCCGACTTTCGCAGGGTGAACAGATCTTCGGCCCGGGGCCCCACATGCAGGGCGACCCAGAACGCAATCGCCAGCTTGTGATTGACCGCCTCGAAGACGGTGAAGATCTTCGTGACCTCGTCCGGCGTGTAGATCCGTTTCTTGAGGTCCCGATTCTCGATCGCGCGCGTCTGCGGCGATTTGAGGATCGCCTTCACAGCGGTCGCATGATTGATGAGGACATTCAGATGAGACCGGGTCGATTTGACCGATCCGTTCGAGAGCCCTCCTGCCAGCATCTTGTCGTACAGATCCGAAAACCACTCGGCCGAGATCGTCTCGATCATCGCCAGATTCGGCCCCGGCCAGGCTTTGTTGCTCGGCCAGTCCTCCGGCCTGGTGTACTTCTCCCAACGATTGAGCGCCTGCCGCTCCTTGTCCACGGTCCCCTTGGATCGCCCCTTCTTCCGTCCGACCGGCTCCCACCGCCCCTCGCTGCAGTCCAGATAGAACTGCCTGAGCGAGGTCGTCGCCGCGTAATGCTCGCGGCGCTCCGGCGGCACGTGCCGCGGCTGATAGGTCGAGATCTGACGTGCGTTCCATGCCGCCCACTCCGCGTCCGCATCATGCAGCCTGACAGTCGCCTGAAGCATTCGGTCCTCTGAGTTGCGCCCGGTGTCTTTCCCTTGCAGACTCCGTCAACGGGCTTGCCCTGCGTACTCCTCCGGATCCTCGACTCGGTCCTAGGAAACAAACTGGTGCGCACAGGAGCACGAATCCTGGGCGCTACTCAATTCGTTGCCCACCGAAGTCTGCCAGCGCTGCAGATTGCTGTAGCGGAATTCATCACAGGCGCTCGCCTTATGAGTTTTTGTCGCATCCAGCAAATCGTGCGATGACGATCGCGGTTGTGATCCGGCAGGTGCGGATCGGGCAAATCAGAGAAACTCCGCTCCCCTGTGTCAGGCTGTCGGAATCAGCGCTCGCGACAGGCCCTCGCCACGCTGGCGGGGACATGAGAGACGCCGGTTACTTCACCCAATGGGAGAAGCAACGTCGGCGAGGATAAGCCCGGCTCAAATTAAATCAAGACACTTGCTGAGATTTTCTAGGGCGACCACGTTTCCGTGGCGCATCAATCAGCTTGAGAACTGCTTCTCGCGAAATCCACCACCCGGAGGATCGCCTCACCGCCGGCAGAATTCCAACCGCGACCTTGCGGTTAATTTCAGCCCTGCTCAGCTTCGCGAGCTGAGCAGCTTCCGTGACTGTGAGCAACTCTTCCATAGCAGCAACCTTATCGTCGCCGCTTGACTTTTCAACACCACTCTCACTAAGCAGCCGAGCTGGGTCAACGCCGAGGGCGTCAGCAAATCTCTGAACAACCTCAAGTCCGGGTGAGCTGTCGCCACTCATGTAGGTGTGCACCAGCGAACGGCTGACGCCGATCTGGCGAGCCAGCTCGGCCTGCGTCCAGCCGAGTCCGGCGATAAGCGAGGCGACATTGGTTTGGAAGCGTTGCTGCAGGACCATCGCTGTTCTCATTTCAGTCCACCCGCCACTTGGAGAGCACGACGGTCTTTTCACCGACGTAGGGCGAGAGATCGAAAGGCTCGATCACGAAAATCGTCTTCGTTCCACCGCCGACGTTGCGGTAGGTCGTTGTCTCGGCGATGTGGAAACAGCCCTGGAGCTCGACCTCCTTGCCGTTTGCCATCGACGCGGTATCGACACCGCGGAGCCAGAACGTTTCCTTCTGCCCGCCAGGCACGTCTCGATCGAGCCAGTCGATCAGCACGTTGTTCTTATCGATAACCTGGAAGACACCAGCTTTCGACAGGCCGCCAAGTGAGCCGACGCCCAGCTCCTTGCTATTCATCTCGGCAACGACGATGGCCTGTTTTTTCTGCAGCTGCGACAACTGCTCGGCGAGCGCCTTCTTCGCAGGCCCCTTCGTGGCTCGCACGGCGGCTTGTGCCGACTGCACGCGGGCGCGGGTCTCGAGCTGGGACTGCCGGAGCAACGCCTGGACCGCCGTGCTGGGCTTTGTGCTCGCTGCTGGCTGAGCATGCGCCACAAGCGGTGACGCTAAGAAAAGCACTAGAAAGGCGAGAGATCCGAGCCAGTTCTGAAGGACCATGGGTCCGCTCCATCCAGAACAGCGGACCCGGGGGAGAGGTTCCCCCTGGCGTGGATCCGCTGAGTGGACAGAGCCGGAATCGAACCGGCGACACCAGGATTTTCAGTCCTGTGCTCTACCTGCTGAGCTATCTGTCCCATTCGCGGCCGCGGGAGATCCCAAACGTCGCGAGCACGGTAGTTTAAGAGGCCAGCGGGCGGCGTCAACGAGACCGCGGCCACTTCCCTCAGGTTCGCACCGAAATCGCCCTCCCGAACCTCATGGATTGAGCAAAATCGGCCAAATACGCACAAAGCCCGGCCGCCACAGCGACCGGGCTTTGGAATTCTCAGCGTTCGGGCGCCGAATCAGACCGTGATTTCCGGCACAACGTACGGCTTCCGGTATTCACGCGACAGCCGCTGGCTGGCCGCTTCGTTGCCGAGGAACTTCTCGGCCTTGCCGTCCATGTGCAGCTGTTCACCGCGAGTCATGATCGGCTGATCGACCGGCACGCCGTTGGCCGCGAGGTGCTCGACCATTCGCTCGAACGAATTGGCCAGCAATTCGTTCCCCTTGATGCTCTGGGCGATTTCGTGCGGCGTCGTCTTTTTCCCGAGCTGGTACGACACATTTCCGGTGTGGCAGAGGGCGCTCGAAAGATGCCCCTCGAGAATGTCGGCGTTGAGGTCTTCGATCTTCCGGGAGCGCATCGCCTTCAGGAAGTTCTCGTAGTGGTCGGCTCCCCCCTTCCACGACTTGATCTCCTTGCCATCCGGCGAATAGGCGGTCACGTTCGTGTAGCTCGGGACCACCACGTACCCCTTTTCACACTGGACAATCACGCCCACCCCGGAGCCACGATACTTGTCCATGTTCTCGCCCCAGCCCTTTTCCTGGAATTCCTTGGACTTGGGTAGTCCGCGGACTTCGAAGATCAACGGGGCCTTCGCGTAGTTGTGCAGGATGACCTGCGTGTTCGGCGTGTCGCCGGCGTCGACATACCCAAGCCGGCCGCCGAAGCTGATGATTTCCGGAGACAGTCCCATCTCGCCCAGGAACCAGCGGGCGATGTCCATCTGGTGGATCCCCTGGTTCCCCAGGTCGCCGTTGCCCGTGTTGTAGTCCCAGTGCCAGTCGTAGTGCAGTTTGGGGCGATAGAGATCGACCTTCGCCGCCGGGCCGCACCACAGGTCGTAATCGATCTCTTTCGGAATCTCGAGCGGCTTGTCGAGCTTGCCGATGCTCTTCCGAGGCTTGTAGCACGTGCCGATGGCATACTGGATCGCGCCCAGATTCCCTTCTCGCACGAACTTCACCGCTTCGGCCAGGCTCGGGCTCGAACGGCTCTGCGTGCCGGTCTGGCAGATCCGGCCGTACTTGCGCGAGGCGTTCACCGCCTGCCGCCCTTCCCACACGTTGTGAGACACCGGCTTCTCGACGTACACGTCCTTGCCCGCCTGCATCGCCCAGATCGCAGTCAGCGAGTGCCAGTGGTTGGGAGTCGCCGTCGTAATCGCATGGACAGCCGGATCGTCAAACACTTTCCGCATATCTTTGACAACCTGGGGCGGTTTGCCACCCGTTGTCTTGGCGATGCCCGCGGCCCGAGCCTGCCCCACTTCCTCATCCGCGTCGCAGACGTACAACACTTCGATGTCGCTGCGGCCTGCAAGCCCTTTGATGTGATCCTGTCCACGGCCGTTCACGCCAATGAACGCAACGCTGATTTTCTCGTTCGGGCTCTTGCTGGCGGGCGTCTGGGCGCCGACAACCCATTCCGTTTTGCCGAGAGAGGCAGCGGCCGTCACGCCGAACGCCGCGTGCTGCAGAAAATGTCGACGATTGAGCGACATCGAGGTCTCCGATGGAGGGAGGTTTTGAGGCGGGAACGCAGCGAGAAGAATGATGCTACGGCGGCGAAACAGGAGGGTCAAACACGCGGCCACGGCTCCCGAGTCGCAAGCACGTCACGGCCGCACCGCGCGTCGAGTGGTCCTTGACGCATTGCGGCCTCGGCCGTCCGGCAATCGCTGCCTGCTGCATCGGTTCGGTTGTCCGCCGCGATCGGCTTGAGCGATTGCCAGTGCCGCGGACGGACGAATGTCCGAGCGGACTCCGGCTATTCGATGTGCGACGATCTCACTATCGTTTTGCCGGTCCGCTCATCAGCCTCATTGACAGTCATGCCCAACCTCAAAGCTTCACAACTCGTTGAACTTGGAAAAACCGTTCTGACCGCTGCTGGCGTTCCCGCGGCAGACGCACTCGTCGTCGCCGAAGAGCTCGCCGAAGCCAACCTCGTCGGGCATGACAGCCACGGAGTCATGCGGCTCGTGCAGTACGTCGAGATGATCCAGGCCAACTTCGTGAAGCCCGGCTCGCCGATCGAACTCGTCCGCGACGACGCCAGCACCGCCGTGTTCGACGCCCATTTCAATCTCGGGCAGGTCGCCGCCAAGGCGGCCCTCGACAGCGCGCTCGCCAAGGCAAAGGCGACCGGCTCGGCAACCGTCATGATCCGCAACTGCAACCATGTCGGCCGCCTGGGGTCATACACCGAGACGGCGGCGAAGGCCGGCTTCCTGGCGATGATGGCCGTGAACTCCCCCGGCCCCGGCGGAGTCGCTCCGTTCGGCGGGATCGACCGCAAGCTGGGAACAAACCCCATCTGCTTGGCGGCCCCGTGGGGCGGCGCCGCGGTGGTGCTCGATATGACGACCAGCGCGACGGCCGAAGGGAAGCTGCGCGTCGCCTTCCAGAAGGGCGAAACCGTCGGCGAAGGACTGATGATCGACGGCCACGGCAATCCCTCCATCAACCCGGCCGACTACTACAACAAGCCCTACGGCTCGATCCTCCCCCTCGGCGGAAGCATGGGACACAAGGGCTTCGGGCTGGCCGTGATGATCGACATCCTCTGCGGAATCCTGTCCAACAGCGGCATCGGCCGGAACGACCTTCCCCGCGGATCGAACGGAGTCTGGCTGCACCTGCTCGAGATCGAGCGGTTCCTGCCTCGCAGCGAATACGACGCGTGGATGGAGAAGTACGTCGCCTATCTCAAGGACTGCCGGCTCACGCCCGGATGCACCGAGATTCTGCTGCCAGGCGAAATCGAACTGCGCAGGCGTCAGCAGCGGGAAGAAGCGGGCGTCGCCATTCCGGATGAAACGTGGCGGCTGATTAACGAGACCGCGGGTCGCCTGGGCGTGACGATCGCGGTGTAAATCAACCAGACACAAGTTGACCGGCACACTCGTGGCCGACGCAGCTTGCGTCGGCCGCGACGCTGGCAGCGTCGCCAACGCAGCAATGGCTTCCGGGCGAACTTCCGCTTCTACGGCAGTTCGCGCACCCGGATGTTCCTGAACTCGATCGGAGCCCCTTCCTGCTCCAGGCACAGGTAACCGGTCCGCGGCTCGCAATTCTTGCCGCCAGACACTTCTTCACCGTTCACCCACAGGCGTAGCTCGCCGTTGATCGCGCGGACGTAGTAGTGGTTCCACTCGCCGACCCCCTTGCTCAGGTTCTTGCGGGGAAAACTGCGGTGACCGCCGGGTGACAGCGGCTCGAAGGGATTCATCTTCGACGAGCCGACGGCGAAGATGTCGCCGTTCGTCGTGAAGAAACTCTTTCCGTCCTCCCATTTTTTACCGCTCGACTTCTCCCATTTCTGGACGTAGCCGTGGTCGAGAATCTGCACTTCGATTCCCCCGCCGGGCAGCTTGCCCGGCGGCAGGTTCTCGAGGACGCTCGGAGGGGTCCAGGCAAAGAACCCCGAGTTGCCCCCCGACTCATTGTGCTTCCATTCGGCGACCCACTCGAAGTTCGTGTACTGCTTCTTCGAGCGACACACTCCGATCGGCTTGCCGGTGCCAACCACGTGGGCGCCGTCCCATTTCCAGGTGTCGTCGTCGCCGTTGACCTTCATGAAGTCATCGCCCGTGAGCGTAACCCACCCCGGTCCGGTCCCGTCGATGAACGCGCGCTTCGGCGCAGGGTCGTCCGCGCGAACGAGCATCTGCATCCCAAACCACGCAAACAACACCGCTGCAGTGAACAGGAAAAGGCGCATGGGCAATCCGGCAGGAACCGTCCGGCCCGAAGGCCGATGGTCGCATTGAGGAGAGGAAACGAACCGGGCGGGGCGCCCGAAGTCATTTGCGGGAGGAAGTTCTCGACCGCCGGTGGCCGGGATCAGAATCCGGCTTCCGGACGCTCGTATTCATCGAGCTGGGCGCGAAGCACGTCACGCTCCTTGCGGGTCGCATCCAGGTCGAACATCAGGTACTTGATGTCGAGCCGGAGTTCCGCGAGGGCTTCCTGAACGAGGGCGAGCAGCCGCCGACGGCGATGGACACAGTCGACCACCTGAACGTAAGCCGCTTCGACGTCCTTGGCGACTTCCGGTGGCAGCGCAGCAATCGCTTTCCCGAGATCGATGACTTCACGGGGAAGTTCCGGGCGGGCGGCGGCGGGGAGCTGCTCGGGAGTGATCATGTTGCCATTTGGAAACGTGGAAGAAAATCGTTACGACCGATTCTGCGCTCCATTTGGACCGAACGCAACTCGTCGCAGTAACGTTTTGTATGGCAACTCCTTAACGCCAGATCGCACTCTCCGCTTCCCGCGCCCGCGTGGCCAAAACGCCACACACCTTCGCCTTGGCCGATCGCTGCAAGTCGTGTTAAGATCAGACCTTGCCAAAAGCGCATCAGGAAAGTGCGCCGCGGCAGGCGCGCGGCAGACGGGCCCCGCGCAAAGTTGAGCCAATCGACCAGTTTCCCTTTGGCTGCAGTCGCAATCCTCAGATCGAGAGACGTGCGCAACGCCGGCGAGCGGCGTTGACCTTGCCAGTTCCATGGATGGAACAGCCGCCGATCAACGACTCTTCGCTCGCCCACCGCGACTGGTGACGTGGCTGGTCTGCGCCTTCATTCTCGCCGGCGCCACGGCTGCCCGATCCGAGGAAATCTTCCGCGATCCGGCCGAAGGAGCCAACGTTTCCTGGGGAATTGAACTCCGCGAAGCTGACGCCGATCTCGTCCGGCATCGGCGGCAGAACCGCCTGTTCCATGACGGCAAGGATGCCGAAGAACTGGTGGTCCGCTCCCGGAACGTCGGAGGGCGAATCGCAATCTTCCGCGCCACGCCGCCAGCTCAGGCGCTGGAAGACTTGAAGGCGTCGCTGTGGGTCCGATATCGCATCAAAGGGTCGACCCTCGGCCTCGGAATCACCTTTCCGCACCAGATCGATCCGGAAACGGGACGTCCCCTCTTCGCCCTGATCCAGGGAGCCCCTGCAGAGGGGAGCGACCGCTTCCAGGAACTGACGGTGACCGTCACGCGCGACGAGATTTCCCGCGTGCAGACGCTGCATCGCGGACGACTCGGGCGCCGCGTCGACACGCGCACCATCGATTTTCGCGATCCCTATGTCGATCAGGTCGTCCTGCTGGTTCCGACCGGTATCGGCGAAAGCGATGTGCACTGGGACGATCTCGCGATCGGTCCGATCGTGGCGCCCACAGACGTCGAGCAGGCGGCCGCCAGCGCCCCCCCGCGCACAGCCAGGCTCTCCTGGGCAGATAATCGACTGCTGTCGGACGGCCAGCCGGTCACTCCCCGATTCGTCACCTACCAGGGAGAGCCCGCGACGATCCTGCGCGAACTCTGTTTCAATGCCGCCTGGATCGAAGACGCCACCGAACAATCGGTCATGCAGGCACTCTCCGGTGAAGGGATCGGAATCTTCGCAACGCCTCCCGCCCCTCCCGACGCTGCCGGCCGCGAGAAGGTTTCAATGCCGCCATTCGGCCCCGAGTCCGCGGCCGTCGACTGCTGGATGCTCGGTCGTCTCGACATGCGAAAGCTCGATGAGGTTCAGCACTGGTCCGAAATGGTGCAGGATGCCGATCGCCAACGGCGGCTGCTGCTGGGCGACGTCGCCGGACATGTCCGCGAGTTCCATCGTTGTGTGCCGCTGCTCGGAGCCAGCCGGCACATCATTCACACCAGTCATTCGCCCGCCGACTACGCCGAATTCCTTGAGACGCGTCGCCGCCAGGCCCTGGCAGGCCGACCAATGACGACTTTGCTCCCCACGGAAACGGCCGAAGCGATCCGCACAACGCGGCGCTCAACCGACATCGAGCCCGTCTTCGAGCCCGAACAGATCGCCCTCTGCACGCACCTCGCCGCCGCGTCCGGATACAAGCTGTTCGGGTTCTGGACGCATACCCCGCTCGACAGCGACGCTCCGGGGATGGAAGAGCGGCGGCAGATTCTCAAGCTCCTCAACCTCGAGTTCCGGCTGCTCGAGCCCTGGCTCTCTTCCGGGTCGATCATTCGCCCGACCGATGTGCGGGTTGGCGAAGCCCCCGCCCGTCAGAAATCGAAGTCCAGGGTCAGCTTCAATCCCTTTGCTTCCGGCTGGAGCACGCCGGCCGATGAAGCCGGTCCGAAGTCTCCCTACCAGGCCGTCATCCTCCGCGCGTCGCCCGGCCTGCTCGTGCTGGTCGACAGCCTCCAGGACGGAGCCCAGTTCCAGCCGGGCCCAATGACCGAACAGAGCCTGCGGTTCATCACGATGCGCTACGACGACGTCCCGACCGCATTCGAGGTGACGACGACCTCCATCAAGATGATCGAACTCGACCAGCAGCCCGTGGGCGGCGGGTTGGAAGTTGTGCTGAAAGACTTCGACCAGCATGCCGCGATCGTGATGACGAGCGACCTCTCAAAAATTGAAGAACTCCGTCGGGAAGTCAGCGTCATCGCGAAAGAAGCCGCGACTGCCTCGGTCGCGTTGGCGACTGCCAAGCTGACGCGCGTCGAGAAGGTCCACCAGGAACTGCAGCCGCTTTCTCCTCCCGTGGCCGATGCCGCCCAGACACTCCACACTGCCCGCCAGTATCTGCGGGCGGCCGACGACGACCTCGTCGGCGGACGCTACGACGAAGCCCGTCGCAAGTCCCAGAAAGCGATGGCCTGGACCCGGCATGTGCAAAAGTCCTACTGGGACCTCGCCGTGAAGCGCCTTTCCTCCCCGGTCGCGTCGCCGCACGCCATCTGCTTCCAGACGCTGCCCGATCACTGGCGAATGCTTCGCCGATTGAACAGCGATCGATCGGCCGGGGAAAACCTGCTCCGCTCGGGCGACTTCGAAGACCAGGACGCCGTCCAGACACAGTGGACCCTTCGCGCCGATCCCTCCGGCCGCGGCGGAGTGGCCCTGAATACCCGTTCGGCCCAGGGACGCTTCAGCCTGGCGCTCACCGCGCAGCCCGCAACCGACAGACCCGCGCCAGTCGACGATCCGCTCGTCACCCTCTATTCCCCGCCCGTTGCCGTCCGAACCGGGCAGCTCGTGCGGGTGACCGGACGCGTCCTGCTTCCGCAAGACCTGCAGGGGAGCACTGACGGCCTCGTCGTCTACGACACGTTAAAAGGATCCGTCGGCGCCCATCGCTTCCGGAAGGCCTCGCCGCCGGGGAAGTGGCAATCATTCGAGATGTATCGAGACGTCCTCAGCTCGGGAGAGTTCAAGCTCGTCTTCGAGCTGCGCGGCTGGGGCGAGGCCTGGATCGACGATCTGGCCGTCAGCGCCATCGAGCCCCAGGAACCCGCCGTCCAGACCGCCGGCGGAACGAGATAAGCGCCGCCGCCCGGCCCTCTCCTACCCACTACCAACCACCCACGATCCACTTCTTAAACGCAGCAAGGCCGGACATTGCTGTCCGGCCTTGGAATTTTCTCATGCGACCAGCGTCGCGAAGAAATTACTTCTTCTTCGTGGTGGTCTTGGCAGCGCCGGTCTTGGCCTTCGGCGACTTCTTGGCAGGGGTCTTCTTGGCAGCGGGCTTCTTGGCAGTGGCCATATTCGTGATCCTTCAACGACGTTGGCGGACGTCTGGGGATGGCCACTCGAGTCGGACGTCCTGGGCGACTCGAGGGGGAGGACGCCGCCACCGCAGTGGACGCACGTCCCGCTTCATCACCCGCCCCGGCGAATTCGATCCCCGGCTGCAAGGCGCTTTGCAGGTGAACTTGGTTGTCTTCGTTGACCTTCCGCATTCACCAGACGCCCGTGTTTTAAGCCCTTCCCTAAAGTGAAGCAATGAGATTTTTCTCAGAACGAACCGAATTCGGCAGAACCTGCCGAAGTTGATTCCAGCCCTCCAGACGACGCGTGGCCCGAAATCACGATGTTCAAACGATGTGGAGAACCGTATTCCACATCGATGCGGCGGATCTCCTCTTCAGATGCTGCCAGTGTCTCACACGCGCGACTTCGACAGCCGATCGCCGAAGAGAATCTCGTCCGTCAGCCGCTGCACCTGGCCCGTCCGGTCCACGCAGGCCAGCGTCGACTTCCCCTTCGCGATCAGCGTCTCACCCCGCATGACCGTGTACTCGTGCTCGAGCTTCGCGGGCGTCTGACGCGCGAGCCGCGTCTCGAGAGTCAGCTCATCGTCATATCGGCCCGGCGACTTGTAGTCGCACTCGATGTGAACCACGACCAGGAAAAAACCCCGCTCTTCCATCGTCCGGTAGTTGCCCCCCTGCTGGCGGAACAACTCCGTGCGCCCAATCTCGAAGTAATTGAAGAAGTTGGCGTGATGCAGATAGCTCATCGCGTCCGTTTCGCAGTAGCGGACGCGGATGACAGTCTTGCAGGAGGCGAGAGGCGTTTCAGACATGCGGCGGAGTCTAGCAACAGGCCCCCTGCCATTTCAAAAACGGGAGGCGGACCGGCTGGATCGTTCTCCCGGTCCGCAATGGCCCGATTCAGCGTTTCAGTGCGAGCACCAGGATCGTGGCCGCGAGAATCAGGACGAGCATCGTGAGATACCCATAGGTGAGCAACCGGAATTTGCGTTCGTAGGCGTTCCAGTATTCGACGCTCCGCTGTTCCGTTGTCGACTGGGCGGACAGGACTTCGTCATAGCGGCGAAGAGTCCGCTCGCGCGATTCCCGCAGTTCATCGCGAATCTGCGTCAGCAACTCGAGGATCCGGTCAGGGTCGTTCATGTCCTGCCTGCATGACGCCGCTCAGGGACTTACGCCAGCCGAAGCGCTTTGGAAGCGGCGCCCCAAAGCTCCTTTTCCACCGTCGGCCCGCACCAAGACACCGACACTTCATACCCGCCCAGCGGGAACGCTGCTTCCGTCGGAATGTACCACGGCCCTCCGTCGCCATATGCGGCACAGGCCACAAAACGCCCCTGCGACTCCTCCTGGGCCCGCAACTGGTATTCGATGAAACTCTCCGCGGGCAGATGCAGCATCGTCGCATCATTGACGTGCAACGCCGAGACAATAATCGGCTGGCCAGCCCGGCAACGCCTGAGGTAAGCCACCGTGTAAGTCGGCCGAAGGCGATTGACGACGGACTGCGAGGTGTCGGCAACCTGCTTCAGGATCGCCTCCTCATCCCACTTCGGATCGGGCGTCAGCTGCACCGGCACGGCCGACCACTCAATCGCGTTCACCGGCGTCGGGGCCAGCTTCGCCTCGGAAGCGACGATCGCATCATAGATACGGCGAACAAGCACAGGCCGCATCTCGTGCGTCCCGTCGTTGTACTTCCCGGCCGCGATGTTTCCGCCGCACCCGCTGAAGTAGATATGCGTGCAGTCGGGCTCCTCTGCCTGCCGCTTCTTTCGGGCGAGGCCGACGAAATCGGACGACGCACGCCCGTCCCCGTAGTAGCTCATCGGATGGCAGGCGTAGTAGTGGCACGACGCCACTTTCCGGTCGCCGCTGTAGAACGCGACCGTCTTCAGTTTCCGGTCGATTACCCCTTCGGTCGTGTCGGCATGGATCTGAGATTTCGAGGCGCTGCCTCGCATCGACATCAGCGTGCCATCCTCCTGCACGATCCGGCGATTCCCCGCCACGCGAAACACATCCGCCTCCCCCGTCGCGATGTGCGTCAGTGGAACCGCCTGCGCCAGCGACGCCTTTGCCGCCGCGGCGACCTTCTGCACTGTCGCGCGGAAGAAGTCGACAAACGTCAGCGGCGGCAGGTCCTTGTGCTGGGAAACAATGTTCTGCGCTTCGACACACGTGAACGGCGCGTTGTGCTGGTGAAGGCACTGCACCGCAACCCGCTCCGGATCCGTGCCGACCGCCTTGGCGACTTCAGACCGGAACTCGAGGTGCGCTCCGTTCATGATTCCCGTCCAGTCGACCGCGCACACCACGATCGGCTTCCCCGCCCCCTGGATCACATAACCCAACACCTCCTGCGCGTCGTCAACGACCTCGATCGGCTTGATCCAGCCCCCGCAGCAGGGCTGCCCCTTGGGCGAAGTGGCGTCCACACGGAATGTCGAGATCTGGAGAGGCTTCGCAGCGCCTCCCTGTTCCTGCGCCCCCTGCGCCAGCCCGGAAAGCGGAACTGATCCAGCGGCGGCAGCGGCGGAAACGGCACTCAACCAGTCACGGCGGGACAGTTCGGACACAGCGTTCTCCTCGGGGCGGGACATCAGCCGCCATTCTTCGGCGCACCGCCTCGCCGATGCAACCACCCCGGGGAAAGTCGTCCATTTGCCTGCGCAAGTTCCGCAAAGTGCATAGGCCGAACGGTTGAGAGTTGGACAGCGAGCAGGGACACTGCATTGCGGGTCGATGTGGGTCGTGAGCGAAGACATCAGGCGGACGGATTGCTTGCTATGCGCGGTGACGGAGTGCGATACACGAACCTGACTCGCCTCGTCGGCGTGGCGATGTTTTCGCTCTGCCTCTTGACCGGGCCCTGGGCGTTCGGAAAGCGGATCATGGCCGCGGGATATGACCGGCCCGGCAATGACGCCCAACAGTCGCGATCGGTCGTCCTCGCACGCCGCGGAATGGTTGCCACCAGCCATCCGATGGCCGCCGAAGTCGGTGTGGAAGTGCTGCGGAATGGCGGAACCGCGGCCGATGCCGCCATCGCCGTCAACGCCATGCTCGGCGTCGTCGAACCGATGAGCTGCGGCATCGGCGGCGACATGTTCGTCCTCTATTGGGACGCCAAAACAAAAACGCTCCATGGACTCAATGCCTCCGGCCGCGCTCCGGAGGCCATCTCCCGCGACGTCTTCACCTCCAGCCAGCTGACGGAGATCCCCAAGGACGGCCCGTTGACCTGGACTGTGCCCGGATGCGTCGATGGCTGGGAAGAACTGCGATCACGCTTCGGACGTAAGACTCTCGCCGACCTGCTCCAGCCCGCCATTCATACCGCGGAGGAAGGGTTCCCGGTCTCGGAAGTGATTGCGGAAAGCTGGAACGCCCAGGCGCCCGATCTGGCGAAGTGGCCCGACTCCGCCGCCACCTGGCTGCCGGATGGAAAGGCCCCTCGCTTCGGAGAGATCTTCCGCAATCCCCGACTGGCCGAGTCACTCCGCATGATCGGGAAAGAAGGACGCGACGCCTTCTACAAGGGCTCGATCGCAGACCGCATTTCCGCATTCAGCGACGCCAATGGCGGCTACCTGCGCAAGGTCGATCTCGAGAAGCACCAGAGCGAATGGGTCGAGCCGATCTCCACCGACTACCGCGGCAACACCGTCTGGGAGCTCCCACCGAACGGCCAGGGGCTGGCCGTTCTCGAAATGCTCAACATCCTCGAGTCTTACGACCTCAAGACGATGGGCCCGAACAGCCCTGACTACCTCCACCTGCTGATCGAGGCCAAAAAACTCGCCTTCGCCGACCGGGCCAAGTATTTCGCCGACCCCAAGTTCGGCCTCGTCCCGGTGAAGAACCTCCTCTCGAAGGAGTATGCGGCCCGCCAGCGTAAAAGAATCAATCCCAACAAGGCCGCAACCGATGTTCCCGCCGGTGACCTGACAATCACCAAGGGCGACACCGTCTACTTGTGCGTCGTCGACTCTGAAGGAAACTGCTGTTCGTTCATCCAGAGTAACTTTCAGGCCTTCGGCTCCAAGGTCACTCCGGGTGACGTCGGCTTCGTGATGCAGAATCGCGGGTCGCAGTTTGCTCTCGCAGAAGACCACGCCAACCGGCTCGAGCCGGGGAAGCGCCCCTTCCATACGATCATCCCCGCCATGGTCACGCGCGACGGAGCCCCCTGGCTGGTCTTCGGCGTCATGGGAGGAGACATGCAGGCGCAGGGACAGGTGCAGGTCCTCATCAACATCATCGACTTCGGGATGAACGTCCAGCAGGCCGGCGACGCTGCCCGGATCTACCATCAGGGATCCGCCTCGCCCACAGGAACTCCCGCGTCGCCGCATGGCGGTGAGGTGGCCGTCGAATCGGGAATCCCCAACGCCACCATGCGGTCCCTCGGAGATCGGGGCCACACCATCATCCGTTCGCCCGGCTCCTTCGGCGGATACCAGGCCATCCTCATCGACCGCGAACGCGGCGTCCTGCACGGAGGAACCGATCCCCGCAAGGACGGCGCCGCCGTCGGTTACTGACACTCCCCGCGTCGCCCAAGGTCGCAGCACCGCCCCGGCTGAACGCGACCACGAAGAAATCGATCCACCAGCGCTCGCCCTCTTCGAAGTTCACCTCCACCAGGACTGGCAACTATGAGAGTTTTCGCGGCACTGATTCTGTTCGGGGGCAACTTCTTCTCATCCTCCGCTCCAGCGGCCGACGTCAAGGCCTGGGCAGAAAAGGAACTCGATTCTCTCATCCCCCTCTACGAGCACCTGCACAGCCATCCGGAAGTTTCGTTCCAGGAGAAGGAAACTGCCGCCCGCATCGCCTCCGAACTCAAGGCCGCCGGATACGAAGTCCAGACCGACGTTGGCGGCCACGGAGTCGTCGGCCTTCTGAAAAATGGCGACGGCCCCACCGTCATGTGGCGCACCGACCTCGATGCCCTCCCCGTGATCGAAGAGACCGGCCTGCCGTTCGCCTCGAAGGTCAGGATCGCCGGCGCCGATGGCACTCCGGTCGGTGTGATGCACGCCTGCGGGCACGACGTCCACATGACCAACTTCATCGGCCTCGCCCGTATCCTCGCCGCGCACCGCGATGCGTGGTCGGGGACCGCCATGTTCGTCGGCCAGCCCGCTGAAGAACTCGGAAACGGCGCCAAGATCATGCTCGATGACGGCCTCTTCACGAAGATCCGCCGCCCCGATTTCGCCCTCGCCCTGCACTGCGACTCCGGACTCCAGTCCGGCCATGTCGCCTATCGCGGCGGATACATGATGGCCAATGCCGACGCCTGCGACATCGTGATGAAGGGCCGGGGCGGACATGGATCGAAGCCGGAGGCCTGTATCGACCCGATCCTGCAGGCGGCGCAACTCGTCGTCGAACTGCAGGCGGTCGTGGCGCGCGAGATCTCACCCCTCGAACCGGCCGTCATCACCGTCGGCTCCATTCACGGCGGCAGCAAGCACAACATCATCCCGAACGAATGCGCACTCAAGCTGACCATCCGCAGCTACACACCGGAGGTCCGCAAGGCCCTGCACGACGGCATCCGGCGGAAGGCCCTGGCGGTCGCGGCGTCATTCAACGCGCCGGAGCCAACGGTCCAGTTCAATGAAGGAACACCCGCGACAAAAAACGATGAAGACCTCGTCCAGCGTGTCATTCCCGCTCTCGCGGAGGCGACGGGCGACGATCGCATGCACCTCGCCGATCGCACGATGGGCGCAGAAGACTTCAGCTTCTACGGGCTGGCCGGTGTTCCGATCTTCATGTTTCGCCTGGGAACAGTGAAACCCGAGCTGTACGAGAAGTCGCAGAATGAGGGAATTCCACTTCCGTCACTGCATTCCTCGAAGTACGCCCCGGATGTACGGCCCGCGCTGAAAACCGGGCTCGCGACTTCTGCAGCAGCCATGATTTCTCTGATGCCCCGCAAGTAACGGCAACGGTCGAATCGGCTGGCATACGTTTGGCAAAATCGATTCTGCCGGCAGCCATTCAGCCACGGCGCGGCAATTTCAGCCTCACGGCGCGGCGAGACGCCCCGGGTGTTGTCGAAGGACTCACTGTCCGCCCTGCAGTGCATGCGGGGCATGCTCAAGGGGCTATCGGCATGAACTGTCCGCGTTGTGCATCTCAGAACATTCGCCGCAGTCAGTCCCAGGACTCGATCTGGTTCCGCTTCGTGCTGCAGAAAATGATGCGCTGCCAGCGCTGCTGCTACACCTTCGCCACGCCGCTGTGGGAGAAACCAGTGGAACTGGCCGCGGCTACGACGACCAAAGCACCTTCCGCCGACCGTGAACCTGTAACGGCATCCGCCTGACGCAGGCCTGAGCTGATGGCTGTGCGAACCATTTCGCACCGTTCCAGACGGCTCTTTTCAGTGGCGACTTGCGGGCCGCGTCCCGGACTCTCTCAAACGCCAGTTTCAGCAGCGAACCGCGCCATCAAGGCGTCCAGCTCCGTTCGACTCCCCGACTTCCTCCATGCCCGGATCGGCTGCAGGAAGCGATAGGTCGCATGCATCCGGAACGGACGAAAGTGGAAGGCGATGGGATTGAAGTCTCTTGATCCCGCTAAAAGCCGAAACGTGAGCGATGTCATCGTCATCTGATTGATCCAGGACTTGCGCTCCGACCAATTCAGCGTGACCACGCGTCCTGCAAGCCGGGGCAGCATTTCGCGCTCAAAGAATTCTTGCCAGTGAGGACTGTTGGAATAGACCAGCAGGATGTCCTTCCCGCGCGGGAGCCATGCGATCCAGATGACGAATTCAATGCCTGCCACCAACACCGCCTGACAGGCAGCCACAACCAGAAACAAGGGCAGCACAAGCAGCAGCAAGAGAGCCATCACCCACTGCGGGAGCGATCTCGGCGAACTTTTGCTTGGTAACACGCGATCATTTCTCAAGCAGCAATGTCCCCCACAGGCTCGGATCCGACGACACTGGAAACGACGACGTCACGCTGAACGACTGGTCCCCCAGTTCGGAATCGTGCAGCTGGTAGAAGAACCCCAGCCGCGACTGCGACGCCGGGTCGAACCCATTCAATACGCCGGCCGGGAACCAGGCTTCCAGCTCATAGCCGGTCTTCGAAACGGACGACCACACCAGCACATCGTCCTCGTCGACACGCGGCGCTTCTTCACGGGCACGCGGAACCGGCAGCGGTTTGGCCAGCGCCGCGAGACCGTCATCTCCTCCGCCCGCCGGCAGCAGGATGAAATGCTGGCAGAACCGCGTGGCATGATGCAGAGACTTGGTGTCCCGCATGTCGAACCACAGCCGCAGCCCGTCCGACCGCTGCACATCCCCCGGATCGCAGAACGGCGGAAACTTCTTCCCCGTCACCTTCACCGAGATGGCAAACCCGTCAGGGTTCCACGCCGCCCGGAGGTCGGCGAACTGCGGTTCATCCCCAATCGCCCCGGCATTCACCAGCCGGCAGGCCTCCGGCAGCTTCAGCCACGGGGCCGCGTCGCGTGGGAGGTCCACCACCCGGTGGACCGGCAGCGCAAAATGAAACAGGAACGGAGCAGGAATGACGGCGGGCATGCGAAGTGGTGAGCGGAAGGCGCTAGCCTCCGGTCATTTCAGGACGCGGCAACACGGAACACCCCGCTGACATCACGGAAGGCGCCCACAACATCGAAAAGCCTCGGTTTCAATCATCCCGTCCTTTTCGATCCTGCACCTCCATCATAGAGGCCCTGACAAGCTACAGGTCGACTTTGCGATCGTCCGGCCGTAATCGAGCCCCTTCCGCTCACATCTTTCTAACCCGCCTGCGTTTAGGTTGTCTCAACTTCCGGAAAGCCCCCCGCCGATCTCCTCTCCACTGGCCCCCCTTCCGGACGGCAATTATCGTATCGGCTCTGCCTGGAACACCCGTTCTCCTGCAGGTTTGCGAAATGACCATCGCTGTCGACGAGTACTTCCGCACCCGTAAGGACGATCGGAAGAAAGAGACTCGCTACCTCAACGTCATCAACAAGGACTCCTGCACCAGTTGCCAGTCCTGTGCGACGGTCTGCCCAGTCGACTGCATCTATGAAGTCCCGAGCGCCATCCCCGGCCAGAGCTATCACCAGATCGACACGTCGCGCTGCATCGGCTGCCAGATGTGCTACCGGTCGCCCAACGATTCCAACGATCACTACACGCTGACGATCTGTCCGTGGAACGCGATCGACATGCTCCACAACCCCAACGTCAGCCCGGACGCGGTGTCGTTGCTCGCACCTTACTGGCAGGGATCGGAAGCCGCCCTCCCCTGGGGCAAGCTCGAAGAGTACGGCTACCAGCTCTTCCTCGAAGGTCAGGTCTACCTGCCCACGGGTCGCCAGGACCTCATCGACCACGTTGAGTGGTTCACCCGTCCCGACTGGCTCTACAGCGAAGAAGGCGAGACAGTTCCGATCGCTCGCCTCGCCGGCCGGGATGAGACGAAGGTGAAATACGTCGCAACTCCTGAAGGCCGCGACCTCCTCGACTGCATCTTTCCCGAGTGGAAACGCATCTGGATGGACTGACGACGCATTCAGCTCTCAAAGCCCCCGGGTCGCCCCCGGGGGCTTTTTTTTCGAGCCTGCCAACGCCCTCTCGTGGCGCCTACGCCTCTTCTTCTTCCTCCTCGTCATCCCAGTCGTCGACGTCGGTGATCGTGACTGTGAAGATGTCGCCACAGCGGTAGCTCTTCCCGCCGACCAGCAGCGGCATCTCGTCGATCTCGCCAGGCGATTCGCCCCGTTCGACCATCGCCTCGCGTGCATCGATGGCCGCCATCAGGGCGTCGTTCACGTCATCGACCGTGAGGTTGCGCGGCTCGAGTGCGCCCTCAATGAGTTCGAACGCAACTTCGATTCCGCCTTCTCCACAGTCGTGGTCATGGTCGTGATCATGGCCGCAATCGTGATCGTGATCGTGCTGATGGGACATTCAAACTCCTGTTGGAAAACCGGGAACAATAGCACTGTCCCGTGGGTGATTTCAGATTCCTGCATCCATCAAGGTATCGCGCTTCGCTCTCCAGCCGACAATCTGGTTCGCGATCGCCACTTCGGAGCCGGCGTATCGGATATCGTCAGGATGCCGATGCACGGTGAAGGCGGAATGCGACCGCGCCACATCGGCCAGCGCGTCTTCCAGTCCCCGGTGAGCGATCGACGACTCGAGCGACATCGAGTCGATGAACACCAACGTCGCCGGTTGCACGCGGGGAAGATGCGAAACGAAGTCGAACCGGTCCTCGATGCCGTATTTCTCGACGATTCCCCGGGCCGGAATCCACAACCTGAGCGGGCTCGTCATTTCCACCAGTTCGTCCCCGCGCCCGTCGTCAACGAGCTGCCGGGCCTGATCGAAATGCCGTCGGAACGCGTGATCCTGAATGAGTTGCTCGTACTGCAAACGCGGCGGCGACAGCGCGACGATCTCCTCCACGCCCTTGATCGGATGTTCCGACTGCGACACGATCGCCTTCACACCCCCCAGGCTGTGCCCCAGGAGCGAGAGCTGTTCGTAACCCGCATCGTTCAGCCACGCAGCCGCAGCCTCGATGTCGAGGTGAGCGTCTGCCAGGCTCTCATACGCCGCCCCGCCTCGAACGCTCCCCGACATCGTCGGAATCTTCGCCACGAGGTCATGCCCTCGTGTATTCAGTCGCAGCACTGCTTCGCCGCGGGATGACAGCAACTGCGCCAGCCCTTCCAGGATCCCGGGCGCCGTGAAATTTGAGCCGGTGCCGTGCACGAAAATCCACGCTCGCCCGCGTGGCTTTCCTTCTGGCGGCGCGGAAACGGCGCCATCGAGGAGCAGTCCGTCTGTCGTCGGAACCCGAACCAGTCTATCGCCAGGGGAGGAGGCCAAATTCGATCCAATCCTGAAGATCGTAAATCCTGCGAAGCAGCATGACGAAGGTCGCAACCGAAAGAACAGCCACAGAATAAGCGATCAGCATCGATAACCCGATCGCATGCCGGCGTCCGCGAATCAGAAAGTAAACAGCAGCGGACACCCCACTCAAAACAAGGACGACCGTGCCGGCCCCGGGACCCGGCGTGCGCGAGTGGAACTCCAGGATCAATGCGGTCCACAACACGACCGCGAACGCGACGGGCGTCACTCGAATCGCGGTCGTCACCATGCGCTTGATGATGGGGTCAAGCACCGCCATCGACAACGTCCGCTCCTGGATAATAGTGCCTGAGAATCTCATCGAACGCCTTCCCCGCCTTGCCGAATCCGTTCGCCCCCCACTGGCACAGCCCCACGCCATGGCCATGCCCGATCCCATCAAGCCGCCACCGGTCCCCCTCTTTCTCGACCGAGAACCACACGCTGAATAGATCGGTCCGCGGCAGCCCGCTCCGGAAGCTCCGCGTATCGAGCGTCAGACTCTGGCCAGCTTTGTCGCGAACGATCAGCTCCGGAAGTCGGGTCCGGTCTTCTGAGTGTGCAACCTCGGCCGCGTGCACTTCGAACGTCGCCGGAGCCTTCTTCCCCAGTCCCTTCCGCATGCCGGCCGAAATCTCCGAGGCTGTCAGCCGGGTCGACCATCGATAGCGCGGACACTCCTGGCAGTGGCCGCACACGACGCTCGGCATGTCCGTCGCGTCTGGAAACGTCGTCGTTCCGGTGCTCGTCACTCCACCGCAGCAGGCTGAGTAATACGTCCGGGCGAGTTTCCCATTGCGCCGCAGAACCTTTCCAAGGGTCTCCCGAACCGCCTGCCGCGACTTCGCCGATTCCCCGGCAAAAGCCCGCCCCTTTCCGTCCCGGTACTGGAACCCGTGGTAGTTCTGGTCTCGCGTCGGCGACGCGTAGACGTCGAACTCCCTCGCCGCGTTCTGCTCGCGGCGACGCAACGCATAGGTTCGCGCGGCCACGGTCTGGGCTTTCCGGGCTTCGTTGTGGAACTGCCCCGGAATCTCACCGTCGATCACCGAGCACAGGTAGTGCTCGAACGGAAGCACGTTGACCACCCAGAACCGCCGATTGTCGAACGGAACCAGCCGCAGGCTCCCGCGGTAGAAGCGGTCGTTCACCCACAGCCCCGGCGATGTCGCTGGCCGGAGTTCAATGGCCCGCCCCGACAGCTTCCTGCCGCCGGCCATCCATTCTCCACCCTTCCGTTCGATCCGCACGTCCGATCTCGCGGCCGAGGTCAGCTGCGACTTCGCTTTCCCGAGTTCGTGCAGCGTCGTCTCAAAGGCAGTCGTGATGACAACCGAACCCTCGAACGGGTCGTCGCTCAGACAGACCCGGATGTCCCCTGTCTTTCCCACCTCCGGCAATTGATCCGTCGGAGCAGCCGCAGCCAGAAGCAGACGAGGCGTTGTCGCGGCGGCCAAGGCGGCCAAAGCCGCGCGCCGCGAAACCTCTGAAAACGTCATCACGCATTCCCTGTCGTCGAAGACTTGCTGCGAAGGTGCCAATGCATGGCCTTGCCCGCCTCGTCCGGATCGCCCGAGGCGATCGCGTCGATCAGGATCTGGTGATTGCGGGCCATGTTCTTGAAATCGCCCCGGGGCGCGTTCGCCAGCAGCCGCCGGCGAACGATCTCCAGCATATGACTCCGGGCCAGCGCGTCGATCAACTGCGCATTGCGACTCAGCTTGGCGATCGCAACATGCAGCTCCACGTCGATCCTTTCCGCATCCGCCCGTCGCCCTTCGGCCACCATCGCTTCCATCTGCGCGATGTGTGTCTGCAGTTCGTCGATGTCCTCCCTGTTCGACAGTCGCGCCGCCAGGCGGGCCGCTTCCGTCTCGAGGGCCCGTCGCACCACCAGCAGTTGATCAAGAAGGAGTGGCGTCCATTCGGCAATTCGGTAACCCGACCCGCGGCCATGCTGCACCAGTCCCTCATGCGCCAGGCGATGCAGGGCGGTGATGACCGGCCCGTTGCTCGTCCGCATCGAGGTCGCGATCGACTGAATTGAGAGGTGCGTTCCCTGTGGATGAACGCCGTCGAGAATCTCCTCCCGCAAACGCTCGTAGACACGGGCGGTCAGGGCTCCACTGCGTTTCGGCGATGGACCAGCCGATTTTCGAGTGGGCATCAGAAGAGACGATTTCGAAAGCGAACGGGGAACAAGAGCCTGGCCAAGCGTCATATTAATCACCCGTGAATTCCGAGAACACGTTTGACTGGTTCGGCCGCGACGGTAGGATGAAAAGCTGCAGTCCCAATTAATTGAACTCTAGTTTCATGCAATTGGCTACTGCCAAATTCGACGAAACTCGCTGATTCACGCTGACAAACCACGTTTCTGCTTCCGTTCCAAAGGAGCACGCTGGATGTCTCGTTCTCGCCGGGGCTTTACGCTGATCGAACTGCTCGTTGTGATCGCGATCATCGCGATTCTCATTGCCCTCCTGCTGCCCGCTGTTCAACAGGCACGTGAGGCGGCACGCCGAACCCAATGCAAGAACAACCTCAAGCAGCTGGCGCTCGCCTGCCACAACTTTGAGGACACCTACCAGGCTTTCCCTTACGGCATTCTCAGAGCCCAGGGAAACTATCTGAGCGGCACGGCCAACCATAACCCCGGCATCGACACCGCGGAGTTCAGCGCCGGCTGTCAGCCGTTCGCCATGCCATTCCCGGAGTGGACGAATAAGTCGACGATGCCCCCGTCCCAACCGCGACGCTACGCCATGATGCACCAGCTCCTCCCCTACATGGAGCAGGCCCCCCTCTTCAATCGCTGGGACAACGTCGACTTCAACAGAAACCGCAGAGTTCAGCCGACAGATCCCGATTGGGTCGGCGAACACTTCTTCCAGACATCGCTCCCCTACCTCATCTGCCCGACAAACCCGGCCGGACCGAAAAACAGATCCACAACCCCGGCCGACTCCGGCAAGTACGCCATCACCAGCTACCTCGGCTGTGCAGGCTTTCGCAGCTATCCGCGGTGCAATTCAACCCGCCCCGGGCTCTGCTTTCATCCCACGATGAATCCCAAGGATCTCGCCGGAATGTTCCACCAGAACGTGAAACTGAAGATCCGCGACGCGACCGACGGCACGTCCAACACGATCCTTCTCGGCGAACGGCAGATCTACGATCCGGTGTTCGACGCAATCCCCGATGAAAGCATCGCCGACTGGGGCTGGGTCTGGTTCGGCGCACAGGCCGATGCCCTGATCGCCACCGGCGTGAAGATCAACTTCCGCCTGCCAGCCAACTTCGCCGGCCTCGACGCCGGGACTCAGCAGCAACTGTTCGACGACCGAATGAATGCCATGGGCAGCATGCACGTCGGCGGAACACAGGTGGCGATGACGGACGGCTCTGTCAGGTTCCTGTCAGAGAACATTTCCAACATTGTGTTCATTGCCCTGGGAAGCCGTGGCAAGGGAGATATCGTCGGCGAATTCTGACGGCAGGCGGAATCCCCTGCCTGATCGTGAGTGAACCCCGGCGCTGAGAGGGTTCAGCCCGGGATTCCCGTCCCTGCAGATCCTGGTCGCCTACTTCCCTTGAGGACTTTGCACCATGTCGACGCGTGAACGCACCGTCTGGGCTTTGCTCGCGCTCGCAGTCTTCTCGGGTTGCGGGGAAAGCGAACTCACCCTGGCGAACGCCGGAGGAGCGATCCTCCTGGACGGCAAGCCCCTCGAGAATGTGCGGGTGGAGTTCTGGCCCGTCACCGAGGGGCCGCAGTCGGCCGGTCTGACGAACGAGGAAGGGAAATTCGTCCTGGCGACGATCGATGATGACAAGCCGGGCGCCGTGCTCGGCAAGCACAAGGTTGTCCTCCGCGATGTCAGCATCGTCGAGAAATTCATGGGACGCGCCGGGGGGGAGATGGACCTCACCAAGGGAAAGAAACCCCGGATTTCAAGCAAGTACGCCAACGTCACGCTCACTCCGCTGGAAGCGGAAGTGACCGCGGACGGCCAGGACCTGAAATTCGAAGTGGAACCGTTCAAGAAATAGCGCTCGCCCCCGACCATCGCTGAACGAGATCACATCCGATCGGCAATGGCGATGGGATTTCGAGGCTCCTCCTGAACCGCGAGTATTGCCGTCGAGTCACCTGAATGAAACGCGCGCTAGCCGCGTGAGAGTCGTCGGACACCCCGGATCAAGCATGTCGTCGGATTCCACTGGACCGGCCCGCATCGTGTCGCTGGATCAGTTCCGCGGCTACACAGTGGCCGGAATGTTCCTGGTCAACTTTCTCGGGGCGTTCCTGGCCTGCCCGCGAATCCTCAAACACACGCACGACTACTGCAGCTATGCCGACACCATCATGCCGCAGTTCCTGTTCGCGGTCGGCTTCGCGTTCCGGCTGACCTTCGAACGACGCGTGCAGCGGGAAGGAGCGCTCGCAGCCTATCTCCGCGCCGTCCGCCGCATCCTGGGACTGGCGCTCGTCGCCTTTGCGGTCTACGTCGTCGTCCCCGCCATCCAGTCGTGGCCGAAAATCCTCGACCGCCCTCCCGGCGAACTCTTCTATTCCATCTGCAAACGCGAATGGTGCCAGACGCTGCTCCACATCGCGATCACGTCGCTCTGGATCCTTCCCGTGATCCGCACGCCCGCGCCCCTCAGGATCGCGTTCGCCGCGGCCTCCGGAGCGTTGCACGTCGGCCTCTCGGCCTGGTTCAATTTCACCTGGGTCAATACGACGCCTAATGGCATCGACGGCGGCCCGCTCGGATTCCTGACCTGGACGATCCCCGCCATCGCAGGAACCCTGGCCTGCGACATGGTGACGGGAAGCCATCTCCGGTCCCCCATCGGGGCAATGGTGAAGTCCGGCGTCGCGCTCATGCTCGCTGGCTGGATCATGTCCTGCGGAACGCGCCTGTACGACGTTCCGCAGAGCGCGGAGACGTTCGCGACGGCACGGGAAGTCGCGCACAGAAAGCTGGCGCCCGACGCAGTGATTCCTCCCAGTGAGACATGGGAAGGTCGAACCTGGACATCCCTCTTGGCCGAGCCGCCGTTTGTGCCTCCGCCCGACGCCAGGCATCGTCAGTGGAACTACTGGATGATGAGCCAGCGGGCCGGCTCGCTCTCGTACCTGACGTTTTCTGCCGGCTTCAGCATGGTGGTCTTCGCCCTGTTCTATGTCGCCTGCGACATCCTGGGCTGGCACAGCTCACTGTTCCGGACGTTGGGGGTCAATGCCCTCGCGGGGTACATCCTGCATGACTTCACCGGGGACCTTATTCGGCAGTACGCTCCCCGCGATTGCTCGCCCATCACCATGTGGGGCGCCTTCGCAGTCTACTTCGCCATCACCTGGGCCATTCTGAGAGTGATGGAGAAACGCGGACTTTTCTTCCGGATGTAAATCACCGCGAACAACGTCGTCGGTCACCGGGCTGGGAGCCTCGATCGACATGGTCAACGGCGCCCGCAGTCCTGATCAGGCGACCCTCCCTGTCCACAAAAAAAGCCCGGGGAGTTCGTCCCCGGGCTTCTGGCGTGTGCACGCCCGCAATTCCTAGTACCGGTAGTGATCCGGCTTGTACGGGCCCGTCGCCGGGACGCCCAGGTAATCCGACTGCTTCTGGGTCATCTTCGTCAGCTTCACGCCGAGCTTGTCGAGGTGCAGCCGGGCGACTTCTTCATCGAGCTTCTTCGGCAGCACGTGCACGCCGAGTTCAAACGCGTCCGGGTTCGACCACATCTCGATCTGGGCGACGACCTGATTCGTAAAGCTGTTCGACATCACAAACGCCGGATGACCGTCGGCACAGCCAAGGTTCACGAGCCGGCCTTCCGCCAGCACGATGATCGCCTTGCCGTCGGGATAGACGTACTTGTCGACCGGGCCGCCGACATCCGAATCCTTCTTCACCGAAACCTTCTTCACGTCCTTCCGGTTGTTCAGGTAGGCCATGTCGATTTCGATATCGAAGTGGCCGATGTTGCAGACAATGGCGTGGTCCTTCATCGCGTCCAGGTGTTCCGGACGAATGATGTCGCAGCAACCCGTCGTCGTAACGAAGATGTCGGCCTCGCCGGCAACTTCTTCGAGCGTCGTGACCTGGTAACCGTGCATCGCCGCCTGCAGGGCGCAGATCGGGTCGATCTCGGTCACAATGACGCGGGCGCCAAGGCCCTTCATCGCGTCCGCACAGCCCTTGCCGACGTCGCCATAGCCGGCAACCACCACAATCTTGCCGGCGATCATCACGCCCGTGGCACGCTTGATACCGTCGCCCAGCGACTCACGGCAGCCATACAGGTTGTCGAACTTGCTCTTGGTGACCGAGTCGTTGACGTTGATCGCCGGAACGCCGAGCTTGCCGGCCTGGTGCATTTGGTACAGCCGGTGAACGCCGGTCGTCGTCTCTTCGGTGATCCCCTTGATGCCCTTCAGCAGCTCGGGAAACTTCTCATGGACCATGACCGTCAGGTCGCCGCCATCGTCCAGGATCATATTCAGCGGCTTGCCGCCGTCGAAGTAGATCGTCTGTTCGATGCACCAGTCGAACTCTTCGGCCGTTTCGCCCTTCCAGGCGAACACAGGAATGCCCGCGGCGGCGATGGCGGCGGCGGCGTGGTCCTGCGTCGAGAAGATGTTGCAGCTCGACCAGCGGACTTCGGCGCCCAGCTCGATCAGCGTTTCGATCAGAACGGCCGTCTCGATCGTCATGTGCAGGCAGCCGGCGATCCGGGCGCCCTTCAGCGGCTTCGACTTGCCGTATTTCGCACGCAGCGACATCAGGCCGGGCATTTCCTTCTCGGCCAGCTCGATCTGCTTGCGGCCGAGTTCGGCCTGCTTGATGTCCTTGACCTTGTACGGAAGCGGTTTGGCAGCAACGGACATTTCGTCAAAACCTCTTGAGGCGGGGGAGCACCGGGAATACAGCGAGGCGGCCACATGAGGGCCCGCTCCTGAGCAGACCGCAACTCGGGCGCAATTTTCACCAGCGCGAACGCGAAGAAGATATGGAAGCCGCCGAGCGTGGACAAGGGGCGAACCCGGAAGGACAATCAAATCTTCTCAATCTGTCACGGCCTGTACGGATTCGCGAGAATGACAAGCTTTCTGAGGGCCACCGTCGCCCTCCTGAGCGGCCTGGCTCCTCTCCTCGCGACCGCCTCGGATCCTCCGCTCCCCCGCAGCCCTGTCCTTACGGGCGTGCAGTTCGACTGGTCCACTCACCGGCGTCTCGCTCCCGGCAGCGACAACTGGCCCATCACCTGGGCCGACGACGGACATCAATACACCGCCTTCGGCGACGGCGGAGGCTTCGGCGGCACAAATTCCAAAGGCCGCGTCAGCCTCGGCGTCGCCCGCATCGAGGGAGACTGGGACAGCTACCACGGACACAACGTCTGGGGCGGCGTCGACGCCGAAAGGCAGGCCACTTTCCCCGGCAAGAGCTACGGCATCATCTGTGTCGACGGCGTCCTCACGATGTGGAACAGCTCCCCCATCCCCAACGGACCAGACCAGCCGAGGCCCTATCAGGAAGCCCGCCTCGCCGAATCACGCGATCACGGCAAGTCTTGGCAGTTGGCCGACTGGGCCTTCACGAGGGAACAGGGGGTGATGGTCCCCACCATCTGCCAGTTCGGCCGCGACAACGCCGGCGCCCGCGATGAATTCGTGTACCACTACCTCATCCGCTTCCAGTCCGACACCGGCCCCGATAGCGCTCCCGATCGCAACGCCTGCCTCGTCATCCAGCGCCCCGGCGCGATCGACCTCGCTCGCGTTCCCCGACACAGGCAACTCGACCGCAGCGCCTGGACCTTCTTCTCGGGCCACAACGACCGCGGCGAGCCCACCTGGACCAGCGACCTCGACCAACGCAAGCCCGTCTTCGAAGACCCGACCGGGGGCGTCGGCTGGAACCTCGGCGTCAGCTACAACGCCGGACTCAAGCGCTATCTCCTCTGCACCGAACACGGCGAATCCCACCGCGGCATCATTGGCGTCTTCGACGCGCCGGAACCCTGGGGCCCGTGGACCACAGTGCTCTACGAGAACGATTGGGGGGCAGGACACATTCCCCTGAACACGTTCTGCTGGTTTCTCCCGACCAAATGGATGTCCGCCGACGGACGCTCATTCACCATGGTCTTCAGCGGCCGGAAAGAGAACGACTCCTGGAACACAGTTCGTGGACAGTTCCGCATCCACCCGTAAAGCGCGACCTTCCTGCCCCCCCCGTCGCCTGCTGCCAACGAAACGGGCAGCTCTGCCAGGCAGACGGCGAAAACCATCCCAAGAGGTCCCCCCTTGGGGACGGAATTCCCCTCGATTGATCAGGGTTCCGTCAATCGGCACACGGCCCGGCCGTCGCCGCCCCCTGCCCCGGCATAATTCGTGCACGGAGCTGTATCTCTTGATCTATTTTTTTTCAGCCAGCGCTCGGCGACCCATCATTCGACAACGTGTCTGAATTTGAGAGGAGCCGATGTCTATGAGTCATTCGCGCCGAGGCTTCACGCTCATCGAACTGCTGGTGGTCATCGCGATCATCGCGATTCTGATCGCCCTGCTCCTCCCGGCCGTGCAGCAGGCCCGCGAAGCCGCCCGACGCTCACAGTGCAAGAACAACATGAAGCAGCTCGGGCTGGCGCTGCATAACTACCACGACACTCACGGAGTCTTCCCCTATCGGCAGGGGGGCACCGCCAGCAACATCACCCGCGCCAGCGGCTACATCCAGCTCCTTCCCTACTTCGAACAGGGCCCACTCTATAACCAGATCAGTTCGTCCCAGACATTCGGCGGCGTGAACTTCGAACCGTTCGGCGACGACGTCCCCGATGGATCCGCCTACCGCCCCTGGTATTCCGATATCCCCGTCCTGGTCTGCCCCTCGTCTCCCACCACCAAGCACTACATCACCCTCGTGCACTACGGGTTCTCGTCAGGTGATACTGCCTGGTGGGCCACGCAGTACGTCAGCCTCGACAACGCACGAAAGCTCGTCCGTGGACCGTTCGGATACCAGACCTCAAAGCGAATCGCGGACCTCTCGGACGGCACCAGCAACACGATCCTCATGGGGGAACTCACGACGTCCCGTGGCGGACGCGATTCGCTGGGAGGCGTCCTCCGTGGTCAGGGGAATGGAGTCGTCGACAATCCCGCCAGCTGTCTTGTGATGGCGAACAAGGGAACCGGCGAATTCCTCGGAACCGACTTCGTCTCCACCAGCCGTGGCTCGCGCTGGGCAGGTGGCATGATCTCCTACACCACCGTCAACACGATCCTCCCCCCCAACTCGCCCGCCTGCACGGTCGGATCCGACTTCCGTCAAGCAGGCCAGTATCCCGTCCAGAGCCGCCACGTCGGGGGTGCTCACGTGGTGCTGGGCGACGGCGCCGTCCGGTTCGTCAGCGAAAACATCGATGCGGGGAATCTCTCGTCGCAGGACCTCCGCGTCGTGACCGGAAGATCCCCCTACGGCGTCTGGGGCGCCCTGGGCTCCATCTCGGGCTCAGAAACCACCGGCGAGTTCTGACTCGGACAACGACGAAATCTCGACGACAGATTTGCTGCCTGTGGGAGTTCGACTGGCAGGGCGCGGAGCCTCCCTGCCAGTTGAACTCCCCTGGCCAGTCGAACTCCCCTGCGGGCAATGCCCGTCTGGCAACCCGCTCGCAGATCTGCGAGCAAATCCCCCCGCACCTCACTCCACCCCCAACTCCACTTCCACCGGCTCCCCTTTCGCCCCCTCCAGAGGCGGAACCTCCACCACCCTCTCCACATCCCCGACGCGGATCCGATGCCTCCCCGCCTCCAGCGCCGGAATACGCACCACCCCCGCCCCATCGGCCGTCAAAACTCTCGGCCACAGACGGTCGCGAAGCGGCCCAGTAGGACGATCCACAACGAGCTGCGCCGGTGATTCCTTCTTTGGCCCCGAAACCTTCACAAGCACCGGCCCGCCCGGCCGAGGAATCGTCAACCGGATCGATTCGGAAGTCTGATCACTGGCCGTGAGCTCTACCGACGGTGACAGCCAGATCCCATCGAGCGCCGCCTGAACGCGATACCTTCCCGGCGTCAGCCCCGCCAGTTCGAACGCCCCATCTGCCCCGGCGGTCGTCTCCACGCTCAGCCAGTCGTCCAGCCTTCCGAGTCCCTCAAACTGAGCCCGCACGGTCAGCGTCCCGTTCGTGACCGTCTCCCCCTCTCCCTCAACGATCACCTTTCCGCAAACCGCAATCGGCGGCGGCAGCTTGATGACCAAAGGTTCGTCCAGCCGCTCCGGAAACGGAACGATCGCCGCCCCATTGCGGCCGGGAATCCACGCGACGGCGACCTCGTCCTGCGGTGTTCCCGGAGGCTCGGTGACATCCTTGTCGTCGTAATCCTGCCAGGACTTCGAGCGCGGAGTCCCGCCGGTGTCGGTCATGCAGATCCCACGGGTGGCCTTCTCACCTGGTGAGTAATAGCCGAGACGGGCCAGTCTGGCGGGTGTCAGTCCATCTTCGAGAAAGACTCTCGCATCGAGCAGCCGACGATCTGGCGCCATCTGCTCCGCATCGTCGTTGATGGAAATCTCCACGTCCGTCACCTCACCGGCCCGGAGATCCACCTTCTTGAACAGCAAGGGGTTAAGGCTCCGCTCCTTGGAGATGTTGAGGAGCGTGCTTCCGGCGCGATACGGCCCGGCGACAAACTCGCCCGTCGTGGGCTCGTAATAGACGCCGGCCCCCTTTTGATACTCCTCTGGTCGAATCCGAACCCGATAATCGCTCACCTTCTGCCCCATCGGCGGCTTGATGCGACCGCGGAGAAATCCAACCCGCTCCTCGCGCAGAGTCACCTCTCCCAACCGGTTGTTCTCAGCGGTGAAGGGTTGAGGCAGGATCGCGGTGCGGCCGACGAGTTCCTCTGGAACAGGCATGCGTTCAAGCTTCTCGCCCAGGACGAGCCGGAACACTCCCTGTCCATCTCCCTGGACGATCCCGTCGGTAGGTTCGAAATCCTGAATCAACGTCCCATCGACGGAGATGTCACGCACCCCCGAGTCACACCCCAGTCCCCCTTTTCGTCGTCCGTAGAACTTCGCCGTCCCCGTGAGCGGCCCCCCTCCCGCATCCTCAATTCGAACTCGGACCATGCCGCCGTGATTCTCGAGGGCTTCGAATCGAATCGGGAATGAGTTCGGCAAACGGGGCGAGACCGCGATCACGCCGTCCGCGGAGTAGAACGGAAACGTCCTGGGGTAACGCGTGGTGCGCGTGGCCTTGATGAAACTGATCGGCATCACCCCGGGGGGCAGGCGATAAACGTCTGAATTCTCCCCGCCAATTTTGCTTCCAACAGCCGCATGATCGCCGCTCGGGAGAACACCCGTCATGGTGATCGCCTCGAGATCCATCCACGGCTTTCCATCGCGCCGGACGTCGAACGTCGCCATCCCGAATCGCGAAAACACCGACAGCTGATGTGATGACGTCTCGCCGGCGTGGACCGCGATATGTTGCCAGGGATCCTTGAGCGTTCCTGAAGTAAAGAACCATTGCTGGAATTGATTCGCCCAACCGAGTCCGCGCCGCCACCCCCCTTCAATCGCGAGGATGGAGTACAAGCCGGGCGACACCCCTTCGAATCTGACCGTGCCATCCTCGCCCGTGTGCCCGTTCGGCCGGCAGATGTCGTACAGGGCCTTGAGTTCCTCCGACTCGGCGTCCTGTCCCCAGAGATCTGACGGATCAGCCCCTTCGAGCCGGAGTGCCACACTCGCCTTCGGCAACGGCTTTCCGTCTTTCAGAACCCGGACCTCAATCGCACCGCCGCGACTCGGGACGACGAGATCGACGTCCGCCCATCGGGGAAGCGGTGGAGGGGGATCAAAAAGCGGATCGGAGTGATACGTGTCAGGAAAGTGGAACCACGACAGTGCGGGCGGACGCCCCGGCACGTACGCCACGAGCGAAGCCGAGAAGCGGGACAATCCGCCCGGGCCGTGAATGACATACTCCCCCTCCTCATTCGAGGTGGTCGTGCGAACCAGGCCCACCATCCGAATTCCGCCGTGGAACGTGGCGCGAGCGTAAACCTTGGCGCCGGCGATCGGTGCTCCCACCTCGTCTCGCACCGTCCCCCGGGCCCAGGCGATCGTTTCCCTCCCGCGCCCTTGGCCCCAGGCGGTGCAATGACCCGGTCCACAGAGAACGAGAAACATGACAGCCAGCGCAATGCACCGCGTCGACAGCCCACGCTCCATCGGGCAGCCCCCTTCCTTGACGGCTCACAGCATAGCGACCCGCAGCACTAATCCGACGATTTCTTCGCCGCTGCCTTCGGTTTGTCCTGCCCCTGCGGGACGACTTTCCGCGCATCGGTCTGCACTGGAGCCTCCTTCGCCGTCAGCACCGGCGAATCGTCCGGCAGTGTCTTCAGCAGGATGTTCCGGTAACGGATCGTCATCGCCGGACCGACATGCACCTGCATCCCCAGCACACCTTCAAGGCGTCGCCCCTTCTCATCGAGGTCGATCACGTCGACCGTCTGATGCCCGTCAATCCAGTGCTGGTGATGGTTCCCCTCCACCAGCACCCGGTAGTCGTGCCATTCCCCCGCCGCGAACTCCTCAACCGGCAATTCGCCCACCACCCACGGCTGCCCTTCCGCGTCGATGACCACCTTCTCGCCGGTGTGCGCCAGGATCCGCCGGCCCCGTTCTTCGTACAGCATGCCATTGTAGTCGGCCCGGTTCGCGACAACGTCGCACTGGTACCCCGTGACAACGGTCTCCCCAAGATCGGGACGCTCGACGCCCCGATACTGCAGACCGCTGTTCCCACCCGGTGTGACCTTCACCTGGATTCGCAGTTCAAAATTCTTCACGGGGCCCCCCCGCCAGACGATGAACCGATTGTGCTTCAGCGTTCCATCCGTCGTCCCGGTCAAAGCCCCCTCATCAACCTTCCAGTCCCCGGCCATCCCTTCCCAGCCCTCAAGATCCCGGCCGTTGAAAAGCGATCGAAAGCCCGGTGGAATCTCAGGCTCAGCAGCCAACGAAGTCGAGCACGACCCGCCAAGTGCCATGAACAGAACCAGCAGATTTCGGAACGCTTGGATCATCGGAATTCTCAGGGGCAGAAGGCTTCACTCTCGGGACGCAGGGATTGCCACCCGGCGCAAACTGCTTCGCAGGGTGGCAAGCCTCAAATCGCATCACTTCAGGATCGGACGCAGCGCCTTCTCGAATTCCACCGCCTGCCGGTAGAAGCCCAGGTCGGTGGGATGCGAAGAATCGACCGCCCCTTCGGTGTCGTCTCCCAGCAACTGGTCGCCCGTCAGGTAATAAAGGTTCTTGTCGCCGGCGGCGATCAGTTCATCAAACGACTTCTTGAGAGCCGCGTGGTTCTCGTCATTCTTCTGCGCCTTCGACGGGTTGATCCACGCGTCGGTGTATCGCCGGTCTTCCACCAGCAGGATCGGAACCGTCGGATGAGCCCCCCGCAACTGAGCCACCAGCGGCTTCGTCCGGGCGGCTGTGTCAGGCCCCGTCAGGTTCGGACAGCAGTCGATCACGAACACCGCCGGCTTCAATTCCACAAGAAACTGCCCCACTTCCAGCTCCATCTTCCCGTTCCCGGAAAAGCCCAGGTTGATCACCGGCCTTCCCAGCCACCGGCCCAGAAGTGCCGTGTGCACCATCCCCGGACGCATGGCGCTCGCCCCGTGTGTGATCGACGTCCCATAGAACACGATCGGCTGGGCCGCCTCGGCCGGATAATCGGGCGCATCGCTGATCGATGAATCGGCCGGAACGCCGACTTCCACCGATTCGACCCCGTTGTACAGCGGCAGGTACAGCAGGAACTCGTGCTCCCCGGCGGCCAGACCGCTGGCGAGCACGATGTTCGTCGTCTTGGCCGCCGGCTTGCCGCAGGCCACCCACCGCCAGGTTCCCTTGGGATCTTTGGCATACAGGTCGACTCCGCTCACACCCGTCGCCGGCATGTGCGGCATCCCCAGATTGGCCTTGGTCAGGGTCCAGCGGGCGTGAATCTTCGAAGCGGCCGACTTGAAACGGACACACATCCCTGCCGAGTCGCGGCTCAGATTCCACACCGCGTCGCGAACGACTCCTTTCGCTCGGGCTGGCAAGCGGTCGTACGGCGAGGTCGTGTCCGTCCACCCCTGCCCTTCAACTCCCAGCTGGCGGATGTCGTACCACCGCACCCCTTCCTGCTCCGTCGATTTCAACTCTTCGGCGGCCAGACAGGGGACAGCCCCCGCGAGCGCCAGAAGAACGAGGCTCAATCCAGACAGGAAAAATCCGCGGCGTCGAAGCATCGATTTCTCTCCGGGGGTAAACATCACAGGCCATGGGCATGGACCGCCCAGCCTACTCCGCCCGGGTCGGGCTCGCGAGAGTCCGAAATTCCCCCGCCGCGTCTTCCGCCAATCCCCCCATCCTGCCTCATCGATCGAGTTCGAAGCCCTGGTCGCCCGCCGACCGCAACTGCGATTGTGTCATCCCGCAGTTCTCCGGTAGAAACTGCCGGTCATCGTGGCGAGTCTGATGGAAACAGTCTCGACGCGATGACGGCAGACGGTGCGGGGCTGAACAACAGCTGCCCCGCCCTGGTTTGCCCTGTCGACTCGCAGGGAGGCGTTCACCATGGGTTCAGGCGGCTCATTCGTCGCGTTACTGCTTTCGGTTCCGCTCACCGCCGTCGCCCTCGTCGGCGTCGTCGGAGTGCCGAAGTTGCAGGAGATGCTCTCCCCCGCCTCGTCGCACGGTGACGACGAATTCGGCGAAGACGGCTTCACTCCCCGCGCGCGATCGAAACGCGGCTCTTCCAAACTCGGCCGCGACAGCGATCCCGAAGCAGCCCCCTGGGATGAAGTCGGCGGTCTCGAAGATGAAGCTGACGAATTCGGCGGTAAGCCGAAATCCGCCAGGTCCCGGTCTTCTCTGGCGCGCGGGAACAAGTCCAAACCCGCTGACGACAGCTTCGGATCCGACCTCGACGAAGAGCCTGACGACTTTTTCAAGAATCCGCCGCGGAGCCGGTTCGGTCAGTCGCCGAAGGAACCCGAGGCCATCGAGCCGATGGTCGCCACAGAACCGTTCAAGTCGCGTCCCTCGGTAACGACGGCGGAGCACACGACGCCTGCCCCCTCGCAGGCCCGACCTGACGGATTCGCCGCCGGAGTCGAAAAACTGCGAGCCATGGGTGTCGATCGCTTCCACCTTGAACCGGGGCTGGAGGCCGGCCAGTACCTGTTCGTCTGTCAGGTCGAAGCCGCAGGAGAGGCCGGCACGATCCACCGATTCGAAGCCGAGGCCGCAGATCCCGCCGCCGCCGTGACGGAAGTGACGCGGCAACTCTCCGACTGGCAGGCGGAATCCTCCGTCACCAAGACCGCCGGAGTGGAGTTCCGGCGGTGAGGCAAGCGGCTCATTGGGGCTGGTCGTCGACCGGGCGAGGCCTGGCAGACCACGCCATCGGGCAGTCGGCCAGGGAATTCGCGCTCTGGCAGTTGCGTCGAGGAACGGCCACCGCCGAGCCCGTCTCCGAATCAGAACTCGCCCGCCGCCGCACCGCGCGGCAGGCTCGCGTCGAAGCCGCCCTGCTCGTCGCCGATGGGGCTCTCTCGGCCCGTCGCATCGCACAATGCGCCGCGCTGCTCGACGCCGGCGAGGCCAAACAGGTCGTCGATGAACTGAATGAAGCCTACGACGCCGATGGCTCGGCCTTTCGCGTCGAACGGGTCGGCGCCGGCTACCAGATGCTCACACGTCCGGTCTTCGCCCGCTGGCTCGACCGCGTCCACCATCGCCAGGAACGTCTCAAGCTCTCGGGACCGGCCCTCGAAACACTGGCGGTCGTCGCGTACCGCCAGCCGATTACACGTGCCGACATTGAGGCCGTCCGCGGCGTCGCGGCCGCGGAAATGCTGAAGCAGCTCATGGAACGCGGGCTCGTGAAGATCGTCGGCGAGGACGATTCCCTCGGACGCCCCTACCTCTACGGCACGACGCGCCAGTTCCTCGAGGCCTACGGACTGCGTTCTCTCGAAGACATGCCGCTCTCCGACAGTCTCCGCCGCCCGAACGCCAGGGGCGGCGTCAAGAACGAAGACCGCTCCCTCGCGGCCGCCCCCGAAGGCGATCCCGGCCTGACGGCCGTCGCGGGTTGACTACAATCGGGCTCACTTCTCCTGAGAGCGAAATTCCATGACGCCCCCTGAACACACGGCCCCCGCACCGGGCGGCGGTCTCCCGTGGATCCGTCGCCATCCTCGGCTCCACCGCAACATCAACCGGGCTGTCGTCATCACGCTGATCCTGTTCGCCATCGGACAGGTCGTGGTCCGCACTGTCGAACTGCCGATGGGCTGGTCGCTCATCCGGTTCGTCACCTATGGCATGATCGTCTACGTCACGATCATGGGCCTGCTGTGGCTCACGCTCTGCTCCCGCTTCTCACGGCGGACCGTCTGGACCGTCACCACGCTCGTCCTCGTCGCCATCGGCGGCGCGGCCTCCATGATTCGCAGCTGGAGTTGGACGGGTGACTCCTGGCTCGCCTTCGAATGGCGCTGGCAGAAGACTGCCGACGAACGTCTCGAGGAGTACCAGAAGAGCCGGTCGAGCGAGTCTCAACCGGTCGTGGCAGCGGCGATCGAACCGATCACTCCCGAAGACATGCCGACCTACCGAGGCACGAACCACGACGGTTACGTGGTCGGCCCTCCCATCCGGGAAGACTGGTCGGCTACTCCTCCCGAAGTCCTCTGGAAACACGAAGTCGGCGGTGGCTTCGCACAACCGGTCGTCGTCGGCAGCCACCTGGTCACGATCGAGCAGCGTCGCGACGATGAAGTCGTCGTGCTCTACGACGCCGCCACCGGCAACGAACGCTGGACCTATTCCACCCCCGGAAAGTTTGACGCCATGGGCGGCCCCGGCCCGCGCGCCACGCCCGTCATCCACGAAGGAAAGGTCTACGCCCTCGGCGCTCTGGGCCACCTCGCATGCCTCGATCTGGCCACCGGCTCCAGGCTCTGGTCGCGCGAGATCCTTGGCGATTTCGGCGTTCCCAACCAGACCTGGGGCATCACCAGCTCCCCCCTCGTTCATAACGACTGGCTCATCGTCAACGTCGGCGGTTTCTATGGCGGCGGGCTCATCGCTCTTCAGCTCGCCGACGGAACGGACGTCTGGAAGTCAGATGGCATCACCGCCAAAGAAGGCCAGCCTCCCGCGGTCGCCGAGCCACAGCTCCAGAAGGCCGGCGATCTCCCGCAGGCGACCGACGGCGACCACGCCGTCCCGCAAACCGGCGCACGCAATCTCGCCGGATACGCGACCCCCGTCATCGTCACGATCGCCGGCGTCCCGCAGATCCTCAACTACGACGGCATCGGACTCTGGGGCCACGCCATCGAGGACGGCCGCATCCTCTGGTTCCACCTCTTCCAGAATGCCCCCGCCGTCAACGTCGCCCAGCCGATCCTCCTCCCGGACGACCGGATTCTGATCTCCGCCAGCTATGGCAAAGGCTCCCGCCTGCTGCAGATCAAGAAGGACGGAGAACAATGGTCCGCGTCGAAACTCTGGGAGGACCTCAAGAGCCTCGAAAGCAAGATGTCCAGCCCCGTCCTGATCGAGGGCCACGTCTACGGCCTCGATGAAGGCTTCCTCACCTGCATCAATCCGGCCACCGGCAAGCAGACATGGAAGAAGTCCCGCGCCGCCCAGTTCGGCCACGGGCAACTCCTGGTCAACAACGGTCTCCTGATCGTACTGGCGGAGAATGGCGACCTCGTCCTGATCCGTCCGCAGCCCGATCAGCTCGTCGTCCTCGGCAAGTTCCACGTGCTCGATGGCGAAAAGACCTGGAATCCGCCCGCTCTCGTTCGCGGCAGGCTCTACGTCAGGAACCATCACGAAATGGCCTGCGTCGACATCTCGGCGAACACGCCCGCCAGAACAGCGGAAGCCGGGAAATAGTCCACGCGGTCAAGCAGTCCCGCAGTAGCGCCCTCACGAGTCGGTCGGCAACAGGCTGCAACAACGTTCCCTACGCCGCCCGGCTCCGCGACGTCTCCGGGAGCGCCCCTTCGTCCAGTGCCTCGGTCGATTCGTCCCGGGTCATTCCAACGAACGCCCCGACGATGACGATGCTCACGAGCAGGCTCGTCCCGCCGTAACTCAGAAGCGGATGCGACACCCCTTTCGGTGGCGCCAGCGCCGTCACCACGCAGATGTTGAGCGCGGCCTGCGACACCAGCATCGTCAGCCACGTGAAGCCCACGATCGCCGGCAATGAACGCGGATGCCGCGTCGAAAGCATCCGCATGCCTGTGAGATACACCCCCAGCCAGGCCCCCACGACCCCGAGCGTTCCCACCAGCCCCACCTCCTCACCAACGACGGAGAACACGAAGTCCGTATTCGCCTCCGGCAGGAAGCTCAGCTTCTGCCAACCCTTGCCGAGCCCCTCTCCAAACCAGCCGCCGACCCCCAGCGTCAGCAGCGACTGCTTGATCTGGTACGGAGCCCGTTCCGGAGCCGTCCATACGTCCACAAACCCCGTCAGCCGCTGCCGCTGGTACGGCTTGAGAAACAACAGGCCCAGAAGCGACGGAGAGCAGAGCAGCGCCGCCCCGGCAATCCGCTTCAACGGCCACCCTCCCGTCCACAGGACGATCCCCCCTGTCGTCAGCAGCAGCACGGCCGATCCGAGGTCCGGCTCGAGGATCGACAGCACGGCCACCACGCCCAGCGGTACGAGCAGTCGAACGACATCCGAGCGGAACGGGCGTTTCAGCGCCCGCTGTTGTTCGAGGACGACCGCGAGGTACGGCGGAAGCACAAGTTTCATCAGTTCCGAGGGTTGCAGCGAGAATCCGCCCACGCGAAACCACCGGCGGGCTCCGTTCACCCGGGCGCCGATCCCGGGAATCAGCACCAGCACCAGCAGCAGGCACGTCCCGAAAAACGCCCACGGAGCAATCCGCCGCCACGTTTCGGGAGTGATCCGCGAGGCAACGGCCGCTGCGGGAATCGCCAGCGCCAGGCACCCCAGGTGCCGGAATATGTATCCCGCGCTCGAGACGCCCGGCTTCGACGACATGCTGGCGCTGAACGCCATGAGGACCCCCACGCCGACGAGAACGCCGACGAATGCGAGGTGCAGTTGCCGGACTGTCGGCTGCATGAAGAATCGCCTTGGGGCCGCGAAACGCCGGAACTCTATTCCAACTCAACGCCTTTCAGGGAGAGGTCTTTCAGCTTGACAGTCCGGCTTCGGCTGCCGGATGATGTTTGAGAAGCGGGCCGGCAGGATTGCACGTTTTTGCGGCGATTTTCCGGATTCGCTCACGATGCGGCATGACGCCGGTCGTATTCCGATCCGGGATCATTTTTTCCGTTCCAGAGTAGAGGCCTGCCATGCGACAGACTCGTCGCGGATTCACCCTGATCGAGCTTCTGGTGGTGATCGCCATCATCGCCATCCTCGTGTCGCTTCTCTTGCCAGCCGTTCAGCGGGCCCGAGAGGCCGCTCGCAAGACGGAATGCGCCAACAAACTGAAACAGCTCGGCCTCGCACTCCACAACTATCACGATTCCCACAAGGTCTTCCCGCCCGGCCAGGTCGCGAACCTCTTCAGCAACGACCCCGCTGTCGGACGCTACGTCAATCCGACCGAACCCAAGTTCCTCATCCCCGGCATCCTCCCGAACCAGAGCAACATCGCGACCGGCCCCGGCTACCACGGGACCTCCTGGATCCTGCACATCCTGCCGATGATCGATCAGGGCGCCCTCTACAACTTCTGGAACTTCAACCTCAACGTCCGCACGATGGGCGAAGTCGGGGCCACCACCCAGGACCTCGCCGTCATCTATCCCCCCAAGGTCAACCTGACGGCCCTCTACTGCCCGACGCGCCGGAACGACATGTTCGCCGGCAGCCGGTTCCAGAACACCGACCGCGTCGACATCAGCTGGAACTCGGGCGGCAACGACTACGCCGCAGTGACCGGCTCCGGCATCACCTTCATGCCGCAGCAGCGCCAGACCTACTGGCTCACGCCGGCGCAGCTGTCGACCACCGTCATCACCGCAACCAACATGTCCCCCTACTCGCAGCACTCCTCCAAGGTCGGAATGTTCGGAGTGAACAGCGCGACGTCGATGGCCGGCGTCAGCGACGGCACCTCCAACGTCATCATGATCGCCGAGCGACGCATCTTCGAGAACGCCAACCTCGCCGCCGCCGCCAACAACGCCAACCTCAACCTCCTGCTCAGCAGCGACGGCTGGTGCTTCGGCGGTCCGGCGACGATGCTCTCCACCCGCGAATCCCCGCACACCGGACGCCATTACGACGAGGCCGACAGTCTCCATGACGGAATCATCCAGGTCTGCATGGGCGACGGCAGTGTGAAGGCGATCGGCGTCAACATCGACCGTCGGACGTGGGAAAACCTCGGCAATATGGCCCAGGGCTCCCCCATCGACATCGCGTTCTGAAACCGACGAATTCCGGGGGCTGCAACCACCGAACGTCTCCGGCCGCATGGCAAATCGGATTGCCATGCGGCCGTTTACTTTGGTTCCAGCCCGTGGCAGCGTATTCTGGAGGGAGTCGAAGCGGCGCACGGTTGGCGTCCGGCGAAACGATTTCGTCGCGAAACGGCGCCGCATCCGGTGGGGCCTCGACCCAGAAGGCAGTTCCGTTATGTCGATTCGCGTGACCTGCGAAAAATGTGGCGTCGTTCTCAAGGTCAAGGAAGAACTCGCAGGAACTAAAGGCAAGTGCCCGGCGTGCAAGGGAACGCTCAACGTTCCCACGCTTGAAGAAGCAGCCCGCGCTGCGGGCGCACCGCTCGGTGCCTCCGAAACCGCAGCAGCGGCCGGCGCCGGCGACACCGGGGCCCTCAAGATCCCCACGAAGACCAAAGCCGCCCCCAAGGCGCCCGCTGCGGAAGCCGCTCCCCCGCCGCCCCCTGAAACCAACGGCTCAAAGGTCAAGCCCGCCCCGACCGACGACCTGTCCGAGCCCACGCCCCGGCCCAAAGCCGCCAAACCCGCTCCCGGCGACAGCCCCAGGCCAGTCACGCCGGAAGCCGAAGCGAACGACGACGCAGACAAACCTCGATCCGGAAAAGCAGCGGCCGAAAAGGCTCCCGCCGAGAAACCTCAGTCCGCCGGCAAGCCGAAACTCCGCATGTCGGAGACCGACGCCGAGGATGGCCCCCAGCCGGAACCTCCCGCGGAGAACGAATCGAAGAAGCCCGCAGCCGAAGCAAAGCCAGCCGCCCCCGCGGAGGCAGTTCCTCCCGCCGAGGCAGCCCCCCCCGCCGGGAAAGACGCCGCAAAATCAGGCGATGGAGATTTCGATCTCGACTCCTTCCTGATGGAAGGTCCCAAGCCGAAGGCACTTCCCCCGATTCCCGATGACAGCGCCGCAAAGAAAGGCGCAGCCCCTCGTCCTGGAGCAGGCCGGCGGCTTTCCATGTCGGACGACGAAACCAACGTCTCAGGCCCCTCGGAAACGCTTCCGCCCCCCAACAAAGGCCGGCTCTCGACCGCAGAATCGGCCATGGCGGCTCTCTCCGGCGCCTCAGGCACGGCGTCCAGCGCCAAGGACTTGCTCGCCAAGGCCTCGCAGGAAGGTCGCAGCCGCGCGGCCCAGATGCCCAAAGAGGAGCGCGAGCGCTTCGACTACGCCGGCGCCTTTAAGTCGATTGGGAAACAGTTCGGTCCGCACATCGCAGGAACCGTCATCCTCTGCGCGGTCCTGTATTTCGGCATGAACTACATGCTGGGCTCGAACGTCCAGCTCCCTCCGCTCGCCCGTGTCTCCGGAAAGGTCACTCTCAAGAACCAGCCGCTCGCCGGGGTCGTCGTGAATTTCACGCCCATCGTTGTGAAAGACCCCGCCGAGAGCAGCCAGAAGAAGGGGGCTCCCCGCGGGGCGACAGGACTGACGGACGAAGAAGGAAATTTCGAGTTGATGTATATGGAAGGCGTGCGAGGCGCCGTCATTGGCCAGAATCGCGTCTGGATCGACCCCTTCAATCCCGAAAACTACAAGAAGGTCCCCGGTGCCTACACCAGCGCGGGAACCTCCGGCGACATCCGGGAAGTGAAGGAGGCCAACAGCCCCATGAACATCGAACTGAAATAGCTTCGCGGGCCCGCGCCCCGATCACCCCGGCGCCTGGGCCGCCGGCAGGTGGAGCACGATCATCTTCTCTTCCGTCATCTCGCGGATCGCAGACGACGGCCCTTCCTTCCCGAAGCCGCTGTCTTTGAGCCCTCCATACGGCATCAGGTCGGCCCGCCATTGGCTCGACCAGTTGATGTGGACGCACCCGCTCTCCACCTCTTTCGCGAACCGCATCGCCCGATCGATGTCCTGCGTGAAGATCCCGGCCGACAACCCGTACCGCGTGTCGTTCGCCATGCGGATCGCGTCGTCGAGATTCGCCGCCGGCATCACGGCCACCGCCGGACCGAACAGTTCCTCACGCCCCACTTTCATCGCGCTTGTCACGTTGTTCAGGATCGCCGGCTCGAGGAACGCGCGGGATCGCTTCCCTCCCGTCACCACGCTCGCCCCCTCCCCGGCGGCTTCTTCGATCCAGTTCGCCACACGTTCCGCGTCGCCTTCGCGGACCAGCGGCCCGATCGTCGTCGACTCATCCAGGGGATCGCCCGACTTCAGCCCCTTCACACGCATCGTCAGCGCATCGACAAAATCCGACTGCACCCGGCGGTCCGTGACGATCCGCTGCGCCGAAATGCAGACCTGACCGGCGTTCGCATACCCGGCCGACGCCACCGCCGTCGCGGCCTTGTCGAGGTCGGCGTCATCCATCACCACGATCGGCGCATTCCCGCCCAGTTCCATCGTCACCTTCTTGACGCCCGCCGCCCGGCAGATCATCTCGCCAACTTCGTAGCTGCCGGTGAAGCTGATTTTCCGGAGACGTCGATCCTCGCAGATCGCTTTCCCAAGCGCGCCTCCGGGCCCGGTGACGCATGCGATCGATTCCGGTGGCAGTCCCGCGTCGAGCAATACCCGAGTCAGCTTGAGGGCGGAAAGCGGCGTGTTGCTCGCAGGCTTGATGAGGACCGCATTCCCTCCCGCCAGCGCTGGGCCGACCTTGTGAGTCGTGAGGTTCAGTGGGAAGTTGAAAGGTGTGATCGCCGCGACGATCCCGCACGGGACACGGAGCGTAAACCCAATCTTCCCCTGGCCCGATTCCGTTCCATCCAGGGGGACCATTTCGCCGCACAGCCGGCGGGCCTCTTCCGCCGAAAGCCTCAAAACCTCAATCGCCCGGCTCGTTTCCAGCCGCGACTCGCGGATCGGCTTCCCCTCTTCCAGCGTGATCGTGCGGGCAAAATCGTCCGCCTGGGCCGTCATGAGTTCTGCAGCCCGCTCCAGGATCTTTGACCGCTCCCAGGCCGACAGCGCCTTCATGGCCGCGGCCCCGCGAACCAGTGCCGCCAGTGCACGATCCACCTCGGCCGCAGTCCCGACCGGAACCTCGTCGAACGGCTTGCCGTCATAAGGATTGATGACGGGCTGCATCTTCCCGCCGCTCATCCAGCGGCCTTCCAGAAACATCTGCATCAACGGCCTCCCCTCACAAACAGTCCACACCAGATTGGAGTCGCTCCCACAAACTCTGCAAGAGCGCCCCCAACAACGCCGACCCACGACCCACGCCCCACGACCCACGACCCACGACCCACGACCCACGACCCACGACCCACTACCCACTACCCACTACCCACTACCCACTACCCACTACCCACTACCCACTACCCACTACCCACTACCCACTACCCACTATCATCCCCTCTCCACTGCACCTCTCCCTCCCAGGCATCCCGCAATGAGCGCACTGAAGATCGCCTCCCTGATCGTCGGTTCCTTCATGGCCGCCGCCACGCAGGCCGCTGAGCCCCCTCGGCCGTTTCGCATCCGGTTCGTCGACGAAGCGACCGGCCGCGGAATCCCGCTCGTCGAACTCACCACGGTCAACCACGTCACCTATGTGACGGACAGCGCGGGCCAGGTCGCCTGCGACGAGTCGGAACAATTCGACGGCGACGTCTACTTCGGCGTGAAGTGCCAGGGGTACGAGCCGCCAAAGGCGCCCTTCGGCTACGAAGGCGTTCGTCTCCCCGCGAAAGCCGGCGGCGAGGCGACCGTAAAACTGAAGCGGATCAACATCGCCGAACGCATCTGCCGCCTCACCGGGGCCGGCCGCTATCGCGACAGTGTCCTCCTGGGCGACGACGTCCCCGAGGGCGATCGCATCACCCGCGGCCAGGTCGTCGGGCAGGACTCGATCCAGGCCACGATCTATCGCGGGAAGCAGTATTGGTTCTGGGGCGATACCAGCCGCGCGGCCTTTCCGCTGGGCCTGTTCCGCACCGCCGGCGCGACGACGCCCCTCTTCGTCCCCGGCAGGGACTCGCTCGACCGGGGCCTTCCCTATCAGTACTTCACCGAGTCCGACACCGGCTTCGCCCGGGCCATGATTCCCTATCCCGAGCAGAAGGACGGCGTCATCTGGATCAGCGGCGTGGCCGTCGTTCCGAATTCGAAAGGCGTCGAACGGATGGTCTGCCGCTATTCCCGTCGCAAGGGTCTCCTGGAGCAGATCGAACAGGGCATCGCCGAATTCGACGACGAACAGGAAATCTTCATTCCGGTCACTCACCAGCCGCTCACGGAAAAGTGGCGATTCATCGACTCGCACCCGGTGTTCGTCGAAGAGGGCGGAACGCGCTGGCTGATGTGGGGCGACGCCACGGCCACCGTCCGCGTCCCTGCCACGTTCGAAGCTGTCTGCGATCCGGCGCAGTACGAGGCGTTCACCTGCCTGAAGGGCGGGGAAACAGGGGCCGCCCCGCAGGTCGACCGCACGCCCGAAGGACAACTCAACTGGCGCTGGGATCACAAGACCGCGCCGATCACGGCCGAGGCCGAGCAGAATCTCCTGAAGGCCGGCCAGATCAAGCCCGAAGAGTTGCGACTCTCGCCGGAATCCGGAACGGAGCCCGGCCAGCGGATTCGCATGGCCTTCGGCACCGTTCGCTTCAACAAACATCGGAACTGCTGGGTCCTCATCTCAGGCCAGCACGACGGTTCGAGTTCGTTCCTGGGGGAAGTCTGGTACTCGGAAGGGCCGGCCCCCAACGGCCCGTTCGCCAGGGCAGTGAAAATCGTCACTCACGCCGGCCAGTCGTTCTACAACGTCTGCCACCACGCCGACCTCGACGAGCAGGGAGGCCGATTCGTCTATTTCGAAGGCACTTACACCAACAGCTTCACCAAAAACATCGCGCCCACGCCCCGGTACGAATACAACCAGATCCTCTACAGGCTCGACCTGGACGCGGAAGGTCTGAAACCCGCCCGACTCCCCTCCACGAAGTAAAAAGAAGCCCGGCTTCTTCAAAGAAGCCGGGCTTCTGTGTCTCGAATCTCCGGCTCGAATTACTTTCTCGCCGAAGAATGCTTCAGCGGCAGCCACGCGCCCCCTTCCTTGCTGGAGGCGACGCACTGCTGGATGAAGTACATCCCTTCCACGCCGTCGTACACGTTCGGATAGATCGTGTTCTTCGTCTCAAACTTCTGCCCCGTCGCACGGGCCACCATCGCGTCATACGACGAGCGATAGATGTTCGCAAAGGCCTCGAAGAACGCTTCAGGATGCCCGCTCGGCAGACGCGAGGACGCCGTCGAAATCGCCGACAGATACGGCCCGCCGTTTCGCGTGTAGAGCTGGTGAGGCTCACCGTTCCTTCGAACGACAAGCACGTTCGGCTCCTCCTGACGCCACTGGATCGAACCTTTCGTGCCGTCCACTTCGATGAAGGCGTCGTTTTCACGACCATGCGACACCTGGCTGGCCGTCACCGTCATCAGGCCGCCATTCTCCAACTGGATCACCGCCACGCCATAGTCATCGAGCGGACGCCCCTTCTCGAACGTCTTCAGCGTGCAGGAAACCTTGTCCGGCAAGAGGCCGGTCATGTACCGGCCCAGGTTGTACGCGTGCGTCGCAATGTCACCAAAACACCCCGCGGCCCCGGACTGCTTCGGATCGGTGCGCCACTTGGCCTGCTTCTGGTCGGAGTCTTCCAGCTTCGACCGCAGCCAGCCCTGGATGTAGTTGGACCGGATCGCCTGGATCTCGCCCAGTTCTCCGTTCAGCACCATGTCCCGCACCTGTCTCACCAGCGGATATCCGGTGTAGTTGTGTGACACGGCGAAGACGACGCCCGATTTCTCGACGAGCTTCTGCAGCTCTTCCGCCTCTTTCATGTCGAACGTCATCGGCTTGTCGCAGATGACGTTGAAGCCGGCTTCGACGGCCGCCTTCGCGATCGGGAAGTGCGTATGATTCGGAGTGGCGACCGTGACGAAGTCGATCCGCTTGTCGTCAGGAAGCTTCTTCTCCGCGGCGACCAGTTCTTCGATCGAACCGTACGCGCGATCGGCCTTGATGTCGTATGAGGGCGCGGACGCCTTCGCTTTTTCCGGGTTGGACGAGAGCGCGCCGGCGACCAGCTCCGCCCGGTTGTCGAGGATCGCAGCTGTCGCATGCACGCGTCCGATGAACGAGCCCTGCCCGCCTCCGACAAGGGCCATGCGAAGTTTGCGATTGAGCGCGCCGTTGGTCGTTTCCATCGTTGTTCCCCGGGTGTTTGAAAAGCCGGTTTGAGAATACCGGCGGAGCGGAATGGGGCAAGCCACGCGCGCAACCCGGCCCGCCAGGAGCACACCGCAACTCTTATGCTGCAGCCACCAATGCGGCGTCTGCAGCGGCGACCACCAAGACCGCTCAGCGTGGCAACACGACCAGCCGCTCCACGGTTCGGCCCCCGTCATTCCGCAGCACCTTCAGCAACAGCGGCGACGACGAATGTCGCTCCAGGGCGGCCTGCAGGTCACCCGGGCTGGCGACGGGCTGCCGGCCCGCTTCAGTGATGATGTCGTACAGATTCAGCGTTCCCTGGAGCCGGTCCGGAACGCTCAGCACCAGAGCTCCGCGACGACCAGACATCCCGGCCTGCACCGATAGTCCCTCCGTCACGGCAACCGTCTCGAGCCCCGCCGGCAACACGGATTTCCCGACGCGCGGCGCGACCTGGCTCGTCGTCCGCCGCGGAGGACGCTCCTTCAGCTTCACCTGCAGCGGCACCTGGCGTCCCTTCCGCAGCACGACCATCGACACCACAGTGTCGAGTGGGGTCAGGCTCACGCGGTTGATGAGATGGTTTTCATCCTCCACGTCTTCACCATTGAAGCTCAACACGATGTCATTCTCGACCACTCCAGCCGCCTCGGCCGGCGTGCCGCTGTAGATCTCCACAACTCGAGCCCCGCGGAGCCGGTCGAGACCGTACTTCTGAGCGGCCTTCGAATCGAACGCGTCATCCAGCCGCACGCCCAGGTAGCCCCGCCGCACGACGCCTTTCGTCAGCAGTTCCTCCACGACGAACTTCACCAGGTTGGACGGAATGCTGAATCCGATCCCTTCATTCCCGCCCCCCTGCGACGCAATCGCCGTATTGATGCCGACCACCCGGCCATCGAGATCGATCAGTGGCCCGCCGCTGTTGCCCGGGTTGATCGCCGCATCCGTCTGCAGAAAGTCCTGGTTGAGGATGTCTTCGGCGCCGAGTGAAAGAGCCCGCCGCGATTTGGCGCTGATGATTCCCATCGTCACCGACTGGCTCAGTCCAAACGGACTGCCGACAGCCAGCACGAAATGCCCGATCTGCAGGTTGTCGCTATCCGCCCATTCGCCAACCCCCGGCGGATCGATCGTCACTTTCAGCACCGCGAGGTCGGTGAATCGGTCTTCGAGAACCGATTCCGGATTGATGCTCCGGCCGTCCTCCAGCCGGATGGAGATCTGTTTCATCGGCGTCTGGGTGACGACGTGTCGGTTCGTCACGACGAAGACACCGCCATACGACGGGCTCCGCATCAGAACGCCCGAGCCAGTCTCTTCCGTCCGTCCGCGGTCCGACTGGATATGCACGACGGCAGGACTCACCTGCTCGGCGATCTTCGCCAGCTCCCGCCCCGCTTCTTGAAGCGTCGCCCGGACAGTCGGAGGTGTCGGCGCGTCAGGAGCTGCATGGAGCGACGCGGTGCACGTCAGCCAGGCCGCGACAAAGAACTCCGGCCTCAGAAATCGGGTCTGCAACGACATTGGCCTACCACCTCCGACTTTCAGCCGCCCGTCGACTGGACGGGCGCCGGCCACCTGCTGCCGGCGGCAATCGTCGGAAGTCAGCGGAGTCCCCGCTGACGGCCTATTGCATGTCCAGTTCGCGAACGGAGAGTTCCTGGTCCCGTTGACGGGCCCCATGCTCCCAGGCGGATTCCCAATCCGCATCGGCCTGGCCCGCCCGGCGGCGTCCTTCGACGGTCCGCTGGCAGTCCACGCAAGATGACGTGTATGGCAACACCTGCAACCGTGCAATGGGAATCGCCTTCCCGCAGCCTTCGCAGACCCCGTAACGCCCCTCGCGCATCGCCGTCAACGCGGCTTCGATCCGCACCAGTTCCCGGCCTTCCAGGGCAGCCAGTTGCGAGTTCAACTCCCGCTCCGAGTCGTCGTAGGCCGCGTCCACGGGATCGCTCGACCCTGCCGCCGACTCGCCCGTCAGCCCGATTTCCTCGGATAACGACTGGCGAAGCGCCGCTCGCTGCGAGACCAGCTGGTTGTAAAGCCTTTTGAGGGCATCTTTTCGAGCCACGGCTTACCCCTGTTTCTGCCCGGAAAACTCCGGGTGGCGGCCTTCAGTTCGACCACTCCCGCACATCCCCGGATTGACCCCAAACCGGGACGGAAGTGCCCAATTCTACGCAGGGGAGTCAACACCCCCGCCCACTCGTGGACGCCACCCTATCCGCCCCCCCGCCCATGAACAGGCAAAACGCCCCGAGGACGCCGCAACCGGGGAAACTCATCGCCGGTCACGACGGTCCCGTGCCAGCTACGGAGAATGAGGGTTCTGGCGGCAAATCCGGCCAGCCGATCCACACCGGGTTTGCCGGAAAAATCGCCACCCGCCCCGCCTTCGAGAGAAATGGGAATCGCAGTTCCCCGAGCCCGGCAGACCCACGCCTGCTCGCCCCCCAGCAGGTCGTCGCGCCTATCGGGCCGATCGTTCTGTGGAGGCTTCAGACGCCGAAGATCGCGCGGCCCTTCCGGCAGGCCGATCAGCATCCGGCCAGGGACGGCGTCACGACGACGGGCCAGGGAGATGATTCGAATCCAAAGCCGCGTCCGCGGCGGCTGATCCGGGTAAGCGAGGTCAAGTGGCCCGGTGAGTCGCCTCAGGCGGCTCGCTTTCCGGCATCGTTTTGCCCCTCTCGTCCTGCTTGAATCGCCCTCATCAGCTCGACGATCGCGGATCCAGCGCCCAGGCGAAGATGTGCGAGAGAGATGCTTCCGGAGCGGTTCTCTCGGCGGGCATGCTCACGAGCAGCGACCAGCACCTCCTCGGCAAAGCGCTCTTTCCACAGCGCCAGCGTCCGGGCCGCTTCAACGTCCATTCGCATCCGGGCATCGTCCGTCATGGTCCGCCTCCTTGCTCTGCGCCACCGTAGCACCAGATTCCGCGGCCGGTCAATTGCAGGGTGTCGGCCTTGGCAGCCCCCACGAAGGGGAACTGCCCCCCACGACACAGCCCAATCTACGCCGTCCGCGCTTCCGGATACCGGATCCGGCCGTGATAGATCGCGATCAGCGACTTCACCAGCGACGCCTCAACCGTCCGGATCTCGCTCAGCTTCAACGAGCTCTCGTCGAACTGCCCGTCCAAAAGCCGCTTGAGAGTGATGTTGTGCACCAGCGTCTCGATCCGCTTCGGCGTCGGATCGGTCAGCGTCCGGCTCGCCCCCTCCACCGCGTCCGCCAGCATCAGCACGCCCGCCTCCCGCGTCTGAGGCTTTGGCCCCGGATATCGGAACGACGATTCCTCGGCGTCGGTCCGGTGGTCCGGTTTGTTCTCCGCCAGCTTCGTCGCCTCGTGGAAGAAGTATTCAACCAGCGTCGTGCCGTGATGCTGTTCGATAAAGTCGATCAGCGGCTGGGGCAGGTTGTGCTCTTCGGCCAGGTCCACGCCGTCCTTCACGTGGCCGATGATGATCAGCGTGCTCATAGCCGGAGCGAGCTGCTGGTGACGGCTTTCGCTCCCCGCCGCGATGTTCTCGATGAAGTACTGTGGTTTCAGCATCTTGCCGATGTCGTGGAAGTACGCCCCCACCCGCACCAGCAGGCCGTTCGCCCCGATCGCTTCCGCAGCCGTCTCCGCAATGCTCGCCACCGAGATCGAATGGTTGTACGTCCCCGGGGCCCGGCGAACGAGCTCCTGCAGCAGCGGATGCGACGGATCGCTCAGCTCCAGCAGGCTGATGTCGGTGACCACTCCGAACAGTTGCTCGATGAACGGCAGACTTCCCGCGACGAAGTACCCGGCGAACACGCACCAGACCGCGCCCGTGATGCTCTGACGCAGGAGCGCCTGGTCCTGCAGGACGTCGCTGAGCGACTGCGACTGAACGATCCCGACCCCCGTGCTCACGATGAAGTGCGTCACGGCCGCCACGAGGCTCACCTTGATCAGCGTCGACCGCGAGCCGACGCGCGAAACCGGAATCACAGCCGCCGCGCAGGTGCTGATCAGCAGGATGAAATGTCCGAACTGCCCCGTCGTCGAAAAAGTCAGCGCCAGCGAGATCGAGAAGGCCGCCAGTGTCGCGATCACCTGGTTATAGGCGACTGCCAGCACCATCACCGTCACCAGCAGCGGAATGATCTCCGCCCGCCACGGGTCATACGACATCGGCCGGGCGAGCGCAGCCGTCGCCACGATGGCCGTCAGGAACACCGTCAGCCGCCACAGGCTCCGGACGATCCGCGGCTCGTTGTGAATGATGTAATACGCGTTGAGCGACGCGAGAATGCCCATCATCAGAAAGACGACCGACAGCCTCAGCAGCCTCGCCCCGATCCCGACCGTCTTCTCGAACGCTTGGTATTCGTCGTTCAGGATCTGGAGTCGCTTCTCGTCGATGAATTCGCCTGGCCGCACGATCAGGTCGCCCGCCAGGAACCGCTGGTAAACGTTCGCCACCTGGTCGCGCGCCTTCGCCTGGGCGAGCTTCGTCGCCGCCTGGTCGAACTCCAGCGTCGGCTTCGCCTGGCACATCAGCCAGTGACTCAGGGCCCCCTGGATTGACTTGGTCAGGCTGGGATACGACAGCCACTTCCCACCCAGGTCGCCCGCCTCGTTCAACTGGTCAGCCAGGCAGACCTTCGGAACCAGCACTTCCGTCGCCACGCCCGTCTGGACGTCGACCGACATCAGCTTCCGATCCGGTTCCAGTTCCTCCAGGTTCCCCTGGAGGTTCTTGTACGACCGGTGATTCAACAGGCCATTGTCCGTCAGCGGCGAGATGAACTTCGAAAAGTCGGCGACCATGTCGTCGATCCGGCTCTTGTCGCCTGTCCCCATCCCGGCGACGGCTTCCTTCAGCGCGGTGAATCGCCGCTGCGGTACGTCCGTCTTGTAGATCTCCTGCGCCGCCCGCTTCATCGGTTCGCGGGTGTCCACGGGCCCCAGCCCGAAATCCGCACGGGTCGCTGCCGGCAGGTTCTCCAGCGTATCGGTCTGGGAGATTTCACCGAGTGCAGCCCGGAGGCGATCGGGAAGCCGCAGAAGATCTTCGGTCGAGTTGTTGAAAATCAGCGGAACGGCCTGCTCGGCCGCACGGCGTGCGACGTTCGTCGCCTCTTCATCGATCCGGTTGAATCCGATCTTGGCGGCGATGCCATCGGACGAGTAATTGCCCAGGCGATGTGTAAACGGCGACTGCCACGCCTTCAGAACCAGCAGCAACAGCAGCAGCGCCAGGAACGCCAGTCCCAGCCGGATCACCACGCTGCGATCCTGAATCCAGCCTACGAAGCGGCTCCAGGACGTCTCCCGGGGGCGCATCGTCATGCCGGTTCGCGACAGACGGGATCGTCTTGTGGAGGTGGAAGCCATTCAAATGAGACAACCGGATGCGCGACCCGACCGGTCGCACATTCCTGGAGGTTCGTCAGCTTGATCGAGGTCTGGTTTCATTCGGTCCTGCGGAGCACCGGGAACGGATCCGCTCCGTCAGCGCTTCTTCGATTTCTTGCCGTCGTCTTCGTACGCCTTCACGATCTCACGCACGAGCTTGTGACGCACGATATCGCGGCCAGTCAGTTCGACCGTCGTCACGTTCTCGATTCCGGTCAGCCGGTGGATCGCGTCTCCCAGCCCTGAGGGGGTATGAGGAGGCAGGTCGGTCTGGGTCGGATCGCCCGTCACCACGATCTTCGATCCTTCCCCCATCCGCGTCAGGAACATCATCATCTGCGTCGGAGTCGTGTTCTGAGCTTCGTCGAGAATGATGAACGTATTGTTCAGCGTCCGGCCCCGCATGAAGGCCAATGGCAGGATCTCCACGATGTCCGCCTCCACGTACCGCTTCACCTGCTCGAAATCGAGCATCTCCTGCATGGCGTCCAGCAGCGGCCTGAGGAACGGATTCACCTTCGCCAGCATATCGCCCGGCAGGAAGCCCAGACGCTCGCCCGCTTCGACCGCCGGCCGCACCAGGACGATCTTGCGGACGAGTTCTTTGCGCAGAGCGTTCACCGCCATCGCCACGGCGAGGTAGGTCTTGCCGCATCCCGCCGGACCGACACAGAACACCAGGTCGTTCTTGCGGATCGACTCGACGTACTCTTCCTGCCCTTTGGTTCGCGGCTGGACCCGCTTGGCCCGCTGCAAAAGGTCAATCGCCGACTGGGACGAAACTTCGCCCGTCACCCGGTTCAGCACGCGGGAGACGTCTTCCTCCCGGAGGAAACCGTGTTTGCGGATCACTGTCCGCAGGTCGTCGAGAATCTCTTTCCCTCGCTCCAGAGCTGGCTCGTCGCCGTCCATCACGAGGTCGTCCCCGCGCAGGACGATGCTGATCCCCAACGACTCGCGGATCCGGCGAAGAAAGGAATCCTGAGCACCAAAGAGGGCCCGTGCCTCTTCCGGCGTGGAAAGCGGAATGGAGAGTGTTGGCATCCAGCACGTGTCGCCCTGCGGCGACGTCCTCGACCCACCCTCCCCCCCCCCCGGGGGCGGATCGCCTGCCGTCAAACAACTTGAAGTTCATCGTGGGGAGCCCGGGAGTCGACCTAAGTCGCCTGGCTCCCGGCCCTCGTCCGCCTGGGGTGCTCGACTCGCCTGCTTTCGCAAGAGATGTCAAAGGCGGCACAGGTTCCCTGACGATTTCACTCAGGTATTCTACCGGAGCAGGTGGGGGATGAAACCGTGCCCCGGCAGAAATCGCCGGACCGACCTGTCGCGATCCGCCACAAGCGGTCTCGCGTCAGTCGGAATTGATGCGTAAACTGTGTTATCTCGCCATTTTCCACGAATCTCTCACCGGGAATCTGGCGGCGCGACACGACCACGTCGGCCCTGGCAACAGGACCGGCGGACGCGGCCAGGTGACAAACGCCAGGTCGTGTCTTGAATCGGAGGCCGCTCGCCACAACGCAAGCGGCTGGCAACGGATTGACCGACGAACTTTGATGCCTCCCCACGCAGGATCACGCGTGCCCCGGCAAGAGGTTTTGGCGATGGACCGAATGAGGCGGAAGATGTCTGGTTTGAGAACGTTCGCGGCCCTGCTCGCGCTCGTCGCCTGTGCCCCGTTTGCGGTAGCACAAAACGGCAGCCCGCTGGATCTCGACGGCGGACTCGGTCTCGGCCTGCCGGGGCTTGGCGACGAGAAAGCCGGCTTCTCCGTAAGCGCCACGCTCTCCGAGGATCCCGCCAAGGCCGGCGAAGCGATCCTGGCCGTCAAAATCACGACCGTTGGGAAATCGAACACCTACGGTGTCGATGAAACCTCCCCATACAAGACGAAGTTTGTCCTCAAGTCGCACGCCCGGCTCACGCCCACCGGCGACATCACTCCCGATCACGAGCCCAAGGTCTCGTTCGACAAGAACTTCAACAAGAAAGTCGGCAAATACACCGGCGAAGTCACCTTCAGTCAGCGGCTGAAGATCGACGCCCGCGCCTCCGGCGACTTCGAAGTCGCCGGCACGGTCAACTTCCTGTTCTGCGACGAAGACAACTGCTCCCCGAAAAAGGAGCCGTTGACCGCCTCCTTCAAGCGGACGCCCGAAACCGCGGCCGCCGATCCCGAACCCGTCGCCGTCGTCAAAATGCCGGAGGAACTCCCCCCTCCGGTCGAAGCCGTGGCCGCCGCCGGCTACAAGCCCGGCCCCCTCTCCTGCGAATATCAGATCGCCCCGAAGTTTCCGCGCTTTGACGGGCCGAACCCCGTCACGGCCACCTTCAAGCTTTGTCCGCCCGACGCCAAACCCGGCGAGCCGGTCACCCTCACGATCAGCCTCGCCCTCCGCGACAGCTGGCACACCTACTCAATTCGCGAAGGCGAAGGCTTTCCAACCGTCCTCGAACTCGACCAGGTCGAAGGCCTCGAGCCGGCCGGAGACTTCAAGGAATCCCCTGAGCCGGTCGTCAAACAGGTCGACGGCAAAGACTCCTTCAATTTCTACAACAAGGTCGAGTGGACGCGCGACTTCAAACGCGTCGGCGACAAGCCCGTCGGCCTGAGCGGGTCGTTCCGCATCCAGGTCTGCGAAGGGACGAAGCAGTGCCTCGCCCCGAAAAAACAGGTCTTCGCCTTTGGAACCGCACAGACCGCGAAGAACACCGAAGGCGCTCAGCGGCTCGGCATCGCCAGCCTCCCGAAGGGGCCGGCCGAGGTCGCGTCCGAAGCCCCCGTGGCCCCCGCCTTCGACCTCCAGGGAACCCAGTTCGACATCGCCGAAGAGTCTGACACCACGACGCTCTGGGGCGCCCTCGTGTTCGCCTTCATCGGCGGCCTGACGCTCAACATCATGCCCTGCGTCCTGCCGGTCCTCGCAATCAAGATTCTCAGCATCGTCCAGCAGGCCGGAGAAAGCCGCGGACGCATCCTGCTGATGAACATTGTCTACACCTTCGGCGTCATCTCGGTTTTCGCCCTGCTGGCGACTCTCGCCGCCTTTTTCAGCCTCGGCTGGGGACAGCAGTTCCAGAAGGAATGGTTCCGCGTCGCGACGGTCCTGATTGTGTTCGTCTGCGGGCTGAATCTGCTCGGCGTCTTCGAGATTCTCCTGCCGGGAATGCTCAGTCAGGCCGCCGGCGGCGGGGAACACCGCGAAGGCTATTTCGGCGCGTTCATGACGGGCATCTTCGCGACGCTGCTCGCGACCCCGTGCAGCACGGGCTATATGACCTACGCCCTCGCGTGGTCGGTCAAGCAGACGACGCCCGTGATCTACCTCGTCTGGTGCACGATGGGCCTGGGCATGGCCCTGCCTTACCTGGTCATCGGTGTCTGCCCGTGGTTGCTGAAGTATCTGCCCCGCCCCGGCATGTGGATGGTGCAGTTCAAGCAGGCCTCTGCGTTCGCCATGTTCGGCGCGGCCATCTGGTTCCTGATGGCGATCGACCAGCGCAACCTCCTCCCCGTCCTGACCGCCTGCGTCGGGCTCGGACTGGGCCTGTGGATGATCGGCGGCTTGTACGACCGCGAGTCGTCGCTGCGTCGCAAGTCAATCGTCCGCATGACGTCGTTCGTCGCGACGTTCCTGATCTGCACGATCGCCTATCGCATGCACACCGCCGCCACGGCCCCGCCACCGGACAGCGAGCTCCCCTGGATCGCGTTCAACCAGGAAAAGCTGATTGAGCTTCGGAAATCGGGCAAGCCCGTCCTGATCGACTTCACCGCCGACTGGTGCGCCATCTGCAAGCAGAACGAGCGGCTCGCGTTGAACACCATCAACACGGCCGAGTTCGTTCGCAACAACGGCATCACTACCATGGTCGCCGACTTCACCAATGAGAGCGACGAGATCCTCCGCTGGCTCGACCACTTCAAGTCGATCTCCGTCCCGCTCACGGTCGTCGTTCCGCCAGACCCGAACGCCAAGGTGATCCGCCTGGCCGGTGCGTTCTCCGAAGCCAAGCTCCTCTCGACTCTCGAGAAAGCCATGGCCCAGACCGCCCCCCCCGGCGACGGCACCATGATGGCCGAAACGGCCAGGAAGATGGTCATGAACGAGAAGCCGGCGAAGGAGTAACTCCAGCCGGAAAGTTGACGAATCAGCAACAGGGCACGGGCCAGCACAGGTCGGTGCCCTGTTTCATTGGACAAGGCCCGAGATCGACTTCCGCAGTTCGCCCTCGCTTTCAGTCTCGGGCATTCCTCTCTTATGATGGCTCCCACCTGGAATGGGAGCGGGCTGATGATCCTCCGGCTGTTGCTTCGGATGTCCCCTGCCGTGGTTGTCGTCATGACGACTTGCGGAGCCCTGCGGGCCGATGGCCTTCCCCCGGCGCCCCGAGCCCGTCTCGAACACTCCACGACCATCCTCGTGGTCGACGAAGAAGAAAAGCCGGTCCCCGGTGCGCTCGTCACGAGCGCCGACTTCCCTTCACCCGACTGGGCCATGCCCGTTACCACGGACGACAACGGCCTCGCAACGCTGGCATGGCCCCGTTATTCGCCTGGCGCCAGCGCCAGCATCCTCGTAGATCGCGCCGACTTCATCCTGCAGCCCGGCTTAGTCCCCATCGGCAGCAGTCCCCATCGAGTGACGCTGCGTCATCCCTCGTCCATCCGCCTGATGGCGCGCCTCCCCGGCGAAGAAGGCCGCGCCTGGGGGCTCACTCCCGACTTCGGCGACCTCAAGGGACTCCACTTCACGGAGGACGAAGGGCTCCTCGCGATCCATCGCCTCGACCTCGCTCCCCGCGGTCCCGACTATCTGATCCGGCTCGTTCACCTGTCCGAACAGGGATCGTGCTACTTCAGCGAAACGATCGACCTGCGCCAGATCGATCCCGGGAAAAGCCCGCCGACGTTCCCGCTCCAGAAGGGCCTCGAATTCAGAGGACGCCTGGGCGTCGACGTCCCACGGCCTGTTCAAGACGGAACGGTCTACGCCGTGGCCCGGCCCGCCTCAACACACCCGCGATTCGCCGACTGGACGCGGGTCGTCCCGGTCACTCCCGACGGCGAGTTCATCGTCGATTCCCTTCCGCCGAACAGCGGCCTCGAGCTCCTTGTCCTGTGCAAGGGATGGACTTCCGCCCCTCCGGCGGAAGCGGACGCCCGCGCCTTTGAGAAGTTGTTCCCGCGCCGGGAGCCGCCGCATGAAATGTCGGTCGCCGTCATGCGCAAATATGCATCGCCGCAGGCGGCCGCCGAAGTCGCCACGATTCCGATGGAACCCCGCGCAACGACGCGGATCAGGGTGACCGACTCCGAAGGCGCCCCCGTTGAAGGCGCGATCGTGAAAGCGATCCCGTTCGACCCGCTCCCGGGCGACGACGACGATTCCATCCGGCTCCTGGAGCTCAGACGAGCGGGAGCACCGACTCCCTCCCCCGATCGATTGCCCCAATGGCGCGAAACAACGACCGACTCGAGCGGCATCGCGCACTTCGATGACGGCCCGCCCGGCCTCGTCAAGGACGTGCCAACCCTCCTTCTGGCGCTGCAGGCCCACCACCCCGATTGGAAATCGGTCTCGATCCACGCCGCCCTGAAAGCCCCCTTCAACTGCACACTCCGGTTCCGCCAACCCGCCCTGCCCCCTGACCCCTGACCCCTGAATCCCTCCCCAGCAACAAAAAAAGGACGCCATCAACCCGATGGCGTCCTCTGTCTCCTCGTCGCTGTCGCGTCAGTCCGCTTAACGGATCGACGACGTCGGAACGACCCACACCTTGACGTCGGTGGTCACTTCCGGAGCGAACTGCAGCTTGATCGTGTACATGCCCAGCTCCTTGAGCGGGCCTTCCAGCTTCACGTGATCCGGCTCGACCGGGTAGTTCGCGGCCTTGAGGGCCTTCGCGATGTCCACCGCCACGATCGACCCGTACAGGTGGCCTTCCTCCGTGGCGTTGGCTTCCAGCGTCACGCTGTAATCCTTCACCTTGTCGGCCATCGCCTTCAGGTCTTTGAGCTTCTGAAGCTGCAGCGCGTCCTGCCGCTTCTTGTGCCGGGCAACCATCTCTTTGTTGGCTTCGGTCGCCACCGTCGCCAGGCCGTTCGGCAGCAGGTAGTTGCGGGCGTAACCACGCTTCACCCGCACGATCGCTCCCTGATCGCCCAGGCTCGGAATGTTTTCAGCGAGCATCAGCTCGACGCCTCCCTTGAGGTCGGCGGAACGGACGCGTTCTTTGCGTTTGAGAGGCATCGGACCAGTGAGTCTCTAAAAGTCAGCGTGAATGATCTTTGGGGCGTGAGTGATACCGAATTCGGCTCTCCAACGCCACGATGGTTCTATCCTGGCGGCCATCAACGTCCGGCCGCGATCCTGCTCGCCGTTAAAACGGCACGTCATCATTGGGGCCGCCCGAAGGCATGTCGTCGTAGAACGAATCCGCCGCCGACGTCTCCTGCTGCCGCGGAGGGGCCTGACGCTGTCCGCCGCCTCGGGGGGCTCCCCCCTGGGCACGACCACCGCCGCCGCCTCCACCACCCTGGCCTCCGCCTCCGTCGCCGCGGCTGCCGAGCATCTGCATCTGCTCGCCGACGACACGGAGCTTCGACCGCTTCTGTCCGGACTGCTTGTCTTCCCACGTGTCCAGCTGCAGACGACCTTCAATCAGGACCGGACGTCCCTTCGAAAGGTACTCGCCGGCCACTTCCGCCTGCCGGCCCCACAACGTCACGTCGACGAACGTCGTCTCTTCTTTACGCTCGTTCGACTTCTGATCGAACCACTGACGGCTGACGGCCATGCCAATCTCGGCGACCGCGGTTCCGCCTGTCGTGTACTTCACTTCCGGATCGCGAGTCAGGTTGCCGACCAGGATGACACGATTGAAGCTGGCCATACCCCGTACTCCCTCACATCCGGCTCGAACTCAACGAATCACGCCGCGGCGTTCGGTACCGCGGCGCGGGCATCCTGTCCTGATTGTTCCTTGATTCCGTCCGCAAACCGATCCCGCCCTCAAACCAGGACGGGCGACTTCGTCGCCTGCTCAGACCGCCGCGGGAGCGGGGGCTGCGGCCGGAGCCGGAGCTTCCGGGGCTCCGCCGGAAGCATGCTGCGCCAGCGAGTGCGACATCAGGTCGAACAGCTTGGGGCTGTGCGACAGCAGCATGTGGCGGATCACCAGTTCGCTCAGGTGGCACTGCCGCGTGAAGTCTTCCACCTTCGAGCCGTCCATCTTGAAGTACACAAGATAGTGCAGGCCCTTCTTGTTCCCGTCGATCGGGAAAGCCAGCTTGCCTTCCTGCCACGGGGCAGACGACACGATTTCCGCGTCGCAACGGCCGAGGAGATCGCGGATGGCGCCTTCCGTGCCCTGCGGATCAGTGGCAAACTTGCCGCTGTCGAGCACGAACATGCATTCGTACAACTTCTGAGCCAACGTACGTCTCCAAATCTCTCAGGTTCTGTGTTCTTGATCGTGACGCACCGGGCCGCCCCCTGCGAAACATCGTCGCAAAGGGCCAGGCCGTGCCAATCACGGAATCGCTGAAGCAGTTCGAAGCTGCCTCGCCCGCATTGTGCGAATCGGGCACTGTAGCGAATCCCGAGGGGAATGCAATCACGCAAGCCCTGTAAAAAGCGACCTCACTCCCTCTCCGCCGACCGACAATCCGCCCACCTCCAGACACCCCCGCTATCTCGGCTCCGGGACCGCGTTCGCAAACACCGGAGCCGATTGCCCCGGCGGCACTTGCGACGTGTAACGTCCCCGCAGGAACCCCGCATAAGACCGATCCCGCGCTCGCTGAATCTCCGATCGTTGCTCCTCGAACTCCAGCGGACGGAATCCCATCGACGGGCCCGCATCATTGTCCGGGAACGGATCCTGGATCTGGTTCGCCCGCCGCTCCACCTCCACACCCCGCGACGCCATGAACGGCAGACGCGTCGTCGACACGTTCATGCACCCCGGCGCAAGACACAAAGCCAATAGCAAAAAAGCTTTGCGTAAGTGGTGCATGGAATGGATCTCGAAAGGTGGCTCGCGACATGCGGCCTGCGGCCCGGGTCGTAGCAGTTTCTGCCGGTTCGACCAAGAGGAATCGACACCTGGAGGTTCGACGAACGCCGCCTCCCACGGCAGAATGACCCCGGCATGTCCGCCCGGCCGATTCGATTTGGACCGGCCCATCACTGCGGCAGTCGCACGACCACACTGGGGAACGGAGTCGATGGGCGTCATCATTGGAATGGACGAGGCCGGTCTCGGTCCAAACCTGGGCCCCTTTGTCGTCGCCGCCACCGTCTGGGAGTTCCCCGGCCGGTCGCGGAATGTCGACCTCTTTGAGTCGCTCAAGGACGCCGTCGCCCAGGAACCCTGCCCTCGCGGCCGCGTTCACATCGCCGATTCCAAGGCAATCTTCTCCCCTGCCCGCGGCCTGGCCGATCTGGAAACCAGCGCCCTCGCAATTCTGTCAGTGGCCAACCGCACGGAAAGCCGGTTTCCCGAGATTCTGGACGGCCTGTCCTTCGGACTCGAGGCGGATGACTGGATGGCCCGGGTTCCTCCCGTCGACCTCCCGGCCGAGTGCGATCGCGAAGTCGTTGCCAACAAGGCCGCCCGCCTGGCGGCCGCGATGGAACAAGGCTGGATCCGATGCAAGGGAGTCCACGTCGAGGCCGTGTTCCCCAAGGGCTTTAACAGCAGGATCACCTCCACCGACAACAAGGCCGCGGTCTGCTCACAAGTGAGCATGAATCTCCTTCGCAGAATCTGGGACCCGGAAACCACCCCGGCCTTCGTGATTGGCGACCGTCACGGCGGCCGCGCCCGCTACGACCAGTTGCTGACCGAGACCTTCGGCTGCTTCGTCTTCCGCACGTCCGAAACGCCCGAACTGAGCCGCTATCAGGTCGGCGATTCGGAGGTACGCTTCGAGTGTCGTGCAGAGAAGCACTTCGCCGTTGCCTGCGCATCGATCGTCGCCAAATACATGCGCGAGCTGTCGATGCGCATGTTCAATGCGTTCTGGCAGGAACACGTGCCGAATGTGCGTCCCACGCAGGGCTACCCGGTCGACGCGCGGCGGTTCGCGAAGGACGTCGCCGAAGCCCGAGCCGCCCTCGGCATCCCCGATGAAGCCTTCTGGCGAAGCCGTTGACTCAGTTTCTCTCCCCGCGACCTTGGGCCCGAACCTGAAACGGCTCCCTGGAAAGCAACCCACCCGACTCCATTCCACTTCCTTCGCCCGCGGTCTCTCCCATTCTGCCTCGGCACTCTGCTTTCTTCGCCATGACCCGTTGGCTTCCCGACCTGAATTCGTGACAATCCACCCGCCCTGAGTCTCAAGGTCGACAGGTCGATGGCGAATTACGTGGTGCGATTTGGACTTCTCCGCCAACTCGGAGAGTTCTCCGCAAAACAAGGAACGGAATACACGCGCGCCTCGAGCGTGATCGTGCGAACCGATCGTGGACTCGAATGGGGGGAGATCCTCTGCGAAGCCACCGAACGCACCCGGGAATACCTCGGCTCGACCGGCAACCCCGGACGCATCGTCCGCGAAGTCTCTCCCGACGATGAACGCCAGCGCGACGAAGCGCACCGCAGGGAACAGGGATTCTTCGCCAAGGCACGCGACGTCATCTCCGGACGCGGCCTCCCGATGCAGCTCGTCGATGTCGAACAGGTGCTCGGCGGCGAACGCGTCGTCTTCTACTACAACTCCGAAGCACGCATCGATTTCCGCGACCTCGTCAAACAGCTGGCCGCTGAGCTGAACACCCGCATCGAGATGCGCCAGATCGGCATCCGCGACGAGGCCAAGCTCCTCGCCGACTATGGCGACTGCGGCAAGCCCGTCTGCTGCAACACGCATCTCCGTGAAATGCCGCCCGTCTCGATGAAGATGGCCAAGTTGCAGAAGGCCTCTCTCGATCCCAACAAGATTTCCGGACGCTGCGGTCGACTGAAGTGCTGCCTCAGGTACGAATACGACGTCTACGAGGAACATCGGCAGGAACTCCCCGGCGTCGGAAAATGGGTCGTCACGAAAGCCGGCAAAGGGCGTGTCCTCGCGCTCGAAATCCTCGCCCGTAAAGTTCTCGTGAATTACGAAGACGACCGTCGCGTCCTGGTCGATGCGGTCGATATTCTGACCATCGTTGGGGGCGGCAAACCGGCCGCGGAGCCAGTCACTCCTGCAGACACCGCTGGAGGCCAGGCGGCCGAAAGTCCGAACTGAATCGCGGACGCCAGTGGGGTCAACGCCCCGTCGCCTGCCCCTTCTCCCTCGACAACTCGAGTCCCTCCCTCCAGCCGATCGGACTTCACACCCGTGGTCCGGCGGTCACTCCCTTGAACGCGGGATGACGGATCGTCATCCCGCCGTCCTCGTTAGGAATGAGCCCCTGATGTGTGCGATGCGATTTGATTCCCCTGGGAAATCCTGGAACCGCCGCTCCTTTCTGAAGACCGCCGCCGGCGGAATCATGGCCTGGCCCCTTCTCGGCTCGCAGGCCTCCGCGTTCGTCCGCTCGCAGCTCAGGCTCCCGTCCAATCCCTTCACCCTCGGCGTCGCCTCGGGCGATCCGTCCCCCGATGGATTCGTCCTCTGGACGCGACTCGCGCCGAACCCGCTCGAAGGGGGCGGCATGCCGGCCCAGAACGTCGAAGTGAAATGGGAAGTCGCCGACGACGAGGCGATGTCCAGACCCATCATCAAGGGAACGACGGTCGCCACACCGGATCTGGCCCATTCGGTCCACGTCGAGGTTCCCGGCCTCAAGCCCGATCGCTGGTACTTCTATCGCTTCACCGCCGCCGGCGAAGCCAGCCCCGTCGGACGCGCCCGCACCGCCCCCGCCAGGGGAACCACGCCTGAAAAACTTAAGTTCGCCTTCGCCTCCTGCCAGCACTGGGAAAGCGGCCTCTACACGGCTTACCAGCACATGGCGAAGGAAGGCCTCGATCTGGTCGCTCACCTCGGCGACTACATCTACGAAGGCGGACCGACGACCAAAGGCGTGCGACGGCATTCCGACATCGAGTCCGGCGCCAAGCTGCTGACTCTGCTCGACTTCCGCAACCGTCACGCCCAGTACAAGACGGACGAACATCTTCAGGCCGCCCATGCGATGTGCCCCTGGCTCGTCACCTGGGATGACCATGAGGTGATGAACAACTACGCCACACTGATTTCGGAGAACCCGAAAGAGACGGTTGAGGAGTTCGCCAGCAAGCGGGCCGCGGCCTACCGCGCCTATTACGAACACATGCCGCTCCGGTCGTCTGCGATCCCGAAAGGACCGGACATGCAGCTCTATCGTTCCGTGTCCTTCGGCGGGCTGGCGGAGTTCGCAGTCCTCGATACGCGCCAGTACCGTTCTGATCAGCCGTGCGGCGACGGCAACAAACCGCCCTGCCCCGAAGTGTTCGATGAGAAGCGGACCATCCTCGGCGACACGCAGGAGAAGTGGCTCTACGACACGCTGACGAAGTCCGGCGCCAAATGGAACATCCTCGCCCAGCAGGTGATGGTCGGCCGGCTCGACCGCACGGTCGGCGAAGAAGTCACCTACCCGCTCGATCAGTGGCCCGGCTACGAAGCCAGCCGGCAGCGCCTCCTCAAACACTTCAAAGCCAATCCCGATCTCAATCCGGTTGTCCTGACAGGCGACATCCACGCGAACTTCGTGCACGACCTCGTCATCGATGACCGGGCCACGGGACAGCCGGTCGTCGGAACCGAGTTCGTGGGCACTTCGATCTCGTCCAGCGGCGACGGTGTCGAGAAACGGAAAGGCCACGATGAAATCATGTCGGAGAACCCGTGCATGAAATTCATGAACGGCGAGCGGGGCTACGTCTCCTGCGAAGTCACTCCCAGCACCTGGACCTCGAAGTACCAGGTCGTGCCCGTCGTCTCAAAACCCGGCGGCGAACTCGTGACCCGGAAGACCTACGTCGTCGAGAACGGCCGCCCCGGCGCCCAGGAAGCCTGAGAATGGAACGCCGGCGCCCCGGCTGCTCCAAAGCAGCCGGGGCGCTTCGTGATTGGCCCCGCCTACCCCGGATGCACCGACGTCCTCGTCGAATCCGCCGCCGCATACACCTGCCCGAACCGGTTCGCCAGGAACTCGCCCAGGTGGATGTCTTCCTGCCGCACGAATCCGGACGCCGGCGTCTTCCCGTGCTTCCACAGGTCCACGACGGCACAGAGCGCCGAAGCCGTCGAGATCTGGATCGCGCTCCACACCTCGCCCTCGATCACGGAAGGGTAGAGCTTCAGCGCCTTCGACTTCTTCACATGCGCGCCGTTCCTCAGTCCCGTCACATTGCAGAACACGATCACCACATCCTGGTACGTGATCGGCACTGCAAACTCCAGGATCTGCCGCAGCATCTCCCGCCGCTCGCGAAGTCGCAGATCCTCCAGCAGGAACTTCATCAGGTTCCGATGACCCGGATAGCGAATCGTCTTGTAAGTCAGCTCGCGCAGCCCGGCCGATTCAAACTTTTCACAGAGCGTCCCCAGCCCGCCCGAGGTGTTGAATGCTTCATAGCTCACGCCGTCGAGTGAGAATTCTTCGAGCCCTTCCAGCGGCAGCAGCTCGATCCGCTTGCCGTCCAGGATCGCTTCGCACGGATTGCAGTACTCGTTGATGAGGCCATCGGTCGACCATGTCAGGTCGTACTTCAGCGCGTGCGTTGGAAACTCCGGCAACGCTCCCACCCGCATCTGGATCGAATGGGGCTCGTCGAACCAGCCCGCCAGATCGTTCGCCGCGATCGAAATGAATCCCGGCGCCAGCCCGCACTGCGGAACGAACACCTGGCCCGGCCGCGCCCCCGACGCCAGACCCCGCACGACCCGGGTCGTCTCCACATCCTCCGTCAGGTCGAACTAGCTCACCCCGCGCTCCAGCGCCGCCCGAGCCACGCCAGGATTCTGCCGGTAGGAAAGCGCCGAGATCACGGCCCCGGCCCCATCCATCGCCTCCATGAGCGCCTGCGGATCATCCGCATCCACCACCATCGTTTCCGCATCCAGCTGCTGTTCCACGCGAGTCAGCGCGGCCGCCGAGGCGTCCCCCACGCGCACCCGGTAGTCCCCGCTGCGAATCAGCAGCGTCCCGATCATCCGACCGATTTTGCCCGCTCCCAGCAGCAAGACGTCAGTCATGGACGCCCCCTTCGACCCTGTTCCAGTCACCCAAACCCAGAACCTGTACGTCAGTGCAGATTCCCCGACACAACGCAGATTCACCGCAAACCGCAAACCCTCAGCAGCTTACGCCGCCAACACGCCGCCTGCCCTCTCCTGTCAGTGTACACGTCATCCAGAACGTCAAACACCGCAGCCTCTCGCAGCCCCCTCGGCACATGCCCGTAACTGCTGAAGCCAAAATGGCTTACATCAGACACTTTCTGAAAACTCCCGAAGAGGCGTGCGCTGTCGGGCGGACTGTCTGCTCTAACTCACGGCAGCCTCGCCACTTGCAACGTACACCTTGCCGGGAGTGGAACGGGGCGAAAGGATGGGAGCGGCTCGAGGGGCATCCCCGAGAGCCGTTCACATGAGGACCATGGAGTCGTGCACGGAATGCACCAGGCCAATCCCCTGTTCAGTTCGTGCTGCGATGTCGAGGAACAATCCCTCTCGAAAATCGACCGTCAGTCGGTCGGCCGTCCGTTCGGCTCGCCAGCGCGGGCCAATGGTCGCCGCACGGCCGGCGTTCGGTTCCCGCAAGTCCGATCAGCCGTCAAAGCTCCCCTTCGACGCCCCTGAACGCTGGCACGATCCGACCGACCGCCGGTCGCCCCGGATCATCGTCGCCCCTCCCGGCGCCAGCTTCCTGCACGCCGTCACTCCGTCGGAAATCCGCGAGCGCCTGGCCCAGCTCCCCGGAAGGTATCAGGGCTACGTCGACGTCGTTCAGCTCAGCCCAATGACGCGGAAGCGGCAGCTGTTCCCTGTCTACGGGCTGCAGTGGGGAACTTCGGTTTACCTCTACCCCATCGAGTCGTCGCTGGTCGAAACGTTCATCCAGCCACCCCGCCCGCAGCAGCGGATCGAAGCCGAGATGTTTGGAGGCGTCTGGTCCCAGCGGCGAGACCTCTGGACTCTCACCTGGACCATCGATTCGCTCCGCGATTTCTATCTCAACAACATCCTCATCCATGAAGTCGGCCACGCCATCGATCAGCGCAACACGCGCCACGTCGACCGCGAACGCTTCGCCAACTGGTTCGCCATCGAGTACGGCTACCGCTGGTCGCGCGGCCGGCATTGAACAGCTTCCGTCCGCGCGCGACGGTAAACTGTCCTGACAAACTGGGTGCTCCGCGCGCAACGTGAGACGCCACGGACGAATCTGAAATCGTCCTTATGGCATCTCTCTTGCCTTCTAGTTGAGCGCTGGCCGGCCGAGTTCTGTCGTCGGGCTTTTCCTCGCTCTTCAAGATTGCACCACATGTCCCCTGCCGCTGTCTCTCCGCGCCTTCGAACCGGCTTCACGCTCATCGAACTGCTGGTCGTCATCGCGATCATCGCCATCCTGATCGCCCTCCTCCTCCCGGCCGTCCAGCAGGCCCGCGAGGCCGCCCGCCGGACACAGTGCAAAAATCACCTCAAGCAACTCGGCCTGGCGCTGCATAACTACGAATCGTCCTACTCCGTCTTCCCCCCGAGCGCCACGATCGGGTCGAACGGAGCCACGATCAACACCAACTCCTCCTGGGGCGTCCACGGACGCATCATGCCCTACCTCGAGCAGGGCAACGTCTACAACAACGTCGACCTCTCGATCGCCTGGGATGAGCAGGCCGTCCTGTCCGGGCTCAAGATCCCCGTCTTCGCCTGCCCCAGCGATCCCGGTTCCGACAAGGCACGCGACGTCAGCCCCAAGGCCGCGTCACCGCTCTACCCCACGACCTACGGCTTCAGCTTCGGAACCTGGCTCGTCTGGGATCCCGCGACCCGCCGCGCCGGCGACGGAGCCTTCGGCCCCAATACCCGCCACACCTTCCGCGATTTCGTCGACGGCACGAGCAACACGCTGCTCGCCTCCGAGGTCCGCGCCCAGCAGCACTACGGCCGCAACACTCCGCCGAACGGTGGAAACGCAGTTCCGCCCGCCAACCTCGCCGATGTCATCGCGAAGATTCCCGGCGGAATGACCTGGTGTCGCCCCAATGGCCACACGGAATGGCCCGATGGACGCGTCCATCATGAAGGCTTCACGACGACCGCCGGCCCCAACGCGAAGGTTCCCCTGAGCTATGCCATCGATCAGTGCGCCCTGAACGTCAGCGTCGACTTCACCTCCCAGCAGGAAGCGACCAGCACCACCGCCGCCACCTACGCCATCATCGCCTCCCGCAGCTGGCACACGGGGGTCGTAAACTCCGCGCTTGTCGATGGCAGCGTGCGAACCATCAACGAGAACATCGATCTCGCCCTCTGGCGGGCCCTCGGAACTCGGGCCGGCGGCGAAGTCACTGGCGAGTTCTGAACCGCGGTGCCCATGAACCCGGCTCGCTTCCAGGCCGCCGTGCACACTCGAGTCCACAAGTTGAGGAAGCGACCTCGACAGCACCCCTGAGTGAGCGGCAAGGCGATAGCTGCTCAGTGGCGCTGATTCTCCCTCGCCCCCGCGAACGACGTCTACCTCTTCACCGACTCACCTGCGGGGGAGAGGGCCGGGGTGCGGAAGAAAAACACATGCAGCAAGTGAGCGAACCGCACAGGCAGCCGGTCAACCGTTGCCAGCGCCTGCGACCGATCGCACGACCACGAATCCGTCGTGTGCACATGGGCCTTGAGTCGTAGAACAGCACCAGCCGACAGTCCGAATAGCCCCGCAAGGGGCGGCACAGCATAGCCGTGAGCGCCAGCTCACGGTCCCGCCGCGACAAAGAGATTCAGCCCCAACGGGGCGACACCGCACTTGCTCGCGAGCCAGCACGATCAGAACGCACCCGCGAACAATCCCCCCTCACCTCTTCCCCTTCAAGTCATGCGACGGCCAGAGGGACAACAGCAGTTCATTCCGACGATCGCGCCAGATCATCATTCCGATTCCGTGCCCGACGCAGTGCGATCCGGCGACAAGCGATCCGCTCAGAGTCGAGCCGAGAGTCAATCCGATGAAAAACGTCATGTCGTCCACGGAAGGCGCGATTTCAGCCGACTTCCAGCCCCGGTGAAACCATAAGCCGACGACGACGGCGCCGGTAACCACGAGCAGCCCCGTTCCGACGAGGAACGCGGCAATCGTACGTCGATTCCGCTCGAAACGTCGCACTCCCTCAACCACATCCGCGTCGCTGACCCTTCTCGTCCATCTCATCTCTGGCCGACCCCTTGGCGCCCACCGAGCTTCGAAGACGGCAGGCCTCTTTCCGAAACGTCATGAAGGATGCATGTCTCATCGGACCTCGCACCATCCTGAGACGTGCTGCAGACCGCGTCGGATCAATCCGCTCCCAATGACGAACACGGGTGCGCATGTCGAGAACGATGCCAAACGGAAACCCTCAAGCCACGACCTCCGCGTCGTTTCAGCCCCAACCAACGATCACCCAACCACTTAAGACTTTCCGCGCAACGTCCCCCGATGGATAGAGGAACACACTCCACCACAGCCAGGGCCGATCATGCATCCAGCAACGCATTCTGCCGCCCACCCGAGGCCCGTCCAGAGGGCCGGATCACGTCGCCAAAAATCGCCCGGGCAGAAAGAGGAAGATCCACGGCCCCCGATTCACAGCCCCCTCCTTGCTCCCCACATCAGATTTCCAGCGGTCACCAGTCGCGAACGACTGACAGCACCACATCTTCCGCCGCGCGAACAAAAATACAGCGTAACAGCGGATGTCCGACCGACTGAGCGAATCATGCAAGCAAAAGGACCGAGGTGTGCGCGACCACCCACACAAGCGCCCTCCTCGGTCGCCCTTGCCCAATCGCACACGCGTCCAGCCTGTGACGAAACCTAAGCCAGGCTCCGCCCCGTGATCTTCGTATACGCCTCGCCCTCATTCAGCGTCGGCCTCTCCGGCCGCCCGTTGTACTTGTAGATCAGCCGCATGTGGTCCAGCCCCAGCAGGTACAGCACCGTCGCATGCAGGTCGTGCACATGCAGCCGATCCTCGATGGCGTGGAAGCCCAGATCGTCCGTCGTGCCAATCACCTGGCCCCCCTTCACGCCCCCCCCCGCCATCCACATCGTGAAGCCGGTCGGATTGTGATCGCGGCCGTCCCCCTTCTCCGACATCGGAGTTCGCCCGAACTCACCTCCCCAGATCACCAGCGTCTCATCCAGCAGCCCGCGACGCTTCAGGTCTGTCAGCAGGCCCGCAACCGGCTTGTCGCTCTCGGCGAATCGCGCCGTATGGTTCTTCTCAATGCCCGAGTGCGCGTCCCACTTGCTGCCCGAGCCATGGTAAAGCTGGACGAAGCGAACGCCCCGTTCTACAAGCCTTCGCGCCAGAAGGCAGTTGCGGCCGAACGCCTCAGTCGTCTTGTTGTCGAGGCCGTAAAGCGCCTGGGTCTCCGGAGTCTCCTCTTCAATCGCCACGGTCTCCGGCGCGTGGGCCTGCATCCGGAACGCCAGTTCGTACGCCTTGATCCGCGCATCCAGCTCCGTCTGGAACGGACGCTCGATCGCGTGGTCGCGGTTCATCTGTTCCAGCAGCCTCAGCTTCGCGAGTTGCCGTTCGTCTTCGACCCCCTTCGGGCTGTTCAGCCAGCGGATCGGTTCTTCGCCCGGCTCCAGCTTCGTCCCCTGGTAGGCCGCCGGCATGAAGCCGGCCCCCCAGTTCCGGGGACCGTTGATCACCGAGGTCGCGGAATCCGTGAGGACCACAAACCCCGGCAGGTTCTCGTTCTCCGTCCCCAGCCCGTAGCTCACCCACGAGCCCAGCGAAGGCCGGCCCGCGAGCGGCGTGCCGGTGTTCATCTGGCACACGCCCCCCGAATGGTTGATCGCGTTCGTCCAGCACGAACGGATCACCGCGATATCGTCGACGCACTGGGCCGTGTGCGGCAGCCAGTCGGAAACCCACGTTCCCGATTCGCCGTACTGCTTCCACGTCCGCTTCGAACCGAGCAGCGGCGAATCCATTTCGCCCATCGCCGTGATGACGCGCTTGTAACCTGATGGAATCTGCTGGCCCGCGAGTTGATTCAGCTTCGGCTTGGGGTCGAAGCTGTCCATCTGGCTCGGGCCCCCTTCCATGAACAGGAAGATCACCCGTTTGGCGGTCGCCGGAAAATGCCCCTTGAACGTCGGCGGCTGGTGGAGCGCCTTCAGGTCGATCGACGGCGCCGCCGCCAGCAGCGGGTTGTCGCGGAGCATGGCCGAAAGGACGAGCGCGCCGAACCCTCCGCCCCCTCGAATCAGGGCGTCCCGGCGGGTGGCAACGGGGTCTTCAAAGAACGGCCGGCCGAACGTCATCTTCGATGCTCCGCAGCTGGAATCGTCGACATCCCGTCGCGCAAAGTCTCCTGCCCCTGTATGATATTCGGTCAATCGGCCAAATCACACGGGGCGGGCAGGCAATTGCCTCTCCCCAAGCCATTTCCCGGAAGAACACAAGAAGAACACGATGGGTGGAAAAGGTCAGGGAGTCCGAAAACCCGCTTCAACCTTGCCGCACCTCAGGAAAAAGCAGCAGGCCCACGCAACGGCCGTCCGCGGCCAGGCCAGCTCGAAAAACGCCGGCAAGTAACGGCCCTGGCCCTCGCTCAAGGCGCATCTCCGTCCGCGGCGGCATCCCTGTCGCACATCGCTCCGTAAGGCTCCCGCAGGTTTTGCGGGTCGAGTCCGCCCCTCCAGACGGCAGACTTTGCCAAATCGCTTCGCTGAGACCGCCTCTGGCAGGTGTGATTCTGACGGAGCGGACTGTGTGCGACTTCTCTGCCGCGCCATCCGATGAAAGGGACTGTACCACCGCTGCTTTCTGTGCTTTGAGTTCGTGACTCGGCAGGGCGGTGCGGCGCACGGACGCGCTCGTATTCGATTTGCCAGGGATGGTGACCAACATGCTCAGCCCTTCTTTCCTGCGCTGTGCCGTAGCAACCGGCGTGGCCCACGTGGTGTTGATCGTTGGCCCGATCAACATGGGATACGCCCAGTTCCCCCCGGGAACGGGCAAGCTCGTCAACACTGACGACATCGAAGATGAGAACTGGAGCTACAACTACCAGTTCCCCAAGAGCAGCAAGGAAGAAGACGAGCAGATCCGGTATCCGCTCGGACAATCCAATAACCGCATGTGGATCGAGAGCCCCAAGCGAGGCGCTCCCGACGTCGTCAAACGCGTCCCCACCCCCCCCGGCGGTCTCCCCGGAAGCAAGGGCGCCCTCTATCTCCGCTCCCGAGATACCGGCATCCCCAACGCCCCCGGATATAAGCAGGCCCAGGACGACTTCATCCTCTCGGCCAAGCCCGTCTCCATCCAGTACTCCCCCAGCTACACCGTTCGCGTCTATCTCCCCGAGTGGAGCGAATGGGAACAGCGGAACGGTGTCAGCTTCGGCATCCGCGCCGGACTGCAGGGACCGATGGAGAAAGAGAAGGAAGTGAAGTCGGTCCGCGGATTCCTGTTCGGCAAGAAGGCCGAAAAACGGAAGGAACGCGTCACCGAGATGGAGCCCTACTACCCCGGATTCTTCCTCTCCTACGTTCCGAAGAACGACCCCAAGAACACCATCAAGAAGGACTGTGCGATCATCCTGATCCGCGCCAACGAAATGGGTCACGAGATCACCGGACCGACGATCACCAAGTCCGGCTGGTGGACTTTCGGCATGTCGGTCACTCCTGACGGCCGCTGCCACTACTACGCCCGCCAGGGGGTCGGCAACCTGACCGAGAAGGACTTCATCACCTCCACGCTCCCCTACAACATCCGCGGCACGATGTTCAACACGGTGTTCTTCAACGTCTGCTCGTCAGATAACGGCCAGACGTGGTCGACCCCGTGGATCATCGACGACCCGCAGGTCTTCTACATCCCCAACGGCCAGCAGACCCAGCAGTTCGCCAGCCAGGCTGCAGACAAGCTGGAGTGGTAAACCACTTCGAGTCGACAACAGAAAACGCAAAAGCCCCCTGCAGGACGCTCGTCCTGCAGGGGGCTTTGCTGATTCGCACTCCCGTCGGGATGGCCCCCGCCTCAGGCGGCCCGTCTCGTTTCCGCAGTTCCTACCATTCCCTGCTCCTCCCGGATTCCACGCCGGATCGCCCCTTCGACGACCACCAGCATGAACAGGCAACTGCCAAGCTGGAGGATCGAAGTCGCCAGCGCGATCCCCGGAACACCCAGCCACTTGAGCAGCACCCAGTCGAGCCACAGGTTCGCCAGCACCATCGCCCCGCCCTGGCACAGCATCACGTGTCTCAGCTTCAGCGCGAACACCGCCCGCAGCCCAAGCATCGCCACGATCACGAACGGCAGCTGAAGTGCCGAAAGCGACTGGATCAGCGCGACGCGATCGGCCGTCTCGGCCGAGAATCGACCTCGCTGAAACGTCGTCTCGACGACCCAATGCGAAGCCCCTGACAGCACGATCATTGGCGGCACGCTGACAGCGAGCGCCAGCAGCGTGTATTTCCGGAACTGAACCCGCAATTCACCGAACTGACGGGCGGCCGCCAGTTTCGCGAACTGCGGAAACGCATACTGCAGCAGCGGCATGCCGATCAGGCCGATCGCCACCGCGATGAACCTGAGGCCGTACGACAGTTCGGAAACCGCCCCCGGTCCCGCCAGCGAGGCCATCGATTGGTCGACCGTCACCGTCAGTCCCTGCAGGAACGCCCCCAGCGACAGCGGCCACGCCACCGCAACGAGCGTCGACTCAAATCGACCGGGGCGGCCCGGCCGGGGAATCACGCCATACCGCGTTCGGTTCACGGCGGCGACATTCAATGCGAGTTCCGCGCAGCCCCCCAGCGTCAGCCCGGCCACCAGCACTTCCGGCGACGCTCCGCAGCCCACCAGGAGCAGCACCGACACGATCGCGGTCAGGAGCGGACTGATCGACGTGGCGGCAAATCGTCCTTCCGATTCCGCCAGGACGGCATAGATCCGGGTCGTCCCCGAAATCACTCCGAATGGCGTCGACAGCCACAACAGCTTGACGACCAGCGCCCGCGACGATGCGGAAAACCCGGGGGAAAGCAACGGAAGCACCATCGGTCCCGACAACGCGAATCCCACGCCCGCGCACGTCAGCAGCACGATCGACCAGAACACAGCCCGCTGCTGGGCGGCCACTTCGGCCGCGGGGCCCTCGTCATGACGGACCCGCAGAAGTTGTGGGAGCAGCGAAATTGCCAGCACGTTCCCGACGACATTGTTGAGGATCGTCGGCAGGATCACCGCAACCAGGAACGCATCGAGCGCATCGCTGGCTCCGAAGTGGGCCGCGACAACCAGCTCGCGCCCCAGCGCCGCCCCTTTGCAGACAACCCCGAGAACGCCCACGACGACAAGCGTCCGCAGCGTCCTGGATTGAAGAAGTCGGGCCAGTCGATCGCGCACCGCGAGCGCCATGACTCAATCGCTCCCGGCTGATGATCAGGACACAAGGACAGGAAAACTCGCCGGAACTGTCCACCGAAGCCCCAAAACAGGTCAAGACAAAGAAATTGCCCCCTCGCCCACCGAGTACCGCCCCACCGCCCCTCCCGCGCGCAACCACCCCCGTCCTGTTGGAGGATCTATGAACACACACATCATCAGCCCGGAAAACGCAATCTCTCGCTCGCCCGTCCGTCCAACCGCCCCTGACCGGTGCCCGGCGACACCCTGTCCCAAGTTCCCAGGGGAGAGAGGGGAAGAAGGACGTATCGCAGCGTGGCACCGTCCTTCTTGCTCGCTCGACCCGCACCTCCGAACCCGATGTTCTCCCTAACTTCAAATGCTGCTTGACCCTCCAAAAAAGTCGCTTCTATACTTCGCGATTCCCCGCGACGGCCTGTTCCTGCCCCGCGGTCTCCTACAGCGGTTTCAGTAGACGCCGCTTCTCGTGCGATTGGACGTCGACGGCACACGCCATGAAGAGCGAAGAACGCCATCAGCTGGCCCAGAATGACCTGCAGGTCGGAATCAACCGCTGGCTCGACAGGATCGAGCCCTACAGCAACCACATCCTCGGCGGCGCAGTGGTCGCCACGATTGTGGCCGTCGCGCTGATCCTGTGGTTCCGGTCCAGTTCCGCCACCTCGGAAGCCGGCTGGAGCCAGATCGCATCCGCCCGCTCGGTCGACGCACTTCTCCAGGTCGCCGAAGAGAACCCAGGCACGGCCGCCGCCAACTGGGCCCGCCTCCAGGCCGCCCGGCAGGCTTACTCCACCGGCATTGAAACAGCCCTCACCGATCGCAAGTCGAGCGACGAAAGCCTCAAACAGGCCAAAGATCTCTACGACGAACTCCTGAAGGCCCGTACCACCCCGGAACTTCGTGAAGAAGCTCTCAAGGGCATGGGCCTTACCCTCGAAGCAACCTCGGGCGGCGATGTCGCCGAAGCGATCAAGGCGTATGAGTTGTTGATCAAGGAATTCCCGCAGTCGACGTTCCGCGACTACGCGGCCCATCGCGTCGAAGAGCTCAAGAATCCCCAGGCCGGCGAGTTCTACGCCTGGTTCCGAAAGCAGAATCCCAAGCCTGCCGAGCGGCCTCTGCCCAACGACGGCAAGCCGGCTACGGACAGCAGCCTGAGCGTCCCTGCCCTGCCGGAACTCGACCTCAAGGCCGACACGACCGCAGCCCCGAAGGCCGATAACGCCGCCCCCGCGCTCCCGGCTGTTCCCCCGACTGACGGAAAGGCGCCCCCCGCGGCGCCTCCGGCAACCCCGCCCGCGCCCGCCACGGAATCGACGCCGGCTGCGACGCCCATGCCGATGCCCGAAGCGCCGAAGGCCACACCTCCAATGCCGATGCCGGAAGCCCCCGCGCCGACGGCTCCGATGCCCGAGCCGCCCGCCACGCCCGCTCCCGAAGCGGCCAAGCCGGCCGATCCCGGCCTTCCGGCGTTGCCGACCAATCCGGTCGAGCCCCCCAAGTAACCGCGAATCGGCCCTGCCGATCGCTCTCAAGTCCCTCTGCACCCCGTCGACCGCATCTGGTGGACGGGGTGTTCCTGATTGATGATCTCGTGGAAGAACTGAACACGCCGCCTGACCTCGACGCCGGTCCCATCGAACTGACCGTCGAGGCCCGTGCGCACGGCTGGCGCCTCGACCACTACCTCTCGCGGCTCTACCCGAACTTCAGCCGCGCCCTCTTTCAGAAAGCCATCACCGACGGCTCCGTGCTCGTCAACGGCCTCGCTGTCAAACCCTCACGCCGCCTCAGGATCAACGACCGCCTGAACGTCCAGCTCCCGAAACAGCCGGACAGCCACCTGGCGCCCGAAGACCTGCCGCTCACCATCCTGTATGAGGATGAGTACCTGGCCGTCCTCAACAAGCCGGCCGATATGGTCACGCATCCCGGCAAGGCCACCTACCGGGGCACGCTGGCCGCGGCTCTGCAGCACCACTTCGACCAGCTCAGTGACATGGCGGGCTCGCTTCGGCCCGGCATCGTGCACCGGCTCGATCGCGATACGACCGGCGTCATCATCGTCGCCAAGGACAACCAGATTCATCACCGGCTCAGCCGGCAGTTCGAGCGTCGTGAAGTCCAGAAGGAGTATCGGGCGATCGTTCGCGGCGAGGTGAAGCAGGAGACGGGGCTCATCACGACGTGGATGAAAGTGCACCCGAAGGCCCGCGAGAAGATGATCGTCTGCGAGCCCGAGGAAAAAGCCCGCGAGGCTGTCACCACGTTCAACGTGATCGAACGGTTCCACGGCTTCACGCTGATGCAGCTCCTGCCGAAAACAGGCCGCACGCATCAGCTCCGGGTGCACATGAAACACATCAAGCATCCGATCCTCGCAGACCGGCTGTACGGCGGAGCGGAGAAATTCCTGCTCGGCGAAGTGACGGACGAAGGCAGCGCGTTGGCGATGCCGCTGATCTCGCGGCAGGCGCTGCATGCCTTCCGGCTGACGATCCGTCATCCCGTGACGGAAAAAATGATGACCTTTGAAGCCCCGCTCCCCGAGGACATGGAATTCACGCTCGCGGCCTTGCGGCGGCACCGGGGAATCTCAACGATTTCCGCAGATTGATCCTGGAGTTCTTCACACGAGGGCGGCATGAAACTGGCGAAGGTCAAGCTGGCGGACGGTTCCCGCAGAGGCGCGATGGTTCAGGGCGACTCCGTCGTGCTGCTCGATTTCAATCAGCTGGAGAATGTCCGGACGCTGGCGGATGTTCTCCACTCCAAGGACCCGGCAGGACTCTGCAAATTCCTGGTTGAGACGTCCTCCGAACCTCTCCCCCTCGACCAGGTGACATTCCTCGCGCCGATCGACCGCCAGGAAGTCTGGGCGGCCGGCGTGACCTACAAGCGCAGCCAGATCGCACGGATGGAGGAGTCGGAATCCGGAGCCTCCCACTACGACAAGGTCTACTCCGCGGCTCGCCCCGAGCTGTTCTTCAAGGGAACGGCCAGCCGCGTCTCGGGGCCCGGTGAACCGGTCCGGGTTCGCAAGGACAGCAACTGGTCGGTGCCCGAGCCGGAGTTCACGCTGGTCCTGAATCCCGCCATGCAGATCGTGGGCTACACGATCGGCAACGACATGTCCGCCCGCGACATCGAAGGCGAGAACCCGCTCTACCTGCCGCAGGCCAAGGTCTATCGGCAGTGCTGCGGGCTGGGCCCGGTTGTCTTGCTGGCAACGCAACCGCTCGACCTCGCGGCGACGACGATCAACGTCAAGATCGCCCGCGGTGACCGTGAAGTGTTTCGCGGCGAGACCTCGCTCGCGCAGCTCAATCGTAAGCTCCCCGAACTTGCCGAATGGCTCGGCAAAGAAAACGAGTTCCCGACCGGGGCTTTCCTGCTGACGGGAACAGGCATCATCCCGCCAGACGACTTCACTCTCGAGAATGGAGACAGCGTCGCGATCGAGATCGCCGGCATCGGAACGCTCGTGAATCCGGTCGTCAAAGACTGACCGACAGACGGACCTCCAGACGAAAAAGGGCCCGCGGGTCATACCCGCGGGCCTTTGAATTCCATTGGATCAGATCACTTTGACCTGCTTGGTGATCCGGGTGCTCGATCCTCCGAAGCCATCGGTCATCTGGAAGGAAATCGTCCGGGTCGCCTTCGACGGGTTGGATGCGGCGGTCTTGAACGTCAGGTTCTTGATCAGGGCCCGCACGGCCACCTGCGACGCGCTGGAATTGAACGTGATCACCAGGCTCGACCCGGCGGTCCCGCCGGTCATCGTGCCGATGACCTTGCCGCCATAGCGCACAACATTTCCAAAGACGCCAATCTGTCCGGCCGCGTTCCCCTGGTTACGAACGCCAAGGACATCGGCCGCATTGCCGTTGGCCGCCAGGCCGATGGTCAGCTTACCGCCGTTAAACGCCGGGGAGTCCACGTCGTTCACCGTGCCGCTCGTCGTCAGCAGGATCGGCTGGGCCGCCGTCGAGGAATAATTGACGGTCGCCCCGAATCCGCTCAGCACAGGCGGCCGGACATTCCGGATGAACACGTTCGCGGTCGAGGTGGCGTCCGCCACGAAGACGTCCTGCCCCGAAGTGACGGGAGACGTCTGCGACCATCCCGAAGGCACGATCTGGTAGACGGAATACGTTCCGCCACGCAGACCGGTGAACTTGAAGTTGCCGCTGGCATCAGTCAGGGCCGACTTGTCGACCGACGCATTGAAGACTCCGTTTCCATCCAGATCGATGTACACCATCACTCCGCGGATCCCAGCGTCCGTCCCGTTGATGATGCCGTCGTTATTCGCATCGGAAACGACCCGTCCCGAAATCACGCTCGTACCGCCCGTGGGCGTTCCCGAGCTCGTATCGGGAATGGTTCCGTTGATGAAGTACTGACCAAGGCTGCCGTAGTCGCTGTATCCGTCGACGGCCGGATTTCCGAATCCGACTCCGTCGATCTTCACTTCGTAGCGGCCCGCGGGCAGCACCACCGAAAGCGTTGCATTCAGCGACAAGGCGGGATTAATGGTCATGATCTCGAGACCATCGGGGCTATAGAGCGTGACCGAAATATCGAGGTTCGCCGCGATGGAATCACCGGTGAACGCCAGGTTCACCGCGCCGCCGGTGGTGTAGAAGCTGAACCAGTCCGTGTCCGTATTCCGTTCGATCACACCAGCAGCTGCGACTGTCCGCGTCGCTCCCACCTTCTTCCCCGTGAGCTGGCTCGCGGTGAAACGGGTGTTTCCGTGGTCGTCGACGCGATAGCCAAACCCGTTCCGGGTTGTGATGATCGACAGATCGTCCTCGAAGTTGTTCGCGTTGCTGTACTCCCCCTTGCTCCACTGGGTGACATCAAGGCCATAGGCAGAACCCATGATGGGCCCCCAGCTCATCGGGCTTGTGCCTTGCCCAGCGAAGTACCCAAGCGGGTCGCTGAACGTGGTGTCGTGGTTGAGCCCCAGAGTATGGCCCACTTCGTGGCTGATGGTCTCCGCGATGACCTGCTCGTTGTTCCCCTGCGTGATCGAGAAGACGAAGCAGGGAATGTCAGTCGAAGACCCGAATGAGTCCAGGAAGGCGATCCCTCCATTGAACTGATTCAGCCACTGGTTGTGGTCGCCGCCGATGACAACTCGCGTTCCCCAGCGGGTGTCACCAGCGCCGGAATTGATCAGGTTGGCAACACCGGGATCGGCCGTCGTGACGTTGACGTCGAACGGCGCGAAATCTTCGACGACTCTCTGCCACATCCGCTGAATCTGAATCAGCTCCGCGGCCGAGAAATTGGCCGTGTCGGCATCGAGCGAGAATGCCGGTGTGGCGAACGACGCGCCGCCTGTGTACACCGTGTTCCACGGAGTGCCGGACGTCGTATGCCCGTTGAAATCAAGATAGATCGTCTTGGTCGCCGTGGGACGGCTGCTGAGGTTGAACGTCTCGCCAAGGGGAGCGAGAGCGACAGGCACGGACTGGGAGCCGACCGGGGTTGTCGCCGAGGCGGGGGCAGCCGGTGCGGTCGCTACCTTGCGCGGCGCCGTTGCGGACAGCAGCTGACGGTTCTCGAGAGTCTCAATGGGCGAATTGGCCGCCCGCGAACGGGCGCGGGCAGGGAATGTGCATCCCGCCATCCGCAGAATCCGACGCACCAGCGAGTGTCGAGTTGAGCCGCTCATCACCCAGTCTCCGAAGCAAAATGGCCCGTCACAGAGGGACGGCAACCCGTCAAAAGACATCAGCACGCAACACGCAGAAGACCGCAGCACACAGAAGGCCGCCCCGGCCATCCGCCTTGACCCGTTCAGGCCGCTCTCTGGATCGAGCAGCCTGTTTCCCGCTTGCAATACCCTAACGACCCGAAAAGTGAGGGGTCAACGCCGGGGTACACCGGGGTCCTCACTGAGAAAGGTATCGAACTCGCAGACATCGCCAACGCTGCCCAAACAGGGAAAAACCCGGGAACGACGGCGGTCTCCCTCCCTGCGTATGCGAATGGGTCTATTCTGCGGATTGTCGGGATGCAGGTAGCGTCGCTGGGCCCGTCAGATCTGGATCTGCTTCGTCGCCGGCACACTCGCGGTCCGATTCGGTTCCGTCATCAGAAAGCGAACCGTCTTCAGCCCCGGCAGAGGGCTGGTAGCCGTCGACCGGTAGCTGATGCTCCGGAGAACGACCTGCACCGCTGTCGAGGTGGCGCTATTATTGAAGGTGATCGTCAGCACTCCGGTCCCACTTCCACCGGAAACGGTTCCGACGCGGACGCCGGAGTAATAGAGAGCGCTGCCCGACAACCCGACCTGCCCTGCCCCGCGTCCCTGGTTCTGGACCGTCAGGCGGTCAGCCGAGTTTCCGCCAGAGGTGATCTGAGCCGTGAGCTTGAACCCGGTGAACACCACGGTATCGCCGTCCGTCACCGTGCCGGTCGAAGCAATCGGAACGGCGACCGACCGGGCCGCATAAGCAACCGTTGCACCGAGATTCCCGATCGCCGGCGGCTGCAGGCTGCGGAAGTCGATATTGGACACGCTCCGCCCGGTGCCAAGACTCACTGAACGCGCGGCGTTCGACCTGGGGTAGACCTGGGCGTAGCCGGCTCCGGGAACCTGGCGGATCCGGTACGTCCCGGCCGCAAGACCGCCGAACGTGTATCGCCCGTCAATTCCGGTCACGACGAACTGCTCAGAACCGGACTCGAACAGGCCGTTGTTATTGGCATCGAGATAGACGATCACGCCCGGGAGACCGGCGTCCCCAACGTCCACGCGGCCGTCCCCGTCGGCGTCATGCCAGACCCGGCCGGTGATCGACGAAGTCCCGGCAGGCGTCCCACTGTCGCCGCCCGAGTCATCTCCTCCGCCACCCGCGCCGTTGTCCGGAATTGTTCCGGTGATGAAGTATTGGCCCAGGCTGCCATAGTCACTGTAGCCGTCGTTGACTCCGCGGACGCCGACCCCGTCGACCATCACATAGTAAGTCCCGGCCGCAAGGTTCCTCGAGATGCTCGCGGTCGTCTGGTCGACCGGATTGGACGTCACGATGAGCTGGCCGTTGGCGTTATAGAGCGATGCCGCGATGTCGAGATTCGAGCCGCGGGCAGCGCCGGCGAAGTCGAGACTGACGACGCCCCCTGTCGTCGTAAAGCTGAACCAGTCCTGGTCGGTGTTGCGTTCGATCACACCCGCAGCATTGACCACCTTCGATCCGCCGGACGTCGTTGACGCCAGCGGCGAAGCAACGGCACGGTTGTTTCCGTAGTCGTCGACGCGGTAGCCGAAGCCGTTGGTCGCCGAAGAAATAATCGTCAGGTCGTCCTGCCGCGTGGTGGAACGGGAATACTCCCCCTTGCTCCACTGGCTCAATTCACGGTAGTAGCCCACCCCCATAATCGGGGCCCAGCCAGTCGAGCCGCTGCCGTGGCCAGCGTAGTAGCCGGTGCTCCCCTGTCCGTCGTGGGACAGGCCGAGGGAATGCCCGACTTCGTGACTGATCGCTTCCGCGACGTTCTTCTCCCCGTTCGAAAGGTTGTTCGAGAAGACGAACACCCCCATGTCGATCGACGATCCGAAGGTGTTGAGGTATGCAACTCCGCCGGACGACTCCCCGAACCAGTCGCCGTAGCTGCCGCCGACGACAACCCGCACGCCCCAGGCGGAATCGCCGGCCCCGCTCTTCACGATCGCCGCCGTGCCCGGATCCTGGGTCGTCACGTTGACGTCGAACGGGGCGAAGTCTTCCGCCACACGCTCCCAGATCAACTGAATTCGCTCGAGCTCCGCGTCGCTGAACGAGGGGGTTCCGTCCACGCTGAAGGCCGGAGTCGTGAATGCGGCGCCGTCGTTGAAGTTCGTGTTCCACCAGGTGCCGCTGGTGGTGTGCCCGTTGAAGTCGAGATAGATCGTCCTGGTCGCCGACGGACGACTCGAGAGCTGAAACGTTTGAGAGAGAGCGAAGGGCGCGATGCCCTGGGGCGACGATGCTCCGGGCGCGGCGGCGGTCGAAAGCGGCAGGCCGTCGACGTGCAGTCGATGATCGACTGCGTGGTCCGTCGCATGTCCGGCCTCGCGAAGCTGATCATAAGACCGCTTCGCGCTCAGGAGCTGACGGCTCTCGAGGGACTGGATCTGGCTAGCACCTCCCGGAAGGCGCCGGCGGGGGGCGCAGCGGCGGCCGAGGGCCTGACGGAGCATTTTTCGGATCTGAACGAACGCAGCAGTCATGCAAACTCCCCCACACACGTATCGTCGGCCCGTGCGCTGACTGATTGGACCTTACGTCGCACGCTGGGAGAGTCAGGTAGAAACTGATGGCGATAGAGAACCTGCGACCGGTACATGCGAAAAAGTCTTCGCAATCCCACCCTGCTTCCGAAATCAGCCAATTCGGTGTCTTCGAACGCGCGAGGCAGGACTCCGGTTCGAGGCCGCTGTCAGGCCGGGTCGACGAGGTACACCGTCAGCGACCGGGCGCCATGGGCTCCGATCACCAGCGACTGCTCGATGTCGGCCGTCTTGGACGGGCCCGCGAGGAAGCATCCGAACGCGCGCCGGCCCGGCTCGACTTCCGCGAGTGCCTCATGCATGTTGTGCATCAGCCGCGCAACGGGAACCACGAGCGCCAGATGCTGTGGGAGAAAATAGAGGACGCGATGGGGGACGTTCTGGTCCGTCACCCAGACAGCCGCATTCTCCGCGACGGCCAGTTCCCCCGGCAGGATTGCGAAGTCGACATCCTCGAGCAGGTGCGGGTCCGTGACGGACGCGAGGTCGAAGTTGGAACACCCCACTCCCGGAACGCAGCTGACCGTTTTCTTCGCCGCCGCGAATGGCTCGAAATGCCGGAGATCGGCGCAGGCCTCTTCGACGGAGTTCACGACGACGCAGCGTCCTCCCACCATCTTGAGCGTCTCGGCGAACTGGTGCTGCGGATCGTCGTACCGCGTCCAGGCCTGGTTCAAGTCCGGAGCAGCCAGCCCGTCCCACTGGCGGGACCGAATCCGGGACAGCACTTCATTGCGCGAATCAGCCATTCCAGAAACTCGAAACTCCCGAGACACTTGAACTCCGGCAAACCCGACACGGACCACACGCGGCGCGGCGTCGAGACCTGCGGACGCCAGGCGCCCTTTCTCAGGCCACATCTCCGCGAGTGAGGCGGACCACTTCGTCCAGCGTCGTCTTGCCTTCGATCACTTTCTGGTAGCCGGACTGCCGCAGCGTAATCATTCCCGCCGTCAGGGCATATTCCCGGATGATTCCAGCGCTGGCCCGCTCCGCGCACAGGCGACGAATCTCGGGATCGCTGACGAGCAGCTCGTGCACACCGGAACGACCTGAGTAGCCCGACTCGCGACAATGCCGGCAGCCGATCGGAACATACATCCGCTCGAGCTTCACCGGAAAATCTGCCGGCAGATAGTCGTTGTCGACTCCCGTTTCCTTCTTGCAGTGTTTGCACAGCAGGCGGATCAGACGCTGGGCGAGGATCCCTTCAACCGTGCTGGCCACGAGATAGGGCTCGACCCCCATGTCGACCAGTCGCGTAAACGAGCTGGGAGCATCGTTCGTATGGAGCGTGCTGAACACGAGGTGGCCTGTCAGCGATGCCTGGATGGCACTCGTCGCCGTTTCCCCGTCGCGAATTTCTCCGATCAGCACCACGTCCGGATCATGACGCAGAATCGAGCGCAGCCCGGCCGCAAACGTCAGGCCGATCTTCGCATGCACCTGGATCTGGCTGATCCCGGCCATGTGATACTCGACCGGATCTTCCACGGTGATGATCTTCGTGTCGGGCGTATTGATCTCATTCAGCGCGCTGTAGAGCGTCGTCGTTTTTCCGGAGCCGGTCGGGCCCGTGCAGAGGATGATCCCGTGGGGCAGCTCGATCAGCTTGTGGAACTTCGCGGCGTTTTCCGGCCCCATCCCGACGCTGGTCAGGTTGAACACCATCCTCTGCTTGTCGAGCAGACGCAGCACCACGCCTTCGCCGAAAATCATTGGGATGATCGACATACGCACATCGATCTCGCGTCCTTGGACGCGGAGATTGATGCGTCCGTCCTGCGGCAGCCGTTTCTCCGCAATGTTCAGCCGCGCCATGATCTTCAGACGCGTCACGATGGCCGAGGAAAACTGGTTGATCTCTGGAGGGACCGGCTGCACCCGCAGCAGGCCGTCCACGCGATAGCGGACGGTCAGACCCTTTTCGGCCGGCTCGATATGAATATCGCTCGCCCGCTGGTCGAGCGCTTCGACAAGCAGCTCGTTCACCAGTCGGATGACCGAGGGCGCTTGCGCCGACTCAGCGAGCTCTCCGAGTTCCGCCGGAATCTCATCGAGAAATTCAATCCCCTCTTCCGCCTGCTGCGCGACGAGCTGGGTGATCGTGTCGCCGCCGACCCCCAGGCTCTGCTTGATGAGTTCCATGATCTCGTCCCGGCAGGAAAGCACGGGATCGAGGCGGACATTGGCCAGTGAGCCAAGCTCATCGAGCGCTTCAAAATCAAACGGGTCGCTGGTGGCGACGGTCACGTGGCCGTTCACGCGCTCCAGCGGCAGCACTCCATGCCGGAATACGGCTGTCGCCGGAAAGAGCGCCACGGCGGCCGGATCAGGCTTGGCGTCCTTCAGCGGGACAAACCGCATATGCAGTTCTTCGGCGAACGCTCGCAGGACTGCCTCTTCACCCACGACACCCTGGGCGACGAGTACCTGGTCAATGCGTTTGCCGGCCCCTTCGAGACGCGCGGCGGAGATCTGCTCCTGGGTCGCCAGGCCACGATCGAAGAGCAGAGAGGGAATATCCATTGTGGTTGACTTCAGCCTGCGGTATCGGTTTTTTTGATCATGGCTCGCAGCGCGAGCAACTGGGGAGCGTCGGACTCAGCAACCGTCGCCCATTCCTGTTCCACGAATTCGAGATTGATTTCGCCTTTGTGAGTATGCACAAGTGCGGCAATGTCAGCACGATCCTGTGGCCGGTCGGCCAGTAGCTTGCACAAGATCAGGCCTTCCACGGAAGCCACCGAGAGAGGTCTTCCAAAGGCTTGGAGTGATTCAGCTCCATCGACCACGTGTTTGTAGATCGGCAACACAGGCTTGAGCCAGTCGATACGCACGGGTCCGAATCTCAGAACGGCGGGACATGAGAAAAGAGCCGTTTCTGGATCCGCTGCCACTCCAGTTCCTGAACCTCTTTGTAGGCGCGAATCCGTTCGGCCTCAGGAGACTTCTCCATGACGTTCGCCGCGAACTGCATCAGCCCGAGAATCTGCTGCCAGCGCTCCTCTCCGGAAACCTTGCACACCGACGAATCTGCGCCGCCAAATCGGGAGAAGTCGATTCCTGTTTGAATTGCTGGCATGTTGTGGTCAGACCTCTTTGAGATTCTAACGCCCTCGACCACGGTCGCCGCCGAACGAACGGCCACCGAAGGGCGAGAAGCCCCCGCGGCTCGATGAACCACCGAACGGAGAACCTCCGAAGGGAGAGAATCCGCCACGACTGCTGAACGGCGAACCGCTCCCGCCGCCGAACATCTGCATCATCTGCTGACGGCGGGCATCATCGCTACTACCCGACGAACCGTTCGACCCGTTACTCGAACCGCGGTCACCTCCACGATCGCCCCCTCCACTTGGAGCGCCCGAGTTCGAGCGGGACGTGTTGGCCGGGGTGACCTTGGGAACGATCTGCTGAAGCGTGTTCTGCAGGGTCGTCGCATCGGCGTTCTTGATCTGAACCACCCGCACCGTGCGCTGTGCGTCGAGAGCCGCGCTATCGAGGCTTTCGACCAGGGCCAGCACCTGGTTAAACAGCTCATCGCTCGCCGAAACAATCAGCTTGCTGCTGTTCCGTTCGATCCCGAGCGTCATGCGCGGCGGGGTCGCTTCGCGGTTGTTGCCGCCGCGTCCGCCGCCGGCCAATGCCGCGAGAGGGTTCTGATTCTGTCGCGACGACTCCGACTCGAGGTAGTCGGCGTAAACGTCTTTCACGATCGTGTAGACCTCGTTCACGTCAGCATGCTCCAGCTCGATCATCCGTGGGCGCCGGCTGCGGCCGCTCTCTGGCCAGTCGGTCGCATCGAGCACTTCGATCATCTCCTCGACTTCCGCCACCTTGTGCGGCGGTCCATAAACGAACAGGGCGTTCAGCCGGGAATTTGGAATCACCTGGAACCGACCGCTCCCCATGGACGACATGCCCGAAGCGCTCCACAGGTCGGACCCGAAACTCTGCACGCCGCTGAACACCGAGCTCATCGCACCGCTGCTGGAAGTGGTTCCCGCTGAGTTCAGGGACAGTTCCGGAAACATCGCCACGAGCATATTCGCCGTCTCGACAGGATCGGCCGACTGCAGGATGAAGATCGTCGGCTTGTCGTTGGGCGGAACGTATTCCAGAGACTGCTGCAGAATGTCTTCGAGGCGATTCAACGCGGCCTCATCCTTCGACTGCAGGATCAGCTGGTCGCCGATCTGCGTGATCGTGATCGGCGATTCCTCCGATGGGGCGGCCGCTTCAGGCGACTTCGCCTGTTCTCCGCCCTGCTCAGGGGCGCTCGCGTCGTCAGGAGCGGCCGGGGCGGAGGTCAGCGACTGGCTTTCACGGGCAGCCATGTCAGCCATCATCCGGGCCACGTTGCTTCCGGGACGGCCTTCATACGAGGCGCGCCCGCCGGGCGTCGTGCTCCGCCGCGTCGGCACTGCCGAGGGCTCTTCCCGCTCGGACGATGTCGGCTCAGGTTCCTGACGCTGGCTCGGGACGCGAATCCCGTTCACCGCGCCGCGGCTCTGCGGAGTCACAATGCGAATCCGCGAACGCCCCGTCGGCCCCCACATCTGCTGCGTCATCTGCATGATCGAGTCGACGTCGCGCCCCTGCAGGTTGAACGATCGCAGCGTTCCCGACTGGCTGGGACGCCGGCCCGTGCCGTCTTCTCCCAGCCCTTCGAGCACCTTTCGAATCTGGATCATCTGCTCGGGCGTGGCCCGCACGATCAGCTGCCGGCCGTAGGTATCAGGCTCGATCGTCGGCGCGCTCGAACCGTCCCTCGTAAAAACGGCCCGCAGACTCTGCATCGCAGAGGTGGGATCCATCTTCGCCAGCGGGATGACTGCCACTTCCTGCTGCCCGCCCAGGCCATCCATCAGGCTGATGTGCTGACGAACCTGCTCATGCTGTTTGGCCGTCGCCATGATGTGGATCATGTCGGTGTCGCCGTCTTCATTGACGACGATGCCAGTCCCCATGATCGCCTCAAGCGAACGGGCGACGTCGCGGACGTCGGCCGACTTCAGGTGATAAACGTCCAGGTACTTCTTGTTGCTGCCGCTGGGAACCGCCTTCCGGCCTGTTCCATCGTCGACATCGAGCTCCAGCAGCACTAACTCAACCACCTTGTGCTGCGCGGGAGTCGCGGTGACGAACAGATTGTTCAGCCGCGTATCGGCCTGAACCTTCGCGCTCGGCGTCGGGGTGGCCGTCGTCGTCCTCTGCTGCGAGGAGCTGGAGGAACCGCGATCATCGCGGCCCCGGTCGAATCCACCGAACGGCGGGAATCCGAATCCGCCGCGTCGGTCGCTACTGCTGGAACTCACGTTCGGCACCGCCTGCGCGACACCCAGTTGATTGCTGATGACCTGCTCGGCGTCCTCCGCAGCGATGTACTGCAGCCGATACGACTTGAAGATCAGGCCATTGTCGCTGGGCGGCGTGATGTCCTTCACCATGTTGGCGATACGACGAAGATTGGTGCCCAGGTCGGTGACGACGATGGTGTTCGTCGAGGTGATCGCTTTGACGCTGCCCTGCGGCCCCTTCAGCAGTTCGAGATCCTTGGCCACCTGCTCGACATTCCCGACCTGGATCGGCAGCACCAGCGACAGGAGTTCGTGTTCGCCGCGGTCTTGCAGTTCGTCAACAGTCACATTGGGAATGAGATTCGGAGAAATCGGCGTCGCTTCGAAGTTGTAGCTGACCAGCGAATTGTCCCGCCGGATGAGGATGAAGCCACGATCCTGCAGGTGGCGGTTGATGACATCGAGCGCCTCCGTCGGCGTATACTGCTTGTTGTCGAAGTACGTGAAGGTCCCCGGCGGCGTATCGTGGATGTCGAGCGTCAATCCCGCCTTCTTGGCGAACAGCTCGAGCACATCGTCCCACGGGGCGCCATTGAAACGGAACGAGAATGGCTTCTGTTCTTCCACCGGCGTTTCGCCGGAGGAGGAGCGATCGAATGAGAGGGCCACGGGGCCGACGACTGGCGCCTCCGGACGCGGAGCCCGCGGCGGACCGACGGGAGTACCGCCCGGACCTCCCAGAAACGGCACCGGAGCCCTCGACGCCTCGCCAAGTTCCTTCGGCGCGGGGCCGATCTTGTCCCGCCACTGCTGCTGCTGCGCGGGCGTCAGGACGGCCAGGTATTTCGCCTCGATCTCCGCCCGGATCCGGTCACGATCCTCCGAGGAGGTTCCCCGTCCGAACATTTCCCGGAACCGGTCTCGCGACTCTTCCTGGGCCTTCTGCAACTGGGCCTTCTGGTCATCAGTCAGCTTGAATTCCGCCGCCAGTTCGTCGCGCAGCAGTGCGCTCGGTCCCGAGCGGTGCAGGGAAATCTGTTGCAGGCGCGTGAACTGCTCCGGCTTCAGGATCGTTTTCAGCTTGGCCTCCGAATCGGCCTGCTGTTTCTCCATCGCCTTCCGCATTTCCTCGAACATCGCCGCGCGCTGATCTTCGGGCGTATTCCGGAAATCGAACTGCGTCCGCATCTGGTCGCTGGCCGCACGACGATCCTCATTCAGCTTGTCGATCTGGGCCTGCTGGTCGGGAGTGATCCCGACCTCGAGCCGCGCGTTTTCGCTCGTCAGCTGACCGAGAGCCCCGTCACCCCGCCCACCCCGGAATGATCCGCCCCCCGGGGGCCCCCCGCTGAAGCCGCCGAATCCGCGAAATCCGCCACGATCGCCACCCCGATCACGTTCATCCTGGCCGAAGACCAGGGATCCACCGGCAAGAGCAGTCGTGAGGGCCAGAGCGATCAGAGGACGTGATCGGCGATTCCCGAGCAAATCAGAAATTGAGCGGAGGGACATCTGAAGAAGCTCCCGCGTAAGACAGCACGTTCGACCGACCGATTGTATCATCGGCGGAACACGGCAGTTACGACGAAATCTCAGGTTTTTCTTGATCAATTCGGCCAAAATTACGTATGCCGTCCCGTTCGTAGCAACGGGATGTCGGACCAGACGGGAAAATCGCAATTTTTTGCGACGCCTTCGCCGCCGTCCGGGGTTGTACCCTTCGGCGAACTGCGCAGTTCACTGAATACTGAACACCGCTGTCTCGACGGCGGATCGTAGGAATTGGCGGAATTTATGAGGACGCTGGAAGTGACCCGGAATGGATTCGCCAGGTGGACCTTGCGGGCCCTCCTGATGGGCGCGATCGCCTCGAGCGGCCACCTGTGTGCCCAGGACGGTCCTTCATTTAACCGTGGACCGTTCGGACCTCCCGGGGGCGACTTCCGAGGGTTCGATCGTGGTCGCGATTCCGACCGCGGAGACCGGGACCGCGACCGGAGTGATCGCGACCGCCGCGACAGCTATGGCGGGGATCGAGGAAGCTCGTCCAGCTACGGTCCGGGTGGCGCCACCCCGTCCGCCGCACAGTCGTCCACCAGCCGCGTCGAGTCGGTCCGCGTGACGCTCCAGCTCCCCGCCGCCTATGGCGACGTCGACTTCGACCGGGATGGCCAAGTCGGCCTCTACGAATGGCGAAAGGCAAAGCGGCCCTTGTCGCAGTTTACCCAGCTCGACAGCAACCGCGATGGATTCCTGACGCCGCGCGAACTCGAACGGGCAGCGTCCCTTCCCACACTCGCCACGAACACGCCCCCCACCGCGACGCCGACGACGCCAACCCCGTCAGGCACTTCAGCCCCCTCGCCAGCTCCGGTGGCCGGCACGCCGGTTCCCACCGCCACGCCTGCTGCCGCCCCGACCTTCACCTCGACGTTGTCCGACGAGGATCGGTCCAAGGCCGACGAGGCCCAGGCAAAAAGTCTGTTCTCGATCCTCGACAAGAACCGCGACGGAAAGGTCTCGGCCGAGGAAATGGCCGGAAGCAGCCGGATGCGTCCCCTCTTCGAACAGGCCGGGCTGAATTTCAACGAGCCGATGCCGGTCGACCAGTTCGTGTCAAACTACGTCCGCATTCAAAAGGCCAAGCGGACCTGATCGCGCCGCCAGATTTGAGGTCCCGGCGACAAAGTCACTCGCGAGACAGGGTCACGCGCGAGACTGGGCCATGACGCTCAGAATCCCCCTGCAGAAGGCTGGCAGATCATCCGGCTTGCGGCTCGAAACGAAGTGCCGGTCCACGACGACCGGCGCGTCCTCCCAGATCGCCCCGGCATTGATCAGATCGTCCTTGATTCCCGGCGATCCGGTCACCCGCACTCCCTGGTAGATCTTCGCGGAAATCGGCATCCATCCGCCGTGGCAGATGGCGGCAATCAGCTTCTGCCGCGAATGGAATTCGCGAAGCAGGCTCAGCACCTTCGGGTCTCGCCGGAGCTTGTCGGGCATGAATCCCCCCGGGCAAATCACTCCGTGGAAGTCCCCCTCTTCCATGTCGCGAATCGCCGCATCCGAAACGCACGGATACCCGTTCTTTCCCTCATACTTCTCGCCGGCTTCGGGCCCGGCCAGTGTCACGTGGCCGCCGGCTTCCTCAATCCGGTACTTCGGATACCACAGCTCGAGGTCTTCGTAGATATCACCGACGAAGCACAGGAAACGGCGGCCTTCAAGCGGGAGCATTTCTTGAGTCCTTGAGGAGCAGAGTTCTGAAACCAGGAGTCCATCGGATCGGGAGAACGCTCGTCGTGCCGGGCGAGAGTTCCTGAGGCTACCCGCCCTGAGGCTACCCGCATTGTCCAGAACGATCGCAGGCAGGCAACCCGTTCCCATTGGCTCTCGCTCCCGCCCGGGCGCATAATGGCGCTCATTGAGATTGCGGGAGGGACTCCCTCCTCCGCTGGAGGAGACGGGCGGAGTCGGCATTATCCAGGTCACTTCTCCAGCAAATCGACGACGTTCCAATCGGGACAGGCGCAAGGCCCGCGAGCCTCCTTGCTTCTGAACCTGCTGCACCGGAGTTCTCTCGATGGCCACTCCCTCCAACGGGCCGAAACGGTCGGCCGATGCGCTCGCGGAAACCGTGGTTTCAGGGTCCGCAGCGGACCCGACTCGGAAGACCCAGATCCCGCCGTCGCCCCGCGCCGATGGACAAGGTCCCGGCGGCAAGCCCCAGGCGAAAAGCCAGCGCCTGGGCGATTTCGAGGTGAAAAAGAAAATCGGCCAGGGAGGGATGGGCGTCGTCTACCTCGCCCATCAGGTCAGCCTCGACCGCCCCGTCGCGCTGAAAGTCCTCTCGAAAGAAATTGCCAGCAAGCCGGCATTTGTCGAGCGGTTCGTGCGCGAGGCCCGCGCGATGGCGAAAATCAACCATCCCGCCGTGGTGAACTGCTATCACGTCGGCGAAGAAAAGGGGCTGCACTACGTCGCCATGGAACTGGTCGACGGTCGCTCCATGCAGGACTGGCTCAACCAGCTCGGCAAGCTCAGCGTCCCCGACGCCGTCCTCGTCACGCTCGTCTGCGGAGAGGCGCTGGCCCACGCCCATTCGCTCCAGATGGTCCACCGGGACGTCAAGCCCGACAACATCCTCGTCACGCGAAAAGGGGTGATCAAAGTCTCGGATCTCGGCCTCGCCAAGGTGCTTGACGACGAAGATCACTCGATGACCCAAAGCGGCACAGGCCTCGGCACGCCTCATTACATGCCCCCCGAGCAGGCCCGCAACGCAAAGCACATTGATGCCACCTGCGACATCTACGCCCTGGGAGTGACGCTGTACCACTTTGTGACCGGAGCGCTGCCGTTCTCCGGTGAGTCCGTCGTTGAGCTCATCCTGTCGAAGGAAAGGGGGTCCTACAAACCGGCCCGGCAGCACAACAGGGAGGTCTCCGAAAAGCTCAGCCTGATGATCGACAAGGCGATGGCGAGGGACAGAAAAGCCCGCTATCAGACGATGGCCGAGTTCATCAAAGACCTCGAATCTCTGAACCTGGCGAGTGAATCGCTCAGCTTCATCCAGGGAGAAAAGGCGCTCCTCAGGCGCGGCAGCGGAGCGCCGACGATGACCGGCATGAAAACGGCAGCCGCGGCCTCCTCCCGCCCGGTCCCGCCCACGTCGGCGGAAGACGCCGCCAGATCGCGAGAGGCCGTGAGCGACGGAGTCTGGTTCGTCAAACACGACGACGGCGGAGGGCAGACCAAGGTCACCAAGATGACCACCGCCCAGATTACCCAGCTCATGAAGGCCGACCGTCTCGACAGGAAAACACAGGCCGCCGTCTCCACCAAGGCCCCGTTCCTGCCACTGGCCCAGATCCCGGTCTTCGCTGAAGAAGCGATGAAGCTGGCGACCCGCCAGGCGACCAAAGCCAGGAACTCGGATCTGGCCGCCCAGTTCGCAAAGATCGACAAGCAGTACAAACGGCAGAAATGGTGGCGGCTCCTGGCGCGGTTCCGCGACGGGACCCTCGGCCTCGTCGGCTTAATTCTCTACCTTGCCGCGATCGCCGCGGTGATTGGAGGCCTGGTCTACCTCTACCTGAATTTCGGTGCGGGCATTGCCCAGAAATTCGGCCTCCAGAAATAACCTCGCCCCCATCCTCGGGGCGGAGTTGTAATCCGAAGCCACATCGGCAGTTGCGGTCGAAAGTTCGCTCTAGCACCAACGGGGCGTCCCCTGTTACTTTTCCCTCGCAATGGACCGCGGCTCCGTTGCTTCGACCGACATTCCGCCGCGAGCTTCTGGTCATGGATCGACCGATGCGGATCTCCCTGCTGCTCATCATTGGGCTCTCACTTCTCCTGCCGGCAACGGGCTGCTCCAAAGCGCCTGAGCAGGGGGATGGGGACAACGTCGCCTCCGAACTTCCGGACTGGCTGGAAGAGGATGAGGCACGCCCCGCACGCAAGAGCCGCAAACGCTCCTCTGAGGCCGCCGAGGAAGTCGCCTACGACTCCGCCGCCGAAAATGACCGTCCGGCTCACGAGCGTCCGGGCCGACTGGAGCTGAAGCTCAATCCGGGCGACCGTTTCCCCCTCACCAAGGTGGTCGACGTGGAGCTGGCCCAGGCGTCGCTCAACGGCCCTCCGGAGATCAGCCGCCGGCGCCTCGAACTCATGCTGATGATCGAAGTCGCCGACCGGCGAAGTGACCGGACGCAGCTGCGGGTGAAATACGAGCGAGTCAAATACAGCCGCGAAGTCGCCGGCGAGAAGCTCGAGTACGACTCCCGCACTCCCCCGGCCGAAGTTCCGTTCGCGGTCCGCATGTATCACGACATGGTCCGCGACGGCTTCGCGTTCTGGCTCAATCAGGAGAACCAGATCGTGGAAGCCGAGGATTTCAAGGCCTTTCTCAACCGCTGCCTGAGAAACATCCCCGAGGAAAAGCGTCAACAAGCGCTTCTGGAGGCGGAAGGAAACGGCGAAAACGGGATCACCGACTTCATCGACAACAGCATCGCGCTGCTGCCGTTCGGTTACCGCAAGACGGGAGACTCCTGGGACAAGACCCGGAATGTCTCGCGTCCCATTCCGATGGTCATTCGCAACACCTACCGCCTGGAAGAACTCAACGACGAAACCGCGATCATCTCGATTACCGGGAAGGTCGGCGCCTCCACGACCACCGGCGAGTCCCCCATCTCGAACGATTTCCGCGTCACGGTGACCGGCGGCCAGTCGATGGGGGAATGCACCGTATTCCGCGATACGGGCCTGCCTCGCTCGTCACGCGTCGAGACGCTCGTCGACATGCTGGTTCAGGCGCAGAGCGTCGAATTCCGCCAGCAGCAGAGAACCGTGACGACGATCGAGTCGTATCCGGTCGTCGCAGGCGCGGCCGCGACGCGAATCAGCGCTCGCGAGTGAGGCCTTGAGGCATCACGTTTCAACGGGCGTCACCCCTCGGAGCAATCCGCGTCGCTGTAATCGATAAAATCGATACAACCGTCGCGTTGATGCAGGTCGACCACCGCTCCGCCGCTTTTCCGGCTTTTCTCTGATGCCGTTTCGCCCCGGTCGTCAAATCCGGCGCAGACTTCCGCGACAAGATGACGTGCGGCCAGTGCAGCGTGGATGATTGCGGGCCTTTCTTCGCCAACCTCTCCCGGGGACCGGCGGGATCCCCTCTCGCGAACTGGTGAAAACCGGATGGATTCGATGCGCGCATTCCATAGAGTGATCCCCTCAACTCCTGAAAGTTCCTTTCCCATGCGTGAGTCCATCGACACGATGACCGACAGCCGTCGTGCCCAGAACCGCCGGTTTACGAAGGACCGGCGAGTCGCCCCTTCCGAGAGTTTCAAGCCGGAAGAACGCCGGGCGCCCGAACGCCGCAAGGTCGAACGCCGCCGGCAGATCGATCCGACGACCTGCGAACGCGACTACCAGCCAGACGAAGTCGAATTCATGCGGGCCATGGACGACTACAAGCGTCGCAGCGGCCGCCCGTTCCCGACCTGGAGCGAGGTCCTCGAAGTCGTCCGCGACCTCGGTTACCGCAAGGTCGCCGAGCCCTCACGCACCTTCGAAGCCATTCAGAACTGAACAGCCTGCTGAATCGCCCATTCAAGCCCAGCCGTCCAAGCGGCTGGGCTTTTCTCGTAGCCATTACCCCTTCAGCATCGGCTGGGAACGCTTCACCAGCTGCACGCACACTCCCCACGGGTCGCGCAGCATCGCCACTTCATCTCCCCCGGCGACGACCTCCGGTCCGGACACGTGCAACCCTCCCGCGGCCACAAGTCGCTTCACGTCCGCCGCCAGATCGGCCGACACGAATGCGAAGTGAAGTGCAGGCGGCGCCACGGCCGGGAAATCGAGGCTGGGGGCCTGGGCATTCCCATAGATCTCCAGCATCACCTGCCCGCTCTGATCCGCAAGGAAGTGCCCATAGGGCGGGTCCATCGACCGGCGGGCCACGGTCAGCTTCAGATGCTCGACATACCACCGGGCAAAGCCGAGCGGATCAGGGACGTTGATCGCGACGTGTTCAATCTTCATGACGGACTTCGGACTCAGTTTCGGGGTTGAAAATGCCACGAATCCGCCGACCTTGCTCATCATGCTCGATGAGAGTTCGACGGCGCTCGCAACGCGGTTCACGTGGTGAGATTCGCAGTCGGCCGACCGCCGTCGGCGAGGGCCTCCCGGATTCGCAGACAGTAGCCGCTCGCGTCGATGGCCGCAGCCAGCGCTGCCTCAGAGGTCTGTTGCTGTCCCAGGATGGTCGATCGTTTCCGGATGCGTTCGATCATCTGTCGCCAGTCATATCTCTTATCATCCTCGACGGATCGTGCGTCGAGAGACACATATTCGAAGTCAATCAGCAGCGCCGCCAGTGTTTTCCGACACACGAGCACGTTCCCGGGAGACAGGTCCAGATGCACGATCCCCGCATCGTGCATCTTTCCGATCGTGTTGAGGACCGCGGTGAACACCGCAGTGAGGTCGGCCCTCCCCTCCTCCATCAGACGGCGCACGTTCGGAGACGCTGAATACGAGCAGACGACCGCGTCGTCGCTCCGCCAGAGGGGTTGTGGCGAGAGGCCGAGGGGACCGAGAACCGAGTAGGCGTGCCATTCCCTCTGGATGCGCTCCCGGGGGGGAGGCGATCGCCGCGGCAGGTCGGTGTGAACGGCCTTTCGTTTCTGATGCGGGTTGTTCAGTCTGAGCACGCCGAACCGCTCGCCGCCGTGATCCTCGAGGAAGTAGATCGAATCGAAACCGCCCGCGTGCGACGACGGAGCCAGAGCACGCAGCGGAAACTGATGCCTGAGCTCGTCCGTGATTTCGCGGACCCGCTTCCGAATGCCGAAACGCGCCTTCCATTGACGCAACAGGCGATTCGGGGCAACGCTCATTCGAACTCGGCGGACAGGAGAAAGGACTCAGGCGGCCTGTTTTCGACCGCGCGTTCTGATGAAACGCGTCAGGTACGCGGCCAGGGCGATCGACGACTCGGAGACGTTCCCGCCGTTGTGAAACACAAGGTGATCGCACGGGCTTTGGCCAGCGATTCGCAGGAGCATCGCGTCGTCGTACGCGACATGTCCAGCCTCCGTCAGTTCAGGCTTCCGGGCCGAAGTGACCGTATGCGGGGCAACAAGCTGGATCGTGGGCGTCGAAGGGGCGAGCGACTCCAGGCGGCCGATGGCCGGATGAAACCGTCCGTGATCCGACTTCCGACCGAGGTAGAGGAAATCGAGGGGCGACCGGTCGACCAGCAGGGTGCCCGCCCCGCGCAGCCGGCGCCAGGCCAGTGTTCTCCGGAACGCCGAGACGGCTCTCAGGAAGACGATCGTTGCCAGCCGTTCGTCGATGGCCTCGCGGGCGTTCGATGCGCGATGACGGGCCGTCCGGGTGGCCATGCGGTAGATCAGCGAGCGGCGATAAAGCTTCTTGCCGATCAGCGACTCGCTGGCAGCGGTTCCTTCCTCCACAAGAGCGGAGATGAGAGTCGACTTCCCGACTCCATCAACTCCCTGGATGCACACCGCGTCCCCGGATTCGATTTTTCGGCGAAGTCGCCATCGGGAAGTCGCCCGGTGACGCTCATCATCCAGGCGAATCTGCAGCAGCCGCTCGATCTGGATCGCAGCTTCCGAGGGGGCTGGTGGACGAATCCTTCCGACGCGCAGGATATCCCGGAACCAGCGTGCCACGCCGCAACTCGAATCGGAACAATGATGCGTGGCAAAGGATTCGATCCGCGACGACGTATGCGCCGCTGTCAGCGGCTTTCTCTTGGCGATCAGGTGTTGCAGGTAGAGGGCGCCTGCAATGCACGGGGGGAGCGGCTCAATGCCCGACGATTGCGAAAGCAACGGCGCGACATCCTCGAACCGGATCAGCGATCTCCCCTCATGGATCTGTGCCAGGTCGACCCACAGGTCATAAGTCGCGGAGTGAGCAAGATCCGTCGAGAACACGGAGAGCTGCAGCTTCTCCGGCTTGTTGGCAGTCACTCGGAAGTGAACCTCGCCCGCCAGCGCCCTCTCCAGAAGCATCCTCAATAGCGCGGTGACCGACTCACGCGTCCCGAGGAGATCGGCGTCGCCGTGATCAATCAGCCCGCTGTCGACTGGCGAGTCACGAAGCAGCGCAAACCGGAACTGGTCGTTTCCGACGGCGATTCGACGGACAACCTCTTCCAGGCGCTGGCGCGCGGAAGCCGTCTTCGTCTCATCCAACGAGAGGACCGTTGCCCCCATCGCGTCCCTGCGCCTTCTTCGGAATCATTGACCTGCCGGAATCCCAACCAGCATCACTTCCAGTGCTGTTCGACCCACTTCGCCGGGCGAAACTGCTTGTAGACGCGCTTGTACCACGGAGCCGGCCAGTATCCGACGGCCGCATCCGGAGGATTCGGCGTCCCCGGGAAGGCCACGATCCGCGTTCCTGTCGGCAGCCCCGGCTCGACGAAGTAGCGCTTGATCCCCTTCGGAACGCAGTGCACCTTGAAGCTGCGGCACCACTCGTCCGGCCAGAAGTCCATCTCCTTCACGTTCTCGGAGATGTAGGTCTGGGAATTGGAGTACTTCGCCAGCAGTTGAGGATGGTTCGCTTCGAGGTCGGCCTTCAGATAGGGATGGCTGCCGATCCGGAACCGGTAGACCGACGTGTTTCCGATTCGTTTGTCGGGCTGGGTCCAGTTGCGAATGACCAGGAACGACTTCTGTGGCTCATACGTGAAGAAGTCGTCGATCGACGCGGTAATCACGACATCCAGATCGATGAACAACGCATCGCCAGGCTCGAGGCCGTCGACCTTCGGGGCCCACAAGGTCACCTTACGGAATCCACGGTTCTTCTGCGGAGCCGGGATATTGATCACCGGACAGGGATGGCACTGCACCTCCGGCCGGATCCCCTTCACGTTGTCGGTGAGGCAGACGACCCGGAAAGGGCCGGTGATATTGCGGGACACCATGGAGTACAGGCGATTGACGTAATCAGCCCCGTACGCCGTCCCCCAGTTCATACAGATGATTTGTTTCATGAGGCTCCATCCTCGCGCGCAGGAAACTCCTTCCCTGCCGATCGGCCGCGAAGTCTAGGCTCGTCCGAAAACAGGGGATAGGGGAGTTTTCGGGCGGCCCGCCGTGGGCAGATGTCAGTGATTGATCACCAAAGACAAGAAGCCCGGCTTCTCCAAAGAAGCCAGGCTTCCGACGATTCAGACCGTGGCACGACTACGTGTAGTGCATCTCGCGGGTGACGACTGAGCCCGCCTCAAAAAAGGGGCGGATCTCGTGTGGACCATAAACCTTATCCACACGGCGGTTAGGAAAGAACCGGACCTCTCCGATCGACGGGCCTTCCAGCAGAGCGAACTCGGCGTCCCGGCGTTCCATTTCCTCGAGAATCACCGGATGCCAGCCGGCCGAACGCCCTTCCGAGGCGACATAGTTTTCCCGGGCCCAGCGGCGGAGCCGGAATTCTTCCACAAGATCAACGCCGGAATTCAGATGCATCGAACGCTCCGAAGATGGCGGGAACGGCGATCCATCGCACAGATTCAACTCATCTGAAGCATCGGCCGTCGCCGATGCGATCCCGGAATCGAAATCGGCAGAATCCGCCGGAATCCGGCGTGCGTCAGTTCCGCGCCTGCTCAACCAGCCAGGCGTCCGTGACCTCCGACCCTTTGGGCAGCCGCTTGATTCGCTCCAGCACAGCCAGGGCCTGCTCGTCACTCACCGTGGCTCCCAGTTCCGCCAGCCGGCTCGCAACCGCGCGGCGGCCGCTGTGACGCCCCAGAACCAGCCGGATCGGATCCCCCCCGACCAGTTCAGGCCGGTACGGTAGATACGTGTCCGGATTCTTGAGCAACCCGTCCTGGTGAACCCCGGCCTCCGTCGCGAACACGTTCGCCCCGGCCAGCGGCTTGTTGACGGGAATCGGGACCCCCGTCAGCTCCGCGACAAGCTTGCACAGTGGCCCCAGCTTCGACAGGTCGAGCGTGTCCGGCGCGCCGAACTCATCCGGATTCATCGCCATGGCAAGGGCCACTTCCTCGAGCGCCGTGTTCCCTGCCCGCTCGCCGATTCCGTTGATCGTGCACTGGACGACGTGCGCCCCCGCCTGGATGCCCGCCAGGTTGTTGGCAACTCCCAGCCCCAGGTCGTTGTGGAAGTGGATCGCCAGGAGCGCCTTTTCGATATTCGGGACCCCGTCCTGGATCCGGCGCAGCATGTCGTACGTCTTGTCGGGCGTCAGGATGCCGACAGTATCCGCGAAGCCGATCGTCGATGCTCCCGCGTCGATCGCCTCCTTGTAACACTGGCAGAGAAAATCCATCTCCGTCCGGCTGCTGTCCTCCGGGCCGAACGCGATCACGTCGAATTTCGACGTCGCGTACTGAATCGCATCCGTGATCATCGTCAGCATTTCAGACGTCGATTTCTGATGCTTGTGCTGGCGATGGATCGGACTCACCCCGCAGAACAGGCTGACCCCCCGCTTGCGGGTAATCCGTCCCGCCAGCGCCTCGTCGGCCGCATCAATGTCCCCCTTCAACGTCCGGGCGAGACACGTCAGCACCGGCTTCGAGACAGCTGCATTGATGAGCCGAATCGCTTCGACATCCGCCGGCGAAGACGCAGGAAACCCGGCGTCGATCGAATGGACGCCCAGTTCCTCCAGCGCCACGGCAATCCGCGCCTTCTCATGCGGTTCGAGCGTTGCCCCCGGCATCTGCTCGCCATCGCGCAGCGTCGTATCGCTGAACATCACCCGCCCCGCCCGGCGGTGATGCTTGATGATCTGACGCTTGATGGCGGTCTTCAACTTCTTGCGGAGCCAGGGCATTTCCGTTTCCTTCCATCGGCGAACAGAAAGTACCCCGGCTGCTCAGAAGCAGCCGGGGTGCTTGAACGCAACCCTATTTCAGCTCACCTGCCGGCGACCATCCCGGCTGCGGAGTGCGGTGAACCACGGGCGGCTGGTCCCCCTGGATTTCCCGCACCTCGTCGAGAACCCGCGCCACGTCCTTCCTGGTCGGCAGCACCGACAGCGTCACGTTCGTGGCGTACGACTCGCCCGGCTGCAGCGTCACCACCCTCCCCTGCTCGCGTTCATAGGCCTTGAAGTTGGCAAGGTTCGTCGACGGCTCGATGCCGGTGACGTAGCCGTCCGATTCCGGCTGCGTGCACTTCCACTGGACGAACCAGGGGAGGTTGTCCACGTCGAAGCGAAGGGCAACCCCCAGCGTCCCGGACGCATTCACCAGCACTGCGACCGCTTCCCCCTTGGCATTCGCCTTCGGCTTCATGAAGAAGCCTTCCTCGGTGTAGCCGGGCGTCGGCCCCAGGTAGGTCGACCAGGTGTCAGCCCCCTCCGCGGCCCGGGCGTCGCGCGGCACAATCGTTTCCGCCGCCACATGCAGCCGGGCGCCGGCTTCCAGGAAAGGACGGCCGATGTTGATGTGGTAAAGCAGCTGCAGCTCGGCCGGCTTGGAACTCGTGTTCTCGACGACGTCCTGGATCTCGATGTCGCCCGAGAGGACCGGCGAGCCGATCACCGACGACATTTTCAGCTGCGGGCCGAAGAGCACGCTCTCGTAGACCGTCCCCACAACCCCGATCGCCTCGGGGACGTCCGTCTCCTCATCCCCCTCGCCGTAGGACACGATCGGCTCGACGTCGACGGCCGGGAGGTTCGCGATCCGGCCATGCAGCGTGAGGGCCGACTCGATCGGCGACTTCGCCCCGGGATCGTTCCCCGGCGGTCCGTTCGACGACAGCCCGCACCGGCAGACGAGTTCGTTGAACCCTTCCAGCCAGCCCAGGCCGTTGCGGGCTTCGAGGTTCACGAGCGACGGATGAACCGGATGCTTGACGGGTGAGTTCCACCCGAGTTCCCCCTCGACGTTGCGATGGGACGCCTTCCAGATCCCCATCCCGCGGCCGGGGAGAACGGCAATTTCCATCAGGCCGTTGTCAACGTAGAGAATGTCCATTCCACGCCCAGGGCCGGCCGCAATGAAGTCGCGGGAGACCGACGCCGTGCGGCCGGTCTTGTCGAGGACGTGCTCGGAGAGGACCTCGCGCTCGGTGACCTGTTGCTCAAGCGCCGCGTCGAGTTCCTCCATGAAACTGTCCCGCTCGTCCTCGGGCATCGACTGGAACTTCTCAGTGAGGGCGTACATCGATGACGCGACCTCTTCACTGATCGATTTCTGTTTCTTCGCGCTTTTCTTGGCCATGCTGGAAAACGCCGCTTCGAGAGAGGTCGGAAACGTTCGGGTTGCTAGGATGACTGTCTCCGATCTGAATTTCACGCGACCAGCACTCGCGACGCGGAAGTCTCTGCATGCACAGCCTGACCGTCGAAAACTACTGCAAGGCGATTCTCCAGATCGCCATCCGCACGGGTCAGGACAATGTCTCCACGGGTGAAGTCGCCGCCGCACTGGCCGTCTCCCCCGGCACGGTCACGAGCATGCTCAAAACGCTCGCCGAATCCGAACTGGCCCAGTACAAGCCCTACGAAGGCGTGAAGCTCACCAAGTCGGGCAAGACTCTCGCGCTCCGCATGCTCCGGCGGCATCGCCTGATCGAATTGTTCCTCGTCAAAACGCTCGGCCTGTCGTGGGATGAAGTGCACGACGAAGCCGAGAACATGGAACATGCCGTCAGCGACGGGCTCGTCGACCGCATGGATGAGTTTCTCGGCCGTCCCGAGTACGACCCCCACGGTGCGCCCATTCCCCAGGCCGATGGCACAATGCGGGGTGACACCGAAAACGCACAGCCTCTCTCCGACTGCGAAGCCGGAGCGCGGGTCCGCCTGTCGCGCGTGCTCACGCAAAGTCCAGACTTCCTCCGTCACCTCGCCGGCGCCGGCCTGACGCTCGGAGTGGAAGTGGAAGTCGTCGAGAACTCGCCCATCGGCGGAACGATCACGCTGCGAACCGGCGGGCGCAAAACACAGACGCTCGGACACTCCGCTGCCGCGCAGCTGATGGCCACGCCCGTCAGCGGCCGTGCATAGGCTAGCCTCGCAATCGACGGACAAACACAGACTCGAACGCAAAACACCCCGGCGGCTCCAGGAGCCGCCGGGGTGTTTGTCATGAGTGACAGTTAATCCTGGCCCGGAAGCCAGAGCTTCTTCGAGCTGTCGCCCGCTCCGGCCGGCTCGAGAGCGAGACCCGCGCCCGTCGCGCCGACGGTCGTCTCGGCGATCACGACGCCGGCTCCCGGCGGCTCCAGACCGGCCGCGGCGCCCAGCTGGCGAAGCGCGTCGCGGATAGCGGGAAGCTTCGGTCCCATGTTGTTCCACATATCGTCGAACAGCTTCTTCAGCTCCGGGTCTTCCTTGTCTTCCATCCGGACGATGAGTTCCTTCATCTTCCAGGCGACGAGGCTGTTGAACGGCTTGGCCGATGTCTTCGCCATCGACTGGCCGTGCTGAACCCACTTGAGGGCTTCGTCACGACGGAGCGTCTTGCGACAGATGTCGACGAGGGCCTCGAGGGCCTGCTCGCGTTCCTGGGGCATTTCCTCGGCGAGGTGCCCGCGGTTCTCGATGTACTCGCGCAGCGTCTCGTAGGCGTGCAGGTTGTGGCGCGACAGGAGCACGCGACGGAGCAGCGGCTTGAACTGCTCGTCCGACAGCGACTTCAGGTTGACCCGCCGCAGCTGCATGAGCGACAGCAGGTTGACGTTGGCGTCAGCCGGCAGGTCGACCGCTTCCATGGGGGGCAGGTCGTACTGCTGACGGAGCTCGTTGACCGACACGGTCCGGGACCGACTGTCGCAGAAGGCGTCCAGGACGTTAATCGCCGCGGCGAGGGGCACGCGCAGTTCGGCGACGCCTTTCGCTTCGCGAGGACTCTTCCCGCCGAGCGCCTTCAATGCGGTGGTCGGCCAGAGTTCATTGATGGTGCGCTCGTGCCAGGCCTTGCCAACGCGATCACGGGTGGAGGCGGAGGCCGTGAACGGCAGCGAGAACTGCGTTTCCAGCGGGAGACGCTCCTTCGATGTGAACTGCGACGACTTCCGCTCGTCTTCGGTGTCTTCGCGAGCCGGTCCGAGGCAGTCGCCGGCCGCCTCTTCATACGACTTGCGGGCGATGCCGAACTCTTCTCCTTCCAGGCCCGACACGACGCTGACGGCCGTCGCGTCGTCGCCTCCTTCAGGGCTCTTGTTCATGACCATCACGCGGCCGATCACACGGGGCACGCTGTCGAGGTCCAGTCCGTCGGCGGATTCCACGGCCTGGCGGTCGAGGATGTCGTACTGGGCGGCGAGAACATCGCTGAGGCCGGCATTGGCGATGGCCGCCTCGGGCATCCGCACGAGCTTCTTCTGGTCATCCAGCCGGGTCAGCAGCCGGGAGACCGATGCGACGGGGTACGAAACCGCCCGCACCGGAATGTGCTCCGCGTCGCCCAGTGGCTCGAGCAATTGGGCGAGGGTTTCGCATTCAACGGCCACTTCGAAGTTGCTCGAGAGCTGGGCCGCCTTGTGCAGGGCTTCCGACGCGGCGGGATTGCCGTCCCAGGCGCGGAACAGGCCAAGCGTCTGCCAGGCGTCCGAAGAATCGGCCTGCTGCTGGACGACCGGATCGAGGGCTTCGGCGGCCTCTTCCCAGCATCCGACCGCGGAGAGGCGATGGGCCTTCTGGACGGCCTCCTGCGTCGCGTCGTTGCCGGTGAAGCTGGGGGTGTTGTGAACTCCGCGCAGCGGGTAGGCGATCGAGGTGTCGCCGTCGATCTCGACCATCGCCTGAAACGCCTGGCGGCGGTCTTCTTCATCGCCGTAGCGCAGGGCCAGCGCAAAGTGCTGCCGCGAGGCAAGAACCTGTCCGATCGACAGGTAGACTTCGGCCATCGAGGCGGCGAGTCCGGCGACGATCGATGGTTCTGCCTTGAAGCTGCGGCGGAAGGCGCGGTGAATCGCCTTCTTGGACGCCGGGAACCCGTCGGCCTGGAAGGCCGCGAGAGCGTGCAGGGCGTTTGCAGACGGATGATCAGGATTCTTGCGGAGGAACTGGGCCAGCGAGCCCTTGGCTTCGGCGTGCTTATGGTCGGCCAGCAGCGCCCAGCCCTGGGCCGTCGCCACCCACGCGTTGCCGCCGTGTTCCGGCAGCAGCTTTTCCAGCGTTTGCAGGGCCATCCGCGGCTGATTGTTTTCCAGCAGTCTTTCGACCTTCTCCATCTCGGGGAGAATCGCCTGGCAGCAGAACTTCACCTTCTTGCCACTGCCGCACGGGCACAGGGCGTAAGGATCAACGCTCATAATGAGTGTCCTCTCGGAACCCAGAGCCCAGCGCGGCGGGAATTATCGAACCCGCGACGGATGCCTCAAATCCGCCGTAAACGCTGATCTGGATTTCAGTTATACGGAAGTCCGACCTTGGCCGGAACGGGGAGGCAGTTGTACGGTGAGACTGCCAAGATTAACGAAAGCGGCCCTGTTTTGACAGTTTAAGGTGACGTGCCCTTCCCCCGCGGCATTCCCCGGCCGGACACCGCCTCGCGCTCCCTCCCCCACCCTCCCTGCCCCCACCCGCCGCGCAACCGCATCCGAAGGGTGGAGGGAACAATGAACGCAACCAGCCTCGACCCGTCACACAACACCGTCTCACCAGCCGATTCTCACAAACAGACGGCTCCCGGACGCTGCGCCACGCCTCGGCGGAACTTCGCAGGGGAAGAGGGCAAGAAGAGCCATCCGCCTCCCAACCCCGTTCGTCTTGGTTGGTTGCCCGCCGCTTCCCTCGCGAAGGCCCCCAAATCGATGGAAACACGGGCGTTTGAGCACACGGGCAACCTTCGCAAGGGTTGCGCCTCGGCGCGAGCCTTGCCTTCCCGGTGGATTGGGGGGAAGTCTGAGACGGGCGTGATATCTGGCTGGAGCCGCCGCCTTGAGGGTGGAAATGAACATCCCCCTTTGAGGCGACAGGCGATGAGCGGGCAGAAGACTCTGGCGATCCTGATCATGGCGGTCGGCGCCGGCTGGCTGATGACGGTGCAGAATGTCCTTCCCGGTGTCGACTGGGTCTGGACGCTCGGCCTGCTGGCGGTCGGAATTCTCGCCTTCCTCGTCAGCCGGGGGATCGACAGGTTCAGCGTGGTCGCGGGCCCGTTGTTTGTCCTCGCGAGCCTGCTCTCGACGCTTCGGCAGACTGGCCGGCTCTCGCTGGACACCGAGGTGCCTCTGTTGGTGATCGCGAGCGGCTTCCTACTATTCATCAGTTCCTGGGTCAGAACTCCGGGCTGGATGGTGCTCGAACCCGAAGCATCTGTGGCTCCGCCGGCCACCCGGCTGAACTCATGACCGAGGGTCCAGCGCGGTCCGCCGTTCATGCCGACCCGCCGCGATCCCGAGAGAGCGTGGGCTATCGGAAATGAATCTCGAAGTCGGCCAGCGGAAGGTCACCGCGATACGCGCCCGACTGGTCGGCCTGGTACAGGACGTCCGATGCGACATCGAGCGCCGACAGGGCCCCGCCGCCGTACGCGTTCGTATCGAGGCAGACGTATCCCATGAAGACGAGCGGCAGGCCGCTTTTCTGCGACGTATGGCCGCAGATCACACGTTTCCCGGAACCGTGGGGAGGTTCACGCCCGGAGATCCTGTTCCAGCGCAGACCCTGGCTGGTCTGTTCTTCCATCGGAGTGTCGAAATAGGGAGTGCCATGGCAGAAGATATCCCATTCGATCTCGTAGTAGTCCTGCATCGAGCGGAAGTAATCGAGATGCTCCACCGGGATGTCATCGACGAGCCCGCCGTAGGAATCGAGCATCTCGACGCCGCCGTTCTGGAGCCACGTCCGCTGCCAGCGGCCGCCGTGGATGGCGTCGAGGAACATCTCCTCGTGATTGCCAAGGATGGAAACGACGCGGCAGGTCTTCTGCAGCTCGAAGATGATCTCGATGCATCGTTTCGTATTGGGGCCGCGATCGACGACATCCCCCAGGACGACGAACGTGTCCGCCGGCCTCGGAACGAGTTCCTTCAGCAGCGTCTCCAGCGCAACGTCGCAGCCGTGAATGTCGCCAATGGCCAGGGTTCGGCCCGGATCAGTCGGTGCAGGCAAACTCATCAGCGGGATTTCGACTTCAGATCAATGTTGAACTGGTTTCCCTCGGGCTTCACTTCGACGACGATCTCGCCGTCGGAGAGGACCTTGGCGTCCTTGATGGTGGGCTGCGGCTGCACATCCCCCATCGTCTTGATCGTAACCCGGTTGACTCCCAGGACGGGGCCGCGGGACGCGGGAATCGAATACGCGCCGCGGCGGGCGATCGCCCCGGCGACCGGCGCCCCGGGAATGTCCGAGGTGAAGGTGACGGTGCCCCACGACAGCGGCTCGCCGTCGATGGTCACCTTGCCCTTCACTTCCGCCCGTTTGACGTCACTCAGGAGGCCGCTTGTCTGCAACCAGCCGATGAGGCGTTCCTTCCAGGTCGTGAGGACCGGGTCGCCAATCGCCAGACCGACGCCATGGGCGCCATACTGATAAATGTGAAGTTCGGCCGGGACCTTTTTCTCGACGAGCGCCGAGTAGTAGGCAAGTGCGTTCTGCGGGGGAACGCCGGGATCTTCCTGGGTGTGGAAGATGAAGGTCGGCGGGGTTTTCTCCGTCACCTGGGTGTCATTCGAGAGGGACTTGAGCAGTTCGGGATCGGGATTCTCGCCGAGCAGGTTCCTCGCCGACCCCTTGTGAGAAAACGGGGCCTGAAAACTGATGACCGGGTAACAGAGAATCGAGAAGTCGGGCCGGCTCGACTGCCGCTCGATCTGGTCCGCAGAGTCCGGCTTGCCGGCATCGAAATGGGTCGACACCGTCGACGCCAGGTGACCGCCCGCAGAGAAGCCCATCACACCAATTCGATTCGGCGCGATGTTCCACTCGCCGGCGTGCGCCCGGACATGCCGGATGGCCCGGGAAACGTCGTTGAGCGGAATCGGGTGTCGATAGGGAGAAAGGCGGTACTTCAGCACGAACGCGGTGATCCCATGGGACCTGAGGAATTCCCCGACCTGCTGTCCCTCGTGATCGATGGCGAGCCCGCTGTATCCACCGCCGGGGCAAACGACGATCGCCGTTCCATTCCGCTTCGCGGCCTCGGGGGCGTAGATGCGGATTGAGGGCTTATCCTTCTCTTCCGAGCCCATCGCGCCGGGCGCGCCATCGGGATAGAGCAGGATCGGTTCGGGAGAGACCGGATCGGCCGCAACCAATGCAGTCGATCCGAAAGCCGTGATGACGCAAACCGCGAGCGACCGGAGGAGCCTCGGCATCGAAGGTGTGACCTCAAACAGGAAGACGAACGCAGGCACTGCTGGACCGAGGAGTCTACCCGGCGAGACGACGGGAATCACGCGGGTGGCTGCCGGGACCAGGACTGGTCACTTCTTCAAGATGGGCCGATTCATCGTTGGGTTGCGCCATTGCCGCAAAATGACTTGCGGTGACGAAAGTCGACCGACGGTGAAAAAGTGACGCGCCCCGCCCCAATCCCCACCCGCCAACGCACTCCCGACTCCCGACTCCCGACTCCCGAGTACCGAGTACCGACTCCCGAGTACCGAGTACCGAGTACCGAGTACCGAGTACCGGCCCCCCCCCCGCGCAACCGCCCCCGTCATGGTGGAGGATCCCATGAACACAACCACCATCAACCCGTCGTCACACACCCCGGCCCGGCCGGCTCCCTGTCCGCACCACCCACGCTCTCACGATCCTTCCACTGAACTTCCGCAGGAAAAGAGGGCGAGGAGTACAGGACCACCCACACAACGCGCCCTCCTTGCCCCCTCAGCGTCGAACACCTCCGCACTGTTCCCAATCCCTGTCCGTGCCTGAGAGTTGCGCGCAAGGCTGGTCGCTTTTTTCAGGATGGGCCAGTTCGTCGTTGCCGCAACATGATCTGCGGTGACGACCGACGACCTGTTGTGAAAAAGTGACTCGCCCTGCTGCCGGGACCGGCCCTGCGAGTCTGTGATAACCTCTCGTCCAGTTCTCTTCCGCAGAGCGAGACCATCAATGTCCCGAGCCGATGACGTCGCCCTCGTCCGTGAATTCACGTCCAACGAGGCCCTCGTGCGACACATGTTCGCGGTGGAAGCGGCCATGCGGGCCTATGCCGCAAAGTTTGGTGAGGACGTCGAGAAGTGGGGGCAGGTCGGGCTGCTTCACGATTTCGACTACGAACGCTGGCCGACGCCTCCCGACCATCCGCTCAAGGGAGCCGAGATCCTGCAGGCAAAGGGCTATGCGGACGATGTGATCTACGCGATCAAATCTCACGCGGATTATCTCACGGATTGCCCCCGCGTCTCGCAGATGGACAAGGCGCTCTACGCCTGCGATGAACTGAGCGGCTTCATCGTGGCGTGCGCGCGGGTGAGGCCGGAACGTCTGGCCGGCATGGCGGCTTCGAGCGTCCGCAAGAAGATGAAACAGGCGACATTCGCGGCCGCCGTCAGCCGCGAGGACATTCAGCGAGGGGCGGACGACCTGGGTGTCGAGCTGAACGAGCACATCACCTTCGTCATCGCGGCCTTGGAAGCCATCGCTCCGGATCTGGGTCTCTGAGCACAGACTGATTCCGAGATGGGGCGGGTTCGCGCACGGGCGTCTGGCCGACCAATGCCTGGCCATCTAGCCTGGCGACTCACGCTCCTGCGGGATCGGTCACCAGCGGAATCCGCCGGTCGTGCGTTCCCGGGCGCGTGGAAGCGGTGACCCGACTCGACAGCGGGCCGCGGATGTGACAAACGGCATGCGCCCTGGATTCCTTCTGCCTGGTGACGTGGATCATGGTCAATCTCCGAACCTTCGCCCTGCTCGGCATCTGCGGCCTGTCGCTGCAGGGCTGCACCGTGTTTCAAACGATGCGCGAAGGGACGCGGCAGCTCGTGAAGGATTTCACGCCGGAAAGCCTCGACGAGGAACACCCGGCTGATGACCCGGGGGATCCGTGGATCGCGGCAGCCGCAGGTGAGGGACGGCAGGACCAGAAGGCGGAGAAATCCAACGATCCGCTTCATCTTCGACAGTACTTCCTCTCGAACAAAGCCCGCTCGATCGAGAACAACGTCGGCATCGCCGAAGACGAGTGACGCCCTCACCGGGACTTTATCTTCTTGAGGCGTGGCCGCTTGAACGGCGGCTGATCGCCCGGCTGCACTCTCAGGAACCACGAGGTTCAATCGGCGAACATTCCAGGTGCGACGCATTCGCTCGCCGAATGACGTAGGACGGGCCTGGAGAGGAGCTCTAAGTCGCTTTCAACGCATCACTTCGGTACGTCGGCCAAAAACGGCCCGCTTTGGCAAGCAGCCTGCATTACCCCAGTTTCGTAGAGGCGAACAACTCAGCTCCGAGGTGCTCCCGCGGACGCAGATGCCTCGGACCAAACGAAACTGGAGGATGTCATGAAACGCTTTCTGATTCTCGCGGCAATGGTGTGCGGTCTTGGAACGGTCGCAGCGAACGATGCCGATGCCGGCTGGCGCTATCGCGGCGGCTACTACGGCGGATATGGCTATCACACGCCGTATCGTGGCGGCGGTTACTACAACTATGGCTACCGCGCGCCGTATCGCAGCTACTACCGCGGCGGCTGGAACCGCGGCTGGGGTCGCAGCGGCTTTTACGGTGGCTTCGGCCGGCGTGGAGGCGGCGTTTATATCGGCTGGTAACGGCTGATTTCAGCGCAGAACAGGCGGCGTGACCCACGCCGCCTTTTTTCGTTGGTCCGGCGATCATTGCCGGTGATCGTGGCGACGTCCGCGCGGTCGTCTCCCGCACATCCCCTACCTCCGGCGTTTCCATCGTTTGAAGAAGCACGACAGGCCCGCCGGACGCTTTTCAGCCACGATCCCGTGATCCGCATGGGCGATGAATGAAGTGAAGCGGTAGCGGATGGCCGACTTCGATCAGTTCATGGAGCGAACGATGAAAGCCGGACACTCTCTGTTTGTGCTGACCGCCAGCATGGCCTTCTCGGCGAGCAGCGTCTCGGCCGGCTGGTTCTCCGGCGAGGCGCACTACATCGGGCGACGGCACGACGCCCATTTCAACAACCGCTTCCTCCAGCGCCCCTGCCCTCCCTACCACGGCTGGAACCGCCCGCTGTACGGCTGGAGCTCGAACTACCGGCCGTACTACTTCACGCCGCAGTCGTATGCGAACACGCCGTGGGGCTACGGGCCGCACTACAACGAAACGGTCTACCACACGGCCGCACCGACTCCCGGGCTGAACTCTTATGGGGTTCCGGTCCAGGGGACGCCCTCGAGCGGGGTCAATCCGATCGCAACACCTCCGATGCCGGTGACACCGGGTCCGACCCTGGCGCCGCCAGCCACGACTCCGCCCCCGATTCCGGCGGATACTCCCGAGCCGACGCCGGTTCCGCCGCCACCGCAGCCCGGGCTGGAATGAGCCGAGGGAGGTAGGAGGGAGTTCAGCGACGGGGTCCGACGCCGCAGGCGGCCTGAGCGCGGGCGAGAACGTCGCGTACTTTGCTTCGGGCCCTGGCCGCGCCGTCGCTGAGGATGGCGTGGACATCGTCCGGGCGTGAGGCGAGATCGGCGCGTCGCTCGCGTGCGGGAGCGAACCAGGCATCGGCCTTCTCATACAGCGACTGCTTGGCTTCGCCGTATCCCATCCCTCCCTCCCGGTAGCGGGCGGCGAGGGCGTCCTGCTCGGCCTGGGTACTGAAGAGCTTATAGAGCGTGAAAACGGGACAGGTGTCGGGGTTCTTCGGCGCTTCGACGGGGGTAGAGTCGGTCTTGATCGACATGATCTTCTTTCGAAGTTTCTTCGGCTCCTCGAAGATCTCGACCGTGTTGCCGTAGCTCTTGGACATCTTCTCACCGTCGAGGCCGGGGACCTTGGCCGTCGTGTCGAGCACGCGGTATTCGGGCAGGACGAACACGTCCTGCCTGTAGATGTTGTTGAATCGCTGCGCGAGGTCGCGGGTGACTTCCACGTGCTGCACCTGGTCGACGCCGACCGGCACGATCTGGCTGTCGTAGCCGATGATGTCGGCCGCCATCAGCACCGGATAAGTAAACAGCCCCGCATCAGCGGCGAGACCTTTCTCCTTTTTGTCCTTGTAGGCGTGGCACTTCTCGAGGAGGTGCATCTGTGTCACGGTCATGAGCAGCCACGTCAGTTCCGGGATCTCCGGGACTTCCGACTGGATGAACAGCGTCGCCTTCGCCGGGTCGAGGCCGAGCGCCAGGAGATCGAGGGCCGCGGCAAAGGAATTCTCCCGCAGCACTGCGGCGTCGCGGATGGTCGTCAGCGCGTGGAGGTCGGCGATGAAATAGAACGCCTGCTCATTGTCCTGGAGCGCGATGTACTGGCGGATCGCGCCGAAGTAGTTGCCCCAGTGCGGTCGCCCGGTGGGCTGAATGCCAGACAGAATCTTCATGGATGATTGTTCTTGAGCAAGCAGGGCCCGGCGACGAGTTGAGGGAACGCCGGGAAAGATCAGTGAAGCAACAGTTCCGGGGACTGCGCCGAGCGCGAGCCGGGCGTCGCCAGATTGTCGGCCCCGCGAAACGTGAACACCACCGAATGCTTCGATTCGGTCGTGTGATTGCGGCTGGCGGCGTGGAAGGTGAGGCAGTGGAAGAACAGCACGTCGCCGGGCTCGAGGACCGCGAACCGCTGCGACTGGATCAGCGGCTGGTTCTGCGGAAGGTCGTCGCGAAGGAAAATGGCCTGGTCAAACTGTTCAGGCGAGTAGGCGATCCGGTGCGATCCGGGAATCACCTTCAGGCAGCCGTTCTCCGGCTTTTCGTGGCCCAGGGCGAGCCAGGCGTTCACGAGGTCCGGGCGGTGGAAGGACCAGTAGCGGATGTCCTGGTGCCAGCCGGTGTCGCTGGAATACTGCGGCTCCTTGGTCATGACGCAGTTATGGTGGGCCAGCGGACAGACGACCTCCGGACCGAGCAGCTGCCGCAGGCGGCCGAGCAGTCCGGGCGAGGTGAGCCATTCGGTGAAGACGTAGTCGCGGGAATGGGCCTGCTTGAGGCGACGGATCGTGGCTCCGCCGCGAGACTCACGGTCCTGGGGGGCGCCTGGATAATGAACGTCGGCTTCGAGCTCGAGGGGCTCGACGCGGCGGTGCAGTCCATCAAGCGTGACGTCCCGCATCCGCCTGAGCAGGTCTTCACTGGCAAGTTTGCGAACGATGATGAAGCCGTCTCGCTCGAACGCCGCGAGTTCATCCGGGGAGAAAGTCAGTTCGGCCAAAGTCTGCGGCGAAGTCATGGGGGAGTCAGCAGAAATCATGGAGTGATCTGACCATAATACCTGTTCCTGAAACAAAGTTTAGCCGCCCACCCCGGAGCGGCGCGGAACGACAGACATCCCTCATGTCCCGAAAGCCACAAACCCCCTGGTCGAACGACGCCTGGATTGAGCGGACACGCGTTCTCCTCGACTCGTTCGAGCGATTCGTCGGACGGGACCTCATTCCCCGCGGATCGAGTCTCGCCGAGACGGCCCGGCTGCTTTACGAGGCTCCGTTCGTGGTTGTGGCTCATGGCGTCGAAGATGATCCGATCCTGAACTACGCCAACGAGACGGCGCTCACGCTGTGGGACACCGACCTGGAAACGCTGCTGTCGATGCCGTCGCGCAAGACGGCCGAGCCGATGCACCGTGATGAACGGGCGAAGATGCTCCAGACGACTCGGGAGCAGGGATACATCGACGACTATCGGGGCGTGCGGATCTCGGCGGCGGGGAAGCGGTTCCGGATCGAACGGGCGATCGTGTGGAACCTCGTCGACGGAGCCGGGCTGCACGCCGGTCAGGCGGCGACGTTTTCGGAGTGGACGCCGCTGTAGGGAGTGCGCGGGCGACCTACGTGGACAGCGGCACGTCGTGAATTCAACGCGGAGTCACTCAACGCAAAGCACCCCGGCTGCTTTGGAGCGGCCGGGGCGCTGGTTGAGCGTGTTCTTAGACGAACTGGGTAATTCCAGGCCGGGCGAGCGGGGGGACGACGACAGGCGTGTCCCAGCCGGTGACGTCCGGCATCAGGTTCTCTTTCGAGTTGAGCGCCTGGTCCCAGGTGATCTGCTGCCCTGTGTAGCCGGCCATCCGTCCCATGATGGCCATCATGGTGCTCTTCATCATGCGGTCGCCGTCGTTCAGCGCCTTGCCGTCGCGGATCGACAGGAACAGTTCCTCGTGCTCGAGGTCGTACATGTCGTACTTCTTCGTCGGCTTGAACCGCCAGGCGTTTTCGCCGGTGATGGACGAGCCGCGCCCCGTGATCTCGGCGATGCCCTTCGTGCCGAGGATGCGGAGGGCCGTCTCGCCGAAGCAGCCATTCATCTGGCGCTGAGCCATGAATCCGCGGGCGCCGTTGTCCCAGAGATAGTTGACCTCGATGTGGTCGAAGATGTTGCCGCCGTTCGCGGGAATCTGCCGGCCGCCGACGGCCGTGCAGCTCACGGGCATCTGGTCTTTCATGGCCCAGGCGATCCAGTCGACGGTATGGACGGCCTGCTCGACGAGCCCGTCGCCGGAGAGGAAGGTGAAGTTGTACCAGTTGCGAACCATCCACTCGAGGTCCGTCATGCCGGCGGGACGGGTGTCGGCCGGGGGCATGGGCTTCACGGGATTGGTGAGATAGCAGCCATAGACGGCGAGCACGTCACCGATCTGACCTTCGTGAACCCGCTTGAACAGCTCCATTTTCTCGGGGTGATACCGCCAGCAGAATCCGGCGACGACCGACAGCTTCTTCTCCTTCGCCATCCGCATGGATTCCATGGCATGCCGCACGCCGACGGCGTCCGTCGCCATCGGCTTTTCGCAGAAGATGTGCTTTCCGGCCTCGACGGCGGCACGGAGGTGATACGGCCGGAACCCCGGCGGGGACGCCAGCAGGATCACGTCGACTTCGTCGATGACCTTCTTGTAAGCATCGAGGCCGAGAAACTTCTTCTCGTCGGCGACGTCGACCTGGGCGGCGACCTCTTTATTGTTCTTGAGGCCCCGCAGGCAGATCTCCATGTTCTCGGGGACGATGTCGGCGAGGGCGACGATCCTCGTGTACTTGTCGGCCGTGAGTGCATTCTGGGCGGCTCCGCTGCCGCGCCCGCCGCAGCCGACGAGGCCGACCTTCAGGATCTTCTGGCTGTCCTGCGCATAGAGGCCGGGGGCAGCGGCAAAGTTGGCGGTGAGAGACCCGGCGGAAACGGCCCCCGACGTCTTCAGGAAATCGCGGCGTGACGGGGAAGCGGGGGATTCTTTGCTCGACATGCAACATTCTCGGGAAGACGAGGCCAACAGGCAGGAACTGGGATTGGAACGTCCCGGGCAATGTGGCGCGGTGACTGGGTGTGGCGGCAGGGTTCCAATCGACCTCTATGTCATAAGGCTGTCCCGGTCCCAGCGTCAACCACGTCGGTGCGCGGCGCGGGGCCGACTGTCGCGTTTTCGCTGGCGATGCCGCGTCCTCGCCAAAGTTGCTGCGATCCGGCGGTTCGGGTAGTTTCGCGGCGTCGGATCCTTCTGTCCTTCTCCTGCGGGCATGCGCGACGACGCGCGTTCGCCCGGTCGCCCATTTTCTTTCCGCGAAAGACCGCCGCTCATGGGACGTCCCGTCACGCTCTTCACCGGCCAGTGGGCCGACCTGCCCCTCGAAACGCTCTGCAAAAAGGCGCGTGAATTCGGCTACGACGGGCTGGAGCTCGCGTGCTGGGGCGATCACTTCGAAGTCGACAAGGCGCTCTCCGACGACACGTACTGCGCCCGCAAGCGGGACCTGCTCGAGAAGTACGACCTCAAACTGTTCGCGATCTCCAACCACCTCGTCGGTCAGGCGGTGTGCGACATCATCGATGCGCGCCACAAGGTCATCCTGCCGGAATACGTGTGGGGCGATGGCAAGCCTGAGAAGGTCAACGAGCGGGCAGCCGCCGAGATGAAGAACACGGCGAAGGCCGCCAAGAAGCTGGGCGTGGGCGTGGTGAACGGGTTCACCGGATCGAGCATCTGGCATCTGATCTACGACTTCCCGCCGACGCCAAAGAAGATGTACGACGCGGGCTACCAGCAGTTTGCCGATCGCTGGAACCCAATCCTGGACGTGTTCCAGGAATGCGGCGTGAAGTTCGCTCTGGAAGTGCATCCGACCGAAATCGCCTTCGACATCTACTCGGCCGAACGGGCACTGGAAGCGATCGATCACCGGGAAGAGTTCGGGTTCAACTTCGACCCGAGCCACCTGATCTGGCAGGGGGTCGACCCGGTCGAGTTCATCCGGGCGTTTCCGAAGCGGATCTACCACGTCCACATGAAGGACGCATCGGTGACGCTGAACGGCCGGACCGGCATCCTTTCCAGCCATCTGTCGTTCGGCGACGCGCGTCGCGGGTGGGATTTCCGGAGCGTGGGTCGCGGCGGCGTGCGGTTCGAAGAAATCATCCGGGCACTGAACGCCGCGGGTTACCCGGGGGACTCACCTCTGTCGGTGGAATGGGAAGACTCGGGCATGGATCGCGAGGCAGGCGCCGCTGAGGCAGCCCAGTTCTGCAAGAACATCGATTTCCGGCCGTCGGGCCGGGCGTTTGATGCGGCGTTCGGAGACTGAATCGCCGCGCGAGTCCTGGAACAGAATTGATCCTCTTCACCAGCGTGTCTGGTGAAGAGGATCTCTTGTTTGACGGAAGCCCTGACGCGTCTGGGGAGTGAACGGGGAAACCCGTTCCGAGCCCGCAAAGTGGAGCATTTTGCTCCGCTTTTCACGATTTCGGGGGCCTGCTGATAAAAATCACATGAACTTTGTGTTCGTTCTCAATGGCAAGTCTCGGCGTGCCTGAGTATTCATGAAGTCAGATCTGCCCTTTCAAGCGTGTTCATCCGCTGAATCTCTTCTGCATGTCGTTTTTTCTTTCCGCTGACGTTTGTTCATTTCAAAGGAACCGCAGTGATGTCCAAGAAACGCAGAATGGCTTTTACGCTCATTGAGCTACTGGTGGTGATCGCAATCATCGCCATTCTCATTGCGCTGCTGCTGCCCGCAGTCCAGCAGGCGCGCGAGGCCGCCCGCCGCACCCAGTGCAAAAACAACCTGAAGCAGTTCGGGCTGGCGATGCACAACTACCACGACGCCGTCGGCTGCTTCCCGTACGGGTGGCAGCTCGAAGTCGCTGGCGCAAGCCATCGCCGGGACTGCTGGTTCCAACGGATCCTTCCTTACATCGAACAGGCTCCGCTGTACAACGCCTACGAGACGGACAAGACCGAATACATCCACCAGATCACGGGCGTCGCGGCGGTTGCGTACATCGCTCGTACGCCGATTGCGATGCTCAGCTGTCCTTCGGATGGAACGCTGCCCGGCTTCGGCGCGGGCGGTTCCACGACGTCGTTCCAGGGGAATTACGTGGTGTGCGCCGGCCCTGGCGCGGGGACGACGATTGCCAACAACATCATCACGATCACCAACCCCGATGTCGGCCAGGCAGCAGATGCGGGCGGCCTGTTCTGCCGAAACACGAAGATGACGATCGCTTCCGCGAAGGACGGCACGTCCAACACCATGCTGGGAAGCGAAGGCATCATCCGCGGTAATACCGGTACGGCGACCTGGGGTGAATTGGGCGGCTACTGGGGCGGCGCCCCGCACGGCGCCTACGGCTTCTCTGTCGGTGAACCGCCGAACTCCTCGGTTCCAGACCGCGTCTACTCCTGCAAAGCGACGACTTATAACGGTGCTCCGAAGAATGCTCCTTGTGAGAACGGCAACGCTGGCGCACTGCCTGGCCGGTACGCCTTTGCCCGCAGCTTCCACACGGGCGGCGTGACGGTCGCGATGGCGGACGGCGCGGTGCGGTTCGTTTCGGACAACATCGACAAGCAGACTTGGATCAAGCTCGGCATGCGACAGGACGGCATCCCGATCGGGGAATTCTGAGTCGAGTTTGACGGAACCCGTTTCACGGCAAGCCGGCCTCTCCTGACGCCGGCTTGCCGCACTTATCCCCCAAGTTTGATCCGCAATTCGTTCTGGATCCCTGTCCCATTGAGGATTGAAATGCGTCTGCAACTCCTGTCGTGCTGCCTCCTGTTCGGCCTGGGCTGCACGCCTGCGGCAACCGGCCCGGAGGAATACCCGGTGACGGGAACCGTCACCCTGGACGGCGCTCCGATTGCCGAAGGACGAATTCTCTTCCGGAAGATCGGCGACGGCGACCGCGGCTTCGGCGCCGAGATCAAGGACGGGAAGTACTCGCTGAACAGTGAAGCGGGCAAAGTGAAGATCGAGATCACCGCGGCGCGACCGGTGCCGGGGAAGTTCCACAGCCCGAACGGAACTCCCGAACCGGTGATGGAGATGATCGTCCCCGCGCAATACAACTCGAAAACAACGCTGGAAGCGGAAGTGAAGCCATCCAGCGACAACACGATCCCATTCGAGTTGAAGTCGAAGTAACGGGATGCAGCACACTCGCAACGCTCAGGAACGGGCGTCGATTCCCGACAGAAACTCAGCGGCGTCGATCCTGGAGATCGACGCCGCTTTTTCATTTCGGAAGGATCGAGCGAGCGGTGCGCGCAATGGTCGCCCAAGACGATGGTTCACCGTCGCCACGCCGTTCTGGAAGATTGATCACCGCAATCCGCCCGGGGAGCGTGCCACTCGTGAGCGAATGCGAAGGAGGACGGCTCAGGGCCGGTCACTTTTTCAAGATGGGCCAATTCGTCGTCGCACTGCGTCGTGGCCGCAAAATGACCCGCGGTGACGAGAGACGACCGACTTTGAAAGAGTGACTCGCCCCGCCCCAATCCGCACCTGCCCAAGCACTTCCGACTTCCGGGCCCTCCCGCGCAACCGCCCCCGTGATGGTGGAGGACCTATGAACACAACCACCGTCAACCAGTCGTCACACACCCCGGCCCGGCCGGATCCCTGTCCGCACCGCCCACGCACTCCCGATCCCTCCGCAAGACTTCAGGGGGAAGAAAGAGGGCGAGGAGTACAGTACCACCCACACAACGCGCCCTCCTTGCTCCCCTCGGCGTCGAACACTCCGCAGTGTTCCCGATCCCTGCCCGTGCCTGCGACTTCCGCGCACAGCTGGTCGCGGTTTCAAGATGGGCCAGTTCCATCGCTGGGTTGCGCCGTTGCCGCAAAATGACATGCGGTGACGAGAGACGAGCGATTGTGAAAAAGCGACTCGCCCTGGGTTTCCGCTCGATCCCTGGTCGGCGATGTTCTCGGTGACCATCATCGATTCGTAGCCAGCCTGCATGACGTGGTGCGACGGCTTGCCCGCCCGAAGAAGGTCACTGAGCGACACGTTTCATCGACCGAAGAATGAACCACAGTTCATTCACCGTCGCATTCTGATTCGGCCCGGCGCAAACTCGCTGAAGGTTTCCTTATATCTCTCGCGAGCGATGAAGATCGTGTGAATTCCTGCTCATGCGTCCATAGGCAGGCGTGATCGAAGCTCTAAATTCGGGCCATGTCTGGTTGTGGCGAACCAGGCGCCGTGGACGGTGCGATCGGGCATGTGGAGTCGCACCGTCCCTGATCCCATCCTGGTCTGTCACAGGGAACTTTTCAGATGATTCGCCGAACGCAGTCGATTCCAACCACACCCGCACAGGTGCAGCTGCTCGAGCAGCGCACCATGCCAGCCGGCAACGTCACCGTCAGCATTTCCAGTGAAGTCCTCTCCATGCGAGGCGATGAGGCCGACAATTCCGTCGTCATCAATCAGCTCGCCAATGGCACCATCGAGATCAAGGGACTGTCCGGCACCAGGATCAATGGAAAGACATCGATCAAACTGAACGGAGCCGGCCTGAAGTCGACCGACCTGAGACTCTTCGGCGGCAACGACAAGCTCGACATCAGAAACCTGAAGGCCTCCGTGGACCACAACATTGAGATGGACCAGGGGAACGACCAGGTGTTGCTCACCGGCGTCTCGGCCGGCGTCAATCTCACAGTGAAGACGGACGCAGGCAACGACACGGTGACGGCCAAGAACGTCCGCACCGGCAGCGATTTCAACATCGAGACCGAAGAAGGAACCTCCAATGTCTCGGTGAAGGGGTCCACGGTCGGAGGATCGCTCACGATCCTCGGCAAGGATGCCCGCGATCAGGTGACGGTCGACACCACCCGTGCCGACAAGGATCTGAAGATCAATACCGGCAAGGGGGACGACGTCGTCAACCTGAAGACTCTTGAAATCGGACTCACTGCGACAATCACAACCGACGAAGGACGCGACTCCATTCTGGTGTCCAGGGTGACGACTGACGAGGACTTCAACGTCGAGGCTGGCAAGGACGACGACCGGATCCAGCTCGTGAACCTGACGTCGAAGAAGAACATCAAGGTCGTGGCGGATGGCGGACGCGATACCGTCATTGGCACCAAGGTTCGCGCCCAGTACGACCTCGAATTCCTGGGCGGCGATGAATTCGACACCCTCGACGACAACGGCATCGTCGGCGGCCAGAAGCGCGACCTCAAGGAGTTCGAACGCATCACGTAATTGCACACGTCTGCTCAACGACAGAACGGCCGGCCCAGGCGAATCCCGGGCCGGCCGTTCACGTCTTTCATGGCCTGGAGGCATGCTGAATGCCTCGACGCCACCTTACTTCTGAGCGTCGTTCTTCGCATCCTCGATATTCGGAACCTCGAACCGCACGAGTTCGACTTCTTTCGTCTCGGCATCCGCCGTCCGGATTTCGTACTTCTCGCTCTTCGCAGGCGTGACCACAGCATCGGCCGCCGGCTTCTCGGCGACCGCCAGCGTCAGGTCGGACTTCCGTCCCAGGCTGTGCGTGCGGGTTGCATTCGGGGCGACCGAGTATTCGTGATGGCCGAGCTTGTAGCTCTGCGACTCAGGCGTGGTGTTCTTCACCTGCACCTGGAACCGGCCGGACGCCGGGCGTCCGAAAAGCTGACAGGCGTAGAACTGGCCGTTGTACCCCTGGGCGACGCCGACGCCGGTTTCGGTGAGGTCGTGGCGCATGAGGTTGGCGTAGTGGCCGGGGGAGCCAATCCACATGTTGACCAGCTGCTGTGCGAGATTCCCGCTCGATCCCTGGTAGGCGATGTTCTCGGTGACCATCATTGATTCGTAACCGGCCTGCATGGCGCGGTGCGACGGCTGGCGACCGTCGGCGGTGTGAGAGAAGACGGCCGTACGGGCCATGTGCTCTGCGAAGCTCTGGGCGGCCGCCTGGAGTTCGGGATTCACGACGACGGGGGGCCGGGCCGACCGCTGACGGAAGTTGTTGATCTGGTCGACCACCTGATCGCGGGTGACGGCGGTGAAGGAGGGGCGACGGGCCGACCGCCGCATGGCGCGCCGTTCGGCACGTTCTTCCTTCGGACTCTTCTCTTCCTGCTCCTCCTTGTTTTCTTCTTCGTCCGCTTTCTCCTCCTCCGCATTCTCCGTCATGGGGGAGTCGGCAGAAGCGGCAGAGCCGGGGGCCGACTCAGGCGCCGCATTCGTCGGTTCATCGCCGTGGGCGAGCGTGGACGAAGCGAGGGCGCCAACAAGAAACAAACGCGCAGCACTTTTGAAATTCATCAATCCATTCATCCGTGAGGACTATCGATCCGAGCCGGCCCCGTGAACGGTTCACGGTCGACTGGGTAGGGGAGTGTCCTGCGTCGACAGTCTCGCCGCGACCGCCAGAACGACCTCAAATGGCAATCCTCGACATTCGTCGCAAGACGCTTCGTGTGAGTTGACAGTCAGCGTGTCCGCCGCAAGCGGTCCGCCGCGTCACCCGGGTGGTTTCACGATGTCGTGATCGGGGAGGCCGGAGCCTCGGGAAGATGTCGAGACGGGCGACGGGGACGGGCGGCGCCTGAGACGCCGCAAACCCTCGCGTTGATGGCGCACGTCGCTCCCGGTTCACCGGTCACAGGCCGACTGACCGGCCTGAACAGTGACGCGGGTCGGAGGACCGGGATCCCTGTCGAGGGATCGGCGTTCGCTGCGACCGCTGTGTGATGTCGGCCGCGACGGACTACGGCAGTGACCATTTCCGGGCGTCGGCCCGGCGGGAGACGAATGACGCCGTCCCGCGCGCCAAGACTGGAGTTCCTCATCCAGCCGGAAACATGTGATCCGGCCCGCTGATCGGGAGCATGATCGTCGCCGGCGCGGTTGGAGAGACGGGCCTCTCCGTCACAAGCAATGCAACAACGATCCGTGGACGACAAACCGACCGATCGGGCAAAGCCTGATTCTCGTATCGGACGCGAAGCCGGGGAGGGTCGTCGCAGGATTCGGGATGAATCGTGTCGACGGGGCGCTGACGGAGCGCATCCTCAGGCGGCTGCGGGGGTTTCTCCCGACAGGGGGCTTCTCACGCACCGGAACGGGATTCCCGCCGGCCGGAGGTCATTGACCGGAGCGCGAACCCGGGACAAGATTTGCGCCGTCCGATCACTGACGGACGCGGAAACGGCGCAGAACCACGTGTCGCGTGCGACTCCCGTGGAGCGTTCTGTCGCCTGACGTACGCCGCCGCGAACGGCGCGGGAAATCCGTGTGCTCCGTCGCGTCTCAATTCTGAACTTCGAGTCGAAAGCCTGCTTCTGATGTCCGATCGCATCTTCAATTTCTCCGCCGGACCGGCCGTCATGCCGGAAGAAGTCCTCAAGCAGTGCCAGGAAGACATGTGGTCTCTGGGCAAGACGGGGATCGGCGTGATGGAGCACTCGCATCGCGGCAAGGCGTTTTCGGCGGTGCTGCTGCAGACGATTGCCGACTGCCGCGCTCTGGCGAAGATCCCGGATGACTACGACATCCTGTTCCTGACGGGCGGGGCGTCGAGCCAGTTCTTCATGATTCCGATGAACTTCCTGGGTAAGGACCAGACGGCCGACTACCTGATGACGGGCGCGTGGTCGAAGAAGGCCATCGGCGATGCGAAGCGGTATGGCAATGTGCATGTCGCGTGCTCGAGCGAAGACAAGAACTGCTCGTACATTCCGGCGGAGGTGACCTGGAGCAAGTCGGCGGTTTACGGCCATTTCACGTCGAACAACACGATTTTCGGCACGCAGTTCAAGACGGAGCCGACGCCGCCGGCGGGCGTTCCTCTGATCTGCGACGCTTCGAGCGATATTTTCAGCCGGCCGATCGACGTCACGAAGTATGGGATGATCTACGCGGGTTCGCAGAAGAACCTTGGCCCGGCGGGCGTCACGCTGGTGATCATCCGCAAGGACCTCGTCGAGCGGGGCTCGAAGGATCTGCCGGTGATGCTGCAGTACCGCACGCACGCCAAGGAAGACAGCTGCTACAACACGCCGCCGAGCTTCCCGATCTATGCCGTCGGCCAGGTCTTCAAGTGGCTGTTGAAGAATGGCGGGCTGGAAGGGATCGCGGCGAAGAACGAGGCGAAAGCCGGGAAACTGTACGACTACCTCGACCAGAGCAGCCTGTTCAAGGCGACGGCCGCCGGGGACAGCCGGTCGCTGATGAACGTCACGTTCGTGACGGGGGACGAGAAGCTGGACGAGCAGTTCATCGCGTTCACGAAGGAACGGAAGATGGACGGTCTGAAGGGTCACCGCAGCGTCGGGGGGATGCGGGCGAGCATTTACAACGCATTCCCCGAGGCGGGGGTTGATGCGTTGATCGCGGCGATGAAGGAGTTCGAGTCGCAGAACAGAAAGTGACCCGTCATGCTAAATGCCGGGTTCACTTCTGTGAGTGGTAAATCGAGAGCTGAGGCGTGAGTTCGCAATATGCTCGTTCGGCCTGGCTGATTGCAGTACTGGTCGTCATGGTTTTGGCCTTGCGGCATAGTGCGGCACCGTGGCTGCGCATGCTTCTGCCGTCGGATCTCATGGCCATCACGGGGTTGTTGTTCGTCGTCCTTTTCTGGGTCCGTCGAGGATCCCGTTGAGCAAGATTTGAGAGCGCCGAGGTGGGCCGTGCGAAGCCCCCGAACGCGATCCAGACAGTTTTCGCATAGCGCGTTGTCAAAAACCTTCTGCCTGCCTACACTCTACGGAGTCTGGTTGGCCGAAGGTTCTTTGTTTGAGGCAGTTATGAACGGTGGAATCCCGCCGGGGGATCGAGAGTTTCTCTCCCTCATGCTGCGTCTCGGGGCCAGTGGCATCACCGAGTTATGCCAGGCCGCCGAGGTCACGGCGACGGCTGTCCGTCAGCGGCTGACTCGATTGCAGTCCACCGGCCTTGTGGAGCGGAAGGCGGTCCGGGCGGATCGCGGCCGTCCGCACCACGTTTATGAAGTCACGGAAGCGGGCCGCCGGTCGCTGGCACGCGACAATTCGGATTTTGCGGTGCTTCTGTGGGAGGGGATCCAGGGAATTGATGATGTCGCGGTCCGGGAAAAGCTGCTGGGCCGCCTGAAAGAGACCATGGTGGGGCAATTCCGGCCGCAGATGGCCGGAGCCTCGCCGGAAGAACGGATGCGCGAGTTGGCGGCGGTCCTGAAGAACCGGGGATTCGAGGTCGACCTGAGCTCCCGCCCGGGAATGGCGTCCGATCTGCCGATCCTGAGAGGACATGCCTGCCCGTACCAGGAGATTGCGGAGCGCGACAGTTCGATCTGTGAACTGGAGCAGCAGGTATTCGGGGAACTGGTCGGTTCGCCGCTGGAATTGACCCGTTGTCGCCAGCGAGGGGACTGTGCCTGCGAGTTCGAGGCGGTGTCCCACGTTTGAGAGTGCCCTGCCCGGCCCCGTCCGGGTGTTCGAGTTTCGGATTTCACCGCGTTACAGTCGGCTCTGCGTTGGGTTTTCCCTCACCGGCTGGACCGCGACACACAGGACGAATCATGACCTGGATTGAAGGACGGTTTGAAGAGAACGTCGTCACCACGTCACTGGAACAGGCCATCAATTGGGCCAAGCAGTCCAGCATCTGGCCGATGACGTTCGGCCTGGCGTGCTGTGCGATCGAAATGATGGCGACCGGTGCGAGCCGGTTCGATATCGACCGTTTCGGCGCTGGCGCCTTCCGCGCCACGCCGCGGCAGGCCGACCTGATGATTGTTGCGGGAACGGTGACCCACAAGATGGCGAGCCGTGTCCGCCGTTTGTGGGAACAGATGCCCGATCCGAAGTACGTGATTGCGATGGGTGCCTGCACGATCGGCGGGGGCCCGTATTTCAAGTACGGATATCACGTGGTGAAGGGGGTCGACCTGGTCGTCCCTGTCGATGTGTACGTTCCTGGGTGCCCACCGCGGCCGGAAGCCCTGCTCGAAGGCCTGATGCGGATCCAGGACAAGATCAAGGCCCAGAAGTTGACGAAGGGCACGCCCAGCGTTTTGCCCGTGCCGCATCACAGCGGTTACGTGCAGGATCCTGAGCTTGTGACGGTTTGAAACACGGCTGATCGAGTTTCGTCAGCCCCGAAGTTGAGTTCCAACGATTTGTGAGTGAGATGAGTCAGCCTGCCAGTTTGAAGATCGAGAACCTGCATGTCGGCGTCGAAGGCGTCGAGATTCTCAAGGGCGTGAACCTTGAGATCCGGCAGGGAGAAGTCCACGCCCTGATGGGGCCGAACGGCTCCGGCAAGAGCACGCTCGCCTACACGCTCGTCGGCCACCCGAAGTATGAGGTGACCGAAGGTCGCATCCTGATCAACGGGACGGAGATCAACGAACTCGATCCGAGCGAGCGGGCGCGACTGGGCCTCTTCCTGGCGTTCCAGTACCCGGTGACGATTCCCGGCGTCCGCGTGGCCGACTTCCTGCGTCATGCTGTCTCGAACATCCGCAACCCCGGCCGCAAGGAAGGGGAAGAGCTGATGAAGATGAAGGACTTCCGCAAGGAACTCCGGGACACGATGAAGGAACTCAACATCGACGAAGAGTTCGCCCGGCGTTATCTGAACGAAGGGTTCTCCGGCGGCGAGAAGAAGCGGATGGAGATCCTCCAGCTCGCCATGCTGAAGCCCAAGTTCGCCATCCTGGACGAGACCGACTCGGGTCTCGACAGCGATGCGGTCCGCGTCGTGAGCGAAGGGCTTTCCAAGCTTTCCGGCCCGCACATGGGCGTTCTCATCATCACGCACCACGAGCGCCTGCTGGAATACAACGTTCCGCAGCATACGCACGTGATGCTGGCTGGCCGGATCGTGGAGACCGGTGACGCTTCGCTGGCTCATGATCTGCATGCCAATGGCTACGCCGGCGTTCGCGAACGACATCCCGCAGCGGCCGCGGAGGAGCAAGCAGCGAAGGTTCAGGATGGAGCCGCTGTCTGAGTTTTTTGTCAGTCAGCGCGATTAAGAAATACGAATCAAACGCGGCTTTCCACCGCGTCAGGAGTTTTGGAAATGTCTGCTGAAGTCCTTGAACAACCTGAAGTTGGCGTCGGCGATTACCAGTACGGTTTTCACGACCGCACCGACAACTACACCTTCACCTCCCGCCGTGGGCTCGATCGCGAGATCGTCGAGCAGATCTCGGAGATGAAGAACGAGCCCGCGTGGATGCGCGAGTTCCGCCTTAAGTCGCTGGAGCAGTTCTTCGCCAAGCCCATGCCCAATTGGGGCGGGGACATGACGGACCTGAACTTCCAGGAGATGTTCTATTACGTCAAAGCGTCCGACCGCCAGGGGAAGACGTGGGACGAAGTGCCGGAAGACATCCGTCGAACCTACGACCGACTGGGTATCCCGGAGGCCGAGAAGAAGCATCTCGCCGGCGTGAAGGCCCAGTACGAATCCGAAGTGATCTACGGATCGCTCCAGGAAGACCTCGCGAAGAAAGGCGTGCTGTTCACCGATACGGACTCCGCGCTTCGCGACCATCCGGAGATTTTCCGCGAATACTTCGGCACGGTCATTCCGCCGAACGACAACAAGTTCGCCGCGCTGAACTCGGCCGTGTGGTCGGGAGGATCGTTCATCTACGTCCCCAAGGGGGTGAAGATCGACTTCCCGCTGCAGGCCTATTTCCGAATCAACACGATGAACATGGGGCAGTTCGAACGAACGCTCATCATCGTCGATGAGGGGGCGAGCGTGCATTATGTCGAAGGCTGCACCGCGCCGACGTATTCCAGCGACTCGCTACACTCGGCCGTCGTGGAGATCATCGTGAAGCGCGGGGCCCGGTGCCGGTACACGACGATCCAGAACTGGTCGAATAACGTGTACAACCTCGTCACCAAGCGCGCGATGGCGTATGGCGATTCGCTCATGGAGTGGATCGACGGAAACCTCGGTTCGAAGCTGACGATGAAGTATCCGGCCATCTGGCTCATGGAGCCGGGCGCCCGGGGCGAGACGCTGTCGATCGCCTTCGCCGGCAACGGCCAGCATCAGGACGCCGGAGCCAAGATGGTCCACTGCGCTCCGCATACCTCCAGCCGCATCATCTCGAAGTCGATTTCGAAGAACGGCGGACGCTCGAGCTACCGTGGACTTGTGAAGGTTCAGAACGGCGCCACCGACTGCAAGAGCAACGTGGTCTGCGACGCGCTGATCCTGGACCCGGCCAGCCGCAGCGACACCTACCCGTACATCGAAGTCGATGAAGACGACGTCGCCATCGAGCACGAGGCCAGCGTCTCGAAGATCGCGGAAGAACAGGTTCTGTACCTGATGAGCCGCGGTTTGACGGAGGCCGAGGCTTCGAGCATGATCGTGACGGGATTCATCGAGCCGCTCGTCAAAGAACTGCCGATGGAATACGCGGTGGAGATGAACAAGCTGATCGAACTGCAGATGGAAGGTTCGGTTGGGTAAGCTGGTGATGCCGTCGCTCGCACGGAGCGGCGGTTTTCCGGGTTCAGGCAACGTGGAGCTGGCTGATGAGCGGGAGCGGCCGACTCTTTCACCCACTCATGTCGCGGCGCACGGCCGTACAGGCCGGTGCTGTCGGCCTGCTCGGGCTCGGAACGAATCATCTCAACGCGCTGCGGGCGTCGACCGAGGAGAAGGTCGCCGCCAATGCACCAGCCAAGCGGTGCATCTACATCTTCCTTTCCGGCGGCCTGTCGCAACATGAGAGTTTCGATCTGAAGCCGGAAGCTCCGGACGGCATCCGCAGCGATTTCGCGCCGATCGCGACGGCCACCCCCGGCCTGGATGTGTGCGAGCACCTCCCGGAACTGGCGAAGCGGAGCAAGCTGTGGAGCGTCGTCCGGTCGCTGACGCACAGCACGAACGATCACACGGCTGGCCACTACTACATGCTCACGGGGCGAACCGCTCCGTCGGTCGGGTTCAGGAACGACCGTAAGCCGCGTCCCACCGACTGGCCCTCGATTGCCTCGATCGTCGGCGACGCAGTTCCGATCCGGAATAACAACCTTCCGCCGGCGATCGTGCTCCCGGACCGGATCGTTCACTGGTCGGGTGGAGTGATCCCGGGCAACTACGGCGGGCTGATGGGGCGGAAGCACGATCCGTTCTTTATCGAGGCCTCTCCCTATGGCAATCCGTTCTGGAAGGGAGCGTTTCCCGAATACACGTTCCCGAACACGACGAAGGATCCGCCGAAGGAGCCGGACGCCCGCGTATTCCAGGCGCCCAGCATCCAACTGGCGCCGGGACTGACGTCCGATCGTTCCTCCGGCCGGAACCTGCTGCTCGACGAACTCGACCGTCAGCGCGGCGCCCTGGAACGTTCGGCGAGCATCGAGCAGTACGACCACCAGCGGCAATCGGCCATTTCGATGCTCTCGGCGCCGGAAGTGCGCCAGGCCTTCGATGTGACGAACGCAGATGAGGCTGAGCAGCGGCGGTACGGAAAGAACGCCTTCGGGTGGTCGCTCTTGATGGCGCTCCGGCTGGCCCAGGCCGGCGTGAACCTCGTGCAGGTGAACCTCGGCAACAACGAGACGTGGGACAACCACGGCGAGATCTTCTGGCGACTCCGCGAGAAGCTGTTCCCGCCGCTCGACCGCGCGCTGTCGGCTTTCCTCGATGACCTCAATTCCACCGGGCTGCTCGATACCACGCTGGTGGTCATGGGGAGTGAGTTCGGGCGAACGCCGAAGCTTTCCAAGCTTTCGTCTGCGTACGTCGAGGCGGGCCGCGATCACTGGGGGGCCGTGCAGAGCGTGTTCTTCGCCGGCGGCGGCATCAAAGGCGGCCAGGTCGTAGGCGCGTCCGACAAGATCGGCGGGTATCCGATCCGGGATCCGCAGACGCCGGAGAACATGGCGGCCACGATTTACCGGCAGCTGGGCATTCCGGAGACGGCCGCCTGGCACGACGAAACGGGCCGGCCGTTCCATATCTACAACGGGCTGCCGATCATGGGGCTGCTGTAACGGCGGGAGTCGTCGCTGGCTCGCTGGACGGGATCAAAGCGGCTGCTTCATAATCGCCCTGCGCAGCTAGGGCTGCGACGAAGTTCGTGAAACCCGCTTGCTCACCGGTTCGTTCATGATTCGCATTGCCGCGCTCGCTCTGTTTCTCTCGGCCGCTCAAATGACCATCGCCGCGCCTCCCGCTCCTGAACCGTTCGGAAAAACCGCCGACGGCGTCGCCGTTGAACGCTATACGCTGAAAAACGCGAACGGCGTGACTGCGAAGATCATGACCCGCGGCGCCACGCTCACCGAGCTGCACATGCCGGACAAATCGGGCAAGGCGGCGGACGTCGTCCTCGGGTTCGACAACGTCGCCGGTTATGAATCGGACGACAACCAGTACTTCGGCTGCACCGTCGGCCGCGTCGGCAACCGCATCAAGGAAGGGAAGTTCAAGCTCAACGGCAAGGACTACCAGCTGCTGGTCAACAACGGCCCGAATCACCTCCACGGCGGCGGGCCGCGCAGCTTCGACAAGGTCGTCTGGAAAGCCCAGGGGATCGAAACGAAGAACGGCCCCGGCGTGCGGTTCACCTACACGAGCCCGGACGGCGAAGAAGGGTACCCGGGCAACCTGTCGGCGACGGTCACTTACAGCCTGAGCGATTCGAACGAGCTGCGGATCGACTACGAGGCGACGACCGACGCGGACACGCCAATCAACCTCACGAATCACAGCTACTTCAATCTCGGTGGAGCCGGTTCGCCGACGGTGCTCGACCACGTGCTGCTGCTGAACGCCTCGAAATACACACCGACCGATGACACCCTCATCCCGACCGGCAAGATCGCCCCGGTGGAAGGGACGCCGCTCGATTTCCGGAAGCCGACCCGCATCGGCGACCGCATCGATCAGCTCACGAAGACGGCCAACATCGGCTATGACCACAACGTCGTCTGCGATGGAGAGGCCGGCAAGTTGCGGCACATCGCCACGCTGAAGGACCCGGCCTCGGGCCGCGTGCTGAAGGTGTCGACGACGGAGCCGGGTGTGCAGTTCTACTCGGGAAATTTCCTCAAGGGGCAGAAGGGAAAAGGGGGCAAGACGTACGCTCACCGGAGCGCGATGTGCCTCGAAACCCAGCACTTCCCCGATTCGGTGAATCATCCGAACTTCCCGAATGCCATCCTGAAGCCGGGCGACACGTACAGGCACGCGGCCGTGTTCGGCCTGTCGGCGGAGTAACGGCGAAATGCCGCTCGTGGAGATCAGCGGCCCCGCCGTGGCGACCGGATTCCGGTTCGACGTCGTGGCTGCGGTCGGCCTGCTGGTGTCCGCGGTTGTCGTGGTCGTATTCGCGCGCGGCTGTCTGGGACGGTCGCGCGCCTCGGTGGCGTTGGCCGCCGCGCTCTTCGCCACCACAGCTCTCCTGGGATGCGCAGCTGGACCGATCGAGTTCCTGGCGATCTGGCAGGCGCATTGGTTTCTGGCATGGGGGCTGAGCCTCTTCTTCGGGGACGACGACGTTCAGTTATGGACCGGCCGGCTTCTGATTTCCGGCTGGATCTTCGACTCCGTTCTGATCGTGGGTGCGGTGGCGATTGCCGGGAACGCGACGCCCGAGCGCCTGCCTGTCATGACGTCAGTTCTCGCCTGGGGATTCGGGCTGTCGCTTGCCAACCGGGTCGCCGCGTTTCCAGTCGGCGCCCATGCCGTGTGGAATGATCGTGCCGTGAGGCCTGCCATCAGCTGGATGCTGTTGTCCTGTCTCCCACCGGCGACAATTCTCGGCCTGCGGCTGATCGAACTGCTCGAGGCGGATCCGGCCGCGCGACTGGGCATCAGTCAGTTCCTCGCCGCGGTGGCCATTGCGGCGGCACTGACGTCGCTCAGGCAGCAAACCGCGATCCGCGAGATGGCTTGGCGGCTTTCGGCAGTGCTTGCGGGCATCGCCGCGGTCTCGCTGATGGTTCCTGCCTGGTCTGGTCGGATCGTCTGGATGATCGCGGCCACGGCTCTTGTCGTCGCGGGCCTCAGGCTGCCGAGCGCTGCACGTCCGCGTCGCGCGGACTCGCCGACGAACGATTTTCTCGGGAGGCTGGAGTCGGCCGCTTCGCGAGAGTGGAACCTGCCGAACGTCTGGAAGTTCGCGGTGGCTTTGCCCGTTCGTGGGGCATCGCAGGTCACGAGGTTCGTCGATGGTTTCGTGTTCGAACAACTGCCCAGCCAGCTGTTCAGGAAGTTCGAGAACGCGGCGAGCCCCATCCGACAGGCGGTTCCCGGAACTCTCGGCCGATTGCTGACATCGTTGCTCGTGCTTGCGGCCTTCCTGGTTCTTCTTGTGTTGGCGTTCCGATGACCGAGCTGTCGTGGTTGGCCACCGCCGCGGCCGGTCTGGCATGCAGCTGGATCGTCAGTCCGCCGAACTCCACTGCCGGCCGCGCGGCGTGGACGGCCCTTGTGATTGCGTTCTTCGCGACCGTCTGCCTGATGACGTTGACTCACCGGGCCGCGCTGGTGATCGCTCTTCCTCTCGCGGCGGCAGCAACACCGCTGGCGGTGATTCGCAGGCACCGTGCCGGATCCCAGACACAGGAAATTCCGGCCGCGCGTAGCCGCGTCGTGATTGCGATCATCGGAGCGTTTCTCCTGGCGCTGGGTGTGAATGTCTCCGCCCTGTCTGAACGATCGCCTTGGGGAGCCGCAGCGGCGCTGACGGGAGCGGCCCTGGTCGCGGGCATTCTTCCATTTCACAGGCCGTCGACGGAGTGTCTCCGTGCGGCTCCGGCCGACATCCGCGCTCCGGCCCTCCTGATGCTCGGTCCGGGCCTCTGGATCTCGCTGGCTCGATGGCTACCGGCCCAGTCAGCCGGGAGCATTGGGGCCACGCTGCCGATCCTGACATTGTGGGTCGGCGCGCTCCTCATGCTCGCGCGGGGTGACCTTCCCCGCATCTGTAGCGCGACGTTTCTGTTCGCTGCGGGACAGGTGGCGTTCGCAGCGGTCTCGGGGGCAAAGTCCGCCATGGCCGTCGCAGGCTCCCTGACGGCTCCGCTGATGCTCGTTGTCCTGCTCATCTCCAAACTGGAACGCAACTCCGGGACGCGCGAGGTCTCCGAGCTTGGAGGGCTGGCCCGCCGACTGCCGCGTCTTTCTCTTGCACTCACCGCCGCGGCGTTCTGGCTTGTCGGAAGCGCCGCCCTGCCCGGCTGTCGCACGCTCCTCGACATCGCCATTTCCGGTCGGGAGGAAATTTCCATCGGGCGGCTGGTGGGCGACGCCTGGCCTGTCTATGTGCCATTCGTCATGGCTGTCTGGGGTTGGTTGCTTCTGCTTCGTGACCTGCTCGTAGGCCTCCCCCGCTCTCCCCTCTTCCCCGAGCCACTGCGAGATCGCGTCGCCACGCCTCAGGCCGACCGCCCCCTGGACGACCTGACCACGATCGAGCTGGCGGCCGTCATCGGGTTTTCCGTGACGGCGATGGTCATCTGATCCGGGCTGTCCGGCCACGCTTTCAGCGGAGTTTGCGATTGGCTTCCGTGCCGCGGCCCGCGTATGGTGTCGATCAGGGCATCTCAGAGTTCGCGGGCTTGATGAAACGCGGGTGTCACGCAGCGAGTGAGGTGCGTTCGGCTTCTCAGTCTGAATCGAGGAACCACAAAATGGGCAAGCCATTGTTGGCGATCTTTCTGGTGGGAGTTTTCACACTGGCCATGTTTGGCGCCGCGGTCAAAGCGGAGAAAGGTGAACCGGAAGAAAAGTTCCGTGGCCGACGCGCGGGCGTCGCAATGCTGATCTCCCACCTCGGACGCAACCTGGGCAAAACCGGTTCACTGGCGCTGGGAGGCGTCGCCGAACTCATCTGCGTGGGCTGGCTGGTCGCGGCGGTGAAGTCTCGTGGAAGCGAGGTTCAGGAGGCCGAATGAGCGGCTCGGGCGGTCTCAAAGGGCCTCCCTTTTCTTCCAGCCAGGAGACTGTTTCAGATCTGTGAATGCAGTCGTAGCCGCGACGGGAAGAATGACCTGCGTCCCCTTCGCGCGCGACTGCTATTTCGCCTGAAACACCGTGTACGGCAGGCCGAAGGTTTCGGCGACGGCCCGGTTCGTGACTTTGCCCGCGTGCATGTTGACGGCTTCCACGAGCCCGGGGGCCTTGGCACAGGCTCCCATCAATCCAAGGTTGGCGAGGTCGAGGACGTAGGGAAACGTGACGTTGCAGAGCGCATAGGTACTTGTCCGGCCGACCGCCCCGGGCATGTTGGCGACGCAGTAGTGCACGATGCCATCGACCTTGTAGGTCGGATGCGAATGAGTCGTGGCGTGGCTCGTCTCCATGCAGCCCCCCTGGTCGATGGCGACGTCGATCATCACCGCTCCCGGTTTCATGAGCTTCAAGTCCTCGCGGGTGACGAGGCGCGGAGCCCGGGCGCCGGGGATCAGCACAGCGCCGATCACGAGATCGGCCAGTTTCAGCTCTTCGCGAATATTGTGGCGGTCGCTGAAGACGGTGTTCACGTTCGGCGGCATGATGTCGTCGAGATACCGCAGGCGCTCCATGTTGACGTCGGCGATGACAACGTCGGCCTGGAACCCGGCCGCGATCCGGGCCGCGTTCTTGCCGACGACACCGCCGCCCAGGATGAGGATATGCGCGGGAGGGACGCCGGGGACGCCGCCGAGGAGAATTCCTCGACCTTCCTGCGGGCGCTCGAGGTATTTCGCACCCTGCTGGATGCTCATGCGACCGGCCACTTCGCTCATCGGCGTGAGCAGCGGCAGGTCTCCCGCCCGCCCACGGAGAGTTTCGTAAGCCAGGGCCGTACAGCCGGTGGCGAGCGTGTTCTTTGTCAGCTTCTCGTCGGCGGCAAAGTGCATGTAGGTGAAGAGCATCTGCCCGGACCGGAGGAGAGCCCATTCGGGCTCAAGCGGCTCTTTCACCTTGACGACGAGATCGGCCTTCGCGAAGACGTCAGCAGCCGTGGGAACGATGGTCGCGCCCACTTCGGCGTATTCGGTATCGGCGATGCCGGAGCCGACGCCCGCCCCTTCCTGCACCAGAACGGTGTGCCCGGCTCGAGTGAGTTCCTCGGCCCCAGAGGGAATCATCGCGACGCGGTACTCGTCCGTTTTGATCTCTTTGGGCAGGCCGACAATCATCGCAGCAGGCTCCTCGGTGGACTCGATTCAGCGGTGTTGAGTTGCACCCGGATTGTTTCCGGCAGGACGGGATGCGGCAATGGCGATCCGCACGGCCAGAGCTTTCGGCGGACTTCGCCAGCGGCTTCAGCCCGTGGCCCGGCAATCCCTGCAGCGTCCCGATGGGCTGCTCGAGAGCTCGAAGAGAGGGACATGCAGACAGGGCCCGGGAACACCTGTGAGCATCTGGCGGAGCCAATAGACCGGAGCGAAAGCGGCCGACAGGACGAGATGCGTCCGCCACGTCGCCTCGTCAGAGACGTCGCACAGCCAGAGACAGTCGACGCCGTACGCGTGGCTGCGTCGTACTGCACTGGAATGAACGAACGCAAATACGATGACGTAGGCGGCGACAAACAAGGCCGCCACACTGTTTCGAAGCCGTTGCGATCGTGAATCGGCACTGACCATCAATCAGACTTGCGGGCAAAATTCGCTGAGCGTTTGAAACCAGCGCCAGCGGCCAGGATGGCGATCGCGGGCATGATGGGGGCCCGCATGCGGGCGTCGGTCCAGTAGACGAGGTGGACGAGTACGAAGGCGACGATCAGGAGGAGGCTGAGTTCGACGGCGCAGCCCCCAGTCCGGATAGCATTCCACACTCCGAGGGTGAGGGCCACCCAGAGTGCGCTGTACCAGACGGCCGAGAACAGGCTGAGGGCTCGGCCAGCCGCGCTGGCGGACTCAGCATGCGGGCGGACGGCCCAGAACGACAGAAACCTGCGGATGCAGGCCTCGAGAAATGTGCCCGGCCGGGCGCGAATCGTTTCCCACGCCCGGTCCTTCATCCACTGGTCGGTCGCGATTTCCCCCTCGACACCCGCTTCGCGCATCTGGTCGGCGAGATGTGCGACCCACGCCTGCTGCCCCGGACCGTGGGAGCCATCCCAGACCGTACCAAGCGGCTGGCGGACGACTTCGTCGTAGTAGGCGTCGTTATTACCCAGCAGGAGCGTATAGCCGCCGTGGGTCGTGGTCAGGATCGGTCGGCCCATCACCTTCCCGTTGCGGATGACCCAGGGAGCAACGATCGCAACCGTGAGGAGGCCGCCGAGGACCCAGTCGCGCGTCCGCGGCTCGTGTTTCCCGGGATCGCGCGTCCCGCGAATCACCTGCCAGAGCCCGAAGGCCACAACGCACGCGGTGAAAGCCCAGTAAGTTGGACGGGTCATCACGCAGACGCCAAACGCCACCGCGCCCATTGCACAGTAGACGGTCCGGCGGTGGACGGAGGCCGACTTGCAGGCGGCGGCGGCGGCGGCGAGCAGCAATGCACTGCCGGCCGCGGCGAGCGTCTCTGTCATCGGGAGCGTCGAGTAGTAGACGAGCAGCGGATCAACGGCGACGACCAGCGCGGCGAACAGCTTCCTTCCCGGGGACAGGGTGCTTAGTCCAGCGAGCCAATACACGGCCAGGACCATGCCGGCGGCGATGCCGCAGTGAAGCGCCGCGCGGCCAAAGGGCGAGTCGCTGACGGGAACCAGGAGCAGCGGGTAGAGGGGGGGGCGGAACGCGGTGGGGATCGTGGTTCCGGGAGAAGAGAGTCCCCTGCCCTCACGGATTCCGGTCGCCATTGCGAGATAGACGTCGCGATCGTCGGACAGGTTTGCCGGAAAGGCAAGGCAGGCCGCGACACGGGCGACGATCGCCACGAGCACAATGAGCAACAGGCCGCCGGATTGTCGCGAAGGGGCGTTCATGACGAGGTCCCGAACAGTCAAGGCCGGCGGGATCGGGCGCGGGTGGCCGGTTTCCTGGCCGGAGGCGGCTCGGCGGGAACCCCGCCCTCCGACGGTTTCGCCTGGACCTTCGTCTGTCCCGAGGGCCTGTTCGCCGATGGCGCTCCCGCCATCAGGGCCCGCAGCGTCCGCAGGTTAACGGCATCCATCTCTTCGCCGTCACGTTGTTCCTTCTTCGTTTCGAGGTACATCGGCAGGCGTGCGAAGCGCTCGTCATTCAGCAGCAGGCGGAAGGGTTCCAGGCCGAGGCAGCCTTCGCCGATGTGGTCGTGTCGGTCGACCCGGCTTCCAAGGGGCTTCTTGCTGTCGTTGACGTGAAAGGCCCGAACACGATCGAGGCCGACCAGGTCATCCAGTTGCCGGAACGTCGCGTTGAACTCGTCCGGTGTACCGATCGGATAGCCGGCGGCGAAGATGTGGCAGGTGTCGATGCAGACGCCGAGTCGTTCGGGCTGCTCGACGTTGTCGATGATGAAGGCGAGGTGCTCGAAGCGGCAGCCGAGGCACGATCCCTGCCCGGCCGTCGCTTCCAGCCAGAGCTCTGCACGGGCTTCTGGAGTGCGACGGTGCGTTTCATCGATGCCCAGAACAATGCGGGCCAGCGCCTCTTCCTCCGTCGCCCCCACGGCAGCACCAGGGTGCATGACGATCCCATCGAGGCCGAAGGCTTCGGCCCGTTCGACTTCATCGACGAGGGCGTCCACCGATTTCTGCCAGAGCGTCTGATCCGCGCTGCCGACGTTGATGAGATAGCTGTTGTGGGCGCAGGGATGCTGGAGGCCCGTGCGGTCGAGCGCCTCGCGGAAGAGGCGAATGTCGTGCTCGACCAGTGGTTTGCCGCGCCACTGGTTGTTGTTCTTGGTCCCAGACACACCAGATTGGACGCCTGTTCCGACTCCTGGGGCTATCGGGGTCAGTCCCCATTGCGAGGGGGACTTTGTGAACACCTGAACCGTGTCCATCCCCAGACGTGCAGCGGCTTCCACGGCTTTGTGGAGACCGCCCGCAATCGACATGTGAGCACCGAGAAGAGGCATCAACCAACCTGAAGGAGTGAAAGCATGCAACTGCTTGAAACGGTATCCGCGGAGTCCCCCTCCACCAAGTCACCATCCCAATGTGATGTCCTATTGCTGATGCGTGGTCAGCACCACGATCAGCCGCAGAAGTCAAAGGTGCCGATCCTCCGGCTCGCCAAGGCGGGAGTGACGATGCAGGTCCGGCAAGTTCCCGAAGACCCCGCCGCGTATCTGGAGAAGTTCCAACCCCGCATCCTTTTGATTGGGATGCTGTGCCTCAAACCCGAAGTCGTTCGGGACCTTGCCCAGCGATATCCGCAGACGCACTTTGTCGCCGTCAATCACAGCGCCCTGTCTCACTGCATCCTCGCGGAGGGACTGCTGCAGAAGCACCTCGACTTTGTCCAGCTCTCCAAGGACTTGTCCAACTGCTGGTTGGCTTCACCGGACCCGCGGAACTTTCCGGCCGCTCACGGTCATCCCCGGATCGTGTGTCTCCCGAACACATGCATGCACCTCAGACCGGCGCCCCCTGTCCGCCCCATACCGGAGGTGATGTCTGCGGCGATCATCTGCCGCAGGGATGCCATCAAGAATATCCCCGATCAGATTTCGGCCCTCGCCATCGCCAACCGGGTCCGTCCGTTCCGGTTGCTGCTTGGAGTGGGAGGGACACCAGCCCAGGTCAAGACGTTGCTGGACCTCGCGGCAAGCATGGACCTCGACGCGGAACCGATCGGTATCCAACCGTGGAAGGATTACATCCGCACGCTGGAGACCCGCGTCGACATCCTGCTGCACGCCAGCTTCACGGAGACGTTCTGCTTCAACGCATGGGAAGCGGCCGGGAGAGGCGTGCCTGTTGTGTGCAGTCCCGCTGTCCAATGGGCCCCGCAGGAATGGTGTGCCAACCCCAGTGACCCGCGAGATATCGCGAGGACGACGCTGTTCCTCGCCCACCAACTGACGATACGGGGTCGGTCACTGCGGGAGAGGTGCCGTAAGGTCGCGCAGGAGATCGGGGACAAGAATGATGCCCTCTACGTCCAGACCCTGTTGAGGATCATGGCTACGGGGTAGCCATCGTCCATTGCAGATGGGATGTTTGTCATCGACTGCCGGAGATGATCGCGGGATCATCCCCAAGGTAATCACGACATTTAGCGTACGGGTAAGGCGGAGTAGCTACCGCCCGACACGATCCCTCCCGAATACTGTGGTCCGTCCAATCGCCATAGTGTTCGGGAGGGGGTCTCCCGAAGATTGGACATCATGGACGTTCTCGAAGCGGACTATGGAACTCCTCCACGGAGGAGTCAGGAATATCAGACGCCGGGTAAACCGAGCGACTTCCTCCATCATCTTCCCGCCCTGCTATCGCTCACCGCAGTCCTGCGGATTGTCCTCTACGTGCGCGTCTCCGGTCGGAATCAAGCCCGCGGAGACAACCTCGAACATCGCCTGCAGTACCTCCGCAACAGGCTGCGGGGTCTGAACGTCGAAAACATCGCCGAGTTTACTGAGGTAGGGTCCGGGTGGAAGAACGAACGCCCTCAGCTTGCCAATGCGATCACATTTGCTCGGGAACATGGTGCCGTTGTCGTCGCCGCGTCAATGGACCGATTCGTTCGCCACGCGGACTACAACAGTGACCGGGATGAAAACTTCCTCCCTGCCGTCGCGGACTTCCAGCAGCTGTTGAGAGAAGCCGGTTCGGTTCGCCTCGCGACGTGCATGCACCCTGACGCCACTCCTGCGGAAATCGCCAAAGAACAGACGAAGTGGAATCCGAACACTGGTCGGCCCAAGAAGCGAAAAGCCGGTGCCCTACGTGATCGCCACAAGGGCCGACTCGTCTACGACCAGCTTCGCTGGATGTGCATTCTCCAGATCCCACTGCGTCGAAAAGCCGCCATTCTCAGGGTCCCGGTTAGCACCGTTCAGAGGTGGCAGGATTTGACACTCGAAGAGTGGTACGAATTCACCCATTGAAGGGGTGTACCATTTTTTGCCGGAGGCTCGTCCGCCGATTGCCCATTGGTGAGGTGAAACACTGGACGCCAAGGGTTGTTGTGCCCCTGTTCGTGGGGGCCGAAACCCTAGGACAGTCCTGTCCCCTTCTACGGGTCGTCTTCTCCACCTCTCCTGACCGCACTCTCTCTTCGCCCGGTCGGCCACCTCTGACCCTGTTTCGAGGTCCACCACGGGAAAATTCTTTTCCCGGAGGGTCGATGCGGTCTCCCAATTTCCTTCAGACGCCGGCGTCTGTCAAAACGGCATTCTCTCACTTCGCCGAGAATGGCCTTGTCCTGAGCTCAAAAGTTCCATGAGGGGTCAAGGAACCCCAGGAAACTCCGTGCAAGGACAAGGGCAATGATCTTGGGAGATTCTTGCAAGAATCTCCCCTCGCAAAGCTTCGCAGGTTGCAGAGCCATCGTTACAAGTCGCCCCGCGCAAACGACTCATTTCGGGTCGGTCCGCATCACAGTTTCACTAGGAGAGTGCGATGTCGAACGTGTTTGTCGAAGAGTTCGCGAAAGAGCTGTCTGAGCAGGCTTCTCTGAAGTCATTCATCCCGCGTGATGCAGGGTTCTGGGACGTCGCCTCAATCTCAGGACCAAAGGACATGCTTTACTGTGCGATCACGCTCACTGCACGCAAGGATGCGGAGACGTTTCTTGCGTCATGGGTGAACGGGACGCATCGAGCAGGTGATGCGATCTGCAACTTACCGGGAAGTGTGCTGGCCGCGTCAGTCGTGACCTGCCCCCACGGACGCTACCAACCTCTAACTTAAAGACCCGCTTGTCAAAGGATCCGCTGCAGAGGCCTGCTGGAGCGCAGCGGAAGCAGGCCTCTGCAGCGGGCGCACCTCCGGGGCCGGGGGACGATACCCCAGTGAGCTATGCGGCCTGATGGTGTTGTATTCCACACGCCACCGCTCGATCAGCACCTTCGCCTCCAGCAGGGTCTCGAACACTTCCCGATCGAGCAGCTCGTCACGCAGCTTCCCGTTGAACGACTCCACATAGCCGTTCTCCCACGGACTGCCGGGCTCGATGAACAACGTCTTCACGCGAACCCTCCTCAGCCAGTCCTGAACGGCAGTGGCTGTGAACTCAGGACCGTTGTCGGAACGAATGTGCTGCGGAACGCCTCGGCAGACGAACAGGCCGCTGAGTCGCTCCAGGACGTCTTCGCTGGTCAGCTTTCTGGCCACGTCGATCGCCAGGCACTCCCTCGTGAACTCGTCGATGACGGTCAGCATCCGGACCGGCCGACCATCGTGCGTCCGGGTCTGCACGAAGTCATAGCTCCAGACGTGATCCCGGTGCGCTGGCCGCAGCCGGACGCAGGATCCGTCGTTGAAGCACAGCCGCTTCCGTTTCGGCTGACGTTTGGGAACCTTCAGGCCTTCCTGTCGCCACAGGCGTTCCACCCGCTTGTGATTGACCTTCCAGCCATCCCGCCGCAGCAGGGCCGTGACCCGGCGATAGCCGTACCGGCCGTACTGCGTCGCCAGAGCGACCATGTCCCGGATCAGGCGAGGTTCCTCATTCGGAACGTGGGCCTGGCGGCGTTGGGTGGATCTCATCTGCCCCAGCACACGACAGGCTCGACGCTCTGAGACGTGTTCGATGCCCAGCGAATTGCGGACGTACGCCACGGCCTGGCGCCGCTTCGCCGGGCTCAGAAGTTTCCCGAGGCGGCCTCCCGCAGGATGGCCTTGTCGAGCTCCGCATCGGCCAGGAGCCGCTTGAGCCGGGCGTTTTCCTTCTCGAGCTCCTTGAGCCGCTTGGCCTGATCCATCTTCAGTCCACCGTACTCCTTCTTCCAGCGGTAGTACGTCTGCTCGGTGACGCCAATCTTCTTGGCGGCGACGGCGACCGTCGCTCCCTGAGCGATCTCGACCTCGGCTTCTCGAAGCTTGGGGATGATCTGCTCAGCGCCAAATCGTTTCCTCGCCATGACCTTGCCTCCTCCCGGTGAAGGTCCACGTTCGAGGCAGAATCTACCCGAACTGTGGACTCGTTGAAGGGGGGCAGGTCAGTTGGGATGCCCGCATTTCAGTTGTACTTGAGAACGCTCCTCAAGACAGCATTCGAGAATGCGTCGTTGGACCCAGAGCCCATCGTGAGCCGAGTAGCCCAACTGTGGAAGAAAGCCGACTACGGCACATGCACAGAATTGCGTACCAACGAAATCCTCGCAATAGATCACGTGCAGGCGCAGCAGGACGAAGCATCTGCACGCGACAATGAAGCTGATGAGATGTCGTTCGAAGACCATCTCAATCTGATCTTGTCACCACCAACAGCCGAGGAACGGATGGCTTGGAAGAACTGAGTTCGGTAGGCATCAGGCCCGGAGAGCGAAAGCTGGCCTACCCCGGGTCACATTATTTGTTGTCCAAGATCAAATCCTCAGCTGCCTGAATGCCCGGTGGCAACAATTCAACGTCCCCACTCGCTGAGAGTTCGAGATGCCTAGATCTATGCAGATTGCGGAGAATCTGGCGGAAGTTGTGAGGGTTAGAGTATTCGGTCCACACCAAAAGCTCTTTCAGAGTAGACCGATTTCCATTCGAGTAGACGAGTACCAGAACCTGATCTGCCGCCTTCAGTTTCGTATTCAGCACACGCCGAACGTCGCCGCTTCCTTTCCAGACCAAAGGAATCTTCCGCTCGACGATCTGATCAACGACACGTTGTGCTTCGCCAGTAGTGAGCGTGTGAAACACTCGAATCAGTTCGGCCATGACCCAATCGACCATGCCAACGACGACAACTGAATCCATGTGATTAGGATCAACGTCGCCGCCCACATGTCCTACGCCGCGATTGTTCCGAATCTCGTAGAGGGCCACCAGAACCCTCGGAACGAGGATGCGAAAGCTTCTTGGCTCGTTAACATTGTTTTCGAGTCGTTTGCACGCGTCGGGAAAGCCGTTTGGCTTGGAGGGCTTCGCGGGGTACGTCCCCTTAGCTCGACCATCTAGAATGGTATAAACGACTTCGCAGAAACGCCCGCCGCTCAGTTCTGTTGGCAGCCACTTCCTAGCTTGAAAGTGTTCCACGATCTGCTGGTATTCATGCAGCAATGAGTTCCGGAGACCTACAGGTATGGACTTGAGTGCGTCCGCTGGAGTGACGCTCATCGCTCAATTCCGAGATACTCAAAACCCTCTGGAGTGACAAAGAACTGTTTCGATTCTTTCTGACAATACCCCTTGCTGGCATTCTGATTCAGCGTTTCCGAAGGGTTGTTGATCTTAGTCTGGTGGTGGTTCCTAAGCGCGCCCGTCACATCGGCAGTTGTCAACCGACTCGATCCTTTCAACGTCAACCAAGCGGCAGTGGCCAAGAACTTCTTGTTCTGACTCTTGGTCGCTGTGTGGTCGTTCAGGAACTTCGCAAGCGTCCCCACGACTCCGGGATTCTCCTGTGGCGTTTTGTCACCTCCATTGAATCCCGGTTTGGAGGCCGCAGGTACGTGCTTCAGTAATTCAGGGACCTTGTCGAGAACAAGCAGCAGTTGCTTGGAGACCCATTGTTCGTCTCCCTCGCCTTTGAAATCGAAGCCACCAAAGGAGAACTCAATTTTCCCAGTACCCATGAGCAGCCCTCTCGAGTCGAACGTGGTGCCAATCTAGATGATCAACCATCGTAAGACTGACGAGGACTCATGCCAACGACTTCAGCTACAAATCGCATCCGCACGATTAGCAGGGGGACGGGTGGGCTGCCCGATCCTGAGCCGGTCGAGGGAAACGCCATCCGTGTCACCTGCTTCTACTCCCCCGTTGGCCCGGCCCACCACCACGGGTTACGTGCGGTTCTAACCCCCGGGATTCGCGTAGGGCGCGACCAAACAGCCCAGGGCGGGTTCCTGTACCCGGACCAACGCCAACGCAGGACACGGTGGGCTGTGGGGTGTCCAGTTTAGGGGTCGCACAACCCACCCCCGTAAACCCCACGTTTCCCGGGGTCTGTGGGGTCCGGAAGCGGTGTACGGGTTAGGGGACCTTGGGGAGCCAGGGCCAACGGGCGTTTGGACAATGGGCAGCGATGCGCCGTTGCATCGAACCAAACCACCACACCGAGACCAAACCCGATGGCTACCACCAAGACCGCACCGAAGAAGACCCCTGCCCCTGCCAAGCAAGATGCCCCCGCCAAGAAGACGCCGGGGGTGATCGCCAGCATCGAGGAGTTCCTTTCGAAGGCTACGAAGGAGAAGCCCATCACCAAGGAGGGCATTGTGGAACGCCTCGCCAAACGGTTCCCGGACAGGGAGGTGACGGCGCTTACCCGGACCACGCAGTGTCAGGTGCCGGGACGGATGTCGAAGGAACGCGGCATCAACGTGGTGAAGACCGACGACGGCTTCTACATCAAGAAGTAGTCGACCACGCGGCGAACCAGTGACCTGCCCGAGGATGCACCTCGGGCCGTCTCTATTTACCGACTGCACCTTGCATCAAAGGAAAGACGCATGTCCAAGATCGCCGTTTACGTCCGGGTAAGCACGTTCGACCAAGAGAAGGGAATCGAGTCACAGAAGACGGTGCTACGCGAATACCTCGAAGCCCACGGCATGGGGGAAGCAAGGTGGTACACCGACAGGATGTCCGGGGCGACCACGAAGCGCCCGGAGTTCGAAAAGCTACAGAAGGAGGTCTTCTCCGGCCGTGTGAAGTGCATTGTCTGCTGGAAGCTCGACAGGATTTCGCGAAGCCTAAAGGACGGGATCAATGTCCTCACCGACTGGATCGAAAAGGATGTCCGGGTCGTCGCCGTCGCTCAGCAGCTCGACTTCTCGGGGACTGTTGGTCAGCTGATCGCAACAGTGTTCTTTGCCCTGGCTCAGATGGAACGGGAGAACCTCCGGGAGAACACCAAACGGGGCATGTACGACGCCCGGCTGCGTGGTGCACGGATCGGCAAGCGTCCGTCGTTGTTCGCCAAGGACATCGTCCCGCTGTTGGAGAAAGGAATGTCCCTGTCCGGTGCGGCTAAGCATCTCAAGAAGTCTCGACAGGCCGTCTACGACTGCCTGAAGCGCGAACAAATTGATCTCTCTATTTACACGAGCCATCAAAAATAAAGGGGCCTATTGTGGCCACCTCGTGGGATGACAACGGGGTGGAGAGATGTCGCACAAGACGAAGAGGAATTCTGATCTCAACAAGCTGCCGGTTCGGTTTGAGGCGAAGTTCTTCAGTGACCTCGACTCCCGAACCGTCCTGTCGCAGGAGATCCGCCGTCGCCGCAATGAGCTCATCGAAGCCACCGGTGCCGAGGAATCCCCCCAGCGTCGTCTACTTTGTGACCGATGCGTCTTCCTGAGCATCCGTATCGAGACGATGGAGATCAACGCAGCCAATGGGACTGAGGACTTTCAACCCGGTCCCTATGTTTGCTTGGTCAACTCGCTGGTCGGAATTTTGAAAACTCTCGGACTCGACCAGCAGGTCAAAGCGGCCGGTTCGTTGCAGGACTACCTGCGGGAGCGGTCCGCATGAACATCATTGAGTGCCTTAAGGACGCGCGACTCCTGAGATCGTTCATCGCCAACAGTGACGATGACATCAACTCGTGGCTCTGCAGTTGGGGTCCAACGCTGAGAGCACTTTATGGCTTGCCGATTCAGAGCGAGCGCTCGCAAAAGTTCATCCGCACCTATACCGGTCGTGACCCTGCCAAGCTTCCAGCGAACGGATTTGACACTGCACTGTTCCTGACCGGACGACGCTCGGGCAAGTCTCGGATCGCAAGCGTCATCGCCGCGTTCGAGGCCACTGTCGGTTTCGACAAGCGGAAGCTCAGCCCAGGTGAACGCGGAGTAGTAATCATATGTTCACCAACACGCCGTCAGAGCAAGCTGATCCGCGACTATGCTGATGCAATCTTCGAAATCCCACTCTTCGCTAAAGAGGTGGTGTCTCGTGGACGCGATTCCATCGAGCTAAAGCACAACGTCTCGATCGAGATCATGACAGGGGATTTTCGCAGTGTCCGGGGAGCAACCGGAATCTGTGTTGTCCTGGACGAGGTCTGCTTTCTAGGCGTCGAAGAAGATAGCCGCATCAAGTCCGACACCGAACTGGTTCGTGCATTGAAACCGACGCTTGCGTCGACGCATGGGCGCCTAATTGCGATCAGCTCGCCCTACGCTCAGAGGGGTTGGGCTCATTCCACATGGCAGAAGAACTACGCGAACGACAGTGGATCCACGCTAGTTCTACAAGCACCTTCGAAGGTGATGAATTCGACCCTATCGCAGTCGATCATCGACAGTGCAATGCAGGACGATCCAGACGCTGCACGTGCTGAGTATTACGCGGAATGGAGGTCGGATGTCAGCCAGTTTTTACCACGAAGCGTGATTGAGTCGCTTGTGGTGAAAGGGAAGCAGGAGTCTTTTCCAACCACTCGGGGTAAGCACATCGCATTTTGCGACATCGGCGGCGGGAGATCGGACTCGAGCGCCCTGGCGATCGCACACAAGGAAGGACGAAAAGCCATCCTTGACCTGTTGCGGGTGTGGCCGGCTCCCTGCAACCCCTTCCACAGCATCCTAGAAATGTGCCGCGAACTGCGTCGCTGGCGCATCGACTCAGTTTGCGGTGATAATTATTCCGCGGAGTTCACCGCGTCGTCGTTCAAACAGAACAACATCTGGTATCAGCGGAGCGAACTATCGAAGTCCGAGATTTACCTTGAGTTTCTCCCGAAAGCCTTATCGGGCGAGGTAGAGCTTCTGGACAGCGATCTTTTGATTTCCCAGCTGGCAAGTCTTGAGCGCCGCGTCAGGTCGGGAGGACGCGATGTCGTGGACCATCCTCCACGCTGTCATGACGACGCAAGCAACGCGGCATGCGGTGCTCTCGTCCGCGCCGTAACTGGAGTGACCCTCGGTGGATTCGAAGTAGACGACGCCCCCGCTTCGGAATGGAGCCTGACATGAGCACCATCGTACAACCTCCGCTCACACCACTTCAGGACTTCGACCGTCGTCACCATCTCGACACCGCCGTCCGGTTCGGTGGTGACCTGTACTTCGAGACGGGGGCCGTCCGGTCTGCTAACCGGCACGCCACGGCTGTCGTCCTGCGGGAACCGGAGTCGTTCACTGATATCCAGCGCCTGCAGAACCGCATCCAGCACCATTCCAAGATGGCCGAACGATCTGCGGCCGCACACACCGAAGCCCGGAAACGTGTTGCCAGCGAGTTCGTGACGGTCGTGGGCGACAAGGTGTGCCTCGAAACGTCCCGTCTGTTCCGTCAGACCCAGGACCAGTTCGAACACTGGAAGCGTCTCCACGCGGAAGCAGTTGCCGAACTTCACAACCTTCCCATCAACGTCCTGATCCGGGAACGGCAAGCCCGCCGTGGTGCGAACATCGAATCCATCCTGACCCCTGAACCTGACGGAGACGAGTGATGCACGAGTCCGTGAAACAGTTCGACATCGACAACGGTGGATTGGACGAGGCCATTCTGCACAACGGTTGGCTCTACTTCCCCACCGGGAATATCCGGTCCAACTCGAATCCGTCTCATCAGGCAATCATGTATCGCCCTCAGAAGGTTCTGGAACGGATGGGCAACCAGCTGATGTACGAACGGACGCGGACCCAGCTCGCCTACAGCAACTTCCACGACCTCAAAAGCAAGTTCATACAGCAGGCTCGCAATTCCGTCAGTACCGGAATGCCTCCGGAGACACCGGCAAGCAAAGCCTACAAGCAGCTTGAAGAGCTCAAGGAAATCTACCAAGACCGGAAGAGTCGCTACGACGAAGTGGAACGTCAGTACGAACAACTCCCCGAAGTGCGGGAACAGCGTCGGGCTGAAGCCGGGATCCATGCACAGAAACAGGAGTCTTCCGCGTACCTGATGGCTCTGCAGGCAATCCGATAGTCCCCTCACCCGTTTCTCACATCCTTTCAGGAGACTCCCGATGTCCACGTTCCAGATGATTCACAACGCCGAGCAGCCCAGGTCGAACGACTTCGTCCCGGATTACGTCCTGCAGGCGAACAACCCGAATCACGTGCATGCCGCGGTTCGGAACTTCGCTTCGTATCTCCACAACCAGACGGTCCCCGTGTCCAACGCGGGCACGCTGGAACCCCTTCCCCTCCCAGTTATGAACTTTGAACGCGAGGACGCCCCCAGCGACTCGCGGGAAACGGGGTGTGGTTGCGGTGGTCACCAGCCCACCCGCAACCATGCCATGACTCCCCTGTCCGTTCCTGTGATGGAATTCAAATGAGTCGCATTCAACGACGCACTTGGCTCGGACGGGACTACCTCGTAGCCCCCGTGGTGATGCTGACCGTCGGGGTCCATAACGGATCGGGTGGTCCTCTGTTCTATCCGCCGGAGGAGATGGAAAAGTCCGTCCCTCTCTGGAACGGACGACCAATCGTTCTGCGGCATCCTGATCAATACCCGTACTCCGCGACGACGCCCGAAGTCCTGAGCAAGCAATGGCTCGGATCGGTGTTCAACGTCGCTTTCGACGGCCGTCGCCTCACGGGTGAAGCGTGGTTCGATGAGGAGAGGGTCAAAGTCCTGGACTATCCGTTGTGGGTGCGGTTGAACCGATCAGAACCGGTTGAAGTGAGCACCGGTCTCTACACATCCAATGAGCCCGTGTCGGAAACGCTCAACGGATCGGGCTACACGCACGTTGCCCGCCAACATCGACCTGACCACTTGGCAATTCTGCCCGACCAACGCGGGGCATGTTCGCTCGCCGCCGGATGCGGGTTGCTGCGGAACTCGGAGAACCGGGAACTGGATCAGTTCGACGAGCTGTCCACGAGCTTCCCGTTCCTTAACAGCATGTATGAACCGGAGCCGGATCATGCCCAAGCGGTCGCGTAAGAAGCCACCGGTCCCACCCCCGCTGGACTTCTCGGACTTGGATATCGGTCCGAACCCGTTCGGGGAAGACGACGTGCCCTTTGAAGAACTTGCATCAGAGGCGATGCGTGCCGAACAGATGATGATGAAGCAGTTGGAGACCCTGTTCCAACCTCTCCTGCATCGCAGGTGATCCGGCAGCGGACCGGGGAGAAAAGACGACACGCGGTCCAGTGGTTGACGCGTGTCGTGGTGAAGGTAACACGTGCCTCTCCCCGGTCCGTTTCGTTGTGATCAACCCGGTGGCTACGTGACCATTTGGGTCCATAGGGAACGGCAGGTTCGGATTCATGCCCCGAACCGCAGCGTCTCCGGTCATCCCACTCTGCCGGAGACGCTGCCGCCGCCCCCTGATACAACCGTGACGACAGCAGTGGGCAAGGGGTGGGACGTGGCGAAGCGCTTCGACGTGGTGTTCATCCGCAAGAGCAGTGACAAGCAGGATGAACAGGGCCAGATCGACAATGTCCGGGCACTGCTGAAGGAGCGCGGGGTCACCGTCGACCCCGAACACTGGATGGTCGGGACCATCAAGCGCCGGAATGTCAAAAGTGATCCGGGGTTCGCCCGTCTGCTGGAGCTCGTCGAAAATGACCGTGTCGGGACGATCTACGTTGAGTCTCAGGACCGGTGGGGAACCGCAGACCGGTGTGAACTGTTCGGTTTGATCGGAACGCTGCGGTGGCACGAAACCCAGCTCATCGACCTCCGGGAGAATCGTGATCTCACTGGACGCGACATTGGGACGGAGCTCAACGTCTTCGTCGGCAGCATCAAATCCGAGAAGGAGTTGCAGGACATCTCCTACCGGTCCCTGCGAACCCGCGTGAACAACTTCAAGGACAGCGGGTCGTGGCCCACCGGTCCGCACCCCTTCGGGTATGCCAAAGCGTGCTACGGGGAGGATGGTCAACTGCGATGGGAATGGCATCCAGTCAGTCGGACTATCGGGGAACTCTACATTCCCGACACAAAGGGGAAGCTCAACCTCACTCCGGGGCAGGAGAAGATCCCCCGGAAGTCCAAGGGGCAACAAGTGAAATTGATCCCGAACCGGAACGGGGACTTCGTCGATTCTGTCCGTCTGGTCTTCGACCTCTACACCCGTGTTGGTTTGTCCCGTCGCCAGATATCAGCCCGCCTGAATGACGAAGGACGCAAGTTCTACTCACGGCCGTGGACGCACACGTTCGTCACTCAGGTGCTGACGAACCCCGCGTACATCGGGGAAACACACTTCGGGAAGATGCAATCCGGAGAACTGCACACGTTCGACGGAGACGGTTTGGTGGTGCAGTTGAAGACCTCCAAGAAGAAGGTCGTCAAGAAACGGGATGAGTCGGACCGCATCGTCCGCAAGGACACGCACGAACCACTCATCGACCGGAAGACCTGGGACATGGCCAAACGGAAGTTTGAGTCAGAGCAGGAGCGGACCAGCTTCGCACCGCGGAACCCCGCATACTTCCTGAAACAAATCTTCGTCTGCGGCCATTGCGGAAAGGGAATGACCGGCCGCACCGAGACTCATCCGCAGACCAAGGAGAAGACGGTCATCTACGTCTGCACTTCGTACATCGCGGGTCGGTGTAACGGGAACAAAGTCGACTGCGGTTACCACCGGATCACGCACGCGGACGCGGAGAAACTGTTGTTGTCCAAGTTGGAAGAGATGGGGACCCGGTTGGACACCACTGCGAGTGACAAAGCCCGGGACAACCTCGAGCGTCGGTTAGCCAACCTTGGTCATCACGACGAAGAGACGATGCAGAACTGGGAGAAGTGGATCAAGGAAGGTGTCGATGCATTCGCCGGTTACCTGAATGAGATCGGTCAGCACAACGAGTACCCGGATCTGAAGAAGATGCGGAAGATGGCCTTCGAGTTCTACACCAGCGAACCGGAAGAACGGTCCTCCAAGGTGCAGAAGCTCCGCACGATGATCGAAGCCGCGGAGAAACGGAGTGTCGAACTGGCACGTCAGAAGGTCGACGCCTTGATGAAACAGCTCACCACGTTGACGCTCAAGTGGGCAGAGACCACCGACGTGACCGCGGCGATCATGAAGCAGAAGATGGATCAGATTGAGAAGGACATTGAGACATGGAAGTCGCGGATGATCCCTTTGGCCACTCGTCTGGAGTCCCTCTACCGCGCTGAGCAGGAACGTCAGGAGCAACTGGACCAACTCCAAACCGAACTTCCGCAACTGGATGCCCGGGAACGTGGAGAAGCGTTTCGACGGGTGTTCCGGCAGGTCGTCCTGTACTGGGACCGGAAGTTCCACCCTGCCACGGAGGGACCTCGTAAGACCGAACGCACAGGACGAAACAGTTACACCCTACAACCCCAACGATTCGAGTGGTCTCTTGCACCGTCCAATTTGGTTAGTTCTTGGTGAAGATCTGGACGGTGTCCATTCCGAGTGCCGCGGCAGCGTCGACGGCTTTGTAGTAGCCGCCGGCGATGGACATGTGGGCGCCGAGAAGTGGCATAGTGACGTGGAAACGGGTCTGGACGTGAAGAAGGCCGGAACTCTCACGATAGGGATGTCGCGCCGTGATGTCGCGGTCACGAGAGAATCCCCAGGGCGAGTCACTTTTTCACAATAGGTCGTCTGTTGTCACTGCAAGTCATTTTGCGGCAACGACGAACTGGTCCATCTTGAAAAAAGTGACCAGCCTTGCGCGCAACTCTCAGGCACGGGCAGGGATCGGGAACACTGCGGAGGTGTTTGACACCGAGGGGAGCAAGGAGGGCGCGTTGTGTGGGTGGTCCTGTACTCCTCGCCCTCTTTTCCTGCGAAAGTTCAGTGGAAGGATCGGGAGAGCGTGGGTGGTGCGGACAGGGAGCCGGCCGGGCCGGGGTGTGTGACGACGGGTTGGTGGTGGTTGTGTTCATGGGATCCTCCACTATGACGGGGGCGGTTGCGCGGGGGGGGGTCGGTACTCGGTACTCGGAAGTCGGAAGTCGGAAGTCGGAAGTGCGTTGGCGGGTGGGGATTGGGGCCGGACGCGTCACTTTTTCACAGTCGGTCGTCTTTCGTCACCGCAGGTCATTTTGCTGCAACGACGCACGCCAACGACGAATTGGTCCATCTTGAGAAAGTGACCAGCCCTGAGAGAATCGCCCGGCGAAATCGGGAGGCCGTCTCACGCGAAGCGTCGCGAGTGACGGGCGTGGAGCAGCGGGCTCGCAGAAATGGCCCGGGAGAAGGTGTCTCCGAGGGGCCAGGAGAGAACAGAAGCCAACGAAGGGAAGGGACGGGGGGGGCGAGCATGGGCTCGGGACCGTTTGCCGGGGCATCCTTCGCTCCGGTCAGTCGCGCCCCGGGCCGCCCGGCCGCCTTGCTTCGGGAGTCCGCAAAAGCGGTTCAGCCTGAAGTGAGGAGTTTGAACTCGAGGTCGTTACTGCCCGGCTTGACCTCGACCTTCAACTCCGACTGCTTGTTATACCGGGTGGGAACCACTTCTTTTTTGCCGGTCCCCTTGATCAGCTTGCCTGAGTCGTCGTAGTTCGGCGCGACAAAGGTCGTAATTCTCACCGTGTTGGGACCGACGATAGCTCCGGCCTCGGAACCGCTGTAATTCAGTTCGTAATGCCCGGTGTCATCGGTCATCGCCTGTGAATTCCGACCGCCCCCCTCGTGACGAAAGTAGACGAAGGCCTCCGGCAGGGGGCGTCCATCGAGAGTGACGAGCCCTGCCACCCGTCCGATTTCGGGCCCGGACCTTCCACATCCCGCGAAGGCGACGACGAGGATCAGCAGGGACGCTGGCAGACGGCGGCCAGCGTTCAGGACGAACGGGAGAATTGCGGGAAGCGGCATTGCATCGTCTCTCGATCAGGCGCGTCTCACAGGCACAGGCGACCATCTCGACGAATCCAAACGCTGGCCACCCGGACCGGATGCCAGCGTTTTCCGTTCACCAGGCCATTGCCATGGATTCTGTGCAGTCGATTGAACGGTTCTCGAATCGCAATCGTCCGTTCATTTCCTGCGGAACCCGGAAGACCAGAACTGAAGCGGCTCTAGAACTGACCGACGGGCTGGCCATCGGAGATGGCGATGAGCCGCTCGTAGACGCTGTCCAGGGTCGGGAGTTCGATGAGGTCGGTGCTCGGTTCGTGATCGATGCTTTCGGCAATAAACCTCACGGAGCCGTCGCCGAACGTGAAGTGCGCGCCACCGACGTGGGTGCTGCTGAAGCCGCGGGAGCAATCGGCCGTATGCGAGCAATTGAGCGGGAATCGGCCGGCGCCCATCGTGTAGACGAGTCCCTGCTGGTTGGCCCGTTCTGAGTCGCCGTTCATCATGTAAATCACGCCCGCGCCGGCGGTGAAGGCTCCAGTGCGGCCGCCGAGCGTGTAGGCACGCTCTCCGATGAGGAAGGTGTTGCTGGTGCCATCTGTCAGTTCGGCGATGCGCCGCGGCGCAACCTTGATCGATGATCCGAACATGCCATTCCATGGGCGGCCGGTCGCGGTTGCGGGATTGGCGCCGTGGGTCCGCTGGAGGTCGTAGCTGTCGTTCGTCCCGACGTAATTCGACGTCGCAATCTGGACGCAGCCGGTGGTGCAGTTGGCATTTCCGCTGCCGCCGTTTCCAACCTGTCGGAAGGCATTGAGAGCCGGACCAGGATCGGAGGGGCAGCGAAAGACGGAGAGCGGTTGCTGCAGGATGCTCAGAATCGCGGGATCTGCAGCGGCCTGAAATGAGAGCAAACGCCCAATGTCGGCTCGGTCGTAGATCGCCTTCTGCTCGATGTATGGCAAGACCGCCGCGCCCCAGCTCCACATTCCGTTTTTGCCTTCGGTCCCCCAGACGAGCCCGAGGATGCCGGCGTCGTAGTCACGAGGGCAGCCGATCGGAAACGTCCCGAAGACGTCGAGGTAGTTGTGCATGGCCAGCCCGAACTGCTTCAGGTTGTTCTTGCACTGGGTCCGCCGGGCGGCTTCGCGGGCCTGCTGCACTGCGGGAAGCAGCAGGGCAATCAGGATCGCAATGATCGCGATCACCACCAGGAGTTCGATCAGCGTAAAGGCACGAGTTTTCCTTGTGCAGCATCGGGCCATGCGCTCACTCCTGAAAAGAAACCAGGGAGAACCTGATACGCCACGCCAACCGCATCGCCGCCGGCCGAGCAGGGCGGCTCAACCACAAGGCGCACCCTCGCACCTGTGTCACCACCCGGGTCGGACACATACATTCATCGCCGACCCACAGAATTTACCGGGCGAATTCTTCAAAAATTCAGGGTCGTTCCCTCCAGGTTCACGGACGATCGGACCACCGGGGCCCGCTGGGTCGCGCCTGGGCAGAGTCGCGACTGGATCGTGTCCCGGTCGTGGACGGAAGACGATTGGCCTCAGCCGATCGAGACGCCAGCTGTTTCGACCGCTTCGGAGACCGGCGATTCTGCGGAGGCGTCGCCGTGCGCCGTTCAGGGGCTGCCGTCGAAGACCGCCAGTTGCGGAAGATGGTCGCTGAGGGCGAACGACTGGCCGTCTGCGGTGTTGACGCGGAATGCCCCCTCGAAGAGAGGACGCGATTCACGAATGCGCGCGGCAATCGGGCCGGCGGCCATGACGTAGTCGATGCGGCCCGCGGGATCATCGGCCTTGATGGTGAATCCGTTCCCCTGTCCGACCCTGTCGAACGTATCGACCCAGCCGGCGTCGAGCCAGAGTTTGTGTTCCTCGGTGTCGGGACCGTGGTTGAGGTCGCCAATCAGCAGCATCGATCGGCCCGCCTGAAGGTCGGGCTTCATCGTCGCCAGCATGGCGGGGATTTCCTTGAGACGTCGTACAGGATCGGGCCCCGGATAGAGATGGGCTGAATGAACGATCAGCGGATCGCCATTCGGGAGCTTGAGGACAGCTCTTCCCCAGTGCCGGGTGAAGAGTTCCTTTGGCCTTTCGGTTCCGAGCGGGACATTGACCGATTCGAGAATTTCGAACCGGCTGAGGATCGTGCCGGGCCAGTTGCCGCCGCTCGGGAACCGGACATGATTCATCCCCAGATATCCGGCAACTTCTTTGGCGATGGCCTCGCCGGGCGACTCGGAGAAGTTGACGATATCGGGGTCGTAGAGGGCCAGTTCGTTCGCCAATCGACGGGCCATCTGCCCGTGCTGGACAGCCTTTCTTGCAAGCGAACGGTCATCGGGCCAGCCTTTGCAGACGTAGACGTTGTAGGCGATGACGCGGAGCGGGGGCACATTCGGCCCGTCTGCCAAGAGTGAGTGAGACGCCGTCGTTGTGACGGCTGCGGCGCCGAGCGCGGCGCAGAATTGTCGTCGTGAAACGTTCATGGCAATGAATCCCGAAGACTGTTGAGGAGCCGAGTATCGCAGGGTGACCAGGGCCGCACCATGAGCCGGACGCCAGTTGCCTCACGGGACCGTCACAACAAAGTAGATCGTCAGCCCGAGGCCGATGGCTGCGAGCGCGAGCGTGACGGCGATTCCGAGCGGCGAAACCCGAAAGCGGTCGAGCGATCCTTCCTGCAGCCTGCGGATCACGCGGGAGTGGCCGCTGGCGGCCGCCAGCATCACGCCGACGCCCAGGATGATGAGCAGGACGCCGATCCAGAACGACATTCCGGAAGAATGGAGCGGAGTGGTGTGCTGGGTGGCGGCGAGTTCGCGAAGAAAAAGCCCGAATCGGGCAACGACGAAACCGAAGCCCATCAGGGCCAGTCCAGTGCGAATCCATGCCAGCAGAGTGCGCTCGGCGGCGAACTGGGTTCGGGCATCGAATCCTCCCGGCGGCGACTGACTCATCACGTTTCCTCCTGTGTCTGCCTCTGCTGGAATTCGGAGACCGGCCAGGCGAGTGGCGTCGGGCGGTTCGTTCCGTAGACTGATCGCGTCCTTCTTTTCCACTGTGACCTGAAAGCTCCAACATGTCACTTCGGCCTGGCATTCGGCGTGTGATCGGTTCCCTGCTGTTCCTGTTGTCGGCGCTGTCGCCGGCAGCGCGTGGCGCGGAGAACTTCGAGGCGGACCTCATCGTCTACGGAGGAACGTCGTCGGGGGTGATCGCGGCCGTGCAGGCGAAGCAGATGGGCAAGTCGGTCATCGTCGTCGGACCGGACAAGCACCTGGGAGGGCTGAGCAGCGGCGGACTGGGTTACACCGACACGGGGAACAAGGCCGTGATCGGAGGACTGTCCCGCGATTTCTATCACCGGATCTGGAAGCAGTATCAGTCCCCGGACGCCTGGCGGTGGCAGAAGAAGTCGGAGTACGGAAACAAAGGCCAGGGGACGCCGGCGATCGACGGCGAGAACCGCACGATGTGGATCTTCGAACCGCATGTCGCCGAGCAGGTGTTCGAAGACTACGTGAAGGAGTTCCAGATTCCGGTTCACCGGGACGAATGGCTGGACCGATCGAAGGGAGTCAAGAAGGAGGGGGAACGGATCCGCAGCATCACGATGCTCTCGGGGAAGACCTACACCGGGAAGATGTTCATCGATGCAACCTACGAAGGAGACCTGATGGCGGCGGCGGGCGTGAACTACCACGTCGGCCGTGAGGCCAACTCGGAATACGGCGAGAAATGGAACGGTGTGCAGGTGGGAGTGCTGCACCACAAACACCATTTCGGGGCCGTGAAATCGAAGATCAGCCCGTACGTCGTTCCGGGCGATCCAAAGTCGGGGGTGCTGCCGCGCATCAGCACCGATCCTCCGGGCGAATACGGCACGGCTGACAAGCGGGTGCAGGCGTACTGCTACCGGTGGTGCGCTTCGAACCATCCGGAGAACCGCATCCCGTTCCCGAAGCCGGACGGCTACGACCCGAAGCAGTACGAGCTGCTCGTGCGGATCTTCGAGGCCGGCTGGCGCGAGACGTTCGAGAAGTTCGACGACATTCCGAACCGGAAAACCGACACGAACAACCACGGCCCATTCAGCACCGACAACATCGGGATGAACTACGACTATCCCGAAGCGAGCTATGAGCGACGCAAGGAGATTCTCGACGAGCATCGTCAGTACCAGCAGGGCTGGCTGTACTTCGTGGCGAATGATCCGCGCGTGCCGAAGGTCGTCCAGGACGAGATGCGGAAGTGGGGCCTGCCGAAGGATGAATTCAAGGACAACGGGAACTGGCCGCACCAGATCTACGTTCGCGAAGCACGGCGGATGATCGGGCAGTTCGTGATGACCGAGAACGAACTGATGAAGAAGAAGCCAACGCCCGATTCGGTCGGCATGGGGAGTTACACGATCGATTCGCACAACGTGCAGCGGTACATCACTCCGGAAGGGTACGTCCAGAACGAGGGGGACATCGGCGTCGGAATTTCACCGTACTCCATCGCGTATGGATCACTGGTCCCGAAGAAGGGGCAATGCGAGAACCTGGTGGTGACGGTCTGCGTGAGCAGCACCCATATCGCGTTCGGAAGCATCCGGATGGAACCGGTGTTCATGATCCTGGGACAGAGCGGCGCGACGGCGGCGGCGCTGGCGATTGACGGGAACATCCCGGTGCAGGACGTGGCTTACACAGCGCTGCGCGAGCGGCTGCTCAAGGACGGGCAGGTGCTGGAACACGCCGACTCGGCCAAGCCGAAGGCGGAGAAGGTGTTCATTTCTCCGGAGAGCCTGCCGGGCGTCGTTGTGGACGACGAACAGGCGACGCTGACGGGCGAGTGGAAGTCGAGCAGCGCCGGGGCACGCTATGTGGGGAGCGGCTACCGGCATGACAACGCGGCGAAGGACGGTCAGGCGTCTGCCGAATTTGCTGCGAAGCTGCCGTCTGCAGGGCGTTACGAAGTGCGGATCTCGTCGCCGCCGAACACGAACCGGTCCTCGAAGGTGGCCGTGGAAGTGCGGGCGGCGGACGGGAACCACGTCGTTTACGTCAACCAGCGCAAGTCGCCCGGAAACAATGAGACGTTCCAGTCGCTGGGTGTCTTCGAATTCGCGGCCGGAAAGCCGGCGACCGTGAAAGTCTCGAATGGCAACTCGGACGGTTACGTGGTCATTGACGCGGTGCAGTGGCAGAAGAAGTGAGTCGGGCGGCGAGCTGACCCCAGGTCCCCGATGGCAGTCCGGAGGCCTGGGATTCCGGCCGGCAGATGCTTCACGTCAGTCGACGAGTGTCCTCAACGCCGCAGACCTGCCGCTTGATCGGGTTGGCGAAACCGGACAGGAAAATGGCCATTCCGATGAACGCGCCGATCAGGAAGCCTCCGGCCGCGATCATGATCCGGGTGAAGAGGTCGTTGTTCGCAACGAGTGTGGAGGTTCCGATCGATGTCGCAACGGCCGCAACGGCGATCAGGGCGACCATGAAGGATTTCGAGCAGAGGGTCCGCTGAAGCGGCGTGGCGCTGGCGGAGTGCCGTGCGTAGTAGTCGCTGATTGTTTCTCCCGAATCGACCCACGCGAATTCCTCGATCGGGAACATCGCGCCGCAGGGAGTGCAGAACGTGCGTTCCATGCTCGACATGGGATTGGACACGACTTCGAACGACTGCCCGGCGACGATGGTCTCCTGCTGGCATCGCGCGTGGCGATAGGTTCGGAACTGGGGAACCTGATCCGCCGGCATGGACGACCTCCGTGTGAACTCTCGGGCCCGGTGAACTATTTGGGGGGTGCAGGTTCACTCGCCGGCGGGGCCGGTTCTGTTGCGGCGGGGGCGGGCGGCGGGGCCTCGCCGCCCTTGGGCTTCATACGGTTCGTGATGGCCATGTACCCGACGAGCGCCAGGCCAATGACGAGCATGCCGACGTACATCATCATTTCGAACTTCCTGTTCGACTCGGCGATGACCTGCGCCGGGATGAAGTCGGTCTGGCATTTGGAGCAGGTCACCGGGAAGGGCGCCTGGATTTCCTCGACCGAGACAGGTTGCTGGCAGCCAGGGCACGCAGCGGTCACCACAGAACTCATCGAAGGACCCTTTCGATGTCGAGTTGTCGGTCAGCCCGGAAGAAGCAGTTCGAGTGTACTGCGCCGACGAGCGGATTGCAGCGGGCCAGTCAGTCTCACGAACAGGGCATGCTGCAACTGAACCTGGTCCATCAGTGATCGGACGAACTATTCATCTCAGGAACAGGTGGTATGCCCGGTTGTCGGTTTCGTCGATGCAGCGGTAGCCCAGCGTATCGAAGAAACTCCTGAGGGCGGTCCGTTCCTCCTGGACGACCTGCATTCCAATGAGCACGCGGCCGTAATCGGCGCCCTGGCTGCGATAATGAAACAGGCTGATGTTCCAATCGGGACGCATCCGGGAAAGGAACCGCATGAGCGCGCCGGGACGTTCCGGGAACTCGAAGCGATACAGGCGTTCGTTGGCGGCAAGCCGGCTTCGGCCGCCGACCATATAGCGGACGTGCTCCTTGGCGAGGTCATCGTCCCCAAGATCCAGGGTTTCAAATCCCTGGGCCGAGAAGGCCGATCGAATCCGTTCGCTGTCGGCGTGATCATTCGTTGCGAGACCGATCAGGACATGCGCTTCATTCTGACCGGAGATGCGGTAGCTGAATTCGGTGACGCTTCGCTGGCCGACCAGTTCGCAGAGCCGTTTCAAGCTTCCCCGCTGCTCGGGAATCGTGACGGCGAACAGGGCTTCCCGTCCCTCTCCGGCCTCGGCCCGTTCGGCGACGAACCGGAGCCGGTCGAAGTTCATATTGGCGCCGCAGGTGATTGCGACCAGGTTCTGACCAGCGAGCCCCTGCTCCGCCGCATACTTCTTCATGCCGGCGATTCCGAGCGCCCCCGCCGGCTCGAGAATGCTGCGTGTATCGTCGAACGCATCCTTGATGGCGGCGCACACGGCGTCGGTATCGACGGTGACGAAGTCGTCGACGAGGGCCCGGGTGATGCGGAGCGTCTCGTCGCCCACCTGCTTGACGGCCGTGCCATCGGAGAACAGGCCGACATCCTCGAGTGTCAACGCGCGGCCGGCCCCGACGGACTGGATCATCGCATTGGAATCGACCGTTTGAACTCCGATGACCCTGATTTCCGGACGGACGGCTTTGACGTAGGCGGCCACCCCCGAGATCAGCCCGCCGCCGCCAATAGCGACAAAGATCGCATGCAGCGGATGCTGATGCTGCCTGAGAATCTCCATGCCGACAGTGCCCTGGCCAGCGATGACGTCGGGATCGTCGAACGGGTGCACGAAGACGAATCCATGCTGACGCTGCAACTCCATGGCATGCGCGTAGGCATCGGAATAGCTGTCGCCGAAAAGGATCACCTCTCCGCCGAGAGAGCGGACAGCATCGGACTTCAGCCGGGGCGAGGTGACCGGCATGACGACGACGGCCCGGCAACCGAGCCGGCGGGCGCTGAGGGCGACGCCCTGCGCGTGATTGCCGGCGGAGGCGCAGACAACTCCGCGCTCGAGTTCTTCGGGTGAAAGCCGGGCCATCTTGTTGTAGGCGCCGCGGAGCTTGAAACTGAAGACGGGCTGGGTGTCTTCGCGTTTCAGCCAGACATGATTATTCAGCCTGGCGGAGAGTTTGCGGGCCATCTCCAGCGGGGTCTCGACCGCGACGTCATAGACTCGCGCATTCAGGATTCGCTGGAGATAGTCGAGAAGTGTCTTGTCCATGATCGTTGAAACTCTGCAACCCGAACCGCGAAAGAGATGCCTGCTGCATCCAGGGACGGCTTCGGCCGGGTGACACGGTCGAAGTGCTGCGGTTCGCACCGCGACGCGATCATATCCCCCGGCGGAAGGGCCATTGCCACGTGTGCGGCCGAGACGGGGCGGGATTCCCGGGATATTGCTTCCCGCAAAGGAGTTGGCAATGCTGGAATCGGGCGGGATCGAGTGATCCCACCCCGTCACACCCCGTTGCTTTTCGACACATGTCGCTGAACCTCGATGATGCTGTCGCGCGGCCGAACGGGTTGCCGCCGCTCTGGAATCAGCTGATCTCGCTGCGTCTGGAATCCGCGGCCGTGGGAATGCTGCACGACCTGTTCCAGGGGGTGGCGTATGGCGAGGCCAAGATGCGCGGCCGGGTCGGGCAGATCCTGCATGCCGGGATCCGCGAAGAGGCGATGGAGCTCGTCGGCGACACGGATGGAACGGTCCTGAAAGTCTGGCTGAATGCGTTTCGTTACGACCGGCTGCAGTTTCAGCGAATGGCCATCGAGCATGTGAAGGCCTGCTGCCGGGACCAGGGCGAATGAACGGCTCTCAGCTGCCGGATTCGGAGGAGGAGCGATCGAGGAGCGCGTTCCGAAGCGGACAATCGTGGGCGTCTGCGACGTTGCGACGGTAACGGGAAAGTAATTCCTTCGACCGCTGGGCCAGCATTCTCCGGACTTCACGCCGCTTGCCTTTGACCCTGGGAATCGGCATGGAGTCGTAGGCGGTCGTCTGATGACGCATCCAGGCGATGACGGCCGCCTGGGCGCGACGTTCGATGGGAATACGCTTCGTGCGCGCGACCGTGCCGCTGCCGACAGGGGTCGCGTGATCGGAGACTGCCTTTGCCAACTGACGAGCCAGATCCTCGTGAGCCGGATGAAAGGCCAGGTAGGTCACGATGGCGGCGGTGAAGTCTTCGACGTAGTCGGCCTGGGCGGTCTCGCGGCGCTGGGCGGCGGCGGCCTTGCGGCGGGCGAACGTTTCGGTCGAGCGTTCGGCTTCGAGGTCGTTGCGAATGCGTTCGATCGTGGCCTGCGCTGTCCACAGGCCGCGCGAAAAGACCTTTCGCCCTTTCTTCTCCTGGACGATCCAGTGGTCGCCGGCAGCTTTGGCGCGGCGCGTGAGAACGGCGTCTCCCGGAGGAAGCAGGATCCATCCCGCGGGGACTTCGTGAATGCGACCTGCGGAGTCGCGAACAGTTCTTTCGGAGGGGCCGGGGGCGAACGGACCTGCGGTCATCGGGCTGAAGCTTCCATGCATTGCGAATCCGGAGAGACGAACAGAGGCGGCGGGCAACTCCGTCGACTCACCGGGACGGTCAGGGGAGAAGAGTAACACATCGGAAGAGGAGCAAATCTTTCGGCAGATCCGGCCGAGGCGCTCACGCGAAGGAGCCGACAGCGATCAAACTTCTGAAGGTCACCTGGCGACGGGTTCCTGAAGCGGCAGTTCGCCCCTAAGTCCGCATGGGGACAACGGAAGGAGAGCCGTCAGGACGCGGCGGGGATGGCATTCACACAGGCACAGAACGCACCGATCCAGGCCCCAAAATGAGCCGCATTTCACATCCACATCACGCTCACTTCACATAAGGAATATCTTAGCAAGTTGTTTCTGCTAAAGGACTTGACGCCCATCACCCGAGACCTATAAATGCGAGGTGTCAACGATGGGCGACAGTGAGCGTGAGTCGTTGACAGTCACCAGGACGATGTTCGTCGGAATTCAAGTCTGACGAAATCAGGCCGGGGAATCTCGCGGTGCGAGATTGTCCGGCCCCGTTTTTTGGTGAGCCCGGTCGGCCGCGCGATCGCGCGGCAGTCATGTCCGGCAGATCGGCACGCGGCGTCGCCGTGCGGCCACATCCCTCGCTCGACACGACGCTTCGCGGCGGCGTGACGGGATAGATTGTCGTCGGAGGTTGGATGCCAGCTACCGCTGTTTTGAAGAGTCGAAGCAGTCTGGAAATCGAGATCAGCCGGGCCATCATTCGGTTCGAGAAGGAGTACATGGGCCGCGGCCCGCTCGAGACGAAGACGTACGTGATTGACGACCTGGTCGTCATCCGACTGAAGGACGTGCTGACGCTGGCTGAAAGGAAGCTGATCGAGACCCAGCGGGACCGAAGCGCCTACCTGGTGAAACAGTCGCGGAATGAACTCCTGGCGGCGGCCCGACCGATGCTGGAGGCCGTGGTGCGGGATATTACCGGTGTGGACGTGCAGAGCGTGCATACCGATCTCAGCACGCGGACGGGTGAACGGATCATTGTCGTCACGCTGAAAGAGCGGTTGCGTTTCGGAGATTGTGATGAAGGCCGCGTCGCCTGAGGACCAGCCTCAGTGGACGCCGCCGACGTGATGCTGGTCGGCCTGTCGAACCCGCCGAGGAGCGGGAGTCGAAGGCAGACCTGAAGCCAGTCGAACTTGTGCCAAAGCCTTGCAGGGATTGCCAAGCCCTCAGGATCAGGCCGCCTTGCTGCCCGTGGCAGCGAGACGGCCTTTTTTGTTTCCCCGTTCGACACACGGTCGCGGTCGATGGCGTGTGTCTCCTCGACATGAGGCGAACGATGATTGATTTCACGAATTCCCACCGTGCTCTTCCGGCCAGCTCCGTCCGGCCCCAGCCGTTTGACGGAGCGGACGCCCCTGGCGGCGAAGCAGTGCACATCCTGGTTCCCGTCACGCTGGCCGAACGCGACTTTGCATCGGTCCGCATGGGACTGCAAATGGCCGCGGGAACACAGGCCCGCCTCACGCTGCTGCATGTTGCCGAAGAGGAACCGGAGAACCATTCGCGAAACTGGCTCGATGCGATCGACCAGTTGCATGCACGACTTGACGGAGGCCTGGCGCCAGTCCGTCGAGAAGTGACAACGGAATCGCTCCAGACTTACTTCAGCCCCCTGCTGACACCATCGATTCTGGCGAAGACGCAACCGAACTTCGTCGCCCGGATGGGAGAGTTCAGCGACGAGGTGTCGCGCTTCGCCGAAACGCAGGGAGTCGACCTGGTCGTCCTGTCGGGCGACCTCCTGCAGGGGTGGATTCCGATGTTCCCAACGAAGTTGCGACGCAAGCTTCAACAGCTTGGGAAACGGGTGCTTGCGATCTGGCCGGAAGAAAGTGGCCGCGCCGCGACTCCCGCCGCGAGCCGGTCCACTGAGCCGCTTCCGGCAACCTGTTGATCGCCGTCGCGGCCACATTCGACGGTTCGCGAATGACTTCGCGGTCCATTCGATCCTTCAGAATCTGATAACGCATTGGCGACCATGGTCACCACGCTTCACACTCCCGAAACCATTTACGCTCCGCGTCATCTCGTCAGCTGGATGCTGCTGGCTGCCGCTGCAGGTGCGGTGAACGGCTTCGCGTTCATGACGTGCGAGCAGTTCGTCACGCATCTGAGCGGACTGTTCACGGAGATCGGCCGGGCGGGAGTCGTTCTCGATTCTGCGGCCATTGTGGCAAGCTTTATCGGGGGCGCGTTCGCCTCAGTCCTCGTCATCCATGCCCATCCGAAGCGGGGCGACCAGCCGCGTTGGGCAACTCCGCTGATTATCGTCGCGATGCTGCTGATCGCGATTGCCGTCGCAGGCCAGGCAGGCATGTTCGGTCAATTCGGCGGATCGTCCGACCTGGCCGATCCGCCCGTGGCGCTGCTGTCGCTTCTGGCATTCGCGATGGGGCTGCAGAACGCGGCCGTGGCCTCAACGACGGGACTGGCGGTTCGGACGACGCACCTGACCGGGCCGGCGACGGACCTGGGAATCAGCCTCGGCACGGCCATGCTCGAGAACGGCAAGGAGCGGCGGTCGGCCCTGCGCGGCGCGGGGCTGCGGGCAGCGAAGATCATGGGGTTCGCCACGGGCGCTGGCCTGTCGGTCCCGATCTCGTTGCAGTTCCACTATCTGGCGCTGTTTGTCCCGGCCGTTTTCGTGATGACGTCGACCGCGTTGAGCTACAACGTGGCCACAAGCCCGTCTGCGGAGGCGATTCCGACGTCGAGGTCGCCGGGCTTCGCATTGCAGGGCTCGATGTTCCGCCGCTCGAAGTGAAGACGACGACAATTTCCGGAGAAGCCACTCAATTTACCCGGGTAATATTGACGAAGATTACACCCGGGTAATAATTGTGTGACTGGCGATTCATCCGGGAAAACTTCGACATGACGGCCTCTGCTTCCATCCCTCGTTGCGTGGCATTCGACGGACTCCGATTGATCGCGGCGGGACCTGTTCCCGACGCGGCCGCGGCGGCGAAACGAGCCATCGACAGCGGCGACGCCACGCAGGTGGTCGTTTTCGATGAGGTCACGAGCGAGGTGATCGAAATCGACTGGCGCGGCTCGGAAGACGACGTCCGGGTGCGGATACAGGCGGCCTTGACAGGAGGCGCGAGCCAGTCCGCGCCTGACGCACCGCGAGGCCCTGGGCGGCCGAAACTGGGCGTTGTCGCCCGGGAAGTCACGCTGCTTCCCAAGCACTGGGAGTGGCTGGGGTCACAACCAGGCGGGGCTTCAGTGGCGCTGCGCAAGCTGGTGGAAGCGGCCAGCCGCGATCATGTCGACGTGGATCGGAAACGTCGCGCGCAGGACGCCGCCTACCGCTTCATGACAACGATGGCCGGAGATCTTCCCGGCTATGAAGAGGCGCTCCGGGCGTTCTTCAAAGGGGACGCTGCGGCATTCAAGACGCAGACGACGAATTGGCCGAAGGACGTCCGCGACCACGCTCGGGCACTCGCCTCCGCAGCACTCTGAACAAACCGGCCCAAGGGCTATTCCGCGACGATTCGCAGGCCGGCCTTTTCGTCCACTTCGGCGATGCGGATCTTCCCGGTGCAGCCATTGACCTTGTCGGTGCATCCCGTGGCGCTGAGGAAGCGGCCATCGGGAAGCCCGGCGATTCCGAGGGAGCAGTTGTACTCGTAGCGTCCGAGCATCCTGAAGTCGGCATCGGTCACGAGGAGGATGGCGGGTTGCCCATAGCAGCCAAACCACCAGCGGCCATTCGCGAAAGCAACCGTCTGAATGCCGAGGTGCGTCTGGCCGCTGGGAATGGTGTGCTTCTTCAGAAAACGGAATGTTGCGTCGTACTCATAGACGTAGTTCTCCTGCAGGTCGGCCGGGAGTCCACCGACGACGAAGAACCGGCCGTCCTTGAATTCGACGCCGCCTGCTCCGTGAAAGACTTCCTGGACGGGATGCCGCTCGACGAACTCGAAGCCATCGGCCTGATAGACGTAGATCCAGGAGTCGCCCTTGCCTTTGGGGTCGTTGAACTTGCCGAGATTCACGGCGACGTAGAGCTTGCCGGCATTCACGCAGAGATCGCCGTGGTGGGTGACGACCTTGATAGTTTTCAGCCGCTTGCCGTGGAGGTCGGTCTTCACCAGTTCCGTCGTGAACGACCAATAGAGGGCGGAGTCATCGGCCGCGATCCCCTGCAGGTGCTGGGGACAGGATCCTTCACAGGCGACGGGCTTGAACTCTGCGGCGCCGAGTTGTGCTTCGCCCACCTGGATGAGTGCCGCCAACACCAACAGAGCTTTCATGACGTTCGTGACCCTTCCGACTGCTGAGCGGAGCGGCGGGCGCCGCCTATTTCGGTTCAGCGTAGGAAACGTTCGCTGGCCCGACTACGACAGTGGCGTGTCACCAGCCTCAAACGATCACGAGCCTGGTTCGAGGTCGACATGTCCCGGCGCTCAGATGACGCCCTGCGCGAACATGGCGTCTGCGACTTTCACGAATCCGGCGACATTGGCGCCGGCGGCATAACTCACGGAGCCATCGGGGCGTTCGCCATAGCGCACACACATGTCGTGAATGCCTTTGACGATCTCGTGCAGGCGGATTTCGACTTCCTCACGGGTCCAGGAGAGTCGCATCGCGTTCTGGCTCATCTCGAGCCCGGACGTCGTGACTCCGCCGGCGTTGCTGGCCTTTCCCGGGGCATAAAGAACCCCCTTCTTTTCGAACAGCCGGACGGCTTCGATTGTGCATGGCATATTCGCTCCCTCGGCCACACACTGGACTCCGTTTGCAATGAGGGCGCGAGCGTCGTTCTCATTCAGTTCATTCTGCGTGGCGCAGGGCAAGGCCACGTCGACGGGAATAATCCACGGACGAAGGCCGGGCTCGAACCGCGCGCCGACCCTGGCCGCGTAGTCGCTGACACGGCCATGCTGGTGATTCTTGACCTCCTTCAGGACCTCGAGCTTTTCGAGATTGAAACCATCGTCGTCGATCACCGTGCCACTGGAATCCGACGCCGTCACAACCCTGGCGCCAAGATCGAGTGCCTTTTCAATGGCGAACTGCGCAACGTTGCCCGAGCCCGAAATGGAGACCTTCAACCCGCTGATCGTGCGGTTCACACGACGGAGCATCTCCTGGACGAAATAGACCGTGCCGTAGCCAGTCGCCTCCGGCCGGAGCAGCGAACCGCCATAAGCCAGTCCCTTGCCGGTAAAGACGCAGTCCGAGCGGTTGGTCAACTTCTTCATCATGCCCGTCATGAACCCCACTTCGCGGGCTCCGACGCCGATATCGCCTGCCGGGACGTCCGTTTCGGCGCCGACATGCCGGAACAGTTCGCTGATAAACGCCTGGCAGAAACGCATGATTTCGCCCGGGCTTTTCCCCTTCGGATCGAAGTCGGCTCCTCCCTTACCGCCTCCCATGGGCAGCGTCGTGAGCGCATTCTTGAATGTCTGCTCGAATGCCAGAAACTTGAGGATCGACAGGTTCACCGAAGGGTGAAAGCGAAGCCCGCCCTTGTAGGGCCCAAGGGCCGAATTGTGCTGGACGCGGAAGCCGCGATTGACGCGGACCTCTCCCCGATCATCAACCCAGCAGACGCGGAACATCACGATCCGTTCAGGCTCGAGGAGCCGATCGAGCAGCCCATGGTCGGCGTAACGCCGATGAGCGTCGATGAAGGGCCACAGGCTGTCCATCACTTCGCCGACGGCCTGCAGGTATTCCGGCTGTCCGGGATTTCGGTTGGCCACATAGGCGAGGAATTCTTCGAGGTGACCGTAGCGCAAGGCCGACTTTCCGAGGTGTCTTGTTGTGTGGCGTGGTGTCGATGGCTGAAGAATGCCAACTCGCTGCGAGCTGCGGACCGCGCCGGCATCCGCGAAACCAACCCGCGATTGTAGGCCCCCATCGCAAGGGAAGTCGTGCGCCTGATGCGTGCTGCGGCCCGCGCGAGGGAAATCCCCCATGCGCGCGATTCCGGGGATCAAAGGAGTCGGCCGGAGGGTCTGTCTCCCTGTCGCCACGCGGTCCTGACGCGTGCCAGACGCCTTTTGACGGGCGATTGGCAGGATGCTCCACTTCGCACAAGGAATCGGCTACGTTGGGCCGTCGCATCTTCAACGTTCAATAGAAGCAGCTCTCGATGGAAGCTTTTCAATACAAGGGCAACGAACTTTTCTGCGAAGACGTTCCGGTGGCCCGGCTGGCGGAAGAATTCGGAACTCCGCTGTGGGTCTACTCGCAGGCGAAGTTTCTCTCGGAGTTCAACGCGATTCGTGACGCCTTCGCGGCGCTCGATCCGGTGATCTGTTACTCCGTCAAATCGAATTCGAACATCAGCCTGCTGAAGCTGCTGGGCGATGCGGGCAGCAGCTTTGACGTCGTTTCCGGCGGCGAACTGTTCCGCGTTCAGCAGGCGGGGGCGGAGACGTCGAAGGTGATTTTCGCGGGCGTCGGCAAGACGGATGCGGAGATCCGTTACGGCCTCGAAGCCGACATCCTGATGTTCAACGTCGAGAGCGAGCCGGAACTGGATGCGATTTCCGCCGTCGCGAAGTCGATGGGAAAAGTGGCCCGCGTCGCTCTGCGGCTGAACCCCGACATCGATGCCAAGACCCACTCGAAGACAACCACCGGGAAGAAGGGCAACAAGTTCGGGATGGATATCGAGCGGCACAATGCGCTCGCCGCCAAGGTGCTCAAGGACGACCACCTCGAACTGCGGGGCATTCACATGCACCTCGGTTCCCCCATTCTCACGACCGAGCCGTATGAAGAAGCAGCCAAGAAGGCACTGGAAGTTGTCACCGAACTCCGAAAGCAGGGGCACCAGACGAACTGGGTGAATCTCGGCGGAGGATTCGGACTGTCTTACCGCGGAAGCGAAGCGCCGCCGGCATCGGAGTACGCCAAGGTGATCCTGCCCTACATCCAGGAAGCGAAGTGCCGGCTGGCGCTGGAGCCCGGGCGGTCGATCTGTGGCAACGCGGGGGTCCTGCTGGGCCGCGTGATCTTCACCAAGCGTGAAGGTGGCAAGCGGTTCATCATCCAGGATGCCGCCATGAACGACCTCGTTCGGCCGGCGATGTACGGATCGTTCCACAAGATCTGGCCGGTGAAGCCGACCGTGGCCGCTCCCAGCGATTTCGAGGCTGCGGAGATTCCGGGCTGCGAGCCCGCGGACGTCGTGGGGCCGATCTGCGAAAGCGGTGACACCTTCGCGACGGGGCGGGCGCTGCCGCCCGTGGAGCGAGGGGACCTGCTGGCCACATTCAGCGCCGGCGCCTATGGCACGGTCATGAGCTCGAACTACAATTCCCGGCCGCGGGGGGCGGAAGTTCTGGTGGACGGCAACAAGGCCAGGCTGATCCGGAAACGCGAAACTCTGGAAGACCTGATCGCAGCGGAGCGTGTGTGAACGACGCGGGAGCGGGCTCGTCGACACCAATGCCACCGAGACGGCCGCAGGACCCTGACGCTCCTGCGGCCGCGTCGGAACTCGATGCGCCGGCCTCGCTCTCAGACGACGAAGACACTTTCCTGCAGTGGACGCGTCAGGATCGGTGGTTCCTGGCAGTGCTTGCACTCGCGATCGTGGTCCTACTGGGCATCCACTTTGCGCGGCTGGGAGGCTGGGGGCTGAAACCGCTGGAGTTCGCGCGACCGGAAAGTCGGAAGTATGAGTTTCAGCTGGAGGTGAACGGAGCCACCTGGGTGGAGTGGATGCAGCTGGAGGGAATCGGCGAAGCGACGGCCAGAAAGATTGTTGCGGAGCGGGACGCGAACGGGCCGTTCCGATCGGTCGACGACGTGGCGCGCGTGAAGGGGATTGGCCCGGCGACGCTGGAGAAAATCCGGCCATGGCTCCGACATGAGTCTCACGCGGCGGAGGCCGCTGAAGAAGGGAGCACAATGAAAACGCCCGCCTTGTGAGGGGCGGGCGTTGGCCAATTGGGTTGCTTTGTTCTGGGGAAGGGACTTGCCGCAGACAGGCTCGGGACGTTGCGTGAATCGAGCGAGGACGTTGCGGAGGCCGACCTTTCTTCAGGAGTTAGCTCGGCCTGACGATGGAGGCCCGCATTCCCTTGGGGCCCATCTCTGCTTCGTACTCGACGGTCTGTCCCTCGTAGAGGGATTCGAACGTCGCTTCCTTGATCGCCGAGAGGTGGAAGAACAAGTCCTTCCCGCGGTCAGCGCCGGCGATGAAGCCGAATCCTTTATCCGACACCAGCTTTTTAATCGTGCCTTGCTGCATGGCAGCCCTTCCTCACTCGAAAAATCAATTGGAGTACATCACAGAGGCCCTGTTGGCCCTGACCATCTGCGACATCTTCGGCGGCGTGACGTCTTGCGACGCCGCTTCTCACCACTCCGACCGACCAGGCTCGCGACGACGTTAGGGAATAATGGCGAGAGCCTGAAACCCGAATGGATCGACCGCTTGAATGCCGAGACGCACGGAGCCGTCCGCCTCTACATGCCAAAAAGCATACATGGCCGAAAACCGGGCTGCTACAGAAAAACTGCGACTTCCCCGGAACGATTCAAGTCGACATCCGTTCACCATGTCGTAATTTTTCACAGAACCTTTCGACGGGCTTTCCTCGACCCGACGGCGGCCTTCAGCCCATATGGGAGCGCATCACCCGCTCGACTTCCGCCAGCTGCTCCTGCGTGTTGACTCCCATCGCTTCCACGATGTCGAACAGGCAGGCGGCCCGGACGGCCCTGCCCGACTGCTTCAGGATCTCGGCGCAATCGGTCAGATAGTATTCGGCCTGCGAGTTGTTGGGCCGGACCTTGTCGAGAGCCTCGAACAGCGCCGGCCCGTCGAATGCGAAGCAACCCGTGTTGATCTCGGTGATGGCGCGTTCCTCAGGGGAGGCGTCCTTGTGTTCGACGATCCTCAGGAATTCGTCCGACGCGTTGCGAACGATCCGGCCGAGACCTTCGTTCTGCTGCGTCTTCGCCGTTCCGACAACACAAGCGGCGTGATGGGCGGCCTGCTCATCGAGCAGGCCTTTCAGGGACGCCGCCCGCAGGAGCGGCGTGTCGCCGGTGAGGACGAGGACGGAACCGGTGTGATCCTTCAGCAGATCCCTGGCCATCATCACAGCGTGGCCCGTTCCGAGTTGTTCCGACTGGAGCGCGAACTCCACGTCGGGATGGTGCTCCAGGGCGGCGCGGACGACTTCGGCCTTGTGGCCCACAACGACGACGAGCTTTCCGCAGCCCGCTGCCCGGGCGGCGTCGAGAACATACTCGACCATTGGCCGGCCGCAGGCCTCGTGCAGCACTTTCGGGGTGTCCGACTGCATCCGCTTGCTCTTGCCGGCGGCGAGAATGACGGCCACGGGAGACATTTCGAGATCCTTTCGAATGGCATCGGCCGCGGGGGGGCGGCAGGAGGGAAATTGCGGGCTAGGTTCCGCTGGCAGCCCGCACTGTGTCACGCAGGGCGTGAACCGTCGAGACGGATTCGCCGCGGTTCCGGACTGCAATGAGCTGGGACACGATACTCACTGCGATTTCCGGCACGGTCTGCGATCCGATATCGAACCCGAGCGGCGCGTGAACTCGCTCCAGAGCCGATGGGGAGACGCCTTCCTTCCGAAGGTCATCGAAGATCATGCGGATCTTGCGGCGGCTGCCGATCATCCCCAGGTATCTGAAGGGCTTGCCAATCAGCCGGTAAAGCGCCTCTTCATCGTGGTTGTGTCCCCGGGTGACGATCACGAGGAAATCGTCCGGAGTCGTTTCGAGCGCTTTCAGCTCTCTGCCGATCGGCCCGGCGATGAGCTGCTGCGCGCGGGGAAACCGCTCCGGCGAACAGTATTCCTCACGGTCATCAATGACCCAGACGTCGAAATCGACATCGGCCGCGAGTTCGGCCGTCTTCTGGCCCACATGCCCGGCCCCGACGATGATCAGGCGGCAACGAGGAAGCGACGGGAGATAGGTCACCCCGGAGACGACATAGGGGCGGGGACGGGAGGAAATCGACCTGAGGTTCTCGCCGACGCTTTCCGGAGGCAGCCCGGCGGGACGCGACGCGAGCAGGCTTCCTGCGACGTCGAACAGGAACTGGCTTCCCGGCGGCGCATCGGGATGGTCCTCGAGGATGACCGCCTGGGTGAAGCCCTGGCCGGCCGTGGCTCGTTCGCTGCAGGCCCGGTAATAGGACAGGTCGTTGCCGGGGCGGATGGCGTCGACGAGCATCTTCATGCGACCGCCGCAGATCAGCCCGTCGTCCCAGCCGTAGTCGCTGTCGAGCTGGAAGGTCATCAATTCAGGCCCCCCGACGGTGATGCGTTCGAGGGCACGGCGTTTGACTTCGGCTTCGACACACCCCCCGCCCAGTGTGCCGATCTGCGCGCCGTCGGCAAAGACGAGCATGGCGGCGCCGGCCTTCTGGGGTGTCGATCCGCGGGTTTCAACGAGTGCCGTGAACAGGCACGGCCGGCCGGCGTTGGCGGCATTGCAGAGGGCGGCGAACACGTCACGCATAAATCGATCCCGTACTGGATTCCCCGGTCGGAGATCCACACCGTCGATGATTGCCGATTCCACCCGATTTGGAACACTGCCGATCCACGTTTTCTCCGTGATGGGGACCGGATCGGTCCGCGACAGCGGGAGCTGTCGCCAGTCCATATCGCCAGCCCCGGGGTTTTGAACTACAACACGGCCGCAGCACGTTCCCCAGCGAGTCTTTCCATGTTTCTTGCCAAAGTCACCGGGAGTGTAGTCTCGACGCAGAAGGTCGACGCGATGGTCGGCCAGAAGCTGATCGTCGTGGAACCGCTGCGGCTCAACGACAAGACCCGCGCCGAACTGATCGGAACGGGGCGGACCTTCATCTGCGTGGATACCGTCGGTGCGGGCGAAGGGGAGACGGTGCTGATCGTCCAGGGATCGAGCGCCCGATTCACCGAGCAGACCAAGAAGCTGCCAGTGGATGCGACGATCATCGGGATCGTCGACCAGGTGAACGTCGGCGGGGCGGCCGTGTTCAAGATGGGGCAGTAAGACACGAGAGCCGGCGCGGCTTGACGCTTTCGGGGCGATCCGCAGTGCGCTCCGTCGACGGCGCGAGGCTATGATGGGGTATCCCGTCGATCCGGTCCTCCGTCGAGCCTGCCGATGTCACGCCGCGTCCTGCTGTCGCTGATTGCTTTCCTGCTGATCCTGGCCTCGTCGAGGACGCCCGCGAGCGCCCAGACGCCGAAGAAGCCTTCCGGTGAGAAGAAGGAATCGTGGCAGGCGATCTTCATCGGCAAGCAGCGTGTTGGATTCGCCCACATCACCGTGCAGACGATCGAGCGGGACGGGAAGCAGATCATCGTCTGCGACAACCTGAACCAGATGACGATCACCCGGTTCGGATTCTCCCTGCGGATGTCGGTCGTCCAGAGCTCGGAAGAAGACAGCGAAGGGAACATGCTGTCCTTCAAGCTGTCGATCGACAACCCGCCCACGAGCAAGGTCGAATCGGAAGGTCGGATCAAGGGCGACCAGCTCACGATGACGACGATGTCGGCAGGCCGGCCGAAGGTCACGACCGAAGCCTGGGATTCGACGGTGAAATCGCCTGCGTGGATCGACCGGGCACTCGAGGTGGAACCGCTGAAGGCGGGCGAGTCACGACAGTTCCGGATGTACGACCCGCAGATGAGCAAGGTCGCGACGATCACACTCAAGCACGCGGGGAAGGAGAAGATAAAACTCCTCGACGGCTCCGAAGTCGAATGCGACAAGGTGCTGACGACGCATTCGATGGTTCCCGGGTTGAAGATCACGTCGTACGTCGATGACCAGGGGGAGACGGTCAAAACATCGACCAACCTCCTGGACATGACGACCTACACGGTTTCGAAGGAGGAGGCGCTCAAAGCCATCTCGGGCGAGGGCCTCGACCTGGGCATGGACACCGTCATCAAGACGGGTCTGATCAAGAACGCGCACAACGCGACGAAGGGCGTCTACAAGGTGACGATCGACGGCAACGCGGCCGAGGCGATTCCGGCCGGTCCGACGCAGAAAATCAAGTCGCTGAGCGACACCGAGATCGAACTGACAGTGCAGGCCATCAAGCCGGGGACGAAGGGAGACGAACCCCAGCCAGCCTCCGATTACCTGTCGAGTTCGCGATTCCTCGACCTGGAGGATCCGAACGTCAGGAAACTGGCCGCGGAAGGGGCGGCCGGGAAGATGGACCCGGTGGAGACAGCAGTCGCCCTCGAAAAATTCGTGGCGACGCGTCTGAAGAACAAGAACTTCTCGACCGCGCTGGCAACAGCGAGCGAGGTCGCCCGCGACTTGGCCGGCGACTGCACGGAGCACGCGGTGTTGCTCGCGGCGCTGCTGCGGTCCAACAAGATTCCGGCCCGGGTCGTGATCGGCTTCGTCTACGCCGATTCGCTCGAGGGACTTGGGGGGCACATGTGGACGGAGGCTTACCTGAACGGTCAGTGGGTTCCGCTCGATGCGACGCTCGGCAAGGGAGGGATCGGAGTGGGGCACATCAAAATCGCCGATGCGGATCTTTCGGAGAACTCGGCGGCCCCCGTCGCGGCGTTCGTGCCGATCATTCACCTGCTGGGTAAGACGAAGCTGGAAGTGCTGAGCGTGGAGTGAGACGCCCGGCTTCGCGGATGAATGTCCGGCTCTCCTGAGGGAGACCCGCATGACATGCTCGAGTAGCAGCCGGGCTATTGAGCTGGAAGGCGGATTGGAGGGAGCATCCAAACGTGACGAACGACTCGAACCGACCGGCGGAACGAAGAGAGCGATTGCAGCAGGTTCTCGAACGGGCCGGACTGTCGGCGATGCTGGTGACGTCCGAGATCAACGTCCGGTATCTCACAGGCTTCACGGGCGACTCGACGTACCTGCTGCTCGACCAGGGCCGTCCTCTCCTGATCAGCGATCGGCGGTATGAAACGCAGCTGGCGGAAGAATGCCCGGGGGTCGATTCGTTCATCCGGCCGCCCGACCTGACTCTCCCTCTCGCTGCGGCCCAGGCGCTTGCGAAGGCTGGCGGAAAGAAGTTCGGATTCGACCCGCATTCCACGTCGTTCGCACTCTATACGCTGTTCAAGGAACAGGCGGCTCAGGCGACGCTCGTGCCGGTGGAAGGCCTCGTGGAAGGGCTGAGAGCGGTCAAGGATGCGGATGAGATCGCGGAGATTCGGCGGGCGGTCGATCTCGCGATCGAGGGCATCAACGCCCTCAAGCCGCGACTGACGAGCGGGCGGACGGAGCGGGAGTGCGCCTGGGAGCTGGAGGCCACGATGCGCTGCTCCGGCGCGGCGGGATTCGCCTTCGCCCCGATCATTGCCGTCGGCGATCGGGCGGCCATGCCACATTATCACGCGGGCGACCGGCTCATCGGAGAATCGCCGTTGATACTGGTCGACTGGGGGGCCGAGACCCATTCCTGCTACCGCTCGGACCTGACCCGGACGTTTTTCACGGGGCGTCCGGGCAGCGAAATGGAGCGGGTGTATGAGGTCGTCCTGGAGGCCCAGCGGCAGGCCATCGCGGCGATCCGGCCGGGCGTTGCCGGAAAAGCCGTGGATGCGATCGCCCGAAAGGTGATCGCCGAGGCGGGGTACGGTGAACTGGGGCATGGGCTGGGACACGGGTTCGGGCTGGAGATCCACGAGCAGCCGCGTCTGGCGCCGAATTTTCCGCATGTCCTTGAGGCGAACATGGTTGTCACCGTGGAACCAGCAATCTACATTCGCGGCCAATTCGGAGTCCGGATCGAGGACGACGTTCTCGTGACACCGGACGGCTGCGAGGTTCTGTCCCGCGCGCTACCCAGCGATTGGGAGTCGGCACAGATCGCCTGACGGCGGCCGCTCCGCAAGCGTTCCAAAAGAAAAGTACAGGACGTGGATATGCCGCGTGAAGCCGCCTCGGGAGGCCCCTTTGATCTCGACAACCTCCAGAAGCTCGTTGAGCTCATGGATAAGTTCGACCTCAATGAGGTGAAGCTGCAGAAGGGAAGCGACCGCGTGATTCTCCGGCGCGGACTGGGCGGCGAAATGATTCCGGTGCAGATGGCGGCTCCGGCCGTCCACGCCGCGCCGGCTCCCGCCGCCGCCAGCGCCCCGGCGGCGCCCGCTGCCGCCGCCCCCGCGAGCGAAGAGAACCTGCCGGCGATCAAGAGCCCGACGGTGGGCACGTTCTATTCCGCCGCCCAGCCTGGCGAACCTCCGTTCGTCAAAGCGGGCGACCGCGTGAAGTCGGAATCGGTGGTCTGCATCATCGAGGCGATGAAAGTCTTCAACCAGATCCCGGCGAAGATGTCCGGAACGATCGTGAAGTGCCTGGTGAAGGACGGCGACCCCGTCGACTTCGGCCAGCCGCTGTTCCTGATCAAGGAATAAGCGTGGGACCGAAAAATTGAAGCCCAGCGGGAGCGCCCGCTGGGCTTTTTTGTGTTCGGACGACCTGACTTCAGGCGGCCTTCTTGCGTGCCCGGCGGGCATTTTTTTTCGGTTTCGGCTGCAGCGTTTCCGCCTGTTCATCCGGTGCACTTGGCGGCGCCTGCTGGGCGCTCCACGCATCCCACAACTTCTGTAACTGGGCCACCGTCTCCGGCTGGGCGGAGGCCAGATCCTTTGATTCGGCGACATCCTTCGTCAGGTCGTACAGTTCCGGCTGGCCGCTGCCGCCGCGGGAGACGACGAGCTTCATATCTCCGTGACGAATGCCCCACTGGGCGCCGTAGCGCCAGTACATCGTCTCATGCGGCCGGGCGGAGTTCTTGCCGGTGACATATGGAGTGAGATCGACGCCGTCGATCTTCCAGCTCGGGTCCACCTTGCCGCCGGCGGCGGCGATCATGGTCGGGAGGACGTCCAGATTCATGACAGGGCGGTCTTCGACTTTGCCGGCGGGCCAGTGGCCTTTCCACTGGGCGAAGAACGGAACGCGCGGGCCGCCTTCGAACGTCGTCATCTTGAAGCCACGGAGGCCGCCGTTCTGGGAGGTCGTGCCCTGCGTCGGGCCCCCGTTGTCGCCGATGAAGAAGATCAGCGTGTTCTCTTCTTCGCCGTTCTCACGGATCTTCGCGAGGACTTTGCCGACGGCGTCATCCATGGCGATCATCATCGCGGCGAAGGTCTTTCGCTTCTCATCCGTGATGTTCTTCACTTTGGCCAGGTGTTCCTCGGTCGCCTGCAGCGGGGCATGCTGGGCATTGAACGGCAGGTACAGGAACCAGGGCTTCCCTTTCTGCTTGCCGATCCAGTCGGCGGAGCGTTGGGCGTAGGCGTCGGTCGTGTAGAACGATTCGTCCGTCACAGGATGCACGTCGTTCGAAACGCGGGAATCGACAAACTCTTTCGGCTTGAAGAACGCCGTGTTCTTGACCGTTCCATAGAACTCGTCGAAGCCCTGTTTCATCGGCAGATATTCCGGGGCTTCGCCGAGGTGCCATTTGCCGACGCACGCGGTCGCGTAGCCAAGCGATCTGAGGCGATCGGCGGCCGTGGTTTCCTTGAGATCGAGCCCGGTCTTTCGGGCGGTGCTGTTGAACTCGTGGCCGAAGCGGGTGGGGTAGCGGCCGGTCATCAGGCCGGCCCGCGAGGGGCTGCAATACGTCGCAGCGACGTAGCCCTGGGTGAAACGAATGCCGTTTTTTGCGATCGAGTCGATGTGAGGCGTCTGGATGTCTTTGCAGCCCTGGATGCTGGTTTCGCCCCAGCCCAGGTCGTCGGCGTAGATGATGAGGAAGTTGGGTTTGTCGGCCGCGGCGGACACATTGGCCAGGGCGGCGAGAGCCGCGAGAGCGAACAGCAGGACTCGCATTGAAGTCTCCGGAGCGAAGGGACAGGAAAGTCGCGAGACGTGCGGATGGTACCGCGCGAGTTCCTGGTCGGCATGCGAAGCGATCAGTCGACGACGCGCCAGAGCTGGTAGGCGGGGAACCAGTCTCCGTCGGGGCTCGTTCGCACGAGGCCTTTGCCCCAGGTGGAGAGCTGGTGCTTCGTGGAGTCGCCCTGTGTGGCAAGCTCCACGGCGGCCTTCACTGTTTGCGGGAGGTCTTCCGGCTGGACGAGGCCGAGTTTCCGGAGTTCGTCAACGTGATCGGGGGTGACGAAGTCCGTGTAGCCGTAGGTCGTCCTGTAACGGAGGACTTCGTTCCAGTTGACAAGGATATGGGTGATGCCGTGGTCCTCGAGAGCCTGCTTCAATTCGGCCGGCGGCTTCATGGATTCTCCGTCCCCGGCGGCGAAGAGCTGTTCGAAGACGTTGTGGTTGAAGACGGTGCTGTAGAGGACGGGGCGGCGGGCCTCGAAGACCTGGGCCTCGCCGATGAGGAGCGTTTTCGAGTCGTCCGGAAGCGAGTTGATGATGGTCATCCCGGGGGCGGACGCCGCTTCGGCGACACGGCGAGCGACGACCTCGTTCATCAGGTAGCCGCTGAATCCGATGAACGGGCTGGCGATGAAGGCGAGGTGGTACCAGGTTGTAGCGGCAAGGGTGATGAGTATCACGAACGGGAGGATGCGTGAGCGGCGATCGAGGATCGAACGCAGTACGATTCCGGAGAGCACGGCCAGGATGGGGAGCATCGGGACCCAGAAGCGGTCGATGCGGTGCGTGAGGGCCCACCAGGTGAGGAACAGCCAGACGGCATCAAGCAGGATGACGGCGAGGTCGGTCGTCCGCTGCTTTTCGGTGTTGCTGCGGCGGAGCGTCCACCAGAGGAGGATCGCAAACGGGGCGAGGCCGAAGATGAGCGGGCTTTGCCAGTCGCTGCCGACGGCGACGTCGGTCATGTGTCGCCAGAGGTCGGGAATCCAGGCGAGCGGGTTCTTGAGGACATCGATCGGCAGGGCATGGCCGGCCTTGAACTTCGCGTTGAGTCGTTCATCGAAGCCCTGCCCTCCAAAGAGGCCCCACAGGAGCGGGTAGACGGGATTGCCGGTCTGGATGACGTTCTTGAGGAGCCAGGGGCCGAAGGCGGCGAGTCCGGCGGCGGAGAAGACGAGGCCGCCGAGGACCGCGGCTTTCATCCGCTGGCCCGTTCCCGAACGCCAGCCTTCCCAGACGACGGCGAGGCCGAACGGAATGAGGGCCGAAATGACGCCCGGATATTTGCAGCTGGCGGCGCTGCCCGCGAAGAGGCCGCAGACGGCCGTCCAGCGGAGGCACTGTTCGTTGTGGTCGCGGGAGACGAGGAATGCCGCAAGCGATGCCGCGAGGTAGGCGGCCAGCGCTCCCTCGACGTAGGCAATGATCGAAATGCGGACGACCCAGGGAGTCGACATGTAGATGAACGCGGCGAGCCAGCCGGCGGTCCGGCTGAAACGGGCTGCGAGCTGGAAGACGACGATGGCGGCCAGCGGCCCGAAGGCGGCGAGCACGAGTTGCCCCGCGATGGCGCCTGTCCACCAGTCGCCGGAGAGGACCATCGTCGAGAGGAGGAGCATCTCCGTAAGGAACGGAAAGCTGGTGTAGACGTTGTGCGGCAGGAACGTGATCCGACCGGCCTGGAACCACTCCTTCGGGCCGACAAGGTGGTAGGCCTTCACGTCGAAGTCCGTCGACGGCAGGAGCGAGCCAAGGATCATCGCGAGAAGGAAGGGCGTCATGGCCGCGAGGCAGATGACGGCCAGCCGAGGCGTCGCGTCGAGTGTGGAATCCCACGTCTCCCGGGTGGCGATTCGCGCCCTGCCGGGAGAGCGGCGCTCAAGAACCTGTTCGATCACCACGAACGCGATGAGCAACCCGCCGAAGATCCAGCGACAGAGCACGCCGGCAAGACCGAAACCCAGAACGATCAACGTCCAGGCGGACAACCCGGCGAGGCCGGCGAGCGCAAACATCAGCCCGCGCGGAATTGTTCCGATGGGCTCGGGCCGGGGATCGGCGACATGGGTCTCTCCGGTTTGCCGGCGGGACGTCCGCGGGACGAGAAGTCGAAGAATCAGCGAGCCGAGATGCCAGGCGCCGAGCAGAACGAATCCTGCCCAGCACATCTTCCCGAATCGTTGGGGGAGAAACCTCCAGCCGGACGAATCGGGGAGCGACTGGCCCGGCTCGGCAACGGGGGGAAGGAGGCTGTCGAGGATCAGCCAGGGGGACTGGGTCCACAGGTCGGGCCGGGTCCAGGGGGAGTTGTTCGGAAGTCCCCGTGAGAAGAAATAAAGCGTGAAGCCGATGAACCAGGCCGCGGCGATGATCGCGAGGCCGGCCGGCAACCGGGTGCGCGAGTGTTCGGTGCCAGGCGCGCTCACGGCTTGCCAATATCCTCGAAGAGCTCGTCGAGTTTGCGCTGCTCGGTGGCGTCGCGCAGCTTCTCTTGACGCTCGATGATGTTCTGGAGCTGCTGGATGATCTCGTTGACGTTTCCGCGACGCTGCATCTCAGACAGAACCTGCTCCATCCGGGCGATCAGCCGTTCGACGGCCTCGCGGGCGGGAGCGATGCGGGCGGAGGGATCTTCGTTTCGTTCGGTGGCGAGGGCGAAGAGCGCCAGGAGACCGTCGAGATCGGGATAGTCGGACTCGTTGATCGTGTGCAGCGGGGCGACAACACCGCGGTCGATGCGATCGAGCAGCGCGGGGGTGTCGACGCGGTTGTTGACCATCTCCTCGCGGATTTCACCGAACGCGACTTCAATCGCCCGTGATTCTGTCTGATTCGTTCGCACCTGGTGCAGGCTGCGGCGAGCGGAGGCGTCGATGGCGTTGTAGAGGGAACTGGATTTCTCCTCCTCGCCGGCGGCCTTGGCCCCCTTCCACTCGGCGGCGCGGTCCTCATGCTGTTTGAGGTCGTCGCGGACGCGTTTGGTCTCGGTGATGATCTGCTCGAACCGCTGGCGGAGATTGAGTTCCTTTTCGTACAGCCGCGACAGGAGTTCTTCGCCCGGCACGACGCGAAGCGTGAACACTTCGCCGCGGGCCCGGTGGGGGCCGTTCCGGTCGTCGCCGTCTTCGGCGTAGACCGAAAGCTGCAGACGCTGGCCGTCGCGAAGCTCGAGAGGCGTCAGAGAGAATCGCTCCCCGGCCCCCTCAGGGCCGACAGCGAATTCGCGCTGGTTGGCCGGTTGCAGCTTGAGCGGAACGAGCTTGAGGGCAGCCGCCTTCACTCCCTCGGCCGCGTCGGCCGGGTCGGGAAGGATCTCGTAGCCGAACTCGGCCTTGCGAACCCCGTAGTCGTCGGTGATGCGGCCTCGAACCGGCAGCTCGGCGAGGCGGGTGACGACGTTGCTGACCCCAGAGAGCCGGACATCGACGACGGGGTCGAGATCGGCCACGCCGGTGATGGTGAGACTGGTGGGCTCGGTGCTGAAGACGTCGTCCTCATCCTCCAGCAGAATCTGGAGCGGAGCGACGGGCGGGATGGGGATCGGCGGCAGAGCTCCCTCTGTGAGCGACGCCAGTTCTTCCACCCCCTTGAGGGAGACCTTCATCGGAGCGCGGAAGGTCAGTCCATCCTCGGCGAACCAGTGATCCGTTCCGCCGAGCTGGACTGTGCGGGCCGTGCCGTCAGCCGCGTCGCGAACGATCAGGACAGGCCGGTGCTCGTCTGACGATCCGCCGGGCGAGTTTCTCCGAAAGCGGAGCTCGAACTGCTCGCAGCGGATGACGGCCGCGACAAGAGGCTTATTGGCAGTGGCGCGGAGCTCGAAGGCCGTCTCCATCGGCAGCGACGTCTGCAGCGACTGAACGAGGACCGGCCTGTCTTCCACCGCATCGAGTCCGGTGTAGCCCGGGTAGTCGCAATGGAGCTCGATGCGGTCGATCCGCGGCGGCTCCACGATCTGGATGCGGAACGGGTGGCGATTGACGTAGTCGCCGGCGGTCACCCACAGCTCGTGGTCGTCGATGACGCGTGACAGGGTTGTGCGAAAAGTGCGATCGCCGCCCCGCGACATCGGCGCGGAGCCCCGGGCGACTCCCGAGGTTCCGAAGGAACGAAAGCTCAACGTCGCCCGTTCGGGAGAAACCTTTCCCTCGGCCGATTCGGCCTCGATCGTGAGATCGACCCCGCGCGGATGGCGATAGATACCGTCCGCGTCGAACTCGCGCACGCGCTTACCCGGCTCGGCGATGACGCGAACCGACATCGCGCTTTTGCGATATGGCTCCCAGTAGTCGTCGCGACCGAGGATGAAGGCGTTGAACCACCGCTGAACACCGGCAGCGTTGGCGGTTCCCATCACGGCGATCGAGGCGAGCAGGACGCCGGCCACCACCAGGGCTCTCTTCAGCGGGCGGGGGTTGAAGACATCGTTCAGATTCACCCCCTTCAGCGCCTCGGCCGCCTGGGAGGCGGTCCGCTGCCACATCAGCTCGGACAGGGGGGATTCATGTACGCGGGGGGACGCCTGAAGCTCCACGGCCGTGATCAGGCGATCGCCCAGCTGCGGGAATCGCCGTTCGAGAACGATTGCCAGCATCTTCCGGCCGAAACGTGTCCACAACCGGCCGACCACCCAGGTGAAAAAGACCGTCGCGGCGACGCCGGCGACGACAATTGTGAAGGCAAGCCGAATCCATTTTGGAAGTTCGAGTCGTCTTGCCCCGAAATGGAGTTCGTCCGCGAAGTAGCCGAGCCAGAAGCCAAGACCGATGACGGCCACGACAAGGGCCAGCCCTTCCAGAACGACGTAGCGCCGCACCTGCGCGCGCAGTTGCGAAAGCGCGGAGTCGAGCTGACGGGTGATTTCGGTGGGGGCGGGCACGGATTCTGGATTCAGAGGTGAGTCAGGCGAGTTTGAGGAGCTTTCTCAGGAGCCATTCGAGGCCGAGGAGGCCGACGAGCAGGTAGAGCATCCAGGCACGGTCCCAGAGTTCCCTGACCCGCTGGTCGATGATGAATTCTTCCGCGGCGCTCGGCATCAGTGCGGGAAGTTTTGAAACTTCCGCGGGCGTGAAATATCCGCCGCCAGTGCCATCGACGAGCGTCTTGAGTGAGACAACGTCCTGGGTCAGCGACGCGAACTCCCGTTGCGGAACGAGGACATCGATTTCGGCCGTCGCCTTGTCGTTGGTATCCGGCACGTTCAGCTCGATGCGATACCGGCCTGGCATGGCGACGCGGAAGTTGCCGAAGTATTCCGTGGCGCGATTGCGGTCGCGATCGAGAACCGGGGCCGGAACCAGCGGACGGCCACGAGGATCGATGACTTCAATGCGAATCGTGTCGGAACTGAGTGCCTGGAACTGCGAGTTCACAGCCCGGACGCGGACGGGGACGGTCTGTCCGAGTTCCACTTCCCGGCCTTCAAGAATGACGAGGGCCCGCTGAACGCCGCGTTTGGAGCGTCCTTCGCCGACCTTGCGGGCGAATTTCGTCCACAGACGCTCGTAGTAATCTTCGCTGAGACTGCGGAGACGCCAGAACTCCGGGCTGCCGAGGTACAGCACCGAGCCCTGTCCGAATCGCTGACCGGCGAGGAGGACGGGGGCGCCATCGACACCGCGGGACAGTGGATCACTGAATTCCAGATAGACCGTCGCTCCTCCTTTGCGGGCACGCGTCGGAAAGCAGCGGAACACACCGGGGAACGTCGTCCAGGCTTCCGCCGAGGCCTCGGCCGTCTCGGCAATCTGCAGGAACTCGGCCGATTTCCCTTCGGGCGTGAACGTCAGCGGCTGGGCGACAGCAGCACGATCCCGGGCGCCGATGGCCGGCATCACCTGGTCCAGCACGACGGGCAGCAGCTTGTCGAGCGACCCGGAGGAATCGCGGTTCACCGTGAGGGCCGGAGTGAAGACGTCGGAGGCGATGAACATCATGCCGCCCCCCTCATTGGAGACCCATTCCTCGATCCACTTCTGTTGTTCGAGGGAGATCTTCGACCAGTCGGCGTCGTAGGCGAGAAGGATGTCGTAGGCGAAGAGTTCTTCGCGGGACTCGGGGAACTTGAACAGGAGCTGGTTGGCCTCCTGGCTGATCCCGGCTTCACCGGTCTGCAGCCAGACATCGACGGACATGCCGCGGTTGCGGTTCAGCACATTGCGGGAGAAGACATACTCCCGCATCGGACCGCCAGCGACGATCAGCGTCTTCAGAGGCCGGTCGAAAACGTTCACCGTCCGCGACTGCAGGTTGTCGTCTTCGCGCGTCTCGGCGACATCGGCGACTTTGGCCCGCAACGTGTATTCGTAGTTGCCGGCCTCGCTGGAGCGGAGCTCGAACTTCGACTCCGCGAGTTCTCCATCGGCGAGGATGACGGTCTTCGTGTCGATCACGTTGGGCTGCGGGTTGTTCGGCCCCTTCTCCAGCAGTTCGACCGTGGCCGACTTGCCGCCGACGTTGATCCCCTGCAGGAGGCCAGTGATCTCGAACGGATCCCCTTTCTGCACATCTGTCGGCAGAATGACCTTCTGGATGGCGACGTTGATGGGGGGCTTTGTGCCGCCGAGCCCCACCGCGAACATCCGCACTCCCTGGGCGCGGGCACGTTCGTTGGCGGGGCGCATGTCGCGTCCGGCATTCGAAGCGCCGTCTGAGAGGACGACCACGCCGGCGAGCGTGCGCGACCGGCTTTCGGCAAGCAGCTTGTCGATCGAATCGGCCAGCCGGGTCGAGTTTCCCTGAGGCTCGATGACCTTCGACCAGTCCACTGGCTTGTCGTTCGCCGTTTCTCCCTCCTTGAACTGTTCGAGCCGCTGGGCCTGCGGCTTGAGATCGCTGTCGAATGTGAAAACATCGACAACATGCGACTTCCGCAGCTCACTCACCAGCGGCGACTGGGCCAGAACCTCGCGAACGCGCTCCGCGCGCGTCGGTCCGACCGTACCGGGGGTCACGTCGTCGGCCGGCTGCTGCATCGACGTCGAAGTGTCGACGAGAATGGCGACTTCCGACGGACGCGTTCCGGTCGTCTGGGTGCGGGTGTGAGGGTTCAGGAGGATCGCGGCGAGTCCCGCGAGGGCGGCGACACGCAGTGCGGCCAGGATGATCGGCCAGCCCCGCGGGAGATACCGGGCGTCCTTGCGATACAGCCAGACCCCCACGCCGGCGATCAGCAGAAAAGTGACGAACAATGCCCATTCGCCGGGCGCATAGGGCCAGTCAATCTCGAACGAGGTCGAGGTCTCGGGGGCGACCTGGGCGAGGAGCGAATGCATCAGCTCGTCCCCGCTTTCAGGGGACGCCGCGCACCGGTCGTGGCGGTCTTGCGACGGCGGAAAATCTTCGACTTTGGCGAGGACTCGTCCGATGAGTGGTAGCTCAGTCGATAGCCCAGGATCTGCTCAACCGACAGCAGGAGGGCCAGGACCACCAGCAGGATCCAGCGGAGTTCACGGCCGGGCGACTCGGAACGAATCCACTCCGCGCTGCCGGCGGGCTGAATCGTGACCTGAATGCCATCCCCGAGCTCGTTGAAAATGTCGGCATCCGCCGCGACCTTCAGATCGCTTTCAATTTCAGGAACGTTGTACGCCAGGACCTGCTGATCGGGCTGTTGCGACTGCCCGAACTTCGTGACCACGTAGAACCCGGGGCGCTCGGTGTCTCGGTAGGTGGCGACGGGCATGGGGACCGCGTCCGTCGTTGAACTGCTGCTGTCAGCCGGAGCAGGATCGATCGCGGAGACCTGCGAGACCTGGTCGTCCGGGCCGACGATCTCGATGTCGTCACGAAAGCGGGTGCGGTCGATCGGCATGACAATCGGCTCGCCGACCATTCTCAAGGGCGCTGCGCGATCGCGGCGGGCGATGAGCCGCGCCAGTTCGAGATTCATCACTGCGAAACTCGGTGCGCCAGGCCCGTTGGCCCAGTTCGTCCAGACGACCTTCTCGGGCGACATGATCGGCGCGGCGGCGGTCAGGCTGGTGACAATCCGGCCCTTTCCGAACGCGCTTTCGAGCATCAGGGGGTCACGATTGCGAAGGTCGGCGAGAATCGAAACGCCGCCAGGCCGCTCGCGATCCTTCACGAACGAGTCGCGATCGACCGGGTAATAGACATTGACGAAGACCTGGTCGATGAACGGGTTCTCCGCGCCGGCCAGGATGCGGAACAGATCGTTGTCGCGGGCGGCGATGTCGGGCTGGGAAGTGAACTCGTCCCGGGTGAGACGGGCGGGCGCGGGCCCCAGCTTCACGGGAAACAGGCCCTTTCCCTCGTGATACAACCGGTCGTTGTAGAACGCCGGGCGGACCAGATCGCCCAGGAACCACGCGAGGCCGCCCCCGGCGGCGACATACTTCTCGAGCGCATCGACGGCGTCCTCCGGCAGGTCGGGGACGTTCACCAGGTAAATCCCCTGGTAGGCATCCAGCGGATGCCTTCTCAAGAATTCCGGGGAGTCGACCGTGACGTTGTAGCCGGTCACCGATTTATCTGCGGCCAGCGCATCGCGGAGATAGTGGCCGTCGTCCTGGAGCGAACTGCCGACAACGACGAGCACGGGGTGATCGTCCGCGACAACGACGGCAATGCGGCGGGAATTGTCGGCCTCCAAGGCGTCCGATTCCACGGAGACGGCGACGCGGTGCGTCCCTGATTTCTCAAACAGCACCGGCACGGCCCGTTTCGCCGTCTGGCCGGCGTCGATCCGCTCGAGGAGGTAGTTCCCCGGCAGAGGACGGCCATCGACCTGCACCGCGAGACGGACATTCTCGGCCGCCACGGCTCCAAAATTGTGGATCGACGCCGTGAGCAGCACCGGAACGCCGGCCGCGGCCGTCGCGAAATCACCGGAGAGATCCGTGACGGCGAGATTGCTGTTCGAAGCGGCCACCGTGCGAACGAGGTTCACATCGATGTCGGCCTCTTCCAGCGCGCGAATGCCGGCGGCAGCGGCCTTGTTGTCGAACCAGTCGACCCGGCGGAAATCGCTGATGACGTGCAGGTGCTTGACGGAGCCTGCATCGTCGCCGAGGCGGGATTTCACGGCGTCCAGGGCGCCAGCGACATCGACGGCCCCATACGTGCATTCGAGGTCGTCAAGCCGGGTCGACATTTCGGCGAGGAGCGAATCGTCGACGTCGCGCTCGCTCAGGCCGCTGAGCGTTTCGTTCGGGCTCGACATCCGCAGCACCGTCAGCTTCTGTGTTTCCGGTCGCTGGGCGCCTTCGGCGGCGAGCTTCCGGATCACTTCGCGAGCCGCGGTGAAGGCATCAGTGTCGCCCGTGCGGTCGCGCATGGAGCCGCTGTCGTCCACGAGCAGCACGTGATGCGTCTTCGTTCCCTGGAACATCGAAATCTGCCGGGGATCGGCGACGAAACGGGCGATCAGCAGGCCGATGAAGGCGACGGCGAGCACGCGGGCGGCCAGCAGGAGAAGATGTTCGATCAGGACCCGGCGGCGGTTCTGCTTCTGGCTCTGCAGCAGGAACTGGATCGCCGCAAACCGCACCCGCTTATATCGGAGGCGGTTGATGAGATGGATCAGAATCGGCACCGCCATCAGCCCGACAGCGGGCCAGAAGAGCGATGGATTCAGGAAGTGTGTGGAAACCCAGCTGAACATCAACGACCGGAGACGAGACCATTCAAACCGCGAGTTTTCCCATTGAAGCCGCGCAAGGACAACCGCCTCAGGAGGAAATCATCCGGTCGCATTGTAGAGTACGGATCGCTCAACGGTGAGTGCCCGGTCCCCCTGGTCAAACCATGTCCGACGAATATTTCATCCGCCGCCCCGAGGAACTGCTCTCCCCGTCGTACGTGGTGTTCCGCCCGATCGTCGAACGGAACCTGGCGACCATGCTGCGGATCGCCGGCTCACCCGACCGCCTGCGGCCGCACTGCAAGACCCACAAGATGCCGGCGGTCGTCCAACTGTTGCTGGAGGCAGGCGTCCGGCGTCATAAGGCGGCGACAATTGCGGAAGTCGAAATGCTCGCGGATTGCGGCGTCCGCGACATCGTGCTGGCGTACAACCCCGTCGGGCCGAACATTGCACGGGTCGTCGCGATCAAACAGCGCTATCCCGACCTGCGACTGGGAGTGACGGCCGACCATCCCACCCCGCTGGCGCAGCTGGCGAGCGCGCTGGACGCTGCCCGGATGACGGTCGAAGTGTATATGGACCTGAATCCGGGCCGGGACCGGACGGGCCTGACCGCGGGGGACGATGCCTACCAGTTCTACCGCACCATTGCGGAGACTGCGCACGTCGAACCGGCGGGCTTCCACATCTACGACGGCCACTTCCATCAAGCGGATCCGGAGGAGCGACTGGCGGCGTTGCTCGAGAAATTCCGGCCGATCCAGGCTCTCCGCGACCGGCTCGAGCGTTCGGGCATCCCCGTTCCGAAGATGATCTGCGGCGGAACGCCGACATTCCCCGTCTATGCGACGATCGACGATCCGGCCATCGAATTGAGCCCTGGGACGTGCATCTTTCATGACGCCAACTACGGCGAGAAGTTTCCGGATCTCGAAGTGTTCAAGCCGGCGGCGCTACTATTCACCCGTGTGGTCAGCCGGCCGAAGGGGGATCGTGTGACCCTCGACCTGGGGACGAAATCGGTTGCGTCCGACCCACCGATGGGGCAGCGCGTCGTGTTTCCCGCGATGCCCATGGGAGTTCAGGTGCTGCACAACGAGGAGCACCTCGTCGTCGAGACGCCCAATGCGGGCGACTTCGCGCCGGGAGACTGGCTGCTGGGCATTCCGCGACACGTTTGCCCCTGCTCGGCGCTTCACAAAGAGGCGTACGTGATCGAGGACGGCGACCTTGTCGCCACCTGGCCGGTCGTGGGGCGGGATCGACAGTTGACGATCTGACCTGCTGACCTGGTTGAAGGGCCGTGGTTGACGGCCGGATTCCCGAAATTCGGCCGCACGTTGCCGTTTCGCAACCTAGGTTAGTGCAAGGTTCGCGCGTCAGCGGACCGTTTCCACACGAAACCCCCGCCATTTCCATGGCGGTGCCCCCCGACATGCCCCTGCTCCTGGCCAACGCCGTGACACGCTATGCGAAGTTCTATTCGCAATACGCGGCAAGTGCCTGGGCGAACATGACGCCGTCCCAATATGGGGTCGTGCTGATTTCGGTCGCGCTCTTTGGCTGGCTCCTGATGAAGAGCGGCAGCCGCCGTTAGGTTCCCGGGACAGCCGACTGACACCAGCCGGCGCCGACATCGGAATGAGGGCGCGTGTCGCGACCGGCAGTTTCTGCCGATCTGGACCACCATCGGCAGAAATTCCATCTAACACATTACCCTCTATTGCCTTGCGCTATTCGCAAAAATCCGGTGGGCTCCGGGCATAGTGACTGCGAAGTCTGCGAATAGTTCTGAGCACGGCTGATTCAGGTGACAACAACTTCACGCCGCACATGTCGTCGCGGCGGTCACCTGAGCGGCCTCCTGATCGCAGAGTTCCAACCCATACTGTCTGCGGTTGTGCATCGGAGGTTCCACCCATGAAGACCTTTTTGCCTACGGCGGTCATCATCCTGTTTGCTTCGGTCCCGGCCGCCCAGGCCGCGCCACCCCACGTCATTTCGCACCTTGAGGAGCATGCCGTTTCAGGCGTGCAGCAGGCCCGCGCCATTCGAGCGGCAATCGTCAGCCGATTCTCGGTGTCCCACGACTATCCGAATCTCATCCAGGAAGCGGACGAGTTACTCGACTCGATGAACGCGATTCACGACGCCGTCCACAGCGGACGGTCGCGGTCGACAATGCGGCAAATGGTCGACCATGCCCAGATGCACGTGCGGAACCTCGACCGTCGTCTCAGCCGGAGCGACTACACGTATGCATCGCCGGGCTACAAATACATGACACCGACCGGCTATGTCTCGTACCCGCCGACGCATCACCCCGGGCACATCCATGTCGATTCGACCCAGCGGATGCTGGACGGCCTGTCATCCAACCTGCGGCAACTGGAGAGCGACCTGCAGCCGACCATGCGGCCTTACCGCCGGCCGTTCGTCTACGGATACGGAAACTATGGCTGGTAACTGCTGAAGACAATTCGAGAGGCGAAAGCCCGGCCGAACTGAATCGGTCGGGCTTTTTTCGTGCGTCTCCGGTTGCCCTGATTCGGTCGTCGGCCGAGGCGTTGCAGGGTCGTGGGGAACCTGCGATTCCTTTGATCCCGGGCAAGTTCAGCCGCGTTCTGGCGCGGAAACAAGGATTCATCGAACAGGCGGAGCGCACGATGTCCCAGTCGTTTGATTCCAGTTTTCTCAGCGGATCCGGCTCATCGGCCGGGAAGGCGACACCGACAGTCGATCCGGCCGACCTCGTGTTCGTGGGCTTCAACCGCCGCGTCTGCGCGCTGCACCGGGACACGGGCGAGCTGGTCTGGTCCTGGAAGTCGCCTCAGGGGGCCGGGTTCGTCGTGCTGCTCTACGACACCGATCGGCTGATCGCATCGGTGCAGGGTTATACGTACTGCCTCGATCCGGCAACGGGCAGCCAGATCTGGAGCAATCCGCTGAAAGGCTTCGGCCTCGGTGTTCCGTGCATTGCGTCGATTTCCGGAGTGAGCCCTGCCGGTCTCCAGGCAGCCGGGGAGCAGGATGCGGCTCAAAGGTCGGCCAGCTGAAACCGGACGCCGAATCGCGGAGCGGCAACCTTCGGGGGGCCCCAGAAAAGGAGCCGGAAAAGAAAAAACGTCCTGGATGAGCGAGTCATCCAGGACGCTTTAGGCCGAGCAGCAAGTGCGGGCCAACGCTCGCCGCTCAAGGCTCTACAGGAAACATATCGGCGCATCGCGCAACTGCGAGGAACGTTTCGACGCGTTGCACGAAATTCAGTGAAATCCAAAGCCGGTCGGCTGTCGCGAGAGACGCAGCGCTTCAAATTGCCTGTGCAAAATGCGACACAGCGGTGCTGCCATGCCTCGTTTCGCAGGCAGCGTTGATTTTGCACAACGGGGCAAGACGGGCTTTCGACGTGATATTCTCCGTGTCGTGACGCCTGTCGTCCGGTGTTTTCAACTGTCTGATTGCCCTGGCGAACCTGAATGTCCCACCCCGCGACGCCACGCTCGATCCGTTCGGCCAGCTTCCTCGGGCTGACGGCTACCCAGTTTCTGGGTGCGTTCAACGACAACATGTTCCGCTGGCTGGCTGTGCCAATTGGCCAACGGACGATGGATCCCACGCTGGCGCTGGTTCTGGGCGGGGTGCTGTTCACCATCCCTTACCTGCTGCTCGCGCCGCTCTCAGGTTCGTTGGCCGATCGCCTTCCGAAACAGGCGGTCATCGTGCGGTGTAAGGTCGCCGAGATTGTGCTCACGGCGTTAGGCATCCTCGCAATCGCGACGTCGCAGCTCTGGCTGCTGTTCGCAATCGTGTTCCTGCTCGGCGCGCAGAGCGCGCTGTTCGGGCCGGCAAAGTTCGGAGCCCTGCCCGAGATTCTCAAACCCGAATCACTTTCGCAGGGGAACGGCCTGCTTGGCCTGGCGACGGTCACCGGATCGGCGCTGGGAACAGTGGCTGGCTACAAGCTGTATGGTGTCGCCGGGCCAGTGCTCGACGCCGGCCCGACGCTGGCAGGGTTGTGGATCCCCGCCGCTGCGCTGATCGGAACCGCGATCGCCGGAACCCTGACCAGTCTCTTTGTCCGTACGGCTGGAGCGGCAAGCCCCGGGAAACGCATTGCCTGGAATCCGGTCACCGAAACGTGGCCGGCGATCCAGGTGCTGTTCCGCGACGTGCGGCTGCTGCGGTGCGCGCTTGGCATCGGATTCTTCTGGATGCTTGCTTCGCTCGCGCAGCTCAATACCGACCCGTTCGGAAACGAAGGACTGCACCTCCCCAAGGAAGACGTCGGGATTCTGATGGCCGTGCTCGTCGCCGGCATGGGTGTCGGGAGTGTGCTGGCGGGAATCTGGTCGCAGGGGAAAGTCGAACTGGGACTGGTTCCGCTCGGGGCCTTCGGCATCAGCGCGAGTGCCCTGGGCGTGTTCATCGCGAGCAGGTTTGTCGACGTCTCGCTCGCCGCGACGAGTCAGCCGGCGTTCTACGGCGTGTGCACGATGCTGTTCTGTCTCGGGGGCTTCGCGGCGCTCTTCGACATTCCTCTCGAGGCCTACCTGCAATACCGCAGCGACGACTCCAACCGGGGAACCGTTCTGGCTGGCTCGAACTTCGTTTCGTTCTCGCTGATCCTCGTGTCGTGCGGGCTGTTCCAGTTGCTGCACGGAGTCCTGAACCTTCCGCCGGCCACGATCTTCATGCTGGCCGGGCTGGGAACGATTCCGATCGTCGTCTACGTCGTGCTGCTGCTGCCGGAATTCCTGGCCCGTTTCCTGTTCTACGTCCTCAGCCGGGTGATGTACCGCCTGAAGGTTTACGGCCGTGAGAACATTCCCGAACGCGGAGGCGCCCTGCTGGTCGCGAATCACGTGTCGTGGATCGACGGCATCCTGCTGCTGGTGAGTTCGTCGCGGTTCGTCCGTTTCATCATGTATGCCGACTATGTGAACAAACCGTTCCTGCGGTGGTTCTGCCAGAGAGGGGGCATTATCCCGATCAAGGCGGGCAGCGGCGGAAGGGCGGTGCTCGCGGCGCTGAACGAGGCCCGGGAGGCTGTTTTGCGCGGCGAAGTCGTGTGCATCTTCGCCGAAGGAGCGCTGACCCGCACCGGCCAGTTGCAGCCCTTCCAGCGAGGACTGATGCGGATTGTGGACGGCACCGCGGCCCCGATCATCCCGGTCTATCTTCACGGGCTGTGGGGAAGCGTGTTCAGCTTCCGCGGCGGGAAGTTCTTCTGGAAGAAGCCTGCGCAATGGCCGTATCCCATCTCAATTCATTTTGGTAAACCGATCGCGCAAGCCGATGACGTGAACCAGGTAAGGCAGGCAGTCGAACTTCTCGGGGTGGAGGCAAACGAGATGGCGCGCTCGACGGAACTGACAGTGGCCCGAAAGTTCGTCCGCCAGGCGCGGCGGGGCCGGAACCGCCTGAAGATCGCCGACTCCGCGGGAGTCGAACTGACGGGAGGCCGCACCCTCGCCGGGGCGCTCGCCCTCCGATCGGTGCTGCGCCGGACGGTCTTCGCGCCCGACGAACAGAACGTCGGGATCCTGCTGCCCCCCTCCGTCGGCGGCTGCCTGGCGAACCTCGCGGTCACGCTCGATTGCCGGACGACCGTGAACCTGAACTACACGATGGCGGACAGCGTCATCAACTACTGCGTCCGGAAAGCGGGACTGAAGCACGTCCTCACCAGTCGCCGGTTCCTCGAGAAAAGACCCGTCGCCCTCGAAGGAGCGGAATGGGTGTTTCTCGAAGACATCAAGGAGCAGATCACCGGGCTCGACAAGGCGAAGGCCGCAATGCACGCGTTCGCCACGCCCATCGTGGTCCTCGAACGCCTGCTGGGGCTCACGCGCGTCCAGCCTGACGACCTGCTGACGATCGTCTTCACGTCGGGATCGACCGGCGATCCCAAGGGAGTGATGCTGACGCAGGCCAACATCGGGTCGAACGTTCAGGCCGTCGACCAGTTGCTGCAGCTCAAGCCGTCCGACTGTCTGCTGGGAATTCTGCCGTTCTTCCACTCCTTCGGTTACACGGCGACGCTCTGGCTGCCGCTCTGCTTCGACGCCCGGTCGTGCTACCACTTCAACCCGCTCGACGCGAAGACCGTCGGCACGCTGGCCGAGAAATACGGCGTGAGCATCATTCTCGCCGCGCCGACCTTCCTCAGGAACTACGTGAAACGCTGCACGAAGGAGCAATTCTCCAAACTGCACCTGGTCGTCACCGGGGCGGAGAAGCTGCCGATGGACCTGGCCGAGGAGTTCAACACGAAGTTCGGCTTCTACCCCAGCGAGGGATACGGAACGACCGAGATGTCGCCGGTTGCGGCGGTGAACATTCCCGACCACCTCGCGCGGGATGCCATGTACAAGACGAACAAGCTCGGCACGGTCGGCCGGGCCATCCCGGGCTGCGCGGTCAAAGTCGTTTCCCCCGAAACCTGGGCTGACCTGGGAGTCAACACCGAGGGACTGCTGCTCGTCAAAGGCCCGAACATCATGAAGGGATATCTCGGAGATCCCCAGAAGACGGCCGAAGTGATTCGCGATGGTTGGTACGCCAGCGGGGACTTTGCGAAGATTGACGAGGAAGGCTTCGTGCATATCACCGGACGGCAGAGCCGGTTCTCAAAGATCGGCGGCGAAATGGTGCCGCACATCCGGATCGAGGAGGAGCTGAACCGGCTGTCTCCGTCGTCACAGGAAGAAGAAACCGGGCCGCGGATCGCGATCAGTTCGGCTCCTGATCCATCGCGCGGCGAGCGGCTGATCGTGCTGTATACGGAACTCGCCAAGCCTTCGTCGCAACTGGTCAAGGACCTGTCCGCCACTGGCTTGCCGAATCTCTGGCTGCCGTCGACCGATTCGTTCTACAAGGTGGAAACGATCCCGGTCCTCGGGACCGGGAAGCTCGATCTGGCCGCCATCAAGAAGATGGCCCTGGAACTCGCCGCCAGCGGCAAGAGCGGACATCGCGACACCCACGCGACCGAAGCGGCCCCGGCGGCGACTCCGTCCTGACCCCGCCCGGGTGGAATGTGTGCCAATAACGCCTGCCACACAGCGGCAGCGAAAACTAGACTGACCGGCAGGAGCCAAGCGCATGCCGACCGTCGAAGAACTTCTTGCCCAGGCGCGGGAACTGGGCCCGGGTGATCGCCGTCGACTGATCGTGCTGCTCCAGGATCTGCAGATGGAGGGCGCGGAGAAGAACGAAAAGCGCCCGCTGCCGAGGGGCTGGACTCGCGACCTGTGGGAAGAGACGCCGGAATATCGCGTCGGCGCCGCACAGGCGATTTCCGTGGCGGCCGTGCAGGAGCGACTGCAGAAGACGTCCTGGCTGGATCGCATCTTTAATCAGGGCGAATGTCAGTAAACGGTTGCGGCACAAACCTGCCGGCCGTCTCCGTGAATTTCAACGATTGAATCGCACGAGCTTTGTGAGCGACTCGGTGAGGGCCGCGTCTTCCGCTCCGAGAAAACGCTGCAGGTCCCTGACCTGACTCCGGCCCCCCTGCTCTGTCCGCTCCGAGGCCAGCCACAGTTCCAGGCAGGGGACCCCGGCGTTTGCCGCCAGCGACAACATGGCCTGCTGGCCGGCTTCAAAGGTTTCCGCGATCCGGGCGGCATCCGATTCCGGAAGTCCGCGACGCATGAGGCTGGTCACGACTTCGATAACCGGCCGGCGGGTGGTGACGACTCGAAACGGGATGCCAAGGTCGGTCAGCGCCGTGAACAGGAGATCTCCGAGAAGGCAGAGCCGGGGGTCCTTGAAACTCCAGGCAGGAGAACTCTCGGCCCGCGCGACGATCAGTCCGCGATAGCGGTCTCGCAGCCGGAGGATCTCCGCGTCGTTCCGGCAGGGGTTCCGCCAACCTCCGGTCGAAGCGAGATGTTCGCCCAGCATCCGGCGGTGGAGCCTGAGGAACGCGACGTCCTCGTAGTAGCCGTCGGGGTTATCGCTCTCGTGGCCGCCCCGCGGAGCGAGAAGCCGGCCGGGCGAGGGGGCGGCCGGAAAGCCGAGTTCATGAACGAGCCGGGCGGTGAGGCTCGTTCCGGTGCGATGTCCGCCGAGAATGATGATGGCTGCCATACCCTGACGGGCACGGTTGCGCGTTTCGGCGAAGTGTGACTGTGTGATCCTGGCCGATGGAAGTTCGTGAGACGTGACGGTCGGGCCGGGTGGGACGGTCGGGAGACCGCCCCACGACAGCGGCTTGTCGAAGAACGACAGTACCCGGGCAATTGTCGCGAATTTCGGATCATGACCGGAGAGCCTGTAAGAGTCAGCCCGCTCGAACGACTATTCCTGTGAAGCCACACCCGTTCGTCGTTCGGGCAGACTTGTACTTCAGGGTTTTCAGGCGGCGATGACCAATTGGGACCACCTCGTCGCAATTCACGGCCCGGCCGTCTGGGCGGTCTGCTCGCGTCTCCTCGGAAACCGCCCGAGCGACACCGAGGAGTGTTACCAGGAGACCTGGCTGACCGCGTGGAAGGCCTCGCAGCGACGCACGATTGCCGCGTGGCCGGCCTTTCTGTGCAGCATCGCGACCTCGAGGGCCCTCGATCGATTGCGAAGGCGCTATCGCCAGCGGTCGATCTTCGGAAGCCCCCGGCCGTCCGGTGATGACGTCCTTGGCGAGGTCGCCTCGACCGAGGCCAGCCCGGTCGAGACCGCCATCGCGACGGAGCTGTCCGAGCGGCTGCGGGCGGCGCTGGCGGAACTCCCCGCCAGGCAGTCCGAGATGTTTTCCCTGCATGTCCTCAGCGACTGGTCGCAGCCGGACATCGCCAGGGAGTTCGAGGTCTCCGTCAACGTCGTCAGCGTCACGATCCATCGTGCCCGGCAGCGGCTGCGTGAACTCCTCGACGAGCCCCATTGAAACAGACGCGAAGCGAGATCCAGGAGTCCCCGATGTCCACCCACCATTCCGATCTTCCGGACGAGCCTGTGGATGACCTGCTCGAACAGGCCGTGCGCGCGATGAAGCTGGAGCCGATCCCGGCGGGCCCGTCCGCGGAAGCGATTACCGCCACGCTGCAGACCCTCGAGAAGCGCGAGCAGACTTCGAACACGACCATCCTGTCCATTCCGAGGAGCCGGTTCATGAGAATTGCAAAGGCAGGCAGCGGGCTGCTGCTGACCAGTTGCGTCGTGCTCGCCATCGTGGCGCTGCGGGCGCCGACATCGGCCTATGCCCAGGTGATCGAGAACGCCCGGAAGGCGAAGTCGATGTCGTACCTCACGGAAATCAGGACGCTCGGGATCGATCGTCCGCCCGCGGTCGTGCGGGAATACGTCGCCGCGGACGGGCGGTCGCGGACGGAGCACATGTTCAACGGAAAGCCGTCCGGCACCGTGACTATCCACGACGCCGCAGGATTTCCCCGGCTGCTCCTCAGCGACCCTTCGGCCCTGGCCCCCCCCGGATTGGCGGCTCTGCCGGTGATGAGACGGAAAACGGCAATGGTTCGGCCGGCCCACGAAGACAAACACCCCGTCGAGGGGGGGCACAAGAATTCCTGGCTCCGTTCGCTCCAGTCCCTGAAGGACACGCCGGAAAAAGATCTTGGCCAGAAGGAACTCGAAGGCAAGACCGTCCGTGGTTTCGAGGCGACCTACGGCAAGACTCACTTCGAAATGTGGGTCGACGTCAAAACCGGGTCGCCAGTCCAGATCGACTACGACAGCCTCGTGCACCACGTCACGATGACCGAGTTCCAGTTCAATCAGCAGCTCGATGAGTCGCTGTTCAGCTTCGACCCACCCGAAGGCTATGAGGTCCGGCAGCCCGCAACGACCCCGAAGGTGGCCGGTGGTGAGGAGAGCCTCATCGCCGCCCTCCGCAGCTTCACCGAGAAATCGGGCGGAGCCTTTCCAGCCAGCATTACGGACTGGGGTGAGTGGGTGACCCTGTTGTTCAACGATGTCTTCAAGGGTGCGCTCAAAAAGGGAGCGGTTGACGACAACACCCAGGGAGAACTGAACGCGACGATGGCGAATCTCGGAGCCGTCACCCCGTTCCTCTTCGCCATGGACAAGGCCGACTATCGCTACCGCGGCAAGGGGAAGACGACCGCCGACAAGGACGCCGTCGTGTTCTGGTACAAGAAGCCGAATGGCGTGTACCGGGCGATCATGGGCGACCTCACCGTGAAAGACATCGCTGCGGCCGAGGTTCCGAAGGATTGATCGGGGCGGATCTCGCGCGCGGATGGCAGAGGGACAATAGAAACCGCCGACGGCGCCCAGGCGCCATCGGCGGTTTCTTTGTTTGCGTGACAGGGGATCATGCGGGGTGCGTGAACCCGCGATCTTACCCCACCTTCTGGGCGACTTCCGGTCGCACAGAGAGAACCGGGGCCGGCGCCATCGGGAGTTTCAGGGTGAACATGGTTCCCCGGCCGACAACGCTTTCCACCCGGATCCGCCCGCCGTGGGCGTCGATCACGTCCTTACAGAGCGCCAGGCCGATGCCCGTTCCGCCCTGCCCCTGGGCATCGACCGATTTGGTCGTGTAGTAGGGATCAAAGATCTTCTGCAGCTTGTCGGTGGGGATGCCGCAGCCTGTGTCACGAATCGCGATCTCGGCGATCTCCGGATCGCTCCCCGGCCCGACCGACACGTACAGCGTTCCGCCCGGCTCCATCGCCTGCCGGCCATTGACGATCAGGTTGAGCAGCACCTGCTGCAATTGACCCGCGCTGACGGAGGCAAACGGCTCACCGACAAACCGCGTTTCCACCCGGATGCGGTGGACCTGCAGGTCCTTCTCGACGAGCAGCAGGATATCCTGGACGAGCTGCTTGAGGCTCAGGATGTCTTTGCGGTCGCTGCGGTTACGAACGTACGACAAGAGGCCGGTGGTGATCTTCGCGGCCCGCTGGCCGGACGAAAGGATGCGATCGAACGCCTTGTCGCGAATCGTGGCCTGCTTGTGGCGGACCCCCATCCGGGCGTAGTTGATGATCGTCGTCAGGATATTGTTGAACTCGTGGGTGATCGACGACGCCAGCGATCCGACGGCCCCGAGTTTCTGGGCCTGCACGAGCCTCTGCTGCAGGTCGTCCAACTGAGCCCGCAGCGTGGCGTTCTCAGCCTGCAGTTGTTCCAGCTCAGTGAGCGACATGACTGATCCGTTCTCCCGTCCCGCCGTTCCGTGACGATTCCTCTCGCGCTATCGACCTGGGCAGAGCGCGGGCTGGACGCCAAGACCCGGCTTCCGGCCGCCGTGGCCAAACCCGGTCCCGGAACGCACGAACTGACGCGCGTAGCATGGGCAGCAGTTCGGCAATCGGGGCAAACTGTTCCGGGCGTGAACCAATTGGACTGAATTCTGCTTGGGGCCTGAGCCGATACTTTTTACAGAGCGGAACACCTCCTCCCGCACGCATGGCGGGGACAGGCGACCTTGCCTGTCCATGGACGTGCTCGCTCCTCCACACCATCAATCCTACGGCACGATGCCACCTCGCGCAGCGGAGAAGCCGGTTGTTCGGCAACTCCGCTCCGATGCACTGAACAGCCAGGACGGTTGCGGAAAGCAACCATGATCCGCTTCTCAACCGGCTCGAACTCCTTCGACAACTCCCACAGCAACAACCACTTGCGTCCAGAAAGCAAAAGGCCGTTGTCGTCAAATCGCCACCTGCGGTATGATCCGGCTCCCACAACTCCGGCAGATTCGGCCGGGGATGTGACTTCTGCTTCAAAGGACGTCGACATGGATGTGACGGGAGCTGGAACAGTGGGCGGCGCAGGCGCCGTTCGCCCCGTGCACCTCGCGAAACCGGCCGCGGTCAACGCGGCTCCCGCGCCTGGCGTGCAGGTTCCTCGAGACGAAGTGCAGATTTCGGACGCCGCCCGTTCCCTGAGCGCGGCACAGATCGATCCCCAGGTGCGTGCAGCCCGACTCGCGGAGATCAAATCGGCGATCGAGGCTGGCACCTACGACAGCCCGCAGCGCCTGGAGGCGGCAATCGACAAGATGATCGCCGCGTGGAGCCGCGGAGCGTAAGCCGCTAATCGTTCGATGGGCCATCGATTCAACGATGGCCCTTTTTCTTTTCTGCGGTCCCGGTTCAATCCGCAGTTCGCCGCGCCCGGGCGCTCCGGAGATGGGACAACGGGCCCCCACGGGCACGCGAGAATCTGGCAACCGATCAAGATGCACAGAGCCAGGGGGGCATCTGTCCTTCTTCCTCCCTTTCCCCGGGCGACCGAGGCCTCGACGGGTCGAGGCCTGCCGGGCCAAAGAATCCCACGGACCGGCCGCCGGCCGCATTGTCGAAATCGGGCTCAAACTCATCGTGTTCATGGTCCCCCCACCATCACGTGCAGGGTTGCGCGCGATTCGGCTCGAGGCATTCCGACTGCCCTCGCAGCGAACGGATGGCCCGGCCACGGATGACACGGCCGGAGTCATCCAACGAAAAAAACGCACTACGGTGAGTAGTGCGTTTTGAGCTTGTCGTTGGCGTGATGCCGAAGCGATCAGACGGCTTCGACAGTTCCGCCGGCGGCCTTGATCTTCTCCGCGGCCGAAGCCGAGAACTGATGGGCCTTCACGGTGAGCTTCTTGGTGAGTTCGCCGTTGCCGAGGATCTTGAGCTGGTCGTAGTTGGCCTTCACGATCCCGCGGCTCTTCAGCGTCTCGGGGCTGACTTCGTCACCCGCGTTGAAACGCTCTTCGAGCAGCGCGATGTTGATCGCGAACACGGCGTCCGAAAACGCACGGTTGTTGAAGCCGCGCTTGGCGACGGTCCGGAACAGCGGCATCTGGCCGCCGGCGAATCCGCCCGGCTTCGACTTCGAACCGCGACGGCTTCCCTGACCTTTGTGACCGCGGCCCGAGGTCTTGCCATGGCCCGAGCCACAGCCGCGACCGACGCGCTTGGGCGCCTTGTGCTTCTGAATGCCACGATGGACGTCATCGATAATCATTAGACTTCCACTCCCCGCAGGCGGGCGATGTCATCGCGCGTCCGCAGCTTTGCCAGGGCGTTCATCGTCGCCTTGACCATGTTGACCGGGTTATTCGATCCGCGGCTCTTCGTCAGAATGTCCGACACGCCAGCCGATTCGACGACCGCCTTCACCACGGCGCCGGCGATCACGCCAGTACCCGGCGAAGCCGGAATCAGAAGGACCTTGGAGGCTCCGAACCGGCCTTCGACGCGGTGCGGAATCGTCGTGCCCTGTGCAGACGTCTGGAGATGCACGGGCTTCTGGCGGCGGTTAGCCACCTTTGTGGCCTTCTCGACGGCCACCGGGACTTCCCCGCCCTTGCCGTAGCCGAAGCCGACGTTGCCCTTGCTGTCACCCGTCACGACGAGTGCGGCAAAGCTGAACCGGCGACCGCCCTTCACGACGCAGGCGCATCGACGAATCTGCAGGACGCGTTCCGGCGAATTTCCGCCGCCGCCTTCACCGCCGCGACCGCCTTCGCCGCCACGACCACGACCACGGCGCTCACCGCCGCTGCCGCCTTCGCCGCCGCGCGAACCTTGACCCGGTCCACCACCACGATTTTGTGCCACGTATCCGTCCTCGTCAGTCGCCGGAAGGAAATCTCCGGCAGAGCTTCTGTTGATTCAAAGGTGTCGCAGGAACCCCGGCGACCTGGGTTTAGAAATCCAAACCGGCTTCGCGGGCGGCGTCCGCCAGAGCCGCGACGCGACCATGATACTTATAACGGCCGCGATCGAAAGCGACCTTCTCGATCCCCGCCGCCTTCGCCCGCTGACCGAGCGCCGCTCCGACCCGGGCAGCAGCTTCCTTATTGCCCTGGTAGGTCCCAGCTCCGCCCAGCTCCTTCTCGGTGCTGCCTGCGGAGACAAGCGTCTTGCCGGTCGAGTCGTCGATGATCTGCGCGTACATGTGCAGGTTGCTGCGGTGAACCGTCAACCGCAGGCGGCCCGTCGCACGCACGGCGTTCCGGACGCGGTAGCCGCGGCGGATACGCTGCTTGGAAATTCTGGTGGCAAGCTTCATCGTTGAGTTACCTCGACCGGAACGAATCCGGAATAGGATTCATCATTGGTCATGATTCCATGGCCGTTTGTCATTGAGACCGACCGGATCAACCCGCGGGCGCCATTTGTGGTCAAATCACGATTGACCACTGACAAACGACAAATCTGATCTCGTGAACACGACTCGCAGGCGAGCCGGCTACACCTTACTTACCGGCGAGGGCCTTACCGGCCTTGCGGCGAACCTGTTCGCCAGCGTACCGGATTCCCTTGCCCTTGTACGGTTCGGGCGGACGAACGCGGCGGATGTTGGCCGCAAACTGTCCCACCACGCCCTTGTCGATCCCCGTGACGATGATCTGCGTCGGCTGCGGCACGGTGCAGGTGATTCCCGCAGGGACCGGCAGCTTGATCGTGTTGGCGAAGCCGACCTGCAACGAGAGGTTCTTGCCGGCGAGCGTTGCCTGGTAGCCGACCCCCTGGATCTCGAGCTTCTTCTCGAACGGCTTGGCAACGCCTTCGACCATGTTGGCCAGCAGGGCGCGGGTCAATCCGTGCAACGCGCGGTTCTGACGCTGATCGTCCGGGCGGGCAACCTTGATCTCACGGGCCGCGCTGTCGAACTCCACGGACATCGCCGGGTGAACGTTCAACGAGAGCTCGCCCTTGGGGCCCTTCACCTTGACGAGCTGGTCGGCGACGGTGACATCGATGCCTGCAGCAACCGGGACGGGCTTTTTGCCGATTCTCGACATGACTTGTTCAAACCTCTTCTGGACCTTCGCTCGTCGAATCCGGGATCACGCCCGGAATGACGATGGGCAGGTCGACCTCTCTGAAATCAATACACTTCGCAGAGCACTTCGCCGCCGACGTTCTTCGCCTTGGCTTCACGGCTGGAGAGCACGCCCTGGTTCGTCGAAAGGATGAACACTCCCAGCCCCTGGAGCACTTCCGGCGTCTTGGCGATGCCGGAGTAAACCCGACGACCCGGCGTGCTCACGCGACGGATCTTCTGGATCACGCGTTCGCCGTTGGGGCCGAACTTCAGGTTGATCCGCAGCTTCGCCCGGGGCTTCTCATCGATGATTTCGAAGTCCCAGATGTAGCCTTCGCGCTGCAGGGCTTCGGCGATGCCCACCTTCACGCGAGAGGTCGGAATGTCAACGTACGGCCGCTCCACCATCAGGGCGTTGCGAATCCGGCTCAGCATGTCAGCAATCGGGTCGGTCATCATGATCGTATTACCAGCTCGCCTTCTTCACGCCGGGGATCAGACCATCCAACGCCAGGTTGCGGAAACAGATACGGCACGCCGTGAACTTGCGGTACACAGCGCGCGGACGTCCGCACAACTGGCACCGACGCTCCTGACGCGTGCTGAATTTCGGCTTCTTCGCCGCCTTCGCAACCTTGGCTTTTGTCGCCATACCCTGAAATCCCGTGCGGACTTGTGTCTGCTCTTGCCACCAGCGAGGGCGGCATTCCTAGTTTGGTTCCACCTTGCGGCAGATGTTGTTTCAAGCTCCCTGCGTGGGCGGGGAAACTTCGTATGATTACGCCTTGGCGTCCCGTTTGAAAGGCATGCCGATCGCCGTGAGCAGCGCCCGGCCTTCCTCGTCGTTCGTCGCCGTCGTCACAACGGCGATGTTCATTCCCTGAAGGTGCTTCACCTTGTCCGCCTGGATTTCCGGGAACACGACCTGGTCGGTAAGACCAAGGCTGTAGTTGCCGCGGCCATCGAAGGCCTTCGGGTTAATCCCGCGGAAGTCGCGGACGCGGGGAAGCACGAGATTGATCAGGCGATCGAGAAACTCGTACATGCGGTGACCGCGAAGGGTCACGCAGGCGCCGATCTGCATCCCTTCACGCAGCTTGAACTGCGAGATCGACTTGCGGGAGCGGGTAATCACAGGCTTCTGGCCCGTGATCATCGAGAGGTGTTCGACGCACTCCTCCAGGATCTTGGGATCCTGAACGGCCTTGCCGACACCCATATTCACAACGACCTTCACCAGCTTCGGAACGGCGTGCGGATTGGTCCGGCCGAGTTCCTTCGACAGCTGTGGGGCGATCTCTGACCGATAACGGTCCAACATCCGCGGCATGATTCAACCTGTTTTCTCGATGTGGCGGCCGGCTGAAGTACGGACGCCCGAGTCTTTACTGAGCTTTCACTCGGCGGGGACTCGCTGCGCGACTCCTCGCGACGTTCACGGGCCGATGACGACCCGGCTGTTCACTTACTTTGCCTCAGCGTGGGCCTTGCGAGCCGGAGCGATGCTGCCGGCGGCAGCGGAGCACTTCTTGCAGAAGCGTTCCTTCGCGCCATCCGTTGTGAACCGGTAGCCGAGGCGAACGCCCCGCTGGCACTTCTCGCAGTAGTACATCACCTTGCTCGCATGGATCGGCATTTCCTTGCGGAGACGGCCGCCCTGCGGGCTCTTGGGATGCCCACGCTTCACGTGGCGGAACACGAGGTTCACGCCTTCGACGAGCAGCTTTTCGCCGCCGTCGATCACTTCCGTCACACGGCGCGGCGCGTCGTTGGCGTTGACGCCGCTGATGACCACAACCTGATCGCCTCGCTTGATCTTCATTGGACTACACAACCTCACTCGCGAGACTGATGATCTTCATGTACCGCTTTTCACGCAGCTCACGGGCGATGGCGCCGAAAATACGTGTTCCACGGGGATTGCCGTCGTTGTCCACGAGCACCACGGCGTTCTTGTCGAACCGCACATAGCTGCCGTCCGGCCGGCGGGTTGCCTTGCGGACGCGGACCACGACACCACGGGTGACCTTGCCCTTCTTGACGGCGTCGGCACAACCCGGAATGGACTTCTGAACGCTCACGACGACGACATCGCCCAGGCCGGCATAGCGGCGGTGGGTCGAGCCGAGGACGCGGATGCAACGGACGACCTTGGCGCCGGTGTTGTCGGCGACGTCCATAACCGTCTGCATCTGAATCATGGGAGTGACCTCTCAGAAAACAATGACTTCAGTCGCTTCGCGACCCGAGACCCGGTCGCCGGGGGCGGAACCTGCAATCAGGCGGTGGCGTTCTCGGTCACGGCCGGCGTGTTCTGCACGGCCACCTGGTTCGCCTTCTTGACCACCTTCACAAGTTCCCACCGCTTCAGCGCCGAACGGGGCCGGCATTCGGCGATCTCAACGACATCGCCCTTCAGCGACTCGTTGTTCTCGTCGTGCACGTGACAGACGGTCTTCGCCTTCACGATCTTGCCGTACTTCGGATGGGCGTAGAGACGATCGACTTCGACGCGACGGGTTTTCGCCCGCTTGTCGCTCGTCACGGTGCCAGTCAGGGTCTTCCGCATGGGACTGCCGAACTCTTCGGGAACTTTTGATCTGTTGACCCCCGCGACGGCGTCGCGAGGCGTTGAAATCAGCCTTGGGCTGCCTTGAGTTCGCGCTCACGGCGGATCGTATTGATCCGGGCGATCGAGCGGCGGAGCTTCTTCAGGCTGCTCGGGGCATCGAGCTTCTCAGTCGATGCCTGGAACCGCAGCTTGAACAGATCCTTCTGCGTCTGAACCAGCTCGGTGCCGAGCTGTTCATCGCTCATTTCGCGGTACTCTTTGGATGTCGCCATCTGACTGACCTTGCTCACGCGGACCAGGCTTCGGCCTGGGTCAGCAGTGAATGGACTCTCGACTTGAAATCAAAAAGGGCGGCAGGCGAACGCCTGCCCTCCGTTTACGTGCCAGGGGTCCGTTCGACCAGCCGGCAGGCAATCGGCAGCTTGTGAGCCACGCGATTGAAGCATTCACGGGCGGCATCTTTCGATGCGCCTGCGATTTCAAACATCACCGTACCGGGTTTCACGACCGCGACCCAGTGATCGGGCTCACCTTTACCGGTACCCATTCGGGTTTCCAGCGGGCGAGCCGTCTTGGGCTTGTTCGGAAAGATCCGGATGTAGAGCTTGCCTTCGCCGCGAATATACTGATTCGCTGCGATACGGCACGCTTCGATGGTCGTCGCGCGGATATGACCGGCCTGGGTCGACTGCAAACCGAAGTCGCCAAAGGACACGGTGTTTCCACGCGTCGCGTCACCTTTTATGCGACCTCTTTGCTCTTTTCGGTGCTTCACCCGTTTGGGCATTAGCGCCATGACCAGTCTCCTCTTCCCCGTAATTGCCTAGATCGATCCACACCTTGACGCCAATCGTTCCCATCGCTGTCTTGGAGACTGCGAGGGAGTAATCCACATGCCGCTGCAGCGTCGACAGCGGGATCGAACCGCGGCTCACCTTTTCGCAGCGGGACATTTCCGCTCCGCCGAGGCGACCCGACAGCTGAATCTTGATTCCCTTGACGCCCGCTTCCATGACCTGGTCGAGCGAACGCTTGAGGGTCCGGCGGAAGCTGCCCCGCTTCATCAGCTGCTGAGCGATGTCTTCAGCAACCAGGGCGGCGCTCCGGAACGGATTCGTGACTTCGACAATCTTGACTTCCATGCGGCGGCCGGTGAGGTCTTCGAGGCGCCCTTTCAGGCGATCGATTTCCTGGCCCTTGCGGCCGATAATGATTCCCGGGCGGGCCGAGTGCATGTGAACCACGACCTGGTCGCGGGTGCGCTCGATCTCGACCTTCTCAATGGCCGCCTGCTTGTATTCTTCTTTGATGAACTTGCGGATCTTGAAGTCTTCGACCAGCAGCGCGCCGAATTCCTTCTTCGGAGCGTACCAGCGGCTGCGCCAATCCTCGACGATGCCAATCCGGAAGCCGGTCGGACGAACTTTCTGTCCCATGGGTCAATTCCAAAACTCTCTGGCTTCACTTTGAAGCGGGGTGAATCAAACAGGGCCGTTACGCGATTTCCGGGGCGTCGACGGCAACGTGAACATGGGCAAACCGGCGACGGATCATGAAGGCCTGGCCGCGCGACATCGGCTTGATTCGCTTGAACATCGGACCGCCATCGACACGGGCGTCCTTGATGATCAGCTGGTCGACGTTCCGGGCGCCGCGGTCTTCGGCGTTCGCGGCGGCGCTTCGCAGCACCTTGGCGAGGAACTTCGCACCGCGGTTCGGCACATACAGCAGGGCGCGGGTCCCTTCCGCCACGGTCTTTCCGCGGATCATGTCCGCGAACGGACGGATCTTCGTCGCCGAAATTCGGGCGTGACGATGACTTGCCTTGATGAGTGCCATGACCAACTGCCTTGATTCAAACTGTATCCAACCAGCACAGCGGCCGCTTGCCAGCCTGGGCTGAACTTCATCACCCGGTCGTGCGACCGGATCCCGCTGATTACTTCGAGCCGCCCTTGGCTCCGTGGCCCTTGAACGTCCGCGTCGGGGAGAATTCGCCGAGCTTGTGCCCGACCATTTCTTCCGTCACGTAGACACTGACGTGCTTGCGGCCGTCGTGAACCAGGAAGGTATGACCGATGAATTCCGGGGAGATCGTCGACCGACGCGCCCAGGTCTTCAGAGGCTCTTTACGACCGCCCGCCTCGAGCCGCCCAATCTTCTTGAGCAGCTTCGCGTCGACATACGGTCCCTTTTTCAGCGAACGTCCCATTTTTCCACCTGACGCTTCTTACTCTGAATCTGAATTCAAGCGGATAGTGGATAGTTGGTAGTGGGCAGGAAACCGATTCCTGCCAACGACCCACCACCCACTACCAACTGCTGCTAGAGCTTCTTCTGGCCATTCCGCTTCGACCAGCGGCGACGAACGATCGCCTTGGTCGACGGCTTCCGCCGCTTGCGGGTGTTGCCACCCTTGGCCAGCTTGCCCGTGGGGCTCACCGGGTGACGACCGCCGTTGCGGCGACCTTCACCACCACCCATCGGGTGAGCGATCGGGTTCATGGCCGAGCCGCGGACGTGCGGACGAATGCCGCGATGGCGGTTCCGCCCGGCCTTGCCGATGCGAATACTCGAGTGTTCCGAATTTCCGACAACGCCGATCGTGGCCCGGCAGGCGGCCGGGACGCGACGGATTTCGCCGGACGGCAGGGTGAGCTGGGCCCAACTGCCATCGCGAGCCGACATCGTTGCGGCGGTTCCGGCACTCCGGCAAATCTGCCCACCGCGACCAGGCTGCAGTTCCACGTTGTGGACCTGCGTTCCGGGCGGGATGTGGGACATCGGAAGCGTATTGCCAACTTTCGGCTCAGCCTTCGGTCCGCTCATCACCTTGTCGCCGGCCTTGAGGCCGTTCGGCGCCAGGATGTACCGCTTCTCGCCGTCGGAGTAGTGCAGCAGTGCAATGCGGCACGTCCGGTTCGGGTCGTATTCAATAAAGCCCACCGTGGCCTGAATATCGTCCTTGGTCCGCTTGAAGTCGATGATGCGGTACTGCTTCTTGGCGCCGCCGCCGCGATGACGCGCGGTGATCTTGCCCTGGTTGTTCCGGCCCGAATGCTTCTTCAGGCGGACCAGCAGGGACTTTTCCGGCTTCTTCTTAGGATCGGTGATTTCGGCGAAGTCGCTCACCGACGCATTGCGGCGCCCGGCAGAGGTCGGCTTGTACTGGCGAATTCCCATGATCGTTTCTGTCCTGAACTTTCACGTCTCTCAGTTGGTCTCGGCGGCAATCGACCGTCGACTTAGAAGAACGCCATCTTGTCGTCGGGATGCAGCTTGACGACCGCCTTCTTCCAGTCCGACTGCACGCCCTTGCTCATCTTGTGGCGACGCAGCTTGCCTTTGCGATTCTGCGTGCGGACATCGAGAACGCGGACGTTCCACAGTTCCTCGACGGCGGCGCGGATCGTCAGCTTCGTCGCCTGAGGATGAACCTCAAACGAGTAGGCATTGTGACGCTCCGACTGATGCGTCCCCTTCTCCGTCACGAGAGGCCGCACGATGATCTGATGTGGCGCCAATTCAAGAGCCATGACTCATCCACTCCGCAATCCGCTTGAACTCTGTTTCCGATCGGCAGGCGATTACCTGCCCGACATCAACCGGCCTGGGCGGCCTTCTCTTTTCCGGCCGACTTCAGGACATCCAGGGCGTCCTTCGTCACCAGGAACCGCCGCTGACGCAGCACGTCGAGGGCATTCAGCTCGCGAGCCGGCGAAATCATGAGATTGCCGATGTTGCGGGCCGAGCGGTACAGCGTGTTGTCGTAGTCCTTGATCGCCAGGAGCGTGCTGTCTTCCTTCAGGCCGAGAGCCTTCAGCACCTGTGCGACCGCCTTCGTCTTGATTTCAGTGACAGCCAGCTGATCCAGGATGACGGCCTGTCCGTCCTGGAACTTGCTCAACACGGCCATCCGGGTTGCTGCGCGAATCGCCTTCTTCGGCAGCCGATAACCGTAGTCACGGGGAACCTTCGCGAACGCGTGTCCGCCGCCACGACGGATCGGCGACCGCTTGGTGCCGACGCGGGCGTTGCCGGTCCCCTTCTGCCGGAACAGCTTCTTGGTGCTGCCGGCGACTTCGCCGCGGGTCTTCGTCTTGTGGCTGCCGATGCGCTTGTTCGCCTGGTACATGACCACGACGTCGTGCAGCAACTGCTTATTGATGGCCTTGGCGAAATCAGCGGGGTCGAGACTGTAAGTCCCGACCTGCTTGCCAGTCACATCAACGATGGGTACGGAAATCATGGGTATTCAAACTTTGTGAGGTTCACGACGAAAGCGAATGCAGGCCGAAGCCTCAGCTCCGACGTCAATCCGCCTTGCGAATCATCACATAACCATTGCGGGCTCCGGGGACAGCCCCGCGAACCAGCAGCATGTGCGAATCCTTGTCAATCTGGTGCACGAGCAGGTTCCGCATGGTGGAGCGGGTGTTGCCGTACTGACCGGCCATCCGCTTCCCCTTCCACACGCGGCTGGGATCGGTGTGCTGACCGATCGAACCACCGTGGCGGTGAACCTTCTTCACACCGTGGGTGGCCCGCTGACCGCCGAAGTTATGGCGACGCATCACACCCGACGTTCCGCGACCTTTCGAGATCCCGATGACGTCGACGTACTTCACGCCTTCGAGGGCATCGGCCGACAGAACCTTGCCGACTTCCAGGCCGTGCTCTTCTCCGTCCGTCCGGAACTCGCGAATGAACCGCTGCGGTTCACAACCCGCCTTGGCAACCGGCTCGACGCCGGCATCCTTGCGGGCCTTCTGACGCTTGCTGCCGAGGGCGACCACGTGGCCGCGCTCTGCACGACTGGCCCGCGACCGCAGCCGCTGTTCCGGCGCCCGCTCGCGATCCTTGTCACTCAGCTTGTCGTCGAAGCCAAGCTGGACGGCCTCATAGCCATCCCGCTCCTTCGTGCGAATCTGCAGGACCGTGCACGGACCGACCTCGAGCACCGTGACCGGAACGGCGGTGCCGTCCTCCGTGATCACGGTAGTCATGCCGATCTTACGTCCAAGCAATCCGACGGACATTGGTTCCCCTACCTCCGTATCGCAGCGGGCTCACCAGCGAACCAGGGCCACGACACTTCTGTCTCAACAAACACACAACAAACACACAATTGCAGACCCGGCCAAGCCGTCCGCGGGAGATGACTCCACCCGCGAGCACCGCAACGCACCATGACAGGTGCTCACACCACTCACCGCCGCGAGACGCCCAACATCCGAGCGACCCGACAGCCAGGACCACGCAGGCCCCGGTGAGGATGGCCATTTCGCCGCCCACCCCGAACCACTCCGGCCTCGTCCAACAGCCAGAGAGCCAGCGGTGCCGGCGCCCAGAGCATCGAGCCTCCGGGGCCAGAAGCCCCGAAGGGAACCGTGCCCAAAAGCACTCAAACTCTCAATATACCAACAACCACACCCTGCAGCGACCGACTATGTGGTCGCCTTAATCTTGATATCCACACCAGCCGGGAGCGACAGCTTGTTCAAAGCGTCGATCGTCTTGCCGGTCGGCTGAACAATATCGATCACCCGCTTGTGAGTCCGAATCTCGAACTGCTCGCGAGACTTCCTGTCGATGTGCGGGCTCCGCAGCACTGTGTAGCGCTCGATCCGCGTCGGAAGGGGAATCGGCCCATGGACGATCGCCCCAGTCCGCTTCGCCGTGTCGACAATATCCGTCGCCGACTGGTCGAGCACGGAATGGTCATACGCCTCCATTCGGATGCGAATGCGTTCGTTGCCGGCCACTCAAGTCCCCTTGGTCAAACGACTTACTACGAAAAATCCCGCGCACGGTTTTGCGGGGAATCGGGGAGGTTATCGTCGGTCGTGCAATGTGTCAACGAATCAGCTTCTGGAAATTCTAACGGCCGGCACATTTGCTCCCCGAACCTCCCATTTTCTTTCCCCGAGCGGCCCCTCCGCGCCGCGTGCACTTCCGCATCATGCCGCAAAACGCTCGCCTTTTGTCAAGAACGGCGAAACCACGAGTGCCTCGTCGGCCTGGGGAAGTTTTTCTGAGGGAGCGGCCGGACGGACCGAAGATCCGGGAATTCCTGGTCCAGAGAGACTTGGCGAGGACTTCCTGAGCGCGCCCACAACCAGGCCGCCCGGACATTCAACCTGCCCTCCGCGCTGGCGAAAACGTCCCGGCTCGATGTCAGAGTTTCGCTGAGGCATGCGACGCAACCACCTTTCTAACTGAAGGTTCCGGCACAAAGCCCCTTCAGGCAGGCGAAGACTCTTCTCGATGCGCAACCCCTCCCGTCAGGGTAGAGAGTTCGTTCTTTGGCAACGCACACAGAGGGGGATCAGCCCCGCGAGAGGGGGTGAAAAAAAGCACTCCAAAACTCGTCACACATGTCACAGGTCCAGAACTCCAATGTTTCAGACGTTTCTTCGCTGTCACAGGTCGTCACAGGTCTCCCCCGGGAGGCCGGCCTCCGCGACAGCGAATGTCCACGCGCCCTAAAAGAGCCTGTTCAGGCCGTTCAAGGCGGCGACGCGGTAGGCCTCGGCCATCGTGGGATAGTTGAAGGTCGTGTTCACGAAATAGTTGATGGTGTTATGCGGCGGGGGCTGGAGCATGATTGCCTGGCCGATATGGATAATTTCGCTGGCCTGTTGGCCGAAGCAGTGAATTCCCAGCAATTCCAGCGTTTCACGATGAAACAGGAGCTTCAGCATGCCGACCGCCTGGCCGGTGATCTGCGCCCGGGCCAGGCTGCGAAACAGTGAATGGCCAACCTCATAAGGGACCTTCTCGGCCGTCAGTTCTTTTTCCGTCTTCCCCAGGGAGCTGATTTCAGGACTGGTGTAGATGCCCGTCGGGACGTTTTTCACGGGCGCGACATCTTTATTGCCGAGCATGTGGCTCGAGGCAAACCGCCCCTGCATGTAGGCAGCGCTGGCGAGCGCGGGGGGCCCGATGACGTCACCGACGGCGTAGATATGCGGGGCCGCCGTCTGAAGATTCTCGTTGACCGGGATATTGCCGCGGGAATCGGGCTCTACCCCGACTTTGTCGAGCCCCATTCCGTCGGAGTTGCCTGTCCGGCCGGCTGCCCACAGCAGCGCATCAGCCTTCAGTTTTTTGCCGGATTTGAGATGCACGATCACCCCATCGTGCGTGCACTCCACCTTCTCGAACTCTTCCTTGTGCTTGATGAGCATGCCGTGCTCACGGAAGTGATACGACAGGGCGTCGATGATCTCGTCATCGAGGTATTCCAGCAGCTTGTCGCGGGCATTGATGAGTGTGACCTTGGCATTGAGGTTGCGGAACATCGAGGCGTACTCGCATCCGATCACGCCCGCTCCGTAGACAATCAACGACTTCACGTCGCGATTCAGGCCGAGAATGGTGTCGCTGTCGAACACACAGGGATTCGAGAAATCGATGCTCGCTGGACGATAGGGCCGTGCCCCGGTCGCGATGACGAAGTACTTGGCGCGAACCATCTTCCTCGACCCGTCCGCATCAGTCACTTCGACGTGGTTGGAATCGACGAAATGGGCCGATCCGTGGATGACGGGGACATCGTTGCGCTCATAGAAGCCTGCTCGCAGGAGCACCTGCTTCTGCACGACGCCCTTGGCTGCTTTCAACAGGTCCGGGAAGGGCGTGTCGACGAACAGCCCGCGATCCAGGAACTGCTGGCTGCGGTTCACTTCCATCATGCGGAAGATGGCATATCTCAATGCCTTGGAGGGAATCGTGCCCACATGCGTGCAGGCTCCCCCAATCATCTTCATGCGTTCGACGACGCCGACCTTCATGCCGTGCTTAGCGGCCTGCATCGCGGCACCTTCGCCTCCGGGACCGGTGCCAATGACGACGAGATCGAATTCAAAGTCAGGCACGCGAATGCTCCCTCAGGCGATGCAGATCAAAGCGACTCTTCCCGGCGCGGCTTGATGTTTAGCAGGAATCGTTGTGGAGGGGCGACCCTGATCGGCGTGTGGCCGGGGTTGGAGCCGTTTTCGGCGAAACCCCGGTCGCGGGCTGGGAGAGGTGAACGAAGGGGATCGTCCTGGCAGGATATCGGCGCCATGACCTGTTACTGAGCGTCAATCAGCGATGGGAGGCTCGGCAAAGGTCGCCCCGGCGCTTCCCTCGCTGCACTCAGTCCAGCCTCCGACTACCCCGCCGCGAGACTGTGGTCGACGCGCGCCCGGCTGTACAACTGAGTGTCGGGGGATATTGGGGCTGAGCAGAAGTCGTAATTCGCAACGGAGGGGCGATCTGTGATGATTCGCGTCATTCTCACTTTGGCGTTTCTGGCGTGCTGCGCCTGTCGCGGAACGGCCGCCGACCTGAAGACGAAGAACGTCATCCTGATCACGACCGACGGGCTCCGCTGGCAGGAAGTCTTCACCGGCGCCGAGAAGGAACTCATCAGCAAGGAGCCGGGCGGCGTCAGCAACGTCAAGGCGATCGAAAGCCAGTTCTGGCGTGAGACCCCGGAAGAACGTCGCGAGGCGCTCCTGCCCTTCTTCTGGACCAAGATCGCCAAAGAAGGACAACTCTACGGCAACATGCCGCAAGGTAGTTCGTCGCAGATCACCAACACGATGAAGTTCTCCTACCCCGGTTACAACGAGATTCTGACCGGTTTCGCCGACCTGCGGATCGACAGCAACGCGAAGAAGCCCAACGAGAATTTCACCGTTCTCGAATGGCTGCATCGCAGGCCGGCTTTCGATGGCAAGGTCGCCGCCTACAGCGCCTGGGACGTCACGCCGTTCATCATCAATCGTGAACGCTGCGGATTCCCCGTGATGGGGGGCTGGGAGCCGGTTCCGGAATCCGATCCGAACCCGCGGCAGAAGCTGCTGAACGACCTGATCGCCGACACCACCCGTCCCAACGCGGCCGAGGTGATCGATTCGTTCCTATACCAGGCCGCCCGCGAGCATCTGTTGAGGCATCGCCCGCGGGTGATGTTCATCGGCTTCCTCGAAACCGACGCCTGGGGCCACGCCGGTCGCTACGACAACCTGCTGACGTCGGCCCATGCGGTGGACGCGTACATCCAGCGCCTGTGGGACCTTGTGCAGTCGATCGACCAGTATCGCGATAAGACGACGCTGATCATCACGACCGACCACGGCCGCGGCTCAGGCCCGACTGACTGGAAGAACCACGGCAAGAAGATCGAAGGGGCCGAGGATATGTGGATGGCGTTCCTTGGTCCGGATACTCCGCCGCTCGGCGAACGGAAGAACTGCGATCGCGTCACGCAGAGCCAGGTGGCGGCCACGCTGGCCGCGCTATTGGGCGAGGACTATCACGGGGCGGAGGCGCGATCCGGGGCGCCGATCAAGGATGTGTTGCCGCCGGTCAAGTAGGACGCGACGGCACCCGGTTTAGCGCCTCTCGGAATACTGACCAGTACGGTTGCGGACGCGGACCGGCGGGGATGAACCCCGCCGCTCAACAGGTTCCCGCAGAGGCTCTAGTTTTTCTTTGCCGGCGTGACGAACATCACGTTCACTGGCCGCAATTCATGTGTGAACGTGAGGCCGGTCTGGGATTCGATGTTCTTCAAGACGGACGCCGCATTGGTCCTGGTGCGATCGCGGGCTGTTGAGCCCTGGCTCTCGGTGTGGCGTCTCCAGGAGATCGCGACTCCTTCCGTCTGTGATGAGCGTTCATCGATGACGATGGCGTCAATCGCTTCACCCAGCCAGTTGAGGAACAGGCCGAAGTCTCCGCCGCCCGCGCCGCCGGGTTCTTCGTTCAGTTGAGATTCGTCCTCGTAGATCCGCAGGACGTCCCATTGATCGGGATCAGCCTTCTCCTTCTCGGCGTCGAGTCGCGTCGGGGCGTACTTGTAAGTTCCGCGAACGACGATGGCAGGACGTTCGACTTCGCGCATTTCGAGTTTGACGTGGAAGTCGAAATCCTTCGCGAGGATTTTCTCCAGTTGAGCGGGTGCGTCGCCCGGCAGTTGGAGGGCGCTGTCGAGAATGATCCAGTCGCCGGGGAGGTTTTTCTGCAGGAGCGACGGCGAGCCTTCGACCAGGCGTCCCTTGAGCCCGAAGAAGCTGTCGAGCAACTGGGCCAGCGTGTAGCCCTTCTGTTTTCCGCCGGCGAACGTGTTGCCCCAGCCGACGAGCTTGCCGTCGCGATAGCGGAAGAAGGAGGCGTCGGGACCGGAGGCGACTCCCCCCTGCTCCGCCCGGTAGAAGTCGAGAGCGATGGCCGGCGTGGGCTGGGGGATGTGTTTGACGGCCTGGCCGTTCTGCAGGCTGTAGCCGTAATCGCGGACCATGCTTTCGAGGAGCGAATCGCGGGCGAGGCGGAGCTCTTCGAATGTGGGTTGGGGGGCGGGCGTCTTTTCAGCGGGCGGAGCGGCTGCGAAGGCTGGGGGAGCAACCAGCAAGAATGCGCCAATGATCCATCGCACGGGTCACTCCGGTCTGCTGACATTGGAAGACGTCTCGACGTCTCAGTTTCTGGTATCGACGGTCGATCAGGAAGCGTCGACTCGACAACGGTCGACCTGGGCTTCCTTCGCTCCGCTCAGTCCAGCCGCCGGCCACCCTTCCGAATGGAAGGAGACTTCGAGTTCCGTCATCAGGGGACGACTGCTTTATCTTGAAGGGCGCAGATAGTCTGCAATGACGCCCTCGCTCTCCGTCGCCAGAAGTTTGGCGACGGCATTCACCAGCAACCCGCCGTTCTTCTTGCGAGACTGGTTGTCAACGATGTATCGCGTGCGGGCGGCTTTCAAAGCGGGTAAATCACGGGCCGAAACCGACTCGTCGATCCCCGCCTTGTCCTTTGGCTTCTTTTTCACCGTGGCTTCGTAGTCGAACTTTCCGACATAGAGTTCGCACCAGGGCAATTGTCCCGCATTGAGCAGGGTCACAACCGACTCTCGCTCGCCATCAGCAACGAGCTTGTCGAACTCGGCGAGAATTGAGGCATCGGTTTCGAACGCCCCGACAAGAAGTGATGCCCCACCCCGCACTTCATGTAGTCGTTTGCCCAGCTCCGGATCATGCGGGATGAAGCCGCCCAGCGCGAGGAACCTCAGCTCGACGCCGACCTCGCGAGCCTTCTCGATGAAATCGGCGCCTTTGACTGCGGGCTTCGACGAGTAAACCGCGATGGTGTTCTTCATCGAGCCTGCTCCCGTGATTGTGAAGTGTCGTTCTTCAGCCGCAAGGCGTGTCTCGAGTGAGCCAGGACCGCCGCAACGAAAAAGACCCCGGCGTTTGCCGGGGTCTTTTGTCGCTTTTATTCCGAGGCTTCGGCCTTGTTTCCGAAGGCATCGAGCGGAGGACCGCCCATCACGTGGTAGCCGCAGTCGACGTGCAGTGTTTCGCCCGTGATGCCGCCTGACATATCGCTCAGGAGGAACATCCCCGACTTGCCGACTTCTTCCTCGGTGATGTTGCGGCGGAGGGGGGAGAACGTTTCGTACAGCGTCAGCATCTTCTTGAAGTCGCCGACGCCGCTGGCGCTGATCGTCCGCACGGGGCCGGCGCTCAGGGCGTTGACGCGGACGCCGTCGGCACCCATTTCGCTGGCGATGTATTCCACGCTGCTCTCCAGGGCGGATTTGCAAAGGCCCATCAGGTTGTAGCCGGGGATGACCTTCTCGCCGCCGAGGTAGGTGAGCGTGAGGATACTGCCGCCCGGGTTCATGATGGCTTTGGCCCGACCGCACATGGCGATGAGGCTGTAGACGCTGATGTCCATCGACAGCGAAAAGCCGGCCCGGCTGCACTTGTAGACTTCCTGGGTCAGGTCGGCCGGAGGGGCGAAGGCGATCGAGTGCAGGACGAAGTCGATCTTGCCGAACTGCTCGGTGATCTTCGCGAACACGGCATCGAGGTCCTCGTCCTTCTGCACGTCGCAGGGGACGACGAACTTCGCGCCGAGGGGTTCGACCAGTTTTTTCACCTTGTTGGCGTTCTTCGGCCGCTCCGGGTCTTTATCGGGCAGGTGCGTGAAGCCGATTTCGGCTCCCTGGGCGAACAGCTGCTGTGTGATGGCCCAGGCGATCGACCGCTCGTTCGCGATGCCGAACACCACACCTTTTTTGCCGTCGAACAAACCCATGGACGCTTCTCTCTCTGACTCGAACGCGAAAATGCCTGGAAGCGCGGTACGATAGGCCAGCAGAGGCGAGATTCTCAAGGGCGACCAGCCCCGGCCCCCCTCCTTCGCGGTCCTCCAACACCTCACGTCGATGCCAGACTATTCTGACGGCCACGCCCGACAGCTGGAGGACATCCTCGAGGACCTCTCCGCCGGCCGCTCGACGGTCAAGGAGGCGGCCGAATGGATCCGCCGGCAGTCGCCGCAGTCGATTCACCGGCCGCTGCGGCCGAAGAAATCGTTCGGGCTGGGCGTGCTGATCACGGTGATCGGAATGGTGTTTCTCGGGATGGCGGCGGTCATCGGCTACCACAGCCAGCAGTTCACCGCGCAGGCCGTGAAGGCCCAGGGGACGGTCACCGAAATGGTCCGCAGGGACCGCGTGCAGAAACCGCGGTACCGATACGAGGTCGAGGGGGTCGAATACACGGGCGTTTCGGCGACGGGCACCAACCCGCCGATGTACAAGGTCGGGGACGTCGTGGAGATTGAATACCTGCCGGATGATCCGGGCAGGTCGCGGATCGCCTCCTGGGCCGAACGCTGGACGGGGACGCTGGCCGTCGGCGTGATGGGTGCGGGCGTGACCCTGATCGGCCTCGTGATGCTGGTCGTGCGCTGGCTGCGGAGCCCGCATTAATGCGAGTAGACATTCGCTGTCGCGGAGGCCGGCTCCCCGGGGGGGGAGACCTGTGACGACCTGTGACGACCTGTGACAGCGAAGAAACGTCTGAAACATTGGAGTTTTGGACCTGTGACATGTGTGACGAGTTTTGGAGTGCTTTTTTCACCCCCTCTCGCGGGGCTGATCACCCCTTGTTTGCGTTGCCAAAGAACGAACTCTCCACCCTGACGGGAGGGGTTGCGCATCGGGAAGAGTCTTCGCCTGCCTGAAGGGGCTTTGGGCCGGAACCTTCAGTTAGAAAGGTGGTTGCGTCGCATGCCTCAGCGAAACTCTGACATCGAGCCGGGACGTCTTCGCCAGCGCGGAGGGCAGGTTGAATGTCCGGGCGGCCTCATCCCACCCGAGCCAGACGGATCCTGCCAACATGCCTGCTGCTGACGTCTTGATTGCTGGAGCGGGACCGACGGGGCTTGTCCTGGCCCTGTGGCTGACGCATTTCGGAATCCGGGTCCGCATCGTCGACAAGGCGGCCGAGCCGGGGACGACCTCTCGGGCCCTGGCTGTGCAGGCGCGAACGCTCGAACTCTATCGGCAGATGGGCCTCGCCCAGGCGGTTGTCGACCGCGGCGCCAAGGTCGCCGGCGCGAATTTCTGGGTGAAAGGCCGGCATCGGGCCCGGGTCTCCCTTCAGGGCATCGGTGAGGGAATCAGTGAGTTCGCCTTCCTGCTGATCTATCCGCAGGACGAACACGAGAAACTCCTGATCGCGCGACTCGCAGATCTCGGCGTTCACGTTGAACGGAACACGGAGTTGATCCGCTTCACAGAATTGTTGCGATTCACCGAGCCGGGCAAGGAGGTCAACGCCGTATTGAAACGAGATGGAAACACCGAAGAGGGCTGCTACTGCCGCTACATCGTCGGATGTGACGGAGCCCGCTCAAAGGTCCGTGAGATCATCGGCACCGGCTTCCCCGGCGGCACGTACGAGCACTTCTTCTACGTCGCCGATGTCGAAGCCGCCGGCCCTGCCATCAATCGCGAGCTCAACATCGACCTCGACCACGCCGACTTTGTCGTGGTCTTCCCGCTCCACGACGAAGGGCACATCCGCCTGATCGGCACCGTCAAAGAAAGGCCCGACTGCACGCCGGCCGACCTCACCTTCAACGACGTCGGCCGGCGGGCCATCGAGCAGCTCAAGGTCGACGTCCGGAAGGTGAGCTGGTTCTCGACGTATCACGTCCATCACCGCGTGACGGATCATTTCCGCAAGGGCCGGGCCTTTCTCGCCGGCGATGCCGCCCACATCCACAGCCCGGCCGGCGGCCAGGGGATGAACACGGGCATCGGCGACGCCATCAACCTCGCCTGGAAGCTCGCCGCCGTGCTGCAGGGCAAGGCCGATGACGCGCTCCTCGACACTTACGAGGCGGAACGGATCGGCTTCGCCCGACAATTGGTCGCCACAACCGACCGCGTGTTTACGGCCGTCACGAGCACGAACCGCTGGGCGAAGTTCGTCCGCACGCGTCTGTTTCCGCTGATCATGCCAGTCGCCGTCCGATTCGCGTTCGTGCGGCGATTCCTGTTCCGGACGGTTTCGCAGACGCAGATTCAGTACCGGGAGAGCCCGCTGAGCGAAGGACGGGCCGGCGTCGTCCTCGGGGGAGATCGACTCCCGTGGATTCGCTTCGCCGACGGCACGAGCAATTACGACACGCTCGCCGAGCCCCGCTGGCAAGTTCACGTGTACGGCGACGTTGATTCGCCGCTGGAAATGGCGTGCCGCGAACTGGGCGTCGTCTTCCACCGATTCGCGTGGCAGCGAGAGATGTCCGACGCTGGCCTGACTGAGGGGGCGATGTACCTGCTCCGACCGGACCAATATGTGGCGCTGGTCGAAAAGCAGGGCGTCAAAGAGCTGCGGAACTATTTCGAGTCGCGGCAGCTGCGACCTTGAAGATCGATGCCTCCAGCGCGACTGGAGCGGCGCAGTCGCCCTTCTACTGCCGCGTCGAACTCATCGGGAGATGGGGCCACCGATTGAAGGATCGCTTTTGCGATCACGTTTCCTGCGACTGACGAGGTATCCGAGCCCGGCCAGGGTTGCGAGGAAGAAGCTGGACAGTTCTGGGACCGCGAACGGCGTGAATCCCTGAAATTCGGGGAATCGCACCTCGGAACTCGACGTAAAATCGCCTCCAACGAGCACCATGCCGTTGATCGCACTGGTCGTCACAAGGCTGGCATCGGGCAGCAGGATCGAACCGTACCATTCACGGGAGAGATTGAGCTCCGAGGTCTGGTCCTGGAAATTCCAGAGAATCCGCGAGTAGATCGCCGGGTCTGCGAAGCTGGCATCAAAGTTGGCCAGAATCGGGTCGGACGACAGATTGCCGACCACATTGATCAGGAACCTCGTGTCGGGTGGAACTCCCGCAACCGCCAGTGAGAACAGGGCGTTCTGGATGTTGACCGCGTTGACCGCGAGCACGGCCAGGCCATCCGGCCCAGGCAAGGGATTCAACGTGATGTTCGTACCGACGATCGTCGTCGTGCTGTTGACGGCCGCATTGGAGTAGAAGTCGGATGCCAGCCCCAGTTGACTGACGGCGGCATTCGCACTGGACAGCGCCGTGGAGTCGTTCTGAAAGAGTTCACTGCCGGGACCGTTCAGGTTGACGGTGGCGCCGCTATTCGTGCCGCCGAGACGGACATCGCCTGCGTGCATGGTGAGACCGCTGGATTGCAGGTTCCCGCCAACGAGGAGCGTGTCGGCGTTGGCATAAACCGCAGGGGGCACTAACCCCGTCCCGAACTGCGCGAACCCGCCCAGCACGTCTCCCCGAACGATCGTGCGCCCCTCGATCTGTGCCTGCCCATTCAGATTCCCGCCGATCACATTCTCGTAGCCGGGGATCAACTCGGCCGATGCGGACCTGGTCGTGAGCAGGATGGCACTCAGCACAAGACAGGCACCAAGCGGTTTCAGCATGGGAATGTCCATTCGAGTTCTGCCGGTCCGTTTCCCTGCGATTTACGCTTCAGGGAATCGAAGTGGACGTTTACTCACCTGGCTTCCAGATCGTCACTTCCCGATGGCACTGTTTTCAGGCCGGGAAGTGAAGTCGCGCGAGAGGAAGAGGTCGTGAGGACCGATGTCCTAAAGCGCCGGAGTGTCAAATCCCCGCCGACGAAATCCATCAACGAAAAAAGCCCGGCGATTTTCATCACCGGGCTTCTTATTCAGGCTGTCGTGTCGAAGTTGCGCGACGGGTGGATGTCGCTGCGAGAAGAGCGGCGATCGCGTCGTGCAAAGCACGTCCGCTTGGGTGATCGCGGCTCACGCTAAGGGTTGGTCCTCCGGCGAACGATGACGTGACAGCCTGTGAAGTCTCTCCGATTTCCGGTCACTGCTGAGGGAAGCTCGTCGATCAGGGCAATCGACGTTCCTCTCTCTGCGGCGACCAGTGATCGACCGAAACTACATCGGCACTTCTAGTCCGAAGCTTGCGATTGAATCCAGACGAATCTGGAAGATTCCGCGCGAGTCTTTCGAACTGAGCCGCGCCGTCGACAATCCTGGTCAAATCACGATCGACTCTCTGTCGCGGATCGAACCGCCTATGATCCCGCCGCAGCCCGTTCCCGTCGTCAAAGACTTCCCATGCTCGCTGAAATCGTCGCTATCGGATCCGAGATCACTTCCGGCGCGAAGCTGGACACCAACTCGCAGTGGCTGAGCCAGCAGCTCAGCGACCTCGGAATTCCGACGGGCTTCCACACCAGCATCGCGGACGACCTCGAAGCCAACGTGGCCTGCCTGCGACTGGCCGTCGAACGGGCCGATGTGGTGATCGTGTCCGGCGGACTGGGGCCGACGCTCGACGACCTGACCCGCATCGCGCTGGCGACTGTAATCAACCGGCCGCTGGTCCTCGATTCCGACGCGCTGACGACCATTGAAGAGATGTTCCGGAAGCGCGGCCGGGTGATGTCTGATCGGAATCGCATCCAGGCGGAATTCCCTGAGGGGAGTACTCCGCTCGCAAACCCGATCGGGACAGCGCCGGGCATCTGGCTCGAGATTCCACGTTCCGGAAAATCGCCCTGCCTCGTCGCGGCCCTTCCCGGTGTTCCTTCAGAACTCAAGAGAATGTTCGAGGAGCAGGTCGTTCCCCGGCTGCCGGCGACCGGCGAGGTCATCCGCCGGTATCGCATTCATTGCTACGGCTGCGGCGAATCGCAGGCCGACGAGCTTCTCGGCGACCTGACCGCCCGCGGCCGCGATCCGGAGATCGGCATCACGGCCCATGAAGCGACGATCACGCTGCGGATCGAGGCCCGTGGAAAATCCGAAGCGGAGTGCCAGGCGAAGATTGACGAAGCCAAGGGGGCCGTCTGGTCGCGGCTGTGGAAGTTTGCGTATGGAGTGGAAGACGAGGAACTGGAAACGGTCGTCCTGCGCACGCTGGCCCACTACGGCTGGACGCTGGGAGTCGCCGACTGCGCCACGGGAGGCTGGCTGGCGCGGGCCTTGGGGGCACTGGAAGCGGAGTATCCCGGCCGGGCGCTCGTCGTCACCGGCGTCGAAGAGAAAGTCGCCGGGGTTCTGCTGGCCGACCTGGAGGACGACATCCATGAGCATCGCGTTGGACGTCTCGCCGCGGCGACCCGTGAGCACCTGCGCGTGAATTACGCCCTGGCGACCGAGCCGTATCCCGACCTGACGCCCGACGAAATCGCCCAGAGCCGGCTGCGGATCCGGGTCGCCGTCGCGGGCCCGGATGGAATTCTTGTCGACAGCCTGGCCATCGGCGGCAACCCTGCGATCCTTCCGGCGCGGATCGGGAAGACGGCCCTCGACCTGCTGCGGCGCGAACTGCCCAGCCGGTTGCAGTAGCTTCGGCGATGTTTACTTCGGAGCGTCGGGAGCTTCAGCGCGGACCTGTTCGACCTCGCCGTTGACGAGCGCCGTCCCGCTTTCTTCCTGGAGCCGCTTGGGCCCGGGAGTGAAGGCGACGTTGGGCGGGAGCTGGTCGCGGCGGATGGCGGCCGTCCCGGTCGTCGTCCGCGTGATCTCTTCCCTGAGCGTGCCCGTCTGCCACGGGCCGACACCGGCGAAGTAGTAGTTGTTGTCGTTCGACTGGGCGACGCTCATGCCACCCTGTCCGCGGCTTTCGCGGGTCTTCGGGTCGTAGGCGGCCAGCCCGAGCTTGGCGTATCCGGCCTGCTGCGAGCGCGTGAAGAGTTTCACTTCGGGAATCGTGACCATCCCGGGCAGCGAAAAGCTCGGGATGCCGACAAACGAAGAGGACGTCGTGGTGCCGACGCCGCCGCTGCGTGGCTCGAGAACGATGTCGGCGTTTTCGATCTTCTCGGCCAGGTGTCCGCCCGCGCGCAGGATGCGGTGGCGGATCGACGCGATGATGTACTGCTTGTCGACGGAGTCGATGTACTTCTCTTCAAGAAAGACGTTCTGCCCGTGCAGCGGCTTGAAATCGACCTTGTCGAGCGACTGGTCGACGGCATTCGAGAGGAGCAGTTGCTCGGTCGCGGTGCGGGCGGTGTTGGAGGTCTGCGCGGTGGTGCATCCGGCGAGGAACGCCGTGAGCACGATCGAAGGGATGACTCGCGGGGACATGGCGACACGCATCACAAAACGAGTTGCACGGACAACCGCGACACCGTGAGGCGACGCAGCAGTTCGGCCCGTCCTTCTGATACGCCCTGCCGCGGACGAGGGTCAACGACCTCTCGCCTTCACGGGCGGAAACGGGTGTCCGGCCTCCAATTCCGGCCGAAGTTCGGCAGAAACAGCCGGATGAAGAGGGCGAGGAGCCCGGAGAGCCCTTAGGCGGGTCGGACCGGCTCCACGAGCGGATCGAACGGCTCGCCGACCCCTTCGGTCAACAGCACGGGGCCGTTGGCGGTGAGGCCGACCGAATGCTCGTAGTGGACGCTCGGTTTGCCGTCGACGGTCACCGCCGTCCACTTGTCGCCGAGGATTTTCACGTCGGGCTTGCCAGCGTTCACCATCGGCTCAATCGCCAGGGCGAGCCCCGGCTTGAGTTCGAAATCCGAGCGACGCATGTCGCGGTCCATGAAGTTCGGAACCTGCGGCGACTCGTGCATTTCCTTGCCGATACCGTGCCCGACGAATTTACGGACGAGCGTGACGCCCAGGCGCTTCGCTTCGCGGGTCATGTCGTCCGCCACTTCCGACCACCGCTTGCGGGACGCACAGAGGAAGATGGAGCGGTGCAGCAGGTAGCGCCCGGCGGCCATCAGGTGCGTCTTCTCGGCATCGACCTCTCCGATCGCATACGACCAGGCGGAGTCTCCGCACCAGCCTTTCCATTTTACGCCGACATCGAGGCTCACAAGGTCACCCGGCTTCAGGACGTACCCGCCCGGAATCCCATGCACGATCTGGCTGTTGACGCTGATGCAGGTCGAGGCGGGGAAGGGAGTCTCGCCGGGAAATCCCTTGAACAGCGGTATCGCGCCGAGTTCGGTCAGGAATTTGTCGACGGCTGCGTTGACCTCGGCGGTCGTGACCCCGGGACGGAGAAATTCGCGGGCGATGGAGTGGCATTCGGCGACGATCTTTCCGGCGTCGCGCATCAGCGCCAGTTCGCGAGGGCTTTTGAGAGAGATCACGATCGTGTCATCAAGTAAAGCACCCCGGCCGATGGAAGCAGCCGGGGTGCGAAAGGACTCACCATGGGGAGCGGGCGACTACGCCGCCTCGGCCTCGAGCAGGCCCTGCTTGTTCCGCATCACGAGATGGCTGTCGATCTTCTGGACGAGATCGAGGGCCACCGAGACGACGATCAGCAAGCCGGTGCCTCCGTAGAAGCTGGCGATCATGTAGGGGATGTTCATGCTCGTCGCCATGACCGTCGGAATGACGGCGATGACCGCGAGGAAGGCTGCCCCCACATAGGTAATGCGGTTCATCACGTGGTCGAGGTAATCGGCCGTGCGCTGGCCCGGGCGATAACCCGGAACAAAGCTGCCGTAGTCCTTCAGGTTGTCGGCGATGTCCTTCGGATTGAAGGTGATGCCGGTCCAGAAGTAGCAGAAGAAGAAGATCAGCGCGATGTAGCAGAGGTTGTAGACGTAGCCGCGGTCCGCGTTGTTGAACATGTTCGAGAGCATGTTGAACACCCACACGTCGGGCCACTTGTTCGCGAACCAGCCGAAGAAGAAGGCCGGGAACATGAGCAGGCTGGACGCGAAAATGATGGGCATGACGCCCGAGGCGTTGAGCCGCATCGGGAGGTGCGACCGCTGGCCGCCCATGACGCGGCGTCCGCGAACGTGCTTGGCGCTCTGGATCGGGATCCGGCGGGTCGCCTGGGTGATGGCGATGACGCCAAGGATGACTGCGACAAACAGAGCGCCGAGCAGGATCAGTCGATCGATACCGACTTCCGAGCCGAGGCTGACGTCGATGCCGCCCCCCTTGAATGCCGGGCCGAGGAACTGGGCTCCGACGGCGGGCATCTGGGCGACGATGCCGGCCATGATCAAAAGGCTGATGCCGTTGCCGATGCCGTATTCATCGATCTGCTCACCGAGCCACATCAGGAAGACGGTTCCGGCCGTCATCACCATGGCGTCGAGGAGGATATACCACCAGCTGTCCATTCCGCCGAGGAAGATGTTCGGGCCGAGGCTCTGCGGAAGCATCGCGACCCAGAACACGCTCTGGATGAGGCAGAGCACCACGGTGGCGTAGCGGGTGTATTCATTGATTTTCTTGCGTCCCGCTTCGCCTTCCTTCTGGAGGGCTTCCAGCGGCGGGTACACCGTCGCCAGCAGCTGGAAGATGATCGAGGCCGAGATGTAGGGCATGATGCCCAGGCCGAAGATCGTGGCGTTGCCGAACTGCGAGGCCGAGAACATCGACACGGCCTGCATGACCTGGCCGAGCGAGCTCTGGCCCATGCGTTCCATGGCGCTCGCAAACTCGGCCTGGTTGATGTTCGGGAGGAACACCGCAAAGCCCATGCGATAAACGCCGAGAAGGATCAGCGTCAGCAGGATTTTCTGCCGAAGTTCGGGAATACGAAAAATCGTGACGATCTTATCCAGCATTTCGCCGCTCGTGGTCAGAAGTCGAATCGCGGGATTATGTAAGGCCAGGGGGATGGCGACAAGAGAAGGATGAAAGGAAGCTGGAACGGTCCACAAACCGGGAATCCTGCGGCGAGTACCCGCGGCGGACGGGAGACCGGTTTTGAACTCTCGACCTGGATCGTGGGCCCCCTCGCTCGCACTTTCAGGGGGATCGCCTATCATTCGCGGTTTCCCTGGCGGCCGAGGGCCGCAAGTGCTGAACCAGATGCGGGATTCGTGGAGACGTGTGGGATGGCGCCGGCTGATATTCGTCGAGTGATTCTGAACATTCTGGAGCGGATCGCTCCCGACGAAGACCTGTCGAATCTCGACGATGCGCGCCCGTTCCGCGAACAGATGGAACTGGACAGCATGGACTTCCTGGACATCGTGATGGAACTGCGGAAGCAGTATCGCATCCAGATTCCGGAAGCCGACTATCCGCAGCTAGGCACGATGGACAGCACCGTCGCCTACCTGACGCCCCTGCTGAAAGACGTCCAGGGCTGAGGCGACTGTCGTTGAAGCGGGTCTTCTTTTAATGCGGCCCCGCCGACGAAGTCGGGGGGGTGAGGCCTTCGCGGTCGGCGTTTGTCTCCTGCACTGGCTTGAGCAGTGCAGTCTTCCGGAGCGCAGCAGTTTGACACGCACTGCAGCGTGACGACGCACTTCCTGCCGAATGGAGAGCGTTCCTGATCTTTCTGATTGGTGGGCTGCTCCATGCTGCGTAGGATTGCGCAAGTCGCCTCCTGTCGCTTAAAGACCACCGCATGCCACCGCTCTGCCACTTCGAAGACGACGTCGAGTTCACGAAGTTGATCGGATTCCAGCGTTCGGTTTCGATGACGCAGGCCGCGCTCGAAATCGCGAGAGACGCCCGTCCCTCGCTCGATTTCCAGACCACCCAGCTTCGACTCGCCGCCATCGCCGACGACGCCCGCGGGGCGATCGTCAAACACCGGAATGACGCTGAGACGCTGAAGGCGATCTGCAACGTCATTGCCGGGACCTATGGATTCTCAGGGTCGGCTTCCTGCTTTGACGCAGCCGACTCGAGTTACCTCGACCGGGTGGTCGAGACTCGGCGGGGAATTCCGATCTCCCTCTCGCTGATCTACATCGCCGTTGGAGAACAGTTGGGGCTGCCGATCAGCGGCGTGGCCGCGCCGGCCCATTTCCTCTGCCGCTATGAAAGCGACGAGGGGCCGTTGTTCGTCGACGCCTATGGCGGCGGACGGATCATGTCCGAAATGGAATGCATCGAATGGCTGGGCGGGGTGTCCGGCCTTTCGGCCCAGGATCTCCGGCCGACGCTGCAGACGGCGCCCCCCCGGACGATCGTTCTGAGGATGCTCAACAACCTCAAAACGCTGCACCTTCGAAAAGACAACTGGCTCGGCGCGGAACGTGTGCTGCGGAGGCTTCTGGCGCTCCGCCCTTCGTCTTTCATCGATCGCCGCGACCTCGCCTCCGTTTCGCTGATGCTCGGCCGCCCAGGGCGCGTCATCGATCTATTCCGCGGCCAGGTGTCCCACCTGCTCCCCGAGGAGCGACTGGCGGTGGAAGAACTGCTGGCGTCGGCCCGTCAGATGCTGGCCGCCTGCAACTAGGGAAACCACAAAGTTCAGATGGCCCGTGTGAGGCAGGGATGCCATGGCCTCGATCTGGGAATCTCAGTCGACTGCGAGTCAGCCATCCGGCTGGCGACGAAGTTTTCGCCATCGCTTCGCCCACCTGTGGCCCCGTGCAGCCGCGGCGTATGTGCGCGATCTGTCGATCCGGCTTCCCGAATCGCCCGGCCATCAGAAGATCGCGGCGTTGACCTTTGACGACGGGCCGACTGACGCGGGAACTCCCCTGCTGCTGGAATGTCTCGCGCGTCACGGCCTCAAGGCGACCTTCTTCGTCCTCGGTGAGAATGTGCGAAGGTTTCCCGCGCGGGCGCGAGAGATCGTCGCGGCCGGGCATTCCCTGGGCAACCACTTTCGCCGTCATATCGATTGCTGGAAGACACGGCCGCGGGAAGTCATTCGGGAGATCACCGAAGGAACCCGCATCATCGAAGAGACCGCAGGGGTGTCTCCTGCGTGGTGCCGTCCGCCGTTCGGACGGCTGACGCACGCGGTCGTGAAATGGAGCCGGATTCACCAGCAGCCGATCGCGCTGTGGGACGTGTTCCCGGCCGATTATCTCGAAGAGACCACCGCTGAGTCGCTCCGGCAGGTGCTCGAGGGCCGGCTCCGGGCCCGGTCAATCGTGTGCCTGCACGACAACGTGGTGTCGATGCAGAAAACCCCTGCCATGCTCGGGCAGTCGCTACCGGGCCTGATCTCCGCGGGCTGGTCGTTCTCGCCGTTGCCTGGTGCGACAGCACGAAACGCGAGCACGCAGCCGACACCGCCGGCTGCTGCGTTGATCGGCGCTGGCAGCGTCGACGACGGAGCATTGGATATCAGTGCGAATGCGAGGGACGCAGCTGCCTGAGCGCGGCCATCAGCGCCTCGATGTCGCCGGCCCTCGTATAGAGATGACAGGAGACTCGCAGGTGGGCGTGGCCATTCAATTCCACGACCGGGACCTCGATATGGAACTGCTCCCAGAGCGCTGCCTGGAGCGGGTGATTGATGGGGACTCCCGAATCGCGCGTTCGCAGCCACGGCAGCCGGACAGTGACCATCGAGCCGTACCAGTCGGGGCCGTCCGGCGAGAGCGCAACGCCGTCCAGTTCGGCAAGCAGGCGGGCCCGCGTTTCGCGGGCGAGGGCGTGGGTCGTTGAGCGGAATGCCTCGAGGCCGACCATCGACAGAAACTCGATCGCGGCGGTCGTGGAGAGATAGGCCGCGGGATCGAAAGTGCCGGGCCAATGAAATTCATCCTTCCAGGTCGCCGGGCGGCCGCTGAGGCTGCGTCCCCAACTGAGCGTCGTCGGGTGCAGATGGTTTTTGAGGCCGCCGCGGACATACAGCCAGCCACTCCCGATACCGGCCGCGAGCCACTTGTGGCAGCTGACGCAGTAAAAGTCGCAGCCGAGCATCTCGAGATTGATGGGCCGCATGGCGAGGGCGTGCGGACCGTCGATGCAGACCCGGATTCCGAGCGCCCGCGCCCGGGCACAGATCTCCTCAACGGGAAACACAATCGCGGTCGGGGAAGTCACATGGCTGACGACGATCAGCCGCGTCCGCTCGGTCACGGCTGCGAAAATCGCTTCGATGATCTGTTCTCTGGAAGTGAGCGGATCGGGCAGGCGGGCGACGACGAGCTTTGCGCCGGCCTGCTGGCAGCGCGTTCTCCAGATGCGGCAGACGGCCCCGTATTCATGGTCGTTCAGCAACACCTCGTCGCCCGAATCGAGCTGGACGTTGGCCGCGACAATGTTCATCGCCACGGTGGCGTTGGGCACGAACACCAGGTCGCCCGACTTACAGCCGACGAACCGAGACATTTTGTCGGCCGCCGAATCGAGCAGCCTGTCGAGCTGCCGCGTGAAGAAGTCGACGGGGTTCTGCTGGAGCTTCGCCGTCCACGACTTCTGGGCATCGAGGACGGCCCTGGGGGCCCGGCCGAAGGAGCCGTGATTGAGATAGATGACGCCCGGGATCTGGGGCCAATGTTCGGCCCACTCCGAGGCGTCCAAATCTGCGCGCGTCATGCGGCACCACGTCAATGAAAAACCGCCGAGGTGATCGGCGGCGTTCTTCGTTCCGGCCGCCCCTGCGGCCGGACCTGTTGTCAGCTCGAGCTACTCGCGCGGGGGGGCAGTCCGTTCCGCGAGACGTTTGAGGTATTGCTCGACGGCGAGGCGATAGTGTCCCGGGAACTGGTTCTCGAGCATTCCCTTCGCAGCGGCCTGCTTTTTCTCGGGAAGGTCGCCCCAGTTGTCCTTGTGGCCGATGTCCTTCTTGTCGGTCAGGCCTTTGCCTTTGATTCCGCCAAGGTAGCTGTCGTCCGCCGGGGAACTGCCATCAGGCCGCATCTGGCCGCTGGCGCGTCCGGAGGCGCTGCTGGATGACGAGGAATTCTGCTCGTCTTCCCGCTTCTTGATGATCTCGTCCAGCGTGACGATGATCTGGTCTTCGACACGCTGCACTTTTTCCCCGGCCCGGCCGAGGGTGAGACGGCGGCGGACGTCGTTCATCTGGCTGGCGACCTCGGCGAGCGACTTTTCCTCGAGTTTTTCCAGGTCGCCCTTCATCAACTCGCCGAGTGCCCGATAGCGCGGCGGAACCGCCTCCGTTTCGTCCAGCAGCTTGCCAAGGGTGGCGAGGCCGTCGGACTTCAACAGGAGGGCATGTTCGCAGACCGCCTTGTAGAACAGGGCCGTGGCCGGGTCGGCGAGGTAGGCCAGATCGACCTGGCGGTAGGCGTCGAGTGATTCTTCGTACAGCGTGGCTGTGGCGAGAAACCGTGCGTAGAACGCCCGTACGTTGTTCGTGAACAGAGGCTCGTCGTGGCGTGACGACAGGGCGGGGAAGTCGCGGAGAGTGAGTCCCGAATCGCCGACACTGCAGCTTTCGACGAGGTCCCGGACTTCCGGATCAGCGAGGTAGAAGGCCCGCAGGAGCAGGTCCGCCCGCTGCGAGGGATTCAGCGATTTGCCCGCAGAATTCCAAAGCTCATCCACCGCCTGCTTCAGTTCCGGCCGCGTGGAGAGTTGCGGGGTCAGCCAGCCATCGAGTTGCGACTTCAGGACGTCGAGGGGAGGAGCGGTGGCGACCTGGGCGGCGGAGGCGTGGGCGGTGGAGGCGTGGGAGGCCAGGACCGTCAACAGCGCCAGGGCGGCAACGCCTCTCCTGAGTGCAATCATGGCAACGGCATCTCCTTAAGCACGCTGTCGAGCACCTCAACTGCGCGACGAACGACGCTGAATCGTACGCCAGGCCGTGATTTCGGGCTAGGACAATGTGTCAGTTTTGAACAGTGATGCGGGAAAGCCAGTCAGGGACAGGTTCCGGGATCCGAGCAAAAAGCGATCCACAGCCGGACCACCAGGTCGAGGACTGGCTTGAAAACCCCGTTCTTCCGTCTGTTCCACGAGGCGCAAATCGACCGGACATGTTTCTGCCGGGTGAAGTGGGAGGGAAGCGTCCCGAGGGGGCGAGGAGGGCGCGTTGTGTGGGTGGTCCTGTACTCCTCGCCCTCTTTTCCTGCGGAGGGATCGGGAGAGCGTCGGTGGTGCGGACATGGAGCCGGGGGGGACGACAGGTTGATGGTGGTTGTGTTCATAGGTCCTCCATCATGACGGGGGCGGTTGCGCGGGGGGCCCGGTACTCGGTACTCGGTACTCGGTACTCGGAAGTGCTTGGGCGGGTGGGGATTGGGGCGGGGCGAGTCACTTTTCCACCGTCGGTCGTTTCTCGTTGCCGCAAGTCATTTTGCGGCAACGGCGCACGCCAACGCCGAATTGGTCCATCGAGAAGAAGTGACCAGCTCTCCTGATCCACTCGCGCCAGTTGCGGATCGCCCGCCACTGCGTTACGTTGCGGGACTCCCCCTTCGCGGGTGAAAGGCGATCTCCCGCACGGCGGCGCCGTGTGAACCGGGTCAGATGGGAAACCAAGCAGCCCTAAGCAATGTGCGTTCGGGTGTGTCGGGAGGTCGCCTTTTGTCCGCGTCGCGGGCGAGGCGCACACAACAGAGGCCAGCCGTCAGCCCGCTTGCTGACGCCTGGCCTCTGTTGGTTTGACCTCCATCTTCCCCCGATTTTGCAGATCGGGTACATTTCCGGCAGTTCTTGCCGAAGTTGTTTCTGAAGCCTGTGGAAGGGAGTCCACCGTGCTGGTTCGCGGACGTCGCCTCGATCCTCGCCGCATCCTGCGCTATCTCTTCCAGGAATTGATTGCGCCCTGGATCCAAATCAAGCGCCTGTGGCTGCGGATCATCTGGTTCTTCACCACGCCGATCTACATCGGCCCCATGTGGACGACGAGCGTCGTCTGCGGGCTCATCGGCGTCATGCTGACCATCCTCCTCTTCAAGCCGCCCGGGCGGCTTGAAGCGTCGACGAAGCCGATCGCGGTCGCCCCTGCCCCGCCGACATTCCTGTTCGCGCCGCAGGTTCCCGAGCCGACTACACCGGCTCCGCTGGCCATCGACCTCGACGGCCGTCTGGTGCGCACGATGCTCGCCCACGAGTGGGACCAGATCCGGCACACGACGCTCGTTTCCACTTCACTGGGCCTGTCGCCCCAATCGATCCTGCAACCGATTCGCGACGGCTGGTCGATGGCGCAGCGTCGTCTGACCGAGACGTGGCCGACCGTTTATCGGCAGACGGCCCCCCTGTGGAATCCGGTAGCCCAGGCGCCGGCGGTCCAGCCGGCCGACCAGCCGCTCAGCTATGGCGGCGCGGGCGAATCGCACCCCGCACTGATCGTCACCCGCGACCTTCCCGCAGAGTCCCCGCCGTCGGAAGCGATTACCTATGCGTTGATCGTGCAGAACCGCGGGGCGGAGATTCTCGAACAGATCCTTGTGACGGAAGAACTCGCGAACCTCGACCGGGTCGAGTCGACCCATCCGCCGGCGGATGTCTCGGCGACCGCCCTCCACTGGCGGATCGACTCCCTGCGTCCCGGGCAGGAACGCCGCCTCGCGATCACCCTACAGCCGGGAACCGACCGGGAGATCCAGGCGGTCGCCGAGGTGCGCGCGGCCGTGGCCGTGAGCAGTTCCACTCACGTGACGGCCGTGACTCCGTTGACGGTCAATGAGACCCCGCCAGTCCTGATGGAAACGCCGAAGCTCGCCCCTGTTGAGCCGGCCTCCCGCGAGGTCGCCCCGAAGGTGGCACGCCTGAGTGTCGTGGCGGAGATTCCCACTTCCCTCAAAGTCGACGATGAGTTGTCGACCGTGTTCGTCGTGTCCAATACGGGCAACGGCGATGCGGACGGCGTGGTGCTGACCGTGGATGTTCCCGCGGGACTGGAACACCGCGATGGAGTCCTGGTGGAACACCGCTACGCCCATATTCCCGCTGGAACGACGAAGCGGGCGATCTTCAAGGTGCTCGCCCGCACGCCGAGCATGGCGAGAATCGATGCAGTCCTGACTCACGCGGGGACGCGCGTCGCCGACTGGACGACCCAGGTGCAGATCATCGCGAAGCCGGTTGCCTCCCCGGCTCCGCTTCCGTCCACCGTCGCCAGCCCTTCAACGATCAATCCGTCGATCGCCAATCCCAACGGGCCGGTTCCGGAAGACGGCCCCGCGCTGCGATCGCGAGGCTTCGACTCGGCGACGGCTCCGATGACCGGCTCGCTGCCGGGCAGTTCCGCTCCGGCGATCTCCGGGCAGGGGGCGTCGATCCCCGCCGGGACCGGTATCCCACAGCCCGGTCTGCCCGTCGATTCCACGATCCCACGCAACCGCCGGCCGATCATCGAGGCGCCCCAGTCCCCGTCGGGCCAGTCCCCATTGCCGCAGTCCCCTTCGGGCGGTTCGATTCCCGGCAGCACGATTCCGCCGGCCGGGACCGCTCCGGCCCCTGGGAGTCCGCCGATGAAATCGAGCCCGGCCGATCCGCGTGACGCGTCGGTTCCGAAACCGGCCGCCAAGCCCGGCGAGCAACCCGATTCTCTCGACGACACGAATTACGTCAACGTTCCACGCCGACAGGGAGCGAGCGGCCTCCCCGGCTGGAAGCGGATCATGAACCGCTAAACCATTTTCATGGCTCCTGTGCAGGCGATTGAACGGTTCTCGATTCGCGTTCGTGCGTTCATCGCCTGCGGAACCCCGAACACCAATCTTGAAGCTGCTCCAGGCCGCGATGCGGCTCACTGTCCGATGCGAATCCCGAGGTCGGCGTACTCGAATCGCACGCCGGCTGTTTCCATCGCCAGCCGGCGCATGATGTTCGGCATCGACCTGTCCAGCGCCTCGGTGACGATCAGCCGCGTGGCGCGGTCGTAACTCAGGAGCACGACCACGAGCGACTTCGGATCGGGCAGCCCGCGAGCGACCTCGACGAACTCATTCTCAAAGCGTTCCATGTCGGGATCGCCGTCGTCTTTCAGGTTCAGCCTGAGCGACGCCGTCCGCACGCCCGTGTTCACCGTCACGAGGTGCTGGGAATCGACGAAGACCTCCCAGACGTCGCACCGCTTGCGGATCTCATCGAACACCAGCAGGTGCTTGATCATCCGGCCCGACCTCGCGGCGGCCATATCCTCGAACTGTTTGCGGAGGGCCGCGACTTCCTGCGGGGATCTTGAAATGCCCCCTGCCCCGGGGTCATTCAGCACCTTGTCGATGTCGGCCCTGGGAACGTTGAACAATTCCACGATCAGCCGGCCGAGTTCCTCTTCGCGCGAGAGCACCTGATCGACCCGCGCCCGCTCGGCGGCCGCTTCGCCGGCGAGCCCCGTGGCGCGCGCGTTTGCCTGGGCCAGTTCGTTCTGGAGGGCCGTCGCCGTCCGGGTGGCGTCCGCGGCCACGCGCCGGGCCGCTTCCAGTTCTTCCGCCAGTCGCACCGCATCCTGCTGAACGATCTCGGCCGCGCTCGCCCGTTTCACTTCGTTTTCCCGCATCTGCAGGTATTGCAGGAAGAAGACGATCAGCATCAGGTCGAGCAGCGGCGTGAGCTGCAGCGTCAGCTTGCGGCGACTGATTTTCACGTCGCAGCCTCTTCATCGCCTGCCTGGGGCGCGTGCAGCGACAATTCGCGTTTCGCCCGCGCGACAGTTTCCCGCACGTGCTGGCGATTCTCGGCGAGCCGGTTGAAACCCGGCTCGAGGAAGCTGTTGATGAACAGGAGGATGATCGTCGCCACGAGGCCCGCGAAGGTGCACCAGATCGATTCGCCGAACCGTTTCACAATAGCATCGACGCTCGCAACACCGCCGGCGTCGGCATTGAGCGCGGCGCCGATGGCGAGCACCGTCCCGACGATCCCTCCCAGGGGATAGGCCTCGATCATCGTCCGGGCCATGTTGTAGACGGTCTCGAACGTCATCGAGTTCAGGTACCGCCGCCGCTCGTCCATGATCTGCATACGGATGTGCAGCGACCGGCGATCAGCCACGCGGGCCGGATCGCTGATCACGTCATTGACGTCTGCGAGGAAGGCGTCGACCTGATCTGAAAGCGGGGCTGCTCGATCGAGCAGGCTCTGGTGCCTGAGTCCGCGAGTGAAGTCGTACAGGGCCGAAGCCATGTTCTTGAGGTCGCGCCGGGCCCAGAGCGTGAGCGTGAAGAACACGAACAGGTGCACGGCGAACGCCGCGACGATGACGTACGTCGACAGCGCCGAGAACTGGTTCAGCATCCCGGTCATCTGCCGCAGCGGTTCCATAGCAGGATTCAGGATCTCAGATTCAGGATTCAGGATTCGGCAAAGTCACAGCTCGAGGCCGAGTTCTTCGATCTTTCGATAGAGGCTCGAAAGGCCGAGTTTCAGACGCTTGGCCGCTTCGCGCTTATCGGGCCACTGCTTCAGGACGCGGGCGATATGCAGTTTCTCGTAGTGCCTGAGGGCCGAACGCAGGTCGTCGGTATCGGGCAGCGGCTGGCCCAGGCCCATCAGGTCGGGCGGGAGGTCTTTCGGTTCGATCTGCGTTCCGTCGCACATCAGCACGGCGCGCTCGATGGCGTTGTCGAGCTGCCGGACGTTCCCCTTCCACTGGGCCGCCATCAACAGGCGGATCGTATCGCTCGAGGCACTCGTGACCCGCTTGCCCATCGCCCGGCTGTGCTTCGCGATGAAATGATCGACCAGCTCCGGCACATCGTCGATCCGTTCCCGGAGCGGCGGGATGCGGACCTTGACCCCGTCCAGCCTGTAGAACAGGTCCTCCTGGAAGGTGCCCTCTCCCACGAGCCGCAACAGTTCCTGGCTGGTGGAGGCGATGATGCGGGCCGACACCTTGTAGGGGGCCGAGCCGCCGGAAGGGGTTCCTTCCTTGAACTCGATCGCCCTCAGCAGCCGCGTCTGGGCTCCCATCGGCAGGTGAGAAATCTCGTCGAGAAACACCGTGCCGTCGCCGGCACTGCGGAGCGCCCCCGGCCCGCCGGCATCGCTCCCGAACAGCTCGCTTTCCAGCAGTTCGCTGGGCCGGGTCGCGCAGTTGACGGCGATGAACTTCTCGTCTTTCTTGGGACCTGCGAGATGGATGGCCCGCGCGAACAGCTCCTTGCCGGTTCCCGTTTCCCCGACGAGCAACACGTTCGAGTGCGTCACCGCGATTTTTGCGATTGCCGTCTGCAGTTCCTTGAGCGGCTGGCTCGAACCGACAATCAGGTCGAACTGCTGCGGCTGCGACAGTTCTTTCCGCAGCCGCTGGTTTTCAAGGAACATCTCACGGAACTGGTAGACGCGACGCAGCTTGTTCGCCACGTCCTCGAACATGACGGGTTTGACGAGGTAGTCGAACGCACCGGCCTTGAAGGCGTCGACGGCGTTTTCGACCGTGGCATAGGCGGTGATGATCAGGACGAAGACGGACGGATTGATCTGCTGGAGCTTGCGCAGGAGCTGGACGCCATCGCCGTCCGGCAGTCGGACATCGCAGATCGCCACCTGGAAATCCTGCTGGCGAGCGAGCGACAGCGCTTCGGCGCAGTTGCCGGCTTCGGTCACCACAAAGCCTTCGTCGGTGAGGAACTCCCGCAGGCTGCTGCGGATGACCTGTTCATCTTCGATGACGAGAATGGAACGCTGTTGAGTCACGAAGCAACGCGGGGCTGACGGCGGGGAGGGTTTTCAGAGTTGCGATTTTCAAGGTGCCGTTTGCAATTTGCAATGAACCGTCTTCGAATGAGCGTTTCCAGGCCAGAAACCGGGCTTCGCAGAAGACTCCGGGCTTCCTGCGCCGCCGCACATCGACCGTTCCGGCGACAGTGTCGCCGGGCATTGACTGCATTGAGAGCGAAGGCTGCGATCCATGTCTGAATTCCGCACTGAACACGACTCCATGGGAGACGTGAAGGTTCCCGCCAAGGCCTATTACGGCGCCCAGACGCAGCGCGCCGTCGAGAACTTCCCGGTTTCCGGCTGGCCGCTGCACGCCGACCTGATCCACGCGATGGGGCTCGTGAAGTTCGCCTGCGGTACGGCCAACCACCAGCTCGGCAAGCTTACGAACAGCGGCAAGAACCGGCTCGACGAGAAGCAGGTCGACGCCATGCTCGCCGCCGCCAAGGAAGTCGCCGCCGGGAAGTTTGACGGCGAATTTCCGATCGACGTCTTCCAGACCGGCTCGGGCACCTCGAGCAACATGAACGCCAACGAGGTGATTTCCAACCGTGCGATCGAGCTGCTGAAAGGGGACCGGTTCGACATGAAAAAGTCGATCCACCCCAACGATCACGTCAACATGGGGCAGAGCACCAACGACACGTTCCCCACGGCCATCCACGTTGCGGTTGCGCAGTCGATCAAAAACAAGCTGATCCCTGCGCTCGGGAAGTTCCACGCCGAACTCGCGAAGAAGGCAAAGGAGTGGGACAAGATCATCAAGATCGGCCGGACGCACCTGGCCGACGCCACCCCGCTCCGCCTGGGGCAGGAGTTCGGCGGTTTTGCCCGCCAGCTGGAACTGTCGATCGAGCGGGCCGAACGGGCGCTCAATGCGGTCCTGGAACTGCCGGTCGGCGGCACGGCCGTGGGCTCGGGCATCAACACGCATCCCGAATTCGGCGCGCGGACGGCGAAGGTGCTGGCCGCGGAGACCGGGATCGCGTTCGTGGACGCGGTGAATCATTTTGAAGGGAACGCCCAGCGCGACGGCCTGGTCGAATGCCACGGTCAGCTCAAGACGATCGCCAACACGCTGTTCAATGTTTCCAACAACATCCGCTGGCTTGGCTCGGGCCCGCGGTGCGGGTTCTATGAAGTGAAGCTGCCGGATCGGCAGCCGGGCAGTTCGATCATGCCGGGCAAGGTGAACCCCGTCATGTGCGAGAGCATGATGCAGGTGTGCGCCCGTGTGATCGGCAACGACGGCTGCATTACGCTCAGCGGCGCGGCCGGCGGTCAGTTCCAGCTCAATATCATGATGCCCGTGATGGGCCAGACGACGCTGGAGAGCATCAACCTGCTGGCCGGGGCGACCGACGCCTTCGTCGAGTTCTGTGCGATCGAGATGGAAGCGAACCCCGAGGCGTGCGAAGCGAGCGTGGAGAAGAGCCTGTCGATGGTGACGAGCCTTAACCCCCACATCGGTTACGAAAAGGCGTCCGCTCTCGCGAAGGAGGCCTTCAAGACCGGGAAGACGATCCGGGAACTCTGCACGGAGCAGAACATCCTGCCGGCCGACGTGCTGAACGCGGCCCTCGATCCGTTCTCGATGACCGAGCCGCAGGCGTAAGGCCGGAAAGACTGCGAGAGGATGTGGAAACACCTCCGTGCCGGGTTGCGGGGCACGGAGGTGTTTTGTTTGCGCGATTCGGCTGTGTCTGCAGGCAGCGCCGTGGCCCCCAAAGAGGACCATTGGCGCCCGAATGCCTACTTTTTCACCGAGCCGGTGGCTGACGCGCTTGCCCCGGCGAAGCTGTTTGCAGAGGACTTCGGTTTCAGCAGCGATTTGATCTGGTAGGCCTTCGCCCAGGCGACGAGCTTGTCGGTGATGAACTCTTCCATCGGATCCCCACCGAGCCATGAGCCATCTTTCACTCCGCGGGGAATGTCCGTTCTGATTCCGAGGGGCTGCGTGACCCCCAGTTTCTCGAGCCGTTTGACGACATGATCGCCGACGTAGTCGTAGCTTTCGGCGGTCCTGAAGATCCCGAAGTCGCGATGGCTGTGGCTTTCCAGGACATACCGCATCCAGAAGCCGCGTTCGAGTTCGTCGGCCATTTCCTGAATCGGCCTCAGGTCGTCCTTGCCGGCGAGCTGGGCTGCCTCTTTATTCCATTCTTCGTGCTTCTTCGCCTGAGCCTCGGTGTCATAGGTGTCCCAGAAGTCGGAAGGCTTCTTGTCCCAGTCCTTGCGAACTTCGCTGAAGGCCTGGAATGCCAGGATTTTGACGCGGCTGACTTTGTTCTCCTGCTCGTTCTGAAAAACCTGGGGATCTTCGCTGGCCTCCTCGTTCTGCTGTGCGACGAGAGTCGGGGCCCAGGTGGTCAGGAGTTTGTCGGCGCCGACCTGCAGGGTGTCTTCCAGCGCCTCGATCACCATGCCGACCGGCTCCGGCATCACTTTGAGGCGCGCGACCTGGTCCTTGGCGATCATCAGGCTCTGCGCCTTCCAGAGCGAGGGGGGCGCTTTCATGACGTTCGCCAACCGTTGCTCGGCGCTCGCCAAACGAGTCTGGGCCGACAAGAGCGCGGCGGCGTTTCTGGTCTGAATCGCGGAGCTGAGCCACGACAGCGCGCCGATCGTGGAGACGCTGAGGATCGCGAACAGGATCTGGTCGTTGAGTGCGTCGCTGGCCTTCTGGTCGGACAGGGTCTTTTTGTGCTGTTCGGCGGCCATCTTGTAGGCCGATCCGACGTTCCGCGCGGCGATCATCCAGCTTTCCGCGCGCGCCATCATGGCGCTTTCGAATCCCGCCAGTTCATTGGACGCCTTGTTAAACCTTCCCAGCCGACGCAGTTCGAGATCCTGTTTTTTCTGATTCTCCTCGAGGGCCTTGAGTCGCTCCTGAGCTTCCTGCTGGGGAGTCTTCCTGGGGGGAGTCTTTGCCGGGGGACGAGGCGCCATGAGCGTTTCTCAATTGGGATGGGGGGAGACTCGGCCAGGACATCGGGACGAACGTCCGAGAATCCGGGCGCAAAGCGATGACGTGCGTGACGCAGAACGAGGCGAATTTCGCACAGCCGGGGGGCGGCGGGTCCGGGAAGGACTGCGAACCTTGCCTGGCAACTTCAGCTCGGGCAGACAATCAGGACGTTCCGCGCCCCTTGCCACACCACAAGCATCATCTGCCCGGTTCAGGAAAGGTTGCGTGAATTCCGAAAGAAATCTGAACGGAGCGGTGGAGCTTTAAGAAGTCGCTCTTCCGGCAGACCAGCGGCGTCCTGGCCGCTCGTTGTCCGCGTGCGTTCGTTCGCAGTCCCGCCGGTTCGCAAAGAGAGTTACCGCAGTTCCTGAGCCAGGCCGACGATGATGCCTTCCGGACCGCGCAGGAAGCACAGCCGGTAGACGCCTTCGTACTCGGCGATCTCGCCGACGAGTTCAGCGCCCTGCTTCTGTCTGAGGCGGGCGACCGTCTCATTCACGTCGTCGACGGTAAACATGATGCGGCGCAGGCCCAGTGCATTCGTGGGAGCATTCTCCGGCCCGAACCGAACCGCCTGCGGCGAGTGAAACTTCGACAGCTCGACCTTTCCGTGACCGTCGGGCGTCCTCAACATCACGATCTCGGAGCGGACTCCCTTGAGACCGACGACACTGTCGACCCAGTCGCCCCCGACCGTCGTCTCCCCCTCGAGCTCCATGCCGAGCTCGGTGAAGAACGCTTTGACCGCATCCATGTCGTCGACAACGATAAGCACGTTGTCCATTCGTTTGATCGCCATGGCCAACCAACATAGTTCACCGGCGGCGCGCGAAAAAGCCCCTGCCGATGACGGCAGGGGCCGGGTGGTTTCTCAAACAGCGACGGTCATCCGCCAGGCCCTCCAGGCCCATACCGCGGAAGGTCGTTTCAGGGACAGGACCGAGCGACTCGCCGCTCACACTCCCACGGCCGCGTTCTGCTCGACCCATTTCTTGAATGTGATCTTCCCCAGCCGCGCATTGGCCTCGGGCAGCAGCGACTTTTGCTGAAGCCGTTCGCCGAAGTAGCGCGACTCGTCATCCGTCACGACGTTCCTCGCGAGTCCGACCGACTGGAAGTACTGTCGGACGAGATCATCCATTGCAAACGGCTGCGGACCGCCCAGTTCCAGGGTGCCGTTCACCGGCTGTTCGACGGCAATATCGGCCAGCATGGCGGCGACGTCATCGGCCGCGACGGGCTGGATGCCGGCGGTGGGAACGCGAATCGTTTCCCCTACGGCGAACGACTCGGCGATCCCCTGAACGAACTCCATGAACTGGGTCGCCCGCAGGATCGTGTATGGAATCGGGGACGCCTTGATGAGCGATTCCTGAGCGACCTTGGCCTTCATGTATCCGCTGTCGACGAGTCGCTCCGCGCCGACGACCGACAGCACCACGTGGTGCTTCACGCCAGCGGCCCCTTCCGCAGTCAGCAGGTTGCCAGTCGACTTCTCGAAGAACTCACGAACCGCCTGTTCCTCCCACGAAGGCGCGTTCGACACATCGACGACGACACTTGCTCCGTGCAGCGCATCGGCCAGCCCCTCGCCGGTCACGGCGTTCACTCCAGACCGCGGCGACGCCGCCAAGACCTCGTGCCCGGCTTTCTGCAGCCGTTTCACAAGACGGCTTCCAATCAATCCGCTTCCGCCGATGACAACGATCTTCATGAGAATCTCCCGGTGATTGTGCGCGGGTCTGAAAGTGCGCAATGTGCAGGTGCTGACAACTGTCGACTGCAGAGGCCGCAGGCGATGCCGTCAAAAAGACTTCCGTCTGTGTGCCGGGGCCGTCCCGGCCGTGTCCAGTTTTCAGCGTTTGGATCGGTCACGGCTCACAGAGCCGTGGCACACGGTTTCCATGGAAAGGCGGCGAGCGTCGTTCGATCAGTGTTTCTTTTCGGGGACTGCGATCTCTTTTTCTCCTCGTGGATGAAGGACCACGGCGATCAACCGCGTCCGTCCTTTTGCGGCCGGATTCTTCGAGACGCGGTGCAGGCATCCGGTCGGCTCGTAGAACGTCTCGCCGGCCTTGTAGCGCTTCGTCGGCTGGTCATCGATTCCCAGTTCGTACTCCCCTTCGAGAACGTAGACGAAGCCCGGTCCGGGATGGCGATGCGCGACTCCGGACTGGCCGGCCTCAATCGTCACTTCCACGATCGTGGCACCTGCGTCCTTCCCATCCAGCTTCTCGGCAATGTCCTGGCTGGAAATCACGCGCACCGACTCCCCGTCGTGGCCGTGCTGATTGGCGAACAACATCCCTCCGATTCCGACCGATGCTCCCAATGCCAGCGTGAGAATGGTCCTGGTCATCTTGTCCGCTCCATTGAGAAGAATAAGGCTGGTTGGCGATTCGCCCCCTGCTCCACCTCCTTAAGCGGGCAGAGGTGGACATTGACGGGGTCGACCGATTTCCAGGCCTTGGGACGATCGATCCCGCCAACAGGTTCGCAGGACCGGCACCTCAGCCATGCGAAGCGGCCTGCCGAATGCCCCTAGCGGCCGTTCTACATGCGACTCTAGACCGACGCCGACTACCGTCCAGGCGGTCAGCGAAGTCCGGGCGATCCCGTTCGTGCGGAGCGATCATCCGTTCCGGGCGACCATGCCGCCAATATTTCATCTTGAGGAAATCACGGTGACAAGGGAAAGGCGCCGCGGTCGGGCGCAGACTTGTCACAAGAAATCAGAGAAACAGGAAGCAAGATCTCTTCGCCCGGAGTTCGTTTCGCCCGGTGTTGCTAAGGGGCGCGTCGTGATTTCGACAGCACGTCGCGGTACGGCTTGCGGGACTGATAGTGTTCCAGAATTCGCTGACACTCCTGGCGTTCGGTTCCCTCGAACTTCGAGAGCGCTCTCATTGAGCACTCGACGGCGCGGTCGAATTCACCCACCTCCGCAAAGGCCGCCCCCAGCGTTCCGACATAGTGGGCGACGGTTCCCTGGCTCAGTTCACAGGCTTTCGTTGCAAGGCGGACAGCAAGCGGCCCATCCCGGAATGCGGCGTCCGGACAGGTTGCCAGCATCCAGGCCAGATTGTTCATGATCAGCGGGTCATCTGGATGCTCGGCGAGGAGCCGCTCGAAATGGGAGCGTGCCTCAGTCCACTGGCCGCCCTGAGTCAAAGAGAAACCGAGATAGGCCTGCAGCTCGAAATCCCCGGGCTCAAGCAGTGCGGCCTCCTTCAAGTCCGCGATGGCACACGAGACGTTTCCAATTCGCTCATAGGCGTGAGCCCGGTATCGCAGGAGATAGGACGATCTCAGTCCCCGCTGCATCGCTTCGGAAAAGTCTGCGATGGCATCCTCGAACAGACAAAGCCCGACCCGCGCCTGCCCCCGAATCGAATAGCCGGCCGGGCCCTCGGGAAAATCCCGAAGAAACTCATCAGCAACCGTCAGCCCCCCGGACGCATCCCCCAGAGCAATCGAACAGCGAATCAATCCCGAGAGAATCTCCTCCCGCTGCGGGTGATTGGCGTCCCCCAGCAGTCTGTGAGCTTCCTGGTAATCGGCTCGGGCCTGTTCGAAGTGATTCCGCTTTTCGTGAACAAATCCGCGTCCGAGAAAAGTGAACCAGTTCCTGGGATCGAGTTTCATCGCGGCTTCAAAGTCGGCCTGGGCCATCTCGAAGTCCTGGAGATGCAGCCATGCCAACCCGCGATTCACCACCGCATAGACGTCCGTGGAATCTTCATTGACGGCCGCGCGATATTCGACCGCCGCTTCGAAGTACTGATCCTTCAGCATGTGTCGCATGCCGCGCTGCAGGTGCTGGCGTGATCGACGACGGCGCGCCGATGCCCCGGTCAACGCCCGGTAGTCTCTTCGAAGTCGTTCGATCACCCATGTCAGAAATGCGTTCACGAAAACAGAGTACCGGCCTGACGCCCGTTACTGGCATCCTCCCGGAGACGGCCCGGCCGCTGCGTCCAGACTCCAGGCCATTTTCATGGCTCCTGTGCAGGCGATGGAACGGTGGTCGATTCGCGTTGGTCCACTCACGCCTGCGGAAGCCGGAATACCAACATTGAAGATGTTCTAGGAACTCAGATCCCGATCGAATCGGGAATCGTGCGCCTGCGCGGTCGTCACCCTGTTTCGGCCAGCCTGCTTGGAACGGTAGAGGGCCGCGTCTGCTTCCGTCAGAAGCCGATCGAGCGTCAACGACGACGACTCGGGGGGATACACGAGTCCCACGCTGACGGTAATGCGAAGTTCCTCTCCCTCTTTCAATGCAACGGGCGTCGTCTCAACCTTCGCCCGCAATCGCTCGGCGATCGCAGCGGCGTCGACCGGATCGATATTCGGCAGCACGACCGCAAACTCTTCTCCTCCCAGACGGCCGAACAGGTCGTCCTCACGCAGGACACTGGCGACCATGGAGACGAAAGAGACGAGCACCTGGTCGCCCGCGGCGTGTCCGTAGTGATCGTTCACCCGTTTGAAGTGGTCGATGTCCATCATCAACACGGCGAGGCGGCGCGGCCGCGACGAGCGCTGGCGGACCAATGCCCCGCCCTTCTCCATGAACGCCCGACGGGCGAGGGCCTTGGTGAGGAAGTCGTAGCTGACCGCGTGATTGAGGCTGCGAAGCAGTTCCTCTTTGACGGAGTTGATGCCCGCCGCAGTGAGCGGCCCGAGCGCCAGTAGGGAGATGCCCAGCCGGATCGACATCGTTTGATCGATGTAATCGGCATTGGGATGGATGACGAGCGCCCCCATTGAGACGGCAACGAGCATCCATGAGCAATACAGGAGCGTCAGGCAGGCGGTTGTGAAGATGTCGTAGCTCAGCGCACACCACAGCAGCGCCGGAACGGAGAACATGATCGCTCCGGGGCCTCCCAACAGCAGGCTGCAGACCATCGAGGCAAGGAGAGTCAGGACGGGGAGCGCGGCGGCGCCATCTGTGCGGAACTGGTTGAAGAGTTGGCCTTTCCAGGAACGAATGTCGCCCGGACGAGGAACCGTCAGGATCACCGGCAGGAGCAGAATGCCGTTGACGAGTTCGGTGGCGAACCAGAAGGCACAGCTCGTCCACCAAGGTTTTCCGATCAGGACGGGTCCGGCGCCTCCGCCGACGGCGGCTGCGGCGACTCCGGTGGCCGCGCAGATTGCAAACAGGTACAGCATCGACAGCGGGCGTCGCAGATGCCGGTGTTCGGCGTTCAATCGACTGAACAGGAACACCCCGGTCATGGCGCCGGCCAGGTTCCCCGCGGTCAGCCAGATGGTCATCAGCAGTCCTCCGCCGGTGACGAGGTCGGCGGCGAGATAGCCGGCCGTCGCGGCAAGCCAGCCGGACGGGGTGGCCAGTTGCGGATAGCGGACCATCAGCCCCAGGAGCACCGCATTGGCCGGCCAGAATGCGGCCAGAAAACCGACCGGGCGCGTCAGAATCCCGAACAACGACGCCGCAAAAACGACACCAGCCACAAGGCCTGCACGGCTTGAGGGGGTCGAAAACAGGATGCGTCCAGCTCGCGACTGCTCGCCTGGACCGACAGAAGACAACAAACGCAACGCCCACCTCTCGGTCGGAAGGCTGTGCTCCCGACTTCAGCGACATGATGTTCCTGGCCCGGAAGAGAAGGGTAGCTCACGGTTCGGCTCCGGCCAGTCAAACTGCTTCCGGAAGAGGCTTCTTCGCCGAAATACGTGCTTTCAAGGTCCGACGACGCGATCTTCGTCAGGGAAAATGGCATGCAACTGTTCTGCGAGGGCCCGAACCGGTCGCGAGCGTCCATTCCCGCGACTCCCGTCGTCACCTCACGTCACTTCTTCTCCCACAGTTTTTCGATCCCCGAGACTGTCTCGTCCACAAGAGTCTGGCCCCCTTCCGGCCCGACTTTGTTGCTCTGGATCACCGCGCTGTAGCTGCCGCCGAGAACGGCCCTCTGGCTGGGGAGATAGGATCCAGGCCCCGCCAGCTGGATAACGAACGTCTGCAGGGCCGGGCTGCGGGACTTCATCTGGATGCCATAGTCGGTGAACAGTTCGAACGAGTTGGTGGCGATGGCGACATCGCCCAACCGCAGGACGTGCAGCTCCATCGGGTAAGTCGTCTCGGGGGTCTGACTTTCGTAGCGATCGAGGACGGCCTTGTTCCACCGCATGCGGGTCAGGTTCTTCGGGTCTTTCGACAGCGCCTCAACCTCCTTCTGCGCTGCGGCGCGCTCCGCTTCGGTCACCTGCCGGACCGGAAGATCGATCATGGAGACGCGATGCATGAGCGGGGCGTCGCCGTGCATTTCCTGCTTCGCGCCGTCGTAAGCCTCCTGCCAGGCGTCGACGACCCGACGGGCAATCTCCTCGAGCGGATCCAGGCCACGCAGCTTCCGCATCCGCTCTTCAGCCGCCTTGCGGAACATGAGGTGGGGAGACTGGTCGCCGGCCGCTCCAATCCAGCCGAGGATGCACAGATCGTCGCCGTGTTCCTTCCGCAGAGCCGTGCGGACCTGGTGCCAGAAGTCGGCGTTCACGGCGGAGCGGCTTTCGACTTCCTGCGCCGGACAGGCGACGTTGATCGCCGTGGCGATCAGCTGGCGATCGGAGTTCCAGAAGCAGAGCACTTCGACGCCATGATCTTCATAGCCTTCGATGCCGCGGAAGTTGGGCGTATTGGTCGCCCCATACATTTTGGCCTCGCCAAATTTGTAGAGGGCGCGACGATTGTGGGCGACGACGGCGTGCCCCAGCCCCCAGCCGACAAATCCAGGCTTCCGGCCGTCCCACGCTTCCGCCGCGACTTCGGCCAACCGGTCGACCAAGGAGACCCGATACTGCGACGGCCGGACGATGCCGTCCGGCGGAAGATCGTAGGCTTCATCACGAACTTCGGGAGCGGTGTGGGTGTGCGTCGCGCTGATGACGAGCTTGCTCACGTCGAAGCCGGGCAGCCGGTCTTTCAGTTTGCTTCGAACGTCGTCAATAATCCCTTCACGAATCGCGACGAGGTCGCAGGCGATCATGATCGCCTGGTCGACGGATGTCTGTCCGTCGCGGCTTTCCAGCGCGATCGCCTCGGCGTAGACCGGGCTTTCCACGGCTTTCGAGATTCGCGTGTGCATCTGGCCCGACAGGGGAATCGGGCCATCCGGGGTGATGTTTCGGCGGGCCTTCCCGACATGCAGATCGGCCGCGATCACGGGCGATGTGGAACCTGCGAGGACAATCGCCATCGCCACCATCGGCAGGAGCGAGCCCCACCGTTTCGAACCGCGCGCACGCAGACAGTCCATGATGCAGAATCCCTGAAAGTGAAACATGGCCGCAGAGCAGCCGTGTCAAGATGCCACACCCATGGTCATCAAGACAAGCAGCATGGCGGTCCGAAGTGCGGCTTAACGGCGAATCGTGGACTCGACGAGCCCCGTAAAGAATCGCCTCGCGTTGATGCCAAGCGTGCGTGTGCGATAGCCACCTTCCTGCACCACCAGCGTGGGGACGTCGAGTTCGCCGATCATCCGTGCGTTCTTCTCCAGATCGTCTGCGGTGAGCAGCCAGGTGCCTGTCGGATCGCCTTTCACGACATCGAACCCGAGCGAGACAACGAGGAACATCGGCTTGAAACGGGCGATCACTGCAAGCGCCCGGGCGAGTTCGCGGCGGTAGTCGGTTCCCGTCACTCCGTCCGGTAGCGGGACGTTCAGGTTGAAGCCTTCGCCGGGCCCGATCCCCCGCTCGTCGGCAAAACCGGAGAAGAACGGGTAGGCGATCCGCGGATCTGCGTGGAGTGACACCGTGAGCACGTCGGCACGCGACAGGAAGATCTCCTGCTGCCCGTTACCGTGGTGGTAGTCGATATCGAGAATCGCGACCTTCCCCGATCGACTGAGATGCTCGGCCGCGATGGCGGCGTTGTTGAAGTAGCAGAAGCCGCCAAAAAATTTCCGTTCGGCGTGGTGTCCCGGCGGCCGGACAAGAGCATACGCCAGCCGCTGCCCATGGAGGACTTCATCGGCTGCGGTGAGCGCGCATTCGGCGCCGCCCCGCGCGGCGCGATAGGCGTTGCGATGAATCGGCGTGAAGGTGTCGATGCAGTAATAGCCGGCTCGAATCGAAAGTTCGCGCGGTGGCCGCGCGACGTTTCGGACCGGAAACACGTAGGGATAGACCGACTTGCCCGGCGGTGCGTTTTCGCAGGCCTTTTCCAGGTACGACACGTAGTCGCGGTCGTGAACGGCCGTGATCTTCGACGTCGGATACGAGCGTGCCCGGCGGACCTCGATCAGGCCGGCTTCTTCCAATGCCTGGCGAATGACGGCAATCCGCACGGGGGCCTCGACATAGCCCCGTTCGCGGATGTGGTGGATATCGTGCTGGTCGTTGATGACGACCGGGATCCGGCGATCCGGCCGGTCGGGACGAAGCGCCCCCGCTGGCCGCGATGGCTTCTTCCAGCGGAAGGGGCGGAGCTGGACCGGATCTTCCTGGAACGACGCGACCACCTTGTCGACATACCCGGGCGGACAGCGGCTTCCGTACTTGCGATCAAGGATCGCGCGGACGATGAGACGGACGCGGTCCTTCGTCAGCGGCGCCTCGAGGTCGAGGCGATCGACCATGAGGTGAGGAACATTGTCGTTCTCCGCCGGATTGAAGGGCGTTTCATACGCCGTGTTGATGACGGGTCGGGCGCCGTAGCGTTCATAAAACCGGAGCCGGGCTTCGTTCTGCGCGCGGACGACCGGGTCGCGACATGCGGCCGGCGAATCGGGCAGGCATTCAAAATAGAGCTGCAGGCCGCCGAGGTACCGTGTCTCATCCCGCACGCGTTCGTACAGCGCCGCGCCGATTCCGCGGCCACGGATGCTCGCGTCGGTGGCCAGGTAGTCGAGATAGCAGAACTTCAGCTCCGGATCGTGCATCGCGAACGCGAAGCCCTGCACCGTTCCATGCCCCCGCTCAGCGACGTACAGGATCGAACGAAACTTCTGACGAAACGGATTTCGGAGCTTCTCGATCAGCAGCTCGACGGTGGCGTCCGTCACCCCGGAAAAATGCGACTGCAGGATTCGCTGGCATTCAAGGATCGCGTTCTGGTTCACCGGAACGAGGTCGTCGTAGATGCGTCGGATGCGAAACATTCGGGTGGCTGGCAGGAGAAGCGAGTTGGCCGCAGACAGCATAATCGGCGACCGTCTTTCCGCGCGCCAGTCCCCGAACATGTTGCCGTTTGGCAACACCGCGTCGAGCAGGCGGAAACAGGGATTCTCCGACCGGGATCGATGCTTCCTCAGGCGACAAATCACTGGTCGATCGCAATAATCCGGCCTGCGAAGAATTCGCGACGTGCAAGGAATGGATCATGATGATCTGGGGCGGGTTGCTGACACTGGCGGTCTTCTGCGTGCTCACGGTTGCCGTGATCCTCCAGGTGCTGCCCTGCATTCGGAAGATTCGAGAGCGCGCTGTTCGTCCGACGGAAAGTCGCTGGCCGTGCGTCCAGGTGATTCTTTCGCTCAAGGGGACCGACCCCTTCCTTGAGCGCTGCCTGGAACGACTCGCCGCGCAGGACTATCCCGACTACCAGGTCACTGTCGTCGTCGATTCGCTTGAGGACCCGGCCTGGCAACAGGCCTCCGCCGCCGAGGAGGTCTACGGCCGCGAGGTGATGGACCTGCAGGTCCGGAGCCACCAGGGCCGGACCTGCACCCGCAAGCTGAGCAACCAGCTGAGCGCGTTCTCAACGCTCCGGCCGGAAGTCGAGATCGTCGTGTTGTGCGATGGCGATGCCGTCGTTCATCGGACGTGGCTGAAAGAGCTGGTGAGTGGGCTGGACGATTCCCGGCTCGCGGCCGTCTCGGCGAACCGCTGGTTCTCGCCCCCCGGTTGCGACGTCGCCTCTCTGAGCCGGCATTACTGGAACGCGCTCGCGATTCCGACGCAGCAGCAGCACCGCATCCTCTGGGCGGGCAGTCTCGCCATGCGGCGGTCGATCGTCGACGAAAGCGGGTTCCGGGAGGCCTTCGAGCACGGATTTGCCGACGACGCGGTGATTGCCGCCTACCTGACCCGAACGGGCAGGCCCTACGAAGTGCTCGGCACGACCTACGTCGTCAACTCCGAGACCACCACGATCCGCGGATACTGGAACTTCCTGGTCCGCCAGATGCTCTGCGTGCGCCTGGACCACCCGAGGTGGCGTCCGATCTTCCTGCATGCCGTTGTCCTGGCTGTCGCCTTTGCGCTGTTCCTGCCGGCGCTCTTTGTCGCCGGCCCGATGGCGATGGCGCTGGGCTATCTTGGCCTGTGCATCTACGGCCTGACGCTCTTGATTCTCACGAGCGTCTACGACCGCGAGCTGCGACGCACCTTCCCGGAAATCGAAGCCCTCGATGTTCCCGTCAGCCGGCAGCGAGTGCTGATGGCGCTGCCGGCGCTGCTGTTTACCTCGGCCATTTATCCGGCAGCCACGATCGCCGCTGCCAGCACCCGATCTCACTTGTGGCGGGGCGTCGAATACCAGCTGACGGACGGCAAGATCGTCGCCACGATCGAGAGGCCTTCCGGAAGGGAACGTCGCGGCCTGACCGGGCGGCTGCTGCGACGTCCCGGCTTCCTGACGCGGGCGAATGGCCCGGGTGTTTCGCCAAGGGCCGAAGCCGCCTCCACCGAAACGGTGGGATGACACGAGCGCTGGCAGATTGAGTTTCCCAATCGTTTCCGGGCGTCACTGCGAATCGCGCGACATGCTGAAGGAACAGCAAACTCTATTGCGACTTCCCCGTCCCCTGACTTCGGCCGGCGATCTGGTGACCGCACTGGCGGATTGCACCGGGGATTCGAGGCAGATGGTTCTCAGCCGGCTCGTTGACGAGATCCGCTGTAGCGGAATCAACGTGCGACGCGAAGCGGAAGACTTCAAGCTGGAGCCCTACGTCTGGTCGGATCGCCTTCTCGAGTTCTACCGCGATTCGACGGCGTTCGCCTACGAAACCGTTGTCTGGAACCGCAGCCGGCTGAAGCAGTCGATCCGGCAGTGGATGGGGGACTTCCTCCGTCGTTCGCTGGCTCCGGGGAGCCGGGTTCTCGTCTATGGCGACGGGCTGGGCTTCGACAGCGCCGGTCTGGCTGCGATGGGACTGAGCGTGACGTCGCTCGAACCCTCTGACCGAGGCCGCCGATTCGCCGCCGGGGTGTTTCGCCAGAATGGCGTGACCGTCCGGCAGGCCTCCGGCGACGGCGACCTGCCGGTGGATCCGTTCGACGCGATCGTGTGTCTCGACGTGCTTGAGCACGTTCCCTCGCCGCCGGACATGCTCTCCGAATTCCACCGCCGGCTGAGGCCGGACGGGGTGTTGATCGTTTCCGCCCCGTTCTTCTGCACGGAACCTTTCCGGCCGACCCACCTGGCGGCGAACCGCAGGTATTCCGGCGATCTGGGGCTGTATCGCCGCGCGGGATTTTCTCCACTCGGGGGAGATTATTTCTGGGAGCCGATTGCGTTTCGCAAAGGACGAGCAGGCTCCCTCCTGGAAACCGGGCTGCTGCGACTGGGGCAGCCGCTGCTGATGACGGGACGCTGGTTGTGGCCCGTTCATAGCCAGGTCGCGCGCTGGATGCTGCGGTCAGACCGCGTCTGGCTTCGCGAAATCACAGAGTTCCAACGCCTGGAATCTTCCGACAACGGCATTTCGGGAGGCGCCTGCCGGTCAGAATCTGATTCCCGGCCCGCGTGAAGCGCCCCAAAAGGCATAGGTGAAACCCGCTGATTGCCGGGATTTCAGGACGCGCAGATCGAAGAGCAGGACGCCCGCGACGGCCCGATTTCGCAGGCACCAGAAAAAACAGCCACTTTGCTCTTTCTTTCATGGCGAAAAAAATCGCCGCCTGTACTCTGGCTCCGCTTCTATGCGCGTTCGCGTCAAGGGCCTGCCGTCCCTCTGTCGGACAGGCACTACAGCAACGATTCGTTTCTCATTTCGTCGGTTCAGGAGCGGCAATGCTACGTAGTTTTCGTCGAGGCTTTACGTTGATCGAGTTGCTGGTCGTGATCGCGATCATCGCGATCCTGATTGCTCTTCTTCTTCCCGCTGTCCAGCAGGCCCGTGAGGCCGCCCGCCGGACGCAGTGCAAAAACAACCTGAAGCAGTTCGGGCTGGCATTGCACAACTACCACGACACGGTGAACGTGTTCCCGGCTGCCAACATCAGCCCGGGTGCAGCCAACTGTGACGGGATCCTGATCGCTCCCAACCGTCAGATCCTGAACCATACGGCCTACCAGTTCATCCTGCCGTACATCGAGCAGGCCCCGCTGTACAACCAGATCAACTTCAACGTGCCGTCCGGCAATGCCAAGCACGCGACAGGTTGCGGGGCGACGGCCGGCACGACCTGGCCCAACCTGACGGCGCTGGACGCGGTGATCGCCGGATTCATGTGTCCCTCGGGCAGCCCCAACGACACGCCAAGCACCGACACGAACCCTGGCCCGTACTGCCGCAACCGGGCTCATCGCACGAGCTATGGCCTGGTCGCCGTCGGCGACGAACAGGGAACCGGCTTCGGCGTCAGCTACCGCGCTCTGGCGGCTGCGAACAAGTCGGCCTGGTGGCACAACGGAGCCGCGAAGATCGGCGAGATCCAGGACGGAACGAGCAACACGATGATGCTGATCGAGACGCCGATCCGGAAGCAGAGCCTTGCATATGGACCGTTCTGGAACCAGTACACGCATGCGATGTTCATCCAGCCGCGGAAGGGGATCAACGTTCCGCACCCGACGACTCCGCCCCAGCCGTATGTGTACGCCTGGAACGCCGGCAGCGATCACACGGGTGGAGCCCACATCCTGCTGGGAGACGGCGCCGTCCGATTCCTCAGCCAGAACATCGATATCGGCACGATCAACGCGCTGGCGTCGATCAAGAACGGCGAGGTTGTTGGCGAGTTCTGATCTCGCGGCTGACCGTTTGATGGCATGTCCCGCTTCACGGGACATGGAATGACAGACCGGGGAGACGGGCCGTCCGTGACGGATGCCCGTCTCCCCGGTCCATTGGGGGCCAGTCAGTTCGGGAAATGAAGCGGGCCGGGTGCGCGTGGGAAGCGGCAATCGGGGCTGGATTCGCGGGCGAGTCGGCGTAAAATTGTACAGCCAGGACGGGGCCCGTGATCGGCAACGATCATCTGCATGAACGACCACCTGTATGCGGACCAGTTCGCCGGTCGCAGTTTCGTCATCTGCAGGACCGGGCCGTCTCTACCAGAAAACTCAATCTCTATCAGAAAACGCAATCCTTTTGTGTTTTCTTTCATAGCCGCACGAATTTCACGCAGTTAGTTTAGAAGTTAACACGTCATTGCGCATTCGTCGCAGTCAACCGGCCATCTGTCAGATGGCTGAATTTTCGCTGAACAGTTCGTTCCTTATCTCTTCCTTTTCCGGGAGTTGGAAATGTTACGCGCGAAACGTTCTGGCTTTACGCTGATTGAGCTTCTCGTCGTGATTGCGATCATCGCGATCCTGATTGCCCTTCTTCTTCCCGCAGTCCAGCAGGCCCGTGAGGCTGCCCGCCGGACGCAGTGCAAGAACAACCTGAAGCAGTTCGGGCTGGCGCTGCACAACTACCACGATGTGCACCTGGTGTTTCCGCCGGCGACGGTGAATCCCGGAGCCGCCTTCTGCGACACGCTGATCCCGACGACGTCGCAGGTTTACAATCACACGGGCTACCAGATGATTCTGCCCTTCCTGGAGCAGGCCCCGCTTTACAACCAGATCAACTTCAATCTCCCGTCGGGCAATGCACAACACAGCACCTCGTGCACCCGGACTGTGGGAACGCCCGTCACGCCCAACACCAACGAGACGGTGCAGAACGTGATGCTGTCGTTCATGTATTGTCCGAGCGACACCATCACTGACTCGCCGAAAAACGGTGCGGCCGGCGTGTATCATGGCGTCAACCTGCATCGGACGAGCTACGGTTTCCCCGCTCATGCCTATGAGCAACAGACGCTTGGCACCGGGACGGGCGCGCCGTTCGGTTCGCCGGGCCTGTCATGGCGGCAGGCGACCGCTCCGCGGCGGGGGATCTGGTGGCATAACGGAGCCGCACGGATCGGCGACATCAAGGACGGCACCAGCAACACCATGCTGATGGCCGAAACTGTGCTTCGGAAGCAGAGCTTGAGCTATGGGCCTTACTGGAATGCCTATACCCACACGATGTATCTCGTGCCCAGCCTGGACGGAATCAACGGCATCCGGGGGACTGACAAGTACCCGTACGCCTGGACCGTTTCGAGCGTTCACACCGGCGGCGTGCAGCTCGTGATGGGCGACGGCACGGTCAAGTTCATGAGCGAGAACATCTCGCAGGACATCGTGAACGGCGCCGTCTCGATCAGCAACGGCGAGATTCTCGGCGAGTTCTGATCAGGCAAACTTCGGCGTCTGCTCCAGTCGGCGATGCGACTGGAGCAGACGCGGTGATTCAGCATCACAGGGAGTCGACGCAGACGGCGCGGGCCGACGATTTCTCCACTTCAGGCTCCGATCGATTCCAACGTCGACTCAAACTGGCCGCCAGGCGTTGCCAGAGCGGTTCGTTGTCATTGCGCGGGAGACAGGCTGGCCGGCACACACGGCTGTCCGTCACGCGCAGCGATCATCCGAGTTCTGTACTCCATGAGGCGTCTTATGCAGATTGCAAAATGTCGATTGATCTCCGCCGTGGCGCTCGCCCTGTTGGCGGGATGCGGATCGGCCGAAACCGGCCCGGAACTCGTTGAAGTGACCGGGACAGTCACGATGGATGGCAAACCACTTGAGAATGCGCTCGTCTACTTCGTGCCAGAATCCGGCGGGATGTCGAGCGGCATGACCGACGCCAGCGGCAAGTTCACCCTGATGTATCGCGGCAAAACGGAGGGTGCGGTCCCCGGGATGAGCACCGTGAAAGTCACCAAGTCGGATGGAGAGGCCGGCGCCGAGCTGATCCCGGGCGTCTTCAACACGGCCAGCGTGATCAAACGCGACGTCGCCAAGCCCGGTCCGAACGATTTCACGATCGACCTGGACAAAGAGAAGGCCGACGCCAGAGCGAATCGCGATCGGAAGCCTCAGGCATAGCCAGTGATCGCGTCCGCAATGCGACGCTCCTTCAGAAGGAAAAAGGCACGGACTTCCAGTCCGTGCCTTTTCTTTTTCTGGCAGCGATCCTCCAGCATCACAACCTGGATTCAGGGGGGACAGGTTCGGCCCCTGTGAATGCGGTAGCGGCTCCAGTTCCCGCTACGGTGGCGGAGCCAGGGACCTTCATGATGCGGATTCCTTTTCAGATGCACTGGCAGAGCCAGTGCCACCCAATTCAGGGCGTCTGGAGGTATTCCCAGATCGCTTCGAACTGCTTCTTCGCGTCTCCATCGAAGTACTTTGTGACCTTCGTCGTTTTGCCGTCCGGCGCGAGCTTCGGCATGCGGGTGTTCGCGTCGTAGCGCGGCGGGTCGAGCATCCAGCGGTGGTAGAAGCCAGGCTGAATGCGATCCTTCACCAGCGTGAAATTGATCCCGGGCGCCAGCAACGTGTTCTTGTCACCCGTCGGCGGGGCGTCTCCCAGTCCGTGACACTGACGGCAGTCGAGGCCGGCCGAACCGAGCAGTTCCTTGCCGGCGGCCGCCAGTTCGGCATTCGCCTTCATAGCTTCAGGCCTGGTCGGCGCGAGGCCGTGCTCGGCGGCGATCCCTTGGGCGATGGCGCCGGCGTAGGCCGGAAAGGCGGGCATGCGGGCCTTCAGCCATTCGCGCGGTTTCGCTTTCACGCGTCCGGCGATGAAGTCTTCCATCCAGCCGGTCTGAAGTCGTTCTCCGGTCCAGGTGAGGGCCGGGAGGGATTCGGGGACGATGCCGGTTTCGGATTCCTCGGCGATGATCTGCATGCGGGCGCTCTTCACGCCGTCGCGGTCGTGACACGCCTGGCAGTGCATCGCCTTCATCAGCCGTTTCGAAGTTTCCGCCGCTGAAGGCTTCTCCTGCATGCACCAGACCGTCGCGATCCGCTCGGCCTGCTCCTCTGTGAAACCAAAATCGGGAATGGGCAACCTGCTGGTTCGGTTCCGCCAGTCAGCAGGGTCATCCCCCAGGCAACCGCGGGCAGGCAGGTGGACAACCAATCCGCCCGCTTCGTCTTTGAGATCGATCCGTTCAGTGGCAAGCTGGTCGCCCGCTTCAGCCGTGTGGCATTGGCGGCATCCGAGCGAACCGAACAGTTCCCGGCCGCGCTTCTTATCGGCCTGTGCTTCGCCGGCCGGTTCGAGTCCCTCGACCGGGTTCTTGAGCGACTCGGCGATCAGGAAGCCGGAAAGATCCCCCGCCTCCTTCGCTGTGAGGCGGAAGTCGGCCATGTAGGACGTCGGAAAATGCCTGTGCGGCTCGCTGATGAACCGCTCGAGCTGGCCCGGCTGGAACTTGTAGGCCACTTCCGTCAGCGACTGCCGGTTCCACTCGTCCTCGTCGGCATTGGGCGTGAGCCGATGGCAGACGATGCAGCCGAGATCTTCGAAGAGCTGGCGACCTCTTCGATGAGACGCTTCGTCCGCGGCCGCTGAGGAGCCGTTGGCGCTTCGCCCTCCGAGCGACGAGAGCCACGCGGCGACGTCGCGGGCGGCCTGCTGTCGATCGGCCTGCTGTTCGAAACCGCCGAGCATGGCGGGCATCGTGGCGTCTTTCCGGTGGGCCTTCGGATCGAGGATCCAGGCCGCGATCCAAGATGCCTGCAATCGGCCTCCGGCGTTTTCGAGGGACGGCGCCCCCCGGAGCGGAATCGTGGCGGGCTCGATTCCCGAGTGGCAGTTGCGGCAGTGCAGCGAGTCGATCATCACACGCGGGCGACGAACCATTTCGTCCCACCACGTCTCGGCGCTGCCCGAATAGAACAACGCCTCCGGCGGAAGCGATTCGACCACCTGGCCCTCGGGAGCCCAGAGCAACCGGACCATGGAGCCCCCTTCCGAAGGCGAACGGTAGGTGACTCGAATGCGGTTGTAGCCCTTGTGGAGAGCGACCTGAGCGCCGGACTGGCCGTCGAGCGGCGAAACGGGAATCACCTCCTGCCCATTCACTTCCAGTCCGGCCGAGCCGACGCCGATCAACTCGAACCGTGCCGCCGTCTTGAGCGGCAAGTGCAGGAATCCGGTTCCGGAAGCGAGATACGGTCCGAGTTTTTCGGCGCCGGGACGGGCCGCCAGAAACGCGGAGCTGGGCGACTGCCCGTCGGGCACGGACAGAGAGGCCATCCGGGAAGGACGCTGAGAGATGACTTTTTCGGCGCCCTCTGTCCCGTTGGAAAACTGCCAGTAGAAACCGGGTTTGAGGCTTTGTTCTTCCTCGGCCGAAAGCTGCCCTTTCGGCGCGCGGCGGGTGATCTTTGCGGGGTCGAACGGCGCATCGCGCACGAGGTGGATCGTGTGGACGTACGTCTGGTCGATCTTGGCGCCGTCTTTTGCAGTGAGCGTGTACGAGAGTGAAAGCTGGCTCACCGGCTGGATGTCCGGAATCTCGAGGAACACGGTCCGGCCGTCTTCGAGCAGCGTGGCCGACTCGATATCGACGGGGTCGCGGCCTTCTTCCTTAGGATTCGAGATCTTGAATTCGGGCGAGCCGTATTCCGCCCGGTAGGTGACGTTCCACTGTTCGGCGAAGTAGTTATCGGGATCTTCGGCGCTCTCGCGGTCGAGGGTGTCGGAGAACGTGAGCGTCAGTCCGTTCTTGAGCGTCCCCACGCCCACGGGAAGGTGGACCGGCCTTCCGGTGTAGCGCATGCGCTGGAAGCACCCATCCTGCGTGGCCGAGGTCGTCCATCCCCGGAGTCCGCTCACATAGAGCTGCCCGTCGAACGGGCTGAACCGTCCGCGGCAGACGCCGGATTCGAACTGGGGAGAGAGCTTGATCGTTCCCCCCTGCCCGACGCCGTGGATGTCTTCACGGAGAACGAGGTGGACTGTGCACTGCCCGTACGACAGATGCAGCAGCTTGCCTTCGAGAGGGCCCCATTTGTCGCTGGTGACCGTCACCTGTCCGCCGCTGGAGTTGTCGAGGCGGCGGGGAATCCAGCAGAGGGGCGGGTCGTAGCCGAGTGGGCGGCCGGACTGCACCTTCGGGCCGCCGAAGCCGCCGTAGCTGCCGGGATGGACTTCAAAGACGCCGGAGGATGGAGTCCAGTTTCCTTCCTGGGGAGCAACGGTAATGTCGCCATCGGGGCTGACGCCGAGCCCGTTCGGATTGCGGTAGCCTGTTCCGATGACCTCTTTGTAGCGGCCATCCGGCGAGACGCGGATGATCCCTTCGAGGGCGTGGATGTAGTAGAGACTCCCCGTGCGGTCCTGCTCGAGGCAGGTGACGTAGTCGTGACCGCCGGGGGACGTCGTGACCTCCTCGTTGAATACTTCGTAGTAGTCGGCCTCGTCGTCGGCATTGAGATCGTGCAGCCGGGCGATGTGGTCCCGGCAGAGAACGAGGATGTCGAACGGGCTGGTAAGGGACTCCTTCGCATTCGCAGCTTCCGCCGGCGGGGGCGACAGACGCTTCCGGACCACGAGGCCCAGCGGCTGGAACATGCCCGTCGCGTAACGCTTCCATTTGAGTTCCGACCAGTCTCCGGCGAGGCCGCTGACGAGCCAGACATCGCCGTGGACGGTGCAGATCGCGGCGACATCAGGCGTGAGGAAGTCATGCCCGGTGACAAAGAACATCGCCTGGTATGGGTTTTCGAAGGGAATCGTCACGGTGTCGACCGCGAAGCTGCCCGACTCAACGCCGCGGACACCTTTGGTAACGAGAGGAGCGGTCCATTGAGACGGCCCGGGGTTCTTGAACGTCGTTAGATCAACCGACGCGGCAGCAGGAACCGCCGATGGAACGGTCTCGCCGGCCTGATCCTTGTCGACGGTCGACAGCCAGGTGAGCAGAGTGACTTCGACGGGCTGCGTGCGCGGCGCAAAGTCGAGCGTCAGGGAACGGAAGTCTCCGGGATGACTGAGTGACACTCCCGGCCGTTCTTCGATCGCGAAGGCCGGCGACTGACCGGCCTCCCTCGATTGCAGGACTCGATGATCGCCGACCTTGAGAACGCCGTAGTTCGGGCCGTCTTTCAGCAGCGCAACGCTGACCGGCTGGTCGCCCGCCTCGACGCGAAAGGTGCGCGTCAGCACCGGGACGCCGTCCACCTGTTGCAGCCAGGGCGTCTCCAGGACGGTCGTCCCGTTGACCTCCCAGTTCAGCACGGTCCGGTCACCCGTGCGCCAGAGGCCCCGGTAGTGGAATTCCGCCGGCTTCGCCTCTGCCCCCGTAAAACCGGGGTGCTTCGAGGACGTAAACAGCGGGACGCCGTCGGGATGCGGCGCCTCGATGATGCCGTATCGCCGCGGATGGAACTTGAGAAAGCCGCCGGTCCAGGCGGCCCGCATCTGACCGCGGCCCGTGTCGTAGCAGACGGCCCCGTCATCCTTCCCGCCCACCTTGATCGTCAGCCCTTTTTCAGCGAGCTGACTGTCCTTGATGTCCTTGCCGATCGCGTTCGTGTTGAACGGGACGATCGACGCGAGGAAGTTGCCGATCTCCGAATTCTTCCAGCGGTCGTCCTCGGAATCGGCCTCGCTCCAGTCAAACCCGACCTGGTCCGTCCCCCAGTGATTCACCTTCTTTTTCGCGACCGACGTGTCCTTGTCGACCGGCGTGGGGATGACTTTCCGCCTGGCCGACCACGCGACCGCCCGGCGCAGCATCTCGCGGGCCTCGAAGGCGTCGTACGTCTGCTCGCTGTGGCCGAGGAGCGTCTGGAAAACCCGGCCCTGGCCGAAGTCGTACGCCCAGGCAAGCGGCTCATCCCTCTTGGTGATGGCCGACTTGGCCGTGATCAGCGGTTCAATCGGCTCCTCGCCGGCCTGTGAGAAATAGAGTTCATCGGTGAGCTTGAAACTGGCCAGTCCCTTCGTGATTTCATGCTTCAGCTTGCTCGGCCGCACCGACATCGGCTTGAACGGATCATGAGCACTGCGTTTCGATTCCGGCCCGTCGTGATTCCACACGCGCCGCACGATCTTCCGGTATTCGGGCCAGTCGGAACCGCCGGCTTCCGGAAGCGAAAAGTGGAACGCCCCGTTCGCGAAGTGAACGAGGATCAGGCCGCCGCCGTTGTCGATGAAATCGACGAAGGCCGACTTCGACGCCGCGCTGAGGGGCGTGTTGTCGTGCCAGTTGACGTAGTTCTGGATGACGACGTCATACGACCGCTTTTCGTCCGGACCTGGCGCCAGCTTCGTCGCGAGGTCTTCGATGTTGTTCGAGACGTCGACGGTGATGCGGGGATCGATCTCGAGCAGTTTCTTGATGACGGGGGTCGTCTTTTCCCAGTTGTGCCACTTGTGGGCATCGTTGCCAGCGAACATCAGGACGCGGATGGGGGCGTCGTCGACGGGGGGGACGTCGGATTTCTGGGAGATGAGGCGGATGGGGGCGGACGCGCTCCCCTGGCGGGTCGCGGCTAACGCGGGTTCGTTCTCCGATCGAGATTGGGTCGTTTTCTTTTCAGAAGCCGGAGACTCCTCGCCGGCGGCCTTGGGATCGAAGGGCTCGCCGATGGCGGACATGATCGCGGCGCGGGAGAGGAACGGGCCGTCGACGCCCTTTGGGGGGACATCGGCGTGGGCGCTCCAGACAAGGGCGTTGAGGACCAGCTTGCGGAAATCGTCGTGTGACCAGTTGTCGTAGAAATGTCCGCAGGTGGTGCCGAAGCCGCGGCCGCCGTTCTTACGTTCGCGAGCCCAGGCGACGGTGATGCCCCAGTCGTCGCGGCCCTCCGTTGCCGGGACAACGAGCAGCGTCTGAGTGCTGGAACCATCGGCGTGCGTCCGGGTGGGAACTCCCGAGACGTATGTCGTGCCCGCGGGATTCGACGACGCGCCTTCGGCAAACCTCAGATTGAAATAGAACTCCTCCTTCATCTTCCACGGACGCAGTCCCGACAACGCCGCGTGCTTTCCGCCGACCGGAATCACATCCGCCTCGAGCGTCTTGATCGCCGAGTACCATTTCCGCTCGCCGTTCTCTTCCCAGTCGAAATACCCGCCGGTCCAGTCGAGCACCTGGGTCGCGTACTTGTCGGGGGCGAACGTCGAAAAGTGCAGGACGCAGAGTCCACACCCGCGGTCGATCAGTTTTTGAACCTCGGCCACGCGCTCGGGCGATTCGAGGTGCGGAGCTTCCGAATACTTGTCGCCGTCACGGCCGTCGGAGACGACGAGGATCGAATCGGCGTCCGCAAGCACTGCGGAATCCTTCGGCCAGCCGTCGCGGACGTAGACGACGCGAACGGCGTCTTTGACGTTCGAGGCCTCCAGCGAGGCTTTGAGCAGCCGGGCTGTCCAGGCGTAGTCGTGAATGCGGTTCCCTTCCGGGCCGTGGCTTTTTTCACCAGCGACGATGACGATCTTCTTCGGGCCGGCGGCCTGGCCCTCGTCGGCAACTCCGAAGGAGGCGAAGGCAAATCCGAGGGCGAGCAGGAAACGAACAAGCATGCGGAATCATCCCGGCGCGTGGCCCGAGGGCCGAATCGTTGCAGGCCGAAGCCCGTGGAGCTTCAGTGGGAAGGTGGGACCCGTAGTCTAATCTCCCGACCGTCCGTGTCCCTCGTCAGAAGGGCCTGTGTCGCAAGTCGACCGCGACCTCGGAAATTGCGACACTTTCCCCCACACCCGGGCGGCCCCTGGAGCCGCATTCCCTTTTCCCCCAAGGGCTGACCGACTCGTGCTGAGTGCTGCTCGAATCGTCGCGATTGTCGCGGTGGCCCTGATCACCGCGGCAGTCGCCTGCGCGCTGCTGGCGGCGGTCCCCTTCGACGTGATCCGGCCGCTGGGCGGCGCCATCCGACGGGTTGAGGACGTCACGGCCGAACGCCATGCCCGAATGATCCAGGTCTGCCTGGCGTACGCGACCGGGTGCGGCCTTTCGGCCGTGCTGTTGTGGAGGCGGCGGAAGGAGGCGGCACACTGGATCGCCGAGGCCGCTCAAGAGTTTGCGGCCGCCGTCGGAAGACTTCCGGCGACTCTGGGCAGCTGGGGCATCCTCGTGTGGGTTCTGTTCGCCCTGGGTCTCGGGCTCCGGGGGATGCACCTCAATGATTCGATGGCCTACGACGAATCGTACACGTTCAACAACCTGGCGCGGCAATCGTTGATCGTCGGCATCGCCGACTACAACAGTACGAACAACCACCTCCTGAACACCCTTTTGATGCACTTTTCCTGGCGGGTTTTCGGGGATGCGGAATGGGCGCTCCGTCTGCCGGTGTTCGTCGTCGGGACGCTCCTGCTTCCACTGCTCTGGATCTGGGGCTCGCGTTGGGCGGGACGACCGACGGCCATCGTCGCCCTGGCGCTTGCGGCCGTCTCCCCGCTGTTGACTACCTATTCAGCAGATGCCCGCGGCTACATCCTTGTGACTGCGGCCGTTCTCGCCCTTGATGATGCGGCCTCGCGCCTCTTTGAGTCCGGGGCGTCAAAGCGGCTGGCCTGGCTGCAGATCGTCCTCGCGGCGTCGTTCGGCCTGTGTGCGATGCCGATCATGCTTTACGCCCTCGTCAGTGTCGCCGGCTGGGTCACGGTGCGCACGCTCTTTCGACTCGATCGCCCGGTCGCGCCAGGCGTGTACCGCGGCGACCTCGAGCCTTCCCCGTCGCGAGGGAAGCCGTCCGTCGCAGCTTCCGTGTTCGGGAATGCCCTGATGACGCACCGCTGGCCCCTGATCGCCGGCGGCCTGACGTTCTGCCTGATCGTGGGAACGATGTACGCGCCGGCCTACATTTTTCGAGGCGGCTCCGCGATGCGCGACAAGATCCTCGAACCGATTTCGCTGGCCAACCAGTTGGCGGCCCAGTGGTCGAGCCTGCGTGGCGGATGGGAATGGTGCACGGCCGGATTCCCGCCGGGGTGGGCCTGGATGACAGGCGTGATCCTGGGAGTTCTTTTCTTCCGTTCGACAGGGGCTGATCGCATTCGCTGGCTGGCCCTGCCGGTCTCCATGCTGCTGCTGCACCTGCTTGGCCAGGTCGCTCCGCCGCCGCGCGTGTATATCATCCTGCTTCCCTTCGCGGCTCTCCTTGCTTCCGCCGGCTGGGTCGCCACGCTCTCCCGTCGCAAGCAGCACGTTGCGCTGGCGGGTGTGATCCTCGCCTGCATCGTCGCGATCGGCGGAACGGTCTACGCGGCGACTCATCCGGTCCTGATTTTTCCGGCCGAACGGACAAGCTTCGTCTCGACGCGTGAATCGATGCTGGAACTGAAATCCCAGATCGCGGCCGATTCTTCGCATCCGCACCGGCTCATCGCGCCGCTCCCGTGCGATCTCCCCTCGATCTACTACCGCGACCGCGAGCACATTCCGGTCGAGATCAACGGAACACCCAAACCGGACGACGTGCTCTGGCTGCTGGCACGCCATGGCGAATCGCCGTCCCAGGTGCTGACGTCGCCTCTCATCAATCTGCCGAACGAAGAGGCTCACCGCCCCCCCTTCGAGAAGGTCGCGACGTTCCGAACGCTCGTCCTGTACCGCTCGCCGCCCGGGCGCTGACGGTTGTTCCGGATGTAGCGACGGGGAATGCCTGTGGTTTCCCGACAACACGCCGGAACTCGCATTTCCTCGGGGACCCCGGACTAGGCTTGGGCGTGGCCCCGCATGACGGTGGCCCGAACCTCAGCCATCCCCGGAGCTTGTTTCCCCTCTCATGCTGCGTTCGTTCCGCTCAACGTGGGGCTGGCTGGCCGTCGCAATCCTTGTGATTGCCAACGTTCCGCTGATGCTCTGCATGCCGCTGCCGGCCGACGCCGCGCTGTACGACCTGCAGGCGAAGACAGCCCTGACCGGTGGAATCCTGTATCGCGATATCGTCGAACCCAACCTGCCCGGCATCGTCTGGTGCCACATGGCGATCCGCTCAGCCTTCGGATGGAGCGAAGCCGCGCTGAAATGGGTCGACCTCGTGGTCGTCGCCGGAATCGTCAGCCTGCTGCTCAGACTGATTGGCAGGACATCCCCCGGACAATCAGTCCTGGCCGCGTTCGCGTTCGTTGCCGTCGGCTTCTACTGCTCGACTCCGGAATGGGTCCATTGCCAGCGCGATATCTGGCTGATGCTGCCCGCTCTGGGCGCGTTCTCCATCCGTGTCCGGCGTCTCACGCGTCCCGGCGGCCCCGCTTCGCAGGGCTTCCTCAGTTCGCTCATCGAAGGCGCGCTGTGGGCCTGCGCGTTCTGGATCAAACCGTATGTCGCCGTTCCGGCCGCGGCCGCCGTCGCGGCCTCTCTCCTCGGGCGACGAAGCCTCCACGAGATGGTCCTCGACATCAGCGGCGTTCTCGCGGGAGGCGCGATCATCGGCGCCGCCGGTTCGACCTGGATGATCGCGACCGGCGTGTGGCCGCATTTCCTCGAGCAGATGCTGGAATGGAACCCGGTCTACTTCGCGAACGGCCGCGCGCGGTGGACGCTCACCCAGTACCTCTCCCTGTCCCGCGACCTGGCTCCGTGGTGCCTGGTTCACCTCGCAACGCTGCCGGTCGCGATGTGGGTGATCGGACGTGCCGTGCTGGCGATGCGCAGTCCGAGAGACGCGGCGTCCGCCGATTGCGTCTCCACGCTTCTGGCCGCCCTGTACCTGGGTTGGATGATTCAGGCCCATTTCCTCCAGCACCCGTTCCACTACTGCCACACACCGACCGTCATTCTCGCCGCGGCGCTGCTCGCGGCCTGCTGGCCTCGCGAATGGCCGCGGCGCCGTGTGGCGAACTTCGCCTTTGCCGGTTCGCTCGCGTTCGCCCTCGTGATGGCACCCGCGTTCGATCCGCAGCGCCTGGCGTGGTGGCCCGACTGCATCACCCGAGGCGCTCAGCCCGATGTGAAGTGCGCCCTCCATCATCGCAATCTTCCCAACTGGGTCGAACTGCAGCCCGTGATCGACTTCCTGAGAAACCAGAACCTGCAGGATGGCGAACTCACGGCGTACAACGTCTTCCTGGTCCACCTCTATCCCGAGGTTGGGGTGCGGCCTTCCACCCGATATGTCTTTCTGGATGTGCTCCTGCAGGTGTTCCACGCCCATGAAGAGCAGATCCACGAGGCGCTGGCCACGTCCCGGCAACGATTCGTCGTCTGCAGCCTGCTCGAGAACGGCATGAGCGCGGAAGCGATCGCGGCCGAGGGAACGGGACTGCACTCCTCGCTGCCGGCCGCATTCCCCAAAGAACATGCCGCGGAATTCCCGTACTGCCTGCCGCTGGTGTTCCGCTCGGGCCAGTACGTCGTTTACCGCGCTGATCGCCCGATGGGCGCACTGAATACAACGGCGCGGCCGCTGGCCGTGAAGTAGACGCCCGCCAGTCCCGCCGGCCGTCGTTCACTCGGACTGGTGTGGGATCTCGAGCCCTTCAATCTGGGCGAGGGCGTTCTGCGCGGCGCGCTGCTCCGCCTCTTTCTTGCTGGGGCCCCAGGCGGGCGCGAACATGCGGGCGCCGACCATCGCGCTGACCTTGAAGCACTTGAGGTGATCCGGTCCCTTCTCGTCGAGCACCGAATACATCGGCGTTTCGCCGTATTCCCGCTGGGCCTGCTGCTGAAGCATGCTTTTGAAATTCACACCGGTCGGAGAGCCGGCAGCCGATTCAATTTCGTCCTGTACGTTGCGGAGGACGAGGTCGCGGGCCGCGTCGAATCCGCCGTCGAGATAGACTCCGCCGACCAGCGATTCGAAAACGGCCGCCGAGACCGACCCTGGAATTCTTCCATGGGCGGAGATCCCCTTGCCGAGCCACAGGAAGGTGTCGAGGCCGAGGCGGACGCTGATCTGGGCGCAGACCGCGCGACTGACGACTTCCGATTTGATGCGGGTCAGGTCTCCTTCGGGACTCTCGGGAAACCGGGAGTACAGCGCCTCACAGACTGCCACGCCGAGGACGGCGTCTCCCAGGAACTCGAGGCGTTCGTTCGATTCGAGCCGGGTGCGCGAGGCCGAGGCATGGGTCAGGCAGCGGCGCAGGAGTTCGCGGTCGCGGAATCGATAGCCGATAACGCCCTCGCACGCGTCGAGCGTTTCATCAGGCAGGGCCGGGGGCGCGGGCGCGCGTTCGGACATACGGCGTGGAGCTGCGTTCCTCGAAGCAGGAATCTTCTGGGCTGAGTGTCCCGATCGTCGCCGCCGGTTTCAAGCCCCGCCCTTCGTCTCCACGCGCCCGCGATGCTTCTCTACACTGCGGGTCTCGCACCGCCTTCGACGGGTATGAGCGGTTGCTGACCATCCACTGGAGGGAATTGTGGCGAAGATCCTGGTGACCGGCTCGGCCGGCTTTATCGGCTTTCATCTGACCCGTCGCCTGCTGGCCCGCGGCGACCAGGTCACCGGCTTCGACAACATCAACGACTACTACAGCGTCCAGCTCAAAGAGGACCGGCTGGCCCAGCTGAGGTCGCTTCCCGGATTTGAGTTCGTCCGCGGCGACCTATCGGACGATGCGGCGGTGAAAGCCCTCTTCCAGAGCCACGACTTCGACGCCGTCGTGAACCTGGCGGCCCAGGCCGGCGTGCGGTACTCGCTGACCAACCCGCAGGCCTACATCACCAGCAACCTGGTCGGTTTCACGAACATTCTCGAGGGCTGCCGGCATCACGGCGTCAAACACCTGGTCTACGCGTCGTCGAGTTCCGTCTACGGCGCCAACACGGCCATGCCGTTCTCCATCCACCAGAATGTCGACCACCCTCTCAGCCTGTATGCCGCGTCGAAAAAAGCCAACGAACTGATGGCCCATACGTACAGTCATCTGTACGGCATTCCGACGACCGGCCTCCGGTTCTTCACCGTCTACGGCCCCTGGGGTCGCCCGGACATGGCGCTGTTCATCTTCGCGAAGGCGATCCTGGAAGGCCGGCCGATCGACGTGTTCAACGAAGGGCGGATGAGGCGCGATTTCACCTATGTCGACGACATTGTCGAAGGGATCGTCCGCGTCACCGACCATGTCGCCACGCCGAACCCGCAATGGACCGGCGACAGGCCCGACCCCGGAACCAGCAAGGCCCCTTACCGGCTGTACAACATCGGCAACAACCAGCCCGTCGAGCTGATGCACCTGATCACGACGCTGGAGAAGTGTCTTGGCAAAACGGCCAGGAAAAACATGCTGCCGATGCAGCCGGGAGACGTGCCGGCCACGTATGCCGACGTGGACGACCTGATCCGCGATGTCGGATTCAAGCCGGCGACATCGATCGAAACGGGCGTCGCCCGCTTCGTCGAGTGGTATCGCCAGTATCACGGACTGTGAACACGTAATGCGGACGGAACAATGAACTTTCGAGTGGCTTGTGCAGTCGGAGTCATTGGCATCGCACTGACCGCGGCGGGGCTGTTCGCAGCGGACAACCCGGCAGCGGGGCCGCCCGCGGCACCCCGGAAGGTCGCGGCGAACTCCCTTCCGAACGCCTACCGGATCACCGCGAACGTGATTTCGGGCGGGTTGCCTGATGGAGACGCAGGCTTTCAGGAGCTGAAAGCCCTGGGTGTGCGGACGGTGATCAGCGTGGATGGCATGGCGCCGGACGCCGAGAAGGCGAAGAGTTACGGTCTGCGGTACGTCCACCTGCCTCATGGATACGACCGCATTCCGCTGGAGCGCGGCCGGGAACTGGCGAAGGCCATTCAGGACCTGCCCGGTCCGGTCTACATCCACTGCCATCACGGAAAGCACCGCGCCCCTGCAGCCGCGGCCGTCGCGTGCATCGAAGCCGGCCTGCTTCCCGCGGGCGCGGGTGAAGCGGTACTGAAAACGGCGGGCACGAATCCGAACTACCGCGGGTTGTACGAATCGGTCCGTCAGGCGCGCCCGCTGTCAGCCGCCGAACTCGATCGGCTCCAGGTCGAGTTTCGTGAGAAGTCCCCCATCCCTCCTTTCGCCGAGGCGATGGTCGAACTGGAGCATGCGTTTGACGCAGTCCGGCAGGAGTCCAGTCGCAACTGGAGCCGGTCGGGCGACACCCGCGCGGCTGCATTACTGCTGGTCGAGCACTACAGGGAGATGCAGCGGCTGGAGGACGTTCAACGCCGCCCCGCGAGCTTCCGAGAGTTCCTCGCGGCTGGCGAACAGGCGGCGATGCAGCTGCAATCCTCCGCCAGCGGGGAGTCGGTTGACGCCCGGCAGGCCGAGGCCGCTCTCAAAACACTGAGCAGCGGCTGCGCCGACTGCCACGCGGCCTATCGCGACAACGGTTCCTGAAGGTCAGTCGCGAAGCCATTCATCGCGATGGGCCGCGACGAACGCGTCGTCGCTCAGGTGCGGGTAAGCCGCAAGCACACGGTCAATTGCGGCGCTCTGCCCGGCGCTCAGTCCGTTCTCATTCTCGAGCAGGACGATGTCATCGAGCAGCCCCTGCCGCCGAAGGACTTCGTGCAGCCCTGCGATGCAACCTGCAAAGTTATTGGCCGAGTCGAAGAACGCGGCATTGCTGTCGGTCACTTCGACGCTCAGTTGCAGCAGTTCGTCGGCACCGGGAGAAGCCGACTCCATCGCCCGATGACACTGCGCCAGGATCCTCACGGCCTGGCGGGTCCAGACGGCCCAGTGGCCGAGGAGGCCTCCCACGATCCGCCGCTCGACGACGTCACTCCCGACACGGAACCGGAACGGCGTCACGAGGTCCATCACGATGTTGTCGTCGTTGCCCGTGTAGAGCGCAATATCTTCCCGGCCCGATTCGGCAACGGCGCGAACGACGTCGAGCGTCTGGTACCTGTTGAACGGGGCGATCTTGATGCCGACCACGTTCTCGATCTCGCAGAACCGCTTCCAGAATTCGTAGGCCAGCGCCCGGCCGCCGACAGCCGACTGCAGGTAGAACCCGAAAATCGGCATGACTTCCGCCACGCGGCGGCAGTGCTCGATCAGCTCGTCGTCGCTGCGATCGGCGAGTGCCGCCAGACTCACCATCCCGGCGTCATAGCGCAGCGCGCGGCCCAGCGTCGCTTCGCCCAGCGCCTGAGGCGTGTCGCCGCAGATTCCGACGATGCGATAGATCGGCTCCTTGCGCCCCGCATCGAGCCGGTCGAATTCTTCGGCGGCGAGGGCCAGCAGCGGCTCGAACAGTCCGACCTTCGGATCGCGAATGCCGAACTGCGTCGTGTGCACGGCCGTCGCGACGCCGCCAGCGCCTGCCGCCGAGTAATAGCGGAGGAGGGCTTTCTGGCGACGTTCGTCCAGCCGGCGCGAAGAGTCGAGCGCCAACGGCAGGGCGGGAATGACCAGTCCCCGTCGCAAAGCCCGCGACTTGACCGCGGAGGCCGCCTCGACGGTCGATGGTGTGGCAGTCAGTGGACTCATCGCTAGAAGTCTCCACTCCGCGACGAGAAATGCGTTGGCTTGCCCAGGGTTCCGCCCCCGGCCAGAAGCCATTCGCTGATCTGGTCGATCATCTGTTCCGCAGTCACGCCCGGTCGGCCATACCGTTCGAAGCACTGGGCCGCGTTGTTGAGCAAAGCCGTCTGCGATTCCTGCCCGGTGAAGAAGACCTTTTTCTTAATCCGCTCCCCGAACGCCTTCGCGACCTCGCGGACGCTCAGGGTTTCCGGACCAGTCAGGTTCAGAGCCCGCGCCGGCGACGAGGCCAGTTCCAGCGACTGGATCGACATCGCACAGGCGTCGCGCTGCCAGATGACGTTGAACGATCCCATCGACACATCGATCGGCTCACCCGCGAGCACCTGTTCGGCGATATCGACGAGAACGCCGTAGCGCAGCTCGCAGGAATAATTCAGCCGGATCAGCGTGACGGGGATCGAAAGCTCGCGACTGAAGTACTCGTACATCCGTTCGCGGCCGAGTGCGGTCATCGCATACTCGCCGACCGGATTCAGCCGGTCGGTCTCGAGTGAACCGCCGCTGGCGACTTCAGACAGCCCGTACACGTTGCCCGTCGAGAACGCGGCCAGGCGGCTCCCCGCAAAGCGCTGGCACACCAGCCCCGGCAGAAAGCAGTTCGTCGCCCAGGTCTTTCCCTCCTGCCCCGAAGTCCCGAACTTCGTGCCGATCATCACGAACACGTTTGGAACGCTCGGAAGCTCGGCCAGTTGCTTCGGATCAAGAACGTCGCAGCGCTGTGTTTCGATCTTGCGGCTGGCGAATTCCTGCCGCTGCGACTCCGAACTGAACCGCGATGCGGCGATCACGCGTCTCTGGGGACCGACGATATCGAGCCCGCGACGAAGCATGGCGGCAAGGTGCAGCCCCATCTTCCCGCCAGCGCCCAGAACCAGGAAATCTCCCTCGCTGCGTTTGAGAGATTCCAGCACGCCGCGAGTCGGCTCGCTGAGCCGATCGTCCAGATCCTGCGTGTTCGTCGGAACAGAAGACATGTGCCCCGTTTCAGAAATTCAAAATGCCGAACGGCGTTGGCGACGGCCTGAACGGCGTCGAGTACGCCCCATCCTGCGGACGGCTGCAAACGGTTGCAACCACAGTCACGCCATTCGCCGCAAAAACGGATCAACCGTGCAATCTGCGTCCTGCGCGTCTGCCGCAGGTCAGGTGGTCCGATTCTAAACTCGCCCTCCTCCCCCGACAGTCCATTATTGTGACTTCGGTGTTTGTGTTTACGACACTCGTCCAACCGCGTATTCTTGACGCTGCATTGAACACCCGGGGGAAGAAAGCGACAGATCTCCATGACCCACACGGCGCATGTCGCCCTCCTGATCGAAACCTCACGCGCGTATGGTCGCGGACTGCTTCGCGGCATCATCCGCTACCAGCGCGAACACGGGCCGTGGTCGATCTACTTTCAGCCACGGGGCATTAACGACCCCGCTCCTGGATGGCTGAAGACCTGGAAGGGGGATGGCATCCTCGCCCGTGTGCGCGACCGCAAGATGGCCGCCACGATCGAACGCACCGGCGTCCCCTGCGTCGACCTCCGGTTCGCGGTTCCGGGTCTGAACATGCCGGCGGTCGGCATCGACAACAGCACGATCGTTCGCAGGGCGTTCGACCACTTCCTCGACCGCGGGTTCCGCCGCTTCGCCGTCTGCAGCTACCCGGAAGGCCAGTTCGCGTGGATGGATGTGCGGGCCAGGCTGTTCTGCGGACTGGTTGAAGAAGCGGGATTCCAGTGCGAAGTGTTCACGGGGTCGGCGGAAGAAGATGCCGCCCCGCCGGCCTGGGAGAATGAACAGACTCAAATCGCCAAATGGGTCAGCCGGCTCCCCAGGCCCGTGGCGATCTTCGCAGTGAATGACGATCGCGGCCTGCAGATTCTCGACGCCTGCCGCCGCGCGGGAGTCCATGTTCCGGACGAGGTGTCCGTCCTGGGCGTCGACAACGACGAATTCCTCTGCGGTCTGGCGACGCCCCCGTTGAGCAGCGTCAGCATCAACCTCGAAACCGTGGGCTATCGCGCCGCCGAACTGCTGGATGGCATGATGCGCCGCGGGGTCGAACCACCGGCCCAGCCGCTCCTGCTCCAGGCAGGCGACGTCGTCGCGCGCAAATCGACCGACAGCCTCGCGATCGATGATCCGGAACTTTCCAAAGTCGTCCGCTACCTCCGAGAGCACGCCTGCGAGGGGATCCGCATGACGGATATTACGCGGGCGACCGGGATGGAACGGCGGACACTCGAGCGACGCATGAAAGCGCTCTTTGGACGATCTCCCAAGGATGAATTGATGCGGATCCAGATCGAGGAGGCCAAGCGGCTACTCACCTCGACGGAACTGTCGATCAAGGCGATCTCGATGCGAACCGGCTTTGCCAACAGCCGTTACTTCACGCAGGTGTTCCGCACGCGAGTGGGAGTGGCCCCCGGGCAGTTCCGGCATGCCTCGCGAGGGAAATCATAAGCCAGTCCGGTTTCTCCGGGCCTCATTCACTTGTGCGTCTCATGAGTTCCGGAGTGCGACCTCGCACCCCGGAACTCACGCAGCAGCACCGTGTTACCGATAAATCGAATACAAGTGGATCTTGGTGCCGGCCAGGGCGTTGACGTGCTCGTGGAATGCTTCCACAAGCGCTCCATAGGCGGCCCCCGACGACCCGTTCGTCGCGTTAATCGTCCGCTGGATCGTGTTCCACCCCTTCGTCATGTTGTCTTCGTACATCTCGAGCAACCGCCTGAATTCGGAATCAGGGATGCAGTAGTTCCGCAGCTCCATCCGCACGACGTATTGGACAATGGACAGGAAGGGATACCACCTCCAGTCTTCCCCGAACGGCATCGCGCCGTTGGTCGACGACGTCATCGACCGACGGGTGGGATTGTCCGTGTGGAACTGCATGTAAGCCAGGATCTTGTTCGGATCATAGAACCAGAGTTGCTTGAACTTCGGATCGCCGCCAACAAACGTGGCGAGGTCCATCATCTTCCGGATCCGGTCTCCCACCACTCCCGGGATCGACTTTGAAACTTCCAGCAGGCGCTCATACACATCCAGCTGGTCGCCGCAGACGACGATGTTCTCCCCCTCTTTTTCATCAAACGTGATGGACTTCCCGGGGATGTAGACAATTCCCGGCTGGGCGCTGTCGCTGAAGGCCCAGTTCAGGTCATCGGTCGTCTTATTGCAGCCGACGTTCAACCCGAGATACCAGTTGACGTGGTCGGGGATCGTCGTCTTGAAATTGAACCGGATCAGCGTCTTCACGCCCACCTGGTACTTCTTCGCCAGCGTCTCCCAGCGTTCCCCATCCTTGACCCTGTGAGCGACGGAATAGTTCGTGGGCGTGTAATCCGGAGGAAGCGGATGCGGACTCCCCAGCCCATGCGGGGACTTCATGATGATCGGTCGATTGGGGACGTGAAGCTCCATGACTCATCTCCCGGCGCGTGGGCGCAGAAACTGTCCGGACAGATTTTCTGTCCGGACCGCCGGAAGTTGCTTCAATTCCTCCATTCATCGGACAAAACGCGTGATCGACCGGATCACCCTGCCTGTGGGCGCCGGAGTCGTCGATGATCATTGGTCCCGTTTCAGGTTGGGCAGGAACGCCGTCAGCAGGCCGATCGCCGGCAGGTACGCACAGACCTGGTAGACGAAGATGATGCTCGTCGCGTCCGCGAGTCGTCCCAGAACGGCCGCCCCCACCCCGGCGATGCCGAACGCAAAGCCGAAGAACAGACCTGCAATCATTCCTACGCGGCTCGGAAGCAATTCCTGCGCGTAAACAATGATGGCCGAGAAGGCCGAGGCGAGAATCAGGCCGATCGGGACGCTCAGAACCGCCGTCCAGAACAGCCCCACATGCGGCAGCACGATTGAGAACGGCAGCACGCCAAGGATCGAACCCCAGATCACCCGTTTGAAGCCGATGCGGTCGCCGATCGGTCCGCCGGCGATCGTTCCCACGGCCACGGCGGCCAGGAACAGAAACAGGTAGAGCTGGGCGGTGTCGACCGGCACGCCAAATCGCTCGATCAGGTAGAACGTGTAGTAGCTCGTCAAGCTGGCCATGTAGAAGTACTTCGAAAACACCAGCACGAGCAGGATCGCGATCGACCACGCCACGCGTCGCTGCGACAACCCCGTCACCGGCCCGGCCGCCTTCTTCGGACGCGCCGCCCGCGAGGCCAGATGATTCCGGTACCAGCGGCCGACGCCATACAGCACGGCCATCGCCAGCAGGGCCACGATGGAGAACCAGGCGATGCTGGCCTGCCCGCGAGGAACCACGATGTAAGCCGCCAGCAGCGGGCCGAGGGCCGTGCCTCCGTTCCCGCCGACCTGGAACAGCGACTGAGCAAACCCGTGCCGCCCGCCCGATGCCATGCGGGACACTCGCGACGCCTCGGGGTGAAACACCGATGAGCCCACGCCAACGAGCGCAGCCGCGATCAGGATCAATGGAAACGAATTGGCGACGGAGATCAGGATCAGTCCGACGAACGTGAACGCCATCCCGGTCGCCAGCGAAAACGGCCACGGACGGCGATCGGTCACCATGCCGACGAGCGGCTGCAGCAGCGAAGCGGTCACCTGGAACGCGAAGGTGATGAACCCGATCTGCGTGAAGGTGAGGGAGTATTTGTCCTTGAGCACCGGGTAAACGGCCGGGATCAGGGATTGCATCAGGTCATTCAGCAGATGCGACAGGCTGAGGGCCGCGAGGATGGCGAAGACGGTCTGTTCGCGCGTGACGCCGGGGGCTTGTTCACTCAACAACTCCGTCGGCGAAACCGACGGCGCGACAACCGTTTCCGTGCTCATCCTGAACCTTTCATCAGACACTGCCCGTGACACGGCGGTGATTGAAGAGGTTCAGAGGCAAAGTTCAAGTGCTACGCCGCCACTCCGCAGGCTCTGGCGGACATCTGCCCAAATGCCGGCAGGCCCCAGGGAATCCACTGGGCACGCAATCGCCCGGCCGGGCTGCGAAGCATTGCTTACGACACGGCCTCGACGTCCCGCAGTTCATGAAAGGTCGCTTCCATCTGCGGGCGGATCGCGAAACACGCGTCAATGACGGCCGGGTCGAAGTGCCGGCCGCGCTCGCTTTGAAGAATCTCAAAACACTGCACGAGCGGCAGGGCCGGCTTGTAGCAGCGGGGCGTCGACAGGGCGTCGAACACGTCGGCCACGGCCGTCAGCCGTGCTTCCAGCGGGATGTCGCGCCCCGCAAGCCCCCGCGGATACCCGGCGCCGTCCCAGCGTTCATGGTGACTGGCGGCGATGCGGGCGGCCATCATCAGCATGGGCGACGAACCCTCCTGGGAATTCTCCTCGTCATCCCCGGCCTGGAGATCCGATTCGGCCATGGGGGCGATGATGTTCCAGCCGAAGTCGGCGTGCTTGCGCATGAGGGTCATCTCGTCCGCATCAAGTCTTCCCGGCTTATGGAGAATCTGGTCCGGAATGCCGATCTTCCCGACGTCGTGCAGCTGGGCTGCCAACTCGATCATCTCCACCACGACGTCCTGCATTCCCATGGCGGCCGCCAGCAGGGCGGTATACCGGCCGACACGCAGCACATGCCGGCCCGTGTGGTCGTCGCGATACTCCGCCGCGCGGGCCAGGCATTGGACCACCTCACGGCGTGACGCTTCCAGTTCCCTGATCCGCCGCTGCACGGCGCGCTCCAGCGACTGGGCCGAATGGTTCAACTGGTCCCGATAGTGTTTGGCCTCGATGACGTTCCGGAGCCGCGTGGACAACTCCATTTCATCCACCGGCTTGCTCAGAAAATCGGACACCCCGAGTTCGAGGATCTTGAGCCGGATCATCCGGTCGTCCGAGGCGGTGAGCGTGATCACCGGCGTGTCATGAAGCACCGGATGGGCGCGCAGCTGCGTGAGGAGTTCGACGCCGGACAGCCCCGGCATGATCAGGTCCATCAGGACAACGTCCGGACGGAATTCGACGAGCTGCTCCAGCGCCTGAACGGAATCCGAAATCCCCAGAATGTTCTCGAACCCGAGCATCTGCATGTGACGTCGGATGAGCCGGACGTTCAGCAGATCATCATCGATGACGGCGATCCGCGCGTGCGAGATCTCGGACAGCCTTCCGACGGCGCTCGATCTGGAGAGGGAAGGGCGACGGACCGGGGTTGCTGCCAGCGACATGACGCCTGCTTGTCTGAAAGTTCCGTTTGGCGGGGTTTTCCGCGACCACCCGGAAGCATTGAACACGCGTCAGTCCGTGGCGCAATGAACGACGCAGAATGTCCAGATAGGGAACTCCAGAAGCCGGTTGCATCAAGCATTCCAGCTCATCGCAGAGGCGGGCGCCGGCGCCCGCCCTTCCCGATCCCGTCACTCTCTCCATCGGCACGTTCACGGCCGCAGAACCGCTTCCCGCTGCAGAACCGGATCGAGCCATACACCCCAATCGGCCCCGTTGCCGTCGCCGGCATCTTCGACGGTCAGGGTGAGCGTCCTGACTCCTTTCACGCTGACGTCGATCCGGACTGGCGTTTCACCGCGCGTGGTTCGGGAGCGGAACAGTTCTTTTCCGTCCCCGGTGACGACGAACACCACCGTGCCGGAATGACCGTCCGCCAGTCCTGCGATGGCGGTCAGCTTGTCCCATTTGCCGTCGATCGCGTACTCGTAAACCGAGGGGGCGTGGGCATACAGGCCGCGTGCATAGAGCCGCCCTCCGAGAGTGAAGAGCGGCGACTCGTCCGGGAGGCGGTTGACCGAGGGAGCGCCCCAGCCGGTTTTCGCCTGGCGTGACGATGCGTCGGTCAGCCGCAGCATCGGCCCCTCTGCCGCTGCAGGTTCGACTCGTTCAGCGGGCTTCAGTGTGGAGACGACGACTTCCGCGGCCTCGAGCAGCCGTGCGGAGGCCCCCTCCTTGCGCAGGCGTTCGAGCGCTGCGTGCGCATCATCCGGTTTCTTCGACTTGATCGCCTTCTCCAGAGCACTCAATGTCGCTTTCGACTTCGCCGCCCACAGGTCGACCACTCCTTCGCCGTCCACGTCGTAAGGGAACGACAGTTCGTCCGGAGTGGAGATCGCTCCGTTGCAGTGCAGCAACACGACCTTGAACGCTCCCGGCCGGCCGGCCCGGAATGACTGACATTCCAAGTGGATTCGCCCCTGGTCATCGGGAACGGCGGTGGCCGTTGCCGAGTCGTAGTCGGAATTGCCGACGGGGTTCATATATGCGACGGCGCCATAGATCGGCGGGTCGGCCGTGATGGTCGCCGCGATGTCGAACCCGCGATCCCGGCTGACGACTTCGACGTTCTTCGCTTCCGCCTTTGCACGGCTGTCGAAGCCTTTGACCGATCCGGAGAACATCGGATGCGAGGCGACACGGAGGGCGGTCGCGAGCGTGAGGAACGATCGGGCGGCCTCGCCGCGCCGCTCGGAACCATAGGTGTGGTTCCCGCTGCCCATCAGCGACGTCCCGAAGAGCGCTCGCTGATCCTGCCGCTCGGCGTCATGCGGAAGCTGGAGGGCATGCCCGAACTCATGCGCGACTCCGCCGACAAACGTCGTGTTGTACTTGCCGAGAGAGATTCGGCCGTATTGCCCGTCCTGCACGATCGGCTCTTTGCGGTCGATCAGTGCGCTGTCGAGAATCGGCGAGTCGCACTGCCAGGCGGTCCCTGACTTGTGGGTTCCCCCGGCGTAATACGGGCTGTGCTGGGAGATCGTCTTCGCGTTCTCGTCCCAGTCCGACAGGTTGCAGAAGATTGCCAGCGTTTCGGTGTTCGGCGAGACGCCGGCCTCCCGCAGAACGGGGTAGCACTCAGTGCGGATCTCGCGGCCGCTTTCCGTCTTGTAGTGGGCCTTGGGTTTGGCCCCTTTGACGAGATGGATCCGGATCAGCCCGTCGTTTTCCGTCTCGAACCGGAGAGTGCGATCACCGAATCCGTTCCGGCGCATCTCATCCAGGTAGAACTTCTGGACATCGAAGAGCACTCGGGAGAGACGTTCGCGGTATTGCGGGGCGGGATCGCAATCGGCCGGCGTAAAGTAGGCAATGATGAACTTCCGGTCGCCCGGGCTCGGCTCATCGGCATGCCAGGCGTCGAGGATGCTGCGCGCGGCCGGGACCTGGGTGCGGAGTTCCTCCTCGGGAGATGCCGCAAGGAGAGCCGAGAGAGTGACGATGAACGTTGACATAGTGAATGCCCGCCGAAGTCGGTGTCCTCTGTGACAGAGAGGATGCGCAGATTGAGCTTACCGGATCGTGACGCGGAGGTCGCGGTTACTCGTCACACCGGGCAAGTGTGTTGCCGGGTGAGGCACCAAGGTCTCAAAGCACATTCATTCGGACTCGAAGGTCAGCTCGCTCGAAGTCGTCTCTCAGCTGCTCTCGAAACTTCGAAGCCGTCCAGCCAGCTCGTTCTCGAAAAGAAATGGTCTCTTTCCCCATGGCTTCAGCGGCGAGAACGCGCAGGGCAACTGCTCGCTGGCCCATTCCACGCAGATGGTACTCCGCGATTAATTCTTCGAAGATCTGATAGTCGCGCTTCTCTTTGACACCGGCTTCCCATTTCAGGTCATGGCGTCGCGGCCAGAGTGGATCCTGACTGATTTCGGGAGTCTCTTTGACACATTGAAGCCAGTAAATCAGCTTTCGACGATCGCGAGCTCCAAAGCAGAATGGAGCCGTGAGTGCACGAGCCATCGCGACCGCAGCCTGGGATCCGACGCGAAGTTGTCGATAGGCCTGAGCCAGTAGCGCCCACGCCTCCGAGTACTCAGGAAGTCGCGTGACCGATCGTTCCAGGTACGTTACGGCCAGATCCGGCATGCTGCGAGAAAGTGCTTCACGGGCGGCATTCTTTAGAATCTGCGGCGATTCAGGGTCGATCAGAAGTTGATCCTCTGCAGACATCGTGTTTGTGCGGACCTCGGACGCCGACTCATCGTCTGACGATTGAGTGACTGTGTCCGCGTCGATGCCGCAAATCTCTGCGGCCTCGAGGAACTCCCAGTTCGAGTCCTGGTCCCGCGACGCCAATTCCAACGTAATGAACGCCCTCAGCGACGAGGCAACTGGCCAGAACTCCCAACTGTCATGTGCGATCGTGCAGACGAGCGGATTCTCGTGCTCAAGTCCGATCGGCCAATAGAATCCATAGGTGTCTCCATTGCCGATCTGAAAGGCGTTCCACGGGAGATACCCGGGTGGAGGATAAGCGCCAGATCCACGGTAGAACCCGTCCAACACTGTTCCATCGTCGGTGCAATGGAATCCTAGATCCAATCCATTCGAGATTGCCTTAACGACATCGATCGGCACGCGCATTTGACGCCCTCGTGAGTGACCTACCCCAGCATTTCTTTCAGCACCGAATCGGGCGCGAAGTCGTATTTGAGCGGCTCCATGCTGTAGCTGGCCCGGCCCTGGCTCAGGCTGCGGACGTGGGTGCTGTAGCCGAACATGTTGGCCAGCGGGGCTTCGGCGTCGAGCACCGTCAGGTGGCCGCGCGGTTCCTGGCCGACGATGCGGGCGTGGCGGATGTTGAGATCGGCCTGGATGTTCCCCACGAACTCGGGGGGGGTGACCACTTCGAGCTTCATCACCGGCTCGAGCAGGGCCAGGTCGCCGTCGCGCAGGGCGTTCTGCACGGCCATTGCCGCGGCGGCGCGGAGGGCGTCTTCGGTCGTCTGCGTTTCCTTGTAGTCGACCGACTTGATCGTGAAGAGGACGTGCATCAGCGGGTAGCCGACCATGCCGCCCGACTGGGCGCTGTCCTGCACCGCCTGGATCAACGGACGGACCAGTTCCTGCGGCAGGTCGTCCGGCTTGAGCGCGCTCTTCACAGCCACCGGCTCGTCGCCGCTGTAGGGTTCGACCTGCAGCGTGACGCCAGCGTAGATCGTTTCCCCGCCGACGGTCCGCGTGTATTCGCCGGTCGCGACGACCTTCTTGCGAACGGTCTCACGATACGAGACGCGCGGCTTGTGGACGCGAACGTTGAGGTTGTAGTCCCGCAGCATGCGCTTGCGGAGCACTTCCAGGTGCAGTTCGCCCATGCCGCTGATGATCGTCTGGCCCGTCTCTTCGCTGATCTTGGCCTTGAACGTCGGGTCCTGCCGCCCGAGGCGGGTGAGCGCGTCTTCCAGCTTCTTGCGGTCGGCGCTGGTCTCCGGCTCGACTGACATCGAAATGACGGTTTCCGGGAAGGTGATCCGCTCGAGCAGGATCGGATGATTGGCTTCGCAGAGGGTGTCGCCCGTGACGACGTCCTTGGGGCCGATGACGCCGACAATGTCGCCCGCTTCGACCTGATCCGTCTCGAGCTTCTCGCGCTGATCGGCCTGGACGTGCCACAGCTGACTGGCGAACTCCTTCTTTCCCGTACGGGGGTTCAGCGGCCGTGAGCCGGACTTCAGAACGCCCGAGTAGACGCGGACGAAGCAGAGGTCGGCATGTTTATCCGCGACGATCTTGAACACCAGGCCGCAGAACGGCTCCTTGGGATCGGTCTTCCGCGTGTCGTGGGGGTCGGCCCCCTTCTTCGGATTCGGATGTTCGCCCGAGATTGCGGGACGATCGAGCGGGCTCGGCAGGTACAGTCCGACGCCGTCGAGGACGGGCTGCACGCCAACGTAGTGCAGCGAGGTGCCGCAGAAGATCGGCTGCAGCTGGCGATCGATCGTCGCCTTGCGGAGCGCCGCCTGGAACGCTTCGGCCGTCACCGGTTCTTCCGCCAGGTACGACTCCATCAGGGCCTCGTCGTGTTCCGCGACGGATTCGATCAGCTTCGTCCGCCATTCTTCGGCCAGGTCGACGTAGTCCTCCGGAATCTCCTTCACCGTGATGTTGCGGCCGAGCGAAGCACTATCGAAATAGAGCGCCTTGCGTTCGAAGAGGTCGATGATGCCTTCAAACGAGCTGCTCGATCCGATCGGGTAGTAGAGCACGGCCGGCTTGCCGTGCAGCCGATTCTCGATCTGGCCGAGAGTGCGTTCGAAATCGGCCCCGATGCGGTCGAGCTTGTTGATGAAGCACATCCGCGGGACTTTGTACTTGTCGGCCTGGCGCCAGACGGTTTCGCTCTGGGCCTCGACCCCTTCGACGGCGCTGAATACGACCACCGCGCCGTCGAGGACCCGCAGGCTGCGCTCGACCTCGGCCGTGAAATCGACGTGCCCGGGCGTGTCGATCAGATTGATTGTGTAATCCTTCCACCGGCAGCTGACGGCAGCGGAATAGATCGTGATTCCGCGGGCCGCCTCTTCCGGGTCGAAGTCGGTCGTGGTGTTGCCGTCGTCGACGTCTCCCATCTTATGAGAGGCGCCCGTGTAGTAGAGGATCCGCTCCGTGGTGGTCGTCTTACCCGCGTCGATATGGGCGACGATGCCGATGTTACGAAGCTTGTCGATGGGAGTCGGCATGGGAGCAATCAAACTTCCGGTGGCATCATGCGAAAAAGCCCAGGGGTTGAACCCTGGGCTTCGAGTTTTTCAAACGCTCAGCGAATTACCAAGCGAAGTGGGCGAACGCCTTGTTGGCGTCTGCCATCTTGTGGACGTTGTCACGGGTCGTCATGGCGACGCCTTCGCGCTTCGCGGCATTGTTGAATTCATCGGCCAGCGACTGGGCGATGCCGCGTCCCTTGCGACCGCGAGCGGCTGCGAGGATCCAGCGGATGGCCAGCGTCTGCTGACGCTTCGAGTTGACCGGGGTGGGGACCTGGTAGGTGGCACCGCCGACGCGCTTCGAACGAACCTCGATGCTCGGCTTGACGTTGTCCACGGCCCGCTGGAAGACGTCGATCGGCGACTCTTCCGGGTTCTTTTCCTTCACCAGATCCAGCGCTTCGTAGAAACGAAGCATGGCGACACCCTTCTTGCCATCGTGCATCATGCAGTTGATGAACTTCGAGGCGAGAAGCGAGCCGAACCGGGCATCCGGCTTCAGTTGCTTGGCACTGGCGGTGAAACTCTTGGCCATGGGACTCTGGTCTTTAGTGTGGTCTTAGGAGCACAGGCCTGCGCCTGCCATCTGTCGTTGGAAGCCCGAGCACGAATCCAGGAGGTCACAACCCGAAGGCTGTTCCCCTGAATTACTTCGGGCGTTTGGCACCGTAGCGGCTGCGAGCCTGCTTCCGGTTCTGAACGCCGAGCGTATCGAGCACGCCGCGGACGATCTTGTAGCGGACACCCGGAAGGTCGCGAACACGGCCGCCGCGAACCAGAACGATCGAGTGTTCCTGAAGGTTGTGGCCTTCACCCGGAACGTACGCGGTCAGTTCCTTGCCGTTCGACAGCCGAACACGGGCAATCTTACGGAGAGCCGAGTTCGGCTTCTTCGGGGTCATCGTCCGAACCTGGAGGCAAACGCCCCGCTTCGCCGGACACCCTTCCAGAAGGGGAGTCTTGCTCTTGGTGGCCTGTTTTTTCCGCGGCTTGCGGATGAGTTGGTTGATCGTCGGCATCTTCGACGCGGCTATCCGTTGGCTCAATACAAATTGGGAACGGAGCACAGTAACGGCGAGCGCCCGGAGCGTCAAGCAGCACGACAGGCGATTCCGCCCTCAACCGCCGAAAGCGCAAAACTTGCAGGCCCCGCCCCCGTTCCGGCCCAAGCATTTCATCCCTTCGGCCAAATGTCACCCCATTCTGCGACGAATTTGTCCCCTGTCCGCGGAAATCTCCCCTGCCGGACTCGCCGCTGGCCGGGTTCGGTCACTCACCCGAACCCAAATCTTGCTCCAGGCCGACCGCTGGTCGCATCCCGTTGACGTCCTCCGGGCGCTCTCGCGATCGAAGTCCGCGCACGCGAGCCATCAACGTCACTCAATTCAAGACGCCGGATTTTCATCGCCGCAGGATTGGAGACGCATTCCTAGATCGGAAGCACTGGCTCCGGATCGTTGTCGGTCGGGTCGATCGGCCCCGGAGCGGCTTTCTCTGACGTCGCCGTCGAACCGACAGAGGCCGCGATAATCAGGCTCATCGCCCCCGCCTGCAGCGTCGTCAGCCACTCCTGAAGCACAATCGCCCCCATGATCGAGGCCACCACCGGCTCCAGGGCCATCAGGATGCCGAAGGTCCGGGCGGGAAGATTTCGCAACGCCACGATCTCGAGCGAATAAGGGATCACGCTCGACAACAGGGAGACGATGGCCGCGATCCCGATGGCGTTCCAGTTCAAGAGCGAGGCTCCGGCGCTCACGACTCCGAACGGCAAGGCGAGCCCGAGGGCGATCGTCATCCCCAGCGCCGTCACGATTCCACCGGGCGCACTATGAGCGACCCGCTTGCCGGCGACGATGTAAATGCCCCAGCAGGCGCCGGCCCCCAGCGCACACAGCAGGCCAAAGTGGTCCAGCGGCTTCCCCAGGTCGGTCCATGGAAACAACAGCCCGATCCCCAGCGCCGCGAGGGCGACCCACACCAGGTCCAGCAGCCGGCGCGAGCCCAGCACCGCGACGGCAAGCGGCCCCGTGAACTCCACCGCAACCGCCACCCCGAGGGGGATGCGGTCGAGCGCCTTGTAGATCAGCAGGTTCATGCCCCCCAGGGAGAGCCCGTACAGAAACAGCCACTGCCACTCGCTCGTGGTGAAACGCTGCCTCCAGGGTCGCCAGGCGAGACACAACAACAGCGAGGCCCAGGCAAGCCGCAGTGTGGTTCCCCCTTCCGGGCCGACCAGCGGGAACAGGTTCTTGGCGAACGCAGCGCCGCCCTGCAGAACGAACATGGCCGCGATGAGCACGCCCACAGAGGAATAAGAGGCGCGTCTCGGATCGGTCCCCGGCATGCGGGGAGTGATAGTCAAGGAACCTGGCGCCGTCCAGAAGCGACCCGCCTCCTGAAAGTCCGCTCCGCCGGCGACGATGGACCAACAAAGGCCCACTCCCGACGACGCGGCCGCTTGTCATCCCGATGGGGAATCGCAATCGTGACTGTGGATTTCCCTCGATTTCCTTCCCGCGATTGTGGATTGCTCGTGCCCGACACTTCGCCCGCCACCTCATCCGGCCTGCTGGAGCGGCTGGAGGTCAGCCAGCTGACGAAGACGTACCAGGGAGAGTCGGGCCCCCTCTCGATCCTGGCAGGAATCGACCTCTCCATGGCTCCGGGCGAGGCCGTCGTCATCACCGGCCCCTCCGGCGCAGGGAAAAGCACCCTGCTCTACATCCTCGGTCTGCTTGAGCCGGCAACCTCCGGCCATGTGCGGCTCGGGACCACCGATCCCTTTTCGCTCTCCCCCCCGGCGCAGGCGAAATACCGCAGTGAACGGGTCGGGTTCATCTTTCAGGACCACCACCTGCTCCCCCAGTGCACGGTGCTGGAGAATGTCCTGATTCCGACCCTGGCGACCGCCCGCGACGCAGCGTCCGCGACGAAGCGGGCCGAGGAACTGCTGGAACGCGTCGGACTGCGGGAGCGCATGCACCACGCCCCGGCCCGGCTTTCCGGCGGCGAGCGACAGCGCGCAGCGGTCTGCCGGGCGCTCATCAACAATCCGAAACTGCTGCTCGCGGATGAGCCGACCGGAAACCTCGACCGCCGGACCGCCGCAGTCGTTGGAACGCTGCTGCTCAGCCTGGCAGCGGAGCAAAAGGCGATGCTCCTCTGCGTCACTCACAGCAGCGAACTGGCCGAGAAGTTTTCGCGCAAGTATGAACTCGTGGATGGGCTGCTGAAGGGGTATTGAGCGGGGGGCTCGGCAACGCGAAGCGGAGCTTCGCAGAGAGTGCGTGACCAGGCTGGAGCCTGGTCACGAGGCCCCCGCGCGACAATGTCAGGAGTCGCAGCGGAACGAGCGGTTCATCGCTTCGAAGACGCCTTCGAGTTCGGTGAGCTCGTCGCCGGTCGTCTGGTACATGATGAGGAACGTACTGTCCTCGGTGATGAATGACCGCAAGCTCGCGACATTCAGAAGCTCGAGGCATTCGAAATCGATGTCGATCCCTTCGGCCGGATGCCCCGAGAAGACGTCGGCCACTTCGGAAACGTCCACCTCATTGTACTCGTCCTCGAAGGCGCGGAGCGCCATCTTGAGGACCTTCTTCGGGTCGGGTCGTCCGGGCATCTGGGTCACGGACCATAGCGCCACCCCTTCATCCGCAGCGGTCAGAGTGAGGTCTTCACCGGAGCGTTCTTCGGTGACGAGCCAGCCGGCGGGGTAGTCGAATTTCATCCCGTGCGCGAGATGAGTGTTGGCAAGTTGGATCATGGGGATTGTGGCCTTTGCCGGCTGAGGATACCGTACAGGTTGATGGTTCACAGCCTTCTCGCCGGCGGCGGACGGTTCTCGTCCTGAAAAACTCTCCGCTGGCCCCAACCTCGTCGCTGGAGTTCTCGATGTCGTCCTCGCGTGCTCAGGCGGTCGCCGATGTACTGTACGAATTGAAGCAGGCTGAAAAGCTCGGAACGCTCACCGGTGTCGCCCGCAAGGCGGGTTTCAACCCGGGAGTGAATGGCAAAACGGCCCTCAACGTGCTGGATAACGTGCGCCGCGAATGGCCGCATCTGCAGTGGTGGCGTGTCGTCAAAGATGACGGAACGCTCTGTTTCTCGGAGCAGGCAGACCTGCTGACCCGGCAGGGAATCAGCGTCGCGGATGATGGGAAGTCGGTGCTTGTTGATGAGCGCGTCGTGATGGAATTCACGGCCGAAGCGCTTTCCACGCCCAAGAAGCCGGTCCCGATGAACTGAAGACGCAGGAACGGCGGGGTTCTGCCCCGCCGCTTCGCCGCTCAACGGGCGTCCGATTCGAGGCTGTACTCCTCGATCTTCTTGTGCAGCGTGTTCCGGTTGATCCCCAGCCGCGATGCGGTCTTGGTCTGCGTCCCCTGGCAGACCCGCAGCACCTGCTGGATCAACTCCTTCTCGACGAGCCCCATCACCTTGTTATACGCCGCGCCTTCTTCCGGCGCGGCCGCAAGGCCCATGCTCACGAGTTCCGAGCACATCGACTCCAGGTCGGTCCGGTTCAGCCGGCCCAGGCGCAGTGGGGCTTCCCCCCGCACATGCGGCGGGAGCAGGTCCGCCGTCAGCCGGTCGGCCGCCGCCAGGACGATGCTCCGTTCGATGTAGTTCTGGAGCTCGCGGACGTTGCCCGGCCAGGAGTACCGCTTGAGATAAGTCAGCGTCTCCGCGTCGAGCACCATATTCTGGCGCCCGTTCTCCTCGGCGTATTTCTTCGCGAAGAACTCCGCCAGCGGGGGAACGTCGTCAATCCGCTCGCGGAGCGGAGGGAGATAGATCGGCAGCACGTTCAGGCGATAGAAAAGGTCTTCGCGGAACTTGCCCCGCTCGACCATCTCGATGAGATCGCGGTTCGTCGCCGCCACAATGCGGACATCGACCGAGATCGTCCTGGTATCACCGACGCGTTCGAACTCGTGCTCCTGCAGCACGCGCAGCAGCTTGACCTGCAGGGTGTAGCTGGTCGAGTTGATTTCATCGAGAAAGATCGTCCCGCCGTGCGCCGCTTCGAAGCGGCCGGTGCGGTTCTCGTGGGCGCTGGTGAACGCCCCTTTGACGTGTCCGAAGAGTTCGCTTTCGAGCAGGCTTTCGCTCAGCGCGCCGCAGTTGACCCGGATGAACGGACCGGTGCGGCGTGGGCTGAGATCGTGGATGGCCTTGGCCACCAGTTCCTTCCCCGTGCCGGTCTCCCCCAGCAGCAGGACCGTGGCCTGGCTCGACGCGACCTTCCGGGTCAGCCGGTAGACCTCGCGCATCGGCGGGCTGTCGCCGATCATGCCTGTCATCACATCGCTCTCAATCGCCCGATCCGAAGAACCTGCCACGGGTTATTGCTACTCCCTCGTCGATTTCGTCCGGCCCCGAGGTCTCGTTGCACCCTGACCTGAGCATCGTTGCGACGCCGAAAGTGTATCCAGGCGCACAATGCAGTCCAGCAAGTCCGCCCGCAATTCAAGCAGCAAAGGCGCGATGTGTCGACAAAACCGACATCGCCCCCGTCCGAACACCGCCCGAGCGACGCCCAACCCGAAATCCGCCGCCCTGCAGGCCTCTTATTTGCCCGGATTTCCAGCAAGTTGGAGAATCGCCTGCCACTCGGACGCGGTGACCGGCTGGATCGAGAGCCGCGAACCGCGCTGCAGAAGCACCATCCCGGCAAGTCGCGAATCCTCTTTCAGGGCCTCGCGAACGAGCGGAGTCTCGAACTTGCGCTGCAGCTTGATATCGACCATGTACCAGGTCGGATCGTCGACCTTCGATTTCGGGTCGTAATGGTCGGCGTTCTTGTCGAATGCTGTGTGATCGGGGTAGCCCGCCTTGACCACTTCGGCCGTGCCGACGATCGCCATTGGATCGCAACTGCTGTGATAGAAAAGCACGCCGTCGCCGACCTTGATCGAGTCGCGCAGCATGTTGCGGGCCTGGTAGTTTCGGACGCCGTCCCAGAACGTTCGTTTGTCGCGTTTGAGGTCGTCGATCGAATAGCAGTCAGGCTCGGACTTGAAGAGCCAGTAGTTCGGCATGGTTGAAGTTCACGATGCGAGGGGCCCGCGGCGAGAATCAGAATCCGCGAACCGCATTGAACGAAAAAGCCCTCGCGATGGCGAGGGCTGGGGGGCAGCTGGAGGGAACTATTCCTCGCGCCGGCTTCCACCGGTGACGAGACTGACGTAGTACAGCAGCGTCAGAACGGATTCGAGAGCGCCGGCGACATAGGTCCACGCGGCCGCATTCAGCACGGAACGTACTGCGCCGGCCCCATCGGCATCGACGATTCCGAGCTGGGTCAGGACCCGCTTCGCTCGATTGCTGGCATCGATCTCCACCGGCAGGTTCACCAACTGGAAGAACACGACACCGGAAAAGACCACGATGCCGACGATCAGCAGCGGCTTGGAGGCCATGATGAAACCGAGCATCAGCAGGATTCCGCCGAAGCCCGAGCCGAACTGCGCGGCGGGCACCGCCAGGTTTCGAATCGTCATCGGCGCGTAGTTCGTCGCGTCCTGCAAGGCATGCCCCGCTTCGTGCGCAGCGATGCCGACCGCAGTCGCCGTACGGCTCGAATAAACGTCGCGGCTGAGCCGCAACACTTTGTGCCGCGGGTCATAGTGGTCCGACATGACGCCTTCGGTCATTTCGATGGCGACATTGTCGAGCCCTGCGGAATCAAGGATGTGCTGCGCCGCGGCCGCGCCGGAGAGGCTCGCAGGAACCTCCATTCCCCGGCCATAGGCCGAGCGAATCCGAAACTGGGCCCACATCATCAGGAGGAACGCCGGGGCCACCCACAGCAGGTAACCGAAATTCATCATCATTGTCTGAAGTCCTCACTTTCCGCCGCAAAGCATCCGCACAACCTGTACCCATCATTCTCAATCGAAACGCATTTCCGAACAGGTCGGTTTACACGCACATTCCAAAATCGGACCGTTTCGCAAACTCTTTTCTGATCACCACTTCAGACTTCGTGCGCGAGCCATCCGCCGAACGGGATTGCTGTTGGCCTGGGTGACGGAGACGGCCCGACCTGATTGCCCGACCGCCATTTCTGCACCCTGCAGTTTAGGCAGTCTGCGAAGAGTCAACGGCCGTTGACTCTTCGCACTAACGATCGGGTTGCGGATGCCCATCGGAAATTCCTGCCAGAGTTGCGGCTTGCAGGCCGATGCCATTGGGGAGCACCGCCTTCGCTGAGGTATGGAAGTCTCGCGCGGTTTGTCCGCCGGCCCGTCTCAAAGCGGTCGTCCAGCGGTGCTTGAGGATCCAGGGATGATGCGACGGATGCGCGTTCTCGCCGGCAAAGGAATTCGTCAGCCCAACATTCAGGCCGCCGGAGTCGCTTTCCTGACTCTGGCCGCCGTGAATCTGAGCACGGACCCCGTGCCCGCCGGGTCGGAACCGCTCGCCATCCTGGAGAGCGCCGAAGCCACGATCGCGATCCCGGCCCCGCGCCTGCTCAAGCCGGTCGTCACCGTGTCGGCCCCGGCCCCGATGGCCGATGGACTCGAACCCCATCCCGTTGCCGTCCAGGCCGCTGCCACCACCGTCGCGATGGCGACGGGCGCCGCAGCGACTCCGGTGGTCGAGGCTCTGCCTGTCGCAGCGACTGTCGACAGCGGCGTGCTGACGGGACTGCCGGCGCTGCAGAAAAACATCGAGATCATCGAGAAAGGGGTTGCGCAGTTCGGGAAGATTCCCGACTACATGGCCACCTTCACGAAACAGGAACGCATCGGCGGCGACCTCAGCCAGGTGCAGCAGATCTCCCTGAAACTTCGTCACGAGCCGCTGAGCATTTACATGAAGTGGCGGTCCGGCCAGACGGGCCAGCAGGTGATCTGGGTGGAAGGCCAGAACGAAGGCAAGATGCTGGTGAAAGCGGGCGGCCTCAAAGGTCGGCTCGGAACTCTCTCGCTCGATCCCTCCAGCGGACTAGCCATGTCGCAGTCGCGGCATCCCTGCACGATGGTCGGGCTCCTGAAGGCGGCTGAACGGATTCTCCAGTACCAGAAGGCCGCCGTCGAAAGCGGCAAGGGATTCCACTGTGAGTTGCGTGACGACGCAGAATTCGACGGCCGTCCGTGCTACCGGTGTGTCGTGCAGTACGACTCGGCCGAATATTCCCCCGACTATCGCAAGTCGGAGATCCTGATCGACAAGCAACTGTCGATGCCCGTGAGCGTCATGAACTTCACCTGGGCCCAGGACGCCGATCCGGCCAAGCTCGATGAGGAATCGCTGATCGAGCACTACATGTATACCGACATCCAGGTGCAGCAGCAGTTCGCCGACCTGGACTTCAGCCGCGCAAACGAAGACTACCGGATGGTGCGGTAAGTCGGTCCCGACCGCTTCCGGGCACGTCCTTCCCGCGACCGGTCGTGATGCAGGCAGATCTCAGTAGGGGCTTCTCACGACGAAGCCTCCGGGCAGGCGTCGGACGAGCCGCTTCATCTCGAGGATCGTCAGCGTCGCCAGCAGTTGCGACGGCTCGAGGCCATCGACCGGCAGCAGCGAATCAACGTGCTGCGCCTCCTGCGTCACTTGGTTCAGCACGAGCGTTTCGATCTCGTTCAGCAACAGCTCGCGCGGCGACTGCACCACTTCTCCTGTTTCGCGGCGCACGGGCTTCATCAGCGGAGCGAGGGCTTCGAGCACATCATCGACTCCGCGAATCAGCGGAACGCCGTCCCGGATCAGATCGTGGCATCCCTGGCTCGGGAGACTGTCGATCCGCCCGGGGACCGCGAAGACGTCCCTCCCCTGCTCCATTGCGTGGCGTGACGTGTGCAGCGCGCCGCTCCGGCGGCCCGCTTCCACAATGATCACCCCCAGCGAAAGTCCGGAGATGATCCGATTCCGCTGGGGGAACAGGCCGGGCCGCGCCTCTCGGGCGAGTGGAGATTCACTGAGCAAAGCTCCGCTTGCCGCGATCTCGACCGCCAGTTCGGCATGTTCCGGCGGGTAGACTGTATTCAGCCCGGGGGCACACACGGCGATCGTGCGCCCCCCTGCGTCGAGTGCTCCCCGATGCGCGCACGCATCGATCCCGCGCGCCAGGCCGCTGATGATGGTCACGCCGGCCCGCGCGAGCCCGCCGGCGAGCTTCTCCGCCATCTGCCGGCCGTACAGCGTGCAGTGTCGCGACCCCACGATGGCGACGGCGAGGTCATCCTGCGGCAGGATCGCTCCACGGCAATACAAGAGCGCCGGCGGATCGTGAGTCTCCGCCAGCATCCTGGAATAGAGGGTGGAGCCTCGCGGAATCAGCGAGATCCCACGGCGACCGCATTCCTCAATTTCCGCCTCGGCAGCGCCGTCGCTGCGCGCCGCCGTGATGGCGGCAGATACTTTCGGCTTCACGGACGGAATGGAGAGGAGTTCCGCTCCGTTCGCCTCGAACACGGCCGACGCGGTACCGAACCTCTCGAGAAGATCGCTCGCAATGCGCGGTCCGATGCCGGGTACCAGCGACAGCCTCACCAGATTGAGCGTCTCCGGCGAAATGTCGGAAGGATTCAGTGCAGACATCAGCCCGGCCCACAGGGGATGACACGAAAGAAGCCCGGTCCCTGTCAGGGCCGGGCTTCCGATTTCAACGTGACGCAGAGCAGGATGGCAAGCCCGGGGCCTGCATGCTCAGAACGCATTCATGATCGGCTCGCGACCATTCCTCGTGCACAGGGCGCGGAAGGTCTCCGTGTCGAGATTCTTGGCGATGGTGCGTGCTGAGCCGTCGGCCAGCGTGAACACCGAGACATCGCCGTGATAGCTGCCGAATCCGAACAGGTGCGCGACCGTCGGAGGCTGCGGACAGGGTGAAGGATTCGTCGGCACGTTCCAGTAGGTGTCGAAATTCGAGTTGCCCATGTCGTCGCGGGCGCGCGCACAGCAGGAATACCGATCGTTCCAGAAGCCGCCGAACAGGGTCTCACCGAACATGAGCGTGTTCGAGGTGCCGTCGGTGAAGTCACGATCGGACAGCGCGCTGTTTCCGAAGAATGCCCCGTTGTTCAAGGGAGTCATCGGCTGTCCCATCGAATCGAGCGTCGGCCACCAGCCGAGGTTCCCACGATAGCTCGTGTACCCGAGGTTGGCCGGGCGCGAGGAAGGATACGCGGCGCTCGGACAGATATACGGCTCGATCGGCACCTGGCACATCTGCCAGTTCGTCGGATCGTTCTTTGGCACGTTGTAGTTGATCTGGATCGTCGTCTGATCCATCTGCGGCAGCAGCAGGGCATGCCAGCCCCACTCGGGGTTCAGCGCCCATTCGCGAATCTGGATCGTCTTGCTGAGAGGGTCATAGGCCGATGGAGCCGGCGGCACCGGGGGAACATTCGAGATCGGCGCGATCAGCGGTTCGTTGAACGGCGAGATCAGGTAATCGCACGCCCCCTGCTGCTGGATGTAGCCCGAAGGAAGGACGCGGTGAGTCGACAGGTAGTTGTGCGCGGCCAGTCCCAGCTGGCGCATGTTGTTGATGCAGGAGCTCCGCCGCGCCGCTTCTCGAGCCCTCTGAACGGCAGGCATCAACATCGAAACCAGAAGCCCGATGATCGCGATGACGACCAGAAGTTCGATAAGAGTAAAGCCCGACCGTCGCTCCTGACGGCACTTCCGCGCGCAAGCGCGGCTGCGAATCGACGCCATAAATCAGCTCCAGGGTTGGCCTGCCGCGCTGAAAAGCTTTCAGCCGCTCGAACTGTAGCATTTTGCTCCAGTCAGTAGCAAACAGATTCCGCGCGGGTTTTAACAGATTTTCACTCCTCTTGGCGAAATCGCAGGTGCAGGACTGCGAACTGCACTCCGTATTCGACGAGGTTTCTTGTGCCCCAACAGCTCGGCGCCGAGGTGGCCAGCCTTGTCAGGCCCCGCGCGATTCACGACAACCGCACCAGCGATTCGCAGCCCCGATTCCCTTTCTGCGCGGACTGATGCCTCCGGAACCCAAACGCGACTTTGACGACTTCCTTGAGAAGTTCAAAAAGCACCGCGAGTTGATGATCGACGAGCTGCACAAGGTCGTCGTCGGGCAGGACGCGGTGATCGAACAGATCCTTGCCGCCATTTTCACTGGCGGCCACTGCCTTCTCGTCGGCGTCCCTGGTCTCGCGAAGACTCTCGTCGTCAGCACGATCGCCCGCATCCTCGATGTGCAGTTCAAGCGCATCCAGTTCACCCCCGACCTGATGCCCTCGGACATTACCGGGACCAACGTCCTCGAAGAGGGAGACGGAGGACGGCGCGAATTCCGGTTCGTGCAGGGACCAGTGTTTACGAACGTTCTCCTCGCGGACGAAATCAACCGGACGCCGCCGAAAACGCAGGCCGCCCTGCTGCAGGCGATGCAGGAACGCGAAGTCACCGTCGGGCAGGAAACGTACAAGCTGCCGGAACCGTTTTTCGTCATCGCGACGCAGAATCCGATCGAGCAGGAAGGGACCTATCCGCTGCCGGAAGCCCAGCTCGACCGATTCATGTTCAATGTGAAGGTCGACTATCCGAAGCTGGAAGAAGAAGAACGGATCCTGACTTCCACGACGAGCGGCGAGAAAGCCGAGGTCCGCAAGGTGCTCTCGGCGAAGTCGATCCTCTATCTGCAGAAACAGATCACGCAGATTGAAGTCGCGCCGCTGATGATCAACTACATCGCCCGCCTCGTCCGGGCGACGCGGCCGGGCGACGGAGCCTCTCCGCAGTTCATCAAGGAACTTGTCGACTGGGGCGCCGGCCCGCGGGCCGGCCAATACCTCATCCAGGGAGCTCGTGCCGTGGCCGCAATGGATGGCCGCGCGGCCGTTTCCTTCGACGACGTCCGCCATGTCGCCATCCCGGTCCTCCGTCACCGCCTGTCCGTCAACTTCCAAGCCCAGGCCGAAGGAATGGCGAGCGAAGACATCGTCACCCGCCTGCTGCAGGAAGTTCCCGAGCCTTCGATCCCCAAGTACGCGGGAACCTGACGAAGTGCGGCGGGCACTCGCGCCTCATCGGTTTTCCAGAGCCGCGACCAGTTGATGAACCATCGCGTTCAATCCTTCGCCGCGCAGATGCCTGGCCCGGATCATGCCCTTCTCGTCAAGCACATAGATCGTCGGCCAACCTCTCACATTCCATTGCCTGGCAATCGCGCCCGCAGGCCGAATCCCGGTTTCGTCCCTGGACAGACCAGCGGCCTCCGTCGTCCAGGCCTCGCCGTCGAACCAGTTCGGCCAGGTCATCCCCTTCTCGGCCGCCGTCGCCCGGGCGGATTCCAACGTCGGATCGTTGCAGACGGACAGCATCTGAAACGGCTTGCCCTGAAGATCGTCGACAAGCTGCTTTTCCTGGGGCAGCATCGCCATACAGGTGACCTGCCCCCCTTCAACGAGTCCACAGTTCGGGTAGATTCTGCCTCGAACGTGGACCTTCACCGGGAGGAGGCAAGGTCATGGCGAGGAAACGATTTGGCGCTGAGCAGATCATCCCCAAGCTTCGAGAAGCCGAGGTCGAGATCGCTCAGGGAGCGACGGTCGCCGTCGCCGCCAAGAAGATTGGCGTCACCGAGCAGACGTACTACCGCTGGAAGAAGGAGTACGGTGGACTGAAGATGGATCAGGCCAAGCGGCTCAAGGAGCTCGAGAAGGAAAACGCCCGGCTCAAGCGGCTCCTGGCCGATGCGGAGCTCGACAAGGCCATCCTGCGGGAGGCCGCCTCGGGAAACTTCTGAGCCCGGCGAAGCGGCGCCAGGCCGTGGCGTACGTCCGCAATTCGCTGGGCATCGAACACGTCTCAGAGCGTCGAGCCTGTCGTGTGCTGGGGCAGATGAGATCCACCCAACGCCGCCAGGCCCACGTTCCGAATGAGGAACCTCGCCTGATCCGGGACATGGTCGCTCTGGCGACGCAGTACGGCCGGTACGGCTATCGCCGGGTCACGGCCCTGCTGCGGCGGGATGGCTGGAAGGTCAATCACAAGCGGGTGGAACGCCTGTGGCGACAGGAAGGCCTGAAGGTTCCCAAACGTCAGCCGAAACGGAAGCGGCTGTGCTTCAACGACGGATCCTGCGTCCGGCTGCGGCCAGCGCACCGGGATCACGTCTGGAGCTATGACTTCGTGCAGACCCGGACGCACGATGGTCGGCCGGTCCGGATGCTGACCGTCATCGACGAGTTCACGAGGGAGTGCCTGGCGATCGACGTGGCCAGAAAGCTGACCAGCGAAGACGTCCTGGAGCGACTCAGCGGCCTGTTCGTCTGCCGAGGCGTTCCGCAGCACATTCGTTCCGACAACGGTCCTGAGTTCACAGCCACTGCCGTTCAGGACTGGCTGAGGAGGGTTCGCGTGAAGACGTTGTTCATCGAGCCCGGCAGTCCGTGGGAGAACGGCTATGTGGAGTCGTTCAACGGGAAGCTGCGTGACGAGCTGCTCGATCGGGAAGTGTTCGAGACCCTGCTGGAGGCGAAGGTGCTGATCGAGCGGTGGCGTGTGGAATACAACACCATCAGGCCGCATAGCTCACTGGGGTATCGTCCCCCGGCCCCGGAGGTGCGCCCGCTGCAGAGGCCTGCTTCCGCTGCGCTCCAGCAGGCCTCTGCAGCGGATCCTTTGACAAGCGGGTCTTTAAGTTAGAGGTTGGTAGCGTCCGTGGGGGCAGGTCAGTCGCTGGTCCCAACGCGGATCGTCTCCCCGCCATTTTTTCCGAGAGGCTTCCGCGGACCGAACCAGTTTCTCCGGATTCGATGTTCCCCGGGAACGTCGCCAACCCAGACCACGAGCGTCGCTCCGACATCGCGTTTGCCAGAAAACAAACAATTCTCAACGCGATTTCGGGCACCGTAGATCGAAACCCAGCGCGACGACAGCTCCTGATTGACGGGCCCTGAATCCGTGACGCTGCAATTCCGGAGAACACAGTCATTGGCCAGTCGCCTGCTGTCCGTGCGGAACGCGACCAGGTCGGACACTCCCTTCGGATCTGTGAAAACAATTCCGTCCACGATCACATGGCGGCCCGAAATCCTTACTTCGGACTTCCCGGAAAGAACTGTCTCGCCTGGAACCTCGGCCCGAATCAGAACGGGTTTCGATTCCGAACCTTCGGCATGCAGGTGGATCCGAGCATCGGCCCATTCTCCTCGCTCGAGAATTACAACATCCCCTGGCTGAATGTTCCGAGTGAGCCGACGGAAGTCGTCGGTCTTCTTCACCAGGATCTCGGACGCCTGGCTGAAGCTGGAGGCCGACAGAGCTGCGGCCGATGCGACCAACACCAGGAATCGATGGATTGAAGGCAATTGAATCGAAATCATGGGACGAGTTCATTTCGCGGGAGATCAGTGTGCTGCGCGCACAAAAAAACCCGCGTCGAACTGATGTTCGACGCGGGTTATTGAAAGGCTCCGGCGATGACCTACTTTCACGCCTTTCGGCACTATCATCGGCCCCGCAAGCTTAACGATCGTGTTCGGAATGGGAACGAGTGTGGCCTTACGGGTAAAGTCACCGGAAATCGTACGGCAGCCGGTCAGGACTGCCGCACGCGGTATTACAATGGCGATTGCACAAGCGTGGTTTTTCAACTCATTGAGCATTTGGGTCTGTCGAGCGTGTTTCAGTTCCGGAGAACTGAACTGCGTGCAAGACGAGAATTCAAATGGTCAAGCATTTGTCCGTTAGTATTGGTCAACTGAGACGGTTGCCCGCCTTACATAACCAACCTATCAACCTGGTAGTCTTCCAGGGGACTTAACGATACCTAATCTTGGGACTGGCTTCGTGCTTAGATGCTTTCAGCACTTATCCGAACCGTTCGTGGCTACCCTGCCGTGCCTCGAGTGAGACAACAGGAACACCAGAGGAACGTCCCTCCAAATCCTCTCGTACTAAAGAGAAACTCCCTCAAGTATCGTGCGCCCACAGTAGATAGGGACCGACCTGTCTCACGACGGTCTAAACCCAGCTCACGTACCGCTTTAACTGGCGAACAGCCAGACCCTTGGGAGCTTCTCCACCCCCAGGATGCGATGAGCCGACATCGAGGTGCCAAACCCCTACGCCGCTATGGACGCTCGGTAGGGATCAGCCTGTTATCCCCAGAGTACCTTTTATCTGTTGAGCGACGGCCCTTCCATTCGGAACCGCCGGATCACTAGGGCCAACTTTCGTTTCTGCTCGACCTATCAGTCTCGCAGTCAAGCACCCTTCTACCCTTACGCTCTACGCCTGATTGCCAACCAGGCTGAGGGTACCATTGCGCTCCTCCGTTACACTTTGGGAGGAGACCGCCCCAGTCAAACTGCCCAACTGACACTGTCCACCGCCCGGATTACGGGATCGGGGTTAGATATCAAGCAGGTCCAGGGTGGTATTTCAACGGTGGCTCCATGATGGCTAGCGCCACCACTTCATCGCCTCCCACCTATCCTACACAAGAACTACCTAATACCAATATCAGCCTGCAGTAAAGGTTCATAGGGTCTTTCCGTCACACTGCGGGTACGTGGCATCTTCACCACGGCTACAATTTCACCGGGTCGGTGGTTGAGACAGTGCTCCAGTCGTTACGCCATTCATGCAGGTCGGAACTTACCCGACAAGGAACTTCGCTACCTTAGGACCCTCATAGTTAGGGCCGCTGTTTACCGGAGCTTCGGTTGCGGGCTTCGCCCGAAAGCTAACCCTCTTCCTTAACTTACCGGCACCGAGCAGGCGTCAGACTCTATACATCCTCTTACGAGTTCGCAGAGTCCTGTGTTTTTAGTAAACAGTCGCTAGAGCCGATTCGTGCCGCCACCAGGAGCGTGAACCCCCGATGGCACTCCTTATCCCGAAGTTACGGAGTCATTTTGCAGAGTTCCTTAACCACCGTTCTCCCGAGCGCCTTAGACTACTCGTCTCGCCTACCTGTGTCAGTTTTAGTACGGTCAGATTGCTTCAACCCCAGCGGCTTTTCTTGGTGGTTCGGCTGATGACTTCATCAACCAGGGACTCGAGAACTGACCAGTTCATGTCGCGGTCGTTTAACCCCGCTAGACCTGTTCAGCCCTACGGGCAATTCTAGATGCCCGATCACCTTTCGAACCACGTCCCCGCATCAGTCCACAATCTGGCGCAGGAATATTAACCTGCTCTCCATCATCTACGCCTTTCGGCCTTGACTAAGGGACCGGCTGACCCTGGGCGGATTTCCCTTCCCCAGGAAACCTTAGGCATACGGCGGGCAGGATTCTCACCTGCCTGATCGTTACTCATTCCGGCATAATCACTTCTCGGATCCTCCACCAATCCTTACGGTATGGCTCGCTATCCGAGAACGCTCTCCTACCGCTCATTGCTGAGCCCGCTGCTTCGGCATTCCACTTACTCCCGTTCATTATCGGTGCATGACTGCTCGACCGGTAAGCTATTACGCACTTTTTAAATGGTGGCTGCTTCTAAGCCAACATCCCGGCTGTCATCGCAATCAAACATCCTTTGTGACTGAGTGGAATTCTGGGACCTTAGCAGGCGATCTGGGTTGTTTCCCTCTCGACCGTAGAGCTTCTCCCCTACGGACTACCTCCTGGGATAGTTATGATGGTATTCGGAGTTTGGTTAGGGCGGGTAGTCGGGAAGACCCCCGGCCCAGTTCAGTCTCTCTACCCCCATCACATAGTGGCCCAAGGCATACCCTAAAGTATTTTCGGAGAGAACGAGCTATCTCCCAGTTTGATGACACTTTTAGTCCTCCGCACAGGTCATCCCCCAGTTTTTCAACACTGGTGAGTTCGGTCCTCCACGCAGTCTTACCCGCGCTTCAACCTGCCCATGCGTAGTTCACTAGGTTTCGCGCCTATCGCCATTGACCATTGGTCGCCCTATTCAGACTTGGTTTCCCTCTGGCTACGACCCGTAAGGTCTTAACCGAGCCAATGACGATAACTCGCCGGATCATTATTCAATAGGCACGCCGTCACCCGCATCAAAGATGCAAAGGCTCCGACAGCTTGTAGGCACACGGTTTCAGGTTCTTTCCCTCCCCTAAAAGGGGTTCTTTTCATCTTTCGCTCGCGCTACTTGATTCACTATCGGTCACCAAGGAATACTTAGCCTTGGGGGATGGGCCCCCCAGATTCGGTCCGAGTTCCACGTGCTCGGACTTACTCGGGTGCCAGGTACACAACATTCCACTTTCGAGTACGGGACTATCACCCTCTATGGTCCTGCATTTCCTTGCAGAGTTCTTCTAGTAGTCAGTCGTTAAAAACCTGGTCCCACGACCCCGGCAACCGTAGTTGCCGGTTTAGGCTGATCCCTTTTCGCTCGCCGCTACTCAGGGAGTCGAGTTTTCTTTCTTTTCCTGTGGGTACTTAGATGTTTCAGTTCCCCACGTTTGCCGTGCATTCCTATGGATTCAGAATACACTAATTCGGGAATCCCGGGATCAACGCCTGTTTGACGGCTCCCCCAGGCTTATCGCAGCCTTCCACGCCCTTCATCGCTTCTTGGTGCCAAGACATCCCCCGTGCGCCCTTAGTAGCTTGACCACTTGAATTCCAACCTCGCACGCCCCCTTGACTCCGAGACCGAAATCCCGTAACCAAGGCAACTCGCTCAGCAAGACTCAAGCATCAAACCATTCGATCCTCTGCTTCCGCAACAAGCCTCACCCTTTTCAAGGTTCACCCATTGCATTGCAGATGCACTCGCACGCCACATTCGGCGGACTTGTATGCTCTAAGAGTTGCTCGATTGAACCGCTTAATCACTTTCGTGACCAAGCAGACAATAGATGCCACGCTTGCGCTAATCGCCAAATTGCCAAAGAACAAACGCCAGACACCGGGATCAATATCCCAATCTCTGGCGGCCACAATGATGTGGAGCTGAGCCAGTCAACGCAGCCTCGACGCGCGAAGCTGCTGACTGAATCGGCTCCAAACCACTCGTGTTACAACCAAGCAAAACTCAGTCTTGCCAGGCTGCCGTCGCTTGCCAGTGCTAGCGGCGGGTCGCGAATCTTAGCGGCCCCTTTCGAGGCCGTCAAGCGAGTCGTGTCACTTCTTTTTCTTTTTTAGAAGCAACCCAAAACACTCGACACTCCTTGCCCAGACACACTTTGCGTCCGGAGCAACGACCACCCGAGGCGGTCGTTGCTGGCGGGGTCGAGCATTCTGACCAACCCCACCCCAGTTGTCCAGTCACTCGGGGTCAGATTTTTTCGGCTCCAGCCAGAGGCGGGAAGCAATCAAAATCACCTGAAACTTCGCAACCGGAAACACCTGCTTCCGAAGCAACCAGCCACCTGAAGTGGCGGTCACCGGCGGGTCGAGCACTATGACTGACCTCGCCTCACCTGTCCAGCCAACCGAGCCAGTTTTTTTTCGCTTTCAACCCGAAGGCAGAGAAACCAAAAATCCCTGAAATCGCTCCCTGGACACACTTTACACCCAAGACAACCAGCCGCTTGAAGCGGCCGACTACTGGCGGGTCGAGGACTATGACGGCCCTCGCCCCATTTGTCCAGCCACTCGGGCCAGAACTTTTTCGGCTCCCAGCCAGGAGGCTGGTGAACCAACGTGGAGACGAAGGGGATCGAACCCTCAACCCCCGGCTTGCAAAGCCGGTGCTCTCCCAATTGAGCTACGTCCCCCGGCGGGATGGGGCCAAGTGTCAGAGACTCAGAGCCCCATCCCAGTGGGCGTACGTGGATTCGAACCACGGACCTCAGCTTTATCAGAGCTGCGCTCTAACCAACTGAGCTATACGCCCTTTTGCAGGGCGAGCCGGTAAGTTATCGGCCTCCGACTCGCATCGGCAAGCGTTCGACGCCGGTTTTTTCCGGACGCCACAGGATCAGCCTCGGTTCGCGGCAAAATCGGCCTTGCCCGCACACCGGCACTGCCAGACGACACGCAAGACAGTCTTCCTGGCAATTCTTAGACTTTGACTCTGGTTGCCTCGCGTCGCTCCTGCTGTCACCTGCACTCGACGAATCGAAAACCATGGTCCGTCTTCGCGTACTGCTTTCCGCCACTCTTCTGCTGGCGGTCGCCTCAACCTGCCAGGCTCAAAGGCCGCTCAATCCTGATGTCCTTCTCAAGAACGCATTGATCGTCGATGGAAGCGGCCAGCCCGGCGCCGTTGGCGATGTCGCCATCGCCGGCAACCGGATCATCGCGGTCGGAACGTTTGAAGCGGGCGCCCCGCTCCGCACCATCGACTGTTCCGGCCTCGTGGTCTGTCCCGGCTTCATCGACCTCCATAACCACAGCGATACGCAGATCGTTTCACCGCGAACCCGGTCCAACATGAACTTCGTGCTGCAGGGCTGCACCACGGTTCTGACCGGAAACTGCGGCTCTGGCCCCGTGAACGCCGGAGCGTATCTCGACAAGGTCGACGCCTCCGGCGCCGGCACCAACGTCGCCCACCTGCTTCCGCAGGGAGCTCTCCGTGGCGATGTCATCGGGCTCGACCGCCGGAAAGCCACTCCGGAAGAAATCGAGACGATGCGCGGGCTGGCCGACCGGGCCATGCGCGACGGAGTGTGGGGAATGTCGACCGGCCTGATCTACGTCCCCAGCAGTTATGCAGACACCGCCGAGATCGCTTCCATTGCCGAAGTCGTCGGGCGTCACGGCGGCGTCTATGCCAGCCACATCCGCGGAGAAGGACTCGACCTGCTGAAGTCGGTCGAGGAAGTGCTGGAGATCGGCCGGGCCGGAAACCTCCCGACGCACGTTTCGCACTTCAAATGCAGCGGGAAGGATGCCTGGGGTCTCGCCCGCGAGGCGATCGCGATGATCGACGCCGCCCGCGAGAAGGGGGTCGTGATCACTGCAGATCAATATCCCTACGTGGCCTCCAGCACATCACTCGATGCGGTCGTCATTCCGACCTACGCGCGGGCCGGGGGAACCAGAAAGCTCCTCGAACGCTGGAACGATCCCCAGATCGGCCCGACGTTGGCAGCCGAGATCGAAGACTCGATCAAAAAGAAGGACGATGGCCGCCTCGTCCGCATCGCCCGTTTCTCCCACAAGCCGGCGTGGATCGGCAAAAGCCTGTATGAGATCGCGCAATCCGAGGAGAAAACTCCCCTCCAGATCACGCGCGTCATCATGGAGAACGGCGGCGCCGGCGTCGTCCACTTCGGAATGAACGAAGAAGAGGTGCGGGCCATCATGCTCCGCCCCTGGGTGGCAACCGCGTCCGACGGCCGGGCCGACCTCCCTTCCATCGACAAGCCGCATCCGCGGCTCTATGGCACCTTCCCTCGCAAGATCGGGTACTACGCAATCCGTGAGAAGGTCATCCCGCTCGAGATGGCGATTCGCAGCGCCAGCGGGCTCCCGGCCGACATCTTCGGTTTCTCGAATCCCGATGCGTATCTGACGACCGCAAAATCCGGAACGCGAGACGGAGCCAAACCGACCGCCGAACTTCCCCGCGGATACCTGAAGCCGGGGATGGCGGCCGACGTCGTCGCCTTCGATCCGAAGGCATTCATCGACAAGGCCACGTTCGACGAGCCAGACCGCTACTCGGAAGGCATCCGGCACATGTGGGTCAATGGAGTGTTGACCGTGCGAGATTCCCAGCCGACCGGCGCCCTGGGCGGGGTCGCACTTCGCCATCGGTCGACCGCCGTTTCCCCGGCCGAGGCATCCGAATAATAGACATCCCAACTCAGGCCGACGTGGATCCCCAGCAGCAAGCCTTTTGACGAGAATAGTTACGCGCAGGCGTTGCGAGCCGTTTTGATCTCAAACGCGTATTACTTCTTGAGCTCGAGCTTGTAGTCGGTCAACCCGCCGGAGGGGACCGTCGCGGTCAGGCCTGAACTTTCCGGCTTGCTATACTTCTCCGGCACCATCCAGACGGTTCTGGGAGCAACATGCTTCGCGACGACCTGGCCTCCGCCGGCCTCGCTCGGTGTGAGTGGCGCCAGGCCATCTGGACTGACGGGGGGCGGACTGCCTCCGCTCGTGATCGAAAGTACAACCGCAATGCCGTGGTCGCCGACGGCTGCGCCGGGCCTGCCGGAACCGGTTTTCAGTTCGAACTTCCCGTTCAGATCAGTGATGGCCATCGACATCGGGGCCTCTCCTTTGGGAGAGAAGACGACGGTGGCGCCATCAACCGGCCTGCCATCCAGCGTCACAGCCCCCGTGACAGGCGCCAGAACCACTGTCGATTCTTCGCCGCCGCAGCCGGTCACTGCGAGCGCCAGCACCAGGGCAGAGAGGTTCCAGTTCAATCGCATGAATTCACCCGGGTCGCAATGTTCGAGGTGCTTGATCCAAGCAGCAAGAGAGACAGCCGCGTGGCCTCAATGAGGAGAAATGCACCACCCGACGTGCGAGCCGGATGGTGCAGTGATCGTCCGCTGAGATGGGGCTTAGAACTCCCCGACTGTTTCACCGTCGGCCTTAGAGCCAAGCCGGGCATAAGTCTCCATGCTGATGTTCTCGCTGACAAAGCGGACCGCGCCATCTCCCATCAACATGTGTGCTCCACCAGTGTGCAGCGACTTGTAACCAAGCTCCGTCACCCAATTGCCGAACCAGCTGCATCCGTCCGCAGGTACAGGAGTCGACCCGCTCGCGCGATTGCAGGAGTCGTAGTTGATGGGAACCATTGTCGTCGTCGTGCCTTGGCCATTATTTGAAGCGGCCCAGCCGTTATCGCCATGATTCGAGCACTCCGGACGCATCTCACCGAAGTAAATCGTGTTCGACGTTCCATCCGTGTTGTCGCGAATTCCCGTGTGGCGCCAGGACCTGGTGAACATGCCAGCGACATTATTCGGATTTGAGTTTGCCTTCAGGAATGACTCCCACGGGGCGGTCGCACAAGGACCGCTTGGGCTTCCAGTCGTTCCCCCAGACCGGCTCGCCCCCATACAGGCGGCGTAGTTGTGAACCGCCCACGTGCCATTCATCGCCGGAAACGTATCGCTCGGACAACGAAACGGCGCAATCGGCGTCTTGCGTAACTCCTGATTAGGATTGGTGTTCGCATCCGTATTGCAGGGATTAAAGTCCCATTGGTTGAAGAGCGGAGCCTGATCGATGTACGGCAGAAGCCGAAGCATGATCGAGCCCTTCTGGTACGGCGTGGTTGAGCTGTCTGTGCAGCTACTGTCGGTCGGCATTCGCCAGTACGCGCCGGCTGCAAACACATTGTAGACGTCGTGGTAGTTGTGCAGTGCCAGCCCGATCTGCTTCAGGTTGTTCTTGCACTGTGTTCGCCGGGCCGCCTCGCGGGCCTGCTGTACGGCGGGCAGCAGCAGGGCGATCAGAATGGCGATGATCGCAATCACCACCAGGAGTTCAATCAGCGTAAAACCAATCCTCTTCCGTGGACAACGTGACATGACGACACCTCCCCGAGCACGAAGAAATGAGAAGCACGCAGAACTGCGGCATTCGCCAGCGGGAAGGCGCAACGATTCGATTGGACATGGCTCCCCCCCGGCGAACCCGTTCGTCTCTTGAGACTACCCCCTCCGAATGTCGTTGCAATAGAGCTAGTCCAGATTTGCGTCGCGGTCGTCCAATTTATCGCCTCGCCTGCCTTTTCAGGCTTCCCAGGCTCCGGAACCACGCGCTTCGCGCGCCATTGCCGACTACGCCCCTGGAATTGGATTGGACCCGCCCTCCTTCCGGTGCAACAATTCCCCTGCCGGGAATCTGGGCTCGATCTCCTTCGATGCTCGCCGCTCGCGGCGTTTCTAGAGGATCGCCATGTACTCGATGTACGACGTCGACAATCGCTACGACGGCTTTGCGGCCGATTCGTCACTGGAACAGCGGATCAGTTTCATCCGCCGTGTGTATGGGCATCTGCTCGGGGCGATGCTGCTGTTCATCGCCTCGGCCGCGCTGTTCGTCAACACGCCCGCCATCTACCAGCCGCTCTTCAGCCTGCTCAGCCTCCGCTGGGGACCGCTGCTCCTGATCGGCGGATTCATGGCGGCCAGTGCCGTCGCCCAGAGCATGGCGTACAACCGCACGAGCCGCGGAACCCAGTACTTCGGGCTGGGCCTCTATGCCGTGCTGGAAGCGCTGATCTTCACTCCGCTGCTCCTGTACGTTCAGCTCCGCCAGGGAGCGGACGTCATCATGCAGGCCGGCACCGTCACGCTCATCATCTTCGGTGGCCTGTCCGCTGTCGTGATGCTCACCCGGTCCGACTTCTCGTTCCTGCGGAACTTCCTCTGGCTCGGCTCGCTGGCCGCCTTCGCGGTGATCATCGTCTCCATGTTCACCGGAGGTGGAATCACCGGCAGCCTGCTGTTCATGAGCGCCATGGTCGTCCTGTTCTCCGGCTGGATCCTGTACGACACCTCGAACATCCTGCACCACTACGACACCGATCAGTACGTCGCGGCCGCGTTGAAGCTGTTCTCATCGGTCGCCACTCTCTTCTGGTGGGTGCTGCGGCTGATGTCGAGTCGCGACTGACAGGAATCGCGAATCGCCCGAGCCCGGAGGTTGAAACCTCCGGGCTTTTCTTTTGTCATGGCCCGCATGGACCGCCGCGCACTCCTGCTCCCCGTCGCCGCCGTCGCCATCGCCGCCCTGTCGGTCTGGCGCATGCAGCAGGAGAACGTCCGTCGCTCGCGGCCCCGTCCGGTCCCGACTCTTCGAAACCTCCGGCCCGCCCCCTCGTTTCTCCTGACCACCCAGTCTGGAGGGCGGGCGAAGCTGGCCGCCTATCTCGGCCGGACCCGGGTCGTCCTCTATTTCACCGGCGGCGCAGGCTCCCTGGCGACGGCCCAGGCCTTCTCGGCAGTGGCCGCGGCACAGCCGGGAATCGCCGGGGCTGGCGCTCAACTGGTCGTCGTGACGCCCGCGCCGCCCCAGGAAGTCCGCCGCCTGCAGGAAGCGAGGACCGCCCCATTCCCCTTCCCCGTTCTTTCCGACATCGATCCCGAACTCGGAATCCCGGTTCCCGCCCACCAGATCTGGGGACTGGGAGAAACCGAGGGGCGGCCGCCACGCTCCGGCCTGTTTCTCATCGACCGATCCGGCTACACGGAGTTCTCACTCGACCGTGAGGGTTCGCCTGGACGGCCCGTCGCGGTGCGTGACCTGGAAGTCACGCTCGGGCGGCTCGGCAAAGGGGAGTGGCCGCTCTGATCAGCCGCCGTTGCCCGCAAGGTAGGCAAGAACCAGCCCCTGCAGGGGGAGGAAGGGCCATTCCTGGGACCGCTCGAGGTGCGGAGAGACGACCGCTCCGGCCCCGCCCGTGACGAGCATCAGCCGCGGCGGATCCCCCGGGTCCGACTCCGCGATCCGGTTTGCAAGTTCCCGGACGGCGCCGACGTGTCCCCAGTAAAGCCCGCTCGACATCGCGGCCACGGTGTTGCGACCGAGCACTTCGGGCGGAGCCGCCGCAATCCCCGGTGCGGCCAGAAGAGGGAGCATCGCGGTATAGCGATGCAGGGCGCGGGCCCCCATTCCGATGCCCGGGAGAATCGCTCCACCGGCAAAAGCCCCGCTGCGGTTCACGTAGTCGACCGTTACGGCCGTCCCGCTGTCGACAATCACTACGGGCTGTCCCGGCTGGCGAAGCCGCAAAGCGGCAATTGCATTGAGAAGCCGGTCGAGTCCCACCCGACTCGGTGACTCAACATCCACTGCAATCGGAAACGTCGTCCGGTCGGTGACGACCGCAAGATGCGCCAGGTCGTCCGGCCACTCGCGAGCCAGCCGCTCGATCTCCGGGGGATTCGATCCGCTGAGGACGGCCTGCAGCCGGCCGGTGACCGGGGACCCCAGGGCCGCCGCGGGCAACGGCTGCCCACACATCACATGCCCCGACGCGACGCAAACCGGGAGCACGTCCCCCGCCGCAAACGTGAACCGCCCGAACTTGATGCGCGTATTCCCGGCATCAATCGCGAGGTATTCGGAAGGGAGCGGATTCGTCACGCGCGGGCCAGATCGATCGCCAGGGAACTCAGGGCCCTCAATCTAGCGGGGCGGGGTCATCACCCGCACGCTTAGCCCGAGGTTTTCGTCAGGAACGCGTGTGCATCGGGATTCGGCCGCCCGCGATGCGCACTTGGCCGCCCCTTCAGGCCGATTCGCGGTACATCGACGACGGCGAGTCCTGGAGCCGCCGGACCTTCTGGCTCAGCACCGCCGCGTCATACCAGCTGAAGCTCAGCTCGGGATCGGCGGCGTAGCGGCCGAGAGTCTGGAGCAGCTGCGGCAGGCTGCGGTCGTCGTAAAGAAACACGAATCGCTCGCCGTCCTTGAGAAGGGCGAGGACATTCACCTGTCGCTGCATGGCCGGTTCCATCGGCGTCGCCTTGGACGCGGGGCCGCCAGGAAGGCGACCGTTGGAGTTATCGGCGGGAGGCAGCATGGGTCATTGTCGCGGATGGTCCGCACCCGACAGGTCGCCGGCAGTTCGAGGATCGCCCCCGGAAATGGTGCACGGCCTGATTCATCGGCAAAACCGGCACAGGTTCTCCAGTGAAACGCGTTTCGACCCGGTCCGGGGAAGCGAGTCGACATCGATGGCGGGGCTCGCCATGACGTCCTCAAGCGATTTCCGAAGCACGTGCAGGGGGACATCATTGTGCCCCATTCCGGCAACTTTCTCCCAGCGTTTCGTGACGCCCTTCGCCGACAGTTCGGGTGCGGCATCGAACAGCCGCTGCCCCAGTTCGACGGGGACGAATTCGTCATCGGCGCCATGAATCACGATGACCGAACAGCGCACGCCGGCAATGCGCGTTTCGGAGTCGAAGTGGTCCCAAAGCAGGATGCCAAACGGGAAAGCCGGATAAGTCCACGACGCCACGTCGGCGAGAGAGTTGAACGTCGAAGCCAGGATCAGTGCAGCCGGGGCATCGTCACCGAGCTCCGCTGCCAGGCGAGTGGCGACGGCCCCTCCAAGCGATTCGCCGAAGACGACAATTTGCGAGGGGGCATACCGGTATCGGTCGATGGCGGCCTGCCAGACGGCACGAGCATCGGCAGCAAGACGTTCTTCCGTAGGTGCTCCCTGATTCTCCGCGTACCCGCGGTAATCGACGATCAGCACGTCGAGTCCGAGATCGGCGATTTCCCGCAGATCGCTCCGCCTTTCGTAGCGATGACCGCTGTTGCCGGGGAAATCGATCATCAGCCAGCGGTGATCTTCGGCCCGCTCATGATTCCGGAACGACCGGATCAGCCAGCCGTGCAGCACCACTCCGTCATCTGCAGAGACCTCGACGTCCTCCGCGGAATGCGGATCAAGTTCCGCCGACGCCGCAGGCAAGGGCGCCGATCTGGATGGCCGGAAGATCAGCGAGCGCTGAAACAGCACGAAGATCGCCGTCACGAACAGGTAGGGCAGAGCCACGTAGATCACGGCCCCCCTGAGCAGTCGCCTGGGCCATCGCGATTTGGTCCCGATGCGCGCCGGAGCGGAATGGTGCCCTGCGACAGCGGACGGCAACGTGATGCTCCTCAATCCGAAGCTGTGGATGGCGACGTTTCAATTGCTTCCACCGCCCATCAAATACGTGCACAATCCCTCCTGCGTTTGCACCTCTCCTCGAGAATCACCCATTGAGCCCGCCAACGGCACGTTCAGTAATAGAAGTTGAACTGCACGATCAGTTCACCGTCGAACTGGTCGTCATCCATCGGCACGACGCCGGCGACGCGGAGCGTGGAGTTGCCCGGCAGTACGGAATGGACGCCGAACGTCAGCGTGGTCAGTGAGAGCCGCTCGTCTGCCGCCCGCAGTCCGACGTCCGTCGGGTCGGCCTGCGGGACGCCGTCGGTGTCCTGCAGCGCCGCAAACTGGTGCACTTCGCCGACGAGCGCCATTCCCTGAATGATGGCGTCCGTCCGGTCGCGAAACAGCCAGCGGCCGATCGACAGGTCGAGCGACAGGGCCGTCGGGGCGTTCACCGTCGCCACCCGGCTGTTTCCCAGCAGCGGGTCGCGCAGCACTACAGGATCTCCGTTGGCTGAAACCTGGATCTGGCTGAAGCCCATCACGAACCACTCGTCGCTCGGGGTCCACAGCGAGGCCAGAAATGGACTGAGGTAGACCGCGGAGTTGTCGATCTTCGCAAGCGTGGAATTCACCCGGATCGTCGCGTCGCTGCCCGTGGGAGCGGCCACACCCAGTCCGGCCGACATCGCAAACGCATCGCTCTCATACAGGAGCGTTTTGGCCGTCACGAGCAGGTTGCCCACGTTGCCGCCGTCGTACGCCAGCGACTCCGCCCCCACGGTGCGACCATACGTCGTTCCATCGAAGAACGGGAGCCGGAACTCGATCGACGATTCCCCTTCGTTGAACGTCTTTTCGATCCCGACGGTATGCCGCAGCAGCGTCTGCGATCGTGAAGCCGGAAACAGGGCCCCATCGAACGACGAATCAAACTTCAGCGCGTCGTCGAACGCGTTGAAGCTGTAGAAGACGCGATCGCGCGGCAGCGGATGATTATTCTCAGACACCTTCTGCGAAAACGCGTGCAGGCTTGAGGGGGCCGACAGCGTTCCGATCGTCGCAAACGTCGTCAGGGGATTCGTTCCCCCGTTCAGCAGCAAAGGTGACGAAAGAAACTGGTCGCCGAACATTTCCGGCGAACGGGCCATTCGCGTCCGGGCGAGACGCTGTCGCAACTCGGCCGAGTTCATTGTCAGCGGTGCTCGCGGAGCAGCCGGCGGCCCGCTCGCGGGATTGAGCGGCGGTGAAGTCGCCGGCCGAGCAGCGGGAGTGGGGGGGGGCGTCGCCGGCTGCAAGGCCTGGGCGACAACCTGCCTGCCTGGCGACTGTTCGTCATCCGCAGCCGCCCCGGCGACGCCGAGGCTCAGGCCGAAAACGCCGACGAAGCCACACAGGCAGTGGAGAACCACCCGTTGCAGTGTCCGATAAGAGCCAGCCTGGCACATCGATCCCTCGACGTCCGCACGCGATCCGTCGCAGAACAGCCACCCGGTCGCCGGCCTTCGACGGAGCATCCGCCCGACGCCGGCCGAGCCGTCTTTCCTCAGGATCGGCGATGTCCGGTCCAGACTTCCCTTCCACCAGCAGTCGGGTCGTGCTTTCCCTGTCGTCCGTAGCGGTGGGCGCGGTCAGTGAAACCTTGCGGGCGAGTCGAACGTGCCGAATCGGCCGCAGCGAGGTTTCGCGCGCCTCGAGCAGCTTCAATACTTGGTATTCGGGGTTCCGCAGGCGATGAACGGACGAAGGCGAATCGAGAACCGTTCAATCGCCTGCACAGGAGCCATGAAAATGGCCTAATCGGCCGTCGCGCGACTTCGAGAGCTGAAGGCGGCCAGCACGACGCCAATTCCTCCGGCGCCGAGGCCAAGCAGTCCGAGAGCCCCCGCATAGTCCGTGGCCCGCCAGAACATGAATCCGCAGGTGCCGAGGTAGACGATCGGGGCCAACGCTCCCCCAGGTGCTCGAAACTCGGTGGGAGTCTTCCCCTGCCGCCGAAGCACGAGGAACGCCAGGCCGACGCCGAACATCAGCGCCCAGAACGTCGGGGCGCTCCCGATCACGAGCACGTCGAAGCCATCGCCAAACGACGCCCAGTCAATCGGCCGGATGTTCATGGCTGACAAGCCGCCGTTCACCAGCGTCTGGCCGCCGGAGGTCCCCACGAGGCCGATCTGCGCCAGCGAGACGAGCGTCAGCGCCCAAACGGCCGGAGTCGGGACGTGGGTCACGTGGTTCCACTCCCCCAGCCAGCGAAAAACACGGTGGTCCGCCCCCATCGCGGCGACCGCCCGCGATCCGGAGAACAGCATTCCCTGCACCGCTCCCAGCGCCGAAATCATCACCAGCAGGCTCACTCCCTGGCCGGCCACCCGTCCCCATCCGGCGCCGACCATGACATCCCGGGCCGGAAGATCGGCCTGGCCGAGCGCCGTGAATCCGATCCCGCGCACATAGGCCAGGTTGACCATCAGATAGATGGCGGTCACTGCCGCCAGCCCTCCCACGAGGGCCCACGGAATGTTGACCGACCGCTTCCGGACTTCGGCCGCCACCGTCGCCGCATCGCTCCAGCCTCCGAACGCATACAGCACGAACACCATCGCCAACCCATAGTCGGCCGAGACGCCTGATGCCCCTTCCGGCGACGCCAGCACGGCCCTCGCCGCCCCCGCCGCGGAAAACCCGGCGAGAACGATCAACCCCAGTCCCAGCAGCTTCGCTGCCGTGAGCAGGTTCTGCGTCATCCGGCCCATCTGGAAGCCGCCGGTATTGAATAGCGCGAGCGCGAACACGGCCCCTGCCGCCAGCCACGGGCCGAGCCGCTCGCCGGCCTCCAGCGTCAGGCCGAGGTCCGTCAGGATCGATCGGAAATAGCGGGCGAAGGCGAACGCCATCGCCCCGATGTTCGCCGTCAGCATCACGGTGAGAACGGCCACGCCATACACGAGTCCGGCCGTCCGACCGAACGCGGCCGTGAGATAGGTGTAGGCCCCGCCGCGGGGATAAGTGACGGCCAGTTCCGCGAAGAGGAGAGCTCCGATCGTCGACAGAACTCCGCCAAGCCCCCACAACAGGAGCCCCTGCCCGGCCGAAGAGACATTTCCGAACACCAGCCGGGGCGACACGAACAGTGACGTGCCGACCACGATGCCGATCATCAGACTCGTCGCGTCCCACAGCGAAAGCTCGGGCCGCCGCGGATCGCCGCCGTCAACGTGAGCCGGGGGAGTTGATGGAATGTCTCGCGTCGCCACGCTGTCGTCGCCCCAGGCCGAATTCGAATCTCCCTGTCGCACGCTGCGACACTCTATCGGACACGGCCGACATTCACCGCCGAGCGCGACCAGTCATCACGCCCGGGCGACACGAGTTGCCGCGTGAGGTTCAGAATCTGTCGGTCAGCTCCACTCGCCGACACCTGACAACAATCGATGCCCCAGTGGACTCCGTCTTCGTCATTCATACTTGAACAGGGCCGTGGCGACGCAATCGTGATCCGGAACGACCCGGACCCAGTAGGCCGCAAAGGCTTCCGGGAACGAATGGCGGACCGGTTCGCTGCCGACCTCGAACGTCTGGTAGCGCGTCCAGTCGCCGTTGCCGGTGAAATCGACTTCGACGGTCATGTGCACCTTCTCCGCCCCCCGCTGGAAGAGGACGAGTTCCTTCCTGTCGTAGCCCGTCATCAGGTACGGATCGCTCGGCTGGTGGGCAATGACCGCCGTTTTGCGCCACGGCCCGCCATGTCCCCGCGGCTTGCCGAACTTCCACAGGTCGTCGACCGCGCCGAGCCACAGCCCGCCCGCGCTCGATCCTGCCGGAACATGCGCCTTGTCCCCCGGACCGTGTCGGCCGGCCATCACGAGCAATCCGCGATAGGTCGCGAAATCGGCGATGAACTTTCCATGCGATGCGATTGGCCGGATGCGGGCGAAACCTCCGGCGTTCTCCGCGGGCAATTCGTACAGCGTCCCCTCCACGTTCAACAGGTCCCGCTCGGTGCAGACCTCGCGACAGACTCGCTCAGTGATCGGAAATTCGAGCGGCGAAAGCGAGGCGTCCTGACGGGGGAGCCGCCACAGGCGGTGCTGCTCATCCACATAGACGACCGATGCGTCATCCACGCTGATGACGTCACGCGGAGGAGTGCAGTGCGCCTTCACCCAGGCGGCCCCTTCGCGATCGCCGGAGGGTCTGAGTTCCAGATCCGCGTTCAGGTCGTCACCTGCGGCCCGGTCCGGATCAGAAACGTCAACGCAGCGCAGCGTTCGGTAATTGGCCCCCCGCACGTGCAGAAGCGATGTGCCCGAATCGGCTGTCTTTGCTTCAAATCCCGCAAACATCGCGTCAGGACTCGTCCCGCGGCGATCGACGTTGGACGAATGAAAGAAGGCCGTTACCCCCTTGCCCGCCGACCGGGAAATCAGTCGTAGCCACTCGGCCGGCGGCGCATCCGCCAGGTCGAGCCAGACGTTCCCTTTCGCAGCGACTTCCACCGATTTCCACTTCGTCCACTCCCCCGTGCCGCGAGGATCGATTTCGAGATCGAATGTGATCGCCGTCTCGCCGGCATGCGCGAGGTGCAGCGACTTCCGTTCATAGCCGGCAATCAGATAGGGATCGCTCGGCTCGCCGGCCTTCACGTCGTCCTTCAGCCACACCGCCCCGCGCCCAAGCACCGGGCCCAACTGATCGAGTTGCTCCGGCTTGAGGAACCACAGATTCGACTGCGACTGGCCCGGCCCGGCCACCTCTCCTTTGAGCTTCCGCTTGTTCAGGAACTCGCTCTTGGCCGTGTCGTCGCAGCCGAGAACGACGTGGTCTCTCCACCGGCAGAAGTCCCCCACCACCTTCAGGTAGCTGCTCCGCGGCCGGATGCCGGCGGAGTTCTTCGCAGAGAATGTGCGCGGGAACCGCCAGAAGGCCCCATGCATCGTCATCAGCAGGTCGTCTTCACCGATGTCACGAATGCGGGGCCATTCCGTGTTCCAGCCATGAGCGCCGTCGTAGGAATGACTCGTCTTCGGGAGCCGGAAGCTCGTCCACTTTCCCGCATCGAGAACGTTGACGATCAGCGACCTGTGATCCCAGCCCACTGACCAGATCGGATCGGCCTCCGGATTCGGATTCCCTTCGATCCCCCCTGGACCCGTGACCTCCGTGAACTGGTTCCGCCGGACGACCGTCCATTTGTCCGCCCGGCCGTCCCATTCCGCGAGGACGCCACTGGGAATGTCCGGCTTTTTGAGCGCCTCGGGACCGTGCTCGCCATTGTTGGAATAAACGATCCGCCCCTGCCCCGAGTAAAAGCCCTTTCCGTGATAGCCCGGCAGGTCTGCATGCCGGCCGGCTTTCACCTGCTCATCGGCCCACAGTTCCTTGACTGCGAGCGTCTTGACGTCGACCTCATAAAACCCCTCTTCCATCGTGGCGAAGTACACCTTGCCCGCCGGATCGAAGAGGTGACGGGCCGTCCCCGTATGGCGGCCGAACATCTGCTCGGGTGTGATCACACGCACGTTGCGGGCCGCGTCGATCACGTAGGGACCGATGAACAGTTGCTGCGACTCGCGGTGAATCAGGCGGTTCGCCGGGGTTCCGCCGATGCTCTCCGGCCGGATGATCTGCTCCAGGTCGTCGGTGATCTCATAGAGCTTGTCGGTCGACCCCTTCGGCTTGTGCGGGGCATAGGTGATGGCCCACAGCCGATCGGCCCAGGGAACCACCGCCCCGGTCCCACACTCGCTTTCCTCATTGAACATCGCCAGGTGCGGAGAGATCCCGCTCACCCGCGGACGAGGAGCATCGTCAGCCTGAACTTGATTGCCGGGAGCCAGCAGCAGGGACGCCACAAACGCAAGACAATGAAGTCGCATGGTTCCGGACAGCCGTGTGAGTGCGGGATCGAACCTCCGCCGGGCATTGTGAGGGAATCGGGCCGATGATCGCGAGCCCGCCGGGCAGCGCCGCACCAGTCAAAGCTGCCGTTGAGCCATTCGTAGCGCGGGCGATTGCTCGCTGAGAACCCGGCCGATGCCGGGTTTCACTTCAAGCCGCCGGAGCACGCGGAAATCGTTGAGAAATGCACCGGCAGGGCGTTTCTCAATTTTGACGATGCGGCCTATTCGCCCGACATGCGTCGTTTTCTGGCCGAGCGGTTTCCTGAGATCTCCCTGTATGAAATGGCCGGAACCGCCGCCCCGGCCCGGGATTGATTCCCTTTCGTCGACCTGACACACTCACGCTCCTGCGCCCGGCAGGTGCATCCAGTGTTGGCGAAAGACATTCCGTCGCCGCAGCACGCGGCGAAACAGCGGCCGTGAAGCTCGGCCAAAGAGGACTCCGCAGTCATGGTTGAGTTGAAGGTTCCCTCCGTCGGTGAATCGGTGACGGAGGTGTTCATCGGTGAGTGGTACGTTCCCGAAGGACAGTTCGTCGACGTCGATCAGAACGTCGTCGGACTCGAAACCGAAAAGGCGACATTCGACGTCCCCTCGCCATCGGCCTGCATCGTCAAGAAGATCCTGAAGCCTGCCGGACAGTCGGCCGCCGTCGGCGAAACCATCGCCCACCTCGAACCGGCCGCGAAGCCGGCCGCGAGCGATGGCAAGGCCGCTCCCTCGGCGGCTCCTGCAGCCGCCGCCGAACCCGCAGCAAAGGGTGGCGCCCACGTCATGCCCGCCGCACAGCGCGTGATGGCGGAAGCCGGGCTCAAGGCAGGTGACGTGAAGGGGACCGGCCCCGGTGGCCGCGTCCTGAAAGAAGACGCCGAGAAGGCGGCCGCCTCGGTCGCTCCCAAGAGCGCCCAGACACCGGCGAAGACGGCTTCCAAGGCCACAACCCCCACGGTCGCTCCGACTCCCGGCACGCGTGAAGAGCGCAAGGTGCCGATGTCGCCGATCCGGCAGACGATCGCCCGCCGGCTCGTCCAGGCGCAGCACACCGCGGCCCTGCTGACGACCTTCAACGAAATCGACATGTCGGGCATCAAGAAGCTGCGCGAGCAGTATCAGGACGCCTTCACCAAGCGCAACGGCATCAAGCTCGGCTTCATGTCGTTCTTCGTGAAAGCAGTCGTCGACGCCCTGAACGTCTACCCGCAGATCGGCGCCCAGATCGAAGGGACCGACCTCGTCTACCGCAACTACTGCGACATCGGCATCGCGATCGGCGCCGGCAAGGGACTGGTCGTTCCCGTCCTCCGCAACGCCGAACGGATGAGCTTCGCCGAAATCGAGCTCGCCATCGCCGACTTCGCCAAGCGGGCCCAGGACAACAAGCTCGGCCGCGATGAACTCGAAGGCGGAACGTTCACGATCTCGAACGGCGGCGTGTACGGCTCGCTGCTGTCGACCCCGATCGTGAATCCGCCGCAAAGCGGCGTGCTCGGCATGCATGCCACTTTTGATCGCCCGATTGCAGTGAACGGCCAGGTCGTGATCCGCCCGATGATGTACGTCGCCCTCAGCTACGATCACCGCGTGGTCGACGGCCGCGAGGCGGTGTCGTTCCTGAAGCGGATCAAGGACGTGATCGAAGATCCGACGCGGATGATCCTCGAAGCGTAAACATGAGTGGAATCGAAGCCCGCCAGCTGCCGCCGGCGGGCTTTTGTTTTTTCCGGCAGTGGAACCACGGAAAGAACGAAACAGGCGGAAACAGAACCACGGACCAAAAGGATCAAACGGATGGCTCGCGCAAAGACCAGTGAGAACAAGGCAGCAATTGATCTGGTTCTGGAACTGCTCTCCATCTCCGGAAAGTCCGGTGAGGAGAAGGGCGTTGCCGACTTTCTCGTCAAGAAGCTGAAGGGCGCGGGGGTCCCCGACTCGGCGATTTCGTTCGACACGGCCCACAAGGAGAGCCCGATCGGGGGCCAGGTCGGCAATCTGATCGTGAAGCTGCCGGGCACGATCACAGGCAAGCGGCGGCTGCTGATGGCCCACATGGACACAGTCCCGCTGTGTGTCGGCGCGAAGCCGGTGCGTAAAGGGAACAAGATCGTCTCGGCCGATCCGGCGACGGCCCTGGGCGGCGACGACCGCGCCGGCGTGGCGGTCGTACTGCACACGGCGCTCACGCTGCTGGAGCAGAGCATCCCGCATCCGCCGATCACCCTGTTCTTCGCCGTGCAGGAGGAGATCGGCCTCGTCGGCGCCCGGTATGTGAACACGAAGAAGCTCGGCGATCCGAAGATGTGCTTTAACTGGGACGGCGGCAATTCGGGCCTTGTGACGATCGGCGCCACCGGCGCCTTCAATCTTGATATCACCGTGCACGGCCTCGCCAGCCACGCCGGCGCTCATCCTGAAGACGGCATCAGCGCCATCGCCGTCGCCGGGGCGGCCATTGCCGACCTGCAGGCCAACGGCTGGCACGGGCTTGTCGAGAAGGGAAAAAAATCGGGGACAAGCAACATCGGCGTCATCCAGGGAGGCGCGGCCACCAATGTGGTCACCGATCGCGTCGACCTGCAGGCCGAATGCCGCAGCCATGACGCGGCGTTCCGCAAGAAGATTGTGGAGGCGTTCGTGGCGGCGTTCGCGAAGGCGTCGAAGTCACTCAAAAACGCGGCCGGAAAGAACGGAAGCGTCGAGTTCGAGATCCAGCACAAGTACGAGTCGTTCAAGCTCGCAATGTCGGAGCCGACCGTCATCGCCGCGATGGAAGCGATCGAGAAGTGCGGCCTCGAGCCGGCAGCCAAGGTCAGCAACGGCGGGCTGGACGCCAACTGGATGAGTGACCACGGGTTCCTCACGGTCACGCTCGGCTGCGGTCAGGACGGGATTCACACCACTTCGGAATCGCTTGATCTGGAGCACTTCCAGCATGCCTGCCGGATCGCGATGGAACTGGCGACGACGGTGTAGGCGCGGGCTGCCAGGCGCGAAACAGAGCTTCGGGGCGGGTGGGTTCCCAAGCGGAGCTTGGGAACGAGGGCGAACAATGTGCGCCTGTGGACGCGAATCAGTGCGTCGACACCCCAACTCCGACCTCGTCTCAATCCAGGTAGAGGAACTCATTCAGATTGAGCGCGACCAGTGCGAAGGTCTGCATCGCCTGTTGTCGCGTCTGGCCATGCGTCTTCTGCAGGTCCCTGACCAATTGAACCCCGCGCTCCACTTCGGTTTCGGTCGCCGGACGCTGCGTCACACGCTCAAGCATGATCCGCACCTGCGGTGCCGGATCATTCCCGCCCCGGACCCAGGCAAGGGCGAGGTCCGCCAGTTTCCCGGCCTGTTCGTTGGCGAAGGCCCCGTTGATCATGCCGAGGGCCTGGGTCGGCTGCGTGGAGGCGAACCGCACAGGGCAGGTAAAGTCGGTGTCGGCCGCGTCGAACGCAGCGAGGATCGGCACGGTGAGCGAGCGCTTGATGTGGATATAGACGGCGCGGCGGCGCTGGTCTTCGGGGGACGACTTGCCCCAGCCGTATCCGGGACGCGACTGGCCGGCGAGGACTTCGTCTTCGATCGGCACATAGATGCTCGGGCCGTACATGGCCGCTGTGTTGAGCGATCCGGTGACGGCGAGCATCGAGTCGCGGACTTCTTCGGCTTTCAGACGCCGCATGTCGAACCGCCACAGCAGGTCGTTCTGCGGGTCGCTGGCGAGCGGATCAGGCCCCATCGCCGACGGAGCATGGCGGCTCGACTGCCGGTAGGCGCTGGACATGACGATCAGGCGGTGCATCGCCTTCACGCTCCAGCCGCGGGCCATGAACTCGCTGGCCAGCCAGTCGACCAGTTCGGGATGGGTGGGAGCGTCCCCCTGCAGGCCGAAGTTGTTGGTTGACCGGACGAGGCCGCGTCCGAAGTGGCCCTGCCAGATCCGATTGACCATGACCCGGGCTGTGAGCGGGTTTTCTGGCGATGCGATCCACTCGGCGAGCGCCCGCCGGCGGCCGCTGCTTTCCCCGGACGCGGGGACGCGAATGTCGGGGGTGGGCGGGGAGAGGACCTGCGGAAACGCGGGCGTCACCTCATCGCCCGGGGCCTGCGGATTGCCCCGCAGAAGAACGAACGACGTCGGGACCGTCGTTCCATTCTCCTTCACGCAGAGCGCCTGCTCTTCGCTTTTCGGAGGTTGGCGACGGAGGCGGTTGCGTTCCTTCCGCGCGGCGGCGTACTTCCCGAATTCCTCTTCGGTGAAGAGCGTGCCGACGTGCCGCTTCAGGATGTTTTCGCGGACACCTTCGCTCTTGAAGTCGTCCTTCTCGCCGCCGATGAGCTTCTGCCGGGCGGTCTCTTCGAAGGCGGCGACGACGGCGTCGAGTTCCTTGACGCGTTCGCGCCAGGCGTCGACTTCGGCGGCGTGCTTCGACTCGACCTCGGCAGGGGCGATCGAGCGGACGCTGGCTTCAAGGACGGTGTCGTCGGACCTTTTGCCGTAGTGGCGGACGTTCCGAAAGAACGAGACAAAGCTGTAGTAGTCCTTGATGGGAATGGGATCGAGCTTGTGGTCGTGGCAGCGGGCACAGTTCATCGTCAGGCCGAGAAAGGCCTGGGCCGTGGTGGCGGCGATGTCATCGAGGCCGTCGTAGAAGGCGAGTTCCGGGTCGGCCGGCTCGTCATCCCACAGGCCGAGGCGGTAGAAGCCGGTGGCAATAATGCGGTCGGGCGTGACTTGATCCAGTTCATCGCCAGCGAGCTGCTCGCGGATGAACTGGTCGTAGGGCATGTCGTCGTTGAACGCGCGGATCACGTAGTCGCGGTAGCGCCAGACGTAGGGCTTGGGGTTGTCGCGTTCGAAGCTGTTCGTCTCTGCATAGCGGACGACATCGAGCCACTGGCGACCCCACTGCTCGCCATATTGCGGAGAGGCCAGGAGCCGCTCCACGAGGTTCTCGTAGGCCTTCGGCGACGGGTCGTTGACGAAGGCTTCGACTTCTTCCGGCGTCGGAGGTAGGCCGATGAGGTCGTAGGTCAGTCGGCGGATCAGGGCCCGGCGGTCGGCCTCGGGAGAAAGCGTGAATCCCTTCGCCTCGAGCTTCTGGAGCACGAAGGCATCGATCGGATTGGCGACCCGGTCGGCATGAACGACCTGCGGCGTTTCCGGCTGCTTCAGCGACCGGAAGGACCAGTGATTGCGGGTCTCTTCATTGACCTGCGGCGGACCGTGAACGGGGTGTTCGATCTTGAGCTGCTGGCCTGCTGGCCAAGGGGCGCCGGCCTTCACCCAGGCGACAACCGCATCGATGCGGGGTTGCGGCATTTTGCCGGTGGGAGGCATTTCAAAGCCGTCGTAGGTGACGGCGGAAACGAGCAGGCTGTCGCCGGGGGACTGGAGATCGATGGCCGGCCCGCTTGCGCCCCCTTTCAGGAGTTCTTCGCGGCTTGTGATTCGGAGGCCGGCTTTTGCCTCGGGGCCGGCGTGACAACGGACGCAGGTCGATTCGAGGATCGGTTTGACCTGGTGAAAGAGGTCGTCCGCGGCACTCGCGAAAGGCAACGCGCCGGCGATCACTCCGAGGAAGGCGACGACGGATGGGAGCTGTTGAGACACTGAACGCATGGGCCGATGGGTGTAATGACAGCGCAGGCGGGATGAGTGGGAGGAGCCTCGATTCTACCCGCGTTCAGGCAGAGGCAGCAAACTGAGGATCGGGATTGGTTTGCTCGAGGGAGCGTGCCGACGCCGAATGAGAAATGTGAGGAGGAGTTGGAGCAGAGCAAACATACGTTGGTGGATTTGGTGGTTGTGACATCGAGCCTCTATTCCTTCGGGGGTGGTTGCGCGCATGGGACGATGGGGGAATCGAAGGGAAAGAAGTGGCGTGGGGCGCGTGTTGCCAGCCCCTCATCCGCCCTTCGGGCACCTTCTCCCCGCTGGGGGGCGTCTTCGAGTGGGGGAGTTGATTGCGGGGAGAATGCTTGGGGGGCGGGCTTAATGATTGTCATCGACAGGTGACGAGGCGCGTGTCGCCGCTTACGCTCTTCATCTATGACTGACACACCGCCTTCCCTGCCGGATGACCTTGCCGACCTTGCGAACGCCAAGGCGTGCTGCGACCGCATCCGTGCCGAGCTGGGCAAGGTGATTGTCGGGCAGGAAGAGACTGTCCGGGCAGTGCTCGCGGCGGTTCTCGCGGAAGGTCACTCGCTGATTATCGGCGTGCCGGGGCTGGCAAAGACGCTCCTCGTCAAAACGCTGGCCACGGTACTTGGGTGGAGCTTCAAGCGCGTGCAGTTCACGCCCGACATGATGCCGGCCGACGTCATCGGCATGGAGTTGCTGCAGGACGACCCGGCCACGGGGCGACGGTCGATGCACTTCACGCATGGGCCGATCTTCGCGCAGATGGTGCTGGCGGACGAAATCAACCGGACGCCGCCGAAGACGCAGGCCGCGCTGCTGGAAGCGATGCAGGAGTACCAGGTGACGAGCCTGGGCAAGTCGCACCCGTTGCCGCGCCCCTTCCTCGTATTCGCGACGCAGAATCCAATCGAGCAGGAAGGGACCTACCCGCTGCCGGAAGCGCAGCTCGACCGATTCCTGTTCAGCCTGTGGATGGACTATCCGCAGGAAGAGGAAGAGGTCGACATCGTGATGTTCTCGACGGACGCCCGGCCACACGAGGCGCGGCCGGTCTGCACGCCGGAGGAATTCGCGAAGCACCATGCGCTGGTGCGGAAGATTCCGGTCTCGAGACACGTCGCCCGGTACGCGGTGGCGCTGGCCCGGAACACGCGTCCGAAGACGGAGGGCGTCCCCAAGTTCATCGACGACTACGTGTCATGGGGGGCGGGGCCGAGGGCCAGCCAGCATATGATCCTCGGGGCGAAGGCGCTGGCGGTCCTGGACGGGGCACACGCGGTTACGGCGGAGCATGTCCGGGAAGCGGCGCTGCTGGTGCTCCGGCATCGCATCCTTCCGAATTACGCCGCGGCCGGGAAAGGCATCGACTCGCGGGCATTGGTCCGGAAACTGATCGAGACGATCGCGGAACCGGACAGCGTCAATTAGCAGCCTGCGTCCTCTAGCAGGCCGTCGATTCGGCCGACGTTTGTCCCGCTTGGAGACCCGTTCACAGATGGGGCTCGGCGGACTCTTCCGCACGACGCTCAGAGCGTCTTCGACATCCGTTCGGCCAGCCGTCGTAGCGCGGGGCTCACATCGGTCGATGTCAGGTGGACGTTCAGGATGCTGAATGAATCGCGATGCGCGAGGGCCGCCTGCATCGCCTGCTTCAGTTCCCCCACGGACTTGACTTCGAAGCCCCACCCCTTGCCGAGAAGATCCGGCAGGCGGTGGTAGTTCCAGTTCAGGATGTCGTTGAACGGACCTTCCTGCAGGAACCGCTCTGTCGTGTATCCCTTGTTGTTGAGGACGACGACGATCGGGTTGTAACCGTGTCTCACCGCCGTCGAGAGTTCCAGGCAGGTCATCTGGAACGCGCCGTCTCCGACGAGAACCAGCGGGCGGAGTTCGCTGTCGGCCGTCTGCACGCCGACTGCCGCGGGAATCGCGAAGCCCATGGAGGTGTAGTAGGCCGGGCTGATGAACTCGGTCTGCTTCCTGATCGTCAGGTCGGAGGCGGCGAACAGAGAATCGCCGACGTCGGCGATGACCACCATCTTGTCGGACAGGATCGACTCGATGTGCTGGTAGAGCGAGGCGATCGTGACGGGCGAATCGTCAGGTTGCGGTTCTCCGAACCGCTGCTCGCGGACCGGCAGTTCGACGGCCGGCCGTGCGCTCAGCTTGTCTCCATGAAGCCCGGTCACGAAGTCTTTCAGCAGCACGTCGCGAAAATAGTGGTGTCCGACGCGCAGCTGCTCGCTCGTGGCGTAGATGCATTTGGACGGGTCGAGATGCGCGGTGAAGATCCCGAGATTGATGTCGGTCATGAACGCGCCGAGCAGGATCACGCAGTCGCTGGTTTCGACGTATTGCCGGACCGATTCGCGCCCCATTGCTCCTTCGTAGACGCCCAGGTAGAGCGGATGCGATTCGGCAATCACCGATTTCCCCAGCAGCGTGGCCGAGATCGGAATGTTCAGCCCTTCCGCCAGTTTGAGCACATCCTTCTGCAGGCCGAATCGGTGAATCTCGACCCCCGCGATGAGCACCGGCTGCTTCGCGGAGTTGATCTTCTCGATCGCCTCGGACACGGAGGCCTGCAACGATTCGGCATCGCTCTGGAGTTCGATGCTGGCAGGCCAGTGCGGATAGAGGGCCCGTGAGCGGACGCGGTCCCGCGGCAGTTCGAGGTAGACCGGCCGCTTGTACCGCACCGCGGCCTCGAGGCAGCGGTCGATCTCGCGGAATGCGGTCAGTGGATCGTCGAGCGAGGCGGCGGCGATCGTAATCTTCTCGAACACCTGCAACTGGGTGTTGAAGTCGCGCACCTTGTGATGGAGGAGCGGATCGTTTCGTCGTTCCGCGATCCCCGGCGCGCCACTGATGACGACCACCGGCGACTTTTCGGCGAACGCTCCCGCGATCGAGTTGCAGGTGCTGAGCCCGCCGACGCAATAGGTGACGCAGCACGCGCCGAGCCCGTGCACGCGGGCGTAGGCATCGGCCGCGTATCCCGCGCAGTCTTCGCGCGTCGCCCCGATGACCCGCAGCGGGCTTTCTTCGAGCATGCCGTAGAAGTTGAGGACGAAATCGCCGGGGATGCCGAAGACGTCGCGGACGCCATAGTCCCACAGGCGGTTGATCAGATATCCGCCGATGGTCTGCAGGTCTCCGCCAGGGGAGGCCTGCCCATTTCCCGCAGGCAGACGACTGGCGGCCGGCGCTGATTTCGACTTCGACATGGAACCTCTCCGAGTGTCCAGGTGCGAGGCAACGTTATCGCAATTCTACGCGGCTGTCGTGGTCGAGTTGGGACGGGGATTGCCTCGAAAAAGCGACTGTCGGAACGCGAGGCTCGTGAAATCAACAAAAAAACGCACAAGCCGTGAGGGCTTGTGCGTCGTGCTTACCGGACCTGTCGTTCAGGCGATCAGTTCTTGCCTTCCCGCTTGATGCGGTCTTCGAGGGCTTTGGGCGTATCGGGGTAGATCACGTACTTCTTGATCTCTTCGGGCGTGTTCGGCTTAAACGGGCGGACCACGCGGAAGCCGAGGTGCGTGGCATCCGTCAGATACCAGCGGCTCTGGGGGAGCTGGGGGTCCTGGCTTTTCAGATCGGGATCGGAACCGAACCGGGCCGCGCTGCGAAGCTGGGGGGGCTCATCGATCCAGGAGCCGCCGCGGAACACGCGGGGATACTCCTCTTCATTCGGGATGCAGAGCGGGAAGATCGCGACCTTGTCGCCCGCGAACTTCGAGTAGAAGTCGGCTTCGTAACGGTCGAGCGTCCACTCGGCCACGTTGCCGTGCATGTCATGCAGTCCCCAAGGGTTCGGTTTTTTCGTGCCGACCTTGTGGTAGTTGTCGTCGGCATTGCCGTAGTGCCAGGCGTAGTCATCGAGCTGGGCGGGGTCGTCGCCGAAGGAGTAGGTGGTGGTCGTCCCGGCGCGGCAGGCGTATTCCCACTCGGCCTCGGTCGGCAGGCGGTAGTACTGGCCCGTCCGCTCGGTCAGCCAGGCGCAGTAGCTCTTGGCGTTCAGCTGCGTGAGACCGGTGGCCGGGAAGCCGTCATGGCCCATGCCGAAGGTCATGTCGGTGTATTCCTTGGTGGGACGGGTCGTGGCGTCAGCCTTGAGGTCGACTTCGTCGGCGGTGCGGTTGGCGAGCTGCCGGCGCTGCTGGTCGAGGCGCAGCCGCCAGGTGTCATATTCGTCCCAGGTGATCTCGCACTTCGCCATCCAGAACGGCTCGATCCGCACCTTGTGCTGCGGACCTTCGTCTTCGTTGCGATCCTTTTCGCTTTCCGGGCTTCCCATGACGAACTCGCCGCCGGGGATCGGCAGCATCTCGAACACGACTTCGGTGTCGCGAATCGCCTGCTTGTAGGGCTTCATCGCCGCCGGCGTGGCGGCGACACTGTCTGGATCGCGCAGGTAGGAGTCGGTTTTCGCCTCCTGGGCGCTCGCCTGGACGGCAAAGCCGGCTGCCAGAACACACGCGGCGAGACCTGCTTGCCGAACGCGAAGAAACTCGAATACTGAAGTCATGTTCGATACCAGGTCAGAGAGACGAGAGGCGGTTCGTGAAAAGAGGGGACGGATCGGTCGATTCGGTCTGGCGATCCTGGGACGAACTCGCTGCTCAGGGTGGGATGTGGCGCTTGCGTGCGCTCTGGCGGTCGGGGCTTCGGGATTTGCCCTGCCGGGACCGGAATGCCGCGTGTTCGCTCAGGAGTCGAAGTCCGCGCCGCAGCCGGCGGAGACCCGCTTCGAGTTCGAACAGGTTCGGTTCGCCGCCCCGGTCCGACTGCTAGTTTACGCGCCGTCCGAGGCGCTCGCAAACAACGTTTCCCGCGACGTTTTCGCCCGGCTCAAGCAACTTGACCGGATCATGAGCGACTACGATCCCGAGAGCGAGCTTTCGAGGCTGTGCGCTCAGGCGGGGTCGGGTCGGCCGGTTTCCGTCAGCCGTGAGCTGTTTGACGTTCTTGCGGAATCGCAGCGGCTCGCGGGGGCGACCGGCGGGGCGTTCGACATCACCGTCGCCCCGGTCGTGAAGCTCTGGCGTCAGGCGCGTCGGCGGAAGCAGCTGCCGACGGAGGCCCAGCTGAAGGAAGCGATGTCGCTCGTCGGCGCGAAGTCGCTCAGGCTGAACGAAGCCGACCGGACGGCCGAACTCCTGAAACCCGGCATGCTGCTCGATCTTGGAGGCATCGCCCAGGGCTACGCGGCTGATGAGGCCATGCGCATTCTGAAAGAGGCGGGCCTCCCCCGGTCGCTCGTCGACGTGAGCGGCGACATCCGCGTGGGGGATGCTCCTCCCGGGCGTGACGGCTGGCGGGTTGAAGTCGAAGCCCTGAAATCAAAAACGCCGCTGGCTTCCCCCGCCGAGCCACACTTCGTCACGCTCACCAACGCCGCGATCTCAACTGCGGGCGACGCCTACCAGTCGACCGAGATCGACGGTGTCCGCTACTCCCACATCATCGACGCCCGGACAGGCCGCCCGATGACCGAATCGTGCAGTGTGACGGTGATCGCGCACGACGCGTTGACGGCGGATGGCCTCGACACGGCCCTGTGCGTTCTCGATGACGCAGGCGGCCGGAAGCTTGTGAAGTCCGTCCCAGGGGTTCGCGTGTACGTGGCGCGGATGAAAGAGGGACGGGTCGAAGCCAGCGAGTTCGCCAGCGACTCGAAGTGATCTCCAGAACCAGGCCGAGTCTCAGCCGGCCCGTCGCATTGAAACGCCCGGATCTGCAGGCAGAAGTTCCCCGAGCAGCGACGTCACACGGGAGGTGGCGCCGTGTTGCGACAGCACGAACTGGCGGGCACGCTCCCCCATCGCTCGGCGGGCCGGTTCGTCCCGCAGAAGTTCGCGGACGCAGGCCGTCAATTCCTCGCCGGAGTGTACGACGCGGGCGGCGTTCCGCGCGAGCAGCATCTCCACGGCGTGGCGGAAGTTGAACGTGTTCGGCCCGAACAGCACGGCCGCGCCATAAGCAGCCGGCTCGAGCATGTTCTGCCCGCCGCGGCGGGACAGGCTCCCCCCGACGAAGGCGATGTCGGCCAGCCCCCAGCAGGCGGAGAGCTCGCCCAGTGTGTCGAGGAGCAGGACCGGGCGGTCCGTTTGCGAACCGTTGGTCGATGTCGCCCCGGTGGATCGCCGCCGAAGTCCGAGGCCGCTCCGTTCGATCAGCCCGGCCGTTTCCTCGAATCGTTCCTTGTGCCGCGGAACGACGACGAGCCTCAAGTCCGGAAACTCGTTCCGCAGCGCACGGTATGACTCGATGGCAAGTTGTTCTTCCGGGGCCTGCGTGCTGCCCGCGATGAAGACCCGCTCTCCCGCCCGGATTCCGAACGACTGCCGGAGCGTCTCTGTCCGTGGATTGCTCCGGTCATGCTCCAGGCCGTCGTACTTCACGGACCCGGTGACTACGACCCGGTCGGCCGGAGCGCCGAGTGCCTGGAGCCGTTCGCCATATTCCTCCGTCTGAACCGTGAGCAGCGTGAACCTGCCCAGCCAGCCGGCCACGAGCCTGCGGATCCGCGAATAACCGCGAAAGCTGCGTTCACTGATCCGACCGTTCAGCAGGACGAGCGGGACGCCGCGCTCGTGAACGGCGGAAATGAAGTTGGGCCACAACTCCAGTTCCACGAGGGCGACGACGTCGGGCCTGAGGCGGCGGAGCGCACGGCGGACGGCCCAGGTGAAGTCGAACGGATAGTAGACGGTGCGGGCGAAAGGATACTTCTCCCGGGCCACCGCCTGGCCGGTTTGCGTGGTCGTCGAAAGGACGATGTCGAGCGAGCCGTGCTCGGCACGCAGCCGGTCGAGAACCGGTTTGAGAAGCAGAACTTCGCCCACGCTCACGGCGTGCAGCCACACGCAGGGGCGGGCGCCGGGACGGGCAGGGACATCCCCAAGGAACTTCTGCCGGAAGCCTTCGCGGTCTTTTCCATGTCGCAGCCGGCGATACGCGATCCAGGGGGACGCCGCGATGAGCAGCGCTCCGTAAAGCGTATTCAGGATCCATCCGGCCGCCGACATGACGCGAAACGCCCCTCCCTGGGACAGGTGACGCGGAAGGGTACGCCAGACGCCGCCCGCCAACCAAGACGACTTTCGCCTCCGCTGCGTGACGTTCTGGTCGGGTGAGCCCCCCTCAAAACAAAACGAATCCGGATCGCTCGATGGCCATCCGGATTCGCGACCTCAACAGGATGTCACAACCATACGGTTGCGCCAGCCTTCGACTTCAATTTCCACAGGTTGCGGGCATGTTCAGGGTGCGAGACGCCCCGTGAACCGCGTTCGACGACCTCAGAATTCAATGCGTCGGCAGCGGCGTCCACAGCGCCCGCTGCAGCGCAGGTATGCGTTGAACGTGTAAGACTCCGGCACTTCGCCGAAGGCTTCTTCGAACATCTTCAGCGTTTCGTCGCGTCCCTTCATGTGCTCTTCCTGCACTTCGTCCGATTCGCCGAAGGTGGGGAAGTGATGCTGGAAGCGGCCGAAAATCGTTTCGCAGTCGGCCTGATAGCGGGCCGTGTTAAGGACGTGCGTGTGCCACACTTCGTCGATGTCTTCCGACGGCACGAGCACGGCTTCCGGCGACCACAGCATGAGGGCCAGGAACTGTTTGTATTCTTTCAGAGCGCGGGCGACGCGTTCTTCGTCCCAGAGCCGCTCGCCGTTGCGGCGTTTGGCTTCGAAGGCGTCGTCGTCGAGCAGCTTGCGTCCGAGGTAATCGAAGTCGAGTCGAGCAATCGATTCGGGCAGCGTTTTCGTGGCAGTGCCAAGAAGTGTCATCGTCTCCACTCCTAATGATTCAGGCTGGGGTGTTGAGGGACCCACGTGAGCAGCGTGCCGCATGCGATTTGCAAAACGCATGCCTCCATACTGCCATCGGGTGCGCGGAAATATCAAGAAGTTGCCAGCCTGGGACGCCGATTTTTCATGTTCTCCTCCACTTTGCGCGCCGCAGGGTCGTGCATTTCCGCCGCGATTCGCTTGGTCGATTGGGAAATCTCGTGGTTCTGGCTGGAGTTTGCGTGCCCCGTCGCAGCGGGAGGGCTGTTCGCACAGGCATCACCTCGCGGGCTCACCGCGCAATCTGGCGCCACCGGGGCTCCGGGACAGGGAGGCTGACTCTCCAGTGCCGAATTCGGAAGGCGCTGGATTCCCCCCCCCTTGAATGCAGGGCCACGGGGAGTAGGTTCGCAGGACCTGAGTCGTCGCCCTTCACCCGCGCACCGCCAGAGTCCGACTCCCGCCATGACCAGCGAGCCCACTGCCATCCTGGATCCGGATGACGTCAGGTGTCCCGTCGCACTGCTGCTGATCGACGTCATCAACTCGCTCGATTTTCCGAATGCCGAGGCGCTCCTCAAGCATGCAATGCCGATGGCCGAACGCATCCAGGCGCTAAAAGCCCAGGCGAAGCGTCACGGCGTTCCCGTCATCTACGTGAACGACAACTTCGGCCGCTGGCGCTCCGACTTCCGGTCCCTGATTGACGACTGTCTCCGGCCTGAGACGCTTGGCCGACCGATCGCCGAACGTCTCCGGCCGGATGAGGACGACTATTTTGTCCTCAAGCCCATGCACTCGGGCTTCTACCTGACTCCGCTGGAGATCCTGCTGGCGCGACTCGAGGCGAAAACGCTGATCCTGACCGGGATGGCGACGAATATCTGCGTGTTCTTCACGGCCAACGACGCCCACATGCGCGGCTACCAGATCGTGGCTCCCAGCGACTGCAGCGCGGCTGAATCGGCCGACGACCACCAGCACACGCTCGCGCAACTGCACAAAGTCATGCAGGCCGACATCTCCCCCTCCACCGGGATCGACTTTCCCAGACTGCTTGCGGGCGGCAAGAGTTAGCGAGAGACGTCTTTCCCCCGTTTGCCGTCTGTTCGTCCAGGGTGAGTCACCTTTTCACAACAGGTCGTCGGTCGTCACCGCAGATCATGTTGCGGCAACGACGAACTGGCCCATCTTGAAAAAAGTGACCAGCCTTGCGCGCAACTCTCAGGCACGGGCAGGGATCGGGAACAGTGCGGAGGTGTTTGACGTCGAGGGGAGCAAGGAGGGCGCGTTGTGTGGGTGGTCCTGTACTCCTCGCCCTCTTTTCCTGCGGAAGTTCAGTGGAAGGATCGGGAGAGCGTGGGTGGTGCGGACAGGGAGCCGGCCGGGCCGGGGTGTGTGACGACGGGTTGGTGGTGGTTGTGTTCATGCGGTCCTCCACCATGACGGGGGCGGTTGCGCGGGTGGGGGCCCGGTACTCGGTACTCGGAAGTGCTTGGGCAGGTGGGGATTGAGGCGGGGCGAGTCACTTTTTCACGGTCGGTCGACTTTCGTTACCGCAAGTCATTTTGCGGCAACGGCGCAACCCAACGATGAATTGGCCCATCTTGAAGAAGTGACCAGCCCTGTCTGTTCGTCCCGTCCGCTTGCCAACGTTCAGGCCTCGAAACAGACTACGCCCTTCCATCTGTTCCTTCCCCGAAACAACGCAATCTCCGATGACCTCCGACGAACAAGCCGTCCTCGACGTTTCCGCCAAACTCCTCAAGACGATCGACGCCGGCGACTGGAAGGCTTACGCCGCACTGTGCGACGAATCGCTAACCTGTTTCGAGCCGGAAGCGCGGGGCAATCTCGTGGCGGGCATGCCGTTCCACAAGTTCTATTTCGATCTTCCCTCCAGCGGCACGCCCCGGCAGTCGTCCATTTCCTCGCCACACGTGCGGGTGATGGGCGAGACGGCCATCGTGTGCTACATCCGGCTGGTCCAGAAACTTGATGCCAACAAGGACCCGATCACCGTTGCCGTCGAAGAGACTCGCGTCTGGCAGAAGCAGGGCAAGGACTGGAAGCATGTGCACTTCCACCGCAACCCCTGCTGATTCCCACTCGGGGGATCGTCCCATCGCGAAGTCGCCGGCTGTGCCGGCGCCATTGAGCCCTGCCACCAAAGCCCGGCCGCAACAACGGCCGGGCTTTCGGCATTCATCCCCTGAAGCCCTCCGCCGCGACGGCCAATCTCCGGCCTCCCTGCCTGAATTCCGGTAAGGCCCTCCCCTCCCCCGCTGTAGATCAGGTGTCGATTGCTCAGCGCTCTTTGATCTTCCAGTGGGAGTCCGAGATGTCTACCAGCCTGTTCGTCCTCGTTCTGGTCCATGTCGCCATCAGCCTGGTTGGCATCGCAACGGGCTTCGTCTGGATGGCCGGCCTTCTCCACCGTCGCGACTCCCGCGCCTGGACGAACGCCTTTCTCGTGGCCACGATCCTGACCAGCGCGACCGGGTTCCTGTTCCCGATCGTGAAGATCACCCCCGGGATCGTGTTCGGCGTGGTGTCGCTGCTGGTGCTGGCCGTGGCCGTGCACGCCCGCTCCGTCCGGCATCTGGAAGGCCGCTGGCACACGGCGTTTATCGTGACGGGACTGCTGGCCCAGTACCTCAACGTCTTCGTGCTGGTCGTGCAGTCGTTCCAGAAGATTCCCGTGCTGCATGCCCTCGCCCCGACGCAGTCCGAACTCCCCTTCGCGGTCACTCAGCTCGCGGTGCTGGTCGGGTTCCTCGTCGCCGGCGTGCTGAGCGTGAAACGCAGCCATCCCGTCGTACTCGTGACTGCCTGAACCCGAAAGAAGACGGCCCCATCGTGCCAGGACAGAAACCGGAACTCGCGATCGCTCTGCTCCGAGGCATCAACGTCGGGGGCAGATCGATCGTTCCGATGCGCGAACTCGTCGCGGCCCTGGAATCGCTCGGCTGTGAAAGAGTCCGCACGTACATCCAGAGTGGCAATGCGGTCTTCCAGTTCCCCGGATCGCTGACGTCCAGGTCCGTCGCAGCGATCGCAAAGGCCATTTCCAGAACCTGTGGCGTTGAGCCTGGCGTCCAGCTGTTCAAGCGCAGCGAGTTCCGTTCGATCGTCGAGGCCAACCCCTTTCCGGAGGCCGAGGACGATCCCTCGCGCCTGCACGTGTTCTTCCTCGCCGCGAAGCCCACGGCCCCCAAGCTCGATGCCCTCGAAAAGCTGAAGGCCTCTTCCGAGCGCTTCCAGCTGACTTCGCGGGCCTTCTACCTGCACGCGCCCGACGGCATTGGCCGCTCGAAGCTCGCCGCCGCCGTTGAGCGACTTCTCGGCGTCGCTGTCACCGCCCGCAACTGGCGCACGGTCCAGCAGCTCTGTCGCATGGCTGATGAATCGCCCTGATCGCCGGCGTTGCGACGACCTTGCAACCGGGGCCGACTGTCCGGCACACTCGCAGTCGAGCGGGAACGCTCTGGACTGGTGATCCGTCATGTTGCGACGAGTCACTTCTCCGGGGCATCCCCGGATGACACATGGTTTCCCTGTTCCATTTCGGGCGTGAGCGTGACTGCACTGACATGCAGGTCTGCTCACGCGGCCGTCGACCTGGCAGGGCGTTCTCCGCTCGATTTGAACTCGACGCGTCGTGAAGGGCTGGTTTGAGTGAACGGCGAGATCCTGCGTGCTGCCCGAATCGCCGAGGCACTTCTCGCGGGGCCCTGGGATCTAAAGTCGCTGACCGGTCGCCTGAAGACGACCTTCCACGCCGTCGCACGGAGTCGCTGGCCGAGGCAGACGGCCGTGGAACTCGTGGCCGAGTTTCCCGCGCCGCCGCGCGCCATCCGACTCGCGTTCTGGATCACCAGAAACCGCCACCTGGCCCCGAGGCAGAAGGACGTTCCACTCGCGGACCTTCCTCGCCCACGAATGCGGCCGCATCCCGCGGCCGCCAGTCTTCTCGTTCCCGCACTCTGCACACCCGGAGACATCGCGGCCTGGCTGCGCCTCGATCCCGGGCAGGTCGACGGCCTCGCCGGTGCTGGAGTTCCAGAACGGCGCCGCCACGCCCGCGCCCGTAACTATGCCTACCGATGGTTGAAGAAGTCGGATGGCCGCGTCCGGTTGATTGAAAGCCCCAAGTGGAGGCTCATGGCCGTTCAGCGGCAGATACTTTCCGACCTCCTGGACCACGTCCCGCCGCACCCGGCCGCCCACGCATTCGTTCGTGGGCGTTCACTCCAGACGTTTCTCTCACCGCATGTCCGACGCAACTGGGTCCTGCGTCTCGATCTCGCGGACTTCTTCGCCACCATCGCGGCGAACCGGGTCGTCGAGGTGTTCCGGTTCCTCGGCTATCCCGAGGCCTCCGCCCAGTGGCTGACCCGACTGTGCGTGAACGCTGCGCCGTCCGACGTTCTGTGCGACGGCATCGGGCACGCTGCCGATGCTCATGTGCAGCGGTTGCGCTCGCGATTGAGTGGACTTCATCTACCGCAGGGAGCGCCGACGTCGCCTGCGCTCGCCAATCTCTGCCTGTTTCGCTTCGACCAGAGGCTGGCGCGTCTCGCGGAGTCGCGCGGCCTGCAGTACACACGCTACTGTGACGACCTCGTCTTCTCCGGGGACCGGGAGACGCGCAGCGATGTCGTCGACCTGCGTCGAACGCTGTTCATGATTCTCGCCGACGAACGGCTCTCGGTCCGGCACGCGAAGACGCGAATTATGCCAGCCGGCCGGCGACAGAATGTCTGCGGCCTGAACCTGAATCACGGCCTGAATACACCAAGGGCCGCATTTGACCAGCTGCGGGCGATCCTGCACCGCTGTGGAACCAAAGGACTCACGGCCGAGGAACAACAGGACTCGTCCCGCTTCCGGCAACACCTTCAAGGTCGGATTGCCTGGGTCTCTTCCATCAACCCTCACCGGCAGGCGAAGTTGGTGAAGCTGTTCGAGGCGATCGCCTGGTGACTTTCCTCAGTGGCAGTCTCGGCAATTCGTCGCGATCCGTCACACTGTCTCTTCCGGGAGGCGGCCCGCCTGGACTTCGTGTGCAAGCTCTGAATACCGCAGGCATCCTGTCAGGAACAGAACGCATGGCTGGACGATGCTTTCCCTGGATCTGCTTCCTGATGACCGGGGCCGTATTCAGCGCCGTTGCCCGCGGGGAAGTGCCGTTGCGTCCAGTGAGGCTCAAGTCGGCCGTCACGACCGTCCAGCCCATGACCGGCATCGTCCTCTGGGCCACGAACGCTGCGACAGCGACGGCCCCGATTCAGCTTGAATACTCGTACATGACTTATGCTGACGTGGCCCCCGCGAGCGGCCGGTACGACTGGTCGAAGTTGGATCGCCTGCTGGAAGAAGTCTCGGGACGCGGGCATCAACTTGTCCTGCGCTGGCACGACACCTATGTCGGGCAGAAGACCGGCGTACCGGCGTTTCTCGTCAAGTCCCCCTCGTACACCCTCACCCGCGCCAACAGCGAAGGTCAGCCAACCGAGTTTCCCGATTGGTCCAGCCCGGACCTCAGGCAGTTTGCCCTCGAGTTCTTCACCGAGTTCGCAAGGCGCTATGATCGCGATCCACGGCTCGCGTTTGTGCAGGTCGGGTTCGGGCTGTGGGCGGAGTACCACATCTACGATGGCCCGATGAAGCTCGGCCTCACGTTCCCTTCCAAGGAGTTTCAGGAGGAGTTTCTGAAGCACGTCTCGACCGCGCTCCGCGAGACCCCCTGGATGATCTCCGTCGACGCGTCCGACGACTATTCCCCGATTGCGGGCTCGCCGGAATTGCTCGAGCTCTCTTTTGGACTCTTTGATGACTCGTTCAATCACAAACGTCACAGTGAAGTGAATGAGCTCGACTGGAACGCGCTCGACCGCACCCGCTGGAAACGGGCCCCGGCCGGAGGGGAGTTCAGCTTCTACGAGAAGCGCGACCAGAAAGAGGCGCTCTCCGCAACTGGGCCACATGGCATCCCCTTCGAGGATCAGGCCCGCCGGTTTCACCTGTCGTTCATTATCGGCGACGCCCAGCCCCGGCATCAGAAGCCGGAACGCATTCGCGACGCCGGCCTCGCGATGGGCTATCGATTTCGCGTCACGGAATTCACCTCAGCCCCTGGGCGATCGCTGATCCGGATGGAGAACTCGGGGATCGCGCCGCTCTACCACCACGCCTGGCCGGCGGTCAATGGCGTCCGGGCAGCTCATTCACTGAAAGGCCTTCTGCCCGGTGAGTCGCGGCGATTCGAAATCTCCGCCGGCGGGGCATCACCGAAGTTCACGATCGACTGCGATCGCCTCTCGCAGGGCCAATCCATCGGGTTTGACGCCGATCTCCCCTGAGCGACGCCGCGTCACCAGAACTCGGCCACCCGCGAGAGCAGCACGATCAACGCCACGAGGATCGCTCCGCAGAGCGCGAGCGTGGCGGCTGCAGCGGACAACTGTTCGGCGCACCGCGCATCGGCCCGCCCGAGAGACGACGAGCGGCAGAGCTTCTTCACGGCCTGGTGCGAGAGTTCCGCCGCCAATGTCGTCGAGAAACAGAGCACCAGGATGGACCACTGGAGGGCGCCGAGTCCCAGCACCAGGCCGGCCGTCGATCCGATCAGCGCGCAGAAGAAATGGATGGCGACGATGCTGCTTCCGCGGAAGCTGAGCATCACACCGCGTTCGAGCATGACCAGCCGTTCTCTCCACGCGGGCCGGCGCGAGAGATTGATGGTCGACATTTCGGCGGATCGCGTGGAGGCGTGCACGCTCATCGATTGATCCCCAGCAAGGAACTCAGTTGAGTGGAAGTCGCGTCAAACGGCCCGAGTCGCGGCTCCAGCGAGACGCCAATGCCGACGTTGTTGCGGCTGACGTCAAATCCAAAGCCAAGATGCAAGAGGAACGATTCCCCGATGCGGGTGATCGTCAATGATTCGCCACGGTCGCGTCCTTCGGCGATGTCATACGCCGCGCCGAGCGTCGAGACCCACTTCTGGCTCATGCGGTACGAATAGCTGCCCGTGATGAGCTGGCTTTCGATCGGTCCGACGTCCACCTGCCGGAATCCGACATACAGGCTTCCGCGGGCGCCGCGCTGCGTGAGCACGCCGGCGTTCCAGATCCGCTGTCCGCCGTCGAACACGTCGAACACGCCGCTCGCCAGCAACGAGGTGCGCTCGCCGACGTTCCAGATGTACCGGCCGTTGATCAGGCCCAGCGTCTCGCCGAAATTGTCGCGGTCGGCGTTGGGGAAGATCGTCCCCTCCAGGTCGAAGATCATCCAGTCCTTGATCCGCGGCCGGTCGGGCGGTCCGACTTTCGTCTGCAGCCGGTTCCGCCAGCCGAGACGCAGCACGTGCTGGTCGTCGACGAGTTCGAAGTAGGGATCGGCGACGCCGCGGCCCGCTCCCGAACGCAGGGCGTAGAACCGCGGATCGAATTCCGGCGGGAGCACGCCGCCGAATTCGAGCGGGATATAGCGCTCGCGGAAACGGTCCTGGGCGTCTTCATCGAATTCGTTGTACTGCGGGATCTCGTCGAGATCCTTTGTCGACTGTGCATAGTAGTAGTCAAAGTCGATCTGGCTCTTGTGTGCCAGGCCGTTCAGTCCAAAGATCGGATCGCGATAGTCGGGCAGCGCCTTGAAGAACTGGAGGCTGCCACGGATTCCGGCGCTGCCGTACAGGCGGGCAAGCGAGTCACCGTTGTAGTCCTCGCCCCAGGCAGCCGCTTCGCCCATGACATAGGGTGACACATTCATCGCCCCGAGCATGAAGGGGGCGTTGAGTTCGTGGCGGGTCATGCCGACAAGGCCGCTGGCGTCCTGCAGGTAGGGGAGCGGGGTGAACACGTCCTGCGGATCGCTGGGCGCTTCGGCGGTCTGGATTCGACCGTAGCCGACCGACGAATGCGATGACCACGTCAACGCGTCGCCGAAGAGCGGCTCACCGAGGTTGAAGAGGTCGAACTTCGGCAACCAGTCGGTCTGGTCGGAGAAGTCGTTGATCCGCCCCTTCACCAGGGCGTTGAACTGGCCGTTGCCGAACTGGTGGCTCAGGTTCACCAGGGTTTCGGAATCCTTGTCGCGGTCCCAGCCCGTTTCGTCGAATTGCTCGCGGAAGTTGCGATCGGAGATGTAGTCGACTTCGGCGTTGATCCAGGTGTCGACCGACAGGTCGGTCCGGTTTCTCCACATCGCCCGGCCGCGGTTGTTCGGGGCGGCGAGGTCCCTACGGTCGCGCCCCAGGTTGTCCTCGCCCATGTCGTGCAGGTAGTAGAGCTTCGATGTTCCTTCGTGGTGTGCGGGAAGTCCCAGCAGATGCCCGTCGACATCGTAGTCGGTGTTCAGTCCAAGCCCCGGCCCGCGCTTGGTCATATAGTCGAACTGGACTCCCATATCGACTCCCTCCGGCAGGTCGAAGCCGAAGAGCGTCTCGACGTTAAACACCGAGTGAACCGTCGCACCGAAGATGCTGCTGTAGCCGAAATTCAGGCGCTCGAACGGAACCTGGAGGTTCTCTGCGGGAGCACTGACATAGGGCAGCCCGAAGATCGGCAATTCCTCGACGTAAAATCGAGTGTTGAGCGCCGTAATCTGCGGGCTGGCGGTCGAAGGCATTCCCGTGCCGGGATCGATCCGCCCGCTGGGGTCGAAGCGTTCCTCCACGAAGATGTCGGCCCCTTCCACACGGTAGCCCGGGCGGCCGAAGGCGCTGGTCGTCACGAACGCGTTGCGAGCGTGGAAGTTGCTTTCGGACAGCTGGCGGATTGAATCGGCCCGCAGCCTCAGCATGCCGTCGATCTGCGGCAGATAGGTGCGCACTTCGGCGTTCACCAACTGGCCGCGGCGGTTATTGATGTCGTAGAAGGCCTGCGACGCGCGGGCTTCGTTGCTGCCGATCCGGGCGACGATGTTTCCTTCGAGGTACACCTGGCAGGGGGTGTTCTCATTCAGGTCGAACGCGAACTGGTTGGATGAGGCGGGAGCGTCGGTCCAGATGATCGCGCGGTCGGCGGTCAGGTCGATCTGCGTCAGCATCAGCTGCCCGCCCACCTGCACGGGCACGTTGTCGACGACGATGTTCACGCCGTTCGTCACGGTGATGACGTACTCGGCCGGGGTCACCGCCTGGTTGACGCTGGTGCTGACCGAAGGCTCCTGGGCGATGTAGCGCGGGTTGATCGTGAGCCGCCGGCGGGGGGTGGAGACGGGCGTTGGAAACCCGGGAGACGGCAGCGCCGGAAGCTGCTGCGACGCGGTGCGAATCGAGAGGGCTGTGCGTCGCAGCGTCGAGTTCCGTCGTTCGATCGCCCGGACGACGACGCGCTCGTTCGAGCCCGACAGAGTGGGAATCGCGCGCTGGTTGGAACCGGGGATCTCGACCATCGCATCGGGCGGAACGAAGATCTCGAACTTGCCGGTCGTCACGAGTTCGATGTGATCCCGGGCGATCTGCTCGCGGTGACCGGGAGTCTGGATGTGGACGCCGCCACCGAGGGCGCCATCGAGATAGGCGAAAACCTGGGTCGGATCGCCCGGCTGGCTGGCCATCGAACCGAACAGCACGAGCTGGTCGGCCTCGTAGCGTCGCTGTCCCTGTTCGATGACGCAGTTTCCCCGAAGCAGAACGATTTTCGTTCCGTCCGGATCGACCCACTGCTGCCCATACCGCGACGAGATCGAGATCGGGTCGCTCGGCAGGACGGTGGGATCGCTGGCGATCGGAAGCGTGGACGGGGGTCCGGCAATGCGGCTGCTCTCGTCGGCTGACGCGGAAGCGCTCAGCAGCGCTCCCAGCATCGCGACGATGATGCCGGCCTGTGCTCGGAACCGGGGGGAGACCACGCAGAATCCGCCGGGGGGAGGGAACGTCCGGAATGGACGGGAAGGGGGCGGGTTTATATGGCGGTTCGGCCGAAAGGGTCAATAAGCGATTGGACTTGCGGCGAATCGCCCCGGCGATTTTCGAGACTCGAATTGACACGATTCCGCGCCGGCGTTCCGCGTGGTTTTGCGGCATTTTCTCAAGCCCGTTGCCGCCCCAATCGGCCGAATCTGCCGATCTTCGCCGCCACCACCAGCGCTCTCACTCGGCCGCAGAACTTTCCATTTTCACAGAATTCGCCAGTCGTCGATTTGCCGCCAAGCCACCGACTCCACGCAGGCTCGCCATTCAATCCACTTCCACAATGAATCGAACGCCGGGAGAGGGAGGTCCTTCGCGCTCCCGAAGACTACGACACCGGTTCAAACTGGCCTTCGAGGCGGGTAATGGCGTCGGCCGGGTTCATGTTGAAGAGGGCTTTTCCGCCGGTGCCCCATTGACCGGCGCGGTAGTGGAAGACGGCGGCGGCGTCGCGGATCGTGCTGACGGCTTCGACGTCTTCCATGTCGCCCCCTTCGACGGCTTCGAAGTGGATCTCGACACCCACGAATGCGGTCAGCAGACCCGATTCGAGATCGCGGGCGAAAGTGACGGGCTCCTGCCAGTCGCATTCTTTCCAGATCAGGCCGCGAGGTTTGCCGGCGCGGGAGGCGAGTTCAAAGAACTTGGCTTCGAGCGATTCGCGGCGGAGCTTGAAGAGGCGACGGGCGGTCTGGGCCTCGCGGCGGCGGAGGAAGTTCAGGAGCGGCCTGGCCCCGAAGATCAGCAGGGCGAGGACGATGGGGACAACATAAATCCAGAGCGCTGACATGACTGGTCCTCCTGCGTGGGATCACTGTCGCAGAGGCCCGGGCCGAGTGCCAGCGGCTCGCCACAGCGAGTTGCCAGAAGCCCGGCTTCACGCGAGGCGAGTTCGGTCCCCGCCGGTCGCGGTGGATGCGCGAACGAGAGGGGAGAAGCCGGGCTTTTGATCAACTCAGGGATTTGACGACGGCTTCGACGTGCCCCGGAACTTTCACCTTCGACCAGATCTGGGCGATTCGTCCTTTGTCGTCGATCAGGAAGGTGGTGCGGTTGATGCCCATGTACTTCCGGCCGTACATCGATTTCTCGACCCAGACGCCGTACTTCTCGGCGACGGCGTGCTCAGGATCGGACAGGAGCGTGAATGGCAGCTCGAATTTGGTTGCGAACTTCTCGTGCGACGCGACGGAATCCGGGCTCACGCCGAGGACCACGGCTCCGGCCTTTTTGATCGCGGGCTGCGTGTCGCGGAAATCGCAGGCCTGTTTGGTGCAACCGGAGGTGTTGTCCTTCGGGTAGAAGTAGAGGATGACAGGCTGGCCCCTGAAGTCCTTGAGTTTGACGGTCTCACCCTGGCCGTTCTGCAGGGAAAATTCGGGGGCCTTGTCGCCGACGTTCAGAGCGGTACTCATGTCAGGATGGAATTCTTCGCGGTTTCAAAGTGGGCGTTGCGTGCCGGATGTTCCTCACGGAACCCGCGGTGTCCGGGTCCCTTGACCAGAACTACTGCCCCGCGGACTCTACCGCCAGCCAACCGCTTTTCCGGAAACTTGAATGTCCATCCTGCATCTCCAGGGAGGCCGCGTCATCGACCCGGCATCCCGCCGCGACGAAACGTCCGACCTGTGGATCGTCGACGGCCGTGTTTCCCACTCCCGACCGGCCGATCGCCAGGTTGATGAAACGCTGAACGTGTCCGGCTGCATCGTGGCTCCGGGGCTGATCGACTGCCGGGTTTTTCTGGGTGAGCCCGGGTTCGAAGAAGACGAGACGATCGCCAGCGGCTCGGCGGCTGCGGTGGCGGGCGGATTGACGGCGGTCGGCGCGATGCCGGAGACGGATCCGGTCGTCGATACGCGGGCGTTTGCGGAGTTCGTCTCCCGCCAGGCCGAGCGGGCCGGCAACTGCCGCGTTTATCCGCTTGGGGCGGTGACAAAGAACGCGAAGGGGGAGGAACTGGCGGAGATTGCGCAGCTGACAGAGGGGGCTGCGGTCGCCTTCACGGACGGCCACCGACCGATCGCGAACGCCGAGGTGATGCGGCGGGCGCTGCAGTACACCGGGATGGGCGGGCGGGCGATCATCAGCCATCCGCAGGTTCCTGAACTCGTGCATGGGGGGGTGATGCATGAGGGGTACTACTCGACCGTGCTCGGCCTGAGGGGGATGCCGCCCGCGGCCGAAGAGATCATGGTGCGCCGCAATATCGCCCTGGCGGAGTCGACGGGGGGGCGCATGCACCTGATGTCCCTCTCCACGAAGAACTCGGTCGAGGAAGTGCGGCACGCCCAGAAGCGCGGCGTGAAGGTCACCGCAGACGTCACTCCTTACCACCTGCTGCTGACGGACGAATGCCTGGAGTCGTTCGATCCGAACTACAAGCTGGAGCCGCCGCTTCGCTCGCGCGAGCATATCGACGCGTTGATCGCCGGCCTGAAGGACGGCACGATCGGGGTCCTCACGAGCGATCATCGCCCGTACTCGGACGAGAAGAAGATGGTGGAGATCGACAAAGCCCCGTTCGGGATCGTGGGCCTCGAGACGCTGATTCCGCTGTGCATCGAGGCGCTGGTCGAGCCGGGTCATCTGTCGTGGAGCCAGTTCCTCGAGAAGCTGACGGTCGGCCCGGCGGCGCTGTTGAAAGTGCCGGGGGGGACGCTTGCGGAAGGAGCGCCCGGAGACGTGACCGTGATCGATCCGAACGTGGCGTGGACGATTGATGCGGGGCAGTTCCGGTCGCAAAGCCGGAACACGCCATTCGACGGGCGAGCCGTGCGGGGACGGGCGAAGTTCACCATCGTGGAAGGGCGCGTGGCGTTCCGCGGGTAAGATTTGCCGCGACCGTTTCGGCCGTGCTGATGTGGGCCTTCCCGGGAATGCACGGCTCACAGAGCCGTGGCACGCTGGGCTCCGCTCATGGAGCCCTGGCACGGATTCGTTTCTACGGGCAGTCAGACAGCTTTCAGCTGTTGCTCGAGCTGGGCGATCAGTTCCGAGACGGGCCAGTCCTGAGCCGCAATGCGGACCGAAGCTTTCGACTTCATCAGGCCGCTGATCTTCCGTTCGGCCGACATGACCGTGCTGTGATTGCGTCCGCCGAAGTGGGCGCCGATCTCGGTGTAGGCGGCCTGAGTCAGGCGGCGGGCGAGGAACATGGCGAGCATCCGCGGCTCGGAGACGGTCCGCTGCCGACGGGCCGAGCGGAGCTCGTCCGCAGGCAGGCCAAACAGGTTGCAGACGGCGTTCTCGACGTCCGCGAGGCGGACGATCTTCATGCAGTCGCGAACCAGAACTGAGAGGGCGTCGCGTGCGGCGGAGACGGTGACCCGTGTTCCGTTCACATTCTGCCAGGTCGTCAGGTAATGGACGGCGCCTTCCAGCTCGCGGACGTTCCGGGTGAAGCGTTCGGCGACATACTCGAGCGCATCGACGGTGGCGTTCAGCTTCATCCGGTCGGCGAGCTGCTTCACGATATTCAGCCGGGTGGTCGCATCGGGCGCTTCCAGCCGGCAGACGAGGCCCGACTGATACAGGCTGAGCAGCTCATCGCTGGTGCGGGAGAGGAGCCGGGGGTGGCGATCGGCCGTCACGACGACGCGCCGGCCATGGTTCAGCATATGCTTGATCGTATGCAGGAACTCTTCCTGCACGACGCGTTTGCCGTCAAAGAAATCGACGTCGTCGACGAGCAGGACATCGACGTTGCGGAACTTCTGACGGAAGCTGGGGAGTGAGCGTGTATCGAGGGCCTGCGTGAACAGGTTGGTGAATTCCTCGGAGGTGATCGCCAGGAGCTGAAGTCCAGGCTGGCGACGGCCGAGTCCCTCGCGGAGGCCTTCCAGGAGATGCGTCTTTCCGCAGCCGACTCCGCCATGGATGTACATGGGGTTGGGGCAGCTGTCGGGGAATTCGATCAGCGTCTGGACGGCCGTGGCGGCGAGTTCGTTGGACGGTCCGCGCACGAACCGCTGGAGTTCGAACGGCTTGTTCTGTCGCGAACGAGACGGCGGCGTGGAAGCCGGAGCGAGCGCGCGGGTAGCGCCGCGCACGGGCAGCGTCTGAGCCGCGGGGGCTGCGAGAACCGGGACCTCCGGCTTCAGCGCGGCATCGACTTCATAGCGGACCACGGCATCGGGGCCGCCGACCATGCGGGCCGACTCCCAGAGGAGGTCGTGGTAGTTCTTCTGCAGCCATCCCAGGAGGATGGGGCTTTGTGCATAGACGACGAGCGCTTCGTTGCGCCAGTCGATGCGAGCCGATTTTCCATCAAACCAGTTCCTGTTGCGGCGCTTCGTCAGAGCTGACTGCACGAGTTGCAGGATGCGCCCGACGTAGCCCGCCTTTGGAACGTCATGTTCCACACCCATGGTGCTCCCCCCGCGCGCACCAGTCCTGTTCCCGTGACCGACTCGGTTCGACGGGATGCTCCGCAACAGCACTCCATTGCTGTTCCTCGCGGAACAGACAGGTGCGCCTGGGATCCAGGTTGATCTGCGCGATCGCGACTTCAGTACTCCACCAGCACTGCAGTCGCGATGTTGAAACTCACTCGACGCGGGCGATGCTACCCGTGCCGTGGAGAGTGTCAAACGTGAAGAGACAGTGAAGGGAGACACGACAGACAACCGCTGGAATTCGCTGAGGAAGAGACCGTTCACGACCACGAAGCGGCGCGAGCAGGATGTCGAAAACCTGTCGAAATGATTCTACGCGGGCGCTGCGAGCGGATGCACCCAGACTCTGAAACGGCCCGTCTCGACAAAACCTCGATCTTCGTAAACACTTTCGACAAAAGCGTTTCTGACATCCATTCCCGCCCGCACCAAGCCTGTCTCTCCCGTCGCGTTTTCCAGAAACCGTGTCAGCAGAATTCGGCCGAAGCCGTGGCCACGCTGCTCTGGAACGACTCCGAAAAAGAGGATCTCCCAGGCGTCGTCGTCTTCGGCCGTCGTTCCCAGCACGATCCCCACATCGTTCCCGTCATCTTCAAATCTCCACCATCGCGCGCGACCATTCATCGAGTGCGCGCGATGCGCCGCAAGCAGGTCGGCGGGAGTGCGGAGGACATCGAGTTCGGGGCAGTCGAGGGTTCCCTGGTTGATGCGTCGGATCAGGTCGCCGAGCGTGTCCGCGTCGTCGACCGGGTCGCAGCGAATGGACTGCAGGGAGCGGGCGGAAGGAGGCAGCGGGGAATTCAATGACCGCTGGAGGACCGCGGCATCGGTGAGCAGGGAGAATCCGTGCTGGAGAAACAGTTCCGCCTGGGGGGAGTCTTCCAGGGGGAGTGTGAGCTGCGCGAAGGCGGCTCCGGCCTGTTCGAGCCGACGGATGGCCGCATCGATGAGGGCGCCGGGGACCGCCGGCGAGGCGCGGTCCAGTTCCGGCGGAAAGACGAGTCCGACGCGGCCGGGTTGTGCGAGCACGCCGATGGTGCCGGTCACGCGCCCCTTCTCGACGGCCACGACATGGGTGCGAGATTCAACCAGGCGCAGGGACATCGTCGCCTCACGAAAAAAGGCCCGGAGGTCGACAACCACCGGGCCTTGAGTTTTATTCGATGATCTTCGAGATCGGATACTCGACGATGCCGGTCGCCCCGGCCATCTTGAGCCGGGGCATCATCGCCCTGACCACCGATTCATCGAGAATGGTGTTCACGGCGACCCATTCCGGATCAGACAGGGACGAGACGGTGGGATTCTGCAGAGCGGGAAGCTGTTTCACGACCTCCTGCAGCTGGTCCCGCCGGACATTCATGAGGAGGCCGACTTTTCCCTCGGCGGCGAGGCACGACTTGAGCATGAGGGCGATGTTGTCGAGCTTCTCACGCTTCCAGGGATCCCGGGCGGCATGCGGGCTGGCGATGAACCGGGTCGTGCTCTGCAGGACCTCGGAGACGATCCGCAGGTTGTTGGCGCGGAGGGATGAACCGGTTTCGGTGACTTCGACGATCGCATCGGCGAGCTGGGGGGGCTTCACCTCGGTGGCGCCCCAGGAGAATTCGATCTCGGCGGTGACTCCGTGCTTCGCGAGATAATCGCGGGTGAGGCCGACGACTTCCGTGGCGATGCGTTTTCCCTGCAGGTCCTTGACGCTCTGCACGGGGGAATCGTTGGGGACGCAGAGGACCCAGCGGACGGGTCGGCGGCTGACCTTGGAGAACTGCAGTTCGCAGATCTCCGTAACCTTCGCGCCGGTTTCGCACACCCAGTCATGGCCGGTGATACCTGCGTCGAGGATCCCCTTTTCGACGTAGCGGGCCATTTCCTGAGCGCGGATGAGGAGGCACTCGATCTCGGGGTCGTCGACCTGCGGGTAGTACGACCGCGACGAGAAGGTGATGTTGTAGCCGGCCTTGCGGAAGAGTTCGGCCGTGGCCTCCTGCAGGCTTCCGGCGGGGATACCGAGTTTCAATACGCGATCAGCCATCACTCAATCCTCGATGTGGTCCAAATGCGGACCGGGAAATCCGGGCAGTTCACCACGGAGACACGGAGTCCGGGAGAAGAGGGAGGCTGCCGCCTGCAGGATTCCTGCCCGGTGTCGAAATGAGGGGGTCGAGAAGCTTCGCCTGAATCGCCGCGGAATTCTCCGCGGCATGGGCCTCTCTCGTCTTCGTTTCTCTGCGTCTCTGCAGTGAACTCTTTCACAAATCAGAATGCTTCAGTGTTCTTCGTGATCCGCGGCGTCTGCGGCCATCGCGGGGGCATTCGTCCAGCGATAGGTGACATAGGCCGAGAAGGCCATGACGAGGACGGTGTAGAGGAAGAACAGCGAGAGCATCTTGCCGATGTTCGAGCCGGCCTCGTAGTCGTCGTTGTCGAACTGGCGCAGTTCTTCGCGGGCGAAATCGACGGCGTCATCTTCCGAGGCGCCGGGATGAGCATGCGGTGCGGCAGCGGCGTGGGACATGGCTTGCGAATCGGGCTGAAGAACGCTTGGAAAGCAGGATTGTGAGGCAGTTTTCACCCGATGTCGAGTCGAAAGCGGCCTGTCCCGAAGATCAGGAACGGGATGCCGGGGTCGCGTGAAATGGGGAATTCCGGCACATTTTCCGGGCTGGCACGGGCGTCGCAAGGTGCTCCGGGGGCAAGGCGAACGGTGGCAGGGGGCGGTGCGTTGCTGTTGCCCTTCTTCCCCGCAGCGTTCGGACATGGGCTGCGAGTGGCCCCGTTCGAAGGGGCGTTTCGGCTGCGAACGCAAGCCGATTGCGGCGTCCGCGACCTGGAGGCGCTCGCTTCCGCGCAATTGGCCGGCCTGGACTGGGCGTTGAACGGGTTGTGCGTGGTCGTGTTCATGATCCCTCCACGCTTTCATGAGTGGTTGCGCGCGACGGGGAGCCCGGTTGGTTCGGGGGATTGGTTCGTTTTTTGAGGGCCGGGGTCAGGCGTGTTCTGGCGAGAAGCGGTTCGCATCGGGCAAGTTGGACGGGACCTCGACCCGGGGGTATCGTCAGAGTCCCGCCGCCGGGCCCTCGGGCCGGCTTACCTCCGGAGTGAACTTTCATGCGCGCCCGACCTGGAATCTTCGTCCTTCTTGGCCTGTTCTTCGCGGCCGGCCCGGCCGCCGCGCAGCGGGATCTGAAGGACATCCCGTCGCCGGATCCGGAACTGGAGCGTCAGACCTTCATTCTTCCGGAGGGGTTCGAGGTCAATCTGTTCGCCGGGGAACCGCATCTCGCCAAACCGGTGCAGATGAACTTCGACGCCCAGGGGCGGCTGTGGGTGGCCTCTTCGGCCATCTATCCGCAGGTGGAACCGGGCAAGCCGGCCAACGACCGCATCCTGTGCCTCGAAGACACGGACGGCGACGGCGTGGCGGACAAGCAGAGTGTGTTCGCGGAAGGGCTGCTGATTCCGAGCGCCGTGCTGGCGGGGGACGGCGGGGTGTATGTCGGCGCCAGCACGGATCTCTTGTTCTACAAGGACACTGACGGGGACGGACGTGCAGATGAGAAGCGATTCGTCCTTTCGGGGTTCGGAACCGAGGACACACATCACACGGTCCACACGCTGCGATTCGGACCGGAACAGCTGCTGTACTTCAAACAGTCGATCTACATTCACAGCCACCTGGAAACGCCGCGGGGCGTGAAGCGGCTGAACGCGGGGGGGACGTGGCAGTTCCGACCGGAGACGTTCGAGCTGAACGTCTTCGACCGGGGCCTGGTGAATTCCTGGGGAGTTGCCTGGGATGATTTCGGTGCGACGTTCGCGACGGACGGCGCGGGCGGCGAAGGGATCAACTACATCGTGCCGGGTGCTTCATACCTCACCGCGTACGGGGCTCCGCGCATTCTCAGCGGACTGAACCCGGGCAGCCCCAAACACTGCGGGCTGGAGATCGTGGGAGGGCCCTCGTTCCCCGCCGACTGGCAGCATAGCCTGATCACGAACGATTTCCGCGGGCACCGCGTGTGCCGCTTCGTCGTCAGCGACTCGGGATCGGGATTCACTTCGCAGGAGCAGCAGGAAGTCATCAAGTCGAACCATGTGGCATTCCGGCCGATCGACGTGAAGCAGGGACCCGACGGCGCGCTGTATATCGCCGACTGGTACAACCCGATCATCCAGCATGGTGAAGTGGATTTCCGCGATCCGCGGCGCGACCATATTCACGGGCGGATCTGGCGAGTGACGTGGAAGGGGGCGAAGGAGAAAGCGGCCGCTGCGCTCACCGACGCGAAATCACTGGGGGGCCTTGAGACGCCGAAGCTCGTGGCGAAGCTGGGGTCGGACGACCGGTTTGTGCGGCAGTCGGCCAAACGCATTCTGAAAGAGCGAGGTCCGGACGTGTTGCCGGCGGTGAAGACCTGGTTCCGCGGGCTCGACAATACGGCCGTCAACTATTCGCGGTCACGGCTGGAAGCACTTTGGATGCACCAGGCCCTCGACCGGCCGGACTGGGAACTGATCGAGAACATCGTGCGGAGCGATCATGCGCCATCGCGGGCCGCCGCGATGCGGGTTCTGGGCGACTGGCTGCGTCACGCGACGCCGGACTTTTCGATCCGCAATGCATTTTCGGCCCAGCGGGCCTCCCTTCGGAACGGAAAGGTGAACCCAGCGGAACTGTTCGAGATTGGCGTGGTGGATGTGAATCCCCGCGTTCGTCTGGAAGCGGTGCGTGCGCTGGCGAAGTCGACTGATCCCAAGGCGATCGAACTGGCCATGGAAGCGCTTCGCGGCGACGTCGACCAGTACCTGGACTACGCCCTGTGGCTGACGGCGCGCGAACTGGAGCCGATCTGGCAGCCGGCGCTCGACAAGGGAGAGATCACCTTCGGAGGCAATGCGAAGCAACTGGCGTTCGTATGCAAGGCGGCGGGTTCGCCTGCCGCGGCGAAGCATCTGCTGGCGCTGGTCACGGGAGGCAAGGTGGACGCGACCGACCTGGCGGGCGTGCTGGAAGTGATCGGTGAGTCGGGTTCGAAAGAGCAGCTCCAGACCGTGCTGAACCTGACGAGCGACGCGACGGATCCTGCACGGTGCTCCACCATTCTGTCGGCGCTGATCAACAGCCATCGTCGTCGGAATCAGACGCCCGGCGGCGCAGAGCCGGTGCTGGCGTCGCTCCTCAAGCGTCCCGAACCTGAAATCCAGGCCCGGGCCGCTGAACTGGCGGGGCGGTATGCGATCGCGCCGCTTTCCGGCGACCTGACGGCGCTGGCCCGTGGGGAGAATCGCGAGGTCGCCGCGGCGGCGATCCGTGGTCTCGAGGCGTTCCCGGGGCCCGACGCGGCCAAGGCGCTGGTCGAACTGTCGGCGAACGACAAGGTGTGGACGCTGGCGGTTCCAGCGCTGGCGGTGCGAGATGCCAACGCCGCAGCGAAGACGTTCGTCGTCCGGTTGACCAGGGCGGCAACGGCGGAGACGCAAACAGAAGCGACGGCCGTGCTGCAGGGGTTCCTGAAACAGAAGAACGGTCCGGCGGCACTCGCCAGGGCACTCGCCGGCAAGCAAATCGATCCCGAGTTCGCAAAGTCGGCCGTGCAGACGATTTCGTCGTCGGGGCAGTCTCGCGACGAGCTTTTGAAAGCGATCAAGGAAGCGGGCCGGCTCGATGCCCAGCCGAAGCTGTCGAAGGGGGACGTCCCTGCCCTGCTGGCCGAGATGCAATCGGGCGGAAGCGCAGCGCGGGGAGAACTGCTGTTCCGCCGCGACGACCTGCAGTGCCTGAAGTGCCACGCCGTTGGTGACGCGGGGGGCGTGGTCGGCCCGAACCTCGTCAGCCTGGGGGCGTCTTCGCAGCCGGATTACATCCTCGAATCGATCATCGATCCCAACGCCAAGATCAAGGAAAACTTTCACACGGTCGTCGTGGCGACGGACGACGGTGAAGTGCTCACCGGCATCAAAGTCCGTGAGACCGACACCGACCTGATCCTGCGAAATGCGGACGACAAGGAGATCGCCATTCCGCTGGCGAAAATTGAAGGCCAGAAGCCGGGGGCCTCGATCATGCCGGCCGGCCTGATCGACAAGCTGACCCGCGCGGAAGTGGTCGACCTGGCCGCGTTTCTCGCCGCCCTCGGGCGCGACCCGAACTTCACGGTCGTCCAGACTCCGACGGCGCGTCGCTGGCAGGTCCTCGAGGCGACCAAGGAGGCTTCGCACCAGTTCAACCGCAACGGCATCCAGGAGGCGGTGAAGGAGAACGCGGCCTTCACGTGGAAGACGGTTTACTCCCAGGTGAACGGTGAGCTTCCGACCACTGCCCTGCCCGACATCAAGACTCTCGGCCAGAGCACGGGCAACCGCGGGCTGACGATCCTGCGCGGAGACATCGAAGTGGCGGGAACCGGTGAAGCGAAGCTGATGATCAGCAGCACGGAAGGAGTCCGCGCGTGGCTGGATGAGCAGCCGCTGCGGATGTCTCCGGAGATCCTGCTCAAGATGAGCCCCGGCCGGAAGCGGCTGACGCTCGTGGTCGACCAGAATGTCCAGCAGGGACCGCTGAAGGTGACGCTCCAGAACCTTGCGCAACAGTCGGCCCGATTTGCAGGCGGGAAGTAGCGCCGGGACGGTTCCGCGATTCGAGCGTTTCGATTTGGATCGGTTCGCGACGATTGCACGGCGATCAAGCCGTCTCGCGGGAGCGCGCATGCTCCGAGTCGATGGCGTGCAATCTAGTTCTGCGATGCAGGCCTGGTGGCGTCGCCGTCATGATCTTCTGCGGGCGGCGATGGAGCGGCGGGCGATTTTCGGATCGCGCGGACTTCGCGGAGGGACGCGCCGGGCGTCCAGTTCCCAGCGGTGACTTTCGGCGTGCCAATTCGCTGTGACAGGTAGATGCCGGTGTGGCCGCTGAAGAGATACGCCATCAGGCAGGCCGTCGCGTAGTACAACGTGTATTCGCCGCCGAAGAGCTCGATGGCCATCACAGTGCAGGCGATCGGCGTGTTCGTGGCTCCGGCAAAGACGGCGACGAAGCCCAGAGCGGCGAAGAGATCGACCGGGACGCCAAACAGACCAGCGAGGGTGTTTCCGAGAGCGGCTCCGATGAAGAACAGGGGAGTCACCTCGCCCCCCTTGAATCCGCTGCTCAGGGTGACGGCCGTGAAGAGGGACTTCCAGAGCCAGCTCCATGTGGTCGCGCCGCCTGACTGGAAACAGCTGACGATGGTAACTGCGTTCGGATCGGGTGAGGTGACACCGAGTCCGAGGTAGTCGCGTCGTCCAATGGCCCAGGTCATGGCGATGACGATCAACCCGCCCATCACCGGCCGAAAGAGGGCCGAGCGAACGAACTTCCGGAAGAGGGCCTGCAGGCCGTGAACCAGTTCGGCGAAGAAGAGGCTCGTGAGGCCGAAGGCAGCTCCCGCCAGTGTCGTCAGCAAGAGAATCCGCAGATCGAACGGAGCGACGTGCCGGGCGGGATCAGCGCTGAGGAGACTGGCGACGCGGTAGTGGGTGTGGCCGACGCCCCACAGCGCACAGACCTGGTCGCTCGCGATCGCCCCGACGAGGCAAGGGAAGAAGGCTGCATAGGTCATGCGGCCCATCGAGAGAACCTCCATGGCGAAGATGGCGCCGGCGACCGGGGTCCCGAAGACTCCGCCAAAGCCGGCAGCGACGCCGGCCATCAGGAGGCGGCGGACGTCGTGCGGTTCCAGCCCGGGGAGGAGCCGGGCCATGCCGCTCGCCAGGCTGCCGCCCATCTGAACGGCGGTTCCTTCGCGACCGGCCGAGCCACCGAAGAGATGGGTGACGACGGTGCTGACGAGGATGAGTGGGGCCATCCGCAGCGGGACGCCGCCGCCCGGCTGATGAATCTCGTCCACGATGAGATTGTTGCCCGCTTCCACAGACTGTCCGAACGACTGGTAGAGCAAGCCGATGGCGAAGCCTGCGAGAGGCAGCCCGGCCAGGAGCCAGGGGTGAGCGAACCGGAGCTGCGTCGCCTGATCGAGCGACCAGAGGAACAGCGCACACGCGGAGCCGACCGCGATTCCCACGGGAAGCGTGATCAGCACCCACCTGAGGAGGTAGGCGAGAAGCTGGAGCAGTTCGCGGATCTGGACCGACATCGATTGAGGCCAACTGGAACCGCTCACGGAAAGAGCCGAGGCCCATCGAGCAGAGATTTCGAAGGTCGCGGCAGGAATCACCAGCACGGTCGAGAGTCGGCCGGCTTTTCAGGGCGAGTTCCATCGCTGTTTGGACGACGGTACCGGGCGTCAGATCGATGTCAAGCAGCGGTGGAAACGCTGCAGGGGCGAGGTTAGCTGACTGCTGGACGGAAGGATTGTGCGGAGAGCTTCTGCCGGCGGAGAACGGCCGATCGGTTCGCGCGGGACCTCAGTTTCGCCCCGAGATCGATTTCGCATTGGGGCGGTGATGCTCACCCAGAAACGTGGAGGGCGACAGGAGATTGCTCATCCTGTCGCCCTGACGAAGCGGAGAGGCAGGGATTCGAACCCTGGGTACCCTTGCGGGTACTCCGGTTTTCAAGACCGGTGCAATCGGCCACTCTGCCACCTCTCCCATGTAGTCTTTTGCCTTGTTTTTCTTGCTTTCGGCTACCGGTGTCGTAAGTTGACGATACCCGAAACGATACCCGACAGCAAAAAACGATGGCAAAACAGACCAAACCCTACCCCGAATTCGAGTTGACCGCCCATCCCAACGGACAGTGGTCGAAAAAGATCAAGGGCAAGGTCCACTACTTCGGGACCGATCCGACAGCAGCGCGTGCGAAGTATCTCGCCCAAGTCCATGACCTGCAAGCCGGACGGACACCCGTTGCGGTATCGGATGCGATAACCACCGAGCACGTCATCGAAGCATTCTTGGACAGGCAGCGCGACCGGGTCGCGCTGAAGGAAATCAGTCCGATCACCGTTTACGACCACCTCGAAATCGGCCGGCTCATGGCCCGCCATCTCGGCAAAACGTCGATCCCGGTGAACCTGACACCGACCGACTTCAGGCGGTTCAAGGTGGCCCTGAAGTATTCGCCGGGGCGTGTGTCGAAGATCATCACTGTCACACGGGGCATCTTCAAATGGGCTTCCGAGTCGAAGCTGATCCCCCGCACTCCCGACTACGGCCCGGACTTCAAAGTTCCCAACCGGAAGCAAATGCGGCTTCACCGGGCAGCCCAGCAGCGCGAACACGGGAAAAAGATGCTGAGCGCCGCCGAGCTTCAGGCGATGCTCAAGGCGTCCGACCCTCAGTTCAAGGCCATCCTCTTGCTGTCGATCAACGGCGGGTTGGGCAACAGCGACATTGCACGCCTGAAGGTGAAGGACGTTGCCGGGGAATGGCTCGATTTCGCGCGGGGCAAAACAGGCATTGACCGCCGTGTGCCACTATGGGCCGAAACCCGCGAGGCCGTGGCGGCCATCACGGAAGGCCGCGACCCGGAACAACTCCTGTTTGTCACGAAGAACGGGCGGGCGCTCATCAAGCAGCAAGCGAACGGCAGCCGGAGCGACCGCACGGGACCGATGTTTCGCGCGGTTGCAAATGCAGCCGGCATTCATCGGCCGCGCATGGGGCTTTACCACCTGAGACACACGTTCCAGACCATCGCGAACGGGGCGCGTGACCCGCAGGCCACGGCCCGCATCATGGGCCATGCGGATGCCAGCATGGCGGGGCTATACACCGAAGACTTCGACGACGCACAGTTGTTGGCCGTCGTGAACCATGTTCACGATTGGCTGTTCAAGAAAGAGGAGTCCAAATGACCGACGACAGTGTCATTCCACGCCTTACCGACGCAGCCGCTAATGCGGCCAACTGTCTCGCGATCGACCGTGAAGCCGGAGACACCCGTTACCGCCATATCGTCGCATGGGGAAAGTTTCTGGGCTTCACGCCCGCAACCGTCCGCCGGGAGCTTGACCGAGCCGAAGCTGAGAACGCGCCGACGAACGCTATACAGCGGTTCGATGACGGATGGCATACCGTCGACACCATAGCTAACGAAGCGAACCGCGCTAGAGTTGAGGAATTGGCGCGGCCGTGACGTGGCTCATCCTAGCGGCCGTCGCCGTCGTTTGGCTGGCCTGCCGGCGCTGGCCGTCGTCAGCACTGGACGACTCGACGGACGACATCGCAACTGAAATCATCGAATGACAACGCCCGGCGGAAATCGCCGGGCTTTGCTTTCAGGACGGCTGCTGACGCGAGGCGAGAACGGCAACTCTGCGTTCGTACTCGCGTTCATGCGAAGATCGAACCGTTGCAAGCTCGCGACGATTCCAGTCAATCAGTTCCTCGCGGGTCATTCGTTCCCAGCCGTCAGGGAGCGCCTTGCCCTTGTGCTGGTTGCAGAACACGCAGGTGGTCACGCAATTGCTGACGCTGTTGTATCGAACCGGGCCGCCACGAAAGACATCGTGATTCCGCAGCACATCGGCGAGTTCGGGCTGCCGAAGCGTGCTTCTCGGAATCAAATGGTCGCCTTGCGTGCTGTAGTAGAGGCCGAACGTCGCATACAGGTCTAACCCGCAGTAGACGCATCGCCCACCGTCGCGCAACTGAGCCTCGATCCACCACTTTTCCATCAGTCTGCCTCTGCGGATGCACTCGCCAGCATATCGGGCCGCTGATTTCGTCCAACCGTGCCCTTGCCGGCTTCAGGCGTCACGAAACCGCTTAAACCGTGATCTTGCGCCCAGCAAAGCGTCGGATTCTGGCCGATTCCGAAGCACTAACGTAGAATTCGGTCGGACGCTCCCGTGGTTTTAGCCCGCCCCGGTTGAGCGTCGAAACCCCGTCCTAGCGGCGGGGTTTTTCGTGCGCAGGGACACCAACAGTGTGACTCATTGTCTGCAAGTCGGGCGTCGGCTATAAGGTGGCACTTTGACGTATCGCGGCGTATCGTGCTGGCTCGAAACGGAGCGACGGATGAGTGGTGGAAGCTGGATTCGAGACGAGCGAGACGCGCGAGGGTTGAGCCAGGCGAATCTGGCCCGACTGCTTAATGTTGCCCAACCGAAGCTGTCCCAATGGGAGACGGAACGGGCAACGCCGTCCCCAGTCATGGCAGAGAAAGTCCGATCGGTATTCGCCGAATTCGATCGGCACCTTGCCGATGGAACGCTGCCGAAAGGGATTCGACCGCGTTCGAGACGGCGAATCGAACGCCGCGAGCCAGTCGCGCCGAAGGTCTTTTCTGCGGACAAGCCCTGCCCAATCAACGCCGTCCTTCCCAAACCCGATTTCACAAAGCTGGCTCAGCGCGAGCATTCGCGGCTGAGCGGGATCGGCCTCTTTGCCGGCTGCGGTGGTATGTCTCTCGGTTTCCGGCAAGCGGGCGTCGACGTTGTTGGATTCGTAGAGCTTGAGGCGTCCGCACGCGACATCTACCAACGGAACTTTCCGGGGACGCTGTGCCTTGGCGCGGATGTTCGCGAGATATCGCGGGACGACGTGCAACAGTGGGCGGCACACTTCGGCAAGGTCGATGTCTTATTCGGTGGCCCGCCATGCCAAGGGTTTAGTCTGGCCGGGAAGCGAAACACCTTTGATCCTCGTAATCAGTTGTTTCAGTCGTTCGCCAACATCGCAGAGGTGCTCAAGCCTGCCGTCGTAGTCCTCGAAAATGTTCGACTGTTGACTTCGATGAAAGCTCCCGATGGGCGTCGAGTGACCGAGCACATTCAACGCGCCTTCGATTCAGCAGGCTATCGTTGCGCGTTCGCACCGCTTAACGCTCAAGACTACGGCGTTCCACAATCGCGAGAACGGCTGTTTATGATCGGCGTGCGGACGGGCGGCCCGGCCGGCCAGTCCCCGACCTTTCCGCTACCCACACATGGACCTGCAACAGAAGCAACCTTGTTTGATCCGGGTCGCGCTCCGTATGCGACGTTTCGTGATGCCGCTGGTGATCTTGAAGCATTGGAATCGGGTGAGCGGTCTGGCAGCGACCCGTATCACTTTGCAGTGGACCATCCGCCACACGTTATCGAGTGGCTGAAGGACGTGCCGGAAGGCGAGAGCGCTCACAACAATGTCGATCCGAAAAAGCGTCCCCCGTCAGGCTACAACACGACGTACAAACGACTGCGGTGGGATGAGCCGTCGTCTACGATCGGGACGACTTTCGGAATGATCTCCGGATGTCGAACCGTGCATCCGACAAATACGAGATCGCTTACCATCCGCGAGGCACTTCGGTGCCAGACGTTCCCCGACGATTTCCAACTCTGTGGATCGTTGAGTGACATCCGTACTGCGATCGGCAACGCCGTTCCACCGCTTTTGGCCCGCTCAATCGCACAGCATGTGGTTTCAGAACTGCTGGATCAGAAACGGTCGGCCGCGCCGCGCAAGCAAGCCCGACAACTGGCCTACTCCGACAGTTTGTAGAAGTAACCCGCCTCCAAGTTGAATTGAAGCTGTGTTGCATTCTGCTTGTTGCCCAGACGTTGGAACTGGATGAAACCGAATCGCGGCGCGAGGTGTGGGACGCTGCTCTTGAATCGACCTTTCTTGACGGTATAGGAAGCCGTCGAAAAGCCGCTCCGTTTGCACGACTGGTCCACAAGTTCATCCATCCGGAAGATCGCACATTCGCACTTGGCTATGTCGCTGAACGCGACCGTCTGATGTAACAGGAATTCGGGCGCGTGCGGGTCGTCCTCTGGATACGCCTTTTGCAGAAGAATGGTCGAAATCTCGCGTTGGTACTTGCTGAAGATCGACTGGAACTCGTTTCGTTCCGTCTGTGGCAGTTCGTCATAGAACCACCGTTCGTTTGAGCACACTCGGTCCTTCGGCGTACTCGCGTCATCGCAAGGGCGAAAGCCGGGGTCGCCGCAGAACATCCGCAGCGCCCGCTCTGCCGCATCTGAAACGGGAATCTTGTTGTTGCGAAGCAGATTCGCGAACGCTTGCGCCGTGGTGCAGTAAAGCTGATCGTTCGTCGGCGTCTTGTTGTGGCACGTTTTCACAGATACGCCGATGTTGTCCACGCCGCCGCTGTGAGAAATCTCCAAAAGGATGTCGCTCTTCGACCGTTTGACGACGATGCCGCTCTTCGATTTTACAACATCCCCCTTTTTGAATGTGGCAAGTCCGCCGAGCCAAGCCGCACGGATGTTTTTGACTCCCTTCAATCCCTTGGACCGAAGGATGTATCGGACCAATTCGCGATCGGGATGACCGACTTTCAAATGCCGTTGCTCGCCCTTCACCGGCTCAACGTCAGGAATCGCGGCAAGCTGATTCAGATCGGCAGATAACTTCGCCTCAAACTCATGCCCTTTGGTCCGGCCGATCGTCCCGGCCGCAATCTGCGCCGCATGAATCTCGTCAATCGGAGTCAGCGCCATAGGGAACGCCCTTCAGCAGCGCAGAGGGCGTAGTCCTGAGAGCTACTGCAAACTTGCAGATGTTCAGCAACGAGAGATTGCGCCGCCCGCGCTCGATCAAACTGATGTAGGTCCGGTCAAAGCCCGTTTGCCCGGCAAGCTCTTCTTGGGTGAGTCGCAACTCCTCGCGGCGCTCGCGAATCACCGTGCCGAAGTGCTGCAATGCCGTCACACGGGCCATCAGCGAATCTTCAGCAGTGCAGACAAAGGGTCCACGGACAGAGAGTCACATCGCCGTGTGACTATCGGCAGCAACGCATGGCTGAGACGCACCGGCGTCGATCAAGCCGCAGAGACTGCCTAACCCTTAAATGCGCAGAACGTACCCGCAGGTATCAGCGCATAGAAAAGCCCGGCCGCGAAGACAAACGGCCGGGCCGCACCTTGGACACGATCCAAGGGGTTGAGGTTCAGACAAGTTCGGGTTCGGGGATCAGCTTCACAGCGAACCGGTTGACGAGCTTTGCAGGGATGAGCCATTCCCGATAGCCGCGCGGGATGCCGCCGTAGATCGCCTCTTGCTTCGGCGTCAGTATCTCGACCCACTCATACTTCGCGACCAGTTCCAGCGGCATTTCCACCGTGAGCAACTGGCTGGTTTCCATGTCGAAGTCCCACGCTAGGCCCTGTCCATAGCCAAGTGGGACATCCGAAAGCCAGACGCCGCTGAATGGCCGGCCGGTGGCGTAGGTGGCGAGGCCGTTGCGGAACCCTTTGGCGAGGATGGCGTCGGCAGCGTGGGTGCGGTGGTAGAAGATCATGGCTGGCCTCAATTGGAAACAATGCTCCCGGCCCACACGCAGCCAGCATGCCAACACGATCCGCTTGGACTTACGACAATAGTTGATGCCGTTCGACAGCGGCAGCGCGGTCGACAAGCAACGTGTCGTCACGATTGGCGCGCCACGTTCACCGGACCTTCCCCGTCTTCCGGTCGTAGACCTTGATGCCGGCCTCTCTGTACCGCTTCCAGCCGTTACCATCTTTCAGGCGGGTGTGTTCCTCGCCGGTGACGACGCATGCGATGGCCCGCTTGAGAACCGCGCCGACCGGCTTGCCGGCCATCAGGTCATCAATGAGCCGCTTCCGCGTGAAGACGTGTTCGTGAATGCAGCCGGGCGGGAGATCACGGGCGGCGACCGAGACGTAGCGGAGCGCATGCTTGCCCGACAGTTCAGTGCGCCGCCAGATGCAGGCGTCCAGCAACCGCCGCTTCAGCTTCACGTCGATGTCGAGCGGCAGGATTGCTTCGACGGCCCGTTTGACGTTCGCCTTTCGGCGGCGAGTACCCGGCTTCGGTTTCCACATGACAGATGCCCGGCGGCTGCGAGCCGCGTTGAAAGGTGGAGTGGAAACTCCACCATTGGTGGAGCGGCTGACCGCTCAAAATCGCGTTCGGCGAGGTAAAATGCGTACTTGGTGTTATGGTGGTGGTGGTGGTGTCATTTTCTATGTTTTTCCGTGATGGAAAAATGAAATCAGCATCAAAAAAAGTATGGGAGAAGAGGAACCCCCTGAAACACCACCACCATTGGCCTACGTTTTCTGCAAAACATTTTGTGGCATCACGTTGTGGCGAATGGCGATCGCCAACCTCGCTCCACCATGCTCCACCCGCCGCGTCGGGTGGTGGAGTGGAGTCCAACCTCCCGTCTTTCTCGCGTGCGGTTGAAACATGCGTGACCCTGCTCTGACCGCAGTGTCGTCACAATGACTACGAACGGCATAGCCGGTGCGACCGTCACAACCCTCCCAGACCCTACAATCGTCACAACCGGACCTTGGTCGATTGCACCGTTTCTCGCAAACGGAGCACTGCAATTCGACCTTCGTGGCTGTTTATTAGCGCAAGTCGTTTAATGTAAATTGCTTGCGGCAACTCATCATTGAAGGACTCCTATTGCCGATGCCCACCGGCGCGGGTGTCGTCGGTATCGGGACGACGCGGAACTGAACAATGTTCAGTGGTGTCGGCCGACCGCTCTCAGCCGCTTGCTGGCCTCACGCTGACGGCATCTCGCCGGTCCACAACAGCCCCGCCCGCGAGCTACCAGAGGCTTGCCCGTACCACGCCAGCCCTCTGAGGTTGGGCATCGCGAAGGGCTGTTTCTGAGCGACTGGATTGATGGTCCTGCGAGCCATGATCGCGAGTCGATCGAAGCTCTGCTCGTCACCTCTCAATCCTCACAGTCTGCACGTCCAGTACGACCGACCCCGGTGGGAGGGTCAATCCAAACGGCACCACCGGCACAACCGGTAACGGCAGACTGGATGCCGTATGCGCTGCGACGGCCCGGCTCGCAGTAGGGGTGACGCGGCATTTGTCATCAGGTGGCGTTTCGGCAACGCGAATGTTGCCGGCTCGCAACACCTTCGACGTGGCGATTGGACTTACGCCGTGGCACGCCGCTCGCCAGAGGGGACGGAATCGCCGTTTCCAATTGAGGCACCCATGCGACAACGAGTTCTCACCGCATCCGAGTTAGACCACCTGAAGGCCGCCTATGGCGACGGCCTCACGATGCGGACCTACCAGAACTACCACTACCGAGACCGAACGCTTCACGTCATCGACGGGCTGGACTGCGACTGGTTGAGGTGGAAGCCGACTCTGCTGACGGAACTGGGCAGGCTGGATGACGACGACGTGATTCGCGATGTCGCCCTTCAGTTGTGCCGGGAGAAGCCGTCGAAGGACATCGCGAAGGCCATCATCAATGCGGCGGGCAACGCCGTGGGCAAGAACGGCAGACTCAAGCGGGTCGACATCGTCGGCGGGGCGCTGTTGCTTGAAAGGGCACTGTAATGGAACTGGCAATCCACGACGTTCGGTTTCTCGGCTTCAACGACCCTGCGCCGCGCCGGCCACGGCTGAAGCGCCGGGCTGACGTAGCGCAGCAGTCCACGCCGGTCACGATTACGTTGTCGCCGTTGGCGGGCGTCTTGCTGTCGCAACCGCAGATGGTGTGCTTCGGTGTGCCTTCGGCCCTTGATACGTTCGTGGCCGCGAGTCAGGCCGAGCGAGACGCCGACAGGCTGTCAGGTCGGAAGCTCTACCAAGCCGCTGTTACGGAACAGATTGGCTATGTCCATGAGATCGTCGGGGGATGGCTCAAGAAACAGAGCAATGACGCATTCAATCGCCATGCCGATGAACTGCACAGCGAAGGACTGACCACGCTGTGCATCGCTGTTGACAAGATGGGGGAGAAGTATCAGGCCGCAGCCCGGAAGAACCCTCGCGGCTATATCTGGACGGCAGTCCACAACGCGATCCTCGACTACATCTCGGCCAACCTGCATTTCGGGATGTCGTTCTCCGTTTGGCAATACGCGATGGAGAAGCACGCTGCCATCATGGCGGCGCACGCCGCCGATCCCACGGCGTCGAATGAGGAAATCGAGAACCGGGCTGCGGACGCGATCGTTGAGGCCGGGCGAAAAGAGTCACCGGGTAAGCATATCCCGCGACCAAGGTGGTCGGATAAGGAAATCGACCGCTCCCGCATGGGCATCGACGGCGTTGCGAATGTTGAAGTCGACTCGAAAGCGGCCGTCAGACGGTCTGATAGAGAGTCTGCCCGCCAGCATCCGTATGCGGACTATGAGCTACGGGAAACGATCTACGCGGCGTGTCTGGACGGAGACGATTGCTACATCGTTTACGCGAAACTGCGCGGGCATGAGGCCGAAGATACTGCGGTCAGGCTTATGATCCCCGTCGATGAGGTCGTGACACGGCTCGCCGTCCTTCAAACCCGATGGCAAGACGCCGAAAAAAAGGCTGAGAAACAGGATTCTTGAGAATCTTGGCAGATTTCTAGCCTGAGAATTGCGAAACGCAGTATCCATCTATTGAGGGACAATGCGAGCGCCGACTGAGGTCGGATTGCGCCGCGTCTCCCCGGCTTTCTCTCTCAAGTCACCGCCCACGGGCGGGTTCTCCCATCGTCGCCGGTCCCTGCGACGACCCGCGTCAGCGGACGTTTCGTGTCACACGTCCGCTGACGCCTTGCTTTCTCTCGCGAGGCCGTGTCGGCCTTGTGTCTGCGCCGGGCATCTCCCGGCAACCCCTGTGTGGAGTGTTGAAGTGCTTCCAGATTTTGTGACCTCTTTTCTTTCGACGTACACCGAGTCCGGCACGATGCCGTCGTTTCGGCTTGCGGATTTGATCCTGCGAAAGAACGGCATGCCGAGCGACGACGCGAGCCAGCGCGAGTTGATCGTGTTCCTTCAGAACGACGGCTACGTATCGCGTGACCTGCAAACGGCCTTCGTGAAGCTGAAGGCGACCGGCCCCGCCGGGAATCACAGCGTCACGGGCGCGATCAACATCGTCTGAGGTAGCGATGTCTCCCGAACTTACGAATGCGTTCAACTCCGTGTCCGTGGAAACGAAGCGCGGCGCGTGTCTGGTTGCCGCCCTCGCATTCCGCATGCGATTGGCGATGCCCGCCGCCGTTCGGCGGAACTGGTCGCGAGGGAAGATCGCGAACGCGATCGTCGACTACCACCCGACGACCGACAGCCCTGCCGGCCCCGTGCTGAACGGCTTCGCACTGTCGATGAAGAAAATCTAGCCGCTGTGCGGGGCCGGGACGGTTCCCTGCCGCAGCGAGTTACTAATCCCGTCCACATCATAGTGAAGAATTGAACCATGACTTTTGAGGACATTTACACGTCCGTCTCGACCTCAGACGGCGACCACGTTTCGTTCACGCTGGGGATGGAGTTCCCAGTCCGGGACAAAGACCCGAACGTCGTGAAGAACATCACCAAGACGATGGTCGATAAGGCCAGTAAGTTCGCCGGGCATGCCCTGACCAAAAAGGAACTGAAGGAAGGCGTTCCCCGCCCCGATGCTCGCAACGACTATCAGCGTCAGGACCAGCAACGCCGGTTCCGGCGAGAACTGAATCCTGTTCCGATCGACGCGCGATCGCATGAACAACGTGTCTACGACGAACACGCCGCGCGGGTCGAAGCAATCCGCAGGAAGAACCTGCCGCAGCCCGAACTGCATTTGCTCGAAGCGAAGGAACGTCTTGACGCCAAGCTCAAGGCCGATGCGGACGCCGCCGCTGCCGCTGCGATCCGCGAGACTGCCGGCTATCGAAAGACCCGCGAGGCCCTGAACGATGCGCTGTTCCTTGCGAAGTACGACGCCGCCATTCCTGTCGAAGTGCTGGAACTAATCCAGCATGAATCGGCCATGCTCGAAACGCGACTTGACGTGGCTGCCAGTCAGCAGCGTCTCACGCAGGTTCAGGCAGTTCTCGATAAGACACTGGAACCCCAGCGGGTGGAACTTCAGCGGGCGACTGATGCCCTGAAGGCTCGCGAGGCCATGTTGAAGGTCAGCCCGTTCGACGACATCACACCGGAAGTCGTCGGCAATGTCGAATATCTCAGTCTGAAAGTGGGCGACCGTGTCGCGAAGGTGTCGAAGGCCCGCTTCGATTCGACCGACCATGAAACCTTGAAGGGGCAGTTGTTCCCCGTGGAGACCACCAATGCCTGAGAAGCTCTACACACAAGACGAGGTGAATGCGGAACTTGCCAAGGCCCGCCGCGAGTTTCAGGCAAGGAAAGAGGAACTTGAGGTCGAGATCGGAAAGAACCGAGCGGCCGAAGACGAACTTGTCGACGTGCTGAAATCCCACGGTGTGGAAGTCCGCGAGAACGAATCGCTGACCGATGCCGGCAATCGTGTCCTCGCCATCCTTGCGGAGAAGTCCGCGAAGGCTGACGCCGATCACGCCGCATGGCTTGCCGAGCATACGGCGCAGCATGAGGCGAAGATTGCGCCACTTCGTGCTGAAACGGAGCGACTGACAGGTGAGATCAACACCCGCCGCATCGACTACGAACTGACGACGACCGCCCAGAAGCTGGGGGCATTCAACCCGGATCAAGTTGTGACGATGCTTCGCCCGCATACGCGAGTGTTACCGGGCGGGGAGATCATCGTTCAAAACCTGATGCCGCAGGCATCAATGCAGAGCGTTTCTGAGGCCGTGGACTACTTGTCGATCGACAAACCGAACCTGTTCACTCGGAATGTGACCGGGAGGCCAGATGACCGTCGATGAGTTCGTTACAAGAGGATGTGTCGAAGGTCAATCGCGAGCTTGGGACGTTGCCACAACCTACCTCAAGGCGACTGGACGCCCCGTCCATGAAGGTCATGTACGGGGCGTCGTCTTCCAACTCCGCCACTGGACTTCTCCCGATCCCGCCTTTCTGTTCTTACGACCGGCGACCGTTGGGGAGGTCGTGGACAAGTTCCTCACCAGTCATCCGCCGATCCCCGGCCGACTGACGAGCGTCGATGATCTTGTGAAGGCTGTTACTGCGTGGTGTCCGTCTGTCTCGCCCCGATGGCAGGTCCGCCACGAACTGACCAAGCGACTGACGATGCTCAACGTCGTGGTGGTACACGACTGACGGGGACCGGATTCACCCCTTCAGTCGGCCCCGGTCTAGTACGCCGGGGCAACTCTCAGAGGCCGGCAGCATGCAGCCCGGCCCCGGTCCCGCGCGACTCTTCCCGCGCGGGACCGACCCGTACACAAACGCCGGTCCCGGTGCGCGCCGGGACCGGCTTGAAAGATCAACGTGGTCGAGACCTTTCTGGACCGATGCACGGTCCCCGGCGGTCGAACTGACCTGTCCGATTTCGTTACCCGATACCTGCGATGGGTTCAGCGACCAGATTCGAGAACCAATCGTGAGATGACCGTCGCCCGGCTGCGATGCCTGCAAATGCTCACGCTGGACGGCGAATCTGTGAAAGTGAGGCTGCTGTGAACATTCAGAAAATCCCCGTCGCATTGATCGACGAAGGCCCCAACTGTCGCGAGTTCTTCGGCGTTGTCTCATGCCGCGACCTCGCACGGGACATCGACAGCAACGGCCTGTTGCAAGCCATCGTCGTCCGTCCCAAGGGCGACCGTTATGAACTGGTCGCCGGCTTCCGACGCTTCATGGCCGTCGCTCGAATCCTGAGATGGGAGACGATCCCGGCGAACGTCGTCGAAGTCGATGACTCACAGGCCGCACGTCTGAACCTCACGGAGAACCTCGCAAGAAAAAGCCTCAACCCAGTTGAGGAAGCCCGCGCGGTCGAGAATCTCTATCCCGAGAACCGATTCAGTCTTGTCGACGCGGGTCGCGAATTAGGCCGTGATCCGCATTGGGTTCAGGCTCGCCGACACGTCCTAAAGCTCCCCGAACATCTTCAGAAGAAATTCGCATCCGGCGCGGTTCCAATCTCGCGGGTGGGCAGCATTCTGAAGTCGCCCGATCCCGAAGCGGCTGCGAAGGCTTTAGAGAAGCGGAAGAACCCCCGCATGGCGTGCAAGGAACTTCGACGCCGGTCAAAGGGTGACATTGGCAAGATGATGGATCGGCTGGCAAACGCCGGATACGACCCGCTCAAACTGGAAATCAAGCTACTCGCGTGGGTCAACGGATGGGTTGACGACGACGTGCTTAACAACCTCATTCAACTCTCGGTGGAGTCCCACGCATGAACGAACGCCTTGAACTGATCGCCTCTGAACCCGAACTGACGACGCTGGGATTTCTGCGGACTGATGCGCCTGACTATCGAAACGCCCGAAACACCCTGATCCATGATGAAGTTGGATGGGTCTCTGCCCTCTTGTTCCTGACCAGATTCGGCATACCGAGCGAGGTCAAGACCTGCTTCGAGTTGAAGAAACTGGCGCAACGGCACTCGACACGATGTTGGCTCGGAACTTGGCAACTTGCCGTGATGGCATCGGGTTATCCGACCGAACGCCAGCTAAACGACCTGAAGTTTCTTTGACAGTACGTTGCCGCCCGGCATCGCTCGCACTCCCGATTGATGCCTTTCTCAGTCGTTGAACAGCTTTGTTCAACGGCACCTGTTTTGCCCGTTTACACCGGCGATGGCGACGGCCATTGCTGCGCAGCGCCCGGACCGCTCACGCCGGGCGCTGCGATCTTATCGCGTTGTTGAGCAAGAAAGTTGAGCGTATGAAGACTGTCACCCAAGCCCTTGCCAACTTCATCGGCAAACTGAAAGAGGGGATGCCCGCTACTCGGTCGTACCCTGCTATCCCGGCCCATAATGCGCCGGAACTTCTCGACCTGTGGTCTCCGGCGATGGAGACCCAAGTCAATGTCATTGCCGCCAAGGGCAAGCCGGTGGGAGATGCTAAGGGCGTCTACGAAGACGACGCGGGCAACCAGTTCTGGAATATCCGCATCCCGAAAAACGCGAACACGGACAAGCCGTTCTACGACGACAAAGAGATGCGGTGGCCGCCCGAAGTATTCGCACAGGGCATCGGCTGCACAGGCTGGGACTGGGAAGCCAAGGTCTCCCGTTGGGTCGGATTCGATTTCGATGCGATCACCGGGCATGCCAAGGGAGTCGGCGTCGACAATGTTGAACTGGAACGTGTGAAGACCGAAGCTCAGGCGCTCGACTATGTTGAGGTTCGCAAAAGCACGGGCGGCGCTGGCCTTCACATTTACGTTCGCCTTGATGCCATCAAGACATCAAACCACACCGAGCATGCCGCCCTCGCCCGCTGCATTCTCGGCATGATGTCATCCAAGACGGGCTTCGACTTCGCGAAGTCGATCGACGCTTGCGGTGGTAACATGTGGATTTGGCACCGGAAGTCCACCACGGAGAACGGTGGCCTGACGCTGATTAAGTCAGCGTCACGGACCCTGTCCGTTGCCGACCTCCCGATGAACTGGAAGGACCACGTAGAGGTTGTCCGCCGGAAACGGGCAAAGGTGAAGGTCGAAGGCGTCGACGACGAATCCAGCTTCGACAAGCTGGCGAGTTCGCAGTACGGCGTCACGCTCGACGACGAACACAGACGCATCCTCGACGCCCTGCGTAATACGAACTACGCCTGCGAGTGGGTGAGCGATCACAACTGTGCCCGCATCCACACCGGCGGCCTCGCCGAGATTCACGACGACCTCAAACTGAAGGGCGTCTTCCGAACCAACTCGCAGGGCAAAGACCCCGGCACGCCCAACGGGTTTATGTTCCCGCTCCCTGACGGAGCGTGGGCCGTCTACCGATTCTCATTCGGCGTCAACGAAGCCGAGACATGGGAACAGGACGGTGAAGGGTGGACAACGTGTCGCCTCAACGTCGACACCGACCTGAAGACGGCCGCCCGTTTGAATGGCGGACGGCTTGACGGCGACCAGAACGGCTACGCCTTTGCGACGGCCGAAGGCGCGCTGACGGCCTTGAAGCTGCTTGGTGGAGATGCGCCAGTCCCAGCACGGATGATGGGGCGAAAGGCCACACTGCGGGTCGACAAGAGCCAGCATATCACGATGGATGTCACGTCGGACCCGTCCGACAAACAAGACGGCTATGCGGCGGAGTTACAGGATTGGACGAAACATCGGTCGAAGTGGTGCTTTACCACCACGGTCAAGCCGAAGGTGGAAACGCAGGTCCAACTTGGCACGCTCGACAATGTCGCACGCTTGGTGAAGACGCCGAAGAAAGAGGACGCCGGCTGGCTCATCAGGAACGCGAAAGGCGGGTGGGAGTTCACGGCACGCGAGAACGCCAAGGCTGCGCTTGTTCGATCGGGCGTGAAGAAAACGGAGATGGACTGGGTTCTGGGGGAGATTGTCACCAACGCTTGGACGTTGGTGAACCTCCCATTCCAGCCGGAGTATCCGGGCAACCGCCAAATCAACCTTGATGCGCCTCAGTTCCGTTTTCCGCCGACCGATGATGAACACGCTCAGCATCCAACATGGGACTTGATGTTGGACCACTGTTTCGAGGACTTGAACACCGCGCTACCGCACCATCCTTGGGCGAGGGCGAACAACGTCCTTCGTGGTCGTGACTATGGCCTGCTGTGGATCGCGTGCCTGCTGAGGGAACCTTTCCAGCCGCTCCCGTACCTGTTCCTGTTCAGCAAGGACGAGAACACCGGGAAGTCGAGTCTGCATGAGTCCATCTCCCTGCTGGTCACGGCCGGTGTGATCGGGGCCGATAAGGCGTTCAAGCCGAACACCGACTTCAACGGGGAACTGGCGAACGCCATTCTTCCGTACATTGAAGAAACGGACTTGTCGAAGGCTGGGACGACCGCACGCAACCGACTTAAGGCGTGGGTGACTGGCCTGACCGTCTCGATTCGGAAGATGAGGACGGACGCCTACGACCAGCCGAACACGCTGCACTTCATCCAGACGGCCAACGATCGGAAGGCGTGTCCAGTCGATTTTGGTGACACGCGAATCACCATGATGGAGGTTCGCCCGCTGGAACACGAAATCCCCCGAACGGAGTTCCGACGCCGATTGGAAGCGGAAGCGCCAGCATTCATGCAGACCGTCCTTGGTCTGACGCTGCCCAGCCCGGACGGTCGTCTGCGAATTCCGGCCATCGAGACGGAGTCGAAGTCCGCCGCTCAACAGAGCACCCGCCCAGCGGTCCTGAAGTTCGTCGATGCGTGCTGTGAGAAAGACCCATCGTACCGAGTTTCATGCAAGGAATTCGGGAAGGCGTTCCGCGAGTGGTGCGACCCCGATGTCGCTGACGAGAAGTGGACGACGCAAATCTACGACGACTTGGAGTCTGAGAAGATCACCAAGGGCGGCCGTGGAAAGATGGAACTTCTCGGCATTCGCCTGAAGACGGTCGAGACCCGCAAGGAATCAGAACCGAGTCAGCCTATAAGCCGGAGCGTGTCCGTATGACCATCGCCGAAGTGGCAGCGAAGATGTGTGTTGATGAATGGACGGTCAGACAGTGGCTCAAGTCGGGTGAGTTGCGGGCGGTCAACGTCAGCGCTCGCCCGAACAGCCGCCGGCCTCGCATGAGGATTCTGCCCGATGACCTTGAGCGGTTCATTGCCGCTCGTTCCACCATACCCAAGCCAGCGACCAAGCGTCAGAAGTTACCGGTTCCCGGCCGGTGGAAACTGGCTTGCGGTCGCCGTGGTGGTAACGGTCTTGATCGTGTTTGGAAATGAACAAAGCCCGGCCGTTCGGCCGGGCTTTTTTTGTGCGGGTATCGCGATACCCGATACCCCCGTTTTTCACCGTTTTTCTCATCTACACCCAACGCGGCGAAACTCATTTCGCTAGGTGTTTTCCTACATTCCGTGAGATTGCCATTACAAGCCCGGTGCTTTTCAAGACCGGTGCAATCGGCCGCTCTGCCACCTCTCCAGATGGGCATACGTCATGCGTCGGGGACGCAGAACGCCTCGAGTTTTTGCGAGCGCTCACCACCTGCAACACCACCCGTCTACGCAAGCAACTTCAGCAGAAGTACTTGCGGAAAGCCGTCTGGCAGTATGTCAGTGATCCCGTGCTCTCATCTCCCGAGGTCGTCGATGTCGGATGCTAGTGCAGTCAGGACACGTCGTAAATTCCAAGGGGGGCGGTCAAAACCGCCATCTCCAGAGTTTCCTGGTTCCAGCGGATGCGACTTTGTTCCGGGACCTTCGAGCGCGAGCGACGCTCTCTACAACTTCGACCGCTTTCTTCGTTCACCTGAATGTCCTGGGACGTTCGTGGTGGTGAGAAATGCCTGCACTTGAATGCTGCGCAAGGTCTGTGAGGACGAATCGTCATCAGGATGAGCGAGTCGTGCGGGCTCGTCGTCCGGGGTCTTGGCATCACACACAGGATCCGGCACGACACATCCGGACAGGTTGCGGCGGACTGACCCGTCACAATGGTGACCGAGTTCGATCGCCGCGCGACGGGGCGTATCGCAGCAGCAGCGCCGGCAGAAGCAGCAGATCGCCAATCAGCGCCGCGATCAACGTCAGCGCTCCCATGATCGCGAAGACTCGCTGCTCTCGCATGTCGCTGAAGATGACCGTCAGGAATCCGGCCACCAGCACCAGTGTCGTCATGATCATGCCGGTTCCCGCGCCGATGAACGCGCGGCGGATGGCGTCGTGATCACTCGCTGCATGCGGTCGCTCTTCCTGGAACCGCGTCAGGAAGTGAATCGTGTCATCGACGGCGATCCCGAGGCAGACGGTGAACGCGCAGACGCTCACGATCTCCAGCGACTGTCCGGCAAGGACGAGGAACGTCCCCGTCACAGCCAGCGGGAAGACGTTCGGGATGATCGAGATCAGGCCGAGTCGAAGCGACCGATAGGCCAGGCCCAACGTGCAGAAGATGATGACCGCCGCACTTCCGAGGCTGGAGGCCAGGTCCATGACGATCTGGAACAGGTTCCGCCAGCGACTCACGGCGGAGCCTGTCAGATCAAACGTGAATCCGGGGTGCGCGGCCGCGATCTGACGCAGGCCGTCTTCGATCCGTTCGAAGACCGGGCCGTATCTGGCGATTCCGAGATCCTGCACGCGGAAACTGACGGTCGCGGCACGATTTTCAGGCGTATAGAACGCACGCTTGAGCGGCGGCGGCAGCAGTTCCAGCATCGACATCCGCTCCTCAGGCTCGCCCTCACCCGGGAGTGCATCGAGTAGATTGCGGATCGACAGGGGATGCCCGATCAACGACTCCCCTCTCAGAAGATCGTCGACCTTCGTGACGGCGATCAACACCTCGGGCGAGTCGGCCGGGACGGCATCGGACCAGTGGATCTGCACGGACGAAAATTCCAGTCCACCGAACGCCTGGTCGATGTGCTGCATCGCAATCGAGGCCTCGGAACGACCGGGGAGCGAGTTCGCCATCCGCTCATCTGGCCGGAGTGTGAGTGACACGCCGGTGAGGAGCGCCGTGATCACAATCGCGAGCCCGCTGATGCCTTTGGCGCGTGCCAGCACGAAGTCGATGATGCCGCCAATGTGGAGCAGGTTGCGGTCGATCAGGCCCCGCTCGTGGCCGATATGCACGCCCCGCCCCAGCCAGGTGGAGCAGGCCAGCGGAATCACCGTGATGACCGCGAGGAACATCAGGATGACGCCGAGCATGCTGCTCCAGCCGAACTCCTGAACGACCTCGTGATGCGCGAGAATGAGCGAGCCAAAACCGATGGCCGTGGTGAGCGACGTCAGCAGGCAGGCGAAACCGACCTTCCGCAGGGCTGTCCGGGCGGCCTCGCGACCATTCAGGCCGGCCGCCGATTGCCGACGGATCTCGACCATCAGGTGGACGCCGTCGGTCAGTCCGACCAGGCTCAGCATCACCGGCAGCAGCACGTCGTTGAACGGATTGTCCTGCAGGTCGAAGAACCTCAGGAAACCGAGCGACCAGAACACTCCCACACAGGGAGCCAGCGAGACGATCAGCACGGCGCGAATTCCGCGAAACAGCACGATCGCCATCAGGACGACGACGCTGTACCCGATGATCTGATACCTCGCCTGGTTCTCGCGGTGAGTGCGCAGCAGCGTGAGGGTGATCGGCGCCCGACCAGTCACCTGAAACGACAGGTCGAGGCCGGGATGTTTCGCTGCCGTCGACTCCGCAACCTGTCGCAGGCCGCTCGTGCAGTCGTCGTCGCTCTGGAGAAAGAGCCAGTCAAACTTAACGAGCAAGAGGAGCGTACGGCCATCGTCCGAGAGCAACTGGCCGCCGATCAGGGGGTGCGCCAGTGCGTTTTCTCTCGCCGCGGCGAAGCGTCGTTCGGAAGCCTCGGCCCGAGGGAACAACGGTTCCTGCAGACCGAAGATATTGAGCACCGGAATCTCGTCCATCCACAGAATGCTGCGGACATAGTCGAGGGATTCCAGATCAGCGACGATCTGCCGCAATGCTCGCGCGCCCGCGGGAGTGAACAGCTGATCCGAGTCGGAACGCACGACGAGCACGGCGTCGGAATTCGACAGGCTGATCGGTTCGACATTCGGCGGGGCCTCACGAGTCGCTCGAGCAGACGACCTCGTCCGTGCTTCGGGTGCTGCAGATGTGGGCTGGAACCAGGTGCGGACACTCTCGGGGGACACGTAGCCCACCGCCGCCAGGCCGCTCATGGCGAGGATGAACAGAGTTACCAGCAGCCGATGGTCGACCGTCCAGACGATGAATCGATCGAAGAATCGCGACACGGTGAATAGGGTGGCCGAAGAGAGGTGTCAGGGGCGTGAAGAGCGAGCCGCGGCAAGAGTAGCAGAGATCAGAACCGGGTTCGCTGGGCGGCCGCCTGCTCCACCTCGGCGCGAGAGAGTCGCTCGTTGCCATCCCGGTCGAGTTGCCGGAACGCGAAGCGATCGATGGCCACCGGCAGTTCCGAACGGACGATCTGACCATCCCGGTTCGCGTCGAATCGCTCGAAGAAATCCGTCGCAAACTGTTCGATCTCACTTTGGCGGCGTTGTTCGTCGGCAGGCTGAGCCGTCGAACCGGAGTCTGCCGACTTGCCCCTCTGACGTGGGACCGCGATCTCGAAGAACGCCACAGCCATTTCCTCCCACGTCTGGTCGCCCCAGGTGACGTGGTCGGCGGGATTCGGATTGACCGGGTTGGCCTCCGAGTTGTCGAACGTCGTCGTGAATTCGAGTTTGTCGATCGAATCGAGCGGCAGCGGTTGAGCGAACGCATAGACGTGCTGCCAGTTGAAATCGTAGCGAGGCACATCCAGCAGGACCGACCGCTCATCGCCCTTCTGCGACCACAGCCGGAACGATTTGCCTCGCAAGTGCATGTGCGGGGCGACGGCGAGCAGCGTGCCGTGCCTGGGCAGTCGCCGGGGCGCGCCGTCGACGGCATAGTTGGCCGTGTGCGGAGGAATCTCAAATTCCTGTTCGAGGCCGATCTCCGAATAGACCTCGTGCGTGATGTCGGCATCCTTGCCGAACAGCAGGCCGACTTTTGACAGATCCGATTGCTCGGTTCCGTTCGGCGTGTAGTGCATCTGGAACACCAGCGTCGAGCCCGCGGGGACAAGTCGTCCATGGCCGGGAGGAAGCATGCCGTTCCGCTGGCCCGGCACGTAGGCGGTGATCCAGCTGACTCCCCGAAACCGCTTGCCATCCGGCGGGCGAACAAAAACGATGGCGTGGTGAACGGCCGCACGACTCCCCGGGATCACTTCCGCCCCGATGATCCATTTGTCTTCGGTGAAGCCCGGATCGACGACGAAATACTGATACTCGATAATCCCCTCAGCGGGCACCGCGAACGGACGATCGCGCATGGGAATCACGGCGTCCGGCTCGCGATCGAGGCGCCATGTTGTGGCGGGGGGCAACGGTGCAGGCAGTTCAGTGACGTCGCCATATGGAGCGCCGGCGGCCACCCACTCGCGGAGCTTCTGCTTGTCGGTCTCGGCCATGAACCGCGCATTGGCGAATTGGCCATGCTCGGGACTGGCGTGCCACGGCGGCATGCGGCCGTCGTCAATCGTCTCCAGCATCGCATCGGCCCAGCCGACCACTTCGTCGTAGTCGGTCAGCGCGAAGGGGGCGATCTCGCCGCTCCGATGACACTCGACGCAGTTCGCCTGCAGGATCCGCGACACCTCCTTGCAGTAGGTCACCTTCGACTCTTTCGTGACTTGCTTCACGCGCCCGATCAGACACCCGACAACTTCGGAGACTGGCGTTCCAACCTTCTTGCCGGCGACGAGTTCGCCCAGCGCGATTCTCAGGTCCTGCCGCTCCGCCTGTCCACGGGCGATGCCGGGACGATACTGGTCGTCGATTCGTCCGCGATAACGAATCCGGGTATCCGCGTCGACGACAACGACCTCCGTGACCCGCGTCGCATTCAATCGGTCGGCCACGGCGTTGTCGTAGTCCTTGGCGACCGGAAACGGCAGCTTGTGATCGGCGACAAACCGGCGGACCTCGTCCAGCGAGTCCTGGCTGTTGCTGTCGATACCGATGAAGCGGACGCCCTGCGGCCCGAATTCGGCGGCCAGTTCGGCCAGTCGAGGTGCGTACAGCCGGGCAAGCGGGCACTCGGTCCCGAGAAAGCAGATGACCGTGGGGCCCTGATGGGCTTCCTCCGGGAAGGCGACGTTCCTCCCGTTCGAGCCCGGCAATTCAAAATTCAGAGGGGATTCGGCAACGACTGGCGACGCATCCTGCGCTGTGGCGGGGACCGCAACCGCCGCGAGCAGAAAGAGCAAATAGATCAGTCGGCCGGGATTGCCCGGAATCATGCGGCCGTCGCGTGGATGAGTCATGCCCGCATTATTCGTTACGGACCTCCCCGATGGCCAGACTGCGGGACGGAAGATCGTGCCTGCGTCCGACGGGTCTCTCGTGCCTGCTCTGGCGGAGGCTGGTCTGCCCCTGGTCGGAGGTCGGGTCGCGAGGGAACGGGATCGGGGACCTGGCCGCGGGGGGCCGGGCGGTTCGGCCTCTCCTTCGCCGTGGCCGGAGGAAAACGGTAGATTGTCACCAGAAATTTTCGGCCATACGTCTCATGTTGCCGGAATGGGTCGATGCGCGATCAAATCCCCCCTGAGAAGGATTCGGCCCTCGAGCTCTCGCCGGGATCGCCAGGAACTGATCCAACCGTCCGCTACGCTGATGGAAACGTCGATGACGATTCCGTGCCCCAGAACTCCGATTTCAAGGGAGGTGTACGGATCGCTCCGAAGCGGCTGGGAAAGTATGAGCTGCATGGACGGATCGGCAGCGGCGGGATGGGGGTCGTGTACAAGGGCTTCGACCCCGACCTGTCGAGGATGGTGGCGATCAAGGTTCTGCAGCCACACCTGGCTCAAAGCGAAGTGGCGCGTCGGCGATTCCAGCGCGAGGCCCGGGCCGCAGCGGCCATCAGCCACGAGAACGTGCTGACGATTCATTCCGTCGAGGAGCAGGACCAGGTTCCGTTCCTGGTGATGGAGTTCGTGTCGGGGATGTCACTGAAGGAATACATCCTGCGGCGGGGCAGTCTGCCGTCGCTGGAGATCATCCGTCTCAGTGCGCAGGTCGCAAATGGTCTCGCGGCCGCTCATGGCCAGGGAGTGATTCACAGGGACATCAAGCCGGGCAACGTGATGCTGCATGACGGCGAGACACGGGTGCGGCTGATGGACTTCGGGCTGGCGCGCGTGACGCATGACAACTCGGACCTGACGTCGCATGACCAGACGGTCGGGACGCCGGCGTACATGTCGCCCGAGCAGATTCATGGGGGGCCGATTGACGCGCGATCGGATCTGTACAGCCTGGGCTGCGTGATCTACTGCATGGCGACCGGGCAGTCGCCGTTTCATGGCGGAAGCTACGCCGAGACGGTGCACCGCATTCTCGATTTCAAGCCTCCACGCCTGCAGCAGATCAGTCCGCTGATTCCTCCGGTCGTCTCTGACCTCGTCGACCATCTGCTCGCCAAGCGGCCCGAGGATCGTTTTCAGTCGGCGGAGGAGGTTTCCGACATCCTCACGCACTTGGTGTCGGTGCTGAACCAGACGGCCAGCGGCGAACTGGAAACGGCCATCCGGCGCGAGCCGGTTGCCCGTCCGGGGGACGGGTCGTCTGCCAAGCACGTCCGGCGTAAGGATCGCAATCGAGGTTCGCGGGCCGTGGTCGGGGCCGGCATCGCGCTGATCGCCCTGGTGGCGGCGGCTTTGGCGCTTTGGTGGAATCGAGGCCAAGAGAAGGCCGGCCCCGCCGGCGGGGTGACGATCTCTCCTCCGGCAACTTCGCCGCCGCGACTGGCCAGTGTGATTGTGGGTCGCGGTCCAGACGCGACGTGCGCCACGTTGGCCGAGGCGGTTGAACGGATCGCGTCTGCGGGTGTCATCACGATTCAGAACGGGGGGGTGTACGAAGAGGCGATCAGCCTGAGCGGGCTGGACGCGGTGACGATCCGGGGTGAAGCGGGGGTCGTGCTTCGGCCGGCACAGGCGGATGCGGAAGAGTCTTCGGTCATTGCGATCAAGGACTGCCGGGACCTGCGGATCGAGGGACTGAGACTGGAGTCGACGGGAAAGAAAGGCCGGACGCTCTCGCTGCAGGGAGACCTGTCGGGGATTGCGTTCGACGATTGCGAATTCTTCCACGTGGGGGAGGCGAGCGACCTGTCACTGGTCAACGTGAAGGCCCTCGAACGTGCCGACCAGAAATCGGTCCGTTTTCACCGAAGTCGATTTCAACGCGGCCCGGGGAAAGGGTATTGCGTGTCGGTGGAAGCGCGCGACGGAACGGTGATGGCGGTCGAATGCGAAGAATGCCGGTTCCGCTCGAAGGGCTCACTGTTCTATCTCGGTCTGGGGGCCCGGAAGGCGACGTTGCGTCGAAACCTGTTTCTCGAGGGAGATACGGGCGTCCTGTTGCGGTTCCGGCCGTGGAAGGGCTCGGAACAGATCGACATCAGCAACAACACGTTTCTGGGGGTCCGCTACTGGCTGAGCTGGATGGATTCGACGGTCGGTCCCGGCGCTGCGAGTGGCGGAATGGGGGCAAGGCTGGCGAACAACCTGATCCTGGGGGGGACGCGAACGCTGGGGCCGGATGCCCAGTGGGAGACCATGCTCGCCACGTGGACGATCCAGTCGAATTACTGGGAGCAGGACGAGGGGACGACGTCGACGGCAGACCGCGGCGGGCGGCTGGCGATGATGTTTCCGTCATTCGACATTCCGAACCGCACCGACGAGAGCGCGGGGAGCTTTCTGCGTCCGGCGGATGGGAGCCTGCTGGGAAGTCAGGGAGCGGGGGGAGACCTGCCGACGTTCATCGGGGCGGTTGAGCCCGTGGAGGCCGGTAGTTCGAGTCCGTCGCCGCCGAGTCCGCCCGGCGAGAGCAGCGGATAAGAGGGCCATTGATCGAGAGGTCACGCAGGCCGAAGTCGCGGCCTGGCGGAGGCCTGTCCGATGACGGAACCTCGCCCTCCCCTTGCGTCTGGTGTTATCGCTTCTCGATGCACCAGGTGCCGTCGGCGCCGAGTTCGAGGGGGGAGCCGGTGGTGTCGGCGAATTCGTCGACGGCCCGCTTTACCCCCCAGATGCCTTCGGCATCGCGGCCGGTGCCGTAATCGTGCCCGGTGAGCAGGCCTCCAGGCCGGATTTTGCTCCACCAGGCAGTGATGTCTGCGCAGACGGCCTCGTACAGGTGATTGGCGTCGATGAAGGCGAAATCGAGGCTGTGGTCGTCAAAGCGGTCGGCAGCTGCCGGCGAGGCCTCCCGGAGAATCCGCCGTCGGTCTTTCGCGAACTGGGTCCAGAAGGTGGTCGACTTCAGGGCCCGTTCGAGGGCCTCGGCGGGCTGGTCGCCGATGGTCGAGCGACCTTCGTAGGGCTTCCAGCGGTCGACCATCCACAACCGGAGATCGGGGAAACTGCGGAGCAACGCCTCGGACGTGTATCCCTGGAAGACGCCGACCTCGGCGCCCACAAGCGGCCCTGGCAGGCGACGGAGCCAGCGAATCAGCGATGTGTGACGGGCGGCCAGCGGACGTTCGAGATGCAGGACCGCCGGTTTTTCGTTGAACCACTGGAAAATCTGGCAGAAGTCGTCGGTCTGAACCCGCGGATACCAGCGCGGCCAGGTCTCCATCACGACGGCCTGATCGGAATGAGCGTACCCCTCGACCGGCGGACTTTGGGCCAGATCGCGAAAGTAGTCGCGGCAGAAGTCGGTCTTTCCGACGAACAGGCCCGAGTTGATCCAGTGGCGCCCCTTAAGCAGGGGCGCCACTGGGCGGGAGGTCTGGAACTCCATCAATCGCGGCAGCTGGGGCCAGCAGAGGGAGCCGGTCGAATTGAACAACAGGTCGCAGGTGAAGTGCTGCCTGAAGCGCTCGACAACGAGCCCCGGATCCTCAAAAAAGAGGACGTCACAGGAATCTCCGCCGACGACGTAAGGAGTCGTGACCGATTCCAGCGCCTCGGCGGTGAGCGCGAGCTTGTCGCGGTTTCTCCAGTTCTTTCGGCCCTGGCCGAGGACGAGCGGCTCGATCTGAAACTGGGCGAGGCTGCGTTCGAACAGTCCGCAGGGCTTGTCGGGGCGGGCGGGACGCGCGCCGGTGTTCCAGGTGAGGAAGGTCGCATCGGGACACCGGGCGGGGCGCATCTTCTGCGACAGGACCGCGTCGACAATCCGCCGCCAACGTCCATGCGTCGGTCCCGGGCAGTGACCGACGATCGGATGGGATCGAAACAGCTGGTTGGTGATCCTGATGGGCATGCGTCGGCCGGCGGCGAGTGCGGAGATCAGGCTGTTTGTGCCGCCGTTTTCGCGGCCACGAGTCGCGAGAGGAGCGTCTCGTAGTCACTGGCCATCCTCCGGGCGACGAGTCGCCGGAGCGCGAACGCGTGAGCCTGCCGGGCCATGCCGGCGGCCCAGTGCGGGAACTTCGCGAGCTTCTTCATTGCGTCGGCGAACGCCTCGGGCGAGGAGTCGACGACCATGCCGCTGACGTTGTTCTCGATGATTTCGGGAACTGCCCCGACACAGGTGGCGACGACCGGAACGCGGCAGGCCATCGCCTCGGCGACGACCAGGCCGAACCCTTCGTGCGCTGACGGAAACGCGAACGCATCCATCGCGCGGTAGAGGTCGCCGAGGTGGTCATTCGGGCGGACGATGACGAAGCGGCCGGGGATCAAGTCGCTGGCGCGTTCGACGAGTTCGGTGCGTCGGGAGCCGCTGCCGACGAGAAGCAGTTTGAAGCTGCGCGGGAGGAGGGCGACCGCGGAGATGAGTCGCTCCATCTGTTTTTCCTGCGTCATGCGACCGACGCAGCCAACCAGGAACTCGTCCCTGCGGATTCCGAGCGACCGTCTCACGGCCTGCCGGGGGCGTGTCGCCGCCAGCCGCGAGGGATCGATGCCGTTGAGGATCGTGGTCGTTTCGAACCCTCCGCAGACCCGTCCGCGGACGCGTTCGCTGACGGCGATGACGTGATCGACGACGCCCCGGCTGCGTTCGAGGCCCTGCCTCGTCCAGGCCGATTCGCCGTGGGCCACGAACACACAGGTTGGCCGCCGCTGCGGCAGGGTGCGGTCGAAGTGGTCGCCCCAGAGCAGGAAGATCTCGGCATCTTCGGCCGCGCGCTCCAGCCGGCTGGGGGTCGCCGTTTCGACGGGGATTCCCATGCCGGCGAGTCGTTTGTGTCCCTCGGCATCGTCGCGGGTGACGAGGCAGCGAGTGATCCGGGCCCGATCCGGATTGAAATAGCGGGCGAGGCTGAGCGTCTGTTGTCCGACTCCCCCGAGCTGGAAGCTGGGCCCGAGGCAGACGATTCTCAGCGGCCGGTCGAGGTTTCTGACGGGCGGAATCTGTCGGCGTCGACCACGCGGCCGCTCGATCGGGATGCCGACTCGCGTTCCGGTCTCGAGTTCTTCGTAGTCACACTGCCCGCCTGTCGAGGCCTGCTGGCAGGTGAGATCCTCGTAGGAGAGGCTCATAAACTGCTCGTAGCCTGTCACGTAGTCGTTGCCGCCAGCCATGTCCGCATCAAAGCCGAAGTCATCCATTGGACTACCTCTGACTTAAGAGACAAACAGCCACCGACAACAGCACCGCTCGACGAGGGTGGCCGGGCACATCTTCGAGCAGGACGCGATTGATCGACAGAACAGACGTGTGAGCGCTGGAAGTGAAACGCAGCTTGCCCTGAATCGGGCCCGTCCGACAGAAATCCTGCGATGCGACACTCAGTCACGATCTTGCTGATTCTCGTCGCTGAGTGAAAGACAATTCTCTCCCACCAACGCGGAAAATCTCCAACTCTGGCGCGTTCGGGAGACGAAAACACACGCCCCTTCTGATTCTTTTACGACCTGGCGGAAGCCTTTGCCGAACGGCAGGCGGCCGGAATCGGGGATGCCGGACGGAAAGCGTGTTCGGGCCCCCTCCCGTTGCGGGACGCAGGGCACGTCACCTGTCCTTGCCGGGAGTCGTGTCGGTCTTCGGCGGATTCAGCGCTTCCCGACGTGATTCGATCACGCGGCGATAGTCGGCCGGGGCGACTTCCGGGTCGACGAACTCCTGAAGGTCGCGCAGGGCGATGACGCGATAGCGCTCGACGTGCAGGTACTTCAGGTAGGCCTCGAAGTTCTGCTGGCTGCTGCTGACCCAGTTGTGGGCCGTATCGGGGACGCCGTGAAACTGCAGTACGGCGATGCGGCCGTCGCGGGCCTGGTCGACGGCGCGGATGAAATCGGGCAGCGTCCATTTCGGCCGGGCATCGCCGGCCGAGGGGACCATCAGCGGATCATCGAGGCCGGGCTCATAGGCGAAGCCACGTCCTTCGTCGTAGGGATACTCGGGCGCTCCGCCGCGCCGGGCGAACCGGATGCCGTGGGCCTTGAGCGTTTCAAAGGCGGCAGGGGTCATCGCGTTTCCGGGCCAGGCGAAGGTGACGGGAGCGGGAATTCCGTGAGTGCGGCAGTTGTCGGCGATCGCCTGAAGCTGTTCCGGGAGCCGGCCGACCGTCTTGTCGGAAATGCCCAGGTGGTCGCGGGTGTGGTTGCCGATCTCGAAGCCGTCGTCGTGCAGTTCCCGGATCTCGTCCCACGTCATGTAGTCCTTCTTGTTGGTGGGGAAATCAAAGCCTTCGGTGATGAAGAAGGTGGCGCCGAAGCCGTACTGCTTGAGGAGCGGCCGAACGATGGTGTAGTGCGACTTTGCGGAGTCGTCGAAGGTGAGCACGACAAGCCGGTCGGGGATGGCCTTCCGGACGGCGGGGGTGGCGGGCAGGTCATCCGCGGCGACGGCCGAGGCGAGTGTGAGCAGCAGGGCGCAGACTGCAAACCGCATGGGAATGGCCTCTGGACGGCGTGATATGCCGGGGATGGACCGTTTTCTGGGCGAACCGTCGCTCCGGGGCGTCAGTCTATCGCGGGCCGCAATCAGCGGAATGGGCGAGCGCATGGAGGAGGCGCGAGAAACCGCGTCCAGGACATCTTGACTCGAATCCGGATTCAGTTCCATAATAGAATTATTCGACTATCGAACTAATCACCATGAACGAACCTTTCAACCCGGGGTGGCGATGACCCTTGATCAACGGGCGACCGAGCTGGGCCTGGCGATGGAAGCCATCGTGAAACAGTTCCAGGCCGCAGACATCGCCGCGGCGAACGGCCCCCATGCCGACCTGAATCACCAGGAGATGCGGCTGATCTCGTTTCTGGGAGATGACGGTTCGCAGATGATGCGGGTGGTGGCCGAGCATCTCGCGCTGGCGGTCAATTCGGTGACGACGCTGATCGACGGGCTGGAAGCGAAGGGACTGGTGCGGCGGCAGCGATCGGAGGCGGATCGCCGGATCGTCCACGTCGAGCTGACGGAACGGGGGGGCAAGACGTATCGGGCACTGCACGACGCCCGGCAACGGTTCTTCCGATCGATGCTGAATCCGCTGACCAGGGACGAGCAGGAGACCTTGCTGGTGATCTTCCGCAAGGTCGTCCAGAGAGGCGCCGAGCGACTGAGCCCGTCCGCGAACTAGCCCTTTTTTTGCCCTCATCCTTCGACCATCGAACAGTCCGGCGCTGGAAGTCTCAGGAACGCTTCCCCGCGGCGCGACCTCGTCCACTGAATTGGTTTCCAGGGAAAGTTGTCCCATGACGAATTCACCCGGCAGCGGACCTGACGCGTCCGCTCCGCAACGGACACACGGCGCCACCGCTCCACAGCCGCGGAACCCCTGGAAGCGGGCGTTCCTGGGGCTGCTGGCGATCGGGGCCACGGTGGGGTGGTGGGTCTACAGCGGCAGCGGGTGGGCCCGCGACGATCGGGAAGCACTTCCGCCGGAGGTCATGGCGGAGCCGGCCCCGCGGTCGGGAATCATGGTGACCGCGGAGCCGGTCGTGTTCCGATCGCTGCAGCGATCGCTCGAGGCGGTCGGAACGCTGTATGGCTACGAAGAGATCGTGATCAGCAGCAAAGTCGAAGGACGCGTGCATCGGCTGTGCAGCGAAGTCTCGGACCGTGTCCGACCGGGCAACTGCGTTCTCGAAATCGATCCGGTCGACTTCCAGCTGGCGGTGGAACAGGCCCAGGGGAACCTGGAAGTCGAGCTGGCAAAGCTGGGACTGCAGGCGCTTCCCGATGAGAGTTTCGAGATCAAAAACGTTCCGACCGTGATGCTCGCGCAGGCCCAGGTCGACAATGCCCAGGCGAAATACGATCGGCTGAAGCGGCTGGCCGCGGAGAATGCGACGACGTCGAGTCAACTCGACACGGCCCTCAGCGAATTGAACATCGCCCTGGCCGATCATGCCAACCAGGTGCTGATGGCCAAGTCGAGCGTGGCAACGGTGAAGCTGCGGCGTTCGGCACTGGCGGTGGCCGAGCAACAACTGGCTGACGCACGGATCCTCGCCCCTCAGCTATATCGCCCGGTTCCGGGCATGGAGGGGGGCGTGTCGTATGTCGTCACCAGCCGGTCGGTGTCGGACGGCACGTTCGTCAAGAAGGGGGACGAAATCTGCCGGCTGGCGGTGGATCAGACGTTAAAACTGCGGATTCCGGTTCCAGAGCGACACAGCGACCAGATCAAACTGGGACAGACTGCGGACGTGCTCACGGCGGCCTACCGCGATCCGTTTCCGGGAGTCGTGACTCTGATCAACCCGTCCGTCGACGCCAAGACACGGACGTTCAACGTGGAGGTGCAGGTCGCGAACGATGCCGGGCGGCTGAAACCGGGAAGCTTTGCCAAGGCGACCGTGCACACGACCCAATCGACGGACAGCGCGACGGTGCCGCACTCGGCGCTCGTGACGTTTGCCGGGGTGACGAAACTGTTTCTGTCCGAAGGGGGCCAGGCGCGCGAGGTGCTCGTCGAACCGGGAATGCAGACGCGCGACTGGGTGGAGATTGCCAGTCCGCCCCTTGGCCGCGATGCGGTGGTGATCACCAGCGGCCAATCGGCGCTGGCAAACATGACGGCGGTGACGATTCGCACTGAGTCGGCGTCCGACGCCTCGGACGCCGTGCCGCGGAGGCCGACGACCGTGATGGCAGACTCGCAGGATGCGGAGCAGGCGCCGTGAACATATCGGAAATCTGTATCCGGCGGCCGGTTTTCACGTGGGTGCTGGTTTCGATGCCGGTGGTCCTCGGGGCCGTCGCGTATTTCGAGCTGGGGGTGGACCTGTTTCCCAAGGTCGATTTCCCGGTGCTGTCGGTGACGGCGACGGTGGCCGGCGCGAGCGCCGAGGAGATGGAAGCGACGGTCACCAAGCCGCTGGAAGAGGCGATCAACACGGTTTCAGGCATCGACCAGCTGCAGTCGACGACGCGTGAAGGGCTGTCGCAGCTGACGGTCCAGTTCCTGCTGGAGAAGGATGGCGACGTCGCGGCGCAGGATGTGCGCGACAAGGTGACCTCGATTCTCAAACAGCTTCCGGAGGGAATGGAAGCGCCGGTCGTCAACAAGTTCGACATGGACGCTTCGCCGATCATGACGATCGGCGTATCGGGGCGGCGCGACATCCGGGAGGTCACTGAGATCGCGAAGCGGCGGGTGCAGGAACAGCTGCAGACGGTTCCCGGCGTGGGCGCGGTTTCGATGTCGGGAGGGCGGAGCCGGGCCATCAACGTCGTACTGAATACGGACAGGATGGCGGCGGTCGGCGTCTCGGTGGAAGACGTCCGCCAGGCGCTGGTTTCGCAGAACCTCGAACTGCCGGGGGGGATCGTGGACCAGGGGGCGCGGGAACTGGTGCTCAGGACGCTGGGCCGGTTTCAGACGCCACAGGAATTCAACAACCTGGTGGTCACCAAGACGGGGGACTACCTGATCCGGCTGCAGGACATCGGTTACGCGGAAGACTCGATTGAAGTGCCGCGCGGGTTGAGCCGGCTCGACGGGGAGAACGCGGTCAGCCTGTTCGTGCAGAAGCAGTCCGGGACGAACACGGTCGGCATTTCGGATGCGGTTCTCGCGCGGCTGGAGAAAATCCGCGGGGCACTCCCTGAGGATATCCAGATCGAAATCATCCAAGACCAGTCGCATTTCATTCGCGAGTCGATGCATGAAGTGCAGTTCCACTTGCTGCTCGCGGCGGTGCTGGTCTCCGCGACGATCATGCTGTTCATCCGCGACTGGCGGACGACGCTGATCGCCACGGTCGCGATTCCGACGTCGATCATCCCCACGTTCCTGTTCATGCAGTACATGGGGTTCACGCTGAACAACATCACGATGCTGGGGCTGATCCTGGCAATCGGCATCGTGATCGATGATGCAGTCGTGGTTCACGAAAACATCTTCCGCTACATGGAAGAAGAGGGGCTTGATGCGATGACCGCGTCGCGGAAAGGGACCAACGAGATCGCGCTCGCGGTGATGGCGACGAGCCTGTCGCTGGTGGTGATTTTTCTCCCGGTGGCGTTCATGGGAGGCATGGTCGGCCGATTCTTCAGCAGCTTCGGACTGACGGTCGCGTTCGCGATCCTGATGAGCCTGTTCGTTTCGTTCACACTGACGCCGATGCTGTGTTCACGGTTCCTCAAGCTGGAGGATTCCCACGGAGGGCACGGGTCGTCGAAGTCAGGCTGGATCTACCGCCTGGTGGACGGCGGATATGGCATTGCGCTGCGGTGGGCCCTGCGTCACCGACTGATCACGCTGGGCGTCTGCGTGCTGGTGGTGTTCTCGACCTTCCCCATCCTCAAGGGGCTGGCCGTCAACCTGGTTCCGCGCGACGACCAGAGCGAGTTTCAGGTGTCGCTGCAGACACCAGAGGGGTACACGCTGGAACGTACGAACGCGGTGTTCACGGAGATCGAGAATCGGCTGGCGGCCCTGCCGGGCGTCGCGCATCGTTTCACCGTCATCGGTGAAAACTCGGGGGGCGGCAAGGGGCAGGGAGACGTGACGCGGGGTTCGATCCACATCCAGATCAAGGGACTGGAGACCCGGAAGTACACGCAGTTCGACATCATGAAGCTCGCGCGGCGGGTGCTGGAAGACTATCCGGAGTTGCGGACCGTGGTCTCCGACGTGTCGGCGATCGGGGCAACGGGCCAGGACAGCCGCACGTTCCAGATGAGCCTGCAGGGTCCGGATCTCGACAGACTGGCGGAGTATTCCGACACGATCGTGTCGAAGCTGCGGGAAGTGCGGGGGCTGGTGGACGTCGACACGACGCTGTCGCTCCGCAAGCCGGAGGTGCAGGTGGCGATCGACCGGAACCGGGCGAGCGACCTGGGGATTCCGGTCCAGACGGTCAGCAGCAGCCTGAACATCCTCGTCGGCGGGCAGATCGTGTCGCGCTATAAAGAGGACAGCGAGCAGTACGACGTGTGGATGCGGGCTGAGCGATCGTTCCGCGACAATCCCCAGACACTGGAACAGCTGATGCTTCCCTCTCCGAACGCGGGGCTGGTGCAGCTGACGAGCCTGGCGTCGCTGGATGAATCGCGCGGGCCGAGCCAGATCAACCGGCTGAACCGTCAGCGCACGGTGATGATCAAAGCGCATCCCGAGGATGTGTCGCTGTCGGAGGCGGTGCAGCGGGCGAACTCCATCGTCGCGGAGATGAAACTGCCGCCGGAATACGAGGTGACGTTCGGCGGCCAGGCGAAAACGCTCGGCGAGACGGCGTACTATTTCGCGATCGCTCTGGGGATGAGCATCCTGTTCATGTACCTGATCCTGGCGGCGCAGTTCGAAAGCTGGCTGCATCCGGTGAGCATCCTGGCGGCGTTGCCGGTGACGATTCCGTTCGGGCTGCTGTCGCTGATCCTGTTCAACACGCCGATGGATCTGTACGCCATGTTCGGGCTGTTCATGCTGATCGGCATTGTGAAGAAGAACGGCATCCTGCAGGTCGACAAGTCGAACGAGCTGCGGGCGTCGGGGATGGAGCGGGACGCGGCGATCATCGAGGCAAACCACACGCGTCTGCGGCCGATCCTGATGACGACCGTGATGCTCGTGGCGGCGATGATCCCGATTGCGGTGGGCCAGGGACCGGGAGCCGGAGCGCGGGCCAGCATGGCGAAGGTGATCGTGGGGGGGCAGGTGTTCAGCCTGCTGCTGGCGCTGCTGATTACGCCGGTGTGCTATTCGCTGTTCGACAGCCTGGCGAAGTGGCTGGGCCGCCGGTGGGGAAAGGTTTCGGTGTAAGGTCCCGGGGCCGGTCCGCGGCCTGAACCGGTTTGCATGCTGTTTGCGGGACCGTCAGAATCGACAGTCCCGCGGCGCCACTTCACTGGGGCGCCGTTGAACAGCCCACCTTCCAGCCGTTGCTCCCCTTCCGAGCCTCGATCATGCGACTGTGCCTCGCCGCGTGCCTTTGTTCCCTGGTTGTGCAGACGGCGGTTCTGCAGACGGCTGCGGCCGCCGCCGACCCGCTTCTTTCGCTGAAGAAGGGGGACCGGATCGTCTTCATCGGGAACACGCTGGCGGAGCGAATGCTCTACGACGGCGGGCTGGAGACGGAGATCTATCGCCGGAATCCGCAGCTGGATCTGGTGATCCGCAACCTGGGGTGGTCGGCCGATGAGCTGACGCTGCGCCCGCGTTCCAAGGATTTTCAGGACCACGGGTTCGAGCTGAACGACCAGAAGCCGTCGGTGCTGTTCGCCTTCTTCGGCTTCAACGAATCCTTCGGCGGCGACAAGGGACTGCCGAAGTTCGAGGCCGACCTGAAGAAGTTCATCAGCGACACGACGAGCACGAAATACAACGGCGTTGCCCCGCCGACCCTCGTGCTGTTTTCCCCGATCGCGAACGAAGACCTTATCGACCGCAAGATCCTGGCCGGGGCGAACAACAACGGGAATATCCGCAAGTATTGCGACGCGATGGAGAAGATCGCGGCGGAAACGAAGACCCGGTTCGTGGACCTGTTCACGCCGACCCTGACGATGTTCGATGAAGCGAAAACGCCGCTCACGATCAACGGCTGCCACCTCACCGCGAAGGGGGATGAGCTGCTTGCCAGGGCGATCGCCGACGCGCTGTTCGGCGCGGCGGCCGCGGGGAAGGCGGAGGACGTCGCGAAGATCCGGCAGGCGGTGAACGAGAAGAACAAGCTGCTGTTTTACGACTATCGGGCCGTCAACGGGTACTACATCTATGGCGGCCGCAAGAAGCCCTTCGGAGTCGACAACTTCCCTGCGGAATTCGCCAAGCTGCGAAAGATGACGGAAGTTCGCGACGGGGCGATCTGGGCGGTGGCGAAGGGAGACACGCCGAAGATTGACGATTCGAAGACGGGCGACTTCGTCACGACGCCGTCGAACTTCACGAAGGAAATCAAGATCACCTCGCCGCAGGAGTCGGCGCAGCAGTTCACGGTTCCCGAAGGTTTCGAGGTGCAGCTGTTTGCTTCCGAGGTGGACTTCCCGGAACTGGAGAACCCGGTGCAGTTCGCCTTCGACAGCCGCGGGCGGCTGTGGGTGACGACGATGCCGTCGTATCCCGGCTATCTCCCGGGCGAAACGCCGGACGACAGGATCCTGATCCTGGAAGACACCAACGGTGACGGGAAAGCGGACAAGTCGACCGTCTTCGCCGACAAGCTGCATCTTCCGACCGGGATCGAACTGGGGGACGGCGGGGCGTACGTGGGAGCACAGCCGAACCTGCTGTTCCTCAAGGATACGAACGGCGACGACAAGGCGGATGTGCGCACGCTCGTGGCGCATGGGTTCGACTCGGCGGATTCGCACCACGCACTGCACGCCTTCGAATGGGGCCCGGGGGGAGACCTGTATTTCGGTGAAGGGACGTTCCACCACACCCAGATCGAAACGCCCTACGGACCGACACGGCTGAAAGACGCCGGCTTCTTCCGCTACGAACCGAAGACGGAGAAGCTCGACGTCTTCGTCTCTTACGGATTTGCGAATCCGTGGGGGATCAACTGGGATCACTGGGGACAGACGTTCATCGCCGACGCCTCGGGGGGGGCCAACTACTTCGCCACGGCGTTCTCCGGGAGCGTCGACTATCCGGACAAGCATCCGAACATGAAGCAGTTCCTGGTGAAGCAGTGGCGTCCGACCTGCGGCTGCGAGTTCGTTTCGAGCCGGCAGTTCCCGGATGAGCTGCAAGGGAACTACCTGCTGAACAACTGCATCGGGTTCCAGGGAACGCTGAACTACAAGATGTCGGAGGAAGGCTCGGGCTTTCACGCGGATCCTGTCGAGCCGCTGCTGGCGTCGAGCGACCCGAACTTCCGGCCGGTCGACCTGCAGTTCGCCCCCGATGGCACGCTCTACATCTGCGACTGGTTCAATCCGCTGGTGGGGCACATGCAGCACTCGATCCGCGATCCCAACCGCGATCACAATCACGGCCGGATCTGGCGAGTCGTGTACAAGAACAAGCCGTTGCTGACGCCGGCAAAGATCGACGGGGCATCGATCGCTTCGCTGATCGCGCTGTTGAAGGAGCCTGAGTACCGGACACGTTATCGGGTGCGTCGTGAGCTGCGCGGCCGGCCGACGGCCGACGTCGTTGACGCCCTCGACGCCTGGGCGGCCGGCCTGGACATCAACAATACGGAGGAAGCACACCACCTGCTTGAAGCGCTGTGGGTCAAGCAGCATCACAACGCCGTCGACGCGACGCTTCTCGGCAGGCTGCTGAACGCCCCCGAGCCGCGGGTCAGGGCCGCGGCCGTACGGGTGCTGTGCTACTGGCGCGACTCGATTCCCGAGGTCCTCAAGCTGTTGCAGGCGCGGGTGAACGACGAGCATCCGCGCGTGCGTCTGGAAGCGGTGCGTGCCCTGAGTTTCTTCAGCGTGCCCGAAGCACTCGACATCGCCGTGGAGTCGCTGGTGTACGACCAGGACGACTCCCTGGAGTACACATTGAAGGAAACGATGACGACGCTGGAAAAGCGGCTCAAGAAATAGTCCTCCGGGACCATCTCGCTCGTCGCCAACACCCCGGTCGCTTTCCAGTGACCGGGGTGTTTTTCAATTCCTGTTGGAGAATGGCCGCTTGACATGCAACCAAATGGTTGCATAATTCCACTGTGCCTGACGACCTCGACCACGTCTTCAAAGCCCTCGCCGATTCGGGCCGACGCCTCCTGCTGGACCGTCTGCGCTCGCGCAACGGCCAGACGCTGGGGCAGCTCTGCGAGCACCTGGAGATGTCCCGCCAGGCGGTCACGAAACACCTCCGAATCCTCGAAGCCGCGTCACTCGTCGTCACTCAGCGTCGCGGTCGCGAGAAACTCCATTTCATTAATCCTGTCCCGATCCACGAGATCGCCGATCGCTGGATCAGCAACTTCGAGAGCGGACGCCTGCGGGCTCTCGCGGACCTCAAGAAGCGACTCGAAGGAGACGTCCATGACTAACTCCCGTTTCGTGCATGTCACCTACATCCGCACCACGCCCGAGAAGCTCTGGAACGCCCTGCTCGATCCCGAGTTCACGCGCCAGTACTGGTGTCAGACGTGGATGGAATCCGATTGGAAGCCGGGCGCTTCCTGGCGGATCATGATTCCCGATGGCCGCATCGCCGACAGCGGTCAGGTCATCGAGTTTGATCCGCCGCGCAAACTCGTGCTGACCTGGAGGAACGAATTCATTCCCGAGCTCAAAGCCGAAGGGCATTCGAGACTGACTTATGAACTCGAGCCGGTCGGCGAGTCGGTCAAGCTGAGCATCTTCCACGAAATCGACCGTCCCGATTCGAAGCTCATTGCAACGATGTCCGAGGGTTGGCCGCATGTGTTCGCGAGCCTGAAAAGCCTGATCGAGACGGGCGAATCGCTCGCCGAGACGCGTCACTGGCCGGAGGGGATCTGATGCTGTCCAGATCATCGCCGACCATCGAGTCTTCCGTGCCCGCGATCCGTGTGGCCGTCGCCTATCACAGCGGATACGGGCATACCGCCCGACAGGCCAACGCCGTGGCCGAAGGCGCTGCGACTCTCCCAGGCGTCACAACGCAGGTCATCCCTGTTGGAGATGTCGATGCCGCATGGGACGACCTGGAACGGGCGGACGCGATCATCTTCGGGACACCGACCTACATGGCCGGTCCCTCCGCGCAGTTCAAGGCATTTCAGGATGCCACTTCCCGACGGGTGATGGCGGCCGGATTCAAATGGAAAGACAAGGTCGCCGCGGGCTTCAGTAACTCGGGATCCCAGTCTGGAGACAAGCTGGCCACTCTGATGCAACTGGCGCTGTTCGCGGCCCAGCACGGGATGCACTGGGTGAATCTTGGACTGCCACCGGCCAACAATTCCTCGACTGGCTCCGCTGACGAATTGAATCGACTGGGATTCTTTCTGGGAGCCGGCGCGCAATCGAACGTCGACGAAGGGCCCGACACCGCGCCGCGGGAATCCGATCTCGCGACCGCGCGGCATCTTGGCCGCCGCGTAGCCGTCGTCACGAGGCAACTGGCGCGAGGCCGCGAGAGCACGGACGGCGCCGACGACTGACACCAGCGATGCGCGGGCGATAAGCTCGCGTCATCGATCCACGTCTCATTGCCCTCTGATTCCGGTGCTGTGATGGAACGACGCGACTTCCTCACGAGTTCTCTTGCGACCGGCGCGGCCGCCCTGCTTCCGTCGCAGGTGATGAGCGCCGAGGCCGTTTCCAGTCGGGCGCAGGATGGCCGACCGCTCCTCACCGGCAGTCCTGTCCTGTCGGGGCCCGCGGCCGACTCCCTGACCATCCTGCAGCCGGTCAGCGGGCCTGCGACGGGCTTCGTCGAGCTGTCGGTCAATGGCGAACCGTTCCAGCGAATCGATGCGGAGAGCGACGGCCTCCTGCCATATGCGGCGCATGTCCTGAAATTCCGGCTTCCGGAACTCCCGGCCGGTACGGACGTGAAGTACCGCGTCTCCGTGACGCCAGTTGACTTTCAGACTGCCTACAAGATCCAGCGGGGCGAGGCGGTGCTGTCGCCGACCGAGACGTTCCGCACGCTCGATCCGGCGGCGAAGGAGACCCGGTTTGCGATCTGGAACGACACGCACGAGAACCAGGAAACGATCGCGGGCGTACATCGCCTGACCGTCGATTTCCGGCCGGATTTTCTCCTGTGGAATGGCGACCAGACGAACGACATCTATACCCCAGCGAAGATGTCGAACCAGTATCTCGCGCCGGGCGGGCTCGCGATCGCTGCCAGCTGGCCGCTGGCTTACGCCCGGGGCAACCACGATGTCCGCGGGCCGGCGGCCCGGCATCTTCCCGAGTTCACCGGCACGCCGGGCGACCGATTCTACTACGCGTTTCGCAGCGGCCCCGTCGCGGCGCTGGTGATGGATACGGGTGAAGACAAGGTGGATGAGCACCCGGTTTTCGGAGGGCTGGCGGCCTTCACGGCGATGCGCGAACGCCAGACGCGCTGGCTGGCGAAGATCATCAAGGAACCGTTCTTCCGCGACGCTCCCTACAAACTGCTGTTCTGCCACATTCCCCTGTTCTGGATCCGCGAATCGCCGAAGGAAGGGCCCTGGGAATCAGCGGACCTGTGCCGTGATGCATGGCTGCCGCTGCTGAAGGAAGGAGGCATCCAGCTGATCGTCTCGGGGCATACCCACCAGCACAGATGGCTGCCGGCCGGTTCAGAGCGTCCGATCGGCCAGTTGATCGGCGGTGGTCCGAAGCCGCCTGCGGCGACGTTCACCGAGGGGATCGCGACTTCCGAACGCCTGGCGATCACGATGCGGAATCTTCAGGGGAAGGTCCTGCACTCGGTGGAGCTGAAGCCGGCGCAGGGCTGAGGCGTTTCCCACCGCCGGATGGATCATCGCATCAGTTTTCAGCGGCGCGGATTCCGGCGTTCACGGCGGCCGGACCTGGCGGAAGGACGGGCGGCGTGCGGGAGAATGTCTCGGCCGGCGGGATTCGGATGGAGCCCGGCGGCGTGATTCGCTGCAAGACCATGGCCGCCTCAGTCAGTTCAACGATCCGGTAGTTTGTCCCGGAGAAGCCGATGACCTGGATATTCGACTGCCGGAAGAGCCCGAGGAATTGATTCCAGCGCTGCTTCCACCCGCTGGGAGCGCTGGTCACCTCGATGCGGTCCCCGCGCGTGCGCCATTGCTGCATGTACCAGGGAGTCAAGCCGCCCTTCATGTTCAAGAAGTGCTGAAAGCGCCCATCGGGGTGGAAGCGAAACAGGGACCCGTTGTTCGAATACCAGTCGCCCAACAGGCGGGGATCACGTTCGATGCGCGTCGCCCAGAACTGACCACCAATGGCGAGGAGCACGATCAAGGCCGCGATCGTCCATGGCCAGCGTCGCCAGACGTTGTCCGGGGGGATCGGGAGGGGGGCCGGGGCGACCTCGATCGTGGCTTCGTCCGGGGTCATGGCTTCGTCTCGCCGGGGCGGCGGGTGAGCGCGAAATAGATCACGTACAGCCAGGAGAAGAGTCCGGCGATGATCGCGAGCAGGATCGACTTGTTCCGCTCCCATGAACAGACGATCGCGAGCACGCTTCCGAGCGTCAGCCCGGACTGCGTGACGAAATGGACGTTTCCGGCGTCAGCAAGCAGCATGTTCATTCTCCCTGGTCGAGCGGCCCGTTGAACGGAACGTGTGCCACGGCTCTGTGAGCCGTGAGAGCAAGGGAAACGCTGGCATTCGCGCACGGCCGACACGGCCGTGGCACTCGTCCCCATGACTTCAACGGGCTCCTGAACGGCCGTCATGGGGATGGGGATCAATCGATTGGCGTCGAAACCGGTTTTCGTGAAGCCCTTCGCCGGAATCCGGTCGTCGGCCCCTGACACTTACAGGGGAGTCTTGCTTCGCCGCCCTGCGATCTCCCGAACATACCGCGGGACCAGGTACCCGGACAGTTTCGCCCGCAGCTGCTCGACCAGTTCCAGGCCGCGGGCCTCCGCAACCTCAAAGTGCCCTGCCCCGGCGACGCGGTCGAACTGGTGCAGGTAGTACGGGAGGACGCCCAGGTTTCCCAGTGATTCGCAGAGGGCGGCCAGCGCGGCGACGGAGTCGTTCACTCCATTCAGGAGCACGGCCTGGTTCAGCGTGGGAATGCCCGAACGAACGAGGGTGCGCAACGCCTCTGCACAATCGCCCTGAATCTCATGCGCGTGATTGGCATGCACGACCATCACGGCCTGAAGGCGAGAGTCGCGCAGGAGATCGATCAGCGACGACGTGATGCGATCGGGGAGGACGATCGGCAGCCGGGAGTGAATCCGCAGCCGTTTCAGGTGAGGAATCGACTCCAGTCGTTCGACGAGCGCGGCCAGCCGGGCATCCGTGAGGACCAGTGGATCGCCGCCGCTGAGGATGGCTTCGTGAAGGGTATCGTCCGCGGCGAGCGCATCGATCGCCGGCTGCCAGTCATCAAGCCGACGGGGCTCATCGCCATAGGGATAGTGGCGGCGGAAGCAGTATCGGCAGTTGACGGCGCAGACGCCGGTCGAAACCAGGAGGGCCCTGCCCTCATATTTCTGGAGCAGGCCCGGAGCGATGCGGGCATCGGAATCGCCCACGGGATCGAGGACGAGGTCGGTGCGGACGTCCAGCTCTTCGGCGAAGGGAAGGACCTGGCGGAGGAGCGGGTCAGCAGGGTCGCCGACTTTCATGCGGCTGACGAAGCTGCGGGGGACGACGAGCGGGAACAACCCGGCCGCCTGTCGGGCGGCCGGCAGGAGGTCGGCGGGGAGGCGGAGGAGTTCCAGCAGTTCGGCCGGGTCGCGAACGGCGTCCGAAAGCGAACGTCGCCAGTCGGTTTGAGGCTCCCCGGCTTCGGCGGGTCGCGCGGGGGGAAATTGAGGGATATCGTCACGGAGGGAGGGGAAGTCCGGAACGACCGGACCCGCTGCTTCTCCGGAGATTTCCCTGTTTCCAGCCATCTGCTATCTTCCCGATCCGCTTGGCCGTCGAATCGGCAGCGGGTTCTCATATTCCTTGCCGGGATCAGCGCCTGGCAACGTTTTATCGACTGATCCGAGACTCGACCAATGGCTGTGTTCAACGCCGGTGAATTTCGTAAGGGTATCAAGGTGATCGTCGAGAGCGATCCTTACGAAATGGTCCACTGCGATTTCGTGAAACCCGGCAAGGGCCAGGCACTGTACAAGTGCAAGATGCGGAACCTGCTCAAGGGCTCGCTGCTCGACCGCACGTACCGCAGCGGTGATTCGCTGGAAGCCGCGGACATCCGCAACGTCGACGGGATTTACTCCTACTTCGACAGCCAGGACTACATCTTCATGGACAATGAAAGCTTCGAGCAGGTCGGGCTTTCGAAAGACATCTGCGGCCAGCAGATGCGGTTCATCAAGGAAGGCAGCCCCTGCCAGCTGATGTACTGGAACGAGAAGCTGATCGGCGTGACGCCGCCGACGCACATCGTGCTGGAGATCACCTACACGGAACCGGCGGCCCGCGGAAACACGGCGACGAACGTCACGAAGCCGGCGACCGTCGAGACGGGCGGCGAGATCCAGGTCCCGTCGTTCATCAGCACGGGCGAGAAGGTGAAGATCGACACCGAATCTGGCAACTACCTGGGCCGGGTGAATGATTAACCAATGACTCCCTGAAGCCCACGGGCAGACCCCGTGGGCTTTTTTTATGAGTGCCGCATGCCCCAGCTCCACGGCGTGGACATCGTCGACACCTTCGCAGAGGCCTTCTCGATGTCAGCCACGCGGCTGATCGTCACGGCTGCGAGTGCGAAGTGGGCGAAAACGGCAGCGGACGTTTTCACGGGCAACGCCACCAGCGTGATCGCCTGCGACTGCGAAGCGGGCCTCGAACGCGTTCTGGAGCCTGACGAGACGCCGGACGGCCGGCCCGGAGTGTCGCTGCTGGTTTTCGCGTTCAGCCGCGACGCGCTCGGCAAAGCGGTGACGGCCCGCGTCGGACAGTGCATCCTCACCTGCCCGACGACCGCCTGTTACAACGGCATCGAAGATTGCCCGAAGGAAAAACAGATCGGCCTCGGGGAACAGCTCCGGTACTTCGGAGATGGATTCCAGATTTCGAAGGTCGTGGGCGAACGGCGCTTCTGGCGGATTCCCGTGATGGACGGTGAATTCCTGTGCGATCACAAGCTGGGGACGATCACGGGAGTCGCCGGCGGGAACCTGCTGTTCTGCGGGAGGAACCAGGAGGAGACGCTCGCCGCCACCGAAGCGGCGGCGGAGGCGATGCGCTCCGTCCGGAATGTGATCCTGCCGTTTCCGGGCGGGCTGGTGCGCTCGGGCAGCAAAGTCGGCTCGAAGTACAAAGGCCTCAAGGCGAGCACGAACGACGCCTATTGCCCGACGCTGCGCACGCTCGTGAAAACGGAACTGCCTGAAGGAGCGAACGCCGTCTATGAGATCGTCATTGATGGTCTCTCCTTCGACGCCGTTCAGCAGGCAATGCGAGTTGGGCTGCACGCCGCGGTGAAGCATCCCGGCCTGCTTCAGGTCACCGCCGGAAACTACGGCGGGAAGCTGGGGAAACATCACCTGCACCTGCGGGACCTGCTTTAAGGGCCCCGGCTTCAGCGTGCGTCGAGCGGCCTGAGGCCTGGACTCACGCCGTCGTGACACGTGGCCTATTTCTTTCCTTCTTCGGCCCGCTGGCGCTCGATCACGTCGATATCGGTCTTCTTGATCTCCGCCGCGTTGAAGGCATCGAACCGCTTCGACTCCGGAATGCGGATCAGCAGCGACTCGCATTCATCGTAAGTGAGCGTCGCCTTCTGGAACTGGCAGCCAAGAACGTGGCCGCCCGATTTGCGGTCATCGCTCAGGAAGTGCCAGTGGTAGCCGGGGACATTCAGCGTGCCAACCCAGGTGGGGCATCGGAAGCCGATCATCGTTCCGCGAACGCTCTTCTTCTCCCAGACCGCCTGCGTTTTGACCACTTCCACCAGCGGCGGAAAAGGCTCGGACTGCGCGGGCACGCTCCGAAGCGTGAGCTGGTCGAACATCGCGTCGATCCTGACGGCGTACGGCGAGTTGCGCCGCGGGAGGCGATCATCGAGCAATTCGTCCAGGTGCTGGAGCGTGGCGACGGAAAGGTCGTCCATGCGGCCGTCTTCCTGAAAGTAGGTCACCGCCGCGAAGGGAGTCGAGCGATTCGGGTCGGGCTCCTTCACCGTCCCGTCCGCCAGCGCCTGGAAAACTTTCCCCTCGAGCAGGATCAATTCTCCCTCGAGCTGATCGAACGTGCCGATCCCGAAATCACCATCCGCCAGCATGTCGCGCAGCGAAACGCCGTCCGCGTAGTCGCCCGCCGCGAGGGCCGTGATGAGCGAATACTGGACAAGAGAGTCGTCGGCGACGGCCTCCTTTGAGGCTGCGGCCTGGTTGCCCTCAACGGTCAGCGGCGCCGGGGCGCAGCCCGCTGATGCCACGATGATCGCTGAGAGCACTGCTCCGATTCCGTGCCTGACTCGCCGCGTCCACACGTTGGAATCCTTCTTCCGAGAGGTCAGGGGTGTCGTGAAGCTGCGGGCCACCTGTTGAGGCGCGCCCGCTGGCTGCCGTGAACGTCACTCGAGATCTTTTCGGACGTCCAGGACGGCCTTGACGATGTCTTCTTCGAGATCGGGATGCCAGCGTGCGGGAAAGAGGTTCCATTTCATGGCGTCGCCACCTTCGTAACCTCCTTCATCCCAGACGCGGCGGCTCGGGATATAGGTCATCACATCGTTGCTGTAACCGGCAACCCAGACGACCGCGTCATTGATGTCGCGCTGCAGTCGGAGCGAGTAGTCGACGACGACCTCGCCTCCGAGGGCGACGAGAGTGAGGTCGCTCCCCAACCGGATCACCTGCACCGGATAGGGGTAGTCCTTCGGCAGCGCTTCCCCGGCGTCGAGACGTTCCAGTAGTTCCGTGGCGAGCCTGGCATCGAGCTTGTCCGAGGACTTCGCCCGTGTCTCCAGTTCCGGGCGCGTCGGCAGCCTGTCGAACCGCAGCGGAATCTCACGCAGGGCCGACTTGATCGGACCGCTGAGGGGTCTCGGCGGAGTTTCGAGGGCCGCTTCCACGGCGAGCGCCAGGGACCGGCCGTGCGCCTCGACGTAGTCTGGGTCACGGCGTGGATAGGGGTTCTGGTCGCCGCTGCAGCCGTTCATGAAGAGGGCCACGGCGCCGGGATGTTTCGCTTCCAGGAAGGCCTGGGCGGCGCCGGCGTAGTCGCCGCTGAACTTCTGTCCGCTGAGGATCGTGCAATGGCAGGCGTATCCGAAGAGGACCGCCAGTTCCTGTTTCGGCGCCTTGCCGACAACCCGGAGGACGGGGACGCGCTGGTCGACCGGGCCGTCGGAGTACGGGGCATTCTGGTATCCCTTCCCCGTCGGCCGGCGACGGTTCATGGAGAATCCGCACCTGGCATGCGTGTAGTCCACGTCGACAGGAACCCGTTTCGAATGGGCCTCGCCGACGATCTTCGCGAATGTCTCGACCAGGAACGCGCAGTACTCCTTCGCTTCCCGCTCGCGTTTCTCGGAGTCATCCGTATTGCCGGTGCGCCAGACTCTCATTTCCGGTCCGCTGTGCGTATGCGACGCATTGATGAGCAGTCGTGCGGGGCTGATGCCGTGTTCCTTGTGGATTCGCTCGGCCGCCGCGAGCCGCACTTCCCGGGGGACAGAGACGAGGTCGACGGTCACGATGGCCAGCGGTCCTTCTGCGGCGTCATCCAGCACGAGGGCCTTGGCAAAGAGGTCCATGTCGACGCCGTCAGCCGGTTTCGTTCGCGCCGCGTAGCCGGCCAGCCACATCATCGTCTTCGGAGTGATGACCGCCGACGCCGCGCCGGCCTTCCATTCGGCGGACGTCACGACGACTCGATCCTGCCCGGGAGCGGCCGCGCCAGTGAGCAGCGCGACCAGAAGTAGCATTATTCTCATGAAAGCCTGACCTCTCGAGAGCTGCGGCAACGACGGTGGGTGAGCGACTTTCCGACGGGAAGCGACCGGTTGCGGACGCGAAGGCGAGTGTAATCGATCTTCCTGCGGGCGGACGCCGGCGTGGAACCGTTCCGCGCCGCCTCGACACCTGCCGTTTGGCAGTATGCCATAAAAGACAGTGCGATTGTCTTTTCTAACATGGATGCCGCAGGGCTGTCCGTTTAACCTGTTTTTCACATCGACGTCCCAGGCGCAACGCTCGCGCGGACCGATCGTCGACAGGCCTGGCCCGCGGTTTTTGAATGCGGCGAGGCTGGCCTCATTCCTTCGCTTTCTTTGCCGAAATGATTGGATCGAAATGGCTGCTTCTCGACGGCACGGCTTTACGCTGATTGAGCTCCTCGTGGTGATCGCGATCATCGCAATCCTGATTGCGCTGCTGCTGCCCGCCGTGCAGCAGGCGCGCGAAGCGGCGCGGCGCACGCAGTGCAAAAACAACCTGAAGCAGCTCGGTCTGGCGATGCACAACTACCACGATGTGCACAACGGCCTGCCGGTCGGCCAGTATGGCTGCTGCTGGGGAACCTGGATGGTCTCCGTACTCCCGTTCGTCGAGCAGGGACCGCTGTTCAACGCCTACGAACACAACCGCAAGTATGGCACGACCCTCGGCCCGGCCGACGACGCCCGCTACAGCAGCCCCGTGAATCGGACAGTCGTTCAGACGCGGCTCGCGGTTTACACGTGCCCCAGCGACACCCCGGGAATCTACAGCACGAACAACTACACCAAGCACAATTATCTCGTGAACTTCGGCACGACATCGCAGGTGCAGACGCCGACCCTGAATGGCGTTCAGTGGCGTGGTGCCCCCTTCATTCGCAACTCCGACAGCCCGCTCTCCTCGGGCGCCGCGCGCAATCAGAGCTTTCGCGACCTGAGTGACGGATTGAGCTCGACTCTGCTGCTCTCGGAAGGGCTTCAGGGAGTCGGGAATGATCTCCGCGGCCTCGGCTGGTGGGCCGGCGCCACGCAGTTCAGCACGTACCTCGGGCCGAACAGCAACCTGCCCGATTCGCTCTCCAGCAACTGCACGACGGACACCAACCGGCCGCAGATGAATCTCCCCTGCGTGGCAACGACCACGGCCAATCCTGCGATGCTGGCCGCTCGTAGCCGGCACGTCGGCGGCGTTCATGTGACGCTGGGCGATGGCTCGTCCCGCTTCATTTCCCAGAACCTCGACATCGGCGTCTGGAGGTCTCTCAGCACCTCCCAGGGGGGCGAGGTCGTCGGAGAATTCTGAACGACCGCCATTCGCCGACGTCATCGAATCGTGCGAGGGCTCTCCGGAGAACAACGGTCAGCCCTTCGTTTCGTTCATCGCGGCTCGCCCGGCTCGGCGGCCGACAGTCGCATTCCGCGACTGAAACCCGAACACCAGGACTTTTGCCCATGCCGGCGCCTCTCACTCGACTGATTCCCTGCCTGTGCGTGCTGACGCTTCTCGGCTGCGGAGAAGATGATCCTCTCAATCGCCAGGCCGTGTCCGGAAAAGTCACCATCGATTCCAGTCCGGTCGAGTTCGGCTCGATCGAGTTCAACCCGACGGGGCCCAATGGAGTGATGTCGGGCGCCATGATTTCCCAGGGGGAGTATCACATCCCGGCCGACAAGGGACTCCCGCCCGGCGAGTATCTCATCCGGATTTACGCGCCCAGCGAGAAGACGGAAGTGATCGAACAGGCTCCCGGCGAAATGACACGCGCGGCGAAGGAACTGGCCCCGCCGGAGTACAACACCAAGACCACCCAGAAACGGACCGTCGAAGCCGGGAAAGACAACGTCTTCGATTTCGCAATGCCGAAAGCGCCGGGCAAGTAAGCGCGGCCCGGCAGCCTTTCCAGGCCGGGAAGGCTATCGAAACTCGGCCGGGTCGAGCTGGTGCTTCACAAGCAGTCCATGCAGGCATTGCCTCGACACCTTGGCCGCACGGGAGCAACCCGCGATGTTCCCCTTCTGCTCCTTGAGCAGCCCGATGAGGTAATGCTTTTCAGCCTCAAGAAGCGCCTCGGCCCGCGACTCGTTCGACGTTGCCGACGGCGGGGTGCGTTCCCGAATCGCAGGGGGGAGATCCTCGGGAACGATGGCTGTCCCCTTGCAGAGCGCGTGTCCCCGTTCGACGGCGTTCCTGAGTTCCCGCACGTTTCCCGGCCAGTTGTACTCCCGGAACAGCGCGATCACCTCGGGAGAGAAGCCGCGCACGGGCGAGCATTCGGGGCGCAGCGTCACCAGGAAATGCTCGGCGAGACGCACGACGTCGTCCCCCCGCGCCTTCAGCGACGGCATCTCGATGTGGATCACGGCCAGGCGATAGAACAGGTCTCCGCGGAACCGCCCGGCGTCGACCTCGGCGTCGAGATCGACATTGGTGGCACACAGGAACCTGACATCGACCTGCCGCTGCTGCGCCATTCCGACCGGTGTGAACGACTGGGTCTGAATCACGCGGAGGAGCTTGGCCTGCTGCACCGCCGGGAGTTCTCCGATCTCGTCGAGGAACACGGTGCCGCCGTCGGCATTGAGCAGCAGGCCGGGCTGGTCGCGAACGGCGCCCGTGAACGCTCCCCGCGCGTGGCCGAAGAGCACCGACTCGAACAAGGATTCCGGGATGGCCGTGCAATCGACGACCTGGAACGGCCGGCCGCTGCGACGGCTCTGACGGTGGATCGACTCCGCGACCAGTTCCTTCCCGGTGCCGCTCGGTCCCGTGATCAGGACGTTCGCGTCGCTGGCTGCGGAACGCTCGATCATTTCACGAACCGCGAGCATTGGCGGGCACTCGCCGATCAACCCAATCGACTTCGACCTTGCACTGTCGGCGGGCGTGTTCTTGGGAACCGGGGTTTGATTCGCAGCGGAGTTCGTGAGGGCCTTGCGGACGACCTGGAGGAGGTCGTCGTATTTCACCGGTTTGAGGAGGTAGTCCGCGATCCCCAGCCGCAGACTCTCAATGGCTGAAGGAAGCGACGGCGCCCCCGTGATGACCACCAGCGGGATATCGGGCCAGGTTTCACGGCTGCGATGCAGCACCTCGAGCTGCGAGTTTCCCGGCATGTCGAGGTCGGAGAGGATGAGATCGAACTTCTCACGCTGAAGCATCTCGAGGGCCGCATGTCCATGAGGAGCGCCACGGCACTCAAACCCGGCTTTCTCGAGCAGGGACACCGTGGTCCTGAGAAACAGCGGCTCGTCATCGGCCACCAGAATCCGCACCGCCCTATCCACGATCATCCCCCGTCGCTCTGCACGGGTCGGCGGAGCGCCCCGAAGAACACGCATGAGCGGGCGGGAGTCGCATCGGAGTGAACTGCAACAGAGGTGGGACGTCTGAAGGCGCCGATTCCTGTCAGAGGATCGGCTCGAACCGGTGGGAGAAGTCGGGGCAATTCTAGTGCGAACAACGAATCGGCTCTTCGCCAGGATCACTTCTTAAACACGATTTCAGACTCCGAAGGACGGGCGCAATCTCCATGTCGCACGCACATTCCGGCCGAAGATGAAGCGGGGCTGAAATCAGGACGAGGCGAGTGTCGTCGCGACACGTGGACTGTCAACGAGCCTCGACAGCGACTTCATGAAGTCTGTGGGCCGCGCTGTTCGGGAAGTCGTTCCAGGCGAGGGTGTTTCGCGAATCGGGACGAAAAGCGATCGACGGGTATCGGGCTTGCCATTGAAGAAAGGGCCAGTCGCCAGGTGAGCAGGCTGGCCACTTTCGAGCACTCAGAAAGGAATCTTCCGATGAACCGCAGCAGACTTGCCGCAAGCGCCCTGGCGGTGATGGTTGTCTTCACGTCGAGCATCGCGTCGGCGCAACTGTTCCGCAGCCGGACGTCCTACCGCTCCTGCTATCAGAATGGCGTGCAGGCGCCTCAGCAGCGATCGTACTCATCGCCTCAGCGTTCTTCGTCCTCGAGCACGCCGAGATGGAAGCTGCAGAAAACCGATCCTGCGAAGTACCGGACGAGTTGATCGCCGAGGGTCGATTTCCACCCTCGACCAGGCCCCGGTTCAAGGCACCGTCCCGGGGCCTGTTTCTATTTGCAGGGCCGGGTTCTCGCAGGCCATTTCTCGGCGGCCCCGCTGGTCGCAGGCGACGCAAGCACATGTTGCCGGAAGTCAACGTGGCGGCAAGTTCGGACTGCCGAGCGTCCGACTTGCCGATTCTCGCGTGTGAACCGCTTCCCCGCCGGGGTGCGCGGGGATTCGGTCGGTAAGAGTTTCTTCATTCTCGCACGGCGCGAGATCTCTCCGAAGCCTCTCCACCGTCTCGCGGCCACTCCAGCATGATCCAGCTCGGCTTCAAACATGGCCTTGTCGGCCTGGCCCGAAACCAGGCCCACCGCGTTCTGGGCGGAGCAATTCGCGGTGGACACCGGGTTGCGGAATGGTCGGAAGATGAGCGACGGGGACACTGCCTGGGCATCGCACGGACGTTCGAGCCGTTTCTCGGCGACGTGCGGGGGCAGGTCGGCCTGGAGATTGGTCCGGGAGACAATCTTGGCGTCTGCGAGCGGCTGCTGGAGCTGGGATGCTCGAAGATGTACGCCGTCGAAAAGTTCTCGCATCCGACGGCAGTTCCGGCCAACGCGATCCTGATCCGCCAGCAGGTCGAGGAAATGGAGCTTCCGGAGCCGGTCGATTTCGCGATCGCGAACGACGTGTTCGAGCACGTCGACAGTGTGTTCGAGAGCACGCGGCGTGTGTTCAATGCGCTTCGCCCTGGCGGAGTGTTCGTGAACTCGGTCGACCTGCGGGCGCACAACATGTTTGCCCGGCCGGGACGCCCGCTCGATCATCTCACGGCTCCGGACTGGCTATACTCGCTGCTGACGTCGCACATCGTGACGAGCAACCGGGTCCGCCGCGTGGACCTGGTCAACGCGGCCTTGGACTGCGGCTTCCAGATCGAAGAAATGTGGTCGCTCGCCTCGGCGGAAGAGGGCTACCTCCGCAGCCTGCGCGGCCACCTTCAGCCGCGCTACCAGCAGCTTTCCGATGACGAGCTTTCGGTGCTGCAGGTGCTGCTGGTATTACGACGGCCCCTCTGAGGCTTCCGGCCGCTGAGAATCGGTCGTCCTGAGATCGTGATTCCCCTGGATCAGGCCGGAAACGGAAGGCCGTTCGAGTCCGGGCGTTCTAAGATCCCGCCTCAGGATCAGGTGAAGACCGATGACTGCCGCCGACGACACGCCAAGCCGAGTTCCATTCGAGCGAACTGCCATGCCGTCCCTGACCGAGTCGCAATCGACGGAGGGAGAGCCGGCACGGCGGTGGAATATGCACCAGATTGCCGGACTGGGGTGCCTCGCGGTGGCGCTTCCGTGTGCATGGTTCAGCCAGCCGATCGCTGCCTCGCTGATCCTCTGCGGCGTGACATCGTATTCGATCGGCCTGCTCGTGAAGGAGAAGCCTTGAGCGAACCGTGGCGATCTGATTTCGGCCGTTCCGGTCAGCTTCGCCAGTAGGTGCGATCGAGAGTGCGATAGTTGATCGCTTCGCTGATGTGGTTCTGCGTGATCGCGTCGCTGCGATCGAGGTCGGCGATCGTGCGACTCACGCGGAGGATCTTGTCGTGGGCCCGGGCGCTCAGCCCCATCTCCTCCATGGCCGTTTTCAGAAGCGATTCTGCTGCCGACTCGAGCCGGCAGAACTTCCGGATCTGCCGCGGAGTCATCCGGCCGTTGAAGGCGAGCGGGTCGTTGTCGAATCGCTTCTTCTGGATGCCGCGGGCCTCGATCACCTTTTCGCGGATTGTCCGGCTGTCGGTGCCCTGCTTGTCATTGGAGAGTTCGCGGAACGGAACGGGCGGGACTTCGATATGGATGTCGATGCGGTCGAGCAATGGGCCGCTGATGCGGGTGAGGTACTTCTCGACCTGAATGGGATTGCAGCTGCAGTGACGTTTCGGGTCGCCTCGGAACCCGCAGGGGCATGGGTTCATGGCCGCGACGAGCATCAGGTTGGCGGGAAACGTCACTGAGCCGATGGCCCGCGAGATGGTGACGCGCTGGTCTTCCAATGGCTGCCGCAGCACTTCGAGGGTGCTGCGGCTGAACTCCGGGAGTTCATCGAGAAACAGCACGCCATGATGGGCGAGGCTGATCTCTCCCGGGGCCGGAGTGCTTCCGCCTCCAACGAGGCCGGCTTCGGAAATCGTGTGATGAGGGTTCCGGAACGGCCGGGTCAGGACGAGCGATTCCCCACCGTTGAGCCGGCCCGTGGCGCTCCAGATGCGGGTGGTTTCGAGACTCTCCTCAGGGACAAGATCGGGAAGGATGGTGGCGAGCCGCTGAGCGAGGAGCGTCTTTCCGGTTCCTGGCGATCCGATCATCAGCAGGTGATGTCTTCCGGCTGCGGCGACGGTGACGGCGCGCTTGGCCGATTCCTGGCCTTTCACATCCGCGTAGTCGACGCCGTATCCGGCATGGGACGCGACCGCCTGCTCCCAGCTGAACGGAGCAGGTTCGATGTCGAGATGACCGGTGAAGAATCCGACAGCTTCCGCCAGTGAGCCGATGGGGATGATTTCGATGCCATCGACAACGGCCGCTTCGGTGACGTTCACCACCGGGACGACGAGCCCTTTGCGGCCGTCGGCCTTGGCCTGAAGAGCCATGGAGAGCGTGCCGCGAACGGAGCGCGTCGAGCCGTCGAGCGCGAGCTCTCCGACGGCGGCATAGTCGTCGAACTTCTCCGATGCGAGCTGACCCGAGGCGGCAAGGATTCCGAGCGCGATCGGGAGGTCGAATGACGGGGCCTCTTTCGGGAAGTCGGCCGGCGAGAGATTGATGACGATACGGTCGACGGGCCGGGTGTAGCCGCTGTTGACGAGGGCCCGTTCGATGCGATGAATGCTCTCCTTGACCGCCGAATCGGCCATGCCGACGATCGTCGTCCGGGGAAGCGATGCGGGGGAGATATCGACTTCCGCGTCGACCCGCCGCGCATCGATTCCGAACAGGGAGTACGTATGCAGCTTGGCAAGCATTGCAGCGGGAGCCCGAGTGCGGAGGGAATGATTCGCGGAAGCCAGAGTGGCAAAAAGCGGGACCGAGAGCAAACGGGGACGATCCCGGATTCGTAGGCAACGGGGCGAGGGGTTTGCAGTCCGGGGGTACGTCAAATGTCGCAGGAATTCCGACCGGGCGTGCGGTTCTCGGCCGCGGATCTCCTGTTTCTGGCGGCCGCGGGGGCGTTTGCGTGGTGGGCGTGGGAGCGCGGGGCGTGGCTGGCCGGGGCGACTCTTTATGTCGTCGGGAACTTTTTCCTGTTCTGCAACGTCTTTCGAATCGGCCGTTCCGCGGAGCTTTCGTGGTCGGTCGTATTCGTGGTGCTGACCGGCATTCGCCTGCAGACGGGAAGCCTGAGTTGGTGGACGATTTACGGAGCGACCGCGATCCTGACGGCGTTCCTCATCGGGATTGAGATGCGGAAGGCTTCCTATCATGGTGTGGGCTGGTCGCGGATCAATCCAGGGCTGAAGGACTGGTGGCTGCAGCGGCGCGCGAAGAGCGCGCCGGAATAATCACTCCTCAATTGCTGACTTCAGGAGAACGACATGCGCAGGGCTCTCTATGCGTGCGGATTGGCAATCGTGTTTGGACAGGGCGGCTTCGCGGCGGATGAGAAGGTGGCCGCTGCGAGCGGCGCCGACGCGGCAGCGCTGAAGTATCACGATGGGACGGCCGACGGCAAAAAGAGCATGGCCGGCGCCGGCCCGATGATCACCTTTGGAGCGCCTGCGGGGACGAAGATCGGGGCGATCAGGTTCCACGGCTCGCGGTATGGCGTCCCCAAGGCGCCGGAGGAAAGTTTCCTCGTGTATGTGCTTTCCGGCGACCAGAAGAAGGTGCTGCACACCGAACTGGTTCCGTACTCCACGATTGAGAGGGGAGACGAAAGCTGGATCACGGTGAAGTTCAAGGAGCCGGTCGAAGTGCCGCAGCGGTTCTGGGTCGCGTTCGATTTCCGGGCGCACCAGACGAAGGGGGTGTACGTCAGCTACGACTCGAGCTCCGAGGGGAAGAACTCCCGGGTCGGACTGCCGGGAATCAAGGCGACCGAAACCAAAGACAAGGCCGACTGGATGGTCGAGGCCGTGCCGGCCCAATGACGTCTGCCGGGCGAATGGTGCAGGCCCGGCCGCGGACGGATATGCTCGCGGCCGGTCGTGCGCTCTCGTTCCCGCCGCCATCGTCCCACCGCCGTGAGACTGTCATGCCTCGATTCGCTGCGCTCGTGTGCCTGGTCCTGACTTCGACAGCCGTTGCGGGTGATTCGAAGGCGTTGCCGCGGAGTAGTCCTGAGGCGCAGGGAATGAACTCGGCCGTCGTGCGGCAGTTCATCGAGAAGGCGCACCAGAAAGTCGACACGCTGCACAGCGTGATGATCGTGCGGCATGGCCAGGTCGTGGCCGAAGGATGGTGGGCGCCGGAAGCGGCCGACAAACGACACGTGATGCATTCGCTGAGCAAGAGCTTCACGTCGACGGCGGTCGGGCTGGCGATCGCCGAAGGCAAGCTCGACCTCTTCGACCCGGTGCTCAAGTTCTTCCCGGAGGAGGCACCGGAAAAGCCGTCCGAAAATCTGAAGAAGATGCGGGTCCGCGACCTGCTCACGATGGCGACCGGACATGACACACAGCCGAAACGCGATGCCGACACCAACTGGGTGAAGGAATTCCTGGCCCACCCGGTTCCGTACAAGCCGGGAACGCACTTCATGTACAACTCGATGGGGACGTATATGGCGTCGGCGATCGTGCAGAAGGTGACGGGGCAGACGGTTCTGGACTACCTGACTCCGCGCCTGTTCGAGCCTCTGGGCATCGAGAATCCGGAATGGGAAATGAGCCCGCAGGGAGTGTCGGTCGGCGGGTGGGGCCTGTGGATCCGGACCGAGGACATCGCGAAGTTCGGACAGCTCTACCTGCAGAAGGGGACGTGGAACGGCAAACAGCTGGTGCCGGCCGAGTGGATCGAACTCGCGACATCGAAGCAGATGTCGAACGGCAGCGATCCGACGAAGGACTGGGACCAGGGTTACGGCTTCCAGTTCTGGCGCTGCCGTCACAACGCCTACAGGGGAGATGGCGCGCGGGGGCAGTTCTGCGTCGTGCTGCCGGACCAGGACGCCGTGATCGCCATCACGTCCGATACGGGGGACCTCCAGGGCGAGCTGAACGTCGTCTGGGACGAACTGCTGCCGGCATTTGAGTCGTCGACTTTGCCCGAGAATCGGGTCGAACTCGAGAAGCTGCGGCAGGGGCTGACTGGGCTGAAGGTTCGCCACGAAACCGTCAAGAAGTAGCAGGCGTCATGAGCGATCCGATTGCAGTGCAGCAGACAATCCCAATCCTGCGGATCTTCGATGTCGCGAAGGCCCGCGAGTTCTACGTCGACTACCTGGGAATGACGGTCGACTGGGAACATCAGTTCGCGGGCGTCTCGCCGGTCTACATGCAGGTGTCGCGCGGCGGATTGACGCTGCACCTGTCCGAGCATCATGGCGATTGCTGCCCGGGCTCGACGGTGTTTGTCTGGATGACCGGAATCGAAGAGTTCCATCGCCAGTTGATGGAAAAGAAATACGGATACCTGCGGCCGGGCCTGGAGACGACGTTCTACGACGCGAAGCTGGTTCAGGTGACCGATCCGTTCGGGAACCGGATCCGGTTCAACGAGCGTCTTTCGGCGCCAGAGGGCTGACGCGCGACGTTGCATTTGCGGTCGTACCTGGCGAGCACCATCGTTGGATCAGCGAGTCGCTCGTCAGTGGTGACGGACCAAACCCTTCGTCCTGAACCATGTCACAAGGCATATCGGCGCAGCGACAACCACTTGTGACCCAACCGTGCCTGGCCGGCCCGAATCGGGCCGGCCAGGCACGGAAAGCGGCGTTGCCGGCAGCGAACAGATCGCTCAGCGAACCAGCGAACGCATGCAGCGCCAGGCAAAAACGGCGGCGATCATCAGAGTTGCCGTGATGAGCGAGACTCGCAGACCGCTCAACACCATCGCAGCCACGGGAAGCGAGAGGGTGATGCCACCCACGAGCGCCGCATAAGCGGCGACGCACGCAGGGCACTTCGGGCAGAGCAGCCAGAACGCGCCGCAGACCAGCCCGGAGACCGGGGCCGCGGCGCGGCTTCGCGCGCGGCGGCCCTCCGGTGTCCCGGAATTGCAGCAGCAGGCGGCTTTCATGTCGTCACCTCGACGGGGTGACAGCAGGAGCCCTTCGGCGGGGAATAGCCCGCAGCCGGGTCGACCTTGTAACCGGGGCCGTACTCGTCGTGCAGGCGGACCCACGCCATGTCGAAAGCGAGCCCCTCTTCGTTGCGTCCCTTCGGCGTGAGGTCGAGGAAGTTATAGGCCCCCAGCAGGATGTCGCACCCGCGGGCATAGGATGAGTAGGTGTGATAAACCTGCCCCGTCTCGTCTTTCGCGAACACGCTGCAACCGGGGAGGTCCTCGACGGGTGTCGGGCCCTTGGCATAGTTGTATTCGACCTCACCGCGACCGATCTCTTCGGGCGTGAACGAGACGTGCATGTCGTAGTTGAAGTCGCCCGGTCCGGACGAAACCCAGGGGAACCTCCAGTCGAGCCTGGCCTGCAACGCCTTGAGCTTCGCCAGCGGCGCGCGGGAGATGGCGGTGAGAGTCACATCGCGGGCATTGAGATGAGGAATGAGTCCATCGAAGTGATCGGCGATGAAGCTGCAACTCGGACACGGCCCTTCCCATTCCGGCCCGTACATGAAGTGGTAGACAATGAGCTGACTGCGGCCGGCGAAGAGGTCGGCGAGCGACTGCGCGCCTCGTTCAGTTTCGAAGCGATAGGCCTTCTCGACCTTCACCCACGGAAGCTTCCGTCGCTGGGCCGCGACCTCGTCCTTGAGCCGCGTGAACTCCTTCTCCTTCTGGAGCAGATCCATGCGGGCCTTGAGCCATTCCTGACGGGAGACAACTGCGGGAGGAGCAGACATGAAGCAAGCCTCGTTTGAGAGAGAGGGAAACGACGTTTCGAATCGACAGACGGAGAGCGTGGCGCCGTGGCCTGACGAGCCATGACGCATTCGACAACCGGGGAGCATCCGAACGGCCGATGCGGCCGCGAAACAGAGCGCGAGCGCGGCTACATCAACGGCTTGAGCCCGGCGACGCGCCGGGCATCACAGACTTCGCCGTAGTGCACGTTCTGGTGGAGCGCGAGCAGCAGGTATGTCTTGCCCACGGACGTCATGACGTCCTTGAACGGCTCCGGGACATTCTCCGGCTTTGCATCAAGCCCGGCCTCGCCGATCTCTTTCAGGCGAACCAGGTTCTTCGCCCGCATCTCGCGGAAGGTGTTCAGAAGCTCGTCGAACGACGGATAGTCGGCCGGATTGGTGGTCGGCTGACTGCCGGGCGCAAACAGCTTCGCCCAGTGCTGCAGTGGATTGGGCTCGCCGAACAGAATCTCGGACGCGAAGCCTTCACTGTAGGCCAGGTGTCCCAGCACCCAGAGAGGATGGTTGCCCCCCGCGGAGGTGGGCTGCGTCAGCGGTCGATCCCGCATGTCGGAAACGAGCCGGGTGAGTCCTGCCTCAGTGAACTCGAGTGCCCACTGAATCAGTTCGAGTGCCTTCATGAATTCACGCCTGTGAACGAAGAGAGGAATTTCAATTCATGGAATCCGCAACGGAAGCCACCCGTTGCCCTGTCCCGGACTTGCGGAATGGAAGTCCGCAACGACAACGCCGGAGAACGATTACTTCTTCTTCGCGAGACGCTCGGCGCGGGCGCGGATCTCCGCGACTTCGTTCGCCCAGCCCTCGTTGACCCCTTCGCGATGCTCTTTGGGAATCAGGCCGAACGCCTTGTGCGTCAGCTGCAGGCGGCTCGTCGGGCCGTCGGCCGTGATGCGGTACTGCAGGTGAGAAGCGGCCGGATACGACATGAACATCGGGCCGCAGATCTCGATGAGCGTCGGGGGCTTGATGACCTGGACGTGCCCCCAGAGGTGCCCCGCGTTGTTGCCCAGATCACGAAACCAGCGACCTCCAGGCCAGGCCTCGAACGTCATCGGGAACGCCTTGTGTCCCATCTGACTTTCCGGGCCGAGGATGGCGAGGATCGACTCGAAGACGACATCGACGGGGGCCTTGATCTCTTCCGTCTTGATGACTTCCAGGGTCTGAATGGCCGTCTCGGGAGTCAGCATCATGAGCAATCTCCTTCGATAGAGGTTCCGCTCCCAGGGGAGCTGGTTAAACGGGCTTGTTGGCGGCGCGTTCGGCGGCGATCCGCTCGGCGCGTTCCTTGATGCGGTCAATCTGGTTTGTCCAGAACCGTTCAAACGTTTTGACCCAGTCGTGCACGGCTTTGAGCTCCTGGGGGGTCAGGCGATAGCGGCGGTGCTGCCCCTGCTTTTCCGCAGAGACGAGGCCCACTTCGCGCAACACGCCGAGATGCTTGGAGACGGCAGGCTGCGGAAGTCGCAGCCGTTCAACGATCTCGTTCACCGTCAGCGTTCCGCCGTCGGCGAGGAGGCCGATGATTTCGCGTCTTCGCGGCTCGGCGATGGCGTTGAAGGCGTCGGATGTCGTTGCTGCTCTTGCCATGAATGATTTATATTCCCATACTGGAATATGTCAAGGGCGATTCCGAACGTCGTATTGAAAGTTCGGGATTGATCCGGCAACCATGCGGCGGGCTACCGCTGGCAGTGTTGCCAGTCCGTCGTGTCTGTCTGAGGAGCTAAACCCATGAGATCGCTTGTCGCCGCCGCGTTGGTTCTTGTCGTCGCCCCGGGCCTCGCTCGCGCCCAGGACCCGTCACCGTTTCCCACGCCGCAGAAAGAGCATGAGTGGCTGAACCAGTTCGTCGGAGAATGGAGCGCGGAATCGGAATGCACCCCCGTGCCGGGCCAGCCGCCCGTGAAAGGAAAGATGGAAGAGAAAGTGCGTCCCCTCGGGGGCTTCTGGGTCATCTCCGAAGGCGACGCCGAGATGGCGGGCGTGAAGATGCAGGTGGTGATGACGATCGGCTACTCACCGGAAAAGAAGAAGTACATCGGGACGTGGACCGACTCGATGATGCCGCACATGTGGCACTACGAAGGAACCCTCGACCCGAGCGGAAAGATCCTGACACTCGAGGCCGATGGCCCTTCGATGCTGAACCCGGGCAAGACGGCGAAGTATCGGGACATCACCGAGTTCAAGAGCCGGGATGAGCGGCACTTCACGTCGTACATCCAGGACGACAAAGGAGAATGGGTGAAGATCGTCAGCAGCGTCTCGCGGCGGAAGAAATAAGGCCGTCTCGTCGATTCGGGCACATCGCCAGCCGCGGGCGGGGCTTCTTCGTGACGCCCCGCCCGCGGCTGCTTGCTTTGCATCGCTACACATTCCACCGGTGAACAGGTATGACGATCGGCCCGTTGCCCCGCGCTGTCGGCGAGGCAATGTCTTCGCGCCCAATCCCGGAGTCGGACAATGACGCGTCTCTGCCTGCTGGCGTTCTGCCTGAGCCTTGCGGCCTCGGCCTCGGCTGCTGAAAAGCCGAACATCCTGTTCCTCGTCGGTGACGACATGGGTTACGCGGATGTCGGATTCCACGGCTGCAAAGACATCCCGACGCCGAATCTCGATGCGCTGGCCCGGTCGAGCGTGCGGTTCACGAACGGCTACGTCTCGGGACCGTATTGCTCGCCGACACGGGCGGGCCTGCTGACCGGCCGCTACCAGACACGGTTTGGCCACGAGTTCAATCCGGGCGGGGATGGCGACGGAGGCGCGCTGGGCCTGCCGGTTTCCGAAACACTGATTCCGGCGCGGCTCAAGTCGGCCGGGTATGCCACGGCGCTCACCGGCAAGTGGCACCTCGGCTCGGCCGAGCAGTTCCACCCGCAGCGGCGCGGCTTCGATGACTTCTTCGGATTCCTGGGCGGCGCCCACGACTACTTCAACGAGCGGGGCATCCTCCGCGGCAACGAGCCGGCCGGGACAGGCGAATACCTGACCGACGTAATCGGCCGAGAGGCGGTGAAGTTCATGGAATCGAAGAAGGGATCTCCATGGTTCCTGTATGTCGCCTTCAATGCGGTCCACACGCCCATGCAGGCCGACGACGCCCGCCTGAGGAAGTTCGAATCGATCACCGACCCGCAGCGACGGAAGTATGCGGCGATGATGTTCGCCATGGACGAGGCGATCGGAAAGATCCTGAAAGCTGTCGAGGAATCAGGACAGGCGCAGAACACGCTGGTGGCGTTCATCAGCGACAACGGCGGTCCGACCATGAACGGAGTGACCGTCAACGGCAGCATCAACACGCCGTTCCGGGGGTCGAAGAGGACAACCCTCGAGGGGGGGATTCATGTGCCGTTCCTGCTCCGCTGGCCGAGCCAGTTCCAGGCAGGCGTGTACGAGCAGCCGGTGATCCAGCTCGACCTGACGGCGACCGCCCTTGCGGCAGCCGGGGTCGATCCATCGTCCGCGAAGCTGGATGGCGTCGATCTGCGCCCTCATCTCTCCGGCAGCGTGAAGAAGCCGCCGCATGACGCCCTGTACTGGCGGTTCGGGCAGCAGATGGCGATCCGGAACGGAAACCTGAAACTCGTCCGCTACGACAGCAACGCCGACACGAACACAGGGAAAGGCGGGCAGCCGGTGACCGAAGCGAAGCTGTACGACCTGGAGGCCGATGCGGGGGAATCGAAGGACCTTGCAGCGGCGATGCCTGAGAAGGTGAAAGAGCTGCAGGCGAAATGGGATCGCTGGAACGAGGGGAACGTCGAACCGTTGTGGGGCAGCTCCCGGGGCGGTGGCCGCGGACAACGGCGGCAACAGCGCCAGGAAGCCACGAAATGAGGCGAACTCGACGCGACTGAACTCCGAGAAACGCATCACAGGGGACAAGAGTTCACACTCTTGTCCCCTGCCCGTTTCTACGAAGCGCCGGCCCCTGATTACAGCTGCTTGATCAGTGCGTCGATCCCCGCCCTGGCGATCTCGGCGTCCTGCTCTCCCGTCGCTCCGCCGACTCCTACGGCGCCAATGACCTGCCCGTCGACGACCACCGGCACGCCGCCGAACAGGCTGGTCATCTTCCCCCCGCTCGCGGCGGCGGCATTCTGCAAGGCGACGTTGAGGAGCACATCCGCTTCGGCCTCGCCGCGACGAACCGGCCCGGTCGGCTGCCGCAGCGTGGCGGCCGCGGTTGCTTTCGTGATAGCTGTTGGAGCGCTGGCGGGACGTGCCTGATCCATGCGCGCGAAGGCGAGCAGGTGCCCCCCTTCGTCGACGACGGCGACATTGACCTTCAGTTTCATCTCGACGGCCTTCTCCCGCGCTCGGGAAATGATCAGCTCGGCGCCAGCCAGGTTGAGCGCCACGCGGCCTCGTGTGACCAGGGGCGGGCCGGCAGACTGCTCCTGGCTGTGGCCGCAGATCGACACCCCCAGGACGCTGCCCGCCGCAACGGACGCCAGAACCAGACCGCGAGCCATCGATTTCATCACAGCACCTCGAGCGGAGAAGCGGAGAGACAACCAGGAGCCGATTCTAGGCCATTTTCATGGCTCCTGTGCAGGCGATTGAACGGTTCTCGATTCGCGTTCGTCCGTTGATCGCCTGCGGAACCCCGAATACCAATATTGAAGCTGCTCTATCCGGCGGACTGCGTTCGCGGGCTCCTGACAGGCCGATTCGGGGAGCGCCGTTCGCCGCCGGGCTTGCGATTCTGCTCAGCTCGGGGGCGTCGGGGCTGGCGTTTGGTCGATCGTGGTGGACAATCGGCCCTGTGGCCAGAGTTTCTTGCGAGGCTTTCTTTTTCGGGTTCTTCTGATGCGCCAGTTGGTCGAGCGTTGTCTCCAGCGATTCGGGTTCGGCGTTCATCGCTGCCGGCCTGATGCGTTTGAAGTCCAGAAACGGCTGGTGACCTCGCCCAGGCCGGTGATCTTCGACGTCGGCGCGCACATCGGGGACGCCGCGGCTTCCTATCGGCTTCGGTTTCCCTCCGCAGCCATTTCCTGTTTCGAGCCGTTCCCGGGGGCGGCGAGCCAGCTGGAGTCGCGTTTCGCCGGCGATCCGGGGATCGAAGTCCACCGCCTCGCGCTGGCGGCCTCGAGCGGCACGTCGCAGATGAATGTGAACAGCTATGTCGCCACCAACTCGCTGCTTCCCACAGACCCCGGTGCAACGCGCCAGTGGGGACTGAAGCATTGCGAGACGTCGAGCACCATCACGGTCGAGACGACCGGGATCGACCAGTTCTGCAAGGGCCATTCGATTCCGCGAATCCACATTCTGAAGCTCGATGTCCAGGGAGGCGAATATGACGTCCTCAAGGGGGCGTCGGAGATGCTGACACGCCAGGCGATCGACCTGATCTATGCCGAGATGATCTTTGCCCCGACCTACCAGGGACAGCAGCCACCGGGCAAGTACTTTCAGCTGATGGAATCGTTCGGTTATGGATTGCTCGATTTCTATGAGCCCTGGAGGTCCGGACTGCGGCTGATGCAGGCCGACCTGCTCTGGCTTCCGCTGGACACGCTCAATCAGACGTCGAGCCTTTGAGCAGCGGGCGGCGGGCAGTCTCGCTGGTATGATCGTTGGCAGGCTCCTTCCGGATGTCCCGGGTTCTCCCCGCTCTGCGCATCGAAATGGCGTCTCCCCATGCAGCGCCCACGTGAGCTCTGGCTGACCGATCGGCTGAAGTGGTCCACGGGGCGGGGAGTTGACGTCTGGGACCTCTTCACCGCCTGTCTCGCGGGCGATCTGCCCGCCGTGCAGCGGCTCATCCGGCGCGATGCGTCCCTCGTCCGGGCACATTGGATGTATCGCACGCCGCTGTCCTTCGCTGTGCGTGAAGGACGGACACCTGTCGTGGCATTCCTCCTCGACCAGGGCGCCGATCCACTGAGCCTGGCAGTCAATGACAGCCTGCTTGAGATCTGTCGCGACCGGGGACATCACGATGTCGAACGGGTGCTGAGCGATCACCTCGAGAACCGATTGAACGCCTCGCCGCGCGGTGAAGCGATTGCAGCCGCCCTCCGGAATCGCGATCGCCCCGCGGTCCGGAGCCTGCTCGAGGCGACTCCCGAACTGCTCCACGTGGGCGACGCCCGGTCGAACCAGCCGATTCACTGGGCCGTGATGACGCGACAGATCGAGATGGTCGACGAGCTCCTGGAACGTGGAGCGGATGTCAATGCGGTGCGCTACGACGGGGCCCGCCCCATTCAACTCGTCAATGGCGACTACTACTTCCGTGGCTGGCGCGACGTTGCCCGGGACTGGCCCCTTTCGCCCAGGCAGATGCTCGACCACCTGCTCGCCAACGGGGCGTTTTGCGACCTCAACACGGCCTGCCACCTCGGGGAGATCGAGCGCGTCCGCGAGCTCATCGACGGCGATCCGGGGCTGATCAACCGTGTTTCGGAATACTCGACGTACTATGTCGGCTCCGGCGCCCCGCTGACGAACGCAGCCGCGAAGGGGCATCTCGACATCGTCCGACTGCTGCTCGAACGGGGAGCCGATCCGAACCTGCCGGAAGAAGGGATCGCCCCTGATGGCCATGCCCTCTACTCCGCAGCGGCCAATGGGCATCACGAGATCGCGCGACTCCTTCTGGAGCACGGCGCCAACCCCAACCAGGCCGTGGAGAGTTCGGCCGATGCGTTGGCGCGGGCCGTCTCGAACGGCGATCAGGCGATGATCGACCTGCTGTGCTCGTACGGCGCCGCGACGAGCGCGGAGATCCTGGGCTACGAGGGGGATGTCCGGACCGGGGCCGCGATGTTCGCAGCAAACCCCGCCCTCGCGGATGATGCCGATGCGCTGTGCAATGCCGCCGGGAACGGACATGCCCCATTCGTTCACCTGATTCTCAAGTATCAGCCCGACCTGCCCAGACGCATCGCGTGGCCCGGCTGGCTCGTCGGGTCGAAAACCAATGAACTCAACGACCTGCTTTTCGAGCATGGCATGAATCCGGACCAGCCGGACTGGCTGATGATCACTCCACTGCATCAATTCGCCCGCAAAGGGGACATCGACGCGGCGGCCTGTTTCCTCGACCGGGGGGCGAACCTGCACGCGCGGGATGAAGAGATCTGCTCCACCCCCCTGGGCTGGGCTGCGAAGTACGGGAAGCGCGAGATGGTTGAGTTTCTGCTGGGCCGGGGAGCCCGGCTCAGCCTGCCGGACGAGCCGGACTGGGCGCGGCCCTTGGCGTGGGCGGAGCGCCGCGGCCACGGGGAAATTGCCGAGACCCTGCGGCGTTACGGCGCGACTTGATCATCGGCACCCGCATTTCAGTGTCGACGATATCAAGTCGCACAGACCAGTCGGCATATGCCAGCCCCGATTGCATATCCTCTGCGTCGCTTGTCAATACGATGGTCAGAATGCCAGTTGACCGCCGGGCCGCCGCACGGGTAGCATCGACTCACGGCTACTCTTTGTGCGGATTGCTTTTTTGGGTGCTGGCTTCTTTCAGTGCTGCTTCGTCGCTGACGTGCTGTTTGCTGCAAGTGCTGTTCGTGCTGCTTTCAGAGGCCTGCTTCGCGGAACGTCTATCGGTTTCTTCTATTGTTTTTCGTCGAGGAGCGTGCGCTATGCTTCGGGTACGTCGACAAGCTTTTACGTTGATTGAACTGCTGGTGGTGATCGCCATCATCGCCATTCTGATCGCCCTTCTGCTTCCTGCCGTTCAGCAGGCTCGAGAGGCCGCCCGCCGCTCGCAATGCACAACTATCACGACACTTATAACGCGTTTCCCGCCAATATGATGGGGACTGCGGACGGCACCGTGAATAACGGTGGCCGGCTGTCCGTGTATGTCGCTCTTCTGCCGTTCCTCGACCAGGGCCCTCTTTTCAATCAGATCATGTCGTCCCCGAACCAGGGGCCGACCCCCTGGACGGACAATGCGACCACCTATCCCTGGTGGCGTCAGCAGATGGAAGTTCTGCAGTGTCCTTCGGACATCAAGCAGAATCGTGGACTGGGAAAGGTGAACTACGGAACCAACCGCGGTGACCGCATCACGGAACTCGAGAACTGGGAGCCGGAGCGCATGCGCGGGATGTTCCCGGGACGCACGCCGATCGGGATTCGCGACGTGCTTGATGGCACGAGCAACACCCTGCTGGTCGCAGAGTTCCGCCGATCGCCCTCCTATTCCCAGGACTGGAGCGACGCCTACGGTCGTCCGCAGGTTTCGGTCACAGGCCTCGATACGAACCCGGCCGTGTGCCTGGCCGTGATTTCGTCGACGGACCCGTCACGTTTCACGACGCCGACACCGGCCGAAGGCTATCGCCGGGGTGATCGATGGGGCGATGCCCGTCCGATCTTCACAGGGTTCACGGCCGTTCTTCCGCCCAACTCGCCCAGCTGCGTGCTGGGGACGAACTCGGAAGATCCCAGCAACTCGATCTGGCCGGCCTCCAGCACCCATACAGGAGGCGTTCAGGCCTTGATGGCGGACGGCGCCGTGCGGATGTTCAGCAACAACATCGATCGCGGCAATGCCTCGGCCGCTCCTCCGGGACGCACAACCCAGCGGAGCCCCTATGGCATCTGGGGCGGTCTCAGCACGCGTGCGTGCGGCGAAACGCTCGGCGAATTCTAATCGCTGAGAGCGATCTCATTGGCAGCCGTCCGCGCCCGACGTGGGCGGCTGTCATTTCTTCACGTCCGGACATTCTTCCGATGAGGCTCCACTCGATGTCTCTCTGTCGCTCTCTGGCAATTGCGTCCGTCGTCATGATGCTGACTGGCTGCAGCTCCGTGGATGACTCCAAATGGCTGAAGGACCGCAAGCCGGTTTATCAGGTGAATGGCAAGGTGACCCATAAGGGGACGCCACTCTCAGGGGCCGCCGTGGCGTTTCGCTCCGGCGATGCGGCCAACGCGATCGGCGCGGCCGGACTGACCGACGCCGAAGGCAAGTTCACCCTCACGACTTATGAAACCGGTGACGGCGCGGTCGAGGGGCGGCATGTGGTGACGGTCGCCAAATCGGTCGTCGAAGGGGAAGACCCTTCGTACTTCGACGAGAAGTCTCCCAACTATGGCAAGACGCCCCCTCCGACGAAGGTGAAGTCGCTGATCCCGACGAAGTACGCCCGGCCCGAGTCGTCGGGGCTGTCGGCCGAAGTGAAGAAGGATGGCCCCAACGACATCACGATCGAGTTGAAAGACTGAAATCAACTCTCGAAGCATGAGCGAGCAAGCCCCCCTGGGACTCATCAGGAGGGCTCGCTCTTTGTGCTGATGGCGACGCCGTGCTTCGTGATCTCGCGCTCGCGCGTCGGTTCAGCGGTACAGCGTGCCGAAGATGACCTGGCCATAAACCAGGTGGCCGAAATCGTTCGGATGGTTCACACCGTTGCCGGTGAGGTCGTAGAACGACTTCCGTTTCTGCAGTCCGTCCCACATGGCCGTGAGGTCGGCAACGGCGATTCCCGGGCCCTGCAGCTCGACGAGTGCATCGCGATAAATCGGGAACTGGTCCATCGGCAGAAACCATTCCTTGTTCCCGAGCATCGTGGCCACCAGAAGAAACTCCGCCTCAGGGGCGTCTTTCCGAACTTCGCTGATGATGCCTTCGATGTTCCTGCGGTAGCGCGCCACATCGCGGCGACCGACATCGTTCATCCCAAACGCGATGATGACGAGGTCGGGCTGCTTTCCCTTCGCGGGCCGGTCGTCCTGCGCCTGCTTCAATCCCTGGTCGGAAGTCCAGCCGCCGACGGCGACGTTCGTCAGCGTCACGTCACTCTGGTTCGCACGCCCGAGAGCTCCCGCGACAAGTTCCGGAAAGGCGGGACATCCCGGGCTGGCCTTCGTCACCTTCGACGCGTTGCCCCCGGCCGAGATGCTGTCGCCGCATACGAGAATGTGCACCGGCTGTTTCGCCTTGAGCTTCGCGGTCAAGCGCGGAAGGCGCTCGCCGGCATACTCGGGCCGCGGGCCGTCCCACCGGGCCTCTTTCGCGTCATACGTCACTTCCGCCTGGAGCGCGTGGTAGAACGCGCCTTCGCCGAACAGGATGCCGCGAGTCTCGTCGCCGCGACGTCCGCGGATCCTCGGCTCATTGGACGTCATCAACGGATAAAGCTGATCGAGCGTCTTGAACGGAATGCGGCTTCCTTCCGGCAGCGACACGACTCCCTCTTCGCCCAGCGTGTAGTCACGGCCGGCTTCATAGGTTGTCGTGCGGTCGGCCGAGGTCAGACGGGCGATCGTCGTCGCCGGGAACAGCAGCTTCGCCTGCGGCCTCTGGTCAGCCGACTGTTGAATGAAGAACAATGGCTCGACCTGGGTCGTGGACGTCCAGAACGGAGTCCGGACGCGATCGAGAAACTCTTCAGCGCCGCCGCCCGGAGTCTGGGCAAGAGCGGACGTGGAGAAGATCCCTGAGACAAGAGCGATATGCAGGATCGCGAGGCGGGTCATGACGGCGGTTCTCTGGTGAGGCAGAAACGGAGAACCGCAGGTTAGGCCCCTCGATTTCAGATGCCAACACCCCGCACGGGCCGCCTGCCGCCTGGAGCATCTTCAATGTTGGTATTCCGCTTTCCGCAGGCGATGAACGGATGAATGCGAATCGAGAACCGTTCAATCGCCTGCAGAGGAGCCATGAGAATGGCCTATTCGACCGTGATCGAGAAGTCGTCTTCGAACCACAGGCCGTCTTTGTCGGTCACACGCAGGCGTACGGGGAAGATTGCCGGGGCGTCGAACATCACGTTCGTCTTCAGGTTCCTGCCCTGCACCTGGAACAGCGAATTGTCAGCGGCGCCCGGGACAAGACTGAACTGAAATCGCTCGTTCCGATCCGGATCGAGTACAGACAACTGGCCGATGACCGTTCCAGCCTTCTGGTTCACCCCGGCGGTGGAGTTCGACAGCGCGATCGCAGTCGGCTGCTCGTTGACGTTCGCGATTCGGATCGTCAGCCGTTTCTCGACTGACTCACCTTCCGAATCGGTCACTCGAACCCGCACGGAGTAGTGCGACTTCGTTTCGTAATCGAGCTCCGCCGCGGTCTGGATCTCGTCTCCAACGATCGTAAACAGGTCGTTGTCACCATCGCCGGTTCCGGAAACCAGTTCGTAGGTCCAGCTGTCATCGGCGTCCGGGTCGATCGCCTGCAGCGTGCCGGCCACGGTTCCGGCAGGCATGTTCTCAGCGAAGGAAGCCCGCTCGAACTTCAATCGCGTGACGGGCTCATTGACGTCGCCGACTTCGATCTCGAAGACCTGAACCGTGACGTTGCCCTGTGCATCGGTCACCTGGATCCGCACGGTGTAACTCGACTGTTGTTCCGCGTCGAGGCGGGACTTCGTGACCAGCTGATTGCCGGAGATTCGGAAACGACCGTTTCCGCTGGCCCCCTCGCCGCGGACGAGCCGGAACTTCAGCGGGCCGTCGGGCGCATCGGTGAGGCCGAGAACTCCCACCACCGTCTTCCTGGGAAGATTCTCGTCGACGGAATTGTTGCTGAGGGTGATCTCCGGCGTCTCCGCAACGTTCGCGACATCAACCGTGAGCACCTTCTCGACTGTTGCCCCGGCCAGGTCGGTGGCACGGACGCGGATGGAGTAGTTCGACTGACTTTCGTAATCGAAGGAGGCCGTTGTCCTCAGTTCGCTGCCGACAATCTCGAAGGCTCCGTTGCCGGTGTCTCCATCGCCCGACACCAGTTCGAAGACGAACGTGTCGCCCAGCCCAAGATCAGTCGCTGACAAAGCCCCCACGACCGAACCGGCCGGCGAGTTTTCCGGGATCGAGTTCGACGAAAGGACGATGTCGGACGGTGCGAAGTTCAGCACGTAACGCTGAACATACAGGTCCCCCTCGGCGCCGTCGGCCCAATTGACGACGAAATCGCCGGTGGGAGTCATCGCGACGTAGCCAAACCGCTGGTCTCCGGCGGACGCCGGATTGACGCGGAAGGCATCTTCGAGTGGAACGCCGTCCGCGTTGAACGTGCGTGCGAACACGTCGCGGTAGCTGAAGTGCGGATTCTCTCCGGTCCATGAGATGACGAAGTTCCCATCGACCGTCACCGCCACCGCCGGCGCCCACTCGCGGTTCACGGTGGGGTTGGAGTTCACCAGGAACTGGTCGCCGTCAGCGACTCCCTCGGCCGTGAAACGCTGCGCATAGATGTGCTTGTAGTCGAAGGTGAACTCTGTCGTTCCCTGCCAGGCGACAAGGAATCCTCCGTCCGTATCGACCGCGATCGCCGGGGACTCGGCAAAGTTCGTCGTGCCGATCGCGAATCGGCCTCCGATCTCCTCACCGTCGGCGTCAAAACGCTGCCCATGCAGCTGGAAGAGATCGGCCCATACGAGGATGTAGCCGCCATCAGGCGTGCTGGCGATCTCGGGGCTCTGCTGGTTCACGTCACTGACGACTTCGAGTTCATTGCCCAGGGGCACGCCGGTCGAATCGTAGCGGCGAACAAACAGATCAATATTGCTCGACGGCAGGTCGTGACGCGCCCAGGTGATCGCGAAGGAGCCATCCTCGCTGAGGGCCACTTCCGGATTCAGACGCAGATCGTCGACGTCAGCATGGACACGGAACTCACTTCCCAAAGCCGTCCCATCAGCGTCGTAACGCCGCGCGAAAATATCGCGTCGGGGCCCATCGTCACCCGACTCCCAGACGATCACGAAACTTCCCGATGCGTTCATCGCCACGGCCGGCAGCCTCTGGTCGCTGACCGAGGAGGTGTTGACCACGAAGGCCTCACCGGCGGGAGTTCCATCCGCATGGAACCGCCGTGCCATCACGTTGATTCCGTCGGACGTCTCCTGATGCCAGGTGACGACGAAGTTGCCGGCCGCGTCGGCAGCGATCGACTGGTTATCCCGCTCCACCGTATTGACGTCGCCATCGGCTGGCGCATCAACGAGCACTGGCGCGCCGATGGGAGTGGCGGCGGGCAAGAGGCGGGTTTCGAGAGCCAGCGGCTCCGTCGTGATCGAAGAGCCGACGCGCCGACGCCGAGGCGTTCCTCCCAGGTTCATCGAGTGACGAAGCCCACCCAACAACCGCCCCCAGGAAGAGAAACCCATTTCACGAGCGCCTTAAGATATTCCGTGAACCTCGCCGCTCACCCAAACCGGCGGACGATGGCATGACGACTCCGGCTCACGGTTTTGAAGTCGCGAAAGATTTGTCGGCCCATCGCGGACTCTGTGCGGCAGCAATTGCCGGATCCGCGACCTTTTTCATCGCGGATGGACATGCTGGAGCGGTCAGACGGGTCGCGGTGGCGCTGGCTTTAGCGACTGCGTAAGAGGGAGGGATCAATCCCGGCGGCCGGTGCTCCCGGATTCATCACTGGCGCGATCCAGGTTCCCGATCGCCTCGGCGTCGAGCTTGAGCGAGGCGGATTTCAGCACGGCATCAAGCTGCCCGGTCGACGTGGCGCTGACGATCGGCGCGGTGACACCCGGCCGATGAATGAGCCACGCCAGCGCAACCTGGGCCGGTTCCGCGTTCATCCGTGCGGCCTCGGCATCCAGCGCCTTCAGGATTCGAAGGCCCCGTTCGTTCAGATACTCGGCCACTTTCTTGCCGCGCGCCCGGCCCTGCAGATCCGCCTCCGACCGATATTTCCCAGTCAGGAATCCCGCTCCGAGTGAGAAATAGGGAATCACTCCCACGCCGTTCGTCAGACACGCATCCCTCAATTCCGCCTCGAACACGGCCCGGTCATAAAGGTTGTAGAGCGGCTGCAGGCAGCCGTAGGCCGGAAGGTTGTGCTTGCGGCTCACCTCCAGGGCTGTGGTCAGCCGGGCCGCCGAGTAGTTGGACGCTCCGATCGCCCGGACCTTTCCCGCCTTGATCAGTCCGTCGTACGCGGCGAGCGTCTCTTCGAGCGGCGTCGACTCGTCGTCCAGATGGGACTGGTAGAGGTCGATGACGTCGGTCTGAAGCCGGCGCAGGGAATCTTCGACGGACCTCGTGATCCAGCGTTTCGACAGCCCCTTCCGATCGGGACCGAGTTCCATCCCGACCTTGGTGGCCAGAACGATCTTCTCCCGCTTCCCCCCCTGCCGGAACCACTTGCCGAGAACGATCTCGGATTCGCCTCCCTGATGACCGGGGGCCCACTTCGAATAGACGTCGGCCGTATCGACAAGGTTGAAGCCCGCCTCCACGAAGCGATCGAGGATCGCGAACGATGTCGGCTCATCAGCCGTCCAACCGAACACATTGCCGCCAAGCGCCAGTGGAGCGATGTTGAAGCCGGTGGTTCCGAGAGAGCGCAGTTGCATAAGAATTCCGTTCGCAGAGGACGTGGAGTGCGATTGTAGGCGCGCCGGCATTCGCGGAGGCAACCGGCAGCGCCAATCCGGAGGCGAGCTACGCGGCCGACTCTGCCGAGTCGCCGATTTCGCCGCGATGCGCCACGTCCAGCAGGATCGCCACCTGCAGGTCTCCCATGACGTTCACGGCCGATCGCAGACGCGCCAGGACGAAGTCGATGCTGTACGCAATCGGAATCGCGAGCTGGATCGCGGCGTCAGGGAGCCGGGCCGCTTTCAGGACGAGCGCCAGGATGATGAGACCGGAATTGGGAATCCCGGCGATTCCCATGCTGCCGACGAGAGCGGCGAGCAGAATCGTGATCTGATGCCCCAGGCTCAGATCGAGCCCGAGGGCCTGCGCAATGAACAGGGCGGTCATCGCCTCATACAGGGTGACGCCGTCGTTGTTGAAATTGGTGCCGACGCAGGCGGACAGGCGGGCCGACGAATCGCTGACCCCAAGCCGCGCGAGGGCCTCAAGCGTCAGCGGGGCCGTCGCCAGGCTGCTGTTCAGTGACAGACCGGTCAGGATGGCGCCGCCTCCCTCCCGGAAGAAACGCCGGGGCGACAGGCCTGCCATGAGCCAGACGCTCAGCGGGTAATAGACGAGCGAATGAAAACCGAGGCCGGCCATGATCGTCGCCATGAAGACGCCGACGACCGCGAACGTTTTCAGTCCCGTTGTCCCGATCACGCCGGCGACCGACAGACAAATCGCAAAGGGGGCCAGTTCGATCATCCACAGCAGGAGCCGCAGGACGATCTGGTACAGCGCGATGATGACGTGGTCGAACGACGTGAGAGCCGCCGCCAGTTCGGGGTCGTCCGTGCGCGTGAGCTTCCGACGCGCGGCCCCGATCAGCATCGCCAGCACGGCGACCGTGAGGACCATGTTCTCCAGAAAGGGCTGGGCGATGCTTTTGGGGACGAAGGAGCGAAGGATGTCGAGCGGCGCGAGCGACACGTCGCGCGGCGTCGCTGGCAGCGCGGGAGCGGCAGTGCCCGCAGACATTTCGGCCCGGGATTCCGCGGCCTTGAGCGTTTCGGACCAGGCCTCGCCGGGGTGCCACACGTTGATGATCGTGAGCCCGATGAGAAACGCGGCCGCAATGTTCGTTGCGCAGATGACGAACATTTTCAGCCCCTGTCCGCCCGTGATGTTCGTGCGGACGAACGCATCCACGATCGCGAAGAAGATCAGCGGCGTCGCCATCGCCGTCAGCACCTGCACATAAAAGCCGGCGACGACTCCGGAATCGGAATTGGTCCATCCGAAGAGAATCGGCTCATTCCGGAAGAT